>NZ_CP118618.1:0-4108877 GCF_045780835.1 Pantoea sp. GABEPS69 | reverse complement strand
GGCGGACTCCACTTGTACAAAATCGATAAGAAATAGTAGGCGCTAATAAAGAAACGTTCATTTTTGACACAGACGGTAGAAAGCGCCTGCGACCGCTATCAGCGGTTTCCGTCCCTGGGATCGCGACCGGATCGTCAGCGGAAGGGCGGATCATAGCGCAAAGCGAGGCAGAGATCTTCACTTTCTACACAGTTTTGATCCTTTTTATCCACAGGCCGTGGACAGGTAAAACAGTTTACGCCTGCTGGCGAAAAAAGCTGCGGGGATCGTCGGAAAAGAGACGGTTTTTCAGGCGGCCTCTCGTTTTTGCGGTAATTTTCATCGGCCCGATCGTAAGAAGATCCCGCGGGATCCTTGCGCTTTAAAGCGGAGACCGTATAATTCTTCCCCCGGCGTTGTCGCGTTATGCCCAATGCCCGGACTCAGCGGGCTGTATCCGGGCTTCCAGGTACCGCGACCAGCGAAGTAAATTGACTCCGGACTGTACAATTATTACAATCCCGCCTCTTTATTAAAGACACATTGAGGCGTCGGTCGTTTTACTGGCCCAAAAACGCGTCACCCAGTGAAATTTTTCAAGTTTAGGTAGAAATCGCCATGAAACGCACTTTTCAACCGTCCGTACTGAAGCGCAACCGTTCTCACGGCTTCCGTGCTCGTATGGCAACCAAAAATGGTCGTCAGGTTCTGGCACGTCGTCGTGCTAAAGGCCGTTCTCGTCTGACCGTTTCTAAGTAATAAAAGCTAACCCTCGTGGTTAAGCTCGCATTTCCCAGGGAGTTACGTTTGTTAACTCCCACTCATTTCACTTTCGTCTTCCAGCAGCCACAACGGGCTGGCACGCCGCAAATCACCATCCTCGGCCGCCTTAATTCGCTGGGGCATCCCCGCATCGGTCTTACCGTCGCTAAAAAGCACGTCAAGCGCGCGCACGAACGCAACCGGATCAAACGTTTGACCCGCGAAAGCTTTCGTCTGCTTCAGCATGAACTGCCGGCGATGGATTTCGTCGTTGTGGCGAAAAAGGGGATTGCCGATCTCGACAACCGTATGTTGGCGGAAGCGTTGGAGAAGTTATGGCGTCGTCACTGTCGCCTGGCGCGCGGCTCCTGATCGTCCTGATCCGCGTCTATCAGCGCGGCATCAGCCCCTTGCTGGGACCACACTGTCGGTTTCAGCCAACCTGCTCTCATTATGGAATTGAGGCGTTACGCAGGTTTGGCCTGATAAAAGGCAGTTGGTTGACATTCAAACGCGTATTAAAATGCCACCCTTTGAACCCGGGTGGTGACGATCCTGTGCCGCCAAAAAACCTTTGATACCAGAGAACATTAACGATGGATTCGCAACGCAATCTTTTTCTCATCGCTTTTCTGTTCGTGTCTTTCATGATCTGGCAAGCCTGGCAAACGGACCACGCTCCGCAGCCGCAGCAGACCCAGACCACGCAAAACACCAACAGCGCAGCAGGTGATGCCGCCAGCCAGGGCGTACCGGCCAGCGGCCAGGGCAAAACGATCACCGTTAAGACTGATGTCCTGTCATTGAATATCAACACCCGCGGTGGCGATGTCGAGCAAGCTCAGCTGCTGACCTACCCGGACAAACTGGGTTCCGACCAGCCGTTCCAGCTGCTGGAGACCACGCCATCCTTCGTTTATCAGGCACAGAGCGGGCTCACTGGCCGCAACGGTCCGGATAACCCGAACAACGGCGCGCGTCCGCTGTTCACCGCCGCACAGGATCACTTCGAAATGGCCGACGGCCAGACCGAACTGCGCGTGCCGATGACCTACACCGCGGAAAACGGCGTGGTTTACACCAAAACCTTCGTTTTCAAACGCGGCGAATTCGCGGTGGACGTGAACTATAACGTTAACAACACCACGCAGCAGCCGCTGGAAGTGTCGCTGTTCGGTCAGCTGAAGCAGACCATCGACCTGCCTAAGCACCGCGATACCGGCAGCAACAACTTTGCGTTGCACACCTTCCGCGGCGCGGCCTACTCCACCAGCGAAGAGAAGTACGAAAAGTACAAATTCGATACCATCGCGGATAACGAAAACCTCAACGCCACCACCAGCAACGGCTGGGTTGCGATGCTGCAGCAGTACTTCGCTACCGCATGGGTGCCGCGTACCGCTGGCAATAATTCGCTCTATACCAGCAACCTGGGCAACGGCATTGCGGCGATCGGCTACAAATCCGCGCCGGTCACCGTAGCTGCGGGTCAGCAGCAGGATCTGGGCGCAACGCTGTGGGTCGGACCGGAAATTCAGGACAAGATGGCTGCCGTCGCGCCGCATCTCGACCTGACCGTCGACTACGGCTGGCTGTGGTTTATCTCTCAGCCGCTGTTTAAGCTGCTGAAGTTTATCCATAGCTTTATCGGCAACTGGGGCTTCTCCATCATCGTCATCACCTTTATCGTGCGCGGTATCATGTACCCGCTGACGAAGGCGCAGTACACCTCGATGGCGAAAATGCGCATGCTGCAGCCGAAGATTCAGGCGATGCGTGAGCGCCTGGGCGACGACAAGCAGAAGCAGAGCCAGGAGATGATGGCGCTCTATAAAGCGGAGAAGGTCAACCCGCTGGGCGGCTGTCTGCCGCTGGTGATTCAGATGCCGATCTTCCTTGCGCTTTATTACATGCTGTCTGGTTCGGTGGAGCTGCGCCACGCGCCGTTTATCCTCTGGATCCATGACCTGTCGGCGCAGGACCCCTACTACATCCTGCCGATTCTGATGGGCATCACCATGTTCTTCATTCAGAAGATGTCACCGACCACCGTGACCGATCCGATGCAGCAGAAGATCATGACCTATATGCCGGTTATCTTTACCGTGTTCTTCCTGTGGTTCCCGTCAGGTCTGGTGCTGTACTACATCGTCAGCAACCTGGTGACCATTCTCCAGCAGCAGCTGATTTATCGCGGGCTGGAAAAACGCGGTCTGCACAGCCGCGACAAGAAGAAGGCGTAACGCGCTTACGCTCGTCTGACAATCTGGTTTACCCTGAGGCGGTCAATAAGACCGCCTTATTTTTTAGTGAGAGAAAATTCCATGAGCCACAGCGATACTATCGTCGCCCAGGCGACGCCTCCCGGACGCGGCGGCGTCGGTATTTTGCGTATCTCCGGCGCGCGCGCTGCCGAGGTGGCACAGCAGGTGCTCGGCAAGCTGCCGAAGGCGCGCTACGCTGATTATCTGCCGTTTAAAGACGCTGACGGCAGCGTGCTGGATCAGGGCATCGCGCTGTGGTTTCCCGGCCCGAACTCCTTTACCGGCGAAGATGTGCTGGAGCTGCAGGGCCACGGCGGCCCGGTGATCCTCGATCTGCTGCTGAAGCGCATCGTGGCGCTGCCTGGCGTGCGCATCGCCCAGCCGGGCGAGTTTTCCGAGCGCGCCTTTCTCAACGACAAGCTCGACCTGGCGCAGGCCGAGGCGATCGCCGATCTGATTGACGCCAGCTCCGAGCAGGCGGCGCGTTCTGCGGTCAATTCGCTGCAGGGCGCCTTTTCGATTCGCATCAACCAGCTGGTAGAGGCGCTGACCCACCTGCGCATCTACGTCGAAGCGGCTATCGACTTCCCCGATGAAGAGATCGATTTTCTTTCCGACGGTAAAATCGAAGCGCAGCTGGATGAGGTAATCGTCGATCTCGACGCCGTACGCGCCGAAGCGCGTCAGGGCAGCCTGCTGCGCGAAGGCATGAAAGTGGTGATCGCAGGTCGGCCAAATGCGGGTAAATCGAGCCTGCTGAATGCGCTGGCGGGACGCGAAGCGGCAATCGTTACCGATATCGCCGGCACCACGCGCGACGTGCTGCGCGAACATATTCATATCGACGGCATGCCGCTGCATATCATCGATACCGCCGGGCTGCGCGAGGCCAGCGACGAAGTCGAACGTATCGGCATCGAGCGCGCCTGGCAGGAGATCGAGCAGGCGGATCGCGTGCTGTTCATGGTAGACGGCACCACCACCGACGCCACGGAAGCGGCGCAGATCTGGCCCGACTTCGTTTCGCGCCTGCCTGCTGCGTTGCCGATTACCGTCGTGCGCAATAAGGCGGACGTCACTGGCGAAACGCTGGGTCTGACAGAAGTAAATCATCACTCACTTATTCGTCTTTCGGCGCGCACCGGCGCGGGCGTGGATGCGCTGCGCGACCATCTGAAACAGTCGATGGGCTTTTCCGGCAATATGGAAGGCGGCTTCCTGGCGCGTCGGCGTCATCTTCAGGCGCTGGAGTTAGCAGCTACTCACTTACAGCAGGGCAAGGCGCAGCTTTTGGGCGCGTGGGCAGGCGAACTGCTGGCGGAAGAGCTGCGGCTGGCGCAGCAGGCGCTAAGCGAGATCACCGGCGAGTTTACCTCCGATGATTTGCTGGGACGGATATTTTCCAGCTTCTGTATTGGGAAATGATCGGAAACAGCGTCAATTTGTGCACTTTCGCCCCTCTCCTCAGCCAAACGCCGCCTGTTTGCACCTTTGCTATTTGGCGACGAATCGCCATTGGGGTATAAACGATAAGCACCGGTTTTCCCGGATACGCCTTCACAATGGCATGTCTCAGGCGGCTGCTTCCGCCTGACCAAGGAGAGTAGAATGCATACACCGCTCGACAACACCGCGCTCGACCAATTATTTAACGAAGCCCGCACTCATAGCTACTGGCAGGACAAGCCCCTTGAAGACGGCATTCTGGAGCAGCTCTACGCGCTGACTGCGCTTGGTCCGACCTCGGCCAACTGCTCGCCAGGCCGCTTTGTATTTGTCACCTCGCAGGAAGGCAAAGAGAAGCTGAAGCCGGCGCTCTCATCCGGCAATGTAGAAAAGACCATGACCGCGCCGGTGACGGTCATCGTCGCCCACGATATGGCGTTTTACGATCGGCTGCCGCAGCTGTTTCCGCACGCCGATGCGCGCAGCTGGTTTACCGGCAGCCCGGAACTGGTGAAAGAGACCGCCTTTCGCAACAGCAGCCTGCAGGCGGGCTATCTGATCCTGGCCGCGCGCGCGCTCGGGCTGGATGCCGGCCCGATGTCAGGTTTCGATCCTTCAAAAGTCAACGAGGCATTCTTCGCCGGCAGCAGCTGGCAGGTGAATATGTTAATCAACCTCGGCTATGGCGATCGCGAGAAGCTGCATCCGCGTCTGCCGCGTCTGCGTTTTGACCAGGCGTGCAAACTGGCCTGACGGTAACCCGCCGCTGCGCAAGCGCGTAGCGGCCTCTCTTTTCCCGCCGCTTTTTATCAGCCGATTCTGAATATGCGTCATTCTGTTGCATGTCAGATGCAATATGCTCAGAAAATTCTTACAATGCGCCCTGATGATTAAGTGACCATTTTCACGGAGCGACAGATGGCGGGTCATTTTGTACGTTGGATGGGCGATCGCGGCATTGTCGCCGACGCCATGCGCATGCCGCAGGATGTCATCGATCAGGCGCGACAGCTGCCTGACAAATACCGCGGCCGTTTTTTGCTTGCTCGCCTGATGCTGGCGCAGCTGATGCTGCGCGTTTACGGTATCAGCACCCTTCCTGCTCTCGTTACCCACAGCAACGGCCGCCCCGCCTTTGCCGATCGCGATTTGCCCGATTTCAGCATCGCCTATGCCGGCAATATGGTCGGCGTGCTGCTGGCCGAAGAGGGCGGACGCGCCGGCCTGGATATGGAGATCGTGCGCGCCCATAGCCGCCAGACGCAGGAGCAGCTGATGCAGTCGCTTACGTCGGGCGAGCGCGCCTGGATCAATGCGCAACAGGATTTTATGGAGGCGGTGACGCAAATCTGGACGCTGCGCCAGAGCATTCTCAAGCTGACCGGCGAAGGTAACGATAATATGGCCTCGCTGCGGCTGCAGCCCGCGGCCGGCCGTCTGCGCTCGACGAGCTACCCCGATATTCAGGCGGTGTGCGACGCCGAGCCGACGCTGGTGTGGTCATGCGCTCTGTCGCCCGCAACTCAGCGTTTGCACCTGTGGGAAATTGACGCCTCGCGTGAGTGGCATGCGCTGCGCGACGTAGAGATGAGCAAGCCCAATATCGGACCGCGCACGCTGCGTCTGGCCAGCTCGCCGCGGGAGCGCAGCCTCCATCCAGAGGTATAAAAAAAGCCGCTTAAGCGGCTTTTTTTACGGGGCAATGGTGCCAACGCGGGCGAGATGAACCGATCGCAAAGACGCAAAAAACGGCATCCCTGCCAGCTCGGCCCGCGCCATCCATGGCGCGTGACGCTTTGCTCTTCGGTTCATCTCGCCCGCTTGCAGACGACTCTGCGGTTTGCGATAGAGCCCGAGCCGTCTTCTTAATGCGCGTCGATAAAGGCGATTTTCAACACGAACAGCAGCGCCACGACCACCACGCAGGGGCTGATCTCGCGCCAGCGGCCGGTGCCCAGCTTCATCACGCAGTAGGCGATAAAGCCCAGTGCGATACCTTCGGTAATCGAGAAGCTGAACGGCATCATCGCCGCGGTGACGAAAGCCGGCACCGCTTCGGTGAGATCGTCCCAGCGCACGCGCGACAGGCTGGCGGTCATCAGCACGCCGACGTAGATCAGCGCGCCCGCAGCCGCATAGCCTGGCACCATCGCCGCCAGCGGCGACAGGAACATTACCAGCAGAAAAAGCACGCCGGTCACCACCGCCATCAGGCCGGTGCGGCCGCCGATCGCCACGCCGGACGAACTCTCGATGTAAGCGGTCACTGACGAGGTACCTGCCAGCGCGCCAGTCACTGAGCTGAAGCTATCGACAAACAGCGCCTGCTTCATGCGCGGAAACGTGCCTGTCTCATCGGTCAGGCCCGCTTTGTCGGTGACGCCGATCAGGGTGCCGGAAGAGTCGAACAGGTTAACCAGCATAAAGGAGAAGATAACGCCCGCCATGCCGATATTGAACGCGCCTTTGATATCCACCTGCCCGACCACGCTGCCGATCGCAGGCGGCGTGGAGAAAAGACCGACAAATTTCACATCCCCCAGCGCCCAGCCGATAGCCGTGGTGATCACCATCGAGATCAGCACCGCCGCATGGATATTGCGCGATGCCAGAATGGCGATGATAAAGAAGCCTAGCGCGCCGAGCAGTACGCTGTGCGAGGTGAGATTGCCGACCGCAGCGATGGTATCGGGATTCGCAACGATGATGCCGGCGTTCTTCAGCCCCATCATGGCGATAAACAAACCGATACCGGCAGTGATGCCGACGCGCAGACTCAGCGGGATATTGGCGATCATCCAGTAGCGCACGCGCAGCAGCGTCAGGATCAGCAGCCCCAGCGCGCCCCAGAAAATGGCGCCCATCCCCACCTGCCACGAGTAGCCCATCGCGCCGACCACCACGAAGGCGAAAAAGGCGTTGAGCCCCATCGCCGGCGCCAGCGCCACCGGCAGATTGGCGAACAGGCCCATCAAAATACTGCCGAATGCGGCGATAAGACAGGTTGTGACGAATACCGCCTGGGTATCCATGCCTGCCACGCCAAGAATCTGCGGGTTAACAAAGACGATGTAGACCATCGTCAGGAAAGTGGTGACACCGGCGATAACTTCGGTGCGCACCGTAGTGCCATGTTCCTGCAGCTTAAAAACGCGCTGCAAAAGGCCTTGTTTACTCATGCCAACGATCCTGATGAAAAGAACTCGGCGCGTATCCTGACCGCTTTACAGCGGCAATACAATGATTTTTCGCAACCGTTTCCGGGATCGCAATCTGCGTCGATTAGGTTAAAGTGTGTGCTCTCTCGAAAACAGAAGGATAGCGACAGATGGCAGTAGAGTGCGTGTTTTTTGACTGCGACGGCACCCTGGTAGATAGCGAATTGCTCTGCACCCAGGCGTACGTCAACACCTTCGCCCGCTACGGAATTAGCTGCTCGTTACAGGAGATGTTCGAAAAGTACAAAGGCGTCCAGCTCTACGATATTATTCGCGACGTCGGAGAAACGCATCACGCCACGCTGCCGCAGGCGACGTTTGAGGCCGACTACCGCGCCGAGGTGGCGCGCCTGTTCGACGCGTCGCTGACGGAAATTCCCGGCGCGAAAGCGCTGGTAGAGAAAATAACCGTGCCGATGTGCGTCGTCTCCAACGGCACGGTAAAGAAGATGCAGCACTCGCTGGGGCTGACCGGCATGCTGCCCTGGTTTCGCGATCGCCTCTACAGCGGCTACGACATCTCGCGCTGGAAGCCCGATCCCGCGCTGATGCATTACGCCGCCGAACAGATGCAGGTGCCTGTCGAGCGCTGCATTCTGGTGGACGATTCCGAAGCGGGCGCCCGCGCCGGCATCGCGGCGGGCATCCCGGTATTTTACTACTGCGCGGACGCGCACAACCCTGAAATCGATCACCCGCTGGTGACGCGCTTTACCGATATGGCCGAGCTGCCCGCGCTGTGGCGCGCGCGCGGCTGGCAGCTGGTCGCCGACTCATCCCCCGCGATTTAACCAATCGCGCCCAGCGAATCGTCGTTACCCTGCTTTTTCGGCAGCAAAAAGAGCGTGGCGACGATATCCAGCAGGTAGATCAGCGCCAGCAGGGTAATCGCCGCGGCAAACGAAATTTTCGCCGCCAGCAGGCCAATCACCAGCGGGCCGAAACCGCCGACGCCGCGCCCGAGGTTGAACAAGACGTTCTGCGCCGTGGCGCGCGCCTGCGGCGGGAAAGTGTCGGAGATCAGCGCGCCATAGCCGCCAATCATGCCGTTGACGAACATCCCCATCAGGGCGCCGGTAAACAGCATCACGGTGGGATCGCGCAGCTGCGCGTAGATCACCACCATCGCCACAGCGCCGAACTGATAAAGCAGGAAAATTTTCCAGCGCGCAAAGCGGTCCGCCAGCACGCCGAACAGCCAGATGCCGAAGGTCATGCCGACCACGGTGACGGCGGTCCATAATCCCGATTTGGTCAGGCTAAAGCCGAAGTTAGCGGAGAGATAGCTCGGCATCCAGATCATCAGCCCGTAATAGCCGAAGTTCTGCACCGACGTCAGGATAAAGATGCCGAGGCTCGCTTTCGCGGTGGCGCGATCCTGCACCAGCATTTTCAGGCGCGCGGCGAACGACAGCGACGGCGTCAGTTTCGCCTGTCGGGTAAAGGCCTCCGGCTCGCCCATGCTGCGCCGCAGCACAAACGAGAACAGCGCGGGCAGCAGACCGACCAGAAACATGCCGCGCCAGCCGATGACGCCCAGCAGCGGCGGCGTGATAAAGGCCGCCAGCAGCACGCCAAGCTGCCAGCCGATGCCGACCCACGCCGAGGCGCGGTTGCGCTTTTCCGCCGGCCAGGCTTCGGCAATCAGCGCCATGCCGATGCCGAACTCGCCGCCCAGCCCCATGCCCGCCAGCGTGCGGTATGCCAGCAGATCCCAGTAGCCCTGCGCCACCGCGCACAGTCCGGTGAAAATCGAGAACATCAGAATGGTGACGGTGAGGATGCGAATGCGGCCAAAACGATCGCTGAGATGGCCGAACAGAATACCGCCCACCACCGCGCCAATCAGCGTCCAGGTAACCAGCGAGCCCGCCTGCGACGGATCCAGCGCCAGCGACAGGCTAATCGCCGGCAGCATAAATCCCAGGATCAGCAGATCGAATCCATCCATCGCGTAACCGCTGACCGCGGCCAGCATCGCCTTTGCAGGCGTTACGCTCTGCTTACTGCGGGAAAGAGACATGAATCAGCACCTTGATAAAGTAAAAGTGCGCCAAGTATATAAAGGAAACGGTTGCGTGGGACAGAAAAAGCGGCGGGCCGTGCGCCAGCCAGCGCACGGCGGAGAATCATCAGGAGGGTTTATTGGAGCCGTCGTCGCCGGAGAGCAGCTCATCCAGCTTATCGCCGCCGACGTGGCGGAAATCCTGACCTTTTACGAAGTAGAAGATGATTTCGCAGATGTTCTGACAACGATCGCCGATGCGCTCAATAGCGCGGGCGCAGAACAGCGCAGTCAGCACGCTCGGGATGGTGCGCGGATCTTCCATCATGTAGGTCATCAGCTGACGCACGATGCCTTCGTACTCTTTGTCGACCTTTTTGTCTTCGCGGTAGATCTGGATCGCTTCGGTCAGATCCATACGCGCGAAGGCGTCCAGCACGTCGTGCAGCATCTCTACGGTATGACGGCCCAGCGACTCCAGACTCACCAGCAGCGGCATATGCTGCTGACCAAATTTCTCCAGCGCGGTGCGGCTGATTTTTTCCGCTACGTCGCCGATACGCTCCAGCTCGGAGATGGTTTTGATAATCGCCATGACCAGACGCAGGTCGCTGGCGGTGGGCTGGCGTTTGGCGATGATGCGCACGCAGGCTTCATCGATCTCCACTTCCATCATGTTGACTTTCTGGTCGCCGTCGATCACGCGCTGCGCCAGCTCGCCGTCAAGATTGTGCATCGCGGTGATAGCGTCGGTGAGCTGCTGCTCCACCATGCCGCCCATAATCATCACCTGGGTGCGAATATGTTCCAGCTCCGCATTGAACTGACCGGAGATATGCTTGTTCAGATTGAGGTTATCCATGTTTATCTCCTGAAATCAGCCGTAGCGGCCGGTAATGTAATCTTCGGTCTGTTTCTGCGCCGGTTTGGTGAACAGCCGATCGGTATCGCTGAACTCAATTAGCTCGCCCAGATACATAAAGGCGGTATGGTCGGAACAGCGCGCCGCCTGCTGCATATTATGCGTCACGATCACCACGGTGTAGTCCTGCTTCAGCTCGGTGATCAGCTCTTCGATACGGCCGGTCGAGATCGGGTCCAGCGCCGAGCAGGGCTCGTCCAGCAGCAGCACTTCCGGGCGAATGGCGATGCCGCGCGCGATGCACAGACGCTGTTGCTGGCCGCCAGAGAGACTGTATCCGCTCTGATGCAGCTTGTCTTTGGTTTCATTCCACAGCGCCGCTTTGCTCAGCGCCCACTGCACGCGTTCATCCATATCGGCACGCGACAGTTTTTCGAACAGACGCACGCCAAAGGCGATATTGTCGTAGATCGACATCGGGAAAGGGGTCGGTTTCTGGAACACCATGCCGACGCGCGCGCGCAGCAGGGCGATATCCTGGCTAGAGGCCAGAATGTTGTCGCCATCCAGCAAAATGTCGCCTTCGGCGCGCTGATCGGGATAGAGCGAGTACATCTTGTTAAAGGTGCGCAGCAGGGTGGATTTGCCGCAGCCTGAAGGACCGATAAACGCGGTGACCTGGTTCTTCGCGATGTCCAGGTTGATGTTTTTCAGCGCGTGAAATTTGCCGTAATAGAAGTTCAGGTTACGCACCTGAATTTTACCGCTGTTGGAAGTCGCGATACTCATTGCTCGTCTCTCTTAAACGGCGCCGCGCCAGGCAGCGCCGAAGGTTAACCGTGTTTGCTCTTGGTGAAGATTACGCGCGCCAGAATATTCAGCAGCAGCACGCAGAGCGTAATAATCAGCACGCCCGCCCAGGCCAGGCTCTGCCACTCGGCAAAGGGGCTCATCGCGAACTTAAAGATGGTGACCGGCAGGTTCGCCAGCGGCTGCATCATGTCGGTGGACCAGAACTGGTTCGACAGCGCGGTAAACAGCAGCGGCGCGGTTTCGCCCGCGATACGAGCGATTGCCAGCAGCACGCCGGTCAGAATGCCCGATACCGACGCCTTCAGCGTAATCGCCGAGATCATCTTCCACTTCGGCGTGCCGAGCGCGTAGGCCGCTTCACGCATGCTGTCCGGCACCAGCCGCAGCATATTTTCGGTGGTGCGGATAACGATAGGGATCTGCAGCAGCGCCAGCGCGATGACGCCCGCCCAGCCGGAGAAGTGATGCATCTGCGCCACTACGATGGTGTAAACGAACAGGCCCACCACGATCGACGGCGCCGAAAGCAGAATATCGTTGATAAAACGGATCACTTCCGCCAGCGCCGACTTGCGGCCATATTCCGCCAGATAGACGCCCGCAAGGATGCCCAGCGGCGTGCCGATCACCGTCGACCACAAAATCAGCAGGCCGCTGCCCGCCAGGGCGTTGGCCAGACCGCCGCCGGCGGTATTGGGCGGCGGCGTCGATTCGGTAAACAGCGACCAGCTGAGTCCGTCCACGCCGCGCGTCACGGTGGTGAACAGGATCCACACCAGCCAGAACAGGCCGAAGGCCATGGTCAGCAGCGACAGCGCCAGCGCGATCTTATTCTTGGTGCTGCGCCAGGCCTGCATTTTGCGGCGTGACGCGTCCAGTTCGGCGCGAGCCTGCAGTTCAATCGTCGTCATGAGCGCGCTCCTTCACTTTTCGCAAGGCGCAGGATCATTAATTTGGAAATGGCCAGCACGATAAAGGTGATCACGAACAGGATCAGTCCCAGCTCCATCAGCGCGGCGACATGCACGCCCGACTCGGCTTCGGCGAACTCGTTCGCCAGCGCGGAAGTGATGCTGTTGCCCGGCATAAACAGCGAAGGGCTGTCGAGCTGGTAGGTGTTGCCGATGATAAAGGTGACCGCCATGGTTTCGCCCAGCGCCCGTCCCAGGCCGAGCATCACGCCGCCAATCACGCCGTTTTTGGTGAACGGCAGCACGATGCGCCAGATCACTTCCCAGGTGGTGCAGCCGATACCGTAGGCAGACTCTTTCATCATTACCGGCGTCTGCTCGAACACGTCGCGCATCACCGAGGCGATGTAAGGAATGATCATGATCGCCAGAATGACGCCCGCCGCCAGGATGCCGATGCCGAAGGCCGGACCGGAAAAGAGCGCGCCGACAAAGGGGATGTTCGACATAATTTCGCCGACCGGCGTCTGGAAATATTCGGCGAACAGCGGCGCGAAGATAAACAGGCCCCACATGCCGTAAACGATGCTGGGGATCGCCGCCAGCAGCTCAATGGCGGTGCCGAGCGGACGGCGCAGCCAGCCAGGCGAAAGCTCCGTCAGAAACAGCGCGATGCCGAAGCTCACCGGCACGGCGATAATCAGCGCAATCAGCGAGGTCACGAGGGTGCCGTAGATCGGCACCAGCGCGCCAAATTCTTCGTTCGGCGCATCCCAGGTTTTGTTCCACAGGAAGGAAAACCCAAATTTCTGGATGCTTGGCCAGGAGGAGAAAATCAGGGAGACGATAATGCCGCCCAACAGCAACAGGACAATCAGCGCAGCCAGTTTAACCAGCGCGCCGAAAATCATGTCACCTTGCTTACCGGGGGCTTTGAATGCCGGCTTCGTTGCAGCCATAGAAGTCTCATTCTTCAGAGGTTGTCAGGGCGGCGTGAGGCCGCCCTTTTCGATCTGGCCGGACGCGCGTCCGGCCGGAGTTGTTCGCTTACTGGTAGAGCGCTTTGCCAGAGCTGTCTTTGATATTGGCTTTCCAGGCGTCGCGGATCTGCTGGGTTACGCTATCCGGCAGAGTGGCGTAGTCCAGGCTGATTGCGGTTTTGTCGCCGTTTTTGTACGCCCAGTCGAAGAACTTCAGCACTTCGCTGCCCTTCTCGGCATTCGCCTGATCTTTATAGACGAGGATGAAGGTGGTGGAAGTGATCGGCCACGCATCGTTACCTTTCTGGAAGGTCAGGTCCTGCGCAAAGGATTTGCTCCAGTCTGCGCCTTTCGCCGCGTTAGAGAAGCTGGTTTCGCTTGGCGCGACCGGCTTGCCGTCGGCATCGACCAGTTTGGTGTAGGTCAGGTTGTTCTGCTTGGCATAGGCGTATTCGACATAGCCGATTGAACCCGGCAGACGCTGTACAAACGCCGCGACGCCGTCGTTGCCTTTGCCGCCCAGACCGGCCGGCCAGTTAACGGTGTTGCCTTTGCCGATTTTGCTGTTCCACTCCTCGTTGACCTTCGCCAGGTAGCTGGTGAAGACGAATGAGGTACCGGAACCATCCGCGCGGCGCACCACGTTGATGTTGGTATCTGGCAGTTTCACGCCCGGGTTCAGCTTAGCGATCGCCGCGTCGTTCCACTTTTTGATTTTGCCCAGATAGATATCGCCGACGGTTTTGCCGTCGAGCGTCAGTTCGCCTGATTTCACGCCCGGGATGTTGACGGCCAGCACGACGCCGCCAATGACGGTCGGGAACTGAAACAGGCCGTTTTTCTGCAGGTCTTCATCTTTCATCGGCGCATCTGACGCGCCAAAATCCACGGTTTTCGCGATAATCTGCTTAACGCCGCCGGATGAACCAATGCCCTGGTAGTTGATTTTGCTACCGGTGGCTTGCTGATATTCTGCTGCCCACTTGGCATAAACCGGCGCCGGGAAAGTACCGCCCGCGCCTGTCAGATCGGTGGCTGCAAAGGCAGAAACCGCGCTTACGGCGAGAGTGGCGGTAAGGATTCGGGCTACGGTGCTACGCATCAGTGTCATGTTCCCTCCAGGGGAGTTAATCTCAGGCTCGGAGCCGTTGTAGTTGGAGTCAGTGATTGCTGCAGGAGGGAAAATAGGACAGTTTGATGACAGTGAAATGTAGGAAATGTGACAGTTATATGACAGCGAACAAAAAGTAAAAGGGCTGTGGGATGCAAATAAAGTTTCATCCTAACCCTAAAAACAGAGAGAAACGTCGCGCGCTCTCCTATTCATAAAAAATCCCTTTTATATCAGTATGTTGTGAGCACTTACACCCGAGACTGGATCGTTTTGCCTTTCATGGGAGAGTGATTAAGGGCGCTAAAGTATCATCCTAATTTTCGCCCAGGCTCGAAAAATACGGTAAATGGTGAAAATAAAGATTCATCCTTTTCCGATGTTGCCCGTTCCAACATGTAAGCAGTCAGTCAGAAAAAACACATAGATCCAATCCCTAGCGAGCATTGAGCTCTCTCATCCGTGCCAACTGCTCCAACCCTTGGACGCCCTAAATGCTTACCCAAAAAAATCAACACCTTCTTTTAAAAACACAATCAAAAATGACTCCCTTATATCCATTTAACCTAAACAGCCTTCCCCCCACTGCACTAGCTAGGGCTCGTAGTTCGGCGCAAGGCTGAAGTCGCTTGGCTGCTTCGCTGTGCAGATCCATGACCCACTTTCCATCAAACTCCCGGTTGTAGTTCCACAAGCATCTCGCGAGTCTTGCCGGCCCGCTCCACTAACAAGACCACAACATCTCCAACGTTCTTGTCGTCTAGCCGGGCCTGTAATGTGGTGACGTCGTCGACGGCGATACCGTCGATGCTGATAACGCGATCGCCGGGCACGATGCCGCCTGCGGTGACCTCGACGCCGACGAGCCCGGCCCTGTGCGCCGCCGAGCCCGGCGTCACGCGCAATACGAATACGCCCTTACTGCCGGTCAGCGCCTGCAGACGCGCGTTGAGCTGCTCATCCACCTCGATGCCCAGCGCCGGACGGATGTACTTGCCGGTCTTTATGAGTTGCGGCACCACGCGCATGACGGTATCGACCGGCACCGCAAAGCCGATGCCGGCCGAGGCGCCAGACGGACTGTAGATGGCGGTATTGATGCCGATCAGCCGCCCAGCCGAATCGAGCAGCGGGCCACCGGAATTGCCGGGGTTGATAGCGGCGTCGGTCTGGATCAGGTGGTCAATGGCCGGGCCACTGGCGTCGCCGGAAAGGGTGCGGTCAAGCGCCGAGACGATGCCGGTGGTGAGCGTCCAGTCGAGCCCGAAGGGATTGCCAATGGCAAAGACCTTTTGCCCCACCTTGAGATCGGCACTGGTGCCCACCGGCACCGCCGGCGGGCGCTTGAAGCCGACGCCAATCTTGAGTACCGCGATGTCGTGCGCAGGACTGGCGCCAACGAGCGCAGCCTGATAATCGCGACCGTCGGCCAGTTTGACCGTGGCAGACGATGCCCCCTGGATCACGTGGAAGTTGGTCACCACGTGGCCGGCATCGTCCCAGATGAAGCCGGAGCCGGTGCCGCGCGGCACGGAAAAGACATTGCGCGACCAGACGTCACGCACTAGGCTCTGTACGTAAAGTATTGTCGCAAGCACCGCATAGCGCAGGCCAATGAGACCATCGCCGCAAAACTTGTTGCGAGCTTGTCGAAGCGCGTCACGATGCGACGGTTCTCCTTCAGCCAGCCAAACATGCGTTCGATGATGTTGCACTGCCGATATTTGGGGCGATCAAAAAGTCGAGGCAATCCTGGCTTGGTTTTGCGCTTCATGCTTCGCAACGGAATGACTGGCTGCATGCGATAACGATCACAATACTGGCGCAGCGCTTCAGCGTCGTAACCCTTGTCAGCCAGCAACCAGCGGCAACGCTTGCGTGGGCGACCGCGCAGGCTGGGTATGCAAGCCTGATCGAGTAGCGGTTGGGCATAGGCTATATCGCTGGCTTGTCCGCCTGACAACAGGAAACGCAGAGGCACACCATTGGCGTCGCACAGCATGTGAATCTTGGTCGTCAGGCCACCCCGGCTGCGCCCGAGCGCGTGGTCTTGCGGTTCTTCAAATCCCCTTTTTTCCCGGCACCTGATGAGGCCCGGGTTGCTCGTACGGCAGTGGAGTCGATCATCCATGTTTCCAAGTCAATCAAACCCTGCTCATTCAATCGGATATGAAGACGCTTGAGCATCTGATCAAAAGCTCCGCAATCACGCCATCCCCGGAACCGTTGATAGATCGTTGACCAAGGGCCGAATCGTTCGGGCATGTCTCGCCAGGCTGCGCCAGAGCAAAGCACCCAGAGAATACCGTTTAGCATCAGGCGATCATCGGCCCGAGGGCGCCCGGTGCGCTGATTTTTGGTGAAGATATCTGCAACCAGATCCCAGGCTGCGTCGGGGAGTTCATACCGCTTTGCCATCTTGGCCTCCTGGCTTTAATGGCGGTGTATTTTACAGAAAATCGTATTTCTTGGGTTTACGTACAGAGCCTAGTTGTGCCGTGGTGATGTAAACCACCGACCCGCGCGATTTCTCGAACAGCTCGATGGTGGTTTTTTCGTCGGCGGCCAGGTCGCCGCGCGGCGTCACCGTGCGCTCCTGCGTTTCGTGGGGACTGAACCAGGCTTCGATGGCGGGCAGGAACTGCCACAGCAGCATGAGTGCGGCGATGCAGCCAGTGATGACGAGCCAGCGCCGGATGAATCGATCCGGCGCCGGGCGGCTGTAGGGGTCGGGGTAGGTCACGTCATTCTCCATGTTGAAATCAGCGCCAAAGGCCGCCGGTGCGCCAGCGTGGCGGACGTGGTGATACGGTCACCTCGGGGACGAAACGGGCCGATGGAAACGGCGGCATCGCGGGCGGCGGAGCAAGTTCCAGCAAGCGCTCAATGCGTTCAGCCGTCGCCGGATGCGTGCGCAACCAGGAGGGTTCCGGATTGCCCCATCCGGGCAGCAGCCAGGCGCGCCAGGAGCGGCTCACCCGCTCGATCTTGGCGAGCGCCGAGGCCAGCCCGTGCGGGTCGCCGGTCAATTCGGCAGCGAGCCGGTCGGCGTCGAATTCGCGCACCCTGGACAAGCCCAACTGAGCCAGCAAGGCCAGCTGTGGCGCGACCGCCAGTAGAAGCAACGCGGGCCAATTGACTTCCGTGACTCCAAGCAATAGCGCTGGCAAGCTGAGCACGATCGCAAGCTGCCCCAACAAGGCCAGAAGATGGGTGAGCCGGCTGATGGAATCGGCCAAGCCCATGACACGCAAATCCTCGTTCGCAATATGCGCGATTTCGTGGCCGAGCACGCCGGTCAACTCGCGGGGCGTGAGGCTACGCAACAGGCCGTCGGTCAGCGCGATGGCCGCGTGATGCTTCGAACCGGTGGCGAAGGCGTTGACGACCCCGCTGGGCACGTAGTGCGGTACCGGCACGGCAGGCAGCCCGGCCCGCGCCGCCAGTTCCGCGCAACACAGCCCAAAGATCGGGCGCTTCATCCGGGTGCAGGGGGCGTGCGCCATACAGCCGCAAGGTCAGCCCGGAGGCGGCCGCCGGTTCGAGCAGCAGGGTGAACCCCGCGGCCGCAAGCGCCAGCCAAAGCCCGCCGTCACCCAACAGCAGGCTGCCAGCGACGGCGGCAATCCCGAGCAGGGTCAGCACCAACAGCGCGGTTTGCAGGCGATTGAGCCAGCGATGCCGCGCGCCGACATTCTGCGCGTGGCGCAGATCACGACTGATCATCTGAGCTTTCCCCGGCTGTCCGGTCATCGCGCTCGCGCAGCAGCCAGTAAGTCGCCCCGAGGGCCAGTGTCGCGCCTGCGAGCGCCGCGACCTTGGCGGGGCCGGTCTCCGGGTCGAGGATCACGAATTTACGCGCCAGGGCCATCAGCCCGATCAGGATCACCGTCTTGACCTGGATGATGCTGTCGCGCCGCAAGGCCACCCGCACGATGGAATGCTTGAACTCCATGGCGATGAGCAGCGTCATGATCATGCCGAACACGGTCTGGAAGACCTTGTGATCGAGCGGATTGAACGCATCAATGATCAGCAGGCTGAAGACGATCGAGATCAGCTGCAGCAGCGAGACCACGATAATCACGGCAATGATTGCGGACAGCGCGAGCGCGATCACCTGTTCGAAGCGCTCGTAGAACGTCATCACTGCCCATTGGGCGCGAAATGTTTTGATCGGGTCTGCTTGCTTTTCCTTCATCGCCACTCCTCTCAATTCTGAAATACTTGTGCACCCACAACTTGGTTGCGCCCTTGTCTTTTTGCCTGGTAGAGCGCGCTGTCCGCCTGCTGCATCACCTGCTCGACAGAGTGCAAACGGGGGTCAAGGAGAGCCTCCCCCCATGCTGGCGCTATAGCTGATCGACACCTCTCCACACACCACCGCTGTCGCCGCAGTGTCCTGACGAAATCGCTCCGCCCATACTTGGGCGTCTTCTATCGATGCCGCTTCCAACAACACAGCGAATTCCTCCCCCCCAATCCGGGCAGCCATGTCGGTTGCGCGAACATGTTCCCTCAACCGTGAAGCAAAGTGCTTGAGCACCTCATCGCTGCATCCGTGTCCATAGGTGTCATTGATACGCTTGAAGTGATCGATGTCGCAGAGCACAAGTGCTGCTTGTATCTCGGTGCTGCGTTTGAGGCGCTCCCATTCCAGCTGTAATCGTTCGTTAAAAGCCCGCCGGTTCGACAAGCCGGTCAAGGGGTCGGTGATCGCCATACGCAGCAACTGCTGCTCCATTTCCTTGCGAGAAGAGATGTCGAGCAGAGTGCCGACTATCAGTTGCCTGCCCGCGCCACCCAGCCAACGGCCGCGATCCAGCACCCAAATCCAAACGCCAGATCGATGACGAACGCGGTACTCGCACTCCAATCGCTCCGACGGGTTTTCTTGGTAAGCGCGCACCTTTGCCAGAGCGACCGGCAAATCCTCCGGGTGAGTACGCGCTTGCCATGCGGCATGGGTGGCGCCAACCTCCTCGTCGGAGGTCAAGCCGAACATCGCCAGACTGCGGGCAGAAAGCCTGAAGCTGTCGGTAGCGATATCCCACTCCCAGAATCCCAGCCCTGCGCCCTCCAGGGCGATGGCGATCCGTTCCTTGTCATCGATTTGCGCTTGTTGGCGATGCTTCAGCTCGTCACGCCTCTGGCGATTGGTACGAACAAAACGCCATAGCGCAACCGCCATGCCAATATTGGCAAGTAGCGACACCATCAGTCAAATGGTCGGCCCGTTCATGGTCTATCCCCACCTGACTCACTGAGTGTCTGCCGTAATTCCTCGATCCGGTGGTCGACTTGGTCGGCGTTGATGCCCAACATCAACAGTACCTGCTCGGCCAGTCCCAGTCCCGCAGCCAGGTACAACGGGTACAGTCTGACATTGGGCAGATTACGCAAAAGCTGGGCATCCGTTACGCGCTCAGTGGCCACCACCACGGACAAGCTCAGGCGGCGGTCGAGAACCGCCTGAGCGATACGCAGGGCCGTCTGCGGACGGGCAAACGTCAGCACCACCAGGCGGGCATGGGCCAATCCGGCGGCGGCCAGGGTGTCGAGCCGACTGGCATCGCCATACGACACCGGCGCCCCCATCGCACGCCCCGCTTCGACCCGTTGGCGGTCCGATTCCAGCAGCAAATGCGGTATGCCTGCCAGGCGCAGCGTTCGGCTCAGCAGCAGCCCGACGTCATCCGCCCCACAGATGATCACATGGTCGCGTAACGACCGCGCCCGCTCGGCGACTTCGCCTTCTTCGGCCTGCGGTGGCTGACCGAGTGCGCCCGAGCGGCTGAAAGCCCGCGCCCATCGGTCATGGTGTCGGATCAGGAGCGGTGCCAACCCCATGCTCAACACCAGCGCCACCAGCATCGGTTGCACCATGGTGGCGGCGATCAGGTGCTGCTGCATGACCATGCCCAGGAGCAGCAGCGCAAACTCGCCGCCATGACCCAGCACGATGCCTGCGCGCCAGGCGTCGAGCGCCGACAGGCGGGTTGCGCGCAGCGCCAGAAAGTTCAGCCCCATCTTGAGAGGCACCAAGGCCAACAGCCAACCCAGTACCGCCAGCGGTGCGGCCACGATCTGCGCGGTGTCCAGCTGCAGGCCAATGGTCACGAAGAACAGGCCCGACAGCACATCACGAAAGGGCTTGAGGTGGCTTTCCATGTGGTGCCGGAAGTCGCTCTCGCCCAGGACCATGCCGGCGAGAAAGGCCCCCAGGGCGGCGGATACGCCGACGGCGTGTGCAGCAGCGGCTGCCGCCACGACCACGCACAAGGAGACCAGCACGAAGGATTCTTCGTGGCCCTGCCGCGCCACCCAGCCCAGCAGGCCATGCAACAGACGACGCGAGGCAACCGCCGCTGCCGCGAACAACACCAGCACGCCCAACACTTCGAGCAGCACGCTCTCGATCTTCGGCGAGTCGCCGCGCGCCCAGATCGCCAGCAGGGCCAGCAGGGGCACGCTGGCCAGGTCCTGAAAGACCAGCACGGCGATGGCACTGCGGCCGTGGCGGGTGGTGAGCTCGCCTTGGTCGGCCAGCTGTCGGCTGACCAGCGCCGTGGACGACATGGCCGCTGCGGCGCCGAGCAGTGCAGCGCTCTGAGCTGGCTGACCCAACCCGATCAGCACCAGGGTCAGTGGCGCGGCCACGACGACCATCTGCAAGCTGCCGGACGCCAGTACGGTCTTGCGAGTGAGCCAGAAGTGCCCCAGCGAGAATTCCAGTCCGACCATGAACAGCAGCAGGGCCACACCCAGTTCGGATATGAAAGTCAACGCCTCTCCCGGCGCGATCACACCGCTGACCGAGGGGCCCAGCAAGGCGCCGACGGCGAGGTAACCCAGCAAGGCGGGTACTCTGAACGCCGCCGTCGCCACCACCGCGAGGCTGCACGCCGCCAGCAGGATCAGGGTAGTGCCGAGCAAATCCTGCATCGGTCAGCGTCCCACCTGTGCAGAGGCCCAGCGCACGATGTCCTGCGAGCCCATGGCGCCTGCCTGGCGGGCGATCTCACGTCCGCCCTGGAACAGGGCGAGCGTCGGAATGCTGCGGATACCGAACTGCGCGGCCAGGTGGGGCTCAGCCTCGGTGTTCACCTTTGCCAGCCTGATCCCGGGTTCGAGCTGGCGCGCGGCTTGTTGAAACTGCGGCGCCATCATCTTGCACGGCCCGCACCAGGGCGCCCAGAAATCGACCAGCAGCGGCAGATCGCTGCGCTCCACGTGGTGCGAGAACGTCGCCGTCGTCAACTCGATGGGCTCGCCGGTGAACAAGGGCTGCTGGCAGCGGCCGCAGTTGGGACGATCCGCGAGCTTGGCGGCCGGCACGCTGTTGATGGACTGGCAATGTGGGCAGACGATGTGGAGTTCATTTTTCATGGTTCGCTTCCTTGGACTGCGGTGAGGTTGCCTCGCTTCGGATCACCGACATCGCCGACCAATTTACGCCTTTGATCCAATCGTTCCCGTCTTCGCTCACGCCGGCATCTTCCACGTGAGCCGCAATGAAGGCTTCGGCTTGAATGAGCCCCGCTCTGACAGCATCTATCTTATTAGGCATCCGCAGGATTTCAGCAGCGCAGCCTGCATCCAGCCCATCCACCCGGATAAGCAGAAAAATGCGGCGCCACAAGTGCGGCATACCCTTCATCAGGTCGAATGCAAATGCGAATTCGCTCGATCTGTCACCAATTTCCTCCTGTTCGGCGATTGCTGCTGGGTCGGGAAGCCGACTATCAGCCATGACGTCGGCCAGGCTGAGTGCGTCATCAGGCTGATAAAACTCGTAGAACTCTTCCTCTACCATGGCCTCCGCCATGTCCTGCGCATCCGCTTCGACCGGCGCATCCAGCGAAACGGCCTCGCCATATTGCCGGCTGTTTGCCACTTCGCGATCAATGACGGCAAAAAGATGTTTCAAAAGATCGAGGTAAGCGGCATTTTCTTCTGGAACGGATGTCCATACCGATTCAGCCAGAGCAATCGCTTCGTCCACCACGTCGTGCAGCGTCGGATAATCGCGAGGCAAATCACCGGCGGCATGCAGATAAGCCAACTCGCGTTGCGCAACGGCCTCAACCTTCGGCAGCAGCGTCTCGATTATCCCGCGTGCTTGCTGGACGACAGAGGCAGGTTGAGTGTCGATCCGCGCCTTGAGCTCGCGCAAGCGTTCACGACGCGCCTTACGCTTGATTTGATCCTGAGCGCTCAGCCGATCAAAGTGCTTCTTGGCCTGCCGGAACAACGCCTGCGCTAGCATGTGCGCGAGAGGCGTCAGATCGTTATGCGATGCAGTGACGCTGACGATTTTTTTGCCCGGCAAGTGCATGTGGCCACTGACCGTTAAGCGAGATCCTTTTTTCGCGCGTTCGAGGACGATTTGAAGACGTACCGAATCTTCGGAGCGCTTTTCGATCAGCGGCTTGAGAGCGGGTTCAACCGCTTTTTCTACAGACATTCGCCAAGGTTCATGAAATTCTTTTTCGACGAGTCGATAGCTATATTGTATACGCATGCTCAAGCCCTTTAGGGTTGTCCGCCCAGGTGAGTGGACCCGGGTGATTGGATATGTTGATTTTCAAAGATGATCTTACGGTTTGGTTTTTCACGCCCTTACCGCTGACGCGCTTTGCGCAAACGCCAACTAAGAAGCAAAAGAGTCATACCGAAGATCGCAGCATGGAAACCCAATACCCAGCCCGCGGCCAGAAATGATTCGATCGGGCGGGTAAAAAACATCCATAGGATGATCGCACCGAGGAGCACGGAAAGCAGCCCGCTGAGGGCAAGCCAGATCTCGCCCTTGATTTCCCGGCGCAGACGAACGGCGGCGGATATCTCCAGCATACCGGTGAAAATTGCCCAGAATGCCACGCTTACCCACAAGAAATAGGCCAACGCCAAAGTGGCAGCCAGAGGGGCAACTACCACAACGACACCGGTGAGTATGCCGACGATGCCGCTGAACAACAGCCAGCCCCAGCGCTGCTTTTGCCGCATTTGCCGCACCGCTGCAACCAGGTTGAACGCACCATTGACCAAAGAAAATGCGCCGAACACTATCGTCATGGCGAACAAAGCCGAGTGTGGCATCCAGAATGCGAGGACTGCAAAAATCAACGCGAATATGCCGCGCAGCGCAAACAACCACCAATTTTGGGTCAGTGAACACACGGCATCGGCAGGGTTATCCGCATTCGAATCGGCGATGGTATTTGCATTCATGCGATATCTCCTTGATGGATCATGAGATCAGGAAAATCAAGCCTTCATGGCGAAGAGAGGGGCTATTCGCCCCTCTCTTGCGGTTTTAGAACAGCTTTGACAGTCTCGCCTTGATTTCATCGAGCCAGCCTTTTCCGCTCCCGCCTCCGGCCGTCTTTTCCTTGACTTTCTTGAGTTCAGAGTACAGGGGCTCAAAGTCCTTCTTTTTGCCATAGCCCAGCAGTTCTGCCATTTCCAACTGCTGCCGGGCTTCGTTTAACAAGTCCTGCAGGCGTTCACCGGACGCCTCGCTGCGCTGGCCATCTTCTGTCAAGGTCTCGGCGCGCTTGACGAGCAGTTTGGCGCGCAGGATGGGCAGCGGGATGACGCTGAGTGTCTCGACGAGCGTGCCGAGCGCCAACTGCAGCGCGGCCTTGGCCTCTTCGATCTTGCCCTGATCGATCAGCGGCACGACGGATTTCACGGCTGCCGGGTAAGTCGCCAGAGGGATGTTGGTGACCGCAATCACGATTTCGCTGGCCAGCAATGCCAACACGCGACGAGCGCGTTGCACCTCGCCATGTTTGAGGGCATCCAGCGCCTCGTCAGTCATCGCCTCAACGGTTTCCGTGTTGGCGAACAAGTCGTGCACGATGGTGCGCACATCAACGGGGGCCAGGGCGAGCGTGGGTTCGCGTGCAACGATCAGCTCCAGCTTTCCCGTCACTTCGGCCAGCGTTGCCAGTGCTCGCGCGGATTCTTTTTCGTCCAGGGCCGCCAGCGCTGATTTGGTCAGCGCCAAGGCCGAGACGGCCTCATCGAGGACTTGTTTACGTTTGTCTGCCGCTTGCGAGTCCGTTTCCTTCTGAACCTCAGGCTGTACCTCCGTGACGACTTCAGGCTTGGGCTCTGGTCTGGCAGGAAGGCTGCTTACCGCGGCCTGTTCGTTCGTGCCTTCGTTGATCGCGTTGGGATTCGATGTTTGCTCATTCATGGTGATATGCCTCGTATGAGATAGTGAAAATAGGGGAATCTATTGGGGCCGACTGCGAATATCGCGAGACTGACCGATGGAGCAGTCGGCCCCTTCATCACCTCAAAACAGCTTTTGGATGCGCGTCTTCAACTCGTCGAACCATCCATTGCCGCTTTTGCCACCAGCCGACTTTTGCTCAATGGACTTCACCTGATCGAAGATGGGTTTGAAGTCCTCCTTCTTGCCATAACCCAGGATTTGCGCCAGCTCGATCTCCGTGCGCACGGACGACAGCAAGGTGCTGAGCTCCTCGTTCTGCTTGGCATCGCGCTTGTCAGTCTCGGCCAGCTTTTCAGCTTTTGCTATCGTGGCCTCGGCCCGTAGCACGGGCAGAGGGAGTACAACTTGGATGACCACCAGCGTGTTCAGTGCTCGGGCGAGCTCTGCTTTGGCTTCGTCGATCTTGCCGCTGTCGACGAGCCGTGCAGCCGACTTGATCGCTGCCGGGTACGTTGCCATGGGCAGGTTGTCGGTTTCGATCACGATTTCGCTGGCCAGATTGGCAACGATGGGCCGGGCCTTTTGCACCTCGCCATCACCCAACAACTCCCGAGACAACTTGACCGCTTTCTTTACCGATTCCACGTTGGCGTGGATATCATGGGTGATGACGCGTACATCGACCGGCGCCAAAGCAAGTTTGGCGTCGCGTGCCAATACCAGTTCCAGCTTTCCGGTGGCCAGTTCCAGCGCAGCGAGCGCCTCCTTGGTCTTATTTGCATCAAGGAGGGTCAAAGCCTCCTGGGTCTTGGTGAGCGCCGTGATGGCGTCCTGAGTGAGCTCGGAACGCTTTTTTTCGGCTTCCTGGGCGGCCTTGTCGTCTACTTGTGGCTGCGCCGCCTTGGGTGCGACAGAGGGCGCTGCAGCGCTTGGACTTGCCGCCGATTGGGCCAAAACCGGTCCACTCAGTCCGATGCAGACCGCCAGGGCAAGTGCGGAACGGATGTATTGGGGCTGTTTGATATTCATGATGTTGGACTCCAATTGAAGTTAATTGACTGAAATTTCAATCTGCTTCGGCTTGGCTTGCTCGGCCTTGACAAGCCGCACTTCCAGCACGCCGTCTTTCATCGAAGCCGTCACCTTGGTCGGATCAACGTTGTCAGGTAAGACAAAGCTGCGCACAAAGCGGCCATACGCACGTTCGATGCGGTGGAATTTCTTGCCCTGCTCCTCTTTTTCCAGTTTGCGCTCGCCGCTGATGGTGAGTACGCCGTTTTCCGCGCTGACGCGCACGGCATCCTTGGGGACCTCCGGCAGATCCAGCTTGAGGAGGAATGCGTTCTCATCCTCGCTGATGTCCACCATTGGTGCCCAGTCCGCCGTGGTCATGGCTTCGTTGCCGGTACGGGCGCCCTGTCGCTGGGGGGGCCGTCCCAACATCGTCGCCAGGCGGTTTTGCAATTCATCCAGTTCCCGGAAGGGGTCCCACGGAGTCAATGCAGACATATCGGTTCTCCTTGAACAATGCCGGCGAATTGGATGACGCACCGAACAGAGCCGCCGGCGCACTCTGAATAGCGCCTGCTACTTTTCGTTTCCATCAAGAACAAGTCCTTGGGTCAATTGAAGGATCACGACAGCCTCCCCATGACTCAAGATTCGCCGCCCGCTGACTTTTTCTTGCGCGCAGGCTTGCTCGCGTCGCTCGGCGGCGTCTCGGCCACGTTCGCGGCATCGGGCTTCTCAGGCTCGGCCGGCTTTGCGGGTGGCTCCTGGCGCTCGAAGACCACCCGTTCGGCCTTGTCGTCCCAGCGTGCGCTGGCGTGATCGCCCTTGCCGATTCCGCCGCCGAGCATCTCGCGTGCCAGCGCGGTTTCCAGCTCGCTGCGGATCAGGCGCTTGAGTTCACGCGCACCGAACTCGGGCTTGTAGCCTTCCTCCGCGAAGTGGTCGATCAAGGTCTGATCGAAGGTCAGCGTCACGCCCTGGCTGGCGGCGTTGCGGGCCACACGATCGAGCTGCAGGCCGACGATATGGCGGATCTCCTCCTTGCCCAGCGCATGGAAGACGATGATCTCGTCGATGCGGTTGATGAACTCGGGGCGGAAGTGTCCGCGCAGCACGTCCATCACCTCGGACTTGGTCTTCTCGTATTCCTCGCCGGCGGCGCTACGGGCCTTCAGCCGACGCTGGATGATGTCCGAGCCCAAGTTCGAGGTGGCGATGATGATGGTATTGGTGAAATCCACCACCCGGCCCTTGCCGTCGGTGAGCCGCCCGTCGTCGAACACCTGCAGCAGGATGTTGTAGACGTCGGGGTGAGCCTTCTCGATCTCGTCCAGCAGCAACACGCTGTAGGGCTTGCGACGCACCTTCTCGGTGAGCTGGCCGCCCTCGTCATAGCCCACATAACCCGGAGGCGCGCCCACCAGGCGTGCCACGGTATGGCGTTCCCCGTACTCGGACATGTCGATGCGCAGCAGCGCACCTTCATCGCCATAGATGGACTCGGCCAGCGCCTTGGCGAGCTCGGTCTTGCCCACGCCGGTCGGCCCGAGGAACAGAAAAGTCGCCACCGGCTTGCCGCCTTCGCGCAGCCCCGCGCGCGACAACCGCACGGCATCGGCCACCGCGCGCACCGCTTCGTCCTGGCCCACCAGGCGCTCGTGCAGCCGCTGTTCCAGATGCAACAGCTTCTCGCGTTCTTCCACCGTCAGCTCGTTGACCGGAATGCCGGTCAGGCGCGAGACGATCTGCGCGACATGCTCGGCCTTGACTTCGGCGCTGCCCGAGGCGCGCTCGCGCTCCCAATCTTCGATGAGCTTCTTGAGTTCGGCCTCTTTTGCCTCGATGCGCTTGCCCAGCTCGGCGGCCTTGTCGTACTGCTTGCGCGAGGCCATGTAGTCCTGCTCACGCCGCAACTGGTGCAGTTCGGACTCCAGCTCTTGTACGGCCACTGGGCGAGCCGTGGCCGACAGCTTCACGCGTGCGGCCGCCTGGTCAAGCAGGTCGATGGCCTTGTCAGGCAAAAAGCGCGCGGTGATGTAGCGGTCCGACAACTCGGCGGCGGCGATGATCGCATCCTCGGTGATGCTGACCTTGTGGTGCGCCTCGAAGGTGTCGCGCAGGCCGCGCAGGATCATCATGGTCTGCGCTACCGTCGGCTCGGGCACCATCACCGGCTGGAAACGACGCTCCAGCGCGGCGTCCTTCTCGATGTACTTCTGATACTCGTTGAGCGTGGTGGCGCCGATCAGGTTCAGCTCGCCGCGCGCCATCATCGGCTTGAACACGTTGGCCACGTCCAGCCCGCCTTCGCCGCCACCCTGGCCGGCACCGACGATGGTGTGCACTTCATCGATGAAGAGAATCATCTCGCCCTGGTGCTCGGTCACTTCCTTGAGCACCTTCTGCACGCGCTCCTCGAACTCGCCGCGATACTTGGCGCCGGCCACCATGGCGTTGATGTTGAGTTCCACCAGACGCTTGTCGCGCAGCGTCTCGGGCACTTCGCCGGCGACCATCCGCTGCGCCAGTCCTTCGACAATGGCGGTCTTGCCGACGCCGGGCTCACCGATCAACACCGGGTTGTTTTTCTTGCGCCGGGCCAGCACCTCGATGGTGGTCTCGATCTCCTGCGCACGGCCGATGACCGGATCGAGCTTGCCCTCGCGCGCCATCTTGGTGAGGTCGCGCGAATACTTGTCGAGTTCTGGCGTGTTGGTCGGCGTCTCGGCGCGGCCATCCTCGGCGCCTTTGCCGACCACCTTGCTGACCTGTTGGCGCAGCGCCTGCGGCGTCAGGCCGTAGCGGCGTAGCAGGTTGGCGGCCAGCCCTTCGCCTTCCTCGGTCAGACCGATCAGGAAATGCTCCGGACCGACATAGGAATGGCCGAGTTCATTGGAGGCCACGAAGGCGCGGCTGAGCGCATCCTTCACGCGCGGCGACACGCCGATCTCGCCCTCGAACGGCTTGTCCCCGCGCTTGGCCTCGGACTCGATCTGCCGCTTGAGGTCATCGACCTTGATTTTGAACTGACCCAGGATGGTCTTGACCACGTCGCTGTCGGCCAGCGCCAGCAGCAGATGTTCGGTATCCACCTCGGAGCGGCCAAATTCGGCAGCGTGTTTGGCGGCCTCTTGCAGCAGGGCTTCCGACTGTTCGCTGATGCGGCTGGCCAGCCCACTGCCGCGCCGGCGCGGTGCACCCGAACCTGCGGCGGCGGGTTCGCCAAACACGGCATCGACCACGTCATCGGTATCGGCGGCAAAGGGCGTCGCGTCGTCGCCGATGCGGAAGAAGTCACTGCCGAGGAAGTCCTCGAACAGGCCGCTGCGCGAGCCGAACAAGGCTTCCAGCGGCGAGACGGTGCGTTTTTGCTGGCGCACCAGTTGGCGGTAATGGTCGTCGCACAACAGCATGGTGCTGTGACGCCCGTTGAGATTGGCTTCCACCCGCACGGTGGCGGGTTGGACGCAGACCTGGCATTGTTTTCTGGCCATGCTGATGCTCCTGAGAAGGTTGACAAGGTTGAGGCGACGAGGCATCGCGAGCCGCGACACCTCGTCTCGTACCGGGTTTTTCTTGTGACGAACGAGCCGGCGACGTCAGCTGTTGATCGGGATCGAACGTCCCTGCTTCGGCGCGCTGACCTCGCGCTTGTCGATCGTGACCGTGAGCACCCCGTTCTTGAACGATGCCTTGATCGAATCCTGATTGGCGTCGTCAGGCAGGTTCAAGGCGCGGTGAAAGCTGCCGTAGGTGCGCTCCACACGGTGGAAGCCACCTTCCTTCTTCTCCTGTTCCTGGCGCTTCTCGCCACGCACCACCAGCACGTCGTTGTCGAGGGTGATCTGGATGTCCTTTTCCTCGACACCGGGCACTTCCAGGGCAATTTTGTACTGCTTGTCGGTTTCCTGGATGTCCAGGGCCGGCTTCAGCATGCCCGACCAATCGGATGGCAGCCGCGGCATGGCCAGCGCCGGAAAACCGAAGCCCCGGAACGCGTCATCGAACAGCCGGTCGATCTCGCGATGCAGTTGCAGGATCGGGCTGACTGGCCCGCTCGCCGCTGGCAGGTCATTGCGCTGCACCGGCAGGGAAGAGGCGGTCTGCTGCTCTTGCTGCTCGTTCTTGAACCAGTTCCAGGGAGCCAACTTCTTGAAATCGATGTCCATGTCATACCTCCAGAAAAATTGAAAAACGAGTTACTCAAGCCCTTTGCCTGCTGCGACGGGCAGTGCGCCCAGGCGACACGGGCTGCTCGGATGACTTCTGCTGTTCACGCTTGCGCATCACCTCCTTCTTTGCTCCGGCTCGGGTCTGATCATTGATCCACTGATCGATTTCACTTTGACGAAACCGCCACGTCCCGCCCACCTTGAAAGCCGGAATTTCCCCGTGCGCGGCGAGCCGATAAAGCGTCCGCTTGCCGACTTTCAAGTACGCAGCCAATTCATCGAGCGTGAAAATCACCTGTAGGTGCGCTTTCATCTCACCCTCTCCAATCGCGTCGCTTTGCGGTTCCGGCCAAGGAAATCCTTGCAAGACTTTGCAAGATATTGCGCTTACCAGGACAAACTTCAAGAGTCAATGTACAGCGATCTCCCGCCCCATTGATGCAGGTCAACTGCTCAGGCAAGGCGCAGCGGGGCGGCCTGATCAGGCCATGGACAGCGCCTGGCTCGTCAGCCTGCGTGTGCCACAGGCGCCTCGATCAAACACCGATCCTCACGTTGTAGCCGAGTGCCCGCAGCCCCTTGCTCGTCTGCATGTTCCTTGGCGGAAACTCGTCTGGGCGCGCCCAGCCGACGCTTTCCCCGAGGCTGCTCAGGCCAACGTGCGGAATTGCCCAGTCGTCGCTGCGGATCGCGTTCCAGAGTCGGGCCGAAACACTTCCGTTGCCCCAGACAGCGTAGTTCAACAGTATCCGTCCGTCCAACACACCTTCCCGACACCGCCGCCGAAGGCCATGGCCCATCAAGCGGATTTTCCATGCCCCCTCAGCGCCGTACCTACAGCAAATCTTTCAAGGCCCAGGTCATTCAGGAGTGTTCTGAACCCGGTGCCTCCATCGCAAACATCGCCTTGGGCTACAGCCTCAATGCCAACCTCGTCCACAAATGGATTCGGCTGCATACCCAGAAAACCACGGCTATCCAGCCAGCGTTCATCCCGTTGCCTTCTCAAATGCTCGGCGCGGGATCGCATGCTCAAGTGCGCTGCTGCGATCATGAGTTTGATCCAGTCGGCCCGTAATAATGGGCACGATCCGTATGCCTATCTCAAGGATGTGCTGACACGGTTGCCGACGCAGCGGGCGAGTGAGATTGCAGAGCTGCTGCCGCATAGGTGGCATCCGGCATAGTCGCGCAAGACGGTTTGCCCGCACGCTTACGTTCAACAGCTCAAGCACCGTCCGCCCTTCGCGGGATCGTTGCCGCCAGAGCCACACGCCGAACTTTTCCACCTTGTCGTCGCCGGCCTGCGGTCAGTCAGGCAAGCCCAGGTGCTCGTTTTCCTGCTTGATCGCGTGGTCTCGGATCGCGTGCACCCGGGAAACGGCATCCACGAACTGCCACCATCTCTTAGCTTGGCGGGGTCAAGCCAGCCGGGATGCCCGGACGGTTACGCTGGTCCGCGCCCAGTTGCAGCACCAAGGTCGGCCGCAGTGATGAAGCGGGTCTTGATGCCGCACTGCGCCGCCCGATAGCGCAGTGCGATGGCCAGATGCGTCTTGCCGACTCCCAAGGGGCCTATATCGCCTTGGCACGGCTCCGGGCAGTTTCGGGGAGGCTGCACGCAGTGCGCGACAAGATGTATCGCAGCCGAACTGCGGTGTATTCTGCAATCAGCCTAGGGCCGCGCGTATCCGCTGCTTCCAGTCGAACACCCGGGCATGGTTGGCCCCAGATGAGCTTTCTTTCGGGTGATGCACAGAGTGCAAAGGCTCACAGTACTTCGCCATGGTGCCTGGCCAACGCAACGAGCCTTTCACTGTCTCCCTCAAGATCCTGTCTATGCATTTTCCTGCCTCAACACCTGCTTTGAAGCCCATGATCCGCGTTGACATGGTCTTCCGGTTGTCTGAGGTATCTATTTCTAGAAGGTAGCGTTGATCGCCGTTTTGCAGCTTGAACCTTGCCAGCAGATAGCAGCGTGATTTTTCGTGATCAATCATGTGGTAGCTGCAACGTGGAACGGGCGGCAGAGGCCTCACTTCCAGTGCTACCAGCGCAACTCCAGACTCTTGGGTGATTTGTTCAAGAATCTCTCGGAGCAGCGAGAAGCGATCTGCAAGCCGTTCATGCTCGTCCCCATCACCCTCTCCCTCACCCAATTGTTGGAATTCTCCTGACGCTATGCTGCCCTCGCTCACAGGATCAGCCACGCCGAAGAGTTGGCTTTCTCTGCTCGGGCATTGCTCGTCGTCGACCTTCTTGCCATGACCGTTGGCACGCTCCCCGTTGTAGGCGATCTTGGTGCGCAGCTGAGCATCAAACGTGACTCCCTCAACGGGCAGATGAATCAACCTCTGCTCCTTGGCAGCAGTCGGCTCTTCGTCAGCATCCACCTCCAACTCTTTCGCTCCCGATGGCACGGATACACAGCCTGTGTTCTCTCCCCTGACGGGTAACTTGAGAGCAGGGTGATGGAAAAAAATATCACCGCGATGGCTAAACCGGAGCCCCTGAAGCTTTTCGATCTCCCAGACCAGCAATTCGTTGCTTTCCGGATCAAAGGGGCCTCGCACATCCATGGTGGTACCCGCGAGGGAAGTGGGTGCCTGAAAGTCGAACTGCCACCTGGCATACGCCAACTCTTGCAGTACCCGCTCTTGCCTTTGATTGAGGCTTTGCCAGATTGACTCGAAGGATCGCCTCACATCCTGATTCAGCAGCAGCCAACTGAAATGGTCTCTGTATCCCTTGATTTTGAGAAGCTGACTTGGGGCCCCCGTCTTCGGGGGCGTATGGATATGAACAACATCGCCCTCTCTGTAGATCGTGAAGGCCATGTCCAAGCCATTCGGTGCGAAGGCTGCACGAACGGCGAAGGCTGCGTGGAAGAACATTTTTCGTGCCAGCTCGAATTTCGGCAGCCAGACGGTCAGACCATCGACCTCGAACACAAAGCATCGCTGTCCAGATATCTCAGGATTTGCAGCAAGCCTTCTGGCCAGACGTGGGCACTCACCCAACTGCCTTTCCCGCCAGGTATCTATTGCAGGAAGCACCACCGTCTTCTTGAAACCACTGGGACGATAAGGAGCCCCTTCTTCGCCAAGAAACTCGCGACCAACGGCCAAGACACACGACATCTCCTGTGCGAACCGCTGCAGCTGCAGCTGACCGTTACGCTCAAAGAGAGCCGCCAACTGCCACTGGGCCGCCGGAGTCTTGGCCCTGAAAAAATTTCCAACGGCCAGCAACCTGGATCCGTTCGGGATCTGACGAAATACTGTCCTATTCAATCCATCTTCCTATCAATCGAATGAACGCAGTGGTCAGTGGTGCCACCCTGCTTTTTTCCAATCCACAACGCTTTTCCAGCTCCCAGCGCCTAGACGTTATGCCTGTCTGTACATCCTTCAGCATCGCTGCAGTCAGGCGACGGATCTGATACTCGCCGACGGACTCGGCATAGCGATCCAGGAAGGTGCAGCAAAGAGGCAATTGATCGAGACGGTGCTCGACTGATGCCCGATGGGGTAGCTGCTGCAGGAACCAGTTGCGACTCCTGCGCGGAAGGCCCAGGTCTTCTTCGCTACCTCTACCAATCCGGATCAGCAGGCGCACCCACCTTATGTCACGCGCTCGCCAGTCGATGTGGCTGTTGTTGCCCTGTCGGCGCTGCCTGACCTGGTTCGCAACCATCAGCCAGTGTCGGTCATGACGATAGAGCCAGGCGTAACATGCCCCTGCTCCGTCTTGCCTGGCTGCCTTGGCTCCACCGTGATTAGCCAGTGCTTGCAGCCAAATGGCTCGGTACTGCTGCTTTTGCTCAAACTCAGCAGGGAGCAGCTGCACTGACCGCTCGGAGGCAAGGTCGACCTGGCGAGTCTTCGCCTCGCTGATCAGCTCGCCAGCATGCTGGCCAGGGCGCAGGCTGGTCCAGACGATCAGATGCTGCAGCGCACTGAATCCCTTGCGATGCTTCCTGAACATCGCCAACAGCCAAGGTGGAGGCTCTCCGGATGTCAGCAGACCGTTCGCAGCAAGCCAATCCCTTTGATGGGATGCCAGGATCTTCTCCCAGATGACTTCAGCCCTGACCTGCCGGCCTCGCCTGGCGTCGCACTCTGTAGCCAGGTACCGGTACAGGTTGGTCCAGCGTCCGTAGCCAGGCGATTGCACCTCTTCGAGCGCCAGCAGCTGCATAGCAGCCTTGGCGAGCCTGATAGCCTCTTCGCCCACGGGACTCACGCGAAGATCACGGGGCAGAAACAGTGGAGAGGCTGTATGAAACTCGTGCCGCTGCGCTCGACGGAACGGGATAGGTGAGTTCAGGAGCTGACAGCCATGCTCGGGACAGGCATCTATCCCTTGAATCTGCCAGCTACGCCGCCAGTAGGGTTCACCGTAGCGCGCAGACATATCTTCAAAGCAGATCGGGCAGTAACGCAGCCAATCGGGCCACTTGACCAAGGCCGTCGAGGCCCCAGACAGACCAATCGTCGGCCGGTCGGGAGCAAGCATGGCCTGAAAAAGATCGGTACGGCGCTCCGGCGGAATGAAAGGGGCATAGAGCGGGAACAGCGTGTGATTCAGGATCATGCCTTCCGCATCCAAGCCCGTGTTGTTCGCCAACGCAGTCAGGTGTGTGGGCAGATCGGTGATCGCGGCAACCTTGCTGTCACCGAAAAGCATGTGCAGCAAGGTCTTGTGGCTGCCTATCCCCAGATGTACCCGGCACCGGGCAATACCGCTGTAAAGCAGTTCGTCCGGGTAGAGCCTGGGGAAGTACATGTCAGCTCGCTCTCAGCAGAGGCCGCAGATCGAGGATCAAGCCAGCCTGCTTGAATCTGTCATAGGCCTCGCTTTCAGGCCCATCGGCATAACGTCGGCGCAGATCCTCCTCGGATAGGCACCCCCACTCCGTCCGCTTAACTCTGGAAATGCCGGGCCTCTTGGGAGCGTCCTGCGCGAGGTAGGCCGTGGCCTTGTGAATCAGGGCCGCCAGCGGGATGTCCGGATTCTCCGCCAACAATTCATCGGCCATGGGAATGGCGATGTCCCTCGGGATTTCCATACCTTCGAGCAGGGCGGCCAACCGCTTTGCCTTGTCATCAGCCGGAGGGGCCGATGGTTTAGGTTGGGGGACGCTATCCAGAGAGCGAGTCAGGGTCAGCAACCGTCCCTCGATCTCTGGCATCAGCAGGTCGTCATATTTGGCGATCAGCTCGGGCCTACCGCTCCGCAAGGCCGCCAGCATCGGATGGACCGGTTTGAACTCGTCCTCGAAAACCCTGCGCAGCAACAGCGGCTTAATGCACTCGACACCTGTCACTATCGCCCGGATCTGCGCCAGCGCGAACAGCTTGATGACGATGTCCATGACCCCTTGGGTGAGGTCGTACATCGTAGCCTCCAGTTCATCATCCAGCGGCGCCGCATTTCGCAGCCACTGATACTTCCAAAGCCGCTTCAACAGACGCTTCCAATGCTCGTCCCGAGGCAACCTATCCCAGCGGATGCTGCCCAACCCGGAGACCCGCCGAGCAGCCCGGAACGTGCGCTGGAAGAACTTGCTGGCCCGGTGGGTGCCGACCTGAATGATCGGAACACCGATGGTGTTCACCAGCGACACGAAGAAATTGTGCATTTTTTCGGCACCACCGGAGCGTGCCTCGTTGAGGTTCTGAACCTCGTCGATGATCAGCACTCCGAGCGTGTGCAGATTGGCCACCTGGCACATGGATGCCAGCAGACGTTTGCTACCCAGCTTCTTGCGTCCGTGGCTACGGCTGTAGTGGGTACCCAGGATCTTGTCTACTTCGTTGAAGAAGCTCAGGCACAGCTCATCCAAGTCACCGTCAATTGGGCAGTCGATCTTCAGGTAGACCAGTTGGGTGATGTTGTAATCAGGGTGATGGAGAGCTTGGGGGTACATGCCCAGAATCCGCTCCAGCGTGCGCGTCTTGCCGCAACCGGAGCAGCCGAACAGCGACAGGCTGTTGGCCGTAGAGGAGACACTCTGGTACACCGCCGCATCCAGATCCTCCTCCTCGACACGGCGATAGCCATTCTGCAGGTGCGCATACCAGGCACCGCTGGCCGGATTCCGACCGATGTACCCTTGACGGATCATCAGGCTGATCTTGCTCTCCAGCTCCAAGTGATGGCTCAGCGGCTGGAAGAAGCCGTGCAACAGGCGGGCAATCGCATGTGCCCTGAGCCGACCATCCAGAAGCGCCTCCTGCGGCTCGAAACCGGGAAGCTGCTGCAATAGATCGACCACCTCCTGCAGATCAGGAATCGGAGGCAATGCGCTGATGAGCGGATTGTCCTGATACTCGGGAAGCTGCTGCTCCTGGTAACGCGCCAGGGGAATGACTCCGCGCTGGAATTCTTCAGTCATCCTCTTCCTCCTTGAATATCAGGTCACTGAGATCTGGGAAGGCATAATCTTCCTGCTTCTCACCCCGCAGTGGGATCACCTCGGCTGGCTTTTCCTGCTGTGCTTTATCCGGTTTGAATGCTGTTTTCTGGCGTTCCTGGCGCTTTTCCTGCTGCTTGTTCTCGCGGATCTGGGTTCCCAGATCCTTCGTGGTCATACCCGTTTTGACCGGACTGGCATCCTCTGCCTGGGCAACGATGGACTCGATCTGCTTCAGAAGATTGCCTCTCTCTACCAAAGCTTCCGCCGCCGCGTTGGTATCGCTACGCCGTTCCTCTCTGGACAGCAGCCAGACATCCCAGAAGGTCATCCCCCTGAAGCGTCGACTGCGGTCGGCAAGATCGCAAACCCAGTAGTCCTTGAGACTATTGGACGGCCGCAGGTAGATGTGGTCGGCGCTACGCGGATCGTATGCGACCGTTACCCCTGTCGGCCGGCGCCCCTGGCCTCGGTGAAACCAACCCTCCCTGATTGCTTCCTGGCAGGTGTAGAAGCAGCCGAACAGCCTGATTCCCAGCTCCGAAACCGTGGCCGACTCATGGGGCAAGAGATTTATCCGCACCAGCTCCTCGGGCGCAGTACGTAACCGGCCGGTCAAGTTGGCCAAGCCCCAGTTCCACAGCATGACCGGGATGGCTGGCAGATCGCCCGGCATACCAGAGGTTCTGTCGTATTTGCTCAAGGTATGAAAGTTGTTGTGGTAGAGGATGCCGGCAATGATGATCTGGGTGAACTCGGGCAAGGTCAGACTGGCATCAAGTCTGTAGTCGTGGCCACCCCGCTTCCGGCTGGTGGTGTCCTCGACCACACCGCTGGCATAGGGCTTGAAACGCTCCTGCACCGTCCGGAAATAACGCTCGACGATCCCCTTGGCATCTCCTCGCCTGGCCGGTGCATTCTCGATGCGAACGCCGAAGGCTTGGGAAAATGCTTCCACCTTGGTGCCATTCAGTTCGCCCTTATCGGCCAGCACCACATCCGGCAAGCCTTTGACCGGCCAGTCGCTGGCATCGATCTCCACGCTATACTGGCGGCAATACTCAACCTTGTCGGCGACCGTGTTGGCCAATGCCACCATGGCACTGACCCAGGAAGGTCCCTCGAATCCGACGTACATACCAACGACCATGCGGCTGAACACGTCGATCACCATGTAAACGACAGGCCTGCCGACGATAAGGCTGCGATCATGTTCTGAAACCAGATAGATATCGGCGATGGTGGCATCGATCTGGTAGCGGTATCCGGGCCCCAGTGCCTCGGTCGTCGATGTACTGCTGAGCGGTCGGAAGTCCTTGGCAAAATCCACTGCGGACACCCTGCATGGCAAGGTGTCGGTGAAGTGATATTCGCGCCCATAGAAGTAACGGAACTGCCCCAATGTAGGCAGTTCGAAGGTCGGCAGCTCCGTCAGAACAGCACGGAGCAGATTCAGCCCGGCGGCGTAGGCATCAGGAATGGACGGATGTTTTTCCTTGAGCAAACGTTCCTCGATGACCCGGCGAAAAATGCGCTCGATGTCCGGCGTGACATTGCTCCCTTTCCCCTCCATCACCACTCTGGGCCTGCCCAGCTTGGCCTGGTTCGGCTTTCTGCGCTTGCCACGGGCGCCCGAGTTGACATAGTCCGGCAAGAGGGCATTCCTGCACATGCCTCGCTGCCAGTAGCGCCTCAGTAACCTATACACCGTCTGATTGGTGACACCATGGCGCTCCATGATGCCTCTGACAATGAGCCCTCTGGGGCGCCGCACGAAAAGCTGGGGGTCGTGCACAAAATCCGCCAGCATTCCCCAAGCTTCATCACGCTTCTGCTGATCAAGGGAACCTTCCTCAACCTCCCGTAGGACTGTTTCCTCGAAGGGATCGGCAATGCTCTCCAGCTCCCGCTCCATGATCAGACGCTCCAGCTCTACAATCGATATCGGTTCGGGCAACGCCGTGTCCGAATCGATATCGATCCAGATTGCCTGCTCGGTACCGGACCAAAGCAGGCGCTTTCGCAGTTCCCCCATCCGGAACACCTGATTAACGGGCAACACTGCTCAGCTCCTGATGCATTTGATGAGAGTTGGCAACCAGGTCTTTCGGCTTCAGCTCCCGGTAAGGAGTGTCAAGATCGAAAAGGAAACAGTGCCGGGCCAGCAACTGGCGTAGCCAATAGAGCGCCTGACCGGCCTCCAGCTGGCCGGAGGTATCCAGTCCTTGGGCAATAGCGGTCAGCTTCCGGTCTGGGTGACGCTGAAACTCGAGCAGAAACAGCTGCTGGTAATGGGCGAGATCGTCCTGAGCGATGTCGCCTTCAGCATGGGCAGGATAGAGCCATTGGATATTGGCAAATGCCACCTTGGATACCTCGCGCTCAGTGACGATGACCCAGGGAATACCTTTTTCCTGCCAGTAGCGCCTTTCAAGTTCAAGCCTCTCGATAACTTCAGGCTTCTGCAGGTCGGTACTGTACTTGGCCTGAATCGCGATGCTCGGGCGCTGAGGATCTTCGAAATCCACCAGAAAGTCGCTGGTCAGTACCTGCTGGGTACCCTTGTAACAACCGTGGGGCAGGCCAAGCTCCTCGGCGATGCGCACCGTATCTTCGACCCGCATCGGAAACTGTTCACGGATATCGGTGACATGGGGAGACCGATCCAAGGTCAGGAAGATGGCCAGTTCAAGATCGGATAGAAGATGGTGTAAACGCCGGGTCTTGCTGCCAGGCAGGCGGTGGGAGCGACCCAGCGAGGACACGTCCCTGGTGTAGATGAACGGCTTGTAGTCTGATCCCTGGCCTTGGCCACGCCCGTCCTTGAGCCTTCTATCGATCTGGGCCTGGGTCAGCCCCTTGAATGTTCCAGACATGAGAAAGCCTGCCCCCGCTGTGTCGATGACCTCAACATAGCGGATGCAGGCTCAGAATGAAACTTTATTTATACGGATGATACTTTATTTATACGGATGAACCTTTATTTGCATCCCACAAGGGCCCGTTTCCGGGCCCGCTTGTTTACTCTACCGTCACTGACTTCGCCAGGTTACGCGGCTGATCCACGTCGGTGCCTTTAATCAGCGCGACGTGATAAGAGAGCAGCTGCAGCGGCACGGTGTAGAAAATAGGCGCGATCACCTCTTCCACGTGCGGCAGAGAAATAATCTTCATGCCGTCGCTGTCGCTGAAGCCGGCGTCCTGATCGGCAAAGACGTACAGCAGACCGCCGCGCGCGCGCACCTCTTCAATATTAGACTTCAGCTTTTCCAGCAGCTCGTTGTTCGGTGCCACCACGATCACCGGCATATCGGCGTCGATCAGCGCCAGCGGACCGTGCTTCAGCTCGCCAGCGGCGTAGGCTTCGGCATGGATATAGGAGATTTCTTTCAGCTTGAGCGCCCCTTCCATAGCGATCGGATACTGATCGCCGCGGCCGAGGAACAGCGCGTGATGCTTGTCGGAGAAATCTTCCGCCAGCAGTTCGATACGCTTGTCCTGCGCCAGCATCTGTTCGATGCGGCTCGGCAGCGCCTGCAGGCCGTGCACGATCTCGTGCTCGGTTTCCGCCGACATGCCGCGCAGGCGGCCCACTTTCGCCACCAGCATCAGCAGCACGGTAAGCTGTGTAGTAAAAGCTTTGGTCGAGGCAACGCCGATTTCAGTGCCCGCTTTGGTCATCAGCGCCAGATCCGACTCGCGCACCAGCGAAGAGCCCGCGACGTTGCAGATCGCCAGCGAACCGAGGTAGCCCAGCTCTTTGGTCAGACGCAGCGCCGCCAGCGTATCGGCGGTTTCGCCGGACTGCGACAGGGTAATCAGCAGACTGTTTTTGCGCACCGCCGATTTGCGGTAGCGGAACTCAGAGGCGATCTCGACGTCGCAGGGAATATTCGCCAGCGACTCGAACCAGTAACGCGCCACCATACCGGAGTTATAGGAGGTGCCGCAGGCGATGATTTGTATATGCTCGACCTGGCTCAGCAGGGCTTCGGCGTGCGGACCCAGCTCGCTGAGATCGACTTCGCCATGGCTTAAACGACCGGTTAAGGTGTTTTTAATCGCCATTGGCTGCTCGTAAATCTCTTTCTGCATATAGTGGCGATAAATGCCCTTATCGCCCGCGTCGTACTGCACGCTCGATTCGATCTCGGCGCGCTGCACCGCGTTGCCCGCATGATCGACGATAGTGACGTCGCGTCGGCTAATCTCGGCAATGTCGCCCTCTTCCAGATAGATGAAGCGGCGCGTCACCGGCAGCAGCGCCAGCTGATCGGAGGCGATAAAGTTCTCGCCGACGCCGCGGCCAATCACCAGCGGGCTGCCCGAACGTGCGGCCACCAGCAGCGACGGATCGCGGCTGTCCATGATCACCATGCCATAGGCGCCGCGCAGCTGAGGAATGACGCGCAGCACGACGTCGCGCAGCGTGCCGCCCTGTTTCTGCTCCCAGTGCACCAGATGCGCCACCACTTCGGTGTCGGTTTCGGATGCGAAGCGATAACCGCGCGCGATCAGCGCTTCACGCAGCGGCTCATGGTTTTCGATAATGCCGTTATGCACCACGATGATTTGCTCTGAGACGTGCGGATGCGCGTTGGCCTCCGACGGTTCGCCGTGGGTTGCCCAGCGCGTATGAGCGATGCCGGTGCCGCCGATCAGCGGCTGCTGCTCGGCAGCCTCCGCCAGCATCTGCACTTTGCCGACGCGACGCAGTCGCGTCACGTGGCCCTGACGATCAACCACGGCCAGACCGGCCGAATCATAACCGCGATACTCCAGGCGACGCAGCCCTTCCAGCAGAATCTCTGCGATATCGCGCTGCGCTACTGCACCTACAATTCCACACATAAATGTTATTCCTGACCTGATGGCTTTCGACCATCTTTCGTTGTCATACGACCTGATAACCGGCTTTGCCGGGCTCCCCGAGCCTTGTAGAGAGTGGGGATTATTATTGTGTTACTGCGGCGGCCAGCACGCGGCTGGCCGCTAAAAATTACTTTTTCTTCGCCGGACGCTGCCAGTCCGCTTTGCTGTTCTGCTCTTTGCGGTTATAGACCAGCGACGCCTCGGTAACGTCTTTCATTACCGTGGTGCCCGCCGCGATTGTTGCGCCCGCCGCCACGCTGACCGGCGCCACCAGCTGCGTATCGGAGCCGACGAAGACATCGTCGCCGATAAGGGTTTTGGATTTGTTCGCGCCATCGTAGTTGCAGGTGATAGTGCCCGCGCCGATGTTGACGTTGGCGCCTATCTCCGCGTCGCCGAGATAGCTCAGATGTCCCGCCTTCGAGCCTTTGCCCAGCGTCGCCTTCTTCATCTCGACAAAGTTCCCGACGTGAGCGGCCTGCGCCAGCTCGCTGCCTGGACGCAGACGGGCGAAAGGCCCGACGGTGCAGTCGGCGGCGAGATTCGCATCCTCGATCACCGAATAGGGGCTGATTTCGCAGTCGTCGCCAATGACGCTGTTTTTAATGATGCAGCCCGCGCCGATTTTCACGCGGTCGCCAAGGCTGACCTCGCCTTCGATAATGACATTGACGTCGATCTCGACGTCGCGACCGTGGTGCAAAACGCCGCGCAGATCGAAGCGCGCCGGATCGCGCAGCATCACGCCCGCCAGCAGCAGTTTTTCCGCCTGTTCGCTTTGATAAACCCGCTCCAGCGTCGCCAGCTGCAGACGGTTGTTAACGCCGTCGGTTTCGCTGACGCGCGCCGGTTGCACCGCGTTGATCTGTCGCCCTTCCTGGTGCGCCAGCGCAATGATATCGGTGATGTAGTATTCGCCCTGCGCATTGTTATTGGTGAGCTGGGCCAGCCAGCGCTTCAGATCGCCGCCGTTGGCGATCAGGATGCCGGTATTGATTTCGGTGATCTTCAGCTGTTCGGGCGTAGCGTCTTTCTGCTCGACAATGCCGACAATGGCGCTGTTTTCGCGCACGATGCGCCCGTAGCCGCCTGGATTGTCCAGCACCACCGTCAGCAGGCCGATGCCGCCTTCAAGTTTGGCGTCGCGCAGACGCTGCAGCGTCTCCTGAGAGATCAGCGGCACGTCGCCGTAAAGCATCAGGATATCTTCGTCGTCAGCGAATGCGGGGGCGGCCTGCTGCATTGCGTGGCCGGTGCCGAGCTGTTCCGCCTGCAGCACCCAGTTGAGCGACGGCTCGGTCAGCGTGGCCTTCAGCCGGTCGCCGCCGTGACCATACACCAGATGAATATGGCGCGCGCCGAGGCCGGTTGCGGCGTCGATCACGTGCTGAACCATGGGTTTGCCTGCAAGGGTATGCAGAACTTTGGGCAGATCGGAATACATACGGGTTCCCTTGCCGGCAGCAAGGATCACCACGCTCATTGCGCTGTTAGACATAACCATCCTGACAGAGTTTTTGACATGCGAAAGTTAAACGGTTTACCCCTGAGATTACTACATTTTTCTCAGGTCGAAATTAGGCGCGCGCAGGTTGAAGCGCAGGAAAAAAAAATGCCAGCCCGAAGGGCTGGCATTTCGTGACGCATAAAGCCTGATTACATCGCTTTTTTGGTCAGCTCGATCACGCGCAGTTTAGCAATGGCTTTCGCCAGCTCCGCAGAGGCCTGAGCATAGTCCACGTCGCCGTGGCTGCTGTTCATGTGCTCTTCTGCTTTGCGTTTCGCTTCCAGCGCACGCGCTTCGTCCAGGTCGGTACCGCGGATAGCGGTATCGGCCAGAACGGTAGTGCTGCCCGGCTGCACTTCCAGCACGCCGCCAGAGAGGTAGATAAACTCCTCTTCGCCGTGCTGCTTCACGATACGGATCATTCCAGGCTTGATGGCAGTCAGCAGCGGCGCGTGGCCTGGGAAAATACCCAGTTCGCCTTCGCTACCTGACACCTGAATTTTCTGCACCAGGCCAGAGAACAGCTGTTTCTCTGCGCTGACGACGTCCAGGTGATAAGTCATAGCCATATCTGTCCTCCCGGGAAACCGTTATTACAGTTTCTTCGCTTTTTCCACGGCTTCTTCGATAGCGCCGACCATGTAGAAAGCCTGCTCCGGCAGATGGTCGAACTCGCCGTCCATAATGCCTTTAAAGCCACGGATAGTGTCTTTCAGCGTAACGTATTTACCTGGCGCACCGGTGAAGACTTCCGCTACGAAGAACGGCTGAGACAGGAAGCGCTGAATCTTACGTGCGCGAGCCACCAGCAGTTTGTCGTCTTCAGACAGCTCGTCCATACCGAGGATGGCGATGATGTCTTTCAGTTCCTGGTAACGCTGCAGCAGAGACTGCACGCCGCGCGCAACGTCGTAGTGCTCCTGGCCAACCACCAGCGGATCCAGCTGACGGCTGGTGGAATCCAGCGGGTCAACGGCCGGGTAGATACCCAGAGACGCGATCTGACGGCTCAGGGTAACAGTTGAATCCAGGTGGGCGAAGGTGGTCGCCGGAGACGGGTCAGTCAAGTCATCCGCAGGAACGTAAACGGCCTGAACGGAGGTGATTGAACCGGTCTTGGTGGAGGTAATACGCTCCTGCAGCACGCCCATCTCTTCAGCCAGGGTCGGCTGGTAGCCTACTGCTGACGGCATACGACCCAGCAGTGCGGAAACTTCCGTACCGGCCAGGGTGTAACGATAGATGTTGTCGATGAACAGCAGAACGTCGCGGCCTTCATCACGGAATTTTTCCGCCATGGTCAGACCGGTCAGTGCCACGCGCAGACGGTTGCCCGGCGGCTCGTTCATCTGGCCATACACCAGCGCAACTTTGTCGATTACGTTGGAGTCGGTCATTTCGTGATAGAAGTCGTTACCCTCACGAGTACGCTCGCCCACGCCGGCAAATACCGAGTAACCTGAGTGCTCAGCCGCGATGTTACGGATCAGCTCCATCATGTTTACGGTTTTACCTACGCCCGCGCCGCCGAACAGGCCGACTTTACCGCCTTTGGCGAACGGACACATCAGGTCGATAACCTTGATGCCGGTTTCCAGCAGTTCCTGCGAGTTGGACTGGTCTTCATAAGAAGGCGCCGCGCGGTGAATAGAGGAGATCTCTACTGCACTGCCGTCTTCTTCTTTGATGTCGCCTTTCATGTCGATCGGCTCGCCCAGCACGTTCATGATACGGCCGAGGGTGGCTTTACCCACCGGAACCTGGATCGGTTTTTTCAGGTCAGCAACTTCCAGACCGCGCTTCAGGCCGTCAGAAGAACCCATGGCGATGGTACGAACCACGCCGCCGCCCAGCTGCTGCTGAACTTCCAGCACCAGACGAGCATCACCATTCTGAACCTCAAGGGCGTTGTACACTTGCGGTACCGCGTCCTGAGGGAATTCGACGTCAACTACGGCGCCGATAATCTGGACAATCTTTCCAGCTGCCATCTTGAATCCTCTACCTAATTCTTACCTGGTTAAACCGCGGAGGCTCCCGAGACGATCTCGGTGAGTTCCTGGGTGATGCTGGCCTGACGAGCTTTGTTGTAAACCAACTGCAGCTCTTTGATCAGATTTCCGCCGTTATCGGTTGCGGCTTTCATCGCCACCATACGCGCGGCCTGTTCGCTGGCCAGGTTTTCCACCACACCCTGATAAACCTGCGATTCGACATAACGACGCAGCAGGGTATCCAGCAGCGCTTTCGGATCGGGCTCGTACAGGTAATCCCAAGTCTTCGCCTTCATCTCTTCTTCACCTTCCGCTGGCGGTAACGGCAGCAGTTGGGTAATGGTCGGAGTCTGAGACATGGTGTTATTGAACTTGTTGCTGACGACATACAGCTTGTCGATGCGACCTTCGTCGTAAGCCTGCAGCATCACTTTTACCGGGCCGATCAGATCGGACAGGGCAGGTTTATCGCCCATGCCGGTGACCTGCGCCACGATGTTGCCGCCTACGGAGCCGAAGAACGCCAGACCTTTGGAACCGATGATCGACAGATCGCTCTGCACGCCTTTATCGGACCAGGCTTTCATATCCGCCAGCAATTTTTTGAACAGGTTAATGTTCAAACCACCACAAAGCCCGCGGTCAGTCGAAACGACCAGGTAGCCGACGCGCTTAACGTCGCGCTCTTCCAGGTAAGGGTGCTTGTATTCCAGATTCCCTAACGCAAGGTGACCAATCACTTTGCGCATGGTGTCTGCATACGGACGGCTGGCCGCCATGCGTTCCTGCGTTTTACGCATTTTGGAGGCGGCGACCATTTCCATCGCTTTGGTGATCTTCTGCGTGTTTTTCACGCTTCCAATCTTGTTACGTATCTCTTTTGCGCCGGCCATTAGCTTCTCCTCAAAGCCTTGCGGCCTGTCTTTTCAGACAAGCCGCCAGACATTACCAGGACTGGGTTGCTTTAAACGTGTCGAGCAGGCTTTTCAGCTTCGCTTCGATGTCGTTGTTGTAGTTACCAGTTTGGTTGATTTCCTGCATCAGCTCGGCGTGGTCGCGGTCTGCGAACGCCAGCAGTGCAGCTTCGAAGCTAAGGATTTTCGCCAGTTCAACGTCGTTCAGGTAGCCGCGCTCGGCAGCAAACAGCACCAGACCCTGTTGCGCGACGGACATCGGCGCATACTGTTTCTGTTTCAGCAGCTCGGTCACTTTCTGACCGTGGCTCAGCTGTTTGCGGGTCGCGTCATCCAGATCGGAAGCGAACTGCGAGAACGCCGCCAGCTCACGATACTGTGCCAGCGCGGTACGGATGCCGCCGGACAGTTTCTTGATGATCTTGGTCTGAGCAGCACCACCAACACGCGATACGGAGATACCTGGGTTAACTGCCGGACGAATACCGGAGTTGAACAGGTTCGATTCCAGGAAGATCTGACCATCGGTAATCGAGATTACGTTGGTCGGAACGAACGCGGAAACGTCGCCCGCCTGGGTTTCGATGATCGGCAGCGCGGTCAGTGAACCGGTTTTACCTTTAACTTCGCCGTTGGTGAAACGCTCAACGTAGTCAGCGCTAACGCGTGACGCACGCTCCAGCAGACGAGAGTGGAGATAGAACACGTCGCCCGGGAACGCTTCACGGCCCGGCGGACGGCGCAGCAGCAGAGAAATCTGACGGTAAGCGACAGCCTGCTTAGACAGGTCATCGTATACGATCAGCGCATCTTCGCCGCGGTCGCGGAAGTATTCGCCCATGGCGCAGCCGGAGTAGGGCGCCAGGTACTGCAGTGCAGCGGATTCAGACGCGGACGCAACCACCACGATGGTGTTCGACAGCGCGCCGTGTTCTTCCAGCTTGCGCACCACGTTAGCGATGGTAGAAGCTTTCTGACCGATCGCGACGTACACGCACTTAATGCCGGAGTCGCGCTGGTTGATGATCGCGTCGATCGCCAGCGCGGTTTTACCGGTCTGACGGTCGCCGATGATCAGCTCACGCTGGCCACGACCGATTGGAATCATCGCATCGACAGATTTGTAACCGGTCTGAACCGGCTCGTCGACTGACTGACGGTCGATAACGCCCGGTGCGATCACTTCAACCGGCGAGAAGCCGTCGTTGTCGATCGCGCCTTTGCCGTCGATTGGCGCACCCAGGGTGTTCACCACGCGGCCCAGCAGGCCGCGACCGACCGGCACTTCCAGAATACGACCGGTACACTTAACCTTCATGCCTTCGGCGAGGTCAGCGTACGGGCCCATGACCACGGCGCCGACAGAGTCGCGCTCGAGGTTCAGGGCGATAGCGTAACGGTTGCCCGGCAGGGCGATCATCTCACCCTGCATCACATCGGCCAGGCCGTGTACGCGGATGATACCGTCGCTTACAGAAACGATTGTACCTTCGTTGTGAGCTTCGCTCACGACATTGAACTGAGCAATGCGCTGCTTGATCAGTTCGCTGATTTCGGTGGAATTCAGTTGCATATGCTCCAGTCCCCTTAAGACTGCAAGGCGTCTGCCAGACGCTCGAGACGGCCGCGCACGCTGCCATCAATCACCAGATCACCCGCACGGATGATCACGCCTGCCATGACAGACTTATCAATTTTGCAATTCAGCTTAACTTTGCGTGACAGACGTTTTTCCATCGCGGCGCTGATTTTAGTCAGCTGGCTGTCACTCAGCGTACCGGCAGAAATCACCTCCACCTCCGCAGTCGCCTCATAGGCGTCGCGCAGGTGAATGAACTGCTCGAGTACAGCTGGAAGCGCGGTCAAACGTCCGTTCTCTGCCATAACCTTAATCAGGTTCTGGCCGTGTTCATCTAATTGATCGCCGCAGACGGCAATGAAAGAAGCCGATAACGCTTCCGGCGCCAGCGCGCCAGAGAGAAGATCGGCCATTTGCTCATTGCGTGCTACGGTCGCGGCAAACGCCAGCATATTTTGCCAGCGCTCGATGCTTTGATGCTCAACAGCAAAGTCAAAAGCTGCTTTGGCGTAGGGGCGAGCTACAGTAATCAGTTCAGACATCAGCCCCTCCCTCCTTACAGTTCAGCGACCAGTTTATCAACGATGTCGCTGTTAGCAGCTTCATCCACGGAACGTTCGATGATCTTCTCGGCGCCAGCCATTGCCAGCAACGCGACTTGCTTACGCAGCTCTTCGCGAGCACGTTTACGCTCGGCGTCGATTTCAGCCTGCGCCTGCGCCACGATGCGGTTACGTTCGTTCTCGGCTTCAGTTTTCGCTTCGTCCAGAATCTGAGTACGGCGTTTGTTCGCCTGCTCGATAATGACCTGAGCTTCTTCTTTAGCTTTTTTCAGCTGGTCGGTCACATTGGCCTGCGCGAGATCCAAATCTTTCTTCGCGCGCTCAGCAGAAGCAAGGCCTTCAGCAATTTCTTTCTGGCGCTTTTCGATGGCAGCCATAATCGGCGGCCATACGTACTTCATGCAGAACGCGACGAACAGGATAAACGCGATGGCCTGGCCGAGGATTGTTGCGTTAATGTTCACAGCACAATGCCTCTAATTAAGTTGTTAACTTTTCTGCCGATATCTTAACGATAAGCGGCAGAACCGTTCATCATCGCACCCGGTGCCATGATGAACCAGGAGCGACAGGCTTTAGGCGACAGCAAACATCACATAGAGACCCAGACCAACAGCGATCATCGGGATTGCATCCACCAGACCCATTACAACAAAGAACTGCGTACGCAGCAGAGGAATCAGATCCGGCTGGCGCGCGGCGCCTTCCAGGAATTTACCTCCGAGGATGCCGATACCGATCGCAGCACCGATTGCCGCCAGGCCCATCATCACAGCGGCAGCCATGTACAGCAGATCCATATTCAGGTTTTCCATGACAGTCTCCAGTTTGTTTCAGTTAAACGCTTAGTGTTGAGAAAAAAATCAATGTTCTTCAGATGCCATCGACAGATAGACAATCGTGAGGACCATGAAAATGAAAGCCTGCAACGAGATGATCAGGATGTGGAAAATGGCCCACGGCACATTCAGCACCCACTGCGACCACCACGGCAACAGACCGGCAATAAGGATAAAGATCAGCTCACCCGCATACATGTTGCCGAACAGTCGCAGACCGAGTGAAACCGGTTTGGACAGCAGGCTAACACCTTCAAGGATCAGGTTGATGGGGATGAAGATCGGGTGATTAAAAGGCTGCAGCGTCAGCTCTTTCGCGAAGCCGCCTACACCTTTCATTTTGATGCTGTAGAACAGAATCAAAATAAATACGCCCAACGCCATAGACAGCGTGATGTTCACGTCTGCGGACGGCACGACGCGCAGCGCCGGCAGGCCCAACCAGTGCTCGCCGATGTACGGCAGCAGGTCGATAGGCAGCAGATCCATGAAGTTCATCAGGAAGACCCAGACGAAAATCGTCAGAGCCAGCGGGGCGATAAGTTTGCTTTTACCGTGGTACATGTCGCGCACGTTGCTGTCAACGAAGCCGATAACCAGTTCGATAGCAGCCTGCATTTTCCCTGGCACGCCGCTGGTGACGCTTTTCGCCACTTTGCGGAACAACACCAGGAAGATGAATCCCAGCACCAGAGAGAAAAACATAGAGTCGATATTTAATACCCAAAACGTCGCGGGAGCGTCGTGAGCATTCACTAACTCGAAGGTACGCAGGTCCAACTGAAGGTGCGTCAGATGGTGACCGATGTACTCTTGAGGAGTTTGAGTTTCTCCTGCAGCCATGATGCCTTTTACCCTTTGTTGTTAATTACCGCCGGTGCCAACATCTGAACCACCAGCACCGATAACCAGGTTATCCCGAGCGGCCAGAAAACCACCCTGAAAACACCCAACGCCACAATGAGCAACACGATGGTTGCGATGACCTTGCCGATTTCGCCGAGAGCGAAACTCCACGCAACCCGTCCGGAAGCCGGGGATTGCCCTTGCAGGCGCCAGGCTAAAAACATGAACAACACGTTCGGCAGCCAGGCTGCCGCTCCGCCAGCCAGCGCAGAGACGCCCCAGGTGACATCTTTCAGGGCAAAGAGAGCGCCGATGATGACAACAGTCACCAGCTGGATAGCCAGCACGGTTCGGGCGAATTTTACACTGTAAAGAGACACTGACATGGCGCTGTTACTCCCCTGCCCCATAAGGGGTATGTCGCGTGTCGTATAAGACTGCCTTTACTCACTCGAGTCAAGCAGCAAAAGCCGTGCAAATTATACGGGCCGCACCTGCGATTTCAATCCGTAAGTAGCCAAAAGGTGAACAATTATTTAAATTTCTTTCCGAACGGCTATTTTTCCAAAGATTGCCAGGCGAAATTATGGACCTGCCCCGCGCTAATTTGGCTTCCGGCTTGCGTTTAAAGCGTGCTTTAGATCACATTCTAAACACTGCCCCACTATTCAAATTTGCTGACGAGCAATAGTGGCGTCTATTAATTCGCCGTTAACGCCTTTAAAAACAGTGGGATAATATTTTCGCCACCTCAAGCTGACCTTATTTTCGATAAAAACAGCTGATTGACATCACAGAGTGTGGCAAGAACGTTAAATTGATATTACGCACGCGGAGTTATTACCCTGATATATTTTCCAGCGTGATTATCTGCCCGCCCTGCAGAAGCGGTGGAAGTGATCTTCCTGATAAATAAATGTGAATTAATCGTTAAATGTAACAGAGCTTTTCGGATAATTTCCGGCAAGTCTGTTAACGTTATTTTACTGCCGTCACGTTTAAAATCGCAGCGTACTGGGAAATCAACTGCCGGTTTTATGACCAGCGCATTGAGTAAGGCAAATGACGTTGAACGCCTTAATCCCTGCGCTGTTTAGGGCTATTCGCGTCCGATGATCACCAGGTGACGCTCGCCGTCCAGCTCAGGAACCTGTAGCGCCTCGACTGAAATCAGACGAAAACCGGCTGGCAGGCTGGCGATTTCATCGTCGGGACGTACCCCTTTCAGCGCATAAAATTGTCCCTGCGCGGAAGGCAGATGATGACACCAGTTCACCATATCCTGCAGCGAGGCGAACGCGCGGCTGATAACGCCGTCGAATGGCGGCTCAGAGGGAAACGTCTCTACCCTGCTCTGCACCGGCGTGATGTTGGGTAAACCCAGCTCATGCTGAACCTGGCGCAGAAAACGCACGCGTTTGCCCAGGCTGTCGAGCAGCGTAAAGTGCACCTGCGGCAGCACGATGGCGAGCGGAATGCCCGGCAGGCCAGGTCCGGTGCCCACGTCGATAAAGCGTTCGCCCTTCAGATGAGGCGCCACCACGATGCTGTCGAGAATATGGCGCACCAGCATCTGCTGTGGATCGCGCACCGACGTCAGGTTGTAGGCTTTATTCCACTTATCCAGCAGGCCGACGTAGGCGACCAGCTGCTCTTTTTGTTGATCGGAGAGGGAAATACCGGCTGCCTTAAGCAGCGAAGCGAGTTTTGTGATCACAGCATAAATCCAGTCAGCGGGGGCGAGCGGCCTCGCCCCGTTTCAGGTCAGGCGCTTTTGCGCAGCAGCCCTTGTTTTTTCAGGTAAATCAACAAAATCGAAATCGCCGCCGGCGTGATGCCGGAGATGCGCGACGCCTGGCCGATCGATGAAGGCTTATGATCGTTGAGCTTGGCAATGACTTCGTTCGACAGGCCGTTGACCTGACGATAATCCAGCTCGGCCGGCAGCAGCGTATTTTCATTGCGCAGTTGTCGATCGATCTCTTCCTGCTGGCGCGCGATGTAGCCTTCGTACTTCACCTGAATCTCAACCTGCTCGGCCGCCTGCGCGTCAGGCAGCGACGGGCCGAAGCTCGGCAGCGCGGTAAGTTGAGCGTAGGTAAGCTCTGGACGACGCAGCAGATCTTCTCCGCTCGCCTCTTTGGTCAGCGCGCTATTGAGCAGCGTATTTACTTCCGCGACGTTTTCCGACCTCGGATGGACCCAGATATCGCGCAGGCGCTGACGCTCCTGCTCAATTGCCTCCAGCTTCTGGTTGAAGCGTGCCCAGCGGGCGTCGTCCACCAGACCCAGCTCGCGGCCGGTTTCGGTCAGACGGAGATCGGCGTTATCTTCGCGCAGCATCAGGCGATACTCTGCGCGCGAGGTAAACATGCGGTACGGCTCTTTGGTACCGAGGGTGCAGAGATCGTCCACCAGCACGCCGAGGTAGGCCTGATCGCGACGCGGCGCCCAGCCCTCTTTGTCGGCGGAGCAGCGTCCGGCGTTAAGTCCTGCCAGCAGTCCTTGCGCCGCCGCCTCTTCGTAGCCGGTGGTGCCGTTGATCTGGCCGGCGAAGAACAGTCCGTGAATATATTTGCTCTCCAGCGTCGGCTTGAGATCGCGCGGATCGAAAAAGTCATACTCGATCGCGTAACCCGGGCGAACGATTTTCGCGTTCTCCAGACCCTTCATCGAGCGCACGATCTGCATCTGCACGTCGAACGGCAGGCTGGTAGAGATGCCGTTCGGGTAAATTTCGTTGCTGGTCAGCCCTTCAGGCTCCAGGAAGATCTGATGCGCGTTGCGGTCGGCGAAGCGCATCACCTTGTCTTCGATCGACGGACAGTAGCGTGGGCCGATCCCCTCGATGATCCCGGCATACATCGGGCTGCGATCGAGGTTATTGCGGATCACCTCGTGGGTCTGCTCGTTGGTATAGGTGATCCAGCAGGGAACCTGCTGCGGATGCTGCGAGGCATCGCCCATGAACGAGAAGACCGGCATCGGGTTGTCGCCATGCTGCGGGCTGAGCACAGAAAAATCGATAGTGCGCGCGTCAATGCGCGGCGGCGTACCGGTTTTCAGACGGCTGACGCGCAGCGGCAGCGCACGCAGACGCTTCGCCAGCGGAATCGACGGCGGATCGCCTGCGCGACCGCCGCTGTAGTTATCCAGCCCGATATGAATTTTGCCGTCGAGGAAGGTTCCGACGGTGAGCACCACGGCTTTGGCGCGGAACTTCAGCCCCATCTGCGTGACGGCGCCCACGACGCGATCGTTTTCGACGATAAGATCGTCTACCGCCTGCTGGAAGATCATCAGGTTGGGCTGGTTCTCCAGCGCGGTGCGTACCGCCTGGCGATATAGCACGCGATCCGCCTGCGCGCGGGTAGCGCGCACCGCCGGGCCTTTGCTGCTGTTTAGTATCCTAAACTGAATGCCCGCCTTGTCGATCGCCGTGGCCATCAGACCGCCTAAGGCATCCACTTCCTTAACCAGATGTCCTTTTCCAATGCCACCAATCGCCGGGTTACAGGACATTTGTCCAAGCGTATCAATGTTATGGGTGAGTAACAGAGTTTGCTGACCCATTCGGGCAGCGGCCATCGCGGCTTCTGTGCCCGCATGACCACCACCGATTACGATGACGTCAAAAGGATCTGGATAAAACATGAAGTGGTACCTCGTTGATGAACTGGCAGGGATCGTCGCCCTGGGCGGTGGATTCTACTGAAATTCCGCCGAGGGTGAAAGCGGCGGGATCTGCGGGTTTAAAAGAAAGGATCTTTATCCTGTATATGATCTTTCTGTTAGATCTCTTTATTAGGATCGCGACTGCCTGTGGATAAGCGTCAAAAGCGATAGTTTATCAGCCAGATAGCGAGGATCCTTTGCTGTGAATGATCGGTGATCCTGATCCGTATAAGCTGGGATCAAAATAGCAAGTTATGCACAGCTCACAAAAGCATCAGCGGTTGTTCTTGGGATAACTACCGGTTTTACGCAGCAATCAAGTGTAGTTATCCACAAAAAAAGCGAACGCGATCGAATAAAAACAGACGTTTTAACTGGGGATCCTGCGAAATACCCGATCCCCTGTGGCAAAGGATCCGCTCAGAGATGAGCCATCCAGCCGCTTAGCCAGGCTTCGGCCGGATCTTCAGGGATCTCGTGTTCCAGCACGTCGATTTCCAGCCGCTCGCCAATGCGCTGTGCCCCACGAGCGATCAACAGCGCGTCCAGTGAACGAATGGCGCCGCAGAAGAGATCGTATTCATGGTTGCCGAGGCCGATCGCACCGAAGCGCAACGCCGACAGGTCGGGCTGGGTTTCCGCAATCGCCTCATATAAAGGCTGCAGATTATCCGGCAGTTCGCCTGCGCCGTGGGTAGAGCTCACCACCAGCCAGATCCCCTGCTGCGGCAGCTCGTCCAGCGCCGGGCCGTGCAGCAGCTGCGTGGAAAAACCCGCTTCCTGCAGTTTCTCTTCCAGATGTTCGGCCACATATTCGGCGCTGCCCAGCGTGCTGCCACTGATTAAAGTAATGTCGGCCATGATGCTCTCCCGGAATAAAGGCGAGCATTGTACGCTGTGATCAAGCCGTGATCCACCTGTGGAAAACAGGGTTAATAGAAATGAGGATGCGAACGCAGCCGTTGGCGCAGGCGGCGTTCGCGTGGGATAAAATTGTGCACAGAAAAAAAAGATCAGGGTTTGATGGTGCGCATGATCGGGTTTTGCAGCGAGATCAGGGTTTCGGTGGACTGGATTTCGTCAATGGTCTGGATCTTGTTGATCAGTACCTGCTGCAACGCGTCGATAGATCGGCACATCACCTTAATAAAGATGCTGTAGTGTCCGGTGGTGTACCAGGCCTCGACCACTTCGTCGAGCGCCTCCAGCTTGCTCAGCGCGGCAGGATAGTCGCGCGCGCTCTTCAGAATGATGCCGATGAAGCAGCAGACGTCGAAACCCAGCTGACGGGGATCGATCTCCACGCGGGTGCCGAGAATAATGCCGGCCTGTTTCATTTTCTCCACGCGAACATGGATGGTGCCCGGACTGACGTTGAACTGTTTCGCCAGCTCGGCGTAAGCGGTGCGGGCATTGTCCAGCAGCGCATTCAGGATCCCGCGATCCAGGTTGTCCAGTTGCAGTGATTCGGCCATATCATCCTCATGTCAGCTCTTCTTCTTTGAACAGAGGAGAATGTGCAGTAAAAAGCGGCGTCAGGCAATCTCCGGCAGCGGCGTTTGCCGCTGCCGTCAGGATTAACGCTTACGCCACAGCGTGACCTGAGCCAGCGAATGCTGATACTTGCGCGCGGTTTCGCGGATCACGAAAGGCTGGTCCTGCGGCGCGCCGATCGGCTCGAACTCCGCTGCCAGCAGCCGTTGCAGCGCCTGCAGGGTAGTGAGCGCCTCGCCGTTTTCGCGGATGCCGCCCAGCCAGTTCTCTTTCGGCGTGAAGGCTTCCAGCCAGGTATAAGGCGAGGCGAGCAGCAGCAGACCGCCGGAGCGTATCATCGGCGCGATATCCTGTAGAAAGCGCTGCGGCTGACGCAGGCGATCGATCAGGTTAGCGGCCAGCACCAGATCGTACTGAGCAGGCTGCGGTTTCAGGTTGCAGGCGTCGCCCTGCACGAACTGAATACGCCGCGCCTGTTCGACGTCGAGACCAAAATCTTTCAGGCGCACCTGGCGATAGTCCACCAGATCGCCCTCTTCCGGCACCACGTAGCGGAAATCCTCGCCCGAGGCGAGCTGCAGCGCCACGTCGATAAAACGCGCCGAATAATCCATCCCGATCACCCGTTCGAAATGGCGTGCCAGTTCGAAGCTGGCGCGGCCGGTGGCGCAGCCGATATCGAGCGCGCTGCCGCGTGACGCGCAGTGGGGCAGCGCCAGCGCCACCAGCGATTCAGCGTAGTTGTCGACGCCGAAATAGCGCGGGCCGTACTGGAAGTCGAGATACTGCGACACCATATCGTCGGTTTCGTAGGGGTTGAGCGTCATCGATTCTTTATGGGAGGAGACGACGTAGCGGAATCCCGCATGCTGGAAAAAGTGGCGGCGAAAGGCGTAGCGCGACGACTTCAGCGCCTCGTTGCCGGTGGAGATCCAGCTGCCGCCCTTGATGATCGAATGCTTGCCGTCGAAGGTCGGCGTAGAGAAGTCATCGTAGAGCGGATGCACGCGAAATCCTTCAAAGCCGTTGATCGGCGTAGTGGTCCACTGCCAGACGTTGCCCACGATGTCGAAAAAGTCGCCCTGGGCGAAACGATCGACGGCGCAGGATGAGGCCCAGTAGGCCAGGTTAAGGTTGCCCGGCGCCTGCTGCCACTCAGGCTGATCGCCCTCGACCTGCTCGCGCAGCTGCATCCATTCCGCCTCGCACGGCAGCTGCACGGCGGCGCCGGTCTGCTCTGCTTTCCAGCGGCAAAACGCGGCGGCCTCCAGCTGATTGACTTCCGCCGGCCAGTCCCAGGGCATCGCAACCTCTTCGGTCATCAGACGCAGCTTTAACGCGTCCGGCTGTTGCACATCGCCAACCCAAAAGGTCGGCATCTGCGCCTCGGCAAAGCTGCGCCAGCCCCAGCCTTCGTCGTCCCAGTACTGGCGCTGCTGGTAACCGCCCGCCGCGACGAATTCGAAAAATTCGGCATTGCTGACCAGCATTTTGCTGGCCTTGAACGGCTGAAGTTCTGTCGTCTGGCTGCCGTATTCGTTGTCCCAGCCGTAGGTATCGTCGCTTTTTCCCTGCGTCACGACGCCGCCAGGCATGGCGACCAGGCTGTTGGCCGGCACCGCGTCGCGTACGCGTCGCGCCTCCTGACAGGCTGGCCACTGCGGCTGCGGCTTAACCCATTCGACAGGCAGCTGGCGCATCAGCACGCTGGAGGTTTCCAGATGGATACGCTCATGCTCGATACCCATCAGGATCACCCAGGCCGGACTTTCCCAGTCGATCGGCAACGTCAGCGGCATGGTTTCGATAAAGCGCGTCACCAGGCTTTTCACTTTGCCGCGGTAGTCCCGCACCTCCTGCACGCTGGGCCAGGCGTAGTGGCTCTCATCGAGATCGTCCCAGCTCATCTCATCCACGCCGATCGCCATCATCGCCTCGATGCGATCGTCGACGCGCGCATCGATATAGCGGCCCGCCATCAGCTTATTGATATAGAAAGAGGCGGTGTGGCCAAAATAGAAGATTAAAGGATGGCGCAGCGTAATGGCTTTGGTAAACCAGGCGCGCTCGTCGGCAAGGCAATCGAACAGGCTTTCATACAATTCCCAGGTTTGCGTGTAGTAAGCCAGCAGCTCGGCGCGTTTCTCTGCAACGCTGCTGCCGGAAAGGCGTACCGTACGGGTCGGCGCCGGTAGATTTTGATGTTGTTGTGCGGTTGTCACAGTGAACTCCGTTAGCTGAATAAACACAGCGGGTAATTCACTATAGCAAATCGGGGTTTCTGCCCCGTGACTAACGCCGCCAGCGGCGCAGCAGGCGGCTTTTCATGCCGGTATCGAAGCGCCAGATATGATCGAAAATGCGCAGAATGCCGGGTTTGCCGTGGGCCGACATTGCCACGGCGTGAAAGCGCTGCTGTTGTTGCAGCTGACGCAGCTTAATCAGGCTGACGATCTCGTCGGGCAGGCGCTGGGCGATAAAATCGGAGACCACCACGGCGTCGGCGTCCTGCCACAGCGCGCCCTCCATACGCTTTGCCACGGCTGCCAGACAGGCAGCGAGGTCGGTGCCGCCGCGAAAGCGCTGGCTGAGAAAGCGGATCGCCTGCTCCAGCCCGTCGTCGCCGGTGAGCTCGTAGCCGATAACGTCGTGGGCAAACAGCATAATGTAGCAGCGGCGGCGATCGGCCAGCGCCACCTTCAGCAGCGCCAGGCAGAACGCTTTGGCGCAGCGCTCATTGAAGCCGCCCATCGAGCCGGAGGTATCGACGCAGACGATAAAGGGGCCGCGCGGCTGCTCTTCGTGCTGCTGGTGGCTGACCGGGCGCAGCGTGACTTTTTCATGCCAGGCATCGCCCTGCAGTTTGTAAGTCAGCAGCCGTTTTTCCACCAGGCGACGATAAAATTCCAGCTCCAGCTCGCTGATGCTGATGGTCGCCAGCTCCGGCGGCAGCAAACGCAGCACGTCGTCGCTCTGGTGAATGCCGCTCACCTCTTCAGGCACCGCGTCCGGCTCGCGCACCAGCTGATGGAAAGCCTCCAGCGGCGCATCCTGCGATGGCACCGATTTCGCCTCGCGGCTGCGGCCCAGCTGTTGCGCCAGCGCCAGCAGCTCCGGCTGCTGCGCCAGAAAGTCACCATACTCCAGCATCAGCTGATAGTCGCCGTGCTGCAGCGGGGCTTTGCTCATATCCCATAAGCGGCCGGCCGCCGCCTCGTCGTTGTCGCTCAGCAAGGGCGCCAGCTGGCCGCTCAGCGCCATACGCTGCTGCAGCTCGGCCATCAGGCGTTCGCGCTGCTGCTCCAGCAGCTGTTCGTTAAGCGTCAGCGTCTGCAGCGTCAGGCTGAGACGCCAGCGCTGCAGAAACAGCGTATGCTGCGCGCCGCTTAGCTGATGCGCGTCGGTATGCTGCAACAGGCGCTGCGCTTCTTCCAGGAAGGGCGAAGGCAGCTGAGTCAGCGCCTCGAGTATCTCGGGCAGCTGCTGGCTGAAGTCGTGATGGCTGAGCAGCTGCGCGCGTTGAAACAGCTGAAACTCGTCGGCCAGCGTTTCCGGTACCGGCGTCGCTTTCAGCTCGGCGTTGATCTCCGCTTTCCAGCGCGGCACGTCGCGCAACATCGCCTGCTTCAGACCGGGGAATTTTTCAAAGAAGATCGCCAGCTGCGGGGAGGCGAGCAGCGCGAGGATCAGCTCTTCAATCAGTTCGGCTTCGCCGATGGAGAGCAGCGCGCTGAGCGTCTCCAGCGAGATCATTTACGCGCCTGTTTCAGCTGATCGGCCACGTCCTGCAGGCTGGTTTCGATGCGCGCCAGCCAGTCATCGCTGATAAACAGGCAGCGCTGATGCTGGCTGAACTGATGGCGCTGCGCGCGCAGCTGGGTATCCAGCTCGTCCAGCGCCTCGCTGATTTCAGCCGGCAGTTCGCTGTGCGCAACGGCGCCAGGCAGCGTCAGGCGCGCCGTTTGCAGGCTGACGTCGCGCAGCGCCAGACAGTGCTGCGCGTCCACCAGCAGATCGAGCGTCTGGGCGAAACCGATACCGTTCAGCTTGCCGCGCACGTCGCCGCCCTTCAGCAGCCACTGCTCCAGCGCCTCGCGGGCGATCACCACATGGGTAACCTGCATATCGTGCAGCGTCAGCGGCTGCTGCAGCATCAGGGTCAGCTGCGGCTCCGCCAGGCTGGCTGGCAGCTCGTAGTGCGGCTTGCGGCTGAACATGCCGCTGTGTTTTTCCAGCGTGATCGCCTGCGCCACGCTTTGCTGCTGCTGTAGCGCCAGGCGTCGCGCCTTGAGCTGCTGCAGCCTGAGCAGCAGCGTCTGCTGCTGCCACGCCTGCTGCGTCATCAGCTGGTCAATGGCGCGCTCCAGCACCTGCATAGAGGCGACGTCGTGCCACAGGCAATCTTTCAACAGGATAAGGTCGATTGGCGCGATGGCGCTGCGGCCGCTGTAGAAGGCGCTCGCCTGCAGCAGGTGAATCGCTTTTTTCCAGCGGCGATCGGAGATGTAGGGCGCGTCGGGGAGGGTTTCCAGATGCTGGCGCAGCTGATAGATCAGCTCGAAGACGTTATCCGGCAGGCTGACCTGGCTAATGCCCTGCTGCCACTGATGATATTCCTCGTCGCTGATGCGCAGCGATTCCGCGACCGGATTGGCGTTTTCATCCTGCTGGTGGGTCAGCATGCTGCGAAAGTTTTGCTTCTCATGCACGTTGTCGAGCCAGAGACGGATTAGCATGCGGTCGTAGAGCGCTTCCAGCCCGCTGTCCGCTTCCGGCAGTTCGTTCGAGGCGGTGACCAGCAGGCGCATCGGAATTTTTTCTTCGCTGTCGCCATTGCGGAAGCGGCGCTCGTTAATGGCGGTCAGCAGGGTATTGAGGATGGCGGGTCCCGCCTTCCAGATTTCGTCGAGAAACACGATCTCCGCGTCAGGCAGATAGCCTTTCGTCAGGCGCTGGTAGCGGCCTTCATCTTTTAACGCCTGAATCGACAGCGGGCCGAACACCTCTTCCGGCGTCGAGAAGCGCGTCATCAGGTATTCAAACGCGCGGGCGTGCTGAAAAGCGTATTTCAGGCGGCGGGCGATCAGGCTCTTGGCGATGCCCGGCGGGCCAAGCAAAAACACGCTTTCACCGCTCAGCGCCGCCAGCAGGCAGAGGCGAATAGCGTCGTGGCGTTCATACAGACCCTTCTCGAGGGCATTGCTGAGACGAGAAATTCTTTCTGCCAAAAGATGGGGTTGAGCCATAATCACTTCATTGTCCTTCTGTTACTGCTGCCGTCTTATTGTGTCAGGCGCACTACTCTACTGATTATGATGCGTGAAAGCGTTGATTGCCGTCCGCTTTTTTTGTGTCACAAAATCCAATCATCGCATAATGCCGCCAGAAAAATCGTCAGCGCTAATAGCATTGATGAAAGTGCGGGATGGGTTTTTTAGAAAACAGGTGCATACTGTGCGCTTTTTGACAGCAAGAGCGATGGGGTGTTGCGCCTCTCTGCTCCAACAAAAGATAACTCTATGAGCTCGGATAACAAGCAATCACTTAGTGCGTTAACGCTGGCCGCGATTGGCGTAGTGTATGGCGATATCGGCACCAGCCCGCTCTATACCTTGCGTGAATGCCTCTCCGGTCAGTTTGGTTTCGGCGTTGAGCGCGAAGCGGTTTTCGGCTTTCTGTCGCTGATTTTCTGGCTGCTGCTGCTGGTGGTGTCGCTGAAATATATCAGCTACGTCATGCGCGCGGACAACGCCGGCGAGGGCGGCATTTTAACCCTGATGTCGCTGGCGGGCCGCAATACCGGCGCGCGCGCCACGGCGGTGCTGGTCATTATGGGCCTGATCGGCGGCAGCTTCTTTTATGGCGAGGTGGTGATTACGCCCGCCATATCCGTGATGTCGGCGATTGAAGGGCTGGAGATCGCCGCGCCCTCACTCGATCCCTTTATCGTCCCGCTCTCTATCGCGGTGCTGACGCTGCTGTTTATGATCCAGAAGCACGGCACCGGCATGGTGGGCAAACTCTTCGCCCCGGTGATGCTGATCTGGTTCGCCACGCTGGCGGTGCTGGGCGTTACCGGCATCATGAAGAATCCGGAAGTGCTGCAGGCGCTTAATCCCTCCTGGGCGGTCAGTTTCTTCGTGCACTACAAAACCATCTCGTTCTTTGCGCTGGGCGCGGTGGTGCTGGCGATTACCGGCGTGGAAGCGCTCTATGCGGATATGGGCCACTTCGGCAAAATGCCGATTCGCATCGCCTGGTTTATCGTGGTGCTGCCCTCGCTGGTGCTGAACTATTTCGGTCAGGGCGCGCTGCTGCTCAGCGATCCCAAAGCGATAAAAAATCCCTTCTTCCTGCTGGCGCCGGACTGGGCGCTGATCCCGCTGCTGATTCTGGCGACGCTGGCGACGGTGATCGCCTCGCAGGCGGTGATCTCCGGCGTCTTCTCGCTGACGCGCCAGGCGGTGCGTCTGGGCTATCTGCCTGGCATGCGCATTATCCATACCTCGGAGATGGAGTCCGGTCAGATCTACGTGCCGATGATCAACTGGGTGCTCTATTTCGCCGTGCTGATCGTGATTATCAGCTTTGAACACTCCAGCAACCTGGCGGCGGCTTACGGCATCGCGGTCACCGGCACTATGGTGCTGACCTCGATTCTCTCCTGTACCGTCGCAGTGAAAAACTGGCACTGGAACCGGCTGGCGGTCGGCCTGATCCTGACGCTGTTTCTCTGCATCGACGTGCCGCTCTTCTCTGCCAACCTGATTAAGCTCTTCTCCGGCGGCTGGCTGCCCATCTGTCTGGGTCTGATCATGTTCCTGATTATGACGACCTGGAAGAGCGAACGCTTTCGCCTGCTGCGCCGGATGCACGAGCACGGCAACTCGCTGGAGGCGATGATCGCCTCGCTGGAGAAATCGCCGCCGGTGCGCGTGCCGGGCACCGCCGTCTATATGTCGCGTGCGCTAAACGTGATCCCCTTTGCGCTGCTGCACAACCTCAAACACAACAAGGTGCTGCACGAGCGCGTGGTCTTTTTGACGCTGCGCACCGAGGATGCGCCTTACGTGCATAACGTGCGCCGCGTCGCCATCGAACAGCTGTCGCCGACTTTCTGGCGCGTGGTGGCCAGCTACGGCTGGCGCGAAACGCCGAATGTAGAGGAGATCTTCCACCGCTGCGGGCTGGAAGGGCTTAACTGCCGGATGATGGAGACCTCGTTCTTTATGTCGCACGAGTCGCTGATTATGGGCAAACGCCCCTGGTATCTGCGCCTGCGCGGCAAGCTCTTCCTGGCGCTGCAGCGTAATGCGCTGCGCGCGCCTGACCAGTTTGAGATCCCGCCGAACCGGGTAATCGAACTCGGTACCCAGGTCGAGATCTGATGGTTACCAGCGCAGGGCGACGCAGAGTCCGCCGCCCTCGCACTGGCTGAAGCGCAGCTGCATACCGTGCAGCTGCGCGACGTTCCGCACGATCGATAATCCCAGCCCGCTGCCGCTCTTCTCCTGTCCCGGCGGCCGCCAGAAGCGCTCGCCCAGACGCTGAAGCTCCGTCTCGCTCAGGCCCGCGCCATTATCCTCGACGCGCAACCCGCGGCTTTCCAGCACTACCCTGACGTTGCTGCCTTCCGGCGTGTAGCGGATGGCGTTGTCCAGCAGGTTGCGCGCCAGCAGCGACAGCAGCAGCGGATGACCCTGAATAACCGGCTCGGCAAGGCTTTCCAGACGCAGCGCGACGCCGGCGCGATCGGCGTGCGGCAGCTGCTCGGCCAGCGCCTCCTGCAGCAGGTTATGGAGGTCGACAGGCTGAAACGCCCCGCGTGCATCCTCAGCTTCGGCGCGCGACAGCGTCAGCAGCTGATCCACCAGCCGCGTGGCGCGCTGAATGCCGGCGTCCAGCTGGCGCAAAGCGTGCTGGCGCATCACCTCGTCGTCAGCGGCAAGCTGCACTACTTCGCTCTGCACGCGCAGCGCCGCCAGCGGACTGCGTAACTCATGGGCGGCGTCGGAGGTAAAGCGGCGCTCGCGCTGCACCATGGCGCTGATGCGGCTGAACAGCCCGTTCAACGCTTCCGTCAGCGGTCTGACCTCCAGCGGCACGCGCCCGGCGTCCAGCGGCCTGTCGTCGTCCGGCGCGCGCTGCGCCAGCAGCTGCGTGATGCGCTTGAGCGGGCGCAGCTCGCGCCACACCAGGCCGAGCAGCAGTAACAGCATTAGCGGCAGCGCGATAAGCCAAGGCAGAATGCTGCTTTGCACCAGCGCTTTCGCCATATCGTCGCGGTATTCCCACTCCTGGCCCACCACGATGCGGTGCTGGCCGTCCGGCGTCGTCAGCCAGACAAACCGCCAGGCGTCGTCGTCGTCGATTAACCGCCCGTCGTGAAATCCCTGCGCCTCGGCGTCGAACGGTAGCATTCTGCCGTTTTCGCCGTCGTTCAACACTGGTCTGCCGTCTCGGGTGAAAATAGCAAAGGCGAGCGCGTCGTCATCCTGATCGCCGCGATGATGGCGCAGCAGCGCCTTGTTTTCGGGCAGGGTGGCGTCAGCGGGTGCGGCGAGGTCAAGCGCCATCAGGCGTTTGGCGAACAGCAGCTGCTGGGTGTCGAAAAGCTCGTTGATGGTGTCGCGTGTTTGTAGCCAGGCGCTCAGGCTGGCGCTGCCCCAGCAGAGGCCGAGCAGCAGCACGAAACCGACGCCAAGCCGGAGAAACAGGCTCATTGCGGCTCTCCCAGCATATAGCCGACGCCGTGCACGGTACGGATAAAGGTCGCGTCGAGCTTTTTACGCAGGTGATGAATATGCACTTCTACCGCGTTGCTGGAGACGTCGGCATCCCAGCTGTAGAGCTTCTCTTCCAGCTGCGCGCGCGTCAGCACGCGGCCTGGATGGCGTAAAAAGAGTTCCAGCAGCGCCAGCTCCCGGCTTTTAAGCGGAACCAGCTCGCCATCGCGCGTCACGCTGTGGCTAGCAGGCTGCATAATGACGTTACCGTGACGCAGCTCCGGCTGCAGCTGGCCGTGGCGACGCCGGATGAGCGCCTGTAGCCGCGCGGCGACTTCCGTCAGGGCGAAGGGTTTGCAGAGATAATCGTCCGCGCCCAGCTGCAAACCCTCCACGCGCTGATCGAGGGCATCGCGCGCGGTCAGGATCAGTACCGGCACGTCTGCGCCCTGCTGTCGCCAGTCGCGCAAAATCTCCAGCCCGTCGCGCTGCGGCAGCGAAAGATCGAGGATCACCGCATCCCAGGGCGCCGCATGCAGCGCGGCGAAACCCTCATCGCCGGAAACAAACCAGTCGACGCTGAAACCTAATTTGCCCAGGCCCGCCTTGATGCCGTCGCCAATCAGCCGGTCATCCTCAATCAGTAAAATGCGCATCTTCCCTCCTTTGTCCGCAAAGGCTTTATACGAAGGAGAACGACGCTTGTACAGGCGATATCGCCACATTTCGCTTATTTTTACCTCTTAAGATCCTGTTAAGAAGTCGCTGTTTTAATAGGAAGCGTACCAAACACACATTCATGGAAACGAGGTGACTATATGAAAAAGCATGCCGCACTTTTAGCTATCCTGGCGCTGACCACTGCGCCGGTCTTTGCCGCGACTCAGGGCGGATTTGTCGATGCGAATGCGCCTGCCGCTCAGGCGAAACAGGGAGGTTTTCAAAACGACCAGAGTAGCGTGGTGACCGTTAAGCAGGCGGAAGAGATGAAAGACGACAGCTGGATCACCGTGCGCGGCCAGCTGGAGAAGCAGATCGGCGACGAGGATTATCTGTTTCGCGACGCCACCGGCACCATGAAAGTTGAGATCGACCACAAGCGCTGGGACGGTTTGACTATTACGCCGAAAGATCGCGTTGAACTGACGGGCGAGCTGGATAAAGATTTCAACAGCATCGAACTTGACGTTAAGCAGGTGCGCAAAGCGCCGTAACGTCTTCCCTGCCGGGCCGCTTCAGCGGCCCTTTTTATCGCCTAAGTCAAATTCGCCTTCGCGCGAGCGAAACGTTTCGATAACGATCACACTTCTCGATTTCCCCCGTTGAGTTACTGCCGCCATTTCATACACTGCCGCTAGCGAAACGTTTCGCTCTGGAGCAGAAAATGAAAAAAGGTCGCCTGTTAAACGCTGAACTCTCTTACGTGATTGCCCGCCTGGGCCATACGGATACGCTGACCATTGCCGATGCCGGTTTGCCGATCCCGGCAGGACCGCAGCGCATCGATCTGGCGCTGACGCCGGGCACGCCCGATTTTATGCAGGTGGTAAAAGCCGTCACGCTGGAGATGCAGGTGGAAAGCGCCCTGATTGCGGAAGAGATTAAGCAGCACAATCCGCAGCTCCATAGCGAGCTTCTCGCCGTGCTCGAAGCCTTGCAACAGCACCAGGGAAACACTATTGCAGTGCGTTACACCAGTCATGAACAGTTCAAACAACAGACTCAACGCAGTCAGGCGGTCATTCGCAGCGGAGAGTGCTCTCCGTTTGCGAATGTCATCCTGAGCGCTGGCGTCACCTTCTGAGGCCGTTATGCAACCCTTATTACAGCTCCAGGGGATTGAGAAATCCTTTCCCGGCGTAAAGGCGTTAAAGAGCGCGTCGCTGGCGGTCTATCCAGGACGCGTGATGGCGCTGGTAGGCGAGAACGGCGCCGGCAAATCCACCATGATGAAGGTGCTGACCGGCATCTACAGCCGCGACGCGGGTTCGCTGCGCTGGCTTGGCGAAGAGACCACCTTCAGCGGCCCGAAAGCGTCGCAGGAAGCGGGTATCGGCATTATTCATCAGGAACTGAACCTCATCCCGCAGCTGACCGTGGCGGAAAATATTTTTCTGGGGCGCGAGTTCGTTAACCGTTTCGGCCGTATCGACTGGAAACGGATGTACGCCGAGGCGGACGCGCTGCTGAAGCGTCTTAACCTGCGTTTCAACAGCCACAAGCTGGTGGGCGATCTTTCAATCGGCGATCAGCAGATGGTGGAGATCGCCAAAGTCCTGAGCTTTAAGTCGCAGGTGATCATTATGGATGAGCCGACCGACGCGCTAACCGATACCGAAACGCTGTCGCTGTTTCGCGTGATCAACGAGCTGAAGGCGCAGGGCTGCGGCATTGTCTATATCTCCCACCGTATGAAAGAGATCTTCGAGATTTGCGACGACGTGACGGTTTTCCGCGACGGCCAGTTTATTGCCGAACGTCCGGTGAAGGAGCTCAGCGAAGAGAGCCTGATCGAGATGATGGTCGGGCGCAAGCTGGAAGATCAATACCCGCGCCTCGACCAGGCGCCGGGAGACGTTCGCCTCAAGGTCGAAAACCTTAGCGGACCGGGCGTGCACGACGTCAGCTTTACGCTGCGCAAAGGCGAGATCCTTGGCGTCTCCGGGCTGATGGGCGCCGGACGCACCGAGCTGATGAAGCTGCTTTACGGCGCCCTGCCGCGCAGCAAAGGCCGCGTCTGGCTCGACGGCCGCGAAGTAGTGACGCGCGCGCCGCAGGATGGCCTGGCCAACGGCATCGTCTATATCTCCGAGGATCGCAAGCGCGACGGGCTGGTGCTGGGCATGTCGGTAAAAGAGAACATGTCGCTGACGGCGCTGCGCTATTTCAGCAACGGCAGCGGCACGCTGAAACATGCCGCCGAGCAGCTGGCGGTGGGCGATTTTATCCGCCTTTTCAATATCAAAACGCCGTCAATGGAACAGGCGATCGGCCTGCTCTCCGGCGGCAATCAGCAGAAAGTGGCCATCGCGCGCGGGCTGATGACGCGTCCCAACGTGCTGATCCTGGACGAACCGACGCGCGGCGTCGACGTCGGGGCGAAGAAAGAGATTTACCAGCTTATCAATCAGTTCAAGGCCGAAGGGCTAAGCATCATTCTCGTCTCATCAGAGATGCCGGAAGTGCTTGGCATGAGCGACCGCATTCTGGTGATGCATGAAGGCCGTTCCGGCGGCGAATTTACCCGCGAGCAGGCGACGCAGGAATCTTTAATGGCGGCAGCCGTAGGCAAGCAACACAGCGAGGATTTAGTTGTATGAGCACCCAAACCTTACCGTCCAGCCGTCGCTGGTTCAGCAAAGCCTGGCTGATGGAGCAAAAATCGCTGATTGCGCTCATCGTGCTGATCGCGGTGGTGGCGAGCCAGAGCCCTAACTTTTTCACCGTAGCGAACTTGTTCAATATTCTGCAGCAGACCTCGGTCAACGCCATTATGGCGGTCGGCATGACGCTGGTGATCCTCACCTCCGGCATCGATCTCTCGGTGGGATCGCTGCTGGCGCTGACGGGTGCGGTGGCCGCCTCGCTGGTGGGCATGGAAGTCAACGCGCTGGTGGCGGTCGCGGGCGCGCTGGCGCTGGGGGCGGCGATCGGCGCCGTAACCGGTACTATCGTGGCGCGCGGCAAAGTGCAGGCCTTTATCGCCACGCTGGTGATGATGCTGCTGCTGCGCGGCGTCACCATGGTCTACACCGACGGCAGCCCGATTAATACCGGCTTTAACGACAACGCCGATCTCTTCGGCTGGTTCGGCATCGGCCGTCCGCTGGGGATTCCGACGCCGGTGTGGCTGATGGCCGTCGTCTTCCTGCTCGCCTGGTACATGCTGCACCATACGCGCCTTGGCCGTTACATCTACGCGCTGGGCGGCAATGAAGCGGCTACTCGTCTCTCCGGCATCAACGTTAACCGCGTAAAAGTGATTGTCTACGCCCTGAGCGGCATGCTGGCCGCGCTGGCGGGCACCATTGAAGTCGCGCGCCTCTCTTCGGCGCAGCCGACGGCGGGCACCGGCTACGAGCTGGACGCTATCGCGGCGGTGGTGCTGGGTGGCACCAGTCTGGCGGGCGGTAAAGGGCGCATTATGGGCACCCTGATTGGCGCGCTGATCCTGGGCTTCCTGAATAACGGCCTGAACCTGATGGGCGTCTCTTCCTACTACCAGATGATCGTAAAAGCGGTGGTAATCCTGCTGGCGGTACTGGTGGATAACAAAAGCAGTAAATAACTCTGACCTTTACACAGGATGAAATGATGAAAAAGTTGACCGCACTGGCTGTGATCCTCGGCGCGACATTAAGCGCCAGCGCAGTGGCGAAAGATACCATCGCGCTGGTGGTATCGACGCTGAATAACCCCTTCTTCGTCTCGCTGAAAGAGGGCGCGCAGAAAGAGGCTGACAAACTGGGCTATAACCTGGTGGTGCTGGATTCGCAGAACAACCCGGCGAAAGAACTGGCAAACGTGCAGGATCTGACCGTGCGCGGTGCCAAACTGCTGCTGATCAACCCAACCGATTCCGATGCGGTCGGCAATGCGGTAAAAATGGCCAACCAGGCCAATATTCCGGTGATCACGCTGGACCGCGTCGCGGCACAGGGCAAAGTGGTGAGCCATGTCGCCTCCGACAACCGTTTCGGCGGTAAAATGGCGGGCGACTACATCGCTAAACGTCTGGGCGACAGCGCCAAAATTATTGAACTGCAGGGTATTGCTGGCACCTCTGCGGCGCGTGAGCGCGGCGAAGGCTTTAAACAGGCCTCGGACGCGCATAAATTCCAGGTGCTGGCGAGCCAGCCAGCGGACTTCGATCGCACTAAGGGTCTGAACGTGATGCAGAACCTGCTGCAGGCGCACCCGGACGTGCAGGCGGTATTTGCGCAAAATGATGAAATGGCGCTTGGCGCGTTACGCGCATTGCAAACCGCCGGGAAATCTGATGTCGTGGTAGTCGGCTTTGACGGCACCGCCGACGGCGTGAAAGCGGTCGAAGGCGGCAAACTGGCGGCGACGGTCGCTCAGATGCCGGATAAGATCGGCATGATTGGCGTCGATACCGCCGATAAAGTGCTGAAAGGTGAAAAAGTGCAGGCCATCAATCCCGTTGACCTGAAACTGGTCACCAAATAACTCAAAGAAAAGCAGGGCAATGCGCCACCCTAATCCGGTGGCGCACTCTTTCTGGATCACACCCTATGAGCAAAAGCGCAAAACTGGCCGTTCTCGGCAGCATTAATGCTGACCACATTCTTAACCTGACGCACTTTCCTCGTCCCGGCGAAACGGTGATCGGGGAGCAGTATACCGTTGCGTTTGGCGGCAAAGGGGCGAACCAGGCGGTCGCCGCCGGGCGAGCTGGCGCAGATATCGCCTTTATCGCCTGCCTTGGCGATGACGCCATCGGCGAGCGTATTCGCGCGCAGCTGGCGCGGGACAGCGTCGAGACCGCCGCGGTTGAAACCGTGAGCGGCGAACCCACCGGCGTGGCGATGATTTTCGTCAACGGCGAAGGGGAAAACAGCATCGGCATCTGCGCGGGTGCCAATGCGGCGTTAACGCCTGACTGCGTGGCGCGTCATCAGCAGGTCATCGTCAACGCCTCGGCGTTGCTGATGCAGCTGGAGTCGCCGCTGGAGAGCGTGCTGGCTGCGGCGAAGATCGCGCGCGCTCATCAGACGCAGGTGATCCTCAACCCCGCGCCGGCGACGCCGCTCGACGATGAGCTGCTGGCGCTGGTGGATATCATTACGCCTAATGAAACCGAAGCGGAAAGCCTGACCGGCATCGCCGTCTCCAGCGACGAGGACGCTGCGCGCGCCGCTGAGGCGCTGCACGCTAAAGGCATCGGCACCGTGCTGATCACTCTGGGACGTCGCGGCGTCTGGCTGAGCGAGCAGGGCGAAAAAGGCGAGCGCATTGCCGGCTTTACGGTGAAGGCAGTCGATACCATTGCGGCAGGTGACACCTTTAACGGCGCATTTATTACGGCGCGGCTGGAAGGCAAAAGCCTGCATGAGGCGGTACGCTTCGCCCATGCGGCGGCGGCAATCGCCGTCACGCGTCCGGGCGCGCAGCCCTCCGTGCCCTGGCGCGCGGAAATCGACGATTTTCTACTTCAGCAGGGTTAAGCCTTGGCTACCATGAAAGATGTCGCCCGCATGGCGGGCGTCTCCACCTCCACCGTCTCGCACGTTATCAACAACAACCGCTTTGTTAGCGAAGCGGTGCGCGAGAAGGTCGATCGGGCGATCAGCACGCTGAACTACGCGCCTTCAGCGCTGGCGCGCAGCCTCAAGCTTAACCAGACGCACACCATCGGCATGCTGCTGACGACCAGCAGCAACCCTTTTTACGCCGAAGTGGTACGCGGCGTCGAAGACAGCTGTTACGAGCGCGGCTACAGCCTGATCCTCTGCAATACGGCGGGCGACGAGGAGCGCATGAACCGCAGCCTGGAAACGCTGCTGCAAAAGCGCGTCGACGGCCTGCTGATCATGTGCACCGAAAGTCATCTGCCCTCGGCAGCCATCCTTAATCGCTATCCTTCTATTCCTGCCGTGATGATGGACTGGGCGCCGTTTGAAGGGCAAGGCGATATTATTCAGGACAATGCGCTGCTGGGCGGCGAACTGGCGACGCAACATCTGATTGATAGCGGCTATACCCGCATCGCCTGTATTTCCGGCCCGCTGGATAAAACTCCGGGACGGATGCGTCTGCAGGGCTATTACCATGCGATGGAGAAAAACGGGCTGGCAATTCCGGCCGGCTACGTGATTAACAGCGACTTCGAATTTCAGGGCGGCTACAGCGCCATGAAAGAACTGCTGGCGCTGGCGTCGCCGCCACAGGCGGTTTTCACCAGCAACGACGCCATGGCGGTCGGCGTTTATCACGCGTTGTTTGAGGCGGGATTGCGTATTCCGCAGGATATGGCGGTGATGGGATATGACGATATCGAGCTGGCGCGCTATCTGACGCCGCCGCTGACCACGATTCATCAGCCGAAAGATGAGCTGGGCCAGCTGGCGATCGATACCTTAATCCATCGCCTGAACGATCCCGACGCCAGCCAGCAAACGCTGGTGCTGACGCCGGAACTGGTGGTGCGCGCCTCGACTTAAGCGCTTTTCTTCTTTTTATCGCGATTGGTGATCAGATGGCGGCCGTCGCCCGGCCGCAGCAGCGCAAAGGTAAAGGCCGAAATCACCGTGACGATGCCCATCGTCAGGAAGGTCGCATGGAACTGCTCGACGGTGCCGTTTTCGAACGCCTGATAAAAGCGCAGCACCGCGGCGCTTACCGCCACGCCAAAGCTAATCGACAGCTGCTGCGTCACCGCCAGCACGCTATTACCGCCGCTGGCGTTATCATCATTCAAATCTGCCAGCGTGATGGTGTTCATCGCGGTGAACTGCGTTGACATCGACATGCCGAGAATAAACAGCGGCAGCAGCAGCAGAATAATGCTTTCAGACGGCGACTGCAGCGCAAAGCTGGCGATCAGAATGCCGATGACGATGGTAATGCCGATCAGCGTACGGCGATAGCCGAACAGGCGCAGCACCTGAGTCACCGTGGATTTGGCCAGAATCGAGCCGATGGCCGTCGGCGCCATCATGCAGCCCGCTACCACCGCCGAGAAACCAAAACCAACCTGCAACATTAACGGCATCAGGAAAGGGACGCAGCCGGTGCCGAGGCGCGACGCAATATTACCGATAATGCCGACCGAAAAGGTGCGGGTCTTGAACAACGGCAGGCTGATTAGCGGCGCTGGGTGACGGCGCGCATGAAGGATATAAAGAAGCAGCAATATTACGCCTGCCGCCAGTACGCCAGAAGCCAGCCATGCGGAGACGATACGCTCGCCGAACAGCTCGATGCCGATCGACAGCAAGACTAATCCGGCACCAAATAGCAGGAAGCCGAGAAAGTCGAAGCGGCGCTTGGGCAAGGTAAAGTCCGGCATATATTTGCGCGCATAAAAAATGCCAAGGATGCCGACGGGAATGTTAATCAGGAATATCCAGTGCCAGGTAGCATAGGTGACCAGTAACCCGCCGAGCAGCGGCCCCAGTATCGGCCCTACCAGGCCGGGCATGGTGACGAAGTTCAGCACCGGCAGGAGTTCGCTACGCGGATAGGCGCGCAGCAACGCCAGGCGCGCCACCGGCATCATCATCGCGCCGCCTACGCCCTGAACGATGCGCGAGATCACCAGCATTGTCAGCGATTGCGATAAAGCACAGGCCAGCGAGCCAAAGGTAAAGAGCGACACTGCGATAATAAAGACTTTGCGCGTGCCGAAGCGGTCGGCAAGCCAGCCGCTCACAGGAATCAACATGGCGACGGTAAGGGTGTAGCTGATAACGGCGGACTGCATGGCCAGAGGAGAGCGGTCGAGGCTGGTCGCGATAGCGGGTAGCGCAGTATTAAGAATGGTGGCATCCAGAGCCTGCATAAAAAACGCCATGGCGGCTATCCATGGCAGACCGGCCATACTGCGCGCGGATCGTATCATCGAAAATCCTTCTATATAGGTGTCAGTAGCTGGCAAGAAACCGAAGTGACAGCATAGCATCGGCATAAAAGGGGTGGTTGGCAATTTTCCACGGCGAAAGGCGGTTTCTGTGCGCTTTTTCGCCCGGAAATGTCTGCTTTTAACCCGTTCGATTAAAAAAAAGGCATCCGGCAATTATTTTCAAAGAAATGCTTGTCAGCCCGGAAGAACTCCCTATAATGCGCCTCCACTGACACGGCACAACGGCTTACGGAATGCGGTGTTCAGGAGGCTCGGGAAGCTGAGCCGCCGGATGAAATACCTGAAAAAAGGGGTTGACTCCGAAGGAGAGTAGCGTAATATACGCCACCTCGCAGCAGCAGGCTCCGCCGCTGACTGCACCGCTCTTTAACAATTTATCAGACAATCTGTGTGGGCACTCGAGAGCAGATATCAAAGCCTTCGGGCTTAAAAAATATCAAGCCTCACGAGTGGACACATAATGACATTCATTATGACGTTTTACAGATGAGCACCGCTTAACTTGTTTAAGCAAATCAAACTTAAATTGAAGAGTTTGATCATGGCTCAGATTGAACGCTGGCGGCAGGCCTAACACATGCAAGTCGAACGGCAGCACAGAAGAGCTTGCTCTTCGGGTGGCGAGTGGCGGACGGGTGAGTAATGTCTGGGAAACTGCCCGATGGAGGGGGATAACTACTGGAAACGGTAGCTAATACCGCATAACGTCGCAAGACCAAAGTGGGGGACCTTCGGGCCTCACACCATCGGATGTGCCCAGATGGGATTAGCTAGTAGGTGGGGTAACGGCTCACCTAGGCGACGATCCCTAGCTGGTCTGAGAGGATGACCAGCCACACTGGAACTGAGACACGGTCCAGACTCCTACGGGAGGCAGCAGTGGGGAATATTGCACAATGGGCGCAAGCCTGATGCAGCCATGCCGCGTGTATGAAGAAGGCCTTCGGGTTGTAAAGTACTTTCAGCGGGGAGGAAGGCGACGCGGTTAATAACCGGGTCGATTGACGTTACCCGCAGAAGAAGCACCGGCTAACTCCGTGCCAGCAGCCGCGGTAATACGGAGGGTGCAAGCGTTAATCGGAATTACTGGGCGTAAAGCGCACGCAGGCGGTCTGTCAAGTCGGATGTGAAATCCCCGGGCTTAACCTGGGAACTGCATTCGAAACTGGCAGGCTAGAGTCTTGTAGAGGGGGGTAGAATTCCAGGTGTAGCGGTGAAATGCGTAGAGATCTGGAGGAATACCGGTGGCGAAGGCGGCCCCCTGGACAAAGACTGACGCTCAGGTGCGAAAGCGTGGGGAGCAAACAGGATTAGATACCCTGGTAGTCCACGCCGTAAACGATGTCGACTTGGAGGCTGTTCCCCTGAGGAGTGGCTTCCGGAGCTAACGCGTTAAGTCGACCGCCTGGGGAGTACGGCCGCAAGGTTAAAACTCAAATGAATTGACGGGGGCCCGCACAAGCGGTGGAGCATGTGGTTTAATTCGATGCAACGCGAAGAACCTTACCTACTCTTGACATCCAGAGAACTTGGCAGAGATGCCTTGGTGCCTTCGGGAACTCTGAGACAGGTGCTGCATGGCTGTCGTCAGCTCGTGTTGTGAAATGTTGGGTTAAGTCCCGCAACGAGCGCAACCCTTATCCTTTGTTGCCAGCGATTCGGTCGGGAACTCAAAGGAGACTGCCGGTGATAAACCGGAGGAAGGTGGGGATGACGTCAAGTCATCATGGCCCTTACGAGTAGGGCTACACACGTGCTACAATGGCGCATACAAAGAGAAGCGACCTCGCGAGAGCAAGCGGACCTCATAAAGTGCGTCGTAGTCCGGATCGGAGTCTGCAACTCGACTCCGTGAAGTCGGAATCGCTAGTAATCGTGGATCAGAATGCCACGGTGAATACGTTCCCGGGCCTTGTACACACCGCCCGTCACACCATGGGAGTGGGTTGCAAAAGAAGTAGGTAGCTTAACCTTCGGGAGGGCGCTTACCACTTTGTGATTCATGACTGGGGTGAAGTCGTAACAAGGTAACCGTAGGGGAACCTGCGGTTGGATCACCTCCTTACCTGAAGATACTGCCTTCGAAGTGCTCACACAGATTGTCTGATAGAAAGTATGAGCAAGGCGTCTTGCGAAGCAGGCTATATGTCCCCTTCGTCTAGAGGCCCAGGACACCGCCCTTTCACGGCGGTAACAGGGGTTCGAATCCCCTAGGGGACGCCACTTGCTGGTTTGTGAGTGAAAGTCGCCGACCCTCCTATCTTAAAGATGACTTACGAGTCATGTTTAAGATATTTGCTCTTTAACAATCCGGAACAAGCTGAAAATTGAAACGACGCGTCGCGTTATTCCTCCGTAATAAGGAATAAAGGCAGCGCGTTCGAGTCTCTCAATAATCACATCCGCGACGTCGCAAGACGCCTGTGGGTTGTGAGGTTAAGCGACTAAGCGTACACGGTGGATGCCCTGGCAGTCAGAGGCGATGAAGGACGTGCTAATCTGCGAAAAGCGCCGGCAAGGTGATATGAACCGCAACAGCCGGCGATGTCCGAATGGGGAAACCCAGTGTGTTTCGACACACTATCGCAACATGAATACATAGTGTTGCGAGGCGAACCGGGGGAACTGAAACATCTAAGTACCCCGAGGAAAAGAAATCAACCGAGATTCCCCCAGTAGCGGCGAGCGAACGGGGAGCAGCCCAGAGCCTGAATCAGCTTGTGTGTTAGTGGAAGCGTCTGGAAAGTCGCAGGGTACAGGGTGACACTCCCGTACACGAAAACACACATTCTGTGAGCTCGATGAGTAGGGCGGGACACGTGGTATCCTGTCTGAATATGGGGGGACCATCCTCCAAGGCTAAATACTCCTGACTGACCGATAGTGAACCAGTACCGTGAGGGAAAGGCGAAAAGAACCCCGGCGAGGGGAGTGAAACAGAACCTGAAACCGTGTACGTACAAGCAGTGGGAGCCTCTTTATGGGGTGACTGCGTACCTTTTGTATAATGGGTCAGCGACTTATATTCTGTAGCAAGGTTAACCGTATAGGGGAGCCGCAGGGAAACCGAGTCTTAACTGGGCGTTAAGTTGCAGGGTATAGACCCGAAACCCGGTGATCTAGCCATGGGCAGGTTGAAGGTTGGGTAACACTAACTGGAGGACCGAACCGACTAATGTTGAAAAATTAGCGGATGACCTGTGGCTGGGGGTGAAAGGCCAATCAAACCGGGAGATAGCTGGTTCTCCCCGAAAGCTATTTAGGTAGCGCCTCGTGAACTCATCCTCGGGGGTAGAGCACTGTTTCGGCTAGGGGGCCATCCCGGCTTACCAACCCGATGCAAACTGCGAATACCGAGGAATGTTATCACGGGAGACACACGGCGGGTGCTAACGTCCGTCGTGAAGAGGGAAACAACCCAGACCGCCAGCTAAGGTCCCAAAGTCATGGTTAAGTGGGAAACGATGTGGGAAGGCCCAGACAGCCAGGATGTTGGCTTAGAAGCAGCCATCATTTAAAGAAAGCGTAATAGCTCACTGGTCGAGTCGGCCTGCGCGGAAGATGTAACGGGGCTAAACCATGCACCGAAGCTGCGGCAGCGACGCGCAAGCGTTGTTGGGTAGGGGAGCGTTCTGTAAGCCGTCGAAGGTGTGCTGTGAGGCATGCTGGAGGTATCAGAAGTGCGAATGCTGACATAAGTAACGATAAAGCGGGTGAAAAGCCCGCTCGCCGGAAGACCAAGGGTTCCTGTCCAACGTTAATCGGGGCAGGGTGAGTCGACCCCTAAGGCGAGGCCGAAAGGCGTAGTCGATGGGAAACAGGTTAATATTCCTGTACTTGGTGTTGCTGCGAAGGGGGGACGGAGAAGGCTATGTTGGCCGGGCGACGGTTGTCCCGGTTTAAGCGTGTAGGTGTGTGCTCCAGGCAAATCCGGTGCACTTTACACTGAGGCGTGACGACGAGGCACTACGGTGCTGAAGCAACAAATGCCCTGCTTCCAGGAAAAGCCTCTAAGCTCCAGGCAACACGAAATCGTACCCCAAACCGACACAGGTGGTCAGGTAGAGAATACCAAGGCGCTTGAGAGAACTCGGGTGAAGGAACTAGGCAAAATGGTGCCGTAACTTCGGGAGAAGGCACGCTGGCGCGTAGGTGAAGGGACTTGCTCCCGGAGCCGAGGCCAGTCGAAGATACCAGCTGGCTGCAACTGTTTATTAAAAACACAGCACTGTGCAAACACGAAAGTGGACGTATACGGTGTGACGCCTGCCCGGTGCCGGAAGGTTAATTGATGGGGTTATCCGCAAGGAGAAGCTCTTGATCGAAGCCCCGGTAAACGGCGGCCGTAACTATAACGGTCCTAAGGTAGCGAAATTCCTTGTCGGGTAAGTTCCGACCTGCACGAATGGCGTAATGATGGCCAGGCTGTCTCCACCCGAGACTCAGTGAAATTGAAATCGCTGTGAAGATGCAGTGTACCCGCGGCAAGACGGAAAGACCCCGTGAACCTTTACTACAGCTTGACACTGAACACTGGTCCTTGATGTGTAGGATAGGTGGGAGGCTTTGAAGCGTGGACGCCAGTCTGCGTGGAGCCATCCTTGAAATACCACCCTTTAATGGCTGGTGTTCTAACGTAGGCCCGTTATCCGGGCTGCGGACAGTGTCTGGTGGGTAGTTTGACTGGGGCGGTCTCCTCCCAAAGCGTAACGGAGGAGCACGAAGGTTGGCTAATCCTGGTCGGACATCAGGAGGTTAGTGCAATGGCATAAGCCAGCTTGACTGCGAGAGTGACGGCTCGAGCAGGTGCGAAAGCAGGTCATAGTGATCCGGTGGTTCTGAATGGAAGGGCCATCGCTCAACGGATAAAAGGTACTCCGGGGATAACAGGCTGATACCGCCCAAGAGTTCATATCGACGGCGGTGTTTGGCACCTCGATGTCGGCTCATCACATCCTGGGGCTGAAGTAGGTCCCAAGGGTACGGCTGTTCGCCGTTTAAAGTGGTACGCGAGCTGGGTTTAGAACGTCGTGAGACAGTTCGGTCCCTATCTGCCGTGGGCGCTGGAAAACTGAGGGGGGTTGCTCCTAGTACGAGAGGACCGGAGTGAACGCACCGCTGGTGTTCGGGTTGTCATGCCAATGGCACTGCCCGGTAGCTAAGTGCGGAAGAGATAAGTGCTGAAAGCATCTAAGCACGAAACTTGCCCCGAGATGAGTTTTCCCTGAGCACTTGATGCTCCTGAAGGGACGTTGAAGACGACGACGTTGATAGGCCGGGTGTGTAAGCGCAGCGATGCGTTGAGCTAACCGGTACTAATGACCCGTGAGGCTTAACCTTACAACGCCAGAGGCGTTTTGTGAGACGCGAGATTTTCAGCTTGTGACGGATAATTCTGCGCGGCCTGCGGGCGGCGCGGAGACAGAATTTGCCTGGCGGCCTTAGCGCGGCGGTCCCACCTGACCCCATGCCGAACTCAGAAGTGAAACGCCGTAGCGCCGATGGTAGTGTGGGGTCTCCCCATGCGAGAGTAGGGAACTGCCAGGCATCCAACTGCGATAACCCTGACCTCACGGTCAGGGTTTTTTGCTTTTCAGGCCAGAAAAAAACGCGCTAAAAGATCTCTCCTTCAGCACGTCGGATCGCGTTACTCTCTGCCTAACCATTTGGCGATAAAGGCAGTAATCTCGTCGGGACGATTGAGATCCAGCAAGGGCACATCTGTGTCAAAGCGGCTATCGCTGGCGACAGCGATAACGTGCTCGTCCAGCAGCGGCAAATCCTCGCCTTTTACGCCGGCGCGCCACAGAATAATTTTTGGCACCGGCTCATCTTTGAATCCTTCCACCAGCACCATATCCAGCAGCGTCGCATCCATACGACTGACCAGATAGCGTAAATCAAGCGTGACGTCCGGCGTCTCGCACATCAGCGCCCAGCGCTGCGAACTGGCGACAATAACCTGATCAGCACCCGCTTTTCGCAGCAGATAGCTGTCTTTTCCCGGCGTATCGATCTCCATCTGATGATGCGTATGCTTTATCAAGCCGGGCCGAATGCCTCGCGCTTTCAGCTGCGGGATCACCTGTTGCAAAAGCGTGGTTTTCCCGGTGCCGCTCCAGGCGGCGATAGCCAGTAACGGCAGCGTCATCGCGCGTTATCCTCGAGATCGTCAGGTGTATTCACATTGCGAAACGCGGCGTCATCCTGGCTTATCGTCACCGCATGGCCGCCCTGTTCGCGTAAAAACTGCATCAGGCGTCGCTCCCCGCGCTGCAAATAATCAGCAAGCGGCTCCGCAAGGCTGCGATGCAACAGCGCCAGCGCGGGATGATCGCGCTCGACCGAGCGCGCCCACACGGCAGGTGCCTGTGCTTTGCGTCGTTCTAGCTGCTCTACGTAATCAATGGGCACGAAGGGCGTGTCGCAGGAACAGAAGACCACCCATTCCGTTTGCGCGGCTTGCAGGCCGCTCAGCATGCCCGCCAGCGGTCCCGGATAGTCAGGCAAAGTATCAGAGATCACCCTACAGCCGCTCGACTGATAACGATCAAGGTTACGGTTGGCGCTTATCATGACAATGTCGACTTGCGGCCTGAGCCGTTGAAGAACATGCTGATAAAGCGGGATGCCGCGAAACAGCACCAGCCCTTTATCCTGACCGCCCATGCGACGCCCCTGTCCGCCGGCCAGAATAACGCCGGTTAATGCTGTCATGCCGATACTCCTGTTTAAAGGCTTATAACAAAGCTGTGATGAGGACAAATAGATGAAATACCATCGCCTGAATGAACTGCTTGAGCTACTGCGTCCTGCGTGGCAACAGGAGCCTGACCTTAACCTGACGCAGTTTTTACAAAAACTGGCGCAGGAATCGGGTTTCAGTGGCCCATTAAGTGAATTAACCGATGACGTATTGATTTACCATCTGAAAATGCGCAACGCCGATAAGTATGCGGAAATTCCCGGCCGACAAAAAGATTATGAAACGGATTTTAAAACTGCGCTGCTGCGCGCGCGCGGTGTGATTAAGGATGATAACTAATGCTATGCTTGGCGGCTTCGAGTAAAGACTGTAACGGATAATCCTATGGATGCCGCTTTTAATTTCCAGACGCTTGATCCTGACGCCATCCTCGATGCGCTATGGGAAACCGGACTTCGGGTTGAGTCTGGATTAACCGCGCTTAACAGCTATGAAAACCGCGTCTATCAGTTCAGTGATGAAGACCGGCATCGCTACGTGGTGAAGTTTTATCGCCCGCAGCGCTGGAGCGCGGCGCAGATTGAAGAAGAGCACAGCTTCACGCGCGATCTGCAGGCGGATGAGGTGCCGGTTGCCGCGCCTCTGATCCTGCAGGGAAAAACGCTGCATAGCCATGCTGGCTTCATGTTTACCGTGTTTCCCAGTCTTGGCGGTCGTCAGTATGAAACCGACAATGATGAGCATCTGGAGTGGGTCGGTCGCTTTCTCGGGCGCATACACCAGACCGGACGCAAGCAGCGCTTTGAACACCGTCCCACCATGGACTTAGAGGAGTATCTGCATCAGCCGCGCGCCGAACTGGCGAGCAATGCCCTGGTGCCCGCTTCCCTGAAGCCGGCGCTGTTGCAGGCCGTAGATAAGCTTGGCGTCGCCTTACAGCAGCGCTGGCATCACAGCTGGCAGCCGCTGCGTCTCCATGGCGATTGCCATCCGGGCAATATTCTGTGGCGCGACGGACCCTTCTTCGTCGATCTCGACGATGCGCGTAACGGGCCGGCGGTGCAGGATCTCTGGATGCTGATCAACGGCGATCGGCAGGAGCAGCGCATTCAGTGGGATATCCTGCTTGAGGCTTATACTGAGTTCAGCGATTTTGATATTAATGAATTGTCACTGATTGAGCCTTTACGCGCCATGCGCATGGTTTATTATCTGGCCTGGGTTGCGCGCCGCTGGCAGGATCCAGCCTTTCCCCGTGCGTTTCCATGGATGACGGATGAGGATTTCTGGCGCAGACAGATTTCGCAATTTACCGAGCAGGAGAAGCTGTTGCAGGAACCGCCGCTGCAGCTGACCCCGCAATTTTAAATAGAGAAGTCAGGAGAATTTTTCACAATGAAGAAAATTTGGTTTGCACTGGTTGGTTTAGTGCTGGCGTTCAGCGCTTCTGCTGCCCAGTTTACCGATGGTCAGCAATACGTCAGCCTGCCAAAACCCGTTGCTGGCGAACCGCAGGTGCTGGAGTTCTTCTCCTTCTTTTGTCCGCACTGCTATCAGTTCGAGCGCGTCTATCACATTGGCGAGGCCGTAAAAAAGAATCTGCCCGCTGATACCAAAGTGGTTAAATATCACGTCGACTTTTTGGGCGGCGATTTCGGTCCGGTTGTAACGCATGCATGGGCGGTGGCAATGGCGCTGGGCGTCGAGGATAAAGTCACGGCGCCGATCTTTGATGGCATTCAGAAAACCCAGACTATTACCGATGCCGACAGCCTGAAAGCCGCCTTTATTAACGCGGCAGGTATCTCTTCGCAGGAATATGACGCCGCCTGGAACAGCTTTGCCGTAAAAGCGCTGGTTGCACAGCAGCAAAAAGCCGCTGCTGACGTCGATCTGCGCGGCGTGCCGGCGATGTTCATCAACGGCAAATATATGGTTAACAATGGCGGTCTCGACACCAGCTCCATGGATAACTTTGTCGCGGAATATGCCAACGTGGTGAAATTCCTGGTCAGCCAGAAATAAAAACGCGCATTACGTCTGAAAACGCCGACAGTGTCGGCGTTTTTTTATGATTGAAATTATTTAGCTAAATAGTCCATCTGCATCCTTTCCGATTTAATATCCACATAAGCCACTGCCTGTGCAGAAAGGCACACCCTGTCACGGTAATAACTTAAGTTGCTGATTTAGAGTGCTTTTACAAAACATGTCGGCATTTTATACCGTTAGCCGTAATACGTTATGATTTTTGCGCACAAAGTTATCCACAGAAAGATCCTTGCGATCCGTACCGTAAAAGCGCGAAAAAATCGCAGCATGGGCGGCCTGCGTTCAACATTCTGCTCAAGCTGTGGCATCCTTATAGTCCAATCCATGGCAACGAAGATTACACAGACTTATGGCGCAAATTGCAGAAAATCCCCTGATTCTGGTTGATGGCTCATCCTACCTTTACCGCGCTTATCATGCGTTTCCGCCGCTCACCAATAGCGCAGGCGAGCCTACCGGCGCGATGTATGGCGTGCTAAACATGTTGAAAAGTCTGCTGGCGCAATACAATCCAAGCCACGTTGCCGTGGTATTTGACGCCAAGGGCAAAACCTTCAGGGATGAACTGTTCGAGCACTACAAATCGCATCGCCCGCCGATGCCGGACGATCTGCGCGCGCAAACCGCGCCGTTGCACGAGATGGTGAAGGCGATGGGCCTGCCACTGCTGGCGGTAAGCGGCGTCGAGGCGGACGACGTGATCGGTACGCTGGCGTTGCAGGCGGAGAAAGAGGGGCGTCCCGTGCTGATCAGCACCGGCGATAAAGATATGGCGCAGTTGGTGACGCCCAATATCACCCTGATCAACACCATGACTAATACCATCCTCGGCCCTGAAGAAGTCGAGCAAAAGTATGGCGTGCCGCCAGCGCTGATTATCGACTTTCTGGCGATGATGGGCGACAGTTCAGATAACATTCCAGGCGTGCCGGGCGTGGGCGAAAAAACTGCGCAGGCGCTGCTGCAGGGATTAGGCGGCATGCGGTCGATTTATGAAAATCTGGATAAGGTCGCGGAGCTCTCTTTCCGCGGCGCGAAAACCATGGCGGCCAAGCTGGAGCAGAATCGCGACGTCGCCTTTCTCTCTTACCAGCTGGCCACCATTAAAACCGACGTTGAGCTTGAGCTCAGCTGCAGCGAACTGACGGTCGCCGAGCCGGACGTCGCCGCTCTGCAGGCGTTATTCAGCCGTTACGAATTCAAACGCTGGCTGGCCGATCTGCAGGACGGCAAATGGCTGCAGGGTAAAAAGAGTAATCTGAAAGCGCAGCAGGCGCTGCCGGATGAAGCGCCTGCTAAGCCAGAGGCGACCAGCGTGCTCGCCTCTGACGGTTACGTCACCATTCTCGATCAGGCGACGCTCGACGAATGGCTGGAGAAGCTGCAACAGAGCGATCTGTTTGCGTTCGATCTCGAAACTGACTCGCTTGATACGCTCAGCGCCAACATTGTCGGCATCGCGCTGGCCGTCGCGCCGGGCGAGGCCGCTTATCTGCCTGTAGGTCACGACTATCTCGATGCGCCGGATCAGCTTGATCGCCGCGAGGTGCTGGCGCAGCTCAAGCCAATTCTTGAAGATGACAAGGCGCTAAAGGTAGGCCAGAACCTGAAGTACGACCGGGGCGTGCTGAAAAACTACGATATCGAACTGGGCGGTATTAAGTTCGATACCATGCTGGAGTCATACATCCTTAACAGCGTAGTGGGCAAACACGACATGGACAGCCTGTCGGCGCGCTGGCTGAATCATAAAACCGTGACTTTCGAAGAGATCGCCGGCAAAGGGAAAAATCAGCTGACGTTCAACCAAATCGCGCTGGAGCAGGCAGCGCACTACGCGGCGGAAGATGCCGACGTCACGCTTCAGCTGCACCTGAAAATGTGGGCGGAGCTGGAAAAAGAGGCGGGCCCGAAGCACGTCTTCGAAGAAATCGAAATGCCGCTGGTCACGGTGATCTCGCGCGTCGAGCGTAACGGCGTGCTGATCGATCAGGGCATTCTGGCGCAGCACTCCAAAGAGCTAACGCTCAGGCTGGCGGAGCTGGAGCAGAAGGCGCATGAGCTGGCGGGCGAGCCTTTTAACCTGTCGTCTACCAAGCAGCTGCAGACCATCCTGTTTGAAAAACAGGGCATCAAACCGACCAAGAAAACGCCGGGCGGCGCGCCTTCTACCAGCGAAGAGGTGCTGGCGGAGCTGGCGCTCGATTATCCGCTGCCGAAAGTCATCCTGGAGCATCGCGGTCTGTCGAAGCTTAAGTCCACCTACACCGACAAACTGCCGCAGATGATCAATCCGCTCACTGGCCGCGTCCATACCTCCTATCACCAGGCGGTAACCGCGACAGGGCGCCTCTCCTCTACCGATCCTAATCTGCAGAATATTCCGGTGCGCAATGACGAGGGCCGCCGCATCCGTCAGGCGTTTATCGCCGGGAAAGGCAACCGCATCGTCGCGGCGGACTACTCGCAAATCGAGCTGCGCATCATGGCGCACCTGTCGCAGGATAAAGGCCTGCTGGACGCCTTCGCGCACGGCGAAGATATCCACCGCGCCACCGCGTCAGAAGTCTTCGGCGTCGCGCTGGATAAGGTGAGCGGCGAACAGCGCCGCAGCGCGAAGGCAATTAACTTCGGCCTGATTTACGGCATGAGCGCGTTTGGCCTGTCGCGTCAGCTCAACATCGGCGCGGGCGAAGCGAAGCGCTATATGGATCTCTACTTTGAACGCTATCCTGGCGTGCTGCGCTATATGGAAAACACGCGCCAGCTGGCGGCCAGCAAAGGCTATGTCGAAACCCTGGACGGACGTCGACTGTGGCTGCCGGACATCAACTCCAGCAACGCTATTCGCCGTAAAGCGGCTGAACGAGCGGCTATCAACGCGCCGATGCAGGGCACGGCGGCGGATATCATTAAGCGTGCAATGATTGCGGTAGACGACTGGCTGCAACAGCGCAACGACGGCGCGATCAGGATGATCATGCAGGTCCATGATGAACTGGTGTTCGAAGTACAGGGCGATGAGGTTGAGTCCGCCAGCCAGCAGATCCGCGCGCTAATGGAAGGCAGCATGAAGCTGGACGTGCCGCTGCAGGTTGAGGTCGGCGTCGGCGAAAACTGGGACGAGGCACACTGATTGAGATCGCTCAGGCTGGCGACGACGCTTTGTTGCCAGCCTGCTCAGGATATAAGAAAAAAGTCTGTTTAACCGATTCAGCGCGAGACAAAAGCACGCGGTTTCTAACTGCTTCTCGGTTAAGCATTTTTTTAGTAATTAAACTACAGTCAGAGGCGATTTTTGTGACGAACGCATGAAAAATCATGTCGTTTGATGAAAGCTAACTACAAAAAACCCTTTGTCCGTCAGAAAAAATCAGGTAAAGTTCGAGGCGTAGGGTACAGAGGTAAGATGTTCTATCTTTCAGACCTTTTACTTCACGTAATCGGATTTGGCTGAATATTAGCCGCCCCAGTCATTTTATGACTGGGGCGTTTTTTATTGGGCTTTTGCTAAATTTCGCAAGGCTGTTACGCCTCAGCGGAGTCATCCTGCGCAGGCGCCAGTTCGTTAAACCAGACGTCCAGTTTTTGACGCAGCTTGTCGACGCCCATCTTTTTCAGGGAGGAGAACATCTCCACCTGCACATCGCCCATAAAGGCCAGCGCCGCTTCGCGCACCATATTGAGCTGCGCTTTGCGCGCGCCGGAAGCGAGTTTATCCGCCTTAGTCAGCAGTACCATCACCGGGATCCCGCTCTCTACCGCCCACTGAATCATCTGCTGGTCGAGATCTTTTAACGGATGACGAATATCCATCAATACCACCAGGCCTTTCAGCGCTTCGCGCTTTTGCAAATATTCGCCCAGCGCGCGCTGCCATTTGCGCTTCATCTCTTCCGGCACTTCGGCATAGCCGTAGCCGGGCAAATCCACCAGGCGTTTGCCTTCAGTGACCTCAAACAGGTTGATCAGCTGCGTGCGTCCAGGCGTTTTACTGGTGCGCGCCAGACTTTTTTGATTGGTCAGCGTATTCAGCGCGCTGGATTTACCCGCGTTGGAACGCCCGGCGAAGGCGACCTCAATACCGGTGTCGGCTGGCAGATGGCGGATATCCGGGGCGCTGAGGATGAAATGGGTAACGTGATAATTCAGTGCAGACAAAGTTTAACTCCAGAGACGAATGCGGGCATTGGCGCTGATTATACGCGTTATGGCGCAAAAGTGCCCGAGAGCATCGATCGACCGGCTTTTGTAAGATATCAGCCATAAAAGCTGCCAGCGATTACTGTTTTTACTAAAAAATTTGAAAATTTAAAACCTTTATAATCATGTGCTTGAAGGCTGATGGGCGTTTAAAGGCGCAAAAAAGCCTGATGTCAGGTTGTGGGTTCCGCAGGTTGGTCTACATTATTGGGCAGTGCAGGGCTGCACCCATCAGGATGATGTGCTCAGGAGCGTCGGGACGACCGCGAGCAAAGGAGAGGAGACGGTCAGGGATAACAGGCCGGACAAGGACAGGGATTCGCTCAGGAGTTGGGCAGGCGCGGGATCGACCGGGACGTTGCGAGCCAAAAGGGATTAAAAATATGATTCCTTCTGCGGAAGGTGCGAAATAAGGCGACAGCATAGGCTGTCGCCTTTTTTCTTTGTCCGCTTTCTGCTAGATTTCGCCGCAATTCTGTCCCCTCTGTTGTCAGACGAGCTTGAGAAGAGGATACGTACGTTAAGGTGCGCATCGCCGACAAAAAAGCAGCGTCAGGAGTGAGAGGGTTATACTGATACTGATTAAAAACAGTGAGACCTGACATCATGAAGCAACCTGTACGCGGCGCGCACGCTAAACCGGCAAGTAAAACAAAGCGCAAATCGCGCGAAGAACTTAACGAGGCCGCACGCGATCGCAAGCGTGATAAAAAGCATCGCGGCAACGCATCCGGCAGCCGCGCCAATCCTGCCGTCAGCGCAGGAAAAGCTGGCCAGGGCAATAAAGCCAAAGATCCGCGCATCGGCAGTAAAAAACCGATCCCGCTGGTGGCGGATGGCGCAACAGCGAGCGCGCCGGTAAAAAAAGCGGCGAAGCCCGTCGCGAAAAAAGTGCGTCTTAGCCCGGAAGAGGAGCTGGCGCAGCTGGAAAACAGCGAGCGTCTCGACGCGCTGCTGGATCGCATGGAAAACGGCGACACGCTGTCGGCGGAAGAGCAGGCCTGGCTGGATGAAACCCTGGACCGCATCGATGAACTGATGGAGCAGCTCGGCATCGACATGGATGATGAAGCGGAAGATGAGCAGGCCGAAGAAGATATGTATCGCCTGCTGAAAGGCAACTGAGTTTTTTGATCGGCATGCGCTCCGGCGCATGCCGCGCCAGACAGGTAAATCGTTATGTTTTGGCCTGGATCAATTTTAGCGCTGCTGCTGTCGTGTTATCTCATCTGGTTATTGGCTAAACTACGCCGCCTGTCGCGTCTGAAGTCACGTTTACGTCGGGTTCAGTCCCGCCCACCTTTCCTCTCTTCTGCATCGCGACCTTCTCTCAGACGTCACCGGAAGGAGTAAGCATGTCTTTGCAACCTGTCTCCTGGGACCAGCGGCTTATTGAAAAATACAATTACGCCGGTCCGCGCTATACCTCATACCCTACTGCGCTTGAATTCAGCGACAGCTACGGCGAGGCGGATTTTTTGCGTGCCGTGTCGCGCTATCCGGAGCGCCCGCTGTCGCTCTACGTTCATATCCCGTTCTGCCATAAGCTCTGCTATTTCTGCGGCTGCAATAAGGTCGTGACGCGTCAGCTGCATAAAGCTGACCGCTATCTGGACGCGCTGGCGCAGGAGATCCGCCAGCGCGCGCCGCTGTTCCGCGACCGGCGCGTCACCCAGCTGCACTGGGGCGGCGGCACGCCGACCTTCCTTAATCATGACCAGCTTTCACGGCTGGTGGCTTTGCTGAGGGATCACTTCAGCCTGACGGACGATCTGGAGATGTCGATCGAGGTCGATCCGCGCGAAATCGATCCTGATACCATTTCACACCTGCGCCAGCTCGGCTTTAACCGGCTGAGCATGGGCGTGCAGGATTTCAATAAAGCGGTGCAGGAACGCGTAAATCGCGTTCAGGACGAAGAGGCGATCTTTGCGCTGATGGCGCGAGCGCGCGAGCAGGGCTTTCACTCTACCAGCATCGATCTTATCTACGGCTTGCCGCTGCAAACGCCGGAGAGCTTTGCGTATACCCTGCAGCGCGTGATTGCGCTTAATCCGGACCGCATGAGCGTGTTCAACTATGCGCATCTGCCGGCGCTGTTTGCGGCGCAGCGTAAAATCAAAGAGCAGGAGCTGCCGTCGGCGCAACAGAAGCTGCAAATCCTGCAGCAGACCATCGCGACGCTGACGCAGCAGGGCTATGACTTTATCGGCATGGATCACTTTGCGAAACCGCAGGACGAGCTGGCGCAGGCGCAGCGCGCCGGATTGCTGCATCGCAACTTCCAGGGCTATACCACTCAGGGCGACAGCGATCTGCTGGGGCTCGGCGTGTCCGCCATCAGCATGGCTGGCGACAGCTACGCGCAGAACGAGAAAGAGCTGAATCGCTGGTACGATGCGGTAGCAACGCGCGGCGAGGCGCTGTGGCGCGGCGTAGCGCTTACCGCGGACGACTGCCTGCGGCGCGACGTCATCAAGCAGCTGATTTGCAACTTCTCGCTCGATTTCCGCGCCATTGAAGCACAGCACGCGATTCGCTTCTGCGACTATTTCGCCGAGGATTTAGCGCTGTTGCAGCCGCTGATCGACGATGGGCTGGTGGAGCGGCGCGCTGGCGGTTTGCAGGTCACCGGCGCAGGCCGTTTGCTGATCCGCAACATCTGCATGTGCTTTGACGTTTATCTGCGCCAGAAGGCGCGCCAGCAGCAGTTTTCGCGCGTGATTTAAGGCGAAAACGCGCTGGCGCGGAGTTTAATTAAACAGGTTGACCATGATAGCGCACAGCACGGTCGCGAAGGCAGCCTGCGGCGAGTGGCCGAAGGCGCTGCCGATAACGGCGACATTGTGCGAAATCATGTGAAGAAAGGAATCTAACATCGTTCATCTCCCGATAGCCGCCCGTATGATACTGAACGGCATCGGCATGTAAAGCGGGACAAGGCGACGCTTTGTGTAAAACGTCGCCTTGCCTCTCGCTCGTTACTCCATGCCCAGCTCTTTCAGCTTGCGCGTGAGGGTATTACGTCCCCAGCCCAGCAATCTTGCCGCTTCCTGCTTGTGTCCCTGCGTATGACGCAGGGCGGTGGTCAGCAGGGTACGCTCCATCTCCGGCTGCGCTTCGGAGAGCAGGTTTTGATGACCGGAACGCAGCGCGCGGTCGGCCCACTGCGCCAGCAGGGTCGCCCAGCTGTCCGGCAGCGACTGCACCGGACTTTCCGGCGTGCTCGACTCGAACAGCTCAGGAGGCAGATCCTGAATCAGCACCTCCTGACCGGCCGCCATCACCGTCAGCCAGCGGCAGGTGTTCTCCAGCTGGCGCACGTTGCCGGACCAGTGCAGACGCGTCAGCGCCGCTTCGGTTTCTGGATGAAGGATTTTCGCCTCGACGCCCAGCTCGCGAGCCGCCACCTGCAGGAAATAGCGCGCCAGGCGCGGAATGTCCTCACGGCGCTCGCGCAGCGGCGGCAGATGGACGCGGATCACGTTCAGGCGGTGGAACAGGTCCTCGCGGAACTTGCCTTCCTGCACCCGCAGCTCAAGATTCTGGTGCGTAGCCGCAATTATGCGCACGTCGACTTTGACCGGCGCATAGCCGCCGACGCGGTAGAACTGCCCGTCGGCCAGCACGCGCAGCAGGCGCGTCTGCACGTCGAGCGGCATATCGCCGATCTCATCCAGAAACAGTGTGCCGCCGTCCGCCTGCTCGAAACGGCCCTGACGAATCTGATTCGCGCCGGTAAACGCCCCTTTTTCATGACCGAACAGCTCTGACTCGATCAAATCTTTCGGGATAGCCGCCATATTGAGGGCGATAAAAGGCGCTTTGGCGCGCGGGCTGTGACGATGCAGCGCATGCGCGACCAGCTCTTTCCCGGTTCCCGATTCGCCATTGATCAGCACGCTGATCGACGAGCGCGACAAGCGGCCGATAATGCGGAACACATCCTGCATCGCCGGCGCTTCGCCGATGATATCGGTGGTGGGGCCGCTGACAGGCTGATTGCGCGGCTGCTGCTGCTCCTGATAGTGACTAATGGCGCGCTCGACCAGCGCTACCGCCTCATCAATATCGAAGGGTTTCGGCAGATAGTCGAACGCCCCTTGCTGATAAGCGCTGACGGCGGCGTCGAGGTCGGAGTGCGCCGTCATAATGATGACCGGCAGCATCGGATGACGCTGTTTGATTTGTTTCAGCAGCGCCAGCCCATCCATGCCCGGCATGCGAATATCTGACAGTAAAACGTCTGGGGTTTTGCTTGAGAGCGCGTCCAGCACCTCATTGCCGCTGTCGAAAGTGGCGCAGCTTAACCCGGCTCCAGTAAGCGCGCGTTCAAGCACCCAGCGGATGGAGCTATCGTCATCGACGATCCAGACTATCCCTCGTTGCATAGAAACCTCACTGGCGAATAGGCAGATAAACCGAAAATTCGGTGTGTCCAGGCCAACTGTTGAACTCAATTTTTCCTGAATGCTGATCAATCAGGCTACGGGCGATAGAGAGACCCAGGCCGGTGCCGCCTTCGCGCCCGCTCACCATCGGATAGAACAGCGTATCCTGCAGCTGCGCCGGAATGCCCGGGCCGTCATCCTCAACGTCGATGCGCGCTACCAGACGATAGCGCGTGCCGTGCAGGGTAAGCTGGAAGGCGGTGCGGGTGCGTAGAATAATGGTGCCGCCCTCGTCGCCTAGCGCCTGCAGCGCGTTGCGCACCACGTTCAGCAACACCTGCTCAATCTGATCGGGATCGTGCGGCAGCTCCGGCAGACTGGGATCGTAATCGCGCACCAGCGCGACATTCTCCGGCAGCTCCATCGACACCAGATTCACCACCCGTTCCGCAACCTGGTGAATGCTCTGCGTAATATGCATGCCAGGCTGCTGCGGACCGAGCAGACGATCCACCAGGTTACGCAGGCGGTCCGCCTGCTCGATAATGACTTTGGTATATTCGTTCAGCGACGGATCGGGCAGCGCGCGCGACAGCAGCTGCGCTGCGCCGCGAAGTCCGCCCAGCGGATTTTTAATTTCGTGTGCGAGTCCTCGCACCAGATCGCGCGCCGCCACCTGCTGCGCATGCTGAAGCTGCTCCTGGCTGAGACGGCGCTGGTTATCCATCGGCGCCATCTCCAGCAGAATAAAGCCGTCCGGCAGCCGTTGCGCCGTTAGCGCCATTACGTGCGCGCGACCGTCGACCACCAGCGTCACTTCGCTGTCGGTAAAACCCTGGCCAGCCTCCAGACTCTCGCGCATCACCTCGATATTCAGCGAAAAGTAGCCGGTCAGATCGGGCAGCGGGGTGCCGAACAATTTGCGTGAGCTTTGCGCCAGTAACTGCTGCGCCGCCGGGTTGGCGTAATGGATGACCAGATCGTCGTCCACCAGCAGAATACTGTTTATCAGGGAGTTGAGAATTTGCCCCGCGTCGGGCAGGGAGCCAGTTGCCATACAGCGTTCCTCTGCACTGATTTAGTGCATTATACTCTTCCGCGCCTGTTTCCAGACGGCTGAACGATGATTTCGCGGCGAAAAAAGCCCATCCGGAGATGGGCTAAAGTTTCCACGGCAACAAAAATCTTCTGCGCCTTGCGCGTCGCCGCTGCGTTAGCAGCCTCGGGATCTATCCTGTTGCCGCCTGAGGCGGCAACGCGACCGGTGCAGAATAAAGATTAAACGCTGTAGTAAAGCTCGAACTCGACCGGGTGCGGCGTCATGCGGATACGGTCGTTTTCGACTTTACGCAGTTCGATGTAGGCGTCGATGGCGTCGTCGGTGAACACACCGCCGCGGGTCAGGAACTCGCGATCTTCGTTCAGTGCGTTCAGCGCTTCTTCCAGCGAACCAGCAACTTTTGGAATCTCCGCTTCTTCTTCCGGCGGCAGATCGTACAGGTTCTTGTCCATGGCATCGCCCGGGTGGATCTTATTGATCACGCCGTCCAGGCCAGCCATCAGCAGCGCGGTGAACGCCAGGTACGGGTTAGCGGCCGGATCCGGGAAGCGCGCTTCGATACGGCGTGCTTTCGGGCTGGCGACGACTGGAATACGGATAGAGGCAGAGCGGTTACGGGCAGAGTAAGCCAGCATAACCGGCGCTTCGTAACCAGGCACCAGACGCTTGTAAGAGTTGGTGGTCGGGTTCGCCAGAGCGTTGATCGCTTTCGCGTGCTTGATGATGCCGCCGATGTAGAACAGCGCGGTTTCAGACAGGCCGCCGTATTTGTCGCCTGCGAACAGGTTTACGCCGCCTTTAGAGAGAGACATATGGCAGTGCATACCTGAACCGTTGTCGCCGAACATCGGCTTCGGCATAAAGGTCGCGGTTTTGCCGTAGGCGTGCGCGACGTTGTGCACCACATATTTGTAGATCTGAATTTCGTCCGCTTTCTTGGTCATGGTGTTGAAGCGGGTCGCCACTTCGTTCTGACCAGCGGTCGCCACTTCGTGGTGGTGCGCTTCAACCACCAGGCCCATCTGCTCCATGGTCAGACACATGGCAGAGCGGATATCCTGCGCGGAGTCGACCGGCGGAACCGGGAAATAGCCGCCTTTCAGGCCCGGACGGTGGCCTTTGTTGCCGCCTTCGTACTCTTTGCCGGTGTTCCAGGCCGCTTCGATATCGTCGATAGCGACGTGCGAACCGGAAGTTGACGAGCCGAAACGGATGTCGTCGAACAGGAAGAATTCCGGCTCCGGTCCAAACAGAACGGTGTCGGCGATGCCGGACGCGCGCAGATACTCTTCAGCGCGTTTGGCGATAGAGCGCGGGTCGCGATCGTAGCCCTGCATAGTGCCTGGCTCGAGGATGTCACAACGGATGATCAGCGTCGGGTCTTCGAAGAACGGATCCAGAACGGCGGTGGTCGCGTCCGGCATCAGCACCATGTCTGATTCGTTAATGCCTTTCCAGCCGCCGATAGAGGAGCCATCAAACATTTTGCCTTCTTCGAAGAAGTCAGCGTTAACCTGGTGAGCAGGGATAGTAACGTGCTGTTCTTTACCTTTGGTATCGGTAAAACGCAGGTCAACAAACTTAACTTCGTGCTCGTTCATCATCGAGAGAACGTGTTCAGCGGACATACTCAACTCTCCTGGAAATGGTCATTGTCATCGTGGTGAGTGGCTGCGTCGTCTGAAACATGAAGTGTCTGACCGCCATTCCCAACCAACCGATCTCGGCAAGCTCTGCAACCGTCGTGCAACTGCTGTTTTCGCTTGAAAGAAATAAAGCGAATTCTGTGCCAACTTTCTTTTTTGCAGCTAAATCACGCCTGCGCGCACTCTTTTGTTGCCAGCGCGCTGCACCAGACTGGCGAATTTGCACCAAAACTGTGCTTTACCGCTTTTTGATGGCACCAAAATGGTGCGAACCTCCAACTTAGTGCATTAAGTGCACCGCATCCAGCGCAAATTTCCGCCAGTGCAATAAACTTCAGGTGAAAAGTGTGATCGTGTTCAGTATCCCGCTTAATCCGTGTACAATAGCGCGCTATTTCTAATGCCTGAGGCAAAGTTGTGATCGAAAATTTGCGTAACATCGCCATCATCGCGCACGTAGACCATGGTAAGACCACCCTGGTTGATAAGCTGCTGCAACAGTCCGGTACCTTTGACGCGCGTACCGAAGCGACTGAGCGTGTGATGGACTCCAACGATTTGGAGAAAGAGCGTGGAATTACCATCCTCGCTAAAAACACCGCTATCAAATGGAATGACTACCGTATCAACATCGTTGATACCCCAGGACACGCCGACTTTGGCGGTGAGGTAGAGCGCGTCATGTCCATGGTTGATTCGGTGCTGCTGGTTGTAGATGCGATGGATGGCCCTATGCCGCAAACTCGCTTCGTGACCAAAAAAGCCTTTGCCCATGGTTTGAAGCCGATCGTTGTAATCAACAAGATTGACCGTCCGGGCGCGCGTCCTGACTGGGTTGTTGACCAGGTATTCGACCTGTTCGTCAACCTGGACGCGACCGACGAGCAGCTTGATTTCCCGATCATTTACGCATCTGCGCTGCAGGGCATCGCCGGTCTGGATCACACCGACATGGCTGAAGATATGACCCCGCTGTACCAGGCGATCGTCGAGCACGTTTCTCCGCCGCAGGTGGAAGTTGACGCGCCGCTGCAGATGCAGATCTCGCAGCTGGACTACAACAACTACCTGGGCGTGATCGGCATCGGCCGCATCAAGCGCGGTAAAGTTAAGCCAAACCAGCAGGTGACCGTTGTCGACAGCGAAGGCAAAACGCGCAACGGTAAAGTCGGTAAAGTGCTGGGCCACCTGGGCCTGGAGCGTATCGACACCGACCTGGCGGAAGCGGGCGACATCATCGCGATCACCGGCCTGGGCGAGCTGAACATCTCCGATACCATCTGCGATCCGCAGAATGTAGAGGCGCTGCCGGCGCTGAGCGTCGACGAACCGACCGTAACCATGTTCTTCAACGTCAACACCTCGCCGTTCTGCGGTCAGGAAGGCAAGTATGTGACTTCGCGTCAGATCCTTGAGCGCCTGAACAAAGAGCTGGTGCACAACGTTGCGCTGCGCGTAGAAGAAACAGAAGATGCGGACGCGTTCCGCGTATCCGGCCGTGGCGAACTGCACCTGTCGGTGCTGATCGAAAACATGCGTCGCGAAGGCTTCGAACTGGCGGTTTCCCGTCCGAAAGTTATCTTCCGTGAAATCGACGGCCGTAAACAAGAGCCGTTCGAGAACGTCACGCTGGATATCGAAGAGAACAATCAGGGCGCGGTTATGCAAGCCATGGGCGAGCGTAAAGGCGATCTGAAAAACATGGATCCGGATGGCAAAGGCCGCGTACGTCTTGACTACGTTATTCCGAGCCGTGGTCTGATCGGCTTCCGTAACGAATTCATGACCATGACTTCAGGTACCGGTCTGCTCTATTCCACCTTCAGCCACTACGACGACATTCGTCCGGGCGAAGTGGGCCAGCGTCAGAACGGCGTGCTGATCTCCAACGGCCAGGGCAAAGCGGTTGCCTTCGCCCTGTTCGGTCTGCAGGATCGCGGCAAGCTGTTCCTGGGCCACGGCGCGGAAGTCTATGAAGGCCAGATCATCGGTATTCACAGCCGCTCCAACGACCTGACCGTTAACTGCCTGACCGGTAAGAAGCTGACTAACATGCGTGCTTCCGGTACGGATGAAGCAACTACGCTGGTGCCGCCGGTGAAGATGACCCTTGAGCAGGCCATCGAATTCATCGATGACGACGAGCTGGTTGAAGTTACGCCGCAGTCGGTCCGTATCCGTAAACGTCACCTGACCGAAAACGACCGCAAACGCGCGTCGCGCGGTCCGAAAGAGTAAGACGTTTCGCTCTGATAAAAAGCCCCGCTCGTCGGGGCTTTTTTTATTCCTGCCGCCTTTCTGACGCGCGTTGTCCCCCGCAACGGCGCCGCCCGCCGCCCGCGCGCGCTAAGCCCGCATGCGCAAGCTTCCATAACGGATTTTCTCCTGCCAGTTACCTGTTCAGCCCCTGGTTTTGCCGCTAGAGTGAATGATCCAGGGAACCAGAGGAGTAACGACATGTTGTACATTTTTGATTTAGGCAATGTGATTGTTGATATCGATTTCAATCGCGTGCTGGGCGTCTGGAGTGACCTCGGCCGCGTACCGCTGGCGCTGCTGCAAAGCCGCTTCCAGATGGATGAGGCGTTTGAGCAGCACGAGCGCGGCGAGATCAGCGACGAACATTTCGCCGCGGAGCTGTGCGAGCGGCTCGACATTGCGCTGAGCTACGAGCAGTTCGTGGCGGGCTGGCAGGCGGTATTTATGGGCGCGCGCGCCGATACGCTGGCGCTGATGAACCAGCTCCGCGCCGACGGACATCGCGTGGTGATCCTCTCCAACACCAACAAGCTGCACACCGAATTCTGGCCGACGCAGTATCCGGAAGTGCGCGCTGCAGCGGACGCCATCTATCTGTCGCAGGAGCTGGGAATGCGCAAGCCTGAAGCGCGCATCTTTGAGCACGTGCTGCAGCAAGAGGGCTATCGGGCCGATCAGGCGATCTTCTTTGACGATAACGCGGACAATATCGTAGGCGCGGAGGCGCTGGGCATCAGAAGCGTACTGGTTACCGACAGCAAAACCGTGCCGACCTGGCTGGCAAGCCATCGCTGAATGATGACGTCGCGCCCTTTTATTTCGACCTGCCACGCGCTCTGGCTGTGGCTCAGGCTGCTGTGGAAACGCATCGACGAAGACAACATGACGACGCAGGCCGGCAATCTGGCCTTTGTCTCGCTGCTGGCGCTGGTGCCGCTGATCGCCGTGGTGTTCGCGCTTTTCTCCGCGTTTCCGGTCTTTTCTGAAGTCAGCGTTCAGCTGAAAAATTTTATCTTCGCCAATTTTGTGCCGGCAACCGGCAACGTGGTGGAGCGCTATCTCGATCAGTTTGTGGCCAACGTGCACCGTATGACGGCGTTGGGGGCGATAGGACTGATTGTTACCGCGCTGCTGCTGATGCATTCGGTTGATACCGCGCTCAACACCATCTGGCGCAGTCGTAAGAAGCGTCCGCTGGTTTACTCTTTCGCCGTCTACTGGATGATCCTGACGCTGGGGCCGCTGCTGGCCGGCGCCAGCCTGGCAATCAGCTCCTACCTGCTCTCGCTGCGCTGGATAAGCGCCAGCGGGGTGTACGGCGTTATCGATCAGGTGCTAAGGGTCTTTCCCTTGCTGCTCTCCTGGCTCGCGTTCTGGCTGCTTTACAGCATTGTGCCGACGCGCAGCGTGCCGTCGCGCGATGCCTTAATCGGCGCGCTGGTGGCGGGCGCGCTGTTCGAGCTGGGTAAAAAGGGCTTTGCTCTCTATGTTACGATGTTTCCTTCATACCAGCTGATTTATGGCGTGCTGGCGGTTATTCCAATTCTGTTTCTCTGGGTCTACTGGACCTGGTGTATTGTGTTGTTGGGCGCGGAAATTACCGTGACGCTGGGCGATTATCGCCAGCTAAAACAACAGGAAGGCGAAAAAGAACGAGAGGTTGCATGATTGCGTTGATTCAACGAGTACTCAGCGCCAGCGTCAGCGTGGATCGCACGGTGGTAGGCGAAATCGGTCCTGGCCTGCTGGTGCTGTTAGGCGTAGAAAAAGAGGACGATGAGAAGCGCGCCGAGCGGCTGGCGGAAAAAGTGCTGGGCTATCGCATTTTTGGCGACGAGCAGGGAAAGATGAACCTTAACGTCCAGCAGGCGGGCGGCAGCGTGCTGGTGGTGTCGCAGTTTACGCTGGCGGCGGATACGCAAAAAGGCATGCGCCCCTCTTTCTCCGGCGGCGCGGCACCCGCCGAGGCGAATCGCCTGTATGAATATTTTAGCGACTGCTGTCGTCGCCAGGGCGTAACTACCGCCAACGGACGCTTCGCCGCCGATATGCAAGTCGCGCTGGTCAACGATGGTCCTGTCACCTTCTGGTTGCAGGTGTGAGTCTGGCAGCCGAGCGGCACGGGATCGGCCACGCAAGCTCTGAACGAGAGAACCACTTTATGTATCATCTTCGGGTACCGCAAACTGCGGAAGAACTGGATATGTACTACCAGTTCCGCTGGGAAATGCTACGCAAGCCGCTGCGCCAGCCGCAGGGCTCGGAGCGGGACGGCTGGGACGCGCTGGCGCATCATCAGATGGTGGTGGACGAGCACGGCCAGCCGGTGGCCGCCGGACGTCTCTATATCAATGCCGACAACGAAGCGTCGATTCGCTTCCTCGCCGTGCATCCGTCGGTGCAAGGGAAAGGGCTGGGCACGCTGGTGGCGATGACGCTGGAATCGGTGGCGCGGCAGGAAGGCGTTAAGCGCGTAACCTGCGCCGCGCGCGAAGACGCGGTCGAGTTCTTCGCCAAGCTGGGCTACCTCAATCAGGGAGAGATCACCGCGCCGCAGACCACACCGGTGCGCCACTTCCTGATGATTAAACCGGTGGTGACGCTGGACGATATTCTGCATCGCGCCGACTGGTGCGGTCAGCTACAGCAGGCCTGGTACGACAATATTCCGCTCAGCGAGAAGATGGGCGTGCGCATTTTGCAGTTCACCGGGCAGAAATTTATCACCACCATGCCGGAAACCGGCAACCAGAACCCGCACCATACCCTGTTTGCCGGTAGCCTCTTCTCGCTGGCGACCCTGACCGGCTGGGGGTTAATCTGGCTGCTGCTGCGCGAGCGCCATCTTGGCGGCACCATCATCCTGGCGGACGCCCATATCCGCTACAGCAAGCCGATTGCCGGACGTCCGGGCGCGATTGCCGATATCGGCTCGATGAGCGGCGATCTGGATCGCCTGGCGCGCGGCCGCAAAGCGCGCGTGCGCCTTGAAGTCGAGCTGTACGGCAACGAGGAGCCGGGCGCGGTGTTTGAAGGGGTCTATATCGTACTGCCCGCCGATCCCGACGAGCCGTTAGAAGAGGGCGGTTCCGGCGCGCGTATCAACTAAAGCACCAGGGCCGATGATGCGGCCCTGATGCTCTCTTTATCTTACTTCGCCCGCCTGCATCTGCTGCTGAACCTGCTGCGTATCGGTGCGCAGCGAGAGCGAGCCGTTGGCCGAGGATTTCAGCGGCGCGTCCGCCTTGAGCGAGGCGTTGAGCTCAAGCTGGAAATTGCTCGGGCCACTCGCCGGCAGCGCAGGCCAGCCCCAGTTTTGCAGTATTCCTGCGGGCACCGCCTGGCCTTTCAGCGTCAGCGCCACCGGCCGATCCGGCTGCTGGCCGATGCTGCCCGATCCTTCCAGCAGTCCACTGCCGCTAAAGGCGCTCATCTCCGTGACCTGAATCTGCCGATCGTCGGCGATAAGAGACAGCGACGGATGGCGCAGATCGACGCGGTTAAAGGTCGCTTCGGCGGCGTTGAGACTCAGCTTGCCTGACCAGATCCCCCACTGATGCTGACGCGCCAGCAGCAGGTTTTCTCCGCTGCCCTCCAGCGAGGTCATCTGAAACGGAAACGCCGGGTTGATATCGATGATCAGGTTGCGATTAGAGGTGAAACGTCGCACCTCCAGCGAATCGAGCCAGGTCGGCAGCGCTGCCAGCCAGCGATCGCGCCAGGCTTCCGGCAGCGTATATTCCAGTCCTGCGACCGCCAGATTATTCAGCGTCAGACGCTTGTCGCTGCGGCTCCAGCTGCCGTCGGCGCGGATCACGCCGTTGGCCCAGCGCGAGCTGAACTGGGTCAGCGCGATGCCCTGCGGCGACAGGTCGAGATTGAGGATCGGATCGTTTAGCTCGAAGCGTCCGTTGATAAAGTTGCTGGCGTTCAGCGAGAGCGAACCGTCGTCGCTGCGCCAGTCGTCGCCTTGCCAGGTCAGGTTTTTCAGCGTCAGGTCGAGATCGGTGACCGCCCAGTCCGGGCCCTGAAGGCGCGCGTCGGTCATATCCAGACGGTTAATGGTGACGGAAGGCAGCGCCTGAATCGGCCGCAGAAAGTCCGCCAGGCTCTGGGCGGTTTGCAGGCGAATATCATTGAGGCGAAGCTGGCGGATCAGCCAGTTGCCTTGCGCGTCGCGCTCGGCGCTGCCGGTCATCGAACCGCGCGCCAGATCGGCGCCAACGTTGCTGAACAGCATGCGGCCCTGGGATACGCTGCCCTGAATCAGGACGTTAGCGCCTGACACCTTATTCAGCGTCAGGTCGCCGGCGCTCATCTGAAACTGCGCGTCGCTGCCCAGCATGCTCTTCGTCGTGGGTCTCCACGGCATAACGCCGCCGTTTACCTGCTGAGCCGCAAGCGGCAGCGGCGTGTCTGGACTGTCGATACGCATATTGTTCAGCTGCAGGCGTCCCGCCTGGAAAGGCAGGGCGTCGCCGGGCGTCAGATTCGCCAGATTCACCACGCCGTCGCGCAGCTCGATGCTGCCGAAGTTCAGCGGATCGCTGAACTGCAGCAGCGCGAATCCGAGATCGACGCGCTTCGCCACTACTGCAGCCGGCTGGCCGTCATGACCAAAGGTGAAGTTGTCGAGAATGATGTGCGAAGGCGAGGAGAAGTTATGCTCTATCTTGCTGAGGGAGAGATGCCAGGCGGTTTTATCGCTCACGTAGCGGCTGAACCAGCCTGCGCCCCATTGCGTCTGCAGCAGAACGTAGATCACCACCAGGCTCAGCACCAGCAGCAACAGTACCGTAAGAAAAAATTTTCCAAGAAATTTCATTGTATCCATCCCGCCATCTTTCCGGTCAGTGCTTGTTATGCCTGAATTACCGTTGTAGCTCAACAGCCTGGATGTAAATACGAATAAATAGAGGAGGCGGGCCGCAGCCCGCTGGAGAGGTTACTTTTCCTGCGGGAAGATCAGGTTCAGCACGATGGCAGTGATCCCGCCGGCGGCGATGCCGGAAGAGAGCAGGGTCTTCAGCCAGTCTGGCGCAAACTGCAGGATCAGCGGCTGCTGCGAGACGCCCAGCCCGACCGCCAGCGACAGGGCGATAATCATAATCGCGCGGCGGTTGAGCGGCTCGCGCGACACAATGCGCACGCCGGAGGCGGCGATGGTGCCGAACATGACGATGGTCGCGCCGCCCAGAACCGGTTCCGGAATATGCTGTACAAAACCGCTCACTGCCGGAAACAGACCCAGCACGATCAGCATCAGCGCCACGACAAAACCGACGTAGCGGCTGGCGACGCCGGTAAGCTGGATCACGCCGTTGTTCTGCCCGAAGCAGGAATTAGGGAAGGTATTGAACAGCGCGGAGACAAAGGAGTTCAGCCCGTTCGCCAGCACGCCGCCTTTCAGGCGCTGCATATAGAGCGGACCGCTAACCGGCTGCTCTGAAACGTCCGAGGTCGCGGTAATATCGCCGATCGTCTCCAGCGAGGTGACCATAAACACCAGCATCAGCGGGATCAGCAGGTTCCAGTCAAAGCCCAGCCCATAATAGAGCGGCGTCGGTACCGCGACCAGCGGCTGGCTGGTCGGCGCGGCGGTTTGCGGCAGCATATCCATCAGCCAGGCGGCGAGATAGCCGACCGCCATGGCGATAACCAGCGACGCGACGCGCAAATAAGGATTACGCTGACGGTTGAGCACGATAATCACCGCCAGCACCACGCCCGCCAGCAGCAGATTTTTCGGCGCGCCGAAGCTGTGATCGTTCATTGCGGCAAAGCCGCCGCCAATAGAGGTCAGCCCGACCTGAATCAGCGACAGGCCGATAATCATCACCACGATGCCGGAGACCAGCGGGGTGATAATGCGGCGCGCCAGGTGCAGAACGCGCGACAGCACCATCTCGGTACAGGAGGCCACCATTAGCGTGCCGAACAGCGCCGCCATCATGGTCGGCACGTCGGCGCCGCCGTTTTTCAGCGCCATACCGCCCATAATCAGCGGCGTTACAAAATTGAAGCTGGTGCCCTGAATCGACAGCAGGCCCGAGCCGACCGGACCCCAGGTTTTAATCTGCAGCACCGAGGCCACGCCGGAGGCGAACAGCGACATGCTGATAATGTGCTGCGTATCCTGCGCAGGCAGGCCCAGCGCCTGACAAATCAGCAGCGCGGGCGTGATGACCGCCACGAACATCGCCAGCAGATGCTGACCGGCGGCAAACAGCGTTTGCGGCAGCGGCGGACGATCTTCAAGACGGTAAATCAGTTCGCTCTGGCGCGGCGTCGTCGATTTTTGGAGTGTGGCGTCTGGTTGATTAACGGACATAAAGTGGCTTCCCAATCTGTGAAGAGGGGGATTTTAAACCGCTGCTGGCTGAAAGCAATCGTTTGCCAGCCTTTATCTTATGCGCGCCCGGGCGCAAGCGCTGTCAGATCAGAAAGGAGAGGGAATTAGACGTTGGTATAGCGCGCGGTTTCCGGCAGCCAGCGCTCGATCAGCGCCTTCGCCTGTTCAGGATAGTGCTGGTGAATATGGCGCGCCACGCGTTGTACTTCCGGCACCATCGCCTGATCGCGCAGCAGATCCGCTACCTTAAACTCGGCGTTGCCGGTCTGGCGCGTGCCCAGCAGCTCGCCGGGACCGCGAATCTCCAGATCGTGCTGGGCGATGACGAAGCCGTCGTTGCTGTCGCGCAGCACCTGCAAACGACGCTGCGCGGTTTTGCTCAGAGGCGCTTTGTAGAGCAGTACGCAGTGCGACGCCACCGCGCCGCGGCCAACGCGTCCGCGCAGCTGATGCAGCTGCGCCAGCCCCAGGCGTTCCGGGTTTTCGATAATCATCAAACTGGCGTTAGGCACGTCGACCCCGACCTCAATTACCGTGGTCGCCACCAGCAGCTGCATTTCATTGGCCTTGAAGGCCGCCATCACCGCCTGCTTCTCCGCAGGCTTCATGCGGCCGTGCACCAGACCGATATTCAGGTCGGGCAGCGCGACTTTCAGGGCTTCCCAGCTTGCTTCCGCCGCCTGCGCCTCCAGCAGATCGGACTCTTCGATCAGCGTGCAGACCCAGTAAGCCTGGCGGCCGTCCTGGCAGGCGTGCCGCACGCGTTCGATGATGTCGTCGCGGCGGCTGTCAGGGATGGCGACGGTGGTAACCGGCGTACGGCCAGGCGGCAGCTCGTCAATGGTTGAGGTGTCGAGATCGGCGTAGGCGGTCATCGCCAGCGTGCGTGGAATCGGCGTCGCGGTCATAATCAGCTGATGTGGATGGAAGCCCTGCTCTTCGCCTTTCTCCCACAGCGCCAGCCGCTGATGCACGCCGAAACGATGCTGCTCGTCGATAATCACCAGCGCCAGACCGTTGAACTGCACCTGCTCCTGGAACAGCGCATGCGTGCCGACCACCATCGCCACCTGTCCGCTGGCGATCGCCTCTTGTTGCGCCTGCCGCGCTTTGCCTTTCTGCTTGCCGGCCAGCCAGCCGACTTCGATGCCCAGCGGCGCGAACCAGCTGCGGAAGTTGTTCGCGTGCTGCTCTGCCAGCAGCTCGGTGGGCGCCATCAGCGCCACCTGCTTGCCGTGCGCGATCACGTCGAGCGCCGCCAGCGCCGCGACCAGGGTTTTACCGGATCCGACGTCACCCTGCACCAGACGCATCATCGGGAAATCTTTGGCCAGATCGCGCTCAATCTCCTGCACCACGCGTTTTTGCGCGTTAGTCGGGGAGAAGGGCAGCGCCGCCAGCAGTTTGTCGCTCAGCGTATGGCGCGGCGCCATCGGCAGCGCGTAATAGCGCTGCGCGCCAGCGCGTACCGCCAGCATGCTGAGGTTGTGCGCCAGCAGCTCTTCAAGGATCAGGCGACGCTGCGCCGGATGGCGGCCGTGCTCCAGCTCGCTCAGGCGCAGGTCCGGCGGCGGGCGATGCAGCGTGTGCAGCGCCTCCGGCAGACTAATTAATCCCTGCGCCAGCTCCTGCGGCAGCAGTTCGGCGATCGGCACGCTCTCCAGCAGCGTCAACGCCTGATCGGTCAGGCTGCGCAGCGTAGCCTGACGAATACCTTCGGTAGTGGGATAGACCGGCGTCAGGGTCTCTTCCAGCGTAACCGGGCTCTGCTCGCCCTGAACGCGATACTCGGGGTGAATCATTTCCGCGCCGCGCTGGCCGCGCTTGATCTCGCCATAGGCGGTCACGCGACGACCCGGCGCCAGGCTGTTCTTCATTCCGGCATTGAAGTTGAAGAAGCGCATGGTGAGCACGCCGCTGCCGTCGCTGATCTGACACACCAGCATGCGGCGTCGGCCAAAAGAAACATCGGACTGCAGCACTTCGCCCTCTACCGTCGCCCAGATGCCGGGCAGCAGATCGTTAATGGCGTAGAGCTGAGTGCGGTCTTCGTAGCGTAGCGGGAGGTGGAGCAGCAGATCCTGAATGGTATGCAGGCCGAGCTTAGCCAGCTTCGCCGCCTGACTGGCGCCGACGCCGGTCAGGGTACTGAGCGGAATGGCATCCAGCAGGCGGCCTTTCATTTCTTTTTCCCTGTGGCCTGCATGCTGGCCCACCAGTCGGCGTCAGCTTCCACTTCGCCCTGGGCGTTGATATGCGGATAGGGCAGACCTTTCTGCTTCGCTACGCGCGCCAGCACCGGATAGCCGCCTTCGAACAGCAGGCGCTGCTGCTCCTCTTCGTCCAGCAGGCTGTGCCGACGCTGATAGAGTCCGGCGTTCTGCCGCTGGCGCTGCGCTTCGTAGAGGATCAGCGCGGAGGCCACGGAAACGTTCAGCGACTGTACCATGCCCACCATGGGAATAATGATGTCGCAATCGGCCAGCGCCAGCGCCTCGGCGGTGATGCCGGTTTTTTCCTGACCCATCAGAATGCAGGTCGGGCGGGTGTAATCTATTTCGCGAAAATCGACCGCTCTGGCCGACAGGTTGGTCGCCAGCACCTGCATGCCGCGATCTTTGAGATGGGTAACCGCCTGGGCGATATTGCGATGGGTTTTGACCTTCACCCAGCTGTTGCTACCGGCGGAAGCGGAGACCATGGTGCGCATGCGTTCACTGGGCCAGACGGCGTGCACTTCGTGAATGCCCACCGCATCCGCCGTGCGGATCACCGCCGATACGTTGTGCGGTTTGTGCACCTGTTCCATGCAGACGGTGAGGTCGTGCTGGCGAAGCGCCAGCATCTCCTGAATACGAGCGAAGCGTTGGGCGTTCATGCGCTAGTTACGGTTACGGTGGACTTTGATCACGTCCGGCATCACGCGAATTTTACGCATAATATTCGCCAGATGGACGCGATCGCGCGCGGTCAGGCGGATAAACGCGCTGTAAACGCGGCCGTCGCGCTCTTCGGTGTTGAGACTCTGGATATTCGAGCCTGCGGTATTAATCGCCGCCGTCAGGTTCGCCAGCGCGCCCTGATGGTTGAACATGTCGACTTTAATCTCCGCCACGAACTCCTGATCGGTGACCTTATCCCACTCCACCGGCATGAATTTTTCCGGCTCTTTCTGGTAGCCGCGAATATTACGACAGGATTCGTGATGCACCACCAGGCCCTTGCCGGGACTGACGTGGGCCACGATGGGGTCGCCGGGAATCGGGCGGCAGCATTTGGCGAAGGTGATCAGGACGCCGTCCGCGCCTTTGATCGGCAGCTTGCCGCGTTTGCTGCTGCTCGGCGGCGTCGCATTGCTCGACTGCAGCAGGTTTTTCGCCACCACCACGCTCATGGCGTTGCCGAGGCCGATCTCCGCCAGCAGGTCGTCCAGCGACGTCAGCTTCATGCGATCCAGCTCTTGCTTGATGTTCGCGGGCGAGATTTCCGCCAGCTTGCGGCTGCCGCCGAGCGCGTGGCTCAGCAGGCGACGGCCAAGATTGACGGAGTCTTCGCGCTTGAGGTTTTTCAGCAGCTGACGAATTTTGGCGCGCGCTTTGGAGCTGACGACGAAGTTGAGCCAGGCGGCGTTGGGACGCGCGCCCGGCGCCGTAATGATCTCTACCGTCTGACCGCTGGTGAGCGGCTGCGAGAGCGGATAGGGCTGGCGATCGACGCGCGCGCCGACGCAGGCATGGCCGATATCGGTATGTACCGCATAGGCGAAATCGACCGGCGTCGCGCCGGCTGGCAGTTCGACGATACGGCCTTCCGGCGTAAAGACGTAGATCTCGTCAGGGAAGAGATCGGATTTCACGCTCTCGATAAATTCAAAAGAACTGCCCGCGCTCTGCTGCAGCTCCAGCAGGCTTTGCAGCCAGCGCTGGGCGCGAATCTGCGCGGTAGTGCCGCTTTCGCCCGCCTGTTTATAAGCCCAGTGCGCGGCGACCCCCATTTCCGCCATCTGATCCATATCTTCGGTACGGATCTGCACCTCGACCGGCACGCCGTGCGGACCGATCATCGAGGTATGCAGCGACTGATAGCCGTTGGCTTTGGGGATAGCGATGTAATCTTTCATACGGCCTGGACGCGGTTTGTACAGGCTGTGCATCTGACCGAGCACGCGATAGCAGGTATCCACGTCCTTCACGATCACGCGGAACGCGTAGATATCCATGATGGAGTGAAAACGCTGCTCTTTCAGCGTCATTTTGCGGTAGATAGAGTAGAGATGTTTTTCACGGCCGCTGACGCGGCAGGGAATGCCCGCTTCCTGCAGACGCCCGTCGATCTCCGACAGGATCTTCTGAATCATCTCTTTGCGGTTGCCGCGCGCCGCTTTTACGACCTCTTTAATCACACGATAGCGATTAGGGTAGAGCGCCTCGAAGCCCAGCTCTTCCAGCTCGATCTTCAGGTGATGGATACCCAGGCGGTGCGCCAGCGGACTGTAGATCTCCAGGGTTTCCAGCGCGATGCGACGACGCTTGTCTGGACGCAGCGAGCCCAGCGTACGCATATTGTGCGTGCGGTCGGCCAGCTTGATGAGAATGACGCGGATATCCTGCACCATCGCCATGATCATCTTGCGGAAGTTCTCAGCCTGCGCCTCTTTCTTGTCGCGGAAAGTCAGCTTATCCAGCTTGGATACGCCTTCTACCAGCTCCGCCACGCTTTTGCCGAACAGCTGCTCCATATCCTGGTAGGTTGCCGGCGTGTCTTCGATCACGTCGTGCAGCAGCGCGGCCATGAGCGTTTCATGGTCGAGCTTCATTTCCGCCAGGATGCAGGCGACCGCAACAGGATGGGTAATGTAAGGCTCGCCGCTGGAGCGTGTCTGTCCCTCGTGAGCATCACGTGCGACAAGATACGCTTGCTGGAGGCGCTTGATTTGCTCCTCCGGCAGGTATTTTTCAATCAGCTGATTGAGGCTTTCAAACAGATACAAGGTTGGCCTGCAGGTTGCTGTTAACGACGGCCTTCAGCGATAGCGGTAACGGCTTGTAATTCAGCGGCTTCCTGCTCTTGCTGTTCCTGACGATCGCGCACGTCGAGGATCTGGTTGGTGATCAGGCCTTCTTCGATTTCGCGCAGGGCGATAACGGTGGCTTTATCGTTCTCTTCCGGAACCAGCGGATCTTTGCCGCCTACCTGCATCTGACGTGCACGACGTGCAGCGACCAACACCAGGTCAAAACGGTTACCAATTTTTTCTACTGCGTCCTGAACGGTTACGCGTGCCATAGGTGTGCTACTCCACAGATGAAGAAATGACTGGGCATAATACTGAAACTGTCTTCAGACTGCCAATAGTTTGCTGATTAAAGCATCATGACGCGCCTTCTGGCGCCCCATGCGCAGGCGTTCAGCGCGGATGATGGTCTTCAGATCGGACAGCGCCAGATCGAAATCATCATTGATAATTAAATAGTCGTATTCGGCGTAGTGGCTCATCTCAGAGACCGCCTGCGCCATGCGGCGGGCAATCACCTCTTCGCTGTCCTGACCGCGACCGCGCAGACGGCGGTCCAGCTCGTCTTGCGAAGGCGGCAGCACGAAGATGCTGCGCGCGGCGGGCATTTTCGCACGGATCTGCTGCGCGCCCTGCCAGTCGATATCAAGGAACACATCGACGCCGGTGGAGAGCACCTGCTCAATCGCTTTACGCGACGTACCGTAATAGTTGTCGAAGACTTTTGCATGCTCGAGGAAGGCGTCTTCCGCGATCATCGCTTCAAATTCATCTTTCGAGACGAAGTAATAGTGTTCGCCATGGGCTTCGCCGGGACGCATGCCGCGGGTAGTGTGAGAAACAGACACCTGCGTATCGTACAGCGGTTGTGTCTTCAGTAACGCCTGAATCAGGCTGGATTTACCCGCGCCGCTGGGGGCGGAAACAATAAAAAGCGTGCCTTGAGCCATGGTCTTCTTGAATTGAGTAAAGAGCGGAATCGATTTCCTGCAAAGTATACACGGCTTGGGGCCGTCACGCAGCGTTTGCGCATGGCGCTGCGCTAAATCTTTTGCGGCGCGGCGCGTAAAACCGCCTTTTCCAGCCTGCAAACGCTTCTGTTTTCTGCCTGTTCCCTTCCATTCTGCTGTTTTGGCTGTCGCCCTGTTGCTTCCATGCCGCTTCAATAGGCGAAACGTTGAGGAGGCTCATGATGAAAGAGACGCTACGCCTGCTGCTGTGCCTGTTGTTGCTGGCTGCCGATCCGGCACACGCGCTTTGTCCGGTATGGACGCCTGCGCACGCCGGAGAGGAGATCGCCCGTCTGCAGCGGCAGCTGGAGCGCTGGGACGAAGCCTACTATCGCGACGGCAAGAGCCTGGTCAGCGATGCGGACTACGATACGCTGCTGCAGCGGCTGAAAAGCTGGCAGCGCTGCTTCGTGCCCGCTCGCCCGACCTATGCCTCTCAGCTGCCCGCCAGCGGCAGGGTCGCGCATCCGGTGGCGCATACCGGCGTAAAAAAAGTGCGCGATAAGCTGGCGCTGGCGTACTGGATGCAGGATCGGCGCGACCTATGGGTGCAGCCGAAAATCGACGGCGTCGCGGTCACGCTGGTCTACGAGGCGGGAAAGCTGGCGGCGTTAATTAGCCGTGGCGATGGCCTGCACGGCGAATCCTGGTTAGCGAAAGCGCCCTATATTCCCGCCATCCCACTGAAAATCGAGAGCGATGCGCCGCGGGTGGTGCTGCAGGGCGAACTCTTTCTGAAGATGACCGATCATCGCCAGTCGCGCGACGGCGGTAAAAACGCGCGGGCGCAGGTAGCGGGCGCGCTGATGAGTCAGACGCCTGGGCCGCTGCTGGCCGATATCGGCCTGTTTATCTGGGGATGGCCAGATGGGCCCGCCGCGATGACGGATCGTCTGCGGCAGCTTGCCGGCTGGGGGCTGGGTCTGGCGCAAACGTGGAGTCAGTCCGTACGCGACGAGGAAGAGGTCGCGGTCTGGCGCGATCGCTGGTTCAACGCGCCGTTGCCTTTCGCAACGGATGGCGTGGTGGTGCATCAGACGACGCGTCCCGCCGGACAAAGCTGGATGCCTGGCGAAGGTGACTGGGCGGTGGCGTGGAAATTTGAGCCGCCGGACGTCACCAGCGAAGTACGTTCGGTCGATTTCACCACCGGCCGCACCGGCAATATTGCCGTGGTGCTCACCCTTCAACCGGTCGCGCTCGACGATAAAATCGTCCGGCGCGTGAACATCGGCTCGCTGCGGCGCTGGCGGACATGGGACGTTATCGCCGGCGATCAGGTGGCCATTAGCCTGGCGGGACAGGGCATTCCTCGTCTGGAAAGAGTGATATGGCGCGTCGCAGAACGCGACTACCCGCAGCCGCCGGATGCTGAAAGCTTTACGCCGCTCAGCTGCCTGAGCATTACGCCCGCCTGCCGCCAGCAGCTGCTGGCGCGGCTAAGCTGGCTAAGCCAGAAGTCGGTGCTGGATATCGCCGGCGTGCAGCGCAGCACCTGGCTGCGACTGCTAGAGAACCGGGCCATGTCGCATCTCTTCTCCTGGCTGACGCTGACGCCGGAACAAATCGCGCAGAGCTCAGGCATCAGTCCGACGCGCGCGCAGCAGCTCTGGCATCAGTTCAACCTGACGCGTCAGCAGCCGCTGCGCCGCTGGATCGGCGCGCTTGGCATACCGCTGCCGCGGCGCGCGCTAAACGCTTTGCCGGACAGGACCTGGGATGAGGTGCAGCAGCGCGATATGCAGCAGTGGCAGGCGCTGCCGGGCGTCGGCGCGATCCTGGCGCAGCGTATTCACGCCATGCTGCAGGACGCGCGCATACAAAAACTGATCGCGTTTCTGCGTCAGCAGGGCATTCCGCGCGAGGTCAGTGCTCCGGGTGGGGATAGTTGAAAACCGGCAGGCCAAGCCGGAAGCGCAGCGCCAGCAGGCGAGCCAGAAAGCCGAACAGCAGGGTAATAATCACCACGGCCTCATGCGCCAGCGAGGTTTTCAGCAGCAGGATATAGATCCAGCCGGAGGCGAAGGCGATACCGGCATAGAGCTCTTTCTGAAACACCAGCGGAATACGATTACAGAACATATCGCGCAGCACGCCGCCGAATACGCCGGTAATCACCGCGGCGATGGCGGCGATAATCATCGCATGGCCGCTGTCCAGCGCAACCTGCGCGCCAATAATCGAGAAGACCACCAGGCCCAGCGCATCCAGCACCAGGAAAACTTTGCGCAGGTGGGTCATCAGCGGCGCAAGCCAGGTCGTCAGCACGGCGGCGGCGGCAACGATCATGATATATTCCGGATGCTTCACCCAGCCGAGCGGGTAATGGCCCAGTAAAATATCCCGCACCGATCCGCCGCCAATCGCCGTTACCGATGCAATGATAATCACGCCGAACAGATCCATTTTGCGTCGTCCGGCGGCAAGCGCGCCGGTCATGGCTTCCGCCGTAATGCCGATAATATAGAGGACGGTTAATAACATAGCTGGCTCCAGAAGGTGGGCGGCAAGGCTACGGGGTGAGTAAAATATCAGCAACTGAGAATTTCTCAGGCGATCGCTTCGCATCAGTTTAACTTATGCCGGCCTGCGGAAAAACGCCGACGTAGCGGGAAAGCGAGCACCGCGCTGCGGCTGCTGGATAAGAAAAACGAATTATCAGTACCACAGGAAATGAAGCAAAGCGCTATTAAGGCGAGGTTATCGGGAAAAGCGCGAAAGACGCAGCCTGGCTAGTCAGGAATCGCCGGAGGAAAGGAATAAAAAAATAGCGCGGATAAAAAGAAAAAAGCGTGCTGTCGCCAGCACGCGAATGCATCTTGTCAGATGCCCAGAGCCCACCATACAGACTTATTTTTATTATGCGATTCTTGCACGAATGCGACTGTAATCTTTAAGATTAAAACGATATTCCGGCTGAAAGCTCGAGCGGCCATAATAGCAATAGATCAGCATGCGAATAGAGGCCATTGCCAGATAACCCCAGATGGCGCACAGTACCGAAGGCGTCAGCCAGACGGTAAATAACGTCACGCCAAGTCCAAAAAGCACAGACAACGTTTCAGTAAAGGCGATGCGAGTATATTGCTTTTCGCGCTGTAAAACGGCGCGGTAATGTTGTCCCTGCGGAATAATAATAAAAATAACAGAGACCATTTCCAGCATAATAGCCAGTTCGGGCTGCTGCAGGTAGTTGCCGATAAGATCGCTGCCGGTAAACAGCACGGCGAAAATAACCAGGCTCAGCAGCATATTGCCCCAGTAAAGCATCGACTGATCGCGTAGCGACAGCGTGCCGCTGCGGATCAGCGCGTTGGAAAAGCTGCGGTCAGCCAGCGTATCGATGACCAGCAGCCCAATAATGGCGATCGCCAGCAGGTTCAGCTCGTTAGCCTGCAGTATTTGCGCCAGTAAAGAGAGCTGAAGCACCCCAATGCCGATGATTTTAATCGATGAAAGGATCGACCATTTTGCGCCGGTAAAGCTTCGTTCACGTATCGCCATGATATGCTCGTTAGGTACAGGTACCGAGTAAAATGTGACGTATGAAATAGCAGGCTATTTCACACTAATAATTAATGCCATTCGCCTGCGCGAAGTCCAGACGCAGTACGCCAGGCCTCACCTGTTATTATTGATTCAATGCGATGGATTTCTGAAACGTAAATAATTTCCCCATTATTATTATTATCCCGGGACAGGGCCGTCTTTTCTGTGGTTAACAGAAAAGCGGCCAGATCCTGGGCAAATCCTTTTATATTTTTATATTCCCCAGCCAGCATCCTACCGGCGATCTCAACAAGTTCTTCTTCTGACAGCAGAGCCGTAGTTGAGCAATCCATTTTTTATTTCCTAGTGTTGTTATTTTTAAGTGTTGCTGTGTGTGGCTAATTTATACCTCGTTTTTTTTAATTTCACACCATAAGAAAAGTCCGATAACGTTGCTGCAGAAATAAATGGATTCACTCTTTGCATGAAATTTTTTTAACTTCCGTTCTAAAGGTTTATTAATCGTTGTGCAGTAAAAAGGGTAAACCGCGGGTATAAAAAATGCGCACGCGCAGAGAATGCATGTATTTCAGGCGTTACAGCGAAACGGCAGCGTTCGCTACCCAGGACTTTTCCCGGATAGCGGGCTTTAATGAAACTGTTGTGAATCGAGAAGATGGCTTATGAAAAAGGTGAAAGCGCTTATGCGTTTTTACTGAACTTTTTTCACTTTTCTGAGCCGTAAGGCCCAGCCATGACTAAAGATCGGCGGCTTCTTCGCCGGTTTTACTGGGTGAGCAGGCAGTTGAGACGAGCAAGATCGCTTCTTACCCATTCAATATCCTGAGAAAACTTCCCGTCAGACATAAGCGGCTGGCGATAAACCACCATCACGACTTCCGCGCCCTGTTCATTGGCAACCACGCGCATCGGCATATAAATCTCTTTGCCAAAGCCGCTGTCAATCCAGTGATCCATTACGCCAAAGGGATTATGCGGGGTAAAGCGAAGCTTTACTGAACCTTGCGGCCCGCGAGCGCGCCAGTAACTGCCTTCCTGCTCCAGCTTGCTGCTGCTTAGCCCGGAAGCCCATCTGGCGAAGTATTCCGGCTTCCAGATAGTTTCATATAAATCTAACCAGTTACGCGCAATGGTCTGACTGACAACTTGGGACAACAACATGCTACCTCCGGAACCGGGTTAAAACGGCATTAAAGCATGTTGGGTGCGGGGGGAGAATCGCGTGCAACCAGAAGTGTGGCGCAGACAGGGTTTCGTCCGGCAGGCCGGGCGGCCTGCCGGGAGCGGTCAGAGGAAACGTCCGCGCGCGTCAATCAGCTGGATCTCTGCGCGACCATCGGCGTGACGCAGCACATAGCTGTCCGACTGCGCCATAACCGCACAGCTGTGATTGGGGTAGATACGCAGCAGAGCGCCGACGCGGGGCGCGCGATCCTGCCAGGCGATAAAGCCATGCTCCTCCGACAGCTTGCCAATCTCATAGCAGGCGCCGTTCTCATCGACGGCGATACCGAAGCCGCTGGCGCTGGTGCCGTGCGGCCCTTTATCCGAACTCAACATTTTGGAACCGGCATCGATAATAGCGAAATGGCGGTTTATCGCCACCACGCGAGCGATCACGCTCAGCGCCAGCTCATCAACGCGGCTCAGGCCGAGGCGGCAGGCGGTCAGATCGAGCAAGGCGTAGTTTCCCGGACGGATTTCATCGGTTCCGTCGGCCACCGGCGCAGCGAGCGCCGTGGGCGTCGCGCCGACGGAAACGGGGCAGTCGTCGAAACCCGCTGCGCGCAGCTGGCTTTGCACCTGCCGCATCAGCCGCGCCTCTTCCAGGGCGATCTCCGCAATGGCGTCGCGGTTCCCCGCGGCGTAGGCGTGCCCGGCATGCGAGACCAGACCGGCAAAACGTAGCCGCGCTGCCTGCATTGCCTGCGCCAGACTTACCGCGTCGTTGCGATGCGGATCAACGCCGATACGGTGGAGTCCGACATCGACCTTAATCGCTACCCCAACATCGGCATCAGGCTGCTGGTGCAGCGCCTCGGCGATAGCGGCTACGCCCTGCGGCGCATCGACAATCAGCGTCACTTTCGCCTGATGCTGCGCCGCCAGCTTCAGCAGCGGCGCAATGCTTTCGGCGCGAATAATGGGGTAAGCCAGCAGGATGTCGCGCTCGCCGCCGCGAATAAAGACTTCGCCTTCGCTCGGCTTGGAAACGGTAATGCCGCAGGCGCCCAGCGAACGCTGGCGGCGGGCGATATAGAGGCTTTTATGCGTTTTGATATGGGGACGAAGCGCGACGCCTGCGCGGCTGGCTTTTTCCTGCATGCTTTGCAGATTGGTTTCCAGCCTGTCGGCGTCGATTTCAATATAGGGCGTCAGGCGATCGTCAGGCAGAGGACGCTGCCAGCGTTGGTTCATATCCATACGAGGTTCCTGCACGAACAGAGAAAACCTCATCATTCAGCAATTCGCTGCGGGATGCCAGCCGCAAAAAGCGAAAACCGCATCATGAACGTCGTCATGATGCGGCTGCGAAACAGACTAAACGTAGAGCGAGGCTTCACCCGGCGGGCGGGTTTTGAAGCGGCGGTGCAGCCACAGATACTGCTCCGGCGCGCGCAGAATCTGGCTTTCGATCACCTTGTTCATATAGGCGGCGGCGGCCGCTTCATCGGTATGCGGGTAGTTTTCCAGCTCGGGATCGATAATCAGCTGATAGCCGTAGTTATCGGGATTGCGGATCAGCGAGATGGTCAGCATCGCCGGATTGGCCAGGCGCGACAGAACGAAGGTGCCGTTGGTGGTTGCGGCTTTCTCAACGGCGAACAGCGGAGCAAAGACGCTGCCTTTCGGGCCGTAATCCTGATCCGGCGCAAACCACACCGATTCGCCTTTCTTCAGCGCATGCACCATACCGCGCAGATCGCGTCGATCGATCATCGCCTTGTTAGAGCGCATACGGCCTTTGGTCTGCGCCCACTCCATCGCCCGGTTGTTGTGCGGGCGATACATCGCCATCATCGGCTGACACAAGCCGCTGATGCGGCCGCCCAGCTCCAGCGACATAAAGTGCACGCCGATAACCATTACGCCGCGCTTCTGCTCCATGGCGGACCGCAGATGGTGCATGCCTGACACCTCAAACAGTTTTTTCACCGCGCGATCGGACCAGAACCATGCGATGCCGGTTTCCACCAGCGCCATGCCCAGCGAAGCGAAGTTGCCCGCAATCATGCGCTCTATGTCGTGTTCGGCAATGCCGGGAAAGCAGAGTTCGATGTTGCGTCGCGTAATGCGTTCCCGACGCTTAAGGAAATGACGAGAAAGCGTGCCGGCGTTGGCGCCGAGACGCATCAGAAGAGGATAAGGAAGCTGAACCAGCAGCCACAGGATGCCCAGACCTAACCAGGTTAACCAGTAACGCGGATGCAGCATTGAACGGCAAAAAGCTCCGGTCTTTTTCATAGCGCACCTTTATGTGATGAGTGTATGTATCGCATAAAGAAGCACTTCCCTAAGTTCCCCAGGCGCTACAGCTTGTAGTCAATCGGACCGGCACATTAGCAAAAAGTGCCGCGAAAGAAAGTGAAACTGCGGAATCATATGGAGATGAATGTTTCATTGAACGGGTGATTATCGTAGAGAGGAATAATGCGGAAGATAAAATTGCCAATAAAGACAATAAGTTAAATAAAATTCGAAGTGGTAGCTTATAGCCAGCGCTCTAACATTAAGAGTGGTCTGGAAATGAATGCTTATGTTTATTTACGCAGAATTTACGCTAGCGGACAGAGAAAACGGCCAAAAGCTCGCCCGGAGGCGAGCCTTTCGTTCAGCAGGCGTCGCCTGTCACTCGATGTTCTGAATCTGCTCGCGCATCTGTTCGATTAACACCTTCAGCTCAATCGCCGATGCGGTGACGTCCGCATTGATCGATTTCGACCCCAGCGTGTTCGATTCGCGGTTGAACTCCTGCATCATAAAGTCGAGGCGGCGGCCGACGGCCTCTTTTTTGCCGAGGATGTTATAGGTCTCTTTAACATGCGCTTCCAGGCGATCCAGCTCTTCCGCGACGTCGATGCGCTGCGCCATCATCACCAGCTCCTGCTCGAGGCGATTGTTTTCCAGCTGCACTTCCGCCTCTTCCAGCTTCGCCACCAGGCGCTCGCGCTGCCATTTCAGGATCTCAGGCATTTGGGCGCGCACTTTCGCCACTTCCTGCTTCACGCCTTCGAGGCGCTGTTCGATCATGCCTTTCAGCGCGGCGCCTTCGCTTTCGCGCGCAACGATGAAGTCATCCAGCGCGCCGTCCAGCGCGCTCAGCAGCTGGGCGTTAATCGCATCGAGATCCTGCTCCTGCGCGGACATCACGCCAGGCCAGCGCAGAATGTCCATCGGGTTGATGGCGCCTTCGTCGCTCTGCATCTTCACCCAGTTGGCGGCCTGCACCAGCTGCTTCGCCAGGGTTTCATTCAGCATCAGTTCGCCCTGCGCGCCGGGATCGGCGTCGAAACGCAGGTTGCACTCGATTTTGCCGCGCGTCAGGCGCTGACGAATGCGTTCGCGGATAACCGGCTCCAGGCTGCGAAACTGCTCCGGCAGACGGATATAGGTTTCAAGGTAACGCTGGTTAACGGAGCGAAGCTCCCAGGCGGCGCTGCCCCAGGTGCCTTTGGCTTCGCGGCGGGCGTAAGCGGTCATACTGCGGATCATAATCGGCTACTCTTTGTCAGAAATTATGCAGCAAGTATAGCGACACCCGCCGCGCGCTAACAGGCATAAGCGCAGGTGCGGGCGAATAACGAAACATTTCCGCTTTTGCGGACAGACACTTATGATGGCCGCTAACCGTATTGATAAGGATACCGCCGATGTTCCGCTCTGTTGCCCTTTCCGTGGCGCTGGCCGCGCTGCTGGCCGGTTGCCAGGCGCCGCGTCCGCTTCCGCCGCCGACCAAACCGATTGCCGTGTGCGCCGGCGGCGAAATGATGATGCAGACCACGCTCTGGTTTGGTCTCAGCAAACCGCAGGGCGGAGTGGTGAGCCGCGACGACTGGCAGCAGTTCCTTGATAAAGAGGTGACGCCGCGCTTCAAAGCGGGACTCAGCGTCTATGACGCCAGCGGTCAGTGGCTGGAGAAAAGCGGCAAGCTGGCGCGCGAGCCCAGCAAGGCGCTGATGCTTATTCACGGCGCGGAGAACGGCGTCAACGACGATATCGAAGCGCTGCGCACGCTTTACAAGCAACGCTTCGGCCAGGAGTCGGTGATGCGTGTCGACGCGCCGGTGTGCGTGGGATTCTGAATAAAAACGGCGGCTGGAAGGCCGCCGTACAGAGATTAGATAAACAGACCGGCGAAGGCTGCCGACAGCAGGCTCACCAGCGTGGAGCCGTAGACCAGCTTCCAGCCGAACCGGGAGACCACATTGCCCTGCTGTTCGTTCAGTCCTTTGATCGCGCCGGCGACGATGCCGATCGAGGCGACGTTGGCGAACGACACCAGGAACACCGAGAGAATGCCCAGCCCGCGCGGCGTCATGCCGGCCGCCACCTTCTGCAGCTCAATCATCGCCACGAATTCGTTCGCCACCAGCTTGGTCGCCATAATACTGGCGGCCTGCAGCGCGTCGGCGGCAGGAATGCCGATCAGCCAGGCGAACGGATAGAAGAGATAACCGAGGATCTGCTGGAAGCTGTAGCCGAACAGCGCGCTGAATAGCGCATTGACCGCGGCGATCAGCGCGATAAAGCCGATAAGCATCGCCAGAATAATCATCGCGACCTTAAAGCCCGCCAGGATGTACTCGCCGAGCATCTCGAAAAAGCTTTGCTCTTCATGCAGCTTGTCGAGCGGAATCGCCGCTTCATCCTGCGCTTTGCCGGGATTGATAATCGAGAGAATAATAAAGGTGCTGAACATATTGAGCAGCAGCGCGGCCACCACATATTTCGGCTCGATCATCGACATATAGGCGCCGACGATAGAGAGCGACACGGTAGACATCGCCGTGGCGGCCATGGTGTAAAGGCGCTTCGGCGGAATATCGCCCAAAATGCCTTTATAGGCGATAAAGTTCTCCGACTGGCCGAGAACCAGCGTACTGACGGCGTTGAACGACTCGAGCTTGCCCATGCCGTTAACTTTCGACAGCAGCGTGCCTACCAGCCGAATCAGCAGCGGCAAAATGCGCCAGTGCTGCAGAATGCCGATCAGCGCCGAGATAAACACGATGGGGCAGAGCACGCCAAGAAAGATAAAGGCCAGCCCTTGCTTGCTCATATTGCCAAACACGAAGTCGGTGCCCTGCGCGGCGAAGGTCAGCAGTTTCTCAAAAAAGCCGCTGAAGGCGCCGACCGCCGCCTGTCCGCTGGAGGAGTGCAGGAAAAACCAGCCCAGCGCGGCTTCCACCACGATCAGCTGCACGATGTAACGCAGGCGTATCTGTTTACGGTCATGACTGACCAGCAGCGCAAGGGCGAAAATCACCGCCAGCGCCAGCAGGAAATGAAGAATTGAGGTCATACTTTTTATTTTCAGTGAGTGAGGAAGGCGCATTTAGCCACAGACCGAGCGGAAATTCATCCGCCGATGCGTAATCCCGTCAGCAAGACAGGCGACGAGGAAGTCCGTATAATGCGCAGCCAATTCATTTCAGCCGGAGATTACCATGCGTCCAGCAGGCCGAAGCGCACAGCAGGTGCGTCCCGTCACCCTGACCCGAAACTACACCAAACATGCCGAGGGCTCAGTACTGGTGGAGTTCGGCGAAACCAAAGTGCTCTGCACTGCTACCGTGGAAGAGAGTGTCCCGCGTTTCCTGAAAGGACAGGGACAAGGCTGGGTAACCGCCGAATATGGCATGCTGCCGCGCTCCACCCATAGCCGTATGGCGCGTGAAGCGGCCAAGGGCAAACAGGGCGGACGTACGCTGGAAATCCAGCGCCTGATCGCCCGCTCGCTGCGCGCGGCGGTCGATCTCAAAGCGCTGGGCGAATTTACCATCACGCTGGACTGCGACGTGATCCAGGCTGACGGCGGCACCCGTACCGCGTCGATTACCGGCGCCTGCGTGGCGCTGGCCGATGCGCTGAACAAGCTGGTGGCCGACGGCAAGCTGAAAGCGAACCCGATGAAAGGCATGGTGGCGGCGATTTCCGTCGGCATCGTTGAAGGCGAAGCGCGCTGCGATCTGGAGTATGTAGAAGACTCCGCCGCCGAAACCGACATGAACGTGGTGATGCTGGAAGATGGCCGCATGATCGAAGTGCAGGGCACGGCGGAAGGCGAGCCGTTCAGTCATGAGGAGCTGCTGTCGCTGCTCGCGCTGGCGCGCGGCGGCATCGAGGAACTGATTCAGGCGCAGAAAGCGGCGCTGAACAACTGATTTACCAGGCGACCAGAGAGTCGCCTTTTTTTTGCGAGAGGAGTGAGAGATGAAAGCCTGGCAGCGTCAGTTTATTGAATTCGCCCTGAACAAGCAGGTGCTGAAGTTCGGCGAATTTACCCTGAAGTCTGGCCGTAAAAGCCCCTATTTTTTCAATGCCGGCCTGTTCAACAGCGGTCGCGATCTGGCGCTGCTGGGCCGTTTCTACGCGCAGGCGTTAGTGGACGGCGGCGTCGACTTCGATCTGCTGTTCGGACCCGCCTATAAAGGCATTCCTATCGCCACCACCACCGCCGTGGCGCTGGCCGATCACCATGACCGCGACGTGCCCTACTGCTTCAACCGCAAAGAGGCGAAAGATCATGGCGAAGGCGGCCTGCTGGTAGGCAGCCCGCTGGCGGGCCGCGTTATGCTGGTGGATGACGTCATCACCGCCGGCACGGCGATACGCGAATCGATGGACATTATCAACGCGCACAACGCCACGCTGGCGGGCGTGCTGATTTCCCTGGATCGACAGGAGCGCGGACGTGGCGATATTTCAGCGATTCAGGAGGTGGAGCGCGACTATAAATGTCAGGTTACCGCCATCATTACCCTGAAGGATCTGATTAGCTACCTGGAAGAGAAGCCGGAAATGGCGGACCATCTGGCGAAAGTGCGCGCCTATCAGAAAGAGTACGGCATTTAATGCCGATGGCTTCCCTTTCCCGCCTGGGAAAGGGAAGCCAGCCCGGCTGACGTGCGCGGACTACACCAGCTGCGCGGCCAGCAGCGGCCAGCGGATATCGAAGTCGGCGGTCGGCCGAAAACGAAATTCCGAGCGCACGTAGCGCGACAGGATGCCTTCGCAAAACGCCAGTAGCTGGCTCGCCAGCAGCGCTTCGTCCGTCTCGAAGCCTTCGCCTTCACGCATTCTGCGCTCGCGCATTACCTGACGTAGCTGCACTTCAATACGCTCAAACAGCTGATTAATGCGCCCCTGCAGGCGATCCTGCTCAAACATCAGCGCATGGCCGGTCAAAATGCGGGTTAGCCCCGGATTACGCTCACCAAATCCCAGAATCAGCTGCACGATAAGACGCAGGCGCGCCATCGTCTCTTTTTCATCTTTCAGGATCAGATTGATGCGGGTAATCAGACTGTCTTCAATAAACTCAATCAGGCTGTCGAACATGCGCGTTTTGCTGGGAAAGTGGCGATAGAGCGCCGCTTCAGAAACGCCGACGGTGGCCGCCAGCTTGGCGGTGGTAATACGCTGGCTACCGTCACTGGATTCCAGCATTTGCGCCAACGCCTGCAAAATTTCTTCGCGACGGTTCCGTTTGGCGAGTTTTTTTTCTGCCATGACCTTAAAAACCCCTGAAATTCACCTTAAACAGGCACATCTTCCTGTCAGCCCTAAGCGCGAAGCTTAAGGCTGATAAGAAATAAACAGATGGTTAAGCAAAAATGGGCGTTACTGGTGGCCTGAATGACCGAAACCGCCTTCGCCGCGGGCGCTGGCGTCGAAATCTTCCACCAGGTTGAACTCTGCCTGAACGACCGGTACGAAGACCAGCTGCGCAAGACGATCCCCTGGCTGCAGCGTAAAGCTCTGCTGGCCACGGTTCCAGACCGATACCATCAGCTGGCCCTGATAGTCGGAGTCGATCAGGCCCACCAGATTGCCCAGCACGATGCCGTGCTTATGACCCAGGCCGGAGCGCGGCAGGATAACCGCCGCCAGGCTGGGATCGCCGATGTGGATCGCCAGGCCGGTCGGCACCAGCGTGGTCATGCCGGGCGTGATTTCCAGCGCGCTGTCCAAGCAGGCGCGCAAATCGAGCCCGGCGGAGCCAGAGGTCGCGTAGGTCGGCAATGGGAACTCCGCGCCCACGCGCGCGTCAAGAATCTTAACGTCGATTTTTTTCATCATAAAGGCGGACAATCTCGTCTAATAAATGTTGGCCAAGGAGCGTCTTATCGCTGAGCGGTAAGCGTTTTTCTCCCTCCTGCCAAAAAAGGTGAAGCGCATTGGTATCGCTGTTAAAACCCTGTCCGGCTTTCGCTACGTCGTTAGCGCAGATCAGGTCCAGATTTTTTCTTACCCGTTTTTGTCGTGCGTATTCTTCCACATTCTGGGTTTCTGCGGCAAATCCAACCACGTAGGGCCGGTTTTGCGACATTGCGGCGACGCCCGCCACGATATCCGGGTTTTTCACCAGCTGGAGCGTGATGGCATCATCTTCGCCGCCCTGTTTTTTCATCTTTTCCGTCGCGATGGCCGCAGCGCGATAGTCCGCTACGGCGGCGCTGGCGATAAAAATGTGCTGTTTCGCCGCGTCAGCCATCACGGCGGCCTCCATCTCCAGCGCGGAAGTCACGTCGATACGGCGGACCGCTGGCGGCGTCGGCAGGCTCACCGGGCCGCTTACCAGCGTTACGCTGGCGCCACGGCTGGCGGCGGCGGCGGCAATGGCGAAGCCCATCTTGCCGGAGCTATGGTTGCTGATATAGCGCACCGGGTCGAGCGCTTCGCGCGTTGGACCGGCGGTGATCATAATGTTGAGATGTTGCAGATCGTTGACGGGCGAGGCCCACTGCACCGCATGGTCGACAATTACCAGCGGATCGAGCATGCGGCCAGGGCCCATGTCGCCGCACGCCTGGCTGCCGCTGTCGGGCCCCCAAATCAGCAGGCCGCGCGCCGCAAGCTGCTGCAGATTATGCTGCGTGACGGCGGCGCGATACATCTGCTGGTTCATCGCCGGCACCACAGCGACAGGCGCGGCGGTGGCGAGGCAGGCGGTGGTCACCAGGTCGTTGGCCATACCGGCGTGCAAACGGGCGATAAGGTCGGCCGACGCTGGCGCCAGCACCACTAAATCGGCCCATTTCGCCAGTTCGATATGGCCCATCGCCGCTTCGGCCGCGGGATCGAGCAGGTCTTCGAATACCGGATGGCCGGAAACGGCCTGCAGGCTGAGCGGCGTAATAAAGGCCTTGGCGGCGGGCGTCATCATAACGCGCACTTCGGCGCCGCGATCGCGCAGGCGTCGCACCAGCTCGGGCGCTTTATACGCCGCGATGCCGCCGCTCACGCCAAGCAGAATTTTTTTTCCGGCTAATCCCATCATGCTGTAGGCCTCATTTCGCTGGATGCCGCGTCAGGCACGGCAAGTGGCAGGACTTTATCATAAAGCCGCCTCCGCGCCTTTTCACCTCCTGCGTTTGCGAGCCGCCTCGTAAATCCGGCAGAAGTTACTGGTTAAGTATACAGTATTTAATCATGATGTCGTCAACGGCAGGAGGCATTTATGGACGATATGACACCACGGGAAAAATTGCGGTTGATGGGCGCAGAGGCGTTAAGCGACGTCGAGCTGCTGGCGATCTTTCTGCGCACCGGCACGGTCGGCGCGAATGTCATCACGCTGGCGCAGCAGATGCTGCAGCGGTTCGACTCTCTTTATCACATCATGACCGCGGCACCGGCGGAGTTCGACGAGATAAAGGGCGTCGGCGCCGCCAAGCTGGCGCAGCTGCACGCCATCGCTGAACTGGCGCGGCGCTTTTTCGCCAGTCAGATGGCGCGGGAAGATGTTATGGCGAACCCGCAGGTCACGCGACACTATTTGCAGAGCGTGCTGGCGCATCAGGAGCGAGAAATCTTTATGGCGCTGTTTCTTGATAATCAGCACCGCGTATTACAGGCGCAGAAGATCTTTATGGGCTCTATCAACAGCGTCGAGGTGCATCCGCGCGAAATCGTGCGCGAGGCGCTGAAGCTTAACGCGGCGGCGATTATTCTCGCGCATAATCATCCTTCCGGCATGGCGGAGCCGAGCCGCGCCGATCGCCATATTACCCATAAGGTCAGCGCGGCCTGTACCCTGCTGAATATTCGCCTGCTCGATCATCTGGTGATCGGTCACGGCGAATATGTCTCTTTTGCGGAGCGCGGATGGCTGTAAAAAGCCAGGGCCGGCAGGTGCAGATGGCGGGTTTTTGCACGATCTTCAGGGATCTTTATCTGTTCGGGACTTGAGCACTTGCGCTGAGCGGCGTATACTACGCCACCTTTGAGAATCTCGGGTTTGGCGTTTGGGCCAGCTTAGCGGGTTCACATGGAACTCGCCTGGCGGGCTATGAGCCTGACGAGGCGGCCAAGACCTAGTTTTTAAAGCTCGAGCTGATTTGATTTTTGGAGAATAGACATGTCACGAGTCTGCCAGGTAACTGGAAAGCGTCCGGTGACCGGTAACAACCGTTCCCACGCAATGAACGCGACGAAACGCCGTTTCCTTCCGAACCTGCACTCACACCGTTTTTGGGTTGAGAGCGAGAAGCGCTTCGTTACTCTTCGTGTATCTGCTAAAGGTATGCGTGTTATTGATAAAAAGGGCATCGATACGGTTCTGGCCGAAATCCGCGCCCGTGGTGAGAAGTACTAAGGAACTGAATCATGGCTAAAGGTATTCGTGAGAAGATCAAGCTGGTTTCCTCTGCTGGTACAGGTCACTTCTATACCACCACGAAGAACAAACGTACTAAACCTGAGAAGCTGGAACTGAAAAAGTTCGATCCGGTTGTACGTCAGCACGTGATCTACAAAGAAGCCAAAATTAAATAATTTTGGTGTTCTGTGAAAAACCCGGCTTCGGCCGGGTTTTTTGTTTTTGCCGCTTTTTGAGGAGAGAACATGCCGGAATTACCCGAGGTCGAAACCAGCCGACGCGGCATAGAACCGCATCTGGTGGGCGAAAAAATTTTACATGCGGTGGTGCGCAATGGCCGCCTGCGCTGGCCGGTGTCGCAGGAAATCCATGCGCTCAGCGACCAGCCTGTGCTGAGCGTGCAGCGCCGCGCCAAATATCTGCTGCTGGAACTGCCGCACGGCTGGATCATTATCCACCTCGGCATGTCCGGCAGCCTGCGCGCGCTGCCGGAAGAGCAGCCCGCCGCGAAGCATGACCATGTCGATTTAGTGATGAGCAACGGCAAAGTGCTGCGCTACACCGATCCGCGCCGCTTCGGCGCCTGGCTGTGGAGCACCGATCCCGAAGGCAGCAACGTGCTGGCGCACCTGGGACCTGAACCGCTCGGCGACGCCTTTAGCGGCGACTATCTGTATGAGAAGTCGCGCGGCAAGCGCACAGCGGTCAAACAGTGGCTGATGGACAACAAAGTGGTGGTCGGCGTCGGCAATATCTACGCCAGCGAATCGCTGTTCACGGCGGGGATCCTGCCCGATCGTCCGGCGATGAGCCTGAGCGATGAAGAGGCGCAGCGTCTGGCCGCGACCATTAAAGCGGTGCTGCTGCGTTCGATAGAGCAGGGCGGCACCACGCTGCGCGACTTTTTACAGAGCGACGGCAAGCCCGGCTATTTCGCTCAGGAGCTGCAGGTTTACGGCCGCGCCGGCGAACCCTGTCGCGCCTGCGGCACGCCCATCGTCAGCGGCAAGCATGGGCAGCGCAGCACCTTCTGGTGCCCCAACTGCCAGCGTTAATCAGGCCAGCTTCGCCAGTAGCGCCTGCAGCACGTGCGGCGGCAGAAAGGCGCTGACGTCGCCGCCGTGACGCGCCACCTCTTTGACCAGCGAAGAAGAGACGAAAGAGAAGCCTTCGGTCGGCATCAGAAACACGCTCTCCAGCGTCGGCAGCAGATGGCGGTTCATATGGGCGAGCTGCATCTCATACTCGAAGTCGGAAACCGCGCGCAGGCCGCGCACCAGCACGTTGGCCTGCTGCGCCCGGGCGAAGTTCGCCATCAAATCACTAAATCCCGCCACCTCGACGTTCGGCAGATGCGCCACCATGTTTTGCGCCAGCTCGACGCGCTCGTCCAGGCTAAACATCGGCTTCTTGCTCGGGCTGGCGGCGACTGCCAGCACCACCCGATCGAACATCCGCGCGGCGCGCGTCACGATATCGAGATGGCCGAGCGTAACGGGATCGAAGGTTCCGGGATAAATCGCTTTAGTGCTCATAGACGGCCTTTGTCTGCGGCATGATTCAGCGCCCACAGCGCGGAATATTTGTTGAAGGTGTACTGCGCGTTGACCACGGCCAGAATCCAGCCCTGTTTGCCGTCGAGAAAGCCTGCGCGCAGCAAAAGCGTTTTCAGAAAGGCGCCCAGCGTATGGGAAAAAACAGAGAAGAGGCCGCAGCGCTTGCCGCGCTGATGGCGCTCCTGCGCCCAGGCGGCGGCGTAGGCCAGCTGCTTCTGCTGGAAAACGATCAGGTCACGGCAGGTGAGATGTTGCAGGTCGCCCTGCAGCCGCACCACCGGCGCGCCCTGCGTTTCCAGCGACTCGTGCACCAGGTTGTCGTTATAGCTCAGCGCGCGTGGATAGAGGCGCATAACGCGATCCGGGTACCAGCCGCTGTGACGCATAAAGCGGCCGAGAAAGAGGTTGCTGCGGTTCAGACTGTAGACGGTACCGGAAGGCGGCTGCGTCAGTACCGCTTCAATGCTGGCGCGCAGCGTCGGCGTCACGCGCTCGTCGGCATCGATCATCAGAATCATCTCGCCGCTGGCGTAGCGCTGCGCGCGCTGGCGCTGTTTGCCGAATCCGGCCCACGCCTCGGCGCGATAGACTTTAGCGCCAGCCTGGCGCGCAATCTCGGCGGTCTCGTCGCTGCTGCCGGAGTCCAGCAGGATAATCTCGTCCGCCCAGCTGACGGAGGCGAGACAGTCGGGCAGCAGTGCCGCTTCGTTTTTGGCGATCATCACTACGGAAAGGCGTTGGCGAGCGGTCATCAGTGGGCCCGCGGCGGTAAATGGGGTTCAAGCAACTGCAGCAAACGCTGCAGCGCGCCCTGATTCTGATGCAGCACTTCGACCGCATGACGGCCGTAATAAAGACGGTAATCTTCATCCTGCAGCAGATTGGTCACCTCTTTCTCCAGCGATATCACGTCGGTCACGGTAATCAGGCCCTGCGCCTGCTGTAACCTGGCGCAGATATCTTTAAAGTTCCAGATATGCGGACCCATCAGCACCGGAATGGCGTGGGCGGCAGGCTCCAGCGGATTGTGTCCGCCGCGCTCTACCAGGCTGCCGCCGACGAAAGCGAGGTCGGCGATGCCATAAAGCAGCATCAGCTCGCCCATGGTGTCGCCGATCACCACCTGGGTCGAACCGGAAGGAATTTCGCCGCTGCTGCGCAGGATAAAGCTGAAGTTGCGTTTCTGCGTCAGGTTGCGCGCATCGGTGAAACGCTCCGGATGGCGAGGCACCAGAATCAACAGCAGATCGGGAAAGGTTTGCAGCAGGCGACGATGGGCATCCAGCACGATCGCCTCTTCCCCTTCGTGAGTGCTGGTGGCGATCCAGACCGGACGGCGCGGCGCCCACTGACGACGCAGCGTTATCGCTCTGGCGGCCAGTTCGGGCGTTACGGAAATATCGAATTTCAGGCTGCCTGTCACCGCCAGCTGCGAGCGTTTCAGCCCCAGCGCAAGAAAGCGGTCGGCATCTTCCGTATTCTGCGCGGCAATCAGGGTAATGCGCTGCAGCAGGTCGCGCATAAAGCCGCCCAGCTTGCGATAGCCTTTAGCGGAACGCTCCGACAGGCGCGCATTGGCGATGACCAGCGGGATCTGACGCTGATGCAGGATGCGGATAATATTGGGCCACAGCTCGGTTTCCATGATGATTACCAGCCGCGGATTGACCGTGTCGAGAAAACGGTTGATGGCGCCAGGCAGATCGTAAGGCAGATAAACGTGATGCACATCTTTGCCGAACGCCGACTGCGCGCGCTCAGAGCCGGTCGGCGTCATGGTGGTCACGGTAATCGGCAAGGTCGGATAGCGATGACGCAGCGCGCGCACCAGGGGAACCGCTGCCAGGGTTTCGCCGACGGAGACCGAATGCAGCACGATACCGTCCGGCTCCACTTTTCCCGTGCAGTAGCCGTAGCGCTCTGCCCAGCGTTTACGGTACGCCGGCGCTTTACGGCCGCGCAGCCAGAGGCGCAGCCAGATGAGCGGCTGGATGAGGTAGAGCAAAACGGTATAGAGGGTTGTCATAGTTATCGTTTCGACAGCCTGGCAGAAAAAATTTCACATAAATCAATCTATGTTACCAGAAAGCCCAGATAGGCTCACCACTTTGTCAGCGTCGCAGCAGGACCTGCTGATAAAGGGAAGTCAGCGACTGCGCCAGACGCTGAGGACCGTAAGGCTCGATTCTGCGCCTTGCGGCTTCGCCTAAACGCGAATCAACCGAAAGCGAGGGTATCGACATAATAGCCTGGTTTAATCCCTTGATATCTAACGCATCGCAAACGAAGCCTTCCTGACCAGCGGTAATAAATTCCGCGCCGCCGCAGCCGGTACTGGTGATCACCGGCAAACCGCAGGCCATCGCCTCCAGCACGACATTTGGAAAGGGATCGTAGAGCGTCGGCAGCAGCAGGCCGTCGGCGGCGTGGTAGAAGGGCTGCACATCCTGCTGCACGCCGACGAACCGCAGCCTGTCGAGGCAGTTCAGCTGATTGGCGAGCTGCTGATAGCGTGACAGCTGCTTGTCCTGGCCGACCACAATCAGATAGCGGTCGCTGTTCGCCAGCGCTTCGATTGCCGCCTTTAGTCCTTTACGCTCGAAGCCGGAGCCGACGTAGATGAGTACCGTCGCGTTCTCCGGCAGCTGCAGCTGCTGACGCGTCGCACGGCGGCTCGCCTCGCTGGCGGGCTGAAAGCGCTGAGCGTCAATTGCGTTATGGATAACGTGGATTTTCTCCGCACTCAGCGAAAAGCAGCGCAGGATGTCGCGCTTCACCATCTCTGAGTTGCAGATGACCGCCTTCAGGGACGCGGCGTTGAACATTTCCGCTTCCGCCCGCAGCACGTAGCGATGATAGGGACTCAGGGCGGCGCTGATGCGCTGCCACGGCGAGACGATGCGCGCCCGCTGCTCCAGCCAGACGCGATGCACGCCATCGCCGGCGCGAAAAATATCGCAGCCCGCGATGCGCTCGTGGCTCTGGACAATATCGAACCGCTCTTTTTCCCAGCAGGCGCGCGCCGCGCGCGCAAAACCGCGCTCGCGCGAAATCCGTCCCAGCTTCGGCGGATTGCAAATGTGCAGATGCCAGTCGGGATTCGGCGTTCCCTGCCAGCTGCGCGTGATGATATTGAGATCCAGCTGCTCGCTGCCAAGCGCTTCCAGCGCGCGCGAGATAAAGCGTTCGGCGCCGCCGTCGGGGCGATACTTCTGTCGGACGATCGCCAGGCGTAATTTAGTCATGGAGAAAATCCCTTGCGGCTTCGACCACATCGTCGACTGGAATAGCGCTGAGATAGCGCTCGCGGGTGTTGGTATCGATGGCGTCGGGATTGGGCAGCGGGCCGTAATCGCCGGCCCAGATAACGCGATTATGGTCGCCCCATGGCCGCCAGAACTGCAGCTTGGTCGGCCCGAACAGCGCGATGCAGGGCGTGTCGAGCGCGGCGGCCATATGCATCGGCGCGGAGTCGACGCCGATAAAGAGTCGGGCGCGATCGATCAACGCCGCCAGCTGCGGCAGCGTGAGCTGGCCCGCCAGCGTCACCAGATGCGGCGTCGTGCAGAGCGCCTGGATGCGCGCGATCATCGCCATCTCATGCTTGTCGGGCGCGGCGGTCAATACCACTTTGCGGTTCGCCTGCGCCAGCTGGTCGATGGTCGCGGCGACCTTCTCCTCTTCCCAGCACTTAAAATTCCAGCGAGAGGTAGGCTGAAAGACGATGAACGCCGAGTCGACGCCCTGTTCAGCCAGCAGCGCATCGATTTTTTGTCCGTCGACGGCGCTGTAGTGCATAGAGGCGCGCGCGCCCTGCGGCGAGATGCCGAGCGGCGTCAGCGCCGTCATATTCTGCTCTACCGTATGCAGCTGATTATGGTTGCTGGTCGGCACCAGACAGTTGTGGCAGCGCCGCCAGAAGGCGTTATTGCGCTTATTGAATGCGAAGCCGATACGCAGCGGCGCGCCGCTAACCAGGGTAATCAGCGCGCTGCGCCACTGGTCGGCGAGATTGATAACGATATCGTAATGGCTGGCGCGCACGGCGGCGAGCAGGTCGCGCTCGTGGCGCAGTTTGCGCCAGCTTCCTTCCTGCTTCCACTTGCGGTCGATAACGTGCAGCTGGCGAATTGCCGGATGTGCCTCCAGCATCGGCCGCGTCTCTTTGTAGAGCAGCACGTCGATATTGGCCTGCGGATAGCGCTGGCGCAGCGCGTTGATAACCGGCGTGGTAAGCAGCATATCGCCGTGGTGGCGCAGCTTGATTAGCAAAATATTGTGTGGGGTAACGTCTGCGTGAGTCGGGTTTGCCATACACAAATGCTCTTAATTTTCAGTGAGGCGATTGTAGGGCAAACCCTTCGGAGGGGAAACCTGCGGCGGCGGTTATTTGTCTCGCCAGCGCCAGAGGCGACTCAGCCACAGCAGCAGCTGATACCACTGTTTAACGCCACGCGCATTGCGCAGCATACGCAGATGCGTCTTGCTGGCGAAAATATCCTGGATAATCGCCTGTTTCGCGGCCGGGTCGGGCTCGCGACGCACGCAGTGGCAGACGCTCAACGCTTCGTGAGTAATCTGCGCATGAAAAGCCGGATAGATGGTCACGCTCTCTTTGTAGCGCGCGTTGATCTCCTCCAGCATGCGGGCGATCTTCAGGTAGTGGCGCTGATACTCCACGTTGCGCTGGCCGGTGCGCTTGCGGTTGCTGATCGAGGCGTCGTGCATGTAGTAGCGATAGAGCACCTGTTCGGTATAGCGCACGCGCCGCGCGTTAAACATAAATTCGGTGGTCCAGGGAATATCCTGATGATGCAAACCGGGTTCGAACCAGAGCTGCTTCTGCGCGATCAGCGACCGGCGGTAGATGCCCAGCCAGACCACATGCAGGTAACGCCGGGTTTTCAGCGCGGTATTCAGCCACGCTGCGCCGTCCAGCACCGGCGTGCTGCGCAGGCGCTCCAGCGGGATCATCGGCCTGGTGCGCTGGTCGCGCTGGAAAAACCATTCGGCATTGCACTGCGCGGCGTCGAGATCGTCCTGTTCCGCCATCTCTACCAGCGTTTTATACATCTCGGGCCGCATGGTGTCGTCTGAATCGGGAAAGGTGACGTACTTGCCGCGCGCGACGCGCAGTCCGGCATTGCGCGCGCGCGATACGCCGCCGTTTTCCTGATGAATAACCCTGATATGGGGATGCTGCGCCGCCCAGGCGTCGGCGCGCGCGCCGGAATCGTCGGTAGAGCCGTCGTCGACGATAATGATTTCCAGCGAGGTCAGAGTCTGCGCCAGCAGCGACTGCATAAAGGCATCGAACATCTCGCCAGCGTTGTACATGGGAGAGATGATACTGAGCAAAGGGGAAGAATCAGGCTGTCCTGTCATATTGTTCGTTTGTTTTTCCGTCGCGCCAGCTGCTTGTCCAGCCTGGCGGAAATAAAATCGTGGATATCGTTAAGCTTGCGGGCGTCCAGCTTATAGAGCTGTTCAGCCGGATGATGAAACTGATAGAGCGCCTCAAAGACAAACGAGGAGGGCGCTATGTGATCTGGGCCAATCAACAGCACGTCGCCAAGAGGGCGTTGCTCCTCAACGCTGCACGGCCCGTATATCAGGATCACCGGCACCTGCTGCGCGTCCGCGATATAGACATTCCCGGAGTCCGAGGCGACGTAAAAGTCCATTTCGCCAATAGCGGCCGGCAGGCTTTCCAGCGGAAGCTTACCGATGAGATTAACAATATTCTCTCGCTCGCCGGTTATCTTGAAGAGCTCCTGCATGCGGGTCTGCTCATTGGGGGCGCCAAAGGCGTAAAAAGTGCAGGGTAAATCGTCCAGGCTATCGAACAGCGTTTTCCAGATGGCGGGTGGAATGGTTTTAGCCTGGTTGCCAGCGGTGATGCTGAAGCCGATCCTGGCGCCCTGACCCGAATAAATCTCTTCCGGCAGACTTTCCGGCTGCCAGAGCGGACGGGTAGCGTGGGTAGGGTAGCTCTCTTTAGTAAAAGAGCGGTCGGCCAGTTTTAAATAGTTCTCTACCGTTAGCGTGTTTTTTTCATGGCTGACCACGCCGCTGGCGGTCAGGTAAAAAATGTCCTGATAGGCTTTGCGCTTATAGGTGGTTAAAAATTGCTTATTGCTGGCGTTGCAGCAGGCGGCGATAAATAAATTGAGGTTGTTGGGATGCAGCAGATAGATATTGTCGTAACGATTGAGGAACTGCCATATCAGCCTGAACTTCTTTATCAGGCTGCTTTTGTGATCTTCGATATACCAGAGGGTCTCCAGCGTATCGTCGCGCTCCGCCAGCGGCGCAACGCTGCGGCTTAATAGCGCATCACTTTTTTGCAGATGGGCAAGCAGCGGCGTGATATTCACGAAATCGCCGATTTTTGCTGTCTGAATCACCAGATTTTTACCCGTGCGAGGATGCAGCAGCTTCATCACCCACTTGACCGGCAGAAACAGCAGAAAAAGTATTACGTAATTCAAAATATTTTCCCTTTATCCGGTCACGCCGAAAGGGAGACCTTTTTAGCTCGTAAGCTGCGGAGCGGCAGATAATTCCGTGTGCGACCGCTGCGCAAGCTGTAGATACTGCTCGCAAATAACGGAGAGACTATAAATGCTTAGGTCGAGATGATGCAACTCGGGCGGGTAATGATAGATTTCACGCATTTTCTCCGCCAGAGAGGCGGCGTTCATCTCAGCGAGTCCACGCGCCAAATCGTGCGTCAGAATCGTTGCCGGTCCGCCCGGGCAGCGCGTGCTGACGACCGGCGTCTGGCAGATTAACGCTTCGACCAGCACGTTGCCGAATCCTTCGCTATCGGAGCTGACGACCAGCAGCCGGGCATGGCGTATCCAGGGATAGGGATTCGCCTGGAATCCCTGAAAAATCACCCGTTCTGCAATACCCAGGCTATCCGCCAGGCGGCGCAGCTGCGCCGCGCGTTCAGTGCTGCCCTGGCCAAGCAGCACCAGCGGAGCCTGAATACCGCTTTGCGCATAGGCCTCAAGCAGCCTGTCGTGGCGTTTGGTTTCGTGGAAGCGGCCCACATGAAGAATGAAATCGGTGCCGGCCAGCGGGCAGGGTTTCGCCGCCAGCTGTTTTATCTGTTCAAAATCGAATGGATTGGCGATCACCTGGGTACGGCTCGGTCGCACGCCGACGTTTTCAATTAAATCTTCGAGCACGTAAGGCGAGACGGCAATCAGCTGGCAATTCTGGTAGACGTGGCGAATTTTTAAGCGCTTCAGCCACAGAGAGAACCCCGACTTACGCGCCAGGTAAGAGGCTGAAAAGACGCCGTGCAGGCAATACCAGGTTTTACGGGGATCCAGCACGCGTGAGTGCCTGACGATACGATCGGTTTTATGGAGGTGCGACAGCGCCAGGTCGAACGCGCCCTCAGCCTTCTGCGCCTGGCTAACGGCCTGATCGAGCAGACGCGCGCGACGATGCGTTTCGGTGAGTTTACGCCAGGGTAGTTTACAGCGGTCTTTAATCACCTTGTAATCGACGCCTTCGGGAATAGGGTAGTCGCATACGCTACGTAAAGAGAAGAGCGAGACGCGATGTCCCAGCGCCACCAGCCCTTCCGCCAGCGTCAGCACGACTTTCTCAGCGCCTCCGCCAGGCAAGCCATCAATGATCATCAGTATGCGTTTCGACAAAATACCTACCTCAACATGCCAGCCTGTATAGAGTGAAACCTAAGGCTGTCTCGACCTGGCAGCAAAAAGTGTATAAACACTAATCTCGTTATCGCTCAATTTTAAGGGAGTCGCGACAGAAAAGCCTAACCTTGTTTTTCATAACCTTAACTTAACAACACGTAAGAAATTACAGCGTAAATAAGTTTAGTTTAACCAAACATGCTCTGCTTTAAGAGAAGCAAAGGGGTGTGCGGTTAAATTTTTTGCGCCTTGTGCTCAGCCTGCGTAACATAACGCTTTATAGCGACACCTCGTATTACGGATAAGTCATGGAAAAACCAGCATTTTTAATTACGCTCGATACTGAAGGCGATAACCTGTGGCGCAACCGTAGCGGCCAGGTCACGACGCATAACGTCCGTTTTCTGCCGCGTTTTCAGGCGCTCTGCGAGAAATATGGTTTTAAACCGACCTGGCTGACCAATTACGAGATGGCGAGCGATCCCGCCTATGTCGATTTTGCCCGCGATTTTCTGGCGCGCGGACAAGGCGAAGTAGGTATGCACCTGCACGCCTGGCATAGTCCGCCTGCTCACGCGCTGACCGATGATGACTGGCGCTATCAGCCCTACCTTATCGAATATCCTGAGCAGATCCTGCGCGACAAGGTCGCCTTTATGACCGATCTGCTGGAGAAAACGTTTCAGACCAAAATGCGCAGCCATCGCGCAGGCCGCTGGGCGTTCAACGAAATCTACGCACAGGCGCTGGTGGATAACGGCTATCTTGTCGACTGTTCCGTCACGCCGCGCGTTGACTGGCGCGGCTCTGCCGGCGCGCCGCAGGGCAAGGGCGGCACCGATTACAGCCGTTTCCCTGACCACGCCTATTTCCTCGATCTCAACGATATCTCGCAGCCTGGCCAGTCGGGCCTGCTGGAAGTGCCCATGAGCATCCAGTATCGGCACGGGATTTTTGCCAGCCGGTTGAAAAAAGCCTGGGATGGCCTGCGCGGCAAACGGCGGGGCCCTTCCGTAAACTGGCTGCGGCCGGTCGGCGGCAACGTGGCGCAGATGAAGCGGGTAGCAGAGCAGTGCCTGAGTCAGGGCAGCGACTACGTAGAGTTTATGCTGCACTCTTCCGAGTTCATGCCCGATGGCAGCCCGACCTTTAAAAATGAGGCGGATATTGAGCGTTTGTATGACGATCTGGAGCAGCTGTTTAGCTGGTTGCAGAGCCGCACCCGGGGCTTGACGCTGACAGAGTTTGCCGAGCAGAAAAAGCAGCCGTTACTCCCGGCGGTATAGCGCCGCAGCGGGCTTTTTTTTGCCAATGCGGCGCAGCGAAGAGAAAAAGGTGTCCAGCTCGGGATAGCGCATCTGCCAGTACTTCTTCGGCTTGCAGTAGCCTCGACATAGCACGGCGGCGGCTTTTAGCGCTTTTCGGGTATCGGCGGAGTAGTGGTAGTAGCCATACAGCGCCTTTGACATGCTTTTTACTTCGCTAAAGCAGTTCAGCATCATGCCCGTCGCCAGCCTTTGAAAATCAGGCTCACTGCGTCTCGCTTCAGCCATTGTTCGTATTTTTTCCAGAGCGAACAGCATGTCGCCTATATCGCTCGGACGAACGTTGCGCGTTATGCCGCGGCGGTTGTCGCGGTAGTAGTAGAGCGTGTTCTCCAGATGGCTAATCCGGCGCGTTTTGAAGTACTGAAAGGGCGTAAAAATAACATCTTCATAGCGACGGCCATCCTCGAAACGCTCATCAGCCAGCAGGGTATGGCGATAGATGCGATTCCACAAATGCCACATCGCGCGTTGAAACAGCGGCTGCAAGCAGGCGAGGCCCTGCGAAGAAAAATCATAGGGCGTTCGCTGCGCCGTTTCGCGCTGCGGCGCGACAGGCGGCGTCTCGTCAAAGCGTGCATAGTTGAAATCAATCAGGTCATCGCTGCCTGCAAGCAGCACGGGCTTAATGATCGCATAGTAGTTGCTGCTTACCAGGTCGTCGCCGTCCAGAAAGGTCACAAACTCGCCGTGCGCATGCCGTAATCCTACATTGCGCGTTGTCGCAATGCCCTGATTTTGCTGACGGATAAAGGTGATGTGGCAGTGAGCGAAGCGCGATACCAGATCTGTAACCTGCTGCGTTGAGCCATCGGTCGAGCCATCATCGATAACAACAATCTGCATATCGTCATCGGCCTGGGTCAGCAGCGAGGTCAGACAGGCGGTAATAAACGCCTCGTCATTGTGAAAAGGCACAATGACGCTCAGCAAATAGCGCTGTTCTGCCATTAACGCCGATCCTCGGATAGATAAGGCTGTTTCACGATCATGACGCTAAAAATAATTGCCAGACAATAAAGCAGCGTCCCTTCCGTACTAAAGAAAATAACGTCGCTCAAGCCATAAATGATGAGCGAGATCCCGACAGAGAGTAACGCCGGGTTGCGCAGCGGCCTGAAGGCGCTGTAAATCAGGCTCAGGTAGAGGCCGATAAGCGACACAATGCCGAACAGACCCTTAATTGAAAAGTTTTCCAGCACTTCATTATGCATATGCACGGTGAGGTAGATACGCGCGCCGTACAGGCTGGGGTTTTGTTTGATAAGGGCTTCCGCTTTCTCGCCGCGCTCCTCAGCCGATTGCCCTGCCAGGGCGGTGGCGCCGGTTTTCATGGCAACGGTCTGCATGCTAAGACGGGAGATAATCGAATTCTCTCCCTGCGTCTCGTGCATCATCGCAATGTTATCTTTGAGATCCTGAATCCGCGCCTGAATTTTGCTCTGAAATACCAGCGCGCTAATCACCAGCAATACCGGCAGGGCGGTAAAGAGAATAATTTTATGCTTACGCTGTATGACATCTTTGGTGAACAGCACCTGGATCAGCACCAGAATGGGATAAGCCAGCATAGCCGCGCGTGTTCCGGTCAGAATGATAGTGGTATAGGTCACCATAAATAGCAGAGCAAACAGCCAGACCTTATGCCGCGTTCTGAATAGCAGCGCGGATTTAATAAAAACCAGGTTCACCGCGGTAAGGATATAGGCGGCGATAGTAGCGCGATCGTAATTAAGCTCAACGCGGCCGATCTCGAGATGGATACCCTGATACAGCGCATAGGCGTTTACCGCGAGTCCTGTAATCATGGCGGCAACCAGCGCGCTTCGCTGGCGGATGCGCTGATCATTCAGCGTAACCAGCAGCAGAAACGAGGCGGCAATTTGCAGCCTGCCGGTTGACTGATACTGGCGGTAGAGCGTGATGTAATCGCCCGGCTGTTTATAGATCGTCGTCCAGAGAATGCTCACCAGTCCGACCAGAAAAAGAGCGGTGGGCAACACCAGATGCTTTTTCTCTTGCAGATAATATCTGGCGTGAATGATAAAACCCGCCAGCGCCAGATAGCTGGTGATGTAAAACACGTTTCTGCCGAATGAACCGCCGAAGGGCGCGGTCAAAAAGGCGAGCGCGCAGCCGGCGAAAATGAGCAGGCTAAAATAGAGATGCGGCGTATCCTGTCGAAATAGAGTCAGCTTAATGTTCATCGTTACTACCCGTTATAGCGCTTAGTGCGCCGTTGAATTCAGTCCTGAAAACGGCGTAATCAAAATGCTCTTTTGTCCACTGTTTCGCCTGTTGGCTAAAACGCTGATAGGTTTGCTGATCACATAAGGTTTCTACCGCATCCGCACAGGCGACATGCGAAAGCAGCAGCGGCCGGGTCATGATATTTCGCACGGGATCGTAGACGTCGTAAGGAAAATCGACGCGTATTCCCGTCAGCTTTTCATGCTCTTCAATAGAGACGGAAGGCGTAAGGCCGATGCCGCATACGCCGTTTTTTATTACTTCAGGCTGCCCATCTACCAGGGGATAAATAACCGGCACGCCGAAATAGAGAGACTCCATGCAGGAGAGACCGAAAGGTTCCGTTACTGGCGTGCTCATATAGATATCGATGCGGTTGAAAAAGGGCGCGATATCCTGCTGGAAGCCGCTAAAGGTGACCTTATCCTCAATGCCTAGCCTGCTGGCGAGCGCGATAAAAGCGTCGCGATCGGGCCCTTTGCCGGCGATCTCAAGCGTTACGTTATGGCCGCGAATCAGTAATTCTTTCAGCGTCAACAGCGTGACGCTTATGCCTTTCAGACTGACCTGACGCGAAGCGGTGCCAATTTTGATCGGCGACGTAAGCACGCGCGGTTCCAGGCGTATGCCGGGCGGCGTCATGATGCGGTTAATGACCACATAATGGGGACAGGGCAGGTTGAAACGATGCTTCATTACCTGAGAAGAAGCTGACGAGGCGGAGATGACGCCATCTAACATGCGCATAAAGCTTAGGGTCTTATGATTCTCTGGATAGCGCCAGGAACAGCCATGATCGTAATAGACCAGCTTCGCGCGCTTCGGCCTGGCTGTCAGACGCGGCACCAGGTCCCAGACGACGATGACCTGCGCATCGCTGGCTTCAACCCGCTTCTGCAGCAGATACTTCCTGAGAAACTGAGGCGCTTTTAGCCTAAGGCCATTAACTAGCCGATTGGCGAAAACGATCTTTTGCTGCGGCATCTGGCGTCGGATATCTTCGTCAATGTCATTGCTGATGCAGATAACGTCATCTTTGCCATCAGAAAAGTCGTTGATATATTGAAGAAAAAGACGCTCGACGCCGCCCATCTTGCCGAGATTGATAATGTGGAGCTTTTTCATCCCAAAAACGTCTCCAGCCTTTCGGCGACCGCTTGCGCACTGATATCTGACATGCTGTTGCCCTGAGATGGGCAGAGAGCCTGCTGATTCTGCCCATATCCTCCAATCAACCCCGGATCCGTCGGGCCGTAGAGCGTAATGTTGGGGCGATCGAGCGCCGCGGTAAGATGGCTTAGTCCGGTATCTACCGACACTACCGCCTTCGCCCCCGCCAGTTCGCGCGCTATCGCTTCCAGCGTCAGCTTCGGCAGCACCTCGACATAGTCGAAGCCTTCCGCCAGGCGCTGGGCGCGCTGATGCTCGTGCTCGGCGCCCCACGGCAGCTTGATACGCAGTCCCGAGTGCTGGAGCAGGCCGATCAGCTCGCGCCAGTGGCTTTCTGGCCAGTGCTTGTTGTCGCGCGTTGTGGCGTGGAGAAACACCAGATAGGGGGCGATATCCTGCGGCACGTCGCGCAGAAAGTGCGCGGCAATGGCGTAGTCGCCCTGGGTTTGCGGCTTCTCGTAGCCGAGGCTCTTCGCGAACAACTCGCGCGTGCGCTCTACCGCATGCTGCTTTTTATCAATCTCATGGCGTTGGTCGTACCACCAGCTGGCGAAGGGTTCGCGCGCGCTGCGGCTATCCTGGCCATGCTTGACGCCTCTGGCGAGACGGGTCACCAGCGCGGCGCTTTTGATCAGCCCCTGCGCGTCGATCACCACATCATACTGGCGCGACTGCAAATCGCGCTTGAAGCGCACCCGCTCTTCGCGCTGCTGACTGCCGAACCAGTGTTTGCGCCAGCGGCGAATGGCGACCGGCAAGACTTTATCCACCGCCGGATGCCAGGAGGGGATCTGGGCGAAATTCTCTTCCACCACCCAGTCGAAGCGAATGCCAGGGATCGCCTGCATGGCGTCGGTTAAAGCGGGAAGGGTATGAAGCACATCGCCCATCGACGACGTTTTGACGATCAGGACGTGCATGCCGTCTCCTGCGGATGAGCCAGCAGTTCGCTCAGTTCCTGATAAACGCGCTGCGGCGGGATGTCGATCAGGCTCTGATGATAGCCCTGCACGGCATCGCCTTTGCGAACCTTATGGTAGCCGGTAATCAGGCGAATAATGCGCACCTGCTTTGAAAGCGGCGGCGTGAAATCGGGGCTGCTGGGACCGTACAGCGCCACCAGCGGCCGGTTGAGCGCGGCGGCGATATGCATCAGTCCCGAATCGTTGCTGACCACGGCGTCGCAGCGCGCAATCAGGATAACCGCCTGCTCAAGCTGCGTCTCGCCCGCCAGGTTGCGGCAGTAGCGGCGCGCCTCGGCGGGCAGCGCTGCGATAATCTCTTCGCCGCACTCGCGATCTTTTGCCGAACCAAACAGCACTACCTGATTGCCTTCGGCAATCAGCTGCTGCGCCAGCGCGGCATAGTGATAGTGCGGCCAGCGCTTCGCCGGACCAAACTCCGCGCCCGGGCAAAAACCGATCAGCGGCCGCTCCGCCGGGATCTGGAACTGGGCGGAGGTTTCGATTTTCTCCTGGTCGTCTACCTGAAGCTGGGGCCAGAGCAGCGGCTGCGGCAGCTGCTGTGCCGAAGCGACCGGCGCGTCGCAGGCCAGCGCGATGTAGCGCTCCACCATCAGCGGAAACGCCGCCTTGTCCAGCACGCGCACATCGTTCAGCAGGCCGTAGCGCATCTCGCCGCGCCAGCCGATACGACGTTTAATCCCGGCGAAAAAAGGCACCAGTGCGGATTTAAACGAGTTCGGCAGCACATAGGCGCGATCGTAGCCGCTGGCGCGCAGCGATTTGCCGATGCGTCGACGCTCGCCGAGCGCCAGCGCGCCGTGCCCGAGCGGCATCGCCAGCGCCTGACTCACTTCCGGCATGCGCGACAGCAGCGGACGGCACCAGGCCGGCGCCATTACGTCAATCAAGGCGTCCGGATGTTGAGCCTTGAGGGTGCGATAGAGGCTTTGCGACATCATCATATCGCCGACCCACGATGGGCCAATAACCAGAATTTTCATCGCGGGTACGCGTTCCTTATGCGCTGCGGTTCAGCCAGGCCATATACTCGGCCACGCCCTGCGCCACGGTTTTGAACGGCTTGTCATAGCCGGCCGCGCGCAGACTGGTGAGGTCCGCCTGAGTATAGGCCTGATAGCGGCCTTTGAGTTTTTCCGGGAAGGGAATGTACTCAATTTGCCCTTTCTGATGGAATTTCAGCACCGCGTCCGCCACTTCCTGGAACGATTCGGCGCGACCGGTGCCGCAGTTATAGATACCGGAAATCTTGTTTTCCCAGCACCACAGATTGACCGCGACCACGTCGTCAACGTGGATAAAGTCGCGCTGGAAGCCTTCGCTGCCTTCAAACAGCTTAGGGTTTTCGCCGTTGGCGATCTGGGTGTTGAGATGAAACGCCACGCTCGCCATGCTGCCTTTGTGGCCTTCGCGCGGGCCGTAGACGTTGAAGTAGCGGAAGCCGCACACCGGCGAATCCGCTTCCGGCAGGATCTGGCGCACATAGTGATCGAACAGCATTTTAGAGTAGCCGTAGACGTTCAGCGGCTGCTCATATTCGCGCTTCTCGATAAAGTTGTCGTTGCGGCCGCCGTAGGTAGCGGCGGAGGAGGCGTAAAGGAAAGGAATTTCGCGCTCGAGGCAGTAGTGCAGCAGATCTTTCGAGTACTGATAGTTATTGTCCATCATGTACTTGCCGTCCCACTCCGTGGTCGCGGAGCAGGCGCCTTCATGGAATACCGCTTCGATCGGACCGAAATCCTCGCCCGCTGCGATATAGGTCAGAAACTCCTCTTTATCCATGTAGTCGCTGATATCCAGATCGGCCAGATTGACGAACTTGGTGCCATCTTTCAGGTTGTCGACGACCAGAATATCGCTGATGCCGCGATCGTTGAGCGCCTTGACGATATTGCTGCCAATCATTCCTGCGCCGCCAGTGACGATAATCATGTGCTCTACCTTTAAACGTTGGGGCATGAAACAGGCGGTTTCACGCGCTAATGTCTCACATCATAACATTTCATCACGGAGCAGACAGCCAGATGACTCCGACACGCCGTCGCCTCCCCCCTCTCTGACGTGAACTATGCTGCAAAATTAACATTCTCCTGGTGGATTTATCGTTAGCACCCTTCTTCTTCAGTAAGATGTGCCGAATTTATGCCATCTGAGGAGAACAATGATGACAGCGCAATTTTATCAGCAGATCCGCCAGCAGCTGGATACGGCGCACCGGGAAGGGCTGTTTAAGCAGGAGCGCATTATTACCTCCGCGCAGCAAACCGATATTGAGGTGGGCGCGCAGCAGGTCATTAACTTCTGCGCCAACAATTACTTAGGCCTGGCAAACCATCCGGCGCTGATTCAGGCGGCGAAAGAGGGCATGGAAACGCACGGTTTCGGCATGGCATCGGTGCGCTTTATCTGCGGCACGCAGGACACGCATAAGCAGCTGGAGAAAAAGCTGGCGGCGTTTCTCGGCATGGAGGATGCCATTCTCTATTCCTCCTGCTTCGATGCTAACGGCGGCCTGTTTGAAACGCTGCTCGACGCGGAAGACGCGATTATTTCCGACGCGCTCAATCACGCCTCGATTATCGACGGCGTACGGCTCTGTAAGGCGCAGCGCTATCGCTACGCCAATAACGATATGCAGGCGCTGCGCGCCTGTCTGGTCGAGGCGCGGCAGAAAGGCGCGCGCCATATTTTTATCGCCACCGACGGCGTCTTTTCTATGGACGGAGTGATCGCCAACCTGCGCGGCATCTGCGATCTCGCCGACGAGTTCAATGCGCTGGTGATGGTAGATGACTCCCATGCGGTGGGCTTTGTCGGCGCGGCCGGTCGCGGCACGCATGAATATTGCGACGTCATGGATCGCGTCGACATTATTACCGGCACGCTGGGCAAGGCGCTGGGCGGCGCTTCCGGCGGCTACACCGCCGCGCGCGCCGAGGTCGTCGAATGGCTGCGCCAGCGCTCGCGTCCCTATCTCTTCTCTAATTCGCTGGCGCCGGCAATCGTTGCCGCTTCCATCCGCGTGCTTGATCTGTTGAGCGAGGGCGACGGTCTGCGACAGCGCCTGTGGGACAACGCCCGCTTCTTCCGCGAAAAGATGACGGCGGCCGGTTTTACCCTGGCGGGCGCCGATCACGCCATTATTCCCGTCATACTGGGTGAAGCGAGCGTGGCGCAGGAGTTCGCTCATTTGCTGCAGCAGGAGGGCATTTACGTTACCGGCTTTTTCTACCCGGTGGTGCCGCGCGGCCAGGCGCGTATCCGTACGCAGATTTCGGCGGCGCATACCCAGCAGCAGCTGGAGCGCGCGGTCGAGGCCTTTACCCGCATTGGACAACAGCTTGGCGTCATCGCCTGAGGAGCTCTGTATGAAAGCGTTAGCCAAACTTCACGCGCAGGAAGGCATCTGGATGGTGACCGATGCGCCGATCCCGGAGCCGGGCCATAACGATTTGCTGATCAAGATCCGTAAAACCGCTATCTGCGGCACCGATATCCATATCTACAACTGGGATGACTGGTCGCGCAAAACTATTCCGGTGCCGATGATCGTCGGGCATGAGTATGTCGGCGAAGTCGTCGCCATCGGCCAGGAGGTGCGCGGCTTCAGCATCGGCGATCGCGTCTCCGGCGAAGGGCATATTACCTGCGGGCACTGCCGCAACTGTCGCGCCGGCCGCACCCATCTGTGCCGCAATACCATTGGCGTCGGCGTCAACCGGCAGGGCTGCTTTGCCGAGTATCTGGTGATCCCCGCCTTCAACGCCTTCCGCATTCCCGACAATATTTCCGACGAGCTGGCCGCGATTTTCGATCCCTTCGGCAATGCGGTGCATACCGCGCTGTCGTTCGATCTGGTGGGCGAAGATGTGCTGATCTCCGGCGCCGGCCCTATCGGCATTATGGCGGCGGCGGTGTGCAAACATGTCGGCGCGCGCAACGTGGTGATTATCGACATCAATGACTATCGCCTTGAGCTGGCGCGCACCATGGGCGTGACGCGCGCGGTCAACGTGGCGCATGAAGATTTGCGCGCGGTGATGCGCGAGCTGGGCATGACGGAAGGGTTCGACGTAGGGCTGGAGATGTCCGGCGCGCCGCCGGCGTTTCGTACCCTGCTGGAGGTAATGAATCACGGCGGGCGTATTGCGCTGCTGGGTATCCCGCCAGGCGAGATGGCGATCGACTGGAATCAGGTGATCTTCAAGGGGCTATTTATTAAAGGCATCTACGGCCGCGAGATGTTTGAAACCTGGTACAAGATGGCGGCGCTGATTCAGTCAGGGCTCGATCTGACGCCCATCATCACGCACCGCTACGCTATCGACGACTTCCAGCAGGGCTTCGATGAGATGCGCTCTGGACGTTCAGGAAAAGTGGTGCTGAGCTGGGATTAAAAAAAGCCGCGCGGGCGGCTTTGGTTTATTGCTGCTGCTTCTCCGCATCCGTCAGGTAGCGCACCTTGCGGGTGTAGTCCTGGCCTTTAAAGGTCAGCGGCTGACGAGGATCGGCCAGATATTTTTGCCATTCGGAAAGCGGGAAGCCGCCGTGCGCGCCTACCACCTCAGGCGGTATGACGCCCGGCTTGCCGCCGATGCGCTTGGATACCGGCCAGTTCGCCCACTCGCCCAGGTTGACGGTGCGCAGGTCGAGCAGATCCAGCAGGCACGCCAGCGGCAGCTGATCGGTCGGCGGCTGGCTGTCGTTCATTAATTTCCAGGTATCGTCGAACAGCGTCAGCCAGAGCGGGCAGACGCGCTGCCAGGTCTGGCGCGTGGCCGCCAGATAGGCGCCGTTAACGTGATCTTCGAGGAAAGGACGCACGCTGAGCTGATAGTAGGCGGGAATCGTCTCCTGCGCCGCGCCGGCCAGTTTGGCAATCATCTTGCCCTGGCGAAAGCTGGAGTAAAAATGGCCGTCTTTCATGTGAATGTCAGGCATTTTAAGCAGGTTGAGATCGGAATCGATCATCAGGATCCCGTCGCCCTGCGCATGCAGCGGCGCCTGCATTTTTATCAGACGGCTGCGATAAATTTGCTTGTAGGGATAGGTTTCTTCGCGATGAGGCACCTCCAGCGTCACAATGCGGGTTTTACGCGGCAATTCGCCAAAGGCGGCGGCGGGCTGGTCGCTAACGATAACGATCTCCTGCGCCGCGGTAGCAAAGCGCTCGGCAAACAGCGCGCTGAGCTTCGCTTCCTCAACGTAATCCTCTCCGGTACAGGGAATGACGATAGAGGTCACAGGGATGGCGCCCTGCACGTCGGGCTGCGCGTAAGGCAGATTATGGCGTGCGTGCGCGCGACGAAAACGGGGATTAAGAAAGTTAAGCATGCTTCTTCCTTGTGACGCTTTTTAGGATGGTTTCCACGCCGTTTACATAGTTTTCGATGGCGTACTGCGATCGAACGCGCGCCGACGCGGCATGGGTTAATCGTTGACGTAAGGCCTCGTCCTGCCAGAGCGTAACGAGATGCTGAGCTAACTGCGCCACGTCGCCATATTCGAACAGCAGGCCGGTGTCGTCAGGGCTGATTAGCTCCTCTGTGCCGACCACGCGTGAGCCTATCACCGCCGTATTGACCAGCATTGCTTCCAGCACCACGCGCGGCAGCCCCTCGCTGCGGGAAGCCAGGATGAAGACGTCGAAAGCGGCGAGGTAATCCAGCGCGTTATTCTGAAAGCCGGTAAAAATGACCCGATCGAGAATCGCCTCTCTGGCGGCCTGCTGACGCAGCGCAGCCGCTTCAGGTCCATCGCCGACCACGATCATTTTCCAGCTCGCTTCGGGACAGGCCTGTTTGAAATGGCTCAGCGCCTGCAGAACATGGTGGTTCGACTTACGCAGGATCAGCGAGCCGATGGTGCCGAAAATAAAGGTTTCCGCCGGCAGGTTTAAGCGCTGGCGCACCGCCGCGCGGTCAGGCAACGGCTGGTGGATATCAATGGCGTTAGAAACGGTAAAACAGCGTGACGCCTCAACGCCGCCGTCACGTAAGGTCTGATTCACGCCGTGAGAAACGGCGATAACGGCATCGCACCCATCATTCACCATTTTCGCCAGGCGGGCATTCATCAGCGGCTCAATGCGGCAGTGCTGTACCACGGCAATATCAAGCTCTTGTGCGGCGAGGTAGCCTTCAACATTGGTGCTGGGCTGATTATTCATATAGAGCGTATCGTAGCGGCCTTGCTGCAGCAGCGCGCGCAGCTTGCGGGCATTTGGCCGGACGCGCCAGCGCGCGTCGATAGCGTCGACCGCCTCTTTTTTCAGGCGGCGATTGAAGAAAAGCAGGGCGCGTGCCGCTTCCTTAGCGAGCTTCGCCCAGCCGGGCTGCTTTTTCTGAGGAATAAAGACGACCGGTATAGCGATGGCGTTCAGCACCGATTCGATGGTTTCACCGTTACCGCGCGCGTAGTTGTGGTAAAAGCAGCAGGTGATATCGAAAGCGTCGCGGTCGATGCGCTTAAGCAGTTCCAGCATGCTGTTGGTGCCGCCGCCCCATTCTCTGCCGTTATCCAGCAGCATAATCTTTTGTTTCGCCGTCCTCATCCTGACAGAAATCCTTATAACCGGTCTGCGTCGCTCGCACCGGATTATAGTGATTTCTGATCAGAAAAGAATGTTAAGGCTGAAACACCGCGCGAAATAGCGTGTTAAAAAAGCTGCTTCAGTCCGGTTACCACTACGCTCTGGCTCGCACTCTCCCACACCGCATCAAGCGCCTTCGTCGCCGGAACCGGCTGCGGCTGCACTTTACAAATGCCTGGCGGCTGGAAGCCCGGCTTATGCGGGCGCGGCCGCGGCTGCGGTTTCGCTGGCGACGTTGCGCCGTGCAGCGGTTCGTTCAGCAGCTGGCTTGGGCGCACCAGCGTAATATCCGCAGGCAGCGTCGGCAGCATCTGCTGCAGCACGCGCACCGTATTGGGATGCGGATGGCCGATAGCGATGGCGTAGCCGTCGCGCTGCGCCAGCTTCACGGCGCGCGTAAACTGCTGGCGAATCGCGTTGATATCCTGGCTGTCGTCCAGGAATACGCGGCGCTTCAGCACCTTCACGCGCGTGCCTTGCGCGGCGGGCACCGACTGGCTGTTGCCGATGGTCATGCTGTCGAGAAAGTAAAAATTGTACTGATTAAGCGCCTGCATCATCTTTACCATGCCGGGCAGGCTGGAAGTCATTTTGCTGCCCATATGGTTGTTCAGGCCGACGGCGTAAGGCACGCTGTTGACCGCGCTGCGCAGGATGCGCGCGATCTCTTCGCTGCTCATCTCCGGCGTCAAGGTATTCTTCTCCAGCGGCTGCTTGCTGAGCGGCGCCATCGGAAGATGGATCAGCACCTCATGGCCGCTTTGATGCGCTTTCGTTGCCATCTGGCGCGCGCCGGGCGCATCAGGCAGCACCGCGACGGAGATCGCGGCGGGCATCTGCAGCACTTTGTTCTCTTCAGAAGGGCGATAGCCGAAGTCGTCGATAACGATGGCGAGTTTGCCCGCATAGGCGGCGCAGCTTAACAGCAATCCGCCGATAGCGGCGGCGAGATGGCGACGTTGAAAAAACACTTATCTTCCTAACCACGGGAGTGGATTGACGGCCTGTCCCTGACGTCGGATTTCAAAATAGAGCGACGGCGTACCGCGTCCGCCGCTGGTGCCCACCAGGGCGATAGGCTGTCCTGCCTTCACCTGGGCGCCAACGCTAACCAGCGCGCTCTGGTTATAGCCGTAGAGACTCATATCTCCTTTGCCGTGCTCAAGCACCACGACGAGCCCGTAACCCTGCAGCCAGTCGGCCATCAGCACGCGCCCGTCGGCAATCGCTTTGACTTCGGCGCCTTCCGGCGCATCGATCACCAGCCCTTTCCAGCGCAGTTCGCCCTGAAGCTGTTCGCCGAAGCGATGTTCGATACGACCGCGCACCGGCCACAGCGCCTGGCCGCCTGCGCGGCCCAGACCGCCGGTTCGCGCCACCAGCTCGCGCTCGCTCTGGGTAGGCTGGTAGGTCGAGCCTTTGGCTTTCGCCTGCGCCTGACGCTGGCGCACTTTTTCCGCCTCCCGCGCCTCGCGCGCCGCGCGCTCTCGCGCTTCGCGTTCCGCCCGGGCGATTTTGTCCTGCAGGCGGCTTTCGTTCTGCCGCATCTCCACCAGATCGGCCTGGTCTTTTTCCAGCGCGTTCTCCAGTTCGCTCAGCGTTTTCTTACGTGCCGCGCTCGCCTGCTGCAGCTTCTCCTGCTGGCCTTGCTGCTGCGCCAGCAGCGTTTTTTGCTGCTGCTGTTTCTGCTCCAGCGACGCTTTTTGCTCACCCAGCGTTTGACGCGTTTTTTGCAGCGCGTCGATGCTCTGCTGACGCGCGTCGTTAAGGTAGCCGAAGTAGGCGAGAATACGTTCGCTGCGCTGGCTCTCTTCGCCGCCCAGCAGGAGCTGCACGCCGTTATGCTTGCCCTGACGGAAAGCCGCATCCAGCTGCTGAGCCAGCAGGGTTTCCTGCTGCGTCTGCTGCTTTTCAAGCCGCGCGATAGAGGCGGTGAGCTGGCTGACTTCGCGGCTGAGTGCGCTCAGGCTGTTGCGAGTGTCGCGCAACTGACGGCTGGCCTGCGCAATGATCTTTTCCTGGCTCTGCAACTGATCGAGCAGCTTGCTGCGCGCAATCTTCTGCGCCTTAACGCTTTTCTCTTTTTCGGCGATATTTTGCTGAATGGATTTCAACTGCGATTTGCTGTCGTCGGCGCTGTGCGCGGCCGCAGGCAATAACAGAACGCCCGCGCAGAGCAGGCTGAAGGAGAGAGTGGACAGGTGTGCAGGCAACGGGCGTTTCTTTCCGCTGTGACGAGTCCTTGTGGCTAAAACAGTCGCTTTTCCCTTCATAGGCCAATGATTATTCCACGATGAACAGCCGCTTACCAGCGCAACGCCGCGGGATTTCCTTTTCCAAAGATGTCGGTATTTATCCTGATGCCGAATAAGGGTTGCGTCATTTTTGCGATACGGCAATTTTTTTTAGAAAATGACGCACAAATCGTAACTCTGGCCGCTTAGCGTCTGTACATGAGAAGTGGCGCAGGTATACTCAGAACCCTTGTTTTTAGCTTAATTAGCCCGGTCTGGAGTCTTTACCCCTCATGCAAGAAATTATGCAGTTTGCAAGCAATCACACCATCCTCAGTCTGGCATGGGTCGTTTTACTGATTTTGGTGATTGTTACCACCTTTAAAGGGATGTTTTCTAAGGTGAAAGTTATCAGCCGCGGCGAAGCGACCCGCCTGATTAACAAAGAAGAGGCGGTAGTAGTGGACGTGCGGTCGCGTGACGATTACCGCAGAGGACATATTTCGGGCGCGCTGAACGTTGCGGCGGCGGACATCAAAAAAGGCAGCTTCGGCGAGCTGGAAAAGCATAAAGCTCAGCCCATAATTGTGGTGTGCGCTACCGGCCAGAGCGCGAGCGAGCCGGCTGAAAAACTGAGCGCCGCTGGCTTTAGCCAGGTGACCGTTCTGAAAGACGGCATCAGCGGCTGGAGCGGAGACAACCTTCCGCTGGTGCGCGGAAAATAACATCTACCGAGGTACGTAACATGGCTAATGTTGAGATTTACACCAAGGCGACCTGTCCTTTCTGCCACCGGGCGAAGGCGCTGTTGAGTCAAAAAGGTGTGTCGTTTCAGGAGATCCCTATCGACGGGAACGCCGCGAAACGCGAAGAGATGATCAAACGCAGCGGCCGCACCACCGTGCCTCAGATTTTCATTGACGCGCAGCACATCGGCGGCTGCGACGACCTTTACGCGCTGGACAGTCGTGAAGGATTAGATCCGCTACTGCAGGCGTAAGAGCGGCGCAGGATTTTTCAACTCACAGGACTTAGTCAGATGTCAGAACAAAACACCAACGAAATGCAATTCCAGATTCAACGCGTTTACACCAAAGACGTTTCTTTCGAAGCGCCGAACGCGCCGCAGGTTTTCCAGAAAGAGTGGGAACCGGAAGTGAAGCTGGATCTGGATACTGCGTCATCACAACTGGCTGACGAAGTGTATGAAGTGGTGCTGCGCGTGACCGTGACCGCCAGCGTTGGCGAAGAAACCGCATTCCTGTGCGAAGTTCAGCAGGCGGGCATCTTCACCATCAGCGGCATCGAAGGCACGCAGATGGCGCACTGCCTGGGCGCTTACTGCCCGAACATCCTGTTCCCGTACGCGCGCGAATGCATCACCAGCCTGGTGTCTCGCGGCACCTTCCCGCAGCTTAACCTGGCGCCGGTAAACTTTGACGCGCTGTTCATGAACTACCTGCAGCAGCAAGGCGAAGGTGCCGAACCACATCAGGATGCCTGATGACTACACACGCTTCGATTAGCGTCATCGGTGCCGGCTCGTACGGCACCGCTCTGGCCATTACCTTAGCCCGCAACGGCCATCCCGTGCTGCTGTGGGGACACAATCCCGCGCATCTGGCGCAACTGCAGGCCGAACGCTGCAACAGCGCTTTTCTCCCCGACGTGCCTTTTCCCGACAACCTTGAGCTTGAGCCCGATTTAGCCCGCGCCATTGCGGCCAGCCGCGATCTGCTGGTGGTGGTGCCGAGCCATGTGTTCGGCGACGTGCTGAAGCAAATTAAACCGCATCTGCGTTCTGAGTCGCGCATCGTCTGGGCGACCAAAGGGCTGGAGAGAGAGACCGGAAGACTGCTGCAGGATGTGGCGCGCGACATCCTCGGCGACGCTACGCCGCTTGCGGTGATCTCCGGGCCGACCTTCGCCAAAGAGCTGGCGGCGGGCCTGCCGACCGCGATCGCGCTGGCGGCGACCGATGCCACTTTCGCCGACGATTTGCAGCAAAAGTTGCACTGCGGCAAGAGCTTCCGCGTTTACAACAATCCTGATTTTATCGGCGTGCAGCTTGGCGGCGCGGTGAAAAACGTCATCGCCATCGGCGCGGGCATCTCCGACGGCATCGGCTTCGGCGCTAATGCGCGTACCGCGCTGATTACGCGCGGCCTGGCGGAAATGAGTCGTCTCGGCGCCGCGCTGGGGGCCGATGCGACCACCTTTATGGGCATGGCCGGCTTAGGCGATCTGGTGCTGACCTGTACCGATAATCAGTCGCGCAACCGTCGTTTCGGCCTGATGCTGGGCCAGGGTGAAGAGGTGGATAACGCGCAACGCATTATCGGACAAGTTGTAGAAGGCTATAGAAACACCAAAGAAGTCAAGGCGTTGGCTGAGCGTGTCGGCGTTGAAATGCCGATTACCGAGCAAATCTATCAGGTGCTCTATTGCGGAAAACCGGCGCGAGAGGCAGCATTGAGCCTGTTAGGCCGTACAAGGAAGGACGAAAACGGTTCAGGCTGATGCGGGATGCGCAGCATGGTCACCTGTAGCGCCATTCAGGCGCTTTTTTTTTCGGGAGAAAACTGCAATGTCGTCTGATGAGTTAGAACTGGTCTGGAACAACATCAAAGCGGAAGCGCGCGCGCTGGCCGATTGCGAGCCGATGCTGGCCAGCTTTTATCATGCGACTTTGTTGAAACACGAAAATCTCGGCAGCGCTCTGAGCTATATGCTGGCCAACAAGCTCGCCAATCCCATTATGCCCGCTATCGCCATTCGCGAAATCGTCGAAGAGGCCTATCGCCAGGATCCTTCGATGATCGCTTCGGCCGCTCTCGACATCCAGGCGGTGCGCCAGCGCGACCCGGCGGTAGATAAGTACTCTACGCCGCTGCTCTACCTGAAAGGCTTTCATGCGCTGCAGGCCTATCGCATCGGCCACTGGCTGTGGAACGAAGGGCGTCGCGCGTTAGCGGTCTATCTGCAAAACGAAATTTCCGTCTCCTTCGCCGTGGATATTCATCCGGCGGCGAACATCGGGCACGGCATTATGCTTGACCACGCCACCGGCATCGTTATCGGCGAAACGGCGGTCGTGGAGAACGACGTCTCAATCCTGCAGTCGGTGACGCTGGGCGGTACCGGCAAAACCAGTGGCGATCGCCATCCGAAAATCCGCGAGGGCGTGATGATCGGCGCAGGGGCGAAGATCCTCGGCAATATCGAGGTCGGGCGCGGCGCGAAGATCGGCGCAGGCTCGGTGGTATTGCAGCCGGTGCCCCCGCATACCACCGCCGCAGGCGTGCCGGCGCGCATCGTCGGTAAACCCGCGAGCGACAAACCCTCGATGGACATGGATCAACACTTCAACGGCACCGTGCCGGGCTTTGAGTTCGGCGACGGGATCTAACTGAGCCGCGCGCCTGCGTAATCAAGCTGGCGCCAGGCTTCATACACCACCACCGATACCGCATTCGACAGATTCATGCTGCGGCTCTCCGCACGCATCGGGATGCGGATTTTCTGCTCTGGCGGCAGCGCGTCGAGGATCTCGGCAGGCAGTCCGCGGCTCTCCGGGCCGAACAGCAGATAGTCGCCCGCCTGGTAGCTCACCGCGCTGTGCGCCGGCGTTCCCTTGGTGGTGAGCGCAAACAGCCGCGCCGGCTGCTCGGCGCGCAGAAACGCCTCATAGCTTTCATGCTTCTGAATCGCGGTAAATTCGTGATAGTCGAGACCGGCGCGACGCAGCCGTTTATCGTCCCATGCGAAACCGAGCGGCTCAATCAGATGCAGCCTGAAGCCGGAGTTGGCGCAGAGGCGAATAATATTGCCGGTATTCGGCGGGATTTCTGGTTCAAATAAGACGATGTTAAGCATAAGGCCCCCGATAACAGGGGCCGAAGCATAGCAAATTATTGGCGGCTGGAGGAGTAGAGCGGCAGCCAGAGCGTCAGGCGCAGCCCGCCGAGCGGGCTGTCGTCGGCCTTCACCCAGCCGCGGTGCTGCTGGATGGCTGTTTCGACAATCGCCAGACCGAGCCCCGTGCCGCCTGACTCGCGGTCGCGCGCCTCATCGGTGCGGTAGAAGGGACGGAATATCTGCTCGCGATCTTCCGGGCTGACGCCTGGGCCGTCATCGTCGACATGCACCGTCAGGCCGCTGATATCTACCGAAAAGCTGACGCTGATATGCGAGTGCGAGTAGCGTAGCGCGTTGCGCACGATGTTCTCCAGCGCGCTCTCCAGCGCATGCGGGTTGCCGTAAAGCGGCCAGGGGCCGGGCGGATAGGGCACGTCGAGCTGCTTGCCCATCTGTTCGGCTTCGAACTTCGCATCTTCCAGCACGTCGTTCCAGAGCTGATTCGCTTTCATCGCCTCGCTGACCAGCGCGTTCTTGTGCTGGGTGCGCGACAGCACCAGCAGATCGTTGATCATGCCGTCCAGACGCTGCGCTTCCATCTCGATACGCTCCAGCTCTTTGCCTTCGCTGTGGCGGCGGCGCAGCAGCGCCGTGGCCAGCTGCAGACGCGTCAGCGGCGTGCGCAGCTCATGGCTGATATCTGACAGCAGACGCTGCTGCGAGGTCATCATGCGCTCGAGCGCGCTCACCATCTGGTTGAAGCTGGAGCCGGCGGCGAGAAACTCCTGCGGCCCCGATTCCAGTTCCGGATGCTGGCGCAAATTACCGCTGGCGACTTCATCCGCCGCGTATTTCAGCTTTCGTGCCGGACGCGCCAGGCTCCACGCCAGCCACAGCAGCAGCGGCGAACTGATCAGCATGGTGACGATCAGCAACAGCAGCGGCCGGTCAAACAGCAAATTGATAAAATCGAGCTGCGAGCTGGTCGCCGGTCGAATCAAGTAGAGCTGATAGTTATCTTCGCCGTCGCGCACCGCGAAGGGGCCGACCATTTCGATACGGCCATACTTCTTTTTCTGCGGATGATCGGCATTGTCGGACTGTCCGATAAAGTTGCGGATCACCTGCATTTCATTATGCTGCGCACCAATGACGCGGCCTTCGCTGGTGACCAGCAGCAGGCGCTGGCCCGGCGGCGCCCATTTGTCGATAGCGCGTGAGAGCCGGCGCCACCACATCAAATCGTTGGGCGGATCCTGCGCCAGTTCCACTTCGACATGCTGTTCAATCATGGTGCCCTGGCGCTGCTCGCTATCGAGCAGCGAAACCATCTGGCGGGAATCGAGCTTGGGCACCATCAATACCAGCATCAACACCAGCGCCAGGGTTAGCCAGAAAATGGCGAAGATGCGGGTGGTGAGGCTGCCAATCATGAAGCCGAGACCATCAGATAGCCGCGGCCACGTAAGGTTTTGAACCAGGGATGGCCGTCGCGGCGCTCAGGCAGTTTGCGGCGCAGGTTAGAGATATGCATATCGATAGCGCGGTCGAACGGCGTCAGACGCTTGCCAAGCACCTCCTGGCTCAGATGCTCGCGCGAGACGACCTGGCCGAGATGCTGCGCCAGCAGGTAGAGCAGGGTGAACTCGGTGCCGGTAAGATCCAGCGTCTGATTGTCGAAACTCGCTTCCTGACGGCCTGGGTTCAGGCGCAGGCAGTCCACTTCCAGCGTCGGCGAACTGCTGTCGTGCTGCTGTTGCTGCTCGCTCCAGTTGGAACGGCGCAGAATCGCGCGTATACGCGCCACCAGTTCGCGATCGTTAAACGGCTTAGGCAGATAGTCATCTGCGCCCAGTTCAAGCCCCAGCACGCGATCCAGCTCGCTGCCGCGCGCGGTCAACATGATAACGGGCGTCTGATGTTGCTGGCGTAGCTCTTTCAGCGTGTCGATACCGTTCTTTTTCGGCATCATCACATCGAGCAAAAGTAGATCAATAGAGGTATCCAGCAGGCTTAACGCCTGTTCGCCGTCGCTGGCTACCACCACCTCAAACCCTTCCATTTCTAACAGTTCTTTAAGCAGCGAAGTCAATTCGCGGTCATCGTCAACCAACAGGATTTTATTCATTTTTTATTGCCCTCCGCAGGCAAAATACCGTGTTCCTGACTTGTCAATCCAACGCTTTACGTAGTTTTACACCCCCTGACGGATGTTTGCAGCTGTCGCCGTACACTGGTCCTCGTTGAATCGCAAAACGGAACGGACTGGAGTAAACGATGCGCACAGTAACCGCCGTCGTCATTGCCTCAGCGATGGTTCTCAATCACGCCAGCGCAGGAGTGGCAGACACGACGACGATTGACGAAATGCATCACGGCGGATTGACGACAGGCAGTATGACGCAAAATCCGCAAAGCCACATGTTCGACGGCATCGAGTTGACGGAAGAACAGCGTCAACAGATGCGAGACCTGATGACACAGGCGCGATATGAACGTTCCCCTGTCAGCATCGGCGATATCGAAAACATGCATGGCCTGATTACGGCGGACACTTTTAACGAAGCGGCTATCCGCGCCCAGGCTGAGAAAATCGCTCAGGCGCAGATCGAACAGCATGTCGAGATGGCGCGCATTCGCAACCAGATGTATCACTTGCTCACGCCGGCTCAGCAGGCCGCGTTGCAGAAGAATTACGAGCGGTGGCTTGCCGAGCTGCGCAAGCTCTCAAATTTGCAGTCGGCTTCATCGCTGCAAGCAGTGAGTAGTACCAGCAGTAACCAGTAACATAGTATCCCTGTTTTCCTTGCCATAGACACCATCCCTGTCTTCCCCGCCATGATGGCGGGGTTTTTTTTGCGTTTTTTCGCGTTTCCAGCCGTAGTGTCAACTTTGACAGGCCGATCTCTCTTCAGCATTAACACTTTATTTATGAAAGGCACTAACCCCTTAAATCTTCAGGCATTTAGCAAACTATTGTTCTTTATCGTCTCGTTTATTTTTTTATAAAGCATATGTTATGTCGTGAAAATATATCTACAAGCGAAGCGGATTTAAATAAAAAAGCGAAGCGACTATTTATTTAAATATATGATAAGAAGAAACTAAGCTTTACGATTATATTTAAAGTTAATAATTATCAATAAGTTAATTATTTTGCCGTTTTCTTGAATTCTTCTGGCTTACCTCTACACTTAATTTTGTCGCAGCAAGGAAAGCGCACACCCCGGGAATTTAAATGGAGTGCAGTAACCACATTACGTAAACAATCTGAATATATATTAACGGAGTAAGTTATGGCAGAACATCGTGGTGGTTCAGGCAATTTCGCAGACAATCCGCAAAAAGCCTCTGAAGCCGGTAAAAAAGGCGGCAAAAGCAGCGGCGGTAGCGGTAATTTCAAAAACGATCGTGAAAAAGCCTCTGAAGCAGGCAAAAAAGGCGGTCAGAACAGCCACGGCGGCGGCCGTAGCTCTTCCTGACGAGGTTAGAGCTTAGCGGTAAACCGTGCGTTTCCCACGCGGGAAACGGTACCCCGTCCTCTTTGAGGGCGGGGTTTGTTTTTTCTGGCATTCTGCCAGCTTTTCTCTTCTGATGACGCAGGGTTTATGCGCAGCGACAATCTGGATGTTAAACTTTAGCCATTCCTTTGTTTCGGGTGCATGCCTGTAATGGCTGAGGGAGCACACTATGCAACCCACCTATGCTCGTCTGGTCAAGCGCGCGGCGCTGGCGGCGACGATCCTGGCGACCTGCCTGCTTCTCGTCAAAATTTTTGCCTGGTGGTATACCGGTTCGGTCAGCCTGCTGGCGGGCCTGGTCGACTCGCTGGTGGACATCGCCGCCTCGCTAACTAATCTTTTAGTCGTGCGCTACGCGCTGCAACCTGCTGACGCTAACCATACTTTTGGTCACGGCAAGGCGGAATCGCTGGCGGCGCTGGCGCAAAGCATGTTTATCTCTGGTTCGGCGCTGTTCTTGTTTTTGACCGGCCTCCAGCATCTGGCTTCGCCGAATACGCTGCGCGCGCCGCTGGTCGGGGTGGGGGTTACCGTGGTGGCGCTCTGTTCGACGCTGCTGCTGGTCGCGTTTCAACGCTGGGTCGTGCGCCACACGCACAGTCAGGCGATTCGCGCCGACATGCTGCACTATCAGTCCGATGTGGTGATGAACGGCGCTATTCTGATCGCTCTGGGCTTAAGCAGCTATGGCTTTGCTCGCGCAGACGCGCTGTTCGCGTTAGGTATCGGCGTCTACATCTTGTACAGCGCATTGCGGATGGGCTATGACGCCGTGCAGTCGCTGCTGGATCGCGCGCTGCCGGAGGAAGAGCACAATATCATTCTCGACCTGGCGCTGAACTGGCCGGGCGTGGAGGGCGTGCATGACGTGCGTACGCGTCAGTCGGGGCCGACTAAATTCATCCAGCTCCATCTGGAGCTTAATGACGATTTACCGTTAGTGCAGGCGCATCGCGTAGCGGATCAGGTAGAGAAGGCGCTGCGTCAGCGTTTCCCCGGCTCGGACGTGATTATTCATCAGGATCCCTGCTCTGTCGTGCCGATTGAACAGCAGAATTCACCCGGCTTTTAACCTGATTGAATCAATTTAATCTATTTAAAATGACGAAGCGCTAACATTACTGCAAAAAAATTAGTGAAAACTTGTCTGACCTGAATCAATTCAGCAGCAAGCCTTTGATATACTATCTGCCATCACGGGTCGCGCATAGGGTATGCCGCTTAGCGGCGCACGACAGGCAGGATTAACTTTTCGTTTTAACAATCCAGAGGTTGTCATGATCAAAAAAATTGGTGTATTGACCAGCGGCGGCGACGCCCCCGGCATGAACGCAGCCATTCGCGGCGTTGTGCGATCAGCGCTGAGCGAAGGACTGGAAGTTTTTGGTATCTATGACGGCTATCTGGGACTGTACGAAGATCGGATGATCAATCTCGACCGCTACAGCGTATCGGACATGATTAACCGCGGCGGCACCTTCCTGGGTTCGGCGCGTTTCCCTGAGTTCCGCAACGATGAAGTGCGCCAGGTCGCGATTGAGAATATGAAAAAGCGCGGCATCGATGCGCTGGTTGTCATCGGCGGCGACGGCTCCTATATGGGCGCGAAGCGTCTGACCGAAATGGGCTTCCCGTGCATTGGCCTGCCAGGCACCATCGATAACGACGTTGCGGGTACTGACTACACTATCGGCTACTTCACCGCGCTGGAAACCGTGGTCGAGGCGATTGACCGCCTGCGCGACACCTCCTCTTCGCACCAGCGCATCTCTATTGTCGAGGTGATGGGACGCTACTGCGGCGACCTGACTCTGGCGGCGGCGATTGCGGGCGGTTGCGAATTTATCGTGCTGCCGGAAATTCCTTACACCCGCGAAGAGCTGGTCATGGAGATCAAAGCGGGCATCGCCAAGGGCAAAAAGCACGCCATCGTGGCGATCACCGAACATATCTGCGATATCGACGACCTGGCGAAGTACATCGAAGCGGAAACTAAACGCGAAACGCGCGCGACCGTGCTCGGTCATATTCAGCGCGGCGGCGCGCCCTGCGCTTACGACCGTATCCTCGCGTCTCGCATGGGCGCCTATGCCATTGAGCTGCTGCTGCAGGGCTACGGCGGCCGCTGCGTCGGCATCCAGAACGAGAAGATGGTGCATCACGACATCATCGACGCTATCGAAAACATGAAGCGTCCGTTTAAGCGCGACTGGCTGGAAACCGCGAAAAAACTCTATTGATCCTAAACACGCTTCAGGCGCGCCTCTCAGGCGCGCTTTTATTTTAGTTGTCTATATTCCTGCCAGTTATAAATGCTTATTTTTAATTCTTTTAGCTCTAAAATGGTTTATGTCACGCTACCGGTATAATGACATCGGGAGCGTGCATAATGAACAAGTGGAGTATCGGTATTACCCTTCTGCTGGCCTCTGCCAGCGTTCTGGCAAAGGATTACCAGCTGTTAAACGTCTCTTACGATCCGACGCGCGAGCTGTACGAGCAGTACAACAAAGCCTTTGCGGCGCACTACAAGCAGGAAACCGGCGACAACGTGGTAATCCGCCAGTCGCATGGCGGCTCAGGCAAGCAGGCGACCTCGGTTATTAACGGCATTCGCGCCGATGTCGTGACGCTGGCGCTGCAATCCGATGTCGATGCCATCGCCGAACGCGGCCGTATCGATAAGAACTGGCTCAAGCGTCTGCCGGATAACTCCGCGCCTTACACCTCCACCATCGTTTTCCTGGTGCGCAAAGATAATCCCAAAGGCATTCACGACTGGTCCGATTTAATTAAGCCAGGCGTTTCAGTCATTACCCCGAATCCGAAAACCTCAGGCGGCGCGCGCTGGAACTATCTGGCGGCATGGGGCTGGGCGCTGGATCAAAACAACGGCGATCAGGCGAAGGCGCAGGCTTACGTAAAAGCGCTGTTTAAAAACGTCGAGGTACAGGACTCCGGCGCGCGCGGCGCAACCAATACCTTTGTAGAGCGCGGTATCGGCGATGTGCTGATCGCCTGGGAAAACGAAGCCTATCTGGCAGTCGATAAGCTGGGCAAAGACAAATTTGAAATCGTCACGCCGAGTGAATCCATTCTGGCTGAACCCACCGTTTCCGTGGTGGATAAAGTGGTGGACGATCAGGGGACGCGCGCAGTTGCGGACGCCTACCTGAAGTATCTCTACTCGCCGGAAGGCCAGACTATCGCAGCGCAAAACTACTATCGCCCGCGCGATGCGGAAGTGGCGAAGAAATTCGCCAGCACTTTCGCGCCGGTGAAGCTGTTTACCATCGATAATAAGTTCGGCGGCTGGACGCAGGCGCAGAAAACGCACTTTGCCGATGGCGGCACCTACGATCAGGTGATGAAGCCTTAATCGCGCCAGCGCAGTTAAGACGGCCAGCCAGCGTGCTGGCCGTTTTTATTTGTGCGTGACATTGCGCGGCAGCCAGGCGAGGATGCGCAAAAAAAGCGGAAAGAGGAGTCTTGCTATGCAGGGACGTCGTCGTGCGCTGGGCCTGATTGCGCTGCTGCTGTTGATCCTGATAAGCGGTTTAGCGATTGCCGCCTTCCACCTGCATAAAAACAGCGATGCGCTGTGGCACATCGTCAGTGAAAAGTGCGAGCCGAATCAGCGCGCAACGGGCAAGCCCACGCCTTGCCAGCGCGTCGAGCTTGAGCAAGGCTATGCGCTGCTCAAAGATCTGAACGGGCCGCTGCAGTATCTGCTGATCCCGCTGGCGAAAATCACCGGTATGGAAAGCCCGGCGCTGCTCAATCCGGCGACGCCCAATTTCTTCGCCTTCGCCTGGCAGGCGCGCACGCAGCTGGCGGCAAAGCGCGGCTCGCCCATTGCCGATAGCGCGCTGTCGCTGGCGATCAACGCCGAATATGGCCGCACCCAGAATCAGCTGCATATCCATATCTCCTGCCTGCGTCCCGATGTGCGCCGCGCGCTGGACCGCCTTGCACCCGCGCTCTCCAGCCGCTGGCAGACGGAACAGCTGCGCCAGCACGCTTACCGGATACGCGCGCTCAGCCTGCCGGAGCTGACGCAGCAGAGCCTGTTTATCCGTGTGGCCAACGAAATCCCCAACGCGCGCAGCGAGATGGGCAAATACGGGCTGGCGCTGGCGGCGCTGCCGGATGGACGCCTGGCGGCAATGGCGCTTGAGCGAAACTGGCTATTGCTAAATCGCGGCTCGGCGGAAGAGCTACAGGACCACAGCTGCGAGATTTTGCGGCAATAAAAAAGGCGGCCATCAGGCCGCCTTTTTTGCGTATCGAAGGTTACGCTTTTTTCGCTTCCGCAGCCGCTTTAACGATAACGGCGAAGGCGTCAGCCTTCAGCGAGGCGCCGCCGACCAGCGCGCCGTCGATGTCCGGCTGGGTAAAGAGTTCAGCCGCGTTCTTATCGTTAACAGAACCGCCGTACTGAATGATCACCTGCTCGGCGACCGCAGCGTCTTTCTTCGCGATGTGCTGGCGAATAAATTTGTGTACCGCCTGCGCCTGCGCCGGGGTCGCTGATTTGCCGGTGCCGATAGCCCAGACCGGCTCATAGGCGATAACCACGCCGTTAAAGGCTTCCGCGCCCTGGGTTTCCAGCACAGCGTCGATCTGGCGCGCGCAGACTTCTTCAGTCTGACCCGCTTCGTTTTCCGCTTCGGTTTCACCAATGCACAGCACCGGCACCAGGCCAGCTGCTTTCAGCACGGCGAATTTCTTCGCGATGAACTCGTCGCTCTCTTTGTGGTAGGTACGACGCTCAGAGTGGCCGATGATGATATATTTCGCGCCGATATCTTTCAGCATGTCCGCGGAGGTTTCGCCGGTGAAAGCGCCCGAGAGGTTGACGTCGACGTTCTGCGCGCCCAGAGCGATGTGGCTGCCGGAGATGGCGTGTTTCGCCTGGTCGAGATAGATAGTCGGCGGGGCGATCGCCACGCCGCAACCGTCAACGCCGGAGAGCGCTTTGCGCAGGCCTTCGATCAGCTCGCCTGTCATCTGCTTGCTGCCATTCAGTTTCCAGTTACCCATAACCAATGGATGTCGCATTCTATCCTCCGCGTTACGCGATTCATTAAATTGCACTGCCGTCAGGCAGCGTAGACTGCCAGACAGTATAGAGATCTATCAGGTCAATGGCTTTGCTTTTCGTCATTTTTGCCGCCCTGATCGGCAGGCGGCAGCGCCAGTTTTATGGGCTCGACGGCGAAGGTCAGGCCCTTGTCGCCGTTGTCCGCGACCACGAAACGCAGGGCGCCTTCGGTGTGGGAAAAATAGCGCGCGCCTTTGCCTTCGCTCAGCAGCGCGTTCAGCTTTTGCCGCGCTTCGTCCGGGGAAAGACCGGGTACAAAAAAGCGCAGCAGCGCCGTCATGTAGGCGAGCGCTTTCTCCTGCGACGCTTTCTGATCCGGTCCCGGCACCGGCAGCCAGGTCAGCTGTAGCGTCTTCACTTTTCCGGTTCCCTGTTCCAGCGCGGTGGAGGCGTAGAGCGTTTCGCTGATTTTACTCGCCGCGCGCGTCAGGCGGCTGCTGTCGTTTCTGTTATCGATGGCGCGATACTCCATCAGCGGCAGGTCGGCGTTGGCGGCGTTATACCTTTCGCGGAACTGGCCGATGGTCATATCAAAGGTAGGCGCGCCCGGCAGCAAATAGGGTGCGGCAGGCACGGATTCGCTGCGCTCGCGCAGCGTGGGATCGGCGGCAAATGCCGGGGCCGTTAGCGCAAGGCTCAGCAGCAGCGCGCCAGGCAAATTCTTCATTTCGTAGGCTCGACCAGTAAACTCTGCGCCAAATTAGAACGGGTTTTACCTGCGAAAGTCAAAAGCGCGACGGGCAAAACTTGCCCCAGGATAAGAATTATCTCATCCCAGCGCAGCTTACCAGTAGTGCTCGCTGGTGATATGCCCGGGTTTACGCTTCAGATGCTTGCGCATATCGCGCGTCTCTTTCAGCATCTGCTGAGTATCGCGCACCATCTGCGGGTTGCCGCACAGCATAATATGGCCCGACTCCGCCTCTATCGGCAGGCCCACCGCACGCTCCAGTTCGCCGCTTTCGATTAGCGCCGGCACGCGGCCGGTGAGGGATCCCGCTGCGTTTTCGCGACTCACCACCGTCTGAATGCGCAGCTTGCCGTTGTAGATCTGCTGCAGCGACTGCATCAGCGGCAGGTAGCTGAGATCGGCGGCATAGCGCACCGCGTGCACCAGCACGATATGATCGAAGCGATCCAGCCCTTCGCCCTGTTGCAGAATAGAGAGGTAAGGCCCAATCGCCGTGCCGGTCGCCAGCATCCATAGCGTTTTGCACGGCGGGATCTCATCCAGCACAAAAAAGCCGGCGGCCTCTTTCGTTACCATCACGGTGTCGCCCGGCCTGAGCGCCTGCAGACACGGGCTCAGTTTGCCCTCCGGCACCGTGACCAGATAGAACTCCAGTAAAGGATCGCTGGGCGCGTTCACGTAAGAGTAAGCGCGCTGCACGCGTTCGCCGTCTATCTCCAGCGCCAGCTTGGCGAACTGACCGGCGGTGAATGCATCGATCGGCGCATGCACCCGCAGACTGAACAGCGCGTCCGTCCAGTTCTTCACTTCCTTTACTTGCGCATTGACCCATTCAGCCATCGTTACTCTCCTGGTCGTTGATTTTTCAGGCACAGTGTTATCATCGCGGCTGCTCGACGCTTTTTCCACCCGCGCGCCCCTTTTTTGGCTCTAATCGACAAATGCGCAGCACGTCTCAACACGCCGTTGTCCGCGGTTGACAAGGTGGTACGAAAACTTGACGCCTTTACGCCAGCCTCTTTACGCCCGTCTCTCGATTTGTCATGTAATCCTGATATTTTTCCCGCCATTAACCCGATACAGCGCATTTTGCTGCTGAATTAACTTTATTTCCCAGACCGAGATATCGATGAAGAAGATGGAAAATCGTCCGCTGTTGCTGATGTTGATTTTAATGCTGGCGGTTGGGCAAATGGCGCAGACGATCTATGTCCCGGCGATGGCCCAGATGGCGGACGCGCTCAACGTGCACGACGGCACGCTGCAGCGCGTGATGGCGGCCTATCTGATGACCTATGGCGGATCGCAGCTGATCTATGGTCCGCTCTCCGACAGCATCGGGCGCCGTCCGGTGATCCTCGCCGGCATGACGATCTTTATGATCGGCGCCGTAACCGCGATGCTGGCGCCGTCGCTGAACGTGCTGGTGCTGGGCAGCGCCATTCAGGGGCTGGGCACCGGCGTGGCGGGCGTGATGGCGCGCACCATGCCGCGCGACCTCTATGCGGGCGTCGCGCTGCGTCAGGCCAATAGCCTGCTCAATATGGGACTGCTGGTCAGTCCGCTGCTGGCACCGGTCATCGGCGCACTGCTGACGAAGCTGTTCGGCTGGCACGCCTGTTTCGCTTTCCTGCTGCTGCTCTGCGTCGCGGTGACCGGCGCGATGATGCGCTGGCTGCCGGAGACGCGTCCGCAAGGCGGCGAAGTCACGCCTTTTTTTCGCCGCTATCAGCGACTGCTGCGCGACGCCAGCTTTGTACGCTTTATTGTGCTGCTGATCGGCGCGCTGGCGGGCATTGCGGTCTTCGAAGCGAGCTGCGGCGTGCTGCTGGGCGGCGTGCTGGGGCTGGATGCCTTTACCGTCAGCATTCTGTTTATTCTGCCGATCCCCGCCGCCTTTTTCGGCGCCTGGTTCGCCGGACGCGAGGCGCGCTCCTGGCATAGCCTGATGTGGACCGGCGTCAACAGTTGCCTGCTGGCGGGCGCGCTGATGTGGATCCCGGCGTGGTTCGGCATCATGAATATCTGGACCCTGCTGGTGCCCGCGGCGCTCTTCTTCTTCGGAGCGGGCATGCTGTTCCCGCTGGCGACCTCAGGCGCGATGGAGCCCTACGCGTGGCTGGCCGGCAGCGCCGGCGCGCTGATTGGGGGATTGCAAAACCTGGGATCGGGCGTGGTCGCCTGGGCGTCTGCGCTGCTGCCGCAGCGCGATCAGTTCAGCCTGGGCATGCTGATGTTCGCCACCGCGCTGGTAATGCTGCTCTGCTGGCTGCCGCTGTCGCGACAGCCAGAAAGCCAGAGCGGCACGGTTACAGGATAAAGGGATGCAGCGCCGCGTCTTTGCGGTCCAGATAGTGGATCGACTGGATGCGGCGAATAGTGCGCGATTTACCGCGGATCAGCAGGGTTTCGCTGGTGGCGATATTGCCCTGACGCGTAATGCCTTTCAGCAGATCGCCGCTGGTAATGCCGGTAGCGGCGAAGATCACGTTGTCGTTGCGCGCCATACGTGACAGCGGCAACACCTCGCCCGCTTTAATGCCCATCTCGTCGCAGCGCGCCAGCTCCTGCTCGCCGATGCGGCGATTCTCTTCGCTCTCGCCCTTAACCTCATGACGCGGCAGCAGACGGCCCTGCATATCGCCATCCAGTGCGCGGATCACCGCCGCCGACACCACGCCCTCTGGCGCGCCGCCGATGCCGTAGAGCACGTCGACCTCGCTGTCAGGCATGCAGGTCAGGATAGAGGCCGCCACGTCGCCGTCCGGGAAGGCGAAGACGCGCACGCCAAGCTGCTGTAGCTGCGCGATAACCGCGTCGTGGCGCGGTTTCGCCAGAATAGAGACCGTCAGCTGCGCCAGCGGCTTACCCAGCGCTGCGGCGATATTACGCAGGTTAGTTTCCAGCGGCAGACTGAGATCGATATGGCCGCGCGCCGCAGGGCCGACTATCAGCTTCTCCATATACATATCTGGCGCGTGCAGAAAGCTGCCCTTGTCGCCGACCGCCAGCACCGCCAGCGCGTTGGCCTGGCCCATGGCGGTCATCCGCGTGCCCTCGATCGGATCCACCGCGATATCGACCGCGTCGCCGCGCCCGCTGCCGACTTTTTCGCCGATATAGAGCATAGGCGCTTCGTCGATCTCCCCTTCGCCGATCACAATCTGGCCGTCGATATCAATGGTATTCAGGACGTGTCGCATGGCGTGGACGGCAGCGCCGTCGGCGCCGTTTTTATCGCCGCGCCCCAGCCAGCGGTAGCCAGCTAACGCCGCCGCTTCGGTTACGCGGGAAAATTCTATGGCAAGTTCTCGTTTCATGGCCTGCACCTGCTGAAAAAAGGGCAGTGTAGCATAGCGGGGAAGGGCAAAAAAAAGCCCGCGACAGCGTCGCGGGCCCGGAAGGTTGAGATGTTTGCCAGCGGCTGCTGGCGAACGCTCATATTACTCGTCGTGATCTTCCCACGCCTGCGCGCGCGCCACCGCTTTTCTCCAGCCGGCGTAGCGAACGTTGCGCTCGGTGGTCTCGATGCTCGGGCGGAATTCGCGTTCGATGACCGCCTTAGCGCGCACCTCTTCCAGGTCGCCCCAGAAGCCTACCGCCAGACCCGCCAGATAGGCGGCGCCCAGCGCGGTGACTTCGCGCACTTCCGGACGCTCAACGCGCGTGCCGAGAATGTCCGACTGGAACTGCATCAGGAAGTTGTTCGCGACCGCACCGCCGTCCACGCGCAGCGACTGCAGGCGGGTATCGGCATCGTTCTGCATCGCTTCCAGCACGTCGCGCGTCTGGTAGGCGATAGACTCCAGCGTGGCGCGAATAATGTGGTTGGCGTTAGCGCCGCGCGTCAGGCCGAAAATCGCGCCGCGCGCATAGGGATCCCAGTAAGGCGCGCCCAGGCCGGTAAAGGCCGGAACCATATAAACGCCGTTGGTATCCTTCACCTTAAGGGCGAAGTACTCCGAGTCGGTCGAGTCGCTAATCAGCTTCATCTCGTCGCGCAGCCATTGAATCGAGGCGCCGCCGATAAACACTGCGCCTTCCAGCGCGTAGTTCACTTCGCCGCGCGGACCGCAGGCGATGGTGGTCAGCAGGCCGTGCGAAGAGGTCACCGCTTCGGTGCCGGTGTTCATCAGCATAAAGCAGCCGGTGCCGTAGGTATTTTTCGCCATGCCCGGCTGAACGCAGAGCTGGCCGTAAAGCGCCGCCTGCTGGTCACCTGCGATACCGGCGATAGGAATACGCGTGCCGCCTTTACCACCGATGTTGGTCTGACCGTACACTTCTGAAGAGCCTTTCACTTCCGGCAGCATTTCACGCGGGATATCGAGGATTTCCAGCATGCGCTGATCCCACTCCAGCTTGTGAATGTTGTACATCATGGTACGCGAGGCGTTGGTGTGATCGGTCACATGCACGCGCCCCTGGGTCATTTTCCAGATCAGCCAGGTATCGACGGTGCCGAACAGCAGCTCGCCGCGCTTCGCGCGTTCGCGCGCCCCTTCCACATGGTCGAGGATCCACTTCACCTTAGTGCCGGAGAAGTAGGGGTTAATCACCAGGCCGGTGGTGTGCTGGATATACTCTTCCAGCCCCTCTTTTTTCAGCTTGTTGCAGTAGTCCGCGGTGCGCGGATCCTGCCAGACGATGGCGTTATAGATCGGCTTGCCGGTCTCTTTGTCCCAGACGATGGCGGTTTCGCGCTGGTTGGTGATGCCGATCGCGGCGATCTCATCGGAACGGATGTCGGCGTGCGCCAGCACCTCTACCAGCGTCGAGCTTTGCGATGCCCAGATGTCCATCGGGTCATGTTCAACCCAGCCCGCTTTCGGGTAGATCTGGGTAAATTCGCGCTGCGATACCGCAACGATGTTGGCGTCGTGATCCAGCACGACGGCGCGTGAGCTGGTGGTGCCCTGGTCGAGCGCAACAATATATTTTTTATCAGTGGTAGTCGTCATAATGCATTCCCGATGAAAAGGTGAAACTTACGCTTTACGCTGCTCAGCGCGTGCGACCGGTTTTTCTGTTTTGCTGCTGGCCAGTACGGCGCCAGGCAGGTGGCGGCCAATCAGCGCGCGATAGCCGAAGGCGCCCAGACAGGCTCCCACTAACGGGCCAAAGATCGGTACCAGGAAGTAGGGGATATCTTTACCGCCCGTGAAGGCCACGTTACCCCAACCCGCAAAGAAGGCGAACAGCTTGGGTCCGAAATCGCGCGCCGGGTTCAGGGCGAAGCCGGTCAGCGGACCCATTGCGCCGCCGATAACGGCAACCAGCAGGCCGATCAACAGCGGCGCCAGCGGACCACGCGGTACGCCGTTGCCATCGTCGGTCAGCGCCATAATTACCGCCATCAGCACCGCCGTGATCACCATTTCAACCAGGAACGCCTGGCCTACGCTGATGTGCGGATTAGGGTAGGTTGAGAAGATACCGGCCAGATCCAGACTCTGAACCGTGCCGCGCACCATCTGATGGCTTTGCTCGTAATCGAAGAACAGATTGTAATAAAGGCCGTAAACCAGCGCGGCAGCGCAGAATGCGCCAGCGACCTGCGCCAGGATATAAGGCACCACCTTGCGCCCTTCAAAGTTGGCGAACAGACAAAGCGCCACCGTGACGGCAGGGTTAAGATGAGCGCCAGATACGCCGGCGGTAAGGTAGACGGCCATGGAGACGGCGAGTCCCCAGATAATACAGATTTCCCATTGCCCGAAGGCGGCGCCGGCGACTTTCAGCGCGGCTACGCAGCCTGCGCCAAAGAAGATAATCAGGCCGGTTCCGATAAATTCGGCGATGCACTGCCCTTTCAGTGTGTTCGATGTCTGACTCATAATGGTATTCCTGAAGCGAGGTTAAATTTTATCAGTTTTTGTTCTCAATCCATGAGTCACCCAGCTCTCTTGTAGGGCTGGTGTAAATTTATCGTTAACGAGCATAAACGAGAAATAGCGAAATCTAAATCTGTGTGCTGAGTCAAAAAAATGCGCGTTTTCGCGCCTTTTCACTTTCATGAAACATCATTTCAACTTTTCCGCCGCCTCGTTTTCCGCCGCGCGCATGCGCAGCGGCAATCAGCCAGGTATAAGCCGAAAAGTGTTACAGACTGCGCCCGCAGTGCCCGCGTCGCTGGACTTGCGCTATCAGGCTACATACAATCGGAAACATTGTTGCTGGCCTGGCTGATACAGGGCGTCACGCGCTAAGGCTGGCATCATCAACGCCCTGCGAGAATTTAGGAGAGGTCAGAAAGATGTCATTTGAAGTATTCGAGAAACTGGAAGCGAAAGTACAGCAGGCGATTGATACCATCACCCTGCTGCAGATGGAAATCGAAGAGCTGAAAGAGCAGAACAACGCGCTGAAAAACGAAGCGCAACAGGCGGCGGGCAATCATGACTCGCTGGTGCGTGAAAATCAGCAGCTAAAGGAAGAGCAGCATCTGTGGCAGGATCGCCTGCGTGCGCTGCTGGGAAAAATGGAAGAGGTGTAAGCGCCTCATTAGAATGAAAAACGGGAGCGCATCGCTCCCGTTTTCGTTTTCGGCATTACTCGATATCGAGCGGATCTTCAGAGAGGATTATGCCGGTATTGTCGGCGTAGAGATGGTCGCCGGAAAAGAAGGTGACGCCGCCGAAGTTAACGCGCACATCGCTCTCGCCAATGCCTTCGCCCGCCGCGCCCGCCGGCACAGCGGCAATCGCCTGAATGCCGATCTCCAGCTCCTCCAGGTCATCTACCTGACGCACGGAGCCGTAAACCACTAAGCCTTCCCATTCGCTTTCGACCGCCAGACGCGCCAGCTGCGCATCCACCAGCGCGCGCCGCACCGAACCGCCGCCGTCAATCACCAGCACGCGGCCCCGGCCGTTCTCTTCCAGCAGATCGTAGAGCAGGCCGTTGTCTTCAAAACATTTCACTGTGGTTATCTGACCACCAAATGAGGTGCGGCCACCAAAGTTTGAAAAAAGCGGTTCAACAACGTTCACTTCTTCATGGTAGATGTCGCAGAGTTCAGAGGTATCGTATTTCATGATGGGTTCATCTGTTTGCCACAGGAGGGGTAAGTATACCGCCAGTTGCGGATTGTTGGCAAAATCATCAGCGGAAAAAAAGGCGCTGCATCAGCAGCATGCAGAAAAAAAAGCCCGACTCATTGGCCGGGCTTTGCGCAAGCGCATAGAAAAAACGGAATTACAGAATAAAGCGGCTGAGATCTTCGTCTGCCACCAGCTCATCCAGATGCTTGCTGACATACTCCGCATCGATGGTAACGGAGTCGCCGTGGCGATCGCTGGCGTCATAGGAGATATCTTCCATCAGACGCTCCAGCACGGTGTGCAGACGGCGCGCGCCGATATTCTCGGTGGTTTCGTTGACCTGCCATGCCGCTTCAGCGATGCGGCGAATACCGTCCTCGGTGAACTCGACGTTAACCCCTTCAGTGCCCATCAGCGCTTTGTACTGCACGGTCACAGAAGCGTTCGGCTCGGTGAGAATGCGCTCGAAATCGTTTACGGTCAGCGCCTGTAGCTCAACGCGGATCGGCAGACGGCCCTGCAGTTCCGGGATCAGATCCGACGGGCTGGCGACCTGGAACGCGCCTGAGGCGATAAACAGAATGTGATCGGTTTTCACCATGCCGTGCTTGGTCGATACGGTACAGCCTTCTACCAGCGGCAGCAGATCGCGCTGTACGCCTTCGCGCGACACGTCCGGGCCGGACGACTGGCCGCGCTTACAGATTTTGTCGATCTCGTCGATAAACACGATGCCGTGCTGCTCTACCGCTTCGATCGCGTCCTGCTTCAGCTCTTCCGGATTGACCAGCTTGGCCGCTTCTTCTTCAATCAGCAGCTTCATCGCGTCTTTGATTTTCAGCTTGCGCGGCTTCTGTTTCTGGCCGCCCAGATTCTGGAACATCGACTGAAGCTGGTTGGTCATCTCTTCCATGCCCGGAGGCGCCATGATTTCGACGCCAGCCGGCGCGGCCGCGAGGTCGATCTCAATCTCTTTATCGTCCAGCTGGCCTTCGCGCAGCTTCTTGCGGAACGACTGGCGCGCGGCGGAAGGTTCGCTGCTCTGCTCCGGCTGGCCCCAGTTGTTCTTGGCGGGCGGGATCAGCACGTCGAGGATGCGCTCTTCCGCCATCTCTTCGGCACGGTATTTGTTCTTTTCAATCGCCTGGCTGCGCACCATTTTCACGGCGGCGTCGGTCAGGTCGCGAATAATGGAATCGACTTCTTTACCGACGTAACCCACTTCGGTGAATTTGGTCGCTTCCACCTTGATAAACGGCGCGTTGGCGAGTTTCGCCAGGCGACGGGCGATTTCGGTTTTACCGACGCCGGTCGGGCCGATCATCAGAATATTTTTCGGCGTCACCTCGTGGCGCAGCTCTTCGTCGAGCTGCATACGGCGCCAGCGGTTACGCAGCGCAATGGCGACGGCTTTTTTTGCGCCGTCCTGGCCGATGATAAAGCGATTCAGTTCGCTGACGATTTCGCGGGGAGTCATCTCAGACATCTTTAATCCTTACGCCCTGGACGGCAGTTCTTCGAAGTTAACATTGTGGTTGGTGTAGATGCAGATGTCGCCTGCGATATCTAAGGATTTCGCGACGATGTCATGCGCGCCCAGCTCGGTATTCTCCAGCAGCGCACGCGCCGCTGCCTGAGCGAAGGGGCCACCGGAACCAATGGCGATGAGATCGTTTTCGGGCTGGATAACGTCGCCGTTGCCGCTGATGATCAGCGAAGCGTTTTCATCGGCGACCGCCAGCAGCGCTTCAAGACGGCGCAGCATGCGATCGGTGCGCCAGTCTTTCGCCAGCTCGACGGCGGCTTTCACCAGGTGACCCTGATGCATTTCCAGTTTACGTTCGAAGAGTTCAAAGAGCGTGAAGGCATCTGCAGTGCCGCCAGCGAAACCGGCAATTACCTTATCGTTGTAAAGACGACGCACTTTTTTCACGTTGCCTTTCATCACGGTATTGCCGAGCGTTGCCTGGCCATCACCGCCGATAACGACTCGTCCGTTGCGTCGTACGCTTACTATTGTTGTCACGGGCAGACCCCTTGTTGCAGTAGAAAAAAAGCGCCGCGCGGCAAGGCGCGGCGCATCATGCAACCAGATATGGGGCGGCTTTGGCGGGTTTCAACCCCCGACGGCGAGCGGAATACAGTTTGAATGGCCGTTGCCGCGCAGCCGCTTCAGGGTGCTGTCGGCGGCGCTGCGATCCTTAAATGGACCTATCACCACGCGATTCCAGCCGCCGCCGGTGGTAATGCGGCTTTCGAAACCTTCGAACGCCAGACCGGCGCGCACCGATTCCGCCTGGTCGGAGCCTTTGAACGAACCGCACTGTACCATCCAGCGCTGCGAAGAGGCCGGTTTTTCCGCCGTTTTCTTCGCCGTCTCCTGCGCAGGTTCGCGCGTGACGGGCGCAGGCTGCTGCGTCTGCGTCTGGCGCGGCTGCGGTGCCGGACGCGCGCTCGGCTGCTGCTGCGGCTGAGACTGATGCGTAGTCTGCGTCTGACGAGCAGGCTGGCTCGGCTGCGTGGTCTGTTGACGCGCCGGCGCGCTTTGCGTCGCCTGCTGCTGCTGCTGACGCGACTGCATCTGAAGCTGCTGCTGGCGCTGCAGGGTCTGCTGACGCTGCGCCGGCGTCTGTTCGTTCCACGGCACTTCATTCAGCTGCGTCGGCGACTGGCGCATATCCGCCTGCATCTGCTCCAGCAGCTGGCGCTGTTCGTCGGTGAGCTGCGTATGCGACTGGACCTCGCCGCCCGCCGAAGGTTCGGTCGGCGTCGGCACCGTCACCTGACGGTTCTCCAGCTCTTTAATATATTTCCAGCGCTCTTCAGGCTTCGGCGGCAGGCCGTTGCCGTTGGCTTTATGATCCGGGATCACCGGCACATCTTCTTTTTTATGATGCGCAAGGAACCATAAACCACCGGCAAAGGTCACCAGCACCGCGACGGCCAGCCCTATCATGAGTTTGGAAACACCTGAACCGCCTTTGCTTTTCTTTCCACGGCTGGTGCTGCTTTTTTTGCGACGCGTCCCTGTTGAACGCCCGCGGCCTACGTAATCTCTCTGTGCCACTCTCGTTCTGATACCCTTCAAAAAATCGTGCCAACGGGGCGAAAACGCCTGAAAAGACCGCCCGGCAAGGAGTCCGCCATGTTACTTAAGGGTTGGAACTTTGACCAGCAGTGTTCGCCTTAAGAATCTACTGAAAATAACCCAAAAGTGCGGCTATTTCTCGCGCTTCTTCTCAGGCGCGGTGCTGCCGCGCACGGTGAGTTCGGCGTCCAGCAGACGCGAACCGTTATTCACGCGCTTGCCCTGCAGCTCATCCAGCAGCAGCAGCATCGCTTCGCGCCCAATCTGATAGCGCGGCTGCGTCACGGTGGTGAGCGGCGGCTCACAGTAGCGCGAGAGCTCGATATCGTCGAAGCCGACAATCGAGAGATCCTGCGGCACGCGCAGGCCAAGGCGTTTAGCCTGATTCATCGCGCCGAGCGCCAGCATATCGCTGTGACAGAAGAGTGCGCGCGGCGGCTGCGGCAGCGCCATTAGCTGTTTTAGCGCCTGCGCGCCCGCTTCAAAGCTGAAGTCGCCGCGCACGATATAGGTGGGATCAACGGTGAGATTGCTGCGGCGCAGCGCCTGAATATAGCCCTGGGTGCGGTACTGGCACAGCGGCATCGCTTCCGGCCCGGCGATGCAGGCGATCTGGCGATGGCCCAGCTGCAGCAGATGGTTGACCGCCTCGAAAGCGGCCGTCAGGTTGTCGATATGCACGGTAGGCAGCGCCATCTCCGGGGCGAACTCGTTCGCCATCACCATTGGCGGCAGATTGCGCTGCTCCTCGTGAACGGGATCGAACGGGATCTGCGAGCCGAGCAGCACCATGCCGTCGATCTGGCGCGTCAGCAGCAGATCGAGAAAGGTTTTCTCCTGCTGGTTCTGGTGCGCGCAGTCGCCAATCAGCACCAGATAGCCTTCCTGCGCCGCCGTCACTTCGACGCCGCGAATAATTTCGCTAAAGAAGGGGTCGCAGATATCGGGGACAATTACCAGGATGGTCTGCGTGTCGCCGCGACGAGCGTTGCGCGTCAGGCCGTGCGACGCATAGCCGACGGCGATCACCGCCTGTTCGACTTTTTGCCGCGTCGCCGCCGACACTTTTTCAGGATTCATCAGCGCACGTGAGACGGTGGCGGTCGAAACGCCGGCCTTTTCAGCCACATCTTTCATGGTGGCGGGCGCTTGAGGGTTCTGCTCCAACACTCTACTCCTGACGCATTCAAAGGATAGTTGTGGCCGAAAAAAGCCACGCCGCGCACATTGTTAACGATTGCGCGGCTGTGTTGTTACTTAATTTGCATAAAAATTGTGACTTGTGCGACTTTTTTCGATCTGGCTCGCAGGCTCAGCTTTCGGTGGGGTCGATATCGAGCGTCCATTTAACTTTGCGCGCGGCGGGCAGGGTCGCGATCAGCGGCAGCGAGCCGTCGAGCAGCTGCTGTAGCCGCTTACGCGAGGCGTGCTGTACCAGCAGCTGCCAGCGCCAGCGTCCGCCGCGCTTCGGCTGCAGCGCCGGTACCGGGCCCATGAGCCACATCGCGGTATCCTTCAACGGGCTGGCGTCGAGCAGATTGCGCAGCTGCTGCAAGAATTCAGCGGCCTGCTGGTTGTCGTGATCTTCGGCGCGAAACAGCGCGTGGCTGGTCCAGGGCGGCAACATAACCGACTGGCGCTCCAGCAGCGTCTGCTGGGCGAAGGCGAAATAGCCCTGGTGCAGCAGCGTTTGCAACAGCGGATGTTCCGGATGGTGGGTCTGCAACAGCACTTCGCCCTGTTTGCCCGCGCGGCCGGCGCGACCGGCGACCTGCGTATAAAGCTGCGCGAAGCGCTCGGCGGCGCGAAAGTCGGCGGAGAAAAGCGCGCCGTCGACATCCAGCAGCGACACCAGCGTCACGTCCGGGAAGTGGTGGCCTTTCGCCAGCATCTGCGTGCCCACCAGGATGCGCGCGCCGCCGCGATGCACGTCGGCCAGATGCTGCTCCAGCGCGCCTTTGCGGCTGGTGGTGTCGCGGTCGATACGCGATATCGGCACGCCAGGGAAGAGCGTGCCGAGCTGCTGCTCCAGCTGCTCCGTGCCGACGCCGACCGGCAGCAGATGGGTCGAGCCGCACTGCGGGCACTGATTGGGCAGCGGTCGCTGGCTGTCGCAATGGTGGCAGCGCAGCTGGCGCTGCTGCTGGTGCAGGGTGTAGTAACGTTCGCAGCGCTGACACTCCGCAATCCAGCCGCAATCATGGCAGAGCAGCGCGGGCGAATAGCCGCGACGGTTGAGAAACAGCAGCACCTGATTATCCGCCTGCAGATGCTGGCGCATTTTGCCGATCAGCGCGGGTGCCAGCCCGCCAATAAGCTGCTGGCCTTTGAGATCCACCAGCTGCTGCAGGGCCGGTTTCGCATTGCCGGCGCGCTTCGTCAGGTCGAGCTGGCGATATTTGCCGCTGCGCACGTTGTGCAGCGTCTCCAGCGCGGGCGTCGCCGAGCCCATCACGATCGGGATATCCTCTTCGCGCGCGCGGAATACCGCCAGGTCGCGCGCCTGATAGCGCCAGCCTTCCTGCTGTTTATAAGAGCTGTCGTGCTCTTCGTCGATAATGATCACGCCCGGACGCGCCAGCGGCGTAAACAGCGCCGACCGCGTGCCGATGATAATGGCGTTTTCGCCCTGGCGCGCGCGCAGCCAGACGGCAAGGCGTTCGCTGTCGTTGAGCGCGGAGTGCAGCACGTCGACCGGCGCGTCGAAGCGCTCGCGGAAGCGGGCGATGGTCTGCGGCGTCAGGCCGATCTCCGGCACCAGCACCAGCGCCTGCTTGCCGCGCGCCAGCACATTTTCCAGCACGCTAAGATAGACTTCGGTTTTGCCGGAGCCGGTGATGCCGGCCAGCAGCCAGGCGGCGTAGTGCTCATCTTCGCTGCGGATAGCGCCGACCGCCATCGCCTGATCGGTATTGAGCCGTAGTCGCTCGCCTTTAACGGCGTAGCGCGTGCGCCAGTCCAGCCGCTGCGGCTGGTGTTCGCGCAGGTCGCACAAGCCTTTCGCACGCAGCGCCTGAAAAGCGGTTTCGGTAAGATCCTGCTCCGCGACCTGATGGCGATAGAGCGGCTGATGACGCAATGCCGCCAGCGCCTGCTGCTGTTTCGGCGCGCGCTTCAGGCTCTCCGGCGTGGTCGCCTGACCCTGTTCGGTGATGATCCATTGCCACAGCGGCGCCTCCTGCGCCGGCTTGCCCTGGCGCAGCAGCACCGGCAGCGCGTGGCTCAGCACCTCGCCCACGGGCGAATGGTAGTAGCCCGCCGCCCAGTTGAGCAGCCGCCATAGCGAAGGCGGATAGAGCGATTCGTTGTCCAGCACGTCGGCGACGCGCTTGAGCTGCGCCTCCGGCAGATCGCTCTGGTCGCGGAAACCCACCACGACGCCGACCATTTTCCGGTTGCCGAACGGCACGCTGACGCGCCCGCCCAGCACCGGCTGCGCGCCGTGCGGCAGCAGATAGTCAAACAGACGGGGTAGCGGAACGGGCAGGGCAACCTGAACGACGGGCATGGCGATCTCTTTCCGGTTCAACGATTCATAGCGGGACGCCTAGTGTACACGCTGGCGCGACCAGCGGGTATCTTGCAGAGGATTTGCTAAAAGCGGTTATTTTCTGTATAGTATGCCGCCTTTGGTGAGAAAGGTCTCGCCAGAGCTTAAACATTAATGTTCAACCGCGTGTGGTGCTGTGCAGGTTTTTAGCCTGGCACGGAGAGCGACACGGCCTTTTATGAGGTTCTCCCATGAAACAAGGTATTCACCCGAAATACGAAGCTGTGACCATCACCTGCACCTGCGGTAACGTGATTCACACTCGCTCTACTATGGCTCACGACATGAACCTGGACGTCTGCGGTAAATGTCACCCGTTCTACACTGGTAAGCAGCGTGAAGTTGCCACCGGTGGCCGCGTTGACCGCTTCAACAAGCGTTTCAGCGTACCGGGCGCTAAAAAATAAGTTTTCTGAGCGGAATGATTCGCGCCTGGCGCTGAGTCATTCCGCTCTGCTGTTTTCCCTCGCATTATCTCTCTGACTCTCTCCGTTCTGTACTCCCTGATAAAAATCCTTTTACTGCCTGTATGCGCAGCGCACGCTTACGCCTTTATTCATACGGACGCGGAATAACCTGACCATTCAGGCTTTTTTTATTTTCTGTTCCTTAAAATGCCAGAGAATGTCGCAAAGATAGTTCTGCAAAGAAAAGACAATAATTAAACAGGGAAGGGACTCTGGTGCCGAAAAATTAAGTTTTGATGAGACCAAGCAGAAAATTAAGAAGAGGGCGGGATAAAACTATGGCAGCAGAGTCTCAAACGATAATCTGCTGCCAGCGGCAGGCTATGCTATTAATATTCCCAGGTGTCGGGATCGACGCCTTTTTCGCGCATGATTTTTTTCGCTTCTTCCGGAATTTCATCGCTGCGTTCTTTACGCAGATCGACATCGTCCGGCAGCGGCTGTCCGGTGAAGGCATGCAGAAAGGCTTCACACAGCAGTTCGCTGTTTGTGGCGTGACGCAGGTTGTTCACCTGACGACGAGTGCGCTCATCCGTTAAAATTTTCAGCACGCTCAACGGGATAGAGACAGTGATTTTTTTAACCTGCTCACTCTTCTTACCGTGTTCAGCGTAGGGGCTGATATATTCGCCGTTCCATTCAGCCATGGGTTACCTTAATCAAAAGTTGAAAGTGGGAAATCCGTGGATTATGCCCGATTTTACCGTGCCTGACCTCTTGAACTGCGGGGTTTCTTCATCCTGGCCGCAAAAGCGGACGCAAAACGCAGGCAATGAGGGGTAATTTTAGCGGGTTATAGCATTCTGCTCAATCTATACGCAAAGACATTTAGATGTCCAGATGTATTGACGTCCAATTGTGGAATGTTATCCTGATGCCTCTTTATTACTCTCTTCAGGAACAAAAAGCACCATGACGCGTAAACAGGCAACCATCGCAGTCCGCAGCGGTTTGAATGATGACGAGCAATATGGCTGCGTTGTCCCGCCGATTCACCTCTCCAGCACCTATAACTTCCTCGATTTTAACGAACCGCGCGCGCATGACTATTCGCGCCGCGGGAACCCGACGCGCGACGTGGTGCAGCGCGCGCTGGCGGAGCTGGAGAGCGGGGCGGGCGCGGTGCTGACCAATACCGGCATGTCGGCGATCCATCTGGTGACGACGGTGTTCCTGAAGCCGGGCGATCTGCTTGTCGCCCCGCACGACTGCTATGGCGGCAGCTATCGCCTGTTCGACAGCATGGCGAAGCGCGGCGCTTACCGCGTGAAGTTCGTCGATCAGGGCGATCGCGCGGCGCTGGATGCGGCGCTGGCGGAAAAACCGAAGCTGGTGCTGGTGGAGAGCCCGAGCAATCCGCTGCTGCGCGTGGTGGATATCGCTGCTATCTGCGAGGCGGCGCGCGGCGCAGGCGCCGTCAGCGTGGTTGACAATACGTTCCTCAGCCCGGCGCTGCAAAACCCGCTGGCGCTGGGCGCGGACCTGGTGATCCACTCCTGCACCAAATATCTCAACGGCCACTCCGACGTGGTGGCGGGCGCAGTGATTGCAAAAGATCCGGCGCGGGTAACCGAACTCGCCTGGTGGGCGAATAATATCGGCGTCACCGGCGCCGCTTTCGACAGCTACCTGCTGCTGCGCGGTCTGCGCACGCTGGCGCCGCGTATGGCGGCGGCGCAGCGCAACGCGCTGGCGATTGTGAGCTATCTGCAACAGCAGCCGCTGGTGAAAAAGCTGTATCATCCTTCGCTGCCGGAAAACGCCGGACACGAATACGCGGCGCGTCAACAGCGCGGCTTCGGCGCGATGCTGAGTTTCGAGCTGGACGGCGACGAAGCCTTGCTGCGTCGTTTTCTCAAGGCGCTGCAGCTGTTTACGCTGGCGGAATCGCTCGGCGGCGTAGAAAGCCTGATTTCCCACACGGCGACCATGACGCACGCCGGCATGTCGGCGGAAGCGCGCGCGGCGGCGGGCATTTCCGAGACGTTGCTGCGCGTCTCGGTGGGCATTGAGGATCATGAAGATTTAATTGCCGATCTGGATAATGCGTTCCGGACGGCATCCGAGGGTTAAAAATGACGATTTCAGCCGGCGCGGCAACGCCGAATAGTAAGCAGTTGCACAAATTTGGTGGCAGCAGCCTGGCGGATGCGCGCTGTTACCAGCGCGTCGCCAGCATTATGGCGGATTACAGCCAGCCGGGCGATTTGATGGTGGTGTCCGCGGCTGGCTCTACCACTAACCAGCTGATTAGCTGGCTAAAACTCAGCCAGAGCGATCGCCTGGCCGCGCATCAGGTGCAGCAGGCTTTACGGCGTTATCACAGCGAGCTGATCGCCGGACTGCTGCCGGTTGAATATGCCGAGCCGCTCATGGCGAATTTTATTCGCGATCTGGAAAAGCTCGCCGCGCTGCTCGACGGCGCTATCAGCGACGCGGTCTACGCCGAAGTGGTCGGCCACGGCGAAGTGTGGTCGGCGCGGCTGATGGCGGCGGTGCTGAGCCAGCGCGAGTTCGACGCCTGCTGGCTCGACGCGCGCGACTTCCTGCGGGCAGAGCGCGCCGCGCAGCCGCAGGTCGACGAAGGCAAATCCTGGCCGCTGCTGCAAACGCTGCTGGCGCAGCATCCGCACCAGCGTATCGTGGTGACCGGCTTTATTAGCCGCAACGACGCGGGCGAGACCGTGCTGCTGGGGCGCAACGGTTCCGACTACTCCGCCACGCAGATCGGCGCGCTGGCGGGCGTCGGCCGCGTCACCATCTGGAGCGACGTGGCCGGCGTCTACAGCGCCGACCCGCGTAAAGTTTCCGACGCCTGTCTGCTGCCGCTGCTGCGCCTCGACGAAGCGAGCGAGCTGGCGCGCCTCGCCGCGCCGGTGCTGCATACGCGCACGCTGCAGCCGGTGTCCGGCAGCGATATCGATCTGCAGCTGCGCTGCAGCTATCAGCCGGAGCAGGGCTCGACGCGCATCGAGCGCGTGCTGGCGTCCGGTACCGGCGCACGCATCGTCACCAGCCACGACGATGTCTGCCTGATTGAAGTTCAGGTGCCGGATCAACACGATTTCGCGGCGCTGCATAAAGAGGTCGAGCTTCACCTCAAGCGGGCGCAGCTACGCCCGCTGGCGACCGGCGTGCATCCGGATCGCCAGCTGCTGCAGCTCTGCTATACCGCCGAAGTGGTCAACAGCGTGTTTCAGCTGCTGCAGGATGCGGGCCTGCCCGCTCATCTGCAGCTGCGCGAAGGGCTGGCGCTGGTGGCGCTGGTCGGCGCGGGCGTCACGCGCAATCCGCTGCACAGCCACCGTTTCTGGCAGGAGATCCAGGACCAGCCGGTCGAGTTCGTCTGGCAGTCGGAAGATCACATCAGTCTGGTGGCGGTGCTGCGCGTCGGGCCGACGCAGTCGCTGGTGCAGGGGCTGCATCAGTCGCTGTTTCGCGCGGAAAAACGTATCGGCCTGATGCTGTTCGGCAAAGGCAATATCGGCTCGCGCTGGCTGGAGCTGTTCGCGCGCGAGCAGGAAGCGCTGTCGGCACGCACCGGCTTTGAATATGTGCTGGCGGGCGTGGCGGACAGTCGTCGCAGTCTGCTGAGCTATGAGGGGCTTGACGCCAGCCGCGCGCTCGCCTTCTTCGATGACGAAGCGGAGGAGCGCGACGAAGAGTCGCTGTTCCTGTGGATGCGCGCGCATCCGTTCGACGATCTGGTGGTGCTCGACGTCACCGCCAGCACGCCGCTGGCGCAGCAGTACCTCGATTTCGCCAGCCACGGCTTTCACGTCATCAGCGCGAATAAAGTCGCCGGGGCGTCCGACAGCCAGACCTGGCGGCAGATCCGCGACGCCTTTACCAAAACTGGACGACACTGGCTCTATAACGCTACGGTCGGCGCCGGTTTGCCGATTAACCACACGGTGCGCGATCTGCGCGACAGCGGCGACACCATTTTAGCCATTAGCGGCATCTTCTCCGGCACGCTCTCCTGGCTGTTCCTGCAGTTCGACGGCACGGTGCCCTTTACCGAGCTGGTGGACCAGGCGTGGCAGCAGGGTCTGACCGAACCCGATCCGCGCGTCGACCTGTCGGGACAGGACGTGAAGCGCAAGCTGGTGATCCTCGCACGCGAGGCGGGCTACAACATCGAGCCTGACCAGGTGCGCGTCGAGTCGCTGGTGCCGGCCGGCTGCGAGGCGGGATCGATCGACGACTTCTTCGAGCATGGCGAGGCGCTTAACGAGCAGATGCTACAGCGTCTGGAAGCGGCGCAGGAGATGGGGCTGGTGCTGCGCTACGTGGCGCGTTTCGACGCCAGCGGTAAAGCGCGTGTCGGCGTGGAAGCGGTGCGGCCCGAGCATCCGCTGGCGTCGCTGCTGCCGTGCGATAACGTCTTCGCAATCGAAAGCCGCTGGTATCGCGACAATCCGCTGGTAATTCGCGGTCCCGGCGCGGGACGCGACGTCACCGCCGGCGCAATTCAGTCTGATATTCATCGACTTGCTCAACTGCTGTAATCTTTTGCGCGCCTGCCCCGTTGGCAGGCGCTCAACGCCACTTTTTCATCCGCATGAATTTCCCTCACTCTGTTTGAATATTTGTCACGCCGCTTTATCACTTTTCAGTTGACGACTCCCTGAGATTGGGTCATTTTGTGCATCTGGACGTCTAAACGTATGGATGTTCGCAGGCCGCAAATTAACCCGACGTTTTTGATGAGGTAAGCAGGATGAGTTTCTTTCATGCCAACCAGCGCGAAGCGCTGAATCAGAGCCTGGCGGAGCTGAACGGGCAAATTAATGTCTCATTCGAGTTTTTTCCGCCTCGTACCAGCGAAATGGAAGAGACCCTGTGGCACTCGATCGATCGTCTCAGCAGCCTGAAGCCGAAATTCGTCTCCGTCACCTACGGCGCCAACTCCGGCGAGCGCGACCGCACCCACAGCATTATCAAAGGCATTAAAGATCGCACCGGCCTCGAAGCCGCACCGCACCTGACCTGCATTGACGCCTCGCGCGACGAGCTGCGCGCGATTGCGGAAGATTACTGGAACAACGGCATTCGCCACATTGTGGCGCTGCGCGGCGATCTGCCGGCGAACGGCGGCAAACCCGATATGTACGCCTGCGATCTGGTGTCGCTGCTGAAAGAGGTCGGGGATTTTGATATCTCGGTGGCCGCCTATCCGGAAGTGCATCCCGAGGCGAAAAGCGCGCAGGCCGATCTCATCAACCTGAAGCGCAAAATCGATGCGGGCGCCAGCCGCGCGATCACCCAGTTCTTTTTCGATGTCGAGAGCTACCTGCGGTTTCGTGACCGCTGCGTCGCCACCGGCATCGACGTCGAGATCGTGCCAGGCATTCTGCCGGTGTCGAACTTTAAACAGCTAACGCGCTTCGCCACCATGACCAACGTGCGTGTGCCGGGCTGGATGAATGCGATGTTCGAGGGGCTGGATGATGACCCGGAAACGCGCAAAATGGTCGGCGCCAATATCGCCATGGATATGGTAAAAATCCTGTCGCGTGAAGGAGTGAAGGATTTCCATTTCTATACGCTGAACCGTGCGGAAATGAGCTACGCCATTTGTCACACGCTGGGCGTACGGCCGGTGCTGGCCGCCTGAGCGGGGCAGCGCTGCTGCCCCCTGTCTCGCTAAAACACCACCGCCTGACCATCCTTTCTGCTCTCTGTCGCCGCGATATAAAACCCCTGCGAATCACGAACGATCGCCTGCGCGCCGCCGAAGTTATAGCCCTGCAGCGGATCCTCCAGCGTCACCTGATGTCCCAGTCGACGCAGCGCTGCCAGCGTATTGCGCTCAAGCGCGGATTCGAACACCACGTGCCGACCCTGCTCCACGCGCCAGCGCGGCGCGTCGATTGCCGCCTGCGGATTCTGTTTGTGCAGCATAATGCGCAGCGCCAGCTGCAGGTGGCCCTGCGCCTGCATCGGCCCGCCCATAACGCCGAACGACATGAGCGGCGCGCCCTGCGCGTCGAGCGCGAAAGCCGGGATAATGGTATGGAAAGGGCGCTTGCCGCCCGCCACCACGTTGGGATGCGCGGGATCGAGCGAGAAGCCCGCGCCGCGATTTTGCAAACTGATGCCGGTGCCAGGCACCACCACGCCGGAGCCAAAGCCCATAAAGTTCGACTGAATAAAAGAGACCATCATGCCGCTGGCATCGGCGGCGCTGAGATAGACGGTGCCGCTCTGCTGCGGCGCGCCGAAGACGAAGTCGCCCGCGCGTTGAGGATCGATGAGCGCCGCGCGCTGACGCAGATAGCCCTCGCTCAGCAGCCGCTGCGCCGGAAACTCAAGATGATCTTCATCGCTGACGTAACGCGCCAGATCCACCAGCGCCAGCTTCATCGCCTCAATAGAGAGGTGCAGCCAGGGAACGGAGTCGGGCGCGTAGCGGCCGATATCGAGCTGCTCGAGAATGCCCAGCGCAATCAGCGTGGCGATCCCCTGGCCGTTGGGCGGCAACTCCTGTACCGAACCGCCGGCAAACGGCTGCGACAGCACGCTGACCCAGTCGGCTCGATGTCTGTCGAGATCCTCCAGCGTCAGCGCGGCGTTATGCTGGCGGGCGAAGGCGACCATTTTTTCCGCCAGCTCGCCGCGATAAAAACTCTCTCCGTTGCTTTCGGCGATCTTTTGCAGCGTGTCGGCCTGTGCCGGATTGCGAAACAGTTCGCCAGCGCGCGGCGGCCTGCCGTCGGGCGCAAAACATGCGCCAAAGCCGGGCTGATGCTGGAGCTTGTCGAAACCGCGCAGCCAGAGTTCGGCGATCAGCGGCGAGACCGGAAAACCGTTGCGCGCGTAGTCGATGGCAGGCTGTGCCAGCGTGGTCAGCGGCAGGGTGCCGAAGCGCTGCGCCAGCGCCGCCCAGGCCGATACCGCGCCCGGCACGGTGACCGCTTCCCAGCCGATCTCCGGCATACGGCTGCGGCCGACGAAGCGCCCGGGATGCCAGGCGGCCGGCGCGCGGCCCGACGCGTTCAGACCGTGCAGCCGACTGCCGTCCCAGATGATGGCGAAGGCGTCGCTGCCGATGCCGTTGCCGGTCGGCTCCAGCACCGTTAGCGCCATGGCGGTGGCGATCGCCGCGTCCACCGCGTTGCCGCCCTGCAGCAGCATACGCAAACCTGCCTGCGACGCCAGCGGCTGAGAAGTGGCCACCGCGTTGCGGCCCATCACCGGCACACGGTGCGACGCGTAGCTGGCGTGAAAATCGAACTCAGAATGCATTTCCCGTTCCTTAGCTGAGTGCAGCTGCGCCATAACAATGCGCCGAGGTGGTGCAATGTCTATCCTGTCGCAGGCCGGGGGAGAGGTGAAACAAGAAAAAATCACAGGCTTTGCATCCTGGCGCGATTTTTGCCTGATTATTAGACAGAAAGCTTTACAGTAGCAGTGTAAACGGTGCGCATTTTTTGCAATTTTTGCGCTTTTTTTAAGCGCAGCGCGGTGGGTTTGCCTTTTGTGATCAAGGGCTTGTTTTGCTTATAGCAAAAAGGACAGCTTTAGCTAAAAAAATAATCGATATTCACGCAGCAAATCGTCAGGTCTCTATCCATACTTAGAATCCCGGCGAGATGACCCATTGCTCTGACAACCTTATCAGACAGTGGGCATCAGGCTGTGTCCCGTAGGGGTTTCACTAACGATAACCATAAACCCTTGCGGGATACAGCCTGCAAAGATCGGTGTGTGAACCATTTGGTTTTTACCTCTACTTTCACGTGATTCATAGTGAGTTTTAAGGAGTTCTCTATGGAAGTAAAAGATCCTGTTTTTGAATTGCTCAGCAGCCTTGAGCAGATTGTACTGACACGTGATGCAACACCTGCCACAACTGAAATTCAGCTTCAGCCCGCCATGCCAGAGCCGCAGCGCCTGCGTGAGTTAACCGGAATGAAAGTAGATGAATTTGCCAAAGTGATGGGCGTCAGCGTCTCCTCGGTAAAAAGCTGGGAAGCGCGCCGTACACGTCCTTCCGCGACGGCGCAGAAACTGATGAAATTGCTGCATGCCAATCCCTATCTCGGACGGCAGTTACTAGACTAAAAACAAGAACAAAAGATAACCCGCCGCGGCGGGTTTTTTTTTAGCTCAGCCCGCTATATTTCGCCGCCTGTTTAACGAACCAGCTTTCCGGCACGCTGTAGGGCGGTTGGCCGAGCTGCGCGATCCCCTGTTCGATAACGGCGCTGGCCTGCTGCCATAGCTGGGCGTCGCCCTGCTTCAGCAGCTGGATCTGAACGCGTTTCTCCACCAGATAGATGCGGGCGAAGTGGGGATCGAAGCGTACGATGGCGCGCGTATTATCGATAATATCGGCCAGCTTGACGGTTTGCGCCTCGGGCGACGCCTCGGCAGTATGGCGAAAGTGCGCCAGCTTGCGCGCGGCGCGGTTTTTCGCCTGCGGCTGGGCGCTATCGGTCAGCATCCCGACCAGCTGTGCCACGCGCGAACCGAAGTGCGATTCAATGTCGGCCAGCGTGGTGGCGGTATCTTCAACCGTATCGTGCAGCCAGGCGGTCGCCAGCAGGGCGTCGTCTGCGCTGACGCTGCGCACCAGCTCCGCCACGGCGGCGGGATGAACGATATAGGGTTCGTCGGTATATTTGCGCCGTTGACCGGCTTCAGCATGAGCGCGCGTCGCGTAGCGTCGTGCCTGCTCTTCCAGAGATTCCAGCATGCAAAAGCCCTCCTGGTTAAAAGTTGCTTGCAATTGTCTAGCGCGCTATTTATATTGATTGCCATGAACAGTAACCAAAATGACAAAAAAGTGAAGGCGGCGCCACTGTTGGTCAATCAACAGCTTTGCTTCGCACTCTATTCCGCCAACCTGGCGATGAATAAAGTCTATCGGCAACTGCTGTCGCAGGTCGACCTCACCTATCCGCAATATCTGGTGATGCTGGTGCTGTGGGCGCAGGACGATCTCACCGTCTCTGAAATCGGCGAGCAGCTGTTTCTCGATTCCGCCACGCTGACGCCCCTGCTGAAGCGGCTGGAAAGCGCAGGGTTGATTAACCGCCAGCGTTCGCGTCAGGATGAACGTCAGGTGGTTGTCACGCTGACGGATCAGGGCCGCGAACTGCAAAGCCAGGCGAGCGCCATTCCAGAGACGGTTCAGTGCGCCACGGCCTGCGATGAAGAAACGCTGCTGGCGCTGAAGAACGGGCTCGATTTACTGCGCGACAATCTTAACCGGTCGCGCTGAAGATTTAGCGGGCGCTCGCGCCCGTCGACACACCTGCTACACTTTTATTAATCGCGTACGATTAAATCGTTTATAAAGAGAGGAAGTTATGTCTTTAGAGAAAGTTGTTTATACCGCAAAAGCCAAAGCAACCGGCGGCCGTGATGGTCGTGCAACCTCTTCTGACGGCGTGCTGGACGTGAAGCTGGGCGTGCCGAAAGAGATGGGCGGCGCCGGCGGCGAAGTCACCAACCCGGAGCAGCTGTTCGCTGCCGGCTATTCCGCCTGTTTCCTCGGCGCGATGAAGTTTGTAGCGGGCCGCGACAAAATCGCGATGCCGAAAGACGCATGGATTGAAGGCGAAGTCGGCATCGGTCCGATTCCGAACGGTTTCGGCATCGAAGCCAAACTGAATATTCACCTGCCGGAGATGGACGAAGCGGAAGCGCAGAAGCTGGTTGACGCCGCGCATATCGTTTGTCCGTACTCTAACGCCACGCGCAACAACATCGACGTGACGCTGAATATCATTCGCTAAGCTTTACGGGCCCGGCAGCGGGCCCACTTTCATTTTCCCCGCTTTTCTGGCGCCTGTTCGCTGCCGTCTTTTCTGGCCTGCCTGGTTATTTTATGTTCTACTGTGCAGCCTCGTGAAAGAGCCGTCCGATCCCGTTCAGATTCTTCTTGTTCGCCTGACAATCGTTATGTCTCTGCGCTAATTCAGCGAACTCTTCCGCGTTGCGATAGTCACAATAGCGTTCAACATCGTGCTTAAGTCCCGGGAAAACCCTTTAAGATGAATTATATTAAGACCATAACTCAGCAAAAGCTGTCGCTGCTGCTGGCGTTATACATCGGCATCCTGCTGAATTTGCCGATTTTTTACCGTCGTTTTGACGGCTTTCTTACCAAATCCACACCCACCAACTGGCTGACGGCTTTCACGGAAGTGATGGCTATCGTCGTGCTGACTTTTTTCCTGATGCGTTTGCTGTCGCTGGGCGGCAAGCGGCTCTATCGCATACTCGCGACGCTGCTGGTATTGATTTCCGTCGCTGCGGCCTACTATATGGCCTTTTTTAACGTGGTTATCGGCTACGGCATCGTCGCCTCGGTGATGACCACCGACGTCGATCTGTCGAAAGAGGTGGTCGGCCTGCACTTCGTGCTCTGGATGGTCGGCGTCAGCGCGCTGCCGCTGCTGATGATCTGGCGTAATAACCTCAGCCAGACGCTGATGGAGCAGCTGCGCACGCCGGGACAGCGCCTTAAGCCTGCGCTGTTGATGCTGTTGTGCGTGGCGCTGGTGTGGCTGCCGATCCGCTATTTCGACAAGCTGCAAAAGGCTAATGAAGAGATTACCAATATCGATCTGCCGAGCTACGGTGGCGTGGTGGCGCACTCTTATTTGCCGTCAAACTGGCTGGCAGCGGTAGGGCTGTTTGCCTGGACGCGCATTGATGAGACGCTGGACAGTCAGGAGCTGCTCGATCCGGCGAAGAAGTTTACCTATGTCGCGCCGCCGGGCATTGACGATACCTATGTGGTGTTCGTGATCGGCGAGACCACGCGCTGGGATCATATGGGCATGCTGGGTTACGATCGCGATACCACGCCGAAGCTTTCTAAAGAGAAGAATCTGGTGGCGTTCCGTGGCGAGTCGTGCGACACCGCCACCAAGCTGTCGCTGCGCTGTATGTTCGTGCGCGAAGGCGGCACCGAGGATAGTCCGGGACGTACGCTGAAAGAGAAGAATATTTTTGCCGTGATGAAGGAGCTGGGCTTTTCGTCCGAGCTGTTCGCCATGCAGAGCGAGGTCTGGTTTTACGATAACGCGGAGGTTAATAATTTCGCCTTCCGCGAGCAGATTGGCTCGGAGCCGCGCAATGCCGGCAAGTCGGTAGACGATATGCTGCTGGTGCCGGAACTGAAGGCGTCGCTGGATCGCTATCCGCACGGCAAGCATCTGGTGGTGCTGCATACCAAAGGTTCGCACTATCTCTATTCGCAGCGCTATCCGCGCAGTTTCGCGCGCTATCAGCCGGAGTGTATGGGCGTCGATGAGACCTGCAGCAAGGCGCAGCTGATTAACGCCTACGATAACTCGATTCTTTACGTGGATAGCATGCTCGATAGCGTGTTCGATCAGCTGCGCGATAAGAAAGCGATTGTGTTTTATGCCGCCGACCACGGCGAGTCGATTAGCGAGAATATGCACCTGCACGGTACGCCGCGCGAGCTGGCGCCGCCGGAGCAGTTCCGCGTGCCGATGATGGTGTGGGCGTCGGATAAGTATCTGGCCGATGCCAATAACCGCGCTAATTTCGAGCGTCTGCAGGCGCAGCAGCGCGTCGGTAAGACGCATCGCCACGTTGAGCTGTTCGATACGATTCTGGGTTGTCTGGGCTACAGTTCGCCGAACGGCGGTATTAAAGCGGCGAATAACTGGTGTCAGGCGCCGGTTTCGTCGCACAGCGACGCGCGGGATGTGACTGAGAAGCACCAGAATTTTGGCGGGCAGGCTGCTTTCCAGGCGAACGCGGCTAAACCGCTAAAAAGCGGTTGACGCTGACAATCGGGCGCAGTAACATGCGCCCCCATCGGTGAGTGGCGCAGCCTGGTAGCGCACTTCGTTCGGGACGAAGGGGTCGGAGGTTCGAATCCTCTCTCACCGACCAGATTTAAGAAACCTGCTTGAAAAAGCAGGTTTTTTTTCGTCTGCAGGAAAACGACGCTGTAAGACTCGTGCTCACGCGGATGGTATGGACGGATCGCAAAGTCGCTGTACGCATCCCTGCGCGCTCGGCCCGCGACGGCCCTGTCGCGGGACGCTTTGCTCTTCCGTCCATACCATCCGCGTTTCGACTGAGGCGCTGTCTGTTTGAAAAGAGATTGCTCACGACTCGTGTTTCTCCGCCCATGCCATCCGCGTTTCGACTGAGGCGCTGTCTGTTTGAAAAGAGATTGCTCGCAACTCGTGTTTCTCCGTCCATGCCATCCGCGTTTAAGCTCAGGTGCGGCCTGTTTGAAACATATGTCGCCTAAGAACTTTAATGCAGCATATTGGCACTTGTTTTAATGTCATTCTCTTCATGCTCGAATGCGCTATCCAATAAAAAGCAGGCATGATTAAACTGTCATTCGCATAAGTTTTTGTGAGGCGTTAACCGCGCGTTTCGATCAATTTCGCTGGCTCTTTTTTCGCTATAATATCGCCTGTGATTGTTTCTGCTTTTTCCCACAGTTTTATTAAAAACTTCACTAAATTCCCCATTGCCGCCGTTCAGGCGGGTTTCATCTGATTATTGCCATTTTCAACGCGCTAATGCGCGCCGCATCAGGCCCAGACGCTTATTTCGCATCGCGTTTTTCTTATGACCTTTTTTATCGTCATGCGGATTGCTTATGCCTGAATCCCAGCATTTTCTACTCCCTGGACGCGATAACGCACGCTGAATCGTTCAGTTATTCAACATTTATCGCGCAAGCGCCGATGTTTTTTAGCGGTGAGAATCACTGTCAATTATCGTCAGGCTTAGTGAGATATATGGTCTGGCAGCGAAAAGCGCTGTGCAATATCTGGCGATTAAGCGAGAAGGCTTTTTTTTACCGTTGCTTGCTATTCCTCACACTCTGTGTAAATAACTCGCGGCTGTATTGACGTTCATTGCAACTGTTGACAAATTGATGCGTCAATAAAGTTGCAGAAGCGGCGTGATCCGGCAGTTTCCACGGCGTCGGGAAAACACAACAAGAACGCTCCGCACTTTCGACCACGTCAGTGGTCCGCCTGAACCGCATAAAAAAAACAGAGGTCGGGCAATACACACAACATCACATCACAATGGAGCAAAAGCATGATCAACTCCCTGGCCAAATCCAGGATGCTGAAGGTCGGTCTGAGCCTGATTGCTATGACCGTCGCCGCAGGTGTTCAGGCAAAAACCCTCGTTTACTGTTCAGAAGGCTCGCCGGAAGGCTTTAACCCGCAGCTGTTCACCTCTGGCACCACCTATGACGCCAGCTCCGTGCCGATCTATAACCGTCTGGTTGAGTTCAAAATAGGCACCACCGAGCTGCAGCCTGGCCTGGCGGAGAAGTGGGACGTCAGCGATGACGGCAAAACCTACACTTTCCACCTGCGTAAAGGCGTGAAGTGGCAGACCACCAAAGAGTTTAAGCCGACGCGTGAATTCAACGCCGACGACGTCGTGTTCTCGTTCGAGCGCCAGCTGGATAAAAACAACAGCTTCCACAACGTTTCCGGCGGCAGCTACGAATATTTCGAAGGCATGGATATGCCGAAGCTGATCGGCAAAATCGAGAAAGTCGACGACTACACCGTGCGCTTTACCCTGACGCGCCCGGAAGCGCCGTTCCTTGCCGACCTCGGCATGGATTTCGCGTCGATTCTGTCGAAAGAGTATGCGGACAAGATGCAGAAAGCCGGTACGCCGGAGAAGCTGGATCTGAACCCGGTCGGCACCGGTCCGTTCGTGCTGCAGCAGTACCAGAAAGATTCGCGCATTCTCTATAAGGCCAACCCGGACTTCTGGGGCACCAAGCCGAAAATCGATCGTCTGGTCTTCTCTATCACGCCGGATGCCTCCGTGCGTTATGCCAAGCTGCAGAAGGGCGAGTGCCAGGTGATGCCGTACCCGAACCCGGCCGACATCGCCAGCATGAAGAAAGACACCAAGATCAACCTGATGGAGCAGCCGGGCCTGAACGTTGGTTACCTCTCGTTCAACACCGAGAAGAAGCCGATGGATAACGTCAAGGTGCGCCAGGCGCTGACTATGGCGGTGAATAAGCAAGCGATTATCGACGCTGTTTATCAGGGCGCAGGCCAGGCCGCGAAGAACCTGATCCCGCCGACCATGTGGGGCTACAACGACGCGATTCAGGACTACGCCTACGATCCGGAAAAAGCCAAAGCGCTGCTGAAAGAAGCGGGTATGGCTGACGGCTTCTCTATTGACCTGTGGGCGATGCCGGTTCAGCGTCCTTACAACCCGAACGCGCGTCGTATGGCGGAAATGGTTCAGGCTGACTGGGCGAAAATCGGCGTGAAAGCCAAAATCGTGACCTACGAGTGGGGTGAATACCTGAAGCGCGCGAAAGCGGGCGAACACCAGTCGGTGATGATGGGCTGGACCGGCGACAACGGGGATCCGGACAACTTCTTCGCCACGCTGTTTAGCTGCGCGGCGGCAAAAGATGGCTCCAACTACTCGCGCTGGTGCTACAAGCCGTTTGAAGATCTGATCCAGCCGGCGCGTGCGGAGTCGGACCACAATAAACGTATCGAGCTTTATAAGCAGGCGCAGGTAGTGATGCATGACCAGGCGCCGGCGCTGATTATCGCTCACTCTACGGTGTTTGAGCCGGTGAGCAAAAAAGTCTCTGGCTACGTGGTCGATCCGTTAGGTAAACACCATTTCGAAAACGTCGATATTCAGGAATAACTCCTGTGGTGCGGGCCGACCTGTTCGGCCCCTGAGCGGGCGCTTGCCCGCTTAGTCGACGCGCATTTTCGGCTAACTTCTTCGAATAAAACCCAACATCTTCGCGCTGCAGGAAAGCGGCGAGCCGACCAGTCTCCGACATTTGCCGCGGTAAACGTCGGGCCGGGGCCCTCGCGCCTGCGCAGCGAAAGATGACGGTTAACGCACTTTGCGTCGCGCCCGCGATTTTTTTCGGGAGCGAGTTGTGAGCAATAGATCCCGCAGCTTACCGCGGCGGGAAAAGACTGAGAATCCGGCTTATGCTGCAGTTCATACTCCGACGTCTGGGACTTGTCATCCCGACATTTATCGGCATTACCCTGTTGACCTTCGCATTCGTGCATATGATCCCCGGCGATCCGGTGCTGATCATGGCGGGCGAACGCGGGATCTCCCCGGAACGTCACGCCCAGCTGATGGCGGCCTTTGGCCTCGACCAGCCGCTGTGGAAACAGTACGTTCACTACATTTACGGCGTGCTGCATGGCGATCTGGGCATTTCGCTCAAGAGCCGCATCCCGGTATGGGATGAGTTCGTACCGCGCTTTAAAGCCACGCTGGAACTCGGCATCTGCGCCATGATCTTCGCCGTCGCCGTGGGTATCCCGGTAGGCGTTCTTGCGGCGGTGAAGCGCGGCTCTATCTTCGACCATACCGCGGTCGGCATCTCCCTGACCGGCTACTCCATGCCGATTTTCTGGTGGGGCATCATGCTGATCATGCTGGTGTCGGTGCAGCTTAACCTGACGCCGGTTTCCGGCCGCGTCAGCGACACCGTGTTCCTGGACGACAGTAATCCGCTTACCGGCTTTATGCTGATCGACACCTTCTTCTGGGGCGAGGCGGGCGACTTCAAGGATGCGGTGATGCATATGATCCTGCCCGCTATCGTGCTCGGCACTATCCCGCTGGCGGTGATTGTGCGTATGACGCGTTCAGCAATGCTGGAAGTGTTGGGCGAAGATTATATCCGCACCGCGCGTGCGAAAGGCCTGACGCGCATGCGCGTTATCGTGGTTCATGCGCTGCGTAACGCCATGCTGCCGGTGGTCACGGTGATCGGCCTGCAGGTCGGCACGCTGCTGGCGGGCGCTATCCTGACGGAAACCATCTTCTCCTGGCCTGGCCTCGGCCGCTGGCTGATCGAAGCGCTGCAACGCCGCGACTATCCGGTAGTGCAGGGCGGCGTGCTGCTGACTGCGGTGCTGATTATCCTGGTCAACCTGCTGGTTGATCTGCTGTACGGCGTGGTCAATCCGCGCATACGACATAAGAAATAAGGGGGCGTCATGTCTGTTGTTGATCCCGCAAGCGTACCCGCTGCACCCAAGCCGATGACCCCCATTCAGGAGTTCTGGCACTATTTTAAACGCAATAAAGGCGCGGTCATCGGCCTGGTCTATGTGGTGTTGATGCTGCTGATCGCCATCTTCGCCGGCGCGCTGGCGCCGCATGCGCCCGCAGAGCAGTTCCGCGATGCGCTGCTGCATCCGCCGGTCTGGCAGGAAGGCGGCAGCTGGAGCTATATCCTTGGCACCGACGATGTGGGCCGCGACGTGCTGTCGCGTCTGATGTATGGCGCGCGCCTGTCGCTGCTGGTGGGCTGTATGGTGGTGGTGCTGTCGCTGATCCTCGGCGTGGTGTTCGGCCTGCTGGCGGGCTACCTCGGCGGCGTGGTGGACGCCATTATCATGCGCATCGTGGATATTATGCTGGCGCTGCCGAGCCTGCTGCTGGCGCTGGTGCTGGTGGCGATCTTCGGTCCGTCGATCGTCAACGCCTCTATCGCGCTGACCTTTGTCGCGCTGCCGCACTATATCCGTCTTACCCGCGCCGCGGTGCTGGTTGAGGTTAACCGCGACTACGTCACCGCTTCCGGCGTGGCGGGTGCGGGCATGCTGCGTCAGATGTTCGTCAACATTCTGCCTAACTGTCTGGCGCCGCTGATCGTGCAGGCGTCGCTGGGCTTCTCCAACGCCATTCTCGATATGGCGGCGTTGGGCTTTCTCGGTATGGGTGCGCAGCCGCCGACGCCGGAGTGGGGCACCATGCTCTCCGACGTACTGCAGTATGCGCAAAGCGCCTGGTGGGTGGTGACCTTTCCCGGTCTGACCATTCTGCTCACCGTGCTGGCCTTTAACCTGATGGGCGACGGCTTACGCGACGCCCTCGACCCGAAACTCAAGCAGTAAGAGGCACCGAGATGGCGTTATTAAATGTAGATAAATTATCGGTGCATTTTGGCGACGATAAGACACCGTTCCGCGCGGTCGACCGCATCAGCTATCAGGTTGAGCAGGGGCAGGTCGTGGGGATCGTCGGCGAGTCCGGCTCGGGCAAATCGGTCAGTTCGCTGGCGATTATGGGCCTGATCGACTTTCCCGGCAAAGTGATGGCGGAGAAGCTGGAGTTCAACCAGCGCGACCTGAAACGCATCTCCGAAAAAGAGCGCCGCCAGCTGGTGGGCGCGGAAGTGGCGATGATTTTCCAGGATCCCATGACCAGCCTGAACCCCTGCTACACCGTCGGCTACCAGATCATGGAAGCGATTAAGGTGCATCAGGGCGGCAACCGCCGCACCCGCCGTCAGCGCGCTATCGATCTGCTGACGCAGGTCGGCATTCCCGACCCGGCGTCGCGACTGGATGTCTATCCGCACCAGCTGTCGGGCGGCATGAGCCAGCGCGTGATGATCGCCATGGCGATCGCCTGTCGGCCAAAGCTGCTGATCGCCGACGAGCCGACCACGGCGCTGGACGTGACCATTCAGGCGCAGATTATCGAGCTGCTGCTGGAGCTGCAGCAGCAGGAGAATATGGCGCTGATCCTGATTACGCACGATCTGGCGCTGGTGGCGGAAGCCGCGCACCACATCATCGTGATGTATGCGGGTCAGGTGGTCGAGAGCGGCAAGGCGAGCGATATCTTTAAAGCGCCGCGCCACCCCTATACGCAGGCGCTGCTGCGCGCGCTGCCGGAGTTCGCCGCCGATAAGGCGCGTCTGGCGTCGCTGCCGGGCGTGGTGCCGGGCAAATATGACCGTCCTGTCGGCTGTTTGCTGAATCCGCGCTGCCCCTACGCCACCGATCGCTGCCGTAAAGAAGAACCTGCCTTACGCGACATTCCGGGGCGTCAGTCCAAATGTCACTATCCGCTGGATGATGCCGGGAGACCGACCTATGAGTCTTGATAATACCAGGCAGGATTACCTGCTACAGGCGATTGACCTGAAAAAACACTATCCGGTGAAGAAAGGCCTGTTCGGCCAGGAGCGCCTGGTGAAAGCGCTGGACGGCGTCTCCTTTAATCTGGAGCGCGGCAAAACGCTGGCGGTGGTCGGCGAGTCCGGCTGCGGGAAATCGACGCTCGGCCGCCTGCTGACCATGATTGAAACGCCGACCGAAGGTCAGCTCTTCTGGCACGGTCAGGATCTGCTGAAGCACGATCCGCAGGCGCAGAAGCTGCGTCGTCAGAAAATCCAGATTGTGTTCCAGAACCCCTACGGTTCGCTTAATCCGCGCAAGAAAGTCAGCCAGATCCTTGAGGAACCGCTGCTGATTAACACCGCGCTGAGCAAGGCGGAGCGTAAAGAGAAGACGCTGGAGATGATGGCGAAGGTCGGCCTGAAAACCGAGCATTACGATCGCTATCCCCATATGTTCTCCGGCGGCCAGCGTCAGCGTATCGCCATCGCGCGCGGGCTGATGCTCGAACCCGACGTGCTGATCGCCGACGAACCGGTCTCGGCGCTCGACGTCTCCGTGCGCGCGCAGGTGCTTAACCTGATGATGGATTTGCAGCAGGAGATGGGGCTCTCTTACGTCTTTATCTCGCACGATCTCTCGGTGGTGGAGCACATTGCGGACGAGGTCATGGTGATGTATCTGGGCCGCTGCGTGGAGAAGGGCAGCAAAGAGGCGATCTTCAGCAATCCGCGCCATCCCTATACTCAGGCGCTGCTGTCGGCCACGCCGCGTCTTAATCCAGACGACCGGCGCGAACGCATCAAGCTGACCGGCGAACTGCCCAGCCCGCTCAATCCGCCGCCGGGCTGCGCCTTTAACGCGCGCTGCCGTCGCCGCTTCGGGACCTGCGTGCAGCTACAGCCGAAGCTGAAGCGCTACGGCGATCAGCAAATCGCCTGCTTCGCCGTCGACCAGGATGAAAACCAGCCGGTCGGCGCGGCGGAAGGGATTGTTTAAACAGAGAGGCTCCGTAAGGAGCCTTTTTATTGCCCACTCTTCATGTCATCTGATACATCTTCAGCTGCCGTAATAACATTTAGGTAAAAGATTATCGTCGCTGACGTGAGCGGCTGTCGCGACGCTTTGTCTAAAGCGTAAAACGCCTGTCAGCTTTGCATTAAGAAAAAACGCAAAAAAGTCTCTATACGCTATTGGCAGCGCCATCAAAGGGTAAGGCGTAACTTTTATTATTGGACCCCCAATAATTGCTTATCTATTTCAGTTAAGGCTAATTAATTAATTTATTAACAAAACCGACAAGAACGGCTTGTGAGAGTTTTAAATCAATCATAAAGATAAAACTCTTTTATTGAATGTGCGTCTTTTATAATCAGATTTTTCTCACCGGGCCTAAATGAATGTGATATATTCCTGGCAAATTTTTTCCTGAATGCAGGCCATGGCCCGATGAAAAATTACGACGATTTGCAGCGTTTCAAAGAAAAAACGCAAACGCTCGATATCGCCTTTAAAGATATGTCAGGCCAGCTGCAGGAACCCGCTGAAAATAGCCAGTGGGCGCTTATTCGCCAGCTGGCAAATGAAGACGCCTCAACGCCGTTCAGCGGCAGCCAGCGTATCGATTTGCCGCAGCCGCAGCCGCTGCGTGGCGATGAGTTTCGCGCGTCAGCCGCCTCGCCGCTGATGCGTCAGCCCGCGGCGTCGCAGCCTGTCGGCGCACGCAGCAGCATTCTCGATAGCCTGACGGATCGCGCGCCTGCTGCTGCGACGCCCCGATCTTCGCTCTTTCCGGCGCCGCCTGAAGCCGTCGCACCGCCCGCCGTCGCGCCCGTTTCCCCGTCGCCTGTTCCGCCGCTTAGCGTACCCGCCGCATCCGTTTCCGCGCCGCCCGTTCAGGCGTTTAGCCTGCCCGCGGCCGCGCCCGTGCGCCGCTTTGGCGGCCTGTTTCGCGCGCGCCACAGCGAGCCGGTCAGCCTGCCGAAAGAAACCCTGCTCAAACCGTTACTGGAGAAGATTGCGCTATGCCGTTAGTTTGTGTGTGCTCGCCAAAAGGGGGAGTCGGGAAAACCACGCTGGCAGCCAATCTGGCCTGGGGATTAGCGCGGGCGGGCAGCAAGGTATTAGCGATCGATTTTGACGTGCAGAACGCCCTGCGTCTGCATTTCGGCGTGCCGCTCAACGACGGCCGCGGCTTTGTCGCGCGCTCGGAAGAGCAGGCGGACTGGAGCCAGTCGATCCTTACCACCGGCGGCAACATTTTTGTCTTGCCCTACGGCGACGTGACCGAGCCGCAGCGCGAGCGTTTTGAAGAGAACCTGGCGAAAGATCCCCACTTCCTGCGGCGCGGGCTGGATACGGTGCTGAACTATCCCGGTCTGGTGATCGTTGCCGACTTTCCGCCCGGCCCCGGCCCGGCGCTAAAAGCGATGAGCGCGCTGGCGCAAATGCATCTGGTGGTGATGCTGGCCGATACCGCCTCGGTTTCGCTGTTACCGCAAATTGAAAATAACCGCATGATTGGCCAGCCGCTAAATAATCAGCTGGGTCACTACTTCGTGCTGAACCAGAGCGATAACCGCCGCAATATTAGCCGCGACGTCACCGCTTTTATGCAGCAGCGGCTGGGCGACAGCTTACTGGGCGTGGTGCATCGCGATGAGAGCGTGGCGGAAGCCAACGCCTCACAGCAGTCGGTTTACGATTTCAGCCCTGCGTCCGCCGCCGCGTTCGATATTGAACTGATTGGAAAACGCGTGGCGAATATCCTCAATATTTCCGTCGGCAATGGCGAAGTTCAGGCGCCGATCCGCAGCAGCCACTATTAATTGCCTGGCGTCGCCGGGCTATAAAAAACAGCGCTTTTCCAGGGTGAATCATGAATAAGATCGGGTTTTACCTGTTGCTGCTGGTGCTTGCGCCGGCGGCCGCGGTAATCGTCATTACGCCGATGGACAGCCAGAAACAATATATATTTGGCTTAATCAGTATTTTGATGATGTTTTTACTGGGGTTCAGCAAAAGCCGTAAAATAACGGTGGTGATGGTTATTCTCTCTGCCCTGATGTCCACCCGATATATCTGGTGGCGCACTACGGAGACGCTCCATTTTAATTCCGAAACGGAAGCGATCCTCGGCATCGGCTTATATCTTGCTGAAATCTATGTCTGGCTGATTCTAATTCTCGGCTTTCTGCAAACCACCTGGCCGCTAAAGCGCACCATCGAACCGCTGCCGGACGACGTCACCCTCTGGCCGACCGTTGATGTCTACGTGCCGACCTATAACGAAAGCCTCGACGTGGTGCGCGATACGGTGCTGGCGGCGCAGTGTATCGACTACCCGCGCGACAAGCTGAAGGTCTATCTGCTGGATGACGGCAAGCGGCCGGAGTTTGCGGTTTTCGCCGCCGACGTCGGCGTCGGCTATATTACGCGCGACGACAACAGCCACGCCAAAGCGGGCAACCTGAACCACGCCATGAAGATCACCAAAGGCGAACTGATCTGCGTGTTTGACTGCGACCACGTCGCCACGCGCACCTTTCTGCAGGCCACCGTCGGCCCATTCCTGTCCGATCCGAAGCTGGCGCTGCTGCAGACGCCGCACTACTTCTATTCGCCCGATCCCTTCGAACGCAACCTGCGCGCGGCGCGCACCATTCCCAACGAAGGCGCGCTGTTCTATGGCCCGGTACAGCAGGGCAACGACAACTGGAACGCCACCTTTTTCTGCGGCTCCTGCGCGGTGATCCGTCGCGTGGCGCTGGAGGAGATCGGCGGCTTTGCGGTGGAAACGGTGACGGAAGATGCCCATACCGCGCTGAAAATGCAGCGGCGCGGCTGGGGCTCGGCGTTTCTGGCGATCCCGCTGGCGGCCGGTCTGGCGACTGAGCGTCTGGGTCTGCACGTGGTGCAGCGTACGCGCTGGGCGCGCGGTATGACACAGATTTTCCGCGTCGACAATCCGCTGCTGGGACGCGGCCTGAAGTGGCAGCAGCGCCTCTGCTACCTCAACGCCATGCTGCACTTTCAGTTCGGCCTGCCGCGGGTGGTGTTCCTGACCGCGCCGCTCGCCTATCTGCTGTTCAATCTCAATATCATTCACTCGTCGGCGTCGCTGATCTTCGCCTATGTGCTGCCGCACCTGGTGATGTCGCTCTACGTCAACTCGCGCATGAACGGCCGCTTTCGCTACACCTTCTGGGGCGAAATCTACGAAACCGTGATGTGTTTCCACCTGGTGATCCCGACGCTGCTGACTCTGCTGTCGCCCAGGCACGGCAAATTTAACGTGACCGACAAAGGCGGCCTGCTCGATCAGGGCTTCTTCGATTTTCACATTGTGCGTCCGCACGTCATCGTGGCGGCGCTGCTGGGCATCGGCATCGCCGCAGGCGTGGGGCGCGCGGTGATGCACGACTACTTCGGCGTCGACCCTTACGTGATTGCCCTGAACGTCGGCTGGGCGCTCTTTAGCCTGATTATCCTGATGGCGGCGATCGCGGTGGCGCGTGAAACGCGGCAGGTGCGTAAAACCATCCGCATCGAGGTAGAGATCCCGGCGATTATCCACTACGCCAGCGGCATTTCGTCGCGCACCCGCACCAGCGATCTCTCCATGGGCGGCGCGCAGCTGGATGCGCCGGATAACCGTCATGAAACCGATGAGATTGAAGAGATCGATCTGCTGCTGCAGTCGGGCGCTATTACCATTCCGGTGAGCAAAATTTCCGGCGACGACAAGTCGATTCGCCTGCGCTTCGCCGCGATGCCGCTGGCGCGTCGGCGCGAGCTGGTGCGCGTGGTGCTGGCGCGCGCCGACGCCTGGCTTCAGCCGGAGTACAAAAAAGACAATGCGCTGCTCTCGCTGGGCACCATTATTCGCACCGTGTTCGAGCTGTTCTGGCTGACCTGGAAGGATCGACGCGCCAAAGGCCACGCGCCTGCCGCGGCAAAAGAGGACGGCGCAGCATGAAAATCATGACTCACTCTCTGCTGGCGTCATCGCTGGCGGCGGCGCTGTGGCTGAACGCAGGCTGGGCGGAAGCGCCCGATAATTCTGCCGCGCCGGTCAACAGCGCCGCGCCCGCCGCGCCGGAGCCGGCTGTGCCTGCCGCGCCACAATCGAGCGCGTCCACCGCGCCGGAATCGAACCCGCTCGCCGCGCCCGAACTGAACGCGCCAGCTGCGCCTGAGTCGAGCGCGCCTGCTGCACTGGAATCGAGCGCGCCCTCAACCCAGCAGGAGCGCGTGCTGTCTGACTTGCCGCCGCCGGCGGGACTGGAGCAGGCCGATCCGCAGCTTTCGTCCGCCGCCGCCGCCGCGCCCTTTGTGCCGGGCCAGCCGGTAATTGCGCCTGCGCCAGCCGCGGCGCTGAACCAGCCGATCAGCAGCACCATTTCCGTCGCGCAGATGGGCCAGCAGCAGGGCATTATCCTGAGCGGCGGCCAGCTGCAGTCCGGCATCGTTTTTACTCTGCCGGGTGATGAGGTAATCACCAACGCGCACCTCAATTTGTCGCTGCGCGTCTCTCAGGCGCTGGCGGCACGCAACACCTCGCTGCAGCTGATGCTCAACGGCCAGCCGCTCGGCACGCTGCCCCTTGGCGCCAGCGACAGCGACGTCAGCGACTATCAGCTCGAGATCCCCGCCGCAATGGTGGTCGCCAGCAATAACCTCAGCTTTAAAATTAACGATGCGGATAAGCTGCTGTGCGAGAAAGAGAGTGCGCAGAACTATCAGGTTACGATCCTGCCGAAAACTACGCTGAGTCTGGAAGGGCAGCAGCTGAATATCGGCACGCGCCTGCGCAACTTCCCGCGTCCGTTTATCGACCCGTTGCGCATGACGCCCGCGTCGGTCACCATGGGCTTCGCCAGCAACGTCGCGCCGGACGCGATTAGCGCCGCCGCGCTGGTGGCGTCGTGGCTCGGCATTCAGAGCGACTATCGCACCATCCGCTTCCCGGTATCGCGCGGCGAGCTGCCCGAGCAAAATGGCATTCTGTTCGGTCATCCGGGCGATCGTATCGGCGCTCTGACTCTGCCGCAGGCGAGCGGCCCGCAGCTGACGCTGGTGGATAACCCTAATAACCCGGTCTATAAGCTGCTGCTGGTAACGGGCGAGGATGACGCCCAGCTGCGTCAGGCGGCGCTACGCCTCACCACGCAGCCGCTGAATACCGACGCCAGCAGCCTCGCCGTTCAGCCGCAGCCTCTCGCCAGCCGCAAACCCTACGACGCGCCGCGCTGGATCAACACCAGCCACCCGGTGCGTCTCAACGAACTGCTGGACCCGAACCAGAGCCTGACGTCGACCGGCCTCTGGCACGACGCGCTGCGCGTTAATTTCCGCGCCGCGCCGGATCTCTTCCTGTGGGACGGCGATACCGTGCCGGTAAACCTGAGCTATCGCTTTCCGTCGGAGAGCTGGATCGACGAGAACAGCTCTTTCCTCAACGTGATGCTGAACGGCACCTTCCTGCGCAACCTGACGGTAAACAAAGTCGGCCTGCTCGAACAGGCGTGGCACCGTCTGGGCGGCGACGCGCGTCAGGAGCAGTATCAGCTGCATCTCGATCCCTGGCTGATCTACGGCGACAACCAGCTCTCGCTCTACTTCAATATCCGGCCGAAAGCGGACGCGCCCTGTGGCGTGCTGCTCAACAACAACATCAAAAGCCGCATTGAAGAGGCGTCATGGATCGACCTGAGCCACACGCGCCACTTCACGCTGCTGCCTAATCTCTCCTACTTCGTCGGCGCTTCCTTTCCCTTTACGCGGCTGGCGGACTTCAGCCAGACCACGCTGCTGATGCCGGAGAAACCGAGCAATGCCGAAATCGCCACGCTGCTCGATCTGGCGGCGCGCGCGGGCAACGCCACCGGCGCGGCGCTGACGCAGAACCAGGTGATGTTCGGCCTGCCCAGCGGCGGCACTCACCTGGCGCGGCTGGCGAAGAGCGACGTGCTGGCGATCAGCACCACCGGCGACAGCCGCTTTAACCAGCAGATGCTGGCGCGTTCGCCGTTCGAGGCTAACGGCGCCAACTTCGGCGTGAAAACGCCCTCGACCCTGGACAACGTGCGCAGCTGGCTGACCGGCGACTGGTATCGCCAGCCGCTGGACGCCGATCGCTACTTCTCCTCGAACGAGGCGTGGCGCGGCTTTGTCAGCTACCGCTCGCCCTGGAATCCCGATCGCACCGTGGTAATGACGGTCGCGACCAGCGACGAACAGCTGCTGCGGCTGCATGGCGATTTGAACTCGGCGCGCATTAACGCGGCGATCCGTGGCGATACCGCCATCATCACCGACGAGAACGGCATTCGCAGCTTCCGCGTCGGCCCGCAGTATCCGAGCGGCGAGATGCCCTGGTACATGATGGTGGTGTGGTACGCCAGCCAGCATTCGGTGCTGATGGCGCTGGCGGCGCTGATCCTTGCCGGGCTGGCGGGCGCGGCGATTTTCGCCATGCTGCAGCGCCATGCGCGGCGTCGACTTACCCCGCCCAACGCGCGCGACTCCGGTAAGAGGTCAGGATGAACACAATGAAAACAACGATAAGCACCGGTATCCGTCGCGCGCTGCTGCTGGGCGGCGCGCTTTCTCTCTCTCTGCCGCTGCTGGCGGCGGAAAGCGCCAATCCGGCGCTGCAGGCGCTGTTCGACCAGGCGGCCTACTGGCATCAGAAAGCGCATGACGATCTAGCGAAATCCGCGCTGCAAAAAGTGTTGATGGTGGAACCGAGCAACGCGCAGGCGCTCTATCTGCTGGCGCTTTACTCGCAGCAGGGCGGTGACGTCGAAGGCGCGGCGCGCTACCGCCAGCAGTTGAGCAGCGTCTCGCCGCAGGACGCGCGCCTGAGCGAACTGGATAACGCGCGCCAGCTGCAAACCATCCCGCAGGCGCAGCTGTCGCTGGCGCGTCAGCAGGCGCGCAGCGGCAATATCGCCGCGTCGCTGCAGACGTGGCGCAACACCTTTAACGGCAATGAGCCGCCCGCCAGCGTGGCGGCGGAGTACTACCTGACGATGGCGGGCGACCGCACCCTGCTGCCGCAGGCGGTCGACGCGCTGCGGCAGTTCTCGGCGGCGCATCCGCAGGATGTCAGCGCCAGGCTGGCGCTGGGCAAAGCCCTGACCTATCAGGACGCCACGCGCCGCGAGGGCGTGGATCTGCTCGGCACGCTGGCGGACGGCAGCGCGGAGGCCGATCGTTCGCTGCGCCAGGCGCTGCTGTGGCTCGGCCCGCAGCCGTCGGACGCCTCGCGCTATCAGAGCTGGCAGCAGCGCCATCCGCAGGACGCGGCGGTAATGGATTACTACCGTAAAAATGTCGGCGGCGCCGAGAAGGGCGCGGGTTTTAACGCGCTTAACAGCGGCGACGTCAGCGGCGCGCAAAACAGTTTTGAGAAAGTGCTGAACGCCAGTCCGCAGGATGCCGACGCGCTGGCGGGCATGGGCTACGTCGCGCAGCGCGGCGGCCGCTACGGTGAAGCGGCGGACTACCTGCAACGCTCGGCCCAGCTTGGTGGCGAGCGCGGCGCCGAGCGGCAGCAGCAGGCCAACGATGCGCGCTTCTATGCGCAGCTGGCGGCGGCGCAGCAGGCGCTGAAAAACGGCGACAGCGCCCAGGCGCTCTCGCTCAGCGCGCCGCTGACGCAGGCGGAAGGGGAAAAAGGCATCGCCGCGCAGCTGTTCCGCGCCGACGTGCTGCGCCGCAGCAGCCAGTTCAGCGAGGCGGAGCGCGCCTATCGCGCCATCCTGCAAAACGATGCGGATAACCGCAGCGCGAAAGAGGGGCTGTTCTATGTTCTGCGCCAGCAAAACCGCAGCGCCGAGGCGAGTACGCTGCTGGCGTCGCTGCCCGACAGCGTGCGCCAGAGCGTGGCGCCGCGCGCCAGCAATGGCGGCAGCGATCCGATTCGCCAGCAGGCGAAACGCGAGCTGAAGGCAGGCGACGCCAGTGCGGCGATCGCCACGCTGCAGCAGGGCATTCAGCGCTACCCCAGCGACGGCTGGCTGCGCCTGGACCTGGCGCGCCTCTACCGCGCGCAGGGCGACACGCCGCAGGCCGCAGGCGTGATGCAGTTTGCGATGCGCGACGGCGCGGGCGTCAGCGAGCGCTACGCCGCCGCTATCAACGCCAGCGAGAGCGGCGGCTGGCAGCAGGCCAGCGCGCTGCTGGCGCGTATTCCCGCCAGCGCCCAGACGCGCGACATGCGCGAGCTGGCGCAGCGCGTTAACTTCAATCTGCAGATGGCGACCGCCGACAGCTATCTGGCGCAGGGCGCGAACGCCGCCGCTGTTAACACGCTAAAAGCGCTGGCGCAGACGCCGCCCGCTAATCCGGCGGATGCCGGCAATCTGGCGCAAAAGCTCGCCAGAGCGGGCGACGTCGCGACAGCCGTCGCGATCGTGCGCGGCAACATGCAGCGCGGCGTACAGGGCAATGCAGGCGACTATGCGGCGCAGGTCGCCGTGCTGAACCAGGCGGGACTGGCCAGCGAAGCGCAGCGCTTCCTCGACGCGCCAGAGCTGCAGGCGCGCAGCACGCCGACGCAGCTGGCAGGCATTCGCAACGGCTACGTGATTAATCAGGTAGATCGCCTGCGCGAGCAGAAGCAGTACGCCGCCGCCTATGACAAGCTCATCGGCGCCCTGCAGCACGACCCGCAGAATCGCGATCTGATGTTCGCCATGGCCCGTCTCTATCAGGACGGCAAGATGAACAAAGAAGCGGGCGTGGTCTATGACTACCTGTTGACCCAGGACACCGCGACCCAGGACGCGCGCGTCGGCGCGATTAACGTGGCGCTGGCGCAGAACAACCTGGCGCGCGCCAACGATCTGTCGCGCGGTCTGCAGGCGCAGCAAACGCCAGAGCGCTTGCTGCTGCTGGCGCGCGTCGCCGATGCGAACGGCGATCGCGCCCAGGCGATGCGCTACCTTCGCAGCGCGCGCGGCCAGCTGACTGGTTTGCAGGGCGCACAAAACGGCGAGACGCCGACCGTCGGCGGCCTGGCGCTGGCGGACAATCCCTTTATCGACCGCAGCGCCTCGCCGGTGGGACGCTCGCCATCCAGCTACGGCAGCGTGCTGCCGTGGCAGAGCGCGCCGGCTGGCGTGACCAGCAGCGCCGAAGGCGTCGTCCTGGCGAGCGGCGCTAACCTGCCGCTGCAGCAGGCGCGCACCCTGCATCAGATCGACAGCATGATGGAGGGGCTGCAGGAGAAAACCGGCACCTGGACGCAGGGTCAGGTGCAGGTGCGTGCGCGCGACGGCGAGTCGGGCCTCAGTAAGCTGACCGAGGCGAAAGCGCCGCTGACCTTCTCAACCGTGCCCTTCGGCGACGCACGCTTCGATTTTATGATGACGCCGCTTTCGCTGACGGCGGGCAGCGCGGCGGGCGATGCATGGCGTCGCTTCGGCAGCAACGCGCTTGAGCAGGCGAAGGTGGTTGCCGCCGGCGGCGCGAAGGCCACCGACGTGCCGAGCGCCTCGACCGATTCGCAGCGAGCATCCGGCGTAGAGCTGAACCTGGCGCTGAAAGGCGACAGCTATAAAATCGACCTTGGCAGCACGCCGCTGGGCCAGGATCTCAGCACGCTGGTGGGCGGGGTGCAGTGGTCGCCGAAACTCACCGACTTCCTGACGCTGATCCTTACCGGAGAGCGCCGCGCGATGACCGACAGCCTGCTCTCTTACGTCGGCGTACAGGATAAAGCGAGCGGCAAACGCTGGGGCGGCGTCACTAAAAACGGCGGCAATGCGCTGCTGAGCTATGACAACGGCGATGCGGGCTTCTACGTCGGCGGCGGCGCCTACAGCTATATCGGCGAGAACGTGGCGAGCAACGACAGTCTTAACGCCACGGCGGGCGCTTACGTACGGCCTTTCCACCGTGACGACCGCGAACTGAAGGTCGGCATGAGCCTGTCGTGGATGGATTTCTCGAAAAACCTCAGCTATTTCAGCTACGGTCAGGGCGGCTACTTCAGCCCGCAGAACTATACGGCGGTGTCATTTCCCATCGATTTTACGCGCAAGTTTGATGACCTGAGCGTAAAGGTCGGCGGCTCGGTCGGCTATCAGTCTTACAGCCAGGATCGCAGCGCATACTTCCCGAACGATCCCGCTATGCAGGCGCAGCTGGAATCCTATGCGGCGAGCGGCGCGGTAAAGAGCGCTTACTATAGCGGCGACAGCAAAAACGGCATCGGCTACAACCTGCACGCCGGCGCGGATTACAAAGTGAATAAAGCGGTTACGGTCGGCGGCCAGCTGGGCTACGACACCTTCGGCGACTACAGCGAAAGCACGGCGCAGCTCTACTTCCGCTATCTGTTTGGAGACAACTAATGAGTGAGCATACGGGCGCGGCAAGCCATACGCATCAGCCGGGCTGGTTCGATCTGGTCTGCGTGATGATGGAGGGCATGCTCGCCAATGCGGGCAAAGAAGAGGCGGAGGCGTTTCTCTACGACATGGGCGATTCGCTGGCGGCGCGCTATCCTTTGCCTGACGCGCGCACCGTGCAGGATCTGGAGCGCGAAATGAATTTGCAGCTGGCTCGCTTTAACTGGGGTTTTGTTCAGCTGCAGCCGCAGGACGCGGCGATTTTACTGAAGCACCATGCGCTGCCTGCGGGCGACGGCGCGCTGGATGCGAAAAGCTGGCAGTCGGCGCTGGCCGCCGTGCTGGCGGGACTTTACGGCGGCTGGCTGCGCGCGCAGGGCGGCGGCGCGGCGGTTGCGGTGGCGCTGGAGCTGGAGCTTAACGACGGCAATACGCTGCACTATCGGTACTAACGGAGCGATAAGATGACAAAGCCAGCCTGGCTCAGATGGGTGATTTTTTTCATGGTGATGATGGTAAGCGCGCAGGCGTCGGCCGATGGCTGGAGCACCTTCAAAAGCCGCTTTTCAACGCCGGAAGGACGTATTGTCGATAACGCCAACAATAACGTCAGCCATACCGAAGGGCAGGGCTACGGCATGCTGCTGGCGGTGGCGAACGACGATCGCGCGACCTTCGATAAGCTGTGGAGCTGGACGCGCCAGCATCTGCTGAATACGCAAAACGATCTCTTCTACTGGCGCTATACGCCGGATGCCGCTGAACCGGTGGCAGACAAGAACAACGCCTCCGACGGCGACGTGCTGATCGCCTGGGCGCTGCAGCGCGCGGCCGATAAGTGGTCGTCGCAGGCCTATCAGCAGGCGTCGGATCGCATTCAGCGCGCCATCGTGAAGCACAATGTGGTGACCTACGCGGGACGTACGGTGATGCTGCCGGGCGCGCAGGGGTTCAACAAGACCAGCTACGTCGTGCTGAACCCCTCCTATTTTATTTTCGAGGCCTGGCGCGAATTTGCCGAACATAGCCATCTCAAGGTGTGGAACGCCCTGATTGACGACGGCATGGATTTGCTGGGCGAGATGCATTTCGGCAAAACGGGCCTGCCGCTTGACTGGGTGGCGCTGAATGCGGACGGCTCAGTAGCGCCCGCGGTGGGCTACTCGAACCGTTTTAGCTACGACGCGGTGCGCGTGCCGCTCTATATCTGGTGGTACGATCCGCAGAGCCTGCGTCTGGTGCCGTTCCAGAACGTCTGGCAGCGCTACGGTCGCCTGACGACGCCTGCCTGGTTCGACGTGCTGGGCAACAGCAACGCCCCTTATAATCTCGACGGCGGCCTGCTGGCGATCCGCGATCTGACGCTGAACGAGACCGGCTATATCAGCGATCGGCTTGCGCCGGACCAGAATTATTTTTCCGCCAGCTTGCAGTTGCTGGTGTGGCTGGCGCTTCAGGAGAAGCGTTGACGGGTGAGGTTCGCTGCGGCGAACGGGCGCTTTTTGTCCGCTGCGCGGACGGGCGAGGTGCCTGCTGCGCAGGCGGTCTTGAGCGGGTTTCGTTCGCCTGACAGCGGTGCGGGTTTCGTTTGCCTTGCAGCGGCGCGGGTTTCGTTCGCCTGACAGCGAGGGAGTTTCATTTCGCCCGCTGCGGGCGACCGAGCAGGGCCGGTAGGCGCCGGCCCTGCACCCGCGCCCCGGGCCAGCTCACCCGCCCGCTGCGCGGGTCCCTTCGCTCTCTCAGGATTTCTGACGGACCGGCTGGATTCGCCATCCCTGGCTCATGCCAGCCTCTTCGCGGCATCCCTGCCGCTCGTCCTGAAATCCTTCCTCCGCTCAGCGGCTGCGATGGCCCCCACAACCCCGCTGTACGTCCCGATTCCTGAAGGCGCAACTTCGTCGCTGAAAGCATGAGACATGCATTCAGACGACGCCGTCGTTAATAAAAAACAAGGGAACTCACAGGCGGGCAGTCAGAGGCATCCGACACGCTGAGGCGCGCACGGCGGCCAGGACGAGCCGACAGGACGTCGGCGAGAGCGCGGCATGAGACAGGATGTCGAATCCGCGCGGTCCGTGCGGCCGACGTAAGCAACGAAGGGACCGCGCGGAGCGCGGCGTGGAGGCTGCCGGAAGCCGGGATTGTTAAGGGGCTGGCGAGCCCCTTAACACGCACGCCAGCAGCGGAGCGGCTGAAACTCCCTGCCGCCTGGCGGGCGGAACCCGCTCAGAGCCCATTCGCGCAGCGAACCTTGCCGCCTGGCGGGCGGAACCCGCTCAGAGCCAACCTGCGCAGCAGGCAAAACCTACTGCGGATAAGCAACCCAGTCGCCGCCGTTCAGCCGGATCCACGGCTTGCCCTGATACATCATCACCACGGCATTGTCATTCTCCGACACCACCGGCGTCTGCGGCAGCTTGTCCGCCAGCACCGACATATTGACGTTTGGCGCGTTAAACACCTGCCCATCCACCACGCGGGAAACCAGCTCGGAAATCGCCAGCAGGCTGGTCGGCGCGTCGATGGCCAGCGGCTGATCCTGATGCGGCGCTTTCATGCCGACAAACTTAATGCCCACCGGCACATGCGTAATGCTCGGACTGGGAATATCACGCAGGCCGGACATCTGCATCTTATCGCCCTGCAGCGCCGCGCCGTGCTCCGGCACCACCAGCACCATCACGCGTCGACCCGACTTCTCCAGATTGGTCAGGAACGCGTCGAGCTGGTCGAACAGCAGCTGCGCGCGCGGCTTCCACGGCGCGGTTTTGGTGCTGCCGAGATCGCGCGTGCCATCATGCAGCGGGATCAGGTTATAGAACGTGGCGCTGCGCGCGTCGCTGCTCTTGCTGCGGTCATCCAGCCAGCGCTGCATCAGCTGCGCATCGTTAAATACCGGCGAGCCGTCGAACGAGGTCAGCTCCGGCGCAATGCCCGCCTGCGACATCAGCGGCGCCTGCATGTCACCGTCATCACGCAGCTCCTTGAGATAGTTACCAAACACGCCGGTATGGTCCATCATCAACTGCTCTTTAAAGCCCAGCTTCGCCAGATTCTGAAACAGATAGCAGCTTGTGTCGGTCGGTTTATAGAGATCGCTGTGCGACGTCTGGCCGCAGCTGGCGCGCAGCAGACGAATCCCCGCCGGGCCGCTGTAGCCGGTAGCGGAATTGTAGTTGTTCAGCACGATATCGAAGTGGCGCCACAGCGGATGGCTGCGCAGTTGCGAAACGTCGATATCGGACCAGGCGAGTGAACAGATATTCACCACCAGAATATCGAACGGCTGCGAATCCGCAGGCAGGCTGTCGGGAAAATGGGTCACGCGCTTGCGTTCGCTGTCGTAAAAACGGTTCAGCCAGGCGGTCAGGTTGGCGCTGGTGGGCGGCGCCGACTGATCGAGGCCGTCCGGCGCGGCGGCGGCCGGGCTCTGTCCGGCCGCTGGCGTCTGGTTAAGCACCACCTCCGGCGTGGCGGCTTTGGTCGGCAGCAGCGACAGCGCGGGGCCGGCGATGGTCAGCACGTTAAGCCAGATCAGCATCAGCGAGACCAGCACCGTTACGCGGATCCACTGCGAAACAAAGAGATAGAGCACCAGCAGCGCAAAGGTGGCGCCGACCATCTGCCAGTTAATGAAGCGGTTAACCAGATCGAACAAATAGGCGCCGGAGAAGCCCGCCAGCTGGTCGCCCTGGCTGAGAATGCTCTCCAGCCCTGGCAGCCAGGTGTCGTGCCAAAAGAGGCCGAAGCCGATGGGAATCGATATCCAGCTGCGCAGGCGGTGCAGGCGCGGCGAGGGCAGCGGGAACAGCAGCCAGGCCAGGAACACCAGATTGCTCAAGGCGTGGAAGTTGAGATAGCCGTACCAAAGCAGGCCGAACTTGAGCAAAAAGTAGAAGTTCCAGCCGCCCAGCCCGCGCCAGTAAGACCATAAGCGGGAAGAGTGAGCGGAAGTCGGTTGATCGTTATTCATTAATGATTTGCATCCTTTTTCGAGGATTTACGCTGCCAGTGGCCTTCAGACTTTAACGCGCGCGCAGGCAGCAGGCGATTCAACATGCCGTTCCAGCGACGCGGCAGCCATTGCCGATATAACGGCTTTAGAAACAGTAAGATGACTAACGTCAGCAGCGCAATCTGCACCCAGTCCATCAGGTTCATCAGCTTTTCATCTCCGGCAGTAAAGTAATCGGCTGCGGCGCGCTGCGTTCGCGCGTTTCCGCCGGTTCGTCAGCGCTCTGCGTCGGCTGGATCTGCGGTGTGATATCCTGCAGCGCATTCGGCGTCAGATTTTTTATGTTATTGATTTCGGCGAGAATTTGATTGTCCTCAAACCAAACCATCCTGTTCGCGAAAAGCTCGTCGTGCGGCAGCGAAAAGATAAATTTCAGCGCTTTATCGAGATCGTTATAGCGGCAGGAAGAGAGAAACAGGATGACGCGATCGTCCAGCACCGTCACCAGATCGCCGAAGCGGCGCGGCTTGCACAGCGTCAGGATCTGCTGCGGTCTGAGCTGCGGCACCGGCCGCAGCGCCACCAGCAGACCTTTGTCGTTATCCGGCAGCAGGGTGTTGCCGATCAGCTGTCCCACCGCCTGACAGAAGGCGTCGAGGCGCAAATAGCCTTTCTCATGCAGCGGCTGCAGCGCGGCGGTCAGCGCGTCCAGGTTAGCCGGCACGCGGCGGTTGAAAACCTGGCCCTGCAGGCCTTCCAGCGTGGTCAAAAAGCGCGACATGGTGGCGCTGGCGGAGACGATGGCGCTGACGCCGCACGCCAGCAGCAGACGTTCGTCGCTGTAGCGCAGGCTGGTGCCCATTTCGCGCACCACGATTTTTAAGCCGTTGCCGCGCGCGCGGCGCAGGCTATGCACCATTTTCGCCAGCTCGCCGATCAGGTCGCTGCGGCTCAGGCTGAAAATCACCGTCGCGGCGCTCGCCTGCTGGGCGCGCAAAAAGACCTGTTCATTATCGTCAAACAGCTGCCACTGACGCGAAAGGGGCGGTGCGCCCTCCAGCACTATTTTATCGGCAAGATATTGTTGCTCGTCGTTTAAGCTGAGCGGCTCCTGCTTTTCATTTTCATTTACGGCGTAAAAGCGATCGTCTTTGCAGTCAAGACGAATGGCGCGGTCAGCGAGCAACCGATCGCCGGCATACCACCAGTTAATTCGATATTGCCAGCTATCCTGTTGAAAGGCTAAATGCGCCAGGCCGTCAAGCTGCCGAAAATAACGCTGAAGATTATTACGCAGGTTAATTATCGTGGCGCCAGAGGTGACCATTAAAAGCGTCATCTGTTTTTTAATCAGCACCCGGCGCATGCGCTTTATCCACGAGGTTAACTCGGCGTCGTCGAGTTTATCCCACTGCGCCGCGCTGCTGTTAAAAATCACCAGCCCGTTTTTACTGGCGAGCTTGCGGGAAAAGTCGCTCTCCAGATGCAGCAGGCTGCTTTTATTTTTAGGCAGAGAAAACAAGGGAATACGGTCAGGCCCGCCCGCCGGATCAGGCGTCAGCAGATCGCGCGGCTTTTCATCTGCGCTGATAAGGGTGACGGATTGCTGCGCCAGGATCGCCTGACGAATAAAAGCGCGCGCATCTTCCTGACGCGCGCAGGTTACCCAATAACAGCCGGGCGTTTGCAATACCGTTAATTCAGGCTGAACCTGCAACAGCCCCAGCGCAAAGGAATTTTTCATATTGAATTCGCGATTTGTTCAGTCCAGGCTAGCTTATTATAGACAGGGCAGGATGCAACCTGAGAAATTTAAAAATACGTTATGACAGACGGGTTCGCATTGATCTATCATCGCGCCGATTCAGGCAGCGTCGATTTAACGCCTGCGTGAATATAACCACCTTTTACCCGACGTTGTTTTATCCGTGGCGAAAAGTAATGAAAAATGAAAATGCTTATACTCTGGTCGCGTCCGACGGCCAACGTCAGGATGATATTAGCGCCTTGCGCGACGCTTTTTCTCTACAGGCTTTTCGCTATATCGACATCGCTCGCGAAGAGCGGCTGGCGAACATTGTCGCGCGCTGGCCGCTGTTAGCCGAAACGTCGGCGGAACAGCCGGGAAGGTCGCGCTAATGCCGCTGATCGCGCTGCAAGGCGTACGCGGCGGTACGGGCGCCACCTCTATCGGCGCCGCGCTCGGCTGGGCGCTGACGGCGCTGGGCGAAGGCGTACTGCTGATTGACGGCTCTCCGGTGAGCCAGCTCGGCGCGCACTTTAATCTGCCCGCGCTGCCGGAAAAAGGCTGGATGCAGGCGCTGCTCGGCGGCGACGCCTGGCAGGGCGCTGCGCTGCGCTATCCCGATGGTCCTGATCTGCTGCCTCATGGCTCGCTTACTCATCAGAAAGATTTTACTTTGCTGCATCAGGACGCCGCGATCGCCGCGCCGCTGCTCGACGCGCTGGCGGATCTGCAGCGCCGCTATCGCTGGATAATTTTTGATCTGCCCGCGGATTCGTTGCCCTGGCATGAGGCTCTCTATCCGCGGCTCGATGGCGTAGTGCGCGTGCTGACGCCTGACGCCAACTGTCATCTCCGTCTCTGTCAGCACTCTTTTACGCCGCATACGCGCTTTCTGATCAACCAGTTCAACGCCAACAGCCAGCTGCAGCAGGATCTGCATCAGCTATGGGTCGCGTCGCTGAATAACCTGATCCCGCTGCTTATCCATCGCGACGAAGCGCTGGCGGAAGCGCTGATGATGAAGCAGCCGGTAGGGGAGTATCGTCCGCATGCGCTGGTCAGCGAAGAGATCACCACGCTGGCGAACTGGCTGCTGCTCCATCTGAACGGAGAACAGCCGTGAATCCGCTGCGCTGGCTGCTGACCGCGCCGGTCTGGCAGGCGCTGCGTTCGCGTTACGTCACGGCGCGCGAGCGCGGCGCGTCCCGCTTCGCCAGCGGCCTGAATCTGTTCTGGTGCGCGCTGGGCTGGGCGCTGCTGCGTTTTGAGACGCCGGGATGGCAGCGCATTATTCAGGATCGCCGCCGTCTCTATCCGCATATCTCGCCGGAGCGCCCGCGCCCGCTGGATATTGTGCGCTATCTGGTGCAGACGCTGTGGCTGGTAGTTATTCTGCCGCAAGATGACAGCGGCCGCAGCGAGCGTCAGCGTTTTAAAGGCTTCCTGCCGCTGTTTCGCTGGCGGCAGCGCGGCTATCAGTGGCTCGATACGCTCTCCGCGCGAGTTCAGAATGGCAACGTCGACGCGCGTCTCGAACAGCGGCTGCAGCAGCTCTCGCCGCTGGCACGTCGCCTCTTTTTTATCGGCGCGGCGCTGTTCGCTTCACTGCTGGCGCTGCTCTGCATCAGCCAGCCGTTCGGGCTGCTGACGCAGTTTATCTTCGTGGTGCTGCTCTGGAGCCTGGCGATGCTGGTGCGGCGCGTGCCGGGCCGCTTCCCGACCATGATGCTGATCGTGCTGTCGCTGACCGTCTCCTGCCGCTATCTGTGGTGGCGCTATACCTCGACGCTCAACTGGGACGATCCGCTTAGCCTGATATTCGGACTACTGCTGATTGTGGCGGAAACCTACGCCTGGGTAGTGCTGGTGCTGGGCTATTTTCAGACGCTGTGGCCGCTTAACCGTCAGCCGGTCTCGATGCCTGCCACGCTCGATCAGTGGCCGAGCGTCGATCTGCTGGTGCCGACCTACAATGAGCCGCTCAGCGTGGTGAAGCCGACTATCTATGCGGCGATGGGCATCGACTGGCCAAAAGATCGGCTCAATATCTATCTGCTCGACGACGGCAGCCGCGAAGAGTTTCGCGAATTCGCCGCCAGCGTCGGCGTGAACTATGTAGTGCGACCGACGCACGAGCACGCCAAGGCGGGCAATATCAACCATGCGCTGAAAACGCGCTGCCGCAGCGAATTCGTCTCGATATTCGACTGTGATCACGTGCCGACGCGCGCCTTCCTGCAGATGACCATCGGCTGGTTTATCAAAGATCCGAAGCTGGCGATGCTGCAGACGCCGCACCACTTCTTCTCGCCCGATCCCTTTGAACGCAACCTGGGCCGCTTCCGCCGCACGCCGAACGAAGGCTCGCTGTTTTACGGCCTGGTGCAGGACGGCAACGATACCTGGGACGCCACCTTCTTTTGCGGCTCCTGCGCCGTGCTGCGCCGCAGCGCGCTGGATGAGATCGGCGGCATCGCGGTGGAAACCGTGACCGAAGATGCGCACACCTCGCTGCGCCTGCACCGGCGCGGCTACGCCTCCGCCTATATCCGCATTCCTCAGGCGGCGGGGCTGGCGACCGAGAGCCTGTCGGCGCATATCGGCCAGCGCATCCGCTGGGCGCGCGGCATGGTGCAGATTTTCCGTCTTGATAATCCCTTGTTCGGCAAGGGGCTGAGGTGGGTGCAGCGCCTTTGCTACGCCAACGCCATGCTGCACTTTCTCTCCGGCATTCCGCGCCTGATCTTCCTGCTGGCGCCGCTGGCGTTTTTGCTCTGCCACGCCTACATCATCTACGCGCCCGCGTTGGCTATCGCTATCTACGTGCTGCCGCATATGCTGCACACCAGCCTGACCAACTCACGCATTCAGGGGCGCTGGCGTCACTCTTTCTGGAGCGAGGTGTATGAAACCGTGCTGGCCTGGTATATCGCCCGGCCGACCACCGTGGCCCTGTTCAATCCGCACAAAGGCAAATTCAACGTGACGGCGAAAGGCGGCCTGGTAGAAGAGCACCATCTCGACTGGGTGATCACCAAACCCTATATGTTCCTGGTGCTGCTCAACCTGGCGGGCGTGGCGATGGCCTTCTGGCGCATGAACTACGGCCCGGCCAACGAGGTGCTGACGGTCTGGGTGAGCCTAGTGTGGGTCATCTACAACATGGTGATCCTCGGCGGCGCGGTGGCGGTTTCCGTCGAGGCGCGGCAAATCCGCGAGGCGCACCGCGTGGAGATCGCCATGCCCGCCGCTATCGCGCGCGAAGATGGCCATATGCTGCCCTGTACGCTGCGCGACTACTCCGACGGCGGCGTCGGCGTCGAAATGCGTGAATCGAATGCGTTGAAGGAAGATGAAAAAGTCTGGCTGCTGCTGCGCCGCGGCCAGCAGGAGTTCAGCTTTCCGTGCCGCGTGCAGCGCGTCTTCGGCCTGCGCGCCGGTATTCGTCTGCATCAGCTGACGACTCAGCAACATATCGAATTTATCCAGTGCACCTTCGCCCGCGCCGATACCTGGGCGCTGTGGCAGGACGGTTTCCCGGAAGATAAACCGGTGCAGAGCCTCGCCGATATCATGATCCTCGGTTTTAAAGGCTATCTGCGCCTGGCGGAATATGGTCCGCCGCAGTTACGTCGGCTGTTTAACCTGCTTACCGCTGGGGTGAGCTGGCTGGCCTCGCTGTTGCCGCAGGGCATCGGGCGGACGCCCGCTTCAAAAAACGTATTGAGTTGATGATATGACGATGACGAGAGTGAACGGTTGGTTTACCGCCCTGCTGCTGGGCACCGCAACGCTAAGCTGTGCCGCCGCGCAGGACGCCGCGTCGGCGAATCCTGTCGATGCGGCGCTGGTTCAGACCGCACCGCAGGATCCCGGCGCGCCGGTGCGCGACAGCCGGCTCGACTTTACCAGTCTGGCGCCGCCGCCGGGCAGCATGACGCTGCGCGGCTCGCAGCCGAGCGGCCAGATTGAGTTCGGCGTGCGCAGCGACGAGGTGGTGACCCGCGCGCTGTTGAATCTCAGCTATCGTCCTTCGCCCGCGCTGCTGCCGACGCTATCGCAGCTTAAGGTCTATCTCAACGACGAGCTGATCGGCCTGATTATCGTTACGCCGGAGCAGCTCGGCAAAGAGACCCAGACCCAGCTGGCGATCGATCCCCGCTTTATCAGCGACTTCAACCGCGTACGCTTTGAGCTGGTGGGCCACTACACCAACGTGTGCGAGAACCCCGCCAACAGCACGATCTGGCTCGATATCGGCAAAGAGAGCGGCCTCGATTTAACGCTGCAAAAGCTGCCGCTGAAAAACGATCTGTCGCACTTTCCCGAGCCCTTCTTCGACGCGCGCGACAAGCGTCCGCTGACGCTGCCGATGGTCTTCGCCGCGCAGCCGGACGTGGCGCAGCAGCGCGCCGCTGCGATGCTCGCCTCCTGGTTCGGCAGCAAAGCCGCGTGGCGCGGCCAGAACTTCCCGGTGCTCTACAACAAGCTGCCACAGCAGCAGCACGCCGTGGTGTTCGCCACCAACGACGCTCGTCCGGACTTTTTGAAAGATCTGCCGCCGGTGAACAAGCCCACGGTGGAAATCGTCAGCCAGCCCGACAATCCCTATGAAAAAATGCTGCTGATTTTGGGACGCAACGATGAGGATCTGCTGACGGCGGTGCAGGGCATCGCCCAGGGCGAACTGCTGCTGCGCGGCGATACCTCGACCATCGACAGCGTCAACCTGCAGGCGCCGCGTAAAGCCTACGACGCGCCAAACTGGGTGCGAACCGATCGACGCACCACTTTCGCCGAGCTGACGCAGTATGAAAACCAGCTGCAGTCCGACGGCATGCAGCCTAACCCCATCGGCCTGACGCTCAACCTGCCGCCCGATCTCTTCCTGGTGCGCGCGCGCGGCATCGATATGGATCTGAGCTATCGCTACACCGCGCCGTTCCAGGCGGACGGCTCGCGGCTGGCGGTCAACCTGAACAACCAGTTCATCCAGGACTATCCGCTGCCGCCGAAGAATACCGCCGGCCAGCAGCTGCTGCGTATTCCGCTGATTCAGGGACTGCAGGACAACAACCGTCAGCTGACGATTCCGGCGCTGCGTCTCGGCGTGGTTAACCAGCTGCGTTTCGACTTCGACTACGCCAACACTATCATCAGCGGCACCGCTGACGGGCGCTGCGAGAACGTGACGCCGGTCAGCCATCACGTGGTGGTAGACGACAGCTCCAGCGTCGACTTCTCCGGCTACCGTCACTATATCGAAATGCCGTCGCTGCGCGCGTTCGCGGGCGCGGGCTTCCCCTTCACGCGCTATGCCGATCTGGCGCAAACGCTGGTGCTGGTGCAGCCGAAACCTGACGCGCAGCAGGTCGGCACGCTGCTGAACGCGCTGGGCAATATCGGCGCGCAGACCGGCTATCCGGCGCTGCGGGTGCAGTTCAGCGACGACTGGAGCAAGGCGAAGTCGCAGGACGCCGATCTGCTGATGATCGGCGACATCCCGAAAGATCTGCAGGATGACCGCCGGATCGCTGCGCTGGTCGACGCTGCGGGTAGCTGGATAAAAACGCCGACGCGCCAGGCGGCCATTGATGCCGGCAGCGTCAGCGAAGGCGATCGCGCGCCAGAAATCACCACCGCCATCGGTTCGCGCGGCCCGCTGGCGACGGTGATCGGCTTCCAGTCGCCGTTCAACGATCAGCGCAGCGTGGTGGCGCTGCTGGCGGACGGCAGCTCTCGCAGCTGGCAGCTGCTGAACGAGGCGCTGACCGACAGCGGCAAGCGCGCCGCGATTTTCGGCTCCGCCGCCATTATTCGCGAGTCGGGCGTCAACAGCCTGCGCGTCGGCGACAACTATTTCGTTGGCCATCTTCCCTGGTGGGAGCGCCTGTGGACGATGCTGGCGACCCATCCGTTCTGGCTGGCGCTCTGCGCGGTGTTTGTCGTAGTGCTGTTTGCGCTAATGACCTGGCGCCTGATGCGCATCATTACGCGTCGCCGTCTGCTTGACGATGAAGATGAATAAAGCGAGCGCGCTGCGGGCGAGCCTGTTGCTGAGCGGCGTGCTGGGCGCGCTGCCGTGTCTGGCCGCGCCCGGCGCCGGACCGGAAGTCTCGCCGGTAGAGTGGCTGCTGTCGCAGGTCCGTACCGGCGAATCGACTAATAAATACGATCTGGTGCAGCAGGCGCTCTACCGGCTGGAGAAGATCGATCCTGATAATCCGCAGGTGCTGGCGGCGCGTCTGCGCCTGGCATTGCATCAGGGCGACGTTGCCGCCGCACAGACCCTGCTGACGCAGCTGCAAAAGGTCGCGCCCGATTCGGCGGCGACGCGCGAGTCCGCCGTCGGCCTGGCGCTTATCTCCGCTGAGGGACGGCAGAAGCTGCAGGAGGCGCGCCTGCTCGCCACGTCCGGCCGCCTCGCGGAAGCGAAAAGCGCCTACGACGCGCTGTTCAACGGCGTCTTTCCCGATGCGAATATCGCGCTGGAGTACTGGCGGCTGCTGGCGCGTATCCCGGGCCAGGATGGCGTGGCGTATCAGCAGCTTCAGGCGCTGGAACAGCGCTATCCCGGCAATATCGGCGTTGAGCTGCAGCTGGCCCGCATGGCGTTCGATCGCCAGCAGTCGGCCCAGGCGGTCGAGCAGCTGAAGCAGCTGGCGAAAAGCAGCGCCGGACGCGACGCCGCGGCAGAACTCTGGCTACAGCAGATCAATAATCAACCGGTGAGCGATAGCAGCGTGGCGCAGCTGAAAGCCTATCTGGAGGTGTTCACCGACGGCGACGCGCAGAAGCAGGGCCAGGAGGCGCTGGCGAAGCAGCAGGCGCTGCTCGCCGATCCCGCCTACCGCGAGCGTATGCGCGGACTGGCGCTGGTGGATGCGGGCGGCGGCGCCGAGGCTATCGCAGCGCTGAACGCCGCGCTCAAGGCGAACCCCAACGATGCCGACTTGATGGGCGCGATGGGCCAGGCGCAGGCGCGCGCCAATAACCGCGCTGCCGCCGTTCTCTGGCTGGAGCGCGCGATTCAGGCGGGTCAGCAGAGCACGCAGGTGGGCAAGTGGCAGTCGCTGCTGCAGACCAACCGCTACTGGCAGGCGATCGACGAAGGCGACAAAGCGCTGGCGCAGCACGATCTCGACGGCGCGGAACGGCATTATCGCGAGGCGCAGGCGCTCGATAGCAGCGACAGCTACGCCCTGATCGGCCTTGGCGATGTGGCGCTGGCGCGCAACAACGCGGAGAGCGCCGAGCAGCTCTGGCAGCGCGCGCTGCGGCTCGACGCCAGCAATACCACCGCGGTTCGCCGCCTGGCGGGACTTTATCAGACCCAGTCGCCGGCGCGCGCCATGGCCTTTATTAACGGTCTGCCCGCCGCGCAGCAGCGCGCGCTGGCCGACACGCTGCGATCTTTGCGCAGCGACAGCCTGCGCGCCGAAGCTGACGCGCTGGCGCAGCAGAGCCGCTGGCAAGAGGCGGCGGAGAAATATCGCCAGGCGCTGTCCCTGTCGCCGGACGACGTCTGGCTCAGCTACCGTCTGGCCGGCGCGCTGCGCAACGGCGGAGCGCCGCAGCAGGCGGACGCGGTTATAGCGACGCTGCAGCAGCAGCATCCGCAGGACGCGACCGCGCTCTATGCGTCGGCGCTCTATCTTTCCGGCAATGATAACGACGAGGCGGCGCTGGCGACCCTGCACCGTCTGCCGGAGGCGCAGTGGAGCAGCAATATGCGCGAACTGGCGGATCGCCTGACGCAGAATAAGCTGTTCGCGCGCGCCGAGGCGCTACGCGCGGCAGGGCAGGAGAGCGACGCCATCGCGCTGCTGCGTCAGCAGCCCGCCTCCAGCCGCCGCGACTTGACGCTGGCTGACTGGGCGCTGGCGCGCGGCGACGCGCAGCAGGCGCTTGAGGCTTATCAGCAGGTGCTTGAGCGGGATGCCGACAACGGCGACGCGTCGCTCGGGCGTATCGAAGCGCTGGTGGCGCTGAAGCGCAACAGCGAGGCGCGCACGGCGCTGAAGGCGCTGCCGCCCGCGCAGGCGAGCCTGAACGGCGATCGCCGCGTGGCGCTGGCGTGGCAGGCAGTCGGCGACGTCACGCAGGCCGCCGCGCAGTTCACGGGCCTGAAGCAGCGCGCCGCGGCGCAGCCGCCTTCGCAGGACAAAGCGCTGGTGTTTCGCGATGCGGCGCGGCTGGAACGCATGCAGCGGCAGCCTGACGCCGCGCTGGCCGATTATCAGCAGGCGATGGTCGCCAGCGGCATCGGCGACAGCAAGAACATCAGCCGGTTGACGCGCAATAATTCGCAGGATGACTGGCTGAAGCGCAGCATCCGCAGCGACACTGCCGATCTCTATCGCCAGCAGGACACCACGCTGATGCTGGAGCAGGATTATTCGCGCAACAAGGGCACCGCCGGCGTCTCCGATTTTACCGCGCATACCACCATGCTGCAGGCGGAAACGCCGCTTGCCGACGGGCGCGGCTTCTTCCGGCTCGATCGCGTTCAGATCTCGGCGGGCACCTTCTCTACCTCCAACGGCACCTTTGACGAAACCTTTGGCAGCTGCGACGACGCCAACTCAGGCGGCTGCAGCCGCTACGCCAGCCAGCGCGACGAAGGCACCGCGCTGGGCGTCGGCTGGGGCAACGACGTCTGGTCGGCGGACCTTGGCACCACGCCGCTCGGCTTCGAGGTCACCAACTGGGTCGGCGGCGTCAGCTGGAAAACCGACGTTAAAGAGCTTGGCGTGACGCTCACCGCCTCGCGGCGCCCCATCTCCAGCTCGCTGCTCGCCTATGCGGGCGCACGCGATCCGGCGGCCAACGGCGGCAAAACCTGGGGCGGCGTGGTGGCGACCGGCGGCAGCGTCGGCCTGAGCTACGATCGCGGCGGCGCGCACGGCGTCTGGGCCGATATCAGCGCGCATCAGATCACCGGCGAGAACGTGGCGGACAATAGCCGCGAGCGGCTGATGGCGGGTTATTACTATAAGGTAATCAATAGCGATAATCGCCGTGCCACGGTGGGCCTCAACACCATGCTCTGGCATTATCAAAAGGATCTCAGCGACTACACCTTCGGCCAGGGCGGCTACTACAGCCCGCAAGAGTATCTCTCGCTTTCCGTGCCCGTTACCTGGCGGCAGCGCACCGAGAACTGGTCGTTCAATCTGGGCGGCTCGGTCTCCTGGTCGCACTCGAAAACCGACGCGCAGCAGCGCTATCCGGTTAATCCCGGCTTTGCTCTGGCGAGCAATCCGACCTCGGCGAGCAGCAGCGGAGGCGGCGTCGGCTATACTGTACAGGCCGTGGTCGAGCGCCGCGTGACGCCGCACTGGTTTATCGGCGCAGGCGTCGATATTCAGCAGGCGAAGGACTATACGCCAAGCCACGGACTGCTCTATGTGCGCTATTCCGCCGCCGGCTGGGACGGCGATCTCGATATGCCGCCGGAGCCGCTAATTCCTTACGCAGATTTCAAATAATCGTCGGCCCGCGCAAAACTCGGACTCTGACAGGCAGTAAAAAAAGTGAGTTCCAGGATATACTTGCTGCGCATTTTCCTGTCTGATAGCTGTGCTTTTTAGCCTGGAGAAGATTTTGCGCGTCAGCCGTTCACTTACGATAAAGCAAATGGCGACGGTATCCGCGGTGGCGCTGATTACCGTTTCTATCTTTATCGTCATTCAACTGTTTCATTTTGTGCAGCAGCGCAGGATCGACTATGCCCAGCAGATGGAGAATATCGCCCATACGGTGCGCCAGCCGCTCTCCGAGGCGGTGTTAAAGGCGGATATCGCCCAGGCTGAGCGAATTCTGCAAACCCTGAAGCCCGCCGGTGTCCTGTCGCGCGCCGACGTGGTGCTGCCCAACGCTTTTCAGGCGCTGCACGCCAGTTTCGAAAACGAAAAGCCGATCCCGCTGTTTATCGCTCGCCTGTTCGAACTGCCGGTACAGATCACCCTGCCGCTCTATTCGGTGGAGAGCAGCGGCTCGCCCAAGCCGCTCGCCTATCTGGTGTTGCAGGCGAATTCGACGCGCGTTTACCAGTTTATCCTCAGCACCGTTTCCACCATGGTCACTACCTATCTGCTGCTGGCGCTGATCCTGTCGGTGGCGATCAGCTGGTGCATCAACCGGCTGGTGGTTCATCCGCTGCGCAGCCTCTCGCGCGAGCTGCAGGAGCTGCCGCCGCAGGCGATCCTGACTCACAAACTGGCGCTGCCCGCCAGCCATCGCGACGATGAAATCGGCATGCTGATCCGCAGCTATAACCGCAACCAGCAGGTGCTGGAGTCGGTGCATGACGAGATGAGCCGGCTGACCACCCATTATGCCGTTACCGATCTGCCCAATCGCGCGCTCTTTCTGGCGCTGCTCGACCAGCATATCCGCAGCCACAGCAAAGGGTTCGGGCTGATGGTAATCCGCATTGAAACGCTGCAGGAAGCCAACGGCGTACTGAGCGACGAGCAGCGCGATACTCTGATGCTGACGCTGGTCGAGAAGATCCGCAGCACCGTCGACGACCATACGCTGCTGGCGCAAACCGGGCCGAGCGACTTCGCGCTGCTGATGAAGCGCGCCGGTACGCCGTTTCGCGCCATGCGCCTGGCGCGCAATCTGATGATCCGTCTGAATCAGCCGGTGACGCTGCACCAGCTGCAGCTGCGGCCCAACGCCAGCATCGGCCTGGCGCTCTATGACGAAGAGCCGCTTTCCGCCAACAAGCAGCTCGACCGCGCTACCTCGGCGATGATGTCGGCGCGCCATTTAGGCAAGAACCAGATCCTCTTTTTCGACGCGGCGCTCACCGAGCGTGCGCAAAAGCGCCTGACGCAGGAGCATGACATTCTGCAGGGGCTGCAGGACGAGCAGTTCCGGCTCTTCCTGCAGCCGCAAATCAATATGCAGACCGGCGAACTGGCCGGCGCCGAGGCGCTATTGCGCATGCGCATGCCGGACGGCAGCTACGGCCTGACGGAAGAGTTTATCGCCAGCGCTGAAGAGATCGGCGTTATCGCCGCCATCGGACGCTGGGTGTTCGAAGAGGCGTGTCGCATTCTCGCCGGCTGGCAGAAGCGCGGCATACTTATCCCGCTCAGCGTTAACATCTCCGCCGTGCAGCTGCGCGACGCCAGCATGGTGCATCATCTGCAGGGCCTGCTGCAGCGCCATCAGATTGCGCCCGGCAGCTTTGTGCTGGAGATTACCGAAACCGCGCAGATGGGCGATGCCGAAATGGCGATGGCGCTGCTGCGTTCGCTGCAAACGGTGGGCGTTGCGGTGGCGCTGGACGATTTCGGCATGGGCTACTCCAATCTTAACTACCTGCACCAGTTTAAATCGCTGCCGGTCAGCAAGCTGAAGATGGACCGCAGCTTCGTCGCCGCGCTGCCGGATGACGACACCATGGTGCGCATCGTAGCGGCCATCGCCGAGATTATCGATCTCGACGTCATCGCCGAAGGGGTAGAGACCGCCGAGCAGCGCGACTGGCTGCTGGCGCGCGGCATTCATATTGGTCAGGGCTATCTCTATGCCGAGGCGCTGTCGCTGGAACGCTTTACTCAAACCTGGCTGCCGGCGTCCGTCGACAGCCAGGATGCGCCCGCAGCCGAAGAGTAGCCGAACTTTTGTCTCCTTTCTACACACTCCCTCGCGGGCGTTGATCACCGTCTGATTCATTGATTTTGCGCGTTTTTTAGTTACAAAAGGTCGTGCTGAAGCGTTTCAGTTCATAGTTGCGTTTCCAGAAATCCCCCGGCCTTTGTAAGCCTGTATTAATCCCGTTAACAGGGTGTTATTTTTTGCCAACCGCCAGCGCCGGGGCGCGCGCTGCTTGCGGACACAATAAAACGACAACCTCACAACCCTGTTGTAGTGGACACCTGTTATGAAAACCTCACTGTTTAAAAGCCTCTATTTTCAGGTGCTGTTAGCCATCGGCATCGGCGTTCTGTTAGGCCATTTCTATCCGGAGTTAGGCACGCAAATGAAGCCGCTTGGCGATGGCTTCGTCAAACTGATCAAGATGATCATCGCGCCCGTGATTTTCTGTACGGTCGTGACCGGGATCGCCGGCATGGAGAGCATGAAAGCGGTGGGGCGTACCGGTGCGGTCGCGCTGCTCTATTTTGAAATCGTCAGTACCATCGCCCTGATTATCGGTCTGGTGGTGGTCAACGTTCTGCAGCCGGGCGTCGGCATGAACGTCGATCCGGCGACGCTGGATGCGAAAGCGGTCGCGGTCTACGCCCAGCAGGCGGAGCAGCAGGGCGTCATCGCCTTCCTGCTGGACGTCATCCCAGGCAGCGTTATCGGCGCCTTCGCCAGCGGCAATATCCTGCAGGTGCTGCTGTTCGCAATTCTGTTCGGCTTCGCGCTGCATCGCCTCGGCAGCTCCGGCACGCTGATCTTCAACGTGATTGAGAGCTTTTCGAAGGTGATCTTCGGCATCATCAATATGATTATGCGCCTGGCTCCTATCGGCGCGTTCGGCGCCATGGCCTTCACCATCGGTAAATATGGCGTCGGTTCGCTGGTGCAGCTCGGCCAGCTTATCGTCTGCTTCTATATTACCTGCGCACTGTTCGTCGTCATCGTGCTTGGGCTTATCGCACGCGTCGCCGGCTTCAATATCTTCCGCTTCGTCGCCTATATCAAAGAGGAGCTGCTGATCGTGCTCGGCACCTCTTCCTCTGAGTCGGCGCTGCCGCGCATGCTGGATAAGATGGAGAAGCTGGGCTGTAAGAAATCGGTGGTGGGGCTGGTGATCCCGACCGGCTACTCGTTTAATCTCGACGGCACCTCGATTTATCTGACCATGGCGGCGGTGTTTATCGCCCAGGCGACCAACGCGCACATGGACATCTTCCATCAGATTACCCTGCTGGTGGTGCTGCTGCTCTCGTCGAAGGGCGCGGCGGGCGTGACCGGCAGCGGCTTTATCGTGCTGGCGGCGACGCTGTCGGCGGTGGGCCATCTGCCGGTGGCGGGTCTGGCGCTGATCCTCGGCATCGACCGCTTTATGTCCGAAGCGCGCGCGCTGACCAACCTGATCGGCAACGGCGTGGCGACGGTCGTAGTGGCGAAGTGGGTTGGCCAGCTTGATGAAAACCAGCTGAAAGCGACGCTTTCCAGCAAGGCGAAAGCGAAAAAACTGCCGGAAACCTCCGCTTAAGTACAGCTTTACAGCAAAATCCCTCTAAATGCCCGCTGTCGCTTGCCCTGACAGCGGGCATTTGCATAATAATGCCCACTTATTTTTTTCATGGTTTTTCACTTCGTTGCGCGACTTCCTGGCCTTCACGTGGTCAAAGACTCTGTTGTCGAAAAACGACGCGGCTAAAACGAGAAAAACTCACCGCGTATTACAACGGCGAAACGTGCCAGTGATAACGACTTTTAGATTAGAGGTTCACATGCAGGGCACCAGAATTCGGCTTTTAGTTGGGGGGTTAGCGTGGGTGGCCGCCAGTTTTGGCGCCTGGGCCGAAACGCTGCAGCCCGATCCAGCCTGGCAAGAAGGGAAACTGGATAACGGATTAAGCTGGCAGCTGCTGACAACGCCGCAGCGCCCCAGCGATCGCATTGAACTGCGTATGGTGGTGAATACCGGCTCGCTGGTAGAGACTACCCAGCAGACCGGCTTCAGCCACCTGCTGCCGCGTCTGGCGATGGTGCATAACGCCGCGCTCGACACCAACCAGCAGCGCGCGCTGTGGCAGCAGGCCATGGACCCGCAGCATCCGCTGCCGCCCGCCATCGTTTCCTACGACTTTACCCAGTACAACCTTAGCCTGCCCAACAACCGCCCGGAGCTGCTGAAAGAAGCGCTTAACTGGCTGGCGGCGACGGCGGGCAAAATGTCCATTAACGAGCAGGTGGTCAGCACCGCGCTGAGCGCCTCCGATCCTGCCGCGACCTGGCCCGCCAATACCCAGGATGTGCTGTGGCGCTATCGCCTGAAGGGGTCGACGCTGCTGGCGCACGACCCGGCCGAGCAGCCGCGCGCGCCGATCGACCTCAACGCGCTGAACGCCTTTTACCAGCAGTGGTATACGCCGGACGCCATGACGCTTTATGTGGTGGGCAACGTCGAGAGCCGCAGCCTGGCGGAGCAGATCAACAAAGCCTTCTCCTCGCTGACCGGCAAGCGCAGCAATCCCGCGCCGTTGCCGACGCTGTCGCCGCTGCCGCATCAGCCGATTAATCTGGTCAACGGCGCGATGAGCCAGGATCGCCTGGCCCTGATTTGGGATACGCCCTGGCAGCCGATTCGCGATTCGCAGAATCTGCAGCGTTACTGGCAGAGCGATCTGGCGCGCGAGGCGCTGTTCTGGCATCTGCAGCGCACGCTGGGCGACAGCAAAGCGCAGAACCTGCAGATCGGTTTCGACTGCCGCGTGCTCTACCAGCGCGCCCAGTGCTCGGTTAATCTCGACGCGCGCAATGACGCGCTGGAGTCAGGCCTGAACCTGGTGTCGCGCGAGCTGGCTGTGGTGCGCGACAAAGGGCTGCCGCAGGAGGAGTTTGACGCGCTGATGGCGCAGAAGCTGCTGGAGCTGAACAAGCTGTTCGCCACCTACGCGCGCACCGATACCGACGTGCTGATGAGCCAGCGCCTGCGTTCGCAGCAGAACGCCGTGGTAGATATCGCGCCGGAGCAGTATCAGAAGCTGCGTCAGGCGTTTCTGAGCGAGCTGACGCGCGATCGGCTGAACCAGGAGCTGCGTCAGCAATTGTCGCAGGAGGTTACGCTGGTGCTGATGCAGCCGGAAGGCGAAGCGGAGACCAACGTGAAGAGTTTGCAGGCGATCTGGGACAAGGTGATGGCGCCGCCAGCGGCCGCCGACGCCGCGCCGCAGGAGAGCAGCGCCAGCGACAGCGCGCCGCCTTCCTCCTGATCCGTCAGGTTTTCGCCCTGAGCCACTCGGTCACCAGCATCGGCCAGCTGGCAAGGGGCAGATCCGCCACGCCGCGAATGCCGAATCCGTGGCCGCCTTTCTGATAAAAGTGCAGCTCTGCGGGCACCTTGTGTTCGCGGAGCGCGCTGAAAAACGCCATGCTGTTGTTTACCGAGACCGTTTCATCATCCGCCGCGTGGATCAGTAGCGTCGGCGGCGTCTGCGCGTGTACGCGCGTCTCCAGCGAATAGGCTTCGATGGTTTTCGCATCGGGCCAGGCTCCGAGCAGGCGCGTGCGGGAACCCTTATGCGCCACGCCGTCGCGCATGCTGATCACCGGATAGACCAGCACCATCGCGTCGGGACGCGGCGAGAAGCTATCTGCGGCGTCCTGCACCGGGTAGATTTTTTCGCTAAAGCGCGTGCCCAGGCTGGCGGCGACGTGACCGCCCGCCGAGAAGCCCGTCATCACGATATATTTGCCGTTCAGGCCGCGCTGGGCGCGATCGCGCAGCACGCGCACCGCACGCTGCGCGTCGGCCAGCGGCGCGTCCGCGCCTTCGTGATGGCCGTCGTAGGGCAGGCGATAGGTCATCACCGCCAGGGTGTAGCCCATCGCAGTGAAAAAGGTCGCCAGCGCGCTGCCTTCGCGGTCGATCAGTACGCGCTGGTAGCCGCCGCCCGGCGCCACCAGCAGCGTGATGCCGTTGGACTCTTCGGGATGCCAGATAGCGATCTCCGGGCAGCGCACGCCGGTCGCCGCGCGATCGTAAGGCTCATACTCTTTCGCCAGATCGACGATTTGCGGCTGCGCGCGCGAATCGCTGGCGCCTGGCGCGTCGCCATTGGGCCAGATATTGATAATTTCTGTGTGCATAAAACGGTCCTGATGCGAGGAATGTTGTCGTTTTTTTATCGCGGCCGGCTAAACAGCGTCCTGCTGTTGTTGAGGAAAAGATGGTCTTTTTTGCGGCGGTCGTCCATCCGAAAAGGGTCCTGAGCGGCGGATTCAGACTATGCCTGGAGTAAAGAATAAGCGGGATTTCAGGGCGCAAAAGCGGCCTGAGGCGCGGGTGAAAATCAGCGCCAGCGTTAATTTTTCTCTTAACGGCAACTGGTCGTAGCCTGTCAGGCGCTAAGGCAAATTTAAGGCGGTTTCGGCCATGCGTTCGCCGGGGAGAAACCGCACGCCCCGCAAAGCGGGGCGGACGTTATGCCGGCATCGCCTCCAGCGGAATAATCGCGCCGCGATGCTGGATCACCGTGCTGGCGGTCAGGTGGCCGCGCTCGGCGGCGGCCTGCGGCGAGCCGCCCGTCAGGCGCTGCGACAGATAGCCGGCGCTGAAAGAGTCGCCCGCCGCAGTGGTGTCGATGATGCGCGCCGCATCGAGACGCACCGCAGGCACATCAATCAGCGCGTCGTCACCGATCGCCACCAGACAGGAGTCCGCGCCGCGCTTAATCACGATTTCGCTCGCGCCTGCGGCGCGGGTGCGCTCAATCACTGCGCTTAATGGATGCTCGCCCCACAGCAGATGTTCGTCATCCAGCGTCAAAAAGGCGATATCGGTGCGCTGCAGCATCGCCTGATAGGCCTGCTGCGCGCTCGCCTTGTCGGCCCACAGGCGCGGACGATAGTTATTGTCGAAAATGACCTGGCCGCCGTTGGCGCGGCAGCGATCCAGCAGCGCCATCAGCTTCTCGCGACTGTCGTCAGGCAGGATCGCCAGCGAAATGCCGCTCAGGTAGAGGTAGTCATAGCGCGCCAGCTCGTCGACGATAGCGGCGGATTGCGGAGCATCTAGCCAGTAGCGCGCGGCGGCGTCGCTGCGCCAGTACCAGAAGGTGCGTTCGCCTTTATCATCGGTTTCAATGACATACAGGCCGGGCATTTTGTTTTCCAGCCGCTGGATCAGGCGGGTGTTTACCTTCTCCTGCTGCCAGGCGGCGATCATCTGATCGCTGAAGGAGTCGATGCCCAGCGCCGTCACATAATCGACGCTGAGCTGCGTCTCATCTACCTGGCGCGCCAGATAGACCGCTGTGTTCAGCGTATCGCCGCCGAAGCCGCGTTTAATGCTCTCACCCTTCTCGGACAGCTCAATCATGCACTCGCCGATAATGGCTATTTTTTTATGCGTCATGGTCTTTGGCCTGTAGTGAAATAGTGCCTTAGTCTCGCGTCTGGTATGGCAGACGTCAATGATTTTTAAAACGGTGTTTTAATTCCACTTAAGGTGAAAAAAGCCTGTCTTCGCGGCGATTTAACGGACAAAGGCGGGCTTTTTTTCACGATTGCGCCCGATACGGATTGGTACACTCTGTAGTCTTATGTGACCAGCAGGCGGACAGAGATAGGGCGGGCACAGCTGACATTCGCCGCCGCGCTGACACATGGCACTTGCCACCAACCAGGAAAAAACCATGGTGATGAAGAATATTAGTCATCGGCTACCTTCTTCAACTGACATCAACCCACAACAGGAAGCGCGTCTCTTCTGGCAGCAATGCCAACGATTCTACACTTTCCAGCCGATATACCAGGTATCGGGCCGGTTGCTGGCAATTGAAATCCTGACCGCGGTCACGCATCCGACCGCGCCGGAAAAGAAACTCTCGCCGGAGGACTACTTTGAGGCGCTGGCGATTAATCAGCGTCTGCACGTAGTCCATGAGCAGCTGGCGCTGCTAAAAGAGTGGCAGCCCTTTTTTTGCGACAACCAGATCGTGGCGTCGGTGAATATTGACGGGCCGACGCTGATGGCGATTCAGCAGCATCCGCCGATTCGACGCCTGATTACCGAACTGCCGTGGGTGCGCTTCGAACTCACCGAACATCACGCGCTGCCGCAGGAAGAGATGATCGCGCAGATGCCAGAGCTGGGGCCGCTGTGGCTGGACGATTTCGGTTCCGGTATGGCTAACTTTTCCGCGCTGACGGAGCTGAAGTACGACTACATCAAGCTGTCGCGCGAGCTGTTTATCCTGCTGCGCCGCACCGAAGAGGGCCAGGCGCTCTTCTCGATGCTGCTGGCGTTGATTAACCGTTACTGTAACGGCGTTATCGTCGAAGGCGTCGAGACTGAAGAGGAGTGGCGGCAGGTGTGCTGTTCGCCCGCAATGGCGGCGCAGGGCTACTTTTTTTCAAGGCCGGTCCCCTTTTCGCAACTTAATCATCTGCCGCTTCAGCTTGTCTGATGCCGTTCCACAACGTCTCGACTATCTTTAACGGAGACTGTGGACAGGCAAGGAGGAAGCGAGATGTCGCGCACGGGAAAAGTTGTTAGCTGGATAGTCGGGATTTTTTTGTTGCTGATCGTGGTGGTGGTGATCATCATCGCGACCTTTGACTGGAATCGTCTCAAGCCCACCATCAACCAGAAAGTCTCGACGGAACTGAATCGCCAGTTCGCGATTCGCGGCGATCTGGGCGTTGCCTGGGAGCGCAACCGCGATGAACCGGGCTGGCGTAGCTGGATACCCTGGCCGCATGTGCATGCGCAGGACATTATATTAGGTAATCCGCCCGAGATGGCGGAGGTGACGATGGTGCATCTGGAGCGCGTCGACGCCACTCTGTCGCCGCTGGCGCTGCTGCATAAAGAAGTTTATCTGCCGTGGATCAAACTTCAGCAGCCCGATGCGCGGCTGATTCAAACCGCCGACAAAAAGAACAACTGGACCTTCAATCTCGCCGACAGCAAAAATCCTGATGCCAGTGCGGCGCCATCCGCCTGGTCATTCCGCCTCGACAATATTCTGTTTGACCAGGGCCAGCTGCGCTACCGCGATGCGGTCAATAAAGCCGACGTGACGGTAAAAATCAATCCGCTCGGCAAGCCGGTGCCTTATGGGCAGATTGCCGGCGGCAGCGACGCGCAGAAAGGCGCGGGCGACTTTGTTTTCGGCTGGGAGGCGCGCGGCACCTATAACAACGAACAGCTGGAAGGGGAAGGCAAAACCGGCGGCATGCTCTCGCTGCGCAGCAAAAACACGCCGTTCCCGATTCAGGCCGATATACGTAACGGCTCTACGCGCGTGCAGGTCACGGGCGGCATTCAGGATCCGATGAATCTTGGCGGCGTGAACGTGCGGCTGCGCTTCTCCGGCGATACGCTCGCCAATCTCTATGGGCTGACCGGCGTGCTCTTGCCCGATACGCCGCCCTATGAAACCGACGGTCACCTGACCGCCCGCTTCACCGGCAAAAAAGGGCCCGAATACCACTACGAAAACTTCAACGGCCATATCGGCGACAGCGATATTCACGGCACGCTCACTTATACCCAAGGCAAACCACGTCCGGCGCTGGTGGGCGAGCTGAGTTCGAAACAGCTGCGTATGGCGGATCTGGGGCCGCTTATCGGCGTCGACTCCGGCAAAGGCAGCGCGAAAACCGCGCAGGCGAAGGCGAAGCGCGGCGAAAAAGCGGCGCAGCCCGCCGATCGCGTGCTGCCGCATGACACCTTCGATACCAAAAGCTGGGACGTCATGGACGCCGACGTGAAGTTCACCGGCAAGCGCATCGAACATGGCAATTCGCTGCCGTTGAGCGATCTTTATACCCACTTACAGCTGAAAAATGGCGACCTGCTGCTCGATCCGCTGCGCTTCGGCATGGCGGGCGGCACGCTGAACAGCACGATTCGTCTGGAAGGGGATAAGTCGCCGATGCGCGGTCGCGCCGACATCCACGCGCGTCGTCTGCATCTGCGTCAGCTCTTCCCTAATGTCGAAGCGATGCAGCGCAGCCTGGGCCAGCTAAACGGCGACGCCAGCTTTACCGGCAGCGGCAACTCGGTGGCCGATCTGCTCGCGACCAGTAACGGCCAGCTGAAACTGCTGATGAATAACGGCTTAATCAGCCGCAGCCTGATGGAGATCGCCGGGCTGAACGTCGGCAACTATGTGGTTGGCAAGCTGTTTGGCGACGATGAGGTGCGTATCAACTGCGCCGCGACCGACGTGAAGCTGCAAAACGGCGTCGCGACGCCGAACCTGTTCGTGTTTGATACCGAAAATGCGGTCATCAACGTCACCGGCAACGCCAACTTCGCCAGCGAGCGTCTGGATCTCTCGATCAATCCAGAGAGCAAAGGCATCCGCATCGTGACGCTGCGTTCGCCGCTTTACGTTCGCGGCACCTTCAAAAATCCTGACGCCGGCGTTAAAGCCGGGCCGCTGCTGGCGCGCGGCGCGGCCGCCGTTGCGCTCGGCACCGTGGTCGGCCCTGCCGCCGCGCTGCTGGCGTTGATCAGCCCAAGCGACAATGAAGATAACCAGTGCAGCAACGTGCTGCAGCAGATGAAAAGTAAAAAGTGATCAGCTGCGGTAGAGCACTTTAATGATGTGATAGCCAAATGCGGTTTTCACCGGCCCGAAAGGTTTTATCAGCGGGCAGGTGAAGACCGCTTTATCGAAGGCCGGCACCATCTGGCCCTGTCGAAACTCGCCTAAATCGCCGCCGTTGCGTCCGGAAGGACAGGTAGAGTGTTTCTTCGCCAGCTGCTGAAAACTGGCGCCCTTTTCCAGCTTCGCCAGCAGCTCGTTAGCCAGCGCTTCCTCTTTCACCAGGATGTGTAAAGCCGCCGCGGTTTTCGCCATGATAGTCCTCTGATTGTGTATACTGACCGCCCATTATTTCATCCTCCTCTCTTTTTACTGAGCGATTTTTTACTATGCGTTTAAACCCCAGCCAACAACGCGCCGTCGAGTTTGTTACCGGCCCCTGTCTGGTGCTGGCGGGAGCGGGATCGGGCAAAACCCGCGTCATCACCAATAAGATTGCCCATCTGATCCGCGAGTGCGGCTATCAGGCGCGCCATATCGCGGCGGTTACCTTTACCAATAAAGCCTCGCGCGAGATGAAAGAGCGCGTCGCCCAGACGCTGGGGAAAAAAGAGGCGCGCGGCCTGATGATCTCCACCTTCCATACGCTGGGACTGGAGATCATTAAGCGCGAATACGCCGCGTTGGGCATGAAGTCCAACTTCTCGCTGTTCGACGATACCGACCAGCTGGCGCTGCTGAAAGATTTGACGCAGCCGTGGCTGGAAGAGGACAAGACGCTGCTGCAGCAGCTGATCTCGACCATCTCCAACTGGAAGAACGATTTGATCGATCCGCCGCGCGCCGCCGCGCTGGCGCGCAGCGAGCGCGACAATATCTTCGCTCACTGCTACAGCCTCTACGATCAGCATCTTAAATCGTGTAACGTGCTCGACTTCGACGATTTGATCCTGCTGCCGACGCTGCTGCTGCAGCGCAATCAGGAGGTGCGGGAGCGCTGGCAGCAGCGCATTCGCTATCTGCTGGTGGATGAGTATCAGGACACCAATACCAGCCAGTATGAGCTGGTGAAGCTGCTGGTGGGCGCGCGGGCGCGCTTTACCGTGGTCGGAGATGACGACCAGTCGATCTACTCCTGGCGCGGCGCGCGGCCGCAGAATCTGGTGCTGCTGAAAGAGGATTTTCCGGCGCTGGAGGTGATCAAGCTGGAGCAGAATTACCGCTCGTCGCAGCGCATCCTGAAAGCGGCGAATATCCTGATCGCCAACAACCCGCACGTATTCGAGAAGCGGCTTTTCTCCGAGCTCGGTCTCGGCAGCGAACTCAAAGTGCTGACCGCGAACCATGAGGATCATGAGGCGGAGCGCGTAACGGGCGAGCTGATCGCGCACCATTTCATCAATAAAACGCAGTATAAAGATTACGCAATTCTCTATCGCGGCAATCATCAGTCACGCGTGTTTGAAAAGATGCTGATGCAGAACCGCATTCCCTATCGCATCTCTGGCGGCACCTCGTTTTTTTCGCGGCCCGAGATTAAGGATCTGCTCGCCTATCTGCGCGTGCTTACCAACCCGGACGACGACAGCGCCTTTTTGCGCATCGTCAACACGCCGCGTCGCGAGATTGGCCCGGCGACGCTGCAAAAGCTGGGCGAGTGGGCGAACCTGCGCAATAAAAGCCTGTTTAACGCCAGTTTCGACGTCGGCCTTGGGCAGACGCTAAGCGGGCGCGGCCTGGAACATCTGCAGCGCTTTACCCACTGGCTGCAGGAGATCGTGCAGATGACCGAGCGCGAGCCGGTCAACGCGGTGCGCGATCTGATCCGCGGCATCGACTATGAAAGCTGGCTGTTCGAAACGTCGGGCAGTCCGAAAGCGGCCGAAATGCGCATGAAGAACGTCAATACGCTGTTTCAGTGGATGACGGAGATGCTTGAGGGCAGCGATATCGACGAGCCGATGACGTTGACGCAGGTGGTCACGCGCTTTACGCTGCGCGACATGATGGAGCGCGGCGAGAGCGACGAAGAGCTCGATCAGGTGCAGCTGATGACGCTGCACGCCTCGAAAGGGCTGGAATTTCCCTACGTCTTTCTGGTCGGCATGGAAGAGGGGTTGCTGCCGCATCAGAGCAGCATCGATGAGAACAACATCGAAGAGGAGCGCCGTCTGGCCTACGTCGGCATTACCCGCGCGCAGAAAGAGCTGACCTTTACGCTCTGCCGCGAGCGTCGCCAGTATGGCGAGCTGGTGCGTCCGGAGCCGAGCCGCTTTCTGCTGGAACTGCCGCAGGATGATGTCGTCTGGGAAACCGAGCGCAAGGTCGTCAGCGCCGAAGAGCGGATGAAAACCGGGCAAACGCGGGTCGCCGGCCTGCGGGCGATGCTGGAGAAGGCGAAAAAGGGCTAAGCGTTCCGTTGCTTTGATTTGCTTTATCGGATGGTCACTGGCTAAATAAGATACTATTAGTAGCGCTTTTAAAGGTGCTATTATTAGTATCTTTAGAATTATCCTCTTTTAGTCCATGCTATTAGCTCAAGGGGTCAAACGATGCCTTTTACTATTCTGACCAATACAGCAGCCAGTATCACCGATTTGAAACGTGATCCTATGGGAACAATCCGTTCCGCTGAGGGCGAAACCATTGCCATACTCAATCGTAATGAACCCGCTTTCTACTGCGTACCGCCTGCTGTCTACGCTTATTTGATGGAGCTGGCGGAGGATGCCGAACTAGGACGTCTGGTTGACGAGCGATTGGCTGAGTTGCCTGATGCGAAAGAGATTTCGCTCGATGACTTATAAACTTAAATTCATTCCCTCCGCTGAAAAGGAGTGGAAAAAACTGGGTCATACCATTCGAGAGCAGTTCAAGAAAAAGCTGGCCGAGCGGTTAGTAAATCCGCGCATTCCTGCTGCTCAACTTCATGGCCGTAAAGATCAGTATAAAATTAAACTCAGGGCTACCGGTTACAGGCTAGTTTATTTGGTTGAGGATGAAACCATCACGGTCATCGTTCTGGGCATAGGGAAAAGGGATGGCGGCCAGGTCTATCTGAATACTGCAGATCGCTCAGTATAAACGGCTATTTTGAATAACCGTAATAGCCATGCCTTAAGATATTTGCAGCAGCCAGTGCACATAGGACTGGTAATGTCTCTCCTGGTCCAGCAGCTCGGCGCGCAGCGGATGCGCTTCCAGCCAGCCTGCCGGCAGAGTGAGATGCAGCGTATCGTCGTCAGCCTGTAAGCGCACCGCAGGCAGCGTATCGTCGCGACGACGGCTGGAAAAGATGATCGCCAACCGCAGCAGACGGCAGAGGCGTTCGGCAAGACGCGGCGGAAGAGCGTTTTGCTGGGTCAGCAGTGCTAAATCGATGCTGCCGCTCTGGTTCTGCAGCAGGCAGGCCAGCAGTTTTTTCTGCGCGGGCGTAAAGCCGGGGAGATCGAGATGGCGCACCAGATAGGCGGCGTGCTGTGGAGCCTGGCGGAAATCGACGCTAAGGCCGATTTCGTGTATCGCGCTGGCGCTGAGCAGCAGCTCGCGGCAGCGCTGATCCAGTTTCCATACCGCGCTCACCTGACGGAAAAACACGTCGGCCAGCTGACGCACGCGCGCTGCCTGTTCCACATCGATAGAGAAACGACGCTGAACGTTGTGCAGCGTGCGGCTGCGGATATCGCGATCGACCGGCAGATGCAGCATGCCGTAAACCAGTCCCTCGCGCAGCGCGCCGCCGGCCAGCGTCATGCTTTCGATGCCGAGCTCCTGGAATACCGCAATCAGAATGGAAAGGCCGCTGGGGAAAACCAGCGCGCGCTCCAGCGTTAAGCCTTCGATCTCCAGCTCTTCCAGCTTGCCGCACTGAATGGCGCGCTGTTTGAGCTGCTGCAGCTTACTCAGGGTGATGCGTTCGTCCATGCCCTGCGCCACCATAATCTCCTGCAGCGCCTGGACGGTGCCGGAGGCGCCGACGCAGGCTTCCCAGCCGTGAGCGCGCAGCGGCGAGGCGATAGGGCGGATCATGTCGATCGCGGCCTGCTCGGCGGCGTCGAAATTCTCTTTTGCCAGATGACGGTCGCTGAAGAAGCGTTCAAGCCAGGTTACGCAGCCCATAGGCAGGCTAAACAGCACGGAGGCGTGCGAGCCGTCGCCGGTGGCCAGCTCGGTGCTGCCACCGCCGATATCGACCACCAGCCGCTTGTCCGAGCCGCCAGTGGTATGCGCGACGCCCTGATAAATCAGGCGCGCTTCCTCTTCGCCGCTGATAACGTTAATCGTGCAGCCCAAAATCTGCTGTGCGGTAAACAGGAATTCGCTGGCGTTGGCCGCCAGGCGCAAGGTGGCGGTCGCGACCACGCGGATCTGTTCGGAAGGAATATCCTGCAGCTGTTCGGAGAAGAGCTTCAGACACTCCCAGCCGCGCGTCATCGCCTCGACGGAAAGATGGTTATTTTTGTCCAGACCGGCAGCCAGACGCACCTTGCGCTTAATGCGCGCGACGGTCTGAATGCTTCCGGAAACTTCGCGCACCACCAGCATATGAAAGCTGTTGGATCCCAGATCAATCGCAGCATAAAGTGACGATGCGCTTAGCATAATGTGGATTAACCCGAACGTTTACGGTTGTTGTTACGCGGCGCTCCACGACGATTCGCGTTGTTGCCGCCGCGGCGCGGACCGTTGCCGGTACGGGCGCGAGCCAGACGCTTCGGTGGGGGCAGGTTATCCATCAGCGCGTCGCTGTTGTACTTGCTCACCGGAATGCTGTGGCCAATATACTCTTCAATCGCCGGCAGGTTCAGGGCGTACTCTTCACAGGCCAGGCTGATCGAGTGTCCGCTGGCGCCCGCGCGGCCGGTACGGCCGATACGGTGAACGTAATCTTCGCGATCGTCAGGCAGGTCGTAGTTAAAGACGTGCGTGACCGCAGGAATATGCAGGCCGCGCGCCGCCACGTCGGTCGCCACCAGGATATCGACGTCGCCTTTGGTGAAGTCGTCCAGAATGCGCAGGCGCTTCTTCTGCGGCACGTCGCCGGTCAGCAGGCCGACGCGATGTCCGTCCGCCGCCAGATGGCCCCAGATATCTTCGCAGCGATGCTTGGTGTTGGCGAAGACAATAGCACGATCCGGCCACTCTTCTTCCAGCAGCGTCTGCAGCAGGCGCATTTTTTCTTCGTTCGACGGGTAGAAGAGCTCTTCTTTAATGCGATGACCCGTTTTCTGCTCTGGCTCCACCTCAACGTACTCGGCGTTGTTCATGTGTTCGAAAGCCAGTTCGCGCACGCGCCAGGAGAGCGTGGCGGAGAAGAGCATGCTCAGGCGCTGCGTCGCAGGCGGCATGCGGCGGAACAGCCAGCGGATATCTTTAATAAAGCCGAGATCGAACATGCGGTCGGCTTCGTCCAGCACCAGCACCTGAATCGCGCCGAGGTTAATGTGGTTCTGTTTCGCGTAATCGATCAGACGGCCGGTGGTGCCGACCAGGATGTCGACGCCGTCGGCCAGCACTTTTAGCTGCTTGTCGTAGCCGTCGCCGCCGTAAGCCAGGCCCAGCTTCAGACCGGTGGCCTGCGCCAGCGGTTCGGCGTCGGCGTGGATCTGCACCGCCAGTTCGCGCGTCGGCGCCATGATCAACGCGCGCGGCTGATTGATCTGACGGCCTTCCTGGGCAGGGTGAGTGAGAAGATGATGAAACGTCGACGTCAGAAACGCCATCGTTTTGCCGGTACCGGTTTGCGCCTGGCCTGCGACATCACGCCCTGAGAGCGTAAAGGGCAGAGCTAACGCCTGAATAGGCGTACAGTGATGAAAGCCTTTTTTATCAAGGGCTTCCACGACCAGAGGGTGCAGGGCGAAGTCGGAAAACTTCTGTTCTGTTAAGTGTGTTTTGCTCATAGTGTGGTAGAATATCAGCTTACTATCGCTTTACGAAAGCGTATCCGATGAAATAAAGTCAACCTTCGTTGGTAAACTTTACGCCAATTCGCCAGGCATAATCTTGTGGAGTAATACATGAGCAGCGATAAAATCGTTCACCTCACCGATGACAGTTTCGATGCAGACGTTCTGAAAGCAGAAGGCGTCACACTGGTAGATTTCTGGGCTGAATGGTGTGGTCCTTGCAAAATGATCGCCCCGATTCTCGATGAAGTTGCCGAAGAGTACGACGGTAAGCTCACTATCGCCAAGCTGAACATTGACGATAACCCGGGCACCGCGCCGAAGTACGGCATCCGCGGCATCCCGACGCTGCTGCTGTTCAAAAACGGTGAAGTCGCCGCGACGAAAGTCGGCGCGCTGTCTAAAAGCCAGCTGAAAGAGTTCCTGAACGCCAACCTGGCGTAAGGACGAGAACGTTCGGCGGTGGCGAATTTTCTTCCACTGCTGGACGTTCGCATTTTAGCGTGCTAAGTTACTTTCACTGCATTACGCACTTACCTTGTAGTTTGCATCTTAAAGATTTCCTTTGTTAAACCCTGAAGCACGTTCCGTATACAGCGGTTTAGCAATTCTGACGGTTAGCACCAACTTTGGCATCGCATTTCAACCGTCTCTCTCGCTTCCAGTCGCCATCCCTGACGATGATCGTCGAGAAGAGTTGAAAGCGCCATTAACAGGCATGGAATATTAAGCCATACCATTCACGACCAACATTTCGAGAATTACCCCGAGTTTAAGAACCCATCACTATGAATCTTACCGAATTAAAGAACACGCCGGTTTCTGAGCTGATTACCCTCGGCGAAAATATGGGGCTGGAAAACCTGGCGCGCATGCGCAAACAGGATATTATTTTCGCCATCCTCAAACAGCACGCGAAAAGCGGCGAGGACATCTTCGGTGATGGTGTGCTGGAGATATTGCAGGACGGATTCGGTTTCCTCCGCTCCGCAGACAGCTCTTACCTCGCCGGTCCCGACGACATCTACGTTTCTCCCAGCCAAATTCGCCGTTTCAACCTTCGCACTGGTGACACCATCTCCGGCAAAATCCGTCCGCCGAAAGAGGGCGAGCGTTATTTTGCGCTGCTGAAGGTTAACGAGGTTAACTACGATAAGCCTGAAAACGCGCGTAATAAGATTCTGTTCGAAAACCTGACGCCGCTGCACGCCAACAGCCGTCTGCGCATGGAGCGCGGCAATGGTTCGACGGAAGACCTTACCGCACGCGTGCTGGATCTGGCTTCGCCGATCGGCCGCGGACAGCGTGGTCTGATCGTCGCGCCGCCGAAAGCGGGTAAAACCATGCTGCTGCAGAATATCGCGCAGAGCATCGCCTACAACCATCCAGACTGCGTGCTGATGGTGCTGCTGATCGACGAACGTCCGGAAGAAGTGACCGAGATGCAGCGTCTGGTCAAAGGCGAAGTTATCGCCTCTACCTTCGACGAACCGGCTTCACGCCACGTTCAGGTTGCCGAAATGGTGATCGAGAAGGCGAAGCGTCTGGTTGAACACAAAAAAGACGTGATCATCCTGCTCGACTCCATCACTCGCCTGGCGCGCGCCTACAACACCGTAGTGCCGGCATCAGGTAAAGTGCTGACCGGTGGTGTTGACGCCAACGCCCTGCATCGTCCGAAGCGCTTCTTCGGCGCCGCGCGTAACGTGGAAGAGGGCGGCAGCCTGACCATCATCGCGACCGCGCTGGTTGATACCGGTTCGAAGATGGATGAAGTGATTTACGAAGAGTTTAAAGGCACCGGTAACATGGAGCTGCACCTCGCACGTAAAATCGCTGAAAAACGCGTCTTCCCGGCGATTGACTACAACCGCTCCGGTACGCGTAGAGAAGAGCTGCTTACTTCCCAGGAAGAGCTGCAGAAGATGTGGATCCTGCGCAAGATTATTCACCCGATGGGCGAAATCGACGCGATGGAATTCCTCATCAACAAACTGGCGATGACCAAAACCAACGACGAATTCTTCGATATGATGAAGCGCTCGTAATTCCGCGCTGGCTAATCGAGACGGCGAAACCGACTTTTTTAGCCTAAATGCGCAGGAATTCGCCCTAACGCCACGTCTTAACGTGGCGTTTTTTATTTGTGCGCATTAGGATTACCGCTGGCAGGAGCATTTATAATGACTGCGGCGGCAGTGCGCAAAAAATAACCATGCGCGCGTGGTCGGAAGCAGAATTCGGACTCGGGATGAAAGGCAAAAACATGCAGTTTGTTTATCCTGTCCCTGATTTTAGCTGAGAGCGTTAAACGTGAATTTACTCACTATGAGTACTGAGCTGGGCCTTACTTTTCTATTTTCTTTAGTCTTTATCTTTTTTGCGCGCAAAGCGGCTAAAAAAATAGGTCTGGTCGACACGCCTAATTCCCGTAAACGTCATCACGGCGCCATTCCACTGGTCGGCGGCATTTCCGTATACGCCGGCATCTGCTTTATGTTTCTCATTACCCGCTTCTACCTGCCGCACGCCACGCTTTATCTTATCTGCGCCGGTCTGCTGGTGCTGGTCGGCGCGCTCGACGATCGTTTCGATATCAGCGTAAAAATCCGCGCTGTGGTGCAGGCCGCGGTAGCGGTGGCGATGATGGTAGGCGCCAAACTTTATCTGCTCAGCCTTGGCTTTATTATCGGCCCGGTTGAGCTGGTGGTCGGGCCGTTCGGCTACGTGCTGACGCTGTTTGCCGTCTGGGCGGCGATTAACGCCTTTAATATGGTGGACGGCATCGACGGCCTGCTGGGCGGCCTTTCCTCGGTCACCTTTGCGGCGATGGGCATTATTCTCTGCTTCGACGGCCAGTACAGCCTGGCCGTCTGGTGCTTCGCCATGATTGCCGCCACCATACCTTATATCTTGTTGAATCTTGGTTTTCTCGGCCGTCGCTATAAAGTCTTTATGGGCGATGCCGGCAGCACCATGATTGGCTTCACCATTATCTGGATCCTGCTGGAAACCACGCAGGGATTGAGTCATCCGATTACGCCCGTGACCGCGCTCTGGCTGATCGCCATTCCGCTAATGGATATGGTGGCGATTATGTATCGTCGCCTGCGCAAAGGCATGAGCCCTTTCTCCGCTGACCGGCAGCATATTCATCATTTGATCATGCGCGCCGGCTTCACCTCGCGTCAGGCGTTTGTATTGATCACCGTGGCGGCCGCGATTCTCGCCGGCATCGGCGTACTTGGCGAGTACCTCGCCTTTATCCCCGAGTGGGTGATGCTGGTGCTGTTTATGGTGGCGTTTATGTTTTACGGCTATTGCCTGAAACACGCCTGGCGCGTGGCGCGCCTGATCCGTCGTATAAAGCGTCGTTTGAACGCTCATCGCGACGCTAAGAAAAAATTACCCTGATAAGGATTGCCTTGTGATGACCTCTGAGGTTGCAGATAACGAACTGGATATTCGCGGCCTGGGCTGCGCGTTATGGCGCGGCAAGCGCTGGATTATCGGTCTGGCGCTGCTTTTCGCGCTGGTCGCGTGGCTGGCTTCGCTGCTGATGAAACAGGCGTGGAGCACCACGGCGATTACCGATCGTCCTACGGTGAATATGCTCGGCGATTACTACGCGCAGGAGCAGTTTCTGAATAATCTCGACGTGCGCAACAATACGCTCAATCTGGCGGCGCCCTCGCCGACCATCATGGATGAGGTCTATCAGGAATTTATTATGCAGCTGGGGGCTTGGGATACGCGTCGCGACTTCTGGCAGCAGACGGAATATTACAAAAGCCGCCGCTCAGGCAACGCCCATAACGACGCCGCGCTGCTTGACGATATGGTCGCCAATATCCAGTTTCTGCCCGCCGACGCGGCGCGCAATACGCGCGACAGCGTTAAGCTCATCGCGGAAACCGCCGGGGACGCCAACAACCTGCTGCGCCAGTATATCGCCTTCGCCAGCGAGCGTGCGGCACGCCACCTTAACGGCGAGCTGAAAGGCGCATGGCAGGCGCGCAGCGAGCAGCTGCAGGCGCAGGTGAAGCGTCAGGAAGATGTGGCGAACGCCGTTTTCCAGCGTCAGCAGCATCGTCTGCAGCAGGCGCTGAAGGTCGCCAGCCAGCAGGGCATCCATGAAAACCGCTCGCGCGACGCGCGCGAACCGATCGCCGACAGCGACCTCTTCCTGCTGGGCGAGCCGCAGCTGCAGGCGCAGCTGGAAACCCTGCAGGCGACCGGACCCAGCTACGATATCAGCTATGATCAAAACAGGGCGATGCTCACCACGCTGAGCGCCGGCCCGACGTTGAACCGCACCTTCCAGACCTACCGCTACCTGCGTACGCCGGAAGAGCCGGTTTCGCGCGACAGCCCGCGTCGCCTGTTTATGATGGTTATGTGGGGCGCGTTAGGCGCATTGACGGGCGCAGGCGTGGCGCTGGCGCGTCGTTCCGGCGTCAGATCAGCGAGAGAAACCGCGTGAAAGTGCTAACAGTATTCGGGACTCGCCCGGAGGCGATAAAAATGGCGCCGCTGGTGCAGGCGCTGGCGCAGGATCCTGCGTTTGACTCTCGCCTGTGCGTCACCGCGCAGCACCGCGAAATGCTCGATCAGGTTCTGCGCCTCTTTGCGCTGCAGCCCGATTATGACCTGAACGTGATGCGTCCTGAGCAAGGATTAACGGAGATCACCTGCCGCATTTTACAGGGCATGAAAACCGTGCTGCTCGACTTTAAACCCGACGTGGTGCTGGTGCATGGCGACACCACCACCACGCTCGCCGCCAGCCTGGCGGCATTTTATCAGCAGATCCCGGTCGCCCACGTCGAGGCGGGACTGCGCACCGGCGATTTGACGTCGCCGTGGCCCGAAGAGGGCAACCGCAAGCTGACCGGTCATCTTGCCCGGTTGCACTTTACCCCGACCGAGCGCTCGCGCCAGAATCTGCTGGCGGAAAATTTGCCCGACGCGCGCATCTTCGTCACCGGCAATACAGTGATCGACGCGCTGTTGTGGGTACGCGATCGGGTTATCGCCGATCCCGGCCTCAACGCGCAGCTCGCCGGCTGCTATCCCTTCCTCGACAGCGAGAAGAAGCTGGTGCTGGTCACCGGCCATCGTCGCGAAAGCTTCGGCGAAGGTTTTGAGCGTATCTGCAGCGCGCTGGCGCGTATCGCCCGTCAGCATCCCGACGCGCAGATCGTCTATCCGGTGCACCTTAACCCCAACGTCAGCGAGCCGGTTAACCGCATCCTCAGCGGCATCGACAATATCGTGCTGATCGAGCCGCAGGAGTATCTGCCTTTCGTCTGGCTGATGAATCGGGCCTGGCTGATCCTCACCGACTCCGGCGGCATTCAGGAAGAAGCGCCTTCGCTGGGCAAACCGGTGCTGGTGATGCGCGACGCGACGGAACGGCCTGAAGCGGTCGACGCCGGCACCGTGAAGCTGGTCGGCACCGACGTAGAGAAAATCGTGGCTGAAGTCGGTCTGCTATTGACCGACGAAATGGCCTGGCAAACCATGAGCCGCGCGCACAACCCATACGGCGACGGCAATGCCTGTCAGCGCATTCTGCAAGCCTTAAAAAATACCCGAGTTGACCTATGAGTTTTGACACCATTTCCGTGATTGGACTGGGCTACATTGGGCTGCCGACCGCAGCCGTTTTCGCGTCGCAAAAGAAAAAGGTCGTGGGGGTCGATATCAACGCCCACGCGGTAGAGACCATTAACCGTGGGGCGATTCATATCGTCGAGCCCGCGCTGGACAAAGTGGTCCACGATGCCGTTACCCAGGGTTTTCTGCGCGCCACCACGCAGCCCGAAGCGGCCGACGCCTTCCTGATCGCCGTGCCGACGCCCTTTATGGCGGACCATCAGCCCGATTTGCGCTTCGTTAAGGCGGCGGCGGAATCGATCGCGCCGGTATTGAAGAAAGGCGATCTGGTGATCCTGGAATCGACCTCGCCGGTCGGCGCAACGGAGCAGATGGCGGAGTGGCTGGCGGTGACGCGCCCGGATCTGCGTTTCCCGCAGCACGGCGGCACGCCCGATATCTTTATCGCCTACTGTCCGGAGCGCGTGCTGCCGGGCAAAATCATGCAGGAACTGATTCACAACGACCGCGTGATCGGCGGCATGACGCCCGCCTGCTCGGCGCAGGCCAGCGCGCTCTACCGGATTTTTCTGCAGGGCGAATGCGTGGAGACCAACGCGCGCACGGCGGAGCTATGCAAGCTGACGGAAAACAGCTTCCGCGACGTTAATATCGCTTTCGCCAATGAGCTGTCGCTGATTTGCGCCGATCAGGGGATTAACGTCTGGGAACTGATTGCGCTGGCGAATCGCCATCCGCGCGTCAATATTCTGCAGCCGGGGCCTGGCGTCGGCGGGCACTGCATTGCGGTCGATCCCTGGTTTATCGTGGCGCAAAATCCGTCGCTGGCGCGGCTGATCCGCACCGCGCGCGAAGTGAACGACAGCAAGCCGCACTGGGTGCTGAATCAGGTCAAGGCGGCGCTGGCGGACTGCCTGACCCAGAGCGGCAAGCGCGCCGATGAGATTGTCATCGCCTGCTTCGGGCTGGCGTTTAAACCCAACATCGACGATCTGCGCGAAAGCCCGGCGATGCAGGTAGCGCAGATGATCGCCGAATGGCATCGCGGACAGAGCTGGGTGGTAGAGCCGCATATCGCCGCGCTGCCCGCCGCGCTCGCCGACAAGGCTGCGCTGGTTTCCCGCGAGCAGGCGCTGGCGGAGGCCGACGTGCTGGTGATGCTGGTGGACCACGATCACTTCCGCGCCGTTGACGCGTCGCAGGTCACGCAAAGCTGGATTGTGGATACGCGGGGAGTATGGCGGTGAAACAGTTCTTAATCACCGGCGGCGCAGGTTTTATCGGCTCGGCGCTAGTGCGTTTTCTTATCGAAGAGACGGATCACCGCATCGTTGTGGTCGACAAGCTCAGCTATGCAGGCAATCTCGCCTCGCTGGCGAGCGTGATGCAGCATGCGCGCTTCGCTTTCGAACAGGTGGATATTTGCGATCGTCCGGCGCTGGATGCTGTTTTCGCGCGCTATCAGCCCGACTGCGTCATGCACCTGGCGGCTGAAAGCCACGTCGACCGCTCTATCGACGGCCCGATAGCCTTCGTCGAAACCAATATCGTCGGCACCTATCAACTGCTGGAGGCGGCGCGCAGCTACTGGAACAGACTTGAAGCAGCGCGACGCGAAGCTTTTATCTTCCACCATATCTCCACCGACGAAGTGTTTGGCGATTTGCAGGATCCGCAGGCGTTTTTTACCGAAACCACGCCCTATGCGCCAAGCAGCCCTTATTCAGCGACCAAGGCCAGCAGCGATCATCTGGTGCGCGCCTGGCTGCGTACCTACGGCCTGCCTGTTATCGTCACTAATTGCTCGAATAACTATGGCCCCTGCCATTTCCCGGAAAAGCTTATCCCGCTCACCATCATCAATGCGCTGGCGGGTAAGCCGCTGCCGATTTACGGCAACGGCGAGCAGATCCGCGACTGGCTCTATGTCGAAGATCATGCGCGCGCGCTCTATCGCGTCGTGAGAAGCGGCAAGGTTGGCGAAACCTATAATATCGGCGGGCATAATGAGCAGCGCAATATCGACGTGGTCAACACTATCTGCGATTTACTGGAGCAAATGGCGCCGGAGCGTAAAGCCGCTGGCCTGACGCACTACCGCGATTTGATTACGTTTGTGGCGGATCGTCCCGGTCACGATCAGCGCTATGCCATCGACGCCAGCAAAATTGCGCGCGAGCTGGGCTGGACGCCACAGGAAACGTTCGACAGCGGCATGCGCAAAACCGTGCGCTGGTATCTGGAAAATCAGGCATGGTGGCAGGCTATTCTGGACGGGCGCTATCGCGGCGAGCGGCTAGGCCTGGCTGCGTCGCGTTCATGATGGCGTCAGAGGAGCGGAAGCGATGAAAGGTATTATTCTGGCAGGCGGCTCAGGCACGCGTCTTCATCCCATTACGCGGGCGATTTCTAAACAGCTGCTGCCCGTGTACGACAAGCCGATGATCTATTACCCGCTGTCGGTGCTGATGCTGGCGGGCATTCGCGACATTCTGCTGATCACCACGCCCGAGGATCGCGATCATTTTGTGCGCCTGCTGGGCGACGGTAGCGAATTCGGCATCCATCTCAGCTATGCGGTGCAGCCAAGCCCGGATGGACTGGCGCAGGCGTTTATTATCGGCGAGCGCTTTATCGACGGCGATCGCTGCTGTCTGGTATTGGGCGACAACCTCTATTTCGGCCAGGGCTTCAGTCCGAAGCTAAAAAAAGTCGCCGCACGCGAGCAGGGCGCGACGGTGTTTGGCTATCAGGTGATGGATCCTGAACGTTTTGGCGTTGTGGAGTTTGACGAAGCCTTCAACGCGCTCTCTATTGAAGAGAAACCCAGCGCGCCGAAATCGCGCTGGGCGGTAACCGGCCTCTATTTTTACGATAATCAGGTTGTCGAATTTGCAAAGCAGGTAAAACCTTCCGCGCGCGGCGAGCTGGAGATTACCGCCATCAACCAGATGTATCTGGCGCGCGGCCAGCTCTCCGTCGAACTCTTAGGCCGCGGATTCGCCTGGCTCGACACTGGCACGCACGACAGCCTGATCGAGGCCAGCACCTTTGTGCAGACGGTGGAGAAACGACAGGGTTTCAAAGTTGCCTGTCTGGAGGAGATCGCCTGGCGCAACGGCTGGCTGAGCGACGAGCAGCTGCGCGTCGCCGGAGAAGCACTGACGAAAACCGGCTACGGCCAGTATCTGCTGGATCTGTTACATGCCCGTCCACGTCAGTATTAATCCCCTGGCGTGGGAAAGCGCCTTTTTCGGTTGCAAGACGGCGCGACTCGATCTGGACGGCGACCTGCCGCTGAGCGAGGCACTGCGCCAGCCAGCCGATCTATGGCAGATCAAAGTGCCCGCCGACCGACTTGAGGCGATCGACGCTCTCTGTCAGCAGGGATTTCAGCTGGCGGAAGGCGAAGCCGATCTGGCCATCAACATTAAACGCACCGAACGGCAGAGCGGCATCCGCATCGCCCGCGAGTCGCAAATCAGCGCGCTACGCGCCGCCGCGGCGCAGATCTTCGTGCAGAGCCGCTTTCGCGCGCCCTGGTTCGAGGCAGACGCCAGCGCGCGCTTTTACGCCCAGTGGATTGAAAACGCGGTGCGCGGCACCTTTGATCATCAGTGCCTGATCGCCAGCGATGAGGCGGGCGCGCTGCTTGGTTTTATCTCACTGCGTGAGACGGAAGGTGAGGCGCGGGTCGGGCTGTTGGGCGTGCTGCCACATGCGCAGGGCAACGGCGTCGGGCAGCGCCTGCTGCTGGCAGGCGCAGACTGGGGACGCGTCCGCCAGCTCGGCCGTCTGCGCGTCGCGACGCAGCTCAGCAACCTGCCGGCGATGCGACTCTATTTACGCAGCGGTGCCCGGCTGGAAAGCACCGCTTACTGGTTCTACAGGAAAGGTCATGATCCCATTTAACGCGCCGCCGGTTGTCGGCAGCGAACTTGAATATATGCAGTCGGCGATGGCCAGCGGCAAGCTGTGCGGCGACGGCGGTTTTACCCGCCGCTGTCAGCAGTGGATGGAGCAGCGCTTCGGCAGCAAAAAAGTGCTGCTGACGCCGTCGTGCACCGCTTCGCTGGAGATGGCGGCGCTGCTGATCGATCTGCAGCCGGGCGATGAAGTGATTATGCCGAGCTACACCTTCGTTTCCACCGCCAACGCCTTTGTGCTGCGCGGCGCGACCATCGTCTTCGTGGACATTCGTCCGGATACGCTCAATATCGACGAAAGCAAAATCGAAGCGGCGATCACCGAGAAAACGCGCGCCATCGTGCCGGTGCACTATGCGGGCGTGGCCTGCGAAATGGACGCCATTATGGCGCTGGCGGCGAAACATCAGCTCTGGGTCATCGAGGATGCGGCGCAGGGCGTGATGTCGCGCTACAAGGGACGCGCGCTGGGCACGATTGGCCATATTGGCTGCTTCAGCTTTCATGAGACCAAGAACTACACGGCAGGCGGCGAAGGCGGCGCGACCCTGATCAACGATGCGGCGCTGGTGGAGCGCGCCGAAATCATCCGCGAGAAGGGCACCAACCGCAGCCAGTTTTTCCGCGGCCAGGTGGATAAGTATACCTGGCGCGATATCGGCTCGAGCTATCTGATGGCGGATCTGCAGGCGGCCTATTTGTGGGCGCAGCTTGAAGCGGCCGATCGCATCAATCAGCAGCGTTTGCGCCTGTGGCAGCGCTATTACGACGCGCTGCAGCCGCTGGCGGCGCAAGGGCGTATCCAGCTGCCGTCGCTGCCCGCCGACTGCGAGCACAATGCGCATATGTTCTATATCAAACTGCGCGACAGCGACGATCGCCAGGCGCTGATTAGCTGGATGAAAGAGGCGGAGATCCTGACGGTTTTCCACTATATCCCGCTGCACAGTTCGCCCGCCGGCCAACGGTTCGGCCGCTTTCACGGCGAAGAGCGTTTCACCACGGTCGAGAGCGAGCGTCTGCTGCGGCTGCCGCTGTTTTACAACCTGACGGACAATAACCAGAATACGGTTATCAGTTCCCTGCTGAGTTTCTTCGCCTGATGTCGCTGGCAAAAGCGTCGGTGTGGACGGCAACGTCCACGCTGGTGAAAATCGCTGCTGGTCTGCTGGTGGTGAAACTGCTGGCGGTGAGTTTCGGCCCGGAAGGGGTAGGGCAGGCGGGCAACTTTCGCCAGCTGATCACCGTGCTCGGCGTGCTGGCGGGCGCAGGCATCTTCAACGGCGTCACCACCTACGTTGCGAAGTATCAGCATCAGCCGGAGCCGCTACGCGCGCTGCTGGGCACCGCATCGGCGATGGTGCTGGGCTTTTCCACGCTGCTGGCGCTGGTTTTTCTGCTGGCGGCCGCGCCGATTAGCCAGGCGCTGTTTGGCCATACGCGCTTTGCGAATGTGGTGCGCATCATCGCCTTCCTGCAGTTCGGCATCGCCTGGGCCAACCTGGCGCTGGCGCTGCTGAAAGGCTATCGCGACGCGCGAGGCAACGCGCTGGCGCTGATCGTCGGCAGCCTTATCGGCGTCGCGGCCTATGTGCTCTGCTGGTGGACAGGCGGCTATGCGGGCGCGCTGGCGGGCTTTGCGCTGGTGCCTGCGCTGGTGGCTGTTCCGGCATTCATTTTGCTGAAGAAACGCGTGCCGCTGCCGCTCGCCTGGCTGAAGCCGCAGTGGCAGCCGGAACTGGCGCGCAGCCTGGCGAAATTCACCCTGATGGCGCTGATTACCTCGGTGACGCTGCCGGTCGCGTGGATAATGATGCGCAACCTGCTGGCGCAGCACGACGGCTGGGCGCAGGTCGGCCTGTGGCAGGGCGTTACCAGCATCTCCGACGCCTGGCTGCAGTTTATCACCGCCACCTTCAGCGTCTGGCTGCTGCCGACACTGGCGCGGCTGGAGCAGAAACGCGATATCGCGCGTGAAATCATGCGCGCGCTGCGCTTTGTCTTGCCCGCCGTGGCGGCGGTCGGCTTTTGCGTCTGGCTACTGCGCGACGTGGCGATCAGGCTGCTCTTTTCGCCGGCGTTTCACGCCATGCGCGATCTTTTCGTCTGGCAGCTGTGCGGCGACGTGTTCAAGGTCGGCGCCTATGTTTTCGGTTATCTGGTGATTGCTAAGGCGTCGCTGCGCTTCTATATTCTGGCCGAAATCAGCCAGTTCGCGCTGCTGACGCTCTTTTCGCGCTGGCTCATCCCGCTCTCGGGCGTAACCGGCGCGGCGCAGGCCTATATGGCGACCTATCTTGTTTATTTCGCGCTCTGCTGCGGCGCTTTTATGATTTATTACCGAAAAAAATGACGTTAATCCACGTTCTGGGATCGGATATCCCCCATCACAATCAGACGGTGCTGCGCTTTTTCAACGAGGTGTTGAGCGTTGAGCTGCCTGCCGATCGGCCGCGCCGATTTATGGTGGTGACGCAGCAGCCTGCCGCGCTCGCTGCCTTCAGCCATCTCGACATTGAGACCTTCGCGTCGAAAAAGGCGCTGGCGCAGGCGCTGACGGCGCGGGCGAAAACGCGCGAGCAGCGTTTTTTCTGCCACGGGCAGTTTAATCCGGGCATCTGGCTGGCGCTGCTGAGCGGTAAGATCCGCCCCAGCCAGATCTACTGGCACGTCTGGGGCGCCGATCTTTACGAAGAGTCGCGCAGTCTGAAGTTCCGCCTGTTCTATCTGCTGCGCCGCATCGCGCAGGGGCGCGTCGCACGGGTTTTCGCCACCCGCGGCGATTTACACCACTATCAGCAGCGGCATCCGCGCGTACCGTCCCAACTGCTCTATTTTCCGACGAGAATGCCTGCCGCCGCGCCGCAAAGCGCGCCGGACGCGCGCTTTACCGTGCTGCTGGGCAACTCCGGCGACGCCAGTAATCGCCATATTGACGGCCTCAAAGCGATTCGCGCGCAGTTTGGCGAGGAGACGCGCGTCGTGGTGCCGCTGGGCTATCCGCCTGACAATGACGCCTACATTAGCGAGGTTGAGAAAGCCGCCGCGACGCTGTTTCCTGCTGGGCAGGTCGAGCTCCTGCGCAGCAATCTCGCCTTTGACGACTATTTAGCGCTGCTCGCCCGCTGCCATTTAGGCTATTTTATGTTCGAACGCCAGCAGGGCATCGGAACGCTCTGCCTGCTGATTCAGGCTAACGTGCCTTTTGTGCTGAACCGGCGCAATCCGTTCTGGCGCGATATCAGCGAGCAGGGCTTGCCGGTGCTGTTTAGCGGCGATGCGCTGGATCGCGCGAGCGTCGCGGAAGCGCGCCGACAGCTGGCGAGCTGCGATAAACAGGCCATCGCCTTTTTCGCGCCGGGCTATGTGGCGGGCTGGCGCGAGGCGCTGCGCCAATGTGAAAGGGAGTCCTTATGAACCTCATGCAGTTCAGCGGTCTGCTGGTGGTTTATCTGCTGTCGCTGGGTTTTATTCTGACCCTCACCTGGCGGGAGTTCAGGCGCGTGCGCTTTAATTTCCACCTCTTTTTTACACTGCTGTTTTTACTGACTTTCTATTTCGGTTTCCCGCTAACCAGCGTGCTGGCGTTCCGCTTTAACGTCGAGGTAGTGCCGCCGGAGTATCTGCTGCAGGCGCTGCTGTCGGCGACAGCGTTCTACGCTGTTTACTACGTCAGCTATAAGGTGCGGCTGCGCCCTGCGACGGTGCCGCGCGCCCGACCATGGCTACAGATGAACCGCGTCGAGACGCACCTGACCTGCGTGCTGCTGGCGCTGGTGGCGATCGGTACGGTAACGGTCTTTTTCCTGCACAACGGCTTTCTGCTGTTCCGTCTGACCGCCTATAACCAGATTTTCTCCAGCGAAGTCTCCGGCGTGGCGCTGAAGCGCTTTTTCTATTTCTTTATCCCGGCGATGCTGATCCTCTATTTTCTGCGGCCGACGCAGCGCAACTGGCTGCTGTTTCTGGTGGTTACGGTGGCATTCGGCCTGCTGACCTACGCGCTGGTGGGCGGCACGCGCGCCAATATTATTATCGCGTTCGCCCTGTTCCTGTTTATCGGCATTACGCGCGGCTGGATCAGCCTGTGGATGCTGGCGGCGGCGGGCGTGCTGGCGATAGGCGGCATGTTCTGGCTGGCGCTGCGGCGCTATAACCTCAACGTGTTCGGTGAAGAGGCGGTTTACACCTTTCTTTATCTGACGCGCGATACCTTTTCGCCCTGGGAGAATCTGGCGCTGCTGCTGGAGAACTACTCAAAGATCGAGTTCCAGGGACTGGCACCCATCTGGCGCGACTTTTATGTCTATATTCCCGGCTGGCTGTGGCCGGGCAGGCCGTCGATGGTGCTCAACAGCGCCAACTACTTTACCTGGGAAGTGCTAAACAACCATTCCGGCCTGGCGATTTCGCCTACCCTGCTGGGTTCGCTGGTGGTGATGGGCGGCGCCTGGTTTATCTTGCCGGGCGCGGTAGTGGTCGGGTTGATTATCAAAGGCTTCGATACGCTCTATTTGCGCGGGCGCGACGCCGACAATCGCTATAGCGGCGCGATCATGCAGAGTTTCTGCTTTGGCGCGGTGTTTAATATGATTGTGCTGGCGCGCGAGGGACTGGACGCGTTCGGCTCGCGCGTGGTCTTTTTCGCTTTGATTTTTCTGGCCTGCCTCGGCGTGGCGAAGATGCTTTACTGGCTGCTGGATCGCGCCGGGCTGATTCGACGTCGCGGCGGCCAGGCTGTACATAGCCTCACTTAACGCCTCTGGCATAACAGGAAGATAGAACTCAACCATGACAAGGTTACCGGAAGCGCCGCAGTATGAGATTCGCGGCGTGTCGCTGTATGGTTTCGACAGTATGTCCGCCTTTGTGGATTTTTTGCTGCCGGGCGAGACGGCACGCAGCGGAACGTTAGTGGCGCTCAATGCCGAGAAGATGCTGACGGCGGAGCACGACGACGCGCTGCGCGCGCTGTTGCAGGAGGCGGAATTCAAATATCCCGACGGCATCAGCATCGTGCGCTCTGTCCGTAAAAAGTATCCCCATGCTGAGGTGCAGCGTATTGCGGGCGCCGATTTATGGGAGGCGTTAATGGAGCGCGCCGGACGGCAGGGCACGCCGGTATTTTTGATCGGCGGGCGTCAGGCGGTGCTGGATGAGACCTGCGATAAGCTGCGTCGGCAGTGGAATGTCAATATCGTCGGCGCGCAGGACGGCTATTTTGCGCCTGCCGATCGCGACGCGCTTTTTACCCGCGTCGCCGCCAGCGGCGCGCGTATCGTGACCGTCGCGCTGGGCTCGCCGCGTCAGGAGCTGTTGATGCGCGATTGTCGCGCGCGCTGGCCGCACGCGCTCTATATGGGGGTAGGCGGCACCTACGACGTGTTTACCGGTCACATGAAACGCGCGCCGAAGATTTGGCAGCGTCTGGGGCTGGAATGGCTCTATCGCTTGATTCGACAGCCCAGTCGGCTGCGTCGCCAGCTAAAATTGCTGAAATATTTGCGCTATCACTGGCGTGGCGATCTCTGATATTACTGATTACTTCGGCCTTTTTTCGCTGCGGAAATAGCCAGAGTGCTGCATTACTCGACGAAATGCACAAAGCGTAATCAAACGCGTTTTTTTATTAAAAAAGCACTGGACAGCATCACCCCAAGTCCGTAGTATGCCCATCCGCAACGGCGCTACGCGCCCGTAGCTCAGCTGGATAGAGCGCTGCCCTCCGGAGGCAGAGGTCTCAGGTTCGAATCCTGTCGGGCGCGCCATTTAGTTTGTGCGCAGGAGCTGCGGTGGTTACATTACCGCGTTAGTAAAGAGTTACATGGTGTAGGTCGGTGGCTTGCAACATAACGAATTGTGGTGGCTATAGCTCAGTTGGTAGAGCCCTGGATTGTGATTCCAGTTGTCGTGGGTTCGAGTCCCATTAGCCACCCCAGATTTTGCTGGGATACGCGAAGGTGGCGGAATTGGTAGACGCGCTAGCTTCAGGTGTTAGTGTCTTAACGGACGTGAGGGTTCAAGTCCCTCTCTTCGCACCAGGCAAAACAAAACAATAAAAATTATCGGCGAGTAGCGCAGCTTGGTAGCGCAACTGGTTTGGGACCAGTGGGTCGGAGGTTCGAATCCTCTCTCGCCGACCATTTTATAAACCTGCTTGAAAAAGCAGGTTTTTTTTCGTCTGCAGGAAAGCGGGTTGTGGACTGTCTGTTTTGTGCCGACGCGAATGGCATGGACGGATCGCAAAGTCGCTTTACGCATCCCTGCGCGCTCGGCCCGCGACATCCCTGTCGCGGGACGCTTTGCTCTTCCGTCCATGCCATCCGCGTTTTAACTGAAGAGCTGCCTGTTTAAATGACAGTGCTGGAGATGCGTTCTTTAGTTTTGTCGCGGGACGCTTTGCTCTTCCGTCCATGCCATCCGCGTTTCAGCTAATGAGCTGCCTGTCTGAATAAATGAGCAGGCTCTACCTCTGTCGATAGACGCTTTACGTTACTCACTTTTAAACATCATCGCTTGTGTGGAATTGACACAGAGGAGGATTGTCTCTATCTGGAGACTATTAACAGGTTGATTTTAAATGAATTAATGATAGTGATCTTTCATCGTCTCTAAAAAGAGACAGCAAGCGGGCCGGTTGTCGTCTAAGGCAGACAAGATCGGCGCGCCAGAGGATGGCGTAATAATCTATCCTTATGAAAATAATGAATTTAATCTATTTTCTGCAGCCTGGCACGCTCTGTGCAATACTTAGCGCGTAGATGCTCATTCCACCTCTTATGTCTGCTGATGCTGCATAAACCTGGGAATGACGCAGAGCCACTTTTGGGTATCCGTTGTCTGCCTGCCTGCATCGCTAACCCCTTGCAGGGCCAACAGACATACCGTTGAGTCGGATACCTCAGGGTTGTCTTACCGACCTGATTTTACACCTGCCTCTGGCAGGTGTTTTTTTTGCGGCGGATAAAGGGCAAAAAAAAGCCGGGCAAGCCCGGCGTAAACAAGCAACAACAACATTAAGCATTCGGGTTGTTTTTCAGCGTCAGCAGTAAGCCCTCGCGGCGCATTTTCGCTGCCTCTTCCGGACGGTGCATGCGGTCGTAGGCATCCGCCAGCCACGCATAATCGAAGGCATCGGGGCGCTGCGCCAGCGCCTGCTGGAACGCTTCGACGGCCTGCTGCCATTCGCCATGACGCATCAACAACTGCCCCAGCGTGCTGTGCAGCAGCGGCGTCGCGCCATGTTGCTTGATCTGCTGGCGCAGCGCTTTCTCCAGCGCTTCCGGGTTGCTGCTTTTAATGCGCGGCATCAGCAGCACCAGGCGATCGTCATAGTGGCGTTTCAGGCCGTCCAGCACGATATCCTGCGCGGTCTGGTGATCGTCGCACTCAATCAGATGGTCTGCCATCGCGACCTGCAGCGCCGTTTGCTGACGCGTTTTACGGCTCAGATTCGACCACCAGCGCTTCAGGCCGTCGCTGCCCTGATCGGCCATCGCCTGATTCATCAGGCCCAGCCACGCCTGCTGCTGCAGGTGCGCGCGATGCTCTTCATCGCCTACCTGCGATTTTTCCATTGCAGGCAGAATATCAATCAGCGAACTCCATGCGCCGGTGCGCACGTAAGCCTGCTCCGCCAGGCGCAGCACTTCCGGATGGCGCGGCGCGACCTCCAGCAAACGGTCGATGCCGTGACGCGCGGCGTGATCTTCGTTGCGTGCCAGCAGAATACGCGTGCGGGTGATCTCAACCGGAATCACGTCATTGTCCGAGAGTTCAACGGCGCGCTCCAGATGCTGGTTGGCGCGGATCTCATCGCCGCGCTGCTGCGCCGCTTCGGCGGCCAGCAGATAGTTGGCCACCGGCACTTCGGCGTGATCGGCATCTTTCGACAGCAGCTTCTCTACCTGGCGGTGATCGCCTTCAGCCAGCTTCATCAGCGCGGTCTGGGTGTGACGCTGCGCGCGACGGCGTTTGCGGCCGGTAAACCAGCCGCGGGTGCGGGCGCCGGTGCGAAACAGACGACGCAGCAGCCATTCGACGCCGAGAATAACCAGCAGGCTGACGATCAGAATGATCGCCAGACCGGTGACGCTGGTTTCTACGTTCCAGTTATCGGTCTGAATCAGCACATAGCCCTGATGGCCGGCAATCATCGGACCGATCACAATACCGGCGATCAGCAGGATGAACAGGATAAATACCTTAAGCATGCGCTTAGCCCCCTTGCTGGTCAGCGGCGACGGAAGGCTGCGCAATCAGGTTGCGCACGCGCGTCTGCATCAGCTTATCGATAAGCGGCTGGCTTTCCAGATTGTCCGGCAGGTTCATATTGATGCTCTGCTGGCTCAGTTCATCCAGCTGCGCCAGGAAGGCTTTGGTCGCGGGATCGTTGGTGTCGTACCAGGCGCGCACCCAGCTGGATACGGTATCAATAGACTGTTTATAGATTTCGTCCTGATGACGCGGCACCGCCTGCGCGGCGATCAGCAGACGCGAGCGGATGTTCTCGCGCAGATAGACGTCCTGGTTCGGCGCCAGCAGCGGCTGCGCCGTATTGTCGCGGCGGCGGATAGTAATGAAGTCATCCATAAAGTTATGCCAGCTTTTCACCAGGTTCTGACGCCATTCGCGCAGCGAAGAGGTCAGCTCGCCGCCATCGCTGTCCATCGGCGCGTCGTCGCTGTCGTTATCCGCCAGACGCAGGTTATCGACGCCGTTAGAGAGCTGGTTCAGCTTCAGAATAATGCCGTCGTAATCGATTTGATCGATGGACGAAAGGGTGCTGATATCCTGCGTCAGCGCGCGACGCACGCTGGTGACGCTCGGATCGTTCATATCGGCCAGGCTGGCGTCGGCGCTTTTCAGCAGCGCTGCCGCCGTGGTGACGTCCTGGTCGCTCCAGAGCTTGCGGCCCGCCAGTTTCACCAGGTAGTCAGCCTGCGACACCAGCCAGGCGTTCACGTCATTGCTGGAAATGGTCGCGACCTTTTCACGCAGGGCTTCCAGCTCTTTCGCCGTGGCGGCCTGCTGGGTACGCGCGTCGTTCAGAGCGCTTTGCGCGCTGCTGAGCTGCTGAGTCAGCTGCTGTTTGTCGCTGCCCGCTTGCTGCTGCAAGGCGTTCAGCTTGTCGCTCAGGCTCTGATTCGCCTGCGCCTGAAGTTCAGCCTGATGTTTCCCGTTAAGGTATAAACCCGCGCCGGTCGCAAGGGCGATGACAATCGCCACCGCGCCCAGCACCATGCCGCCGCTCTTTTTATCGCGCGGCAGTTGCGGGCGAGAAGAGGGCGAAGTGTCTGCCGCTGGCGTAGTCTCTTCGACCGTGGCGGAGGTCGCTTTTTGTTCCGTCATCTGTGGCACATCCCATGATTAAGTTCAGCGTAACGCGCGCAGCAGCGCGTCGTTATCGGCACCATCGGCTACCTGAATATCCTGCCAGCCCAGTTCTCCGGCAAGCGTAGCCAAACGTTCACTGACGACAACCAGTCGACAGCGCAATAACCATTCCTCGCGATCGATCGCGGGGAACAGAGAAAACAGCTGTTGTAACATTTCACCGCTGCTGACCACCAGCGTTGTGATGCCGCGGTTGCGCCAGCGTCGACCTTCAATTGGGCCGTCGTAGTGCTTCTGGCAGCGCTGATAGCACTGGCTAAATGAGACTTCCGCCCCGCGAGCGGTCAGCGTTTCCGCCAGCAGTTCGCGTCCCGGATTTCCGCGTAAAATCAGCGCTTTCTTACCGGATACGCGCTGTAGCGCCGCCAGGTTTATCAGCGCTTCGCTGGTCTCCTGCGCGTGCGGATAATCGACTTGGCGACCGCTGGCGGTGTGAAACGCCAGCGCGGTACTGCGACCAATTGCATAATAGTCTACGTCCGCAGGCCACGCTGCGTGATGACGGATTAGCGCAGGCTGCGCATAGTGGATCACCTGCTGAGAAAGCAGGAAAACCAGGTCGCCGCCGCGTAGCGCGGCAAGCTGCTGCGGCAGACGATCAAGGTCGCTGCCCGGCGCAAACTCAATCAGCGGCAGGCTCCAGGCCTGACGGCCAAGGCTGCGCAGGCGAGTCACCAGCGCGCTGGCGGCGGGTTCCGGGCGAGTGACCAGGATAGTCATACCGGCGGCTGCCCCTGGTAGACCTCGCGCAGAATGTCGCGCGCGCCCTTGCCGAGCAACTCTTCGGCGAGAGAGATGCCCATCGCTTCCGCCTCGGCGCGCGGGCCGCGACGTTCGCCGCGCACCATCACGCTGCCGTCCGGCGCGCCGACCAGGCCGCGCAGCCACAGCTGGTCGCCTTCCAGCAGCGCGAAGCTGCCGATCGGCACCTGGCAGCCGCCTTCCAGCCGAGTGTTCATCGCGCGCTCGGCTTTGACGCAGACGGCGGTATCGTCGTGATTGAGCGCCTGAAGAAGGTTAATCAGTTCGCTGTCGTCGAGGCGGCATTCGATGCCTACTGCGCCCTGGCCGACGGCGGGCAGAGAGATTTCCGCCGGCAGCGGCTGACGAATGCGCGACTCCAGCTCCAGACGCTTCAGTCCGGCGGCCGCCAGAATAATAGCGTCATACTCGCCGGCGTCGAGTTTCGACAGGCGCGTTCCGACGTTGCCGCGCAGCGAGCGGATCACCAGATCAGGGCGGCGTTCGCTAATCTGGCTCTGACGGCGCAGGCTGGACGTGCCGATTACCGCGCCCTGCGGCAGCGCGTCGAGCGAGTCGTAGTGGTTTGAGACAAAAGCGTCGCGCGGATCTTCACGCTCGCAAATCGTGACCAGCCCTAATCCTTCAGGGAATGCGACCGGCACATCTTTCATCGAATGGACCGCGAGATCGGCGCGATCTTCCAGCATCGCCAGCTCCAGCTCTTTAACAAAGAGTCCTTTACCGCCGACTTTCGCCAGCGGCGTGTCGAGGATGACGTCGCCTTTGGTGACCATAGGCACCAGCTCCACACGCAGGCCCGGATGCGCGGCCATCAGGCGTTGCTGGACATAATGTGCCTGCCAGAGCGCGAGAGGACTTTGTCTTGTAGCAATTCTGAAAATTTTGTCTAACATGCTGTTAACCATTTTGATCGTTCACCGAATATCCTATCATTGTCGGCTGATGGCTGACAGTTTCAACGAATTATTTGACCGGGCTGGCGGGAGGATTCGCCAGTGAAAAGAGGATGAAGCGGACCGCCGGTGTCCGAAAGCGCAGGAAGCGAACAGGAACGTGCTAAACTGTTAGGTAGCGCAACTTTCTTTACGGTCAATCTGCCAGGTGTTAGATTGATCACGTTTCCAGCAATAATTCGTCCAACTTTTTCGATTACTAAGCGGCGGATTGAGGAAACAGGTTGCTTAAACACTGGGACAATCAGGCGAAACGTCTTGTACCTCTACATTGAGACACTGAAACAGAGACTGGATGCCATTAATCAGCTGCGTGTCGATCGCGCGCTGGCTGCGATGGGACCTGCTTTCCAGCACGTATACAGTCTGCTGCCGACCTTATTACATTATCATCATCCGCTGATGCCGGGTTACTTCGACGGTAACGTTCCCCGCGGCATCAGTTTCTTCACGCCTGAAGAAAATCAGCTTCTGCTAATGCGCGAACTGGCGGGCAGCCGCGAGCTGACGCTGGACGTATCGCCCACCGGCGAAATGCCGATTACCGGCATCTACTCCATGGGCAGCACCTCATCGGTTGGTCAGAACAGCGTCTCCGACCTGGATATCTGGGTCTGCCATCAGTCATGGCTGGATAACGAAGAGCGCCTCAACCTGCAGCGCAAATGCACGCTGCTGCAGAAGTGGTGCGTGTCGATGGGCGTGGAGGTCAGCTTCTTCCTGATTGATGAAAACCGCTTCCGCCATAACGAAAGCGGCAGTCTTGGCGGAGAAGACTGCGGCTCGACGCAGCATATTTTGCTGCTCGACGAGTTCTATCGCACCGCCGTGCGCATGGCGGGCAAACGCATCCTGTGGAATATGGCGCCGTGCGAAGAAGAGCATCACTACGACGACTATGTGATGTCGCTTTACGCACAGGGCGTGCTGACGCCTAACGAGTGGCTCGATCTCGGCGGTCTGGGCACGCTGTCGGCGGAAGAGTACTTCGGCGCCAGCCTGTGGCAGCTCTATAAAAGCATCGACTCGCCCTATAAAGCGGTGCTGAAAACGCTGCTGCTGGAGGCCTACAGCTGGGAGTATCCCAACACCCAACTGCTGGCGATGGATATCAAACAGCGCCTGCACGACGGCGAAATCGTCAGCTTCGGCCTCGATCCCTACTGCATGATGCTGGAGCGTGTGACGCACTATCTGACCAGCGTGGACGATCGGCCGCGCCTCGACCTGGTGCGCCGCTGTTTCTACCTGAAAGTGTGCGAGAAGCTGAGCGCCGACGAAACCAGCAGCCGCTCGGGCTGGCGACGCGAGATCCTGTCGCAGCTGGTAAAAGAGTGGGGCTGGGACGAGGAAAAACTGGCGATTCTCGACAACCGCGGCGGCTGGAAAATCGAACGCGTGCGCGAGGCGCACAACGAACTGCTGGATGCGATGATGCAGAGCTATCGCAACCTGATCCGTTTTGCCCGTCGCAACAATTTAAGCGTCAGCGCGAGTCCGCAGGATATCGGCGTGCTGACGCGTAAACTGTACGCCGCTTTTGAAGCGCTGCCGGGCAAGGTCACGCTGGTCAATCCGCAGATTTCGCCTGACCTCTCGGAAGAGAACCTGACCTTTATTCACGTTCCGGCGGGCCGCGCCAACCGTTCAGGCTGGTATCTCTATAACCAGGCGCCGGACATGAGTTCGATCATCAGCCATCAGCCGCTGGAATATAACCGCTATCTGAATAAGCTGGTGGCCTGGGCGTGGTTCAACGGCCTGTTGACCAGCAAAACGCGGCTGCATATCAAAGGCAACGAGATCTGCGATCTGGCGCGCCTGCAGGAGCTGGTGAACGACGTCTCGTCGCACTTCCCGCTGCGCCTGCCTGCGCCGACGCCGAAAGCGCTCTACAACCCGTGCGAAATCCGCCATCTGGCGATTATCGTCAACCTTGAGCACGATCCGACCTCCGCTTTCCGCAATCAGGTGGTGCACTTCGATTTCCGCAAACTCGACGTCTTTAGCTTCGGCCAGCAGCAGCAGTGCCTGATCGGCAGCATCGATCTGCTCTACCGCAACTCGTGGAACGAAGTGCGCACGCTGCACTTCAGCGGCGAGCAGGCGATGATCGAGGCGTTGAAAACCATTCTGGGCAAAATGCATCAGGACGCTTCGCCGCCGGACACGGTAGAAGTCTTCTGCTACAGCCAGCATCTGCGCGGGCTGATCCGCACGCGCGTTCAGCAGCTGGTTTCCGAATGCATCGAGCTGCGTCTCTCCAGCACGCGTCAGGAGCCGGGCCGCTTTAAAGCGCTGCGCATGGCGGGCCAGACGTGGGGACTGTTCTTCGAGCGCATGAGCGTGTCGGTGCAGAAGCTGGAAAACGCGGTGGAGTTCTACGGTGCCATCTCCAACAACAAGCTGCACGGCCTGTCGATCAAAGTGGAATCGAACCAGACGCCGCTGCCGCCGGTGGTGAACGGCTACGCCAGCGAAGGCATTATTCAGTTCTTCTTCGAAGACACCACCGACGAGCAGGGTTTCAACATCTATATCCTGGATGAAACCAATCGCGTCGAGGTCTATCACCATTGCGAAGGCAGCAAAGAGGAGCTGGTGCGCGACGTCAGCCGCTTTTACTCCTCTTCGCACGATCGCTTTACCTACGGCTCCAGCTTTATCAACTTCAACCTGCCGCAGTTCTACCAGATCGTGAATACCGGCGACCGCTTCCAGGTGATCCCGTTCCGCAGCCAGACGCTGGCCCAGCTTTGCGCCACGCAGCCGGATAACGACAACGGCGACTATCAGCCGCGCTACCAGGTACACTGACGCCGCGCTCGCCGCGCGGCTCTTTCCTTAGAACGTCACCGCGCGCACGCGAATTGCGGGGATTTCCTGTTGCTTTTCCATCTTCAACTGCGATGATAAGCAACCAGGTTAAGGACAAAAGAGCAGAAGAGATGAAGAGAGTAAAAAGCCTGTTGGCAATGGCGCTGGCGCTGACGAGCCTGGCAGGCTGTGGACTAAAAGGACCGCTTTACTTCCCGCCCGCCGACCAGCCAAAAACGCAATCTCCACAGCAAGCTGAGCAGCAGAAAAAGCAGCAGCAACAGCGTGCGGCTCAGGCAGACACGCACGGACTGGTGAGCGGCGGCAACGCCAGCATGTCAGCAGAATAATTGTAATGGCGCACCCGGCGGAGCAAAAAATGCAGTTCTCCAAAATGCACGGACTCGGCAACGATTTCATGGTTGTGGATGCCGTGACGCAAAACGTCTTTTTCTCGCCGGAGCTGATTCGCCGGCTGGCGGATCGCCATCTGGGGATCGGTTTCGATCAGCTGCTGATCGTCGAGCCGCCTTACGATCCCGATCTCGATTTCCACTATCGTATCTTCAATGCCGACGGCAGCGAAGTGGCGCAGTGCGGCAACGGCGCGCGCTGCTTCGCCCGCTTCGTCAGGCTGAAAGGGCTGACCAACAAAAGCGAAATCCGCGTCAGCACGCAAACCGGACGCATGGTATTGAGCGTGACGCCGGACGAACTGGTGCGCGTCAATATGGGCGAGCCCAATTTCGAACCGCAGCAGGTGCCGTTCCGCGCCAATAAAGCGGAAAATCTCTATTTGCTGCGCGTCGCTGAACAGACCGTCATGTTCGGCGCGGTGTCGATGGGCAATCCGCACTGCGTGATCCAGGTCGACAGCGTGCAGACCGCCGCGGTCGAGACCGTCGGCCCGGCGCTGGAAAGCCACGAGCGCTTTCCCGAACGCGTCAACGTCGGCTTTATGGAAGTGGTGTCGGCGGAGCATATTCGCCTGCGCGTCTACGAGCGCGGAGCGGGCGAAACCCAGGCGTGCGGCAGCGGCGCGTGCGCCGCTGTAGCCTGCGGCGTTCAGCAGGGCATTCTGGCGCCGAAGGTGCGCGTCGATCTGCCGGGCGGCACGCTGCATATCGCCTGGAAAGGAGCTGGTCAGCCGCTGTTTATGACCGGACCCGCCACACACGTTTACGATGGGTTTATTCATCTATGAAAAATATCGAAGAGCAGGCTGACAATACGATCCTGCTGGACGATCAGGCCGTTAACGATTATCTGCAGCAAAATCCTGATTTCTTTATCCGCAACGCCCGCCAGGTTGAACAGATGGCGGTGCCGCATCCGGTGCGCGGCAGCGTGTCGCTGGTGGAGTGGCATATGGCGCGTCAGCGCAACCATATCCAGCGGCTGGAAGAGGAGATCACCCTGCTGATGGAGCAGGCCAGCGCCAACCATGAGCTGTTCGATCGGCTGCTGGCGCTGCAGGGCCATCTGGCGTCGGCCGATTCGCTGCAGGAGATGCTGAACCGCCTGCACCGCTGGGCGCGCGATCTCGGGCTGGCAGGCGCCAATCTGCGCCTTTTCGCCGACAAATGGCGGCTGGGCGCGCCCTCGGAATTCGTGCAGCTTAGCCTGTCGCGGCAGGCGTTCGAGCCGCTGCGCATCCAGCGCTTCGGCCAGCAGCACCATTTTCTTGGCAGCCTGAACGGCCCCGAACTGCTGCTGCTGCTGCCGCAGGCTAAAGCGATCGGTTCGGTGGCGATGTCGCTGATGGGCGAGCGCGGCGAGCTGGGCGTGCTGATCTTCAGTAGCCGAGACAGCCAGCACTATCAGGCCGGCATGGGCACGCTGCTGTTGCAGCATCTGGCGCAGATGATGCCGGAGCTGCTGTCGCGCTGGGTGGAACGCGCATGAGCGCGCTGCAGGCCGCCGTCGACGAATTCCTGCGCTACCTCCGGGTGGAGCGTCAGCTCAGCCCGCTGACGCAGGAAAACTACGCGCGCCAGCTGGCGACGCTGAGCGAAATGGCCGAAGAGATGAAGCTGGAGAGCTGGGCGCAGCTGGAGCCGGCTCAGGTGCGCAGCATGGCGTCGCGCAGCCGTCGCGCCGGATTAGGCGCCAGCAGCCTCGCGCTGCGTCTGTCGGCGCTGCGCAGCTTTCTCGACTGGCAGGTCAGCCAGGGCAAACTCTCCGCCAATCCCGCCAAAGGGATCACCACGCCGCGCAACGCGCGCCATCTGCCGAAGAACATCGACGTCGACGAAGTGAATCAGCTGCTGGAGATCGACCTTAACGATCCGCTGGCGGTGCGCGACCGCGCGATGCTGGAGGTGATGTACGGCGGCGGACTGCGCCTGTCGGAGCTGGTGAATATGGACTGCCGCCACGTCGATCTCGATGCGGGCGATGTCTGGGTAGTAGGCAAAGGCAGCAAAGAGCGCCGCGTGCCGATCGGACGCACCGCCGTCACCTGGCTGGAACAGTGGCTGCCGCTGCGCGCCGCTTTTGGCAGCGAGGATGACGCGCTGTTTCTCTCCAGCCGGGGACGCCGCATTTCGGCACGCAACGTGCAAAAGCGCTTCGCTGAATGGGGCGTGAAGCAGGGCGTCGCCAGCCATATTCATCCGCACAAGCTGCGTCACTCGTTCGCCACGCATCTGCTGGAGTCGAGCGGCGATCTGCGCGCGGTGCAGGAGCTGCTGGGCCACGCCAATCTCTCCACCACCCAGATCTATACCCATCTCGACTTCCAGCATCTGGCGACGGTGTATGACGCTGCGCATCCCCGCGCCAAACGAGGAAAGAACGAATGAAGTTTTACCGTCCGCTACGCGCCGTGAAGGCGATGACTTTCGATCTCGACGATACGCTTTACGACAACTATCCGGTGATCCGCAAAACCACCGCCGAATCGCATGCGGCGCTGCAGGCCTATCATCCGTCGCTGCGCGAATTTACGCCGCTCGATTATCAACGGCTGCGCGACGAACTGCTGGCGCGCGAGCCTGATATTTATCACGACGTATCGGAATGGCGTCGACGCTCGGTCGAGCTGGCGCTGCTGAACGCCGGTCTCTCCTTGCAGGAAGCGACGGCGGGCGCTGATGAAATCATGGGCGTCTTTCACCACTGGCGCAGCCAGGTCGAGATGCCGGAAGAGACGCATCAGACCCTGAAGGCGCTGGGCGAAAAAGTGCCGCTGGTGGCGATCACCAACGGTAACGCCCGCCCGGAACAGCTCGGCATCGCCGACTATTTCCAGTTCGCGCTGCGCGCCGGACCGGATGGCCGCGCGAAGCCTTATCAGGATATGTATCATCTCGCCGCGCAGCGGCTCGGCATCGCGCCGGAGCACATTCTGCACGTGGGCGACGACCTGACCACCGACGTGGCCGGCGCGCTGCGCTGCGGCCTGCAGGCGTGCTGGATTAACCTGCGCGGCGGCAACCTGATGCAGGTGGCCGATGCGCGGCTGGTGCCGCACGTAGAAATTTCGCGATTGGCATCCCTGACCTCACTGTTATAATGGCTGTAGATTTATCCAGTCGTGCCCTGAATCATGCCTCTTGCTGCAAGCCGAATGATTCAGGGTTCGCTTTTTGTTTTCTTTAGTGAACGGTGCCTATGGACGTTTCTGATCTGCTCAACGGTTTGAATGACAAACAGCGCGAAGCCGTGGCGGCGCCGCGCGGCAACCTGCTGGTGCTAGCAGGCGCGGGCAGCGGAAAAACGCGCGTCCTGGTGCACCGCATCGCCTGGCTGCTCTCGGTAGAGAACTGCTCGCCCTATTCAATTATGGCGGTGACCTTTACCAACAAAGCGGCGGCGGAGATGCGTCACCGTATCGAGCAGCTAATCGGCACCAGCCAGGGCGGCATGTGGATCGGCACCTTCCACGGCCTCGCCCATCGCCTGCTGCGCGCGCACCATCTTGACGCTGGCCTGCCGCAGGATTTCCAGATCCTCGACAGCGAAGATCAGCTGCGCCTGCTGAAGCGCCTGATCAAGGCGATGAACCTGGATGAGAAGCAGTGGCCTGCGCGTCAGGGCATGTGGTACATCAACGGCAAAAAAGATGAAGGGCTGCGCCCGAAACATATCGAAAGCTACGGCAATCCGGTGGAGCAGACCTGGCTGCGCATCTATCAGGCGTATCAGGAAGCGTGCGACCGCGCCGGACTGGTCGATTTCGCCGAGCTGCTGCTGCGCGCCCATGAGCTGTGGCTGCACAAGCCGCATATTCTCAACCACTATCGCGAACGCTTCAGCAATATTCTGGTGGATGAGTTTCAGGACACCAACAACATCCAGTACGCCTGGATCCGCATGCTGGCGGGCGACAGCGGTCGGGTAATCATCGTCGGCGACGACGATCAGTCGATCTACGGCTGGCGCGGCGCGCAGGTTGAGAACATTCAGCGCTTCCTGCAGGATTTTCCGGCGGCGGAAACTATTCGCCTTGAGCAGAACTACCGCTCTACCAACAATATCCTGAAGTCGGCCAACGCCCTGATCGCTAACAACAACGGCCGTCTCGGCAAAGAGCTGTGGACCGACGGCAGCGACGGCGATCCGATTTCGATCTATTGCGCCTTTAACGAGCTCGACGAAGCGCGCTTTGTGGTCAACCGCATCAAAACCTGGCAGGAGAACGGCAACGCCCTGCAGGATTGCGCCATTCTCTACCGTAGCAACGCCCAGTCGCGCGTGCTGGAAGAGGCGCTGCTGCAGAGCAGCATGCCCTATCGCATTTACGGCGGCATGCGCTTCTTCGAACGCCAGGAGATCAAAGACGCGCTCGCCTATCTGCGCCTGATCGCCAACCGCAACGACGATGCCGCCTTTGAGCGCGTGGTGAATACGCCGACGCGCGGCGTGGGCGATCGTACGCTCGACGTGGTGCGTCAGACCGCCCGCGAACGCCAGATGACGCTGTGGCAGGCGACACGCGAACTGCTGCAAACCAAAGCGCTGGCGGGGCGCGCGGCCTCTGCGCTCCAGCGCTTCTGCGAGCTGGTCGATTCGCTGGCGAGCGAAACTGCCGAGATGCCGCTGCATGTGCAGACCGACCGCGTCATCAAAGATTCCGGCCTGTGGGTGATGTATGAGCAGGAGAAAGGCGAAAAGGGCCAGGCGCGTATCGAAAACCTTGAGGAACTGGTGACGGCGACGCGCCAGTTCAGCTACCAGGACGAAGATGAAGATCTGATGCCGCTGCAGGCGTTCCTGTCGCATGCGGCGCTGGAAGCGGGCGAAGGCCAGGCCGATAAGTGGCAGGATGCGGTGCAGCTGATGACGCTGCACTCGGCGAAGGGTCTGGAGTTTAGCCAGGTCTTTATCGTCGGCATGGAAGAGGGGATGTTCCCAAGCCAGATGTCGATTGATGAAGGCGGCCGTCTGGAAGAGGAGCGGCGTCTTGCCTATGTCGGCGTGACGCGCGCCATGCTGAAGCTGACGCTGACCTACGCCGAGTCGCGGCGGCTCTACGGCAAAGAGGTTTATCATCGGCCGTCGCGCTTTATCGGCGAGCTGCCGGAAGAGTGCATCGAAGAGGTGCGCCTGCGCGCCAGCGTCAGCCGGCCGGTCAGCCATCAGCGCATGGGCGCGCCGATCTCGAAAAGCGACAGCGGTTTTTCGCTGGGCCAGCGCGTGAAGCATGCGAAATTCGGCGAAGGCACCATCATCAACCTGGAAGGCAGCGGCGAGCACAGCCGCGTGCAGGTGGCGTTTCAGGGCCAGGGCATCAAGTGGCTGGTGGCCGCCTATGCGAAGCTGGAAACCGCTTAGTCATCGGTTGACGACTTTTTCGTCTCAGCGTAACATGCGCGCACTATTATCAAGAGAGGACAACGCCTTGGATACGCCCAGTCGATGCTGGCTCAGTCACCTGGTTACCAGGAATAACATCTAAGGCTTCCTCTTTTAGCGGGTAGCCTTAGCGGTTATCAGCGACCTCCCTTTTTTATCCCGTCGCACGAGTCAGCACTGATTCACCTTTTGAACGAGCGTTTCCGTGTTCAGGCGTTGCCGTGGCCGATCGGCCAACGGCCTTGTCCCATTTAGTCTGCAATGGGGAGTATTGCTATGCTGAGCGCATTTAAACTGGATCGCAGCCGCCTGACGCGTCTGGAGCTGGAAGACGAAAACGACAAACTGACCACCTCGGTGTGGGTCGATCTGATTGAGCCGGAAGAGGGCGAGCGCGACCGCGTGCAGAGCGAGCTGGGGCAAAGCCTGGCGACGCGTCCCGAGCTGGAGGATATCGAAGCCTCGGCGCGTTTTTTCGAAGATGAAGACGGTCTGCATATTCACTCTTTCTTCTTTTATGAAGATGCAGAAGATCACGCCGGCAACTCTACCGTGGCTTTCACCATTCGCGAAGGGCGGCTTTATACCCTGCGCGAACGCGAGCTGCCCGCATTTCGCCTTTACCGCATGCGCGCCCGCAATCAAACGCTGATCGACGGCAACGCCTTTGAGCTGCTGCTGGATCTGTTCGAAACCAAAATCGAACAGCTGGCGGATGAGATCGAGAATATCTATAGCGCGCTGGAGAAGCTCAGCCGCGTGATTATGGAAGGGCAGCAGGGCGAAGAGTATGACCAGGCGCTGTCGCGTCTCGCCGAGCTGGAAGATATCGGCTGGAAGGTGCGGCTCTGCTTGATGGATACCCAGCGCGCGCTCAATTTCCTGGTGCGCAAGGCGCGGCTGCCGAACAACCAGCTGGAGCAGGCGCGCGAGATCCTGCGCGATATCGAGTCGTTGCTGCCGCATAACGAATCGCTGTTTCAGAAGGTGAACTTCCTGATGCAGGCGGCGATGGGCTTTATCAACATCGAGCAGAACCGCATTATCAAGATCTTCTCGGTGGTGTCGGTGGTGTTTCTGCCGCCAACGCTGGTGGCCTCCAGCTATGGGATGAACTTCGAGTTTATGCCGGAGCTGAAGTGGAGCTTTGGTTATCCGGCGGCGATTGGCTTGATGATCCTCGCCGGCCTGGCGCCTTATCTCTATTTCAAACGCAAAAACTGGCTGTAACGTCTCAAACCGCACGGCCTAATCTTACAGGCCGCAGAGACGTTAACTAGCGAATGGCATGGCCCGAAGAGCAAAGCGTCCCGCGACAAGGACAAAAACGCCGGGAGCGTTTTTGAACAACGCAAAGCGTTGGCCCGGACACGGGCGCACCTCAGGGATGAGGTGCGTATACGCGCGGGCCGAGCGAGCAGGGATGCCATGGACTTTGCGATCGGGCCAGGCCATGCGCGCAGGCACTAAACTAACAGACTAAGCAGTCCGCTTTATCGCGCATCGACTACGCAGCGTCGCCACCACCGCATCAAAAATAAACACCGCCAGCGCCAGCCAGATAAAAGCGAACGTCACCATCTTGTCGGGCGTAATAGTCTCGCCGTAAAACAGCACCGCTAGCAGGAACATCAGCGTCGGGCCGAGATACTGGAAAAAGCCGACGGTAGAGAGGCGCAGCCGCGTGCAGGCGGCGGCAAACAGCATCAGCGGAATCGTCGTCACGATGCCCGCCGCCACCAGCTTCAGGTTCAGGCTCAGCGGGTTGGCGCTCAGATGGCTGGTCGGCGTGTCGGCCACGCCAAAGAGATAGATCGCCGCCAGCGGAAACAGCCACAGCGTCTCAATCAGCATGCCGCTCTGCGCATCGACCTGAATCTTTTTGCGCACCAGTCCGTAAAAGGCGAAGCTCAGCGCCAGGCCGAGCGCGATCAGCGGCACCGAGCCGAACTGCCACAGCTGCACCAGCACGCCGATGGTCGCCAGCAGCACCGCCAGCCACTGCAGCCGTCGAAAGCGCTCGCGCAGAAACAGCATGCCGAGCACCACGTTAATCAGTGGGTTAATAAAGTAGCCGAGGCTCGCTTCGAGCATATGCTGGTTATTCACCGCCCAGATAAACAGCAGCCAGTTGCCGCCGATCGTCACGGCGGTCAGCGCCAGCAGCAGCACCTTCTTCGGCTGCGCCAGCACGCTGCGCACCTGTGACCAGCTGCGGCTCAGGCTAATCAGCACCAGCATAAAAAGCGCCGACCAGATAACGCGGTGCGTCATGATCTCCGTCGGCGGAACGGTTTTAACCAGCTTGAAATAGGCTGGGGCGATGCCCCAGATAAAGTAGGCACCGAGCGCGAAGCCAATGCCCTGGCGATTTTGTTGCGTATCCATAGAGAGAAAGCGTCCGGAAAAAGTCGATTTTCGCACGGCGTCCGCGATTAACCAATCAAATAGGTCGCCGTCGCCGTGGCAATATAGTCGCCCTGCTGGTTATGCAGCTCGACGCGCGCCACCGCCACCTTGTTTCCGGCGCGCAGCAGGCTGCTGGTGGCGGTAAAGCGCTCGCCGCGGCCGGGCCGCAGATAATCGACACGCATATCAATGGTGCCCATGCGCGACAGGCGCTGACGCAGCTCCTCCTCGCTGATGCTCTCCGCGCGCGTCAGGGCGTTGCTGACGCAGACCATCCCGGCGGCGACGTCCAGCACCGAGGCGATAACGCCGCCGTGCAGGATCTGCTGCGCCGTGTTGCCGACCAGCATAGTTTTGCTGGCGAAGCTGATTTCGGCATAGTCGCTCTCCAGCCGATCCAGCTCCAGGCCGAGCGCCTGATTGAAGGGCATATGGTAAACAAAAATTTCGCCCACCATCTGACGGGCTTCCTGCTGAGACAGCAGCAGTGATGACATAGCGGCAATCCTGCGAATACGCCTTTTAACGGCGCAAAATGTTAACGAGTTGTGTATTCTAAGCCGCGCGCGAGAGGGTTTCCAGTTTCGGAAATCAGCGCTCATCTTCACCGCCTTTTGCGTGTAGAATGGCCTCCTTTTTATGACTCCCCATTCATTTGACACGCAGCCTTCATCGGAGAAAGTTATGCGCAAGCATCGCGCCTTGTTAGCAGCCGCCCTGTTACTCCCTGCGCTCGCGCAGGCAGAGGAAGCCACCGTTAAAGAGGTCCACGATACGCCTCAGGTGCGCGGCAGCATTATCGCCAACCTGCTGGAGAAGCACGATAATCCGTTTGTGCTCTATCCGTATGAGAGCAACTATCTGCTCTATACCTACACCAGCGACATCAATAAAGAGGCGATCTCCTCCTATAACTGGGCGGACAACGCGCGCAAAGATGAAGTGAAATTTCAGCTCAGTCTGGCATTTCCGCTGTGGCGCGGTATTCTGGGTGACAACTCCGTGCTGGCCGCCTCCTATACGCAGCGTTCCTGGTGGCAGCTGTCGAACCGCGGCGAGTCGTCGCCGTTTCGCGAGACCAACTACGAGCCGCAGATTTTCCTTGGCTGGGCCACGGATTACGACTTCGCCGGCTGGACGCTGCGTGATGTGGAAGTGGGCTTTAACCACCAGTCCAACGGCCGCAGCGACCCGACTTCGCGCAGCTGGAACCGCGTCTATGCGCGCCTGATGGCGCAGAACGGCAACTTCCTCGCCGAAGTCAAACCCTGGTACCGCATACCGGACAGCGAAGACGATAACCCGGATATCACCAAATATATGGGCTATTACCGTCTGAAGCTGGGCTATGTCGCCGGCGAGAATATCTTCAGCGTGGAAGGCAACTACAACTGGAATACCGGCTTTGGCGGCGCGACGCTGGGCTGGAGCTATCCGATCAGCGAACACGTCCGTTTCTATACCCAGGTGTTTAGCGGTTATGGCGAGTCGCTTATCGACTATAACCATCGTCAGACGCGTCTTGGCGTCGGCGTCATGCTGAACGATCTGTTCTGACTCTCCGGAAAACAACAGGAATACAGTGGCAATCTCGGTAGTACATAATCAGGAAGCGCTGGCGCAGCAGGTATTGCAGGATACCTTCGGCTATCAGCATTTTCGTCCCGGTCAGCAAACCATCATCAATGCGGCGCTGAGCGGACGGGATTGTCTGGTCGTTATGCCCACCGGCGGCGGCAAATCGCTCTGTTATCAGATCCCCGCGCTGGTGCAGGAAGGCCTGACGCTGGTGGTATCGCCGCTGATTTCGCTGATGAAAGATCAGGTGGATCAGCTGCTGGCGAACGGCGTCGCGGCGGCGTGCCTCAACTCCACCATGACGCGCGAGCAGCAGCAGCAGGTGATGGCGGATTGCCGCACCGGCCGCGTCAGGCTGCTCTATATCGCGCCTGAACGTCTGATGATGGATAACTTCCTTGAGAGCCTGGCGCACTGGCAGCCTGCGATGCTGGCGGTCGACGAAGCGCACTGTATCTCGCAGTGGGGCCACGACTTCCGTCCCGAATATGGCGCGCTGGGCCAGCTGCGTCAGCGGTTCCCGCAGCTGCCGGTAATGGCGCTGACCGCCACCGCCGACGAAACCACGCGCAACGATATCGTTCACCTGCTGGATATGCAGGACCCGCTGATTCAGATCAGCAGCTTCGACCGTCCTAATATTCGCTATACGCTGGTGGAGAAGTTCAAGCCCACCGAGCAGCTGCTGCGCTACGTTCAGGATCAGCGCGGCAAAAGCGGCATTATCTACTGCAACAGCCGCGCCAAGGTGGAAGACACCGCCGCGCGTCTGCAGAGCCGCGGGCTGAGCGTCGGCGCCTATCACGCCGGTATCGACAGCGCGCAGCGTGCCCGGGTGCAGGAGGCGTTTCAGCGCGACGATCTGCAGATCGTGGTCGCGACGGTGGCGTTCGGCATGGGCATCAACAAGCCTAACGTGCGCTTCGTGGTGCACTTCGACATACCGCGCAATATCGAATCCTATTATCAGGAAACCGGTCGCGCCGGACGCGACGGGCTGCCGGCCGAAGCGATGATGCTCTACGACCCGGCGGATATGGCGTGGCTGCGCAAATGTCTGGAAGAGAAAGCGCCCGGCCCGCTGCAGGATATCGAACGCCATAAGCTCAACGCCATGGGCGCCTTCGCCGAAGCGCAAACCTGCCGACGTCTGGTGCTGCTGAACTATTTCGGCGAAGGACGTCAGCAGCCGTGCGACAACTGCGACATCTGTCTCGATCCGCCGAAGCGTTACGATGGCCTGGTGGAAGCGCAGAAAGCGCTCTCCTGCATCTATCGCGTCGGGCAGCGTTTCGGCATGGGCTATGTGGTCGAGGTGCTGCGCGGTGCCAACAACCAGCGCATCCGCGACCAGGGCCATGACAAACTGCCGGTTTACGGCATCGGCCGCGAGCAGAGCCACGAGCACTGGGTCAGCGTGCTGCGTCAGCTTATCCACCTTGGGCTGGTGACGCAGAATATCGCCATGCACTCCGCGCTGCAGCTGACGGAAGCGGCGCGTCCGGTGCTGCGCGGCGAAGTGCCGCTGATGCTGGCGGTACCGCGTCTTAATGCGGCGAAGCCAAAAAGCAGCAGCTCGCCGAAAATTTACGGCGGCAATTACGATCGCAAGCTGTTCGCCAAGCTGCGCAAGCTGCGTAAAGCGATTGCCGACGAAGAGAATATCCCGCCTTACGTGGTGTTTAACGACGCCACGCTGATTGAGATGGCGGAGCAGATGCCGGTAACGGCGTCGGAGATGCTGAGCGTCAACGGCGTCGGCCACCGCAAACTGGAGCGCTTTGGCAAACCCTTCCTGGTGATGATCAAAGAGCATCTTGATGATGAAGAGTAAAGGACACTACCTATGCTGATGTTATTTGCCACGGTCGCGCTGGTGCATCTGGTCGCGTTGATGAGTCCCGGCCCGGACTTCTTTTTTGTTTCGCAAACCGCCGCCAGCCGCTCGCGCAAAGAGGCGATGATGGGCGTGCTCGGCATTACGCTGGGGATCGTTATCTGGGCGGGCGTCGCGCTGATGGGGCTGCACCTGATTCTGGAGAAGATGGCGTGGCTGCATCAGATCATTATGGTCGGCGGCGGTCTCTATCTGCTGTGGATGGGCTGGCAGCTGCTCAGCTCGGCGCGTCAGCGCCATAAGCAGCCGGTACAGGATGCGCCGGTGGTAGAACTGCCGAAAAAGGGCAGAAGCTTTCTTAAAGGTTTTCTTACCAATCTCTCTAACCCGAAAGCGATTATCTATTTCGGCAGCGTCTTCTCGCTGTTCGTCGGCAACGACGTCGGCGCGCTGGAGCGTTGGGGCTTGTTTCTGCTGATCGTTGGCGAGACCTTTGCCTGGTTTACGCTGGTGGCGGCGATTTTCGCGCTGCCGTGGATACGCGATAAGTATCAGCGCGCGGCGAAGTGGGTCGATGGCGTGGCGGGAGTTTTATTCGCCGGTTTCGGCATCCACCTCATCATTTCTCGTTAAGGCCTGGTTTACTTGCCATTTCGGCACCGGGCAGTGCTCATCATCCTCACGTACTGTAGTACGCTCCGGTGACTGCGCGCTGGCCGGCACCGAACTGGCTGCGACACCGACGGCCTTAAGCATCGGTGCGCTTATTCTTTTTCGTTAGAGCGCACTGTCCGCCCGCAATCTGGCTGCGACACCGACGGCCTCAAGCATCGGCGCTTACTGCCTTAAGCGATTCTTCTGGCGCTGGCCAGTAGCGCGCCTACCGCCATAAACAATCCGCCAAAGATCCGGTTCAGCAGCTTCATCTGCTTTGGCCCTTTAATCCAGGCCGCAATGCGCGTCGCCAGCGTGGCGTAGCCGATCATCACGATAATATCGACGACAATAGTGGTGGCGCCCAGCACCAGGTACTGCATCGCCTGCGGCTGGTGCGGCAGGATAAACTGCGGAAACAGCGCGGCGAGAAACACGATGCTTTTCGGATTGGTCAGGTTCACCAGCACCGCGCGCTTGAACAGGCGGCGGCGCGGCGTTGCTTTGGCCACCGCATCGAGATCGATGGCGCCCGCAGAGCGCCACTGCTGAATGCCGAGCCACACCAGATAGGCCGCGCCCGCCCATTTCAACACTTCAAACGCCAGCAGCGACTGGGAAAAGAGCGCGCCCAGCCCGATCCCCACCAGCACGATATGGATCGCCAGGCCAAGCTGCAGGCCGCTGATCGAGGCCGCTGCGCCGCGATAGCCGTGGCTGATGCCGGTGCTCATGGTATTAATCGCGCCGGAACCGGGCGAAAGGCTGAGGATAGTGGTGGTGAGAAGGTAAGTCAGCCACCATTCAGTGGTCATGGGTTGCGCTCCCTGTCTGGGCGGAAATATGACACAATACGCCAGAAACAAGCGTGACGCTACGGGCCGCATGCGCGGCTCGCGACAGGCCTGTCGCGCGTCTGCAGGGGGATTGATGGAACGACATAAAGCGAGCTGGCTCAACCGGGAAAAAGCCTTTGCCGCCTTTGCGCACGGTCCGCTGCTCGACTTCTGGCACCGGCGCGAAGAGCGTGAATTCGTCGGCGTGGAAAACGTCACGCTGCGCTATGTGCGCTTCACCGCGCCGCACCATAAGCGCGTGATTCTTATCGTGCCTGGGCGCATCGAAAGCTACGTCAAATACCCCGAACTGGCGTACGACCTGTTTCACTGCGGCTTTGACGTGGTGATCCTCGACCATCGCGGGCAGGGACGATCCGACCGGCTGCTGCAGGATACCCATCGCGGTCATGTAGTAGAGTTCACGCACTACGTCGACGACTTAGAGACGCTCTATCTGAAAGAGATTGTCGGCGGGCACTACCAGCACCGCTACGCGCTGGCGCATTCGATGGGCGGCGCCATCCTGACGCTGTTTCTGGCGCGCCAGCCGCAGGCGTTTCATGCCGTGACGCTGGTGGCGCCGATGTTCGGCATCGCGCTGCCGATGCCCTCTTTCCTGGCGAACCGTATCCTCGACTGGGCGGAGAAGCGCCCGGCTATACGCGATGGCTATGCGCTCGGCACCGGACGCTGGCGCGCGCATCCGTTCGGCATCAATCGCCTGACGCACAGCGCGGAGCGCTATCGCCGCAGCCTGCGTTTTTACGCTGACGATCCCGCTATCCGCGTCGGCGGACCGACCTATCACTGGGTGCGCGAAGGCATTCACGCCGGGCGCAATATCCTGAGCCTGGCCAGCACCATTACCACGCCGCTTTTGCTGCTGCAGGCGGGCGAGGATCGCGTGGTGGACAACCGTTCGCAGGATCTTTTTTGCGCGGCGATGGCGCAGGCGGGCCATCCTTGCGAGACGCGCGTCATCAAAGAGGCGCGCCACGAAATTCTGTTTGAAAAAGATGGCATGCGCGCCGAAGCGCTGAATGCGCTGATCGATTTCTTCGAGGCGCATCCCTGATTCGAAAAATTATCTTACCGGCTACGGCCTATAACAATACCTGAGGTTTTCATGTTTCAAATCGTCGCATCCGATCTGGATGGCACGCTGCTCTCTCCTGAACATCGGCTAACGCCTTACGCCCACGATATTCTGCAACAGCTGGTGGCGCGCGAGATCCACTTTGTTTTCGCCACCGGCCGTCATTATATCGACGTAGGGCAGATGCGCGACAAGCTGGGCATTCCCGCTTATATGATCACCTCTAACGGCGCGCGCGTGCACAACGCCGAGGGCGAGCTGGTGTTCAGCCATAACCTCGACGAAGATATCGCGCTGGAGCTTTACGGGCTGCACTACGCTAATCCCGCCATCCTGACGCACGTCTATCGCGATGACGAATGGTTTATGAGCCGCACCCATCCGGCGGAGCAGGACTATTTCCGCGAGTCGGTATTCACATATCAGGTCTATGAGCCAGGCATGCTGCCGGGCGACAATATCAGCAAGGTCTTTTTCACCAGCGACGATCCCGAGGCGCTGATCCCGCTCGAACTGGCGCTGCAGGCGCGATGGGGCGATCGCGTGAACGTCAGCTTTTCGCTGCCGACCTGTCTGGAGGTGATGGCGGGCGGGGTGTCGAAGGGGCATGCGCTGGAAGCGGTGGCGAAACAGCTGGGGCACTCGCTCAAGGCGTGCATCGCCTTCGGCGACGGCATGAACGACGTAGAGATGCTGAGCATGGCGGGCAAGGGCTGCATTATGCGCAACGCCCACCAGCGGTTAAAGGATACGCTGCCGGATCTGGAAGTGATCGGCAGCAATGCGGATGATGCCGTGCCGCATACGCTGCGCACGCTGTTTTTATCCTGACGCAAGAGGCCGGCGCGATGCCGGCCTCTTTCTTTATGACGCCAGCTGCTGCTTGTGCTTGCGTTCGTTAATCATGGTCAACAGCAGCAGGATCACCGCCAGCACGCAGCCTACCACCATTACCAGAAAACCGCCGTTCCAGCCGAAGAAATCGACGGTATAGCCGACGATGGCGCTGGCTGCGACCGAACCGCCAAGATAGCCGAACAGGCCGGTAAAGCCTGCGGCGGTGCCCGCCGCTTTTTTCGGCGCCAGCTCCAGCGCATGCAGGCCGATCAGCATCACCGGACCGTAAATCAGAAAGCCGATGATAATCATGCAGGCCATATCCACGCCGGGATTGCCCGCCGGGTTAAACCAGTAGACTACCGTGGCGATGGTCACCAGCGTCATAAAGAAGACGCCGGTCGCGCCGCGATTCCCCTTAAACACCTTGTCCGACATCCAGCCGCACAGCAGCGTGCCGGGAATGCCGGCGTATTCGTACAGGAAGTAGGCCCAGGAAGATTTATCCAGCGTGAAGTGCTTCACCTCTTTCAGGTAGGTGGGCGACCAGTCGAGAATGCCGTAGCGCAGCAGGTAGACGAAGACGTTGGCCAGCGCGATATACCACAGTAGCTTGTTGGGCAGCACATACTGGGTGAAGATCTGCTTCGCCGTCAGCTCCTCTTCGTGCGTGGCGCTGTAGTCCGGCGGATAGTCGTGCTTGTACGCCTCAATAGGCGGCAATCCGCAGGACTGCGGCGTATCGCGCATCAGCGCGAAGGCGATCAGCGCCACGGCGATGGCGGCGAAAGCGGGCATATAGAGCGCCGCTTTCCAGTCGTTGAACCACGCCATGCCGAGCAGGAACAGCAGCGGCGGCAGGCCGCCGCCGACGTTATGCGCGCAGTTCCACACCGAAACGATGCCGCCGCGCTCTTTCTGCGACCACCAGTGCACCATGGTGCGCCCGCAGGGCGGCCAGCCCATGCCCTGAAACCAGCCGCAGGCAAACAGCAGCGCGAACATCACCATAATGCTGGAGGTTGCCCAGGGCACGAAGCCCATAAACAGCATTACCGCGGCGGCGAGGATCAGTCCGGCAGGCAGAAACACGCGCGGATTCGAGCGATCTGAGACCGAACCCATAATAAATTTTGAGAAGCCGTACGCAATCGAGATGCCGGAAAGCGCAAAGCCGAGGTCGCCGCGCGAAAAGCCCTGCTCGACCAGATAGGGCATCGCCAGCGCGAAATTTTTGCGTACCAGATAGTAGGCGGCGTAGCCAAAGAAGATACCGAAGAAGATCTGCCAGCGCAGGCGGCGATATAAAGGATCAACCTGATCTTCCGCCACCTGCGGTCGATGCGGTGCGGGTTTAAAGATGCTCAGCATAGCTGCCCTCCCAGGCGTATTGTCGTTGTAATGGAAATGCGCAGTGCGTTCCAGAGGTCGCCGCGATGTTCCTTTTCGCGTCTATTCTGGCGCTTTTCGCGCATGGCAGCTGTGATAGTTGACACATTTGTTACACTTTTATGACAATAACGGCAGGTTAATTTCACAAAATGGTGTTATTCGCGCATCGCTTATAAAATATCCACCCATGCCCGTACTGAGCGCTGATTTAGTGAGCGCTTGTCAACCAGAAAGCGCCGCGTCGCCGCAGCACATTGATTAAACTAGCCGCCTCTCTTTTTTTGCAGGATCGAAGCTGTGCTGTTACTGATCGTTACCACTATTCTTTGGGCGTTTTCCTTCAGCCTGATTGGAGAATATCTGGCGGGGCAGGTGGATTCCTGGTTCTCCGTTTTAATGCGTCTGGCGCTGGCGGCGCTGGTGTTTTTGCCTTTTCTGCGCTGGCGCGGCTATCGTCCATCGACGCTGCTGCTCTATATGCTGGTAGGGATGCTGCAGCTCGGCATCATGTACCTGATTAGCTTCGAAGCCTATCTCTACCTCAGCGTCTCGGAGTTCCTGCTATTCACCGTCATGACGCCGCTCTATGTCACCCTGATTTATGATGTGATCAGCAAGCGTCCGCTGCGCATCGGCTACGCCTTCAGCGCGCTGCTGGCGGTGGCGGGCGCGGCGATTATTCGCTACGACAAGGTCAGCGATCATTTCTGGTTCGGCCTGCTGCTGGTACAGCTGGCGAATATCTGCTTTGCCGTGGGCATGGTGGGCTATAAACGGCTGCAGGAAACCCGGCCGATGCCGCAGCACACCGCCTTTTCCTGGTTTTATCTCGGCGCGGTGCTGATTGCGATTATCGCCTGGTGCCTGTGGGGCAACCCGGCGAAACTGCCGACCACCTCGCTGCAGTGGGGCATTCTGGTCTGGCTGGGCGTGGCGGCGTCAGGGCTGGGCTACTTTATGTGGAACTACGGCGCCACCCAAGTGGATGCGGGCACGCTGGGCATTATGAACAATATGCATGTCCCGGCGGGGCTGCTGGTAAATCTGGCAATCTGGCAGCAGAAGCCGCACTGGCCCAGTTTTATCGCCGGCGCGCTGGTGATTTTCGCCTCGCTATACGTGCATAAGCGCTGGGTGATACGCAGTCGCTGAGGCGCATATAAGTCATCAGGGCGGCGATTGCCGCCCTGATGGCTGTCGCGCTAAGCGGCGCTACTATTTTCTGTCTTTCGGCGGCTGGGCCGGGCGAGGTTTCGCCGTCTTGGGCGCGGCGGATTTCGCTGCCTGAGTCGGGCTGGTTTTCGTGGCCTGCGACGGCGCGCTTTTCGCCGGCTGCGTCGGGCGCAGCGTCATGGTCAGGCCCTTTAAAAAGTTGCGCATAATCTGATCGCCGCATTCGCGGTAGTTTTTATGATCCGGCTTGCGGAAGATGGCGCCGATTTCCGCCTGAGAAACCGAAAAGTTCGCCTTTTCCAGCACCGCCGGAATATCGGTGGTTTTCAGATCGAACGCGATACGCAGTTTTTTCATAAAAATGTTGTTGTTCATGCGGCGCTCGATCGAGGGCGCTGGCATCTCTTCGCTTTTGCCGCGACGGAAGAAAATCAGGCCGTTGAGAAAATAGCCCATCAGCACGTCCGGCAGCGGTTTAAACGCGGCGTCGTCCTCTTTTTTCAGCCAGGCCTGCACGTCGCTCAGCGCGACTTCACAGTCGGTCAGTGCGAAAATCTCCACCACTTTGGCATCGCTTAAATTCAGCATAAAGCGCACGCTGCGCAAAATATCGTTATTGGTCATGGTGAGATTTTCTCATGGTCGTTTAACAGGCTGCGCATTATAGGGGAATTTGCGGTTCAGCGTTGCAAAATCGCGCCAGGAAGCGCCGCATCGCGCACGAAAGGCAGGTGTTCGCAGGCGTGCTGCCGCGCGAAGCGGGTAAAGGCTTCCAGCACCGGCTGACGCTGCTCGCCGTCGCGCACGGCGGCATAAAGGCGACTCCACAGCCCTTTGCCCAGGGTTTTCGTCACGATTAATCCCTGCTTTTCAAAGCTCTCTACTACCCAGTGCGGCAGCGCGGCGATGCCCATGCGCGCCGCCACCATCTGAATCAGCAGCAGCGTATTGTCCACGCTCTTCAGGGCCGGGCTGACGCCTGCCGGCTGAAGAAAGTGTCGCCAGATATCCAGTCGCTGGCGCTGCACCGGATAGATCATCAACACCTCCTGCGCCAGGTCCTCGGGCGTAATGTGTTCGACCTGCGCCAGCGGATGATCGGGCGCCAGCACCAGACGCACTTCAAAGTCGAACATCGGCGTGTAGTGCAGGCCGCTGCGCGGCAGGATATCGGAAGTCAGCACTACGTCCAGCTCGCCCTGCTGCAGCGCAGGCTGCGGATCGAAGGTCACGCCCGATTTAAAATCCATCACCACCTGCGGCCAGCTCTGACGAAAGTTGTCCAGTGCCGGCGTCAGCCACTGAATGCAGCTGTGGCACTCAATGGCGATGCGCAGCGTCGCCTGATAAGGCTCGTGGCATGCCTGCAGCGCCTGCTGGATTTGCGGCAGCACCTGCTCCGCCAACTGCAGCAGAATTTCGCCCTGCGGCGTGAAGCGCAGCGGCTGGCTTTTGCGTACGAACAGGCGGAATCCCAGCCGCTGCTCGAGATCGCTGAACTGATGCGACAACGCGGATTGCGTCTGATGAAGCTGCGCGGCGGCGGCGGCCAGCGAGCCGGTATTACGCAGAGCCTGAAGCGTCCGCAGGTGCTTAAGTTCGATCATGAGCGTCCTTCACATGGAGATTGAACAATTTGCGCTTGAGGAACATACACTACCCGCAGAATATAGCGGTGTAAACATCTGGACGGCTAAACATCTTTGGCTGCCAGACGAAGCCAAAGAGAAATTATCGGGAGAACAGCATATGACCATTCTGAACCACAGCCTCGGCTTTCCCCGCGTCGGCCTGCGTCGCGAACTGAAAAAGGCGCAGGAGAGCTACTGGGCGGGCAAAGCGACTCAGCAAGAGCTGCTGGCCGCCGGACGCGAACTGCGCGCCCGCCACTGGCAACAGCAGAAAGAGGCGGGCGTGGATCTGCTGCCGGTGGGCGACTTCGCCTGGTACGATCATGTGCTGACCACCAGCCTGATGCTGGGCAACGTTCCGGCGCGCCATCAGAATCAAGACGACACCGTCGACCTCGATACGCTGTTTCGCATTGCGCGCGGTCGGGCGCCGACCGGCGAACCGGCCGCCGCCGCCGAGATGACCAAATGGTTTAACACCAACTATCACTACATCGTGCCGGAGTTCACAAAAGGCCAGACATTTAAACTCGCCTGGACCCAGCTGCTGGACGAAGTGGACGAAGCGCTGGCGCTGGGCCACAAGGTGAAGCCGGTGCTGCTCGGCCCGGTGACCTATATCTGGCTGGGCAAAGTTAAAGGCGAGCCGTTCGACCGCCTGTCGCTGCTGAATGATATTCTGCCGGTTTACCAGCAGGTGCTGGCCGAGCTGAAAAAACGCGACGTCGAGTGGGTGCAGATTGACGAGCCGGCGCTGTCGCTGGAGCTGCCGCAGGCGTGGCGCGAAGCGTTCAGGCCCGCTTACCAGGCGCTGCAGGGCAACGTGAAGCTGCTGCTGACCACCTATTTCGACAGCATCGGCCAGAACCTTGATGTTATTCGCGCGCTGCCGGTGCAGGGGCTGCATGTCGATCTGGTGCACGGCCGCGACGACCTCGCGCAGCTACACCAGCAGTTGCCGGCGGCGTGGCTGCTGTCGCTTGGCGTTATCAACGGCCGCAACGTATGGCGCGCCGACCTGAGCCGCTGGTTCGAACGCCTACAGCCGTTGATTGGCCAGCGTCGCCTGCTGTGGGTCGGCACCTCTTGTTCGCTGCTGCATAGCCCGATCGATCTGCGCGCAGAGACCCGCCTCGATGACGAAGTAAAAAGCTGGTTCGCCTTCGCGCTGCAAAAATGCGGCGAACTGAAGCTGTTAAGCGACGCGCTCAACCATCACGACGCGGCCTCGCTGGAGGCCTGGAGCGCGCCAGTTCGCCATCGCGCCCACTCCAGCCGCGTGCACAACGCGGCGGTCGGCAGGCGTCTGGCGGCGATCTCCGCGCAGGATACCGAGCGCGCCAGTGCTTACGCCGTCCGCGCCCGCGCGCAGCGCAGCCGCTTTAATCTGCCGGCCTGGCCGACCACCACTATCGGCTCCTTCCCGCAGACCACCGAGATCCGCGGCCTGCGGCTCGATTTCAAAAAAGGCAATATCGACGGCGCCAGCTACCGCACCGGCATCGCGCAGCATATCAAACAGGCGATCGCCGAACAGGAGCGTCTGGGCCTCGACGTGCTGGTGCACGGCGAAGCGGAGCGTAACGACATGGTGGAGTATTTCGGCGAAAACCTGGAGGGTTTCGTCTTCACCCAGAACGGCTGGGTGCAGAGTTACGGCTCGCGCTGCGTCAAGCCGCCGGTGATTATCGGCGACGTCAGCCGCCCGCGGCCGATTACCCTGGAGTGGGCGACCTATGCGCAGTCGCTGACCAGCAAGCCGGTGAAAGGAATGCTGACCGGCCCGGTAACCATTCTCTGCTGGTCTTTCCCGCGCGAGGACGTGTCGCGCGAAACCATCGCGAAGCAAATCGCGCTGGCGCTGCGCGACGAGGTCGCGGATCTCGAAGCGGCCGGCATCGGCATTATCCAGATTGACGAGCCGGCGCTGCGCGAAGGCCTGCCGCTGCACCAGTCCGACTGGGCCGCCTACCTGAAGTGGGCGGTCGACGCCTTCCGCCTTAACGCCGCGGTGGCGAAAGACGACACCCAGATCCACACCCACATGTGCTATTGCGAATTCAACGACATCATGGCGTCCATCGCGGCGCTGGATGCCGACGTCATCACCATCGAAACCTCGCGTTCCGATATGGATCTGCTGGAAGCCTTTAAGGCATTTGAGTATCCGAACGAAATCGGCCCCGGCGTTTACGATATTCACTCGCCGAACGTGCCGAGCGTCGAGTGGATAGAGAATCTGCTGCGTAAAGCGGCGCAGCGCATCCCGGAAGCGCGTCTGTGGGTCAACCCGGACTGCGGCCTGAAAACGCGCGGCTGGACGGAAACCCGTCAGGCGCTGGCGAATATGGTGGAGGCGGCGAAGAAACTGCGCGGCGAAAAAGCCTGAGTTGAGGATGTGTTGCTATTGAGGATGGGGCGCTGCGGCGCCCCTTTTTTATTACGTGCGTAATCAGACGACGCCGAACTGCTTAAACCACGTCAGCATACGCGCCCAGCCATCCTGCGCCGATTCGGCGTGATAGCTCGGACGATAGTCGGCGTTGAAGGCGTGGCCCGCGTCGGGATAGACAACAATCTCCGCCTTGGCGTTAGCGGCGTGCAGCGCCTGACGCATCTGCTCCACGCTCTCCAGCGGAATGCCATCGTCCTGGCCGCCGTAGAGGCCCAGCACCGGCGCGCCTAAATCTACGGCGATATCGATCGGATGCTTTTGCTGCTTCATGGTTTTCTCGCCGATGAGGCGACCATACCAGGCGACGGCAGCGCGCAGCTGCGGATTGTGCGCGGCGTAAAGCCAGCTGATGCGGCCGCCCCAGCAGAAGCCGGTAATGCCCATGCGACGGATATCGCCGCCGTTGCGGCCGGCCCAGTTGGCGGCGTGGTCGAGATCGGAAAGCACCTGGCTGTCCGGCACTTTGCTGACCAGCTCGCTAAACAGGGTAGGGATATCGTTGTAATCATTCGGGTCGCCTTCGCGGAAATAGAGTTCCGGCGCCACGGCCAGATAGCCCTCCAGCGCCAGCCGACGGCAGATATCGCGAATATGCTCGTGCACGCCAAAGATCTCCTGCACCACCAGCACCACCGGCAGCGGACCGTTCGCCTCTTTCGGTCTGGCGTAGTAAGCGGGCATATTTTCGCCCTGGCTCGGCACCGAGGTTTCGCCCGCCTGAATATCCTGGCTGTCGGTATGAATCGTGGTTGAGGCGGTCGGCTGTACTGCAGGTGCAAAACCGCCCGTCGATGATTTTTGTGCCATATTGTCTTCGGTTTTCATTTTTTTCTCCGTGCTGGCAGTAGCGCAATCACGTAACTATAGCCTGGCCAGATGACGTCTGGACCAGAGACCGGGAACAGAGTAGGGAGCAAGCAAAAACACTCTCCTCTTTAACATTGCTGCGAAGCCCGACGCACACAGCTTGTAGCAATGGCGTTCTGAATGGCTTGGTTATGTGACCAAGATCGCATTGTTATCTATGTAAAATGTAACATTCATTTTTGATAGTGATTGTTATCACACAAATTTGCGCTGCGCTGACGTAGAGTGGCGCGCTTCACTTCCCTGTTCAGGAGTTTGCTATGTCTGACGTTTTCCACCTTGGCCTGACCAAAGCCGATCTGCAGGGCGCGACCCTGGCTATCGTTCCCGGCGACCCGGAGCGCGTAAAGAAAATTGCCGGACTGATGGCGGACGCTCAGCCGCTGGCGTCGCACCGGGAATTCACCTCATGGCTGGCGAAGCTGGACGGCAAGCCTGTCGTCGTTTGCTCTACCGGCATCGGCGGCCCGTCGACCTCTATCGCGGTAGAGGAGCTGGCGCAGCTTGGCGTGCGCACCTTCCTGCGCGTCGGCACCACCGGCGCTATTCAGCCGCATATTAACGTCGGCGACGTGCTGGTCACCACCGGCGCGGTGCGCCTCGACGGCGCCAGCCAGCACTTCGCGCCGCTGGAATTTCCCGCCGTAGCAGATTTCGCCTGCACCACTGCGCTGGTTGCAGCAGCAGAAGCGAGTGGCGCGACTACCCATATCGGCGTTACCGCGTCGTCCGACACCTTCTATCCAGGTCAGGAGCGTTACGACACCTTCTCCGGCCGCGTGGTCAGCCGCTTTCAGGGCTCGATGAAGGAGTGGCAGCAGATGGGCGTGCTTAACTATGAGATGGAGTCTGCCACGCTGCTGACGATGTGCGCCAGCCAGGGGCTGCGTGCGGGCATGGTAGCGGGCGTCATCGTCAACCGTACCCAGAAAGAGATCCCGGATGCGGCCGCCATGAAGCAGACCGAGAGCGATGCGGTAAAAATTGTGGTCGAAGCGGCGCGCCGTTTGTTATAACGCTTTCAGGCAGCGCCTCTGCGCGCTGCCTCTGCTCTTTACAGCAAAAGCGAGGATCGCCCGATGCGCCACACGCCGCCACGACAGAAATCCGCCTTAACCGCTTCTCCCGCCGCCATGCAGGCGCGCCTTGAAAACGCCGCCGCGCGCTTTCGCCAGCATATGTCACAGCAGGATTACGCCGCCGCCGCCAGCTGCTGCGAAGAGGTGCTGCGCATCATGCCAAATCAGATGCAGGTGCTGAGCGACTACGCGCTCTGTCTGCTGCGGCTCGGCCACTACAGCAAATCTTACCGCGTCTATCAGAAAATCTATCAGGCGCCGCCCGCCGTGCGCGCGACCGCTTCGGAAACCTGGCTGGATGGACTGGCGGAGCTGTGCGGCTGGATGGGCAAGCGAGAGGAGCTGGCGAAATATGGCCTGGAAGCGCTGAACGGCGCAGACGCGCGTTTTCGTCAGGGTCAGCGTTACCCCTTTCCGGCGGCGCGGCCGGAACCGATCGATCTGACGAAACCCGAACAGAACGTGATCGCCTTCAGCCTCTACGGCGGTCAGCCGCGCTACTGCGAAACCCTGATTAAAAACGTCGAGGTGGCGCAGCAACTCTATCCCGGCTGGCGCTGCCGTATTTATCTCGATCAGAGCGTGCCGCAGCACGTGTGGCAGCGTCTCAACCAGCCGCACGTCGAGCTGATCGATATGTCGCAGGAAAAGGCGATCTACCCGACGCTGTGGCGTTTTCTGGTGATGGACGATCCCGGCGTCAAACGCTTTATTATCCGCGACGCCGACTCGCTGCTGTCGGAGCGCGAAGCGGCGGCGGTCGACGCCTGGCTCGCCTCGCCGTACTGGTTCCACCATATGCGCGACTACTTTTCCCATACCGAGCTGCTGCTGGCGGGCATGTGGGGCGGCTGCAACGGCGTCTTTAGCAACATGGCGCAGGCGATGCGCGACTTTATCGCCCGCTACAGCGGCAACGCGCGCTTTACCGATCAATATTTCCTGAAGGCCGCGCTGTGGCCGACGGTGCGCGAAAGCCTGCTGAGCCACGATGAGATTTTTCATTTTCATCAGGCGCAGCCCTGGCCGCCGCACGCGCCGGTGCGCTGGCGCATGGAGAACTTCCACGTCGGCAGCAACGCCGGCTTCGCCAGCATGGCGGGCAAGGCGACGGTGAAAGAGGGGGAGACGCAGTCCGTGGAGCTCACCTGGGGCGGCAACGTCTTTGTTTATCCGGCGCGGGTAAAAGGGGATGAATGGCTAATGCCGATGCCGTTTTTTCTCACCGACGCGTGGAAAGCGGGCGAGCTGCAGGTCAAAGCGCTGTAGCGCCTGCTCTGGGTTGAAAACCGCCCTAAAATAGTCTGGACATTCATACAGGCCGACTTTACCTTTTCCCGAGCAATGCGCGTCGCGAGGGAATCATGGATCAGCAGATTATTATCAGCGCCTGTCTGGCGCTCGCCGGAGTGGGCATCGGCTGGATGCTGGCACAGCTGCGCGCCGGCCATCAGGCCGCCAGCTTTGCCACCGAACGGCGTTTGCAGCAGGAGACGCAGCAGCGTCAGCAGCAGCAGCTTGAACAGCTGCAGCAGCAGCTGCAGCAGCGCGAACAGGAGCTGCGCCAGCTGCACGGCGCGCTGAGCGGCGCGCAGGAGCGGCTGCAACAGCTCGATTACTGGCGCGGCGAATGCGAGCAGCTCAACCGCGAGCTGCGCAACCAGCTAGAGGTCAACAGCGCGCAGGAGGCCGAACTGCGCGAGGTAACCATCCGCCTTGAAGAGACGCGCTTCGCCGCCGAAGAGAAGCAGCGCCTGCTCACCAGCAGCGAGCAGCGCCTCAGCGCGCAGTTCGAAAATCTCGCCAACCGCATCTTCGAAAACAGCGGCCGCCGCGTCGACGAGCAGAACCGCCAGAGCCTGAACAGCCTGATCGCTCCGCTGCGTGAGCAGCTGGACGGTTTTCGCCGCCAGGTGCATGACAGCTTCGGCCAGGAGGCGCGCGAGCGTCACACGCTGGCGCACGAAATCCGCCAGCTACAGCAGCTGAATGCGCAGATGGCGCAGGAGGCGATCAACCTCACCAAAGCGCTGAAAGGCGACAATAAGATTCAGGGCAACTGGGGCGAAGTGGTGCTGAGCCGCGTGCTGGAGGCGTCAGGCCTGCGCGAAGGCCATGAGTATCAGACGCAGGTCAGTTTGCAGTCGGAACAGCAGGGTAGAATGCAACCGGATGTGATCGTACGTCTGCCGCAGGGCAAAGATGTGGTGGTCGACGCCAAGATGACGCTGGTGGCCTACGAGCGCTACTTCAACGCGGAAGATGACGTGACGCGCGAGCAGGCGCTTCAGGAGCATGTCGCCGCGGTGCGCAGCCATATACGCCTGCTGAGCCGTAAAGATTATCAACAACTGGCCGGTTTACGCTCGCTCGATTATGTGTTGATGTTCATTCCGGTCGAGCCGGCCTTTTTGCTGGCGATCGACCGCCAGCCGGAGTTGATCAGCGAGGCGCTGCAGCAGAACATCATGCTGGTGAGCCCGACGACGCTGCTGGTGGCGCTGCGCACCATCAACAACCTGTGGCGCTACGAGCATCAGAGCCGCAACGCGCAGCGCATCGCCGACCGCGCAGCGCGTCTCTATGACAAGATGCGGCTGTTCGTCGATGATATGAGCGGCATCGGCCATAATCTGGATAAGGCGCACAACAGCTACCGCGAGGCGATGAAAAAGCTGGCGGAAGGGCGCGGCAACCTGATCGCGCAGAGCGAGGCGTTTAAATCCCTGGGCGTTGAAGTTAAACGCTCAATCAATCCGCAGTTAGTCGAGCAGGCGATGCCGGAAAAGGCATGGGACGACGAGGAGACGCCTGACGACGTCGCCGACACCCTGGAGGCACGCGTGAGGCGGCTCCACGAATAAGCGGGTCGTCGCGTGCCTGACTACCCTGACTCTGATACACTTCGGGAAGTATTGTTTGTGGAACAGGTAAAACCGATGGCAGATGAATCACAGCAGGAAACTACCCATTTTGGCTTTCAGACGGTCGCCAAAAGCGAAAAAGCTGACAAAGTCGCGGACGTGTTTCACTCCGTAGCGGCGAAATATGACCTGATGAACGATCTGATGTCCTTTGGCATCCATCGCATCTGGAAGCGTTTTACCATCGACAGCAGCGGCGTGCGTCGCGGACAGCGCGTGCTGGATCTGGCGGGCGGCACCGGCGATTTGACGGCGAAATTTTCCCGTCTGGTCGGCGACACCGGTCAGGTGGTGCTGGCGGACATCAACAGCTCCATGCTGAAAATGGGCCGCGACAAGCTGCGCAATCTCGGCGTGGTCGGCAACGTCAGCTACGTACAGGCCAACGCCGAAGCGCTGCCCTTCCCGGATAACTATTTCGACTGCATCACCATCTCATTCGGCCTGCGCAACGTGACCGACAAAGAGAAGGCGCTGGCGTCGATGTTCCGCGTGCTTAAGCCGGGCGGACGCCTGCTGGTGCTGGAGTTCTCCAAACCGGTGCTCGATCCGCTCAGCAAGGCGTACGACGCCTATTCGTTCCATATTCTGCCGCGCGTCGGTCAGCTGGTGGCGCAGGACGCCGAAAGCTATCGCTATCTGGCTGAGTCGATTCGCATGCATCCCGATCAGGAGACCCTGAAGGCGATGATGAACGACGCCGGATTCGAGAACACCACTTATTACAACATGACCGGCGGCATCGTCGCGCTGCATCGTGGATTTAAGTTTTAACCGGATATGGTGATGCGCTTGACGCCCTTGATTACCGCCGGTCTTGAGACCGCGCTAAACCGCATGCTCTATCGCGATCGCAGCCTGAAAGCCGCGCGCCAGCGACTGGTGGGACAGGTGCTGACGCTGCGTCTCGAGGAGCTTTCCCATCCGCTGGTGCTGGTCTTCAGCGAACAGCAGCTCGACGTGCTGAGCGACTGGCAGGACAGCAGCGACTGCACCGTGATTACGCAGCTGAAAACCCTGCCGAAGCTGCGCGATCGCCAGCAGCTGACCAGCCTGATCCGCAGCGGCGAGCTGCAGGTCGAAGGCGATCTGCAGGTGGTACAGCGCTTTTCCGCGCTGATCGATCTGGCGGAGCTGGACCCCGCCGAATATCTCGCGCCCTGGATCGGCGATATCGCCGCGCAGGGCGTCAGCCAGGCGGCGCAGCGCGCCCTGCGGCTGCTACGCGGCGAGGTCGCGCGTCGTCAGGATTATCTGGGGCAGGCATTAACTGAAGAGTGGCGCGTCGCGCCGGGCGCGCTGGAACTGGCGTGGTTTTCTGAGGAGGTAGACGCGATGGAACGTTCGCTTGATGCGCTCACGGCGCGTTTAGCGCAGCTGGAGGCGAAATGACGTTTGGAGAGATTCGCCGTTTATATTTCATCATCAGGATCTTTTTGACTTACGGTCTTGATGAACTGATCCCCCGCATGCGCCTTACCATTCCGCTGCGCCTCTGGCGCCGCACGATTTTCTGGCTGCCTAACCGCCATAAAGACGAAGAGATCGGCGTGCGTATGCGCCTGGCGATGGAGCAGCTCGGTCCGGTCTGGATAAAGTTCGGGCAGATGCTCTCTACGCGTCGCGACCTTTTTCCGCCCGTGATCGCCGACCAGCTCGCTATCCTGCAGGATCGCGTCGCGCCCTTCGATGGCGTAAAGGCCAAAGAGCAGATTGAAAAATCGATCGGCGGCCCGGTAGAAACCTGGTTCGATGATTTCGATATCAAACCGCTGGCGTCGGCGTCGATCGCGCAGGTGCATACCGCCACCCTGAAGGCCACCGGCAAGAAGGTAGTGATTAAGGTGATTCGCCCTGACATTCTGCCGGTGATCCGCGCGGATATGAAGCTTATCTATCGCCTGGCGCGCTGGGTGCCGCGTCTGCTGCCGGACGGGCGTCGTCTGCGTCCCATGGAAGTGGTGCGCGACTACGAGAAGACCCTGATCGACGAGCTAAACCTGCTGCGCGAAGCGGCCAACGCCATTCAGCTGCGCCGTAACTTCGAAGACAGCCCCATGCTTTATGTGCCAGAGGTCTATTCGGACTACTGCAGCGAAACCATGCTGGTGATGGAGCGCATTTACGGCATTCCCATCTCCGATGTGGTCACGCTAGAGCAGCACGGCGTCAACATGAAACTGCTGGCCGAGCGCGGCGTGCAGGTCTTCTTTACCCAGGTGTTCCGCGACAGCTTCTTCCATGCCGATATGCATCCCGGCAATATCTTCGTCAGCTACGACCATCCGGAAGATCCGCAATATATCGGCATCGACTGCGGCATCGTCGGCTCGCTGAACAAAGAGGATAAACGCTATCTGGCGGAAAACTTTATCGCCTTCTTCAACCGCGACTACCGCAAAGTGGCGGAGCTGCATGTTGATTCAGGCTGGGTGCCGCCCGATACCAACGTCGAAGATTTCGAGTTCGCTATCCGTACCGTGTGCGAACCTATCTTCGAGAAGCCGCTGGCGGAGATCTCTTTCGGCCATGTGCTGCTTAACCTGTTCAGCACCGCGCGCCGCTTCAATATGGAAGTGCAGCCGCAGCTGGTGCTGCTGCAAAAAACGCTGCTCTACGTCGAAGGCATCGGCCGTCAGCTCTATCCTCAGCTCGATCTGTGGAAAACCGCTAAGCCGTTCCTGGAAGACTGGATCAAAGATCAGATTGGTCTGCCGGCTATCCTGCGCGCGGTGAAAGAAAAAGCGCCCTTCTGGGCGGAGAAGCTGCCGGAGCTGCCGGAGCTGTTTTATGAAAGCATGCGGCATCATAAACTTTTGCAGCACAGCGTCGATAAGCTGACTAAGGATATGCACGCCCAGCGGACGCAACATCATAAAGCGCGCTATCTGTTCGGCGTCGGCGCGACCCTGCTGCTCAGCGGCACTGCGGTATTGCTGAGCCGCCCGGACTGGGATTTCTTCCCGGCCCTGTTAATGGCGGCGGGTTTCGTCACCTGGCTAATCGGCTGGCGTAAGACAAACTAATTGTCAGCCACGCCTGAATCGCGGTAATGTCGCAGCCTTAAGCCCGGCGTCATCAGGGCTTTTGGCTGACATTACTCTTCTCAATCTCTCGCAACATCAGAGGCACTATCTCATGGGCGGTATCAGTATCTGGCAATTATTAATTATTGCCGTCATCGTTGTACTCCTGTTTGGCACTAATAAGTTAAAAAACCTGGGTTCCGATATCGGTTCCTCTATCAAGGGCTTTAAAAAAGCCATGAGCGATGAGGATGAGAAAAAGGATCATCCAAACCAGCAGGACGCTGATTTCAATGCCAAAACGCTGGCGGATAAACAGCAAACTTCGGCTAACAAAGAAGACGTCAAAAACGACAAGCAGGTGTAAACCGTGTTCGACATTGGTTTTAGTGAACTGGTACTGGTGTTCGTGATCGGGCTGATTGTTCTCGGCCCGCAGCGACTGCCGGTTGCGGTAAAAACCGTAGTGGGCTGGATTCGGGCGATGCGCTCGCTGGCCGCCAACGTACAGCACGAGCTGGCGCAGGAGCTGAAACTGCAGGAGCTGCAGGACAGCCTGAAAAAGGTGGAAGAGGCGAGCCGCGGCGCCATGTCGCCGGAGCTGAAGGAGTCAATGGAAGAGCTGCGCAAGACCGCCGATTCGATGAAGCGTTCGGTTCAGCAGAGCATCGACATCGAAAAAGCCGAGGACGAAGCCAATACCATTCATGCGCCGCAGCAGCGCGCGGCGGAATCTGTGACGCCAGCAACGGCCCACACGCAGGCCAGCGCGCCGGCGCAGGCGCCGGAAGCGGCGGCAGAGGCCGTTGAAACCGCTAAAACCGATGCGAACCCGCAAGCGGCGGTTGTTAATCCTGCGCCGGCCGCGCCGCGTAGTCCGGCAACAACCTCTTCTGCAAGTGATGAACGATAACCATGGCCGTTGAAGATACCCAACCGCTTATCAGCCACTTGATTGAGCTGCGTAAGCGTCTGCTTTACTGCATTGTCGCAGTGTTTGCGATTTTCATGGCGCTGATCTATTTCGCCAACGACATCTATCATATGGTCGCTTCGCCGCTGATCAGCCAGATGCCGGCCGGCGCCAGTATGATCGCCACCGACGTCGCCTCGCCGTTTTTTACGCCGATTAAGCTCACCATCATCGTGTCGGTATTTCTCGCGGTGCCGGTGATCCTCTATCAGGTGTGGGCTTTCGTCGCGCCGGCGCTCTATCGCCATGAACGCAGGCTGGTGATGCCGTTGCTGTTCTCCAGCACCCTGCTGTTTTACGTCGGCGTCGCCTTCGCTTACTTCATCGTCTTTCCGCTGGCGTTCGGCTTCTTCGCCAAAACCGCGCCGCAGGGCGTGACCATCGCAACCGATATCACCAACTATCTCGACTTCGTCATGACGCTGTTTATGGCGTTCGGCGTGGCGTTCGAGGTGCCGGTGGCGATCGTGCTGCTCTGCTGGACCGGCATCACTACACCGGAAGATCTGAAAAAGAAACGCCCCTATATTCTGGTCGGCGCGTTCGTTGTTGGGATGCTGCTCACACCGCCGGACGTTTTCTCGCAAACTTTGCTCGCTATTCCGATGTACTGCCTGTTTGAAGTCGGCGTATTCTTTTCCCGTTACTACGTCGGGAAGGGACGGCGGGCGCAGGAAGAGGAACAGCATACCGATTCCTGACCCGTTATCAGTACGTTTCCCGCGCCTGGCGGGTAGACCCTGTTACCGAACCGCCCATCTGGGCGGTTTTTGTTTAATAAGCTATGGGAAAGATTATGTTTGATATCGGTGTAAACCTGACCAGCACGCAGTTCGCCGCCGACCGCGACAAGGTGGTAAAGCGTGCGCGCGAAGCGGGCGTCACCGGCATGTTAATCACCGGGACCAATGCGCTGGAGAGCCAGCAGGCGCAGCGGCTGGCCGAGCGTCAGCCCGACTTCTGCTGGTCGACGGCGGGCGTGCATCCGCATCACGCCAGCGAATGGTCGAATGAGACGGCCAATACGCTGCGGCGCCTGGCAGAGCGGCCGCAGGTGGTGGCGATTGGCGAGTGCGGCCTCGATTTCAACCGCAACCTTGCCGCGCACGAGCAGCAGGAGTACGCCTTCGACGCGCAGCTGGCGCTGGCCGCCGAGCTGAATATGCCGGTCTTCCTTCACTGTCGCGAAGCGCACGACCGCTTTGCAGCGGTGCTGGCGCCGTGGCTGCCAAAGCTGCCGGGCGCAGTGGTGCACTGCTTTACCGGCACGCGCGACGAGCTGGAAGCCTGTCTGGCGATGGGGCTGTCGGTTGGCATTACCGGCTGGGTCTGCGATGAGCGTCGCGGTATGGCGCTGCGTGAGATGCTGCCGCTAATTCCGGCGGAGCGACTGTTGCTGGAGACGGACGCGCCCTATCTGCTGCCGCGCGATATGCATCCGCGGCCGACGTCGCGACGTAACGAACCCTGTTTTTTGCCGCATATCGTGCAGCAGGTGGCGAAATGGCGTGGAGAAGAGCAGGAGGCACTGGCAGAGCAGGTGGATCGTAACGCGCGCGCGCTGTTCCGACTGCCCTAAAGCTTGCGGAACTGCTTGTTGTCTACGCTGCGCATCACCTGTTTATTCAGCAGGTTAAGCAGCAGCATAGAGCGCGTTTCGCCATCGGGTTCGGCGAAAATGGCGCGCAGGCCTTCAAAGGTCCCTTCGGTGATGATGACCTCATCGCCGACCTGCGGCGTTTCCGGATCGATCAGCGTTTGCGGCACGTCGGTTTGCAGCGCTTCGATAACGGCGGAAGGCACCGTCGCAGGCAGCGTGCCGAAGCGCACGAAGTGGCTGACGCCGCGCGTGCTGCTGATGGTGGTGGTATGAATCGCTTCCGGATCGAATTCGATAAAGAGGTAGTTAGGAAACAGGGGCTCACTCACGGTGGTCCGTTTGCCGCGCACCACTTTTTCCAGAGCGATCATCGGGCTGAGGCAATGCACCTCCTGCCGCTCAAGATGCTCTTTCGCGCGCAACAGCTGTCCACGTTTGCAATAGAGTAAGTACCAGGATTCCATAAATGCTCCCATTGAATGGACGCTAAGAATAGCAAACCTGCTGCCAGAGTTATAGCGCATCGCAGCGTGGAAAGATGCCGAAGCGGACAAAGTGGCCGAGGTTTCCGCAAACTGCCCGACACAAGCGGGAAAATTGACGAGCGGCGGTGCGCTGGTTCAGACTCGGGACTCATAACGTTTGCGAAAAGGATCTGCTGATGGAACTGTTTTTATTAAGCAACGGCAAGCTGGCCGACGATGCGCCGCTGCTTGGCTACGCGCAGCCGCAGCTGCATGCGATGATCGCCCAGCGCGGCATCCGTTCGGCGGTGCTGGTGCCTTACGCCATTATTCGCGGTGACCATCAACAGCGCGCCGCCGAGCTGAGCGCGTCGCTGGGCGTTACCGTGCGCTGCGTACAGGATTTCGCGACGCCGGTGGCGGCCATTGAGCAGGCGGAGCTGATTCTGGTCAGCGGCGGCAATACCTGGCTGCTGAATCAGATGCTGCACGAAAGCGGTCTGATTGTGGCGATCCAGCGCGCCGTACGCGAACGGGCGGTGCCTTACGTCGGATGGAGCGCGGGCTGCAACGTAGCGACGCCCTCGATTCGCACCACCAACGATATGCCGGTGCGCAGCAGCGTAGTGTTGCCTGCGCTGGGCCTGTTTCCGGTTCAGATCAATCCGCACTACCTTGACGCGCACGCCAGCGGACATATGGGCGAAACCCGCGACGAACGCCTGGCGGAGTTTTGCGCCGTTAATCCCGAAGAGTCGGTGATTGCGCTGCGCGAAGGCAGTTTTCTGCATGTGCATGAAAACCAGCTCTCTTACTTCAGCGTGCGCGGCGAGGATTTTAAAGTATTCCGCCATAATCAGCCGATTCAGGCCTGCCGCGACGCCACGGCGCTGCAGGCGCTGGTTCCCTTTCGCTGCGACTGAGGTTGCTGCATAAAATCCAACACGCCTTAAGAATCGGCCCTATAATGGCCGATTCACTTTGGCTGGAAGCGAAGGCCGCATGAAATATCACGATTTACGAGACTTCCTCACGCTGCTGGAACAGCGCGGCGAGTTAAAGCGCATTAGCCACTCTATCGATCCTGAGCTGGAAATGACGGAAATTGCCGACCGCACGCTGCGCGCCGGCGGACCGGCGCTGCTGTTTGAAAATCCCAAAGGCTACGACATGCCGGTGCTGTGCAACCTGTTCGGCACGCCGAAACGCGTGGCGATGGGCATGGGTCAGGAAGAGGTCAGCGCGCTGCGCGAAGTCGGCAAGCTGCTGGCGTTTTTGAAAGAGCCGGAGCCGCCGAAAGGCTTTCGCGATCTGTTCGACAAGATGCCGCAGTTCAAACAGGTGCTGAACATGCCGACCAAACGGCTGCGCAACGCGCCCTGCCAGGAGGTGGTGTTCAGCGGCGATGAGGTCGACCTGTCGCGCATTCCGGTGATGAAGTGCTGGCCTGACGACGCCGCGCCGCTGATTACCTGGGGACTGACCGTCACGCGCGGGCCGCACAAAGAGCGGCAGAATCTGGGCATCTATCGCCAGCAGGTGATTGGCAAAAACCGCCTGATTATGCGCTGGCTCTCCCATCGCGGCGGCGCGCTCGACTATCAGGAGTGGTGCCAGACCCATCCTGGCGAACGCTTCCCGGTTTCCGTCGCTCTCGGCGCCGATCCCGCCACTATTCTCGGCGCGGTAACGCCGGTGCCGGATACGCTGTCGGAGTACGCCTTCGCCGGTCTGCTGCGCGGCAATAAAACCGAAGTGGTGAAGTGCCTCTCTAACGATCTGGAAGTACCCGCCAGCGCGGAGATCGTGCTGGAAGGTTACATCGAGCCGGGCGATATGGCGCCGGAAGGGCCCTATGGCGATCATACGGGCTACTACAATGAAGTGGATAACTTCCCGGTTTTCACCGTCACGCACGTTACGCAGCGGCAGAACGCCATCTATCACTCCACCTATACCGGCCGTCCGCCTGATGAGCCGGCGGTGCTGGGCGTCGCACTGAACGAAGTGCTGGTGCCGATCCTGATTAAGCAGTTCCCGGAGATTGTGGATTTCTATCTGCCGCCGGAGGGCTGCTCTTATCGCCTGGCGGTGGTGACGATGAAAAAACAGTACGCAGGACACGCAAAGCGCGTGATGTTCGGCGTCTGGTCATTCCTGCGGCAGTTCATGTACACCAAATTTGTTATTGTGTGTGACGACGATGTTAACGCACGCGACTGGAACGATGTGATCTGGGCCATTACCACCCGTATGGATCCGGCACGCGACACGGTGCTGGTGGAAAACACGCCTATCGACTATCTGGACTTCGCCTCGCCGGTTTCCGGCCTGGGTTCCAAGATGGGTCTGGACGCCACCAATAAATGGCCGGGCGAAACCCAGCGCGAGTGGGGACGACCGATCGTGAAAGATCCCGCCGTAACGGCGCGCATCGACGCGATCTGGGATGACTTAGGCATCTTTACTCAGCCGCCGCAGCGCTGACGGCGCGCACAACCCTAATGACGACCCGACAGAGGGAACGCATGACGATTTTAAGCTGTAAAGTAACTTCAGTTGAAGCGATTACCGATACCGTATATCGCGTCCGCCTGATACCCGAAGCGGATTTTACCTTTCGCGCCGGGCAGTATTTGATGGTGGTGATGGACGAGCGCGACAAGCGTCCGTTCTCGCTCGCCTCGACACCAATGGAAAAAGAGATTATCGAGCTGCATATCGGCGCCTCCGATCTCAATCTCTACGCCATGGCGGTAATGGATCGCATCCGCGACGACCGGCAGATCACCGTGGATATTCCGCACGGCGACGCCTGGCTGCGGGAAGAGAGCACGCGCCCGATCGTCCTGATCGCTGGCGGTACTGGCTTCTCCTATGCGCGCTCTATCCTGCTGACCGCGCTGGCGCAGCAGCCGGATCGCGAAATCGCTATTTACTGGGGCGGCCGCGAACTGCAGCACCTTTACGATCTTGACGAGCTCAATGCGCTGGCGGTGAAGCACCCTAATCTGCGCGTGGTGCCGGTGGTCGAACAGCCGGAAGAGGGCTGGCAGGGTCGCTCCGGCACGGTGCTGACGGCGGTGATGCAGGATTTCGCCACGCTGGCGGAGCATGATATCTATATCGCCGGCCGCTTTGAGATGGCGAAGATCGCTCGTGACCGCTTCTGCGCCGAGCGCGGCGCAAAAGAAGCGCAGATGTTCGGTGACGCGTTCGCCTTTATTTAAGGCGTCAGGCAGAAAAAACCCGCCCCTGACGGGCGGGAACTGACTTCCAACGTGATCCAACGTATTACAGACGCTCAAATACGGTTGCGATGCCCTGGCCTAAGCCGATGCACATGCTGGCCAGGCCGAACTGGGCATCGCGTCGTTCCATAATGTTCAGCAGCGTAGCGCTGATGCGCGCGCCGGAGCAGCCAAGCGGATGACCGAGCGCGATGGCGCCGCCGTTCAGGTTCACCTTATCGTCCAGCCGATCCAGCAAACCGAGATCTTTAATGCAGGGCAGGGTCTGCGCGGCGAACGCTTCGTTCAGCTCGAATATGTCGATATCCTCCACGCTTAATCCGGCGCGCTTCAGCGCCAGCTTGCTGGCGGGCACCGGACCGTAGCCCATAATCGACGGATCGCAGCCGATGACCGCCATGCTTCTGACGCGCGCGCGCGGCGTCAGCCCCAGTTCGCGCGCGCGGCTTTCGCTCATTACCAGCAACGCGGCGGCGCCGTCGGAGAGCGCCGAAGAGCTGCCCGCCGTGACCGTGCCGTTCACCGGATCGAACGCCGGCTTCAGCGCCGCCAGCCCTTCGAGGCTGGTCTCCTCGCGGATCACCTCGTCAAAATCGTAGCGCTTCAGCACGCCGTCGGCGTCGTGTCCGTAGGTCGGCACGATCTCCCGGCGAAAGTCGCCGCGCTGCGTCGCGGCCCAGGCGCGCTGATGAGAGCGCAGCGCAAAGGCGTCCTGCTGTTCGCGGCCGATATGGTGCATATGCGCCAGCATTTCGGCGGTCAGACCCATCATGCCCGCCGCTTTTGCGACCGTGCGGCCCAGTCCGGGATGAAAATCGACGCCGTGGCTCATCGGCACGTGACCCATATGTTCGACGCCGCCGACCAGGCAGGCGTGCGCGTCGCCGACCATAATGGCGCGCGCCGCATCGTGCAGCGCCTGCATCGACGATCCGCACAGGCGATTGACGGTGGTCGCCGGCACGCGATGGGGTATTTCCGCCAGCAGCGCGGCGTTGCGCGCGATATTAAAGCCCTGCTCCAGCGTCTGCTGCACGCAGCCCCACACGATGTCGTCCAGCGTGGCGGGATTTAGCGCCGGATGGCGGCTTAACAGCTCGCGCATCAGATGCGCAGAGAGATCTTCCGCGCGCACCTGACGAAAGGCGCCGCCTTTGGAACGGCCCATCGGCGTGCGGACCGCGTCAATAATCACCACATTTTCCATCTTCTGTCCTCAGGCGCTTTGCAGCGCCGCTTCGTCGATAGGTTGAACCGCCGGATACCAGCTTTCGCGCTGATGCGCCTTCTGCAGCAGCAGGTCAGGCAGCTGGTAGAGCGCGCCAAGATCGCCGTAGCGTCTGGCCTGATCCACCACGTTGCCGTTGCCGAGCGTGTCGAGATAGCGCAGCGCGCCGCCGCGGAACGGCGGAAAGCCGAGGCCGTAGACCAGCGCCATATCGGCTTCGGCCGGTGAGGCGACGATCTTCTCCTCCAGGCAGCGCACGACTTCGTTCAGCATCGGGATCATCATGCGATTGAGGATCTCTTCATCGCTGAAGACGCGCGTAGCGGCGCAAACAGGGTTAAGCAGCGCATCCACCTCGGGCTCGACCGCTTTTTTCGCTTTGCCTTTGCGATCCGTCTCCCAGCGGTAAAAGCCTTTGCCGTTCTTCTGGCCATAGCGTCCCGCATCGAACAGGACGTCGATAGCGTCGCGGTAATCTTTCTGCATGCGCGTCGGAAATCCTTCCGCCATGACGCGCTGCGCGTGATGCGCGGTATCGATGCCGACTACGTCCAGCAGCCACGCCGGGCCCATCGGCCAGCCGAACTGTTTCTCCATCACTTTATCGATCTGGCGGAAGTCCGCGCCGTCGCGCAGCAGCAGACCGAAGGCGGCGAAGTAGGGAAAGAGCACGCGGTTGACGAAGAAGCCGGGACAGTCATTGACGACGATCGGCGTCTTGCCCATTTTGCTCGCCCAGGCCACCACTTTGCCGATGGTGGCGTCGCTGCTCTTCTCGCCGCGCACCACCTCTACCAGCGGCATACGCGGCACCGGGTTGAAGAAGTGCATGCCGCAGAAATTTTCCGGACGCTGCAGCGCCTGAGCCAGCTGGCTGATGGGGATGGTCGAGGTATTGGAGGCGAGTACCGCATCCGCGCGCAGATGCTGTTCGGTTTCCGCCAGCACTTTCGCTTTAACCTGCGGATTTTCGACCACCGCTTCGACCACGATATCGGCGCGCTCGAAACCGGCATAGTCGAGCGTAGGCTGGATCATAGCGATGGTGCTGGCCAGCTTGCCGCCGTCGATCTTGCCGCGCTCCAGCTGTTTATTCAGCAGCTTGCTCGCCTCGTTCATGCCCAGCGTCAGCGCCTGCGGCTGAATATCCTTCATCTTCACCGGCACGCCTTTCCACGCCGACTGATAGCTGATGCCGCCGCCCATAATGCCCGCGCCCAGCACTGCCGCCTGTTCCGGCGCGCTGCTGGCGCTGGCGTACTTTTTCGCCAGCCCTTTGACATACTGATCGTTAAGGAAAATACCGACCAGCGCCCGCGCTTCATCGCTCTGCGCCAGCGGCACGAAGGCGGCGGTTTCCAGCTTCAGCGCATCGTCGCGCCCCAGCGCGGCGGCGGCCTCAATGGTTTTGACCGCAGCGAGCGGTGCGGGATAGTGTTTGCCTGCGGTTTGCAGCACGACGTTTTTAGCCACGGTAAAGCTCATGGCGGCTTCAATCGGGCTGAGGCGCAGCGGCGCCAGCTTCGGCGCGCGGCGCGCCTGCCAGTCGCCCTGCGCGATAGCCTCCTTCAGCATGGCGAGCGCGGCGGCGCGCAGCTTATCGCTGCTGACCACCGCATCGACCAGCCCGAGCTTAAGCGCGCTGGCGCCGTCGACATCTTTTCCGGCGGCGATAATCTCCAGCGCGGCGTCGGCGCCCAGCAGGCGCGGCAGGCGTACGCTGCCGCCGAAGCCCGGCATAATACCCAGCCGCGTTTCCGGCAGACCGATGCGCGCGCCAGGCGTAGCGACGCGCAGATCGGTCGCCAGAATGCATTCGCACCCGCCACCCAGCGCGTAGCCGTCTATCGCGGCGATGGTCGGCACCGGCAGATCTTCCAGCCGGTTAAAGATGCTGTTGGCGAAAGCGAGCCACTGGCTGAGCTTTTCCGTCGGCGCGTCGAACAGCGAGAGAAATTCGGTAATATCGGCGCCGACGATAAAGGCGGGCTTAGCCGAGCTTAGCAGTACGCCGCGCAGCGAGGTTTGCTGCTCCAGCACGCCAATCGCTTCGCCAAGGCTGGCGACGGTGCGGGTGTCGAGCTTATTGACTGAGCCGGGGGCGTCGAACTGCAGCTCAGCGACGCCGTCTTCGAGCCAGCGCAGGGAAAGGGTATCGCCTTGGTAGAGCATGTGCGTCTCCTGATCGCGAAAGGGGATCTGGTCATACCAGATGATCAGGAGTGTGGGATTCGTGTTAATTTTTTGCAAACCAAAGTTTGCTTATTTGCTAACAGGATCACAGCGTCGGGAACGCGGCGTTCAGGCGGCGGCTGTGCTACACTGCGGCGATTTTCGCGACACGGGAGAGCGAGCAATGGATTCACTGAAAACGCTGTATCAGACGCATATCGCCACGCTGCAACAGCGGGCGCAGCAGGTGCTGGCGCGCAATAAACTGGATGCGATGTTGATTCATTCCGGCGAACTACTGACGGTTTTTCTCGACGATCATGACTATCCCTTTAAGGTGAATCCTCAGTTCAAAGCCTGGGTGCCGGTCACGCAGGTGCCGAACTGCTGGCTCTGGATCGACGGCGTCAATAAGCCGAAACTCTGGTTCTACTCGCCGGTTGATTACTGGCATAACGTCGAGCCGCTGCCGAACAGCTTCTGGACCGAAGCCGTCGACGTGGTCGGGCTGAAAAGCGCCGACGAGATTGGGCAACTGCTGCCCGCGCAGCGCGAGAATGTCGCCTATATCGGGCCGGTGGTGCAGCGCGCCGCGCAGCTCGGCATCAGCGCCGACAACACTAACCCGAAAGCGGTGATCGATTTTCTTCACTACCACCGCAGCATTAAAACCGATTACGAGCTGGCCTGCATGCGCGAGGCGCAAAAGCTCGCCGTCGCCGGACACCGCGCCGCGAAAGAGGCCTTTTTCTCTGGCCTCAGCGAGTTCGACATCAATCAGGCTTACCTGACGGCGACCGGCCATCGCGATATCGACGTGCCCTACGGCAATATCGTCGCCCTTAACGAACATGCCGCCGTGCTGCACTACACCCGGCTTGATCACCAGCCGCCGGCGAAGCGTCATAGCTTCCTGATCGACGCGGGAGCGGAATACCTTGGCTACGCCGCCGATTTAACGCGCAGCTACGCAGCGCAGAAGGATTCGCTTTACGCCAGCCTGGTCGCGGCGATGAACAGCGAAGAGCTGGCGCTGATCGGCACGCTGAAAGCGGGCGTGCGCTACACCGACTACCATCTGCAGATGCATCAGCGCATCGCGAAGCTGCTGCTGAAGTTCGACCTGGCGCAAGGTGTAAGCGAAGAGGCGCTGGTGGCGGAGAACATTACCGGGCCCTTTATGCCGCACGGACTGGGCCACCCGCTCGGGTTGCAGGTTCATGACGTCGCGGGCTTTATGCAGGATGAAGCGGGCACCCATCTCGCGGCGCCGGCGCAGTATCCTTATCTGCGCTGCACGCGCGTGCTGGAACCGGGTATGGTGCTGACCATCGAGCCAGGCTTCTATATCATCGAGTCGCTGCTGGCGCCGCTGCGTGAAGGTCCGTTCAGCCAGTATCTTAACTGGCAGGCGATTGACGCGCTGAAACCTTACGGCGGCATCCGCATTGAAGACAACGTGGTGGTGCATGCCAACCGCATTGAGAACATGACGCGCGATCTGCACCTTGCCTGATGGACGCTTACGATATTCCCGCTGATGCCGTCAGCATCAGCGAGGAGACCATTAAGAAAAGCCGCTTTATTACGCTGCTGGCTCATACCGACGGCGTAGAGGCGGCGCGTGCCTTTGTTCAGCAGGTGAAAAGCGAGCATCCTGACGCGCGCCACCACTGCTGGGCCTGGGTCGCGGGCGCGCCGCACGATTCGCAGCAGCTGGGCTTCTCCGATGACGGCGAACCCTCCGGCACGGCGGGAAAACCGATGCTGGCGCAGCTGATGGGCGCGGATATTGGCGAGATCACCGCGGTGGTGGTGCGTTACTATGGCGGCATCATGCTCGGCACCGGCGGGCTGGTAAAAGCCTACGGCGGCGGCGTACAGCAAGGACTCAGGCAGCTGGCGCGCACGCGCAAAGTGCCGATGAAGCGCTATGCGCTAAAGTGCGACTATGCTCAACTCGGCGATATCGAACGTCTGCTGGGCAGGTTCGACGGCCGCATCGATGAGATTGTCTACCTTGACCACATCGCGCTGACGCTGGCGCTGCCCTATGCGCACATCGAGGCGTTCAAACAAACGCTTTCTGACTTTAGCCGGGGCGCGCTGAGCCTCGACCCATTAACACCCTGACAACTCTTTTCTAAGGAACGGCTGAATGCATTTTCGCGCCATTACTCGCATTGTCGGTCTGCTGGTAATCCTCTTTTCCGTCACCATGATTGTGCCGGGACTGGTGGCTTTGATTTATCGCGACGGCGCCGGGCGCGCGTTTAGCCAGACCTTTTTGATGGCGCTGGCGATTGGCTCGCTGCTGTGGTGGCCGAACCGCAAACAGCGTACCGAGCTGAAGCCGCGTGAAGGCTTCCTGATCGTAGTGCTGTTCTGGACGGTGCTCGGCAGCGTGGGGGCGATGCCTTTTATCTTCGCCGAGCAGCCACATCTCTCCGTGACCGACGCGTTCTTCGAATCCTTTTCCGGCCTGACTACCACCGGCGCGACCACGCTGGTGGGACTCGACAGCATGCCGAAAGCCATTCTCTTTTACCGGCAGATGCTGCAATGGCTGGGCGGGATGGGGATCATCGTGCTGGCAGTGGCGATCCTTCCTATTCTGGGCGTCGGCGGCATGCAGCTCTACCGCGCGGAAATGCCGGGACCGCTAAAAGACAATAAGATGCGCCCGCGAATTGCGGAAACCGCCAAAACGCTGTGGCTGATCTATGTGCTGCTGACGGTCGCCTGCGCGGTGGCGCTCTGGCTGGCGGGCATGCCGCTGTTCGATGCGATAGGGCACAGTTTCTCTACTATTGCCATCGGCGGATTTTCAACGCACGACGCCAGCATCGGCTATTTCAACAGCGGCACCATCAATACCATTATCGCTGTCTTTCTGCTGATCTCCGGCTGTAACTACGGCCTGCACTTTTCGCTGCTCAGCAATCGCAACCTGCGCGTCTACTGGCGCGACCCAGAATTTCGCACCTTTATCGGCGTGCAGCTGACGCTGGTGGTCATCTGCACGCTGGTGCTCTGGTTTCATAACGTTTACGCCAGCGGCTGGCAAACGCTTAATCAGGCTTTCTTCCAGGTGGTTTCGATGGCGACCACGGCGGGATTCACCACCGACAGCATTGCGCGCTGGCCGCTGTTCCTGCCTGTGCTGCTGCTCTGCTCCGCTTTTATCGGCGGCATGGCGGGCTCGACCGGCGGCGGCCTGAAAGTGATTCGCATTCTGCTGCTCTGCAAGCAGGGCTCGCGTGAGCTGAAGCGTCTGGTGCACCCGAACGCGGTCTATACCATTAAGCTCGGCAACCGCGCGCTGCCGGAGCGTATTCTGGAAGCGGTGTGGGGATTCTTCTCGGCCTATGCACTGGTGTTTCTGGTCAGCATGCTGGCGATTATCGCTACCGGCGTCGATGACTTCTCTGCCTTTGCGGCGGTTGCGGCAACGTTGAACAACCTGGGGCCTGGCCTGGGCGTAGTAGCGGATAACTTTACGTCGATGAATGACGTAGCGAAATGGATCTTGATCTCGACCATGCTGTTCGGGCGTCTTGAAGTCTTTACCTTATTAGTCCTCTTTACGCCGACCTTCTGGCGTGAATAAGCAAAACAGGAAGTCACGATGAAAGCGTTAATTCTCTTTTCCAGCCGCGACGGGCAAGCGCGCGAAATCGCCTCTTATATTGCCAATGAGATGAAAGCGCGGCAGGCGTGCGACGTCCTCAATATTTTGCATGCCGATTCGATTGACTGGGCGCAATACGATCGCGTGCTGATCGGCGCCTCAATCCGCTACGGCAATTTCCATCCGGCGGTGACGAAATTCGTTAAGACGCATCTGCGCGAATTGCAGATACGCATAAGCGGCTTCTTTTGCGTGAACCTGACCGCGCGCAAGCCGGAGAAGCGCTCGCCGCAGACCAATGCCTATACGCGCAAGTTTTTACAACAGTCGCCGTGGCAGCCTGACTGCTGCGCGGTGTTCGCCGGCGCGCTGCGCTATCCGCGCTACCGCTGGTTCGACCGGGTGATGATTCAGCTGATTATGCGCATGACCGGTGGGGAAACGGATAAGACGAAAGAGGTGGAGTATACCGACTGGCATCAGGTGGGGCGCTTTGCGCAGGAATTCGCTCAATTGCCCGCCAAATCGGCGTGATTAACAGCGATCTGCTGAAAATTAATGCGAACGAGAATTTTTTTTAAATTAGCACTTGTCAGCCCGGAAGAACTCCCTATAATGCGCCTCCACTGACACGGCACAACGGCTTACGGAATGCGGTGTTCAGGAGATTCGGTTCGCTGAGTCGCCGGATGAAATCCCTGAAGAAAGGGGTTGACTCCGAAGGAGAGTAGCGTAATATACGCCACCTCGCAGCAGCAGGCTCCGCCGCTGACTGCACCGCTCTTTAACAATTTATCAGACAATCTGTGTGGGCACTCGGGAGCAGATATCAAAGCCTTCGGGCTTAAAAAATATCAAGCCTCACGAGTGGACACATAATGACATTCATTATGACGTTTTACAGATGAGCACCGCTTAACTGGTTTAAGCAAATCAAACTTAAATTGAAGAGTTTGATCATGGCTCAGATTGAACGCTGGCGGCAGGCCTAACACATGCAAGTCGAACGGCAGCACAGAAGAGCTTGCTCTTTGGGTGGCGAGTGGCGGACGGGTGAGTAATGTCTGGGAAACTGCCCGATGGAGGGGGATAACTACTGGAAACGGTAGCTAATACCGCATAACGTCGCAAGACCAAAGTGGGGGACCTTCGGGCCTCACACCATCGGATGTGCCCAGATGGGATTAGCTAGTAGGTGGGGTAACGGCTCACCTAGGCGACGATCCCTAGCTGGTCTGAGAGGATGACCAGCCACACTGGAACTGAGACACGGTCCAGACTCCTACGGGAGGCAGCAGTGGGGAATATTGCACAATGGGCGCAAGCCTGATGCAGCCATGCCGCGTGTATGAAGAAGGCCTTCGGGTTGTAAAGTACTTTCAGCGGGGAGGAAGGCGATGCGGTTAATAACCGCGTCGATTGACGTTACCCGCAGAAGAAGCACCGGCTAACTCCGTGCCAGCAGCCGCGGTAATACGGAGGGTGCAAGCGTTAATCGGAATTACTGGGCGTAAAGCGCACGCAGGCGGTCTGTCAAGTCGGATGTGAAATCCCCGGGCTTAACCTGGGAACTGCATTCGAAACTGGCAGGCTAGAGTCTTGTAGAGGGGGGTAGAATTCCAGGTGTAGCGGTGAAATGCGTAGAGATCTGGAGGAATACCGGTGGCGAAGGCGGCCCCCTGGACAAAGACTGACGCTCAGGTGCGAAAGCGTGGGGAGCAAACAGGATTAGATACCCTGGTAGTCCACGCCGTAAACGATGTCGACTTGGAGGCTGTTTCCTTGAGAAGTGGCTTCCGGAGCTAACGCGTTAAGTCGACCGCCTGGGGAGTACGGCCGCAAGGTTAAAACTCAAATGAATTGACGGGGGCCCGCACAAGCGGTGGAGCATGTGGTTTAATTCGATGCAACGCGAAGAACCTTACCTACTCTTGACATCCAGAGAACTTGGCAGAGATGCCTTGGTGCCTTCGGGAACTCTGAGACAGGTGCTGCATGGCTGTCGTCAGCTCGTGTTGTGAAATGTTGGGTTAAGTCCCGCAACGAGCGCAACCCTTATCCTTTGTTGCCAGCGATTCGGTCGGGAACTCAAAGGAGACTGCCGGTGATAAACCGGAGGAAGGTGGGGATGACGTCAAGTCATCATGGCCCTTACGAGTAGGGCTACACACGTGCTACAATGGCGCATACAAAGAGAAGCGACCTCGCGAGAGCAAGCGGACCTCATAAAGTGCGTCGTAGTCCGGATCGGAGTCTGCAACTCGACTCCGTGAAGTCGGAATCGCTAGTAATCGTGGATCAGAATGCCACGGTGAATACGTTCCCGGGCCTTGTACACACCGCCCGTCACACCATGGGAGTGGGTTGCAAAAGAAGTAGGTAGCTTAACCTTCGGGAGGGCGCTTACCACTTTGTGATTCATGACTGGGGTGAAGTCGTAACAAGGTAACCGTAGGGGAACCTGCGGTTGGATCACCTCCTTACCTGAAGATACTGCCTTTCGAAGTGCTCACACAGATTGTCTGATAGAAAAGTAAAGAAGCAAGACGGCTGCGAAGTCGTGACGCATTTTTTGTGTCCCCTTCGTCTAGCGGTTAGGACTCCGCCCTTTCACGGCGGCAACAGGGGTTCGAATCCCCTAGGGGACGCCACTTGCTTGGTGACAGGTGAAAGGTGTCTCCACGAAGTATCTCAAAACTGGCCTCAGGGTCACGTTTGAGATATTGCTCTTTAACAATCCGGAACAAGCTGAAAATTGAAACGACGCGTCGCGTTATTCCTCCGTAATAAGGAATAAAGGCAGCGCGTTCGAGTCTCTCAATTAATCACATCCGCGACGTCGCAAGACGCCTGTGGGTTGTGAGGTTAAGCGACTAAGCGTACACGGTGGATGCCCTGGCAGTCAGAGGCGATGAAGGACGTGCTAATCTGCGAAAAGCGCCGGCAAGGTGATATGAACCGCAACAGCCGGCGATGTCCGAATGGGGAAACCCAGTGTGTTTCGACACACTATCGCAACATGAATACATAGTGTTGCGAGGCGAACCGGGGGAACTGAAACATCTAAGTACCCCGAGGAAAAGAAATCAACCGAGATTCCCCCAGTAGCGGCGAGCGAACGGGGAGCAGCCCAGAGCCTGAATCAGCTTGTGTGTTAGTGGAAGCGTCTGGAAAGTCGCAGGGTACAGGGTGACACTCCCGTACACGAAAACACACATTCTGTGAGCTCGATGAGTAGGGCGGGACACGTGGTATCCTGTCTGAATATGGGGGGACCATCCTCCAAGGCTAAATACTCCTGACTGACCGATAGTGAACCAGTACCGTGAGGGAAAGGCGAAAAGAACCCCGGCGAGGGGAGTGAAACAGAACCTGAAACCGTGTACGTACAAGCAGTGGGAGCCTCTTTTATGGGGTGACTGCGTACCTTTTGTATAATGGGTCAGCGACTTATATTCTGTAGCAAGGTTAACCGTATAGGGGAGCCGCAGGGAAACCGAGTCTTAACTGGGCGTTAAGTTGCAGGGTATAGACCCGAAACCCGGTGATCTAGCCATGGGCAGGTTGAAGGTTGGGTAACACTAACTGGAGGACCGAACCGACTAATGTTGAAAAATTAGCGGATGACCTGTGGCTGGGGGTGAAAGGCCAATCAAACCGGGAGATAGCTGGTTCTCCCCGAAAGCTATTTAGGTAGCGCCTCGTGAACTCATCCTCGGGGGTAGAGCACTGTTTCGGCTAGGGGGCCATCCCGGCTTACCAACCCGATGCAAACTGCGAATACCGAGGAATGTTATCACGGGAGACACACGGCGGGTGCTAACGTCCGTCGTGAAGAGGGAAACAACCCAGACCGCCAGCTAAGGTCCCAAAGTCATGGTTAAGTGGGAAACGATGTGGGAAGGCCCAGACAGCCAGGATGTTGGCTTAGAAGCAGCCATCATTTAAAGAAAGCGTAATAGCTCACTGGTCGAGTCGGCCTGCGCGGAAGATGTAACGGGGCTAAACCATGCACCGAAGCTGCGGCAGCGACGCGCAAGCGTTGTTGGGTAGGGGAGCGTTCTGTAAGCCGTCGAAGGTGTGCTGTGAGGCATGCTGGAGGTATCAGAAGTGCGAATGCTGACATAAGTAACGATAAAGCGGGTGAAAAGCCCGCTCGCCGGAAGACCAAGGGTTCCTGTCCAACGTTAATCGGGGCAGGGTGAGTCGACCCCTAAGGCGAGGCCGAAAGGCGTAGTCGATGGGAAACAGGTTAATATTCCTGTACTTGGTGTTGCTGCGAAGGGGGGACGGAGAAGGCTATGTTGGCCGGGCGACGGTTGTCCCGGTTTAAGCGTGTAGGTGTGTGCTCCAGGCAAATCCGGTGCACTTTACACTGAGGCGTGACGACGAGGCACTACGGTGCTGAAGCAACAAATGCCCTGCTTCCAGGAAAAGCCTCTAAGCTCCAGGCAACACGAAATCGTACCCCAAACCGACACAGGTGGTCAGGTAGAGAATACCAAGGCGCTTGAGAGAACTCGGGTGAAGGAACTAGGCAAAATGGTGCCGTAACTTCGGGAGAAGGCACGCTGGCGCGTAGGTGAAGGGACTTGCTCCCGGAGCCGAGGCCAGTCGAAGATACCAGCTGGCTGCAACTGTTTATTAAAAACACAGCACTGTGCAAACACGAAAGTGGACGTATACGGTGTGACGCCTGCCCGGTGCCGGAAGGTTAATTGATGGGGTTATCCGCAAGGAGAAGCTCTTGATCGAAGCCCCGGTAAACGGCGGCCGTAACTATAACGGTCCTAAGGTAGCGAAATTCCTTGTCGGGTAAGTTCCGACCTGCACGAATGGCGTAATGATGGCCAGGCTGTCTCCACCCGAGACTCAGTGAAATTGAAATCGCTGTGAAGATGCAGTGTACCCGCGGCAAGACGGAAAGACCCCGTGAACCTTTACTACAGCTTGACACTGAACACTGGTCCTTGATGTGTAGGATAGGTGGGAGGCTTTGAAGCGTGGACGCCAGTCTGCGTGGAGCCATCCTTGAAATACCACCCTTTAATGGCTGGTGTTCTAACGTAGGCCCGTTATCCGGGCTGCGGACAGTGTCTGGTGGGTAGTTTGACTGGGGCGGTCTCCTCCCAAAGCGTAACGGAGGAGCACGAAGGTTGGCTAATCCTGGTCGGACATCAGGAGGTTAGTGCAATGGCATAAGCCAGCTTGACTGCGAGAGTGACGGCTCGAGCAGGTGCGAAAGCAGGTCATAGTGATCCGGTGGTTCTGAATGGAAGGGCCATCGCTCAACGGATAAAAGGTACTCCGGGGATAACAGGCTGATACCGCCCAAGAGTTCATATCGACGGCGGTGTTTGGCACCTCGATGTCGGCTCATCACATCCTGGGGCTGAAGTAGGTCCCAAGGGTACGGCTGTTCGCCGTTTAAAGTGGTACGCGAGCTGGGTTTAGAACGTCGTGAGACAGTTCGGTCCCTATCTGCCGTGGGCGCTGGAAAACTGAGGGGGGTTGCTCCTAGTACGAGAGGACCGGAGTGAACGCACCGCTGGTGTTCGGGTTGTCATGCCAATGGCACTGCCCGGTAGCTAAGTGCGGAAGAGATAAGTGCTGAAAGCATCTAAGCACGAAACTTGCCCCGAGATGAGTTTTCCCTGAGCACTTGATGCTCCTGAAGGGACGTTGAAGACGACGACGTTGATAGGCCGGGTGTGTAAGCGCAGCGATGCGTTGAGCTAACCGGTACTAATGACCCGTGAGGCTTAACCTTACAACGCCAGAGGCGTTTTGTGAGACGCGAGATTTTCAGCTTGTGACGGATAATTCTGCGCGGCCTGCGGGCGGCGCGGAGACAGAATTTGCCTGGCGGCCTTAGCGCGGCGGTCCCACCTGACCCCATGCCGAACTCAGAAGTGAAACGCCGTAGCGCCGATGGTAGTGTGGGGTCTCCCCATGCGAGAGTAGGGAACTGCCAGGCATCCAAACAAAAAAGCCCTCTGCTGACGCAGAGGGCTTTTTTACATCTGGCGCTCGGCGAAAAAAGCTCTATTTCCCAGCGCAACGCCATCAAAACTTCCCTACAAGCCTGAACTGATGCGGTAAACTACGCGCAGATAATTTCGTAAAGGCCACATAATGTCCCTCCAGTATCCTTCTCTGCAAGCTGACAACACCCTCGGTCTGGCGATCCACGCACGCGATCGCGTTCTCGCTGAGACGCCGGAAATGATCCTCAATGCCTGGCAAGATGCCAGAGCCGCGCATCAGCCTTTTATTTTGCTGGGCGAAGGCAGCAACGTGCTTTTTCTGGACGATTTTGCCGGTACCGTCGTGCTTAACCGCATCAAAGGCGTCGATATTCAGGAGCAGGACGAGGTCTGGAAGCTGCACGTCGGCGCCGGTGAAAACTGGCACGCCCTTGTAGAGGCGACCCTGAAAAAGGGGATCCCTGGACTAGAAAACCTGGCGTTGATCCCTGGTATGTCAGGCTCGGCGCCGATACAAAATATCGGCGCCTATGGCATCGAGTTCAAAGATGTTTGCGACTATGTCGATGTACTGAACCTCGAGACGGGTGCGACGCAGCGTCTGTCGCGCGAAGCGTGCGCATTCGGTTATCGCGACAGCATCTTTAAGCATCAGTATCAAGAGGGATATGCCATTATCGCCGTGGGGCTTAGTTTGAAAAAAAGCTGGCAGCCGGTGCTAACCTATGGCGATTTAACGCGTCTCAATCCTGCCACGGTAACCGCCTGGGAAGTCTTTCATGCCGTATGCCATATGCGTCAGAGCAAGCTACCCGATCCGCGCGTGACGGGTAATGTTGGCAGCTTCTTCAAAAATCCGCTGATAAGCCGCGAGCAGGCAGAGCAGCTGAAGCTTGCCTATCCGGACATGCCGTTCTATCCGCAGAAAGAGGGCGAGGTAAAACTGGCTGCGGGCTGGTTAATCGATCAGTGTCAGCTGAAAGGTTTTCGCATCGGCGGCGCGGCAGTACATCAGCAGCAGGCGCTGGTGCTGATTAACGCCGAACAGGCCACCTCTCAGGATATCGTCGCGCTGGCGAAAGCCGTACGCGCCCGCGTCGGACAAAAATTTGATGTATGGCTTGAGCCCGAGGTGCGTTTTATCGCGGCACAGGGCGAGTGCAACGCTGTAGAGGCAATCCTATGAAAGACCATAGCATCCCGCTAAAGCTGGTCGAAATACTCTCAGACGGCGAATTTCATTCCGGCGAACAGCTTGGCGAATCACTGGGAATGAGTCGCGCGGCGATCAACAAACATATCCAGACGCTTAAAAGCTGGGGTCTGGATATCTACACGGTCACGGGTAAAGGCTATAGCCTGCCTGCGCCGATGCAGCTGTTGAATGAAGAGGCGATACTGGCGCAGCTGCATCAGCCTAACCTGGCAATCATTCCGGTTATCGACTCAACCAACCAGTACCTGCTGGAGCGGATGAACGAGCTGCAATCAGGCGATGCCTGTATCGCCGAATACCAGCAGGCGGGTCGAGGACGTCGAGGACGGCAATGGTTCTCACCTTTCGGCGCTAATCTCTATATGTCGATGTACTGGCGTCTCGAACAGGGCCCTGCGGCCGCAATGGGGCTGAGTCTGGTTATCGGCATTGTCATCGCCGAAACCCTGCAGCAGCTGGGCGCGCAAGACGTACGCGTGAAGTGGCCTAACGATCTCTACCTACAGGATCGTAAACTGGCGGGCATTCTGGTTGAGCTAACGGGGAAAACAGGCGACGCCGCGCAAATTGTGATGGGTGCCGGTATTAACCTGGCGATGCGCGGCGCGGAAGCGGCGCAGATCAATCAGGGCTGGATCAATCTGCAGGAAGCCGGGATTGCGATTGATCGAAACGATCTGGCTGCAAAGCTGATAAACAGCCTGCGCGAGGCGCTACCGCTCTTTGAACGTGATGGATTAGCACCTTTCACCGAGCGCTGGAAAGCGCTGGATAACTTCTTCAATCGACCCGTTAAGCTATTAATAGGTGAACGCGAGATCCACGGCATCGCGCGCGGCATAGATAAGCAGGGCGGGCTGCTGCTTGAACAGGATGGCGAGGTAAAATCCTGGGTAGGCGGCGAAATATCCCTTCGCCCTCAGTAATAAAAAGCCTGCGCGATGCAGGCTTTTTTAATGCTATTTCCTGAGCCTGACCCGGTCGACGGCATGGTTGCCGCCTTTGGTCATAATCAAACTGGCTCTTTCGCGGGTCGGCAATATGTTCTCTTTTAAATTCAGCCAGTTGATCTCTTTCCACAGCCCAGTGGCGATCTGCACGGCTTCCTCTTCGGAGAGCTGCGCATAGTGGTGAAAATAGGAATCGGGATCGGTGAAAGCGCCCTGACGGAATTTTAAAAAGCGATTGATATACCAGCGCTGTAGCAGATCTTCAGGCGCATCTACATAGATAGAGAAGTCGACGAAGTCCGACACAAAGACGTGGTGTGGATCGTGAGGATAATCCATCCCGCTCTGCAGAACATTCAGGCCTTCGAGAATCAATATATCGGGCTGATGCACGACTTTATCGCCATCCGGGATAACGTCATACACCAGATGAGAATAAACCGGCGCAGTGACCTGACTGGCGCCTGATTTCAGTGCGGAAACGAAGTTAACCAGCCGATGCATATCATAAGACTGAGGGAAGCCTTTCTTCTTCATCAGGCCGCGCTCTTTTAGCACCGCATTAGGATGCAGAAAGCCATCGGTGGTAATGAGCTCTACTTTGCGATGCTCAGGCCAGCGGCTCAGCAGCGCCTGCAAGACGCGCGCGGTGGTGCTTTTCCCCACGGCTACGCTGCCGGCGATGCTGATAATATAAGGGATCTTCTGGCCGTCCGTGCCGAGGAATTGCTCCAGCACTGCCTGACGACGCAGGTTGGAGCTGATATAGAAGTTAAGCAGGCGCGATAAAGGCAGGTAAATCTCTGCGACCTCTTCCAGAGACAAATCTTCATTAATGCCTTTCAGCTGCGCGATCTCCTCTTCCGTTAAGGTCATCGGCACAGAATTACGTAGGGCGGCCCACTGCTTGCGCGTGAACTCTAAATAGGGCGTGGTCAGAGGTGAATTCTTTTTATTCATAAGTATGCGTCTGACTGCAGATTAAGGCTGATTCATATCACGCAGATTAAAAACCTGTAGCGATATGAGAACCATAGCGGCATGTCACAAGGTCTTTACTGAGAACAATGGGCTGGAGGTTAACATCAGTCTGACAATAAAAAGAAGAAAAATGATAAATCCGCGCACGCTTTCGCAAGCGGCTGCGCATAAGCCCGGCTTCAGCACGCCAGGCATCTCACAAACTCGCCCGGCAGAGACCCTGCCTTATACATAACTTTTTTACTGGCCGCGGGAAAAATGCGCAGCCGCGAAAATTTTCTCATTTTTATTCTCGTTAGTGAGCAAAAAAAACCGCGTGGCAGTCGTCAGGCTGGCTGAGTTCATGCGATAAAAACAGGGTCGCAGCTGAATAAAATTCGCTGGAATCGTCTAAATTTCCTTCACTAAAACGCTAAAATGCGAGGATTTGCACAAATAGTAAGCGATAGAGTTATTTCAGTGATTTTTTTGTTGCATCCTGTCCCCGACCTTCCTAGAATGCGCGTCACTTGATGCCGGCTTAGCTCAGTTGGTAGAGCAACTGACTTGTAATCAGTAGGTCACCAGTTCGATTCCGGTAGCCGGCACCATCAAGTAGGTGGGATTCCCGAGCGGCCAAAGGGAGCAGACTGTAAATCTGCCGTCACAGACTTCGAAGGTTCGAATCCTTCTCCCACCACCATCTCAACCTTGTCGGTTGGGAGCAGATAAACAACCTGTTTGTCTGTCGGTGAGTCACTTCTCTCACCCCAAATTCAAACTGCGCTTCGGCACAGTTAAAGTCGGTCAGCAACGCTGGCAGACTTCGAATAGTAGGGGAACATCTCTTATTATTCACAAGCTACAGAAAGAACAGGTAGCCGAGTTCCAGGATGCGGGCATCGTATAATGGCTATTACCTCAGCCTTCCAAGCTGATGATGCGGGTTCGATTCCCGCTGCCCGCTCCAGATGTGCTGATATGGCTCAGTTGGTAGAGCGCACCCTTGGTAAGGGTGAGGTCCCCAGTTCGACTCTGGGTATCAGCACCACTTCCTTTATCTCCTCCCTGATTCTCTCTCTGTAAATCCTGCATTCAGGCAAAGCCTGGTTGATGTGATGATATCTTTGATATATCCGTGTCTTAGAGGGACAAGCGATGGCTAAAGAGCAATTTCAACGTAACAAACTGCACGTAAACGTGGGCACCATCGGTCACGTTGACCACGGTAAAACCACCCTGACTGCAGCAATCACCACCGTTCTGGCTAAAACCTACGGCGGCCAGGCTCGCGCATTCGACCAGATCGATAACGCGCCGGAAGAGAAAGCACGTGGTATCACCATCAACACCTCTCACGTTGAGTATGAAACCCCGTCTCGCCACTACGCGCACGTTGACTGCCCGGGCCACGCCGACTATGTGAAAAACATGATCACCGGTGCGGCGCAGATGGACGGCGCTATCCTGGTTGTTGCTGCGACTGACGGCCCGATGCCGCAGACCCGTGAGCACATCCTGCTGGGTCGTCAGGTTGGCGTTCCGTACATCATCGTGTTCCTGAACAAGTGCGACATGGTTGATGACGAAGAGCTGCTGGAACTGGTTGAGATGGAAGTCCGTGACCTGCTGTCACAGTACGACTTCCCGGGCGACGACACCCCGATCGTTCGCGGTTCTGCGCTGAAAGCGCTGGAAGGCGACGCTGAGTGGGAAGCGAAGATCGTTGAGCTGGCTGGCCACCTGGATACCTACATCCCGGATCCGGTTCGCGCAATCGACCTGCCGTTCCTGCTGCCGATCGAAGACGTATTCTCAATCTCTGGCCGTGGTACCGTTGTTACCGGTCGTGTTGAGCGCGGCATCGTGAAAGTCGGCGACGAAGTTGAAATCGTGGGCATCAAAGACACCGCGAAATCAACCTGTACCGGCGTTGAAATGTTCCGCAAACTGCTGGACCAGGGTCAGGCTGGTGAGAACGTCGGCGTTCTGCTGCGTGGCATCAAGCGTGAAGAAATCGAGCGTGGCCAGGTTCTGGCTAAGCCGGGCTCAATCAAGCCGCACACCACTTTCGTGTCAGAAGTCTACGTTCTGTCCAAAGAAGAAGGCGGTCGTCACACTCCGTTCTTCAAAGGCTACCGTCCGCAGTTCTACTTCCGTACTACTGACGTGACTGGCAACATCGAACTGCCGGAAGGCGTTGAGATGGTAATGCCGGGCGACAACATCAAAATGACCGTTACTCTGATCCATCCGATCGCGATGGACCAGGGTCTGCGCTTCGCAATCCGCGAAGGCGGCCGTACCGTTGGCGCGGGCGTTGTTGCTGAAGTTATCGCTTAATTACGATAACATTTGACGCAATGCATACGGAAAGGGCATCATTTGATGCCCTTTTTGCACGCTGTTATATAGAACCTGGCTCATCAGTGATTTTCGATCATAATCATTGCTGAGACAGGCTCTGTTGCGCGGCGTAGGATACCGAGTTACGCCCAAAAGCTCATTCGGTTTGGATGCCTCGCCTTGCGGGGCAAAATAGTTTCTGAATTATTGTGGCAGGTTGGTTTATGAGTGCGAATACCGAAGCTCAAGGGAGCGGGCGCGGCCTGGAAGCGATAAAGTGGCTGGCTGTTGTTGCGTTGCTGCTGGTAGCCATCGTAGGCAATTATATCTATCGCGACGTGACGCTGCCATTACGCGCACTGGCGGTCGTGGTGCTGATTGCGGCCGCGGGCGGCATTGCGCTGCTGACGGTCAAAGGCAAAGCAACCGTGGCTTTTGCACGTGAAGCACGCACCGAAATGCGTAAGGTCATTTGGCCGACTCGCCAGGAAACGCTGCATACCACGTTAATCGTTGCCGCGGTTACCGCCGTGATGTCACTGATTTTGTGGGGGCTGGATGGTATTCTGGTCCGTCTGGTATCGTTTATCACTGGCCTGAGGTTCTGAGATGTCTGAAGCTCCAAAAAAACGCTGGTACGTCGTGCAGGCGTTTTCCGGCTTTGAAGGCCGCGTAGCACAGTCGCTGCGCGAGCACATCAAATTGCACAACATGGAAGAGCTGTTCGGCGACGTCATGGTTCCTACTGAAGAAGTGGTAGAGATCCGCGGCGGTCAGCGTCGTAAAAGCGAACGCAAATTTTTTCCCGGCTACGTGCTGGTGCAGATGGTGATGAATGACGCCAGCTGGCACCTGGTGCGCAGCGTACCGCGCGTGATGGGTTTCATCGGCGGCACTTCTGACCGCCCAGCGCCGATCAGTGATAAAGAAGTGGATGCGATCATGAACCGCCTGCAGCAGGTGGGTGACAAGCCGCGTCCGAAAACGCTGTTCGAACCGGGCGAAATGGTGCGCGTCAACGATGGCCCGTTTGCCGACTTCAACGGCGTGGTCGAAGAGGTGGATTACGAGAAGAGCCGCCTGAAAGTTTCCGTTTCTATCTTTGGCCGCGCAACGCCGGTCGAACTGGACTTCGGGCAGGTGGAGAAAGGTTAATCACCTTGTTCACATTTTGACTCTTGCAGCAGGCGCGAAATTTAACTATAATTTCGCGCCTTTTGTTTTTATGCGCTGGCAACAGCGTGTGAATTGTTATCACGGGGAGCCTGTTTTTCAGGCGCTATACCCAACTGAGGAAAAATCATGGCCAAGAAAGTACAAGCCTACGTCAAGCTGCAGGTTGCAGCGGGTATGGCTAACCCGAGCCCACCGGTAGGTCCGGCTCTGGGTCAGCAGGGCGTTAACATCATGGAATTCTGTAAGGCGTTCAACGCTAAAACTGAATCCCTGGAGAAAGGTCTGCCTACTCCGGTTGTTATCACCGTATACAGCGACCGTTCTTTCACCTTCGTTACCAAAACTCCGCCGGCCGCCGTTCTGCTGAAAAAAGCAGCGGGCATCAAGTCTGGTTCTGGTAAGCCGAACAAAGATAAAGTCGGTAAAGTAACCCGTGCTCAGGTACGTGAAATCGCAGAAACCAAAGCTGCGGACATGACTGGTGCTGACGTAGAAGCGATGACTCGCTCTATCGAAGGTACCGCTCGTTCCATGGGCCTGGTAGTGGAGGACTAAGAAATGGCTAAGCTGACCAAGCGCATGCGCGTGATCCGTGACAAAGTTGATGCGACCAAACAGTACGACGTTACTGAAGCCGTTGCTCTGCTGAAAGAACTGGCTACCGCTAAGTTTGTAGAGAGCGTGGACGTTGCCGTTAACCTCGGCATCGACGCACGTAAATCTGACCAGAACGTTCGTGGTGCGACCGTTCTGCCGCACGGTACTGGTCGTTCAGTACGCGTTGCCGTCTTTACCCAGGGCGCAAACGCTGAAGCTGCTAAAGCAGCTGGCGCTGAGCTGGTAGGTATGGAAGATCTGGCTGACCAGATCAAAAAAGGCGAAATGAACTTTGACGTGGTTATCGCTTCTCCGGATGCGATGCGCGTTGTTGGCCAGTTGGGCCAGGTTCTGGGTCCGCGCGGCCTGATGCCGAACCCGAAGGTTGGTACCGTAACGCCGAACGTTGCTGAAGCGGTTAAAAACGCTAAAGCGGGTCAGGTTCGTTATCGTAACGACAAAAACGGCATCATCCACACCACCATCGGTAAAGTGGACTTCGACGCTGACAAGCTGAAAGAAAACCTGGAATCTCTGCTGGTTGCGCTGAAAAAAGCGAAACCTGCTCAGGCGAAAGGCGTTTACATCAAGAAAATCAGCCTGTCTACCACCATGGGCGCTGGCGTTGCCATCGACCAGGCGGGTCTGAACGCAGCAGCAAACTAATTGCTGCTTGAAACGGGCGAAAAATTCACCTAGAATCTTACGCCCGTTGTTCTGGTAAAACAGACACTGAATTTATATCCCGCTGTGATTTTCGCCTTCGCTTCGGCGAGGCGACGAAAACGGCGGGGTAGGTTGGAGCCAGGCCTTTCCTGGCCTCCGTCCAAGACCGCAGGCGCGGCCCATCTTCGGATGTGACGCTTAATCCCCTGCGTAGACGGTGACAGAGCCAAAAAGAATTTTTTCTTAACTGGATTCTGCTCACCGTGTTTTAGCGCCTACTTTCCTTTGGGTCGGTAGGTGAAGTGAGTTCCGGAGAAATTCATCTCCGGCCAAAATCCAGGAGCAAAAGCTAATGGCATTAAATCTTCAAGACAAACAAGCGATTGTTGCTGAAGTCAGCGAAGTAGCCAAAGGCGCGCTGTCAGCGGTTGTTGCGGATTCTCGCGGCGTTACCGTTGATAAAATGACCGAACTGCGTAAAGCAGGTCGTGAAGCTGGCGTTTACATGCGTGTTGTTCGTAACACCCTGCTGCGCCGCGTCGTTGAAGGTACTCAGTTCGAGTGCCTGAAAGACACGTTTGTTGGTCCGACCCTGATTGCATACTCTATGGAACACCCGGGCGCTGCTGCTCGTCTGTTCAAAGATTTCGCGAAAGCGAATGCAAAATTTGAGGTCAAAGCTGCAGCCTTTGAAGGTGAGCTGATCCCGGCGGCACAAATTGACCGTCTGGCAACGCTGCCGACTTACGAAGAAGCACTGGCACGTCTGATGTCGACCATGAAAGAAGCCGCTGCTGGCAAACTGGTCCGCACTCTGGCTGCTGTTCGCGATGCAAAAGAAGCGGCTTAAGGCCAAATTCTTTTCTTTCGCACTTGCTAACGTATAAACTTTTTCTGATTCTTAGGAACAATTGTCATGTCTATCACTAAAGACCAAATTCTGGAAGCCGTTGCCGCTATGTCCGTAATGGAAGTAGTTGAGCTGGTTTCTGCTATGGAAGAAAAATTCGGCGTTTCTGCTGCTGCCGCTGTAGCTGTTGCTGCTGGCCCGGCTGAAGCTGTTGAAGAGAAAACTGAATTCGACGTCGTACTGAAATCTGCTGGCGCGAACAAAGTAGCTGTAATCAAAGCCGTTCGTAGCGCAACTGGTCTGGGCCTGAAAGAAGCCAAAGACCTGGTTGAAGCAACTGGCGTGATCAAAGAAGGCATCAGCAAAGACGACGCAGCTGCACTTGAAGCTGCTCTGAAAGAAGCTGGCGCTGACGTTGAAGTTAAGTAAGACAACCTTTGGGTTGCAGCCTGAGTAAAATCAGGCTGATGGCTGGTGACTTTTGGGTCACCAGCCTTTTTGCGCTCAAGAGCCTTGATGGGGTTTCGCACTGTTTGTCCATCGCTGCTCTTCAATATCTTTTTCTATCGACGACTTAATATACTGCTTTCCTGCGCGGGTTCCCTGCCCATGCTAATGCAATGAAATGATTTAAGAGTGATAGAAAGATGTATTGCATGTGGCCTCCGTGTCGCATGAATCAAACAAAATAGTGTTGCATGAACTGTCCTTCAGGACGGACAGCGTGGGTCGACTTGTCAGCTAGCTGAGGAACCCTATGGTTTACTCCTATACCGAGAAAAAACGTATTCGTAAGGATTTTGGTAAACGTCCGCAAGTATTGGACATACCTTATCTCCTTTCTATCCAGCTTGACTCGTTTCAGAAGTTCATCGAGCAAGATTCGGAAGGTCAGTACGGACTGGAAGCAGCCTTCCGTTCCGTCTTCCCCATTCAGAGTTACAGCGGTAACTCAGAGCTGCAATACGTCAGCTACCGTCTGGGCGAACCCGTCTTTGACGTGAAAGAGTGTCAGATTCGTGGCGTGACGTTCTCTGCTCCGCTGCGCGTCAAACTGCGTCTGGTGATCTACGAGCGCGAAGCGCCGGAAGGCACCGTAAAAGACATTAAAGAACAAGAAGTCTACATGGGCGAAATTCCGCTCATGACCGACAACGGTACCTTTGTTATCAACGGTACCGAACGCGTTATCGTTTCTCAGCTGCATCGTAGTCCTGGCGTCTTCTTCGACAGCGATAAAGGTAAAACCCACTCATCGGGTAAAGTGCTCTATAACGCACGTATCATTCCTTATCGCGGTTCATGGCTGGACTTCGAGTTCGACCCGAAAGACAACCTGTTCGTACGTATCGACCGTCGTCGTAAGCTGCCGGCCAGTATCATTCTGCGCGCGCTGAGCTACACCACTGAGCAGATCCTCGATCTGTTCTTCGAGAAAGTGGTGTTCGAGATTCGCGACAACAAGCTGCAGATGGAGCTGGTGCCTGAGCGCCTGCGCGGCGAAACCGCCTCTTTCGACATCGAAGCCAACGGCAACGTCTACGTCGAAAAAGGCCGTCGCATCACTGCGCGCCACATTCGTCAGCTGGAAAAAGATGGCATTCAGCACATCGAAGTGCCGGTCGAGTACATCGCGGGCAAAGTGGTCGCGAAAGATTACATCGACGAGAGCACCGGCGAACTGATCGTTCCGGCGAACATGGAACTCTCCATGGATCTGCTGGCCAAGCTGAGCCAGGCGGGTCACAAGCGCATCGAAACGCTGTTCACCAACGATCTGGATCACGGCCCGTACATCTCCGAGACCCTGCGCGTCGACCCGACCAACGATCGCCTGAGCGCGCTGGTTGAGATCTACCGCATGATGCGTCCTGGCGAGCCGCCAACGCGTGAAGCTGCTGAGAACCTGTTCGAGAACCTGTTCTTCTCAGAAGATCGTTACGATCTGTCGGCTGTCGGCCGCATGAAGTTCAACCGCTCGCTGCTGCGTGATGAAATCGAAGGTTCAGGCATCCTGAGCAAAGAAGACATCATCGAAGTGATGAAGAAGCTGATCGACATCCGTAACGGTAAAGGCGAAGTGGACGATATCGACCACCTCGGCAACCGTCGTATTCGTTCAGTAGGCGAGATGGCGGAAAACCAGTTCCGCGTTGGCCTGGTTCGCGTAGAGCGCGCGGTGAAAGAGCGTCTGTCGCTGGGCGACCTCGACACGCTGATGCCGCAGGACATGATCAACGCCAAGCCGATTTCGGCGGCGGTGAAAGAGTTCTTTGGCTCCAGCCAGCTCTCACAGTTTATGGATCAGAACAACCCGCTGTCTGAGATTACGCACAAACGTCGTATCTCTGCACTCGGCCCAGGCGGCCTGACGCGCGAGCGCGCCGGCTTCGAAGTTCGAGACGTACATCCGACCCACTACGGTCGCGTATGTCCAATCGAAACCCCTGAAGGTCCGAACATCGGTCTGATCAACTCGCTGTCTGTGTACGCGCAGACTAACGAGTACGGTTTCCTGGAAACCCCGTATCGTCGCGTTATCGACGGCGTGGTCTCTGACGAAATCCATTACCTCTCTGCGATTGAAGAGGGTAACTACGTTATCGCTCAGGCGAACGCCCAGCTGGATGATGAAGGTCACTTCGTTGACGATCTCGTCACCTGCCGTAGCAAAGGCGAATCGAGCCTGTTCAGCCGCGATCAGGTTGACTACATGGACGTTTCCACCCAGCAGGTGGTTTCCGTCGGTGCGTCACTGATCCCGTTCCTGGAGCACGACGATGCTAACCGCGCCCTGATGGGTGCGAACATGCAACGTCAGGCCGTACCGACGCTGCGCGCTGACAAGCCGCTGGTGGGTACCGGTATGGAGCGCGCGGTAGCGGTCGACTCCGGCGTTACCGCCGTAGCGAAACGTGGCGGTACCGTACAGTACGTCGACGCATCCCGTATCGTTATCAAAGTTAACGAAGACGAGATGTATCCGGGCGAAGCGGGCATCGACATCTACAACCTGACTAAGTACACCCGTTCTAACCAGAACACCTGCATCAACCAAATGCCGTGTGTGTCGCTGGGCGAGCCGGTCGAGCGCGGCGACGTGCTGGCTGATGGCCCGTCAACCGACCTGGGCGAACTGGCGCTTGGCCAGAACATGCGCGTCGCGTTCATGCCGTGGAACGGTTACAACTTCGAAGACTCCATCCTCGTTTCCGAGCGTGTGGTTCAGGAAGATCGTTTCACCACCATCCATATTCAGGAACTGGCGTGCGTGTCTCGCGACACCAAGCTGGGGCCAGAAGAGATCACCGCTGACATCCCGAACGTGGGTGAAGCTGCGCTTTCTAAACTGGATGAGTCCGGCATCGTTTATATCGGCGCAGAAGTGACCGGCGGCGACATTCTGGTGGGCAAGGTAACGCCGAAAGGTGAAACCCAGCTGACGCCGGAAGAGAAACTGCTGCGCGCTATCTTCGGCGAAAAAGCCTCCGACGTGAAAGATTCGTCGCTGCGCGTGCCGAACGGCGTCTCCGGTACCGTTATCGACGTTCAGGTCTTTACCCGCGATGGCGTGGAAAAAGACAAGCGTGCGCTGGAAATTGAAGAGATGCAGCTGAAGCAGGCGAAGAAAGACCTGTCTGAAGAACTGCAGATCCTCGAAGCGGGCCTGTTCGGCCGTATCCAGGCGGTGCTGATCTCCGGCGGCGTAGAAGCCGACAAGCTCGACAAGCTGCCGCGCGAGCGCTGGCTGGAGCTGGGCCTGACCGACGAAGAGAAGCAGAACGCGCTGGAGCAGCTGGCTGAGCAGTACGACGAACTGAAGCACGAGTTTGAGAAAAAACTCGAAGCCAAGCGTCGTAAGATCACCCAGGGCGACGACCTCGCGCCGGGCGTGCTGAAAATCGTCAAAGTTTATCTGGCCGTTAAACGTCAGATTCAGCCGGGCGACAAGATGGCAGGCCGTCACGGTAACAAAGGTGTTATCTCCAAGATCAACCCGATCGAAGATATGCCTTACGACGAGAACGGCACGCCGGTCGACATCGTACTGAACCCGCTGGGCGTACCGTCACGTATGAACATCGGTCAGATCCTGGAAACGCATCTGGGTATGGCGGCGAAAGGCATCGGCGACAAGATCAACGCCATGCTGAAGCGTCAGGAAGAAGTCGCGAAACTGCGCGAATTCATCCAGCGCGCCTATGACCTGGGCGCGGACGTGCGTCAGCGCGTTGACCTCAACACCTTCTCTGATGACGAAGTGTTGCGTCTGGCTGAGAACCTGAAAAAAGGTATGCCGATCGCGACGCCAGTGTTTGACGGCGCGAAAGAGAGCGAAATCAAAGAGCTGCTGCAGCTTGGCGATTTGCCGACTTCCGGCCAGATCACGCTGTTTGACGGCCGTACCGGCGAGCAGTTCGAGCGTCCGGTCACTGTGGGCTACATGTACATGCTGAAACTCAACCACCTGGTGGATGACAAGATGCATGCGCGTTCAACCGGCTCTTACAGCCTGGTTACTCAGCAGCCGCTGGGTGGTAAAGCACAGTTCGGTGGTCAGCGCTTCGGTGAGATGGAAGTGTGGGCGCTGGAAGCATACGGCGCGGCATACACCCTGCAGGAAATGCTTACCGTTAAGTCTGATGACGTGAATGGTCGTACGAAGATGTATAAAAACATCGTCGACGGCAACCATCAGATGGAACCGGGCATGCCGGAATCCTTCAACGTACTGTTGAAAGAGATTCGCTCGCTGGGCATCAACATCGAGCTGGAAGACGAGTAAGCACTCGCAAGTACTGGTTACGGGGCGCGCAGTTTCGGCTGCGCGCCCCTGAGAGTTCCACTCCGACGGGAGCTAATCCGTGAAAGACTTACTTAAGTTTCTGAAAGCGCAAACTAAGACCGAAGAGTTTGATGCGATCAAAATTGCGCTGGCTTCGCCAGACATGATCCGTTCCTGGTCGTTCGGTGAAGTGAAAAAGCCGGAAACCATCAACTACCGTACCTTCAAGCCTGAGCGTGACGGTCTTTTCTGCGCCCGTATTTTCGGACCGGTAAAAGATTACGAGTGCCTGTGCGGTAAGTACAAGCGCCTGAAACACCGCGGCGTGATCTGTGAGAAGTGCGGCGTCGAAGTGACCCAGACCAAAGTGCGCCGTGAGCGCATGGGCCACATCGAACTGGCTTCTCCGACCGCGCACATCTGGTTCCTGAAGTCGCTGCCGTCCCGTATCGGCCTGCTGCTGGATATGCCGCTGCGCGATATCGAACGCGTGCTCTACTTTGAATCATACGTTGTTGTCGAAGGTGGCATGACCAACCTCGAAAAACGTCAGATTCTGACCGAAGAGCAGTACCTTGACGCGCTGGAAGAGTTCGGTGACGAATTCGACGCGAAAATGGGCGCCGAAGCGATCCAGGCTCTGCTGAAAAATATGGATCTGGAGCAAGAGTGCGAGCAGCTGCGTGAAGAGCTGAACGAAACCAACTCCGAGACCAAGCGTAAGAAGCTGACCAAGCGCATCAAGCTGCTGGAAGCGTTCGTACAGTCCGGCAACAAGCCGGAGTGGATGATCCTGACCGTGCTGCCGGTGCTGCCGCCGGATCTGCGTCCGCTGGTTCCGCTGGACGGCGGTCGTTTCGCTACGTCGGATCTGAACGATCTCTATCGTCGCGTCATCAACCGTAACAACCGTCTGAAGCGTCTGCTGGATCTGGCTGCGCCGGACATCATCGTACGCAACGAAAAACGTATGCTGCAGGAAGCGGTCGACGCCCTGCTGGATAACGGCCGTCGCGGTCGTGCGATCACCGGTTCCAACAAGCGTCCGCTGAAATCTTTGGCCGATATGATCAAAGGTAAGCAGGGTCGTTTCCGTCAGAACCTGCTCGGTAAGCGCGTTGACTACTCCGGTCGTTCTGTTATCACCGTGGGTCCATACCTGCGTCTGCATCAGTGCGGCCTGCCGAAGAAAATGGCGCTGGAGCTGTTCAAACCGTTCATCTACGGCAAGCTTGAGCTGCGTGGCCTGGCCACCACCATCAAAGCCGCGAAGAAAATGGTTGAGCGCGAAGAAGCGGTCGTCTGGGATATCCTGGATGAAGTTATCCGCGAGCACCCGGTTCTGCTGAACCGTGCGCCGACGCTGCACCGTCTGGGTATCCAGGCGTTTGAACCGGTTCTGATCGAAGGTAAAGCTATTCAGCTGCACCCGCTGGTGTGTGCGGCCTATAACGCCGACTTCGATGGTGACCAGATGGCAGTTCACGTACCGCTGACGCTGGAAGCCCAGCTGGAAGCGCGTGCGCTGATGATGTCTACCAACAACATCCTGTCACCTGCGAACGGCGAGCCAATCATCGTTCCTTCTCAGGACGTTGTACTGGGTCTGTACTACATGACCCGCGACTGTGTTAACGCCAAAGGCGAAGGCATGGTGCTGACCGGCCCGAAAGAAGCCGAGCGTGTTTATCGCGCTGGCCTCGCATCGCTGCACGCTCGTGTGAAGGTACGTATTACCGAACACGAGAAAAACGAGCAGGATGAGTGGGTAGCTAAAACCAGCATCATCGACACCACCATCGGCCGCGCCATCCTGTGGATGATCGTGCCGAAAGGTCTGCCGTTCTCTATCGTTAACCAGGCGCTGGGCAAAAAAGCTATCTCCAAAATGCTGAACACCTGTTACCGCATTTTGGGCCTGAAGCCGACTGTGATCTTTGCTGACCAGACCATGTACACCGGTTTCGCTTACGCTGCCCGTTCAGGCGCGTCTGTCGGCATCGACGATATGGTTATCCCAGAGAAGAAAGTGGAAATCATCACCGAAGCGGAAGCAGAAGTGGCTGAGATCCAGGAGCAGTTCCAGTCTGGTCTGGTTACCGCGGGCGAGCGTTACAACAAAGTCATCGATATCTGGGCTGCGGCGAACGAGCGCGTAGCGAAGGCGATGATGGAAAACCTCTCAACTGAAACCGTGATTAACCGTGACGGCGAAGAAGAGAAACAGGTTTCCTTTAACAGCATCTTTATGATGGCTGACTCCGGCGCGCGTGGTTCTGCGGCGCAGATTCGTCAGCTGGCAGGTATGCGTGGTCTGATGGCGAAGCCGGACGGCTCCATCATCGAGACGCCGATTACCGCGAACTTCCGTGAAGGTCTGAACGTACTCCAGTACTTCATCTCGACCCACGGTGCGCGTAAAGGTCTTGCGGATACCGCACTGAAAACCGCGAACTCCGGTTATCTGACGCGTCGTCTGGTTGACGTTGCGCAGGATCTGGTTGTGACCGAAGACGACTGCGGCACCTTCGAAGGCATCATGATGACGCCGGTAATCGAAGGCGGCGACGTTAAAGAGCCGCTGCGCGAGCGCGTACTGGGTCGTGTGACCGCAGAAGACGTGCTGAAGCCGGGCACCGCTGACATCCTGGTTCCGCGTAACACGCTGCTGGATGAGCACTGGTGTGATGTGGTTGAACAGAACTCTGTCGACACCATCAAGGTTCGCTCCGTTGTTAGCTGTGAAACCGATTTTGGCGTATGTGCGCACTGCTACGGTCGCGACCTGGCACGTGGTCACATCATCAACAAAGGTGAAGCGATCGGTGTTATCGCGGCACAGTCCATCGGTGAGCCGGGTACACAGCTGACCATGCGTACGTTCCACATCGGTGGTGCGGCATCGCGTGCGGCAGCTGAATCCAGCATTCAGGTGAAGAACAAAGGTACTATCAAACTGACCAATGCCAAGTCGGTAACCAACTCCGCTGGCAAACTGGTTATTACCTCGCGTAACGTCGAACTGAAAATGATCGATGAGTTTGGCCGTACTAAAGAGAGCTATAAAGTCCCTTACGGCGCGACCATGGCGAAAGGCGACGGCGAACAGGTTGCAGCGGGCGAAACCGTAGCAAACTGGGATCCGCACACCATGCCGGTTATCACCGAAGTAAGCGGCTTCATTCGCTTTACTGACATGATTGATGGCCAGACCATCACGCGTCAGACTGACGAACTGACCGGCCTCTCTTCGCTGGTGGTACTGGATACCGCAGAGCGTACTGCTGGTGGTAAAGACCTGCGTCCGGCGCTGAAAATTGTCGACGAGCAGGGCGAAGACGTTCTGATCCCGGGCACCGACATGCCGGCTCAGTACTTCCTGCCAGGCAAAGCGATCGTGCAGCTGGAAGATGGTAAGAAAATCAGCTCTGGTGACACCCTGGCGCGTGTGCCTCAGGAATCTGGCGGTACCAAGGATATCACCGGTGGTCTGCCGCGCGTTGCCGACCTGTTCGAAGCGCGTCGTCCGAAAGAGCCAGCAATCCTGGCGGAGATCAGCGGCATCATCTCCTTCGGTAAAGAGACCAAAGGTAAACGTCGTCTGGTGATTACGCCGGTTGATGGCAGCGAGCCGTACGAAGAGATGATCCCGAAATGGCGTCAGCTCAACGTGTTTGAAGGCGAGCGCGTAGAACGTGGTGACGTGGTTTCCGACGGTCCGGAATCTCCGCACGACATTCTGCGTCTGCGTGGCGTCCATGCTGTGACCCGTTACATCACTAACGAAGTGCAGGAAGTTTACCGCCTGCAGGGCGTTAAGATTAACGATAAGCACATCGAAGTCATCGTTCGCCAGATGCTGCGTAAAGCAACCATCATGAGCGCGGGAAGCACCGACTTCCTGGAAGGTGAGCAGGCGGAAGTCTCTCGCATCAAGATCTCTAACCGCGATCTCGAAGCGAATGGCAAAATCGGCGCGACCTACATGCGCGATCTGCTGGGTATCACCAAAGCGTCACTGGCAACCGAATCGTTCATCTCGGCAGCCTCGTTCCAGGAGACAACGCGTGTCCTGACCGAAGCCGCTGTTGCAGGCAAGCGCGACGAACTGCGCGGTCTGAAAGAGAACGTGATCGTGGGTCGTCTGATCCCGGCCGGTACCGGTTACGCTTACCATCAGGATCGTATGCGTCGTAAAGCCGCAGGCGAAGCACCGGTAGCGCCGCAGGTTACTGCGGATGAAGCCTCTGCCAGCCTGGCTGAACTGCTGAACGCCGGTCTCGGCGGCAGCGACAACGACTAATCGCTCTTCGCGTAATAAAAACCCTGCCTCGGCAGGGTTTTTTTTTGGCTGTAAAAGAGATAACTGCTACTTCAGGTGAACCGTGAAACATACTTGCGGGTGGTAAGGTCTGAATAAACTCCTGTCTTAACGTCGTGCAGTTCATGCCACGGTGGACGCAAACAGCACTTCGAAGCTGTGCATTGGCCCCATTTCAATAATCTGTACAGAGAGCAAACCGGCCTCGACCATCGGCAAACGCGCCACCAGCGTTTCCAGCTCGTCACGGGCGGAAGTTTCGTAAATAACGCTAACAATCACCGGGCTGGGAGAGAAATAGATCTCCCGCAGCGCGCCAGCCTTATAGTCATGCCATACCGCCTGCATCTCTGCCACTGCATAAGACTTGAACTCTGCTGGATCGCGACCGACAGCGGGTGTGAGTAGAACTAAAAATTTCATATCATGATCTCCTTTAAGAGGCTCAACGTTATCAGCCGTAGTCACGCGCTTGTAGGCAGCCCGGCAGCAAGGAGATATTGACCAGATGGCAACACCGCTCTTTTCATCCAGCCTGACGCAGCTGCTCTGGTTTGCGCGTATCGTTGAAGCCGGATCCTTTGCCGAAGCCGCGCGCCGTGCCGGCACAACCACCTCGGCCGTCTCTAAAGCGTTAAGCCGTTTCGAGAGCCAGCATGGCGTGCGCCTGCTGCACCGCACCACGCACGCGCTGTCGCTCACCGAAGAGGGTGAGAGAATGCTGATGCTGGCGCGCGGGCTGCTGGAGGAGGTTTCTCAGGTTGAAAGCGCACTGAGCGGCATCGAAGGCGAGGGCGCTAGCGGCCGGGTGCGCATCTCCGTGCCGTCCTCTTTTGGACGCGCCTGTATCATGCCAGCGCTGCCGGCCTTCCTTGCCGCGCACCCTGAGATCTCGCTGGAAATGCACTTCAGCGACGCGATGGTAGATTTAGCGAGCGGCGGCTTTGATTTCGTGATCCGTTCCGGCCCGCTGGAAGCCTGGCCGGGTCATTCCGCCCGCAAGCTTTTTAGCTTTCCCTGGGTCGCCTGCGCAACGCCCGGCTATCTGGCGCAGCACGGCGAGCCTGCTACGCCCTTCGAACTCAGCGCGCATAGTCAGATAGGCTTCTGGAATCTTAATAAAGGACGGGCGGACGCCTGGCGCTTTCGTTCGCCTGAGGACGACAGATCGGTGCGCTGGGAACCCGCCTCGCGCTATCTGTTCGACGACGGTCAGGCGGCGTGGCAGATGATTCGTGCCGGGTGCGGCATTGGCTGGGCGCCTGCCTGGCTGGGCGCATCCGATTTCGCCAGCGGCGAAGTGGTTGAGATACTAAAAGAGTGGCGGACGGAGAGAGTGAATATGTGGGTGCTGCGTCTGGAACGGCGATTAACGCCTCGACGAACGCAGACGGTTATCGATTTTTTAACCGGACTTTTCCTGCCCTATGAATCTTTAGTGTAGCCAGCGCGCGTAAAGGCGCTGCTTGCTGGCGGGCAGGAGCTCTCTGCCCGCCAGGGTAACAAGAGAACGAGACGCGCTGCGTAGACCTTCAGCACGCTAGCGTCTTTCGCTTTCAATATCGCCGCGCGTCAGGCCGATATCTTTGAGTTGCGCATCGCTGAGCTGCAGCAGGAGCAGCCGCGTCTTACGCCGCTGGTGGAGCGCCCTCAGGCTGCGCGCGATAGCGCGTAGCAAAGACCAGGGCGTAACTGAAAAAGGTTTTGCCGCACAGTTTTCTTCGTATCCCATTTTGCTTTCCTCATCAGGTGAACTGAGGAATAGTTTCTGCCTGACGACGTAAAGGATACAGACGCAAAATTCGATTTTATTTAACATACAGATTGCCGTAAGCGGCGTCTGAATGGTAAAAAATAAGCCTGTCTGTACTGTTTTTTAACTTCTCAGGCTGACGGGAGCCGAACATGACGCGTTATCAACAGCTGGCGATGCACCTGGCGCAGCGCATTGAACAGGGGCTTTACCGCAGCGGTGAGAAGCTGCCGTCAGTGCGCACGCTGAGCCTTGAACATGGCGTCAGCATTAGCACCGTGCAGCAGGCGTACCATGTGCTGGAGGAGAAGCAGCTGATTACGCCGCAGCCGCGTTCCGGCTATTTCGTCGCAACGCGCAAGGCCGCGCCGCCGGTGCCGGCGCTGACGCGTCCGGTGCAGCGCCCGGTAGAGATTACTCAGTGGGAGTCGGTGCTGGATCTGCTCGAGAGTCGTCAGGAAGGCGATATGCTGCAGCTGGGTAGCGGCATGCCCAACCTCACCCAACCAACCCTGAAACCACTGTGGAAAATTCTCAGCCGACAGGCGCAGCGGCAGGAAACGCAGCTTCTCAGCTACGACAATCTGTATGGCGTAACCGGCTTGCGCGAGCAGGTGGCTCGGCTGGCGATCGACAGCGGCTGTCAGCTGTCGGTTGACGATATCGTCGTTACCACTGGCTGCCATGAGGCGCTGTCGGTTTCGATCCGCGCGGTATGCGAGCCGGGCGATATCATCGCGGTAGAGTCGCCGTCGTTTCACGGCATTATGCAGACCCTGCGCGGCTTCGGCATTCGCGCCATTGAGATCCCTACCGATTCGGTCACCGGCATCAGTCTGGAGGCGCTGGAGCTGGCGTTTGAGCAGTGGCCAATCAAAGCGGTAATGGTGGTGCCTAACTGCAACAATCCGCTGGGTTTTATTATGCCGGAGGCGCGTAAGCGCGCGCTGCTGACGCTGGCGCAGCGTTTTGACGTAGCGGTGATTGAAGACGACGTTTACGGCGAGCTGGCCTGGGAGTATCCGCGGCCCGCCACGTTGAAATCGCTCGATCTGGACGGCCGGGTGCTGCTGTGCAGCTCTTTTTCGAAAACGGTCGCGCCTGGCCTGCGCATCGGCTGGGTTGCGCCGGGACGCTATCGCGATCGCGTGCTGCATATGAAATATATTGCGACTGGTTCCAGCAACACCCTGGCGCAGCATGCGATGGCGGAGTTTATTCGCCAGGGCTACTATCAGCCGCATCTGCGGCGTATGCGTCAGCTTTATCAGCGCAACTACGACTGCTTCAGCTGCTGGGTACGTCACTATTTTCCCTGCGGCATCTGCGTCTCGCGTCCGCAGGGCGGCTTTATGATGTGGGTTGAACTGCCGGAAGCGTTTGACGCCGTGCGGCTTAATCGCGAACTGCGCGATTCGCATATTCAGATTGCGGTCGGCTCGCTTTTTTCCGCGTCGGGAAAATATCGCAACTGCCTGCGACTGAGCTTCGCCGTAACACCGGACGACCGTGTGGAACAGGCGCTGGCAAAAGTCGGTCAGGCGGTCGAGCGCGCGATAGCCGCCTGCGCGGGCGAACACTCTCCACACTCCCTGCAGCATGACACCCTCCTGACTAAATAGTTGAGGCAGGGCCAGAGAGGTGAAGGGGAGGTTCCGGCCCTGGCCGGGCAACAGACCCGGCGAAAGTCACTGTAGCGCAGCAGAATTACGGCGCGAGCGAGAAAGCCTGTCGCTGCGCGCCGTTTTCCACACTTTTTACCGCTGTTGCAGGATGTTGCCGCTTTTTGCGCGGCGCGTCCCGCGTTACGCCTGCGGCGGCTCCGCCAGCGCCAGCAACGCCTGGGTTGCAGCGCGCCAGTCCGGCGCCTGGGTAATGGCGCTGACGACGGCGATACTGCCGACGCCGGTCGCCAGCACCGCCGGCGCGCGCGCCAGGCTGATGCCGCCAATCGCCACGGTTGAGACGCCCTTAAGCCGCGCAATATGCCGCTGAAGCTCGGTCAGCCCCTGCGGCGCGGAGGGCATCGCCTTGGTCTCGGTAGGGAAAATATGTCCCAGCGCGATATAGGAAGGGCGTATCGCCAGCGCGCGATCCAGCTCGTGGTCGTCGTGCGTCGACACGCCCAGCCGCAGGCCCGCCTCGCGAATGGCGTTCAGGTTCGCGACATCCAGATCCTCCTGACCCAGATGCACGCCGTAGGCGCGGTGCTTAACTGCCAGCCGCCAGTAGTCGTTGATAAACAGACGGGCGTTGTAACGCTTGCCGAGCGCGATCGACTCGATAACCGCAGGCTCTACCGCTTCATCCTCCCGATCTTTAATACGCAGCTGGATAGTGCGCACGCCGACCTCCAGCAGTCGCGCAATCCACTCCACGCTGTCGACGACCGGATAGAGCCCTAAGCGCGAGGCGGTAGCAGGGAAAGGGGCGTTCATCGTTTCTCCTCGTTCAGCGCATCGACTGAGTGGTAAAGCTCGCCGCCGCGGCGGCGAAAGGTTTCAGACATCTGCTGCATACCGATGGCGATCGGCTGCGCTTCGGCCTGGCTGGCTGCATAGTCGCGCACTTCCTGGCTGATTTTCATCGAGCAGAATTTGGGGCCGCACATCGAGCAGAAGTGTGCCACTTTACCCGATTCCTGGGGCAGGGTTTCGTCGTGATAGGCGCGCGCGGTATGAGGATCGAGCGCCAGATTGAACTGATCCTCCCAGCGGAATTCAAAGCGCGCTTTGGACATGGCGTTATCGCGGATCTGCGCGCCGGGATGCCCCTTCGCCAGATCCGCCGCGTGGGCGGCGATCTTATAGGTAATCAGCCCCTGCTTAACGTCCTCTTTATTTGGCAGGCCGAGATGCTCTTTGGGCGTAACGTAGCAGAGCATGGCGCAGCCGAACCAGCCGATCATCGCGGCGCCGATGCCGGAGGTGAAGTGATCGTAGCCGGGCGCGATATCCGTGGTTAGCGGGCCGAGCGTATAGAACGGCGCTTCGTGACAGTGCTCCAGCTGCTCGGTCATATTGCGGCGGATCATCTGCATAGGAATATGGCCGGGACCTTCGATCATCACCTGCACGTCATACTCCCAGGCGATCTTCGTCAGCTCGCCCAGCGTGCGCAGCTCGGCGAACTGTGCCTCGTCGTTGGCGTCCTGAATTGAGCCGGGACGCAGGCCGTCGCCAAGCGACAGCGAAACGTCGTAGGCGGCGCAGATTTCGCAAATTTCGCGAAAGTGCGTATAGAGAAAACTTTCGCGGTGATGCGACAGACACCACTTCGCCATAATCGACCCGCCGCGCGATACGATGCCGGTCAGGCGCTTCGCCGTCATCGGCACATAGCGCAGCAGCACGCCGGCGTGGATAGTGAAGTAATCGACGCCTTGCTCCGCCTGCTCCAGCAGCGTGTCGCGAAACACTTCCCAGTCGAGATTTTCCGCAACGCCGTTGACCTTTTCCAGCGCCTGATAGATGGGTACGGTGCCGATGGGCACCGGGCTGTTGCGCAGGATCCACTCGCGCGTTTCATGAATATAGCGCCCGGTGGAGAGATCCATCACAGTATCGGCGCCCCAGCGCGTCGACCAGACCAGTTTCTCCACCTCTTCTTCGATAGAGGAAGTGACCGCCGAGTTGCCGATGTTGGCGTTGACCTTGACCAGAAAATTGCGGCCGATAATCATCGGCTCCGATTCGGGATGGTTGATATTCGCGGGAATAATGGCGCGTCCGGCGGCCACTTCCTGGCGCACGAACTCAGGGGTGATGTTTTCCGGCAGCTGCGCGCCGAAGCCGTGGCCGGCATGCTGCTGACGCAGCACTTCGCTGCGAATGCGTTCGCGGCCCATATTCTCGCGCAGCGCGATAAACTCCATCTCCGGCGTGACGACGCCCTGACGGGCATAGTGAAGCTGGGTGACGCGCCGCCCCGCTTTTGCGCGTCGCGGCTGCGGCAGCCGCTCGAAACGCAGATGATCGAGCCCGTCATCGGCCAGACGCTGCTGCGTATAGCGCGAGCTGGTGTGCGTCAGAACCTCACTATCGTCGCGTGTGGCAATCCAGTCGGCGCGCAGCTTTGCCAGCCCGCGCTGTACGTCGATAACGGCATCGGGATCGCCGTAGGGACCGGCAGTATCGTAGACCGGCACCGCCTCATTCTCTTCATAGCGCGGACGATCTTTATCGCCGCCGAGCAGCGTCGGGCTGAGCTGGATCTCGCGCATCGGCACGCGAATATCGGCGCGGCTGCCCTGGATCCAGATACGTTTCGAGTTGGGAAAGGCGACGCCGCTCTGAAGCGCCTCAATAAAGGCCTGCGCCTGAGCGCGCTGTTCACGTCGGTTGGTTTTGGTCATAGACATAGCAATTTTCCTGTTGAGGGGGAACGTTGCTTGTCCGGAGTTCGGAAGGAGTAACAGAAACGGCAGGCAAAATCGCCAGCGTACTGATGATGTTTACTCTTGTTCCCTTCGCAGGTTCTAACCTGATCAGGTTCCGCGGATCCCGAATTAACGGTCTCAGCCCAGGGGGCACTCCGACAAGATTTCGTTTTACGTTTTAAGCTACTTAGCTTGCCATTTCGCGCACTGGGCAGTGCTCGTGACGGTCACATACTTCAGTATGCTCCCGTCCCTGCGCGCTGTCCGAGCGTGAACTGGCTGCGCACGTTACGCTTAAAACGCCAGTGCATATTGCACAAAAACAAAACGGGTTTTCGACGATAACGTCGAAAACCCGTTCAGCATAGAAGGACCGCTTCAGAATAACAAGCGATTTACAATTGGCTAACCTTAAGCCGGACGCGACAGCTGCGTGCTGTCGTTAGCCACCGGCGCACGCACCAGGCTGTTGTCCCACGCAAGCTGGATCAGCTTATCTTCCAGGGTAAAGCGCGCTTCCAGCACTTCGCCGACTTCCGACAGCGCCAGCTGAAAATCGACGCAGTTATCGTCGTCAATCGACTGCTGCAGATGGCCATCATAGAGCTGCATCAGGCGCTCGGTGTTGGCTTCCAGCGGCGGATAGACCTGCGCAGCGGCAATCATCGGGCTGTCGCCTTCCATCTCGTTGATGATGCGCTCGTAAATGCTGAAGTGACCGGCGGAAAGGTAATCGACCAGGCCGTGACAAAAATTGTCGAGCGCCTGCTCGTCTAACGTCGTGAGCGCCTCTTTGTTAGGCTTCAGCCCAACCAGGTGGTAATAAGAAACAAGAAGCTGGCGACGGGCGTCCAGCCACGTGTCTACCAGTTCGTTGCTGCCACCTACGCGCTCGGTCAGGACGTTTAACTGGTTAAGCATATCTGACTCCATGTAAAGAAGGTTCCCTTCCCGTCACGCTGCGGCTGGCCTGGTGCCGCCTGCAAGCTGGACGATTTAGGGTATAGTTGTTTGTCTACACACTTAACATCAGGACTTCAGCGTATCGATAAGACGCTAAGGATGACGATTAGATGCAACATGAGATCTCAAGCGTAGACGCTGGATGGTGGATTGTCAGCCATGAACAGAAACTTTGGTTGCCGCAAGGCGATCTGCCGCACGGCAGCGCCGCTGCGTTTAAGCTGGCAGGCAGCAAGGCGCAGGCGGTCGGCGAGTGGCAGGGCGAAACGGTATGGCTGGTGTGTGAGAGCCGCGATCGCGACATGTTCTCGGTGCGTCAGCTGATCGATGAAGAGCCAGGGCTGTTTCAGCTTGCCGGGCGCGCCGTGCAGCTGGCAGAGTTTTACCGCTCGCATCGCTTCTGCGGCTACTGCGGCCACGAAATGCATCTGAGCAAACATGAAAATGCCTGCCTCTGCGGACACTGCCGCGAACGCTACTATCCGCAAATCGCGCCCTGCATTATCGTCGCCATCCGACGCGGCGACGAGATATTGCTGGCCAACCATGCGCGTCATCGCAACAGCATCTATACCGTGCTGGCGGGCTTTGTCGAGGTGGGCGAGACGCTGGAGCAGGCGGTCGCGCGCGAGGTGATGGAAGAGAGCAACGTCCGCGTCAAAAACTTACGCTACGTCACGTCGCAGCCCTGGCCCTTCCCGCATTCGCTGATGATGGCCTTTATGGCGGAATATGACGGTGGCGATTTGCAAATCGATAACAAAGAGCTGCTGGACGCTGGCTGGTACCGCTACGACGCGCTGCCGCAGCTGCCGCCGCCGGGCACCGTGGCGCGCCGGCTAATCGAAGATACCGTCGCCATCTGCCGCGGCGAGGCGTAAGAAGTGTTACACTACGCGCCTGAAATTGAGAGAGTCCTGAAATGAGTGAACTGAAGAACGATCGTTATCTGCGCGCCCTGTTACGTCAACCGGTCGATATCACGCCGGTATGGATGATGCGACAAGCCGGGCGTTATTTGCCGGAGTACAAAGCGACGCGCGCCGTAGCCGGTGATTTTATGTCGCTGTGCAAAAACGCCGAACTGGCGTGTGAAGTCACCCTGCAGCCGCTGCGCCGCTACCCGCTTGATGCGGCGATCCTCTTCAGCGATATCCTGACGATCCCCGACGCGATGGGGCTGGGACTCTACTTCGAAACCGGCGAAGGCCCGCGTTTCTCTAATCCGGTTACCTGTCGCGCCGATGTCGATAAACTGCCGGTGCCCGATCCCGAGCAGGAACTCGGCTATGTGATGAATGCGGTACGCACCATTCGCAAAAACCTCAACGGCGAAGTGCCGCTGATCGGATTCTCCGGCAGTCCCTGGACGCTGGCGACCTACATGGTAGAGGGCGGCAGCAGCAAAGCCTTCACGAAAATCAAAAAGATGATGTACGCCGATCCGGCAACGCTGCATGCGATGCTCGACAAGCTGGCGGACAGCGTCATTCTTTATCTCAACGCGCAGATCCGCGCGGGCGCGCAGTCGGTAATGGTGTTCGACACCTGGGGCGGCGTGCTGACCGGACGCGATTACCTGGAGTTCTCGCTCTACTACATGCATAAAATCGTCGACAGCGTGCTGCATGAGAACGAAGGACGCCGCGTGCCGATTACGCTCTTCACTAAGGGCGGCGGACAGTGGCTGGAAGCGATGGCCGCCACCGGCTGCGACGCGCTCGGTCTCGACTGGACCACCGACATCGGCGAAGCGCGTCGTCGCGTCGGCGACAAAGTCGCGCTGCAGGGCAACATGGATCCGTCTATGCTTTATGCGCCAGCTGCGCGTATCGAGCAGGAAGTCGCGGGCATTCTCGACGGCTTCGGCGCGGGCAGCGGTCACGTCTTCAACCTGGGACATGGTATCCATCAGGATGTGCCGCCAGAGCATGCGGGCGTGTTCGTTGAGGCGGTGCACCGTCTCTCAGGCCAATATCATCAGGAGTAAGTATGGACATTGCTGCACTGCGCGCGGAGCAGATTCAGCGCGCTGCAGAGGTGGTGCGGCAGGATGATTTCGACGTTTTGCCGCCGCGTTTTATCGGCGGCGCCGACGTCGGATTCGAGCAGGAAGGGGCCGTGACGCGCGCCGCCCTGGTGATCCTCGAATATCCTTCCCTGAAGCTGGTGGAGCATCGCATCGCGCGCATCGCCACCACCATGCCTTATATTCCCGGCTTCCTCTCTTTTCGCGAATATCCTGCGCTGCTGGCGGCATGGGAAATGCTTGAGCGCAAACCGGATCTTCTTTTCGTCGACGGACACGGCATTTCGCACCCGCGTCGTCTCGGCGTCGCCTCGCACTTTGGCTTAATGGTTGACGTGCCGACGATCGGCGTGGCGAAAAAGCGCCTGTGCGGTCGCTTTGCCGATCTGGGCGCCGAGCCGGGATCGCGCCAGCCGCTGATAGACAAAGGCGAGCAGATCGGCTGGGTATGGCGCAGCAAAGCGCGCTGCAACCCGCTTTTCGTGGCGACCGGACACCGCGTCAGCCTGGATAGCGCGCTGCACTGGGTGGAAAACTGCATGGGCGGCTATCGCCTGCCGGAGCCTACGCGCTGGGCCGACGCCGTCGCCTCCAACCGCACCGCCTTTCAGCGCTGGCAAAGCGCGCTTTAACGCTGTGCGCGCGGCGCTTTTGCGGTACACTGCCGCCAGCTAAACGATGAAGAGCCCTGTTCATGTTACAAAACCCCGTTCACCTGCGTCTGGCTAAGCTGGAAAGCTGGCAGCATCTGACGTTTATGGCTTGCCTGTGCGAGCGTATGTTCCCCAATTACTGGGCATTCTGCCAGCAGACGGAATTCGCCGATCCGGCACTTTATCGCCGCCTTCTCGATCTCATCTGGGAAAGCCTGACGGTCAAAGACGCCAAAATCAATTTTGACAGCCAGCTGGAAAAGCTTGAGGCCGCCATTCCCGACGGCGATGCCTTCGAGGTGTATGGCGTTTATCCCGCTATCGACGCCTGCGTGGCGTTAAGCGAAGTGCTGCACGCGATGCTGAGCGGCGAAACGCTGGAGCATGCGATTGAAGTCAGCAAGACGTCGATCACCACCGTTGCGATGCTGGAAATGACCCAGGCCGGACGCGAAATGAGCGACGAAGAGCTGCGCGAAAACCCGGCCGTTATCGACGAGTGGGACATGCAATGGGAGATTTTCCGCCTGCTTGCCGACTGCGAAGAACGAGACCTTGAATTGATCAAAGGTTTGCGTTTGGACCTGCGGGAGGCGGGAATCAGCAACATCGGTATAAATTTTCAGCAGTAAGGCGGGAAAACGTGACTTCAGGCCCGAATTAGCGCGCCTGGAGGCTTCACATCGGCCCCCTCTCTGGTCTACATTTGGGGGGCTGAAAATTGTGGCTATCGGTGCGTGCAGGCTGAAGAGTGCCAGAATATGGCTTTTCCCTCGCACTCGTTGCTTAGCAAGCGATAAATACACTTTAAGGATAACTTATGAACAAGACTCAACTGATTGATGTGATCGCGGAAAAAGCGGACCTGTCGAAAACCCAGGCTAAAGCGGCTCTGGAATCAACTCTGGCTGCGATCACTGAGTCTCTGAAAGAAGGTGATGCTGTACAACTGGTTGGTTTTGGCACTTTTAAAGTGAACCACCGCGCTGAGCGTACCGGTCGCAACCCGCAAACTGGCAAAGAGATCAAAATCGCTGCGGCAAACGTACCGGCATTCGTGTCTGGTAAAGCGCTGAAAGACTCTGTTAAATAAGACGTCGCACTGCGGTCAGAATTTTAAAAGAAGGGGCGAATTCGCCCCTTTTGTATTAGGGGCCAGCTATGCCGAACCTGCGTTCGCCCTCCTGTTTTGCCCTGCTTGCTCTGCTTCTGCTTTCCGGGTGCGGTTCTACGCCCGACACGCCTCCTTTTAGCGCCAGCGGCTATCTTGCCGATCGCGGCGCGGTGCGCATCTGGCGCAAAAACAGCCACCTTACGATTCATTTGCGCACCCTCTATACGCCTTTTAACGGCGACGCGGCGGAAACTACCGACTATGTGTGGCAAGAGGAGAAGCTGGTCAGCGTAGCGCGCCACGTCAGCGGCAAGCAGCCAGACGATGTCACCCTGCGTTTCGATCAGGACGGCAGCCTGAGCTTTATGCAGCGGCAGCTGGCCGGGCGACGCGAAGCGGTCGATCCGGATACGATAGAGCTCTATAAGTTCGATGCACAGCGGATGCTGGCGCAGAGCAATGCGCTGCTCAGCGGCCGCGTGATGCTGAAGCAGGGCCAGTGGCTGGGCGCGAAGCAGATCGCCCTCTGCGACGGCGGGCGCGAGTCGCCATCCTTCGACGATTACGCGCTGCAGACGCTGGCGCAGCAGCAGAGACGCAGCGCCGCGCCGCTGCTGGTCTCCTGGCTGGAGGCGCCTGAAGGTACGCAGCTGCTGCGCGCGGCGCCGGGAGAAAGCTGTGATTCGCAGCCGAAAGAAGAGGATTTTTAGGGCAGAGAAAAGGGCGCATGGCGCGCCCTTTTTGCTTACTTGCGGTTAATGGCGCGATAGCCGATATCGCGGCGGCAGAAGCTGCCGTTCCAGGAGACAGGCTGAGCCAGCTCATAGGCGCGCTTTTGCGCCGCCGCCACGTCGTCACCCAGCGCGGTAACGCAGAGCACGCGGCCGCCGTTGGTCAGCACCAGATCGTTCTCAAGACGCGTACCGGCATGGAATACCTTGCCGTCGTCAACCTGCTCCAGCGGCAGGCCGTGAATCTGCTCGCCGTTGACGTAGTCGCCCGGATAGCCGCCCGCCGCCAGCACGACGCCGAGCGCCGGGCGCGGATCCCATTTTGAATCCGTCTTATCCAGCGCGCCGTCGCAGGCCGCCAGGCAGAGCTCAACCAAATCCGACTGCAGGCGCAGCATGATCGGCTGGGTTTCGGGATCGCCGAAGCGGCAGTTGAATTCGATGACTTTCGGCTGACCCGACTGATCGATCATCAGACCGGCATACAGGAAGCCGGTATAGACATTGCCTTCCGCCGCCATGCCGCGCACCGTCGGCCAGATCACCTGATCCATAACGCGCTGGTGGATCTCGTCGGTAACCACCGGCGCGGGGGAATAGGCGCCCATGCCGCCCGTGTTCGGACCGGTATCGCCATCGCCGACGCGCTTGTGATCCTGGCTGGTGGCCATCGGCAGCACATGTTCGCCATCAACCATGACGATAAAGCTGGCTTCTTCGCCGTCGAGAAACTCTTCAATCACGATGCGGTGGCCTGCGTCGCCGAAAGCGTTGCCAGCCAGCATATCTTTAACCGCTGCTTCCGCTTCTTCCAGCGTCATCGCGACGATTACGCCTTTACCGGCTGCCAGGCCGTCGGCCTTGATGACGATAGGCGCGCCTTTCTCGCGCAGGTACGCCAGCGCGACTTCGACATCTGTAAAGTTGCGGTACTCCGCGGTAGGAATATGGTGGCGGGCAAGGAAATCTTTGGTAAAGGCTTTAGAGCCTTCCAGCTGCGCGGCGTTTTTGGTTGGGCCGAAAATTTTCAGGCCCGCCGCGCGGAAGGCGTCGACCACGCCGATAACCAGCGGCGCTTCCGGACCGACGATAGTCAGGTCGATCGCTTCGCGCTGGGCGAACGCCAGCAGGGCAGGGATATCGGTTGGGCTGATATCAACATTTTGCAGCGCGGGCTCCAGCGCGGTGCCAGCGTTGCCGGGCGCGACGAATACCGTTTCCGCCAGCGGCGACTGCGCCGCTTTCCAGGCCAGCGCGTGTTCACGGCCGCCGTTGCCAATCACTAAAATTTTCATATTGCTCTCCGGATAATTAATGGCGGAAGTGGCGCATGTCAGTGAAGATCATGGCGATGCCGTGCTCGTCTGCCGCAGCGATAACCTCTTCGTCGCGAATAGAGCCGCCCGGCTGGATAACGCAGGTAACGCCGACAGCGGCCGCGGCATCGATACCGTCGCGGAATGGGAAGAACGCATCAGAAGCCATCGCCGAGCCTTTTACCTCCAGCCCTTCGTCCGCAGCCTTAATGCCGGCAATTTTAGCGGAGTAGACGCGGCTCATCTGGCCGGCGCCGATGCCGATGGTCATATTGTCGCGCGCATAAACGATGGCGTTGGATTTCACGAACTTCGCGACCTTCCAGCAGAAGAGCGCGTCGCGCAGCTCCTGCTCGCTCGGCTGACGCTTGCTGACCACGCGCAGCTGGCTCGCTTCCACCATGCCCAGGTCGCGATCCTGTACCAGCAGGCCGCCGGTAACGCGTTTGAAATCGAGTCCGGCGACGCGTTCCTGCCACTGGCCGCAGATCAGCACGCGAACGTTCTGCTTGGCCGCCGTGACTTTCAGCGCCGCTTCGCTGGCGGAAGGGGCGATGATCACTTCGACAAACTGACGGCTGATAATCGCCTGCGCGGTCGCTTCGTCCAGCTCGCGGTTGAAAGCGATAATGCCGCCGAAGGCCGAGGTCGGGTCGGTCTGATACGCGCGTTCGTAAGCCTCAAGAATTGATGCGCCAGCGGCGACGCCGCAGGGGTTGGCATGCTTAACGATAACGCACGCTGCTTCGCTGAACGCCTTCACGCACTCCAGCGCCGCGTCGGTATCGGCAATATTGTTGTAGGAGAGCGCTTTGCCCTGAACCTGCTGCGCGGTCGCTACCGAAGCTTCCTGCACGTTCTCTTCTATATAGAAGGCGGCGTCCTGATGGCTGTTTTCGCCGTAGCGCATATCCTGCTTCTTAATGAAGTTCAGATTGAGCGTGCGCGGGAAACGGCCAGCGGGTTGATTGCGCTCGCCATGATAGGCAGGAACCAGCGAGCCAAAGTAGTTGGCGATCATGCTGTCATAGGCCGCGGTATGCTCAAACGCTTTAATCGCAAGGTCAAAACGGGTTTCCAGCGTCAACGAGTTTTCGTTGGCGTCCAGCTCGGCCAGTATGGCGTCGTAGTCGCTGCTCTTGACCACAATCGCCACGTCCTTATGGTTCTTGGCCGCTGAACGCACCATGGTCGGGCCGCCGATATCGATATTCTCGACCGCATCTTCCAGCGTGCAGCCTTCGCGCGCAACGGTCTGCGCGAAGGGATAGAGGTTAACCACCACCATGTCGATAGGTTCGATAGCGTGCTGCGCCATAATGGCGTCATCCTGGCCGCGACGGCCCAGAATGCCGCCGTGCACTTTCGGGTGCAGCGTTTTGACGCGTCCATCCATCATTTCCGGGAAGCCGGTGTAGTCAGACACTTCGGTAACGGTGAGACCCGCATCGGCCAGCAGGCGAGCGGTTCCGCCTGTAGAGAGGAGTTCGACGCCGCGGCTGGAGAGCGCCTGAGCAAATTCGAGGATACCTGCTTTGTCTGAGACACTCAGCAGAGCGCGGCGTACAGGACGACGTTGTTGCATGGTGGTTTTATCCCTTGGCTTTGTTTCGCGTAAATAAGAGCGTTACATCAAGCTTAGCGATCTTCTTATGAATAAAAAGAGGCGAAACTTCAGGTAACGCCCCGAAAAGGGGCATCCGTGACGTCGCGGGGCATTGTAGCGAAAACGTTTGCGTGCTGCTCGCAAAAATTCGTTTTGAAATGCATTGTGGATAACTTTGTGGGTAATCACGTATAAGGCGGGCTTTTGCTGTGGAATGCAGCGAACGGTCATTTTTCTGCAATTTAGCTGTTGCGCTCTCTGAACGACTCCCTATAATGCGCCTCCATCGACACGGCACAACGGCTTACGGAATGCGGTGTTGAGGTGATGAAAGTCACCGTCGGTCAGAGCGAAAATAAACGCTTGACTGACACAGAGAGTAGCGTAATATACGCCACCTCGCAGCAGCAGGCTCCGCCGCTGACTGCACCGCTCTTTAACAATTTATCAGACAATCTGTGTGGGCACTCGGGAGCAGATATCAAAGCCTTCGGGCTTAAAAAATATCAAGCCTCACGAGTGGACACATAATGACATTCATTATGACGTTTTACAGATGAGCACCGCTTAACTGGTTTAAGCAAATCAAACTTAAATTGAAGAGTTTGATCATGGCTCAGATTGAACGCTGGCGGCAGGCCTAACACATGCAAGTCGAACGGCAGCACAGAAGAGCTTGCTCTTTGGGTGGCGAGTGGCGGACGGGTGAGTAATGTCTGGGAAACTGCCCGATGGAGGGGGATAACTACTGGAAACGGTAGCTAATACCGCATAACGTCGCAAGACCAAAGTGGGGGACCTTCGGGCCTCACACCATCGGATGTGCCCAGATGGGATTAGCTAGTAGGTGGGGTAACGGCTCACCTAGGCGACGATCCCTAGCTGGTCTGAGAGGATGACCAGCCACACTGGAACTGAGACACGGTCCAGACTCCTACGGGAGGCAGCAGTGGGGAATATTGCACAATGGGCGCAAGCCTGATGCAGCCATGCCGCGTGTATGAAGAAGGCCTTCGGGTTGTAAAGTACTTTCAGCGGGGAGGAAGGCGATGCGGTTAATAACCGCGTCGATTGACGTTACCCGCAGAAGAAGCACCGGCTAACTCCGTGCCAGCAGCCGCGGTAATACGGAGGGTGCAAGCGTTAATCGGAATTACTGGGCGTAAAGCGCACGCAGGCGGTCTGTCAAGTCGGATGTGAAATCCCCGGGCTTAACCTGGGAACTGCATTCGAAACTGGCAGGCTAGAGTCTTGTAGAGGGGGGTAGAATTCCAGGTGTAGCGGTGAAATGCGTAGAGATCTGGAGGAATACCGGTGGCGAAGGCGGCCCCCTGGACAAAGACTGACGCTCAGGTGCGAAAGCGTGGGGAGCAAACAGGATTAGATACCCTGGTAGTCCACGCCGTAAACGATGTCGACTTGGAGGCTGTTCCCCTGAGGAGTGGCTTCCGGAGCTAACGCGTTAAGTCGACCGCCTGGGGAGTACGGCCGCAAGGTTAAAACTCAAATGAATTGACGGGGGCCCGCACAAGCGGTGGAGCATGTGGTTTAATTCGATGCAACGCGAAGAACCTTACCTACTCTTGACATCCAGAGAACTTGGCAGAGATGCCTTGGTGCCTTCGGGAACTCTGAGACAGGTGCTGCATGGCTGTCGTCAGCTCGTGTTGTGAAATGTTGGGTTAAGTCCCGCAACGAGCGCAACCCTTATCCTTTGTTGCCAGCGATTCGGTCGGGAACTCAAAGGAGACTGCCGGTGATAAACCGGAGGAAGGTGGGGATGACGTCAAGTCATCATGGCCCTTACGAGTAGGGCTACACACGTGCTACAATGGCGCATACAAAGAGAAGCGACCTCGCGAGAGCAAGCGGACCTCATAAAGTGCGTCGTAGTCCGGATCGGAGTCTGCAACTCGACTCCGTGAAGTCGGAATCGCTAGTAATCGTGGATCAGAATGCCACGGTGAATACGTTCCCGGGCCTTGTACACACCGCCCGTCACACCATGGGAGTGGGTTGCAAAAGAAGTAGGTAGCTTAACCTTCGGGAGGGCGCTTACCACTTTGTGATTCATGACTGGGGTGAAGTCGTAACAAGGTAACCGTAGGGGAACCTGCGGTTGGATCACCTCCTTACCTGAAGATACTGCCTTCGAAGTGCTCACACAGATTGTCTGATAGAAAAGTAACGAGCAGAAAAACCTCTACAGGCTTGTAGCTCAGGTGGTTAGAGCGCACCCCTGATAAGGGTGAGGTCGGTGGTTCAAGTCCACTCAGGCCTACCAGATTTTCCCTCATGCTGCGTTGTGACGACGGCTCGCATAGTGAACTATGCTTCGCATCGCCACGCCTTGCCTGAGAAAAAATCGCATTCCTCGAACGAAGAATGCCACTCCTGGTATGTAGACGGTCTCTGCAGTAACTGTATGGGGCTATAGCTCAGCTGGGAGAGCGCCTGCCTTGCACGCAGGAGGTCAGCGGTTCGATCCCGCTTAGCTCCACCATACTGTTTTCTGAAATACTTCAGAGCGCGCCGGCAACGGCGGGCTGCGAAGTATTATGCTCTTTAACAATCCGGAACAAGCTGAAAATTGAAACGACGCGTCGCGTTATTCCCCCGTAACAGGGAATAAAGGCAGCGCGTTCGAGTCTCTCAATAATCACATCCGCGACGTCGCAAGACGCCTGTGGGTTGTGAGGTTAAGCGACTAAGCGTACACGGTGGATGCCCTGGCAGTCAGAGGCGATGAAGGACGTGCTAATCTGCGAAAAGCGCCGGCAAGGTGATATGAACCGCAACAGCCGGCGATGTCCGAATGGGGAAACCCAGTGTGTTTCGACACACTATCGCAACATGAATACATAGTGTTGCGAGGCGAACCGGGGGAACTGAAACATCTAAGTACCCCGAGGAAAAGAAATCAACCGAGATTCCCCCAGTAGCGGCGAGCGAACGGGGAGCAGCCCAGAGCCTGAATCAGCTTGTGTGTTAGTGGAAGCGTCTGGAAAGTCGCAGGGTACAGGGTGACACTCCCGTACACGAAAACACACATTCTGTGAGCTCGATGAGTAGGGCGGGACACGTGGTATCCTGTCTGAATATGGGGGGACCATCCTCCAAGGCTAAATACTCCTGACTGACCGATAGTGAACCAGTACCGTGAGGGAAAGGCGAAAAGAACCCCGGCGAGGGGAGTGAAACAGAACCTGAAACCGTGTACGTACAAGCAGTGGGAGCCTCTTTTATGGGGTGACTGCGTACCTTTTGTATAATGGGTCAGCGACTTATATTCTGTAGCAAGGTTAACCGTATAGGGGAGCCGCAGGGAAACCGAGTCTTAACTGGGCGTTAAGTTGCAGGGTATAGACCCGAAACCCGGTGATCTAGCCATGGGCAGGTTGAAGGTTGGGTAACACTAACTGGAGGACCGAACCGACTAATGTTGAAAAATTAGCGGATGACCTGTGGCTGGGGGTGAAAGGCCAATCAAACCGGGAGATAGCTGGTTCTCCCCGAAAGCTATTTAGGTAGCGCCTCGTGAACTCATCCTCGGGGGTAGAGCACTGTTTCGGCTAGGGGGCCATCCCGGCTTACCAACCCGATGCAAACTGCGAATACCGAGGAATGTTATCACGGGAGACACACGGCGGGTGCTAACGTCCGTCGTGAAGAGGGAAACAACCCAGACCGCCAGCTAAGGTCCCAAAGTCATGGTTAAGTGGGAAACGATGTGGGAAGGCCCAGACAGCCAGGATGTTGGCTTAGAAGCAGCCATCATTTAAAGAAAGCGTAATAGCTCACTGGTCGAGTCGGCCTGCGCGGAAGATGTAACGGGGCTAAACCATGCACCGAAGCTGCGGCAGCGACGCGCAAGCGTTGTTGGGTAGGGGAGCGTTCTGTAAGCCGTCGAAGGTGTGCTGTGAGGCATGCTGGAGGTATCAGAAGTGCGAATGCTGACATAAGTAACGATAAAGCGGGTGAAAAGCCCGCTCGCCGGAAGACCAAGGGTTCCTGTCCAACGTTAATCGGGGCAGGGTGAGTCGACCCCTAAGGCGAGGCCGAAAGGCGTAGTCGATGGGAAACAGGTTAATATTCCTGTACTTGGTGTTGCTGCGAAGGGGGGACGGAGAAGGCTATGTTGGCCGGGCGACGGTTGTCCCGGTTTAAGCGTGTAGGTGTGTGCTCCAGGCAAATCCGGTGCACTTTACACTGAGGCGTGACGACGAGGCACTACGGTGCTGAAGCAACAAATGCCCTGCTTCCAGGAAAAGCCTCTAAGCTCCAGGCAACACGAAATCGTACCCCAAACCGACACAGGTGGTCAGGTAGAGAATACCAAGGCGCTTGAGAGAACTCGGGTGAAGGAACTAGGCAAAATGGTGCCGTAACTTCGGGAGAAGGCACGCTGGCGCGTAGGTGAAGGGACTTGCTCCCGGAGCCGAGGCCAGTCGAAGATACCAGCTGGCTGCAACTGTTTATTAAAAACACAGCACTGTGCAAACACGAAAGTGGACGTATACGGTGTGACGCCTGCCCGGTGCCGGAAGGTTAATTGATGGGGTTATCCGCAAGGAGAAGCTCTTGATCGAAGCCCCGGTAAACGGCGGCCGTAACTATAACGGTCCTAAGGTAGCGAAATTCCTTGTCGGGTAAGTTCCGACCTGCACGAATGGCGTAATGATGGCCAGGCTGTCTCCACCCGAGACTCAGTGAAATTGAAATCGCTGTGAAGATGCAGTGTACCCGCGGCAAGACGGAAAGACCCCGTGAACCTTTACTACAGCTTGACACTGAACACTGGTCCTTGATGTGTAGGATAGGTGGGAGGCTTTGAAGCGTGGACGCCAGTCTGCGTGGAGCCATCCTTGAAATACCACCCTTTAATGGCTGGTGTTCTAACGTAGGCCCGTTATCCGGGCTGCGGACAGTGTCTGGTGGGTAGTTTGACTGGGGCGGTCTCCTCCCAAAGCGTAACGGAGGAGCACGAAGGTTGGCTAATCCTGGTCGGACATCAGGAGGTTAGTGCAATGGCATAAGCCAGCTTGACTGCGAGAGTGACGGCTCGAGCAGGTGCGAAAGCAGGTCATAGTGATCCGGTGGTTCTGAATGGAAGGGCCATCGCTCAACGGATAAAAGGTACTCCGGGGATAACAGGCTGATACCGCCCAAGAGTTCATATCGACGGCGGTGTTTGGCACCTCGATGTCGGCTCATCACATCCTGGGGCTGAAGTAGGTCCCAAGGGTACGGCTGTTCGCCGTTTAAAGTGGTACGCGAGCTGGGTTTAGAACGTCGTGAGACAGTTCGGTCCCTATCTGCCGTGGGCGCTGGAAAACTGAGGGGGGTTGCTCCTAGTACGAGAGGACCGGAGTGAACGCACCGCTGGTGTTCGGGTTGTCATGCCAATGGCACTGCCCGGTAGCTAAGTGCGGAAGAGATAAGTGCTGAAAGCATCTAAGCACGAAACTTGCCCCGAGATGAGTTTTCCCTGAGCACTTGATGCTCCTGAAGGGACGTTGAAGACGACGACGTTGATAGGCCGGGTGTGTAAGCGCAGCGATGCGTTGAGCTAACCGGTACTAATGACCCGTGAGGCTTAACCTTACAACGCCAGAGGCGTTTTGTGAGACGCGAGATTTTCAGCTTGTTAACGGATAAAGAATTAGCGGGAACGAAAGATTTTGCGCTGAAGCAAGGCGGCAAGCGCGGTAAAGGAAGGAGCATACTGAGGTATGTGACTGACTTTACGAGAGCAGCCAACGCAGCAGCAGCGTAAAAGATTCGTTCCGTGCACAAGAATTTGCCTGGCGGCCTTAGCGCGGCGGTCCCACCTGACCCCATGCCGAACTCAGAAGTGAAACGCCGTAGCGCCGATGGTAGTGTGGGGCCTCCCCATGCGAGAGTAGGGAACTGCCAGGCATCCAACTGCGATAACCCTGACCTCACGGTCAGGGTTTTTTGCTTTTCAGGCCAGAAAAAAAGATCTCACGTCCTTTCTTTATCATCCTTTTTGCCTTCCTCTTCTTTTTGCCGTTTAAAGCTGAAAGATTTTCATAAATCGCATGAAGACTCGACATCATCAGGCTGCCAGGCTATTGTTGGGCATCTGGATGTCTAAACGTATATACGGTTGTAAAGAGGAAAGTCGCACATGCCAATCAGGGTTCCCGATGAATTACCGGCAGTAAATTTCTTGCGTGATGAAAACGTCTTTGTCATGACTTCGTCGCGCGCCAGTGTTCAGGAAATCCGTCCGTTGAAAGTTCTGGTGCTCAATCTGATGCCGAAAAAGATTGAGACGGAAAACCAGTTCCTGCGTCTGCTGTCCAACTCGCCCTTACAGATCGATATTCAGCTGCTGCGCATCGACAGCCGCGAATCGCGTAATACGCCGACAGAACATCTCAACAACTTCTACTGCAACTTTGACGATATCCAGCACGATAACTTCGACGGGCTGATCGTCACCGGCGCGCCGCTGGGCCTGGTCGATTTTAACGACGTAGCCTACTGGCCGCAGATCCAGCGCGTGCTGCACTGGGCGAAAGAGCACGTTACCTCGACGCTCTTTGTCTGCTGGGCAGTGCAGGCGGCGCTTAATATTCTCTACGGCATCCCTAAACAGACGCGGCAAAACAAACTGTCGGGCGTCTATGAACATCAGATTTTGCATCCGCACGCGCTGCTGACGCGCGGTTTTGACGACAACTTTCTGGCGCCCCATTCGCGCTACGCTGATTTCCCGACGCAGCTCATCACCGACTACACCGATCTGGAGCTGTTCGCCGAATCTGAACAGACCGGCGCCTATCTGATGGCCAGCAAAGACAAGCGTCTGGTTTTCGTTACCGGCCATCCTGAATATGACGCGTTGACCCTGTCAGGCGAATACCATCGGGACTACGAGGCGGGCCTGCAGCCGGAGGTGCCGTTCAACTACTTCCCGCAGGACAACCCGGAGCTGCCGCCACGCGCCACCTGGCGCAGTCACGGCAATCTGCTGTTCTCTAACTGGCTGAATTACTATGTCTACCAGATTACGCCATTCGATCTGCGTCGCATGAATCCCACGCTCGAATAATCGGTTTCCTCGTTTGTCCTTACCGTGCCAGCTGCAAAGCTGTCACGGTTTTTTTATGCCTGTCGCTTTTCGAAAACGCCTCCCTTTAATTAAAGAAGTTTAATTTCATTTTAATCATCAGGTTAATTGAGATATTAAATTAAAATGGAAATAGTTTTTGATTTTGAAAATGGCGAGTATATGCTTGGATCCTGTAGCTCAAAAATTATCCTTTAACCGGATCGCTGTGACAGGATCCGATCGGCGACAGGAGCGATCTCGCATGACCGACACGATAATTCATAGCGATCTTACCTTCACAGAACCCTTCTCCCATGCGGAACAGCAGCTGCTCACTCCAGAGGCGCAGCAGTTCTTGCTTGAACTGGTCACTCATTTCTCCGCCGAGCGCGAAAGGCTGCTTGATCTCAGGCAGCAGCGGCAGCAGCGTTATGACGCTGGTCAGCTTCCCGACTTTGATATGGAAACTGCTTCCATTCGTGAAAGTACCTGGCGTATCGGCACCATACCTGATGACCTGCTGGACAGGCGCGTGGAAATCACCGGGCCGCCAGAACGCAAAATGGTCATTAACGCCCTGAACGCGAACGTGAAGGTGTATATGGCGGATTTTGAAGACTCGCTGACGCCGCAGTGGAGCAAGCTGATGGAGGGGCAGCAAACGCTGCGTGAGGCGGTGAATGGGACGCTCAGCTTTACCAGCGAAAGCGGAAAGATCTACCAGCTGCGCGCCGATCCTGCGGTGCTAATGTGTCGCGTACGGGGTCTGCATCTGGATGAAAAACATGTGCAGTGGCAGGGCAAAGCGATTCCCGGCGGATTATTTGATTTTGCCCTCTACTTTTTCCACAACGTTTCCGCGCTGCTCAGCAAAGGCAGCGGGCCTTACTTCTATCTGCCGAAAAGCGAAAGCTGGCAGGAAGCGGCATGGTGGCGCGAGATCTTTAGCTTCACGGAAGATCGCTTTCAGCTGCCGCGCGGCACCATCAAGGTCACGGTACTGATCGAAACCCTGCCAGCGGTATTCCAGATGGATGAGATCCTGTGGAACCTGCGCGACCATATTGTCGGCCTTAACTGCGGCCGCTGGGATTACATCTTCAGCTATATCAAAACGCTGCGTCAGCATGGCGACCGCATCCTGCCCGATCGACAGTCGATCACCATGGCGCAGCCTTTCCTGGAAGCTTATTCGCGACTGCTGGTGAAAACCTGCCATCGTCGCGGTGCGTTCGCGATGGGCGGTATGTCCGCCTTAATCCCAGCCAAAGAGCGCGCGCGCAATGAATGGGTACAGCAGCGCGTGCGCGAAGATAAACAGCGTGAAGCGGATAACGGTCACGACGGCACCTGGATAGCCCATCCCGGACTGGCTGATACGGCAATGGCCGTCTTCGACGCCGCGCTCGGCGAGCGGCAAAACCAGCTCGACGTGCTGCGCGAAAACGATGCGCCTGTCGACGCCGCACAGCTGCTGGCACCCTGCGCAGGCGAACGCACCGAAGCGGGTATGCGCGCCAATATTCGCGTCGCGCTGCGTTACCTGGAGGCCTGGCTGGGCGGCAACGGCTGCGTGCCGATCGACGGTCTGATGGAAGATGCCGCCACGGCGGAAATTGCTCGTACCTCTATCTGGCAGTGGATTCATCATCAGCAAACTCTGAGCGACGGTCAGCCCGTCAGCGCCGAAAGCTTTTTGCGCATGCTGGATGAAGAACGACGCCAGCTTAACGATACGCGTTACGACGACGCGGCGCGGTTGATGGCGCAAATCACCACTGAAGACGAACTGGTTTCATTTCTTACTCTGCCGGGCTATCGCCTTATCCCCTGAAAAAGGAGCCGTTGCCATGACTCGTACCCAACAGACTCAGCAACTTGAACAAGCCTGGCGCGCACCGCGCTGGGAAGGCATCACGCGTCCCTACAGCGCTGAAGAGGTCGTTAAACTGCGCGGCTCGGTTAATCCTGCCTGCACGCTGGCGCAGCGCGGCGCGGAAAAGCTCTGGACGCTGCTCAACGGCGCAGCGCGCAAAGGCTACATTAACAGCCTCGGCGCACTCACCGGCGGCCAGGCGTTGCAGCAGGCGAAAGCGGGCATTGAAGCGATCTATCTTTCCGGCTGGCAGGTGGCGGCGGATGCCAATCTTGCCGGGCAGATGTATCCCGATCAGTCGCTCTATCCTGTGAACTCGGTGCCGGAAGTGGTACAGCGCATCAATCAGACCTTTCAGCGCGCCGATCAGATCCAGTGGGCGAACGGCGCTGAACCGGGTGATGAGGAGTTCATTGACTATTTCCTGCCGATTGTCGCCGATGCCGAAGCGGGATTTGGCGGCGTGCTCAACGCTTTTGAACTGATGAAAGCGATGATTAGCGCGGGCGCCGCAGCGGTACATTTCGAAGATCAGCTGGCGGCGGTGAAAAAGTGCGGGCATATGGGCGGAAAGGTGCTGGTGCCGACGCAGGAAGCGATACAGAAACTGGTGGCGGCACGGCTGGCGGCTGACGTGATGGATGTGCCGACCATCCTGTTAGCACGCACCGACGCCGATGCGGCCGATCTGATTACTTCCGACTGTGACGACTATGACCGGCCTTTTATTCGCGGCGATCGCACGGCGGAAGGCTTCTTTCGCACGCACGCGGGCATCGAGCAGGCGATCAGCCGCGGGCTGGCCTATGCGCCCTACGCTGATGTGCTGTGGTGCGAAACCTCGACGCCGGATCTGGCGCTGGCGCAGCGCTTCGCCACGGCTATTCACGCACGCTATCCCGGCAAGCTGCTGGCCTATAACTGCTCGCCCTCATTTAACTGGAAAAAGAACCTCGACGACCGCGCCATCGCAGGATTTCAGCAGGCGCTGAGCGAGATGGGCTATCGCTTCCAGTTCATCACTCTGGCGGGCATTCACAGCATGTGGTTCAACATGTTCGACCTGGCGCACGCTTATGCCCAGGGAGAGGGCATGCGCCACTACGTCGAAAAGGTACAGCAGCCGGAGTTTGCGGCGCGCGATAAAGGCTACAGCTTCTCATCTCATCAGCAGGAGGTTGGGACGGGCTATTTCGATCGGGTCACCACGCTGATCCAGGGCGGCCATTCGTCAGTGACGGCGCTGACCGGCTCGACCGAACAGCACCAGTTTTAACCCCGTGTCACATGGCCTGCCCAACGCGTTTGGGCAGGCTTTTGTTGGGAGCTGCCTGTGCCACCACGCGAATCCTTAATTGCTCATACCATTCTGCAAGGCTTTGACGCGCAGTATGGTCGCTTTCTTGATATTACCGCTGGCGCGCAGCAGCGCTTTGAACAGGCTGACTGGCAGGCGGTACAGCAGGCGATGAAAACGCGCATCCACCTTTACGATAGCCACGTCGCGCTGGTGGTGGATCAGCTGCGCATACTCAACGACGCGGCACACTGGGACGATGCGTTCTGGCCACAGGTAAAACAGGATTATGAAGCGCTGCTGCCGGACTATCCGCGTGCGGAAATCGCCGAAAGCTTTTTCAATTCAGTCTACTGTCGTTTGCATGGACATACCCACCTGCAGCCGAAGCGGCTGTTTATCTTCTCCACCCAGCACCACGCCTCACAGCCTGCACGACCGCTGGCGCGTCGCTATCAGCCGCAGCACGGCTGGCAGGCGATGCTGGAGCAGGTGCTGTGCGATACCACGCTGACGCTGCCCTGGCAGGACCGCGCGCGCGACGCCAGTTATATCCTGCGCCATCTGCAACAGCATTTCAGGCTGGATGGCGGCTGGCTGGAGGTGGCCAGCGAGCTCTTTTTCCGTAATAAAACCGCGTGGATCGTAGCGCGTTTGCACCTGCCGCACGCCATTTTTCCCTGTCTGCTACCGGTTCAGCGCACCGCCCAGGGCGAGTTATGGATCGATACCTGCCTGACGGATGCTAACGACGCCAGCATCGTGTTCGGCTTCGCCCGCGCCTACTTTATGGTATACGCGCCGGTGCCCGCTGCGCTGGTGGCGTGGCTCCAGCCGATTCTGCCAGGCAAAACGCTCTCTGAACGCTATATGGCCATCGGCTGCCAGAAGCACGGCAAAACCGAAAGCTATCGCGACTATCTGCATGCGCTGGCGCACAGCGACGCGGCATTCAAAATAGCGCCCGGCGTGCGCGGCATGGTGATGCTAGTCTTTACGCTGCCAGGCTTTGATCGCGTCTTCAAAGTGATCCGCGATCGCTTTGCGCCGCAGAAAGAGGTGACGGAGGCGCAGGTGCGCGCCTGTTATCAGCAGGTCAAAGAGCACGACCGCGTCGGACGTATGGCGGACACGCTGGAGTTCGAGCAGTTTGCGCTACCGCTGGCGCGTATCCCGCCTACGCTGATGGCGGAGTTTCAGGCCAGCATTGCCACGAAGATGCATATCGACGGCGACCGCCTGATTATCCGCCATCTGTGGCTGGAACGGCGTATGCAGCCGCTCAACCTCTATCTGGCGCAGGCGAACAGCGAAGAGCGGCGGCACGCGGTTGAGGAGTATGGCCACGCCATCAAACAGCTGGCGGCGGCCAATATTTTTCCGGGTGATATGCTGTTTAAAAACTTCGGCATGACGCGACATGGACGCGTGGTGTTTTACGACTACGATGAAATCCGGCCCATGGATGAGCTGCACTTCCGCGACGTGCCGCAGGCGCGCTACGACGAAGACGAACTGAGCGCCGAACCCTGGTACAGCGTCGGCCCGGACGATGTCTTTCCCGAAACCTTCCGCTATGCGCTGTGCAGCGAGGCCGCGACCGGCGCGCTGCTGCAACAGCTGCATCCTGAACTCTTCGATGCGGGCTGGTGGCGTGCACAGCAGCAGCGCATCCGGCAGGGGCATGTGGAAGAGGTGATTGCCTGGCGCCAGGCGCAGCGCTTCAGCGTGCGCTACGCCCGCGAACTGGCTTAGCGGCCGCTGTAGGCCAGCGTCACCTGACGCGCCTCGCGGATCACCAGCGCGCCCAGCTCGGTAATGCGATCGTCCGTCATACGCGCGATCGGCCCGGATATCGACAGGGCGGCAAAAGGCTCGCCGTGCTCGTCGTAGATAGGCGCGGCGACGCAGCGCAGTCCCAGCGCATGCTCCTCATCGTCAAAGGCGAAACCGCCTTTGCGTACCTGCGCCAGATTGGCCTTCAGGCTCTGCGGCGACATCAGGGTATTGGGCGTGTAGTGGTGCAGTCCTTTCTGATGCAGCAGCGCGGTGACCTGCTCATCGCTCAGGTGCGCCAGAAAAGCCTTGCCCGCGCCTGAGGCGTGCATCGGCAGCTTGCCGCCAATCGGCGCCGACATGCGCATCAGCTGGGTGCACTGCACCTGATCGATGATCACCGCCTGATAGTCGCTGAGATCCAGCACGGCCAGATTGACCGTTTCGCCAGAGGTTTCCATCAGCGTGCGCAGCACGGGATGAACCAGCGCCAGCAGATTTCGGCTCTGCAAAAAACTGCTGCCGACCACAAAGGCGTGCGCGCCAATCGTCCACAGGCCGAGATCGCCGGTCTGATGCACGAAGCCTTGCTGCTGCATCGTCGTCAGCAAACGGTGCGTGGTGGAGTTAGGCAATCCAGCCTGCTGCGCCAGTTCGGTCAGCGCCACGCTGCCGTGGGAGTCGGCGATCAGCTCCAGCAGATGCAGGCCGCGTTGCAGAGACTGCACCTGACCGCTGGCCGGCGGCGCGGCGGGAGTGCCGCGCGGTTTTTTGCCGCGTTTAGCGGGGACGGGCGTAACCATTGAGGTATCTCCTTGCGCAAAGTGGAAATCATTTTCAGCTTAATTGTGCAATTTGCAAACCCGCGTGTTCTGGTCCGATCTGTTACGCGTTCTGCCTGAAAATGTCTCACCTGCTGCGGCTTTCTCCCCTGCGTAAGTTATGACAGTATGAGGCGCTGGCGTTTTAGCCAGCAAATTGAGCTAAACGAGGCAAGAGTGAGCAACAGAATCGAAGCGCTGCATCAGCAGCTCGCGCAACGCATCATGGTGCTGGACGGCGGCATGGGCACGATGATCCAGAGCTACAGGCTGGACGAGCAGGATTTTCGCGGCAGCCGCTTCGGCGACTGGCCCTGCGACCTCAAAGGCAACAACGATCTGCTGGTGCTCAGCAAGCCTGAGGTGATCCGCGAGATCCACCACGCCTATCTGGAAGCGGGCGCCGATATTCTGGAAACCAATACCTTTAACGCCACCACCATTGCGATGGCGGATTACCAGATGGAAGCGCTCTCGGCGGAGATCAACTTCGAGGCTGCCCGACTGGCGCGCGCCTGCTGCGACGAATGGACGGCGAAAACCCCGCAGCGTCCGCGCTACGTCGCCGGCGTGCTCGGCCCGACCAACCGCACCTGCTCGATCTCGCCGGACGTTAACGATCCCGCTTTCCGCAACGTCACCTTTAGCCAGCTGGTAGAAGCGTATCGCGAATCGACGCGCGCGCTGGTGGAAGGCGGCGCCGATCTCATTATGATCGAAACGGTATTCGACACGCTAAACGCTAAAGCGGCGATTTTCGCGGTGCAGACCGAGATGGAGGCGCTGGGCGTCAACCTGCCGCTGATGATCTCCGGCACCATTACCGACGCCTCTGGCCGCACGCTCTCCGGCCAGACCACGGAAGCTTTCTATAACTCGCTGCGCCACGCCGAACCGCTGTCGTTCGGCCTCAACTGCGCGCTCGGCCCGGACGAGCTGCGTCAGTACGTAGCGGAAATGTCGCGCATCGCTGAATGCTATGTCACCGCGCACCCGAACGCCGGGCTTCCCAACGCCTTCGGCGAATACGATCTCGATGCTGGCGTCATGGCCGAGCAGATTGGCGAATGGGCGCGCGCCGGCTTCCTCAACATCATCGGCGGCTGCTGCGGCACCACACCGCAGCACATCAGGGCGATGGCGGATATCGTCGCCGGGGTGGCGCCGCGCAAACTGCCTGAACTGCCGGTCGCCTGTCGTCTCTCCGGGCTTGAGCCGCTCAATATCAGCGGCGACACGCTGTTCGTCAACGTAGGCGAGCGCACCAACGTCACCGGCTCGGCCAAATTCAAGCGCCTGATTAAAGAAGAGAAATACAACGAGGCGCTGGAAGTGGCGCTGCAGCAGGTGCAGAGCGGCGCGCAGGTTATCGACATCAATATGGATGAGGGCATGCTCGACGCCGAAGCGGCGATGGTGCGCTTTCTTAACCTGATCGCCGGCGAGCCCGATATCGCGCGCGTGCCTGTTATGATCGACTCCTCAAAGTGGGAGGTGATTGAAAAGGGGCTGCAGTGCATCCAGGGCAAAGGCATCGTTAACTCGATCTCGATGAAAGAGGGCGAGGAGACCTTTATCCACCATGCGCGGCTGGTGCGCCGCTACGGCGCGGCGATGGTGGTGATGGCCTTCGACGAAGCGGGCCAGGCGGATACGCGCGCGCGCAAAATCGAGATCTGCCGCCGCGCCTACAAGATCCTCACCGAGCAGGTCGGCTTTCCGCCGGAAGATATTATCTTCGACCCGAATATCTTTGCCGTCGCCACCGGCATCGACGAGCACAATAACTACGCGGTGGACTTTATCGGCGCCTGCGAAGATATCAAGCGCGAGCTGCCGCATGCGATGATCTCCGGCGGCGTCTCTAACGTGTCGTTCTCATTTCGCGGCAACGATCCGGTACGCGAAGCCATCCACGCGGTGTTCCTCTATTACGCCATCCGCAACGGCATGGATATGGGCATCGTCAACGCCGGTCAGCTGGCGATTTACGACGATCTGCCCGCCGAGCTGCGCGAGGCGGTAGAGGACGTTATCCTTAACCGCCGCGACGACGGCACCGAGCGTTTGCTGGCGCTGGCGGAGAAGTACCGCGCCAGCAAAGGCGACGGCACAGAGGATAAGCAGCAGGCGGAATGGCGCAGCTGGGACGTGGTAAAGCGGCTGGAATATTCGCTGGTAAAAGGCATCACCGAGTTTATCGAGCAGGATACCGAAGAGGCGCGTCAGGCGTCGGCGCGGCCGATTGAGGTGATTGAAGGTCCGCTGATGGCGGGCATGAACGTGGTGGGCGACCTGTTCGGCGAAGGAAAGATGTTCCTGCCGCAGGTGGTGAAGTCGGCGCGCGTGATGAAGCAGGCGGTGGCTTACCTTGAACCCTATATTCAGGCCAGCAAAGAGGCGGGCCGCAGCAACGGCAAAATCGTGCTGGCGACGGTAAAAGGCGACGTGCACGACATCGGCAAGAATATCGTCGGCGTAGTGCTACAGTGCAATAACTACGAGATTATCGACCTCGGCGTGATGGTGCCGAGCGACAAAATCCTGAAAACCGCCATCGAACAGCAGGCGGATATTATCGGACTGTCGGGCCTGATTACGCCGTCGCTGGATGAGATGGTCAACGTCGCCAAAGAGATGGAGCGTCAGGGCTTTACGCTGCCGCTGCTGATTGGCGGCGCGACCACGTCAAAGGCGCACACCGCCGTGAAGATCGAGCAGAACTATAGCGGCCCGACGGTCTATGTGCAGAACGCCTCGCGCACCGTGGGCGTGGTATCGTCGCTGCTTTCGTCGACCCTGAAAGCGGATTTCGTGGCGCGCACGCGCAAAGAGTACGAGACCGTGCGCATCCAGCACGCGCGTAAAAAGCCGCGCACGCCGCCGGTGTCGCTGCAGGTTGCGCGCGATAACGCGGTCTCCATCGACTGGGAAAGCTATACGCCGCCGGTGGCGCATCGACTCGGCGTCAGCGAGATAGCGGTCGGCATCGACACGCTGCGCCACTATATCGACTGGACGCCGTTCTTTATGACCTGGTCGCTGGCGGGCAAGTATCCGCGCATTCTGGAAGATGAGGTGGTAGGCGAAGAGGCGAAGCGTCTGTTTGCCGACGCCAACGCGATGCTGGACCAGCTCAGCACGCAAAAAGCGCTGACGCCGCGCGGCGTGGTGGGCATTTTCCCGGCTAACCGCGTCGGGGACGATATTGAGATTTACCGCGACGAGAGCCGCCGCGAGGTGGTTGCTGTCAGTCATCATCTGCGCCAGCAGACGGAGAAAACCGATTTTCCCAACTACTGTCTGGCCGATTATGTCGCGCCGAAAGGGAGCGGCAAGTCGGATTATCTGGGCGCGTTCGCCGTGACCGGCGGCCTGGAAGAGGATGCGCTGGCGGAGGCGTATGACGCGCAGCACGACGACTACAACAAAATCATGGTGAAAGCGGTGGCCGATCGGCTGGCGGAAGCCTTCGCCGAATATCTGCACGAGCGGGTGCGTAAGGTGATCTGGGGCTTTGCCGCCCATGAGAACCTGAGCAAAGAGGAGCTGATCCGCGAAAATTATCAGGGCATTCGTCCCGCGCCGGGCTATCCCGCCTGTCCGGAACATACCGAGAAAGCGGCGATCTGGCAGCTGCTGGATGTGGAAACCCATACCGGCATGAAGCTCACCGAATCCTTCGCCATGTGGCCGGGCGCATCGGTTTCAGGCTGGTACTTCAGTCATCCGGATAGCCGTTACTTCGCGGTGGCGCAGATCCAGCGCGATCAGGTCGAGGATTATGCGGCGCGTAAAGGCATGGCGGTGAGCGAGGTTGAGCGCTGGCTGGCGCCGAATTTAGGGTATGACGCGGATTAAAACCACGGACGGCTTCGAAAGTTAAAAGGCAGGTGGCGCGGGCCGAACGAGCAGGAATGCCTTGAACGACTTTGCGATCTGCATTGACCAATAATAAAGGCGGCCATCAGGCCGCCTTTTTTCATCAATTGAAACGCGCGTCGCGATCGGACGTCAGGTCATAAAGCTGGTACTTGCGTCCCAGCATCTGCCCGCCGTCACGCGTCAGCGGCACCCAGTTCACCTGCGCGCGGCCGCGCGTCGGCGTCACGGTAAAGAGATCCATTGGAATCGACAGATAGAAACCTTTGGTGAAATCGCCTTCGCCGTACTGCTCCGACGACACGTTGGTTTTGGTGGCATAAACGCCCACCATCACGCCGCTGTCGAAGCGCTTCGACACGTCAATCGTCACGCCTTTGTCCTTCGCCAGATATTGTCCGACGCTCGCCTTCACCAGCAGATCCTGCATAAACCACGGACGCCAGTACGCCGTTACATGGCCGGTCGGCGCTTTGTAGTTGGTGAACTGCATCATGTTGTCCCAGTCGCGCTGGCGCACATAGTTGGCGTCGACGCCAACGGCCCAGTTGCTGTCGATGGGACGGTAGAGCATCTCGCCGCCGACGCCGCCGTACATGGTCTCGAGGTAACCGCCGTACATCTGGCCGTAGAAGCCGTTGCCGAGGTAACCCATGTAGTTGGCCTGCAGATCGTTAACGTAGACGTTGTTCTCGACGTAGTCGCGAATATGGGTGCGCACGCGCGGCAGCGTCGAGTCGGCGGGCGCGCCGTTATAGTTGAACTTGTCGTAGTTATTGGCGAGGTTGCCGAACAGGCTGCCGCCCACCAGCAGATGATCGGTAAACCAGTAATCCAGGTTGCCCATCACGCCGACCTGGTACATGTAAAAGCTTTCCGGGCCGCCGACCGACTGGTTTAGCACCGGCGACAGGCTGTAGTTAAGCCGCTCTTTACGAATAAAGAAGCCTTGCTCGGTCTCGCCCGCGTCGACCGGGTTCTCGCGCGTCTGGCGCAGCGGCTGCTCCTGACCGAGCGGATAGCCTGCCAGCTCATTGCGCAGGCTGTTGACGTCGGTACGCGTCGTGACCTGCGGCATATTGAAGCGCGACTCGGTCACCTCGATCGTTTCGATGCCCGCCGGCAGGTTATTCATAATGATGCGGTTGGCGCGATCGACCCCTTCGCGCGTGTCGCGGTATTTGGTCTGCTCGCCGGAGACGAACAGCGTGCTGCCTCGGGTCTGAATGCGCGGCCCGCTCAGCCCGGCGTTGTACTTCAGATCGCTCAGCTGGCTGGCGACCACGGTCGGCTCCAGCATGCTCTCCTGCGGCTGAGGACGGTATTCGGGCTTCGCGCTGTCGATATGCGTCTGGCGCAGATCGTTGAAGTTGGTGCGCACCGTCACGCCGAACATAAAGGTGTTGCCGCGCTCGTAGCTGGCGTTGATATCGGCCCAGTCGGTGACGCGATAAATCGCGCCGACGTTGACCTTGCTGCGCTGCTCGAGCCTGCCGGCGAAGTCATCCTGATAGTTGTTGCCCTCATACTCCAGCTTGAGGCGCAGCGGCTGCCAGGGCGTCTGATACTCCACGCCGCCGAACAGCGCCGACGGGCCGTGAAACATTTGCGAGCCGTTGATCGAGCCCGCTTCGCCGACGCCGGGACGCTGGCAGTAGCTGTCGCTGTAGGAGCAGAAGGGGTTTTTCACCGTGCCGCTGTTGCCGAGATAGCCCCAGCCGAGTCCGAGGGTAAAGTCGAATGGTCCCCAGGCTTTGCTCGCCACCAGATATTCGCTGTCGAACAGGCCGGTGCCGCCAAGATCGCGCGAGCCTAAAGCGACCTCAGGCAGCCAGTAGCTCTCTTGCAGCAGGCGCAGCTTAAGGTCGAACGCCTTGTCTTTGTAGCTCTGGTTACCGCTGAAGCTCTCTACGGCGCTGTAGCGTCGCGTGCGCACGTCGGTATAGCGCACCGTCGTCTCCAGCCAGGGCAGCAGCTGCAGCGAGGCGGAGTAGTAGCGGTACTGATCGTTATCGCGGAAGTTAAGGCTAAACTCGCCCTCGCGCGCCATGCGCGCGGTCGGCACCTGCAACAGGCCGACGCCGCCGAAGTCAGACTGCGACGGACCCACCGGATCGGGAAAGGTATCGGCCTGCGCCTGACATGCGGCGGCCACGGAAACAGCCAGCAGGCTGAAAAGAAGTCGTTTATTCATCACTCTGGCACCCGGTGAGTCAGAACAGAAATCATGCGCTGGTTCAAATCGTCATACGCGTCAGGCAGGCTCCAGGCGGAGAAGCCCAGCCAGATAATGCTGCCGGGCGCGACTTCCCTGTGGCGCTGATTCCAGTAGGCCACCGGCACGCGCTGCGTTTCGCCGGAGGGCGCGATCACCGTGGCGTAGCTGTTCTCCGCGCCGGATAGAGGCTGATGCTGCGCCAGATAGCCGCGCACCGTCTGGCCCGGCTGCCAGCTGACTTTGCCTGCGTCGCGCAGCGCGCCCAGCAGCCATACGCCGTCGGACGGCGGCGTCAGCCAGAGGTCGTAGCGGCCTTCCAGCCGACGGTTGCTCTCGGGATGAAGGCGGATCTGGTCGGGATCGAGCGAAACGAACTGGCGGCCAGCGACCTTGACGGCGCTGAGCTGGCGCAAAACTTCGCCGATGGCGGCGGCGCGATCGCCGCTGCTCTGCGCCTGCCAGGCGCGTAGATCGGCCAGCGTCTGCTGCTGCTGGCGCTGCGCGGCGGCGCTGGCGTTTCGCTCCGCGATAACCGCGCCGCGCCACCAGACGGCGTCCATCAGCGCAGGCTGCGTCGTCAGCTGCGCCAGATCCTGCACGTTTTCGAGCGTGGCGCTGCCCTGCGCGCTATGCACCATAACCTGACCCGCCGCCCACGCGGCGCTGCTGCCGGCCAGCATCAGGGCGGCCAGCAAAGAGAGTGTTGTTTTCATGATTTCGCCGGCTTCAGAAGGGTAGTGGCAACAGGGAAGTCGTCCGCAGCCAGCATCTGGCGCGCCTGCACCACATCGCCGCTGCTGTTATCGATCCAGAAGGTGTTCTCCCACGCGCGGCCGGTGGCCTCGATGCGCGCCTGCTCGATCCAGACGCGGCAGGCGACGCGGCGACCCGCCAGCGTCAGCACCTCGTCAGCGCCGCGCGTAAAGCGCGAGCTCACCGTCGCGGCGCGCGTCTCGCCGTGCTCGGTCCACTGCGCGATGCGCGTCCAGCTGACGCCGTCGCGCAGATGGAGCGCATCCGCCAGCGGATCCTGCGGCAGATTGCTCACTTCTTGCAGGTTATCCGGCAGGCCGAGCGTTTTCACCAGGCGGCCATGCCGGGTCACCAGCATAGCGTTGTCCTGAGTGATCCACTTCTGCTGGCCATTTTCGTTATAGCCCAGCACCACGAAAATCTGCGGGCCTTCATTAATCCGCGCATAGAGGCTGGCGTAGGGAAGGTCGGCGATCTGCTGGCTGGTTTTAATCACGTCATCGGGGCCGGAGACCGCCATCATGACGGTCTGTTCCAGCCCTTTTTGCGTCTGCGTGCAGGCCTGCAGCAGCAGGCAAGCCAGCAACAAAGGAAGTTGGCGCACTGTGTGTCCCTGTAAAAGAAGCCAAAGCAAAAAATAACCACACGGCTGTGTGGTTATGTTTAAAGGTGCTACGTCAACGAGTGGTGCTCGTTGTGGTCGTGGTTGTTGTACCGGTATTCGCGCCGTCACCACCGCCAGAAGCGGCAATGCCGACACCGACTAATGCGCCAAGCACGCCGATACCGACAGCGGTCGAGGTGCCGGCGGAGATTGCTCCCGCCTGCGCGCCCGCTGCGGCACCCGCTTCTTCCGGAGCGGCAAAAGCCACGGAATGCGCTGCGACGTATAGTACGGCTGCTCCGGCAACCATGATTTTTTTCATACAGCTTGTCCTGCATTGAGTGAATGAAGGATGTACCCGTTTTCGGGCGCGTTCAGTATAGGGCAACAAATTACCAGAGTTCAGCGTGGGAAAAAGCGGTCGGAAAGGGCGGTTTATTTTGGCTAAAAAAGGGGCTAAACAGCGATAACCTCCTTTTTATTGGTGAGATTTACCGGAGGTCAGAATTTATTGCTGGTCGAAAATTAAATGCAAAGCGTTTTACGCTTTTTTATTAATAAATGGACCGGAAAAGGAATTATCAGAATTTGCCGGGCTGCCTGAAAATAGAATTGCTTTAAAAAACAAGCGGAAGGAAGTGACTGGTGAATGAATAAGTACCATTTAAAACGCGAGAGAGAGGGGGTTTCTCTCTACATCTTCAGAAGAATCTCATCTTAATTTAAGAATTATCCCGTCTGAATTGCGCATATTCTCTGCGACGGCGCGGTTATTTTGTTCGCAACGGCAAGAAAAAGGCGGCCGCGCGGCCGCCTTTGCAGGATTCAGACTTTATTAACGCCAGGATTTATAGCGATTAATTAAGCCATTAGTGGAACTGTCGTGGCTGGTAATATCGGCGCTGTTTTCCAGCTCCGGCAGAATACGGTTAGCCAGCTGCTTGCCTAACTCTACGCCCCACTGGTCGAAGGTGAAGATATTCAGGATCGCGCCCTGCGTGAAGATTTTGTGCTCGTAAAGCGCAATCAACGCGCCAAGGCTATAGGGCGTGATCTCGCGCAGCAGGATCGAGTTGGTCGGGCGATTGCCTTCAAACACCTTGAACGGCACGATATGCGCGACGGATTCAGCAGACTTGCCGGCATCGGCAAACTCTTTCTCTACCACGTCGCGCGACTTGCCGAACGCCAGCGCTTCGGTCTGGGCGAAGAAGTTAGAGAGCAGCTTCTGGTGATGATCCGCCAGCGCGTTGTGGGTAATGGCCGGCGCGATAAAGTCGCACGGCACCAGCTTGGTGCCCTGATGGATCAGCTGGTAGAACGCGTGCTGGCCGTTGGTGCCCGGCTCGCCCCAGATAATCGGGCCAGTCTGGTAATCCACCGGGTTGCCGTCGCGATCGACGTACTTGCCGTTAGATTCCATATTGCCCTGCTGGAAGTAGGCCGCGAAGCGGTGCATGTACTGATCGTAAGGCAGAATCGCTTCGGTCTCGGCGCCGAAGAAGTTGTTGTACCAGATGCCGATCAGCGCCAGCAGTACCGGCAGGTTCTGCTCGGCTGGCGTGGTGGAGAAGTGCTGGTCCATGGCATGCGCGCCGCTCAGCAGCTGCTCGAAGTTGTCGAAGCCGATAGAGAGGATAATCGACAGACCGATGGCCGACCAGAGCGAGTAGCGGCCGCCGACCCAGTCCCAGAACTCAAACATATTGGCGGTATCGATGCCGAATTCGCCCACCGCTTTCGCATTGGTGGAGAGCGCGGCAAAGTGTTTCGCCACGTGCTGCTGATCGCCGGCGGTTTTCAGGAACCAGTCGCGCGCGCTGTGGGCGTTGGTCATGGTTTCCTGGGTGGTGAAGGTTTTCGACGCCACCAGGAACAGCGTGGTTTCCGGGCTGAGATCTTTCAGGGTTTCCGCGATATGCGTGCCGTCCACGTTGGAGACGAAGTGCATATTGAGGTGGTTTTTATAGGGGCGCAGCGCCTCCGTCACCATAAACGGACCAAGATCCGACCCGCCGATGCCGATATTCACCACGTCGGTGATCGCTTTGCCGGTATAGCCTTTCCACTCGCCGCCGATGATGCGCTCGGAGAAGTGCTTCATCTTCTCCAGCACCGCATTCACTTCCGGCATCACATCTTTGCCGTCTACCAGAATCGGCGTATTGCTGCGGTTGCGCAGCGCGACGTGCAGCACGGCGCGATCTTCGGTGCGGTTGATCTTCTCGCCAGAGAACATCGACTTAATCGCGCCGCTCAGGTCGGTCACTTTCGCCAGCGCCTGCAGCTTGTCCAGCGTCTCCTGGGTAATGCGGTTTTTCGAAAAATCCACCAGCATCTGATCGTCAAAGGTGGCGGAGAATTTAGCAAAACGATCGGCATCCTGGGCGAACAGCTCGGCGATAGTCACCGATTTCATCTGTTCAAAATGCTGTTGCAGCGCTTTCCAGGCTGCGGTTTGGGTCGGATTGATATTTTTCATGGCAACACTCTTGTTGATTTAAGAACCGTCATTCCATCGTGGGCAACCACACCCGTATAGCGTTTCAGTATGACAATAGTGTCCGCTGAAAGGAAAAATTTTGTCGGCGTCGTCACCTTTGCGGCAGGGGGCAGCGGAACGCGCGCCGGAAACCGCGCGCCGTTTTAGCCTGTCGCCGCGGGCGATTTACCGTTCAGGCGGCGCGTATTGTGCCGCTAATGCCGTCGCCGAACCTTGTGCCGAATCAGAATAAACCGGTCTGAAGGAGGCCATTTAGCTCTGCGGGCGCAGCAAATCGCCGACAGACGTAGACAGCAACCTTATGACCCGGTATTTTTATGCGGCTACTTGCGCACCCGTGCGCAAGCCAGAAGAGGCGCGTCGCCCAGGCAGTGTGTTGGAGGAACCGTATCCGGGGATAACACATCAGGGGGAGCGACGCCGAGGTGGTCAACACACGGAGTGTTGCCTGTCGGCTGCAGGGGCTGAATCCCCTGGGTTGTCACCAGAGGCGTCCACAGTCGGTCGCTTCGCAAGGTGAAGTGCTTCTGGGTGACTCGTCTCCTGATCTTGTCTGCCCAATTCTGCTCTTCCCTTGTGCCAAGGCTGATACAATGTCTCCCGTCCCATAAACGCGGGAGAAGATAACCTGACACGAGGTCGTACATGTCTCAAACTCTGATCGTGGCGAAATTCGGCGGCACCAGCGTTGCCGATTTCGATGCTATGAACCGCAGCGCCGATGTGGTGCTGGCCAATGCCAACACGCGTCTGGTGGTGCTCTCCGCCTCAGCGGGCGTGACCAACCTGCTGGTCTCGCTGGCGGAAGGCCAGGAGCAGGCGCAGCGCGCTTACCTGCTGGACGAAATTCGCCGCATCCAGTATGCGATTGTCGAACGCCTGCAAAATCCGGCCGTTATCCGTGATGAAATCGACCGCATGATCGAAAACATCACCATGCTTTCCGACGCCGCCTCGCTGGCGACCTCCAACGCGCTTACCGACGAACTGGTCAGCCATGGCGAGCTGATGTCCACGCTGCTGTTCGTGGAGATTCTGCGCGAGCGTCAGGTAGAGGCGGAGTGGTTCGACGTGCGTAAAGTGATGCGCACCAACGACCGTTTCGGCCGCGCCGAGCCGGAAATCGCGACGCTGGCTGAACAGGCTGCCGCGCTGCTGACGCCGCGTCTGGCGCAGTCGCTGGTGATTACCCAGGGCTTTATCGGCAGCGAGCAAAAGGGCCGTACCACCACGCTGGGACGCGGCGGCAGCGACTATACCGCCGCGCTGCTGGGCGAGGCGCTGAAAGCGGCGCGCGTCGATATCTGGACCGACGTGGCGGGCATCTACACCACCGACCCGCGCGTGGTGCCGTCCGCGAAGCGTATCGACGACATCACCTTCGAAGAGGCGACCGAAATGGCGATCTTCGGCGCCAAGGTGCTGCATCCGGCGACGCTGCTGCCGGCGGTGCGCAGCGACATTCCTGTGTTTGTCGGCTCAAGCAAAGATCCAGCCGCCGGCGGCACGCGCGTGCATCGCGAAACCGCCAACCCGCCGCTGTTCCGCGCGCTGGCGCTGCGTCGTCGGCAGACGCTGCTGACGCTGCACAGCCTCAACATGCTGCACTCGCGCGGCTTCCTCGTCGAAGTGTTCACTATTCTGGCGCGCCATAATATCTCCGTGGATCTGATTACCACCTCGGAAGTGAGCGTGGCGCTGACGCTCGACACCACTGGCTCGACCTCTACCGGCGACAGCCTGCTGACCCAGGCGCTGCTGACGGAGCTGTCGTCGCTCTGCCGCGTTGAAGTGGAAGAGAACCTGGCGCTGGTGGCAATCATCGGCAACAACCTCTCCCGCGCGCGCGGCGTCGGCAAAGAGGTGTTCGGCACGCTTGAGCCGTTTAACCTGCGCCTGATCTGCTACGGCGCCAGCAGCTACAACCTCTGCTTCCTGGTGCCGGGCGAAGATGCAGAAAGCGTGGTGCGCGCGCTGCATAAAAACCTGTTCGAGTAAGGATCCGCCCGGCCGGATCGGATCCGGCTGGTGCGATCGACCGCTTTTTAGCGTAAAAGCCAGCGTATTTCTGGCCCTGTCTGGCGGATCGGCAGCAGTCGATCCCCATTTTCCCTTCTGGCCTCACCTTGCGATAACGAAATGTTATGATCCCGCCCCGCTGGCGCACCCGTTCCTGCGTCGCGTTTCTCTGTGGCAAATTCGCGAAAAAACACAACATTCAAAGAAGGAAGTCTGGCTATGCTCGCCAAATTAACCCGCCTGTTCCCGCTGTGGGCCGTGCTGCTCTCAGTTGCCGCCTACTACTCGCCCGGCACTTTTCTCGGCATCGGACCCTGGGTCTCCTGGCTGCTGATGCTGATTATGTTTGGTATGGGCGTCACGCTGAATATCGACGATTTCAAACGCGTGCTGGTGCGCCCGGCGCCGGTGATCGCCGGCACCTTTCTGCACTATCTGGTGATGCCGCTCGCCGCCTGGGCGCTGGCGAAGCTATTCCAGATGCCGCCGGATCTCGCCGCGGGCATGATCCTGGTGGGCAGCGTGGCCAGCGGCACCGCCTCGAACGTAATGATCTATCTGGCGAAGGGCGACGTCGCGCTGTCGGTGACCATCTCCTCAGTTTCTGCGCTGGTGGGCGTGTTCGCGACGCCGCTACTGACGCGCTTCTACGTCGATACGCATATTCAGGTGGACGTAGTGGGCATGCTGCTCAGCATCGTGAAGATCGTAGCGATCCCGATTAGCCTGGGGCTGATCGTCCATCACAGCTTTAACGGTCTGGTGCGCCGGATCGAGCCTTACCTGCCGGCTTTCTCTATGGTGTGCATTCTGTTGATCATCAGCGCTGTAGTGGCGGGCAGCCAGGGCTTTATCGGATCGGTCGGCCTGATGGTGATCGCCGCCGTGGTGATGCATAACGCCATCGGCCTGCTGGGCGGCTACTGGGGCGGCAAGCTGTTCGGCTTCGACGAGTCGACCTGCCGCACGCTGGCGCTGGAGGTCGGCATGCAGAACTCCGGACTGGCGGCGACGCTGGGCAAGCTCTACTTCTCGCCGCTGGCCGCGCTGCCGGGCGCGCTCTTTTCGGTCTGGCACAATCTCTCTGGCTCGCTGCTGGCTGGCTACTGGTCAGGCAAACCGGTCGACAAGCAGTAACAGAGCGGGGGCCGTGCGCCCCCGCTTCACTCCTCGTCCCGCCCATCGTCCGGCTGCTCCAGCAGCGTATAGGCCACGCTGCACAGCAGCGAATTCAGGCGCTTCATATCCCCCAGCAGACCGAGATGCAGCGAGCTGGTTTCAATGCTCTGGACGTTCTTTTGATGCAGTCGCTCGACATGCGCATGCGAAAAGCGGCGAATCAGAATGCGGAAGCGATGCTTGGCGCGGCGCAGCCGTTTCGCGCTGGTGACGTCGCGCGAGAGAAACACCGACAGGCTAAGGCGCAGGTTCGCCAGCAGCTGCTCATGCAGCGTCTCTAACTCCTTGATGCCCTCCGCCGAGAAGGCGCGGCGCGGCGTCAGCGCCTTATCCGCTACGTCGCCGCTCATGCGTTCGATGATGTCGCCCGCCTGCTCAAGATTCAGCGACATCTCGATAATTTCACCCCAGCGTCGCGAATCCTCTTCCGACAGATCCTCTTTCGGCATGCGCGCCAGATAGAGCTTGATAGCGGTATAAAGCACGTCTACGTCGTCGTCCAGCCGCCGCACCGTGCGCTCTTCGCGCACTTCGCCGTGCACCACTTTATTGAACGCCTCCAGCATCATTTCCAGCACGTCGCCGATGCGCAGCGTCTCGCGCGCGGCGTTGACCAGCGCCAGCGTCGGCGTATCCAGCGCGCTGCGGTCGAGATGGCGAGGCTTCATCGCCATATCCGCCTCGGCATCGTCGCCGATAAGGCGGGTGCAGAGCCGCGCCATCGGATCGGCGAAGGGCACCATAATCAGGCAGCGGATCAGGTTGTAGAAGACGTGGAAGAAGATCACCAGCTCTTCGTCGTTAACCGGCATCTTATCCAGCCAGGGCGCCAGCAGGTTGATAAAGGGCAGGACCGCCAGCGAGCCGAGCAGTTTGAACAGCAGGCTGCCGAGCGCCACCCGCTTGCCGGCGGCGTTGGAGCCGCTGGCGTTCAGCATCGCCAGCAGGCCGCTGCCGAGGTTGGCGCCGATTACCAGACAGAGCGCCACTTTAAACGAGATCACGCCCGCGGCGGTCAGCGTGGCGGTAATCAGCACCGCCGCCAGGCTGGAGTAGCTGATAATGGCGAAGACCGCGCCGATGAGCGCATCCAGCAGAATATCGCCGGTCAGGCTGGAGAAGAGCACCTGCACACCCGACGCCTGCGTAATCGGCCGGGCGGCGCTGACGATTAGCTGCAGCGCCAGCAAAATCAGCCCCAGGCCAATGCTGGCGCGGCCCATCTGGCCGACGCGCGTCTGCTTGCGCGACAGGAAGAAGACTACGCCGAAAAAGATAAACAGCGGCGACAGCCAGGAGAGATCGAAAGTAAGAATACGCGCCATGATGGCGGTGCCGACGTCGGCGCCGAGCACCACCACCAGCGCAGGCGTCAGGCCCATCAGCTTCTGCGCCACAAACGAAGTCGCCAGCAACGTGGTGGCGTTACTGCTCTGCACCAGCGTGGTTACGCCGATGCCCGCCAGGAAAGCCATGGGTTTCTTTTCGATGCTGCGGCTGAGCACGCGGCGCAGGTCGGCGCCGAAGACGCGCATAATGCCGGAGCGCACGATATGAGTGCCCCAGACCAGCAGGGCGACGGCGGAAAGAAGATTAAGCAGGGTCAACACGTCATGCCACTCCGTAACCGTCAGGCTAAAAAGCAGCAGAGAGCCAGCCTGACGGAAAGAGCAATCTGCAAAAGGAACGGCCGGAAGAACGCAATTTTTTCTGAATTTTAAGCGACCTGCGCGCGCTGCCGACCTTTTAACTGTAGACCAGTTCGCTGAGACGAGAAGGAGATCGATGTCGGATTTTTGTCCGCAGCGGCGAGCGGCATACTGCCGGTATCTTGTGATCTATATCACATTACAGCATGATGGCGATCCTTTACTAAAAAGCCATTATCGAGGCAAATCATGAACGTTAAACCCACCGGCGGTCAGTACATCGCATTGGCGCTGCAATGGGTGCTAAATCTGGGACTGCTGGCGCTGGCGGTTATTCTGGCGGTGTTTCTGGGCAAAGAGACGCTGCACCTTGCCAACGTGCTGCTGAATGTTGGAGAACAGGCCTCCTCTTATCTGTTGATTGAGGGGATCGTTATCTATTTCCTCTACTTCGAATTTATCGCGCTGATTGTTAAATACTTCCAGTCTGGCTATCACTTCCCGCTGCGCTATTTTGTCTATATCGGCATTACGGCGATTATTCGACTGATTATCGTCGACCATAAAAATCCCTTCGATACGCTCTGCTACTCCGGCGCCATCCTGATTCTGGTGGTGACCCTGTGGCTGGCGAACAGCAACCGCCTGAAGCGCGAATAACTGCCGCCAGGTGTGCCCGTCGCGCCTCTGCGCTACACTGTTGCCCTCAAAATTGACGGGAGTGGTGATATGTCGCAAGAGGCGCTCAGCTTATTACGCGCGCTCAACTGGCTGCCATCTACGCATCCGACGCTGACCGCGCCGCTGCTGGACTGGCTGATGGAGGAAGACTCCATGACGCGCCGTTTCGAGCAGCACTGTCGGCAGGTGACGGTGCGGCCGATGCGCGAAGGCTTTATCAACGCCGATGAACTCACCGATGAAAGGGCGCTTCTGCCGGATGATGCGCGCTTCTGGCTGCGCGAGATCGTGCTGTGCGGCGATGACGAACCCTGGCTTATCGGCCGCACGCTGGTGCCGGAAAGCACGCTCAACGGCCCGGAACAGATGCTGCAACAGCTAGGGACGCGCCCGCTTGGCCGCTATCTTTTCTCCTCTTCGACCTTAAGCCGCGACTTTATCGAACCGGGCAGCGTCGGCGCGCTCTGGGGACGCCGCTCGCGCCTGCGGCTGTCGGGCAAGCCGCTGCTGCTGACCGAACTGTTTTTACCCGCCTCGCCGCTCTATCGCGACCTGGCCTGAGGACGATTAAACGTGGAAAAAAGCGTACAGATGAGTAAGTTTCAGGCCTATAGCCGCCTGATGCGTATTGATAAACCGATCGGCACGCTACTGCTGCTGTGGCCGACGCTGTGGGCGCTCTGGCTGTCGGATATGGGCGTGCCGCCGCTGTCGGTGCTGGTGGTGTTTGTGCTCGGCGTGTTTGTGATGCGCGCGGCGGGCTGCGTGATTAACGATTTCGCCGACCGCAAGGTCGACGGCTTCGTGAAGCGTACCGCCGGCCGTCCGCTGCCCAGCGGCGCGGTCAGCGAGAAAGAGGCGAAAATCCTGTTTGTGCTGCTGGGCTTGCTGGCGTTCGCGCTGGTGCTCACCATGAACCTGATGACGATTCTGCTTTCGCTCGGCGGGCTGGCGCTGGCCTGGTGCTATCCCTTTATGAAGCGCTATACCCATCTGCCACAGGTGGTGTTAGGCGCGGCGTTCGGCTGGGCTATTCCCATGGCCTGGGCTGCGGTTAGTGAGTCCTTACCATTAGAATGCTGGCTGGTGTTCCTGGCAAACATCTGCTGGACCGTCGCCTATGATACGCAGTACGCCATGGTGGATCGCGATGACGATATCAAGATCGGCGTCAAATCGACGGCGATTTTGTTTGGTCGCTACGACAAGCTGATTATCGGCCTGCTGCAGCTCGCAACGCTGGGTCTGTTGGCGCTGGTGGGACTGCTGATGCAGCTTAACGCTTTCTTTTACTGGTCGCTGCTCGGCGCCGCCGCGCTGTTTCTCTACCAGCAAAAGCTGATCGTTCGCCGCGAGCGCGACGCCTGCTTCCAGGGGTTTCTTAATAACAACTATGTCGGCCTGGTGGTGTTTATTGGCGTAGTGCTGAATACGCCGCCGTTTAGCCAGCTTTTTTAACAGCAAAAAGGCGACAAATTTGTCGCCTTTTGCGTCTGCTGGCAAGGTGCCAGCGCGGGAGAGAGGGCCCGATCGCAAAGACGCAAAAAGCGGCATCCCTGCCGGCTCGGCCCGCGCGTATATGCCCCTCATCCCTGAAGGGCACCCGTAAACGGGCCAACGCGTTGCGTTGTTCAAAAACGTTCCCGACGTTTTTATCCTTGTCGCAGGACGCTTTGCTCTTCGGTCCCTCTCTCCCGCTTATCAACCCGTGGAGCTGCCTGAAAAAAAGGGCGACATCTCTGTCGCCCTTGGTTTTTGCTGTCCGCGGCGGGCTACTCGTGCGCCACCGCGCTTTCGATAGTCAGCCGCACATCGCTGGTCACCAAATCGGCCAGAATATGCCAGGTAGCCTGCGTACGCTCGACGTCAGCGTCGCCAGTGTCGCTGATATAACCCTCATCGCGCAGCGTCAGCACCAGCGTGGTAAACACCGCCTTATCGAAAAACTCCGGCGCATTAATGCCGTGCAGCACCGAAAGACGCTGCGCCAGCATACGGCTCTCTTTCTCCAGCGTGCCGCGGTTGATGGTCGGCTTCGCGCTGAGGATCGAGAAGGTGATGGCGAAACGCTGCAGGGTCTCGCGGATGCCGGCGGCCAGCAGCTGCAGCGTGCGATAACGCGCGGCGGTGTGGCGCAGCTGTCCATCCTGCAGAGTAATCAGCCCCTGACGCGCCAGCTCCTGACAGAGGGCGCTCAGCAGCGCCGGCAGCGCGTCGATTTCCCAGCGCAGAAATAGCTCGCTTTTCAGCATCGGGTAAATCAGACGCACCTGGCGCAGCAGTTCGGCTTCGCTCAGGTTCGGGTGCTGCTGAATAATCGCGGCGATCAGCGACGGCATCACCAGCATATGGTGAATATTGTTGCGGTAATAGGTCATCAGCACCGCCTGCTCGCGCGGCAGAATGATGATGTCGCCGATATTGTCCTGCTCGGTTTCGAACTTATTCATGCTCATGGCATGGTTCAGCAGCGCTTCCGCTGAAAGCGGCGGCACCGTCGATTCCGGCGAATAGGGCACGTTGCGCAGCAGTTCGGTATAGCACTCAAGCTGCTCGATCAGCTGCTCGCGAGTTAGCGAACGCTGACGCGAGGCGAGCAGCGCGGTCACGCACAGGTTCATGGCGTTGGCGGCGCCCGCTTCGTTGATGCGCACCATCAGACGCGCCGCGATATCGTTTACAGTCGGCGTCAGCCAGCTGGGACGCTGCGGTTCAATCGGATCGATGGCGTCGCGCCACTCCGGCACCTGCTTGTTGAGGTAGTTCACCAGCGGCAGCGGTTCGCCGAAGTTAACGTAGCCCTGGCCCAGATTGCGCAGCTTACGCAGGCCGCGCACCATCTGCATAAAGCCTTCTTTCTCTTTCGCCGCGCCGCGCAGCTCTTTGGCGTAAGTGCCCACTTCCATAACGTGCTCATAGCCGATATAGATTGGCACCAGCGTAATCGGTCGCTTGCCGCCGCGCAGCATCGCCTGTAGCGTCATCGCCAGCGTGCCGGTTTTCGGATCGAGCAAACGGCCGGTACGTGAGCGCCCACCTTCAACAAAATACTCGACCGAGTAGCCGCGACTGAACAGCTCGCCGAGATATTCGCGGAACACGGTGGCGTAGAGTTTGTTGCCTTTGAAGGTGCGGCGAATAAAGAATGCGCCCAGACGGCGGAAAATCGGGCCGGCTGGCCAGAAGTTCAGGTTGATGCCTGCGGCGATATGCGGCGGCACCAGACCCTGGTGATAAAGCACGTAGGAGAGCAGCAGATAATCCATGTGGCTGCGGTGGCAGGGTACATAGACGATCTCATGGCCATCTTCCGCCAGCTGGCGCACGCGTTCGCCGCCGTTGACGTTGATGCCCTGATAGAGACGGCTCCACAGCCAGCCCATCACGCGATCGGTGACGCGGATCGCTTCATAGGAGAAGTCGGCGGCGATCTCTTCCATCATCTCGACGGCGTTCTGCTGCGCCTTCTCATGGGAAAGCTTTTTACTGCGCGCCTCTTCTTCCACCGCTTTTTCAATCGCCTTGGACTGCAGCAGCTTGTTGAAGAGATCCTGACGCGCCGGCAGACGCGGGCCGACCGCGGCTAAACGCTGGCGTGCGAAATGAATGCGCGCCACGCGCGCCAGTTTCTGCGCGATCGATTTATCGGTGCCGTGCTGCGTCGCCATCCAGCGCAGCGAAACCGTGGGGGAAAAGCGCACAAAGCTGTCGCGGCCGTGCCAGATGATAGCGAAGAACTTCTCAACCCCGTTAAGCTCGCGCAGGTGCGGCGTATCGTCGCCCTGAACCTCGCGGCCAGGCGCGCGCCCGAACATCACCGAGACCGGCAGCATCTGGATATCGAGCTGAGGATTGTTGCGGTGCAGATCGAGATACTCGTGGAAAATTTTCACCGATTCCGTATTCGGCCCGAAATGGGGGAATACGCGCGGGCCATCGTGGATAAACACGTGGCGCGGCAGCAGCGCGCCGTCGATTTCCAGCGGCGACAGCGGATCGGGCAAATTATGCTTCAGACACTGCTGGCGCAGCGTCAGCAAATCCGCCTTGGAATCGTATGGCAGCACGTACATAATCGGCCGCGTCGGATCGAGTCCATGTTCGGAGACGGGATCGCCCGGAATAGCCTTCGTTTTTACCAGAATGGAAAGTGGTAAATTCAACAATTTATAATAAAGTTTACGCCAACCTGACATAGACAACATGAAGCCTCTTGTTAGCAAAGCGCCGCAAGCATATCAGAAAGTGCTGCGAAGATCTGTGGTGGTGCCAAACGCACCTGGCCCAGACATTGACGTCAAACAACTAAAAGGGTTCCCTCGCAATGGCAAGTAATACCACCGGTTTACTCAGGATAGTGAAAGCGGCAGGCTACTCGTGGCAGGGGCTACGCGCCGCCTGGCAGCATGAGGCCGCGTTTCGTCAGGAAGCCACGGCCGCCATCGTCGCCATCGTCATCGCCTGCTGGCTGGATGTCGACTCCGTCGCGCGCATCCTGATGATCGGATCGGTGGTGCTGGTGATCATCGTCGAGATCCTTAACAGCGCCATTGAGGCGGTGGTCGACCGCATCGGCCAGGAGCGGCATCCGCTGGCGGGGCGGGCGAAAGATATGGGTTCCGCCGCCGTCTTGCTCGCTATCATACTGGCGCTGTTTGTCTGGATCGCGCTGCTCTGGACCCATTTGCGATAGCCTTTCCAGAATTGCCCAAACGGCTGTTATTTCCCTGGGTTTTGGTTTTCATTTCGCCAATACCTGTATATACTCACAGCGACTGTATAAACAACCAGGGGGCGGGATGAAAGCATTAACCACCAGGCAGCAACAGGTTTATGACCTGATTCGCGACCATATCAACCAGACGGGCATGCCGCCAACGCGTGCGGAGATCGCCTCGCAGCTGGGGTTCCGTTCCCCCAACGCCGCCGAAGAGCACCTTAAAGCGCTGGCGCGTAAAGGTGTTATCGAGATCGTTTCCGGCGCATCACGCGGCATTCGCCTGCTGATGGAAGAGGAAGAGTCCAACGGACTGCCGCTAATCGGCCGCGTCGCCGCCGGCGAGCCGCTACTGGCGCAGGAACATATTGAAACGCACTACAAAGTCGATCCCGACCTGTTTAAGCCCTCTGCTGACTTCCTGCTGCGCGTCGCCGGTATGTCGATGAAAGATATCGGCATTATGGATGGCGATCTGCTGGCTGTGCATAAAACGCAGGATGTGCGTAACGGTCAGGTCGTCGTGGCGCGCATCGATGACGAAGTCACGGTAAAGCGCTGGAAAAAGCAGGGCACCGTGGTTCATCTGCTGCCGGAAAACAACGACTTCGAGCCGATTATCGTCGACACCCGCACGCAGTCGCTGACCGTCGAAGGTCTGGCGGTAGGCGTGGTGCGCAACGGCGAGTGGCTCTGACCGCTGGCCTTCAGACGCCTGCATCCCTTCGTCAGGCGTCTGTACGATAATCTTTTCACGCGCCTCCTGCGGCTAATGTCGCGCCGGGGCCGCCTCGCTTCTTTTTACGTTTTCAGGCATGGACCGGCTGATGCGTCTCTTCTCTGCTGACGACCGACAACTCTGGCGGCTGGCGCTGCCGATGATCCTCTCCAATATCACCGTACCGCTGCTTGGCCTAGTGGACACCGCCGTTATCGGCCATCTCGACAGTCCGGTTTACCTTGGCGGCGTAGCGATTGGCGCGACCGCGACCAGCTTCGTCTTTATGCTTTTACTCTTTCTGCGCATGAGCACCACCGGCATCACCGCGCAGGCCTTTGGCGCACGCGATACGCAGGCGCTGGCGCGCGCCCTGACGCAGCCGCTACTGATGGCGCTGCTGGCGGGCCTGCTGTTTATCCTGCTGCGCGAGCCGCTCAGCGCGCTGACAGGTCGGCTGGCGGGCGGCGATCCGCAGGTGCAGGAGCAGGCCGCGATCTTTATTGATATCCGCTGGCTCAGCGCGCCGGCGACGCTGGCTAACATGGTGATCCTCGGCTGGCTGCTGGGCGTGCAGTATGCACGCGCGCCGGTTGTGCTGCTGGTGGTGGGCAACGCGGTCAATATTCTGCTCGACCTGTGGCTGGTGCTCGGTCTGAAGTGGGGCGTGGCAGGAGCGGCGAGCGCCACGGCGCTGGCGGAATATGTCACGCTGGCGGTTGGGCTGGCGATGGTGTGGCGCGTACTGAAGCTACGCGGCATCTCGATAGCGATGCTGAAAGAGAGCTGGCGCGGCGATATCAGCCGCCTGCTGCGCCTCAATCGCGACATTATGCTGCGTTCGCTGCTGCTGCAGCTCTGCTTTGCATCGCTGACGCTTATCGGCGCGCGACTGGGGCCGGAGATTGTCGCCGCTAACGCCGTACTGCTGATGTTTATCACCTTTACCGCCTATGCGCTCGACGGCTTCGCCTACGCGGTGGAAGCCGTCTCTGGCGAGGCCTACGGCGCGCGCGACGGAGAGCGACTGCTGTCGGTGTGGCACGCCGCCTGCCGACAGGCGGGCATGGTCGCGCTGGCCTTTGCGCTCATCTACGCGGCGAGCGGCGACGCTATTGTGTCGATGCTGACTTCGCTAGAGTCGCTACGGCAGCTGGTGGATCGCTATCTCATCTGGCAGATCGTTCTGCCGCTGGCGGGCGTATGGTGCTATCTGCTGGACGGCCTGTTTATCGGCGCGACGCGCGGACGCGAAATGCGCAACAGTATGGCGATGGCCGCGCTTGGCTACTTCCTGACGTTGCTGACTCTTCCCTGGTTAGGCAATCACGGCTTATGGCTGGCGGTCACGGTGTTTCTTGCGCTGCGCGGCGTTTCGCTTTGGCTGATCTGGCGGCGCGAATGGCGCTTAAATCGCTGGTTTCAAAGTTAATTTACGCGTGCTGCGTCAACCGTAAAACGCAGCGCCTGACGGATTATTCTGTATTTATCCGCCAGTTGCCGATTCGTCTACTACAATTACCTTACAACAGCGCGACACAGCAGCGCTTTGTATTGTCGTACTGCCAATGTGTGGTGGTATGTAAAACTAAGGATGACGTGGAGGTCTGACATGAATAAAGACGAAGCGAGCGGTAACTGGAAGCAGTTCAAAGGCAAATTCAAAGAAAAATGGGGCAAGCTGACCGACGATGACATGCAGGTTATCGAAGGCAAACGCGATCAGCTTGTCGGCAAAATTCAGGAACGCTACGGTTACGCTAAGGATGAGGCAGAGAAAGAAGTCTCAGACTGGGAAACCCAGAATAAAGATTACCGCTGGTAATCTCCTCGCTCAGGATTGACCTGAGCGACCGGCACAGGGAAGTGCCGCTTAGCCTCTTTTTCCGCGCTTTTTCCCTTCAGACTCATGATCGTGACTACAGCTATCCTGATGCGTACAGGCTTCGACTTCCGCACAGCTGGTGCAGAGTCCATGCGCCTCAATCACGCTATGCCGTAGCGTAAAGCGCGCCTCGCCAGCCAAATCGGCAATGATATTTTCGACGCCCTGCGCCTGTTTTTCAGTGACTGCCGCGCAGCGATCGCATACCAGCATCACCGAGGTATGCGCCGGTGCCTCAAAATGATGACAAACCACGTAGCTGTTGTTTGATTCCACGCGATGGATAAAACCCTGTTCCAGCAAAAAATCGAGCGCGCGATAAACCGTCGGCGGCTTCGCCTGCGGCTCGCTGGCGCGTAGCTGATCCAGCAGGTCATAAGCGCTAATCGATCCATGCTGCGCCGCCATCAGACGTAACACCTCAGCGCGCTGCGCGGTCAGACGCACTCCGCGTTGCAGGCAGAGCTTTTCCGCCTGAGTCATGATTTTTTCTGGCGTCATTGTCGACATGGTGATTCTCCGCTAAAAACGAGATGTTATCTTATCACAGCAGACGCGCTTGCGCTTAAGTTGCGCGCTTTCAGTACAATCCCTGTCATGGTCTATTAATATCAATGCATTAGACCGGTATCCGGTTGATGAAGTTGTTCCTGTAATGCTAATCAGTGCCAACATCTTTGAGACATAAAATAACAAAATTATAGTTTTGCTTTACAACTCACTAGGTTAAGCACTAATGTTCATGAGGCCTTAAGCAACTGCTGGCCTTAATATCCTTTTTGACTACCCCGCTAAATAATAAAAGCGCCGATTTGTAGCTAAAACATCCAATCCGGCGAATAACAGTGCTGTTACGACTGAATTCACAGCAATGAACCGTTAGCCGAGATTCACAATAGCGCTAACGACAAATTCCGATGATGAATGTTTTCCTGATCAAGGTGATGGCAGACAAATGGCGAACAAAACCACCCGGCGCTCTGCGCTTTTATATCCTGCTGTTTTAAACGCGCTCTTTATCTCTTCTTCCGCTATGGCCGCGGGGACCTGGTATGACGCGCGCAACGACGCGATGGGCGGTACAGGCGTTGCGTCCTCTACGTGGAGCTCCGCCGTGCTGGCGAACCCGGCGCTGATGACGCGCGCGCAGCCGGACGATAACGTCGGCATTATTTTTCCTTCTGCTGGCCTGCAGATTACCGATAAAGACAAGATGGTCGATAAAGTCGATGACATCAGCGATACCGTCGATCGCTATCGTGGCGTAATCAATGGCCTGACCTTCCGCGACTATCTTAACGGCTATCCGCAGCTGAAAACGGCGTCGCGAGACGTGGCGAACCAGCTACGCGACCTGCGCGGCAACAAGGCCAACGGCACGGCGGGCGTCGCGCTGGCGGTGACCGTTCCCAACGAAACGCTGCCCTTCGCCTTTATCACTAAGGCGTATGGCACGGTGCATCTGCGCGCCAACGTGGCGCAGAGCGACATCGCCTATCTCGACGGCGTGGCAAACGGCACCGTTACTCCCGTTCCGGGCGACCAGAATAACCTGCGTTCCAGCGCAAACGGACTGGCGGCGCTGGTCACCGACTACGGCATCGCCGTCGCGCACGAGTTCAGCGTGGCGGGGCATCCGGTTTCGATCGGCGTCACGCCGAAGATCCAGAAAACCTGGCTCTATAACTACACCGCCAGCATCTACAACTACGATAAAAACGACCTCAACGGCAGCCGCTACCGCAACGATAATACCGGTTTCAACATCGACGCCGGTTTAGCGACGCCGCTGAGTGACAACTGGACGCTGGGCGTCACCGGACAGAACCTGGTGTCGCGCGATCTGAAAACCAAAGAGACCAACGGCTATCGCGACACCTACCAGATCCGTCCGCTGGTGACCTCTGGCCTGTCGTGGAACGGCGGACCCTTTACCGCGGCGCTGGATGTGGATCTTACCGAAACGAAACGCTTTAAATCGGAAGAGAGCAGCCAGTACGCCGGCGTCGGCGGCGAATACCGCGTGCTGGACTGGCTGGCGCTGCGCGCCGGTTACCGCGCGGATATGAAATCCAACGATGAAAATGTCTTTACCGCCGGTTTCGGCGTGTCGCCGTTCAACAAAGCGGTGCATCTGGATCTGGCGGGTTCGGTAGGCGACAACAACACCTGGGGCGCGATGATGCAGCTCGGGTTTAACTTCTAATCGGTGATTCGCAGCCGTCTTTAGGCCGGGCGATGCAGAGTCGCCCGGCACCTTGTTAATGTGCTATCATTGCGCAGATTATCATCACCCTTAACGGATTTTCTGCGCTTCATGAGCAATTCTTTCTCCTCGCAACGTTTTTCCATCGCGCCGATGCTCGACTGGACCGACCGACACTGTCGCTATTTCCACCGTCAGCTGACTGGCGACGCGCTGCTCTACACCGAAATGGTGACCACCGGCGCCATTATTCACGGCAAGGGCGACTACCTGGCCTACAGCGAGGCGGAACATCCGGTCGCGCTGCAGCTTGGCGGCAGCGATCCGGCGGCGCTGGCGCAGTGCGCGAAGCTGGCGGAAGAGCGTGGCTATGATGAGGTAAACCTCAACGTCGGCTGTCCCTCCGATCGCGTCCAGAACGGGCGCTTCGGCGCCTGTCTGATGGCGGAAGCGTCGCTGGTGGCCGAGTGCATCGACGCCATGCGTCAGGTGGTTTCGATTCCGGTGACGGTAAAAACCCGTATCGGCATCGACCAACAGGACAGCTACGCCTTTTTGACCGATTTTGTCGGCACCGTCGCGCAGCGCGGCGGCTGCGACACCTTTATCATCCATGCGCGTAAAGCCTGGCTTTCCGGCCTGAGCCCGAAAGAGAACCGCGAAATTCCGCCGCTCGACTATCCGCGCGTCTATCAGCTAAAGCGTGATTTTCCCCAGCTGACTATCGCCATTAACGGCGGCGTCAAGTCGCTGGAAGAGGCCAAAACGCACCTGCAGCATCTTGATGGCGTGATGATGGGACGCGAGGCCTACCAGAATCCTGGCCTGCTGGCGCAGGTCGATCGCGAGCTGTTCGGCCGTGACGCGCCGGTTGCGGATCCGGTAGCGGTGGTGCGCAGCATGTATCCCTATATAGAGGCGGAACTGGCGAAGGGCACCTACCTCGGCCACGTCACGCGTCATATGCTCGGCCTGTTCCAGGGCATTCCCGGCGCGCGTCAGTGGCGTCGTCATCTGAGTGAAAACGCCCATAAGCCGGGCGCAGACGTACGCGTGCTGGAAGCCGCGCTGGCGCTGGTAGCGGATAAGATCCCGCAGGAAGCCTGACCACCTGCGGCAGCGGAAAAAAACCAGCCTGAGGGCTGGTTTTTTTTACGCCAAAAATAGATGAAATTCGCCACTGTTATGGCGGTCGTTATAGGTATTTTCTTTTCTATTCAAACAGATAAATTCTGGCACGCTTCTTGTAATAAAGCTGTAGAACTAATAAGAGGAGTAACAACGTGGAAATTCTATTTGTGCTGGGCTTTTTCCTGATGCTCCTGGTCACAGGCGTTTCGCTGCTGGGCGTGCTGGCGGCGCTAGTGGTCGCGACGGCGGTGATGTTTATCGGCGGCCTGTTTGCACTTGTAATCAAATTGTTGCCGTGGCTGGTGCTGGCGCTGGTTGCTGCCTGGATGTATCGCGCCTTTTGTGGCGATAGCCGCGAACGGGCGCGCCGTAAGCTGCGTCGTAAAATCAGCAAGTTAGAACGGCGTCGCGGCTATTAATTGCGGGTGCGATCACAGACTGACAGATTGCTTATGCCAGTTTCGCAATTAAACATATTTTTTACTTATGTTTTCTGTCAGGATAATCGCCGTTGAGTCGACATGAATTCATCGCCGCTGTCCCTACACCAGCGCGAACGATAAAAAGAAAAGGGGCTTCCTACGGGAAGCCCCGTTTGCATTCAGGCATCAGGGAATAAGCAGGCTGGATCCCTGGGTGCTGCGGCTTTCTAGCGTGCGATGCGCTCGCTCCGCCTCTTTCAGCGGGAACTTCTGCTGTTCCGGCACTTCGACCTTGATTGCGCCGCTGGCGAGCAGCGAGAAGAGATCGTTGCTCGCCTGCTCCAGCTCTTCGCGGTTGGTGATATAACCGTAGAGCGAAGGGCGCGTGACAAACAGCGAGCCTTTCTGGTTGAGAATGCTCAAATCCACGCCGGTAACCGGCCCGGAAGCATTACCAAAACTCACCATCAGCCCCTGACGGCGCAGCGAATCCAGCGACGCTTCCCAGGTATCTTTGCCCACCGAGTCATACACCACCGCGACTTTTTTGCCGTCGGTCAGCTGGCTGACGCGTTCAGCGATATTCTCTTCCCGGTAGTTGATGGTCGCCCAGGCACCCGCCGCTTTCGCCAGCTTCGCCTTTTCCGCCGACCCGACGGTGCCGATAAGATGCGCGCTGAGCGCTTTGGCCCACTGGCAGGCAATCAGGCCAACGCCGCCCGCCGCCGCATGGAACAGAAAGGTCTCGTCCGGCTTCACCTGATAGGTCTGGCGCAGCAGATAGTGCACGGTGAGCCCCTTCAGAAAGCTGGCGGCAGCCTGTTCGAAGCTGATGGCGTCCGGCAACAGCATCAGGCGATCTTCCGCCACGTTGTGCAGCTCGCTGTAGGCGCCCAGCGTCGCCTGGCAATAGACCACGCGATCGCCCGGCTTAAAGCGTGTGACCGCGCTGCCGACGCGCTTCACCACGCCCGCCGCTTCGGTGCCGAGGCCAGAGGGCAGCGTGGGAACCGGATAAAGGCCGCCGCGCACGTAGGTATCGATATAGTTAATGCCGATAGCGCGGTTCTCTACCTGCACTTCGCGTTCAGCAGGATCGGCAGGATCGACATCTACCCATTGCAATACCTCAGGCCCGCCCTGCGCGGTGAACTGAATACGCTTTGCCATTTTTACTCCTGTGATTGTTCAACATGAGGCGTGAGAGGCGCGCCGCCATAAGGTATACTGGCGCGTCCCCTCAGAAGATCGGTATTGCATTCACTATGGCAGGAAATAAACCCACCAACAAATCGAACGACACGCCCGACCGGCAGCTGGAAGGTATTAAAATGCCGCCGCATTCGATTGAAGCGGAGCAGTCGGTGCTGGGTGGGTTGATGCTGGATAACGAACGCTGGGACAACGTCTCCGAGCGCGTCGTGGCGGAAGATTTCTTCAACCGCTCGCACCGTCTGATCTTTTCCGAGATGCAGCGTCTGCTGGAAGCGGGCCAGCCCATCGACCTGATCACGCTCTCCGAGTCGCTGGAAACGCGCGGCGAGCTGGAGATGGCGGGCGGGTTCGCCTATCTGGCGGAGCTGGCGAAAAACACCCCTAGCGCGGCAAACATCGGCGCCTATGCGGATATCGTGCGCGAACGCGCGGTCGTGCGCGAAATGATCTCGGTCGCGAATCAGATCGCCGACGCCGGTTACGATCCGCAGGGACGCAACAGCGACGAACTGCTCGACTTCGCCGAGTCCAACGTCTTTAAAATCGCCGAGTCGCGCGCCAGCAAAGATGAAGGGCCGAAGAACATTCAGGAGGTGCTGGAAGCCACGGTTTCGCGCATCGAATCCCTGGTCTCGACGCCGCACGACGGCGTGACCGGCGTCGACACCGGCTATCAGGACCTGAATAAAAAGACCGCCGGTCTTCAGCCTTCGGATCTGATTATCGTCGCGGCGCGTCCGTCGATGGGTAAAACCACCTTCGCCATGAACCTGTGCGAAAACGCCGCCATGCTGCACGACAAGCCGGTGCTGATCTTCAGTCTGGAGATGCCCAGCGAGCAGATTATGATGCGTATGCTGGCGTCGCTGTCGCGCGTGGATCAGACGCGCATCCGTACCGGCCAGCTTGACGACGAAGACTGGGCGCGTATCTCCGGCACCATGGGCATCCTGCTGGAGAAGAAGAATATGTATATCGACGACTCCTCCGGCCTGACGCCGACCGAAGTGCGCTCGCGCGCGCGACGCGTCTTCCGTGAAAACGGCGGACTGAGCATGATCATGATCGACTACCTGCAGCTGATGCGCGTGCCGGCGCTCTCTGACAACCGTACGCTGGAGATTGCCGAAATCTCTCGCTCGCTCAAGGCGCTGGCGAAAGAGCTTAACGTGCCGGTAGTGGCGCTGTCGCAGCTCAACCGCTCGCTGGAGCAGCGCGCCGATAAGCGTCCGGTCAACTCCGACCTGCGTGAATCCGGCTCTATTGAGCAGGACGCCGACCTGATTATGTTTATCTACCGCGACGAGGTTTACCATGAAAACAGCGATCTCAAAGGCATCGCCGAGATTATTCTGGGTAAACAGCGTAACGGTCCTATCGGTACGGTGCGCCTGACCTTCAACGGTCAGTGGTCGCGCTTCGACAACTATGCCGGTCCGGCGTACGACGACGAATAACTCTCTCTCCCGGCATGCACGATCTGTGCATGCCGCCTCGCATCATCAGAAAATAGTGTTGGACAACCTCGCCGTTAATCGGGTTATCTGTATCACAGCGCACGTTTACGCACTGGAAGCAGCATGACTCACGTAGATGATTACGACCTGAAAATACTGACTTTATTACAATCTAACGGCCGCCTGACCAACCAGGAGCTGAGCGATTTAGTGGGCCTGTCGGCATCGCAATGTTCGCGCCGCCGCATCAACCTTGAACAGGCGAATTTGATCCTCGGCTATCATGCGCGTCTGTCGCCTGATGCGATCGGTCTGGGCATGGTTGGTCTGATTGAGGTGCGGCTGATTAATCACACCGCCGAATACGTTGACAGCTTTCACCGCATGGTGGAGCAGGAAGAGGCGATCGTCGACGCCTACAAAACCACCGGCGACGCAGATTATCTGTTGAAAGTCGCCGTAGCGGATCTCGCTTCGCTGAGCGCGCTGATAAGCCAGCTGGTAGCGGGCCATCAAAGCGTGTCGCATGTGAAAACCTCGGTGGTGCTGGGTCGCCTGAAAGAGAACGGCCTGATGATGGCACCCGCGCACAAAATGCGCCAAAAGAGTGCATGATGTGCTTAATTGGTGCAATAGCTCGCCAGATAATGCAAAAGATATGCGTCAGAATTCGAATTTGTGCATGAATTGACGGTTTTCCCGCAAGGCGTGCGCAAAAACAAGCAACAAAAGCGCCTTAGTTATCAAATGGATAATCACTGGCACCTGCCGAAAGCGACCATAAGCCGACGGTATGGTGCGTTTTTTGCATCTTAACGCCATGCTTTTTCCGCTTAGAGTGCAATAAGATTACCTATGGATAACGTCGTAGAACCTACCCGCATTCCCCATTCCCGAATTGAAGACGCGCTGGCAATAGTGCTCGGCACGCTGATGGTCTCTTTCGGCGTCATTATGCTGAAGCAGGCGGGCGCGCTCACCGGCAGCACCGCCGGTATCGCCTTCCTGATTAGCTACCTGTCGCCGCTCTCGTTCGGCAGCGCCTTTTTCCTGATCAACCTGCCGTTTTACTGGCTGGCGGTACGCCGCATGGGATGGGAATTCACGCTGAAAACCTTTTGCGCGGTGGGGCTGGTGTCGCTCTTCACCCATCTGCATCCGCTCTTTGTCCACTTTTCCGCGCTCAATCCCTTTTATGCGACACTGTTCGGTAACGTGATCATGGGCATTGGGTTTATAGTATTGTTTCGTCATAAAGCCAGCCTGGGCGGGATCAATATCCTGGCGCTGTGGCTGCAGGATCGCACTGGGCTGCGCGCCGGCAAACTGCAAATGGCCGTCGATACCTGCGTCGTGCTGGCGTCGCTGTTCGTCGTCAGCGGGCCGATGCTGCTGGCGTCGGTCGCGGGCGCAGTGATCCTTAACCTGATTATCGCCATGAACCATCGTCCCGGACGGTACATGGTTTAATGCTGCATACACCTCTGATTCTTACGACCACACATGGAGATCTGCACCGTGTTTCAAAACGTTGATGCCTACGCCGGCGATCCGATTCTGTCGCTGATGGAAACCTTTAAACAGGATCCGCGCACGAATAAAGTGAATCTCAGCATCGGCCTCTACTACGACGAGCAGGGCATTATTCCTCAGCTGCAAGCGGTCGCCGCCGCAGAAGAACAGCTCAAGGCCGAGCCGCAGCAGGCATCGCTCTATCTGCCGATGGAAGGCCTCAACGCGTACCGCAACGCCATTGCGCCGCTGCTGTTCGGCGCCGATCACCCTATGCTGAAGGCGGGCCGTATCGCGTCGATTCAGACGCTGGGCGGCTCCGGCGCGCTGAAAGTCGGCGCGGATTTCCTCAAGCGTTACTTCCCAAACTCCGGCGTATGGGTCAGCGATCCGACCTGGGATAACCACGTGGCGATCTTCAACGGCGCGGGTTTCGAGGTGAAGAGCTATCCGTGGTACGACGCAGAGACCAACGGCGTAAAATTCGACGCCTTCCTCGCCGCGCTGAAAGCACTGCCGAAGCAGAGCATCGTGCTGCTGCACCCCTGCTGCCATAACCCAACCGGCGCCGACCTCACTGACGCGCAGTGGGATCAAACCGTTGAGGTGCTGAAGGCGCAGGAGCTGATTCCGTTCCTTGATATCGCCTATCAGGGCTTCGGCGCGGGAATGGAAGCGGACGCCTATGCCATTCGCGCTATCGCCGCCGCTGGCCTGCCGGCGCTGGTCAGCAACTCCTTCTCGAAAATTTTCTCGCTGTATGGCGAACGCGTCGGCGGCCTCTCTATCGTGTGCGACAGCACCGAAGAGGCGGGACGCGTGCTGGGCCAGCTGAAAGCCACGGTGCGCCGCAACTACTCCAGCCCGCCGAACTTCGGCGCGCAGGTGGTGGCGCGCGTGCTCAACGACGACGCGCTGAAAGCGAACTGGCTGGCGGAAGTCGAGGCGATGCGCCTGCGTATTATCGCCATGCGCAAAACCCTGGTGGACGTGCTCAGCACGGCGCTGCCCGGCAAAAACTTTGACTACCTGCTGAAGCAGCGCGGCATGTTCAGCTACACCGGCCTGAGCGCGCAGCAGGTCGATCGACTGCGTGAAGAGTTCGGCATCTATCTGGTGGGCAGCGGTCGTATCTGCGTCGCCGGGCTTAACAGCAATAACGTGCAGCAGGTCGCGCAGGCGTTTGCCGCCGTCATGTGATGTAGCGGATTCTGTCATCCGCGTCCCTGGCTTGCTCCAGATACAAACCGTCCGCTCAGGCTGACGGTTTTTTTTCGCCTTCAGGTTTACCTTTCCGCGACTTATTGCACACTTAAACGGTGTAACTAACTCAGGAACAAGGCATGTGGCATCAACAAACGCTCACGCTCGGTGAGAAATCACGCGGTTTTCATCTGGTCACTGACGAGATCGTCGGCCAAATTCCGGCGCTGGCTCAGGTGCAGACCGGCCTGTTGCATCTGCTGCTGCAGCACACTTCAGCGTCGCTGACGCTGAATGAAAACTGCGATCCCACGGTGCGCAGCGATATGGAAAACCATTTTATGCGTCAGGTTCCGGAAGCGGCGCCTTACCAGCACGACTATGAAGGCCGCGACGATATGCCGGCCCATATCAAATCCTCCACGCTGGGCGTATCGCTGCTGCTGCCGGTTCAGCGCGGCAGGCTGATGCTGGGCACCTGGCAGGGCATCTGGTTAGGGGAACACCGCATTCACGGCGGCGCGCGGCGCATTGTCGCCACTTTACAAGGGGAGTCGAAATGAATACGTCAGATCTGCTGACTTACTGCATGAGCAAACCGGACGCGGAGCAGAGCGTGCACAGCGACTGGAAAGCGACGCAAATTAAAAGCGGCGGCGTGCTGTTCGCCATGGTGCATGAGGTTGAGGGGCGTCCGGCGGTGTCGCTCAAAACGACGCCTGCGCTGGCGGACTTGCTGCGTGAGGAGCACAGCGACGTCTTTCCCAGCGAGCATCTCAATAAGACGCACTGGAGCACGCTGCTGCTGGACGGATCGCTGAAAGATTCGCAGATCTACTATCTGGTGGATGCCTCTTATCAGCAGGCTGGCGCGACCCGCGCGGCGGGCGTCTGAGAGAAGAAGCGCGCGGCCTGAAGCCGCGCGCCGGGTGTTGCTTACGCCGCCGCTTCGTCGCGCAGCGTATTGATATCGATAACAAAGCGGTACTTCACGTCGCTTTTCAGCATACGCTCGTAGGCTTCGTTGATCTGATTCATCGCAATCAGTTCAATATCGGAAGTAATGCCGTGCTTGCCGCAGAAATCGAGCATCTCCTGTGTTTCGGCGATGCCGCCGATCAGCGAGCCGGCAATGCTGCGGCGTTTCATGATCAGGTTAAATACCTGCGGCGCCGGGTGATCGTGCTCCGGCGCGCCGACCAGCGTCATATTGCCGTCGCGCTTCAGCAGGGCGATAAACGGGTTGAGATCGTGCTGCGCCGCCACGGTATTCAGGATGAAATCGAAGCTGTTGGCGTGCTGCGCCATCTGATCCGCATCTTTCGAGATCACCACTTCATCCGCGCCCAGGCGCTTGCCGTCTTCAATTTTCGACGGCGAGGTGGTGAACAGCACCACATGCGCGCCCATCGCGTGCGCAATTTTCACGCCCATATGGCCCAGGCCGCCCAGGCCGACGATACCAACTTTTTTGCCCGGACCGACGTTCCAGTGGCGCAGCGGCGAGTAGGTGGTGATGCCTGCGCACAGCAGCGGCGCGACGCCCGCCAGATCCAGATTTTCCGGCACGCGCAGCACGAAGTTCTCATCGACGACCACCGCCGTTGAGTAACCGCCGTAGGTGACGTCGCCGGTTTCGCGATCCTGGCCGTTATAGGTGCCGACGAAGCCGACTTCGCAATACTGCTCCAGCCCTTCCTGGCAGCTTGGACAGCTGCGGCAGGAGTCGACCATGCAGCCGACGCCAACCAGATCGCCGACTTTGTATTTGCTGGCATGGCCGCCGACAGCGGTCACGCGGCCGACGATTTCATGTCCCGGCACGACCGGAAAAAGGGTGTTTTTCCACTCGTTGCGGGCCTGATGCAGGTCAGAGTGACAAACGCCACAGAACAACACTTCAATCTGTACATCATGCGCGCGCAGCTCGCGCGGTTTGTAATCGAACGGCGCCAGCGGGGATTTCGCGTCCTGAGCAGCGTAGGCGTGCGTAATATTCATGGTGTCTCCAGGTTCGTTGTGTCGTGAATAGAGTCTTGAGTTCGGCGCGCAGGGCGCCGTGATAAGAGGGCGCAGCCAACAGAGCGCGCTAATGAGGAACGTTAAAAGGATAGTCACAGAAGGTCAGCGCGGCTATGCCTATACATGCCTGAATCTTGCCTGATTCTGTTTTTATCGGAGGAAATATGCAGCAAAAAAAGGCCCGCCTGCGGCGGGCCTGAGAGGACCTTTATGGACTAACGCGGCTGGCGCCAGCCGCTTGTAGGAAATGAGCGCTAGGCGCTCTTTTTCACCAGCAGTGGCTTCAGGAAGCGCGCGGTATGCGATTTCTCGCACTCCGCTACGGTTTCCGGCGTACCTGCGACGAGGATTTCACCGCCGCCGCTGCCGCCTTCCGGGCCAAGATCGACAATCCAGTCCGCCGTTTTGATCACGTCAAGGTTATGCTCAATCACCACGATGGTGTTGCCCTGATTGCGCAGCTGATGCAGCACCTCCAGCAGCTGGGCGATATCGGCGAAGTGCAGGCCGGTGGTCGGCTCATCCAGAATATAGAGCGTCTGGCCGGTGCCGCGTTTCGACAGCTCGCGCGCCAGCTTGACGCGCTGCGCCTCGCCGCCGGAAAGGGTCGTCGCCGACTGGCCGAGACGAATATAGGAGAGGCCGACATCCATCAGGGTCTGCAGCTTGCGCGCCAGCGCCGGGACGGCGTCAAAGAACTCGCGCGCCTCTTCGATGGTCATCTCCAGCACTTCATGGATGCTCTTGCCTTTGTACTTAATCTCCAGCGTCTCGCGGTTATAGCGCTTACCTTTGCACTGGTCGCAGGGCACGTAGATATCGGGCAGGAAGTGCATTTCAACCTTCAGCACGCCGTCGCCCTGGCAGGCCTCGCAGCGGCCGCCGCGCACGTTAAAGCTGAAGCGGCCCGGATTGTAGCCGCGCGAACGCGCTTCCGGCACGCCTGCGAACAGCTCGCGCACCGGCGTAAAGATGCCGGTGTAGGTCGCCGGGTTGGAGCGCGGCGTGCGGCCGATTGGGCTCTGGTCGATATCGATCACTTTATCGAAGTGCTCAAGCCCGCTGATCTCGCGATAGGGCGCCGCTTCGCCGGTGGTCGCGCCGTTCAGATGACGCTGCGCGATCGGGAACAGCGTATCGTTAATCAGCGTCGATTTACCTGAGCCGGAGACGCCGGTGATACAGGTGAACAGGCCGACCGGCAGCGTCAGCGTCACGTCTTTCAGGTTGTTGCCGCGCGCGCCGCTGAGCTTCAGCGTTTTGGTGGGATCGCCTTTCACGCGCTCCTGCGGCACCGCGATCTCGCGCTTGCCGCTAAGGAACTGGCCGGTCAGCGACTCTTCCACCGCCATGATTTCGTGCACCGTGCCTTCCGCCACGATCTGGCCGCCGTGCACGCCGGCGCCGGGGCCGATATCGATCACGTGGTCCGCCGCGCGGATGGCGTCTTCATCATGCTCGACCACAATCACGGTGTTGCCGAGATCGCGCAGGTGAATCAGGGTGCTGAGCAGGCGCTCGTTGTCGCGCTGATGCAGGCCGATTGACGGCTCATCCAGCACATACATCACGCCCACCAGTCCGGCGCCGATCTGGCTCGCCAGGCGGATACGCTGCGCTTCGCCGCCGGAGAGCGTCTCTGCGGAGCGCGACATCGACAGGTAGTTCAGGCCGACGTTCACCAGGAAGCTCAGACGGTCGCCAATCTCCTTCAGCACTTTCTCCGCGATTTTGGCGCGCTGGCCGCTCAGCTTAAGGTTGCGGAAGAAATCCATCGCATGGCCGATGCTCATATCGGAGATGGTCGGCAGATTGGTGTTCTCCACAAACACGTGGCGCGCTTCGCGACGCAGGCGGGTGCCTTCGCAGCTGGCGCAGGCGCGGTTGCTGATGAACTTCGCCAGATCCTCGCGCACTGCATTGGATTCCGTCTCTTTATAGCGGCGCTCCATATTGTGCAGCACGCCTTCGAACGGATGACGACGCACCGAGGTGTCGCCGCGATCGTTGATGTACTTGAACTCAATATTCTCTTTGCCGGAACCGTAGAGAATGACCTGACGCGCTTTCTCGCTCAGGGTGTTGAACGGCGCTTCGACGTCAAAGTTAAGATGCTCGGCCAGCGAGCGCAGCATCTGGAAATAATAGAAGTTGCGGCGATCCCAGCCGCGGATCGCGCCACCGGCCAGCGACAGCTCGCCGTTCTGCACCACGCGGTCAGGATCGAAATATTGCTGCACGCCCAGACCGTCGCAGGTCGGGCAGGCGCCAGCCGGGTTGTTGAACGAAAAGAGACGCGGCTCCAGTTCGCGCATGCTGTAGCCGCAGATCGGGCAGGCGAAATTGGCGGAGAAGAGCAGCTCTTCCGCGTCCGCGTCGTCCATATCGGCGACGATCGCTGTCCCGCCGGAAAGATCCAGCGCGGTTTCAAGGGACTCGGCGAGACGCGTCGCCAGATCCTCGCGCACCTTGAAGCGATCGATGACGACTTCGATGGTGTGCTTTTTCTGCAGCTCCAGCTTCGGCGGATCGGAGAGATCGCATACTTCGCCGTCGATACGCGCGCGGATGTAGCCCTGCGCCGCAAGGTTTTCCAGCGTTTTGGTGTGTTCGCCCTTGCGATCTTTCACCACCGGCGCCAGCAGCATCAGGCGTCGGCCCTCTTCCTGCGCCAGCACGTTGTCCACCATCTGGCTTACGGTCTGCGCCGCCAGCGGCACGTCATGATCCGGGCAGCGCGGTTCGCCTACGCGGGCGAACAGCAGACGCAGATAGTCGTGGATCTCGGTGATCGTGCCGACCGTAGAGCGCGGGTTGTGTGAAGTGGACTTCTGCTCGATAGAGATAGCGGGCGACAGACCTTCGATATGGTCGACGTCCGGCTTCTCCATCAGAGAAAGAAACTGACGCGCATAGGCAGAGAGCGACTCTACGTAGCGGCGCTGACCTTCCGCATAGAGCGTATCAAACGCCAGAGAGGACTTACCGGAGCCTGACAGGCCGGTGACCACTATGAGTTTGTCGCGAGGGATGATCAGGTTGATGTTTTTCAAATTATGGGTGCGGGCACCACGAACTTCGATCTTATCCATTCACCTTTCCCGGATTGAGCAGCACGCCCCGTGTCTTGCGGACACGATTAGCGTAAACAGGGTATTATGGCACAAAAAATAGACTGATTAAATATCCAGTATTTTTTGCTTTTTGGGTGTAAAATGAGCGCCTCTGCGAGGCGGCTCGAAAGTGGGAACGCTTAGCAGGACGTGGTAGAATTGATCGTTTAGACTCTTAAGTAACAACTCATCGGGAGAGAGCAACATGGCCAGTCGTGGCGTAAATAAAGTGATTCTTGTCGGGAATCTGGGTCAGGATCCGGAAGTGCGCTACATGCCGAATGGTGGCGCGGTTGCCAACATTACGCTGGCCACCTCGGAAAGCTGGCGTGACAAGCAGACCGGTGAAAACAAAGAGATCACCGAGTGGCACCGCGTTGTGCTGTTCGGCAAGCTGGCGGAAGTCGCCGGCGAATATCTGCGTAAAGGTTCGCAGGTCTATATCGAAGGCCAGCTGCGCACCCGCAAATGGCAGGACCAGGGCGGCCAGGATCGCTATACCACGGAAGTGGTGGTCAACGTCGGCGGCACCATGCAGATGCTGGGCGGCCGTCAGCAGGGCGGCGCCAGCGCAGGCGGCGCGCCGATGGGCGGCGGCCAGCAGAGCGGCGGCAACAACAACGGCTGGGGCCAGCCGCAGCAGCCGCAGGGTGGAAACCAGTTCAGCGGCGGCGCGCAGTCGCGTCCGCAGCCGCAGAGCGCCCCGGCGAGCAACAACAACGAACCGCCGATGGATTTCGACGACGATATCCCGTTCTGATTGTTGCGCCATCGCATCACGATCTCAGGCCCCGTTTATGCGGGGCTTTTTTTCGTCTGGTGTTAATGAAATACGCTGCCTTACGCTGCGTCAGCACGGCTTGTCAAAAATGCGCGCTGCGCGCGCCGGCCGTCGCGAAAACCCAAAACTCTTTTGCAATTCGCCAGCTGTCGCTGGCATGCTGAAAGCCTGTCTGGTTAACGAGGAGATCGAGGTGGAGGGCGTTCCGGCTATTTTTCCCTGCGAAAAAGATCGCGCGCAGTTTCGCCAGTTTGCCGAGCTGCCAGGCGTAGAACTCTATCAGGCGCATATTACCCGCTATGCGTTTGAGCCGCATACGCATGAGGCTTTCGGCATCGGCACTATCGAATCGGGCGCGCAGCGATTTCGCTATCGCGGTGCGCAGTACACGGCGCCGACCCATTCGCTGGTCATGATGAATCCCGACGAGCTACACACCGGCGAGTCCGCCTGTGATGAGGGCTGGCGTTATCAGATGATCTATATCCAGCCAAATGAGATGGCGCAGCTTACCGGCGACCGCGGCTGGTGGTTCAGCGACGCGCTGCGCACCGACTCGCATCTGGCGCTGCCGCTATCGCAGGCGCTGTCGGCGCTGTGGCTGGCCGACAGCCCGCTGGCGCGGCAAAGCCTGATGGGCGAAGTGCTGGCGCAGCTAAGGCCGCTGGCGCGCATGGCACATAAAGGCAAAGAAGAGGGGCGTCACCGCTTCGACCAGGTGCGCGATTACCTGCGCGACAATCTGGCCGAGTCGGTAAGGCTGGAAGAGCTGGCTTCGCTGGCGGGGCTCTCGCCGTGGCATTTTCTGCGCGCCTTCCGCGCCCACTTTCACGTTACGCCGCATCAGATGCTGATGGCATATCGGCTATATGAAGCCAAGCTGCTGCTGGCGCGCGGGTTGTCGGCCGCCAGCGTGGCGGCGAGCGTCGGCCTGAGTGACCAGGCGCATCTCACCCGCGCTTTCGCCCAGCGTTACGGCATTACGCCGGTGCGCTATCAAAAACAGGTGCGCGGCGCTTAGGGCGAACCGCAATCTGCTACAAGATTTTTCCCTGCTTTTTCCGCCACACTTCCTTACGCACTTTAATAAAGGAAGAGATGATGTTAGCTGGCGTGTTTTTTGCCCTTGCCGCAGGGCTGATGTGGGGACTGATTTTCGTTGGGCCGCTGCTGGTGCCGGACTATCCTGGCGCGCTGCAGTCTGCCGGACGCTATGTCGCGTTCGGCCTGATCGCGCTGCCGCTCGCCTGGCTGGATCGCCGTCGCCTGCGTAAGCTGCTGCCGGCTGACTGGCGCGAGGCGCTAAAACTGTCGCTGGTGGGCAACCTTCTTTATTACACCTTTCTCGCCAGCGCGATTCAGCGCACCGGCGCGCCGGTATCCACCATGATTATCGGCACGCTGCCGGTGGTGATGGCGATTACCGCCAATCTCCTTTACGGCCATCTTGAAGGACGCCTGGCCTGGCGTCGGCTGACGCCTGCGCTGCTGGCGATCGGCGCCGGTCTGGCGTGCGTCAATATCGCCGAACTGCGCGGGCAGGAGGGCGAATGGGATGTAGCCCGCTACCTGAGCGGCATCGCGCTGGCGGTGCTGGCGGTCGCATGCTGGACCTGGTATCCGCTGCGCAACGCGCGCTGGCTGCGCACCCATCCGCAGCACAAGCCCGCCACCTGGGCGACGGCGCAGGGGATCGTGACGCTGCCGCTGGCGCTGGTGATGTATGCGCTGGTGGGGGCTCAACTGGCGTGGCAGCAGCCGAACTTCGCGCTGCCGTTTGGCCCGCAACCGCAGCTGTTTCTGCCGCTGATGCTGATGATTGGCCTGCTCTGCTCCTGGCTCGGCACCCTGTGCTGGAATGCCGCCAGCCAGCGACTGCCGACGGTGTTTATGGGACCGCTTATCGTATTTGAAACGTTGTCCGGCCTGCTGTGGACCTTTCTGTGGCGACAAAGCTGGCCGCCGCTGCTGACGCTGGCCGGTATTCTCTGCCTGATCTTCGGCGTGCTCTGGGCGATGCGCATCAAGCCTGAGCCGCTGCTGACCTCGATTGAGCATTAATTCCTCCGGCCAGCACCTTATTTAACAGGCGCTGACCCGCTGATTTCACACCGTTTTAAGAATAATACGCAGAGCGGAGCGGCAAAATTTGCCGCTCTTTTGCTATTAAATCGCTAAGGGCGGGGTGAGAAGCGTAATAAAAAGCGATCGCGATCGCATTTTTTCCTCGCTTTAAACAGCGCTTAACCTCAATCGCAGGCCGTAATTACCTCTTCAGACGGCTCATATTCCATCCCAGACAGGCATTAAGACCTGAGCAATGGCGATCAATTCGCCATTTTGCTGCATATTTATCGTCTGCCGGTGCGTTTTTATTGGCATTTGGCCCTGAGAATAGCGTCTGATAAACCACCTTTTTTTCCAGAAAGGAGCTGGCTATTAAGAATAATTCCCAATGAGAAAATTTACGAAACTTTAGCTTCGACGATCTTTATGCTGAATAATCTTATATGAGTTAGCACCCGAATATGAAAAGCGATAAGCATTGATAAACCATTCAGCCAGGAAAATTCCTGGCATTTTTTTACCGCTCCGGTTATTTGAAGTTGATTAAATATTCTCCACTGGATGCAAACTTAGTGCCAGGCTATGTTGAAGTAAAAATGGCTTCTCTTAGAAAAGCTGTTCAGCGCAGCTTAATGGAAGGAGAGCGTTTTAGCGCCGTGCATTAACATGCCTGATGTAAAGCAGAAAGCACCAATCTCATCGAAATGAGATTGGGCGAGAGGAGAAGTAGCGAGAAATGCGAGACTTTTGCTGGTGCTTATCAATATTACCGCAAAAAATGAAAATCGATCCGGCTGCAAACCCATCAGGAATGCATGGAACGAAAATTAAAGCCACGAATGGTATCTTAAAGTGTCATCATCTCTTCTGGTAAGAACAATCTCAGCGCTAAGTCAGTTTAGGGCAGTATTATTGGTTTTATCGATTTTCCGAGCCTGACGGATAGTGATAAACGCTGCGGCTAATATCGAGCAGGCGGCAGCTGCGGCGCGTGCCGATGTCGAACGTGCTCTGCAGGAAGTTGACCGCCTGACGCTTCTCGTTGGTAGTAAAGAAGTTCTTCAATACGCTTTGCAGCATCTCCTTATCTGAGTTGAGCGTTTGCAGCTCACGGGTAAGTGTTTGTAGTTTATCTTCTAACTCCTTGATTCTTCTTCCTTCCTCTGAAGAGAGGCCGGAGAACTTCTTCTTCCAGCTATAGAAGGTGGCCTCAGAGATCCCCAGCTCGTCACAAATCTCCCTGACTTTAACCCCTGATTCAGAAGCTTTAATGGCATTTGTGATTTGCTCTTCGCTATATCGTGACTTTCTCATAAATGCTCTTACCTTTCTTATCGATTAATGGATGAGATGTACTGTATTAATATCTGGCACTGTAAATAAACTATTAATGCAGTATTAAAGTGCGCGATTAGAATTGCGTGGGTTAAATTAAGATATTTAGAATAAATATCATCATGGGATAAATCTTATTTTATTCTTATCGGATGGGCGCACCTTCCTGGCCAGGGATTTTTGTTATAGATTCTTCCCATCCCAAATACGAAAAATTTCTACGTACATTTGATATTTAGCATAACGTGCTTGCTAAATTCGCAGGGAAATGGCTTGCGAATGGGTTCTGTTTTCATCGTGAAATCGATTCCAGATTTGCCATTCTGAGCCAAATTTAATCAGAATTATCCTGAAAATATTCACCGAATCGTGTTCTGATTCTCATTTTTCGGACCAGCCTGGTTTGAAATCTTTAAATAACGCCAGGCCCACTGAGCGCTTGTTAATTCGTTACAGGGACGTTGTACCGAAGCGGTTGAAGTAAGTAATGCAAAGGATGAGTCAATGAAATTAAGCGTAATGTCTAATGCCGCCTGGATGATGTCTGAGAAGATCGTCTCGGTTTTTGGCGTCATATTTGTGACCTCCTACGTGGCGAAATCATTCGGGCCAACCGTATTTGGCCAGATGGCGTTTTCTACCTCTTTATTTTCAATGGTCCAGACCGTCGCCATCTTCGGTACCGAAACTATCTTGTTTAAGCGGATCAGCAAAAGCGCGCCGAAAGGGCTGCGCCTGATGAATGTGGCGCGCACGCTGCGCATGATTTTACTGCTGGTCACCGCAGCGCCGGTGCTGGCCTGGGTGTGGTTCACCATGCCGCAAAACTTTCTGGCGTTCACGCTGGCGTCGTTCGTCGCCTCGGTATTCGTGACGCAGGACACCTTCAGCGTTTACAACAACGCGCGCCTCGCCTCCCGGCTCAATACCGTTGCGAACTCGCTCGGCATGCTGCTGAGCTTTACCATCAGCTTCGTGATCGCCTGGCTGCGCCTGAATCCGGCATGGCTGACGCTCTCTATCGTGGCCGTGACGCTGGTGCCTTACGTTATCAAGCGATACAACTTTTACCGCGAAACGCAGGATATTGCTCCGCCGCAGGAGAAACGTAGCGCCTATCTGCGCTATTTGATGTACGCCGGTCTGCCGCTGGCGATCTCCAGCATTTTTATTTCAGTGCAGGTTAAAGCTGCGCAGATGTTTTTAGCCGGCATCGCGTCGGCAAGCGATCTCGGGCTGTTTGCGGCGGCCAACACTATCGCGGCTTCGTGGATTTTCATCCCCGTGGCGCTCATAACTTCATGCTTCACTGAAATCTTCAGGGAACGCGGCGAAGTGGCTATTAAGCTGGCAGCGCGGCTTAACGGCTATGTCATGGGAGTTTCACTGATGATGTTGCTGGTCATCGCGCTGTTCGGCGAGAAAATCATCATCGCTTTGTACGGTTCAGAATACACACAGTCAGGAAGTCTCATTACGTTGTTGTCAATGGCGACCTGTTTCTCCGCTATGGGCACCGTAGCCTACCGCTACATGGTGAAAGAGGGTGGTTTCAACTATCTGTTGAAGAAAATCATCTGCCTGATGGTCATCAGCCTGCCGCTTTCATGGTGGCTGATCCAGGGCTACGGCATTATGGGCGCCGCATGGAGCGTCTTCGTGTCGGAACTCTTGTCCCTTACCGTAATGAATTACTTCTTCAAAAACGGCGTCATTCAAAGAATTCAGGTTTCCTCACTCAACTACAAAACCTACAAATGAGGTCAGATATGTTTAAGTTGAAAGATGAACTCAGAAGAAGTGTGCAGTACTTCATTAAGAAGATGCCCTGGGCGTACCAGGACCGCATTTACTACTTCCACAAGTTCAAAAAATTGCCCAATTTGCGTCAACCCAAGGTCTTCAACGAAAAGGTGCTGTACCGCAAGTTCGTCTATGGCGACTACCAGATTTACGGCCGCCTTTCGGATAAGTATTCGGTGCGCGACTATATCGCCGAGAAGATTGGCAACGAATACCTGATTCCGCTGGTGCATGAGTCGACCGATCCGGCATCGTTGAACAGTCTGCAATGCTGGAAGGGCACGGTGATCAAGCCGAACCACGCTTCCAACATGGTAGAGATCCTGCTGGAAGAGCCGGACGCGCTGCGCAAGCAGCAGATTATCAACAGCTGCTATAAGTGGCTGAAGACCGACTTCGCCAACGAGGCGCGCGAGATCCACTATCGCTATATCAAGCCGCGTATTCTGGTTGAAAAGTATATTGGCGACGGCAAAACGGCACCGATCGATTACAAGTTTCATATGTTCAACAAGCGCGACGGCCGCTTTGAATATGTGCTGCAGGTGATCTACAACCGCTGCCAGCCGCAGCTGTCGATGAACTTTTACGTCAATAATCTGACCGAAGCGTTCCACAAGATTCGCGACACCGGCCTCGACGTGACGAAAATCGCCGATTCGCTGCAGCACGCGCTCGATCTGAGCAAGAAGCTGGCGAGCGATTTCGACTATGTGCGCGTGGACTGGTATATCCATGAAGGCCGCATCTATTTCGGCGAGCTGACCTTTACGCCGGGCGCAGGTCTGGTGACAGGGCTGGATCGCGGACTTAACCAGATGATGGGAGATATGTGGATTCAGGATCGCCGCGGCACGCAGATACCGGGCGTTTCGGTGCAGGACGTGAATATCCCTGCGCTGTTGAAGAAAGTTTGAGTCACACAGCAAAATAAAAAACCCCGCTATGCGGGGTTTTTTATTGGCTTTAAGCAATGTGCTAGCGCGGCAGGCATGGCCCGATCGCAAAGTCGCTTAACGCATCCATGCTCGCTCGGCCCGCGCCGTCCCTGGCGCGGGACGCTTTGCTCTTCGGGCCATGCCTGCCACTTTCAGCTACATAAACCGCCTGTAATAAAAAACCCCGCTATGCGGGGTTTTTTATTGGCTAACGATTAAGGCATTGGCCAGTCGGGCGGGGTCTGGCTCATCACCTGAATAAAGGTATCTTTGGTCACCAGCATAAAGTGATGCACGTTTTCCATGCTCAGCGAGATGCCCAGCAGCCCCATCACGAACCAGCAGGTCATCCCGAGACCAACGCCGCCGCACATAAACGCCATCACGTGATGGCTGCTCTGACGGAATTTAATTTTAAGGGTGCTGGCAAAAAACATCATGATTGCGCTGAGCAGTTCCCAACGCATGACAATCAAGCTGGTGGTTATGGTCGCCATCGACTTAAGCCTCTGAATCTAAGTGATTATCCCTGACGGTTACCGGACATCACTGGCGACGAAAAGCGTGGTCAGGGAAAGGCTTTTCGCCGTCATAAAGGGTGTAATATGTGAGCTGGGTCACATTATATCACTGGATTTGATTTTTTGAACAAAATTTGTACCTGGTATGGTAGAAATTTTTTTATCGAAATGTTGTCCGGAAAATCAGGGCATTAGGCGAGGAAAGCGGGAAGGTGCGCCCGTAAAGGGCGCCAGAGGCTTAGCGAACTGGACAGCATTCCCCGGTGGTGCGCTGGGTATAGCTTGCCGCAGGTTCGCTACAGTCGAAGCTCAGCATACGTGGACGCTGAATCGCCTGGCGACGCATAAAGTGGCGATAGGCGGTCGGCGTCTGCGAAAACTGACGGCGGAAGACGCGGGAAAAGGTCTGCTGCGAGTCATAGCCGTACTGCATCGCGATATCAAATACCGGACGCTGCGTCTGACGCAGCGCTTCCGCCGCCAGCGTCAGGCGACGTTCGCGAATGTAGCCGCCTAGCGTCTGTTTCGTCACGGTGCGGAACATACGCTGCAGGTGCCATTTTGAATAGCCGGACCTGGCCGCCACTTCATCGATAGAGAGCGTCTTATCCAGGTTTTGGTCGATCCAGCGCGTCAGGGAGTGAATGATCTCTTCTTGCATCATAATCTCGTCCTTTAGTCCTGAGGGATTCGTTATTTGACGGAGGCGAGTATAATTCCTCAAGTTAACTTGAGGTAAAGAGCCAGATGAAAAAAGATCGCAACTACCCGAAACCGGTTTTGACGCCGGGCGAAGTCGCGCGCCGCAGCGGCGTAGCGGTCTCCGCGCTGCACTTTTATGAAAGCAAAGGGCTCATCTCCAGCACGCGCAACGGCGGCAATCAGCGCCGCTACAGCCGTGACGTGCTGCGGCGCGTCGCCATTATCAAAATCGCCCAGCGCATCGGCATCCCGCTCGCCACCGTCAGCGACAGCCTGATGCATATTCCCGCCAACAAGCGCATGTCGACCCACGAGTGGGACGCCCTGACGCAGCACTGGCGCGAGGAGCTGGATAAGCGCATCGAAACCCTGACGCGCCTGCGCAACGACCTCGACGGCTGCATCGGCTGCGGCTGCCTGTCGATGCGCGACTGTCCGCTGCGCAACCCCGGCGACCGGCTGGCGCAGCAGGGTTCCGGCGCGGTGCTGCTCGATCCCGAACAGGACGATAAAGGCGAGCCGCCGCGCTAAAGAGGATGAGCGCTATACTTGCCTGAGGTCCATAACAGGAATTCACTATGATTACCGTCCACCATCTCGAGCAGTCGCGCTCGCATCGCGTGCTGTGGCTGCTGGAAGAGCTGGAAGTGCCTTACCAAATCAAACGCTATCAGCGCGAGGCGTCGATGCTGGCGCCGGACGCGCTGAAAAAGGTTCATCCGCTCGGCAAGTCGCCGGTGATTACCGACGGTAATCAGGTGGTGGCAGAATCGGGCGCCATCCTTTCTTATCTGGAAGGCAAATATGACAGCGAACAGCGCTTAACCTCTCTCGACGAGCAGGCGCGTCTGCAGGCGAACTACTGGCTGCACTACGCCGAAGGGTCGCTGATGCCGCTGCTGGTGATGAAGCTGGTCTTTGGCCGCCTCGGCAAGGCGCCGGTGCCCTGGCTGCTGCGTCCGGCGGGCGCGGCGCTGGGCAAGGGCATGCAAAAGGCCTGGCTTGATAAGCAGCTGGTGCCGCATCGTCAGATGATCGAGCAGCATCTGGCCGCTCAGCCCTGGTTCGCGGGCAAGCGCTTCAGCATTGCCGATATCCAGATGAGTTTTCCTCTGCTGGCGCTGCAGTCGCGTGGCGGCCTGGAGGATATGCCCGCTACGGCGGCGTGGCTGAATACCGTGCAGCAGCGCGCCGCCTGGCAGCGCGCCGTCCAGCAGGGCGGCGAGGTGATGCCAGGCGGCTAAGCGACGAAAAAAGGCCGCGGCATCAGCAAGTAACGCGGCGACGGCCCTGGCGCCGACGCCGCACAAGCCTTCAGCAACCCTGTTACACACTTTTCTTTATCCTGAATTAAGGCGAGGAAGCAGTTGAAAATCTGCTGCCAAACGCCGGATAATCCCTTGCCTTTTATCTGTCCGCATAGCGGAGAGTTATCCGCCGCGAAGTAAACGTTTGCCTGCCGTCTGGCGCGCCATTGCGCCGGGTCGATAACCAGGGATTTTGCAGGCAGCGACGCAGGGCGTTTCACACAACAAAAAATTCTTGAGGCTCAACTATGTCATACGAATCACGCTCGTCCGCTGGCAAGCTGGACGCCTGGTTCTCTGTTTCTGCACGCGGCAGCAGCGTCCGGCAGGAAATTCTGGCGGGACTGACCACCTTCCTGGCGATGGTCTACTCGGTGATTGTGGTTCCCGGCATGCTGGGTAAAGCGGGCTTTTCGCCCACGGCAGTCTTCGTCGCCACCTGTCTGGTCGCCAGCGTCGGCTCTATCGTGATGGGACTATGGGCCAACCTGCCGATGGCCATCGGCTGCGCCATCTCGCTCACCGCCTTTACCGCCTTTAGCCTGGTGCTCGGCCAGCATATCAGCGTGCCAGTAGCGCTCGGCGCGGTATTTCTGATGGGGCTGCTGTTCACCGTTATCTCCGTAACCGGCATCCGCGCCTGGATCTTGCGTAATCTGCCGATGGGCGTAGCGCACGGCACCGGCGTGGGCATCGGCCTGTTTCTGCTGCTGATCGCCGCCGACGGTATCGGGCTGGTGGTGAAGAACCCCGCGGCCGGCATGCCGGTGGCGCTGGGCCACTTCACCTCGTTTCCGGTGATGATGTCGCTGCTGGGACTGGCGGCGATCGTCGGGCTGGAGAAGCGTCGGGTGCCGGGCGGCATTCTGCTCACCATTATCGCCATCTCGATTCTCGGGCTGATCTTCGATCCGGCAGTGAAGTTTCAGGGATTGTTCGCCTTGCCTAGCCTGCGCGACAGCCAGGGCGAGTCGCTGCTGTTCAGCCTGGATATTATGGGCGCGCTACAGCCGGTGGTGCTGCCGAGCGTGCTGGCGCTGGTGATGACGGCGGTGTTCGACGCCACCGGCACCATCCGCGCGGTGGCGGGGCAGGCGAACCTGCTGGATGAGAAGGGCCAGATCATCAACGGCGGACGCGCCCTGACCACCGATTCGGTCAGCAGCCTGTTCGCCGGCCTGGTCGGCGCGTCGCCTGCGGCGGTTTATATCGAATCCGCGGCCGGCACGGCGGCGGGCGGCAAGACTGGCCTGACGGCGATTGTGGTCGGACTGCTGTTCCTGGCGATTCTGTTTATGTCGCCGCTCGCTTATCTGGTACCCGCCTACGCCACCGCGCCCGCGCTGATGTATGTCGGCCTGCTGATGCTGAGCAACGTGGCGAAAATCGACTTCGGCGACTTCGTCGATGCGATGTCCGGCCTGGTGACCGCGGTCTTTATCGTGCTGACCTGCAATATCGTCACCGGCATTATGCTCGGTTTCGCCACGCTGGTGGTGGGGCGCCTGTTTGCCGGCGAGTGGCGCAGGCTGAACGTCGGCACGGTGGTGATAGCGGCCGCGCTGGTGATTTTCTACGCTGGCGGCTGGGCGATCTAGCTGTAAAACCGGGCGAGCGCCGTCTCGCCCGGCATGTTCTCCTGATTTTTCGCCGCGCCGCACGCGTGACTTGTCATTCTCTGCGCACTTTGCTTTACACTTTAGCGCTCACAACATTTTTTCTGACTTTACGATTCGCCTAAGGAAAGCATGGAAATCTTCTTCACTATTCTCATTATGACGCTGGTGGTGTCGCTCTCCGGGGTGGCCGCTCGCATCTTGCCGTTCCAGATCCCGTTGCCGCTGGTGCAGATCCTCGCCGGCGCGCTGCTCGCCTGGCCGACCTTCGGCCTGCATGTCGATTTCGACCCGGAACTCTTCCTGGTGCTGTTTATTCCGCCGCTGCTGTTTGCCGACGGCTGGAAGACGCCGATCAGCGAGTTCCTGCACCATGGCCGGGAAATTATCGGCCTGGCGCTGGTGCTGGTGCTGATTACCGTGGTCGGCATCGGCTACCTCATCTACTGGATGGTGCCGGGTATTCCGCTGATCCCCGCCTTCGCGCTGGCGGCGGTGCTGTCGCCGACGGACGCCGTGGCGCTCTCCGGCATCGTCGGCGAGGGACGCATTCCGAAGAAAATCATGTCGATCGTGCAGGGCGAGGCGCTGATGAACGACGCCTCCGGCCTGGTCTCGCTGAAGTTCGCCGTTGCGGTGGCGATGGGCACCATGGTGTTTACCTGGGGCGGCGCCAGCGTCGAGTTCCTTAAGGTCGCGATCGGCGGCCTGATTGCGGGCGTGGCGGTCTGCTGGCTCTATGGTAAATCGCTGCGTCTGCTGAGCCGCTGGAGCGGCGACGATCCGGCGACGCAAACCGTGCTGCTGCTGCTGCTGCCGTTCGCCTCCTACCTGATTGCCGAACATCTCGGCGTCTCCGGCATTCTGGCGGCGGTTGCGGCTGGCATGACCATTACCCGCTCCGGCATTATCCGCCAGGCGCCGCTGGCGATGCGCCTGCGCGCCAACAGCGTCTGGCAGATGCTGGAGTTCGTCTTCAACGGCATGGTGTTCCTGATGCTCGGCCTGCAGCTGCCGGACATTATCGGCACCTCGATTGACGCCGCCAACGCCGATCCCAACGTCGAGCTCTGGATGCTGTTTACCGACATTATCCTGGTCTACGCCGCACTGATGGTGGTGCGCTTCGGCTGGCTCTGGATTATGCAGCGTCTCAGCAAGCGCGTGCTGAAGAAGAAGCCGATGGAGTTCGCCAACTACTCGCTGCGCGAGCTGCTGATCGCTACCTTTGCCGGCGTGCGCGGCGCCATTACCCTGGCGGGCGTGCTCTCTATCCCGCTGTTCCTGACCTCCGGCGAGCCGTTTCCGGCGCGCTATGAGCTGGTCTTTATCGCGACCGGCGTGATCCTGTTTTCGCTGCTGGTAGGCGTGGTGCTGTTGCCGCTGCTGCTGCGCGGCGTGGACGGCATCGATAAAGCCGGACACCGCCGCGAGCTGCAAAACGCCCGCGCGGTGATGGCGAGCGTGGCGATCGAAAGCCTGCATAAAATGGAAGAGCGGCTGGAGAACAGCAGCGAAGAGAATATCGATCCTGAGCTGCTCAAAGAGGTCAGCCTGCGCGTTATCGGCAATCTGCGTCGCCGCGCCGACGGCAAAAGCGATCTGGAACAGGCGCTGTTCGCCGAGAATCTGGAGCGTCGCTTCCGCCTGACCGCGCTACGCGCCGAGCGCGCCGAAGTCTATCACCTGCGCGCGACCCAGCAGATTTCCGATGAGAGCATGCAGCGGCTGCTGCGCGATCTTGACCTGCTGGAAGCGCTGCTGATCGAGAAAGAAGAGTAAGCCGCGCGCCGCGCCTATACCGACAGGCGCGGCGCTTCATCCGGCCAGTGTTCGCGGCAGCAGGCGATCCACGCCTGCGCGCTGCGCGACAGATAGCTTCCCTCGCGCCAGATCAACCCCAGACTCCACATTAGCTCCGACTCCAGCGGCAGCCACAGCAGCGACTGCTTATCCAGCCGCTGACAGATCGGCTCCGGCAGGATCGCCAGCCCCATCTCCGCCTGAACCATCGCCGCCAGAAAATCCCACTGTCCGCTGCGCACCGCAATATGCGGCGTGACGCCAAGCCGCTGAAACGCCTTCATCAGCTGGCGGTTCAGCGAGAACTCCTCGTTGAAAATCAGCAGCGGATGCGCCGCCAGTTCCGTCAGCGCGATATGGCTGCGGTTAAGCCAGGCGGGCTGGCGCGGCACCAGCACGCAGAGCGGATGGTGCATCAGGGGAAGCGTGTTCAGCGGCAGATGGGGATCGACCGGCAGGGCGGTGAGCGCGATATCCAGGCTGCCCGCCAGCACCGCCTGTTGCACCGTGAGGCCGCCAAATTCGGAGATGTTCAGGGTGACGCCGGGATAGCGGCGGCGAAACGCCGAGATTGAGCCGGCGATCTGCATGCCGACCATCGGCGGAATGCCGAGGCGCAGCTCGCCGGTTTTCAGCTGGTTAATATCGCCGATCTCCGCCTCGAGCTGGTGAAACTCCTGCAGAATGGCCAGCCCGCGCTGGTAGACCGCCTGGCCGCTGTCGGTCAGATGCAGCTTGCGGCCGTCGCGCAGCAGCAGGGTGCAGCCCAGCTCTTCTTCGAGCTGGCGCAGCATTTTGCTGATGGTGGGCTGGGTCACGTAGAGCTTCTGCGCAGCGCGGGTAAAACTCTGCTGGCGCACCACCTCGGTGAAGTAGCGTAACGCACGGACGTCCATAACTATTCCCTTTTGGCATGATTGGGATAATTTTAATTCATTTTTTTCACCTTCTGTCGCGGATTTATACTAAGCACCGAATCTGGTGAAGGGAGAAAAGAAAATGGCGTTAGCGCTCAGCCCGCAGCGCGTGGGCAGGCTGCAACGACTCTGGTTGCCGCTGCAGCTGCTGCTGTACATCGGCATGTTTATCGCCAGCGATCGTCTGGTGAGCTGGCTGCACCTGCCGCTGCCCGCCAATATCGTCGGCATGCTGCTGCTGCTGGCGCTGATCGTCACGCGCGTGCTGCCGCTGCGCTGGGTCAGGGCGGGCTCGCGCTGGCTGCTGGCCGAAATGCTGCTGTTCTTTATTCCAGCGGTGGTGGCGGTGGTGAACTACGGCGACCTGCTGCGCGTCGACGGCTGGCGTATCTGCGTGGTGATTGCGCTAAGCACCGTGCTGGTGCTCGCCTCCACCGCGCTGGTGGTCGATCGCCTCTACCGCTATGAAGTGGCGCGCGCGGCGCGCAGGGAACAGCGCGATGCGTGATTTTATCCTGAGCCTGCTTTGTCTGGCGGTCACGCTGCTGATCTACTTTCTCAACAAGCGTCTCTATCGCCGCTGGCGCACGCTGCTGCTGATGCCGCTGGTGGCGACGCCCGTGCTGCTGGTGGCGCTGCTGCTGATTACGCACGTTTCCTGGCAGGACTATATTGCTGAAAGCCACTGGCTGCTCTGGCTGCTCGGCCCGGCAACGCTGGCCTTCGCCGTACCGGTGTATGAAAACATGACGATTATTCGCCGTCACTGGCTCTCGCTGAGCGCAGGGGTGCTGACCGCTACGCTGGTGGCGGTGTGCAGTTCAGTGTGGCTGGCGCGGCTGCTGACGCTGCCTGAGTCGATCCAGCGCAGCCTGGCGGTGCGCTCCATCACCACGCCTTTCGCGCTGGCGGCGGCGAAGCCCATCGGCGGCCAGCCCGATCTGGTGGCGCTGTTCGTGGTGATCACCGGCGTGTTCGGCATGGCGATCGGCGACGTGCTGTTTTTGCGCATCGCTATCCGCCAGGGCGTGGCGAAAGGGGCGGGCTTCGGCGCGGCGTCGCACGGAGCAGGCACGGCGCGCGCCTACCAGCTCGGCGAGCAGGAGGGCGTGGTCGCCAGCCTGGTGATGATGCTTTCCGGCGTGGTGACGGTGGTGCTGGCGCCGCTTATCGGCCACCTGATGTGGGCAGCCTGACAACAAAATTTGCCGATCGACATGTCTGTTTACGTAAAGGTTGCCAAATAGAGTTGTCAGAGGATTTCAGGCTGTTAACCTTTGCGCCGAAATAATTGTCCTTTCATGGAGTGGAATCATGTTTAAGCAACTTGTTACCGGGAGCGCACTGGGTCTGGTACTGCTGAGCGGCGCGGCGCAGGCTATCGAAGGCAGCGTAGATGTCGGCGAGCACAACACTAATCTGAACGTCGGTCTGGGCACCACCTCGCCTGGCCTGTTCCTAAAAGGCAACTGGCTGCGCAGCGATCACGACGGCAGCACCTACGGCCTGGGACTGGGTTACAACGTTGATATCGGCGGACTGCGTCTGGCGCCGACCGCCAAGACCATTTTCACCCATCCGGAAGATGGTAAAGATGGCTTCGCCGTGGCGCTGGGCGGCGGCGCGCAGTACAGCTTCAACAGCATGTGGGGCCTGTACGGCGAGTACTACTACGCGCCAGAAGGTCTGACCGACCATCTCGACAGCTATCAGGAAGCCGCTGGCGGCCTGAGCTTCACGCCGATTTCACTGCTGAACCTGCGCGTAGGCTATCAGTATATCGAGCTGAACAACAAAGGCGGTCGTAAAGACAACGTGCTGGTCGACGGCCCGTACGTCGGCGCTTCGCTGCGTTTCTGATTCGATCGGATAAAAAAAGGCGGCTTATCAGCCGCCTTTTTTATTTTGCCGCGCCGTAAGATTAGTGCGACTTGCCCTGCGAGATGCCGATACCGGTCTGCGAGCGGATAAACTGCGCCCGGAAGCGGCCGCGCTCCTGCGCGCCCTGCGGCGAATGGTCGGTAACGGAGAAGAACCAGGTGCCCACAAAGGCGACGATCATCGAGAAGAGCGCCGGATACTCATAGGGATAAACCGGGGAGGCGTGTCCCAGCACCTGCACCCAGACCGTCGGGCCGAGGATCATCAGCACCACCGCCGTGATCAGCCCAAGCCAGCCGCCAATCATCGCGCCGCGCGTGGTCAGCTTCGACCAGTACATCGACAGCAGAATGATCGGGAAGTTACAGCTGGCGGCGATTGAGAACGCCAGGCCGACCATAAAAGCGATGTTCTGCTTCTCAAACAGAATGCCCAGCGCAATCGCCACCACGCCCAGTACCAGTACGGTAATTTTCGACACGCGCAGCTCTTCGCGCTCGGTCGCCTGGCCTTTGCGAATAACGCTGGCGTAAAGGTCGTGCGATACCGCCGACGCGCCTGCCAGCGTCAGCCCGGCGACCACCGCCAGAATGGTGGCGAAGGCCACGGCAGAGATAAAGCCGAGGAAGGTGCTGCCGCCCACCGCGTTCGCCAGATGCACCGCCGCCATATTGGTGCCGCCGATCAGCGCGCCGCTGGCATCTTTAAAGGCGGGATTTGCCCCGACCAGCAGAATCGCCCCGAAGCCGATAATAAAGGTCAGGAAGTAGAAGTAGCCCATAAAGCCGGTGGCCCAGAAGACGCTTTTACGCGCCTCGCGGGCGTCCGCCACGGTAAAGAAGCGCATCAGAATATGCGGCAATCCGGCGGTGCCGAACATCAGCCCCAGCCCGAGCGAGAGCGCGGAAATGGGATCTTTCACCAGCCCGCCCGGCTGCATGATGGCCGCGCCTTTCGGGTGCACCGCCATCGCCTGGGTAAAGAGGTTATTGAAGCTGAAGCCGGTCGCCTTCATCACCATGATCGCCATAAAAGAGGCGCCGAACAGCAGCAGCACCGCTTTGATAATCTGCACCCAGGTGGTCGCCAGCATGCCGCCGAACAGCACGTAGAGCACCATCAGAATGCCCACCAGCACCACGGCGATATGATAGTCGAGGCCGAACAGCAGCTGGATCAGCTTGCCCGCGCCCACCATCTGCGCAATCAGGTAGAGCGCCACCACCACCAGCGAGCCGCAGGCGGAGAGGGTGCGAATCGGCTTCTGCTGCAGGCGATAGGAGGCGACGTCGGCGAAGGTGTAGCGGCCCAGGTTGCGCAGGCGCTCGGCGATCAGAAAAAGGATCATCGGCCAGCCCACCAGGAAGCCGAGCGAGTAGATCAGCCCGTCGTAGCCGGAGGTATAAACCAGCGCAGAGATGCCGAGAAAGGAGGCGGCGGACATAAAGTCGCCCGCCATCGCCAGGCCGTTCTGGAAGCCGGTAATATTGCCGCCGGCGGTATAGTAGTCGTTGCGCGAGCGGGTGCGCTTCGACGCCCAGTACGTAATGCCCAGCGTGGCGGCGACGAACACCACGAACATGCCAATCGCCTGATAGTTGGTGGCCTGCTGCTGCACCGCGCCGGTCAGCGCGTCCGCCAGCGCGGAGGCGGGCAGCAGCGCCAGCAGCCAGAGAGAAAGACGCTTCATGGTTTTACCTCGCTGAGGATCTGCTTCGTCAGGCGATCGAATTCGCCGTTGGCGCGCCAGACGTAAACGCCGGTCAGCACAAAAGAAATCACAATCAGGCCTACGCCGATGGGAATGCCGCGCGTCACGCTGGTGCCGTCATGCAGCGGCGTGCCGAGCCAGCCGGGCGCGAAAGCGATCAGCAGAATAAAGCCGACGTAGAGCACCAGCATAATCAGCGACAGCACCAGGGCGAACCGCTGGCGCTTATGCACCAGCTCCTGAAAGCGCGGATGACGCTCAATTCGTTGATTGAGCGCCTCCTGAGTGGAAAGGGCGTCGTTCATCACAGTTTCTCCAGAGGTTATGCAGGCGGCAGCCTCACGCGCCGCGCGAGAAAGGCCTGGTCAGATATTGTTATGTGACTTCAGAAACACACTGCGTAAGGAAAGGGCGGCGGGAAGAAGAGACCTCCCGCCGGTAAGACGGTTTACGGCATACGAATCGCCTGCTTCTCCTCCAGCAGTTTATCCACGACGCCCGGATCGGCCAGCGTTGAGGTATCGCCTAAATTGCTGGTGTCGCCCGCGGCGATCTTGCGCAGAATGCGGCGCATTATCTTGCCGGAGCGGGTTTTCGGCAGCGAGTCGGTCCAGTGCAGGATATCGGGCGTGGCGATGGCGCCGATCTCTTTCCGCACCCAGCTGCGCACTTCGGTATAGAGCTCCGGCGACGGCTCTTCGCCATGGTTCAGCGTGATATAGGCGTAGATCGCCTGGCCTTTGATGCTGTGCGGAATGCCCACCACCGCCGCTTCGGCGATTTTGGGATGCGACACCAGCGCAGATTCGATCTCGGCGGTGCCGAGACGGTGGCCGGAGACGTTGAGCACGTCGTCGACGCGGCCGGTGATCCAGTAGTAGCCATCTTCGTCGCGGCGCGCGCCGTCGCCGCTGAAATAGCAATTTTTGAAGGTAGAGAAGTAGGTCTGTTCAAAGCGGTCATGATCGCCGAACAACGTACGCGCCTGGCCCGGCCAGGAGTCGGTGATCACCAGATTGCCTTCCGCCGCGCCCTCCTGCGGATTGCCTTCGTTATCCACCAGCGCAGGCTGCACGCCGAAGAAAGGTTTGGTCGCGGAGCCCGCTTTCAGCTCGATGGCGCCCGGCAGCGGCGCAATCATAAAGCCGCCGGTTTCGGTCTGCCACCAGGTATCGACAATCGGACAGCGGCCGTCGCCAATCTTGTTGTAGTACCACTCCCAGGCTTCCGGGTTAATGGGTTCGCCCACCGAGCCCATGATGCGCAGGCTCTGACGGCTGGTGCCCTCAATCGCCTTGTCGCCTTCCGCCATCAGGGCGCGGATCGCCGTCGGCGCGGTATAGAGCAGGGTCACTTTGTGTTTATCCACTACTTCCGCCATGCGGCTCGGCTTTGGCCAGTTAGGCACGCCCTCGAACATCAGGGTGGTGGCGCCGCACGCCAGCGGTCCGTAAAGCAGATAGCTGTGACCGGTGACCCAGCCGACGTCGGCGGTACACCAGTAGATATCTTCCGGGTGATAATCGAAAACATATTTGAAGGTGGTCGCCGCATAAACCAGGTAGCCGCCGGTGGTGTGCAGCACCCCTTTCGGCTTGCCGGTAGAGCCAGAGGTATAAAGGATAAAAAGCGGATCTTCCGCCTGCATCTCGGCGGGCGCGTGCTGCTCGCTCGCCTTATCCATTAACTCGGACCACCAGAGATCGCGGCCATCCTGCCAGTCAATCGACCCGCCGGTGCGCTTCAACACCACCACATTTTTCACGCTGTTGACGGTGGGATTGTTCAGCGCGTCGTCGACGTTTTTCTTCAGCGGGATAGGGCGTCCGGCGCGCACGCCTTCATCCGCGGTGATCACCAGTTTCGCGCTGGAGTCCACCACGCGGCCCGCCACCGCTTCCGGCGAAAAGCCGCCGAAAATCACCGAATGCACCGCGCCGATGCGCGCGCAGGCCAGCATCGCCACCGCCGCTTCGGGCACCATCGGCATATAAATCGCCACCACGTCGCCTTTTTTCACCCCCAGCGACAGCAGCACGTTGGCGAAGCGGCACACCTGGTTATGCAGCTGGCGAAAGGTCAGGGTCTTGCTTTCGCTGGCGTCGTCGCCTTCCCAGATAATGGCGGGATGGTCGCCGCGCTTTTCCAGATGGCGATCGAGGCAGTTGGCCGCCAGATTGAGCGTGCCGCCCTCATACCAGCGAATAGAAATATTGCCCGGCGCGAAAGAGCTGTTTTTCACTTTGCTGTAGGGCTTGATCCAGTCGAGGATTTTCCCCTGTTCGCCCCAGAACGCATCCGGGTCGCTGACGGACTGCTGATACATCGTCTGATACTGCTCGGCAGTGATCAGGGCATTCGCGGCAATGGCGGCAGGTATCGGGTGTTTATATTGTTGGCTCATGGCGGATCTCCTTGAAGATGTTAATAATATGTCAATCAAAGGTTAAGTGAAGCCTGAGCCCGTGCTTTGTTTCTTTTTTGCGCCTTAGATCACGAGAGCGCGCGCCCGCTGGTTATCCCTTGCAAAACCATCGATCATGCGCCGCAATCTGCCCCTGCGGCTGGCGAAAAATGCAGCAAACGAACCCGCCGCCTTTTTGTGCAGCGCTGCATAGCTATGCGGATGTTTTAATAACTATTACTTTTTATAACAGCAGGTTAGGGTTTTTATAACTAAACAGCATTTTATGCTAGAAGAGTGGCTAATCTTTAATCGAACGCGCCAGGGGTTGCATTTACCACAGTGAAAATGGTACTTATCTCGCCCCTGCTCAGCAGGACTCAACCAGACGGCGTCTGAAAAAAGTACGGGAATTTTCGCATTTTCGTCGAGGACGCTGTCCTCAATAACCCTCTAATTTACCGGGCTTTTGCTCACTTCCCTGTGTGTATCCTTCTCTGCACCTTCGCAGCGTAGCAATAGGGGTTTTGACTGAGGAAATAACGCGTTATGAAAGGTTTTAAAATAAGCCTGGCCTGGCAGATTCTGATTGCGCTGGTGCTCGGCATCGTTGTCGGTTCAGTGCTGCATAATCAGCCAGACGATCGTGAATGGTTAATCACCAACATTCTCAGCCCGGCGGGCGATATCTTTATTCATCTGATCAAGATGATCGTTGTGCCTATCGTGATTTCATCGCTGATTGTCGGCATCGCTGGCGTGGGCGATGCCAAGAAACTGGGGCGAATTGGCGTCAAAACCATCGTCTATTTCGAAGTGATCACCACCCTTGCCATTGTGGTCGGCATTACGCTGGCTAACGTGTTTCAACCCGGCACCGGCATTGATATGTCAACGCTGGCAACGGTGGACATCTCTAAGTATGAAGCCACGACCGAAGCGGTGCAGAACGGGCCTCACAGCCTGGTCGCCACCATTCTGTCGCTGATCCCGCAGAACATCTTCGCCTCGCTGGTGAAGGGCGACATGCTGCCGATTATCTTCTTCTCGGTGCTGTTCGGCATGGGCCTGTCGGCGCTGCCGTCGGAGCAGCGCGATCCGCTGGTCAACATCTTCCGCAGCGTGTCGGAAACCATGTTTAAAGTAACGCACATGATTATGCGTTACGCGCCGGTGGGCGTCTTCGCGCTGATCGCCGTGACCATCGCCAACTTCGGCTTCACCTCGCTGTGGCCGCTGGCGAAGCTGGTGCTGCTGGTTTACGCCGCGATTCTCTTCTTCGCGTTCGTTATCCTCGGCGGCGTGGCGCGCTTCTGTAAGCTGCGCATCACCACCCTGATGCGTATCCTGAAAGATGAGCTGATCCTCTCTTACTCGACCTCCAGTTCGGAAACCGTACTGCCGCGCATCATGCAGAAGATGGAGGCCTACGGCGCGCCGAAGGCGATCACCAGCTTCGTGGTGCCGACCGGCTACTCCTTTAACCTGGACGGCTCAACCCTGTATCAGAGCATCGCCGCCATCTTTATCGCGCAGCTTTACGGCATCGATCTGTCGCTGACCGATGAGATCATTCTGGTGCTGACGCTGATGGTGACCTCAAAAGGCATCGCAGGCGTGCCTGGCGTGTCATTTGTGGTGCTGCTGGCGACGCTGGGCAGCGTCGGCATTCCGCTGGAAGGCCTGGCCTTTATCGCGGGCGTTGACCGCATCATGGATATGGCGCGCACCGCGCTTAACGTCATCGGCAACGCGCTGGCGGTGCTGGTTATTGCCCGCTGGGAGAACCAGTTCGACGCCGAGCAGGCGAAAGCCTACGAGCTAAAGCTGCGCGCACAAACGGCGAGCTAACCCTTCTTTTGACCTGACCATCAGGCGGCATCTAATGCCTGCAAGCGGGAGAGGGGGGCCGAAGAGCAAAGCGTCCCGCAACATGGATGTTGCGGGCCGAGCTGCCAGGGATGGCGCTTTTTGCGTCTTTGCGATCGGCCCCCCTCTCCCGCGTTGGCTCCTGGCTAACAAGCGTTGCGCCTAAAACATCAGGGTTCAGACCTCGTCTGAACCCTTTTTTTATCCCGCAAATATGTTAAAACCGGGCCTGGATAAATCATGCCCGGAGCACGCCCCATGACAATCGACCTCAGCCAGCTCATCACCGAAGGCCGCAACCCGGCCAGCCAGAACATCGACGAGCTCTCCACCGACGCCATGCTGCGCGTCATCAACAACGAAGATAAAAAAGTGGCGCTGGCGGTCGAAGCGATCGTGCCGCAAATCGCCCAAACGGTTGACGCCATCGTCGCCGCCTTCGCGCAGGGCGGCCGACTGATCTACAGCGGCGCGGGCACCTCTGGGCGGCTCGGCATCCTCGACGCCAGCGAATGCCCGCCGACCTTCGGTACGCCGCGCGGCCAGGTGGTAGGGCTCATCGCCGGCGGGCACAAGGCGATACTGCAGGCGGTAGAAAACGCGGAAGACGACCGCGAGCAGGGCGCGCAGGATCTGCGTGACATCCAGTTCAGCGCGAAAGATGTGCTGGTGGGCATCGCCGCCAGCGGCCGTACTCCCTACGTGCTGGGTGCGCTGGAATATGCCCGCACGCTTGGCGCCACCACGGCGGCGCTCACCTGCAACCCCAACAGCGCCATGGCGCAGGCGGCGGAAATCGCGCTCACGCCTGTGGTCGGACCGGAAGTGGTCACCGGATCCTCGCGCATGAAAGCGGGTACCGCCCAGAAACTGGTGCTCAACATGCTCACCACCGGCGCGATGATCCGCAGCGGCAAAGTCTACGGCAACCTGATGGTCGACGTAGAAGCCACCAACCAGAAACTGGTGCAGCGCCAGATCAACATCGTCATGCAGGCCACCGACAGCGACGAAGCGAACGCCAGGCGCGCGCTGGCGGCCTGCGACGGCCACTGCAAAACCGCCATCCTGATGCTGCTGGCCGACATCGACGTCGAAGAAGCCCGCGAGCGGCTCAACCGGCATCAGGGCTTTATCCGCCGCGCGCTGCAGGGCTGAAAAACGCGATTATTAAAAAGGGCTAACGGATGATGATTAAGCGGCTGGCGGGTCAAATGCTCGCCAGTCCGCTTTTTTAGCGGGGAAAATTTATTACCGCCTCTAAAGCCCGGGTCTTTCGCTGCCGAAAATATAAAAAAACATAACTGATAATCTCCCTACCTTCAGCAGCCCTTTCAAGGACCCGCCATGCGTAACAATCAGCCAGTCACCCAGCGCGAATTCGTGTTTGACGATGACGCGACGTTAATGTCGACCACCGATATCAACAGCTACATCACCTACGCCAACGACGCCTTTATCGAGGTCAGCGGCTTTACGCCGGAAGAGGTCAACGGCCAGCCGCACAATATGGTGCGCCATCCCGACATGCCGCCCGAGGCGTTTGCCGACATGTGGGCGACGCTGAAGCAGGGCGAACCCTGGACGGCGCTGGTGAAAAATCGCCGCAAAAACGGCGACCACTACTGGGTGCGCGCCAATGCTGTGCCGGTAGTGCGCGACGGCAAGGTGCAGGGATTTATGTCGGTGCGCACCAAACCCGGCGAAGCGGAAATTCGCGCCACTGAAGCGCTCTACCGCGATTTTCGCGAAGGGCGGACGAAAAGGCGGCGCTTCCATAAAGGGCTGATCGTCCGCACCGGCTGGCGTCGCGTCGGGTCACTGCTGAAAACGCTGCCGCTGCGCTGGCGCATCCGCCTGCCGCTGATTGCGCTGCTGCCGCTGGCGGCGCTCAGCGCCGCGCTGCTCGGCATGACGCCCGCCTCGCTGGGCTGCTTTAGCGGCGGCATGGCGCTCCTGCTGCTGCTGACCAGCCTGTGGATGGAACAGCAAATCTCGCGCCCCATCGAACGCATGTGCCAGCAGGCGCTTAGCGTGGCCACCGGCGCCAGTCATAAAGTAGAGCAAATCGATCGCGTCGATGAGGTGGGGATGACGCAGCGCGCGATCGGCCAGCTCGGCCTGATGTTCCGCTGGCTGGTGGATGACGTCAGCGGGCAGGCGATTAACGTCCTGAGCGCCAGCGACGCCATCGCCAGCAGCAACAGCGAGCTGAGCCGTCGCACCGAACAGGCGGCGGCTAACGTGCAGCAGACTGCCGCCACCATGAATGAGATGACCGCCACGGTGAAAAGCAACACCGAAACGGCGGGCGAGGTAAATACGCTCTCGGCGCGCACCAGCCAGGCGGCGAGCAAGGGCGGCGACGTGATGCAGGAGATGGTAGGGATGATGGCGGAAATCGCCGAAAGCTCGCAGCGCATCGCCAACATCACCAGCGTGATCGACGGCATCGCCTTCCAGACCAATATCCTCGCGCTCAACGCGGCGGTGGAAGCGGCGCGCGCGGGCGAGCAGGGCAAAGGCTTTGCGGTGGTGGCAGGAGAAGTCCGCAGCCTGGCGCAGCGCAGCGCGAAGGCCGCCAGCGAAATCAAAAGCCTGGTGGAAACCAGCGCCAGCCGCGTTCAGCTCGGCAGCCGGCACGCCGATGCGGCGGGACGCACCATGCAGGACATCGTCGCGCAGGTGCAGAACGTCTCCTCGCTAATCGCGCAGATCAGCGCCGCTACCGCCGAGCAGTCCACCGCGCTGAGCGAAGTCTCTACGGCGGTCGAGGATCTCGACAATATCACCCACCGCAACGCGGCGCGCGTGCAGGAGAGCGCCGAGGCGTCCGGCCGCATGACGCATCAGGCCAACCGCCTGGTGGAAGCAATCAGCGTCTTCCGCTAGGAGGCGCGCGCCTCTTCCCGCCCGGCGCGCAGCGCGCCGGGCGGCTGACCAACAATGCGCTTAAAGGCGCGGCTAAAAGCGGCGAGCGAGCCGTAGCCGAGCTGAAAAGCGACCACTTCCACCGCTTCGCCGTTATTGACGATGCGCTGCACCGCCAGCCGCATGCGCAGCTCGGTGAGATAGCGCAGCGGCGTCATGGTGGTGGCGTTCTGAAAGCGTTCGGCAAACACCGACCGCGAGCAGCCCGCCACGCGCGCCAGCCTTTCTACCGTCCAGTTCTCTCCCGGTTCGCGGTGCATCGCGGCGATCGCCTTGCTCAGGCGCGGATCGCGCATCGCCTGCACCAGCCCGCTGCCCTGACCGCAGCCGTTCTCTACCCAGCCGCGCACGATCAGCGCCGCCACCACGTCCGCCAGCCGCGACAAAATACCGGCGAAGCCGGCGTGGCGCGTGCGCGACTCGCGCTCCATGGCGTCGAGAATCGGCTGGATCTCCGGATACTGCGACAGCAGGGTGCTCACCAGCATGATATCCGGCATGGTGTTGATCAGCGGCTGCATGCCGCCCAGCTCGAACTTCATGCAGGCGCTGAACAGGATCACGCTCTCCTCGTCGTCGCAGGCGTCGGCGGGCGCGCCGATGGCGCAGACGCTGTCGCAGATCGGCTTGCTGCTGAAGGCGGCGATATTCTCGCAGTCGGCGTCGGGCGAGGAGAGCAGGCTGTGGGGTTTGCCATGCGGGATCAGCAGCGCGTCGCCGGTATTAAGCGTAAAAATTGCGCCCGACGCGCCGCGCACCAGCAGCGGGCCGCGCCCGACGAAGTGAAACTGCGCGCGGCCCGGCGCATGCTCATAGCGCAGCCCGAAGGGCGCGGCGAGCTGAATGCGCTGATAGGTCACGCCGTGCAGCCGCATGCCCATCAGCAGTTCGCTGGTCAGATCTTCATAGTGGCTCATTGCATTCCAGACGAATTATCAATAATGAAGGTGTTGCCATCATAGATCGTCTTGCCCGCTGCCTCTATGCTCCAGCCTTAATAAATTTTTTTATGGAGAAGCTGCATGAGTCTGAGTACAGAAGTGGCTGATGAGGTTTCCGTACCCGCGCGTCCAGCCTGGGGCGCGGTCTTTGCCATGGCGTTTGGGGTATTCGGCCTCATTACCGCCGAATTTCTGCCGGTCAGTCTGCTGACGCCGATCGCCGCCTCGCTGCAGGTGTCGGAAGGACAGGCGGGACAAACGGTAACGGTGACCGCGCTGGTGGCGCTGCTGACCAGTCTGGTGGTGGGCAGCGTTACGCGGCGGCTCGATCGCCGCGTGGTGATGCTCGCCTTTACGCTGCTGCTGGTCGCCTCGGCGCTGCTGGTGGCGCTGGCGAGCAACCTGACGCTGATCCTGCTGGCGCGCGTGCTGCTCGGCATGGCGATTGGCGGCTTCTGGACGCTCTCGACCGCCATCACCATGCGCCTGGTGCCCAGCGATCAGGTGCCGCGCGCGCTGTCGATCGTCTTCAGCGGCATTTCGCTGGCGACCATTATCGCCGCGCCGCTCGGCAGCTATCTCGGCGGCCTGATCGGCTGGCGCAATATTTTTATGCTGACCGCCGGTCTGGGCGTGCTGGCGCTGATCTGGCAGAGTTTTACCCTGCCGGCGATGCCGCCGGAGAACAAAGCGCGCGGCGGCGGCGTGCTCGACCTGCTGCGCAGCGGGCTGATGCGCTGGGGCATGCTGGCGGTAATTATGATGTTTACCGGCCACTTCGCCTTCTTTACCTACCTGCGTCCGTTCCTGGAGAGCAGCGCGCAGCTTAATCTCAACCAGCTTTCTCTGGTGCTGCTGGCGTTTGGCGTGGCTAACTTTTTCGGCACCTCGCTGGCAGGCTATCTGGTGACGCGCAGCGTATCGCTGACGCTGAGCGCGATGGCGCTGGTGATGAGCGCCACCGCACTGCTGCTGGTGAGCTTTGTCGACGTCTCCTGGCTGGTCGCAGCGGGCGTGGCGCTCTGGGGCCTGGCGTTTGGTTCGATGCCAACCGGCTGGTCCACCTGGATCTCGCGCGCGGTGCCGGACGACGCCGAATCGGGCGGCGGCCTGCTGGTGGCCACCATCCAGCTGGCGATTACTGCCGGCGCGGCGGCGGGCGGCTGGATGTTCGACCTGCAGGGCGCCGGCGGCGTCTTCCTCGCCAGCGGCGTGCTGATGCTGCTCGCCTCGCTCACCATCTTCACTCGCGTGCGACATCACGGCTAACAGGCCAGAGGGCAGCGGAATATGCTGCCCTTTTTATTTCTGCCAGCGAGTTAACCTTTTGCGGCGTCGCTACACCCAATGTGCGATTTGATTGTCAGTAAATTTGATAAAGAACGGCAATTATCTCCGCTATCAGCAGTGTCATCCTCGGTCTATTATTCATATCAACAAGGCGAAACGCCTTACCTGACTAAACATCTACCGAGGAATTGACCATGAAAACTATCAAAACTTTTGCTGCTGTTATCGCTCTCTCTGTTCTTCCGCTGACCAGCTTCGCGCAGAGCGTGACCGCTACCGACGCTACCCTTGACGGCGCGGAAGCAAAAATCGCGGCGCAGGCGAAAGAAGCGGGCGCCTCATACAAAGTGACCGAAGCCTACACCAACAACGGCGTGCACATGACGGCTGAACTGCTGAAATAAGTCCGACCGGCTGTTGCTGACAGGACGCCTCCGGGCGTCCTGGCGGCGTTTAAGCGGGTGAAACCGCTTCCCTTTCGGCGATAAATCCTTATGATCTGCCAAAAAAATTGTCTCTGCTGGCCTTAAGGCCCTTTCGCTTTTTTGTTCGGTTTGCAATGTGAGCTTTCCAGCACTGCCTGACGGCGGTGAATTTTTGCTATGGAGAGATCATGAAATCCTTATCCTCTGCGCTGCGCGTGACGTTGCTCGCCACCGCGCTCTTTTCCGCTTCCGGCATGCTGGCGCATGCGGACCCACTTACCCAGCCGGTCAGCAAGGGCGCTTATGAACTCGCCTTTAGCCCCAGCGACAATACGCTGTTCCTCGCCGCGTCGCAGGGCAGCGATGCGCCGGGCGGCGCGGTGTTCCGCCTCGATCCGCAAAACCTGGCGATTAAACAAACCATTCCTACCGAGCTGAAAAGCTTTGGCGCGGCCATCAATCCGCAAACCAACGTGCTCTATATCGGCAACACCCTGAACGGCGCGCTGACCGCTATCGACGCCGTCAGCGGCAAAGTGCTCAACACGCTGGTGCTGGACGGCCGCAAGCGCGGCGACAGCGTGCGTCCGCTGCAGCCGCGCGAAATCGCCGTCGATGTGAAAACCAACCGCGTCTACGTCACCGGGCTGGGGCCGCAGAGCGTGGTATGGGTGGTGGACGGCAAAACCCTGCAGCCGATCAGCGTGGTGCCGAACACCGGCAAAATGGCTACCGGCCTGGCGGTCGACAGCGAGCGGCAGAAACTCTACGTCACCAACGCCGACGGCGAACTCATCACCATCAATACCCGCACCAACGCCATTGAAAAACGCCAGAAAATCGGCGACGACAAAGCGCATTTCTTCCTGAATATCGCGCTCGACGCTCAGGGCCAGCGCGCCTTCCTCAGCGACTCGAAACAGCCGCAGGTGCTGGTGGTCGATCTGCGCGATCAGAAGGTGATCCAGATGATCGCCGCGCCAGAGTCGCTGGCGGTGCTGTTCAACCCGCAGCGCGACGAGCTCTACGTCACTCACCGTAAAGCGGGCGAGGTCAGCATCATCGACGCCAGCAGCTATAAAGTGAAACGCACGGTGAAAACGGCGGGCCTGCCTAACAGCCTTGCGCTCTCCGCCGACGGCAAGGCGCTCTACGTCAGCGTTAAACAGCCGGGATCGCGCAAAGCGCCGCCGAAAAACCCCGACAGCGTGATGCGCATCGCGCTTTGATTTCCCCCGCAGCCTCAGGGGCGGCCATCGGCCGCCCTTTGCATTTCTTCGGCTACCTTTAAAGCGTGCCGCTGCCTGGCGGCATCAACACCATTGGAGAGGATGCAATGAGCCAGTTCCTGATGAATGAAAAAAATAATCTGGTTAATGAAGCGATCGAGGGGGTGCTGCTGAGCACGCCGTGGCACAACCTTAGCCGCCTCGACTTAGGCGACGACATTCGGGTGGTGGTGCGCAACGACTGGGATAAAAGCAAGGTGGCGCTGATTTCGGGCGGCGGCTCGGGGCATGAACCTGCGCACGCCGGTTTTGTCGGCAAAGGGATGCTGACCGCCGCAGTCTGCGGCGATATTTTCGCTTCGCCCAGCGTCGACGCGGTGCTGAGCGCCATTATCAACGTTACCGGCGACGCGGGCTGCCTGCTGATCGTGAAAAACTACACCGGCGACCGCCTTAATTTCGGACTGGCGGCGGAGAAGGCGCGCGCGCTGGGCTACAAGGTCGAGATGGTAATGGTGCAGGACGATATCGCCCTGCCGGACAATCCCCAGCCGCGCGGCATCGCCGGCACCGCTCTGATCCATAAAATCGCCGGCTACGCCGCAGAGCAGGGACAGTCGCTGACGCAGGTAAAAACCCTGGCGCAGCGCGCCATTAAGGGCACGGCGAGCATCGGCGTCGCCTTTTCGACCTGCCATATTCCTGGTGAGAGGCGCGACAATCGCGTGAAAGAGGGCGAGAGCGAGCTGGGCATGGGCATTCACGGCGAGCCGGGCGTCATCACGCTGGACACGCAAAACAGCCAGCAGCTGGTGAGCATCATGACGGAGAAGCTGGCCAACAGCCTCTCTTCCGGCACCCGCGCGGTGCTGCTGGTAAACAATCTCGGCGGCTTCTCGATGCTGGAGCTGGCGCTGGTGACGCGCGACGTGCTGAAAAGCCCGCTGGCGGCGCAGATCAGCCATCTGATCGGTCCGGCGACGCTGGTGAGCGCGCTCGATATGAAAGGCTTCTCGCTGACGGTGCTGCAGGTAGAGGCGGCGTTTCTCGAAGCGCTGAAAGCGCCGGTCGAGGTGCTGGGCTGGGCGCCGATCCATGCGGTGGAGCCGGTCACGACGCTGAGCAGCCAGCGTGTGGTGAGCAAGCTCGAGTTTACGCCTTCTCAGGACGAGCGGACGGCGCAGGTGGTTGGGCGCGTAGCGCAGACGCTGATCGATCTTGAAGCCGAGCTGAACGCGCTGGACGCGAAAGTTGGCGACGGCGACACCGGCTCGACCTTCGCCGCCGGCGCGCGCAAGGTGAAGAGCGCGCTGGAAGCGCAGCAGCTGCCGCTGGCGGATCTGCCGTCGCTGTTCGCGCTGGTGGGCGAGCAGCTGGCGACGGTGATGGGCGGTTCGAGCGGCGTACTGATGTCGATCCTCTTTACCGCGGCGGGCCAGCGGCTGGCGCAGGGCGGTACGCTGCCAGAGGCGCTGACGCAGGGACTGGAGCAGATGAAGCACTACGGCGGCGCGCAGATTGGCCACCGCACGCTGGTCGATGCGCTGGAGCCAGCGCTGGAGGCGCTGTCGGCGGGCAGATCGCTGGCGGAGGCGGCAGAGGCGGCGGCCCAGGGCGCCGATTCCACCGCGCAGATGCAGAGCGCCAGAGCGGGGCGCTCATCCTACCTGAATCAGCAGACGCTGGATGGGGTGAAAGATCCCGGCGCTTACGCCGTGGAGAAGGTTTTCGCCGCGCTGGCGGGTTAACCCTCGTCCGCCGCATGGCCGTCTGGCGACCCTGAAGGGGTCGCCATCCTGCACGACGTTACAATATGCCCGTTTCGACGCTGAAATGGCGCTGTTCGCCCGGCGCCAGCGACAGCAGCGTGCCGGCACGCTGCGCGGCGCTGAAACCCTCCGGCCGGCAGGTGGCCGGCAGAATATAAGCCGCCACCTGCTGATCGCGGTTGTGCAGCATCCAGCGCGTGGCGTGCGGAAACTGCCGGCTGCTGAAGCGCGTCATCAGCGCGAAACCCTGCGGCGAATGCAGTTCGAACTGCACCTCGTCGCCATACTGCGGCAGGTCGTCGGCGAAGAAGACGATCTCCGGATCGCACATTTCCGGCCGATCCAGCCGCTGAAACGCCTGCGGATCGCGCGCCAGGGCGGCGGTGTAGCTCTGCCACTGCGGCGTCGGCTTCACGTGCGCCGGCACCGAAGTGCGCAGCTGAAAAGCCTGCTGCGGGATCGACTGCTTAAACTCGCCGCCATCAATCCATGCGCTGTTCAGATGACACATATACTGCAGCGGCATCGGCGCGCCCGCCAGGTTGGTCACGTTCATCTCGATATGCAGGCGCGGCTGGCCAGCCTCGACCCGCACCGCCGGCGCCGCCAGATAGTGATGGCCAAAACCTTTTACATACTCGGTTTCGCCCTCAAGCGACAGGCGATCCGCCTCCAGCACCAGCCACGCGCTGTCCATGCGCGCGCAGGCCATTTCGCCATGCAGAGCATGATCGTCATCCTCGGCCGGACAGCCGTTTGCCAGCAATCCAGAGTGGAAGGCAAAGCAGCCGTAGGTGTCGATAATCGAACTGCCCGGCAGCGGCTGCTTAAAGCTGTGGCCCATGGTCAGCGTACGGCCGTCGAAACAGGCGTCCCAAATCATCTGACCGTAAAAGGGCAGCACCGTCACCGTGCCGCGCTGATTGCTGATACGCACCGCTTCGATCCCGGCCGGATAGCGGAAAAGCTCGACGTGGAACTCGGCGTTTTGCAGCAGCGTGGTCGGCGTGGCGTGAAACTGTTCGCGACAGAGCGGCAGACGGGTTTTCATGGCATCTCCTCGACTAAACGGCCGGTTTGCAGCGCCTGCTTTTTATGACGCAGCTCGCCCCAGAAATAGAAACCCACCCAGGCAAAGCAGAGCAGCGAGACGCCAAACGCCAGCTGCATCGAGCCCAGATGATCGGAGGCGAATCCCTGGATTGCCGGGATAAAGGCGGCGCCGACAATCGACATCACGATAAACGCGCCCGCCACTTCGGTGTACTTGTTGTCGACGGTCGTCAGGGTGCCGGCATAAATCGTCGCCCAGCAGGGGCCGAACAGCACGCTGACAAACACCGCCGCATAGACCGCGGTAAAGTTCGGCACGAACATCACCCACGCCAGGGTCAGCACGCCGAGCGCCGAATAGGCAATCAGCACCTTCTCGGCGCGGAAGCGCGTCATCAGGAAATTGGCGACGAACTTGCCGATAAAGAAGCAGATAAAGCTGTAGATCATAAAGTTAGAGGCGTGACGCTCGTTCGCGGCGCCCAGCGTAAGCGCCAGACGGATCGTGAACGACCATACCGCTACCTGCATGCCGACATAGAGGAACTGCGCCACGATGCCGCGCTTAAAGTGGCGGTTGCCGGCCAGATAGCGCAGCGTTTCGCCGAGCGACGGCAGGGATTTCTCGTTCGACGCCGGTTTGCAGCGCGGATAGCGCGTAAACAGAAACAGCAGCATCACCACCACCAGCACCATCACCAGATATTTATAGGGCTCCAGCGTATGCTCCAGCATGCTGAGGCGGAAAGCATGCGCCTGTTCCGCGTTCATTCCGGCCAGCTGGCTCTCAAGGCTGTCGCCTTCCTGGAACACCAGATATTTGCCCAGCACGATGCCCATCAGCGCGCCGACGGGGTAGAAGGTCTGGCTAATATTGAGGCGCAGCGTGGCGCGATCGCGGTGGCCAATCATCGAGCTATAGGTGTTGGCGGCGGTTTCCAGAAAGCTCAGGCCGATGGCGATAGCGAAAATGGCCGCGAGAAACATGGTGTAGGTAGCCATATGCGAGGCGGGATAGAACAGCACGCAACCGGCAATATAGAGCGCCAGCCCCATCAGGATCGCCAGCTTATAGCTCGCTCTGCGGATCACCAGCGAAGCCGGAATGGCAATGAGAAAGTAGCCGCCGTAAAAGGCGCTCTGCACCAGCGCGCTGGCGAAGTCGCTGAGGGCGAAAACGCTTTTGAACTGGGTGATCAGGATGTCGTTCAGGCTTGCGGCGCAGCCCCACAGCGGGAAGAGGCACGAGAGCAAAATGAACTGGAACAGCGGCGTTTTATTTAAGTAGCCGTCGGGTTGCTGAACAATGTTCTGCTGCATAGCTCGACCTCAGTTAACGTTAAGAAAACGCTGGAAGGTTTCCGCGTCGGGATAGGAGCGCTGCGTGCCGCGGCCGGTCACGCTGCAGGCGGCGTAGGCAGAGGCTTGCGCCATCGCCGCCGCGATATCGCCGCTTTGCACCAGCGCCTGGGCGAAACAGCCGATAAACGCATCGCCCGCGCCGCTGGTATCGACCGCTTTCACCGCCGTCGGCGCCACCTGGTGCAGGCTGTCGCCGCTCATCCACAGCGAGCCGCGCGCCCCCATGGTGATGATCAAGTTTTTCAGCCCGCGCTTGAGCAGCGTCTGGCCCGCCAGTTTGACCTCTTCATCAGTGGCGACCGGCATGCCGGTCAGGATCTCCAGTTCGGTTTCGTTGGGCATAAAAAAGTCGCACTTGCAGGCGTAAGCGATATCGAGATTTTCCACCGCCGGTGCCGGATTAAGGATCACTTTGATGCCGTGCTGACGGGCGAAATCGATGGCGTAATAGACGGTTTCCAGCGGGATCTCCAGCTGCAGGATAATCAGCTGGCACGCTTTCAGCGCCTCGGCGGCGGCGTCGATATCGGCCGCGCTAAGCTGCTGGTTGGCTCCTTTGATAATCAGAATGCGGTTCTGCGACTGCTCATCGACAAAGATCGGCGCCACGCCGCTCGAGGTTCCCGGCGCGGTGGTGACGTAGCGCGTATCCACGCCCTGACGCTGCAGGTTGGCGACGGTTTCCGGCGCGAAGAGGTCGTCGCCGACCTTGCTAACCATCATCACGCGTCCGCCCATCTTTGCGGCCGCAACCGCCTGATTCGCGCCTTTTCCGCCGCAGCCAATGGCAAAATCCGGCGCTTCCAGCGTTTCGCCCGCTTTAGGCAACTGACTGGTATAGGTAATAAGGTCAACCATGTTTGACCCGATAACCGCGATGTCCATTGTTTGCTCCCAGGTGAATTTACTCTGTTTTAATGTTATTAAAATCACATTATCAGCTTGTTAAAGTTAATGATGTGACAAATTTCACAACCTGAATTCGCGATGCAAACGGTTAAATCGCCTTTTAAAGGTAACGGGGAATGTGATTATTTTAACAATGCTAAAGGGTTTTGAGAGCGGTGGGCGTGGTATTGCTGGCGGCAAGAATGTGAAACGTGCAAAGGGGAAGGGGATGAAGGCGCAGTTAACAGCCCGTGTCAGGCGCAGCGCCCTGTTGCGCTGCGCCTGGGCTGAGTTTGCTGCTTTACTCGTTTTCCGCCGCTTCGCGCAGCATCTCCTGATGCGGAACATCCTGCAGGATCTGCTCGAAACTGCGCAGACGTTTGTAGATCGACATCAGTTCCACCAGCGTCGACCAGGAGGTGATCAGATACTGGAACGATGAGCGCACCTGGTCGAACGCGTTAGTAATGCGGTTTAACAAACCGAAGGTAATCGTGCCCGCCACGATTGACGGGAACAGCACAAAGAGACCGAAAACATTATCAACCTGCAAATAGAGAATGCGGGTGATATTAAAGTAGAGATAGTGAAAGTAGAGGCGGAAGTAGTTAAAACGCACGCGGCTGAACAGCGCCTGTACCGTCGGCGGCGTCGCGCGATCGGCATGATCCTCGCCGTAGACCAGCTCTTTACGATAGGCCGCCTCGACCTGCTGGTTACGGAACTCCAGCCCCGGCAGCTTGATGCCCACCAGCGCCAGCAGCGCCGTACCGAACAGCGACCAGAGCAGCGCGATGATCACCAGCGCATAGGGAATATTGCCGAGCAGCGGCACATCCTTAACGTGATGCGACAAACTGATCAGCACCGGCAAAAAGGCCACTAGCGTCATTAGCGCCTGAAGGAAACTAACGCCCCAGTCCTCCAGCGTGCTGGCGAAGCGCATAGTGTCTTCCTGCACACGCTGCGCCGCGCCTTCGACCTTACGCAGGCGCTGCCAGTTATGCATGTAATAGTTGTTCATCGCGGTGCGCCAGCGGAACACCCAATGACTAATGAAAAAGGAATTCGTGACGCCAACGACTACCGAAATCAGGGCGATGCCAAGAAAATCGCCTATGCCGCTGTAAAAACGGCTAATCGGCACCGAACCCGCTTTGGTCAGCGCCTGCTGGATGAGATCGTAGAACGGGCCGTACCAGGCGTTGACGCCGACGCCGACCTGCACGCCGAACCAGGTGACGAAGATGATCAGCGCCGATCCCCATACCGACCAACGCTGCCACGGATGGTTATCAATAACGCGCCAGGCCAGGGCGAATATCGCTACCACTATCCAGTAATAGCCATAAAACCAGAGCTGGCTGGGGGCGATAAAGCGCGCGGCCGTGGTCGGCAGCGGCTGCTGCATGGCAGCATGCAGCGCTGGCCAGCGGGACGGCAGGTCATCGGCAAAGCCGAACCAGGCAAAAATTGCGATCAGACTCCAGATCGCCGCCGAGCTGAAAAACAGCGCTGGCCGGGGGAAAAAGGACTTAAACATAGGCTCTCCGCTGTTGTGTGCACTCTTTTATAACGTCTTTTAGCGTTACCTGTCTGTTGAGTGTTGTTTCTGGTGGTGACAGTTATCGTCCGCGCCAGGTAAAGCATTGCGACGAGATGTTAATGAATTTGTGCGAATTTGTTTCGACGAACTAAATGTTTCACCACAACGGTGTTACACTAGCGCCCGCTGTTACCGGTAACAGTACTGCTGTAACCCTTAATCCGCATAAAAAAACCATTACAACGCAACTGTTTAACTTTCATGCCGCATTATAAGCGGTACTGAGGCAATGTCATGTCAGAACAAAAACGTGGGCAGACGCGCAGGGATTTTCTGTTAAAGACCATCGCGCTGGCGCCAGCTATGGCGGCGGGCAGCGCCGTCGTCGGCGGCTTCAGCATGGCGCCTGCGGTGCAGGCTGCCGATCCCGCTGCGGCGCAGCCGGCGCGCGACTACCAGCCCAGCTGGTTTACCGCTGAAGAATTCGCCTTTATCAAGGCTGCCGTCGCCCGCCTGATCCCTAATGACGAGCGCGGCCCAGGCGCGCTGGAAGCGGGCGTGCCGGAATTTATCGACCGCCAGATGAATACCCCTTACGCCACCGGCGCCAACTGGTATATGCAGGGACCGTTCAATCCGGACCTGCCGAAAGAGCTGGGCTATCAGCTGCCGCTGGTGCCGCAGCAGATCTACCGTCTGGGGCTGGCGGACGCCGACGACTACAGCAAGCGCCAGCACGGCAAGGTGTTCGCCGATCTCAGCGGCGAGCAGCAGGATGCGCTGCTGCAGGCGATGGAGAGCGGCCAGGCCGATTTCCGTCAGCTGCCCGCGAAAACTTTCTTCGCCTTTCTGATCCAGAACACCCGCGAAGGCTTCTTTAGCGACCCGATTCACGGCGGCAACCAGAATATGGTGGGCTGGAAGCTGATCGGCTTCCCAGGCGCGCGCGCCGACTTTATGGACTGGGTTGAACGCGGCGAACGCTATCCGTTCCCGTCAGTATCTATTCGCGGGGAGCGCACGTAATCATGGCAAACGAGATGAAAAAAGCAGACGCGGTAATCGTCGGTTTCGGCTGGGCCGGCGCGATTATGGCGAAAGAGCTGACCGAAGCCGGTCTTAACGTGGTCGCGCTGGAGCGCGGCCCGCATCGCGACACCTATCCAGACGGATCCTATCCGCAGTCAATCGACGAGCTGACCTATAACATCCGCAAAAAGCTCTTCCAGGATCTGTCGAAAAGCACCGTCACTATCCGTCACGACGCCTCGCAGACGGCGGTTCCCTATCGCCAGCTGGCGGCGTTTCTGCCGGGCACCGGCACCGGCGGCGCAGGGCTGCACTGGTCTGGCGTACATTTCCGCGTCGACCCGACCGAGCTGCGCCAGCGCAGCCACTATGAAGAGCGCTACGGCAAAAACTTTATTCCGGAAGGGATGACGATTCAGGATTTCGGCGTCACCTATGACGAACTGGAGCCGTTCTTCGACAAGGCGGAAAAGGTCTTCGGCACCTCCGGCACGCCGTGGAGCATTAAAGGTCAGGTGGTCGGCAAAGAGAGCGGCGGCAACCCGTTCGCGCCGGATCGCTCCGACAAATTCCCGCTGCCGGCGCAGAAGCGCACTTACTCGGCGCAGCTCTTTGCCGAGGCGGCGAAATCAGTAGGCTATCACCCCTACGATCTGCCGTCGGCCAACACTTCCGGCCCCTACACCAACCCCTACGGCGCGCAGATGGGGCCGTGCAACTTCTGCGGCTACTGCAGCGGCTACGCTTGCTACATGTACTCGAAAGCTTCGCCGAACGTAAACATCCTGCCCGCGCTGCGCCAGGAGCCGAAGTTCGAGCTGCGCAACAACTCATACGTGCTGCGCGTCAACCTGACCGACGACAAAAAGCGCGCCACCGGCGTCACCTACGTCGATGCGCAGGGGCGTGAAGTGGTGCAGCCAGCGGATCTGGTGATCCTGTCGGCGTTCCAGTTCCACAACGTGCACCTGATGCTGCTTTCCGGCATCGGCAAGCCCTATAACCCGATCACCAACGAAGGCACCGTCGGCCGCAACTTCGCCTATCAGAATATCTCGACCCTGAAGGCGCTGTTCGACAAAAACACCACCACCAACCCGTTTATCGGCGCGGGCGGTGCGGGCGTCGGCGTCGACGACTTCAATGCCGACAACTTCGACCACGGGCCGCACGGCTTCGTCGGCGGTTCGCCGTTCTGGGTCAACCAGGCAGGCACCAAGCCAATCTCCGGTCTGCCGACGCCGACCGGCACGCCGAACTGGGGCAGTAAATGGAAGGCGGCGGTGGCGGATACCTACACGCACCATATCTCTATGGACGCCCACGGCGCGCATCAGTCCTACCGCGCGAACTATCTCGACCTCGATCCCAACTACAAAGATGCCCATGGTCAGCCGCTGCTGCGCATGACCTTTGACTGGCAGGATAACGACATCAAGATGGCGCAGTTTATGGTCGGCAAGATGCATAAGATCGCCGAAGCGATGAGTCCGAAGATGATTATCGGCGGCGCGAAAAAGCCGGGCAGCCATTTCGACACCACGGTTTATCAGACCACGCACATCAGCGGCGGCGCCATTATGGGCGACCATCCCGCCACCAGCGCGGTGAACCGCTATCTGCAGAGCTGGGACGTGCCGAACGTCTTTGTGCCGGGCGCCTCCGCTTTCCCGCAGGGACTGGGCTACAACCCGACGGGCATGGTGGCAGCGCTGACCTACTGGTCGGCGAAAGCGATCCGCGAACAGTATCTGAAAAACCCGGGTCCACTGGTGCAGGCATAAGGAAATGGCGATGAAAAACGGCTTACTGGCCCTGATGCTGGGCACGATGACCTTTGCCGCGCTGGCGGACGATAACGGCGGCGATCGGGTAAAACGCGGCGAGTATCTGGCGCGCGCGGGCGACTGCGTCGCCTGTCATACCAGCAAAGATGGCAAACCCTTTGCCGGCGGCCTGCCGATGGCGACGCCGATCGGCACCATCTACTCCACCAATATCACGCCGGACAAAGAAACCGGCATCGGCGACTACAGCTACGACGACTTCCAGAAGGCGGTACGTCACGGCGTGGCGAAGAACGGCGATACCCTCTATCCGGCGATGCCTTACCCTTCCTACGCGGTGGTGAGCGACGAGGATATGCAGGCGCTCTACGCCTACTTTATGAACGGCGTCGCGCCGGTCGAGCAGGCTAACCACAAAAGCGATATCCCCTGGCCGCTGTCGATGCGCTGGCCGCTGGCGATCTGGCGCTCGATGTTCGCGCCGGATGTAAAAGCGTTTCAGCCGATGGCGCAGGAAGATCCTGAGCTGGCGCGCGGCCGCTATCTGGTGGAAGGCCTGGGCCACTGCGGCGCCTGCCATACGCCGCGCAGCATCACCATGCAGGAAAAAGCGCTGAACAACAGCGAAGGCAATGACTATCTGGCGGGCAGCAGCGCGCCGATTGACGGCTGGACCGCCAGCAACCTGCGCGGCGATAACCGCGACGGACTGGGACGCTGGAGCGAAGAGGATCTGCGCCAGTTCCTGCGCTACGGCCGCAACGATCATACCGCCGCGTTCGGCGGTATGACCGACGTGGTGGAACACAGCCTGCAGCATCTCAGCGATGAGGATATCGCGGCGATCGCCCACTATCTGAAGTCGCTCGGCGCGAAAGATCCGAGCCAGGCGGCGTTTAGCGTCGATGACGCCACGGCGAAAGCGCTGTGGAAAGGCGACGACAGCGCGACCGGCGCATCGGTCTATGTTGATAGCTGCGCGGCCTGTCATAAAACTGACGGCAGCGGCTATCAGCGCTTTTTCCCGGCGCTGCGCGGCAACCCGGTAGTGATGGCAGAGGATCCGACTTCGCTGATCCATATCGTGCTGGCGGGCGGCACTTTGCCGGGCGTGAAAGGCGCGCCGACCACCATCACCATGCCGGCGTTCGGCTGGCGGCTTAACGATCAGCAGGTGGCGGACGTGGTGAACTTTATCCGCACCAGCTGGGGCAACGGCGGCAAGGCGGACGTTACGGCGAAGGATGTTGCGAAGCTGCGTAAAGATAAGACCATCCAGCCTTATCAGGGCAGCGCGGATATCCATCAGCTCGAAAATCAGTAACTCTCTAAACAGGCCCGGCTGACACCGGGCCTCTTTTGCTGTGGCTTGCGCCTCTCCCTTAAATATTCTCCAGATCGATACCGCGCGTCTTCGGTCCGTAAATCCCAACCGACAGCATCACCATCAGCATGCTCGCCACGATAAAGGCGATGACCCCCTGGCTACCCGCATACTGCAAAATCAGGCCGATCAAAATACTGCTGAACACCGTCGAGAGGCGGCTGAATGAGTAGCAAAAGCCGACCGCGCGGGCGCGAATATGCGTGGGAAAAATTTCCGTCTGGTAAGCGTGATAGCTAAAGGTCAGCCAGGCGTTGGAGTAAGTGATCAGAAAGCCGCAGAGGATCAGCAGCACCGGGTTGGTCTGAAACGCGAACAGCGTGCCGAACACCACCGTCATCAGGCAGGAGAAAACGATCTGCCATTTGTTCTCAAACTTATCGGCGTAGCGGCTGCAAATCAGCGAGCCGAGCGGGTAGGCGAGGGTGATAAAAAAAGCGTAGAGCAGGCTGTGGGTGACGGTCGTGCCTTTGCCTGACAGCAGCGCGGGCAGCCAGTTGCCAAAGCCGAAAAAACCGATCGCCTGAAAGAAGTTCATCACCACCAGCATCAAGGTGCGCTTGCGGTAGGCCGGCGACCAGATTTCGCTGAACCGGCCGCGTTTCGGCAGCTGCGCCGCCGCGTCATCCGGCGGGAAGTCTGCGCCGGGCGCCACGCCGCAGCGTTTCTCCATCGCGCTCAGCACCTGATGCGCCTCCTGATGACGACCCTGCTGCGCCAGCCAGCGCGCCGACTCCGGCAAATCCTTACGAATAAACCAGATAATCAGCGAACAGAGCGCGCCCGCGATCACCACCCAGCGCCAGCCTTCAAGGCTTAACAGCGTCTGCGGCACCAGCCACCAGGACATCAGCGCCACCGTCGGCACGGAGAGAAACTGCACGAAAAACGAAAAGGCGAAGGCGCGGCTGCGCAGATGCGTGGGCACCCACTCCGAGAGGTAGGTGTCGATGGTAACCAGTTCGATGCCGAGGCCGATGCCCACCAGAAAGCGAAACAGAATAATCATCTCCGCGCTCTGCTGAAAGGCCATCAGCAGCGAGAAAATGCCATACCACGCCAGCGCGCACATAAAGGTCAGGCGTCGGCCGAAGCGGTCGGCATAAGGCGCGAGCAGGCTGGCGCCGACAAACAGGCCGAGAAAGGTGGCGGAGGCGAAGGCGGCCTGATCGGCGATGCCGAACACGCCCGCGCTGCCGGTGTGAAAGACGCCGGCGGCCAGCAGCCCGGAGCTGATATAGCCGGTCTCAAACAGATCGTAGAGTTCGAAGAAGCCGCCGAGCGCGAGCAGCGTAATAAAACGCCACAGTCCGCGCGATGAAGGCAGCGCGTCGATGCGCCCCGCTAAGCTGTTGTTCGGCGTCGGCGCAGCGAACCCCGGCGCCATCCCTGGAGAGCAGGTGGTTGTCATTATTTTATAAACCTCGGTGTGACGGTGTTTGCCTGTCTCGCTAACGGCGTGGCGATGTTGTAAAAATAGTGACCGTTAGCAAGCGAAGAGAGTGCAGAATAATCAATTCGGCGATCCTTGCCGAGAGGGTTGTTGGTGAGTTTTTAGCAACGTACGTTGCACTTTTCGCCGTCCCTGGCGAGACCGCTACGGCATCTGCGGCCAGACGCCCGGTCCGATAGGCAGGCCCAGCGCATACCAGGCGAGCAGCAGCGCAATCCAGGTGATGAAGAAGACCACCGGATAGGGGAAGATCAGCACGTAATAGGTACCGAGCTGGGCATCTTTCTGGTAGCGCTGCAGGAAAGAGAGGAACAGCGGCAGAAAGGGCGACATCGGCGCCAGCGGCAGCACCGCCGAGTCGGCGATGCGGAAAATCATCTGCGCGAAGGCGGGGTGAAAGCCGAGCAGCATAAACATTGGCACGAACACCGGCGCGAGAATCGACCAGATCGCCGAGCCGCTGGCGATAAACATGCAGAGAAACGCCGACAGGAACATCAGGCCGAGAAAGGCGGGCGCGCCGCTGATGCCTGCGCTCTCCAGCACGTCGGTCAGCCCGATGGCCATAAACTTGCCCATGTTGCTCCAGTTGAAGAAGGCCACGAACTGCGAGAGCGGAAACACCATTACGATAAAGCCCGCCATGCTCTTCATCGGCTCAACCAGCAGCTGCGGAATATCGTCCGGGCGGCGAATTTGCTTCGTGACCGCGCCGTAAACGATCGCTACCACAAAGAAAAACAGGATGATGATCGGCACGATGCCCCTGATGAAGGGCGACGGCACGATGCCGCCGGTCTTAGGATCGCGCAGCGGCGCATGCTCCGGCACCACCAGCAGCGCCATCACGCCGATAAACAGCAGCGCCGCAATGCCCGCCGCGCGCAGGCCGCGATTCTCCAGCGGCGTCAGGGCCGCCAGCCGCTCGCTGCTTCCCTCTTTCCACTGCGGCAGGCGCGGCTCGATAAATTTGTCGGTGAGAATGGCGCCGGCCACGGTCAGCACGATCACTGAGGTGGCCATAAAGAACCAGTTATCAATCACGCTGACGTGCACCGTGTCGCTGACCGCCTTCGCCGCTTCGGTGCTGATGCCGGAGAGCAGCACGTCGGTGGTGACAATCAGCAGGTTGGCGGTAAAGCCGGAGGCGACGCCGGCGATCGCCGCCAGCAGGCCCGCCACCGGATGGCGACCCACAGCGAGGAAGATCAGCGCGCCGAGCGGCGGCATCACCACCAGCGCGGCATCGGAAGAGATATGGCTGAAAAAGGCGATAAACAGCACCATGTAGCTGGCGTAGCGGCGGCTGACGCGCGTCGCCATCTTCACCATCAGCGACTGCAACAGACCCACTTTTTCCGCCAGGCCGGCGCCGAGCACCAGCGCCAGAATCGAGCCGAGCGGCGTAAAGCCGCTGAAGTTTTTGATGATGTTGGGCAGGATCCACTGCAGGCCCGCGACGCTCAGCAGATTGTTGACGCGCACCATCTCGCCGCTGACCGGGTTTTTCACTGCCAGATCGAGAGTGCTGATAATGGCGGTCGCCACCATCAGCACCACAATCAGATAAACAAACAGCAGGAAAGGATTGGGGACTTTGTTGCCGACCCGCTCGATCCAGCCGAACACTTTCCCAGGGCTGCGATTCTCCGACATTACGGTCATGATATTCCTCGTCTTGTATGGTCGTGTTTGCGTTTTTTTATTGTGTTATCGGTCCGCGCCTGAGGCGCGGCCGCGGCTCAGTTGGCCAGTTTTGAAGGCGCGACGCCTTCGGGAATCGGGCATGTATAGGGCTGCGCGCGGCGCGCGCGGTCGAACTCGGCGCGGCAGCGCGCCAGCGCCTGTTCGTCGGTCAGCAGCTCCAGCACGCTGGCGGCCATCACTTTGGCCGCCAGCAGCATGCCCTTGTGCGCGATAGTGGTGCGCCCCTGCGCCACCAGCTGCCAGGTGTGCAGCGGCGTGCCGAAGGCAAAGCAGGGCGCGAAACACTGCGCGACCGGCGTGACCCAGCTGACGTCGCCGACGTCGGTGGAGCCGTAGAGCAGCTCGCGCGTCGCCGCGCAGGGCGCCACCTCGTCCATCAGCAGCTTATCGCCGTGCGCCTCAATCCACGCCGCGCCCGCCTCGCCGCCGGTGCGTGCCGCATTGAGCCGCGCGGTGCGCAGATCCTCCTCGCTCAGCGTGGCGCGGATCTCGGCAGCGAAAGCGCGCTCTTCCTCGCTGTAATGCGGCAAACCGAAGTGATGCAAATAACGCTCCATCACCGCTTCCAGCGCGCGATTCGGCACGTAGTTGGAACACGCCTTGTCGAAGCGCACCGTCACCTGGGTGTCGGTCATCAGCGCCGCGCCCTGGGCGATATTGATCACGCGCTGGTAGATCTCTTGCGCCTGCGGCAGCTCGGGCGCGCGGATCAGGTAGAGCACTTCGGCGTCGGCCTGCACCACGTTGGGCGAGACGCCGCCGCTGTTGGTCACCGCATAGTGCAGCCTCGCTTCCTGCACGATGTGCTCGCGCAAAAAGTTGGCGCCGGTATTCATCAGCGTCACTGCATCGAGGGCGCTGCGCCCGAGATGGGGCGAGGTCGCGGCGTGCGCCGCTACCCCTTTAAAGCGAAAGGCCGCCTGGATATTGGCGAGTGTGCTGAGGTTGAACAGGCCGCTAAAACCTTCGGGATGCCAGGTGACGGCGGCGTCGACATCGTCGAACAATCCTTCGCGCACCATAAAGGTTTTGCCGGATCCGCCCTCTTCGCCGGGACAGCCGTAGAAGCGCACCGTGCCGCGCCCGCCGTGCTGCGCCATCCACGCCTTCAGCGCGAACGCCGCCGCCACGCCGGCAGTGCCGAGCAGATTATGGCCGCAGCCGTGACCGTTGCCGTTCTCTTCCAGCGGCTCCGGCCGCGCGCAGCCCGCTCGCTGGCTGAGTCCGGCCAGCGCGTCGAACTCGCCGAGAATGGCGATCACCGGCTGGCCTTCGCCCGCGCTGGCGACAAAGGCGGTTTCGATATTGCCGACGCCGCGCGTCACGGCGAAGCCTTCCTGCTCCAGCGCGTCGGCCAGCAGCGCGCTGGAGCGCGTTTCGGCGAAGCGGGTTTCCGGCGTGTCCCAGATGGCGTCGCTAAGGGCGGTAAAGCGCGCCTGATGGGCGTCGATATAGTCGGCCAGGAAGTCAGCGTTCATCGGCCGCCTCCGAACTGCGCCTGATTGAGCGCCAGCGTCGCCAGCATCTGCACCGCTTTGCCCATTACGCTTTCGTCAAAGTCGAAGCGGGCGTTATGGTGGCCCGCCGCCAGATCGCAGCCGAAGATGGCGTAGGTCGCCTGGCCGCCGCGCTGTTTAACGCGCTCCATCATGTAGGTGGCGTCTTCCGATCCGGCAGCCTGCGCCTTGCGATCCACCACCGAGTCGAAGATGCCGAGCGCCTCCGCCTGCTGGTGGAGGAAATCGACCCAGGGCTGGGTCGGCGTGCAGCTGCGCGCCGCGCCCATTAGCCTGACCTCATACTCCACGCCGTACATCGCCGCTGCGCCAGCGATGACGCGCAGCGCCTGCTGGTAAATGTCATCGTTAACCTGGTTGCTGACGCCGCGCGTCTCGACCTTCATCAGCGCGGTGTCGGCCACCACGTTGCGGCCGGTGCCCGCCTGCAGCACGCCGACGTTGACGCGCGCGACGCCGCCGCTGTGCTGCGGCAGCCCGTGCAGTCCCAGCGTGGCCTGCGCCGCCGCCAGCAGCGCGTTGCGCCCCTCTTCAGGCCTGCCGCCCGCATGCGCGCCGACGCCGGTAAAATGCACGTCCAGCTTGGTGGTGGCGAGGAAGCTGTCGCTGCCGCACACCAGCTCGCCGGCGGGCACGCCGGTGCCGAGATGGATAGCGGTAAAGAGATCGACATCGTCTACCACGCCCGCCTCCACCATCGCCTTCGCACCGCGCACGCCCTCCTCGGCAGGCTGGAAAATCAGCTTGATAGTGCCGCTCAGCTGCGACTTCATCGCCATCAGCACGCTGGCGAGCGCCAGCCCGATAGTGGTATGGCCGTCATGGCCGCAGGCGTGCATCATGCCGGGATTGCAGGAGACGAAACCCTCGCGCTGCGGCAGGTGATCGGGCGCCTGGCTCTCGTTAAGATCGAGCGCGTCCATATCGACGCGGAATCCCATCACCGGGCCGGGACGACCGGTCTCCAGCGTGGCGACGACGCCGCAAAAGCCGCCGGAGAAATAGGGCAGCCACTGCGGCAGCGCGCCCTGCTGCAGCGCACGCGCCTCCTGCTGTTTCAGAACCTCAGCGTTGGGAAGTCCCATACGCGCCTCGGCGTTAATCACCTCGCGACCCAGCTGCAGTTGATAACCCAGTTTATGCAGCGCGTCGGCCACCCGCGTCGCGGTGCGGAATTCCAGCCAGCCGGATTCGGCAAACTGATGAAGATCGCGTCGCCAGCTTTGCATCTGCGGCACCAGCGCCTGAACCTGCTCAGAGAGGGTTGTCATAGGAGATCCTTATTGATGGTTTTTTATGCATACGGTCGAATTTACACAAGCTGTGCAGGCCGCATAAGATGCGAATATCTTTCTCCTGATAAACAGTGGTTATCATGCCGTCACAGTTAAAGTTGCATCAGCTGCGCGCCTTCGTTGCGGTTGCGCGCCAGGGCAGTATTCGCGCCGCGAGCCGTCTTTCCGGGCTTTCTCAGCCGGCGCTGACCAAAGCGATTCAGGAACTGGAGCAGGTTTTAGGCGCAAAATTGTTTGTTCGCCGTCAGCAAGGTGTGGTGCTGACCGACGTGGGTGATAACTTTTTTCGCCATGCCAGTCTGGTTTTGGAAGAATTACGTGTGGCGCAGGAGGATATTCAGCAGCGGCTTGGACTGGCAGGCGGCCAGGTGAATATCGGCGTCGGCGGCAGCGTGGCGCGCACCATCATGCCGCAGGTGATCACCCAGTTTCATCGCGAGTATCCGCTGGTCAAGGTGCGTATTGTTGAAGGCCAGCTGGTGTCGATGATCCCAGAGCTGCGCCAGGGCGAACTCGATTTCACTATTAATACCTATGACCAGAGCCATCTCGACCAGGAGCTGAGTTTTGAGAAAATGATGCAGCGCGACTACAAAGTGGTGGTGCGCAAGGGGCACCCGATGGAAAAGGCGCGATCGCTTGAGGCGCTCCAGCAGTGCGACTGGACAATGCCGACGCCGAAGGGCAGCTACTATCGCCTGCTGCACGATCTCTTTGCCGAGCGCGGCATGGCGCCCAAAATCGTGGTGTCATGCGAAACCTTTATGGCCTGCACCAGTCTGGTCGCGCAGAGCGACTTTGTCAGTATTCTGTCGGTCGATGTCATCAACGATGCGGTACTCGGCCAGCAGCTGGTGGCGCTGGATCTGGACGATCCCTTACCGAAAGCGACCTTCTATTTGATCCAGCGAAAGGAGACGGCGCTGACGCCAATGAGCGCTTACATGGCGCAGCTCTTTCGTCGTTATTGCCAGTAAAAACAAAGGATAAAGTCGATCGTCTACACTGTTAGGGTACTGTAAGAAATCCAACCGACAATATAGAGGTGAAGATGCAAGTCAGTCCTTATCTGTTTCTCTATGGCCGTTGTGAAGAGGCTATCGACTTTTACCTGCAGGCTACCGAGGGAGAGTTGCTCTATAAAATGACGTTCGGTGATATGCCGGATCAGGGCGAGCAGGTGGGCGATCAATCTGCGCCGCCGCTACCGCCGGAAAAGATTATGCATGCCCAGCTGCGTATCGGCGAAGGGGAGCTGATGCTGAGCGACGGCAATACCGAGAAGCCGCCGGCATCGGAGCACGCCGGTTACGCGGTCAGCCTGTCGACCACCGACGTGGAACAGGGTAAAGCCTGGTTCGAGAAACTGTCGGCGGGCGGGAAAGTGACGACGCCGTGGCAGGAGACCTTCTGGTCCAACGGCTTCGCGATGTTTATCGATAAGTTCGGCATTCCGTGGCGCATCAACGTCGAGAAGCCACAGGAATAAGTTAGGTTCAGGCAGGTAAAGCGCTTACGTAGTGAGTCTGATCCGATCGCAAAGTCGCTCAAGGCATCCTTGCTTGCTCGGCCCGCGCGGATACGCACCTCATCCTTGAGGTGCGCCCGTAAACGGGCCAACGCGCTGGGTTGTTCAAAAACGCTCCCGGCGTTTTTGTCCTTGCCGCGGGACGCTTTGCTCTTCGGCTCAGGCTCACCGCTTTATAAGATCGGTGCTATTAGCCCGCTTTATCAGAAGTTATAACCCGCCACCAGGTAGTAACCCCAGCCGGTTGATTTCACTTCAAACGGTCCACGACCAAAGTTCAGCTCCTGACCATCCGCCCACTGACCGCCGTTATGGAAGTAACGCGCCACGGCGGAAATATGCCAGTGGTCGTAGCCCAGCGACAGAATATGACTGGAGGCGACAGAGTTGCTGGTGCGCGATGCGTCTGACTTGTCGCGCAGATCGGAACCCCAGTCGAAGTTGGTAAAGCCGATATAGCTCAGGTTGCCGCCCCACAGCGTGGTAATCGGCACCATATATTTCACCTTGAAGCGATAGCCATCCCAGCTGTTCTCGTTCGCCGCGCCGTAGTTCTCCCACTGATATTTGGCGTAGACGTTAAGCGACAGGCCGACGTCGCTGTGCGTGTCGATGTCGGTGCCGAGACCCATATACCAGGTGTTCTGACGGTTATCGCTGTTGCGGCCCATATCGTAGATATAGTTGTTGGCGAAGTACCACTCTTTGAACGGACCGAAGGCCAGACTGGTGCCGGTCAGCTTATCGATAGAGAAACGCGGCTCGATTTCCATGAACATCGGCGAACCATGGTCGAAAATGCCGTTGGCGTTGCTGTTGCCCATGCCGAAGAAGTTGGTCAGATCGAGGTAGCCGTAAAAATCGAACCAGTCTTTTTTCGCGAAGGCTTCATATTCCAGATAAACGTCGTTATTGAACTGCGGTCCGAAGCGAGTGTGATAGCTGCCCACCACGTTAACGCTCTGGTGCCACCAGTCGGAGAGATATTGCGGATCGCTTTCGGCGGCCTGCGCGCCGCTGCTCAGGGAGGTTGCCAGCAAGGCGCCTGCTATCAAGGTTTTAAATTTCATTATCATTAACCACATGCTTTTGACCGCGCAGCGACGCAGTCAGAGTGAAATCGATCCCAGAGTGGGGCGGCGAAGATGTAACCGTTTTTTACAGCCGGTTTTTGACCTGCGTAGCCTGACCGTTACAGGGCGATAGAAAATAGATTTTGCTCACGTTTGTCAAAATGTGTTGCATTGCATTTACGTGAAAATGTGAAGTGTGTCACGAAAATAAGCGGCGGCGAACGGAACGCCGCAACCGTTTACGTTGTCGGCATCGCGCACGAACGTGAAAATCAGGGCAGGGTGACGCGAACCTGCAGACCGCAGATGGCGCCCTGCGGATTGAGGCAGTTGGAGAGGGAAACCTGGATATGGTGTTTTTGCGCCACGCTGCGCACGATCGACAACCCTAAACCGCTGCCCTGCGCCTTCACGGTCGGCGACCGGGTAAAGCGATCAAAGGCGCGATCGATAAAGGCTCCCGGCATGCCGGGACCGTTATCGACGATATCGACCACCGTGCGATCGCCGACGCGATGCAGCAAGACGTCCACCAGGCTGCCTTCCGGCGTATGCAGCATGGCGTTGCCGATCAGATTATCGAACAGGCTGCGCAGCTCGGAACGGCTCGCCTGCAAATGATAGTGCGTCGAGCCGTTAAAGCCGATATCGATGCCGCGCTTGTCGGCCACCACCATCAGCTGCTCGATGCTCTCTTTCAGCAGATCCTCCAGCTCGATATTTTCTACCGAAGCGACCACGGTTTTATCTTCCTGGCGCGAAATATTGAGCAGCTGCGTCACCAGATGGCGCGTGCGCGTCACGCCCGCTTCCAGCTGATCGAACTGGCGGCTCGCTTCGCCCGGCTGAATATGCTGGCGCAGGTTCTCCAGCTGCAGCGTCACCGCCGTCACCGGCGTGCGCAGCTCGTGCGCCGCGTCCTCCAGGAACTGGCGCTGCGACGACCAGGCGGCGCGCAGCTTGTTGAGCAGCGAGTTGTAGGCCTCGACCAGCGGCAGGATCTCGTCCGGCAGCCCTTCAGGCGACACCAGATGAGGATGCAGCGTCTCCTGCGCGGCGATTTCGCGCGAGGCGACGCGCAGATCGCGGGTGATCTTGCGCACCACCAGCCAGATCACCAGCAGCGAAAGCGGCATCATCAAAATCATGGGGATAATCGCCGCCAGCGCGCGCTGTACCATCACCGAGCGCATATAGCTCAGGTTATGCATCACCTGAATGGTTTTGATCTCGCTGCCCGGCTCCCCGGGCCGGGTATAGACACGCCAGGCGCATTCGTCGCAGTCACCGACGTCGATATCGTGCCACCCTTTTTGCGCCTGCAGCGGCGCGTGCAACTCCGGCCAGGAGCTGGCGCGCAGCTTGCCGTCGCTGTCCCAGAGCTGCACGACGTAGGCGCTTTTCACCTTGTCGGCATGCAGCATCAGCGGCATCAGCGCCGGGATCTCTTTGTTGGTCGCCCAGGCGTCGGCGATTTTCGACAGCTGGTCATCCTTCATGGTGCCGATCATGTCGCCGTAACAGCTGAAGAAATACCAGGTGACGCCGCCGATCATCAGCAGATGGATAATCAGCAGCGTGCTCAGTAGCTTATTACGCAGGGAGCGCATAAAGGTGAAAGGTTTCATAACGCGGGCACGCGCCAGCCGAGCCCGCGCACGTTGCGGATGGCGTCATTGTCGAGCTTGCGGCGCATGCCGTGGATCAGCACATCCACCGCATTGCTGGTGACCTCTTCGCCCCAGCCGTAGATGCGGTTCTCCAGGTGTTCGCGCGACAGGATGGCGCCGGGACGCTCCAGCAGTGCGTAAAGCAGCGCATATTCGCGCGCGGTAAGCTGCTCGCGCTGGCCCTTATAGAGCACTTCGCGCGTCATCATATCCAGCTGGACGTCGCCGCTGCCAAGCAGCGAGTCCGCCGCGCCGTGGCGACGTCGGGTTATTGCACGCATGCGCGCCAGCACCTCTTGCAGGTCGAAAGGTTTCAGAAGATAGTCGTCGGCGCCGCTGTCGAGTCCCTGTACGCGCTGCGCTACCGTGTCGCGCGCCGTTAAAATCAGCACCGGCGTGGTATCGCCGCGTCCGCGCGCGCGCTTCAGCACCTGCAGCCCGTCGTCGCGCGGCAGGCCGAGGTCGAGCAGCACGCAGGTGTAGTCGCCTTCATTCCAGGCGTGATGGGCGAAGACGCCGTCGCGTGCCCAGTCAACCGACCAGCCTGCGGCTTCCAGCGCCTGCTGCAGATTGGCGCCGATCATTTCATCATCTTCAACCAAAAGTACGCGCATGGAAAATCGCCTCGTCAGTGATTAGCCGCAGTTTACGCCGGGATTATTAGCACAGAATTAAAGTCGCCGCACGGCGTTGCCTGCCAGACGCGATGCTAATTCTGCGCTAATTTTCCGCTAATTAAGGGATAAATTTTCCGCGCTAAAGTGGGTTCACTGAACATCATGCCGTATCGGGAGGAACTCATGAATCAGCGCGAATTTATTCGTAGTCTGCTGCAGTGGATTGAAAGCAACTTAGGCCAGGACCTGCATCTGGATGAGGTGTCGCGTCGCTCGGGCTATTCCCGCTGGCATCTGCAGCGTTTGTTTCGCCAGCATACCGGTTTTTCGCTGGCGGAATATATTCGTCAGCGCCGCCTGACGGAGTCTGCGCTGCTGCTGCTGAACAGCAACGAGGCGATTCTGCAGGTGGCGATGAACTACGGTTTCGACACTCAGCAGGCTTATACGCGCACCTTTAAAAACTATTTCCGCGTCACGCCGGGGCAGCTGCGCCGTCAGCGCCGCGTCGAGCCGGACAGGCTGCTTTTTCCGCTGGCGATGGCGAGCTGACGCCAGCAAACAGATGTAACCGGTAGCGAAATTGTTTAGTCTGCTTTTTTGCGGCGGACCAGACGATCATGGATAACAGCGAAAACTTAACGGCGATGATGATGTTCGCCCGCGTGGTGGAGTGCAGAAGCTTCAGCGAGGCCGCGCGCGCGCTCGGCCTGTCGAAATCCCACGTCAGCCGGGAGATCGCCCGGCTTGAGGTACGGCTCGGCTTTAAGCTGTTGCACCGCACCACGCGCCATATGGCGCTGACCGAGCTGGGGCAGGCCTACTATCCTTTCTGCACCCGCATGCTGGCGGAGATGCATCGTGCCGACGCCTTTGTGCAGCAGCTGCATCAGAACGTCGCAGGCAACGTGCGGCTGCAGGCGCCGGTCACCTACGGCTGCCAGTGCGTGGCGCCCGCGCTTAATCCCTTTCTGCGTCGCCATATCCATATCAACGTCGATCTCGACCTGACCGATCGCGGCGGCGATGAGCTGGAAAACCAGGTCGATATCGTCGTAGCGATCCGCGCTCGCGCGCCGCAGGGCGCACACGTCCGGCTGTTAGGCGATATCGAATGGGGACTCTACGCCGCGCCGGACTACCTGGCGCAGCGCCCGCCGGTGACCCATCCCGATATGCTGCCGCGTCACGATCTGCTGATGTTTCACGGACCGGCACACACCGCCGCACTGCCTTTTCGCCGCGATAAGCAGCGGCTGGCGGTCGACGTGCGCAGCCGCTTTCGCGCCAATAACAGTATGGCCTTGCTCAACGCCGCGCAGGCGGGCAGCGGCATCGCCTATCTGCCGTCCTATATGGCGCAGGCGGCGCTGGCGCGCGGCGAGATTACCCAGCTGCTGGCGGAGTGGCAGATGGATCGCCTGCAAAGCTATCTGCTGCTGAAAGAGGCGCAGCCCGCCGCGCCGGTCAGCCTGTTGTGCGACGCGCTGGTCGCCGCGCTGAGCGGCTGATTGTTGCCGTCTGGCAACAACCGGCGGCGCTGAGTAATTATCTCGCCGGGACTGTTGTTGCGGTGTCAACGACGCTAGCCTGAAAGCCAGACAAAAAGGAGGGCTTGATGGAAGCGATCGCCGCGCCAGACGCGCAAATCTGGAAACGCAACTTATGGGTATGCGTGCTGGGCTCGTTCAGCACTATCGTGGCGATGACGCTGCTGCTGCCCTTTCTGCCGCTCTATGTGCGACAGCTCGGCGTGACGGAACCGGCGGCGATTGCGCGCTGGTCCGGGCTGGCCTACGGGGCGACCTTCTTCAGCGCCGCGCTGACCGCGCCGCTCTGGGGCAGGCTGGCGGATCGCTATGGTCGCAAGCTGATGCTGATCCGCGCCAGCCTCGGCATGGCGGTGGCGATGGCGCTGATCGGCATGGCGACCGCGCCCTGGCAGCTGGTGGCGCTGCGACTGCTGGCGGGGCTGCTCGGCGGCTACGCCTCTGGCTCGACCATTCTGGTGGCGGCACAGACGCCGAAGGCGCAGACCGGCTGGGCGCTCGGCGTGCTCTCTTCCGGCATCATGGCGGGCAACGTCGTCGGTCCGCTGCTGGGCGGCGTGCTGCCGCCGCTGATCGGCATCCGCCACACCTTCTGGCTGACCGGCGGCGTGATTTTCCTCGCCTTTCTGGCCACCACCTTTCTGCTGAAAGAACAGCCGCGTCCGCCTGCGGCAACGCGCGCCGCTGGCGATGCGTCCGGCACCGTTAATCGCGGCGTAGTGAAGCTGATGTGGCTGTCGGGTATGCTGCTGATTTTCGCCAATATGTCGATTGAACCGATTATTACGCTCTATATCGCGCAGTTCGTCGCGGGGGATCGGGCGATGACCGTCACCGCCGGTCTGGTGATGGCCGCTGCCGCGCTGGGCAGCATTCTTTCCGCGCCGCGGCTGGGCAAGCTGGCCGACCGCATCGGCCACTGGCGCGTGCTGAGCGGCGGTCTGCTGATGTGCGCGGCGCTGCTGATCCCGCAGGCGTTTATCACCGCCGCATGGCAGCTGGTGGCGCTGCGCTTTCTGATGGGGATGGCGCTTGGCGGACTGTTGCCCTGTATTACGGCGATTATTCGCCATAGCGTGCCGGAAGGGCAGGTCGGGCGCATGCTTGGCTACTCAACTTCCGCGCAGTATATCGGCCAGGTAACCGGCCCGCTGTTTGGCGGCTTTATCGGCGGCGCGTTCGGCATGCGGCCGGTGTTTTTGCTGACGGCGGCGGTGATGTTGTTGTGCGGGGCAGTGAACTGGCGGAAAAGCCGGAAAGTGCGGCGGTAGGCAAGCGAGCCAGGCTGGCGCGTTGCCAATAAAAAAGCGGACCGAAGTCCGCTTTTTATTTACCTCGAGGAGGCTTATTTCTCGTCCGGCAGCGCGTAGGCGATCACATAGTCGCCCAGCTTGGTGCCGAAGGAGCCGTGACCGCCCGCCGCGATGACAATGTACTGCTTGCCGTTCGCTTCATAGGTCATCGGCGTCGCCTGGCCGCCAGCCGGCAGACGTGCCTGCCACAGCTGCTCGCCGGTTTCGGTGCTGAACGCGCGCAGATAGTTGTCTGCGGTCGCGCCGATAAAGAACACCTTGCCCGCCGTCGCGATCGGGCCGCCCAGCATCGGCATACCCATCTTGAACGGCAGCGGAACCGGCGCGCTGTCGCGCGTGGTGCCGATACGTTTCTTCCAGACAACTTCATTGGTTTTCAGGTCGACGGCAGAAACGTAGCCCCAGGCCGGCTGCTTACACGGCAGGCCAAACGGCGACAGGAACGGGTTCAGCTCAACGCCGTACGGCACGCCGTACTGCGGCTGGATGCCGGTCTCGGTGCCTGAACCGCCGCTCGCGCCTTCAGGCGGCTCGATCGGATTGCCCGGGCCGCGCGGCACCAGTTTAGAGACGAACGGCAGGGCCATCGGGTTGGCGATGGCGATCTGACGATGCGGATCGACCGCGATGCCGCCCCATTCGAACATGCCCAGGTTGCCCGGGAATACCAGCGTGCCCTGTTCGGACGGCGGCGTGAACGGACCTTCGTAGCGCAGACGCTTGAAGATTACGCGACACACCAGCTGGTCATACAGGGTCGCGCCCCACATATCCTTGTCGGTAAGATTCTGCTTCGGACGGTAGGTCAGCTCGGAGTAAGGCTGCGTCGGCGAAACGTGATCGCCTTTCGCGGCACCCTGCGGAACCGGGGTCTCCGGCGCAGGCACGACCGGCTTACCGGTACGACGATCCAGCACAAAGATGTTGCCGGTTTTCGCCGGGGCGTAGATCACCGGAACGGTATTGCCGTCTTTATCGGTGATATCAGCCAGCGTCGGCTGCGACGGCAGATCCATATCCCACAGGTCGTGATGCACGGTCTGATAAGACCACACCAGTTTACCGGTGGTGGCGTTCAGCGCCAGCACGCTGCTCGCGTAGCGCTCCTGCTCCGGCGTGCGGTTGCCGCCCCAGATATCCGGGGTAGAAACGCCCATCGGCAGGTAAACGGTATCCAGTTTCGGATCGTAGACCGCCGGCGCCCAGGAGTTAGGCGAGTTCATGGTGAAGGTGTGTTCATCAGCCGGAATCGCGTTAGGATCTTTCGCGCCCGGATCGAAGACCCACAGCAGTTTGCCGGTGTTAACGTCGAAGCCGCGAATCACGCCAGACGGCTCGCGCGTCGAGTAGTTATCGGTTACCGCGCCCGCCATGACAATGGTGGTATCGGTAATAACCGGCGGCGACGTCGGCTCATACTGACCCGGCGTGGTGACCGGCTGCTTGTGCTGCAGATCCAGCTCGCCGTTGTTGCCGAAGGCAGGGCAGCGCGCGCCGGTTTCCGCATCCAGCGCGAACAGGCGGCCGTCGTTTACCGGCAGGTAAATGCGGCGCGAGCAGAGCGCAGGCTGGCTGTTAGCGGCATCGGCCGCCGCAGGCACTTCGTGGTAAGAGACGCCACGGCAGGTAACATGCTGGAAGGTCGGATTCGGCTTCATGCCCGGATCGAATTTCCACTTCTGCTTGCCGGTAGTCGCGTCGAGCGCGAACAGAATCTGGTGCGGTGAGCAGAGGTAGACCGTGTCGCGGACCTTAATCGGCGTCACTTCATCGGTGATTTCGCCCGGATCGTTCGCGGTCTTGAGATCGCCGGTCTGGAACTGCCAGGCAACCTGCAGGTTTTTCACGTTCTCTTCGTTGATCTGCTTCAGCGGCGAGAAACGCGTACCCTGCTGATCGCGCGCATAGGCTGGCCAGTCTGCGTCATCGATATTGCTCAGCGGCTGCGCCGGCGCGGCGTTCTGCGCGGTTTCCGGCAGCTTGCCGTTCACCGTCTGCGGATCGTTAAATACCGCATAGGCCAGCACCAGGGCGCTGGCGATCAGCGCGACGGCCATGCTGCCCAGCGCGGCTTTGCTGCCGGCGTTTACGCTACGGTAAACAAAAGGCAGGATCAGCCAGACGCCGAAAATCACCAGCACGTCGGTGCGCGGCGCCAGGGCCCAGAAGTCGGTGCCGACTTCCCACACGCCCCAGATCAGGGTGCCGATCAGCAGCAGCGCATAGAGAACCAGCGCGGTGCTTTTGCGACGTGACAGCAGCCAGGCGGTGATAAGCATAACCACACCGCCGATAACGTAATACCAGGAACCTCCGATAGCGGCTAACCAACCACCGCCAATCAGCATAAACGCGCCCGTCAGGAATGCGAACAGCACCGTCAGGAAACGAATTACGCCAAAAGATGAGGAACTTTTCCCCATAATGTCGACCTCGTTTTTTTGCCATAAAAACACAGAAAACAACGCATTAGGCTGTTTTCACGTTATATAAAGTACGTAAGAAAGCAGGTGTTCAATGCTGCTCTTCCCGTGAGCATCGCAATCCGTGTGAGTTAAATTTTATAGTAAAAACGTTAAGAGGTTTGATTTTTTTAGCGCTTTGCGCTTAAGCGCGCAATTAGTACGACATTTTATGAGGTTTACGCTGCGTTATGGCGCTCAGGCTACGCTCACAACGCTAGCGTTTGGTTTTTTCCTCGGTATTTCAGCTGATAAGGCTGCCTGGGCGGCATTGCTGCTGCCATCCCGATATATTGAGCGCCTTCATCACCTCGGCGGGCGGCGCTGGCTGAGCGCTGCGAACAATAACCTTAATTTCTCTTTCAGCAAATGAAGATAATAAGAAAGGGAAGGTAAATTTTTGATAATTAGCGTTAAAGAAATCTTCGCTTAACACGATGCCGGAAAAGGGGAAAGATTCAATCAGCCGCCAGTCAGCGCCGGGCGGAGCGAAATCGAGCATCCAGAACTGAAAAACATTTGTTATTTCAGGTAAAGCGAGGCGGCACTCTTTCAGCGCGTCATAGTTAATGGCCAGGCGAACCCGTGAATGTTGCCAGCAAAGATATTGATCCGGCGCAGCAATGATTTGTTTAAGCTGCTTCACGGCGACGGGAATAATCATTAATGCCGCTTCATTTGCACAATGATTTTTCCATGCAACTATATCGTCATTATTATTGGTTTCCTCTTCGTCATCCAGTAAGTAAGGTTTCGAATAACAAAAACCCAGCAGCGTGCCTGCGGGGCTAAGAATATTTTCAGTAACATATGGATTGTACAAGCTATTTTCCATGCATCTCTGGTTAAAAGAACAAGTCGAACAAAATTATAAGTGTTTCTCTGGGTAACGCTCAGGTTACTGCTGGACTCAATATAAAACGGAATTAATAAAGACGTCACCCTTTTTATGCGCCTTGTTGCGCGGCTATTAAGGTGCATCATAAAGTATACTTTAATAATTAAATGGTCCTAATTTTACCTTTCTGGAAATAAATAGTCTGATAATAGTCAATAATAATTGTGCCGTTGCCTGCTGCATTTTAGCGACGCGCTAAAGCACATCCCAGCATTGCCAGCCGACGAGAAATCAAGCACGCTGTGCTGCGCGTTCGCCTGCGCAGATTAAAAAAGAGAGGTTCGCGCTATGACGTGAACCGGCAGAACAATTAACGGGATAAATTATGGATTCTATGGAACAGGCAGCGGATGAATCGCTGTTAAAGCATCGGGCGTTTGTCGCGTTCTGGCTGGCGCGCACCTGCTCATCGTTTGGTTTTCAGATGTTCTCCGTCGCCATCAGCTGGCAGATTTATGCTATTACCAACAGCGCGATGGCGCTGGGTATTATCGGCCTGATGCAATTTTTGCCGTCGGTGCTGCTGGCGCTGCCCGCCGGCCATCTGGCCGATCAGCTCGACCGGCGCCGCATCGTGTTGCTGGGCCAGCTGATCGAGTGCGCCGCGCTGGTGGCGCTGCTGTTTTTAACCCTGTTCAACTGGGCTGGCAAAGTAGAAATCTGGGGGCTGGTGTTTCTCATTTCCGTGGCGAAAGCGCTGGAGTGGCCCGCCATTACCTCGATGCTGCCTTCGCTGGTGCCGCCCGCCATTCTCGCGCGCGCCATGGCCTCGACCTCGGTCGGCAGCCAGGCGGCGGTTATCGTCGGCCCTACGCTGGGCGGCCTGCTTTATGTCGCCGGTCCGGACGTGGTCTATGGCGTCTCCGCCGCCTTTTATCTGCTGTCGCTTTTCCTGGTAGCTCGCTTGCGCTATGAGCGCCCGCCGCAGCCGCGTCTGCCGATGAATCTGCCGAATCTTTTCGCCGGCGTGCGTTTTATCCGCGATCGCAAAGATGTGCTCGGCGTTATCTCGCTCGATCTTTTCGCCGTGCTGCTCGGCGGCGCGACGGCGCTGCTGCCGATTTTCGCTCAGGATATTCTGCATACCGGTCCCTGGGGACTCGGCCTGCTGCGCGGCGCGCCGTCGGTAGGCGCGCTGCTGGTAGGGCTGTGGCTGAGCCGCAACAAACTGGAAAAGCATGTCGGCATGATCATGTTCGGCTCGGTGGCGGGATTTGGCATCGCGACGCTGGTGTTTGCGCTCTCGACTCAGCTCTGGCTCTCCCTGCTGGCGCTGGCCGCGCTCGGCGGATTCGATATGGTAAGCATGGTGATCCGCGGCGCGCTGGTGCAGCTCGATACGCCGGACGATATGCGCGGCCGCGTCAACGCGGTTAATGCCATTTTTATCAATACTTCGAACCAGCTTGGGGAGTTCGAATCGGGGATGCTGGCTGCCTGGTTCGGCGCGGTGCCCGCCGCGGCGATTGGCGGCATCGGCACGCTGGTGGTGGTGGGCGTGTGGATGGCGCTGTTTCCGCATTTACGTAAGCGGCAGAAACTGGAAAATGATCCCCAACATGAAGCGACGCGGAATAAAGCATGAGTTCTCTCTACTATCTTGGCATTGACGGCGGCGGCACCCGCTGTCGCGCTCGACTCATTGATGCGCAGGGCAAGGTGCTGGCGCAGGCCGAAGGCGGCCCGGCCAACGTCTTTTCCGCCTGGGACGCCGCAATCGGTACGCTTGACGCGCTGATCGCACAGATTGCCGACCAGGCGCAGCTGCCTGCCACGGCGATGCGCATTGTCGCCGGTCTGGCGGGAGCGAATGTGCCTTCGGTTCAGCGGCGTCTCGCCGACTGGCGGCCGCGCTGTGCCGCGCTGCGCGTCGTCACCGACGTGGAGATCGCCTGCATCGGCGCGCACGGCGGTGCGCCGGGCGCGGTATTTATCGTCGGCACGGGCAGCCAGGGCGCCTGCTGGGACGGCGACAGCTTTACGCTGCTCGGCGGATGGGGCTTCGCGCTTTCCGATCTCGGTTCCGGCGCCGTGCTGGGACAGCGTGCGCTGCGGCTGGCGCTGCTGGCGCATGAAGCGGTTGTGCCCGCCTCGTCGCTGACGCAGCGGCTGATGGCCCGTTTCGCGCAGGATGCTGAAACCCTGCTGCTCTGGTCGCAGCGGGCGACCACCGCCGACTGGGGCAGCGTGGTGCCGGAGGTGTTTGCCGCCGCGCAGCAGGGCGACGCGCATGGCCTGACGCTGGTGCGGCAGAGCGCTGAGGAGATCGCCCTGATGGCGCAGCCGCTGCTGGCGCGTCAGAGTGGTAAGCTGGCGCTGATGGGCGGCCTGGCGCAACCCATCGAGCCCTATCTGCCGGAATCGCTGCGGCGCGTGCTGACGGCGCCGCAGGGCGACGCGCTTAGCGGCGCGCTGGCGCTGGCCCGCCTCGGCTGATTTTGCGAGGCGCCTCACAAAGCGGCGAGGTGGCGGTCAGATAAAGGTTTCCCCGCGCTGGACGCGCTGAAATAGCGGCTTCTCTTTAACCAGGAGCCGCACCATGCACCTTTCCCTTGCTGATTTTCATCCCGCCGCCGACGGTGAAACCCTGGACACGGCGGTATTACAACGCGCTATCGACCAGATCGCCGCCGCGGGCGGCGGCCGCCTGACGGTGCCCGCCGGGCGTTACCGCAGCGGCTGCCTGAATCTGCCTTCCCATTTTGAGCTGCACCTTGAAGCGGGCGCGGTGCTGCTCGCCAGTCAGCGGCGAGCCGATTATCAGCGGTTTCAGACGCTGAGCAGCGCCGAGAAGTCGCATAACGTCCTGCTCTACGCCCTTGGCCAGCGCAATCTGACCATCAGCGGCAAGGGCTGCATCGACGGCGACGGCGAAATCTGGTTTGCCGCCGAGCGCGACGCGCAGGGCTACCGGCTGCCGCGCCCCGACAGGCCGCGCATCATCGTATTCGAAGCGTGCGAGCAGGTGACGCTGGAGGGGTTCACCATCGTACAGGCGCCGATGTGGACGGTGCATCTGGTGAGCTGCCGCCATGTGCATATCGATCGCCTCACCATCGATAACGCCATGACGATGCCCAATACCGACGCGCTCGACATCGACAGCTGCGAGGCGGTGTTCGTCAGCAACAGCTACCTCAGCGCGGCGGATGACGCCATTTGCATCAAAACCACCCTGAAGCCCGACGCGCTACGGCGCCCCGCGCGTCAGATCGCCATCAGCAACTGCCTGCTGCGCTCTTACAGCTGCGCCTTCAAGATCGGCACCGAAACCTTCGACGATATCGAGGACGTCACCGTCACCAACTGCACCCTGTTCGACTCCAACCGCGGCATCGGCATTTTGTCGCGCGACGGCGGCGCGATGCGGCGGCTGCTCTTCAGCCATCTGACTTTTGTCTGCCACTACGCGCCGCCGTGCCACTGGGGCAAGGCCGATCCGCTGTTTGTGTCGGTGCGTCCGCGCGATCCGGCGGTGCGGCCGGGGCGGGTCGAGCAGCTGCAGTTCACCCAGGCGAGCGGCGTAGCGGAAGGAGCGATCAACCTGCACGCCGCGCGTCCGGGCGATATTCGCGACGTGTTGATCGCCGATGTGCAGCTGCGCCAGGTGGTTAGCCACGATAGCGCGCAGGGGCAGTTTGATATCCGGCCGCCGTGCAACCCGGACGCGCCGACCGGCATGGGGCTGGATAACGCCTATAAGCTCGATCCTGCGACCGGGGAGGCGTTCGGCGTCGAGCGCTATCCCGGCGGCCTGCCTGCACTTTTTGCGCGCGGCGTCGAGAATCTGCGCTGGCATCACCTGGCGGTTGAGCGGCCGGAACCGCTGCCGCCAGGCTGGAATCCAGAGCTTTTCGCGATCGACTAGGCGCTGAGCGCTGCGGCGATCGCCGCGCCGAGCGTTTCGGTGCTGGCTTCGCCGCCAAGATCGCGCGTCAGGCATTCGCCCTGCGCCAGCGTGCGTTCGATGGCGTCGAGCACCGCGTCGCCTGCCGCTTTATAGCCCAGATGCTCCAGCATCATCGCGCCGCACCAGATCTGGCCGATGGGGTTCGCTACGCCTTTACCGGCGATGTCGGGCGCGGAGCCGTGCACCGGCTCGAACAGGCTAGGGAAGGTGCGGTCGGGATTGATGTTGGCCGAGGGCGCGATACCGATGGTGCCGGTACAGGCCGGGCCGAGGTCGGAGAGGATATCGCCGAACAGGTTACTGGCGACCACCACGTCGAACCAGTCGGGATGCAGCACGAAATTAGCCGTAAGAATATCGATGTGGTACTTGTCGACGTTCACCTCAGGATAGTGCTCGCCCATCGCCTCGACGCGCTGGTCCCAGTACGGCATGGTGATGGCGATGCCGTTGGATTTGGTGGCGGAGGTGAGATGCTTTTTCGGGCGACTGTTGGCCAGCTCGTAGGCGAACTTCAAAATGCGGTCGACGCCGATGCGCGTCATCACGGTCTCCTGAATCACCACTTCGCGTTCGGTGCCGGGGAACATGGTGCCGCCGACGCTGGAGTATTCTCCTTCGGTATTTTCACGCACAACGTAAAAGTCGATGTCGCCCGGCTTGCGGTTCGCCAGCGGCGCTTTAACGCCCGGCATTAAACGCACCGGCCGCAGGTTGACGTACTGATCGAACTCGCGACGGAACTGCAGCAGGGATCCCCATAGCGAGACGTGATCCGGCACAATCGCCGGCCAGCCCACCGCGCCGAAATAGATCGCATCAAAGGTTTTCAGCTGCGCGAACCAGTCGTCGGGCAGCATCTTGCCATGTTGCTGCCAGTACTCGGCGCTGGCGAAGTCGAACCACTCCCAGCGCAGCGCGATGCCGAACTTTTCGGCTGCCGCGTTCATTACGCGAATGCCTTCCGGCATCACCTCTTTACCGATACCGTCGCCGGGGATAACGGCAATACGATGGATTTTTTCAGACACAGAGCACCTCACAGGGTTGATGTTCGAATTGTCTGCGCAGTATAACTTTGCATCACCGGGAAATAATTAGCCTGAAACGCAAGCCAATGTTGAATCAAAGTAAAGAATCCCGCACGTCTACCGACGATCTCGCCTTCTTTGTGCGCATCGCCACTCTCGGCAGCCTGACGGCGGCGGCGCGCGATCTCGGCCTGTCGCTGGCGGCGGTCAGCAAGCGTCTCAGCCAGCTTGAGCGCCGGCTCGGCGTACAGCTGCTGAAGCGCACCACGCGGCGGCTGGAGTTGACGGCGGAGGGGCGGCGCTATCTGGAAGGAGCGCGTCCGCTGCTGGACCAGCTGGCGGCGCTGGAAGAGGCGGTGAGCGGCCAGACCGAGGTGCTGCGCGGCACGCTGAATATCAACGCGTCGTTCGGCTTTGGCCGCCGCCACGTCGCGCCCTGCGTGTCGGCGTTTGCGGCGCTGCATCCCGAGCTGGCGCTGTCGCTGCAGCTCAGCAGCCAGCCGCTCAATTTTCTCGATGCTAACGTCGACATTGACGTGCGCGTCGGGGAACCGCCCGATTCGCGGCTGGTGGCGCGTCGGCTGCGCGCCAACCCGCGCATTCTCTGCTGTTCACCCGCCTATGCCGAGCGCTGCGGCCTGCCGGCCGATATCCATGCGCTGGCGCAGCACAACTGCATTTTGCTGCGCCAGCATGAAGGGGATTTCACCCTGTGGCGCTTTGTGAAGGGCAGCGAGAGCGTCAGCCAGAAGGTGCGCGGCAGCCTGCTCACCAACGACGGCGAGGTGGCGATGCGCATGGCGCTGGACGGTCACGGCATCCTGCTGCGCTCGTGGTGGGATGCGCGGCACGCCGTCGAGCGCGGCGATCTGCTGCACGTGCTCCCGGAATGGCAGGCGCCCGACGGCGATATTTTCGCAGTATGGCAGGCGCAGCGGCAGCTTCCCGCGCGCATTACCGCCTTCGTGGATTTTTTACAGGCGCGCTTAAAGAGGGAGACGTAAAGGGCGCCGCCGCAGCGGACAACATTTACACACTGATTGTTAATGAGTATGATTCTCATTCTTTTTGAGCGCTAGCTGCGGCGGCTGAGCCGAGCGGCGGCGCATCATTTCCCAAGGGAGTCATGCATGAAATCTCTGTTCAGTCCGCGCAACGCCGCGCTTGCTCTGGCGGTCGCCGCCGCTTTCGGCCTGACGGCCTGTCAGGCGCCGGCGAAAAAAGCCGAGGCGCCGGCCGCTGCCGCTGCCGCAAAGCCTGCCGCCTCTGCGGTGAAACAGCGCGAACTCGGCTTCGGCCTGTATGAGATGGCTTACGTGCCGGGCGCAAACGCGCTCTACGTCGCCAGCGCCGACGCCTTTAAGGATGTCAGCGGCGGCGTGATCTATCGCCTCGATCCCGCCACGCTGGAGACCACCGGCAAAGGCTACACCGATCTGAAAAACTTCGGCATGACCATGAACAGCGACGGTAGCCTGCTTTACGTGACCAACTCGCTGGACGGCGGCGTCTCGAAGATCGATCCGGTGAAAGGCAAAGTGCTGGCGCGTACCCTGTTCAGCGAGCGCAACGAGAAGGGCTTCCCGTTCGGCGCGCGCGAGATTTTCCTGCATAACGACCAGCTCTATATCGGCGGCGTGGGCGATCCGGGCGTGATCTGGGTGGTAGACGCGCAGACCATGAAGCTGAAGACGCGCATTAAAAACGCCGGCAAATGGGTCACCGGCATTATCTATTCGCCGGTTACCGATCGTATTTACGCCGCAAACGGCGGCGGCGAGATCCTGGTGATCAATCCGCGCAGCCATAAGATCGAGAAGCGTCTGACCCCTGGCGACGGCAAAGCCTATCTGCTGCTGAATATGGCGGAAGATCCGGCGACCGGCCGCCTGTTCGTTACCGACAACTCGAAAGCGAAAACCACCCTGGTGTTCGATGAGCGCAGCGGCAAGGTAATCAAACGCATCGACGGCGACGCGCTGGGCATTAAATTCAACGCGAAACGCAACGAGATCTATATCAGCCAGCGTGAGTCGCAGAAGGTGCTGCAGCTTGACGCCACCACCTATGCGGTGAAAAACAGCTGGTCGTTCGAGGGGCATCCCAACAGCCTGCTGGTGACGCCGGATGGTCAGACGCTCTACGTCACCATTAAGCAGGGCTTCAATAAAGACCATAGCAGTAAAGGGCCAGACAGCGTGGCGCGCATTCAGCTGAATTAAGGCGAAGCGGAGTGGTTTTTATTTCATAGCGGGCACAAATCGTAAAACGCGGGTTGCATGGACCGGGGAGCAAAGCGTCCCGCGACAGGGATGTCGCGGGCCGAGCTGGCAGGGATGCCGCTTTTTGCGTCTTTGCGATCGGGCCATGCAACCCGCGTCGGCACGCTGCCAGATTTTAAAGGAACGCCGAACGGCGTCCCTTTTATTACTGCTCGACGCCCTGCACCAGCACCACGCGGTACTCCGCGCCTTTCAGGCGGTGCTGTTTCGCTTCCTGATATTCCGGGCTGTCATACCAGCCGTGCGCCGCTTCTACCGTCGGGAACTCCAGCACCACGACGCCGTCCGCTTCCGGCCCTTCCAGCGTCTCCAGCTGACCATAAAACGCCAGCGGCGTTATCGGGTGGTCACCGCGCGCTTTGCCCGCCTTTTCGCCGTAAATAGCGAACTCTTCTGGGTTGGTAATTTTGTCGCGAATAAAGATGACATATGCGCTCATTGTTAGCTCCTTTACGCCTGGCGTTTATCTTCAGTGTTGGTGTCAAAATCGGATGCGTCGTGGCGCTCGTGCAGCTGATCGGCCGGATCGCCCATCACACGGTTCACTTTGCGCCCGCGGATCACCGCCGGACGCTCGGCGATCTCCTGCGCCCAGCGCGCCACGTTTTTATAGGATTTCGCGTCGAGGAACTCGGTCGCGCCATACTGGTTGCTCAGCACCAGGCCGCCGAACCAGGGCCAGGTGGCGATATCGGCGATGGTATAAGCGTCGCCGCCAAGGAAGCGGCTCTCCGCCAGACGGCGATCCAGCACATCGAGCAGGCGCTTGGTCTCCAGCGTATAGCGGTTAATGGCGTATTCGATTTTCTCCGGCGCGTAGTGGTAGAAGTGGCCGAAACCGCCGCCGACGAAGGGCGCGGCGCCCTGCAGCCAGAAGAGCCAGTTCAGGGCTTCGGTACGGCCCGCCGGATCGTCCGGCAGGAAGTGGCCGAACTTGTCTGCCAGATAGAGCAGAATACTGCCGGATTCGAACACGCGCTGCGGCGGATTCACCGAATGGTCGCTGAGTGCCGGGATCTTGGAGTTAGGGTTGATATCAACAAAGCCGCTGCCGAACTGATCGCCGTCGCCGATGCGGATCAGCCAGGCGTCATACTCCGCCTCTTTGACGCCGACCGCCAGCAGCTCCTCCAGCAGGATCGTCACTTTCTGGCCGTTGGGCGTGCCGAGCGAGTAGAGCTGCAGCGGATGTTTGCCGACCGGCAGCGCTTTTTCATGGGTCGCGCCTGCGACAGGACGGTTGGTTTTTGCGCCGTTGCCTTTGGCTTCCGGATCCCATTTCCAGACTGTTGCGGGCTGATAACTGTTTTCCGACATAGTGTGAGTTCGCCTTGTTGATGAGAGTGTGTCAGACGTCTTTGAGTGTAGCAGGGCGAATAATTGCGGTTTAACCCTGCTGGCGTTCGCTAATCGACGTTCTCCTGGGTGTAGAGCATAAAATCGACGCGCCCATCGGCATACATAGAAAAATCGCCGCCCTTTTCCAGCTTTTGCAACAGCAGGTTCAGCGCCAGCTGGGCATGGCGCTGGGTATTCTGGTCGAGCGTCAGGGTAAGCGTGCGCTGCTGTAGCAGGCGGCGCGTGGTGGCGTAAAGCTCATGCGTAATGTAAACCACGTCGCGTTCGCGGCGGTGGCGCGCCAGCGCCTCGGAGATCTCGCGGTTGCCAAGGCCGGTATTGTAGACGCCGACAATAGACGGGGAGGTCACCAGCGCCTTCTCCAGCAGCTTGCTGATGCGCGAACGATCTTCCAGGCCGGCCAGCGCTTCGCGCAGCGCCAGATGGGGAAAGCGCTGCTGCAGCACGTCGCGGAATCCCTCGATGCGCTGACGGTGCGCGCGATAGTCGACGCGGCCGCTGATCGTCAGCACCTCGCCCGCGCGCGCCAGCATGCTGCCCATCATCAGCCCGGCGGTGCGCCCGGCCTGCAGCTGATTGATGCCCACGTGCAGCAGCCGATCGGCGTCGGGCAGATCGGAAACCAGGGTGATCACCGGCACGCCGCGTGCTTTGCAGTCGCTCAGCGCCTGATAAATCGCGGGATGTTCATGCGCGAAGACCATTAGCCCGTCCATTCTGCGGCTGCTGGCGAGAATATGCGCCGCCAGTTTCTCCGGCGCGTTCTCGGCGATAAAGGTGCGCTGCAGGCGCAGGCGGCGATAGCCGAGCGCGTCGGCCAGCTGCTGAAAATCCTGCGCCAGCTGCTGAAAGAAAAAAGCGTCGGTGCTGCTGAGGATCACTTCGATTTGCCACGGCTGGCGATGCTCTTCCGGCAAAATGCGGTTAAGCCCCGCCGCACGCGCCGCCTCCAGCACCTTTCTGGTCATCGCTGGCGACACGCCGCCGCGATCGTTAAGCACCCGGTCTACGGTCGCCACGCCGACGCCGGCGGCGTGCGCCAGCTTACTGAGCGTCATTCGCTTCATGCTGAGTGAATTCCATCAATTTCTGCGTTCAGCCAGCCTGACAGAACGGGCTATTTTGACAAGGTCAGCTATCCCGAACTGTGAAGAGGAGATCGCAAATGTCCCCCGTAACTCAACGCGTTGCCCTGATCGGCAGCGGTTTTATCGGCCAGGTGCACGCCGCGAATCTGGCGGCGCATCCAGGCGCGCATCTGGCGCTGGTGTGCGACCTTGATGCGGCGCGCGCCGAGGCGCTGGCGCAGCGATATGGCGCGCGCGCAGGCCGCGTTAGCGAGGCGCTTAACCGCGACGATATTGATATGGTGCTGATCGCCAGCTCGACGCCGACGCACGCTGATTTTCTGGCACAGGCGGCAAATGCCGGCAAAGCGATCTACTGCGAAAAGCCCATCGATCTGTCGCTGGCGAAGGCGCGCGCGGTGGTGGAAAGTCTTGCGCCGCTGAAGGTGCCGGTCACCGTCGGCTTTAACCGGCGCTTCGACCGCAGCCACCAGCAGCTGAAGCAGCAGCTTCAGCAGGGCGCTATCGGCGCGCCGGAGCTGATCCAGATGGTGTGTCGCGCCTCTGAGATGCCGCCCCTCGACTATCTGCGCGCGTCAGGCGGACAGATGCGCGACCAGGCCATTCACTTTTTCGATCTGCTGCGTTTTCTGACCAACGACGAAGTTGAAACGGTCGGCGCGCTGGGCGCGGCGCTGGCGCAGCCTGCGCTGCGCGACTTCGGCGATGTCGACACCTCGGTGCTGATTATGCAGCTGAAAAACGGCGCGCTGGCGCAGCTCGATAACACCCGCCGTACCGCATACGGCTATGATGAACGCATCAGCGTGGTGGGATCGCGAGGCATGCTGGCGTCGGAGCCGCAGGCGATGCGCGGCGCGACGCTCTATCAGCAAAGCGGCATCACTCAGCCCGGCCTGTTTCCGGACTGGTTCAGCCGCGTGCGCGACACGTACTACGCTCATCTGGACGCCTTCCTGCGCTGTCTTGGCGGCGAAACGGTGGCAGATCTGCCTGGCCTGATGGATGGACTGCAGGCGCAGGCGATTGCCGAAGCGGCGTGCGAGTCGTTGACCAGCGGACGCTTCGTTCAGGTCGAGCGGCTGGCGTAGTCTCTTATCGACTCAGCAGCTCGCGCTCGATCAGCTCGCGCGTCTCGACCGCCTGCGTCTTCATCTTCTCCGGATAGCCGAACAGGGCGGACGCGATAATGGATTCGCCGCCCACTTTATAAGTGCGACTGGCGAAGTCCATCTCGCGCAGCGTCTGGAACAGCGTGTCGAAATCGACCTCGCCTTCGCCGACGCCGACATGCTGGTGGATAGTGGCGTCCACGCCCGGCGGATTGACGATATAACGGCAGTGCTTGGTGTGGTTCATGGTATCGGCGATCAGCACATGGGAGAGATCCTCGCCGGCATACTCCAGCATCGGCCGAACGTCGCCCTTGCCGTTGTCGTAGAAAAAGGTGTGCGGCACGCTGTAAACATATTTCACGTTGTCGCTGCGGAACGACTTCACCATATCGGCGGTTTCGTTGCTGTTCTCGCAAAAATCCCACGGATGCGACTGGATTTCGACGCGGATATTTTCGCGCTCAAACAGGGGCAGCAGCTCTTCCATCGAGCGGTAGAACATTTCTTCGCAAATCTCCGGCTCGTTGGGGTTGCCGGAGAGCTCGGTGTTGATCACCTGCACGCCCATCTCCACGGCAATCTCAATCATGCGTTTCCAGTTTTTTACCGCCGCCTGACGACGCAGCTCGTCCGGACCGGACCAGCGATAAACCACGATAAACGACGAGATCTGCACGCCGGTGGCATTCAGCGCGTTTTTATATTCGCGCATAATTTCGCGGCTGGCCTTCGGGTGCTTATAGAATGGGTTAATCTGTGGATGAGGCGACTGCTCGATATAGTTGTATCCCCATTCGGCCACCTGATGCACCATGCGGGTAATGCCCATATCTCTGATTACATCCACGTCAAAAGCGATTTTCATCTTCACGACTCCTGGCTTTAGTTAGCGTTCTTCGTTGAATACCACACCGATCTGCCGACGTACTTCATCCATCGCGCGCAGCGTCTGCAACGAGGTCGCCAGCGAGCGCACCGGCGAATCAGCGAGGCTCTGGCCAACGCACCAGGCGAAGTGGTCAATCTCATGGCTGAGCTGCTGATAGCGATTCGCTGGCTCTTCCCAGTGCAGCGTGCGGCGCTTATCGCTGGAGACCAGGCGAAAATTGCCCGGCGCGTAGAACTGGCCGTCGAGGTAGAGCGTGGCGTCGCGTCCTGCGATCACCGCCGTGCCCGGCGTATTGCTGAAAAGCGTGGTGTGCAGCACTGACTGCATGCCACGCGCATGGGTAAAGAGCATTGCGGTCTGGCCGTTGACGCCGCCCGGCGCAGGTTCGCCCTGCGCGACGATACGTTCAGGCGCGCCGCCCACCAGGATGCTGAAAGCGACCAGATAGCTGCCGAGATCGAGCATCGGTCCGCCAGCGAGATCGGGATTAAAAATGCGGTGATCCGGGGTAAAAAATTCGCCGTGATCGGCGATCAGGCTGTGTACGTCGCCCAGCGCGCCATCTGCCAGCAGCTGACGGATCACGTCATATTTCGGCGCAAAGTCGCACCACATCGCCTCCATACAGAGCCGCTGTGCGCGCCGCGCCGCCTGCTGCAGCGCTTCGCCCTGATGCGCATTGAGCGCCAGCGGCTTTTCGATGAGCACATGTTTGCCCGCCTGCAGCGCGCGCAGGCCGTCAGGGAAATGGTGGTTATGCGGCGTAGCGATATAGATCGCGTCAACATCATCGCGCGCCAGCAGGGCATCAATGCCGCCGCACGCATGGGGAATCGACCATTTGTCGGCAAACGCCTGCGCCTTATCAAGGCTACGCGATGAAACCGCGGTCAGCTGCTGATGGGTGTGATGACATAAGGCGCTGGCGAAACGATCGGCGATCCAGCCAGGGCCAATGATGCCCCAGCGCAGCGCCGGGATCTGGTGCGCATCGGGCAGGCGCGGAGCAGGCAGGGTAGAGAGAAACATAACAACTCCATACTTATTAGTCTGTTAATGGCCAGCTGCGGCGTGCCGCTGCCTCCGTCAGGCTTTCACTATAGAAAGCCTGAGGCTGCCCTCTCTAACCTTTTGCTGATGGAATTCCATCAGCCTTTCCGCGGACGGATTGAGGAAAATTTCTAGCAAATGTTTTTTCCGAATGAAAATCATTTAGAAATAAATGTTTCGTTATGCGAAGAGGATCAAATTTATGCGCGCTCTGTTTTATCAAACGATCGGGCAGGCGCGCTTGAGCGGTTAGGATAGCGAAAGCGCGAGGTCGCTCGCGGCCGGGCAACGGCGTTACCGTCACAGGAGGCAACAGAGAATGACGAAAGTCACCATGAGCGCTATCGCGCGCGAAGCGGGGGTCGGCGTGGCGACGGTGGATCGCGTGCTGAATCAGCGCGCCCCGGTGCGCGGCGCAACCGAACAAAGGGTGCTGGCGGCGGCCAGCCGGTTAGGCTATCGCCATGCGCAATCCCGGCTACTGCATCCCGGCGCGCCGCCGACGGCGACGCTACGCATGGGATTTCTGCTGCTTTCCACCGACTATTCGCTCTACCGGCAGCTGAGCGAGGCGCTGCGCGAGCAGGCCATGCCGCACCATCCCGCTGGCGTCGAGCCGCTTTTCGTCACCCACGGCATCGACGAGGTTGAGCAGGCGGCGCAATCGCTACGCGCGCTGGCGACGCGCGTCGACGTGATTGGCGTGGTGGCGCTCGATCATCCGCTGATCCGCCATGCCATTCAGGCGGTATCGCGTCAGGGCGTGCGGGTCTACGCGCTCTTCTCTGACTTTTCGCCCTGCGGTCAGGCGGGCTATATCGGCGTGGATAATCAGAAGGCGGGGCGCACCGCCGCCTGGATGGCGCAGCATCTGCTGCGTCGGCCCGGCAGCGTCGGCGTGCTGCTCGGCGACCACCGCTTTACCTGCCAGGAGAGCTGCGAAATCAGCTTTCGCTCCGGGATGCGGGAATATGGGGCGACGCAGCGCGTGCTCGAGCCGCTCAACACCCGCGAAAGCGTCGAAGGCGGCTATCGCGCCGCGCAGGCGCTGCTGGACGGGCATGCCGATTTGCAGCTGATCTATGCGCCGTGCGGCGGTATCGAAGGCGTGGTGCGCGCGCTGCGCGAACAGGCGCAGCGCGGGGTCATGCTGGTGTGTCACGGGCCGGTGCAGGAGGGCGAACTGGCCCTTATCGACGGCAGCATCACCCTGATGCTGCGTCATAACATCGAGACGATGGCCGCCGCCGTGATGCAGCTCAGCACTGAGCGCCAGAGCGAGCGCGACGCGCGATATGAGCAGGTGATTCTGCCTTTCGAGATTATCACCAGAGAAAATATGTAAATCAGTTAATTACTGATTTAAATGATAATTTTCTATCATTTTTATGATAAGAATAATTATGATCGCTATCAAAGAATAAAACTTTCACTGTTGTTTGATGTGGAAAATATGTTCGATACTCGCGGCAAATGTGCCTGCCTGGAGAGCTATCGTGACCATCCATATCGCCAACGCGCCCTGTAGCTGGGGCGTCGATAATCCCGACAACCCCTTTCTGCCGCCGTGGCAGACGGTGCTGCGCGAAGCGGCGCAGGCGGGCTACCGCAGCATCGAGCTAGGCCCGTGGCGCTATCTGCCTGGCGACCCTGACGAACTCAGCGGCGCGCTGAACCAGCACGGCCTGTCGATCGTCGCCGCCACGCTGTTCGACGATCTGGTCAGCGAGGCCCATTTCCCGACGATGGTCGAGCTGACGCACAAGTTGTGCCGCACCCTGTCCCGCATTCCCACCGCTGAGAAGACGCATGGTGACAACGCGCCCGCGCCCTATCTGGTGATCATCGACTTCGGCAACCCCGAGCGCGCCCGGCTGGCCGGTCAGTCTGAACGCGCGCCCCGCCTCGGGGCGGCTGACTGGCAGCGCCTGATGCGCCATATCACGCAAATCAGCGAGATCGCCTGGCGCGACTACGGCGTACGGCCGGTGATCCACCCGCACGCGGGCGGCAGCATCGAGTTCGCCGACGAACTGGCGCAGCTGGCGCAGGATATTCCGTATGAGGTCGCCGGGCTCTGCCTCGATACGGGGCATCTTTACTATGCGGGCATGGATCCCATCGCCGCGCTGCGGCACTACTGGCGCCGCATCGACTATCTCCATTTCAAAGACGTCAACGATGCGGTGTGGCGCGATGTGCTGGCGCGCGGCCTCGACTTCTTTAGCGCCTGCGCCGAAGGGGTAATGTGCCCGATCGGGCAGGGCGCAATCGACTATCCGGCGGTGCGCGCCTTTCTGGCCGAACAGGGCTACCAGGGCTGGATCACGCTGGAACAGGAGCGCGATCCGCGCCAGGCCGACACCAGCCTGCGCGACGTCAGCGCCAGCCTGACCTATCTCAAATCCGTGGGTTTTTAAGGAGAAGACGATGATTAACGGTACAAAAGCGGTAGATCGCGCCCTGCGCTGGGGCATGGTCGGGGGCGGCGGCACCAGCCAGATCGGTTATATTCACCGCTCGGCAGCGCTGCGCGACAATAACTTTCAGCTGCTGGCGGGCGCGTTTGATATTGATGCCGAGCGCGGCCGCGCCTTCGGCACCTCGCTGGGCGTGGCGGCCGAACGCTGCTATCCCGACTACGAGACGCTATTTGCCGCCGAAGCGGCGCGCGAGGACGGCATCGAAGCGGTTTCCGTCGCCACGCCCAATAATACCCACTTCGCCATCTGCCGCGCGGCGCTCAACGCCGGGCTACACGTGGTCTGTGAAAAGCCGCTCTGTTTTACCACCCAGGAGGCGGACGAGCTGGAACGGCTATGCGCGGAGAAAAACAAGCTGATCGGCGTGACCTATGGCTATGCCGGACATCAGCTGATCCAGCAGGCGCGGGAGATGATTGCGCAGGGGATGCTGGGCGAGATTCGCATCGTCAACATGCAGTTCGCCCACGGCTTTCACCATGAGGCGGTAGAGCTGCAAAATGCCAGCACGCGCTGGCGCGTCGATCCTCGCTTCGTCGGCCCCAGCTATGTGCTGGGCGATCTGGCGACCCATCCGCTGTTCCTTGCCGAGACCATGGCGCCGCAGCTAAAAGTTAAACGGCTGCTCTGCGCCCGCCAGAGCTTTGTCGCCACGCGCGCGCCGCTGGAAGATAACGCGTTTGTGATGATGGAGTATGACAACGGCGCGGTCGGCACGCTCTGGGCCTCGGCGGTGAACTGCGGGTCGATGCACGGCCAGAAGATCCGTATCGTCGGCGCGAAGGCGAGTCTGGAGTGGTGGGACGAACAGCCCAACCAGCTGCGCTACGAAGTGCAGGGCGAACCGGTGCGCATTCTTGAGCGCGGCATGCCTTACCTGGCGCCGCGCGCGCTGGAAGAGGATCGCATCGGCGGCGGTCATACCGAAGGGCTGTTCGACGCCTGGTCGAATCTCTATCGCCGCTTCGCGCAGGCATTCGCCGCCAGCGATCGCGGCGACGCCGCCTTCCTGCAAAGCTTCTGGTATCCCGACGTCCATGCCGGGCTGGCGGGCGTGCGCTGGGTGGAACAGTGCGTCAAGTCGGCGGAGTCGGGCGCGGTCTGGGTCGAGTGTTAGCGATATGAGAAGGTGACATAAGTTAAAAAGAGCACAAAAGCAAAAACCCAGCCATAGGCTGGGTTCTTTAATTTGTGGTGCCCGAACCCGGAATCGAACCAGGGACACGGGGATTTTCAATCCCCTGCTCTACCGACTGAGCTATTCGGGCAACGGGGCGCATTAAACCGTAATGGCCGCTTCGCGTCAACGCCTTTCCGGTAAAAAAGCGGGAAAACGTGACTGATTGCCTGCTTTTCAGGCAGAAGCGGCAAAACCCTAGGCCAGCGCGCCGTTAGCGCGGCACAGCGCGATGCGCAGCACATCTTCCGCCAGACGTTTGGCTGTCGCCACGTCCTGCACGTTCCGCTTCACCAGCAGCTTGCTGAGGCAGCCCTCCAGAATCAGCTCAAGCTGATCCGCCACCATCGTCGGGTTATCCAGCCCGAGTTCCACCAGAATGCTGTGCGTGAAGTGCCAGGAAGCCTGTTTCTGCTGTTCGGCAATCTGATGCACCGGCTGATCCGGCTGCGGATAAAAGCTGCAGGCGGCGATAAACAGGCAGCCGGGAAAGCGGCCTTTCTGCACCTGTTCGCTCAGCACATGATAGCGCGCCAGCAGTTTCTGCTCGCCGTCGAGCTGCTCGCTGAGCAAAACCTGACGCCGCCAGCTGTCGATCTGCTGCCCGTGATAGCGCAGCACATCGTAAAGCATGGCGTCGCTGTCGGGCCAGAGCGCTTCCAGCTGCGTCAGCGTCATGTCACAGCTGGCAGCCAGCTGCGGTAATAATGACGTCGTCGCCGCCAGTCCATTTTTTTCGAGCACATTCAACGCATGCTCGAGTACCTGTTCACGCTGCAAATGACGTCTCCTCTCTGTACGAGTCCGCCTGAGGCGGGGGATTCCAGTGTCGTTCAACGCGCCCGATTCTGCAAATGCGTGCGGAAATCCTCTGCGTTAAGGAAGCCCGTCACGCGCGAGCCGGGGATCTCGCGGCCCTGCGCATCGAAAAACAGAATGGTCGGCAGGCCGAGCACCTGAAGATGCTGCAACAGGGCGTTATCCGTGGCGTTATTCGCGGTGACGTTAGCCTGCAACAGCTGGTAACGGCTAAGTGCCTCACGCACGCCTGGATCGCTAAAGGTATATTTTTCGAATTCTTTGCAGGCTACGCACCAGTCGGCGTAAAGATCGACCATGGTGACGCGGCCGTTGGCCTGCCGCAGCGCCTCGTCCAGCTGCGGCGCGGAGGCGATACGCTGAAAGGGAAGCTGCGCCGCCGTCTGCGCCGTGGCGGGCGCGGCCCAGACCCATTCCTGCAGGGGACGCGCGCTAATAAGCGCCGCGGCCAGCATCGCTATCTGCACGAGGCGCCATTTGCCGCCCTGGCCGCGCAGGCTGCTGCAAAAGGCCCAGGCGAAACAGGCGACGCCCAGTGCGCTCCAGAGCCGCATTCCCCACACATCGCCCAGCACGCGCTCCAGCAAAAATACCGGCAGCGCAAGGATAACGAAGCCGAAACCCTGCTTGACCGTCTGCATCCATGGCCCGCTTTTCGGCAGCAGGCGGTTGCCGAACAGGGTGACCACAATCAGCGGCAGCCCCATGCCCATGGCGTAGAGCCACAGCGTGCCTGCGCCGGCCCAGAGATTACCGCTCTGGGCGATGTAGAGCAGAATGGCGCTGAGCGGCGCGGTGGTGCAGGGCGAGCAGATTAACCCCGCCAGCGCGCCCATCAGGAAAACGCCGGGTAGCGATCCGCCCTGCTGGCGATTGCTCCATAACGTCAGTCGCGTCTGGACGCTGGCGGGAAACTGCAGCTGGAACAGGCCGAACATCGACAGCGCCAGCAGAGTGAAGATCAGCGACAAACCGATCAGCACATAGGGATGCTGTAGCGCCGCCTGAAAGCGCAGGCCCGCCGCCGCGACCACCACGCCCAGCAGCGTATAGGTGAGCGCCATGCCCAGCACGTAGATCAAGGCGAGGCTAAACAGGCGCAGCAGAGAGCCGCTGCGCTGGCCGCCGAGGATAATTCCGGCGATCAGCGGATACATCGGCAGCACGCAGGGGGTAAAGGCGACGCCGATACCGATCAGCAGCGCCCAGAGCGGCGAGAAGGGCAGCGGCGCGGCTGGCGCGGGCTGGACGCTGACCGCGGGCGACGTCGCGCCGGCGGCCACCGGCGTGAGCGGAATGGTGCGCGTCTCGGGCGGATAGCAGAAGCCCGCCGCCGCGCAGCCCTGATAGGTTACGCTGAGGCTGCCGCCGTTGGCGGCCTGGCGCAGCTGCACCGGCACCTGAAGATCCTGGGAATAGATTTCGCTTTTGCCGTAGAACTCATCTTCATGCGGCTGCCCTGGCGGCAGCGCCAACGGCGCGATTTGCGCCTGCTGCGCGCTGACATGAATCTGCTGGCGGTAAAGGTAGTAGCCCTCTTTAACCTTCCAGCTGAGCGTCAGCTGTCGGCCCTGCTGGCTGAAATCGAAAGCAAACGCCTGGTCCACGGGGACAAAGCGGCTGCTGGCATTAGGGGAGAAAATCGACGCCTGCGTCGGCAGCGTGATAAACAGCGCCAGCGTAAAGGCGATCAGGCAAGAGATGCGTGCAGCCATGACAAGTATTCACTGTCTCCATGTTGAACCGGTAGCGCCAGCAGTTCGGGCACCTCAAAGGGATGTTCGCGCTTCAGCAGATCCATCAGCGCCTGCTGATGCGTCGTACTGCTTTTTAACAGCAGCTGAACTTCGCTGGCCTGTTCCAGCGTGCCCTGCCAGACGTACAGAGAAGTCGCGCCGGGCAGCAGCGTGACGCAGGCGGCGAGCTTCGCCTCCAGCGCGAGGGCGGCGAGCCTGCGCGCGCAGGCTTCATCCGGCGCGGTACAAAGAATCACAACGGCGTTCATCGCGTGGCTCCTGTTGCGGAAAGCGACGATGATAGCACGCTCGCCGCGCCTCAGGCTTTACCGGTTGTAACAGCCCTACAGCACCAGGCCACCGATCAAAAAGCCGAACAGCACCGACAGCGCGATCGCCAGCACGCCCGGCACGATAAAGGCGTGGTTAAAGACATATTTGCCGATGCGCGTCGAGCCGGTATCGTCCATTTCCACCGCCGCCAGCAGCGTCGGATAGGTTGGCAGCACGAACAGCGCGGAAACGGCGGCGAAGGAGGCGATGGCGGTATGCGGCGACACGCCCAGCAGCAGCGCGGCGGGCATTAGCGCCTTGGCGGTGGCCGCCTGCGAGTAGAGCAGCATCGAGGCGAAAAAGAGCGCCACCGCCAGCAGCCACGGCGCCTGCTGCAGCAAGTCGCCCGCCAGCTGCTGGATCTCGCCGATATGCGCTTTGACGAAGGTATCGCCGAGCCAGGCGACACCCATTACGCAGACGCAGGCGCTCATGCCCGACTTAAAGGTGCTGGCGCTGAGGATGGCGCTGGTGTCGATTTTGCAGCTCAGCGAGATCAGCGTGGCGATGGTCAGCATAAACACCACAATCGCCTCGTTGCGCGGCAGCGGCGGATCGGCAATCAGGCCCACGCCGTCGCTGATAGCGGTGGCGTAGAGCACTACGGCGGCGATACCGACCAGAAACAGCAATACCGACCGTCTGGCGCCGGGCTTCTCTTCATAGCGGCTTGCGCCGCGTAGCTTCACTTCGCCTTTGGCGAGGCGCGCCTGATAGACCTCGTCTTCATGCAGCTCTTTGCCGAGGAAGTTGGTGACCAGCGCGGCGAGAAACAGGCCGATCATCGTCGAGGGAATGGCGATCGCCAGCAGGGCGATATAACCGACGCCGCGCGGTTCCAGCAGCGAAGCGAAGAAAACCACCGCGGCGGAGAGCGGCGAGGCAGTAATGGCGATTTGCGAGGCGACCACGGCGATAGAGAGCGGGCGCGACGGGCGCACGCCTTGTTCTTTCGCCACTTCGGCAATCACCGGCAGCGTCGAGAAGGCGGTATGGCCGGTGCCCGCCAGCAGCGTCATCATATAGGTTACCAGCGGCGCCAGCAGCGTGACGTAGCGCGGGTGGCGGCGTAGCAGCCGTTCCGCCAGGCTGACCAGATAATCCATGCCGCCCGCGACCTGCATCGCGGCGATAGCGGCGATCACCGCCATAATAATTTCAATCACGTCAAAGGGGATGGCGCCGGGCTTCAGCCCGCAGATCAGCGTCAGCGCCAGCACGCCCAGCCCGCCCGCGAATCCAATACCGATACCGCCCAGACGCGCGCCCAACCAGATCGCCAGCAGGACGATCGCTAATTCAACGACGATCATTCGTCACCTCATGAGAGTGAGAAAAAGAGCCGGTTATGTACCAAATAAAAAGGCGCGCCGTGTTGATCGCGGCGCGCCTTTTTTATCATTGTGAAAATTGACCTACTGTTCGTTTTCGTCAGTGTAGCGACGCGCCTTGTAGACCGGGTACATCAGGTTCTGCACCGAGAAGATGTCGTCCAGCTCGCTTTCGGTCAGCAGGCCGCGCTCCAGCACCACTTCGCGCACGCTTTTACCGGTCTCCGCGCAAATCTTGCCGACGATATCGCCGTTGTGATGGCCAATGTACGGGTTGAGGTAGGTCACGATGCCGATAGAGTTGAAAACGTAGGCTTCGCACACCGCTTTATTGGCGGTGATGCCGTTAACGCATTTCTCCAGCAGGTTGTAGCAGGCGTTGGTCAGGATGCTGATCGACTCGAACAGCGCCTGGCCGATTACCGGCTCCATCACGTTGAGCTGCAGCTGACCCGCCTCCGCTGCCATGGTTAAGGTGGTGTCGTTGCCGATCACCTTGAAGCAAACCTGGTTCACCACTTCCGGCACCACCGGATTGACCTTGGCGGGCATAATCGAGGAGCCTGCCTGCAGCTCCGGCAGGTTGATCTCGTTAAGACCCGCGCGCGGGCCGGAAGAGAGCAGGCGCAGGTCGTTGCAGATCTTCGACAGCTTCACCGCCAGCCGCTTCAGCGACGAGTGCACCATCACATAGGCGCCGCAGTCGGAGGTCGCTTCGATCAAATCTTCCGCCGGCACCACCGGCAGGTTGCTCACTTCGGCGAGACGCTGAACCGCCAGCTGCTGATAGCCGTCCGGCGTGTTAAGACGCGTGCCGATCGCCGTGGCGCCCAGGTTCACCTCCAGCAGCAGCTCGGCGGTGCGCAGAATGCTGCGCGTCTCTTCGTTCAGCAGCACGTGGAAAGCGTGGAACTCCTGGCCGAGCGTCATCGGCACCGCGTCCTGCAGCTGGGTGCGGCCCATCTTGAGAATGGTCTCGAACTCCGCCGCCTTGCGCTCAAAGCCTTCGCCCAGCTCTTTGATCGCGTCCAGCAGCTTCAGAATCGAGCTGTAGACCGCAATGCGGAAGCCGGTGGGATAGGCGTCGTTAGTGGACTGGCACTTATTGACGTGATCGTTCGGGTTGAGGAACTGGTATTCGCCTTTCTGATGGCCCATCAGCTCCAGCCCGATATTGGCCAGCACTTCGTTGGTGTTCATGTTGACCGAGGTGCCCGCGCCGCCCTGATAGACGTCGACTGGAAACTGATCCATGCATTTGCCGTTGTTCAGCACCTCGTCACAGGCCTGAATAATGGTGTTGGCGATAGTGCGCGGAATGGTTTGCAGCTCTTTATTGGCGAGCGCGGCGGCTTTTTTCACCATCACCATGCCGCGGACGAATTCGGGGATGTCGCTGATTTTACTGTTGCTGATACGGAAGTTTTCAATCGCACGCAGAGTATGAACGCCGTAGTAGGCATCGGCGGGGACTTCACGCATGCCTAGCAGGTCTTCTTCGATACGAATGTTGTTCGCCATGATAACCTTCTTGTTATTGGCCGCTTGCGCTGGCGCCATCCATCACAGGTGATGTGTTGATTTGTCGTGGAAAGCCGGAGCCGACAGTGTATCCGCCTCGTCACCGGCGCGCACGATCATATGCTGCCGCCGGGCTAAAGCGCGAGTCTGGATACGTATCCATGCATCAATTATCGCTGCAATAACCACGATATGTGAGATGACGCACAAATTTAACCCCACTGTAAATATTTGAAAACAGCGGTTGAATTAGCGTCGCGGCAGGCCCATCTCATGGCTATGCCGTCTAATAGGGCGTTTTTCGCTGCCTGCCTGACGCAGAGCAGCCCGACTAAAAGGAGAATACGGTGCGCTGGTTACCGTTAATCATTATTTTTGCGCTCGCCTGGATTGAGATCACCCTGTTTATTCAGGTGGCTCACGCGCTGGGCGTATTGCTGACCATGCTGCTGGTGATTTTCACCTCGGCGATCGGCGTGTCGCTGGTGAAAAACCAGGGCATGAAAAACTTTATGCTGATGCAGGAGAAGCTGGCGCGCAACGAGAGCCCGGCCGAAGAGATGATCAAAAGCGTGTCGCTGATCATCGCGGGCTTTCTGCTGCTGCTGCCCGGCTTCTTTACCGACTTCCTCGGCCTGCTGCTGCTGCTGCCGCCGGTGCAAAAACATCTGACCCTGAAGCTGATGCCGCATCTGCGCGTCTGGCGCGGGCCAGGTGCCGGCCCGGACAGCGGATTTACCGTCGATGGCGAGTATGAACGCAAGGACAGCGATCGCATCGGCCATGACGATCGCCACGATCGCTAAGCGCGGCGCAGAAGAGAAGCGTGACCTGAGCGTCGCGCTTTTTTTATGGCCGAGGCGAAAGCGGCCTTTCGCGCAAAAAATGGGCAGTTGTCATCGTCAGGTAAAAAAATTGTCCTTTTGCCCCTTGAAAGCCATTTTAACCGACCCTATCTCTTGCACCACGAGGCCGGAAGCCCTGCAGCCCGGCGTTCAACCCAAAAACTGAATGATTGGACTTCTCAAAGGAGAGCTATCTAATGAAAATTCGTCCGTTGCACGATCGCGTTATCGTCAAGCGTAAAGAAGTTGAAGCTAAATCTGCTGGCGGCATCGTTCTGACCGGCTCTGCAGCAGGCAAATCAACCCGTGGCGAAGTTCTGGCCGTGGGCAATGGTCGCATCCTGGAAAATGGTGAAGTGAAGCCGCTGGACGTTAAAGTTGGCGATCTGGTGATCTTTAGCGAAGGCTACGGCGCGAAAACCGAAAAGATCGACAACGAAGAAGTGCTGATCATCTCTGAAAGCGACATTCTGGCGATTGTTGAAGCGTAATTACGCGGAACTCACTGAACGAAACGAATTTAAGGGACAATTGAAATGGCAGCTAAAGACGTAAAATTCGGTAATGACGCTCGCGTAAAAATGCTGCGCGGCGTGAACGTACTGGCAGATGCAGTAAAAGTTACCCTGGGCCCGAAAGGCCGTAACGTGGTTCTGGATAAATCTTTTGGTGCACCGACCATCACTAAAGATGGCGTGTCCGTAGCGCGTGAGATCGAACTGGAAGACAAGTTCGAAAACATGGGCGCGCAGATGGTGAAAGAAGTTGCCTCTAAAGCGAACGACGCAGCAGGCGACGGCACCACCACCGCAACCGTACTGGCTCAGTCAATCATCACCGAAGGCCTGAAAGCTGTGGCTGCGGGTATGAACCCGATGGATCTGAAGCGCGGTATCGACCAGGCCGTTATCGCGGCGGTTGAGCAGCTGAAAGCGCTGTCCGTTCCTTGCTCAGACTCTAAAGCTATCGCCCAGGTCGGCACCATTTCCGCTAACTCCGATGAGAGCGTCGGCACCCTGATCGCCCAGGCGATGGAAAAAGTGGGTAAAGAAGGCGTTATCACCGTTGAAGAAGGCACCGGTCTGCAGGACGAGCTGGACGTGGTTGAAGGTATGCAGTTCGACCGCGGCTACCTCTCTCCGTACTTCATCAACAAGCCGGAAACTGGCGCAGTTGAACTGGAATCGCCGTTCATCCTGCTGGCTGACAAGAAAATCTCCAACATCCGCGAAATGCTGCCGGTGCTGGAAGCCGTTGCTAAAGCAGGCAAACCGCTGCTGATCGTCGCTGAAGACGTTGAAGGCGAAGCGCTGGCGACGCTGGTGGTCAACACCATGCGCGGCATCGTGAAAGTCGCTGCGGTGAAAGCGCCGGGCTTCGGCGATCGTCGTAAAGCGATGCTGCAGGATATCGCTATCCTGACTGGCGGTACCGTTATCTCTGAAGAGATCGGTATGGAGCTGGAAAAAGCGGCGCTGGAAGATCTGGGCCAGGCAAAACGCGTTGTGATCAACAAAGACACCACCACCATCATCGACGGTGTGGGTGAAGAGGCGACGATTCAGGGCCGCGTAACCCAGATTCGTCAGCAGATCGAAGAAGCGACCTCTGACTACGACAAAGAAAAACTGCAGGAGCGCGTAGCGAAACTGGCAGGCGGCGTGGCCGTTCTGAAAGTGGGCGCAGCAACTGAAGTTGAAATGAAAGAGAAGAAAGCCCGCGTTGAAGATGCCCTGCACGCGACCCGTGCTGCGGTAGAAGAAGGCGTGGTAGCTGGCGGCGGCGTAGCGCTGGTTCGCGTTGCAGCACAGCTGGCCGATCTGCGTGGTCAGAACGAAGATCAGAACGTCGGTATTAAAGTTGCGCTGCGCGCAATGGAAGCGCCGCTGCGTCAGATCGTTTCTAACGCCGGCGAAGAGCCGTCTGTTGTCGCTAACAACGTGAAAGCGGGCGACGGCAACTACGGTTATAACGCGCAGACTGAAGAATACGGCAACATGATCGACTTCGGTATTCTGGACCCAACCAAAGTGACCCGTTCTGCGCTGCAGTACGCGGCCTCTGTTGCTGGTCTGATGATCACTACCGAGTGCATGGTGACCGACCTGCCGAAAGGCGACGCGCCTGATTTAGGTGCTGGCGCTGGCGGCATGGGTGGCATGGGCGGTATGGGCGGCATGATGTAATTGCCCTGACGCTTTTGCTATCTGAAAAACCCCCGATCGGAAACGGTCGGGGGTTTTTCTTTTGCAGATGAAAAGGGTATAAGTAAGGGCGCAATACTTCGGCTTTGCGGGTTCAGGGCAATGAATGTTCAGAAAAAAGAGATACTTTTCTGCTACGCTGCCGCCCGATACTGATGATAATAAATGGGGATTACAATGCGGATTAACCTCTTGCTCGGACTGGCGGTCGGTACCTTGTTGCTGGCGGGATGCAGCAGCTCTCACCAGCTGAGCGCTGGCGGCGAACGTGTCACCTTCACCGATCAACAACCGGGCAGCGACTGTCAGCTTCTGGGTAATGTCACCGGTTCACAAAGTAACTGGCTGAGCGGCTCCGGCGGCGAGGGCAGCTCGCTGCGCGGCGCGGCTAACGATCTGCGCAACCGCGCGGCGGAAATGGGCGGCAATGTGATTTACGGCGCGACCAGTCCGACGCAAAACCTGTGGTCCGCTTTCGCGCCTCTGGACAGCAAAATGAACGGGCAGGTCTATAAATGCCCGGCGAAAGCCTGATCGCGTACGCCATCCTGTTGATAACGGCCGGTTTATACCGGCCGTTAATTTTTGTGGGCGGAATGTTGGCTCGCTACTCCTGGCGCAGCTGCAGGTCGAGCGGCGTTTTGCTCGGCTCGCCGCCAATCTCTCGCGCCAGCTTCGGCACCATATAGCCGGACACCTGCGTCAGCAGCGTGCGCACCAGCGCGCGCGCCTCTTCATCGGAGACGTAAAAGTGCGCCGCGCCCTGCACCTTATCCAGCACGTGCAGGTAGTAGGGCAGAATGCCCGCGTCGAACAGCGCGTTGCTAAGATCGGCGAGCGCCTGGGCGTGGTTATTGATGCCGCGCAGCAGCACGCTCTGGTTAAGCAAGGTCACGCCGGCGCGCTTCAGCTGCTGCATCGCGGCCGCCAGCGATGCGTCGATCTCCTGCGCATGATTGATATGGGTCACCATCAATACCTGCAGGCGCGTTTCCGCCAGCATCCGGCACAGTTCATCGGTAATGCGCGCCGGAATAACCACCGGCAGGCGGCTGTGAATACGCAGTCGTTTCAGATGGGGGATCTGCGCCAGTGCCTCAATCAGCCACGCCAGCTCATGATCCTTCGCCATTAGCGGATCGCCGCCGGAGAAGATGATTTCGTCCAGTTCAGGATGGGCGGCGATATAGTCGATAGCCGTCTGCCAGCTGCGCTTGTTGCCGGGGTTATCCTGATAGGGAAAGTGTCGGCGGAAGCAGTAGCGGCAGTTGACCGCGCAGCCGCCTTTGACCAGCAGCAGCGCGCGGTTTCTGTACTTATGCAATAAGCCGGGCACCACGCTGCTCTGCTCGTCAAGCGGATCGGCGCTGTAGCCAGGCGCCTGGATAAACTCCTCGCGCTGGGTAAGCACCTGCAGCAGCAGTGGATCCTGCGCGTCGCCCGGCTTCATGCGCGCGATAAAGGCGCGCGGCACGCGCAGCGCGAAAAGCTGACGGGCGTCGCGGCCAGCGGCCAGTTCCGCATGGTGTTCAAGGCCTAAAAGTCGCAGTAATTCATCAGGTTCGGTGACAACATCAGCAAGTTGCTGCAACCAATCTTCTCTGGAAGGGGTTTTTAGGGTTACAATGTGTGCCATTTTTTTGGCTATTACCAGTTCAATATTTACAGAGGGCCTTTATGGCGACTTATCTTAGCAACGATTTTCGTTCCGGTCTTAAAATCATGTTCGAAGGCGAACCTTACGCCATCGAATCCAGTGAGTTCGTTAAGCCAGGTAAAGGCCAGGCATTCGCACGCGTTAAAATGCGTCGTCTGCTGACCGGCACGCGCGTTGAGAAAACCTTCAAGTCTACCGACTCAGCTGAAGGCGCGGACGTTGTTGATATGACGCTGCAGTACTCTTACAACGACGGCGACTTCTTCTACTTTATGCACCCGGAAACTTTCGAGCAGTATCAGGTTGAATCGAAAGTACTGGAAGACGTGCAGAAATGGCTGCAGGACAACGCAGAGTGTATCGTTACTCTGTGGAACAACAAAGCCATCGCCGTTCAGGCGCCGAACTTTATCGAAGCGGAAGTGATTGAAACCGATCCGGGCCTGAAAGGCGATACCGCCGGCACCGGCGGCAAGCCTGCTAAACTGGCGACCGGCGCAGTGGTTAAAGTGCCGCTGTTCGTTCAGATCGGCGAAGTGGTGAAAGTCGATACCCGCTCCGGCGAATACGTTTCACGCGTAAAATAAGTGCGAAGGCGCATCCCGGGATGCGCCTTTTTCATCTCATCGCGCCTGTAATACCTTTCATGGCTGCGGCGAAGATGTTCCCCACCCTGGCGGCGCCACTCCGCGCGCGGCAAAACAATCCCGCTCGATAACCTTTTTTCGCTGCGTTTCAGTACGTTTGGCCATAAGCGGTCTATGCTTAAAGCGCTGTACTTGACTGCAACCACAAAAAGGATATTGCCATGTTAAAGAAAAGTATTGTTGCGATTTTCTCAGTGCTGGTGCTCTCTTCTCTGCTGTCCGCCTGTAACACCACGCGTGGTGTCGGCGAAGACGTAGAAGCGGGCGGCCAGGCTATTCAGCGTACTGCGCAGTAATATCTTCAAGCCGGTACGATTCTGTCGTACCGGTTATTTCTGCTTAACCCAAATCAGATCTTCGACCGGGAAACCGGCCTGCCGCGCCTGTTCCACCAGCTTCTGCTTTACGCCTTCATCCAGCTGCGGCGTGCGCGATAATATCCACAGATAGTGACGATTCGGACCGCATACCAGCGCATAGCGGTAATCCTTGTCCAGCGCGATCACGTTGTAGCCGCCGTAGAAGGGACCAAAGAACGAGACTTTTAACGCGGCGCGCTGCGGGTCGCCGGTGAAGTACGCCTTGCCTACGCTCTCCTGCCATTTCTGCTTCTGCGGCTTATAGCCGCGGTTGATGACCTTGAGGCCGCCGTCGTCGCGCGGGCTATAGGTCGCCGTGACCTGTTCCAGGCCGCGCTCGAAGCGGTGGTCGAGGCGCGCGATTTCATACCAGGTGCCGAGATAGCGCTGGCTGTCGAACCCTTCGACGACGGTAACGTTTTTCGGCGGCGTGGTAGAGCAGGCTACTGAAAGCATCGAGCCCAGGCCTGCGATAAAGGTTTTCCATGGGGACATAAGCGATTCCTTTTTGGTTGAACAGATTAAGTATAGTTGCCGCTGCGATTTTTCTCTGGCTTCGGACGGCTGATTGTCTGCCGGAGGCAATGCAGGTAGACTTCCACCCCTTATTTGTATAAGGAGTCATCACCATGAGCGAAACGGCAAGCTGGCAGCCGAGCGCACCCATTGCCAATTTGTTGAAACGTGCCGCTATCCTCGCGGAAATCCGACGTTTCTTTGCCGATCGCGGCGTGCTGGAGGTCGATACGCCGGCGATGAGCCAGGCGACCGTCACCGATATCCATCTGGTGCCCTTTCAGACGCGCTTTGTCGGTCCCGGCGCGACGCAGGGACGCGATCTCTGGCTGATGACCAGCCCGGAATACCATATGAAGCGCCTGCTCGCGGCGGGCAGCGGACCTATCTATCAGATGAGCCGCTGTTTCCGCAACGAAGAGGCGGGGCGCCACCATAATCCTGAATTCACCATGCTGGAGTGGTATCGCCCGCACTACGATATGTATCGGCTGATGAACGAGGTCGACGATCTGCTGCAGCAGGTGCTGGAGTGCGACAGCGCGGAATCGCTCTCCTACCAGCAGGCGTTTATTCGCCATCTCGATCTCGACCCGCTGTCAGCGGATAAAGCGCAGCTGCGCGAAGCGGCGGAGAAGCTGGGCGAGGGCGAACTGGCGAATCGCGAAGAGGATCGCGATACCCTGCTGATGCTGCTGTTTATGCTGGGCGTGGAGCCGAAGATCGGCATTGATAAGCCAACCTTCGTTTACCATTTCCCTGCCAGCCAGGCGGCACTGGCCGAAATCAGCACGGAAGATCACCGCGTTGCGGAGCGTTTCGAGGTCTACTACAAAGGCGTGGAGCTGGCGAACGGTTTCCGCGAGCTGACCGACAGCCGCGAGCAGCGTCAGCGCTTCGAGCAGGATAACCGGCGGCGCACGGCGCGCGGGCTGCCGCAGCATCCGGTCGATACCTATCTGCTGGATGCGCTGGCGCACGGCATGCCCGCCTGTTCCGGCGTGGCGCTGGGGGTGGATCGTTTGATTATGCTGGCGCTGAAGGCGGATTCGCTGAGCGAGGTTATCGCGTTTCCGGTGGATCGCAGCTAAACAAGATAGCGGGACGCTTTCTTCTGGGCAGGGCGATCACGCGAGTAGCGGGAACCGATCGCAAAGTCGCTCAAGGCATCCATGCGCGCTCGGCCCGCGACATCCCTGTCGCGGGACGCTTTGCTCTTCAGTTCCCGCTACACGCGTTTTAATGCCGGTGCGGCCGGAAAGACGTTCGGTTAATTCCCGCTGTCGGGAAACTCCTGAATGGTCACCGGCAGCGTCAGCTTCCGATCGTTGCGCAGCACTTCGACTTTAATCACTGAGCCAGGACGGATCTCCGCAACCTGATCCATCGTCTCCTGTGCGGAAATAGCCGGTTTGCCGTTAACGCTCAGCAGCACGTCGTTGACCTGCACGCCCGCTTTCTCCGCTGGTCCGTCCGGCGTCACCACGCTGACGATAATGCCCTGCACGTGATCGATGCCGCTGCCCTGATTGTGTAGCGCAGGCAGCTCGCGTCCGGTGATACCGATATAGCCGCGGATAACGCGGCCGTCGCGGATCAGCTTATCCATAATCTTGCTCGCCAGCGCGGTAGGGATCGCAAAGCCAATGCCTTCCGGCGTCTCGCCGTCGTTGCTTTTATCAAAGGTCAGGGTATTTATGCCCATCAGCTCGCCCAGCGAGTTAATCAGCGCGCCGCCGGAGTTGCCCTGGTTGATAGAGGCGTCGGTTTGCAGGAAGTTCTGACGTCCGGATGAGCTCAGGCCGACGCGGCCCGTGGCGCTGATAATGCCCTGCGTAACGGTTTGCCCGAGGTTATAAGGGTTGCCGATCGCCATCACCACATCGCCGATATGCGGCACGCGGTGCGGGTTAATCGGGATCACCGGCAGGCTGGATGCGGTGATCTTCAGCACAGCCAGATCGGTCATGGCGTCGGATCCGACCAGATTGGCTTCAAAGAAGCGGCCATCCTGCAGCGCGACGATAATCTGATCGGCGTTATTGATCACGTGCTTGTTGGTCAGGATGTAGCCTTTGGCGTTCATGATGACGCCGGAACCGAGTGTGGTAATGCCGCGATTGTTATTGCCGCCGTGGGCGCTGCGGTTGTAGACGTTGACCACCGCAGGCACGGCGCGGCGGACGCCGGCGTTAAAGCTGAAAGGCGTCTGGTCTTCGCTGTCGTCACGGTTGAGAAGGGCGCTGGTGCTGCCCATACGCAGTGCGGGCAGGGCCGCAAGCAAAATGCCGGCGACAATCAGGCCCAACACCACTGAACGCAAAAGTTTAGGAAACATGGTGTTAACTTACGCCAGGGGGAGATCGCAGGGCAGAATAGCACGAGAAAGGCGAACAAACACGCGCTTGTGTTGTTCGCCTGTAGCAGGGATTAACGCAGCAGGAGGTAAATAGACTCGTCGCCGCGCACCACGTTCAGCGCCAGCACCGGCGGTTTGCCTTCCAGCACTTTGCGCATCTCGGCAAGGCTGGTAACGCGCGTGCGGTTAACGCCGACAATGACATCATCTTTTTGCAGACCAACCTGCTCAGCCGGGGTGCCTTTTTCGATGCTGTCGATCTTCACGCCCTTGTCGCCGGTTTTGGTCGCGCCGTCGCTCAGCATCGCGCCCTGCAGCGCAGGAGACATCAGCTGCGCGCTGGCCGTGGTCTGCGCGCTTTGCTCCAGCGTCACCTCTACCGAAAGCGGCTTGCCGTCGCGCAACAGGCCGAGCTTCACTTTCTCGCCCGGCGCGGTCGTGCCCACTTTCACGCGCAGTTCGGCAAAGCTGGTGATCGGCTTGTCGTTAATCGAGGTGATAATATCGCCTGACTTAATGCCCGCTTTCTGCGCCGCAGACTGCGGCAGCACTTCAGAGACGAACGCGCCGCGCTGCGCATCGACGTTAAACGCCTTGGCGATGTCCGCCGTCATCTCGGTGCCTTTAATGCCGAGCTGACCGCGCTTCACTTCGCCATATTTAATCAACTGCTGCGCCAGGTTCATCGCCATGTCGCTCGGGATAGCGAAGCCGATACCGATATTGCCGCCGCTCGACGCCAGAATCGCGGTGTTGATGCCGATCAGTTCGCCGTTGAGATTAACCAGCGCGCCGCCGGAGTTGCCGCGGTTAATCGCCGCGTCGGTCTGGATAAAGTTTTCCAGCCCTTCGAGGTTAAGTCCGCTGCGCCCCAGCGCAGAGATAATGCCGGAGGTCGCGGTCTGACCCAGCCCGAACGGGTTGCCGATCGCCACGGCGAAGTCGCCCACTTTGAGCTGATCGGAGTCGGCGATTTTCACCTGCGTCAGGTTCTTCGCGCCTTCGACCTGAATCAGCGCGATGTCGGTCTGTTCGTCATGGCCGATTAGCTTCGCGTCATATTCGCTGCCGTCGCCAAGCTGCACGCTGATCTTGTCCGCGCCGTTGACCACGTGGTTATTGGTCAGGATGTAGCCCTTAGCGGCGTCGATAATCACGCCGGAGCCTAAGCCCTCGAACGGCTGCGCCTGATCGCCGCCAGGCCCCTGGCCGAAGAAGCGTTTCAACGGCTCGGGAATATCCTGCGCCTGGCTGGCGGTTTCCGTGCCTTCAACATGGACGCTGACCACCGCCGGCAACACTTTTTCCAGCATCGGCGCCAGGCTGGGTAGCGGCTGGCCCTGAATCTGCGCGGGCAGGGTCGCGATCGCCGCAGGCGTTGCGGCCAGGCTCATTCCGATACTCAAGGCTAATGCGCTTAACAGACGTGCTTGTTTTTTCATTGCTAGAACGCTCTCGCTGCGAAAAGTGGGGGAGTAAACGTATGTGACAGCTGATTCAGGGTCTGGGTTCGCAAAAATGCGGGGCGCAACCGGGTTACGCCCCAATAAGACTAGTCGCGCGCGGCGCGTTCGCCACGCAGCAGGCCGGAAGCGCCTTCGGAGTAGTCGCGCGGGATCTGGACCGGCGCCTGATCGTTATCCGCTTCCGCTTCAGTCAGCTGATAGGCAAAGGGGTTTTTCTCGCCCGGCAGGTTCGGCAGCAGATCGTTCGATCCTTTCGCCATGTGCTGATAGAGCTGGCGATAGTCGCGCGCCATGTTGTCCAGCAGCTCGGCGCTCTGCGCAAAGTGGTTGGTCAGCTCTTCGCGGTAGTCCGCCAGCTCTGCTTTAGACTTCTCCAGCTCGTACTGCATGCTGCGCTGCTCGCGCAGTTTTTTGTTACCGAAACGCATGGCAACCGCGCCGACAATAATGCCAATTACTAAACCAATTAACCCGTATTCCCAGGTCATAATGACTCCCATGTAATTTCCGTTGTTTGTAGGGCATCCACCATTTCAATAGTAGTCACTATACCCGTTAATCTTATGGATGTGGAACTCTGAGGCGGCATGCCTTAGTGTAGAGCGGCCTTTTTTTCATCAACCGAACTGTGAATAAGACCTTTTCAGGGATTCTGAGAGAACCAATGCAAACCTCATCTCCGCTTGCGCGCTATGAGCAGGCGCTGTCGCAGGGCGACTTTAAACCCGATGATGTACAACGCGACGCCATCACCCGACTGGACGCCGTTCAGCGGGCCTTACTCGCGCGTCAGCCCGAGCCGCCCGCCAGCGGCAAAGGATTATTCGGCCGCCTCTCCCGACTGATGGGCAAAGAGAAAACCGACGCGCAGGCGCCGGTGCGCGGCCTCTATATGTGGGGCGGCGTAGGACGCGGCAAAACCTGGGTCATGGATTTGTTTTTTCAGTCTATTCCTGGCAACCGCAAGCTGCGTCTGCACTTCCATCGCTTTATGCTGCGCGTGCATGAAGAGCTAACCCAGCTGCAGGGACAGAGCGATCCGCTGCTGATCATCGCCGACCGCTTTAAAGCTGAAACCGATATTCTCTGCTTCGATGAGTTTTTCGTCTCCGACATTACCGACGCCATGCTGCTCGGCACTCTGATGGAGGCGCTGTTCGCCCGCGGCATTACGCTGGTGGCGACCTCGAACATTCCGCCAGACGAGCTCTATCGCAACGGCCTGCAGCGCGCGCGTTTCCTGCCGGCGATTGAGCAAATTAAACAGCACTGCGACGTGATGAACGTCGATGCCGGCATCGACTACCGGCTGCGCACCCTGACTTCGGCGCATCTGTGGAACTCGCCGCTGAACGAGGCGACGCATGCTGAAATGGAGCGCATGTTCAAGGCGCTGGCAGGCAGCGCGCGCGACGACGCGCCGGTGCTGGAGATTAACCACCGCCAGATGGCGACGCTGGGCGTCAGCGAAGGGGTGCTGGCGATCGACTTCCTGACGCTGTGCGGAGAAGGGCGCAGCCAGCATGACTATATCGAGCTGTCGCGCCGCTTCCACAGCGTGCTGCTCTACGACGTGCCGGTGATGATTTATAAAACCGAAGATCAGGCGCGCCGCTTTCTCGCGCTGGTGGATGAATTCTACGAGCGTCACGTCAAACTGGTGGTCGCGGCGGAAACCTCGCTGTTCGAAATCTACCAGGGCACGCGGCTGAAATTCGAGTATCAGCGCTGCCTGTCGCGCCTGCAGGAAATGCAGAGCGAAGAGTATCTGCGGCTGCCGCATCTGCCTTGAGGGCGCGCAAGAAAAAGATCAAATAGGGTTCGATTTTTGCAATCGACTTCTCTATAATCTTGCGACCCCACGTTACAGCAACTGGATTTATTTCCCGAATCCGTTGTGCTCCGGTAACTCTATCCGAAGGGGTGGGCTTGCTGGTCAAAATGGTCGTGTGAGCCTCAACCGTTTACTTAAGCGTTTGGGTTTTCACCAACGTGTAACTTAATTTGGGTAAGCTTTTCGATGAAAACTTTTACAGCTAAACCAGAAACCGTACAGCGTGACTGGTATGTTGTTGACGCAACTGGCAAAACCTTGGGTCGCCTGGCGACTGAACTGGCGCGCCGTCTGCGTGGTAAGCATAAAGCGGAATATACTCCGCACGTTGATACTGGTGATTACATCATCGTTCTGAACGCTGACAAAGTCGCCGTTACCGGCAACAAGCGTACTGACAAGATTTACTATCACCACACTGGCCACATCGGTGGTATCAAACAGGCGACCTTTGAAGAGATGATTGCTCGCCGTCCTGAGCGTGTGATTGAAATCGCGGTTAAAGGCATGCTGCCGAAGGGCCCGCTGGGCCGTGCAATGTTCCGTAAGCTGAAAGTTTACGCGGGCAACGAGCACACCCATGCGGCACAGCAACCGCAAGTTCTTGACATTTAATCGGGATTACAGGCAATGGCTGAAACTCAAAACTACGGCACTGGTCGCCGCAAAAGCTCCACCGCTCGCGTATTTATCAAGCCGGGCAGTGGCAACATCGTTATCAACCAACGTTCTCTGGAACAGTATTTCGGTCGCGAAACTGCCCGCATGGTAGTTCGTCAGCCGCTGGAGCTGCTGGACCTGGTTGGTAAATTCGATCTGTACGTCACCGTTAAAGGTGGTGGTATTTCTGGTCAGGCAGGTGCGATCCGTCACGGCATCACCCGCGCTCTGATGGAGTACGACGAATCTCTGCGTGCTGAACTGCGTAAAGCGGGCTTCGTTACCCGTGACGCACGTCAGGTTGAACGTAAGAAAGTCGGTCTGCGTAAAGCACGCCGTCGTCCGCAGTTCTCCAAGCGTTAATTGTTTGCGGCTTCGGCTGCTGCGATTGGCACAAAAAACCCGCTTCGGCGGGTTTTTTATTTTCTACCCCGTCGCGTCAAAAAACGCGTAAAACCCCCGCGCTGCTCGCAAATTCCCCGCAAATCTCGAATCCTCGCCCACAAGCTGCCCAAAATCTGGTAAACTCTGTGTCACTTTGCGCCCATAAGTCGGCGTGTGATGTCGGTCAACCCTCAGGATGGCGGAAAGACAGATCTAACGCGGGCTGTGAGCGAACGATTGAGCAGGTGAGTCGCCGTGTGGTTGGCTATTCGCAGTAACTTTTTGTGAACAAACTTGGAGGTTTTCATGGCTGTCGCTGCCAACAAACGTTCGGTAATGACGCTGTTTTCCGGTCCTACTGACATTTTCAGCCATCAGGTACGCATCGTACTGGCTGAAAAAGGCGTTAGTGTAGAGATCGAGCAGGTCGAAATGGATAACCTGCCGCAGGATCTGATTGACCTCAACCCGTATCGCACTGTGCCGACGCTGGTAGATCGCGAACTGACGCTGTATGAATCCCGTATCATCATGGAGTACCTGGACGAACGCTTCCCGCATCCGCCGCTGATGCCGGTCTATCCGGTTGCGCGTGGCGAAAGCCGTCTGATGATGCACCGCGTCGAGCAGGACTGGTACAGCCTGATGCACACCATTGAAAAAAGCAGCGGCCAGGAAGCGGAAGCCGCGCGCAAACAGCTGCGCGAAGAGCTGCTGGCGATTGCGCCGCTGTTCGCCCGCACGCCGTTCTTTATGAGCGAAGAGTTTAGCCTGGTGGACTGCTACCTGGCGCCGCTGCTGTGGCGTCTGCCGTCAATGGGCATCGATCTGGCTGGCGCCGGTTCGAAAGAGCTGAAAGGCTATATGAATCGCGTATTTGAGCGTGACTCTTTCCTCGCTTCACTGACGGAAGCGGAACGTGAAATGCGCCTGCAAGCCCGGGGCTAACCTATGGAAATGTCGCAACTCTCAGCCCGCCGTCCTTACCTGCTGCGCGCGTTCTATGACTGGCTGCTCGACAACCAGCTAACGCCGCATCTGGTGGTCGACATCAATCTGGAAGGGGTTCAGGTGCCGCTGGAATATGCGCGCGATGGACAGATTGTGCTGAACATTGCGCCGCGTGCGGTCGGCAATCTGGAGCTTGGCAACGACGAAGTGCGCTTTAACGCGCGTTTCGGCGGCGTGCCGCGCCAGGTCTCCGTGCCGATGGCCGCTATTCTGGCGATCTACGCGCGTGAAAACGGCGCGGGCACGATGTTCGAGCCGGAACCCGCCTACGAGCTGGGCGCGCAGGAGGCCGAAGAGACGCCGGTCGATCCTGTGATGTCAGTGATCGATGGCGACCGCCCGGACGACGCCAGCGAAGACGATCCCTCGCCGGATGACGATCCGCCGCCGCGCGGCAATCGCCCGTCGCTGCGGGTAGTGAAATAGCACATAAAAAAGCCGGCTGCGATAGCCGGCTTTTTTGTCGCTGCGCGAACCTTATACTTCCAGATAATCCATGATGCCTTCGGCAGCTTTACGCCCTTCGGCAATCGCCGTCACCACCAAATCCGAACCGCGCACCGCATCGCCGCCGGCGAAGATTTTCGGGTTGCTGGTCTGGAAGGCGCTTTCAGCCTGTTCCGGCGCGATAATGCGTCCCTGACCGTCCAGCTCTACGCTGAAGTCGGCCAGCCACTCCATTTTGTGCGGACGGAAGCCGAACGCCATAACTACGGCATCAGCAGGCAGCACATGCTCGGAGCCAGGCACGATTTCCGCGCGGCGACGTCCTGCCGCATCCGGCTGGCCCAATTCGGTGCGCGCCACTTTGACGCCGCTGACGCGACCGCTGGCGTTGATTTCGACGCCCAGCGGCTGCACGTTGAACTGAAACTCCACGCCCTCTTCACGCGCGTTTTTCACCTCGCGTTTCGAACCCGGCATGTTGGCTTCGTCGCGGCGGTAGGCGCAGGTAACGTGCGTCGCGCCCTGACGGATAGAGGTGCGTACGCAGTCCATCGCAGTATCGCCGCCGCCCAGCACCACGACGCGCTTGCCTTCCATACTGATATAAGGCTGTTCGTCCTGCTGCGCAAAGCCCATCGTGTGCTTAGTGTTGGCGATCAGGAACGGCAGCGCGTCGTAGACGCCCGGCGCATCCTCGTTCTCCAGTCCGCCGCGCATCGACTGATAGGTGCCGACGCCCAGAAAGACCGCGTCATAGGCGTTCAGCAGGTCGCTCATCTGCACGTCGCGGCCAACTTCCGTATTCAGCTGAAACTCAATGCCCATTCCGGTAAAGAGTTCGCGGCGCTTGATCATCACCTCTTTTTCCAGCTTGAACGACGGAATGCCGAAGGTCAGCAGGCCGCCGATTTCCGGATGGCGATCGTAAACCACCGCCTTGACGCCGTTGCGCGTCAGCACGTCCGCGCAGGCGAGGCCCGCCGGACCCGCGCCGATAATCGCCACGCGCTTGCCGGTCGGTTTCACGTGCGACATATCTGGACGCCAGCCCATCTCCATCGCTTTATCGTTGATGTAGCGCTCGATATTGCCGATGGTGACCGCGCCGAACTCGTCGTTCAGGGTGCAGGAGCCTTCGCACAGGCGATCCTGCGGGCAAACGCGTCCGCACACTTCCGGCAGGCTGTTGGTCTGATGCGACAGCTCCGCCGCTTCGATAATGCGGCCTTCGTTCGCCAGCTTCAGCCAGTTAGGAATGTAGTTGTGAACCGGACACTTCCACTCGCAGTAAGGGTTGCCGCACGAGAGACAGCGATCGGCCTGCGCCTTCACCTGGCTGTCAGAGAAGGGCTCATAAATTTCGACAAACTCAATTTTACGAATTTTCAGCGGCTTCTTTGGCGGGTCAACGCGCTGCAGGTCGATAAATTGATATACGTTTTGACTCATCGTAACCTCTTACGGCTATCCCGTCCGGCGGGCCGCGCCGGACGGGGCAAACTATTACTGTGCCTGCACGCGCAGCTCTGCTGCGGAACGACTGCGGTGACCCAGCAACGCTTTGACGTCGCTGGACTTCGGTTTAACCAGCGCGAAGCGCGACGACCAGAGCGGCCAGTTGGCGAGGATCTCTTCGCCGCGGCTGGAGCCGGTGTGCTGTACATGCTCGGTGATCAGGCCGCGCAGGTGTTCCTCATGGATCGCCAGCTCGTCGACGTTGAGCACTTCCACCAGCTCCGGGTTGACGCGCTTGCGGAACTCGCCGTCTTCATCCAGCACGTAGGCGAAGCCGCCCGTCATGCCGGCGCCGAAGTTGACGCCGGTGCGGCCCAGCACGCAGACGATGCCGCCGGTCATATATTCGCATCCGTTGTCGCCGATCCCTTCTACCACCGTAATCGCGCCCGAGTTGCGCACTGCGAAACGCTCGCCCGCGCGGCCTGCGGCAAACAGTTTGCCGCCCGTCGCGCCGTAGAGGCAGGTGTTGCCCGCAATGGTCGCTTCGTGGCTGCGGAACGCGGAGCCGACCGGCGGACGGATTGCCAGCATGCCGCCTGCCATCCCTTTGCCGACATAGTCGTTGGCGTCGCCGGTCAGCGTCAGCTCAACGCCGCCTGCGTTCCATACGCCGAAGCTCTGACCGGCGGTGCCGGAGAAGTGCGCGCGGATCGGATCCGCCGCCAGCCCCTGATCGCCGTGGATCGCCGCGATAGCGCCAGAGAGCGTCGCGCCGACAGAGCGGTCGGTGTTGCGAATGTCGAAGAAGAAGGTCTTGCTCTGTCTCGCTTCTACAAACGGCATCGCCTGGTCGTGCAGCGCTTTATTCAGCTCGCCTTTGTCAAATGGCGGGTTGCTGCCTTCGGTGCAGTGCAGCGCCTTGCCCGGCATCGGCGTGGCGGTTTTCAGCAGCGACGAGAGATCCAGGTTCTGCTGCTTGGCGGTGAAGCCGTCCAGCTCTTTCAGCAGGTCGGTGCGGCCGATCAGGTCAGTCAGGCGTTTCACGCCCAGGCTGGCCATCAGCTCGCGGGTTTCACGCGCGATGAACTCAAAGTAGTTGGTTACCTTGAAGGGCAGGCCGTGATAGTGATTCTTACGCAGCTTGTCGTCCTGGGTTGCTACGCCGGTCGCGCAGTTGTTCAGGTGACAGATACGCAGGTATTTACAGCCCAGCGCCACCATCGGACCGGTGCCGAAGCCGAAGCTTTCCGCGCCGAGGATCGCCGCCTTGATAATGTCGAGGCCGGTTTTCAGGCCGCCGTCGACCTGCAGACGGATCTTATGACGCAGACCGTTGGAGACCAGCGCCTGCTGGGTTTCCACCAGACCGAGCTCCCATGGGCAGCCTGCATATTTCACCGAGCTTAACGGGCTGGCGCCGGTGCCGCCGTCATAGCCGGCGATAGTGATCAGGTCGGCATAGGCTTTCGCCACGCCGGTCGCGATGGTGCCGACGCCTGGTTCGGAAACCAGCTTCACCGAAATCATCGCTTTAGGATTCACCTGCTTCAGGTCGAAAATCAGCTGCGCCAGATCTTCGATCGAGTAGATGTCGTGATGCGGTGGCGGGGAGATCAGCGTGACGCCCGGCACGGAGTAGCGCAGCTTCGCGATATACGGGGTGACTTTGTCGCCCGGCAGCTGGCCGCCTTCGCCCGGCTTCGCACCCTGCGCCACTTTAATCTGAATGACGTCGGCATTGACCAGATAGGCTGGCGTCACGCCGAAGCGGCCCGAAGCGACCTGCTTGATGCGCGAGACTTTATTGGTGCCGTAGCGCGCCGGATCTTCGCCGCCTTCGCCGGAGTTGGAGCAGCCGCCGAGCGAGTTCATCGCTTCGGCCAGCGCCTCATGCGCCTCCGGGCTGAGCGCGCCGATAGACATCGCCGCGGTGTCAAAACGCTTAAACAGCTCGCTGGCCGGCTCGACGTCGTCGATATGGACCGATTCGGTGCCAGGCTGCAGCGCCAGCAGATCGCGCAGCGTCGCCACTGGACGCTCGTTCACCAGCTTCGCATAGGCCTGATAGTCGCTGTATTCGCCGCTCTCTACGGCGCGTTGCAGGGTACCCACCACGTCCGGGTTATAGGCGTGATACTCGCCGCCGTGCACATACTTCAGCAGGCCGCCCTGGTCCAGCGGCTTGCGCTGCAGCCAGGCGCGTTTCGCCAGATTGGTGAGATCCTGCTGGAAGTCGGCGAAGCTGGCGCCGCTGATGCGGCTGACCACGCCCTGGAAGCAGAGGCGCGATACATCGGCATGCAGGCCCACCGCTTCGAACAGTTTCGAGCAGCGATAGGAGGCGATGGTCGAGATGCCCATTTTGGACATGATCTTGTAAAGGCCTTTGTTGATGCCGTTACGGTAGTTCAGCATCACGGCGCGATAGTCTTTTTCGATCACGTTGCTGTCGACCATCTTCGCCAGCGATTCATAGGCCAGGTAAGGATAGATAGCGGTCGCGCCGAAGCCGAGCAGTACGGCAAAGTGGTGCGGATCGCGCGCGCTGGCGGTCTCGACGATAATGTTGGCGTCGCAGCGCAGGTTTTTCTCAACCAGACGCGTCTGCACCGCGCCGACGATCATCGGCGCCGGAACCGGCAGGCGATTTTCGCCGATGGCGCGATCGGAGAGCACCAGCAGCACGGTACCGTCGCGCACCATACGTTCGGCCTCGTCGCACAGCGCGTGCATCGCCTGTTCCAGCGTTTGCGTCGCCGGGTCGAAGGTGCAGTCGAGCGTGTCGGCGCGATAGTACTCGCCTTCCATGGTGGTCAGCTGATTAAAGTCGGACCACAGCAGGATAGGGGACTTAAAGCTGACGCGGTGCGCCTGACCTTCCGCTTCGCAGAAGACGTTCATTTCGCGGCCGATGCTGGTGGCCAGCGACATCACATGGTTTTCACGCAGCGGATCGATCGGCGGGTTGGTCACCTGCGCAAACTGCTGGCGGAAATAGTCATAAATAATACGCGGGCGGCTGGAGAGTACGGCAAACGGCGTGTCGTCGCCCATCGAGCCGACCGCTTCCTGGCCGTTCTCGCCCAGCACGCGAATAATAGTGTCGAGCTCTTCGCTGCTGTAGCCGAACTGCTTCTGGTAAGTCGCCAGCAGCGGATCGTTCAGCTCGCGGCTGCCGACCTGGTCGTCAGGCAGATCTTCGAACGGCACCAGACGCTTAACGTTTTTCTCCATCCACTCTTTATAGGGATGGCGACTCTTCAGATCGTTATCGGTTTCCGCCGAATGGAGGATGCGCCCGATACGGGTGTCGATCACCATCAGCTCACCGGGACCGACGCGGCCTTTCTCTACCACTTCGTCCGGCTGGTAATCCCAGATGCCGACTTCGGAGGCGCAGGTGATCAGCTTGTCTTTGGTAATCACGTAGCGCGCCGGACGCAGGCCGTTACGGTCAAGGTTACAGGCGGCGTAGCGGCCGTCGGACATGACGATGCCCGCCGGGCCGTCCCACGGCTCCATATGCATGGAGTTGAAGTCGAAGAAGGCGCGCAGTTCCGGATCCATATCCGGGTTGTTTTGCCATGCGGGCGGCACCAGCAGGCGCATCGCGCGCACCAGGTCCATGCCGCCGTTGAGGAACAGCTCCAGCATGTTGTCCATCGAACTGGAGTCGGAGCCGGTTTCATTGACGAACGGCCCGGCGTTCTGCAGATCGGGGATCAGCGGCGTATTGAATTTGTAGGCGCGCGCGCGCGCCCACTGCCGGTTACCGGCGATGGTGTTGATTTCGCCGTTGTGCGCCATATAGCGGAACGGCTGCGCCAGCGGCCAGCGCGGTACGGTATTGGTAGAGAAGCGCTGATGGAACAGGCAGATAGCCGATTCCAGACGCAGGTCCGCCAGATCGAGATAGAAGCGCGGCAGGTCGGCCGGCATACACAGGCCTTTGTAGATATTGACCTGGTTAGAGAAGCTACAGATATAAAATGCTTTATCGTCGGTCTGTTCAATGCGCTTTTCCGCGCGGCGGCGCGCCATATAAAGGCGACGCTCCATATCGCGCGGACGCCAGCCGGCCGGGGCGTTAATAAAGAGCTGCTGAATGCGCGGCATAGAGGAGAGGGCGATCTCTCCCAATACGTCCTGATTGACGGGCACGTCGCGCCAGCCGACCACAGAGAGGGTTTCACGGACCACTTCCTCTTCCACAATGCGGCGGCTCGCCTGAGCCTCTTCTTCATCATGGCTCAGGAACAGCATGCCCACGGCGTAATTTTTCGCCAGGCGCCAGCCTTTTTCTTCCGCAACGACGCGGAAGAAACGGTCAGGTTTTTGTAATAACAGACCACAGCCGTCGCCGGTCTTGCCGTCGGCAAGGATCGCGCCACGGTGTTGCATACGGGCCAGCGCGTGGATAGCGGTACGCACCACCTTGTGGCTAGGTTCGCCTTCTATATGGGCGATGAGGCCGAAACCACAGTTATCCTTTTCAAGGGATTTGTCATACAACATTTCAGTGAACCTCCCCAGGCTCTGTGGATTCCCTTTGGTCGGGCTACGGGCGCAGAAAGTGCTAAGCGACAGGCTGGCGCGCATCGTGCGCTGCACTCCTGTGTCGCCCCATCTGTCTGGCCTTTGGCGTCGTTGTCACAAGCGTCGTGGTCTTGTTACAGGGGGAATCTCTGTTACTGCATAAATATGACGAGTTGAGCACCCGTCCAGAAAGCTTCCAGCGGATTTCCAACTTATCGGGAAAGCGGAATAAGGTCAAATAGCGTTCCTGGTCGTCTTTTTATCAGGGTGTTGTTGCTTAACTTACTGAATTTCATTCATTTAAATGCTAAAAAAGCGGCTGCAGGCCATTACCTCTGCCCGGCCGAAATGTGAACTGTCTCACTGTCATGCAGCCGTCACATCCCTTCGCCGTGCTGGTTTGATATGCTTTAACAGCAGAATCTGCTGGATAGCAGATTACCCGCACATCATGTATCTGTTTTTCTTATAACAGCCTTTTTGCCGCAAATGAGCAGGCTTCATAAGTAAAATTAATCAGGATGAGCGCGACTATTCACGCAATTAAAATGAATTTCTATTCAAATGGAAAAAGGGATGCCGGGACAACGAAAGGTTGTCGACAAAGAAAAAGAAAGGTTTGGATCACAGTCGCCACGCAACAGGCGGCCCTTCAGATTATTCGGTTGGCGCAATTAGTCAAGTGATTTAGCGCCAGCGCAGGTATCGTCGGCGATCGTGGCGTCAGATGCACTATAACGGGGCGTAACGCGCGCTTTCCGGCGCTTCGTCGCGCCATCGGCAGAGTAATTACGCTATGATGAGCCTGTTCTTTTCCAGGGAGTTCGTATGAAACAGATTCGCCTGCTGGCGCAGTATTATGTTGATTTGATGGTTAAGCTGGGACTGGTGCGTTTTTCGCTGCTGCTGGCGTCGGCGCTGGTGGTGCTGGCGATGGTGGTGCAGATGGCGGTGACCATGGTGCTGCGCGGCCATGTCGAGAGCATCGACGTGGTACGTTCAGTGTTCTTCGGGCTGCTGATTACGCCCTGGGCGGTCTACTTTCTCTCGGTGGTGGTCGATCAGCTGGAGGAGTCGCGTCAGCGTCTGTCGCGGCTGGTGGACAAGCTGGAAGAGATGCGCACCCGCGATTTAGAGCTCAATCAGCAGATGAAAGAGACCATCACCCAGCTCAATCAGGAAATTAACGATCGTATCAAGGCGGAGCAGGCGCGCGAGCAGGTGATGGATAAGCTGCGCGAGGAGATGGCGCGCCGCGAACAGGCGCAGATCGAACTGGAACAGCAATCCTCGTTTCTCCGCTCTTTCCTCGACGCTTCGCCCGATCTGGTGTTCTACCGCAATATCGACAAGCAGTTTTCCGGCTGTAACCGCGCCATGGAGTTGCTGACCGGCAAAAGCGAAAAGCAGCTGATCGGCCTGACGCCGCGCGATATTTATGACGATGACGCTGCTACCAAAGTGCTGGAGACGGATGAAAAAGTTTTCCGTCATAACGTGTCGCTCACTTATGAACAGTGGCTGCAATATCCGGACGGGCGCAAAGCCTGTTTTGAAATTCGTAAAGTGCCTTACTACGACCGCGTAGGCAAACGCAGCGGGCTAATGGGCTTTGGCCGCGATATTACCGAGCGTAAGCGCTATCAGGACGCGCTGGAGAATGCCAGCCGGGAGAAAACCACCTTTATCTCTACGATCAGCCACGAGCTGCGTACGCCGCTTAACGGCATTGTGGGCCTGAGCCGCATTTTGCTCGATACCGATCTCAATCAGGAGCAGCTGAAATACCTGAAAACCATTCACGTTTCAGCGATTACGCTCGGCAATATCTTCAACGACGTTATCGAAGTCGACAAGATCGAGCGCCGTAAGGTGCAGCTGGATAATCAGCCGCTCGACTTCACCGGCTTCCTGGCGGATCTGGAGAACCTTTCCGGGCTGCTGGCGCAGCCGAAAGGGCTCAGATTCGTGATGGCGCCTGAGCTACCGCTGCCGCACAAGATTTGCGCCGACGGCACGCGCCTGCGCCAGATCCTGTGGAACCTGATCGGCAACGCGGTGAAGTTCACCCAGCAGGGCGAAATCGTGGTGCGCGTCGCCTACGAGCCGAACGAGACTCTGCGCTTCGAGGTTGAAGACTCCGGGCAGGGTATTCCACAGGAAGAGCAGGACAAGATCTTCGCCATGTATTATCAGGTGAAAGATCAGCACGGCGGCAAGCCGGCCACCGGTACCGGCATCGGGCTGGCGGTGTCGCGTCGCCTGGCGCAGGCGATGGGCGGCGATATTACCGTACGCAGCGCGCCGGGCCAGGGCTCCTGCTTTACCGTGCTGATCAAGGCACCGCGCGTGGCCGAAGAGGTGGAAGATGACAGCAGGGACGACAGCATGCCGCTGCCGGCGCTGCACGTTTTGCTGGTGGAAGATATCGAGCTGAACGTAATCGTGGCGCGGTCGGTGCTGGAGAAGCTTGGCTGCAGCGTCGAGGTCGCCATGACCGGCCAGGCCGCGCTGGAGATGTTCGATCCGCTGGAATTCGATCTCGCCCTGCTGGATATCCAGCTGCCGGATATGACCGGCCTCGACGTCTCGCGCGCCATCCATCAGCGTTATCCAGACGCCAGCCTGCCGCCGCTGGTGGCGCTGACCGCCAACGTGCTCAAAGACAAAAAAGAGTATCTGGAGGCCGGTATGGACGACGTGCTGAGCAAACCGCTTTCCGTTCCGGCGCTGACCGCCATGATCAAGAAGTTCTGGGATCATCAGAACGAAGAGATCGACGCTGACCACCCTGAAAGCGATGACAAGACGCGCGCGCTGCTGGATGTGCCGATGCTGGAGCAATATATCGAACTGGTGGGTCCCAGCCTGATTACGCAGAGCCTGACGATGTTTGAACAGATGATGCCTGGCTATCTGGAGGTGCTCGATTCGAATCTTATGGCGCGCGACCAGAAAGGCATTGCGGAAGAGGGGCACAAAATTAAAGGCGCGGCGGGATCGGTCGGGTTACAGCATCTGCAGCAGGTGGCTAAACAGATTCAAAGCCCGGAACTGCCGGCATGGTGGGACAACGTAGGCGAATGGGTCGAAGAGCTCAAGCGCGAGTGGCGTCATGACGTTCAGGTATTGCGCGACTGGGTGGCGGAAAGAGAAAACCAGGGGGCTTAAAAAAAATGACCCCAGTCGAAGACCGGGGTGCGCGAATACTGCGCCAACACCAGGGAAAAAGTCGCTGTTGCTATACTTGGAGGAGTTTAAGCGCAGCAGCGTGGTATCGGTTAACGTCTGTCATCACCTTAGCAAATTCATCAATGACCAGGTAAAGATTCATTAAAATGTGTGATGTTGAGCAGCGTTTAAATACAGAAAACATTAATTTGGCAACACAGTCAAGCAAGGAATTAATTTCTGCGTTGCATTGCGCTTATTTTGACCAATTGTTGCATTTTTTGTGCGGTTTTCGTTTGCCGTGACGATAAGCGCATGGCCTCAAACCAGGGAAAAGGGCACCCAACCGTTTTTAGCCGTTTTAAGTATGATAACGCAATGAAATTTAAAGTATAAAGTGCTGTTGCCACGATATTATCCAAAACGTTTTGGAAAGCGCGCCTTTAAAGTTCCAGATTTAAATTAAGTCCTGTCATTTTACAGGGCGCTAAGCATAAAATTGAGTGGCACAGACAGCGCTACGAAGATCAAATTAGCAGCCTGAAGTTGCCTGTTGTGTAACCATTCGCTTCAATTGGTGAAAAGCACAACAGTACGCTGTCTGTCATAGTTTAGAAAATCGAATCATTAGAAATGGTGCTTATTACAAATCGTTAAGTGTATGGCGTGGAAAGCGATAAGCGGACAACAAGTATGGAACCGATTCCTTTTTTACGGAAGTGCTTGATGTCATTCGATCTGTTTTAATATTTTACGGTCAAAACTGCGCTGCAACGGTTAAGCAACGCGTAAATTCAGACGCTTCTTCAGCGATTTTGACCAAGACGCGACTTTCATCACGTCGGGAATTGATTAATGCAGGGAACAGGTAAGAGAACATTGCATGAGCAAGAATAAAGGGAACCGCTGGCAACGCGTTAAGCGCGCTGTTATCGGCGCAGTGGTCGCCATAGCGGGGATCTGGGTCGCCGGAATTATTCTGTTTTCCTTTCTGCCGGTGCCGTTTTCCGCGGTAATGGCGGAACGGCAAATCGGTGCCTGGCTGCGCGGCGACTTTCATTATGTCGCGCACGCCGACTGGGCGGGCCACGACGAGATATCGTCCTGGATGGCGCTGGCGGTGATTGCCGCAGAAGATCAAAAATTTCCTGAGCACTGGGGTTTTGACGTCGACGCGATTGAAACGGCGCTGGGCAGCGAAGGCGAGCGCATGCGCGGCGCCTCGACACTGTCGCAGCAAACGGCGAAAAATCTTTTTCTCTGGGATGGGCGCAGCTGGGTGAGGAAAGGGCTGGAGGCGGGCTTAACGGTCGGTATCGAAACGGTCTGGACCAAACGTCGCATCCTGACGGTTTATCTCAATATCGCCGAGTTCGGGCAGGGCACCTTCGGCGTGGAGGCGGCGGCGCAGCGCTATTTTCATAAGCCGGCCAGCCGTTTGACGATAGCGGAAGCGGCGCTGCTGGCGGCGGTGCTGCCGAATCCCATCCGTTTTCGCGCCGACGCGCCTTCAGGCTATGTGCGGCAGCGTCAGCAGTGGATTATGCGCCAGATGCGCCAGCTAGGCGGAGAAGGCTTTTTGCAGCGCCATCATCTCAACTAGTCTTTACTCTTCGTCGAAGCCGGCTTCGAAAAGTTCGATGACGGCAGTCAGCGCCTGGCGCTCTTCCGGGCCGCTGGCTTCAATTTCAATATGACCGCCTTTCGCCGAGTCGAGCATCAGCAGGGCAATGACGCTGCTGGCCTCCGCCTCGGTGCCGGATTCGTTACGCAGCAACACTTCGGCGTCGAAGCTCTGCACCAGCTCAAACAGCTTCATGGCCGGACGCGCGTGCATGCCCAGCTTATTTTTGATTTCCACGGTTTGTTTGACGGTCATGATTTGCGTTTTTCCAGCGTACGATGGCGTGACTGCACGTTTTTGCCGCGTGAGCGGAAGTAGTCCGCCAGCTGCTCGGCGATATAGACCGAACGGTGTTTACCGCCGGTACAGCCGATGGCGACGGTCAGATAGCTGCGGTTGTTGGTTTCCAGCATGGGCAGCCAAAGTTCAAGGTAGCTGCGTGTCTGGTAGATAAAGTTGTGCACTTCCGTATGGCGATCGAGAAACGCCGCTACGGGGCGATCGAGGCCGGTCATCGGCCGCAGCTTGGGATCCCAGTGCGGGTTCGGCAGAAAGCGCACGTCAAAAACGTAGTCAGCGTCGATAGGGATGCCGTGCTTAAAGCCAAAAGACTCGAATACCATGGTCAGTTCGCGTTCGCGCTTGCCCAACAGGCGCGTGCGCAGCATCTCCGCCAGCTCGTGAACCGACATTTCTGAGGTATCGATAATTAAATCGGCGCGCGAGCGCAGCGGCTCCAGCAGATCGTTCTCTTCATCGATGGCGCTTTCCAGCGACAGATTTTTGCTGGAGAGCGGGTGCAGGCGGCGCGTGTCGCTGTAGCGGCGGATTAGCGTATTGCGATCGGCGTCCAGAAACAGCAGCTGCGGCGAAAAGGCGTCCGGCAGATTATTCAGCGCATGTTCGAATACCTCTGGCGACTCCGGCATATTGCGCACGTCGATGCTGACGGCGGCCGAAATATTGCGCTCCACCAGCGAGTTCGCCAGCTCGGGCAACAGCACCACGGGCAGGTTATCGACGCAGTAGAACCCCATATCTTCCAGCGCGCGTAGCGCCACCGACTTTCCTGAGCCTGACCGACCGCTAACGATCATCAGCACCATGACCTTCTCTCCCGTTTTAAACCGGCGCGCACGCCGGTAAAAGCGCAGCGCGCGTTACTGCTCCTCTGGAGCTTCTGTAATAATGGCGTAGAGTTCTTCATCGCTCTGCGCCGCGCGCAGGCGGCGACACACGGTCTTATCCGCCAGGCGTTTCGCGACCAGAGACAGCGTGTGCAGATGGGTTTTGCACTGATCCGCCGGCACTAGCAGCGCAAACAGCAGATCGACCGGCTGGTTGTCCACCGCATCAAATGCGATAGGCTGGTCGAGGCTGATAAAGACGCCGACGGCGCGCAGCGTATCCTCTTCCAGTTTGCCGTGCGGAATGGCGATACCGTTGCCGATACCGGTGCTGCCCATGCGTTCACGGGTCAGGATCGCTTCAAACAGCGTTTGATGCGGCAGATTAAGCTGCTTCGCTGCCAGCTCGCTAATAATTTCTAGCGCGCGCTTTTTACTCTGGCAGTGTACGCCGCTGCGCGTACAGTCCGGCGTCAGCACGGTGCTCAGTTCCAGTGTCAGATCGTTGTTCATTGTCGTTTCACTTGCGAGTTCACAGAGCCGCAGGCCTGCCGCGCTAAACGGCCGCGCGGTATCCCGTGGCGCTTGCACAGATGGCAAAACGGGGCGGTAAATCCGCCCCATCCTGACCGCCCCGAGCGCGCGGCAAGCGCGCTGCAAGCGTGAAGGTTAGTGTTTTTTCAGTTTGTCTTTGTGCCGGGTGAGCTGACGGGCGAGTTTATCCACCAGTCCGTCAAGCGCCGCGTACATATCTTCCGCTTCCGACGTGGCGTGCAGCTCGCCGCCGTTGACGTGCAAAGTCGCTTCCGCAACCTGAGTGACCTTTTCCACTTTCAGAACAATATAAACCTGATTGATACGATCGAAGTAGTGTTCCAGTTTGGCAAATTTCGTGTTGATGAATTCACGCAGTGGTTCGGTGATTTCAACGTTTTGCCCAGTGAGGTTTAGCTGCATAGGTCTTCCTTCTCATTTCGGTCAAACCAGCTGTTTACGCTGGTTGGAGGGCGGGATAGATAAAGACTCGCGATATTTAGCGACGGTCCGGCGCGCCACCATGATGCCCTGTTCAGATAACATGGTGGTGAGCTTGCTGTCACTCAAGGGTTTAGCGGGATTCTCCGCCGAGATTAATTTTTTCACCAGCGCGCGGATCGCCGTAGAAGAGGCTTCGCCGCCGCCTTCGGTATTCACGTGGCTGGAGAAAAAATATTTAAGTTCGAAGATGCCGCGCGGGCTGTGCAGGTATTTCTGCGTGGTCACGCGAGAGATGGTGGATTCATGCATATCTACGGCCTGGGCGATATCCGCCAGCACCATCGGACGCATAAACTCTTCGCCCTGCTCGAAAAAGGCCTGCTGCTGCTCAACGATGCAGCGCGTAACCTTCAGCAGCGTGTCATTGCGGCTTTCCAGGCTTTTGATCAGCCAGCGCGCTTCCTGCAGATTGCTGCGGATAAACTGGCTGTCGCTGTCATTGCGCGCCGCGCCGCCCATAGCGGCATACTGCTGATTAATTCTGAGACGCGGCACGCTATCGGCGTTGAGCTCAACCGTCCAGCGCTTGCCGACCTTGCGCACCAGCACATCGGGAATGACATATTCCGGCTCGCCGGTCTGCACCGACTGGCCAGGACGCGGATCCAGCGACTGAATCAGCAGCATCGCCTCTTTCAGCACATCTTCTTTGAAACGGGTGACGCGCATCAGGCTGCGGAAATCGTGGTTGGCCAGCAGGTCAAGATGGTCGCTGACGATTAAACGCGCTTCGGCCAGCATCGGCGTGGTCGGCGCGAACTGAGAAAGCTGCACCAGCAGGCAGTCGCGCAGGTCGCGCGCGCCGACCCCGACCGGATCGAAGCGCTGAATGCGCTTCAGCACCGCCTCGACCTCATCCAGCGCCAGCTCTTCATCGCCCATGCTGTCGAGGATATCGTCAAGCGAAACGGTGAGATAGCCGGTATCGTCGATGGCGTCGACGATCGAGGTAGCGATAGCGCGATCGGTATCGGTAAAGGGCGTTAAATCCACCTGCCACATCAGATAGTCCTGCAGCGACTGGGTGGTTTCGCCCTGATAGACCGGCAGCTCGTCGTCCTGATAGTCGGTGCCGGTGCCGGAAGGGGTGCCTGCGGTATACATCTCGTCCCAGGTGGCGTCGAGCGGCAAATCGTCCGGCATCTCTTTCTGTTCAAGCGCCTCGCGCGTGTCCAGCACCTCATCTTCCTGATAGTCGCGGCTGTCGATCTCTTCATGCACTTCAGCCTGTTCCAGCAGCGGATTGCTCTCCAGCGCCAGCTGCAGCTCTTGCTGCAGTTCAAGCGTAGAGAGTTGCAGCAGCCGGATGGCCTGCTGCAACTGTGGAGTCATCGCCAGCTGTTGGCTGAACCTGAGTTGCAAACCTTGCTTCATATTCAGGACGGGATTTCCTAAGCAAACATCGTATTAACGACACCTTATCAGAGTCTGAACTCTTCGCCCAAATAAACCCGTTTAACCTGCTCATCTTCAAGAATTTCATTCGGCGTGCCGTGAGCGATAAGACGCCCCTGGCTGACGATATAGGCGCGTTCGCAAACCGCCAGGGTTTCACGTACGTTATGGTCGGTAATCAGCACGCCGAGCCCGCTGTCGCGCAGGTGCTCGATGATTTTTTTAATGTCGATAACCGAGATGGGGTCAACGCCGGCGAAAGGCTCATCCAGCAGGATAAATTTAGGATTGGCGGCCAGCGCGCGCGCAATCTCGACGCGGCGGCGCTCGCCGCCCGACAGCGCCTGACCCATGCTGTCGCGCAGATGGGCGATATGGAACTCATCCATCAGCTCGTTAGCGCGATCCTGACGTTGCTCTTCGGTAAGATCGTCGCGAATTTGCAGCACCGCCATCAGATTGTCATAGACGCTGAGACGGCGGAAAATCGACGCCTCCTGCGGCAAATAGCCGATGCCGCGGCGCGCGCGGGCGTGCAGCGGCAGGATGCTGATATCATCCTCGTCGATCACGATGCGGCCCGCGTCGCGCGGCACGATGCCGACGACCATGTAGAAGGTGGTGGTTTTGCCCGCGCCGTTAGGGCCGAGCAGGCCGACGATCTCGCCTGATTTCACCTGCAGGCTGACATCTTCCACCACGCGACGGCCTTTATAGGCCTTCGCCAGATTTTCTGCGATTAAAGTGGCCATAGCGATCAGTTACTCTTTTTCGGGCTGTTAGCGTTCTTGTCCTGCAGCTGCGACGGCACCAGCACAGTGGTGACGCGCTTGCTCTGACCCTGGCTGTAGGCCTGCATTTTCTGCTCTTTGACCAGATAGGTAATACGGTCGCCTTTGATATTGCTGTCCTGCTGCTCGATATAAGCGTTGCCGGTCAGCTCGACGAAATCTTTCGCCAGCTCATAGTGCAGCTTAGCGGCGTGGCCCTGAACCGGCTTGCCGCTGTCCTGCATCTGGTAGAAGGTGGCGGGATTGCCGTAGGCGTCCACGATGGTTTTATTGCTGTCGCCGCCGGGACGCGTCACCACCACTTTATCGGCGGTGATTTTGATCGTTCCCTGCGTCACGATGACGTTGCCGGTAAAGGTCGCCACATTGCCTTGCAGGTCCAGCGCCTGGTTCTCGGAATCGATGTTGACGGGTTTGTCCGAGTCGCCGGTCACCGCCAGCGCGGGCAAGCTGGCCGCCAGCAGAGCGCCGACCAGGAAAAACTTAAGGCTGTTGTTGTGCATTTTGAATTTCATAATAAGTTTTGACCTTTTCAATCAACTCGGCGTTTTTCGTCCGTAAATTCCCGCGCATCTTCATGCCGGTAGAGTTAAAACCGCGCCCGAACAAGGTAACCTGATCGTCGGAGGTCACGTCCTGCGAGACGAGGTTGACCTGCGCGTTGTCAGTTTTGATGCGCTGCAGCTGCGAATCCTGCGTCAGGGTATTCACCTCGACGTGGCCATACAGATAAAGCATACGATCTTTGGTTAATTTGGCTTTATCGGCGCGCACCGACCATGTCGGCACTTTATTTTCGTCGTAGGTGGTCATTACCGGCTTATCGAACCAGCTCACTTCATCCGTCGCGAAATAGGTCACTTTATCGGACACCAGTTTGTAAGCCAGCGCCCCTTGCGGGTTGTAGACCACGGTGTTCGAATTCGCGCTGGTATAGGTCGGCTCCTGATCGTTGGCGGCGACCGGCGCGCTGCTTTCATCCTGACTGGTCAGGTTCCAGCCGATTAGCACCAGCGCAATTAAGGCCAGAATCAGCGTTATCCAACGCCTGCTTTTACTCATACTGATTGCCCTTTGGCATCCTCAAATTTGTTCTGCGCCATTAAAATCAGGTCGCACAGTTCGCGTACTGCGCCGCGTCCGCCGGCGATACGCGTAACGTAATGGGCGCGCGGCGGCAGCACCGGATGCGCATCCGCTACCGCCACGCTCAGCCCTACTCGGGCCATCACTGGCCAGTCGATTAGGTCATCGCCGATGTAGGCGACCTGCTCATCGGAAAGCGACAGTTTATCCAGAAGTTCGCGATAGGCCAAAAGCTTATCGGACTGTCCCTGGTAAAGATGGCGAATGCCTAAAGTTTTGCAGCGATCCTCCATCAGACGCGCGTTGCGTCCGGTAATAATCGCTACCTCTATATCAGAGGTTAGCAAACAGCGGATGCCGTAGCCGTCGCGCACGTTAAAAGCTTTCAGCTCTTCGCCGTTATTGCCCATATAGATCACGCCGTCAGACATCACGCCGTCAACGTCGCAAATCAGCAGACGGATCTGACTGGCGCGTGCCATCACCTCCGCGCTGACCGGGCCGTAGCAGGTTTCTACCAGGGAAGTATTTACCGACATTCTCATTTCCTGTTCAGACTACGCCGGCGCGCAGCATGTCATGCATATGTACCACACCGAGCAGACGATCGTCATCGGCCACCAGCACAGCGGTAATGTTTTTGTTTTGCATCAGGTTCAGCGCCTCGACCGCCAGCATATTAGGGCGAACCCGAATGCCACCGCGCGTCATCACTTCTGAAATGGTGGCCTTCTGAAAGTCGATGCCCATATCGAAGATGCGGCGCAGGTCGCCGTCGGTAAAGATGCCCTCGATCTTCATCAGATCGTCGACGATAACCGTCAGCCCTAAATTTTTGCGCGTAATCTCCAGCAGCGCGTCGCGCAGCGAGGCGTCGCGCGTCACGTGCGGGATTTCGTCGCCGCTGTGCATGATGTCGCTCACGTGCAGCAGCAGCTTGCGGCCCAGCGCGCCGCCCGGATGCGACAGCGCGAAATCTTCCGCGGTAAAGCCGCGCGCTTCCAGCAGTGCTACCGCCAGCGCATCGCCCATTACCAGCGTTGCCGTGGTGCTGCTGGTGGGAGCGAGCCCGAGCGGGCAAGCTTCCTGCGGCACTTTTACGCACAGATGCACGTCGGCGGCGCGGCCCATGGCGCTATCGGGGCGGCTGGTGAGGCAGATAAGCGGCACATGCTGGCGCTTCAGCACCGGGATCAGCGCCAGAATCTCGTTGGACTCGCCGCTGTTAGAGATAGCAAGCACCACATCGCTGCGGCCGACCATGCCAAGATCGCCGTGGCTGGCTTCGCCCGGATGCACGAAAAAGGCGGGCGTGCCGGTACTGGCGAAGGTGGCGGCCATCTTTTTGCCGATATGGCCCGACTTGCCCATGCCCATGACGACGACTTTTCCCTGGCAGCGATAGATCATCTCGCAGGCGCGGGTAAAGTCGTCGTTAATATACTGGTCCAGCTGCTCCAGACCTTCACGCTCGATGCGCAGTACCGCTTTTCCCGCCGTCTGAAAGTCGAAATTCGCGTTTGAAAGCTGAGTTGACATGGCAAATCGGTCCTTTGTTATCCGTCGAGGAAAGCGGGCTGAATCCACAAAAGCGCGCCCCAGACGATGAAACCACAGAGTAAGAAAGCGCCCGCGGCGCGCCCGATGCGGCGGCGGCGCTGCAGGCAGAGCAGGGCGAACAGCGCGCTGACGGCCAGCATGACCCAGTAATCGCGCGCGAAGGCGTGCTCGTCCACGCTACCGGGGTTGATCAGCGCCGGTAAGCCCAGCACGATGGCGATATTATAAATATTGGCGCCGATGAGATTGCCGATGGCGATATCATCTTCGCCTTTCAGCGCGCCCGCCAGCACCGTCGCCAGCTCCGGCAGACTGGTGCCTACCGCGATCAGCGTGGCGCCCATCACCAGCTCGCTGACGCCGAAATAATCGGCAAAGGTGGTGGCGTTGTCGATCACCATGCGCGTCGCCATGGGCAAAATAATCAGCGCGACCGCCAGCCAGAGAAAGGCGACCGTGTTGCCGCTCTCTTCGCGCGGCAGCTCCGCGAGCTGTTCGCGCGTCAGGGTATCGCTATTGTCCCGCTCGGCGCGGCGCGCGAAGCGGATCGCCACCAGCAGATAGGCGATGGCGATGGCAATCAGGCCGAGGCCGTCAAGGCGGCTCAGGTAGTTATCGAACAGCATCAGACCGCTGAGCAGCGAGACCAGCAGCATCAGCGGCAGTTCGCGCCGGATCAGATTGGAGTATATGTTCAGAGGGTGCAGCAGCGCTGCGCCGCCGAGTATCAGTAAAATATTGGTAATATTGGATCCCAGCGCGGTGCCGACGGCGAGATCCATCTGGCCGTGCTGCGCGGCTGAAAAAGAGAGGATCATCTCGGGTAGCGAAGTGCCGATGCTGACGACCGTCATGCCGATAATCAGCGGCGGGATGCCAAAGGATCGACACAGTATCGCGGCGCTAAACACCAGGCGATCGGCGCCATAAGCCAGTAAAATCAAACCAATGATCAGCAGGGCGGCGGCTACGAACATGAAAAATCCTTGGATGAAATGCGTTGCCGACACGTCTTGTGCGGCAGGTTTCAGGTTCTGTCATCAGAAACAGGCGCTGATTTTGACCGTCTGAGCGGCAAAAGTAAATTTTATGCCCGCTTTCGCCAAATGAAGGCAGTAAGTTTCTGTAATGCTATCGTGAACTGGCGCGTTACAGGCTACCATCGTAGGCTTTATAACGCCCGATCCACAGAAGAGGTAATAATGGACCAACAGGAAACGAACCTGGTTGAGGTTCGTGGCGTCAGTTTTACTCGCGGCGATCGTCCGATTTTCGACGATATTTCGCTGACGGTGCCAAAGGGAAAAGTTACGGCCATTATGGGGCCGTCGGGCATAGGCAAAACCACGCTGCTGCGCCTGATCGGCGGCCAGCTGCAGCCCGATCGAGGCGAAATCTGGTTTCGCGGCGAAAATATTCCCAGCTTGTCCCGCGCGAAGCTTTATGAAACCCGTAAAAAGATGAGCATGCTGTTCCAGTCCGGCGCGCTGTTCACCGACCTGACGGTATATGAAAACGTGGCCTGGCCGCTGCGCGAGCATACGCAGCTGCCTGCGGCGCTGCTGCACAGCACGGTGATGATGAAGCTGGAAGCGGTGGGACTGCGCGGCGCGGCGCAGCTGAAGCCGGCAGAGCTTTCCGGCGGCATGGCGCGCCGCGCCGCGCTGGCGCGCGCGATCGCGCTTGAGCCGGAGCTCATCATGTTCGACGAACCTTTTGTCGGCCAGGATCCCATTACTATGGGCGTGCTGGTCAAGCTGATCGACGAGCTCAACCATTCGCTGGGTCTCACCTGCATTGTGGTATCGCACGATGTGCCGGAGGTGCTCAGCATCGCCGACAGGGCCTATATTGTGGCTGGCCAGAAAATCATTGCGCAGGGCAGCACGCCGGAGCTGCGGCAAAATCCCGACCCGCGCGTGCGTCAGTTTCTGGATGGGATTGCGGACGGACCTGTCCCGTTCCGGTTTGCCGCCGGAGACTATCTTGCCGACTTAACCGGCTCAGGGAGAGTGTAAGCCAATGTTGTTAAAGGCGCTGGCGTCATTAGGACGCCGGGGAATCAATACCTGCTCCACCTTTGGTCGGGCAGGCTTAATGCTGTTTCACGCGCTGGTAGGGAAACCTGCCTTTCGTAAACACACGCCGCTGCTGATCAAACAGCTTTACAGCGTCGGCGTCTTATCGCTGTTGATTATCGTCGTGTCCGGGCTGTTTATCGGCATGGTGCTGGGGCTGCAAGGCTATCTGGTGCTGACCACCTACAGCGCGGAAACCAGTCTCGGCATGCTGGTGGCGCTGTCGCTGCTGCGCGAGCTGGGGCCGGTCGTGACCGCGCTACTGTTCGCCGGCCGCGCCGGATCGGCGCTGACGGCGGAGATTGGCCTGATGAAGGCGACCGAACAGCTCTCCAGCATGGAGATGATGGCGGTCGATCCGCTGCGCCGCGTTGTCTCGCCGCGTTTCTGGGCGGGCTTTATCAGCATGCCGCTGCTGACGCTGATTTTTACCGCCGTCGGCATCGCTGGCGGCGCGCTGGTTGGCGTGAGCTGGAAGGGCATCGACCCCGGCTTTTTCTGGTCGGCGATGCAAAACGCGGTCGATTTTCGCACTGACGTAATCAACTGCATTATCAAAAGCGCCGTTTTTGCCGTGACGGTCACCTGGATCGCGCTGTTTAACGGTTACGACGCGATTCCGACCTCTGAAGGGATTAGCCGCGCGACGACGCGCACCGTGGTGCACGCCTCGCTGGCGGTGCTCGGTCTGGATTTTGTGCTGACAGCACTGATGTTTGGGAACTAATGCAATGCAAAGCAAAAAAAGCGAAATTTGGGTTGGCGTGTTTATGCTTCTGGCGCTGGTGGCGATGCTGTTTCTCTGCCTGCGCGTGGCGGATCTTAAGTCGCTCGGTACGCAGCCGACCTGGCAGCTTTACGCCACCTTCGATAATATCGGCGGCCTGAAAGTCAGCTCGCCGGTTAAAATCGGCGGCGTGGTGATCGGCCGCGTTACTGACATCTCCCTTGAACCTAAAACGCTGCTGCCGCGCGTCACTATGGCGATCAGCGAGGAGTACGCCGACAAGATTTCCGATACCAGCTCGCTGGCGATCCGCACGCAAGGCTTACTCGGCGAGCAGTTTTTAGCGTTGAATTTAGGCTTTGACGATCCCGAGCTGGGCTCGGCGATGTTGAAAGACGGCGACACGCTCCGCGATACCAAATCGGCGATCGTGCTGGAGGACCTGATTGGTCAGTTCCTGTATAAGAGCGGCGGCGACAAGAAAGACGATACGGATACCAAGGATCCGCAGGGCGAAGAGAACGCGCCTGCGGCCCCGGCCCAACCCTGAGAGGTAACAATCGATGTTTAAACGTTTACTGATGGTCGCCATGCTGGTCATCGCGCCGCTGGCCGCGGCGAATGCAGCCGATCAAACCAACCCCTATAAGCTGATGAACGAAGCGGCGGCGAAGACCTTCACGCGCCTGAAAAACGAACAGCCGAAGATTAAGCAGAACCCCAACTATCTGCGCGACGTCGTGCGTCAGGAGCTGCTGCCCTACGTGCAGATCAAGTATGCCGGCGCGTTAGTGCTCGGCCGCTACTACCGCGAGGCGACGCCGGCGCAGCGCGAAGCCTACTTCAACGCCTTCGGCGACTATCTGGCGCAGGCTTATGGTCAGGCGCTGGCGCTCTATCACGGCCAGACTTATCAGATCCAGCCGGAGCAGCCGCTGGGCGACGCTAAAATCATCGCTATTCGCGTGACCATTATCGATCCCAACGGCCGCCCGCCGGTACGTCTCGATTTCCAGTGGCGTAAGAACAGCCAGAGCGGCAACTGGCAGGCGTACGATATGGTGGCGGAAGGCGTCAGCATGATCACCACCAAACAAAACGAGTGGAGCGATCTGCTGCGCACCAAAGGCATCGACGGCCTGACCGCGCAGCTTAAAACCTATGCGGCGCAGCCGATTACGCTGGATAAACAGTAACGATGCATGAGTCATTACGCTGGCAGCGTGACGCCAGCACGCTGTCGCTGTACGGCGAACTGAACCGCGATACGCTGCTGGCGCTGTGGCAGCAGCGCGACACGCTGATCGACAAAGCAGAGATTATCGACGTTTCCGGACTGGCGCGCGTCGACTCGGCCGGTCTGGCGCTGCTGGTGCACCTGCGTGAAATCGCCCGCGCTCAGGGCGTCACGCCGCGTTTTAGCGGCATCAGCGAGAAATTGCAGTCGCTGATCACTCTCTACAATCTTCAGCAGATTATTGTTTCTGCGGAAAAAAGCAGCTGACCGCTTTCTCACGCTCTTAAGCCCCTGTTTCTGGCAGGGGCTTTTGCATGTTTAAGAGTCCGCCGCTTTCCTCTAAGATGTCCCCCTTTATTCTTTACAACTTAAGTAATGAGCAATGGAAAACAGTGAAATTCAGGCCGTGCTGATGAAAGCGCTGCCGCTGGACGAAGTCCACGTGATGAGCAACGACGGCAGCCACTTTCAGGTAATTGCCGTAGGTGAAATGTTTGGCGAGCTGAGCCGCGTGAAAAAACAGCAGGCCGTTTACGCGCCGCTGATGGAGTATATCGCCGACAACCGCATTCATGCCGTCTCCATTAAAACTTATACCCCTGCTGAATGGGCGCGCGACCGTAAACTCAACGGTTTCTGAGCCTTCATCATGGGCGCTCGCCGCTGGCGAGCTCTTCCCGTCTTTAGTTAATTGAGAGCCGTGTTAATGGACAAATTTCGTGTGCAAGGCCCCACCCGTCTGAGTGGTGAAGTAACCATTTCCGGGGCGAAAAATGCCGCGCTGCCGATTCTGTTTGCTGCGTTGCTGGCTGAAGAGCCGGTCGAGATCCAGAACGTGCCGAAGCTGCGCGATATCGATACCACAATGAAGCTGCTGAGCCAGTTGGGTGCGAAGGTTGAGCGCAACGGCTCCGTCCACGTCGACGCCAGCAAGGTCGATATTTACTGCGCGCCGTACGATTTAGTGAAAACCATGCGCGCTTCTATCTGGGCGCTCGGACCGCTGGTCGCGCGCTTCGGCCAGGGTCAGGTCTCCTTGCCGGGCGGCTGCGCCATCGGCGCGCGTCCGGTCGATCTGCATATTACGGGCCTGGAGCAGCTGGGCGCCGAAATCAAGCTGGAAGAGGGCTACGTTAAAGCCTCTGTCGACGGCCGCCTGAAAGGCGCGCATATCGTGATGGATAAAGTGAGCGTAGGCGCGACCGTGACCATCATGAGCGCGGCGACGCTGGCTACCGGCGTCACCATTATCGAGAACGCGGCGCGTGAACCGGAAATTGTCGATACGGCCAACTTCCTGATTACGCTGGGCGCGAAGATCAGCGGCGCAGGCACCGACAAGATCACCATCGAAGGCGTTGAGCGTCTGGGCGGCGGCGTCTATCGCGTCCTGCCGGACCGCATCGAAACCGGCACCTTCCTGGTGGCGGCGGCGATCTCAGGCGGCAAAGTGCTGTGTCACAACACCCAGCCGGACACGCTGGACGCCGTACTGGCGAAGCTGCGCGACGCGGGCGCCGACATCGAAACCGGCGACGACTGGATTAGCCTGGACATGCACGGCAAACGCCCTAAAGCGGTTAACGTACGCACGGCGCCGCATCCGGGCTTCCCAACGGACATGCAGGCGCAGTTCACCCTGCTTAACCTGGTGGCGGAAGGCACGGGCGTCATCACCGAAACCATTTTCGAAAACCGCTTTATGCACATCCCGGAGCTGATCCGTATGGGCGCGCACGCGGAAATCGAGAGCAACACTGCCATCTGCCACGGCGTGGAAAAACTCTCCGGCGCGCAGGTGATGGCGACCGATCTGCGGGCGTCAGCGAGCCTGGTGCTGGCGGGTTGCATCGCCGAAGGCACGACGCTGGTGGATCGCATCTACCATATCGATCGCGGCTATGAGCACATCGAAGATAAGCTGAAGGCGATGGGCGCGCAGATTGAACGCGTAAGCGCTGAATAAACCCAGCGCGAATAAGAAAACCAGCCACGGCAGCGCGGCTGGTTTTTTTTTGCCTGTTCGATCCTCAGGCGCTGGCGGGATCCTGCTTGCGCTTCTCGTCTCCTGCGGGGGATCGAATACGCTTTTTGCGATCCAGCAGCAGGTGGGTCTGCGGATCGTAGTAGCGGCTTGGCCAGATCTCAGCGGGATGGACCTCAATCGCCTCCGCAATTAGCCACTCTCCTTTCGGCCAGGGACGCGAAAGGGCATTGGCCAGCGTGGATGAACTCAAGCCCGCCTGGCGTGACAACGCCGCCAGCGTCGTGCCGCGTCTGCGCAGCGCGGCAATCACATCGGCGGGATGCCAGTCTTCACTCCTTTTTTGCATATCGCATTCTCCTTGTTCCTTGCGTGAATATTCCCAGTGCAGCGAGGGATCTTGCTCTTTTCTCTTATCTGGAAAGTTGTGGAATTTTTATACCAGAAAGTTTCTTGTTGTTTCCAGTAATTTTTGGCCCAGTCGCGAGAAGTGAGCGTCTCGACGCAAAAGCGCGGCAACAAGAGAGAGGCGTTTCTGAAAAAAGTGAAGCGGGAAGGGGAAAGCAGCGGAGCTGCGGCGGCAGCTCCGAAGGGAGATCAGAAATCGCGCTGGACAGACATATGCGCCAGCGCTTCGAGCGCGCTGCGCCAGGGCGATTCCGGCAGCGCGCTGAGCGCCGCAATAGCCTTATCCGCTTCCTGCTCGGCGCGCTTGCGGGTCCATTCCAGCGAACCGCACTGCTGCATGGCGGCGAGCACCGGTTCGAGCAGGTGACGGCCGTTGCCCTGTTCGATCGCCTCGCGGATCATCTTCGTCTGTTCCGGCGTGCCGTTATGCATCGCATGCAGCAGCGGCAGCGTCGGCTTGCCTTCGCTGAGATCGTCGCCGGTATTTTTGCCCAGCGTGGCGCCGTCGGCGCTGTAGTCGAGCAGATCGTCGATTAACTGGAAAGCGGTGCCGAGAAAGCGTCCGTAATCCTGCATCGCTTTCTCCTGCGCCGGCGTGGCGTCGGCGAGAATAGCGGATGCCTGCGAAGCGGCTTCGAACAAACGCGCGGTTTTGCTGTAAATCACGCGCATATAGCTCTCTTCGGTGATATCCGGATCGTTGACGTTCATCAGCTGCAGCACTTCGCCTTCGGCTATTACGTTCACCGCTTCGGACATCAGCGCCAGAATGCGCAGCGAGCCCATGCTGGTCATCATCTGGAAGGCGCGCGTATAGATAAAGTCGCCGACCAGCACGCTGGCCGCATTGCCGAACGCCGCGTTAGCGGTGGCTTTGCCGCGACGCATATCGGATTCATCCACCACGTCGTCATGCAGCAGCGTCGCGGTGTGGATAAATTCGATCAGCGCCGCGTTAATGACGTGCAGCTCGCCCTGGTAGCCGAGCGCGCGTGCCGAAAGCACGGCGATCATCGGACGGATGCGCTTGCCGCCGCCGCTGATGATGTAATAGCCAAGCTGATTAATCAGCGAGACCTCGGAATTCAGCTGGTCGAGGATGGTCTGGTTGACGGCCGCCATATCCTGCGCGGTTAATTCATTAATTTGTTCTAAGTTCATTCGTCTGTTCAGCTTTGACTCGTTTCAACGGCTCATGGTACGTGCTTTAACCAGCCTGAGTTCGGGTAATCTGTTACTGATTGTACTTGAATTTTCCGGATGAGAAACGTTTGCGATCGGCCTGTGTTTTTTTTCTGCAAGAGAGTGCAAAGTGCTCTTGTCTTCTGCTGGAGATTTGCGTAGAATTCGCGCCCTATTGTGAATATTTATCGCGCCGCCTGATGAACGAAAGGCATGCGCAGAAGCGGAGTTTTATATGTACGCGGTTTTCCAAAGTGGTGGTAAACAACACCGAGTAAGCGAAGGTCAGACCGTTCGCCTGGAAAAGCTGGACATCGCAACCGGTGAAACCATTGAGTTTGACCAGGTGCTGATGATCGCAAATGGCGAAGACGTGAAAATCGGCGCGCCACTGGTTTCAGGCGGCGTTATCAAAGCTGAAATCGTTGCTCACGGTCGTGGCGAGAAAGTTAAAATCGTTAAGTTTCGTCGTCGTAAGCACTACCGTAAGCAGGCTGGCCACCGTCAGTGGTTCACTGATGTGAAAATCACTGGCATCAGCGCTTAAGAGGAGATCTGACAAATGGCACATAAAAAGGCTGGTGGCTCGACTCGTAACGGTCGTGACTCCAATGCAAAACGTCTGGGTGTAAAACGTTTCGGTGGCGAATCTGTTCTGGCAGGTAGCATCATCGTTCGTCAGCGTGGCACTAAATTCCACGCCGGTAACAACGTAGGTTGTGGTCGTGACCACACCCTGTTCGCTACCGCAGACGGCAAAGTTAAATTCGAAGTGAAAGGTCCGAACAACCGTAAATACATCAGCATCGTTGCTGAGTAAGGTTGTCGTGACGCAGACAGCGACTGTCTGAACGCACGAATAAAAGCCCCGCAGCCATTGCGGGGCTTTTTACATTCTGCGACCTGTCGTTGCGTATTGCTGTACACTTTATGTACGCCTGATGCAAATCAGTCCTGATTTATCCGCCGCCGGTCAGCGCAGACAGACCCTGGCGGACCCGTTCGCAGCCCAGCAGGGCGCGCGGACGATTGTGTGACGGAGAAAGAAAATGAAGTTTGTTGATGAAGCGACAATCCTGGTGGTTGCCGGCGATGGCGGCAATGGCTGCGTCAGCTTCCGCCGTGAAAAATATATTCCGAAAGGCGGTCCAGACGGCGGCGACGGCGGCGACGGCGGCGATGTCTATCTGGTTGCTGACGAGAACCTGAATACCCTGATTGACTACCGCTTTGAGAAATCCTTCCGCGCCGAACGCGGTCAGAACGGCCAGAGCCGCGACTGTACCGGCAAACGCGGTCAGGACATTATCGTTAAGGTGCCGGTCGGCACGCGCGTGATCGATCAGGGCACCGGCGAAACGCTGGGCGATATGACGCGTCACGAGCAGAAGCTGATGGTCGCCAAAGGCGGCTGGCACGGCCTGGGCAACACGCGCTTTAAATCCTCGGTAAACCGTACCCCGCGTCAGAAAACCATGGGAACGCCGGGCGAGAAGCGCGATTTGCAGCTGGAGCTGATGCTGCTGGCTGACGTTGGCATGCTGGGCCTGCCGAACGCCGGTAAATCGACCTTTATCCGCGCCGTCTCTGCGGCCAAGCCGAAAGTGGCGGATTATCCGTTTACCACGCTGGTGCCGAGTCTGGGCGTGGTGCGCATGGACAGCGAGCAGAGCTTCGTTATCGCCGATATTCCGGGCCTGATTGAAGGCGCCGCCGACGGCGCTGGCCTCGGCATTCGCTTCCTGAAGCACCTCGAGCGCTGCCGCGTACTGCTGCACCTGATCGATATCGCGCCGATCGACGAGTCCGATCCGGTGGACAACGCGCGCATTATTCTCGGCGAGCTGGAAAAGTACAGCGACAAGCTGTTCAACAAGCCGCGCTGGCTGGTGTTCAATAAAATCGACGTCATCGGCGAAGAGGAAGCGCAGGCGCGCGCCAAAGCGATTGCCGAAGCGCTGGGCTGGGAAGAGAAATATTATCTGATCTCCGCAGCAAGCCGTCAGGGCGTGCAGGATCTCTGCTGGGACGTGATGAGTTTCATCAACGCCAACCCGAAAGAAGCGGAAGAAGAAGAGAAGAAACCCGAGAAAGTCGAGTTCATGTGGGATGATTACCACCGTGAAACGATGGAAAGCGTGGTTGAAGAAGAAGATGAAGAGTGGGATGACGACTGGGACGAAGATGACGACGAAGGCGTCGAAATCATCTACCAGCGTTAATGCCGGAAAAAAGGGACAGCGAAAGCTGTCCCTTTTTCGTTACCCCAGCACCGCCACCGTCAGGCGCGACGAGCAGCAGAGCTGACCGCGCGCGTTGCGGATTTCAATCTGCCACACCTGATTGCGTGAGCCGATATGCAGCGGGCGGCAGATGCCGCGCACTTCGCCGCTGGAGACCGAGCGGTGATGGCTGGCGTTCACCTCAATGCCCACCACGCTTTTGCCCTCTTCAGTGCAGAGATAGCCGGCGATCGAGCCCATCGACTCCGCCAGCACCACCGACGCGCCGCCATGCAGAAGGCCGAAAGGCTGATGGGTGCGCGCATCGACCGGCATGACCGCCTCCAGGTAATCGTCGCCGATGGCGGTAAAGCGGATGCCGATATGCGCCACCAGCGAGTTCTCGCCGATCGCGTTCAGCGCGTCGAGATCGGTCTCGCGTTTCCAGATCGCCATCGGTCAGGCTCCCAGCGTCGCGCCGCCGTCGACTACGATATCCTGCAGCGCCACGTGGCTGGCAAGATCCGAGGCGAGAAACAGCACGTTGTTGGCGATCTCCTGCGGCGTGGCGATCTTCCGCAGCGGGATCCCCAGCTTATATTGATCCGGGAAACCGTCGATCATCTCCTGCTCGGCGGTCGGCGTATGCCACAGGCTGCGCTGCATCTCGGTGTCGGTCGAGCCGGGCGAAACGATATTGCAGCGCACGCCATAGGGCGCTATCTCCAGCCCGACCGTCAGAGTGAGGCTGCGCAGCGCGGCTTTTGACGCGCCGTAGGCCGACATGCCGATACGCGGCGCGTGCGCCGAGTTAGAGGCGATAGAGATAATGGCGCCTGCACGCTGCTGGCGAAATACCGGCAGCGTCTGCTGGAACATATTGAAGGCGCCGCCGACGTTGACCGCCAGACAGGCCTGGAAATCCGCGGCGGAAATTTCGTCGGTGGCGCCGATACGCAGGATGCCCGCGCCGTTCACCAGCACGTCGAGGCGCGGCTGCTGTGCCAGCAGGCGCTGGCACACCGTTTTCACCTGTCCGGCATCGGCCACGTCAAGCGTATGGCAGGCGAAAGGGTAATCGATGTCGTGAAAGCGCAGATCGAAGCCCTGAACCTGCGCGCCCGCGGCGTGAAACGCCAGCGCGGTGTAGTAGCCGATGCCCTGGCCTGCGCCGGTCACCCAGACCTGTTTACCGCTAAAGTCGAAGCGCTGGCTCATTACGCAGGCTCCCGTGACAGCAGCGCCCACCAGCCGTCGATAGTGGGATTTTTCGCCAGGCTGACGAAGTCGATATCGCCGTGCGCCTGACGCCAGCGCGCCGCCAGCGCCATCATGCGCACCGAATCGAGACCGTAGTCGATCAGGTTCTCATTATCTTCCGGCACGTCGTCATCTTCCAGCAGCGGCAGAACCAGCGCGCGCAGATCCTCCTTGCTGAGCGGCAGCGGCATTAAATCTGCGGTCATCACCACTTTGCCGCTGCGTCCGGCGGTATAGGTCAGCGCCATCATATGTTCTTCGCGGCTAAAGTCCGCCAGCGCATCCGCCACCATAAAGGGCTGGATGTTGCGCATAAAGGCATCGGTCGCGGTGGTCAGGCAGCCGATGTGGGCGTACACGCCGGTGATGATCAGCTGATCGCGTCCCATCTCCTGCAGAATCGACTCCAGCGGCGAGCGGACAAAGGCGCTGTAGCGCCACTTGGTCAGCACCTGATCCTCGGCGTCGGGCGCCAGCGCATCGACAATCTTCTGCTGCTCGGGATGTTTGTTCAGGCCCGGCCCCCACATATCGTTCAGCAGCGCGCGATCTTCATCGCTCTGCTGATTAGGCTGCGCGGTGTAGAACACCGGGATGCCCTGCGACTTGCACCAGGCGCGCAGGCGGGCAATGTTCTCCACGACCTGATTGACCAGCGGGCTGTTTTCACCCCAGAAGTTAAGAAAGTAGGCCTGCATATCGTGAATCAGCAGGGCGGCGCGCTGCGGCTCCAGCGTCCATTTCACCTTGTTGGCGGGCAGCTCGGCGGCGGCAGGCAGCGAATATGAGGTCAGTTTTGGAATAGCCATAAAATCTCCGGAACAGGTCAGGCTTGCGCTTGTTGATCGGCAAGCTGTTGGCGCAGGCGTTTCTTGTCTACTTTGCCGACGGGCGTCAGCGGCAGCGCATCCACGCAGGTAATACGATCGGGCAGTTTATATTCGGCGACGCCCAGCTCGCGCAGATGGCGGCGCAGCGCCACCGGCTTGAGCGGCTGACGCGCGACGATAAAGGCGCAGCTTTTTTCACCCATCAGCTCGTCATGCATCGACACCAGCGCCGCATGGATCACGTCCGTATGGCGCTGCAGCAGGTTTTCGATCTCCTCGGCAGCAATCTTTTCGCCGCCGCGGTTGATCTGATCTTTCTCACGCCCCTGCACGGTGATATAGCCCTGCGGGTTAATCTCGATCAGATCGCCCGAGCAGTAAAAACCGTCGGCGTCGAAGCTGGCGGCGTTGTGCTCCGGGCTTTTATAGTAGCCGCGGAAGGTATAGGGGCCGCGCGTCATCAGGCGGCCAATGGCGCCGGTCGGCAGCGGATCGCCGTTCTCGTCGGCTACCCAGACCTCATCGTCCGGCGAAATCGGACGGCCCTGAGTCGTGAGAATGGTGCGCTCGTCGTCGTCGAACCGGGTGTAGTTCACCAGCCCTTCGGCCATGCCGAACACCTGCTGCAGCCGGCAGCCGATCTCGCTCTGAATGCGCGCCGCCAGCGTTTCGCCCAGTTTGGCGCCGCCGACCTGCATCCGCTGCAGCGACGCCAGCGCCTGGTTGCTGCCCCACTCCTGGATCGCCTGCAGCCACAGGCTGACGGCGGGCGGCACCAGGCCGGTATCGGTGACCTGGTGCTTTTCAATCAGCGGGAAGCAGTTCGTCGCGCTGGGATCCTCGGCCAGAATCACCTGGCCGCCCGCGTAGAAGACGCCGAGCGCGCCGGGCGAGCTCATCGCAAAGTTATGCGGCGCGGGCAGGGCGATCAGATAACGCGTGTCGGCGGTGACCGCGCAGATCTCGTCGCTGGCGCGGATGCTGTAGTAGTAGTCGTTGTGGGTGCGCGGGATCAGCTTCGGCGTGCCGGTGCTGCCGCCAGAGAGCTGGAAAAAGGCGACTTCGTCAGCGGCGGTCGGCGTCGGCTGAAAATCGCCCGCCGCTTCGGCCATGAGCGCTTCCAGCGTGTTTTCCGGCTGGTTGTCATTGCGCAGGATCACCTGCCGCAGCGACGGCTGCGCGGCGCACAGCGCGTCGATAAAACTGTCGTCGGCGAACAACGCATGGCGGCGATCGGCGATCAGCAGCGCGGGTTCGATCTGCGCGGCGTAGGCCTGCAGCTCGGTGCGCTGGTGGCTGAACAGCGCATAGACCGAGGCGACGCCCAGCTTGAACAGGGCGAAAACGGTAACGTAGAAGTCGGCGACGTTGCCAAGCTGCACCAGCGCGGTGTCGCCGTTTTTCAATCCGCGGCGCTGTAGCGCGGCGGCGAGGTTGTCGCTGCGCTGCGCCAGCTGACGGTAGCTCAGCCGCAGATCGCCTTCGATAACGGCGATGGCGTCGCTATTTTCATGACGCGCCAGGATATCGGTCATCGGCACATCCAGCCAGTAGCCTTTCTCGCGGTAGCGTGCCGCCAGATCGTCTGGCCAGCGATGGTAAGGGATCGACATGGTATTTCCTTTATTGCAGTCCAAAAGCACGCAGCATGGTGTCGAGTTTGACACCTGTCTCGCGCCATTCTGATTCCGGTTGCGAATCGGCCACGATGCCCGCGCCGGCAAACAGGCGCACCCGCGCGCCGTGCACGGTGCCGCAGCGGATAGTCACGACCCATTCGCCGTTGCCCTGCTCGTCGCACCAGCCGACGATGCCGCCGAACAGGCGGCGGTCAAACGGCTCCAGCGTCTGGATCAGCTGCTGCGCGCGCCTGTGCGGGAAGCCGCTCAGCGCCGGCGTCGGATGCAGCAGGCAGGCGAGCGACAGCGCGTTCTCCTGCTCGTCGAGCGCTTCGCCGTCAATCTGCGTCGCCAGATGCCACAGCGTGGCGGTGGTGAGCAGAGAAGGGGTGGCGGGCACCGAGAGCAGGCGGCTGCGCGGCTGCAGCACCTCGCGCATCGCGTCGGTCACCAGCTTGTGCTCGTGGCGATCTTTCGTCGACTGCATCAGGGCGTCGCCTGCGGCCCTGTCGCGCTGCGCGTCGGCGTCGCGTCGCGCGGAGCCGGCCAGCGGGCAGGAGCTGAAATCACGCCCCGCTTTACGCAGCATCAGCTCCGGGCTGGCGCCCACCAGCGAGCCGCCCTGCGGCAGCGGCAGGTGAAAGTGATAGCTGTTCGGGTTTTGCGCCACGATGCGCTGCATCAGCGCGGCGATATCCACCGGCTGCTCCGTCACGATATCCATCAGGCGCGACAGCACGACTTTATCCAGTTCGCCGCGCTGCGTTGCAGCCACGGCCTCTGCCACCATGGCGGTAAATACATCGTGCTCCGGCATGGCGGCACGGCGGCGCACCTGCGGCAGCGGCGCCTGAACGGCGGGCAGCGCAGCCTGAAGATCGGCGCGGTTGAAGGTCTGATGCGATTCCGGAATAAACAGCGCGGCGGGCTGCGTGACGTCGAAGGGGATGGCGCCGACCAGAATCGGATGGGCGATGCCCTGTTTTTTTGCCGATGCGAAGTGGCGTCGCAGCTGCTGTTGAAAGTCGCCGTTCAGCGCGTCGCCATCGGTCGCCGGCGTGGCGATCGTGGTGTAGCAGCCTTGCGTAGCGATACTGCGCCACGGGGATGTGAAGATAAATCCCCGGCACAGCGCGGAGAAATCCTCAAGCAGGGGATTTCCAAACGTCAACGTTTCCACCATAATTTTCACCTATAAATGATAAGATAACTAATAATGATTATCATTTGTATTGTGGTTCTGTAACCTACGTTGATTAGGCTGGAGTGTCAATAAATTCGCGGCAGTGAGCGCGCGATCTCAGCATGATGCGTAGAGGCGACAGAAGGTTGTATTACAGTAAAAGGTGGACTGAATCTTATGTTTAAGCGGATTTTTACCACGGTGGCCGCGCTGGCTTTCATGACCGTGCTGGCTCACCCGGACGCGCGGGCGGAAGGCGGCTGGCCGCGCACGCTGCAAAGCGCCGGCGGTAGCGTCACGCTGGAGAAAGCGCCGCAGCGCATTGTCTCTACCAGCGTCACCCTGACCGGCTCGCTGCTGGCGATCGACGCGCCGGTCATCGCCAGCGGGGCGACCGCGCCGGGCAGCCGACTGGCGGACGAGCAAGGCTTTTTCCGTCAGTGGAGCGACGTCGCGAAGCGTAAAAATCTCAAGCGGCTCTATATTGGTGAACCGAGCGCCGAAGCGGTGGCCGCCGAAGCGCCAGATCTGATTATCGTCAGCGCGACCGGCAATGACTCCGCGCTCAAGCTGGTGGATCAGTTCTCGGCTATCGCGCCGACGCTGGTGGTGAACTATGACGATAAAAGCTGGCAGCAGCTGGTGACGCTGCTCGGCGAAGCGACTGGCCACGAGGCGGATGCGGCGGCGCGCGTGAAGGCGTTCGATGCGCAAGAGGCGGCGCTGAAGCAGAAAATCACGCTGCCGCCGCAGCCGGTTTCCGCGATGGTATTTAACGGCGGCGGCCGCGCGGTGAACCTGTGGACCCGCGAATCGGCGCAGGGCAAGCTACTGGAGCAGCTCGGCTTTACGCTCGCCGTGCCGCCTGCGGATCTGCAGCAAACCCACAGCATGGGCCAGCGCAAAGATATTATTCAGCTCTCGGGCGAGAACGTCGCCAGCGGCCTGAACGGCAACAGCTTCCTGCTGTTCGCCGCGGAGGAGCAAGGGGCGAAACAGCTGATGCAGAATCCGTTCCTGGCGCAAACCACGGCGGTGAAGCAGCAGCAGGTTTACGCGCTGGGCGCCGACACCTTCCGTCTTGACTACTACAGCGCCCGCCATCTGCTGGCGCGTCTGGAGCAGCTGTTCGTTAAGTCATGACGCCTCTTCCGCCAGCGTCGGCGCTGGCGGTTGATAGCGTCGCAGCTTCGCCATCAGCATCCACATCACTCCTCCCAGCAGCGCCGCGCCGAAACCGAACAGCGCGGCGGCCTGCTGCGGCAGCAGCCATGACCCCAGCGCGCCGATCATCGCCGCGCCGATCGCATCGCCGGTGACGTTCTGCGCCGTCCACAGGCTGTTGATGCGTCCCAGCAGCGCATCGGGCGTCAGCGACTGGATCAGCTGGTACTGCACCAGGCTGTTAACGGCGCTGCAGTAGCCGAACGCCGCCAGGCAGGCAAGGCCAAGGGCGAACTGCGGCATCAGGCTGAAGGCGCCAAGCGCGAGGAAAGCGGCGACGGCGCTGGCTAACATCACTTTGCCTGGCTGCGGCGTCTGCGCCAGCCGTCCGCTGGTCAGCGCGCCCAGCGCCGCGCCGAGCGGCACGGCGGCGTACATCAGTCCCAGCTCATCGAGGCTGACCTGCCAGTGCGGCGCCAGCGCCGGATAGAGCACGCGCACCGCGCTCGCCAGCGTGACCAGCGCGCCGATCAGCGCCGCCATGCCCACCAGCGGCGCGGCGAACAGAAATTGTACGCCGCTGGCGAGCGCTCGCAGCGGATGTTCGCGCGGCTGCGGCGGCGGCGGCATCACGGGCAGCCGCAGCAGGGTCAACACGGTGAGCAGCGTGCCGAGGGCGGCGAGGCCGTAGTTCCACGCCGCGCCGCCGTGCGCCAGCACCAGCCCGCCGACGGCGGGAGAGAGAATCGCGCCGAAGCGCACCGTGAGCATGGTAATGGCGCCCGCCTGCATCAGGTTTTCGCGTCCCACCAGCGCCGGCGTCGCCGCCAGCAGCGCCGTGACGCCGATCGCGCCGAAGAAACCATCCCACAGGCCGAGCAAAAAGACCGCGCTGACCGACGGCGTCGGCAGCGAGGCGTTAACGGCGAGCGCCACGAAGCCGAGGCCGCAGGTAGATCGCGCAATCAGGATTAGCCGTTTGCGCTCGTAGCGATCCGCCAGCACGCCGCCGGTGAGCAGTCCGACGAACATGCCCGCGCCCGCCAGGGTCACCGCCAGCCCGACCAGCGCGGGCGAGCGGGTCAGCTGCTGGATCTGTACCGGCACGGCAATCGCCAGCATGCCGAGCGCGACGATAGAGATAAAACGGGCGATAAAGACGGCGCGAAAAGCGGGATGCGTCTTCAACAGGCTGAGATCGATGAGAAGGGAGGGTTTGTTCATTGCTTCGCCTTTTGCTGCGGTTTTCCTCGCTATGGTCGAGGCGAATCATGGTAACATACAAAAATACGAGTAATAACGATAACAAGTATCATTATCAAATTGACGCGTTCGCTGCGTCAGTGAACAGTGAAGGTTCGGAACGTTATGCGCCAACTCACCGCAATAGCCGCTTCAGGGACGCTGCTGTTGCTCCTGCTCGCGCTCAGCCTAATGCTCGGCGCCAAATCGATCGCCATTCATGATGTTTACCTGGCCCTCACTACCCGCTGCGGCAGCGCCGACTGCGTTATCGTGCGCGAGGCGCGGCTGCCGCGCACCCTTGCCGGCCTGCTGGCGGGCTGCGCGCTCGGACTGGCGGGCGCGCTGATGCAGAGCCTGACGCGCAATCCGCTTGCCGATCCCGGCATTCTCGGCGTTAACGCGGGCGCAGGTTTCGCCGTGGTGCTGGGCATTGCCCTGTTCGGCGCGGATTCGCCGGCCGACTGGCTCGGCTTCGCCTTCGTCGGCGCGCTGCTGGCGTCGCTGCTGGTGGCGCTGACCGGCGCGCTCGGCGGCGGCCGCGTCAATCCGGTGCGCCTGACCCTGGCGGGCGTGGCGCTCGGCGCGGTGCTGGAAGGGCTGACTTCCGGACTCTCGCTTCTCAACCCCGATATTTACGATCATCTGCGCTTCTGGCACAGCGGCTCGCTGGATATTCGCAGCTTTGCCGTGCTGCGCGCCACCTGGCCAGCGGTAGCGGTCGGCGCGCTGATCGCGCTGCTGCTGGCGCGCGCGCTCAATACCCTGAGCATGGGCGGCGATCTGGCGACGGCGCTCGGCACGCGCGTGGCGCGTACCCAACTGCTGGGGCTGCTGGCTATCGCCCTGCTGAGCGGCGCCGCCACGGCCGCCGTCGGCCCCATCGCCTTTGTCGGGCTGATGACGCCGCATCTGGCCCGCTGGCTGTGGGGCAACGACCACCGCTGGATGCTGCCCGGCATGCTGCTGATCACCCCCTGTCTGCTGCTGGCCGCCGATATTCTGGGCCGCCTGATGGTGCCGGGCGAACTGCGCGTCTCGGTGGTCACCGCGCTGCTCGGCGCGCCGATGCTGATCGTGCTGGTGCGCCGCAAGCTGGGGAGAGGGCAGGTATGAGTCGGGCGATGATGCACGCCATCTGGCTGCTGGCGGCCTGCGCGCTGCTGGCCTTTTTCGGCGTTACGCGCGGCGCGCTGCCGGTTACGGGCGCGCAACTCTGGCAGCTGGTTACCGGCGAGGCGGCGCGCAACGTTCAGCTGATCGTGCTGGAGTGGCGGCTGCCGCGCGTGGCGATGGCGCTGCTGCTCGGCGCGGCGCTCGGGATCAGCGGCGCGATTTTTCAGTCGCTGTTGCGCAACCCGCTCGGCAGCCCCGATATTCTCGGCTTCAATACCGGCGCCTATAGCGGCGTGCTGGTGGCGCTGGTGCTGTTTCAGCAAAACAGCGAGGCGATGACGCTGGCGGCATTGCTGGGCGGCGTGTTGACCGCTGGCGTAGTTTATCTGTTCGCCTGGCGCAACGGCGTAGAGACCTTCCGGCTGATTATCGTCGGCATCAGCGTGCGCGCGCTGCTGATGGCGCTTAACGGCTGGCTGATTATCAGCGCCTCGCTGGAGGCGGCGCTCAGCGCCGGGCTGTGGAGCGCCGGATCGCTTAACGGCATCACCTGGGCGAAAACCGCGCCGGCGGTTGCCGTGCTAGCGGCGGCGCTGCTGCTGACCGCGCTGCTGGCGCGGCGTATGCGCCTGCTGGAGATGGGCGACGACACCGCCTGCGCGCTGGGCGTGCCGGTAGAGCGCAGCCGGCTGTGGCTGATGCTGCTCGGGGTGGTGCTGACCGCCGCCTCGACCGCGCTGGCCGGCCCCATTTCGTTCGTCGCTCTGCTGGCACCGCAGATCGCTCGTCGCCTGTGCGGCGGCATCAAAGGCGCGCTGCCGCTGGCGGCGCTGTGCGGCGCGCTGCTGCTGCTGGCGGCGGACTATGCTGCGCAGCATCTTTTCCTGCCGTATCAGCTGCCGGTCGGTGTGATTACCGTCAGCCTTGGCGGACTTTATTTGATTGCACTACTGGTCAGGGAGGCGCGACGCCAATGACAGAGAAGATTGCGCGCCTGCAGGGCGACGCGCTGACGCTGGGCTACGAGAAAAAAGTGGTGGCGGAGGGGCTGTCGGTGACCATTCCGGATGGCGAACTGACGGTGATCATCGGCCCCAACGCCTGCGGCAAATCGACGCTGCTGCGCGCGCTGAGCCGCCTGGCGCCGCCGCTGAAGGGGCAGGTGCTGCTCGACGGCGAGGCGATTTCGCGCCTCTCCACCAAAGAGGTGGCGCGGCGTCTCGGTCTGCTGCCGCAGAGTTCGCAGGCGCCCTCCGGCATCAGCGTCAGCGAGCTGGTGGCGCGCGGGCGCTATCCGCATCAGCCGCTGTTCGGCCGCTGGCGCGACGAGGACGAAGCGGCGGTGCAGCAGGCGATGCAGGCGACCGGCGTGGCGGATATCGCCGCGCAGCCGGTGGATCAGCTTTCCGGCGGCCAGCGCCAGCGCGTCTGGATCGCCATGGTGCTGGCGCAGCAGACGCCGCTGCTGCTGCTGGACGAACCCACCACCTGGCTCGATATTACCCATCAGATCGAACTGCTGGAGCTGATGCAGGATCTCAATCAGCAGCATGGCCGCACGCTGGTGGTGGTGCTGCACGATCTGAATCAGGCGTGCCGCTACGCCACGCATCTTATCGCGATGCGCAGCGGCCAGATTGTCGCCGAGGGCAGGCCGTCGGAGATTGTCACGCCAGAACTGATTGAGGCGGTCTATGGACTGCGCTGCGTTATCGTTGAGGATCCGGTGGCGCATACGCCGATGATTGTGCCGCTGGGACGCGGGCGCAACTGAGGCGCTAGCTAAAACCCGCACTGCGTATAAAGGAGCGGGTAGTCTGGCCCGAAGAGCAAAGCGTCCCGCGCCAGGGATGGCGCGGGACGAGCGGGCATGGATGCCTTAAGCGACTTTGCGATCGGGCCAGACTACCCGCGACCGCACCTTTCTTCAGAATCAGGCAAACTTCGCCAGCAGCTGCTGCAATTGCGGCCCGATCTGCTCGAACATGCGCGGCGAGATAATCTCGACGTGGGCGCACGCCAGCGGCCGCACCTCAAGCTCACCCACATAGGGCGCCCATGCGCGATGCGCATCCTGACCCGGCTGCTGCGTCTCGGTGGCGAGGAACAGCGTGGCGCGACCGCTGAAGCGCGCGCTGCGCGCCGTCGCCAGCAGCCGCACCGAGCTGGCGTAGTTGGCCTCGATGGCGTCGAACATCGCCTCCAGGCCTTCGCCCGCCTGCTGACGCTGGGCGGCGACAAACTGCTCGCGCTCACGGTTCACCTCTTCCAGCACCGCCGGATCGAGCTGATTCTTGCCGCGCTTCTCGTCCCAGTTCTGCGTCTCCGGCGGCCAGGTGTCGAGCAGGCCGAGGAACGCCACCTCTTCGCCCAGCGCCTCCAGCCGCGCGGCGATGCCCTGCGCCAGCGTGCCGCCCAGCGAATAGCCGAGGAAATAGTAGGGGCCCTGCGGCTGCTGCTGGCGCAGCGTGGCGAGATGCGCGTCGCACACCTCATCGAGATGCGCCGCCTGACTGAGCGGGCCGCTGGCGTCGGGCGACTGAATGCCGACGATAGACCAGCGCGCGTCGAGATAGCGCTGCAGAATGCTGAACTGCCAGGCGAAGCCGGACGCGGGATGGAAGCAGAACAGCGTCGGCCCACTGCCGACACGCAGCGGCAGCACCGGCTCGAAGCCGGCGGTTTGCGCCGTCTGCGCATCGCTCAGCAGCGCCGCCAGCTTCTCAACCGTCGAGGCGACCATGATCTGGCCGACGGAAACCGGCTGCTTCAGCTGGCGCCGCAGCTGCGCCGCCAGCCGCATCGCCAGCAGCGAGTGGCCGCCGAGGGCGAAGAAATCCTCCTGCGCGCCGACGCTGTCGCGTTCCAGCAGCGCGGCGAATGCCTCTGCCAGCTGCGTCTCCAGGCCCGGCAGCGGGGCGCGGCTCGCGTCGCCCGCGCGACTTTGCGGCAGCGGCAGGGCTTTACGATCCAGCTTGCCGTTGCTGCTGAGCGGCAGCGCCTCCAACGTGACGATCGCCACCGGCACCATATGCGCCGGCAGCTGCTGCGCCAGCGCGGCGCGCATCGCCTCGCTATCAACGGCGCGGTCTGCCACCACATAGCCCACCAGCTGGCGCGCGTCGCCCTGCTGCGCGCCGGCGTTGCCCAGCACCACCGCGTGGGTGACCGCCTGCTGCACGCCCGGCAGCGCCGCCAGCGCATGATCGATTTCATTCAGCTCGATACGCTGTCCGCGGATCTTCAGCTGATCGTCGCTGCGGCCCAGATACTCTACCGCGCCGTTCGCCAGCCAGCGCGCCACGTCGCCGGTACGGTACATGCGCGTGCCGTCGCCGAACGGATCGGCGACGAAACGGCTGGCGGTGAGATCGGGACGATCGAGATAGCCGTGCGCCAGCTGCACGCCGGTAAGATAGAGATCGCCCGCGACGCCTGGCGGAACCGGCTGCAGGCGCGCGTCGAGGATGCGCAGGCCGGTGTTCCAGACCGGGAAGCCGATCGGCACGCTGGCGCCTTCCACCGCCGCCAGCTCCGGGCCGAAGGCAGGGTAGTAGCTGACGTCTACCGCCGCTTCGGTGGGGCCGTAGAGATTATGCAGCGGCGTCTGAGTCAGCGCTTCCCACTGGCGCGACAGATCGGCCGGCAGCGCTTCGCCGCTGCAGAAGACGCGGCGCAGGCTGGCGCAGCGCGCCACCGCATCCTCGTCCTGCAATGAGGCGACGAAGGCCGCCAGCATCGAGGGAACAAAGTGGGTCGTGGTGACGCGATAGCGCGCAAAAAGCTGCTGCAGCGCGTCGGGATCGCGGTGCGCCTCCGGCGGCGCCATCACCAGCTGCGCGCCGGTCATCAGCGGCCAGAAAAATTCCCAGACCGAGACGTCGAAGCTGCTGGGGGTCTTCTGTAACACCACATCCGTGGCATCGAGCGGGTAGCTCGCCTGCATCCACAGCAGACGGTTGACGATCGCCTCATGACTGACCAGCACGCCTTTGGGACGGCCGGTCGAGCCGGAGGTATAAATAAGATAGGCGCCGTCCTGCGGGCGCGGCGGCTGCCCAGGCGCGGGCGCGGCGACGCCGGGCAGCAGCGCGTCGTAGAAGAGCGGAGCAACCGGCGAAAGAGCGGCGAAGCGCGTCGCCAGCGCGCGGCTGACGATCAGCGTCTTCGGCGCGGCGTCCTCCAGCATCATCTGCAGACGGTCGTCGGGATAGCCGGTATCCAGCGGCAGGTAAGTAGCGCCGACGCTGACGATCGCCTGCAGCGCCAGCGACAGAAAGACCGCGCGCGGCAGCGCCACGGCGACGATATCGCCGCGCCGCACGCCGCTGGCGATCAGCTGCTGTCCCAGCGCCTCGACCTGCTGCCGCATCTCGCGGTAGCTGAGCCGGTGGCTATCGTCCGCCAGCGCGGGCGCGTCCGGGGTGCGCCGCGCCTGCGCCTGCAGCAGGCTGTCGAGCGTGGCCGCTGGCAGCGCCATCGCGGTCTGATTGATGCTCTCCAGCTGCTGATGTTCCGCTTCGGTCAGCAGATCCAGTTCGCCGCAGGGGCGCTCCGGCTGCGCCGCCAGCTGCCGCAGCAGCAGATCGAAACGGCTGGCGTGCTGCGTCAGCGTTGTTTCCTGATAGCGTTCCGCATTAGCCAGCAGCTCCAGCGTCAGCTCGCCCTGTTCGCTGAGGTAGATCGCGATCTCGAGGTCGCGCACCGGCCCGGAGGCGAGCTGATGCGTTATCCCTTCCACCCCGTTGAAGTCGAGCTGATAGTCGAACATCTTCAGGTTGATTACCGGGCCGTAAAGCGGATCGCCGTCGCCGAGCCGTCCGGCGTCGCGCTGCACCTGCTCGGCGTCGAAGCGCTGATGACGACGCATCTTTTTCACTTCTGCGGCCAGCTGGCGGGCCAGCGCGCCGAGCGGCTGAGCGGGATCGTAATGCACCGCCATCGGCAGCACGTTAATCACCGGTCCGGTGGCGCAGAGCGCCGCCGAGCCGATGCGGCGCATAAAGATAAAGCCGGCGGCGAAATCGTTCTGGCCGCTCAGGCGCGCCAGCCACAGCGCCACCAGCGCAAAGGCGGCGTCAGCCGCGCTGACCTCCAGCTGCTGAACCAGCGACTGAAAGCGCGCACTCTCCAGTGAGAAAGTGTGACGCAGCAGCGCGGTGCTGGCGCTCTGTCCGGCCAGCGGCAGGGAAGAAATCGAGGCGGGCGGCGGCAGCTGCGCGCTCTTTTCGCGCCAGAAGTCGCGATCCCGCTGCCAGTTCGGCGAAGCCTGATAGCGCTGATACTCCTCTACCACCTCGCTGAAGGGCGTAAAAGGCGTCGGTTCCGGCGTTTCGTTGCGCATCCACGCGGTATAGAGGTTAGCGATGCGGCGCGTCAGGGCGGTAAAGCTAAAGCCGTCCACCACCAGATGATGATAGCGCTGATACCAGAACCAGCGCTGCTCTCCCAGCCGCATCAGCTGGTGATGCCACAGCGGCGCGCCGCTCAGCACGCGCAGATCGCCAGCCATATCGACGCGCATCAGATGGCGCGCGGCGGCCTCTGGATCGGCGTGCTGACGCAGGTCGACGATCTCAGGCAGGAGAAAGGTTTGCGGCGACAGCCACTGCACCGCCTCACCCTCAAGCTCGCCGAACGCCATGTTTAGCGTATCCGCCTCTTGCATTCCAGCGACGATCGCCTTGCTCAGCAGCGCGCTGTCCAGCTCGCCTCGCAGCTCGACAAAGTGCGCGACCGCATAGGCGTTAGTCTGCTGCGACAGCTGGTCGGCCATCCAGATGCCGGGCTGCGCCGCCACCAGCGGCAGGATTTTCTGGTCGGTATGGTATGGGTTCATCAGCGTCTCAGACATGGTCGCTCCGGTGCGTGCTCGGGTGGGCCGGGCGAATATCGCGCCAGTTCGCGTTGAGCCAGCTCAAACATTCCGCCTGCGGCTGCGGGCCGAAGAGGCAGCGCCAGCCAGCGGGCAGGGCGCGAAAAGCGGGCCAGAGGCTGTACTGCTGGCGATCGTTGATCAGCACGAGACAATCCTGCTGCGGATCGTCAAAGGGATTAGGTTGCATATCGGTCTCCTGCCCGCAACAGTCGGGCTAGCCAGGCGATTTAAAGAAGATGTTGCCACATTGCTTTCAGTCCATTGAGCAGCCCGCCGCGCCAGCACAGCGCGTCGTGGCCCCCGTCGACCGGATGAAAAACGACCTGATGCCCTGCGGCGGACAGGTCCTGTTGAAGCTGCTGGTTTGCTTTGAATATCAGCTGTTCGCGGCGTCCCGCTTCCAGATAGATGCGCGATGGCGCGAGACGGTATTCGCCCTGCTGCAGCTGCTGGATCAGCCTGCCGTTGGGCTGACCGCGTTCCGGCCACCAGAACGAACCGGAGAGGCTGATGGCGCCGCCGAAATGGTGCGGCCAGTTAAGCGCGGCGTAGACGGACGACAGCCCGCCGAAGCTCTGCCCGCTCACCAGCGTCTCAGCGGCGCTGACGCGATGCGGCGCCCAGCCCTGCAGCTGCGGCAGCAGCTCTTCCTGCAGGGCCAGCCAGAAGTCGGGATTGCAGGGCAGTTCGCGGCTGCGGTGTTCGCGGTCGATGATATCGATCATGACGTAGACCGCCGGCGGGAGTTCGCCAGCGTCGGTGAGCTGTTGCAGCGGCCAGGCGATCGGCATGCTGTTAGCCCAGAACTGGCCGTCCAGCAGCAGCGCCAGCGGACGTGCGGTCGGCTGCGCGTCGCCGGTGGCGTAAATCCACACCGAACGGCGATTGCCGAGGCGCGCGCTGTGCCAGATATGATGCTGAAGCGGCAGCGCGGGCGCGCGACCGCTGTCGACCGCCTGCCAGACGCGCTGATCGGGCGCGTCCGGCAGATGCAGCGGCGAGACATGCATGCCGCGTCCGCCCGCCCAGCCGCGCTGCGGGTTCAGCGCATCCGCCTGCGCGGTGGGGAATTTTTCGCGCCACCAGGCGCGCAGGGTCGTCATATCCGGCTCGCCCTCAAAATCGGCGGGATCGCTGTCGGGCATCAGGCAGTAGCTGCCGCGCCAGCTGGCGGGCAGCTGCGTGCGCCAGAACCAGACGTCGGTGCCAGGGATGCGGCTAAGCGAGCGGGGCGCGGCGCGCTGATGATGATCGGTGACGCCGGTGATATTGATCCAGACGCGACGGGTAGAGGAGGTGGCTTCGCTTCCCTGCGGATCGCGCCAGAAAAAGGTGACGGCGCATTCACCGCGCCCGGCGGGTTCGATTAAGGGAAGACCCTGCTGCTGTAATGTTCGCCACCAGGATTCACTGCCGGTTTCGTTGGTTAACCACGTCATAGAGAGCTTATTTACTGGGCCAGAAGCACCTGAAGGTGCGCGGATGTTATGAAGAATACTATTGATAATTATTTGCATTTGCAATAGGGTGTTTTCCGCTCCGACATCAAGGAGCGCGCGCGTTCCGCCAGCCTCATCCGCCTGTATTGTCAGACAGATGTTCCGCAAAGGAGAGCCTGGGCGCGGCTGGAATGCTTGCTCGCAAGGAAAGACTCTTTTACCGGCGCGCCCGCAGGAGACGGTGAGGTTTCCGCAGGCAATCCAGGAATATAAAAAATGCCTACATTATCCCGTTTGTCATTAGCCATTCTCATTGAACTCGGCCTGGCCGCGACCAGCGTGCAGGCTGCCGACACCAGCACTGCTTCAACTGCCGACGTCGGCGATACCCTGGTGGTCAGCGCGGCGCAGCAGAACCTGCAGGCGCCGGGCGTCTCCACCATCACCGCCGACGAGATTAAAAAGCGACCGCCTGCGCGCGACGTATCGGAGATCATCCGCACCATGCCGGGCGTCAATCTGACCGGCAACTCCACCAGCGGCCAGCGCGGCAACAATCGCCAGATCGATATTCGCGGCATGGGGCCGGAAAATACTCTGATCCTAGTGGACGGCATGCCGGTCTCCAGCCGCAACTCGGTGCGTCTCGGCTGGCGCGGCGAACGCGATACGCGCGGCGACACCAACTGGGTGCCGCCGGAGATGATCGAACGTATCGAGGTGATCCGCGGGCCGGCAGCGGTGCGCTACGGCAACGGCGCGGCGGGCGGCGTGGTGAATATCATTACCAAAAAGTATGACGACAAGCAGTGGCACGGATCCTGGAACGCCTATTACAACGTGCCGGAGCATAAGGACGAGGGCGCGACGCGCCGCACCAACTTCAGCCTGGAAGGGCCGCTGGGCGACGACGTCAGCTTCCGACTCTACGGCAACCTGGCGAAAACCCAGGCGGACGCGTATGACATCAACGAAGGGCATGCGGCGGACCGCACCGGCACCTACGCCGGCAGCTATCCGGGCGGGCGCGAAGGGGTGGTCAATAAAGATATCAACGCGCTGCTGCGCTGGGCGTTCGCGCCGATGCAGGCGCTGGAGTTTCAGGCGGGCTACAGCCGTCAGGGCAACCTCTATGCTGGCGACACCCAGAACACCAACACCAGCGCGCTGGTGAAAAGCCTGTATGGCAAAGAGACTAACCGCCTCTATCGGCAGAACTTTGCAGTGAAGTGGACCGGCGCCTGGGATAACGGCATCAGCACCAACAGCTACGCGCGCTATGAAAATACCCGCAACTCGCGCATCAACGAAGGGCTGGCGGGCGGCACCGAAGGCATCTTCTCCAACAGCGGCTTCAATACCATCGAGCTGGACGATGTGCTGCTGCACAGCGAAGTCAGCGTGCCGTTCGAGATGCTGGTAAATCAGACCGCCACCCTCGGCATCGAGTGGAACCAGCAGCGGATGAAAGATCCTTCGTCGACCACGCAGGCCGCCTCTAACGGCGCGGTGCCAGGTATCGCCAGCAGCGGACGCAGCCCCTATTCGCAGGCGGAAATTTTTTCGCTGTTCGCCGAAGACAATATGGAGCTGACCGACAGCACCATGCTGACGCCAAGCCTGCGCTTCGATCACCACTCTATCGTCGGCGATAACTGGAGCCCGTCGCTTAACCTTTCCCAGGGCTTAGGGGACGATTTCACGCTGAAGATGGGCATCGGGCGCGCCTATAAAGCGCCGAGCCTTTATCAGACCAACCCCAACTATCTGCTCTACAGCAACGGCCAGGGCTGCGCGGCCAGCACCGGCGCCTGCTATCTGCAGGGCAACAGAGACCTGAAAGCGGAAAACAGCATCAATAAAGAGATTGGCCTGGAGTGGAAGCATGAAGGCTATCAGGCGGGGCTGACCTGGTTCCGCAACGACTATCGCAACAAGATCGAAGCGGGCTATGGGCCGTCCGGCAAAGCCTCGAACGGCACCACCGACATTTATAAGTGGGAGAACGTGCCGAAAGCGGTGGTGGAAGGGCTGGAGGGCTCGGTGAATATTCCCGTGACGGAGAGCATCGCGTGGAATAACAACTTCACTTATATGTTGCAGAGCAAGAATAAAGAGACCGGCGATCGCCTGTCGATTATTCCCGACTATACGCTCAACTCAACGCTGAGCTGGCAGGCGACGCAGGATTTGTCTCTGCAAACCACCCTGACCTGGTACGGCAAGCAGGTGCCGAAGAAGTATGATTACAAAGGCAATGCCGTTACCGGCAGCGCGACCGATGAGGTGAGTCCTTACTCAGTGGTCGGCCTGAGCGGCACTTATGACGTTAATAAATACGCCAGCGTGACGCTCGGCATCGACAACCTGTTCGATAAGCGCCACTACCGCCAGGGCAACGCCCAGACTACCGGCAACGCCAACACCAACTCTTATCTGTATGGCGCGGGCGCGAATACCTACAATGAGTCTGGCCGTACTTATTACGTCAGCCTGAATACGCACTTCTAATCAGTTAAGCCGTAACGGCAGCACGCAGCGGGCAATCAGCCCGCTGCGATCGCTGCGATTGATCAGCTTTAGCTCGCCATAGTGCATCTGCAAAATACGCAGCACGATATTCAGCCCCAGGCCGCTGCCGCCGTAGCGCTGATCGCGACGGCGAAACGCTTTGGTCAGCTCTTCCGCCGCATCGGGATCGATGCCTGGCCCCTCATCAATCACGCTGAGGACGATATGGCCGTCGCTCTCTTCGAGCCTGATTTCAATCTGACTCTCCGTCGGGCTATAGCGCGAGGCGTTCTCCAGCAGATTGCGCAGCAGCAGACGCAGCAGCACCGGTTCGCCCTGGCTTTGCGCCACCGCCTTGTCCGGCCAGCTAAGCTGCTGCTGACGCAGTTCAACCAGTTCGCGCATCTCCGGCTGCAGCGGCTGCAAAATGTCCGCCTGCCAGTGAATCGCCTGCGCATGCCCGCTGGCCAGCGCCTGGCTGGCGCGCGCCAGCATCAGCAGCTGCTCGACGGTATGCATCAACTGATCGATACGCGCCACCAGCATTTCGCTGTGCGGCACGCCCTGCTGCTGCAACAGCTCAAGATGCAGGCGCAGTCCGGCGAGCGGGGTGCGCAGCTCATGCGCGGCGTCCGCCGTGAAAAGCCGCTCCTGCTGCAGCGTGTGATCGAGGCGCGCCAGCAGCTGGTTAATCGCGCCGGTTACCGCCACCACCTCTTCCATATCGGACTGAATGGCGAGCGGCGTCAGGTTGTCGGCGGAGCGCTGCGCCAGGCTGGTCTGCAGCGCGCGCAGCGGACGCACGATCCAGCTAATCGCCCAGAAGGAGAGCACCAGCGTCAGGCCGACCATGACGACAGAGGGCAGCAGCAGCGAGGCGATCGCTTCGCGGATCTCATTTTCGACGCGATCGTTGCGCGCCTTAGCGGAGAGGGTTTCGTTGACGAGAAAGCTGATCTGCTCGCGGCTTTCGTGCCACAGCCAGAAGGCGCTCATGATCTGACAGGTGAGCAGAATCAGCGCCAGCATAATCAGCAAGCGCTGACGCATGCTGTTCATTCGCGGTTCTCCAGCCGGTAGCCGACGCCGCGCACGGTTTTAATGCGATCTTTGCCCAGCTTGCGGCGCAGATTATGGATATGCACCTCTAGCGTGTTAGAGCCGGTATCGTCCTGCCAGCTGTAGAGATCCTGCTGCAGCGTTTCGCGATGCACATTTTGTCCGATGCGCATCAGCAGACGCGTCAGCAGCGCGAACTCTTTGGGCGTAACGTCAAGCGGCTGATTCTCCAGCAGCACCTGCTGCGAAGAGAGGTTCAGCGTAAGATCGCCCTGGCGCAGCAGGTTATCGCTGTGGCCCTGATAGCGGCGGATCAGGGCGCGCACGCGCGCCTGCAGCTCCGCCAGCGCCAGCGGCTTGATCAGATAGTCGTCGGCGCCGGCGTCGAGCCCCTCCACGCGATCGCTGAGCGCGTCGCGCGCGGTCAGGATCAGCACCGGCAGATCGACACCCGCTCGCCGCCACTGCCGCAGCAGATCGCCGCCGTCGCGATCCGGCAGGCCGAGATCCAGCACGATCAGGCTGTACTGCGCGCTGTGCAGCAGCGCGTCCGCCTCGGCGGCGCTGGAGGCGCAGTCAACGGCGTAACCCTGGCTGCTCAGCGCCTGGCTCAGACCGCCCTGCAGCAGTACATCGTCCTCAACGATCAATATTTTCATGCGTTAGTTGTTCTGATAGATATCCCGATAGAGACGGCTCTCAAAGCGTACCAGCGGAATACGCCGCGTGCGCTGGTCCTGCGGCGGCACCGCATAGCCCGACAGGTACTGCACAAAGGCGACGCGCGCGCCGCTGGCGGTGGTGATAAAGCCAGCCAAATTATAGACACCCTGCAGCGAGCCGGTTTTCGCCGACACTTTGCCGTCCACGCCCGCCTCGTGCAGGCCGCCGCGATATTGCAGCGTGCCGTCGTGGCCCGCCAGCGGCAGCATGGAGATGTAGTCCAGCGTCGCGTCGTTTTTCGCAATGTACTGCAACACCTGCATCATGGTATCCGGCGCGATGAGGTCATGGCGCGACAGCCCCGATCCATCCACCTGAATGCTGTTGCCTAAATCAATGTTGGCTTTCTCGCGCAGGATACGGCGGATAGCGTCCGATCCGGCGCGGAAGGTGCCGGGCACGTTGAAATAGTGATGGCCGATAGTGCGGAACACCGTGTCGGCAATCATGTTGTCTGACTTTTTCAGCATAGTATGCAGCAGCGAATGCAGCGGCGCGGACTGGGTGGACGCCAGCACGGTGCCCGGCGACGTGACCTGCGTCTGGCGTACCAGGTGACCGCTGTAGTCGATATCAGCCTGACGCAGCTCCTGCTTCAGGATCTCTCCGGCCCAGGCGGCGTCGTCCTGTACGGCGAACGCCAGCGGCAGCGGCTCCGCGCGCTGGCGCATGCAGCCGGTCAGCGTATAGCGGTTGAGCTCGCCCGGCACCACGTCCAGCTCGCAATACTGCGCTTCGCCGCTGTTGCGGCCGAGGGTGCGCACCTGGCTGAACATATGGGCGGGGTAGTAAGAGGCGATACGCACGAAGGCGGTTTCGCCCGGCGTGCTGGCGCTGTAGAGCGACACGGAGAAGCAGTTTTTATCGACGATAGCGGCGCCTGGCGGCGCGCTGAAGCACTGCGTCAGATCGTTCCACGGCCAGCCCGGCGCCATGTCATGGCTGGCGAACACCGAGGTGTCGATCACCAGGTTGCCTTTGATATGGGTGACGCCCTGCTTTTTCAGCGCGGCGACCATATTGCGCAGATCCTGTCGACCCAGCGTCGGATCGCCGGCAAAGCGCGCGACCAGATCGCCGTTTAGCGTGCCGTCGCTGATGGCGCCTTTGGTTTCCAGCGTAGTCTGGAAGCGATAGTCGCCGCCCAGCTCCAGCAGCGCCGCCAGCGCGGTAATCACCTTCATGGTGCTGGCGGGCAACGCCATCTGTTTGCCGTGATAATCGATTATTGGGGTGCTGGCGCCGATTTTCTGCACCATCAGCGCCAGATTGGCGCCATCCGGCAAATACTGCATGTATTCATCTACGGGCGCTGCTTGTGCCTGCAGCATAAACGCACAGGTTAGTCCGGTAACAAGTCGTGAAAATCGCATAATCTCGCGGTAACTGGCAGGTGAAGCCGTCAATACTACGTCCCGCAGCGGTGGAAAGTAAACGATGACCCGCAGGGAACTCTGGGTTAAAATACGTATCAAAATGCAAAACCAGATTCTGGCCTGGAACCTTTTCCGGGTCAGGATTCTTTTATTTGCAAAACGAGGGTCAGGCCCTGCAGAACCGGTTTTTCTGTGGACACTGGTCAGGATGACGCCGTTAAAACAGGAAAGAGAGCGAGGAGCTTAAATGAATCAGATTCCGATGACGTTAAGGGGCGCCGAAAAGCTGCGCGAAGAGCTGAACGAGCTGAAAACCGTTAAACGCCCGCGCATCATCGCCTCAATCGCTGAAGCACGTGAGCACGGCGATCTGAAAGAGAACGCGGAGTATCACGCCGCGCGCGAAGAGCAAGGGTTTTGCGAAGGTCGTATTCAGGAGATCGAAGCCAAGTTGTCTAACGCGCAGGTTATCGACGTCACCACCATTCCGAACAACGGCCGCGTGATCTTCGGCGCGACCGTAACCGTGCTCAACACCGATACCGACGAAGAGTCGACCTATCGCATCGTGGGCGACGACGAAGCGGACTTTAAGCAAAATCTGATTTCGGTCAACTCGCCGATGGCGCGCGGTCTGGTAGGAAAAGAGGTGGACGATGTGACCATCATCAAAACCCCGGGCGGCGATGTTGAGTATGAAATTCTTAAAGTGGAATACCTTTAAGAGAGAGCTACGCTTTGAAAAGCGTCGAAGCATTATGTAAAGAATGGAAAAGGCCGCGATGCGGCCTTTTAACCCATGCGGGAGCATGGCACTTTCTCTGGCCGGTTGCCCGGCGACGCCTTTAGCGCGGCAGAGAAATCTTGCTCTCTTTAGAAGGGCGATACAGCACCAGCGTTTTGCCGATCACCTGCACGTTGCCGGCTTTGGTCTCACGCACGATAGCCTCAACGATCAGCTGTTTGGTTTCACGGTCTTCCGAGGCAATTTTCACCTTGATCAGTTCGTGATGTTCCAGCGCGGATTCGATTTCGGCCAGCACGCCTTCGGTCAGGCCGTTGCCGCCGATCATGACCACGGGTTTCAGTGGATGGGCGAGGCCTTTCAGGTGCTGTTTTTGTTTGGTACTTAGATTCATCGTATTTTTTGCTTACTCAGGGATTGAAAACGGTTCATTCTACCGCCATCTCGGGGTTATCACCAAATCAACGCAACCCATTGCGTGCAGGTTTATCGCTGCGATGACGATTTAGTTGAGAAAATTATGACGGGTAAAAAGCGTTCGGCCAGCTCCAGCCGCTGGCTACAGGAACACTTTAGCGATAAATATGTGCTTCAGGCACAGAAAAAGGGGTTGCGTTCGCGCGCCTGGTTTAAACTTGATGAAATACAACAGGGTGACAAGCTTTTCAAACCCGGTATGACCGTGGTAGATCTGGGTGCGGCGCCCGGCGGCTGGTCGCAGTATGTGGTCCAGCAGATCGGCTCTTCGGGACGCGTTATCGCCTGCGATATTCTGCCGATGGATCCTATCGTCGGCGTCGATTTCCTTCAGGGCGATTTTCGTGAAGAATCGGTGATCAAGGCGCTGCTCGATCGCGTAGGCGATCAAAAAGTGCAGGTGGTCATGTCGGATATGGCGCCCAACATGAGCGGGACGCCGGCAGTCGATATTCCCCGGTCGATGTATTTGGTTGAACTGGCGCTCGAAATGTGTCGGGATATCCTGGCGCCGGGCGGCAGTTTTGTAGTGAAAGTGTTTCAGGGAGATGGCTTCGATGAATACCTGCGGGAAATTCGCTCCCTGTTTACGAAAGTGAAAATTCGTAAGCCGGACGCTTCGCGATCTCGTTCGCGCGAAGTGTACATTGTGGCGACAGGGCGCAAACTATAGCCCAATTGATGAAGTTGCAGCCCACCAGCCGCGATTCCATGTATGAAGGATATATAGTACCCTACGCTGTCTGTTAACACCGTTGTAATATGAGGTTAATCCCTTGAGTGACATGGCGAAAAACCTGATTCTCTGGTTAGTCATCGCGGTCGTGCTGATGTCAGTATTCCAGAGCTTTGGGCCCAGCGAGTCGAATGGCCGTAGGGTTGATTATTCAACCTTCCTGTCGGAAGTGAACCAGGATCAGGTCCGCGAGGCACGTATTAACGGGCGTGAGATTAACGTAATCAAGAAAGACAGTAATAAATACACGACCTACATTCCTGTCAATGATCCCAAGTTACTCGATAACCTGTTGACCAAAAACGTCAAAGTGGTTGGCGAACCGCCGGAAGAGCCGAGCCTGCTGGCTTCGATCTTCATCTCCTGGTTCCCGATGCTGCTGCTGATTGGCGTGTGGATCTTCTTTATGCGCCAGATGCAGGGCGGCGGCGGCAAAGGCGCGATGTCCTTTGGCAAAAGCAAAGCCCGTATGCTGACGGAAGATCAGATCAAAACCACTTTCGCTGACGTGGCAGGCTGCGACGAAGCGAAAGAGGAAGTGGGCGAACTGGTCGAGTATCTGCGCGAACCGAGCCGCTTTCAGAAGCTGGGCGGTAAAATCCCGAAAGGCGTGCTGATGGTGGGCCCGCCAGGTACCGGTAAAACCCTGCTGGCGAAAGCGATCGCAGGCGAAGCGAAAGTACCGTTCTTTACCATTTCCGGTTCCGACTTCGTGGAAATGTTCGTGGGCGTCGGCGCCTCTCGCGTACGCGACATGTTCGAACAGGCCAAGAAAGCCGCACCGTGTATCATCTTTATCGATGAGATCGACGCCGTCGGTCGTCAGCGCGGCGCAGGTTTAGGCGGCGGTCACGATGAACGTGAACAGACCCTGAACCAGATGCTGGTTGAGATGGACGGCTTTGAAGGTAATGAAGGTATTATCGTTATCGCCGCGACTAACCGTCCAGACGTTCTCGACCCGGCGCTGCTGCGTCCAGGCCGCTTTGACCGTCAGGTCGTCGTGGGTCTGCCGGACGTGCGCGGCCGCGAACAGATTCTGAAAGTGCATATGCGCCGCGTGCCGCTGGCGACCGATATCGACGCCGGCATCATCGCGCGCGGTACGCCGGGCTTCTCCGGTGCGGATCTCGCTAACCTGGTGAACGAAGCGGCGCTGTTTGCCGCACGCGGCAACAAGCGTGTGGTATCGATGGTTGAGTTCGAGAAAGCGAAAGACAAAATCATGATGGGTGCGGAACGTCGCTCCATGGTGATGACGGAAGCGCAGAAAGAATCCACCGCATACCACGAAGCGGGCCACGCGATTATCGGCCGCCTGGTGCCGGAACACGATCCGGTGCACAAGGTAACGATTATTCCGCGCGGACGTGCGCTTGGCGTGACCTTCTTCCTGCCTGAAGGCGACGCTATCAGCGCCAGCCGTCAGAAGCTGGAAAGCCAGATCTCTACCCTGTACGGCGGTCGCCTGGCTGAAGAGATTATTTACGGTGCGGAACACGTTTCCACCGGCGCCTCTAACGACATCAAAGTGGCCACTAACCTGGCGCGCAACATGGTGACGCAGTGGGGCTTCTCGGAAAAACTGGGTCCGTTGCTTTATGCGGAAGAAGAGGGCGAAGTGTTCCTCGGCCGTTCCGTGGCGAAAGCGAAACATATGTCTGACGAAACCGCGCGCATTATCGACCAGGAAGTTAAACACCTGATCGACAGCAACTACCAGCGCGCGCGCCGTATTCTGAGCGAGAACATGGACATCCTTCACGCGATGAAAGACGCGCTGATGAAGTATGAAACCATCGATGCGCCGCAGATCGACGACCTGATGGCGCGCCGCGAAGTGCGTCCGCCAGCGGGCTGGGAAGATCCGGGCAGCAATTCCGACAGCAACGGCACGCCGAAGGCGCCGCGTCCGGTCGATGAGCCGCGCACGCCGAATCCTGGCAATACCATGTCAGAGCAGTTCGACAAATAACAGGGTTTCACCCTTGCAAAAACCCCGGCTGGTCCGGGGTTTTTTACATCCGTAATCAGGTAATCAGAGGAGATTTTCCCCATGAAGTTGTACGCCCGTGATACCCATCTCGATCTGTCGTTTCCCCATGTGATGGGCATTTTGAATGTCACGCCGGACTCCTTCTCCGATGGTGGAAAACATCACACGCTGGTCGAGGCGCTGACGCATACCAATGAAATGGTTAACGCGGGCGCCACCATTATCGACGTCGGCGGCGAGTCGACCCGTCCGGGGGCGGATGAGGTAAGCGTCGACGAGGAGCTGGCGCGCGTTATTCCGGTGGTAGAGGCGATTGCGCAGCGTTTCGAGGTGTGGATTTCGGTTGATACCTCAAAAGCGGAGGTTATCCGTGAAGCAGCGCGAGCGGGCGCTCACATTATTAACGATATTCGCTCGCTCTCTGAACCCGGCGCGCTGGAAGCGGCGGCGGCGGCAGATTTGCCGGTTTGCCTGATGCATATGCAGGGCGAGCCGCGCACCATGCAGCAGGCGCCTGAGTATTGCAATGTGGTAAGCGAAGTGGATGCTTACTTCGTGCATCAAATCGCGCGCTGCGAGGCTGCAGGCATCAAAAAAGAACATCTGCTGCTCGACCCTGGCTTCGGTTTCGGTAAGAATCTCAACCACAACTATGAACTGCTGGCCCACCTTAGCCATTTTCACCATTTCGGGCTGCCGCTGCTGGTGGGCATGTCGCGCAAATCTATGATTGGTCAGCTGTTGAACGTCGGGCCTTCGCAGCGTCTGACGGGCAGCCTGACCTGCGCAACGATCGCCGCGATGCAGGGCGCGCAGATCATTCGCGTACATGACGTAAAAGAGACGGTCGAGGCGATGCGCGTTGTCGAAGCGACACGGAGAGCAAAAGGATAATTAAGGCATGAGTAATCGTAAATATTTTGGTACAGACGGCATTCGCGGCAAGGTTGGCGAAGCGCCGATTACCCCTGATTTTGTACTAAAGCTGGGCTGGGCGGCGGGAAAAGTGCTGGCGCGTCACGGCTCACGAAAGGTGCTGATCGGTAAAGATACGCGTATCTCCGGCTATATGCTGGAGTCGGCGCTGGAAGCGGGCCTGGCGGCGGCGGGCTTGTCCGCCGCCTTTACCGGCCCGATGCCGACGCCCGCCATCGCCTATCTGACGCGCACCTTCCGCGCCGAAGCGGGCATCGTCATCTCCGCGTCGCATAACCCGTTCGACGATAACGGCATTAAATTCTTTTCTGCCGAAGGCACCAAGCTGCCGGACGAGGTAGAAGAGGCGATTGAGCTGGAAATGGAGAAGCCGCTGACCTGCGTCGAGTCCGCCGAGCTGGGGCGCGCCAGCCGTATCGTAGACGCCGCCGGCCGCTATATCGAGTTTTGCAAGGGCTCCTTTCCGAGCGAGCTTAGTCTTAACGGCCTGAAAATCGTGGTCGACTGCGCGAACGGCGCCACCTACCACATTGCGCCGAACGTGCTGCGCGAGCTGGGCGCCACCGTTATCGCTATCGCCACGCAGCCCGACGGCATGAATATCAACAAAGAGTGCGGCACGACCGATCTGCGTATGCTGCAGCAGCGCGTGCTAGCGGAAAAGGCGGATATCGGCCTGGCTTACGACGGCGACGGCGACCGCATCATGATGGTCGACCATTTAGGCGAGAAGGTCGATGGCGACCAGATCCTGTATATCATCGCGCGCGAAGGGCTGCGTCAGGGCCAGCTGCGCGGCGGCGTGGTCGGCACCCTGATGAGCAATATGGGCCTCGAGCTGGCGCTGAAGCAGCTCGGCATCCCTTTCGCCCGCGCCAAAGTGGGCGACCGCTACGTGCTGGAAAAGATGCAGGAGAAGCAGTGGCGACTCGGCGCGGAGAACTCCGGCCACGTTATTCTGCTGGATAAAACCACCACCGGCGACGGTATCGTAGCAAGTTTGCAAGTGCTCACTGCAATGGTGCGCAACCATATGAGTCTGCATGACCTGTGCAGTGGCATGAAGATGCTGCCGCAGGTGCTGGTAAACGTGCGCTTCAGCGGCACGAACGACCCGCTGGAAGACGAGACGGTAAAAAGCGTGACGGCGGAAGTGGAAAAGACGCTGGCCGGACGCGGACGCGTGCTGCTGCGTAAATCGGGTACCGAGCCGTTGATTCGCGTGATGGTCGAAGGGGAAAACGAAGCGCAGGTTACTGAGCTGGCGCATCGTATCGCCGAGCAGGTCAAAGCGGTTTAAGGCATGAACGGCGGACGGTTTTACGCCGATCCGCCGTTAAAATCATCAGGATGGCGCTTTTTTCCGCAGTCGATCGCGGCGAAGAAAATTACCCTTGCAGAGGGGTGCGCCTTTGGTTAGTATTCACACCCGCTTCTGATGGGTGATGACGACACGGCCCATCTATACTGGCTGAAGCTTAACTGTGCGGTTATCGCGCAAGGAAACAGGTTGATTATGTACGAAGCTCTTTTAGTTATCTTCCTTATTGTAGCCATCGCCCTCGTGGGTTTGATTATGCTGCAGCAAGGTAAAGGCGCTGATATGGGAGCCTCATTCGGTGCAGGCGCATCCGCAACGCTGTTCGGTTCTACGGGTTCAGGTAACTTCATGACTCGCATGACCGGCATTCTCGCGGCGCTGTTCTTCATCATCAGCCTTGTTCTGGGTAACCTGAACACCAATAAGACTTCAAAAGGAAGCGAGTGGGAAAATCTGTCAGCGCCGGCGCAGTCAACGACTCAGCCAGCACAACCGGCAACGCCGGGTAACGATATCCCGAAATAAGTTCGTCATGCTTGCGACGCGACAGATTCAAGTCGTGGTCTGAACAGTGCCGAGGTGGTGGAATTGGTAGACACGCTACCTTGAGGTGGTAGTGCCCGATTGGGCTTACGGGTTCAAGTCCCGTCCTCGGTACCAAATCTGGTTTTACTTGCAAATATCGCAAGATCAGCGTAACATTCGTCACGTTTTCGGACGCGGGGTGGAGCAGCCTGGTAGCTCGTCGGGCTCATAACCCGAAGGTCGTCGGTTCAAATCCGGCCCCCGCAACCACTTTCCCTTAGAGTTCTTTTTCAAATATACTGTGTGCATCGACGGGCGCATCGCAGCGAGTTTTGAAAAAAATTCTTCTGGACAGTGCCGAGCCGCTTAGCGGCGTACAGGGTCCAGTCACAAAAAGCCCCGAATTTTCGGGGTTTTTTGTTATCAGGAAATCGCAACACTGGGCTATTAAGCCCTTTTTTTATGTCTTGGGGGTGGGCTTGTCCACATTAGAGCAAAAATTGACAGAGTTGGTATCGGCTCCGGTAGAAGCGCTCGGCTACGAACTGGTCGGTATCGAATTCGTTCGCGGTCGCACATCAACCCTGCGCATCTATATTGATAGTGAAGATGGCATCAATGTCGATGATTGCGCGGATGTCAGCCACCAGGTAAGCGCGGTGCTGGATGTGGAAGATCCCATCACCGTGGCTTACAACCTTGAAGTCTCCTCACCGGGACTGGATCGCCCGATGTTTACCGCGGAACACTACGTGCGGTATACAGGCGAAGAAGTCAGTCTGGTCCTGCGTATGGCGGTACAGAACCGTCGTAAATGGCAGGGCATCATCAAGTCGGTCGACGGCGAGATGGTGACGGTGACCGTTGAGGGTAAAGACGAGGTGTTCGCGCTGAGCAATATTCAGAAAGCGAACCTGGTCCCCCACTTTTAAAAGTCCGGATTGAGGCTAACCAGGATGAACAAAGAGATCTTAGCTGTTGTAGAAGCCGTTTCTAACGAAAAAGCCCTGCCGCGTGAGAAAATCTTCGAAGCGCTGGAGAGCGCGCTGGCAACTGCAACCAAGAAGAAGTACGAGCAAGAGATTGACGTTCGCGTCAGCATCGATCGCAAAAGCGGCGACTTCGACACCTTCCGCCGTTGGGAAGTGGTAGAAGAAGTGACGCAGCCGACGCGCGAGATCACGCTGGAGGCAGCCCGCTTCGAGGATGAAGCGTTCAATCTGGGCGATTACGTTGAAGATCAGATCGAATCGGTCACCTTTGACCGTATCACGACCCAGACCGCGAAGCAGGTTATCGTGCAGAAAGTGCGCGAAGCCGAGCGTGCGATGGTGGTCGATCAGTTCCGCCAGCACGAAGGCGAAATCATCACCGGCGTGGTGAAGAAAGTGAATCGCGACAACATCACTCTTGATCTCGGCAGCAACGCCGAAGCGGTGATTTTGCGCGAAGATATGCTGCCGCGTGAGAACTTCCGTCCGGGCGACCGTATTCGCGGCGTGCTTTACGCCGTACGTCCGGAAGCGCGCGGCGCGCAGCTGTTCGTGACCCGTTCCAAGCCGGAAATGCTGATCGAGCTGTTCCGCATTGAGGTGCCGGAAATCGGCGAAGAAGTCATCGAAATTAAAGCGGCGGCTCGCGATCCGGGTTCACGCGCTAAAATTGCGGTGAAAACCAACGACAAACGCATCGATCCGGTCGGCGCCTGCGTCGGTATGCGCGGCGCGCGCGTACAGGCTGTTTCCAGCGAACTGGGCGGCGAGCGTATCGATATCGTGCTGTGGGACGATAACCCGGCGCAGTTTGTTATTAACGCCATGGCTCCGGCCGACGTGGCGTCAATCGTGGTTGATGAAGATAACCACACCATGGATATCGCTGTTGAAGCCGGCAATCTGGCTCAGGCGATCGGCCGTAACGGCCAAAACGTGCGTCTGGCTTCCCAGCTGAGCGGCTGGGAGCTGAACGTGATGACCGTCGATGATCTGCAGGCGAAACACCAGGCCGAAGCGCATGCTGCTATTGATATGTTTACTAAACATCTCGACATCGACGAAGAGTTCGCCACCGTACTGGTGGAAGAGGGCTTCTCTTCGCTGGAAGAGCTGGCATACGTGCCGATCAACGAGCTGCTGGACGTTGATGGTCTGGACGAAGAGACCGTAGAAGCCCTGCGTGAACGAGCCAAAAATGCGTTAACCACCCTGGCGCTGGCGAAAGAAGAGAGCCGTGGTAATCAGGAGCCCGCTGAGGATCTTCTGAATCTCGACGGCCTGGATCGTACGCTGGCGTACCGCCTGGCGGCGAAAGGCGTTTGCACGCTGGAAGATCTCGCCGAGCAAGGTGTCGACGACCTGACGGATATTGAAGGGCTGAATGATGAGCAAGCCGGCGCGCTGATTATGGCCGCGCGAAATATCTGCTGGTTCGGCGATGACGCGTAATAACAGGAAGGAACAGCATGACAGATGTAACCGTAAAATCGCTGGCCGCAGAGATTCAGACCCCGGTCGATCGCCTGGTTCAGCAATTTGCTGACGCAGGGATCCGCAAGTCGGAGAACGACGCGGTCACGCAGCAAGAGAAAGAAACTTTATTGTCTCACCTCAATCGCGAGCATGGTCAGACCGGCTCAAGCAAGTTAACATTGCAGCGTAAGACGCGCAGTACCTTGAATATCCCAGGCACCGGGGGTAAAAGTAAATCGGTGCAAATCGAAGTCCGCAAAAAGCGCACCTACGTAAAAGGTGATGCGGAAGCTGAACAGGCAGAAGCAGAAGCCCAGGCTCAGCGTGAAGCGGAAGAAAAGGCGCAACGCGAGGCTGAAGAAAAAGCCCGTCGCGAAGCTGAAGAAAAAGCGCAACGTGAAGCCGAAGAGAAAGCCAAGCGCGAAGCCGCTGAAAAGGCGAAGCGTGAAGCAGCGGAAAAAGAAAAAGTGACGAATCATCAAACCGACGATATGACCAAGGCTGCGCAGTCCGACAAAGCCCGTCGCGAAGCCGAAGCGGCTGAACTGAAGCGTAAAGCGGAAGAAGAAGCGCGCCGTAAGCTCGAAGAAGACGCTCGCCGCGTCGCTGAAGAAGCGCGCCGCCTGGCTGAAGAAAAATCGGCTGAATGGGAAAAACCTGAGGAAGAAGACAAAGGCGACTATCACGTCACCACTTCGACTCATGCCCGTCAGGCAGAAGACGAAAACGACCGCCAGGTAGAAGCGGGCCGCGCACGCGCGCGCACCACTGCTAAAGCGGCGCGTCCGGCGAAGAAAGGCAACAAGCATTCTGAAGCTAAAACCGATCGCGAAGAAGCGCGCGCGCAGATTCGTGGCGGCAAAGGCGGCAAACACCGCAAGCCAAGCGCACTGCAGCAGGGCTTCAATAAACCTGCTCAGGTTGTTAACCGCGACGTCATCATTGGCGAAACCATTACCGTAGCCGAACTGGCTAACAAAATGGCGGTGAAAGGTTCGCAGGTCATCAAAGCGATGATGAAGATGGGCGCCATGGCGACCATCAACCAGGTTATCGATCAGGAAACGGCTCAGCTGGTTGCGGAAGAGATGGGTCACAAAGTGATCCTGCGCCGCGAGAACGAGCTGGAAGAAGCGGTAATGAGCGATCGCGATACCGATGCCGCGCAGGAATCCCGCGCGCCGGTCGTGACCATCATGGGCCACGTCGACCACGGTAAAACCTCGCTGCTGGACTACATCCGTTCGACCAAAGTCGCCTCTGGCGAAGCGGGCGGCATTACCCAGCACATCGGTGCTTACCATGTCGAAACCGACAACGGCATGATCACCTTCCTCGACACCCCGGGCCACGCCGCGTTTACCGCGATGCGTGCGCGTGGTGCGCAGGCGACGGATATCGTTATCCTCGTGGTGGCGGCTGACGACGGCGTGATGCCGCAGACCATCGAAGCGATCCAGCACGCGAAAGCGGCGGGCGTGCCGGTGGTGGTTGCCGTCAACAAAATCGATAAGCCGGAAGCCGATCCGGATCGCGTCAAGAACGAACTGACTCAGTACGGCATCATCCCGGAAGAGTGGGGCGGCGAAAACATGTTCGTCAACGTCTCTGCGAAAGCCGGTACCGGCATCGACGATCTGCTGAATGCGATTCTGCTGCAGGCGGAAGTGCTGGAGCTGACCGCTATTCGCGAAGGCATGGCGAGCGGCGTGGTGATCGAATCCTTCCTGGATAAAGGTCGTGGTCCGGTCGCTACCGTACTGGTGCGCGAAGGTACCCTGAATAAAGGCGACATCGTGCTGTGCGGCTTCGAATACGGCCGTGTGCGTGCGATGCGCGACGAACTGGGCCGCGAAGTCATGGAAGCGGGTCCGTCCATTCCGGTGGAAATCCTCGGTCTCTCCGGCGTGCCGGCAGCGGGCGACGAAGCGACCGTAGTGCGCGACGAGAAGAAAGCGCGTGAAGTTGCGCTCTATCGTCAGGGCAAGTTCCGCGAAGTCAAACTGGCGCGTCAGCAGAAGGCGAAGCTGGAGAACATGTTCGCCAACATGACCGAAGGCGAAGTCTCCGAGCTGAACATCGTGCTGAAGTCCGACGTCCAGGGTTCTGTGGAAGCGATCTCCGACTCGCTGCTGAAACTCTCCACCGACGAAGTGAAGGTGAAGATTATCGGTTCGGGCGTAGGTGGTATCACCGAAACCGACGCCACGCTGGCTGCGGCGTCCAACGCCATCATCCTTGGCTTCAACGTGCGTGCCGATGCCTCTGCGCGTCGCGTCATCGATGCTGAAAACGTCGACCTGCGTTACTACTCCGTCATCTATAATCTGATCGACGAAGTGAAAGCGGCGATGAGCGGCATGCTGGCGCCGGAGTTCAAACAGCAGATTATCGGTCTGGCTGAAGTTCGTGACGTGTTCAAGTCACCGAAATTCGGCGCGATCGCCGGCTGTATGGTCACCGAAGGCAACATCAAGCGTCACAACCCGATCCGCGTTCTGCGCGACAACGTGGTTATCTACGAAGGCGAGCTGGAATCTCTGCGTCGCTTCAAAGATGACGTCAACGAAGTGCGTAACGGCATGGAGTGTGGTATCGGCGTGAAGAACTACAACGACGTTCGCGTTGGCGATATGATCGAAGTGTTCGAAGTGATCGAAGTTAAGCGCACCATCGAATAAGCATTACGCGATGTGTTGCAATTTGGGAGGCCGCTGGCCTCCCGAATTATTTTGGAGAGATGATTATGGCGAAAGAATTTGGCCGCCCGCAGCGCGTGTCGCAGGAGCTGCAAAAAGAGATCGCAATCATTCTGCAGCGCGAGATTAAAGATCCGCGTCTCGGCATGATGGTGACGGTATCCGGCGTGGAAGTGTCGCGCGATCTCGCGTATGCCAAAGTGTTTGTCACCTTCCTTAACGACAAAGACGAGGAAGCGGTGAAAAATGGCCTGAAGGCGCTGAAAGAGGCTTCTGGCTATATCCGTATTCTGCTCGGCAAAGCGATGCGTCTGCGTATCGTGCCGGAACTGACCTTCTTCTACGACAATTCGCTGATTGAAGGTATGCGCATGTCGAACCTGGTGTCGAACGTCATCAAGAACGACGTCGAGCGTCGCGGTGAAAACCCGGCGGAAGATGACAAGGAGGACTGATGAGTCGTCCTCGTCGTCGCGGTCGCGACGTCCACGGCGTGTTCCTGCTCGACAAGCAGCAGGGCGCGTCGTCCAACGATGTGCTGCAAAAAGTTAAACGTCTGTTTAACGCCAACAAAGCGGGCCACACCGGCGCGCTCGATCCGCTGGCGACCGGCATGCTGCCGATTTGTCTCGGCGAAGCGACTAAGTTCTCTCAGTATCTGCTCGACTCGGATAAGCGTTATCGCGTTATCGCGCGCCTCGGCGAGCGCACCGATACTTCCGACGCCGACGGCAATATCGTCGAAACGCGTCCGGTCTCTTTTAGTCAGCAGCAACTCGACGTGGCGCTGGAGAGCTTTCGCGGCGAGACGATGCAGGTGCCGACCATGTTCTCGGCGCTGAAGTATCAGGGCCGAAAGCTGTATGAGTACGCGCGCGAAGGCGTGACCGTGCCGCGTGAAGCGCGTCCGATTACCGTCTTCGAGCTGCAGTTTATTCGCTGGGAAGGCGATGAGCTGGAGCTGGAAATCCATGTCTCCAAAGGCACCTATATCCGCACCATTATTGACGATCTGGGCGAGAAGCTCGGCTGCGGCGCGCATGTCATTATGCTGCGTCGTTTGCAGGTGGCGCGCTATCCGATCGAAAAGATGATGACGCTGGAGCAGCTGCAGGCCGTCGCGGCGACGGTAAACGCGGCGGAGACGCCCGATTACGCGCCGCTCGATGCGCTTCTGCTGCCGATGGATAGCCCGGCGGACGCGTTTCCCCTCGTTAATCTGCCTTCCGCCGTCGCCGCCTTCTTCAAACAGGGCATGCCGGTTCAGGCAGCGAATGCGCCGCAGCAGGGACTGGTGCGCGTTACCGAAGGCGATACGCATAAATTTATCGGCATGGCCGAAATCGCCGCTGACGGGCGCGTAGCGCCGCGTCGTCTGGTGGTGGAGTATCCCGCGTAACGTTACGCAACGCTGTATTTGCGTTGCTCTCGGGCGAAGAGTAGAATAGCGCGGCTTTAAAGCGGGTAGCTGAATTAGAGATCGGCGCCCATACATTCATTTATTACTGGAGTTTATTATGTCTCTAAGCGTAGAAGCTAAAGCAGAGATCGTTGCTAAATACGGTCGTGGCGCTAACGACAGCGGCTCAACCGAAGTTCAGGTTGCACTGCTGACTGCCCAGATTAGCCACCTGCAGGGTCACTTCTCTGAGCACAAGAAAGACCACCACAGCCGTCGCGGTCTGCTGCGCATGGTATCTCAGCGTCGTAAGCTGCTGGACTACCTGAAGCGTAAAGACGTTGCACGCTACACCAGCCTGATCGAAAGCCTGGGCCTGCGTCGCTAAGTCTGAAGAATCTGATCAAGGATGTAGCGCAGAGAGTTTGCGAAAAAACGCGTCTTGCGATCAGATTCGTGCGAGTTTCACGAAAAGGGGGCCTTTACGGCCCCTTTTTTCGAGCAATGCGCAGCAATCCGGACCAAACTCATGTATTGTTGCAGTGAGTGATCTTCGTTTGCAGAGGTTCGCGCGGCTAATGAGAGGCTTTACCGCAGATTCGGTTAAGGGTTGTCATTAGTCGCGAGGATGCAACTGAAGATCGGTAATCCATGGCACGCCAGAAAGGCGCTGCCCCGAAGTTAAGGAATTCATTTTGCTGAACCCGATCGTACGTCAATTCCAATATGGTCAGCATACCGTCACGCTGGAAACCGGCATGATGGCGCGCCAGGCCACCGCAGCCGTTATGGCCAGCATGGACGACACCGCTGTATTCGTTACCGTTGTTGGTCAGAAAAAAGCCAAACCCGGCCAGGACTTCTTCCCGCTGACCGTGAACTACCAGGAGCGTACCTACGCCGCTGGCCGTATCCCGGGCAGCTTCTTCCGTCGCGAAGGCCGTCCTAGCGAAGGCGAAACCCTGATTGCGCGTCTGATTGACCGCCCGATTCGTCCGCTGTTCCCGGAAGGCTTCGTCAACGAAGTTCAGGTTATCGCCACCGTGGTGTCCGTTAACCCGCAGGTTAACCCGGATATCGTTGCGATGATCGGCGCCTCTGCCGCGCTGGCGCTGTCAGGCCTGCCGTTCAACGGTCCGATCGGCGCCGCGCGCGTCGGCTACATCAACGACCAGTATGTGCTGAACCCGACCGCTGACGAAATCAAACAGTCTCGTCTGGATCTGGTAGTTGCCGGTACGCAGAATGCGGTACTGATGGTTGAGTCCGAAGCGGACATCCTGACCGAAGATCAGATGCTGGGTGCAGTGGTGTTCGGCCACGAGCAGCAGCAGGTCGTTATCGAAAACATCAATTCTCTGGTCGCAGAAGCGGGTAAACCGCGCTGGGACTGGCAGCCTGAGCCGGCTAACGACGCGCTGATCGCACGCGTTGCCGCTCTGGCTGAAGCGCGCATCAGCGACGCTTACCGCATCACCGACAAGCAAGAGCGCTACACCCAGGTTGGCGTCATCAAAGACGAAACCATCGCCGCGCTGCTGGCTGAAGACGAAACGCTGGATGACGCTGAAATCGGCGACATCGTTCATAGCCTGGAAAAGAACGTGGTGCGTACCCGTATCCTGAACGGCGAACCGCGTATCGACGGCCGTGAAAAAGATATGATCCGTGGTCTGGACGTTCGTACCGGCGTACTGCCGCGCACGCACGGCTCGGCGCTGTTCACCCGTGGCGAAACGCAGGCGCTGGTCGCCGCGACGCTGGGTACCGCGCGCGACGCGCAGAACCTGGACGAGCTGATGGGCGAACGTACCGACAGCTTCCTGTTCCACTACAACTTCCCTCCTTACTCGGTAGGCGAAACCGGTATGGTCGGCTCGCCGAAGCGTCGTGAGATTGGTCACGGTCGCCTGGCGAAGCGCGGCGTGCTGGCCGTGATGCCGAAGCAGGAAGAGTTCCCGTACACCGTGCGCGTTGTTTCTGAAATCACCGAATCCAACGGCTCGTCCTCTATGGCTTCCGTATGCGGCGCTTCACTGGCGCTGATGGATGCCGGCGTGCCGATCAAAGCGGCCGTTGCAGGCATCGCGATGGGTCTGGTGAAAGAAGATGAGAAGTTCGTGGTACTGTCTGACATCCTCGGCGACGAAGATCACCTCGGCGACATGGACTTCAAAGTAGCCGGTAGCCGCGAAGGCATCACCGCGCTGCAGATGGACATCAAAATCGAAGGCATCACCCGCGAAATCATGCAGGTTGCCCTGAATCAGGCCAAAGGTGCGCGTCTGCATATCCTGGGCGTGATGGAGCTGGCGATCAGCACGCCGCGTAAAGAGATCTCCGAGTTCGCGCCGCGCATTTACACCATCAAGATCAATTCCGACAAGATCAAAGATGTGATTGGTAAAGGCGGTTCCGTAATCCGCGCGCTGACCGAAGAGACCGGCACCACCATCGAAATCGAAGACGACGGCACCGTGAAAATCGCGGCGACCGACGGTCTGAAGGCGAAAGAGGCGATTCGTCGCATCGAAGAGATTACTGCCGAGATCGAAGTGGGCCGTGTGTACAGCGGTAAAGTGACCCGTATCGTCGACTTCGGCGCCTTCGTCGCTATCGGCGGCGGCAAGGAAGGTCTGGTGCACATTTCTCAGATCGCGGACAAGCGCGTAGAGAAAGTGACCGACTACCTGCAGATGGGCCAGGAAGTGCCGGTTAAGGTACTGGAAGTGGACCGTCAGGGCCGCGTCCGTCTGAGCATCAAAGAAGCGACAGAGTCTAAGCCTCAGGGCGAAGAAGCTGCCGTGACCAGCGCGCCAGACGCAGAGTAATTCCCTGTTTGCCTCTCCTTATCCCACCGCGGATGGGAGAGGCGTTTGTGTCATCGCGAGGGCGGGAATCCTTGTGCACAGCAGCCGGATGACAGGAGCGTTATCCTAATGTTTGTATTCGGGAGTGGGAAATGAAGCCTTTTTTGCGCTGGTGTTTTGTTGCGACAGCTATCACGCTGGCAGGATGCAGCAACTCCAATTGGCGTAAGAACGAAGTTCTTGCAGTACCTCTACAGCCCACACTGCAGCAGGAAGTGATTCTGGCGCGCATGGAACAAATTCTTGCCAGTCGCGCCCTTACCGATGATGAACGCGCACAGCTATTATATGAGCGCGGAGTGTTGTATGATAGTCTCGGTCTGAGAGCACTAGCGCGGAACGATTTCTCGCAAGCGCTGTCTATAAGACCAGATATGCCGGAAGTGTTTAACTATCTCGGCATATATTTAACGCAGGCAGGCAATTTTGATGCTGCCTATGAAGCGTTTGATTCTGTACTTGAGCTTGATCCAACTTACAATTATGCGCATTTAAACCGTGGTATCGCTCTCTATTACGGCGGTCGATACAAGTTAGCGCAAGATGATCTGCTGGCGTTTTATCAAGACGATCCCAACGATCCTTTCCGCAGCCTGTGGCTCTATCTCGATGAACGCGAGATGGACGCTGATAAGGCGAAAGTTGCGCTGCAGCAGCGTTACGACAAAGCGGCCCGTGATCAATGGGGATGGAACATTGTCGAATTCTACCTTGGCGACATCAGTGAAAGCACGCTGATGGAACGTCTCAAGGCAGACGCAACGGATAACACCTCGCTCGCTGAACATCTCAGTGAAACCAACTTCTATTTAGGTAAGCACTACCTAAGTCTGGGGGAGAAGGACAACGCGAAAGCGCTGTTCAAACTGGCGGTGGCCAACAACGTCAATAACTTTGTTGAACACCGATACGCATTGTTGGAACTGGCGCAACTCGGCCAGACACAAGACGATTTATCAGAATCTGACCAGCAATAGCTGACGAACTTTTATTGCCTGAAGTACCCGTTATGTCATCATCTTCCGGGATGAGGGCCTTTCTGTTCGTCAAAACTTCTAATTTGAGCCGGTTCACACTTTTTGATGAAAATGACTGAAAATTTTCACGACGAGTTATGTAGACTGGCCGCCGCAATCTAAGAGGCACGTGTACTACATGACTGATATCCAAACCACTTTTGCTGACCTGGGCCTGAACGCCGACATCCTCGAATCACTGAACGGCATGGGCTACGTTAAGCCTTCTCCGATCCAGGCTGAGTGTATTCCTCACCTGCTGGCGGGCCGTGACGTACTGGGCATGGCGCAGACCGGCAGTGGTAAAACCGCGGCGTTCTCGCTGCCGCTGTTAAACAACATTGATCCTTCTCTTCGCGCACCGCAGATCCTGGTGCTGGCGCCTACCCGCGAACTGGCGGTTCAGGTTGCTGAAGCGATGACCGAATTCTCTAAACATATGCGTGGCGTCAACGTCGTGGCCCTTTACGGCGGCCAGCGTTATGACGTGCAGCTGCGCGCGCTGCGTCAGGGCCCGCAAATCGTGGTGGGCACCCCGGGTCGTCTGCTCGACCACCTGAAACGCGGTACGCTGGATCTCTCTAATCTGCGTGGCCTGGTGCTGGACGAAGCTGATGAAATGCTGCGTATGGGCTTCATCGAAGACGTTGAAACCATCATGGCGCAGATCCCGGAAGGTCATCAGACCGCGCTGTTCTCAGCGACCATGCCGGAAGCGATCCGTCGCATCACCAAGCGTTTCATGAAAGATCCGCAGGAAGTGCGCATTCAGTCCAGCGTCACTACGCGCCCGGACATCAGCCAGTCTTACTGGACGGCGTACGGTCGTAAAACCGACGCGCTGGTGCGTTTCCTTGAAGCGGAAGATTTCGATGCCGCTATCATCTTCGTGCGTACCAAAAACGCTACGCTGGAAGTGGCTGAAGCGCTGGAGCGCAGCGGCTACAACAGCGCCGCGCTGAACGGCGACATGAACCAGGCGCTGCGTGAGCAGACTCTGGAGCGTCTGAAAGATGGCCGTCTCGATATCCTGATCGCCACCGACGTTGCGGCGCGTGGTCTGGACGTTGAGCGCATTAGCCTGGTCGTTAACTACGACATTCCGCTGGACGCTGAGTCTTACGTTCACCGTATCGGTCGTACCGGCCGCGCCGGCCGTGCTGGTCGCGCGCTGCTGTTCGTCGAGAACCGCGAGCGTCGTCTGCTGCGCAACATCGAGCGCACCATGAAGCTGACCATTCCGGAAGTCGAACTGCCGAACGCTGAACTGCTGAGCACTCGTCGTCTGGAGAAATTCGCCGGACGCGTACAGCAGCAGCTGGAAAGCAGCGATCTGGACCAGTATCGCGCACTGCTGGAGAAACTCTCTCCGCAGGACGAGCTGGATATGGAAACGCTGGCCGCCGCGCTGCTGAAAATGGCGCAGGGCGAACGTCCGCTGATCGTCCAGCCGGACGCGCCGCGTCCGCAGCGTCGCGAGTTCCGCGATCGTGACGACCGTCGTGATGACCGTCGCAGCCCGCGTGAAGCGCGTGACAACCGCGAAGGCGGCGATCGTCCGCGTCGCGAACGTCGCGACGTCGGCGAAATGGAGCTGTACCGCATTGAAGTGGGCCGTGACGACGGCGTTGAAGTGCGTCACATCGTCGGCGCTATCGCCAACGAAGGCGACATCAGCAGCCGCTACATCGGCAACATCAAGCTGTTTGGCACCCACTCGACTATCGAGCTGCCGAAAGGCATGCCGGGCGATATCCTGCAGCACTTCACCCGCACGCGTATTCTCAATAAACCGATGAATATGCAGCTGCTGGGCGATGCGCAGCCGCAGAGCGAAGCGCGCGGCGAACGTCGCGGCGGCGGCCGTGATTTCGGCGGCGAGCGTCGTGGCGGCGGCAACCGTGAAGGCGGTCGCGAAGGCGGACGTCGTTTCTCTTCCGAGCGTCGCGAAGGCGGTCGTGAAGGCGGACGCAGCAGCTTCAGCCGTGAAGGCAGCCGCGGTCCGCGTCGCGAAGAGGGCGCTGCAGCAGCGCCGCGTCGTCGCGAGTTCTGATAATCAGCCTGGCTGATTGATAAAAAGGGAAGCCCTCGGGCTTCCCTTTTTTTATCTTCAATTTTCGCGTTACGCGCCGCCGGCGATCAGGACGCGCTCGCCACTGATATAGGCGGCCTCCTCCGAGGCGAGAAACAGCGCCACCTGCGCCACATCTTCCGGCAGTCCGAAACGCCCCAGCGGCGTCGCCGCCAGCAGCTGCGCCTTGAGCTGCGGATTGAGTTTCTTCGCGGACAGCAGCCCTTCCGTCATAATAATGCCCGGCGCCAGCGCGTTAACGCGAATATTGCGCGGGCCCAGCTCGCGCGCCAGCCCCTGCGTCAGCGTATCGATTGCGCCTTTGGTCGTCGCCCAGAGCACCGAACCCGGCGTGCTCTGCTGGCTGTTCAGCGCGCTGAGATTGATAATGCAGCCGCCGTGCGCCGGAAAACGTCGCGCCGCCTGCTGACAAACCAGCAGCGTGCCGAGCAGATTCACGTTGAGCTGCTGCTGCATCTCCAGCAGGCTCAGGGCGCCAAACTCGCCGTGATGAAACTGCCCGGCGTTATTGACCACAATATCGGGCGCGCCAAAGTGCGCCTGCGCGGTGTCGAACAGCCGCTCGACGTCCGCTTCGCGGGAAATATCCGCCTGTACCGCCAGCCCTTCGCTGCCCAGCGTACGAATATCGCTCACCACATCCGCTGCGCCCACTTCATCCTGGCGGTAGTTGACAACTACGCGCGCGCCGGCCGCGGCGAACGCCGTAGCAATCGCCGCGCCAATGCCCTTCGAGGCGCCCGTCACCAGCGCAATTTTTCCGTCAAGTGCTTTCATCTTGTCTCTCCACCTGAGTATCGCGTCTGCAAAATATGCGCTTTCAGGTCAATTGGGCGGTAGCGCAATCCTGCAAGTCTCTTGCACAATCCTGCAAATCTGGCGGCGAGGCGGCTGCCTTCGTCGCGCGTTCGGGTAACATGTTCAATACACTTTACTCGCGGAGAAAAGGAAGAGGATATGGCGGAACCGGCACAGCTGGCGCATCTGGCGCAGCTTATCGCGCGGCATGCAGCCGACGATGGCCGTCACGACAGCGCGATTGATTTTCTCTTTTTCGGTCGCAGCTCCCGGCCGTCCGAACCCACCTATCATGCTCAATGGGCCAGCTTCGCGCTGGTGGCGCAGGGCGGAAAAGCGCTGCGTATGGGAGAGGAGATTATTCACTACGGCCCCGGCGATCTGCTGCTGGTGACGATGGATATGCCGGTGCGCTCCTGCGTAACGGTCGCCACGCCCGAGAAGCCGAATCTCGGCATCGGCATCGCAATAAACGAAGAGAGACTGATGCGCTATCTCGATACGTTTCCGCTCACTTCGCCGCTGGTGGAAGCGCGCACCGAGCGCGGCATCGCCGCGCACAAAGTGTCGCCGCTGCTGGTGGATGCGGTTATCCGCCTGATTCGCCTGCTGGATCAGCCGCAGGATATCGCCGCGCTGGCGCCGCTTATCGAGCAGGAGATCTTCTATCGTCTGCTGACCGGTCCGGAGGGCGGGCGCATCCTCAATATGGCGCTGGCGGAGCGGCCGGGCAACAAGGTGGCGCGCGCGGCGCGCTGGCTGCGGGAGAATTTTCATCAGCCGTTGAAAATCGGCCGGCTCGCCAGCAGCGTCGGTATGAGCGCCTCTTCGCTGCACCATCATTTCAAAGCGGTCACCGCGATGACGCCGATGCAGTATCAGAAGCAGCTGCGTCTCAACGAGGCGCGACGGCTGATGATGGTAGAGAAGCTGGATGCCGGAACGGCGGGCTATCGCGTGGGGTACCAGAGCGCGTCGCAGTTCAGCCGGGAATACAGCCGTTTTTACGGCCGGTCTCCCGCGCGCGACGTGCGCCAGCTGGCGGTGGGGCCGGAAGCGTAGCGCCCACCGCAGAAGAGCTTACAGCGAGCGGGCCGCTTCCATCGCGATGGCGAAGGAGCGCAGACGCGCTTCGGTATCGAAGATTTGGCCGTTGACCATGATCTCATCCGCCTGGGTTTCACGCATCAGTCCGGCCAGGCCGTGACGCACTTTATCGGCATCGCCGACCAGCGACATGCTCAGCGCCTGCTGCACGCCATACTGCTCCGACGGCGACCACAGATTATCCATGTTTTCCACCGGCGCAGGCAGCGGGCCCGGCTTGCCGCGGCGCAGGTTGATAAACTGCTGCTGCTGCGAAGTGAACAAGAAGCGCGCGTCGCGCTCGCTGTCGGCGGCGACGACGTTGATGCAGACCATGGCGTACGGCTTGTCCAGACGCGCCGAAGGCTGGAATTTTTCACGATAGAGATGCAGCGCCTGGAACAGCTGATCGGGCGCGAAGTGCGACGCAAAGGCGAACGGCAGGCCGAGCTGCGCCGAGAGCTGTGCGCTGTAGAGGCTGGAGCCAAGCAGCCAGACGGGAATCTTCATGCCGAGGCCAGGCACGGGCTGAACCGGCGGCTGCGCATCTTCGTCGGCGTCGAACCAGTTAATCAGCTCCTGAACATCATCCGGGAAGGTATCCGCATGGATGCTGGAGAGGTGGCGGCGCAGCGCCATCATGGTGCGCTGGTCGGAGCCCGGCGCGCGGCCCAGGCCTAAATCGATGCGACCGGGATAGAGCGACGCCAGGGTGCCGAACTGTTCGGCGATCACCAGCGGCGCATGGTTCGGCAGCATAATGCCGCCCGATCCCAGATGCAGGGTTGTGGTGTTGGCCGCCAGATAGCCGATCAGCACCGAGGTCGCCGCGCTGGCGATGCCGGTCATATTATGGTGCTCAGCCAGCCAGTAACGTTCATAGCCCAACGCTTCCGCCTGACGCGCCAGCGCCAGCGAGGTATGAAAGGCATCGCGCGCGGTGGAACCCTGCGGAATTGGCGCCAGATCCAGCACGGAAAGACGAAGGGGTTTTTTCTCAGACATGGGCACTCCAGTTGGGTATGGCGCAGGTGATGATTGACCTGCACCAACCAGTATTACGTAATAATGCCCATATTAAAACTGCTAACAAAGGCAGGCGGCTAGCCTGTATGTGCCTTTCAGGAGGATAACAGCGTCATGCCGGCCACTTTACGCCAGTAGCCGTTGCAGTCGTTGCCGTTGGCCATCATCAGCGGCGACTGCCCCTCTTCATTGGCGCGGAAGCGGGCGATCTCATCCAGCGTCGCGGTGCTTTGCGGCGACAGACGCAGAATATCGACCCAGCCACGCATGCCGACCAGATCGTTGCCGAGGTTGTAGCAGTAGCCGCTCATCGTCTGAATGCCGTTTAGCACGAACACCTGCTGGCCTTCCTGCGAGTGGACGCGGCGTCCGTTAGGATAGTTAATGCAGCAGGTCTGACAGTCGTCTTTGGCGCGATGTTCGGCGCGGGCGGTAAAGCAGCGCGCCGACAGCGCCAGCGGCAGATAGCCGTAGCCCAGCACTTCGACCTCGAACCGGCCGCGGATGTTACGCTCTTCGCTCTGCTGCAGCAGCTGCAGCAGCCAGTCGCGCGACATCTCCACCGGCATGCACCAGCGCGTCATGCCCTCTTTTACCAGCAGATGCAGGGTTTCGACGTTATAGACGTTAAGCGTGGGCCCGGCGACAAAGGGCAGCTTGCGCTCGGCCGCCATATTCACCGTGCCGATGTCGTTGGCCTCGATGAGAAATTCGCCGTTATCGACGTAGCGCTTCAGCTCTTTCAGCTCCGAAGGCGACTGCAGCAGCGCCAGCGTGCTCAGCACTACCTGCTTGCCGCTGGCCGCCAGCTCGCGCGCCAGCTCCATCCAGCGCTGATACGAGGTGGCGCGTCGTTTGCTGCACACCGCTTCGCCAAGGTAGACGATATCCGCACTGCTGTTCGCCGCCTGCTGGTAAAAGCTCGCCAGCTGCTCTGTCGGCCAGTACCACAGCACCGGACCGATTGCGTATTGCATTCTCTTCTCCTTATTGCCATTCACGGTGGTAAGCGCCAAGCGTGGTCTGCGAGCCTTCGGAGAGCTCATCGAGCGCCGCCGTCCAGGCCTCGGTAACCGCAAAGTTCTCCGGCTCGCGGGTGCAGCGATCGATCGCCTGTCGCCAGACGCGCGCCACCTGCGCCACATAGGCCGGGCTGCGCTGACGTCCCTCAATCTTCACCGAGGCGACGCCCGCGCGCAGCAGATCCGGCAGCAGCGTCAGGGTATTGAGGCTGGTGGGCTCCTCCAGTACGTGATAGCGCTGGCCGTCGACCTGATAGCGGCCTTTGCACAGCGTGGGATAGCCGGCGCTCTCATCCGGCGCGTAGCGATCGATCAGCACGTCGTTAAGGCGCGACTCCATGCCGTTGGGCGTTTGCTGCCAGCGCACGAACTTCGCCGGCGAACAGGCGCCCGCGCTGTTGGGCGACTCGCCGGTCAGCCAGGAGGAGAGATAGCAGCGGCCTTCCGCCATAATGCAGAGGCTGCCGAAGGCGAACACCTCGAGCGGCACCGGCGTCTCGCGCGCCAGCTGCTTCACCTGATGCAGCGACAGCACGCGCGGCAGCACCACGCGGCTCAGCGCGAAGTGACGATGGTAGAAGCGCACCGCTTCCAGATTGGTGGCGGAGGCCTGTACCGACAGATGGCGTTCAACCTCGGGATAGCGCTGCGCGGCGTACTCCAGCGTGGCGATATCGGCAAGGATCAGCGCGTCCGCGCCGTTCTGCGCCGCCACGTCGATGGCGCGTTGCCAGCGGCCCATGCCGTCAGGATGAGCGAAGGTATTAATAGCGACATGTAATTTACGGCGATGCTGATGCAGATAGCGCGCCGCTTCCGCCAGCTTCTTGTCGGTAAAGTTCAGCCCGGCGAAGTGGCGCGCGTTGGTGTCATCTTTCAGTCCGACATACACCGCATCGGCGCCATTCTCCACCGCTGAACGCACGGCAGGCAGATTACCGGCCGGACACAGCAGTTCCATAGTGATCCCTCGTCGACAGGATAAGGCGACGAGTCTAGGCAAGCGGCCGGGCGGAAATGTTGATTTGGGGCAGTGAATCGCCAGTTGACGAGACGGATAGCGGAAATTTCGCGCAGCGTGGCGGTGAAATTATTGATCTCGGCTGCAGCGTGCGGCGGCGGATGTGGCAATATACCTGAAATTTTCTAAAGGGAGAGACGCCCGTGTTTCAACAGTTACGTGCTGAGTTAGTGAAAAAAGGCCCGAAATTCCTTGCTTTACCTGTTTCGCTGACCCCGTTCCCGTTAAAAAAAGCCTTTCTGCAACAACTCCTAAACTGGCAATTTCGTCATGCTTTGGCGGAAGGTGAGTTAGACTTTCTGCAGGCGCGTCATCTGGGTATCGAGATTGCGGATGTGGGTTTACGCTGGATTACCACCATTGAAGAGGGCCAGCTCAGGGTCGTACAGAATGCCGAAGCGGACGTCTGGTTTCGCGGCAATGCTAACGATCTGCTGCTGGTCGCCGCCCGTAAAGCGGATCCGGATATGCTGTTTTTCCAGCGTCGTCTGCTGATCGAAGGCGACACGGAGCTGGGACTGGAGGTAAAAAACCTGATGGATGCTCTGGAACTCGAGGCCATGCCCACGGCGTTGCGCACGGGACTGCAGCAGCTGGCTGCGTTTGTCGAAGCGGGAATGAAACAGGACGCGAAGGCCGCACAGGCGCGCGCGGAGAGTGTATGTTAATTCGCACAGAAATAGGCGTGGATGCGGCAAGCATCGACAGTTTGTTAAGACGCAGCTTCAAGACCGAAGCGGAAGCCGAACTGGTTCAGCAGCTGCGGGAAGACGGGCTGCTGACGCTGGGCGTGGTGGCGACGGACGACGAAGGCCAGGTGCTGGGCTACGCTGCCTTCAGCCCGGTAACCTTACAGGGCGAAGATCGCAACTGGGTCGGCCTGGCGCCGCTGGCGGTAGACGAAAGCGTGCGCGGCCAGAAAATCGGCGAGCAGCTGATCTACGCCGGGCTGGATACGCTGAATGAGTTCGGCTACGGCGCGGTGGTGGTGGTGGGCGATCCGGCATACTACCATCGCTTCGGCTTCGAGCCGGCCGCACGCCACGGGCTGCGCTGCCGCTGGCCAGGCGCCGAAGCGGCGTTTCAGGTCTATCGCCTGGCGGACGACGCCTTTGTCGGCGCGGAAGGCGAGATCGATTTTGCCGAGCCGTTTAGCCGGCTTGCGTAAGCCAGCTGACGAGGCAGTCCGGCTGTTGCGCCACCAGCCGCAACTTCTGCTGGCGGCTGAGCTGCTTGACCTGGTACTCCAGCCGCGACGCCGCGGCGCGGTCGCCGGCGTCGCAGCGATACACCAGCGCCAGCGGGCCTCTGCCGCGCAGCGCGCGCGCGCCGCGTCCGGCTGCATGCTGTTCGACGCGCCGCGTCACGTCGGTGGTAATGCCGGTGTAGAGCGCGCCGGCGGCGGTCTGGACGATATAGAGCTGCCAGCCCTCATTCATAATCTGCATCCCTGAATCTTTACTGCCGGGCAGTGTAGCGCGCCAGCGGCGCGGCGGCTATCCGGCGATCTTTGCACGGAGCAATAGAACGTGTCTGACCATTCTCATCTGGTGCGTTACCTGAAAAAACAGCATGTCCTCTCTCTTTGCTGTCAGGCCGACGGCGATCTCTGGTGCGCCAACTGTTTTTACGTCTTCGACGAGGCGCGTATGGCGTTCTGGCTGATGACCGAACCCGACACGCGCCACGGCGCGCTGTTGCAGGCCAATCCGCAGGTCGCGGGCACGGTGAACGGCCAGCCGAAAACCGTGCTGCTGATTAAAGGCGTGCAGTATCGCGGCCATATCGCGCTGCTCGACGGCGACGCGGAAGCGCAGGCGCGCAAGGCGTATCAAAAACGTTTTCCGGTGGCGCGCAAAGTCTCTGCGCCGCTGTGGGAGATTCAGCTGGATGAGGTCAAGATGACCGATAATGCGCTAGGATTTGGCAAAAAAATTAGCTGGCGGCGGGAAGAAAATGAAATCCCTTTCCCCTGAGGGAAAGGGAAACCGGCATTACGACGCCTGCAGAATACGCAGCGACTCGCGGTTAAAGGCCGGGAGATCGTCCGGCGTGCGGCTGGTGACGAGACGATCGTCATCCACAATCACCTCTTCGTCATAGAAGTCCGCGCCGGCGTTGCGCAGATCGATAGCGATCGCCTTCACGCAGGTCATCTTGCGGCCGCGCACGCCGTTCGCGCTGATCAGCAGCTGCGGGCCGTGGCAGATAGCGAAAATCGGTTTGCCGCTGGCGACGAACTCTTTGGTAAAGGCGACGAAACGATCGTCGCTGCGCAGCGAATCGGGCGAGTGGCCGCCTGGCAGCAGCAGCGCGTCGAATTCGGCCGGGCTGACCTCGTCAATGGCGCGGTCGATTTTCACCTGCGCTTCGCCCTGTTTGCCGGTAACGGTTTTACCCGCCTCTTTCTCAATGGTCACCACCTCAAAGCCCGCCTGTTTATAGGCGTCGGCCGGTGAGGTGAACTCTGAGTCTTCAAATTCGTCGGTAATCAACACCGCAATCTTCTTGCTCATTTTTCCCCTCCTCATGATGGTTTGCGCACGATGCGCTCTCCTGGTGAACAGGTTAAGCCTGGTTGTTTGTGCTGAAAATGCAAGCCGGGCGGCGAAAGCTGACTATATTTCAGAGTAATGGCAACAGCTTAGCGGGAGACGAGATGCATCGTGTATTGGTAACCGGCGCGACAGGCCTGGTGGGCGCGCATCTGCTGCGCTTGCTGGTGGCGGATGCGCGCGTCGACGAAATCATCGCGCCGACGCGTCGCCCGCTGCCGCCGATGAATAAGGTGGTCAATCTGGTAGAGGCGGACCTGACCGACGTGCTGCGCCCGCTCAGCGTCGCTATCGACAGCGTATTTTGCTGTCTCGGCACCACGCGCAAAGAGGCGGGCAGTAAAGCGGCGTTCCTGCACGTCGACTATACGCTGGTGGTGGATACCGGACTGAACGGGCTGCGGCTGGGTGCGAAGCAGATGGTGGCGGTCAGCGCACACGGCGCGAACCGCCATTCGCCCTTTTTCTATAACCGGGTAAAAGGCGAGATGGAGACGGCGCTGCGTCATCAGGGCTGGCCGCGTCTGACGCTGGTGCGGCCTTCGCTGCTGCTGGGCGAGCGCACGCGCAAACGTCCCGGCGAAAGCCTGATGGCGCCGCTGTTCAGCGTGCTGCCCGGCAACTGGCGTTCGGTCTCTGCGCTGGCGGTGGCAAAATGCATGCACGCCTGCGCCTTTCAGCCAGCCGGTGATAGCGTCGAGATTATCGAGTCGGGGCAAATCCCGCGTTAGCCGCGCTCTTTGCTCAGATCCCAGATAATCTGATTGCGGCTGCCGCGCCACAGCAGCGTCGCATCTTTTTCCGGCTCGACGAAGCGCCCGTCAATCAGCACGTCGATATAACTCAGCACCTCGCGCTGGGCGCAGCTTAGCTCGGCGCGCTGATAGCCGGTCCAGAGCCAGATATCTTTGCCGGGACACTCGGCGCGCACGCGTTTCACCAGCCGACGGATATGCGGCACGTTGTGCGGATGCAGCGGATCGCCGCCGCTCAGCGACAGGCCCTGACGCCGGATACGCCTGTCCTGCAGATCGGCGATCAGGCGCTCCTCGTGTTCAAGGGTGAAAGGCGTGCCGGAGTCGAGCCGCCAGGTGCTCTGGTTATAGCAGCCGCGGCACTGATGCTCGCATCCGGCCACGAACAGCGTGCAGCGCGTGCCGGGGCCGTTAACGATATCGACATCATAGTAGCGATGAAAATGCATCATCCCAGCGGTCCGCTCTCCAGATGTTTAACGCGTCGCTGCACCTCTTCCTGCTTGCCGGCGTTGAACGGGCGTGCGTCGGGGCTGCCGAGATAGCCGCAGACGCGGCGCGTTACCGACACGCGCGCCGGATCGTGATTGCCGCAGTTCGGGCAGGTAAAGCCGCGGCTGGTGCAGCTGAACTCGCCGGTAAAGCCGCACTCATAGCATTCGTCGATCGGCGTATTGGTGCCGTAATAGGGCACGCGATCGTAGCTGTAATCCCATACATCCTCGAGCGCCTTGAGATTATGCTGCACGTTGGGGTATTCGCCGTAACAGATGAAGCCGCCGTTCGCCAGCGGCGGATAGGGCGCTTCAAAGTCGATCTTGTCGTAAGGGTTGACCTTCTTCTCGACGTCGAGGTGAAAGCTGTTGGTGTAGTAGCCTTTATCGGTGACGCCCGGCACCACGCCGAACTCCGCGGCATCGAGGCGGCAGAAGCGGTCGCAGAGGTTTTCGCTCGGCGTGCTGTAGAGGCTGAAGCCGTAGCCGGTTTCCGCTTTCCAGGCGTCGGTCGCGGCGCGCAGGCGCGAGACAATCTCGATCCCTTTGGCGCGCAGCGCGGGATCGTCATAGGGATGGCGCGCGCCGCCGCTCAGCGCGTTCAGGGTTTCATGCAGGCCGATATAGCCCAGCGACAGCGAGGCGCGCCCGTTGCGGAAAATCGGCCCCACTTCGTCATCGGCGTTAAGCCGCACGCCGCAGGCGCCCTCCATGTAGAGGATCGGCGCCACGCGCGCTTTGGTTTTTTCCAGGCGGGCGATTCGCGTCATCAGCGCGCGCTTCGCCAGCGCCAGCCGCTTGTCGAGCAGCGTCCAGAAGCGCGCCTCGTCGCCCTGCGCCTCCAGCGCGATGCGCGGCAGATTGAGGCTGATGACCCCCAGATTGTTGCGGCCGTCGTGAATTTCGACGCCGTTTTCCTCATAGACGCCGAGAAAGCTGCGGCAGCCCATCGGTGTTTTAAAAGAGCCGGTGACTTTTACTACCTGGTCGTAGTTAAGAATATCGGGATACATGCGCTTGCTGGCGCACTCCAGCGCCAGCTGTTTGATATCGTAGTTGATATCGCCCGGACGGCGATTGAGCCCTTCGCGAATCGCGAAGACCAGCTTGGGAAAGACGGCGGTCTTATGGTTTTTGCCCAGCCCGGCGATGCGGTTGCGCAGGATCGACTGCTGGATAAGCCGTGCCGCCCAGCTGGTGCCGAGCCCGAAGCCGAAGGTGACGAACGGCGTCTGGCCGTTGGCGGTGTGCAGCGTGTTGACCTCGTACTCCAGCGACTGAAAGGCGTCGTAGCACTCTTTCTCGGTGCGCGCCCGCGCGTAGGCCTCGACGTCGGCAATCTGCCATTCGGCGGCGATAGCGCGATGCTTTTCCATGCTGAGCTGCACAAAGGGCGCCAGCACCTCGTCGATACGGTTAATGGTGGTGCCGCCGTAAATATGGCTGGCGACCTGCGCGATAATTTGCGCGGTGACCGCCGTGGCGGTGGCTATAGATTTCGGCGGTTCGATCTCGGCGTTGCCCATCTTGAAGCCGTTGGTGAGCATGCCTTTCAGATCGATCAGCATACAGTTGAACATGGGGAAGAACGGGGAGTAGTCGAGATCGTGATAGTGGATCTCGCCGCGCTCGTGCGCCTGCACCACGTCGCGCGGCAACAGCTGCTGCTGCGCATAGTGTTTCGCGACGATGCCCGCCAGCAGGTCGCGCTGCGTCGGGATCACCTTGCTGTCTTTATTGGCGTTTTCGTTCAGCAGCGCGGCGTTGGTCTGATCGACCAGGCCGCGAATGGCGTGGTGCAGCTTGCCGCGCTGCTCGCGCGCCACGTCGCGATCGTGACGATATTCAATATAGGCGCGCGCCAGCTGCGGATAAGGGCCGCACATCAGCGTCTCTTCAACCGCGAACTGAATATCGCGGATATCCACTTCGGCGCTATCGGCCAGCTTCTCGCTGACGCGCTGAGCCACCGTTGCGCACCAGGGCGCGTCGTCGACCTGCGCCGCGCGCGCCGCAGCGGCCACCGCCGCCTCGATTCTTGCTGCGTCAAACTCTGAGCGACAGCCGTCGCGCTTCACCACTACCTTTGCCATGCTCTCTCCATCCGCTACATGTTGTGCTGCCGAAGATTCTAGCCACTATATATGGATATCAGGAGAATATAATCGCCGCAGTTTTGACCTGAAACAAAGAAGATTGGGTCGTGGCGCAAAGCCAGGCAGAAGAGAAAATGGAGGGCTAATCAGCGGGGCACGAGATGCGCGCTGCGGGCGCAGCGCGCAGCGGATCCTTAGCGGCGCAGGGCGATCGCTTCGATCTCGATCTTCACATCTTTCGGCAGACGCGCCACTTCCACGCAGGAGCGCGCCGGGAAGCTGGCGTTATGCTCGGCGAAGAAGGCTTCGTAGGTGGCGTTGACGGTGGCGAAGTCGTTAAGGTCTTTGACGAACACCGTGGTTTTCACGATGTCGCCAACCTGCAGGCCAGCCGCTTCAACGATCGCTTTCACATTTTCCAGCGACTGACGCGCCTGGGCGTCGATCGCGTCTGGCACCGTGCCGGTCGCCGGATCTACCGGGATCTGGCCGGAGGTGATGATCATATTGCCCAGATCCACGCCCTGCACATAGGGACCGATCGCCGCTGGCGCTTTTTCCGTACTGATTTCGCGAGACATACTTGCTCCTTAAGAGTGACGCAGCGGCGGCAAGCCGCCGCTGGCGAGAAACATCGCCCCATTATAGGGACGAGCAGGGCGATTACCAGTGACCGAGCACCACGTGGTGCGCAAAGGCTTTCTCGCAATATTTGCAGGTCAGCAGCACCTCGGCATCGCGCTTTTTCACCGCAAAGCTGGAGAAGACCGGCTCGCTGCGGCTGATGCAGTTGCCGTTGGGACAGGTCAGCACGCGCTCAATACGCTCCGGCAGCGTCGGCGCGATTTTCGCAACCACTTCATAGTCGTCGATGCGGTTGACCGTGGCGTGCGGCGCATAGACCGCCAGCTGATTGATCTGATCCTCGGTAAGAAAGGTGTTCTCAATCTTGATCAGATCTTTGCGCCCCAGCTCGCCCGAAGGCAGGTTAAGGCCGATGGTGATGCGCTGGTCGGTTTCGGTGAGGCGAAACAGCGAGAGCAGCTTAAACCCGACCTGCGCCGGAATATGGTCGATGACCGTGCCGCGCTTGATCGCTTCTACCTGCAGTTTGTTGTCGTGAGTCATGGCGATTGCTCCTTACAGATCCTGTTCGCTGTTGAGTACCAGCGCCAGCAGAGCCTGACGCGCGAAGATGCCGTTGCCCGCCTGCTGGAAATACCAGGCGTAGGGCGTTTTATCCACGTCGGTGGCGATCTCGTCAACGCGCGGAAGCGGATGCAGCACTTTCATATTGTCGCGCGCGCCGGCCAGATCCGCCGCGCGCAGAATAAACTGCGCCTTGACGTTAGCGTATTCCGACGGGTCGAGGCGCTCTTTCTGCACGCGGGTCATATAGAGAATATCGGCGTGCGGGATCACCGCTTCGATGCTGTCGTGGCGCGACCAGACAATGCCGCGCTCGTCCAGCGTATCGGTGATATAGGCCGGCATCGCCAGCGCGTCGGGTGCGATAAAGTAGAAGCGGTTGCCGTCGAACTTCGCCAGCGCCTGCGTCAGGGAGTGCACCGTGCGGCCATATTTCAGGTCGCCTACCATGGCGATGCTCAGTTTGTCCAGGCGGCTCTGCGTCTCAAGAATGGTAAAGAGATCCAGCAGTGTCTGGGTCGGATGCTGATTGGCGCCGTCCCCGGCGTTGAGGATCGGCACGCCGCCGGAAAATTCCGTGGCGAGCCGCGCCGCGCCCTCTTGCGGATGACGCATCACGATGGCGTCGACGTAGGTGCCGATAACGGAAATGGTATCCGCCAGAGTTTCGCCCTTTTTGCCGAGCGAGGTGTTGCTGCCGTCGGCGAAGCCCACCACCGACGCGCCCAGCCGGTGCATCGCCGTTTCAAACGACAGGCGCGTGCGCGTCGAGGCTTCAAAAAAGCAGCTGGCGATGACCTTGTGCTTCAGCAGTTCCGGCTGCGGGTTGGCTTTCAGCCGCGCAGCGGTATGCAGCACCAGCTCTAGTTCATCGCGGCTGAGATCGTTAATAGAAATAATATGTTTGCGATATAACGGGTTAGCCATAGTTCGCCTCTCTGAGCTGCCGAATTGCGGACAAAAAAAAGCCCCTGCTTAAGGGGCTTTTTTTACGATCGGGTTGATGACGGAAAAAACAGGGGCGCCGCCTGCGTTCAGGCGTGATGTCGCGTGAATGTTTGCGCTGCGCTGTTGCATGCTTCCTCCGGCAAATTGGGGCGCATTATACCCGTCCGGCGTTTTGCATCAAGGGAAACGTTTGCGGATCGGCTGGCTGAGCGGCTACGCCTGGCTCAGCGTCGCCACCATGACCGCTTTAATGGTGTGCATACGGTTCTCCGCCTGGTCGAATACGATGCTGTGCTCCGATTCGAAAACTTCGTTGCTCACCTCCATGCCGCCGTGCAGACCGTACTGCTCGGCCATCTGACGCCCCAGCGTGGTCTGATCGTCATGAAACGCCGGCAGACAGTGCAGAAACTTCACCTGCGGGTTGCCGGTCAGCTGCAGCATCGCCTGATTGACCTGATAGTCGCGCAGCAGCGCAATGCGCTCTTCCCATACCGCTTTCGCTTCGCCCATCGACACCCAGACGTCGGTATAGATAAAGTCCGCGCCCTTGACGCCTGCGGCGATATCCTCGGTCAGGGTGATGCTGCCGCCGGTTTGCTGCGCCGCCTGGCGGCAGGTTTCGACCAGATCGGCTTCCGGCCAGCAGCCTTTCGGCGCGACCAGACGCAAATCCAGGCCGGTCACCGCTGCCGCTTCCAGCATGCTGTTGCCCATGTTGTTGCGGGCGTCGCCGACGTAGACCAGCGTCATCTCGCTCAGCGCCTTGCCCGGCAGATGCTCCTGCATGGTGAGCAGATCCGCCAGCAGCTGGGTAGGGTGGAACTCGGTTGTGAGGCCGTTCCACACCGGCACGCCGGCGAATTCCGCCAGCGTCTCTACCAGCGCCTGGCCGTAGCCGCGGTACTGGATGCCGTCATACATGCGGCCCAGCACGCGGGCGGTATCTTTCATCGACTCTTTATGGCCGATCTGGCTGCCGCTCGGGCCGAGATAAGTGACATTAGCGCCCTGATCGTATGCGGCAACTTCGAAAGAGCATCGGGTGCGGGTCGAGTCTTTTTCGAAGATGAGCGCGATGTTTTTGCCCTTCAGGCGCTGGGTTTCGCTACCGTTTTTTTTAGCGCGTTTTAATTCAGCGGCGAGGTCGAGCAGGGAGGTGATATCGGCCGGGCTAAAATCGAGCAGCCGAAGGAAGTGGCGTTGAAAAAGGTGACTCATAACGGGCTCCAGTGCGTCCATTCTGATTGAATGAAAATTCAATCTAAACGTATGAATATTCATTTTCAACCCCAGCGTAAAGAAACTTTCCGTTTTGAGTAGTGGCGCGCCGGGCAGTGTGGGAAAATACTTGTTTATTGCCGAACACTGAGGGGAATTCGCCATGGCATATGAAGCATTGCTGGAAGAGCAGCGTGAAGAGACACGCCTGATCATTGATGAGCTGCTGGAAGACGGCAGCGATCCGGATGCGCTCTATACCATTGAACATCATCTCTCCTGCAACAACTTCGACTCGCTGGAAAAAGCGGCCGTCGACGCGTTTAAGCTGGGTTATGAAGTGACCGAGCCAGAAGAGCTGGAGCTGGAGGACGGCACCACGGTGATGTGCGTCGATATCCTCAGCGAGTCGGCGCTGAAGCCTGAGCTGATCGACGCGCAGGTTGAGCAGCTGGTCAATCTGGTGGGCAAATACAACGTCGACTACGACGGCTGGGGCACCTACTTCGAAGATCCCGACGCCGAAGATGAAGATGACGACGAAGATGGCGACATTATCGACGGCGACGAAGATACCGGCGTCCGCCACTGATTTCCCCTGGCGGAGCCGCGCGCTCCGCCTTTCCGTTTCCTGCCTTTTGAACAGACATGAACTACGCACCGCTGCTTGAGCCTATCTATCAGTTTCTACACTGCCGCACGCCGCAAGCCTGGATTGACGAGGCGCGCAAACCGGAAAACCTGACGCTGCTGCTGACCGACCATCTGGTTTGCGAACTGAAAGCGGCGCAGACCGCCACCTGGCTGATCCGTAAGTATGTCGCCGACAAGCCGAGCGGCGAGGCGATCCTCGCCTGGCTGAAGCCCTACGAAGATTTTATTTTCCGCGAGCACCCCGACAGCCAGTTTATTCAGGCGCATAAAAGCCTTTCTAAAAGCATCATTGTGCGCAACGAGCTGCCCTGGGCGGACGATCTGGTGGAGAAGATGGTGCTGCTGATTAAAGAGGAGCTGCACCACTTTTATCAGGTATGGGAGATTATGCAGGCGCGCGGCTTGCCCTATAAAAAGATCACCTCCAGCCGCTATGCCAAAGGGCTGCTGCGGGAGATCACCACGCACGAGCCCGATACGCTGGTGGACAAGCTGATCTGCGGCGCCTATATCGAAGCGCGATCCTGCGAACGCTTCGCCAGCCTGGCGCCCTGGCTGGATGCGGAGCTGGAGAAGTTCTATATCTCGCTGCTGCGTTCGGAAGCGCGCCACTATCAGGACTATTTAGCCCTGGCGGCGCAGATCTCGCCGAAGGATATCGCGCCGCGCGTGCGGGCGATTGGTGAAGCGGAGGCGAAGCTGATTAGCGAGCCGGACGCGGAGCTGCGCTTTCACAGCGGCGTGCCGGCCTTCTGACCGGGAAGGCGCGCTTATAGCGTCTTCAGCATTCTGTATTCGCAGTCGCCGTGGCCGGTACAGCCGAGCACCTCGTCGATGCGTTCAAAGCCCAGCGACTCGTAGAGTTTAATGGCGCGCGTCAGAGTGCCTGTGGTTTCCAGATAGCAGCGGCGGAAGCCGCGCTGGCGCGCATGCTCCATCGCGCGCAGCGCCAGCTCGCGCGCCACGCCGAAGCCGCGTACCTCCGGCAGGAAATACATTTTCTGCAGCTCGCAGATATCAGGCGCACTGCAGGCGAGCGGGGCGATGCCGCCTCCGCCTGCGACTTTCCCCTGGTGCTCCACAATCCAGTAGGCGCTGTGCTCGGCGCTGTAAAGTTCATACAGGCTGTCGAGCTGCGGATCGGCCACGGTATAGCCTTTGTCGGCGGTCAGGCCGAACTCTGCTGAGACGGTGCGGATAACCTGGGCGATATGGGGATTGTCGGCGGCGCTGATAGGGCGCAGCTTAAGCGCCAGCTGCAGTGCTGAAGTCGTCATAATCTTTTCCGATTAAAATAATAAAGCCGGGCAAGCCCGGCTTCGTTTTTTTACGCTGTCAGACTCAAATGCTTACAATGCCGCAATCACTGCCTGCTGTTCAATCAGTTTCGCTTTCGACTGCTCCAGCTCGGCAACGCGCTCGCGCTCTTTCGCTACTACCGCTTCCGGCGCGCGCGAAACAAAGCCTTCGTTCGCCAGCTTGACCTGAATCTTCTCGATTTCGACGTCGAGCTTGCCCAGCTCTTTCGCCAGACGATCCAGCTCCGCCGCCTTGTCTACCAGGCCCGCCATCGGGATCAGCAGCTCGGCGCCTTCGACGATTTTCGTCACGGACACCGGCCCTTTCTCGCCCGCCGGCAGGATGGTCAGGCTCTCCAGACGCGCCAGGCGCGACAGGAAAGTGCGGTTCGCTTCCACACGGCGCAGCGCCGCAGGAGAACAGTCGCGCAGCAGCACGTCGAGCGGCTTGCTCAGGGCGATATTCATTTCGGCGCGGATATTACGCACCGCGACGATCGCCTGCTTCATCCACTCGATATCCGCCATCGCTTCCGCATCCACTTTCGCCGCGTCGTACTGCGGGAAAGGCTGCAGCATAATGGTGTCGTCGCTGATGTTCTTCAGCACCTTCACACGCTGCCAGATGGTCTCGGTGATAAACGGAATGATCGGATGGGCAAGGCGCAGCAGCGCTTCCAGCACCGTCACCAGCGTATTGCGCGTGCCGCGCAGCTCCGCTTCGCTGCCGTTGTTCATTACCGGCTTAGTCAGCTCCAGGTACCAGTCGCAGAACTGGTTCCAGGTGAAGTCATAGAGAATATTCGCGGCGATATCGAAACGATAGCTGTCCAGCGCCTCGCGGTACGCTTTCACCGTGTTATTGAACTCGGCGAGGATCCAACGATCTGCCAGCGACAGCGTCATCTCGCCGCCGTTCTGACCGCAATCCTGATCTTCGGTGTTCATCAGCACGAAACGGCTGGCGTTCCACAGCTTGTTGCAGAAGTTGCGGTAGCCTTCAAGACGCTTCATATCCCAGTTGATGTCGCGGCCGGTCGAGGCGAGCGCCGCCAGGGTAAAGCGCAGCGCGTCGGTGCCTGATGGCTCGATGCCGTCCGGGAACTGCTTCTCGGTGCGCTTGCGGATCTTCTCCGCCAGCTGCGGCTGCATCATGTTGCCGGTACGTTTTTCCAGCAGATCTTCCAGCGAGATGCCGTCGACCATATCCAGCGGATCGATAACGTTGCCTTTAGATTTCGACATCTTCTGGCCTTCTTCGTCGCGGATCAGACCGGTCATATAGACGGTCTTGAACGGCACCTGCGGCTTGCCGTCTTCATCTTTGAGGAAGTGCATGGTCAGCATGATCATGCGGGCGATCCAGAAGAAGATAATGTCGAAGCCGCTTACCAGCACGCTGGTCGGGTGGAATTGACGCAGCGCGTCGGTGTTCTCCGGCCAGCCGAGGGTCGAGAAGGTCCAGAGGCCAGAGGAGAACCAGGTGTCGAGCACGTCTTCGTCCTGACGCAGTGCCACGTCCGCGCCCAGGTTGTTTTCGCTGCGCACTTCCTCTTCGCTGCGGCCAACATAGACGTTGCCGTCGTTGTCGTACCAGGCCGGAATGCGGTGGCCCCACCAGAGCTGGCGCGAAATACACCAGTCCTGAATATCGCGCATCCAGGAGAAGTACATGTTTTCATACTGCTTCGGCACGAACTGGATATCGCCGTTCTCGACCGCCTCGACCGCGACTTTCGCCAGCGGCGCGGTACGCACGTACCACTGGTCGGTCAGCATCGGCTCGATCACCACGCCGCCGCGATCGCCGTAAGGCACGGTCAGGTCGTGCGGTTTGATCTCGTCCAGCAGGCCCAGTTCGTCCACGGCGGCGACAATCGCCTTACGCGCGGCGAAGCGCTCCATCTTTTGGAACGCCGCCGGGATCTCGTCCGAGCAGGCGTCGCTCACTTCGCCGTTGGTGTCGTACACCTGGGCGCGCTCGCGGATATCGCCGTCGAAGGTCAGGATATTGATCATCGGCAGCTTGTGGCGACGACCGACTTCATAGTCGTTGAAGTCGTGCGCCGGCGTGATTTTTACGCAGCCAGTGCCTTTCTCCATATCCGCGTGCTCGTCGCCCACGATGGGAATGCGACGGTTCACCAGCGGCAGGAGCACCTCTTTGCCGATCAGATCTTTGTAGCGCGGGTCTTCCGGGTTGACCGCCACGCCGGTATCGCCCAGCAGGGTTTCTGGACGCGTGGTGGCGACCACCAGATAATCTTTGCCTTCGGCGGTTTTCACGCCGTCCGCCAGCGGATAGCGGATGTGCCACATCGAGCCTTTGCTCTCGCGGTTTTCCACTTCCAGATCGGAAATCGCGGTGCGCAGTTTCGGATCCCAGTTCACCAGGCGTTTGCCGCGATAGATCAGATTCTCTTTATGCAGGCGAACAAACACCTCTTTCACCGCATTGGAGAGGCCGTCGTCCATGGTGAAGCGCTCGCGCTCCCAGTCCACGGAGTTGCCGAGGCGGCGCATCTGGCGGGTAATGGTGCCGCCCGATTCCGCCTTCCACTGCCAGATCTTCTCGATAAAGGCGTCGCGGCCGTAGTCCTGGCGCGTTTTGCCCTCTTCGGCGGCGATCTTGCGCTCTACAACCATCTGGGTGGCGATGCCCGCATGGTCGGTGCCGACCTGCCACAGCGTGTTTTTCCCCTGCATGCGCTGGTAGCGGATCATGGTGTCCATGATGGTCTGCTGGAAAGCGTGACCCATGTGCAGGCTGCCGGTGACGTTCGGCGGCGGGATCATTATGCAGAAGCTTTCCTGGCTGGTATCGCCGTTAGGCTTGAAATAGCCTTGCTCTTCCCAGTGCTCGTAAAGCGGCTGCTCGATGTCTTGCGGGTTATATGTTTTTTCCATTTCTGCTATGTCGTTTGCGGCTGCGGCGGCGTGGCCGTATTCAATTGGAAACCAACGCTGCGGTACGCTTTATAGCGGTCGCGCGCCAGCTGTTTCTGAGACTCTTCGTAGGGTACGAAGTCTATCACTTCATGGAAAGCAGTAGCAAAATCTGCAAACTGCGGCAGCAGGCTGATCAGCAGATCGCGCGGCGAGCTGCCGCGACGCTGCGGCCAGGCGAGCTCGACCGGCGCGCCGTAGCGCGGACCTTCGCCCGCCAGGTTGTGCGGCACGAAGGCGTTGGCCGGGCGCTGCCACAGCGCCTCGTCGAGGCGAATGGCCTGCTGTTCGTCTTCACAGGCGATCAAAATGCGTTTGCCCGCCCGCCAGCGCGTTTCCGCCAGATCGCACACCAGCGCCTCGATGGCGCTCAGCTCTTCGCTGGGCGAGTCCGTTTCCATTACGTAGAAGGTTGCGTTTTTCATGGAAATGCCTTGTGGGTGAGAGGTGTCGATGTTACCAGCTAAGGCGCGCGGTAGCACTTCCCGATGAGATGGATATGGCGTCTGCGGTGGTATAAATCAATGCGCGCCGCCCCTGAGAGCGGCGCGCAGCGGGACTTAGTCGTCGCCGTTCAGTCCGGCGCGGTTCAGCAGGAACTGCGACAGCATCGGCACCGGACGACCGGTTGCGCCTTTGGCTTTGCCGGAGCGCCAGGCAGTGCCGGCGATATCCAGGTGCGCCCAGTTATATTTACGCGCAAAGCGCGCCAGGAAGCAGGCGGCGGTAATCGCGCCGCCGGGACGGCCGCCGATATTCGCCATATCGGCGAAGTTCGATTCCAGCTGCTCCTGATATTCGTCCGCCATCGGCAGGCGCCAGGCGCGGTCGCCGGACTGTTCTGACGCGCCGATCAGCTCGTGCGCCAGCGGATTGTGGTTCGACAGCAGGCCGCTGACGTGATGGCCGAGCGCGATAACGCAGGCGCCGGTCAGGGTCGCCACGTCGATCACCACTTCCGGATCGAAGCGCTCTACGTAGGTCAGCGCGTCGCACAGCACCAGGCGGCCTTCCGCATCGGTATTCAGCACTTCTACCGTCTGGCCGGACATGGTGGTCAGCACGTCGCCCGGACGCATGGCGCGGCCGTCCGGCATGTTTTCACAACCCGCCAGCACGCCGACCACGTTAAGCGGCAGGTTCAGCTCGGCCACCATGCGCATCACGCCGTAGACCGACGCCGCGCCGCACATGTCGTACTTCATCTCGTCCATCGATTCCGCGGGCTTGATGGAGATGCCGCCGGAGTCGAAGGTCAGCCCTTTGCCCACCAGCACGATAGGGCGCGCGTCCGCATCCGGGTTGCCTTTGTACTCGATGACCGACATCAGCGACTCGTTCTGCGAGCCTGCGCCCACCGCGAGATAGGCGTTCATGCCCAGCTCTTTCATCTGCTGTTCGCCGATGACGCGCGTGGTGACGTTTTTGCTGTAGGCGTCCGCCAGCTGGCGCGCCTGCGAGGCGAGATAGGCGGCGTTGCAGATGTTGGGCGGCATATTGCCGAGATCTTTCGCCGCCTTCACGCCGGCGGCGACCGCCAGACCGTGCTGGATAGCGCGCTCGCCGCTGGTGAGTTCGCGGCGCGTCGGCACGTTGAACACCAGTTTGCGCAGCGGACGGCGCGGTTCGGTTTTATTGCTTTTCAGCTGGTCGAAGTTATAAAGCGCTTCTTTGGAGGTTTCGACCGCCTGACGCACTTTCCAGTAGGTATTGCGGCTTTTTACATGCAGCTCGGTGAGAAAGCAGACCGCTTCCATCGAACCGGTGTCGTTCAGGGTATTAATGGTTTTCTGGATCACCTGCTTATACTGGCGCTCGTCCAACTCACGCTCTTTGCCGCAGCCAATCAGCAGAATGCGCTCGGAAAGAATATTAGGTACATGATGCAGCAGCAGGGTCTGGCCCACTTTGCCTTCCAGCTCGCCGCGGCGCAGCAGGGCGCTGATGTAGCCATCGCTGATTTTGTCTAACTGCTCGGCGATCGGCGACAGACGACGCGGCTCGAAAACACCGACAACAATGCAGGCGCTGCGCTGTTTTTCCGGGCTTCCGCTTTTTACACTGAACTCCATGCACTCTCCTGAATCTTAAAGACAACGGCCGCGGCTGTCGCTAGAATGGTCCGCTTGATACCACAGAGGTAAAAAATTTTGTTGGTAATCAGCGTTCGAACTACGTTTAGTGTGGCAATGCGTTAATTTTCACCACCCTGACGCATTTGTCATACCATTTTAGCTGCGACGCAGGCCATTGATGAAGAAAAATGGCTAATAAGCGTTGAAACTAGCGATTTTCCTGCAAAAAGACAAGTTATCACAGGCGTACTAAGCGTGATCATCATTAGATATCTGGTTCGGGAAACGCTCAAAAGCCAGCTGGCTATCCTTTTCATCCTGCTGCTTATCTTCTTTTGTCAGAAGTTAGTGCGGATTTTAGGGGCTGCGGTGGACGGCGAAATCCCAACAAATCTCGTTCTGACTCTGTTAGGGCTTGGCGTGCCTGAAATGGCACAACTTATTCTGCCGTTAAGCCTGTTTCTGGCGATCCTGATGACGCTGGGCAAGCTCTATACCGACAGCGAAATCACCGTGATGCACGCCTGCGGATTAGGCAAAAGCGTGCTGGTGAAGGCGGCGATGGTGCTGATGCTGCTCACCTCCGTCGTGGCGGCGGTCAACGTTATCTGGCTCGGTCCCTGGTCCTCGCGCTATCAGGACGAGGTGACGCAAAACGCCAAAGCCAACCCTGGCGCGGCGGCGCTCGCGGCCGGCCAGTTCCAGAGCTCCAGCGACGGCAGTTCGGTGCTGTTTATCGAAAACGTCAAGGGCAACCAGTTCGGCAACGTCTTCCTGGCGCAGCTGCGCGCCAAGGGCAACGCGCGGCCGTCGGTGGTGCTGGCGGACAGCGGCCATATGGAGCAGCACAAAGACGGCTCGCAGGTGGTGACGCTGGATAAAGGCACCCGCTTCGAAGGCACGGCGATGCTGCGCGACTTCCGTATTACCGACTTCACCAACTACCAGGCGCGAGTCGGCTATAAAGAGGCGACGCTCGATCCGAACGACGCCGAGCAGTCCGATCTCACCACGCTGCTCAGCAACGACACGCCGGCGTTCCGCTCCGAGCTGCACTGGCGCTTTACGCTGATCTTCTCGGTGCTGGTGATGGCGCTGATGGTAGTGCCGCTCAGCGTGGTCAACCCGCGTCAGGGACGCGTGTTGTCGATGCTGCCCGCGATGCTGCTCTATCTGATCTTCTTCCTGCTGCAGAGCTCGCTGAAGTCGAATGCGGCGAAAGGGCGGCTCGATCCGGCGATCTGGATGTGGGTGGTGAATATCAGCTATCTGCTGCTGGCGGTAGCCCTTAACCTGTGGGATACGGTGCCGATGCGCCGCGTGCGCGCCCGCTTCAGCCGCGGAGGTTCCGTCTGATGTTTCGCGTTCTCGACCGTTATATCGGTAAAACCATTTTCAATACCATCATGCTGACGCTGTTCATGCTGGTGTCGCTCTCCGGCATCATCAAGTTCGTCGATCAGCTGCGTAAGACCGGGCAGGGCGCCTATACCGCGCTCGCCGCCGGTTACTACACGCTGCTCAGCGTGCCGAAGGATATTGAGATCTTCTTCCCGATGGCGGCGCTGCTTGGCGCGCTGCTGGGACTGGGCACGCTGGCGCAGCGCAGCGAGCTGGTGGTAATGCAGGCAGCGGGCTTTACCCGCATGCAGGTGGCGCTGTCGGTGATGAAAACCGCTATCCCGCTGGTGCTGCTGACCATGGCGATCGGCGAGTTTCTCGCCCCGGCGGGCGAGCAGATGGCGCGTAACTACCGCGCGACTCAGCTCTACGGCGGCGCGCTGGTATCGACGCAGAACGGCCTGTGGGCGAAGGACGGCAATAACTTTATCTATATCGAACGCGTGCGCGGCGATAACCAGCTCGACGGCGTCAGCATCTATAACTTCAGTGACGACCGTCGTCTGAAGAGCGTGCGCTACGCCGCCAGCGCCACCTGGGACCAGGCGAACAAGCGCTGGAATCTGGCGCAGGTGGATGAGTCGGATCTCAACGATCCGAAGCAGATTAGCGGCTCCCAGAGCCTGAGCGGCGAATGGAAAACCAACCTGACGCCGGACAAGCTCGGCGTGGTGGCGCTCGATCCCGACGCGCTGTCGATTCGCGGCCTCTATAACTACAGCAAGTACCTGAAGCAGAGCGGTCAGGAGTCGGGACGCTATCGGCTCAATATGTGGAGCAAGATTTTCCAGCCGCTGTCGGTGGCGGTGATGATGCTGATGGCGCTGTCGTTTATCTTCGGACCGCTGCGTAGCGTGTCGATGGGCGTGCGCGTGGTGACAGGCATCAGCTTCGGCTTTCTGTTCTACGTGCTGGACCAGATCTTTGGTCCGCTGAGCCTGGTGTACGGTCTGCCGCCGATAATGGGGGCCATCCTGCCCAGCGCCGCCTTCTTCGCCATTAGCCTGTTCCTGCTGGTTAAGCGGCGTTAAGCCCAGATATCAACCCAGAAGCAAAAGAGAGGCCGCAAATTGCGGCCTCTCTCTTATAACACGCTGAAAACCGGTAGCCTTTAACGGTATCGCTGATGACTCGCTTTTTCAGCTATGCCAGGCTCTGTGGAGGTTTTTTTCAGCGCCATGAAAGAATGTGCGAACTGGCGCAGCGAATGCCGCAACATGAGGTCCCACTGATGACGATTGCAGAACAACTCAGGCAGGAAGGCGAGCTAAAGGGCAAACGGGAAGGGATGCTTGAAGGCGAGCTCAAGGGCAAGCTCGACGTCGCGCGCAGCCTGCTGAAAATGCAGCTGCCGCGCGACACCATCTTGCAGGCGACCGGGCTGACGGAAGAAGAACTCGATCGCCTCGGCGACCATTAACCCTCTGAAGCCGAAACCCACGCTAGCCAACGCAATAAAAGAACCCGCCTTAAAAAGCGGGTTCTGTCTGTCGTCGCGAGTGGTTTTAACGCGCCAGCATCGGCAACAGCGCCGGAAGCTGCGACAGCAGATAGAGGATCAGCCCGATAGTGCCGCCCACCAGCGTGCCGTTGATGCGGATAAACTGCAGGTCCTTGCCGATATTCAGCTCGATCTGCTGCGACATATCGCGCGCGTCCCAGCTCTTCACCGTATCGCTGATATGACGCGTCAGGAAGGCGGCGAACTCCGGCGCGACGCTGCGCGCGGCCTCCTCCAGATGACGGTTCATCGAGGCGCGTAGCGCGTCGTCGCGCGCCAGGTTCTCGCCCAGCCACAGCGCCGCCTGGCGCACCTTCTCCTGCACGCGCGAGTCGTCGCTGTTGAGATCGGTTTTCAGCCAGGCGCGCAGGTCGTTCCACAGCTCGCCGATATAGCGGTTCAGCGACGCATCCTCTTTGATCCAGCGCTTTATCTCCTCTGCGCGCGCCGCCATCTCGGGATCGTGCTTCAGCTTCTCAATCAGCCGATCCACCGCGCGGTTAAAGCCGAGGCGCAGCTCGTGGCCCTGATCGGCCGCCACGTCGTCGAGCACCGAGTCCACCGCGTTGGCGACCAGCTCGGCGCTGTGCTCGCCCAGCCAGTCGGTCGGCAGCATTTTGGCCTTAATGGGATGCTCGCGCTTCAGCCAGCGCACAATCTGCATGGCGATAAAGTCGCGCGTGGCGGGCTTGTGCATCAGGCGCAGCAGCTGATCGATCGCCGCGTCGAGCAGCTCCTGATGGCGGTTGTTTTTGGTCAGGCTCTCCAGCAGCACCGCGCTGGTCTGCGACAGATCGACCTTGTCGATGGCGCGATGCACCGCGCGGCGCATAAAGGCCTGGATGCGCGCGTCGTCGGTAAGATCGAGGAAGCCGCGCATCACCTGCAAAAGATGACGCCCGACGCGGTCGGCATTGCCCGGCGCGTTAAGCCACTGCGCCAGCATCTGCGCCGGATCGTGGCGGCGGATCAGCGCCAGCAGCGAGTCGGTATCAAGAAACTTCTCCTGCACGAAGCGGCCAAGGTTGTCGCCGATGCGATCTTTATTGCGCGGGATAATCGCCGTATGGCGCGAGATAAAGGGCACCGGCACGCGGCGAAACAGCGCCACCACGGCGAACCAGTCCGCCAGCGCGCCGACCATCGCCGCTTCAGTGATCGCCTTCACGCCGCTGACCCAGAAGTTAGGCGGCAGAAAAAGGGTGGTGATAAAGGTGGCGGCGGCCAGCAGCAGCAGGCCGAGCGCCAGACGTTTTGTCCGTTTAAGTTCGCGTAATTTATCCATGCTCACAGCTTAGCAGAGGCCAAACCGCTGCGGAAACCGCCTTAGCGACGGCGTCCGCCCAGCAGGCTGCCGAGCACCCCGCGAATAATCTGGTTGGCAATCTGCCGCGTGGCGCTTTTCGCCACGCTCTGCACGATGCCGTCATGCTTGCCGCCGCGTGGGCCGGTATGGCCGAACAGCACCTCTTTCAGCCCGCCGAGAATGCCATCGTCAACCTCGACCTTGTTGCCCTTCGCCTGCGGCGCGTCAGCCTGCTCGCTGGCGCCTTTCACGCCCTGATGCAGCTTCTCATAGGCGGACTCGCGGTCGATCTCCTCGTCATATTTGCCCGCCAGCGGCGAGTGGTTGATCAAACCGTTGCGCTCGTCAAGGCTGACCGGCCCCATACGCGAGCCGGGCGCGATTACCATTGCGCGCTCAACCACCGACGGGCTGCCTTTTTCATCCAGGAAAGAGATCAGCGCTTCGCCGGTGCCCAGCGCCTGAATCGCCTCGACGGTATTGAACGCCGGGTTGGCGCGCAGGGTGTCGGCGGCGCTCTTCACCGCCTTCTGATCTTTCGGCGTAAAGGCGCGCAGCGCGTGCTGCACGCGGTTGCCGAGCTGGCCAAGCACGCTCTCGGGCACGTCGGCGGGGTTCTGGGTGACGAACCAGACGCCGACGCCTTTCGAGCGGATCAGACGCATTACCTGTTCGACCTTCTCCAGCAGCACCGGCGGCGCGTCGTTGAACAGCAGATGCGCCTCGTCGAAGAAGAACACCATCTTCGGCTTCTCCAGATCGCCCGCTTCCGGCAGATGTTCATAAAGCTCCGACAGCAGCCACAGCAGGCTGGTGGCATAGAGCTTCGGCTGCTGGTAGAGCTTGTCCGCCGCCAGAATATTGATAAAGCCTTTGCCGTCGGCGTCGACGCGCATCCAGTCGCGGATATTGAGCATCGGCTCGCCGAAGAAGTGCTCCGCGCCCTGCTGCTCCAGCGCCAGCAGCCCGCGCTGGATGGCGCCCACCGACGCGCTGTTAATATTGCCGTACTGCGTCTGGAAGCTTTTGGCGTTGTCGCCGATGTACTGCGTCATCGCGCGCAGATCTTTAAAGTCGAGCAGCAGCAGTCCCTGATCGTCGGCGACGCGGAAGATAATCTGCAGCACGCCGCTCTGGATCTCGTTGAGATTCAGCAGGCGCGCCAGCAGCAGCGGGCCGAGGTCGGAGACGGTGGCGCGCACCGGATGGCCCTGTTGGCCGAAGATATCCCACAGCATCACCGGACTGCGCTGCGGCTGCCAGTCGGTGACGCCGATCTTCGCCAGCCGCGCCAGCAGTTTCTCGCTCTGCTGACCTTCCGCCGCGATGCCGGTCAGGTCGCCTTTCACGTCCGCCATAAATACCGGCACGCCGACAGAGGAGAAAGATTCAGCCAGCTTTTGCAGCGTCACGGTTTTGCCGGTGCCGGTCGCGCCGGTGATCAGCCCGTGGCGATTCGCCATGGCGGGCAGAAGGTGGAGTTGCACATCGGGCGTCTGGGCAATAAGCAGCGGGGCAGTCATAGGTTCACTCTCTGACAAAGGACATTGTCTGAAGGATAGCAAGCGCGGCGGGGGAAAGAGAGAGTATTGCGCTGAAACGGCTGTGCGATATAAGCGCCGTTGAGGCTGGCGCGCGGGACGATGCCCGCGCGCCACGAGGGTTATTTTTGCACCTCGTCCAGCAGCAGCATGCTGACGCCGATGCCCTGCTTAACGTTGCTGAGATTCTTGCGCACCGCCACCTGCTGCGCGCCCTGCAGAATAGTGACGAACGGCGAATTCTGCTGCACCTCGGTCTGTAAATGGGTGTAGAGGGCGCGACGCTGTGCGGCATCGCTTTCGCCCGCTGCCTTGCGCGTCTCGGCGCTCAGCGCAGGGATATCCCAGCCGACGCGCCACGCCAGGGTTTTCGAGCCGCCCGGCACGTTATAGGCGAAGGCGCTGGCGTTGGTGTTCGGGTCGATATAGTCCGCGCCCCAGTATACGAAGATGGACTGGAAATCGCGGGCGCGCATTTTGCTCCACAGCTCTGACTCGGCCACCGGCTGAATATCCAGATTGACGTCCGCCTTCGCGAAGCTCGCCTGCAGCGCCTGCGCCACGTCGATATAGGGCGGCTGATTTACCACCGTCAGGGCGATATGGGTGCCCGGGGCGATGCCGCCATCCTTCAGGATCGCCTTTGCCTTGCTGACGTCGTAGTGGAACGGGGTGGTGTTGAGCGCGCCGTCAAAGCCGTCCGGCAGGAAGCTCTGATGGATGCGGTACTGACCTTTAAGCAGCTGGTTGGCGAGGCTGTCGTAGTCCACCAGCCAGCGCGCCGCCTGCCACAGCGCCGGATTGCCGAGCGCCGGCTGCTGCGCGTTTTTGGTGTTGAAGCCGAGGTAGTAGACCAGGCTCGACGGGAAAGCGTCGATACGCACGTTGGCATCGCTCTTCAGCGCGGCGATCTGATCGGGGCCAAGCTGGTAGGCGACATCCACATCGCCCTGCTGGATCAGCAGGCGACGGGTGCCGGGATCGGCGACGCCCTTCAGCAGCACGCGCTTCAGGTGCGGCTGCGGCGCGGCGTGCGGATTGGCCTCCAGCACCAGCGCCTGCAGCGGCACAAACTGTTTGATGGAAAACGCGCCGCTGCCCGCGGAATGCGTCTTCAGCCAGCCGTTGCCGGTGTCGTTATTGCTGGCGTGCTGCAGCGCGGTTTTGCTGTCGACTACTGAGCTGACCGGCGCGGTGAGCAGACGCAGCGCCAGATCCTGGCCGATTTGCGCCGGCCAGCGGATCTCCAGCTGGTGGTCATTGAGCGCCGTGAACTGGCTGTCGATATTGTCAGGCGTCCAGCCGAACTCGCCGAGAATAAAGGAGGGCGCTTTGTTGAGCTTCACCGCGCGCGTCAGCGAGAAGATGACATCTTGCGCGGTCACCGGATTGCCGCTGACGAAGCGCGCATCGGGATTGAGGTTGAAGATCAGGCTATGGGGCGTTTCGCCCTGCTGCCAGCTTCGCGCCAGCAGTGGCGACAGCTTTTGCGGATCGTCTTTATTCGGCTCCGCCAGCGTCTGGTAAACATTACGCAGGCTGCTGTTGCTGACCGTTTCAAAGCTCTCTGCCGGATCGAAACTGATAATGCCGTCGAGCGGCACGGCGATAACCAGCGTATCTTTCGGCGTCCCGGCGTGCGCCATCGGCGCTAAGGCCAGCGCGCTTAATATCACAAGCAAAATGCGTCGCATAGAAGTTTATCCTGAGTCGTTGATAAACCGACTATATCCGCGGCGCGCCAGAGTCAAAATGCCTCTTTGTTATGAGCTTTGCATAAAAAGATCGTCTGCTATTTTCGCGCTTTTCACTGTTTTAGCGCGGCGGGGATGAGGGAAATCCATTTATTTAGCGCCCGCCCAAAAATAGCTGTTTGATAAAAGAGCGATCACATTTTCCGCAATATGTCATTGCTGCTGTAAATAAGTGAATATATTGTTGCCGATGAGAATAGTTCTCTTGTATGGAAGTATGATTTTTTTTGATTGATTATTTTCGGCAACAGTCACCCACCGCAAATAAAAATGGTCCTGCGCACAAATTTTCTGGTTAATAAATCATCAATTGTGCGATTTTAAACAAAATTCCCGCTTTCACAGCCTGTTACCCGCCTGTAACCATCCAATAACACAATTATAAATTTTCACTAAAACACATTTTTACTTTTATTGTTACATTTAGACATATCTATATCCCTAATATTGCCGCGGAAATGACCGATAAGATTTGTGTTTAACAAATATATTACTTTTACAGCAAGTGAGAGTCGTGCCGCTATGCTTCTTGAAAAACCCACCACCAGACGAAAGTTTTTGCTCGGGTCTCTACTGGCGTTGCCGCTAGGTGACCTGGTTTTAAAAGGGCTGACCGCAGCGCAGGCGGCAGAAATGGCCGCGCCGGAACTGGCCGACTATAAACCGGGCTTTTTTAGCGCGGACGAGTGGCAGTTTATTCTGGCCGCGACCGATCGCCTGATCCCGGCAGGCGGCAAAGGCAAAGCGCCAGGCGCGCTGGAAACCAACGTGCCGATCTTTATCGACCAGCAGTTGCAGACCAGCGAGTTCGGCGATGAGATCTACATGCAGGGCCCGTTCAACGTCCACGCCGATCCCACCTTCGGCTACCAGATTCCGTTTACGCCGCAGCAGATGTACCACACCGCGATCAAGCTGGTGACGCAGTGGGTGCAGACCACCTACAGCAAGCCGTTCCAGCAGCTCACGCTGGAAGAGAAAGATGACGTGTTGACCAAACTCAACAAGAACGGCATCGACTTCGCCGCGCTGGGCGAAGGCAATCTGAAAGCGTCGCAGTTCTTCAGCCAGCTGCTCTCTGATACCAAGCACGGCTATCTCGCGGATCCGATGTACGGCGGCAACAAAGGCATGAAAGCCTGGATCGCCATCGGCTTCCCGGGCGCGCGCGCCAGCTTCACCGAATGGGTGAAGCAGCACAACGTGCCTTATCCGCTGGGACCGGTCAGCCTTTTGGGTGAACGCGCTTAACGGCGTTGAATCAGGTATTTGAGACAGGATTATCATGGCACAGATTACTAAAAAAGAAGTCGACGTCGTCGTTTGCGGCCTCGGCTGGGCCGGCTCGCTGATGAGCATCGAACTGGCGCTGGCGGGCCTTGAAGTGCGCGCCTTAGAGCGCGGCGGCGAGCGCGACTACCCCGATTTCGCCTACCCGAAACCGGCTGACGAATACGCCTACAACGTGCGCAACAAAGTGTTCGCTACGCCGAAAGAAGTGGCGGTCACCGTGCGCTACGACACCACCCAGACCGCGCTGCCGACCCGTAAATGGGGCGCGTTCGCGCCAGGCACCGGCGTGGGCGGCGCAGGCATGCACTGGACGGCGGTACTGATCCGTCCAACGCCAACCGACATCAAGCTGAAAACCTACGTGGACGAGGCCTACAAGCCGGGCATCCTGCAGGAAGATATGCGCGTGATGGACTTCCCGTTCAGCTGGGAAGAGATCGAACCTTACTACTACAAGTTCGAGTTGATCTGCGGCCAGTCGGGCACCACCGGCAACCTGCGCGGTCAGATTCTGGAAGGCGGCGACCCGTTCGAAGGTCCGCGCTCCGAGCCTTACCCGCTGCCGGCGCTGGAAGACACGCTGAACAACGTGATGTTTAAAGAAGCGGCGACGAAGCTGGGCTACCATCCGTTCCCGAACCCGTCGGCGTGCGTTTCCCGCGCGTGGAAAAACCCGTACGGCAACCAGATCGCCCCCTGCAACTACTGCGGCTATTGCTCGAAGTATCCGTGCCTGAACTACTCCAAAGCGTCGCCGCAGACCGCGGTGATGGATGCGCTGAAGCGCATGCCGAACTTCTCCTACGAAGTGCACGCTGAAGTGGTGAAGGTGGTGCTGCATGACGACAAGAAGACCGCCAAAGGCGTGATCTACTACGACGTCGACGGCAACGAAGTGTTCCAGCCGGCGAAGATTGTCGTGCTCTCCAGCTTCCAGCTCTACAACGTGCGTCTGATGCTGCTTTCCGGCATCGGCAAGCCGTATAACCCGATCACCGAAGAGGGCGTGGTAGGACGTAACTACGCCTTCCTGTCGAACGGCGGCGCGACCCTGTTCTTCAAGGATAAAAACTTCAACCCGTACGCCACCGCAGGCGCCACCGGCCAGATGTTCAACGACATCTCGCCAGGCAACTTCGACGGTCCGGGCCTCGGCTTCCTCGGCGGCGCGAAGATCCACAGCTCGCAGGCCACCGGCACGCCGATCGCCACCTCGCTGCCGAAAGGCACGCCGAACTGGGGCATGGGCTACAAAGAGGGTCTGGAAGAGTGGTACGGCCACTCTATGAAGATCAGCATTACCACGACCTGCCAGTCGTACCGCGACGTCTATCTGGACCTCGATCCGAACTACACCGACCACCGCGGCCAGCCGCTGCTGCGCATGACCTTTAACTGGAAACAGAACGAGCTCAAGCTGCAGCAGTACCTGAAGGGCATCGTCGGCAATATCGGCAAAGAACTGAACCCGGACAGCATGAGCATGAGCTTCCTGCCGATGGACGCCAACTTCGACCTGACCAAGTACGTCTCCACCCACAACGTGGGCGGCGCGGTGATGGGCGACAACCCGAAAACCTCTGCGCTGAACAAGTATCTGCAGAGCTGGGACGTGCATAACGTGTTTGTACCGGGCGGCAACGCCTTCCCGCAGAACTTCCAGGCGAACCCGACCGACACCATCGGCGCGATTACCCTGATGGCGGCGCAGGCGATCAAGGAACAGTATCTGAAGAACCCCGGTCCACTGGTACAGGCATAAGCATATGAAACTGAAATCATTGTTACTCGCCAACGCCGTGCTGCTGGGATGCATGGCGAGTCAGGCGCATGCGGAAGATGAGGCCCAGCTGATCAAGAAGGGCGAATACCTGTCGCGTCTCGGCGACTGTATGGCCTGTCACTCTGTCGCGGGCAAGCCGGACTATTCCGGCGGGCTGGCGATTGAGTCGAACCTCGGCACCATCTATTCGACCAACATCACGCCGGACAAGGCGCATGGTATCGGCAACTACAGCGAGCAGCAGTTCTCCGACGCGGTGCGCAAAGGCGTGCTGCCGGACGGTTCGCGCCTCTATCCGGCGATGCCGTACCCGGACTACGCCAAAATCAGCGATGAAGATATGCACGCGCTGTATGTCTACTTTATGAAGGGCGTGCAGCCGAGCGCCGAGCAGCCGCCGGAGACCAGCCTGAGCTTTCCGTTCAGCCAGCGCTGGGGCATGCGTTTCTGGAACTGGGCCTTTACCAGCGACAAGCCGTTCCAGCCGATCGGCGGCGCCTCTGAAGAGATCAACCGCGGCGCCTATATCGTCGAGAGCCTCGGCCACTGCGGCAGCTGCCACACGCCGCGCGGCCTCGGCATGAACGAGAAGGCGCTCGACAGCGGCGATGCGAAGTTCCTGGCGGGCGGCAGCCTGAATAACTGGGACGTGCCGTCGCTGCGCGGTCTGCCGCGCTGGAGCGAGCAGGAGATCGTCGATTACCTGCAGACCGGCCGTAACGACAAGGCAGCGGTAGGCGGCGAGATGAAGTCGGTGATTGAGCACAGCAGCTCGCATATGACCGACGCCGATCTCAAAGCGGTCGCGGCCTACCTGAAGTTCCTTGGCGGCAATCCGCCGCTGCAGGCCTACAACGTGCAGGCGCAGCAGAAGACCGAAGCGAAGCTGACGGCGGCGAAGAACCTGAGCGAAGGCGAGCGTCTCTACATCGACAACTGCGGCGCCTGCCACTTTGTCACCGGTAAAGGCGCGCCGGGGATCTTCCCGGAGCTGGATCAGGCAACCATCGTTAACGCTAAAGATCCGACCGGGTTGATCCACACTATCCTGGAAGGCGCGCAGCAGCCCTCTACCGAGAAGGCGCCGTCGACGCTGGCGATGCCGGGCTTCGGCAAGCGTCTGAGCGACGACGAAGTGGCGCAGCTCGCGACCTTTATCCGTCAGGGCTGGAGCAACAATGCGCCGGCGGTGACCAAGGATCAGGTTGCGGATGTACGGAAGTCGCTGAAGCACGACTAAAGGGCACTGCGTCTTCTTTCAGATGGCTGAGAAGTCTGCAAGCGGGTGAGAAGGACCGAAGAGCAAAGCGTCCCGCGACAGGGATGTCGCGGGCCGAGCTGGCAGGGATGCCGCTTTTTGCGTCTTTGCGATCGGGCCTTCTCACCCGCGTCAGCACCTTACCTGAAAATATTAAGGGCGCCTTGCGCCCTTTTTTAATGGAAATTATGTCCCACTTCCAGCACGCCGTTAATCACAAACTGCACGCCCATACAGACCAGTAAAAAGCCCATCAGGCGCGAGATCGCCTCGATGCCGCCTTTCCCCACCAGCTTCATAATGCTGCCTGAACTGCGCAGCGCGACCCACAGGATCACCGCCACCAGCAGAAAGGTGAGCGGCGGCGCCACGGCAATCACCCACGCGGGAAAACTGACGCCGCTTTTCACCGTCGAGGCGGAGCTGATAATCATCGCGATGGTGCCGGGACCGGCAGTACTCGGCATCGCCAGCGGCACAAAGGCGATATTGACCGGCTCATGACGTGCGTCGCTGTTCTCCAGCTCATCCTGCTTGTGCTGCGCCTCCACCGAGTGACCGACCGGCTGCGCGGGAAACAGCATGCGAAAGCCGATAAAGGCGACGATCAGCCCGCCCGCAATGCGCAGGCCGGGAATCGAGATGCCGAAGGTATTGAGCACCGCGTTGCCCGCATACCAGGCCACCATCATAATGGCGAAAACATAGATAGAGGCCTGCAGCGCCTGGCGGTTGCGCTCGCTGAAGTTCATTTCGCCCGCCAGCCCCAGGAACAGCGCCACGGTGGTGAGCGGGTTAGCGAGCGGCAGCAGCACGATCAGCCCTAATCCCACCGCTTCTAATAACGCCTGCATATGCGTCCTCTTCTGTCGCGGGATTAGTGTTTAGGCCGTTCCATCGCTTCCAGCAGCTCCGGGAAGAAATCTTCCAGCAGCTCGGGCGTCATCAGCTCCGGATAGCGCATCAGGTGCTCGCGGATGCGTTCGCTCAGCTCCGGGATCAGGCTCTGCGCGGCAGCGAGCGCGGTGATCTTCTTCTGCTTCACCAGGCGCAGCACGTCATCCGGCAGGCTGTCTTCGTCGTCTTCCTCTTCCACCTCTTCCAGCGCGTCGAGATCGTCGAACATATCGAGCAGCGCCTCAATCTGCGGCGTGCGCGACACATACTGTTCCGGCTTCTCCTCTTCCAGATAGCGCAGCAGCGCGCGCACCGGCGAGCCGTCCGGCGTGGCGGGCGGCGAGGAGGTGAACCACTCCAGCATCAGGTGGGTGCTGACGCGATGAACGTGATAGCCGTTATCCACCAGCTCGTCGGCGAGGATATCGGCGGTGTCATGCTCAAGCAGGCAAATATGGGTGCGATTCGGCGTGAACTGTTCCAGCCACTGGTAGATCTCTTCAATCACCGCATCGTCGTACTGGAAGTTTTTGCTCAGATAGCTGCCGTCCGGCTGATGTACGGTCGCGAAAATGAGATCGGGATCGAAGTAAATCGCAATGTTGATGCCTTTCATGCGTGCTGTCCTTTGTAGTGCAAAACCTCACTATAGCCTCAGGGCGCGCAGAAAAACATGGGGCGGCCAGCAGCCTGCGCTGCTGGCGTTAAAAATTAATGTAATTCAGCGCGATCCAGCCCGTAGGCGCTGTCGAGCGCGCCCGGCGCCATCTGCGACAGGATCTGCAGACGGTTCCAGCTATTGATCGCCGCGATGGTAAAGGCCAGCTCGCTGATCTCCACCTCGGAGAAGTGCTCGCGCAGCTCGCCGTAGAGCGCCTCGCTGACGCCCTGTTCGCCGATGCGCGTCAGGGCTTCGGTCAGCGCCAGCGCCGCTTTCTCCCGCGCGCTAAACAGCGGCGACTCGCGCCAGATGGCGACGTGATGCAGACGCAGCTCGCGCTCGCCGTGCAGCTTCGCCTCCTTCACGTGCATATCGAGGCAGAACGCACAGTGGTTCAGCTGCGAGGAGCGGATATCCACCAGATGCTTCAGCGTGGCGTCCAGCGAAGTTTTGCGTAGCGCCATGGAGACGTCGCCGAGGGATTTAGCCAGCGCCGGGACGGTTTTAAAGTGGTTAACGCGTGATGTCATGATGCTTTCCTCTTTCAGAACAGTGAATTAATGGTTTTTAACGCATGGGGCAATGCGGTGGCGCGGTTGACGGGATCGTGCGTGCCGTCGACGCGGATAAATTCCACATCCTCAATGCCGATGTAGGCGAGCGCGACGCGCACGTAGGGCGTGAACTGATCGTCCTGCGTAAAGGGGCCGTGAGCGAAGACGCTGCCGCTGGCGACCACGGCGTAGACCTTCTTGCCCTTGACCAGCCCGACTTTGCTGCCGTCGGCGGTAAAAGCGAAGGTGCGGCCAGCGCGGGTAATGTGATCGAACCAGGCTTTCAGCACCGAAGGCAGGCCGAGGTTCCACATCGGCGAGGCGATGACCAGCGTATCGCAGGCGAATAGCTGATCCACCAGCCTTTCCGAGGTTTCGATAGCGCTGCGCTGGGCACTGGTGCGCGCCTGCGGCGGCGTAAAAAAGGCGCCGATGGTAAAGGCGTCCAGATGCGGCAGCGGATGCTGCGCCAGATCCAGCACCGTCTCTTCCAGCTGCGGATGGCGGGCGCGCAGCCGCTCGACCAGATGCGCCGAGGCGGCGCGCGACGCAGATCCGCTGATATCGGGGCTGACGTTGATATGTAGTAGCTTCATAGGTGACTCTTTGGCGGCTAAACAATGGAGAGATGATAAGCTTCTATGTCAGAGTAAAAAGGGCCATAAAACGTGAAAACAGGTAGGACATAGCGGTGGGATACAGAGAGATTTACGCGCGCTATCGTCAGCAGATTCAGGCGGGCGTGCTGAAGCCGGGCGACCGCGTGCCGGCGATCCGCGTGCTGGCCAGCGAGCTGCGCGTGGCGCGCAAAACGGTAGAGGCCGCTTACGAGATCCTGATTGGCGAAGGCTACTTCGTCAGCCAGGGCGCGAAGGGCACGCGCGTCAATCCGGCGCTTACGGTTGTCACCAAAGAGGAGCCAGCGTGGCAGCCAGAGGAGAGCGACCTGCCGCTGCGTATTGAGCAGCGGGAGAGCAAGGGCGAGATGCGGCTCGGCATTCCGTCGCTGGACGCCTTTCCGCTGAAGAAGTGGCTGCTGATTTCCGGCAAAGCGGCGCGCAGCCTGCGGCCGGATGAGATGCTGATCCCGCCGGTGATGGGCTATACGCCGCTGCGCGAGGCGATCGCCAGCTACCTCAACATCTCGCGCGGGCTCGACTGCCAGCCGGAGCAGATCTTTATCACCAGCGGCTATCGCGCCAACCTGCGGCTGATTCTGGCGGTGCTGGCGCAGGCGGGCGACAAGGTGCTGTTTGAAGATCCCGGCTACTTCTTCGGGCAGAAGCTGCTGAAGCGGATCGCGCCTAACCTGCACTATGTGCCGGTCGATCGCGACGGGATCGACGTCGATCATCTGTTGCGCTATCACGCCGACGCGCGCTTTGCGGTGGTGACGCCGACCCATCAGAGCCCGCTGGCGGTAACGCTGTCGCTGCCGCGCAAGCATCAGCTGCTGGCGTGGGCACAGGAGAACGAGAGCTGGATTATCGAGGATGACTATGACGGGGAGTTTCACTACACGCGCAAGGTGATCCCGGCGCTAAAAAGCCTCGATACGCATGACCGGGTGATCTACACCGGCACTTTCAGTAAAACCATCATGCCCGCGATGCGCATCGGCTATCTGGTGATGCCCAAAGCGACTCTGGCGCGCTTTCGCGAGCTGGGCGAGATTCTGGAGAACGGCCTGCCGCTGCTGCCGCAGAAAATCCTCGCGCAGTTCCTCAGCGAAGGGCACTTCTATCGGCATATTAAAAAGATGCGCATTCTCTACCAGCAGCGCCGCCGCATGATGCTCGACGCGTTGCAGGCCTGCTTCCCGGATCTGTTTGAGTATCAGCTTACCGACGGCGGCATGCATATCGTCGCCTTTCTGCGGCGCGGCATTCAGGATGTGGCGCTGGCGGAGGTGTGGCAGCGCTATCAGCTGCGCGTGCTGCCGCTCTCCGGCTGGTATATGCAGACGCAGAAGCGCTACGGGCTGGTGATTGGCTATACCAATATTCGGTCGTATGAGCAGGCGCTGGCGCTGTTAGAGGGCGTGAAAGAGGAGACAAGAAGGGCGATGGCGCGTTAGGGCCGTAAAGCAATAAAGAGAGGCGCGAGGGACAGCTCGCGCCGGTACAGCGGCGGATTACATGCCGATGTATTTTTTGCCCTGCTTCAGCACTACGTCGCAGGCTTTGGTTTTCAGCTTCTCGCCCATCGGCGAGTTGCTCAGGCTCTGCAGATTCAGCTGCTGGCCGTTGCCGGTGTTAAGCAGGCCGGCGATGCCCTGCTGGTAGTCGGTGCTCTGCGTCTGCGCTGTCTGCGTGCTCAGGCCGAGCTTGTCCAGCACCTGCTCTTTCACCGACTTCACGTTGTTATCCACGACGTTGTGCTGCACGCAGTACTGCATCACGCCTGCGGCGTTGGTCATACTGTTGGCGCTGACCGCCTTGTCGCCGCCGTTCAGCAGGCCCGTCAGCGAGCCGAGCGATAGCCCGCCGTTCTGCGCGGTGCTGTTAGTGGCGCTGGTGTTGCTGTTGTTCTGCTGGCTAAGCTGCGACGCTGCACTGCTCAGCTGATCCTGCCAGCTTGCCGCCGATGCACCGCCTGCCATCAGCAGCGCGCTGAACCCCATCCCCAAAATTGTTCGTTGTGTGGCTTTATTCATCTCAACCTCATTTTCTGTGTATCCCGCGCGCGATGCGTTGCTGCGCCAGTTTTGCTAAGAGGAACATGGGGTGAGAAAGTTCCGAGTGCGGGAGGTGAGAAGGGTGGAATCGGAGGATTCTGTAGGGGAAGGGTTGGGCGTGCTGGTGCGGGAAGGCGATCGAGGAGCTATGGCGCTTTTTTGGACGTTTAGCGCCCAGGTAAGGTGATTCCGGTTGCGCGGCTGGTGGGTAACGGTATAATCCTCAACGTTTTCCGCATCCCTTCCGTGCCGGAGTGGCGAAATCGGTAGACGCAGTTGATTCAAAATCAACCGTAGAAATACGTGCCGGTTCGAGTCCGGCCTTCGGCACCAGTATTCTGGCCATCCTCGTCCGAGGAAGTCCAAAAATATCTTAAAATCAATAGAAAGACTTTTCTATCGTCCCTGAACTTCCGAGGTCATCCATTGATATCTGACAAGTCTGGGTATCAGAATGGGAGCACTTCGCTTTGATAAACTTTTGACCCCCAAAAATATGCCTTTAACTGACATCGCGGCCCGTACCGCAAAGCCTCGTGAGAAATAGTATAAACTCACTAACGGCCACGGATTGTATCTTCTCGTTAAACCAACCGGTTCTAAGCGCCGGTATCTCAAGTACCGTTTTGAAGGTAAAGAGCAGAAAGGCGTTGGGTGCTTATCCTTTTCTTTCCTTGCAAAAGCGCGTGAGAAACGTGATGAGATACGCGGCTGATTGTGGAAGAAGTTAGCCCAATGCTAGCAAAGGAGAAGTAAGGCAACAGGAAGAAGCAATATTCAACACTTTTGAAAAAGTGGATTATGATTGGCATACGAATAATAAATGCTGGTCTGTAGGCTATCCTGAGCGAGTTTAGCGTAACCTTGAACGTAATATCTTCCCAGCTATTGAAAAGCGAAATATTGCTGATTTAGTAACCCGAGTCCTGCTGTTGCCTCTAAAAGAGGTGGAGCATAACGGCCGCCTGGATGTGGCTTCCCGCTTGCAACAAAGGATCACGGGTATTATGCATTATGCGGTTTAGATTGGCATTACTGACCGTAATCCCGCTTAAGATCTTGCCGGGGCAATCATAATGAGAAAAGCTACTCACAGACCAGCTCTGCCTTTAGAACGCTTATCTGATTTTCTTCAGCGTATCGAAATACATAAAGGCCGCCTTCTTACCCGTTAAGCTCTTAGGCTCAGCCTGTTCATCTTTATTCGTTTCAGTGAATTAAGGTTTGCAAAATGGAGCAAAATTGGCCTTGAAAAAAGCTATAGACTATCTCTGTCGAGCACGAAGCGATTGAAGGAGTCAAACACTCCCCGTGGTTCGAAAATGCGAGCCGTCCATCTGGTGCCGCTATCAAGACAGGCTTTAATCATTTTCGGAGAAATCTAGGAACTGAGCGGAAACATCATCATTCATCCTCTTTGCAGGATGGGATACAGCACGAAAACAGAAGTGTGCGGTCATGGATTTAGGGCAATGGCGAGTAATGCATTAGTTGAATGTGGCCTGTGGTCGCGTGATGCTGTTGAAAGACAGATGAATCATCAGGAACGTAATGGGGTTCGTGCTGCCTACCTTCATAAGGCAGAGTACCTTGAAGAGCGGCGGCTCATGGTGCAGTGGTGGGCTGATTATTTGGTCAGCAATAACGAATGTCACCTGACTCCATATGAGTTCAGCAGGCGCTAAGCCAAAAAAAAGATTTTACGGGAAAAGTGTGTTCACCCTATTCATCTTTGCTTTTTATATTTTAAAATCAACCATATAATTGGTGGTGACTAGATTTAATATTCTTCATTACTCTTCACCTTGGGTGCACAGTGCTCACCTTTGGGTTTAAAAAATGATTAGAGAAGGTTTGACTCCTTGATGGTTTATACCCAGTGTGTCCTTAGCGCGTAGTAGCCTTAGAGGCCCATTAATGGGTAGTGCGCTGTGCCTGTATAAAGCTGTTCGTTAACCGTAGATCTATCTGGTTAGTGATTGTAGAAGCGGATTTATTGCTTGTTAAACCTTATACACTCGAGTGGTTATGTAGGCATAAAGTTAATCTCTTGCCCCTTATGTGTACCTTCAAGGGCGCATGCTAGAAAATTAGTCTAATGGCTAAAAATTATCTATCATTTAATAATGGGCATAGTAAATATCAAAGCCTCTCATAATTTATAGTATCTAGGTTAATATGACCAACAGCTTTCAGATTTAGCAAAGATATCATCATCACGACAGGCTGTCTTAATAGCATTTATTATATTGCCATCACCAATAGGTGTCCAATAATTATCAACAACAAAATATCTTTTACGTTGACTTAAATCTATCAAATGCAAATCCTTTAAAGTGGATTCCACTTTCTCCAAGTAGACATTCTTTGATGTTGTTTCATATTCAACATATACTATGACATATTCAGGTACCATATAATCTCTTGCTACAAGAGGAGGGATGCGAAAGTTAATATCGGATTTGGCGTTTAGCACATAGCCATTCATCTCCTTATATTCATACGCTGGGACGTAGGAAGTATTACCGCCAGGTAATGAAACTCCGCTTTTGTTAACTTCCGCATAAATATCCTTATTGATCTTAAAAATAACCTCCTGTTCTAGATCAGGGGATACTCTGAATTTTTTTATAATCTGATCAGTTGAGCTATTATTTATGGGTTTGAATTCATACCCTCTTCCAGAAGGTTTAATGAATTTAACCTGCACGTCACCTGTTAGGAAATCGTAGGTAAACCCACCTATAAAGGCAAGGATTCCTGTTGCCGCTAACCATAAAACAAGGCTATTGATTTTATTTAATAATGGTTTTCGTGCATTATTCTTTACCTTTTTTTTTGTTTTGAAATCGTGCGGGGTTCTTTTCTTATTCGTTTTTTTTCTTGCCATCTATTTACGCATGTCCTTTTCATCTGTGGTTGTGACCAGACTCCTGAATATCTTATTATTATTTAATTTAAGGGGTAAATCAATTTTATCATTCACTTTCTATAAATTTTCTGTTGCTACAGGAGTTGCGATAAAAGTTATCTAAAATGAATTTTTAATGCGTGGCGGGTTCTGGTCATAGGTAATAGTTATAACTTATAAGATTTTAAGGGTGAATCAGCTCTTATAGGAGAAGGGTTGATCACATAATGGAAAAGAAAAATATCCAAATAATATATATTAGGAATGTTCTGGTTTATCAAACCTCTCATATAAAAGGCGAAAAACCGGCTGGGCCGGTTTGTTTTTAATCGTGCAGCACATGCATCGCAGCGCGGCAGCCATTCAGCCTCGCAGTCCTTTCGCAGCTTCACACTGGCCTGGATACCATTCTTTGTCTTGCGCTTCAGCAACTTTATCTCATACTCCTTCAGCGTCTGCGGCAACGTCAGGCCGAACGCGCTCAGGCTCATGGGATCCTGAAGGCTCTGGCCTCTATAAAAAAATAGGCGTGATAGAGATAGCGGCACGGGTTCAGCGGGCAAATCTTCACGTTGCCGATAAATAAACAGTCCGGTCGGCGCACTCAGCGGCGTCAGGTAGTCACAAAAATCGACCTGTGGGTCGGCGCTGCGCTTGATTTCTAGCGCCTCCTCTGACGACTGCTGCGCCTGTAGCAGCTTGGGCGTCGTCCGGGCATGTGAAGCGCTGTATCCAGTAGCGCACAATAACTGCCAGCTCACCGGCAATCTTCTCTAACAGTTAAGGGGCGCGCTCGTTCCCTAGTGTCACATCCAGGAACGGCAGAATTACCCGGCGACAGGACAAGCCACCGCTTACGGGCTAAATTTTCCCTTGGTGTTTGTTTTGACTTTTACTTAACAAATGCCAGTATTCACGTTGCTTGTTCAAGTATTAAATATGCATGCGTTGACTTTTTCGTCTTTGAAAGACACTGTCAGATATTTAGTTTTGGAGCAAAACCTGAATTTCATTTTCAGTGAATAAACCTCCTGAATATACATGTCAATGCTCTATCCGAATTGACCATCATCAATCAATGGCGATTAAATGTAAAGTGGGGAAAGGGCAGGAAGAAAATGGCATCTTGTTGATATATTTTGAAAGCAGACTGAATAATTTGATGAGATCCGCTTAGTGAGTCTTCAGCAACAGTTAAGGCTATTTATTTGATATGAGATTTTTAATTCAGATAGCATGATATAAAAAGCATGGTTTTTTGAGCGCAATTTTTATGCAATTTTTATTCTTTATGTCAAAAAAAACAGTTTGGCTATATATTAAAATAGTTTGAGAAGTAGCATATATTAACCTGCTTGTAACTGGACTTATTTCCCTTTTTCTGATGATATATACAGGTATTTAGCGCGGCACGGATGTGCTGCAACACCTCCGCGCCGCTAATCACAATCACTATTTATAGGGAATAGTAATCATGACTGACACGCATTCTATTGTACAACCGTCTGAACCAGAAGTCTTCGCGGCAAATAATCGCCAAATAACCGTTGGCTATGCGAGTCGCTATCCGGATTACCGTCGAACGCCCGCCATCACCATGAAAGGGCAATGGCTGGAGGCCGCTGGTTTTACCACTGGCACGACGGTTGAGATGAAGGTAATGAAAGGCTGCATTGTGCTCACAACCCAACAGCAAGAGAACGAGCTAATGCAGTCGCTGCGTCAGGCGTGCAAGCTGTCGGCGCGGAAACAAAAGCAGGTGCTGGAATTTATTAAAGTGATTGCCGGTAAACAGAAAGCCGCATAAATGGAAAACCGCTCCTGACACAGCATCGGGGGCGGTTAAATATCGGAAACTCGTGACTCTGTTTTCCCAACCAACACATTTACCCACCGATCGCTTCTTTCCCGCCGCCGATCCTCACTCATCCACTCCTGTATCACCCTAAGCTCATCAACCTCAATCCCCTTCAACACCTCCGCAATCTTTCCCTCACGCATATCCGTAAACGCCCGACCATTATCTTCCCGCTCGCCCTGACCATACTTAAAAGACGCATACAGCACGCCGCCAGCTTTCAACGCCTGCGCCAGCCGCCTGAACACTTCCGGTAGCTCCGCCAGTGGCACATGCAGCAGCGAGGCGCAGCACCAGATCCCGTCATAGCGCGCAACCGCATCCAGCTCTTGAAACCGCATCACCTTAACCGGTAAGCCACTATGCTGACTCGCCAGCGCAGCCAGTTCCGGCGAGGCATCAAACGCCTCAACCTGAAATCCCTGTTCAGCAAAGGCTTTGGCGTCGCGTCCTGAACCACAACCGGCATCCAGAACAGCGCCGTGCGCAGGGAGCAGGGCAGTGAAGCGATCGCGGATCTCTGCCATATCAACCGCGACCGTGCTCTCGAAGAACTGCTGCGCATTGCGCTGATAGTAGCGTTGCGTACTCAAAATAAGGCGTCTCCACAAGCCTGAGGCTGCCAGATATGGAACAACACGCTGCGCGCCGCCTGCCAGCCTGATGCCAGAAAGCTGCGCCGCACCGCTTCACTGTTGCCGGTCTGCTGAATCAGCGTCTCGCGTAGCGGCAGATGGCTGTTAATAAAATACTCGTTGCGCTTATGCAACCGTTCCAGCAGCGGCTGAGACGGGATATGGGCGAGCTTGCCTTCCTTGCCGCGATTACAGCTCTGACACGCCAGCACCAGATTCCAGACGCCGTTGAGGTTCGGCACCCGGTCACGCGCCGCCCACGGAATAAAGTGATCGACATCGGTGAGATCCGCATGTCCGCGCTCAAGGCTGACCGGCCGATAGCAGTAGAAGCAGCGGCTTTTCTGGTAGCCGTTCAGGCTGTTGCGACAGCTGGTGATATCGACGCGTCGCTCGCGCTGGCGCGTAAACAGAACCTGCTGCTCACTGTCATACTCCACTGCCACCAGATTACGTGACACGCCCATCGACCAGGCCTGTTCGACCAGCCGCCAGCGCGCATCGGTCTCATGGATGAGGTTCTGAAACTGCTGGGTCTCGGTCAGCTTAAAGAACGCCTCGGTAAGCCGGATACCTTTTTGCGTTTTACGTTCATCAAGAAAAAAGCGCACGTCAATCTCTGCGCGGTTCACGTTGTGAAAGGCATCAATCACGTTAGCGAAGCCGCGCTTAACGGTAACCGCTAGCAGCGCCTCTTCGCTGATTTCGCCATGATTGAACTGCGTACAGGCGTCAAGAAACTGGCTGCTTTTGGTTGTGATCTGCTTTGGCGCCTGCTCAAGATGGCGGCACAGATGCTGGCTGAACGGGCGTGCCAGCGCTTCCAGAGAGATAAGATCGTTGCCCTGCGTATGCAGATCGTAAAGCGCATGCGCCAGCGCGAATTTGTAGGATGCGACGTTGTTGCCGAACAGAATGACGCCGCGCCAGTAGTTCTCCAGCGTGGGATCGGCCTGATAAAAAAGCATGTTGCCTTGTCCTGAACGAAGCCAATTTGCGAGCTGGCTTCCAGATTAACGAAACAAGTAACAGCTTTGCATAACAGGGGGAGAAATGCATCCCGGCCCCGATCCCTAATCTCTTTCCCGCATACCCTTTCCCCAACTTCTTCTAAAAACCCCTTGCGATAACATATAGCGCTTCACTATTTCCCGATGCGTTTTATTAGTGCGAGGGTAAATCCGGGCATCCTCTCTGGAAAACGCACAATGACCTGGACAAGCTTACCGGTGCTGGATCTGGCGCAACTCGCCGGCAGCGAAATCGAACAAAACGAGTTTTTAACCCGCCTGCGCGAAAGCGCGCGCGACGTGGGCTTTTTCTACCTCATCAACCACGGCATCAACCCGCAGCTGCAGCAGAACGTGCAGAGCATTACGCGCGCCTTTTTCGATCTGCCGCAGGAAGAGAAGCTGCGCGTCTCGATGATCCACTCGCCACACTTCCGCGGCTACAACCTGGCGGGCGTAGAGTACACCCGCGAGCAGCGAGACCAGCGCGAGCAGTTCGATATCGGCGCGGATCGCGAGCCGCTGCTGCTGCAGCCGGACGATGCGGCGTGGAAGCGTCTGCAGGGACCCAACCTCTGGCCGGAGGCGCTGCCGCAGCTGCGTCCGGTGATCAACGCATGGCAGCAGGAGATGACCGCTGTAGCGCTACGCCTGCTGCGCGCTTTCGCCCGTTCGCTGTCGCTGCCGGAAGACGCCTTCGACGCGCTCTACGGCCGCTATCCCAACGAGCATGTCAAGCTGATCCGCTATCCCGGACAGAGCGCCGAGGAAAGCCAGCAGGGCGTCGGCGCGCATAAAGACTCCGGCTTTCTCACCTTCCTGCTGCAGGACGAGCAGCGCGGGCTGCAGGTTGAGGTGACGCCAGGCTACTGGGTCGATGCCGCGCCGAAGCCGGGTGCGTTCGTGGTGAATATCGGCGAGCTGCTGGAACTGGCGACCAACGGCTATCTGCGCGCCACCGTGCACCGCGTGCTCTCGCCGCCAGAAGGGCAGGAGCGCATCTCCATCGCCTTTTTCCTCGGCGCGCAGCTCGACACTCAGGTGCCAATCTATCAGCTGCCCGACGCGCTGGCGGCGGAAGCGCTGGGGCCGACCAGCGATCCCACTAATCCGCTGATCCGCGACGTGGGCTGGAATTACCTCAAAGGACGTTTACGCTCGCACCGCGATGTGGCGCAGCGCTATTACGGCGATTATCTCAAGACACTTTCATAAGGACATTGCATGAAAAAGAAGATGGTAGCGACTCTGGCGCTGGCGGCGCTCTTCTCGGGCGCCAGTTCAGCGGCGGTGCTGCGCGTGGCGGCGGATCCGGTCCCGCACAGCGAGATCCTCAACTACGTGAAGAAGATCGATCCTGACCTCGATCTGCAGGTCATCGAACTCAACGGCAACCTCAACGCCAACGAGCTGCTGGCGCGCGGCGACGTCGACGCCAACTACTTCCAGCATGTGCCTTATCTGCGCGATCAGGAGAAGGCGCTGGGCGAGACGTTCGACGTGGCGGCGACGGTGCATATCGAGCCGCTGGGGCTCTACTCGCGCAAGGTGAAATCCCTCAAGGCTGTCCCGGACGGCGCGCAGGTGGCGGTGCCGAACAACGTCACCAACCTGAGCCGCGCGCTCTATCTGCTGCAGGCCAACGGACTGATTACCCTGAAGGCGGGCAAGAACGACGCCATCAACAACCTGGCGACGCCGGCGGATATCGACAGCAACCCGCATCACCTGAAGATCGTCGAGATCGAGTCGCCGCAGCTGCCGCGCGCGCTGGATGACGTGCAGTTCGCGGTAATCAACGGCAACTACGCGCTACAGGCGGGCCTGACGCCGTCGAAGGACGCGCTGGCGCTGGAGAAAGCGCAGGGCAACCCTTACGCCAACGTGCTGGTGACCACGCCGAAGCTGGCGAACGATCCGCGCATCAAAGAACTGGCGAAAGATCTCGCCTCGCCGCAGGTGGCGAAGTTTATCGAGCAGCAGTACCACGGCTCGGTGATCCCGGTGAATCCATAATCCTGAAGCGATAAAGCGGGATGGGGCCGCGCGCCGCATCCCGCTGTGCCGTTCGCCATGATTTACCGTCGTCTTTTAATGACGTGGGATCCTGACCGGCGGCGTCTCTGTCCAGTCTGGCCGCTCGCCAGACATCACCGCCCGCTGCTGAGAGGGCGTCATCGGCTGGAAAATATCCGGCATCGCGCGCCGAGTGTTATCCGGCGCTCTACTCGCCGAACCGTTATCGTAACTACAGGCGGATAAGCCACAGGCAACCAGCGTCGACACAAGAAGCTTTTTCATAAATCCTTTTCCCCGAATGAAAATCAGGAAGCCGCCGGAGAGCGAAAGGGCAGTCGCCGCTCCGATCGGCGCTTCGTTTTACATCATTTCTCGCTAATATTATCAGGAAGCGCAACGTCAAACGTGGCGCCACCCACAACTACGGCTGACTCTATGCGATTAAGGTTTTTTCGAGGATGGATGCTCGCTGCCCTGGCGCTTTTGCTGGGCGGATGCGCGCGCTCCGACGCGCTATGGATGGTGACGCAGGATCTCTGCATGACCAACTACCACTACCGGCGCGACCCGGCGCCCTGCCAGCAGATCTATCAGCCGCAGAGCAAAGAGCAGGGCTTCAGCATCCTGCAGAATCCGCGCTATCCCTACCATTTTATCCTGGTGCCGAACCTGGCGATGTCCGGCATCGAGAGCATCGCGCTGACGCGTGAGGGCCGCACCGACTACTTCGGCTATGCCTGGCTGATGCGCTACCGCCTGATGGCGGCGTATGGCGCCGACGTCCCTGACGACAAACTGGGCATGGCGATTAACTCCGCCTGGGGACGCAGCCAGAACCAGCTGCATATTCATCTCACCTGTCTGCGCGAGGACGTGCGCCGCCAGCTGCAGGCGGAGCGACCTTACATTAGTGAGCAGTGGCGGCCGTTGCCCGACCGCCTGCTGAACCATACTTACTATGCCCGCCGCGTGATGCAGCCAGCGGCGATGGGCATCTATCCCATTGCTTCGGTGGCGCGCCATTTTCAGCTGTCGCCGCCGCAGCTGGCGGAGTATGGCGTGGCGTTGATACCTACGACCTTCTCGGGAGAAAAGGGATTTATCCTGCTGACCACGCGGCGCGGCTGGGACAAAGGCAACCGCGCCTCGGTGGAGTCTTTGATGGATAAACGCTGCGAGATACTTACGGCTCTTAAGCCTGGCCGTTAAGCCAGAAGGTAAAGATTGGGCGCAGTTTCTCTGTTCAGTCGCGCCAGCAGAAACCTGCTTTGGTGTGAGGGTTTATCCCGACAGAGAACTGTAATTAGAACCTTTCCTGCTCTGCTACGGAACTGACAGGCTGTACAGATTGTCTTTATCCTGATCTACTCTTAACAAAATTAATCAACGTGGAAAACATTATGCGCAGGACTCAAAACGCACTCTTTTTAGCGGGATTACTGTTTGGCTCCCTGAGCCTTGTTCCCGCCGCACAGGCTGAAGGCGAGGCCGCCGATACCGTTCCGCCGCCGCCGCAGGTTCAGCAGCAGGCGCCAGCCGATGCGCAGCCGCAGCAGGGCGACGCCACCGACAGCAGCGGTCAGCCGCCGCTGGGACCAAACGCCGAAGAGCCGGAAGCGGGCAGCACCCCGTCCCCCGCGCCGGATGCGAACGCCGGCACTCCGCAGGCGCAGTCGAAATACGATCTCAACCGCATCATCATCGACTATAAAGAGTTCAAAATCGGCGACAACGTGCCGCAGCAGTATCTCGACAAATCCTACAACATCGTCGAGTGGCAGAAGCGTAACCTGCCCGCGCCGGAAACCGGCAGCCACTGGACCTATATCGGCGGCAACTATCTGTTGATCACCAACGACGTCGGCAAAATCCTGAAAGCGGAGTCTGGCGATATCTACTATCGCGGCTAAGCGCGCAATGCAAGCTTATGCAGGTGAGAAGGCTCGATCGCAAAGACGCAAAAACGGCATCCCTGCCAGCTCGACCCGCGCGATTACGCCCCTCATCCCTGAGGGGCCCCCGTAAACGGGCCAACGCGCTGCGTTGTTCAAAAACGCTCCCGGCGTTTTTGTCCTTGTCGCGGGACGCTTTGCTCTTCGAGCCATCTCACCTGCTTGTGGATATTGTCAGTTGGATAAAGCCGGTCACGCGACCGGCTTTTTTTATGCGAACCGTTCCGGCCGGAAGCTCGCCAGCATCGGCTGCTTCTCGCCGGTCACGATCTCTTCCGCCAGCAGCTCACCCGCAATCAGCGCCAGGGTGGCGCCGGAGTGGGTAAAGGCGACAAAGCAGCCGGGCACGCTCTCCAGCTCGCCAAACACCGGCTCGCCGTCGCCGGGGATCGGTTTTAACCCCAGCTTCCAGCTGGCGGCGCGCAGCGGCTCGCCTTTCACTAACTGGCTCGCTTCGGCGGCGAGCTGCGCTACCACGCTCTCATCAATGGCGTAGCTGCCGTCCGCCTGTTGCTGAATATCCTCTTCATACCAGTCGTGATCCAGCGCAAATGTGTTGCCCGGATTGGGACGCACCGCCGCGCGCGGCGTGTTCAGCACCGTCTTCAGCCCGTGCGCGCCCGGCTCGGTGATCACCAGCATCGACACGGGCGAGCCGTTGGGAATGGTGACGCCGAGCGGCGCGACCACGTCGGGCGTTGCCGGGCCGCAGGCGACCAGCACCGCGTCGGCGCGCAGCTGATCCCCGCTCGCCAGCCTGACGCCGCTGGCGCGCGAGCCGTCGCGCAGCACCTCGCATTTTCCGGCGTGCTCGACGATCTCGCCGCCCAGCGCGCGCAGCTGCTGCGCCAGATACGCTACCAGGTGCGGCAAACTGACCCAGCCTTCGCCAGGATTAAAGATCGCCTCCTGCGCCAGCGCCGCGCCCTCGACCTGCGCGTCGGCCTGCGCCAGGCTGCTGCGCGTCACCAGATGCGAGTCGTAGCCGTGCGCCTTCTCATACGCATGCCGCGCACGCGTGCCGCTCTGGTCGTCCGCCGCCCAGAACAGGCCGCCGTCGAAGCGCAGCCAGTCGCGCGTCGGATCGGCGGCGAACAGCGTGCGGTAGCGGTCGATGCCCGCCATGCGCAGCGCGTGATAGGGCAGAGAGCGCTCGCCCGCCGAGTTAAGCCAGGAGAGCGAACGGCCGGAGGCGCCGGAGCAGAGCGCCGCCTCGGTCACCAGCGTGACCGCCGCGCCGCGTTTCGCCAGATGCAGCGCGCTGGAGACGCCCAGCGCGCCGCCGCCCAGTACCACTACGCGACGCAGATCTTCTAATGCCATGATTCAGTTCCTTGTTCAGTTCGAATAGGGGAAGGGCCTACAGCACTTCCGACAGAAAACGTTGCAGGCGCGGCGACTGCGGCGCATCGAACAGCGCGGCGGGCGGGCCCGCCTCGACAATCTCGCCTTCGTCCATAAACACCACCTGATCGGCGACCTTGCGCGCGAAGCCCATCTCATGGGTCACCACCACCATGGTCATGCCGCGCCGACAGAGATCGGCCATCAGCGTCAGCACCCCTTTCACCAGCTCGGGATCGAGCGCCGACGTCGCCTCGTCAAACAGCATCACCTCAGGATCCATCGCCAGCGCGCGGGCGATCGCCACGCGCTGCTGCTGGCCGCCGGAGAGATCGCGCGGGCGGTGATCGGCGCGCTGGCCTAAGCCCACCTCCTCAAGCCGCTGGCGCGCAATCGCCATCGCCTGCGCCTTCGGCAGGCCTTTTACTTTCCAGGGCGCCAGCGCCACGTTCTCCAGCGCGCTGTGGTCGGGAAAGAGGTTGAAGTGCTGAAACACCATGCCGATGCGCAGCCGCAGGGCATCGGGCTTGTCCTGCAGCACCGAGCGTCCCGCCAGCAGCACGTCGCCCGATTTGGGTTCATGCAGGCGGTTGATGCCGCGCAGCAGCGTCGATTTGCCGGAGCCGGACGGCCCGATAATGCAGGTGGTGCTGCCGGGCGCGATACGCAGCGATACGCCGCGCAGCACGTCGATCGGTCCATAGGAGAGCGACAGATCGCGCAGCTCCAGGCTCGACCCTTTCCAGCTCGCCGCAGCGGGCGGCTCGCTCAGTTTCATTGCAACGCTCATGATTGCCCCCGATTGCCGGTTAAGGGTTGTGCGGTCAGCGCGCCCTCGGGGCGCTTTTGCACTTCTTCGACCTCTTTCAGGCCGCTCTGCGGCGCGGTAAGACGCCGACGGCCGGTGCGATAGCGCACGTCGATCACGTTTACCGCGTGGGTCAGCGGCACGGTGATGATCAGATAGAACAGCCCGGCCAGCATCAGCGGCGACAGGTTGCCGCTGAGCACCGCCGCGTCCTGACCGACGCGGAACAGCTCGCGCTGGCCGGTCATCAGGCCGAGCAGATAGACCAGCGATGAGTCTTTGATAATGGCGATAAACTGGTTAACGATGGCAGGCAGCACGCGGCGGATGCCCTGCGGGATCACCACCTGGCGCATGGCGCGGCCGTAGCTCATGCCGAGCGCGCGGCACGCCTCCATCTGTCCGCGCTCGACGCTCTGAATGCCGGCGCGAAAAATCTCGCCCATATAGGCGCTGGCGATCAGGCTGAGGGCGAAGATGCCGAGCGGATAGGGCGTCGGGCCGAACAGTTGATAGCTGAAGCGCGCCAGACCCTGGCCAATCAGCAGAATGGTCAGAATCGACGGCAGGCCGCGAAACAGATCGGTGTAGATACGCGCCGGCAACCGCAGCCAGCGCGACGGCGAAATGCCCATCAGCGCCAGCAGCAGGCCGAACAGAGTGCCGAGCAGCGTAGAGGCGATCGAGATGATCAGGGTGTTGACCAGCCCGGTCGCCAGCAGCTGCGGCAGTACTTCCTTCATTGAGGCGAAGTCAAAGAAGGTGCGGGAAAGCATTGTCAGAAGATCCATCGCCGTACTCCACGGGTACGCGTGACGGGCGCGCCGTCACCGGTAAAAAGCTGAACGCTTAGCGCTCACGCACTACTGTCCGCCAGGCAGATACTGCTCTGGCATCGGCGAGCCGGGAAACCACTTCTGATAGAGCTGTTTCCAGGTGCCGTCCTGCATGGCGGCCTTGATGGCGCTGTCGAGCGCGGCCTTGAATGCCGGTTTGTTTTTGGCGATGGCGACGCCCGCCGGGGCATCGAACGACGGAATATCGGCGGCGGAGATCAGCTTGAAGCGCGCGGCGTAGCTTTTGGCGGCTTCGTAGTCGAGGAAGACCGCGTCCAGCGTGCCGTTGTTGAGCGCCGAGACGGCGGCGTTATTGTCGGGAAAGCGCACCAGGTCGGTCTGGGTGAAGTGCTGCACCGCGTAGCTCTCCTGCAGCGTGCCCTGAATCACCCCAAGGCGGCGCTTCGCCAGCGTCTCGACGTTCTTCACGCCGCTGTCGCTGCGCGTCAGCACCGTCAGGTAGCCCGCCAGATAGCCGGTAGAAAAGTCCACGGTCTTTTCGCGCGCCGGGGTGATGCCGATGGCGGCGACGGCGGCATCGAACTGACCGTTGGCGACGGCGGGCAGGATGGCGGAGAAATCCTGCCCGACGAAATCGACCTGATCGATGCCCATGCGGTGCGCCACGTTTTTAAAGAACTCCACGTCGAAGCCGGTGAACTGGCCGCTGGCGTCGGTGAAGGTATAGGGTTTGGAATCGCCCACGCTGGCGATGCGCAGGTGGCCCGGTTCCAGCAGGCCGTAGGGGTTATCGCTGCTGGCCGCCAGCGTACTAAAGGAGAACGAACAGAGTGCGATTGCGGCGCCGCACAGGGCGCTCAGGTGAATTGGCGATTTCATAGCTCATCCGTTTTTGCAGGTTAAACATCAGAGACGGTTGAGCCGGTAATAATAGTGTTATGAGACCGGTCTCAACGCAGGTAACGACAAGAGAACAGTTGTTGTGAGACCGGTCTCAAGGCGATACAATGAGTTTAAGCACAGCCTTTTTTCGACGTCAATCTCTCTGTCATCAACCTGTGATTCGAATTAATTATGACCAACCAGAAAGCACGCATTAAAGCGCCCACCGTCGCCGACGTCGCCCGGGCGGCCAGCGTATCGAAAGCGCAGGCGGCCAGGGCGCTCGGCGGTTACGGCGCCGTCAGCGAAGAGGTCCAGACGCGAGTCAACCAGGCGGCGGCGGCGCTGGGCTACCGGCCCAACGAGGTGGCGCGCACCATGAACACCGGACGCTCCAACACTATCGGGGTGATCGTCGGCGATATTGAGAACCCGCACTTCGGGCTGGCGCTGCGCGGCATGGCCGACGTGGCGCGCCAGGCGGGCTTTCATCTGCTGCTGGGCAACAGCGACGAGAAACTGCAGGCCGAACAGGATGCGGTGCGCGTGATGCTGGAAAAACGGGTCGACGGCATCATCGTCGCGCCCAGCCACTCGGCGCGCGAAAAAAATGGTCATCTGCTGCAGGTGCTGGAAGAGGGACGCGCGCTCCGGCTGTTCGATCGCGCGGTCATTGGCCTCGATGTCGAAGCGATCTGCTGCGATTTCACCGCCGTGGCGCGCGAGGCGACGCAGCGGCTGCTGGCGGCCGGGCACGAGCGCATCGCCTACATCACCAGCATGGAGCTGGAGGGCGCATATCGCGACGCAGCGGACTTTGGTCTGACGCCGGTGGCGCAGCGCGTCAGCGGCATCATGGACGCTTTTGCGGCGGCCGGTCGGGACTACGATACGTCGCTGATCCAGGCGAACGCCGGCGACGACGCGCAGATTGCGCGCATCGTCGAGGCGCTGTGGCAGCGCGCCGCGCCGCCGACCGCGATTATCGCCTCGGACAGCCTGGTTGCCATGTCGCTGCTGCGCGCCGTGGCGCAGCGCGGACTGCGCATTCCGCAGGATCTCTCCTTTATCATGTACGACAACTTTCCCTGGAGCGAAATCGTCGCGCCGCCGCTGACGGTGGTGGCGCAGCCGGTCTATGAGATGGGCCGTGAAGCGGCGCGCCGCCTGATCGCCGATATTCGCGGCGAGCGCGTCGGACCGCTGCCCGCTTTCGGTGCCGAGCTTATCTTGCGGCACTCCATCGCCGCGCCCGCTCAGTAGCTGCTGCGCGGCGCGCCTGAGGCCTGCTGGCGGAACTGCGCCAGCCGGCGATCCAGCGCATCGGTGTAGAGCATGGTATCAACGCCGATGGCGACAAAGTTCGCGCCCCAGCTAATCGCTCGCTGCGCCATTGCGCTATCAACCGCCAGGAAGCCGGCGGCTTTGCCCGCCTTGCGGATGCGGCGGATGCTTTGCTCGATAACCTGCTGCACTTCCGGATGCGAGGCGTTATCGGGATAGCCCAGCGAGGCGGAGAGGTCGGCCGGGCCGATAAAGATGCCGTCTACCCCCTCGACTTCCAGCAGCGCATCGAGGTTATCAATCGCCGTTTTGCTCTCCGCCTGGATCAGCAGGCAGAGCTCCTCATTCGCGCGCGCCATATAGTTTTCTATCCGTCCCCAGCGCGCCGCCCGCGCCACGCCCGCGCCGACGCCGCGCGTGCCGGCTGGCGGATAGCGCGTCGCCGCGACCAGCGCGCGCGCCTGTTCGGCCGTATCGATCATTGGCACCAGCAGCGTACGCGCGCCGATATCCAGCACCTGTTTAATCAACGCCTGCTGAAACTCCACCGGCCGGATCACCGGCTGGCTGCGGTAGGGCGCGATCGCCTGTAACTGATGGTAAAGATCCTGCACCGTATTCGGCGCATGCTCGCCGTCGATCAGCAGCCAGTCATAGCCGCTGGTGGCGGCGATCTCCGCCAGATAGGAAGAGGTGCTGCTCAGCCAGAGTCCGAGCTGGGTTTCGCCGCGTGCCAGACCAGCTTTAAACGGGTTATGTAAGGGATCCTGCATGGTGCCTCCAGAATTAATGTTTAGCCTGCGATGCCAGCGCAACGCGAGAGTCGGGGTTCAGGCCGAAAATCATCAGCGCGCCTGCGGCGGCGATAGCGGCGAGCACCAGCAGCCCGGAGCTGCCGTTGTTGAACAGCGATTCGGCATTGACGCGGATCAGCGGCGCGAGAAAGCCGCCTGCCGCGCCAAACAGATTGACGAAACCGATGCCCGCCGCCAGCGCGCTGCCGGAAAGCAGCTGCGTCGGCATGGTCCAGAACACCGGCTGTACGGCAATAAAACCAACAGCAGCCACGCTCAGCGCTACGATAGCCAGCACCGGCGAAACCAGCCCGGAAACGCCGATACCTGTGGCGGCGGCCAACAGCGTCACCGCCGCGATACGGCGGCGTTCGCCGCTGCGATCGGCGTAGCGCGGGATCAGCCAGGTGCCGAACAGCGCCGCGACCCACGGAATAGCGGCCACCACGGAGGCGATAAAGCCCACTTTGGTGCCCAGCAGCGCAGCGACCTGCGAGGGTAAAAAGAAAATCAGGCCATAGACCGCAATTTGAATGGTCATGTAGATCAGCGCCAGATGCCAGACGCGTCCCTGACGCAGGGCGTCGCGCAGCCGCGCAGTGGGCTTTTGCCGCTCCTCGCTCTCCAGCTGCTGTTGAAGCGCCGTTTTCTCTTCAGGGCTCAGGAAACGGGCCTGTGCCGGGCTGTTGTCGAGCCAGGCGAAGGTAAACACCCCGGCGGCGACCGCCATCAGCCCCTCGATCATAAACATCCAGAACCAGCCCGGATGGCCGAGAAAGCCGTGCATCTCTAGCAGCGCGCCGGAAAGCGGCGAGCCGAAGGTCAGCGCCAGCGGCGCGCCCATATAAAACAGGCCCATTACGCTGGCGCGCTGCTGCTGCGGAAACCACTGCGAGGTGAGATAGATCATGCCGGGGAAAAAGCCCGCTTCGGCCGCGCCAAGCAGGGTACGCACCAGCAGGAATTTAGCTTCGCTGTCGGCAAACGCCATCGCCGCGGAGAGCACGCCCCAGAGCAGCGTAGTGCCGCCAATCCAGCTGCGCGCGCCGAAGCGGCGCATCAACAGATTGGCGGGCACGCCGAACAGCGCATAGACCACAAAGAAGATGCCCGCGCCCAGCGCATAAGCCTCGTTGCTCAGTCCCGTATCGAGCTGGTACGCCTCTTTGGCGAAGCCGATATTGGCGCGGTCGAGAAACGCCAGCACGTAAAGCATCAGCATAAAAGGAATTAACCGGGCGCGGTTTTTCCGCACCGCCTGTTGCACAAGGCTGTTCATCATCGCGATCCTCGTAGCAGGGTCAGGCGTCAGGCTGCCGCGCAGCCTGCGCACTTAGTGGGTATAGGGACGTTTCAGGCCGTCGCGGTTGAGCTCGACGCCGAAGCCGGGCTTGTCGAGCGCCGACTTGTGCAGCCGGCCGTGCGTCGGTACCGGCTCATTGATGAGCAGCGGATCGAACTGCGGGCGCAGCGTGCTGCAGTCCGGGCTGGTCATCAGAAACTCGCTGAACGGGCTGTTGGTAAAGGTGATCACCGCGTGATGCGAATAGACCGACGAGCCGTGCGGCACTACCAGCTGGCCGCGCGATTTCGCCAGCGCCGCCACTTCCACCAGCGTGGTGAGTCCGCCGCACCAGCCGACGTCCGGCTGCAGGATGTCGATGCCGGTGTCGGCCAGGGTGCGGAACGAGCTCAGCGTACCGTGATGCTCACCGCTGGTGATCAGCATGCCTGGCGGCGCCTGGCGTTTCAGCTGCGCATAGCCTTCATACTGCTGCGGCGGCAAACACTCCTCCAGCCACTTAAGGTTGTAGGGCGCGCAGGCGTGCGCCAGTTTGGTCGCGAAGTTAACATCCTGGCTCATCCAGCAGTCGAGCATTAACCAGAAGTCGGGGCCGCAGGCTTCGCGATAGTGGACGATACGCGCCGCCTCTTTGCGAATGCCTTCGTCGCCGTCGTGCGGCCCCCACTGCACCGCCATCTTGCCGCCGATAAAGCCCATCTCCTGCGCCAGATCGGGACGCGCGCCTGTCGCATAAAACTGCAGCTCATCACGTACTGCGCCGCCCAGCAGCTGATAGACCGGAAGCTGTGTCACCTTGCCGAAGAGATCCCACAGCGCCAGATCGACGCAGGAAAGGGTGTTCATCACTACGCCGCCGGAGCCGGAATAGAACATCGTCGCGTTCATCATCTGGTCATGAATCAGTTTGATATCGCTGACGCAGCGCCCCTCGATAAAGCGGTTCAGATGTTTTTCCACGATAAAACAGCCCATCTCGCCGCCGGTAGAGATAGCGAAGCCGGTCTGGCCATTGTCAGCCTCGACTTCTACCACCAGCGTGCCGAGCACGTTGATGCCGAACGACTGGCGCGACTGCTCATAGGCTTTGTATTTGCTCATTGGCGTAGCGATATGATCGTCGATCCAGTGGCCGCCAGCCTGGTCGTGATAGTCGGCGCCCGCAGCCGCTTTCTCTGCGGTGGCGCCACCGGTAAACCAGGCGCGGACGGTTTTGATTTTTGGCAAGGTCATAGCATTCTCCAGATTAAGAAGCGAAAGATTCCGCCGGGCTGCGCCAGCCCAGGGCGTAAGAGATATCGCGTGCGCAGGCCAGCGCCCGGCCTGCGAGATAGTCGCGGTTGTCGTCGTCGATCTGCAGCCGCGTGCCGACCAGCGAGATCGCGGCGACTAACTGGCGGCGGGCATCGAAAATCGGCGCCGCGACGCAGCGCACGTCGGGATAATCTTCCCCGTTATCGAAGCTCCAGCCCTGACGCCGGATATGCGCCAGCTCGGCGAGCAACCCTTCTGCGCTACGAATCGAGGTCGGCGTGACGGCGACAAAGCGCAGCTGGCTAATGATGTGCGCCTGCTCTTCGGCGGGCTGCCAGGCGAGCAAACATTTACCGATACCGGAGCGGTGCAGCGACAGGCTTTTGCCCTCATGGGAGCGTACGCTGATAGTGGCGGGGGACTCGAGCTTCAGGATGTAGCAGGCGTGTCCGCCGTCGATGATGCCGAGATGACAGAGCAGATTGCTCTCCTGCATCAGCCGCGTCAGGCGCGGACGCGCGATTTCGCGGATATCCATCTTCTCCAGCGCATGCCCGGCAAACTCCACCAGCCGTGTCCACAGGCGGTAGTGATCGTTGCGATCGACGGTGATCAGGCGCTGCTTCTTCAGCTCGGCCAGCAGCAGATAGGCGCTGCTCTTTGGCAGATTCAGACCGTCGATAATCTCGGCCGCGCTGCACGGGCCGTGCTGGGCGATAAAGTTCAGGATGGCAATGCCGCGCGTCAGTGCGGGTACAGGTGTTATTTCCAGCATGCTGGACTCCAGTCTGATTATCTGGAGGCAGTGTTGGTAAATCAGCGATCGGGAAACGTGAGCAGCTTCAAAGAAGCCTGGTCAGGACAGGGTGGTTGCGCGCGCGACGCGCAGAGTGTGAGATGCGCCGCGCTGGCAGTACAGCGGGCTGGACTTAACGCGACGCCCGCGCCAGCAGCCGACCAATCTGCCGCACGCCCGCCTTAAGCTGCGCGCCGCTGGTGTTGCCGTAGCCCAGCACCAGCCCGCGCAGCGGCGTCTCCTCCGCGCAGTAGCTGGAGAGCGCGGCGGGCGCGTAGCCCGCCTGCCACAGCTGCGCCGCCAGCGCGACGTCGTCGATCTCGTCCGCCAGCCGCAGCACCAGATGCATGCCGCACTCGCCGCCCAGCAGCGGAACCTGCTCGCCCAGCGTCTCCTGCAGCGCCTGCCGCAGCGTCTGCTGCCGCTGCCGGTAAAGCCGACGCATCTTGCTGAGATGCCGCGTGAAGTCGCCGCTGGCGATAAAGGCGGCCAGCGCCTGCTGCTCAAGGCGATTGCCGCCGCGCAGCAGCTCGTGCAGCGCCGGGCGCAGCGGCGTCGCCAGCGTGGCGGGCAGCACCATAAAGCCTAGCCGCAGCGCCGGAAACAGCGTCTTGCTGAACGATCCGATATAGATAACCGGCGCGCCGGGCGTCATGCCCTGCATCGCGCCGATCGGCTCGCCGATGTAGCGAAAATCGCCGTCGTAGTCATCCTCGATAATCCACGCCTGATGCGCCTGCGCCTGGGCGAGCAGCGCCAGCCTGCGCGCCGCGCTCATTACCGCGCCGGTCGGGTACTGGTGGGTCGGCGAGCAGAAGATCAGGCGCGGCGGGGCGCTCTGCCACAGCCGCTCATCGGGCGCTAATCCCTGTTCGTCCACCGCCACCGCCTGCACGCGCAGGTTGCCTGCCAGCATGGCGGCTTTCGCGCCGCGATAGCCGGGATCTTCTACCCAGCCGGTATCGCCAGGGTTGCTGAGCAGGGTGACGCAGAGCGACAGCGCCTGCTGCGCGCCCTCGGTAATCACGATCTGCTGCGGCTGGCAGCGCACGCCGCGCGTCAGGCTGAGATGCTGCGCCAGCGCCGCGCGCAGCGCTATCTCGCCCAGCGGATCGCCATAGCCCAGCAGCCGCTGCGGCGTGTCGTTCAGCACGCGGTTAAGGGCGCGTCGCCACGCGGCGAAGGGAAAGTGCGTCAGCGCGGGCACCCCGGCGCGCAGCGGCATCTCTTCGCTGCTGTAGCGATGGCCGGAGCGCAGCATCGCCACGCGCTCGGCCACCGGCGCCTGGCTGCCGACGTCATCGGCGGCCTGTGCGGGCAGCGCAATCGGGCTGACGCGGCTGCCCTGGCGATCGCTAATCAGGTAGCCTTCCGCCTGCAGCTGCGTCCAGGCGTTAATCACCGTATTGCGCGACACCTGGAGATCCTGCGCCAGCTGGCGCGTCGCGGGCAGGCGCGTGCCCGCCGGAAGCTGGCCCGCGAGAATCGCGCGCTTTACGCGCTGGCAGAGCTGCTGCTGCAGGGTTTCGCCGCCGCGCAGAGCGAGCGGGGCGGAGAGCAACTGGACGGGCGAGGTCGAACGGACGTCGGGCATGCGTGGATCCATCATTCTTTTAGGCCGTGGAGCTTTTTAGCCTACCAGAAAAGCGGCACGCTCAGGTGACCACAACAAGGAGATGCTATGTCGCACACCACCAATGAATATGGCCAGCCGGTCGGCCAGCCGTTAACGGACTGGCAGCCGCGTCCGCTGCCGCAGCGCGAAACGCTGGAGGGCCGCTACTGTCGTCTTGAGCCGTTAAGCGTGGCGCAGCACGGCGACGCGCTGCGCCACGCTTATGCGCTGGCGCCGGATGGCCGCGACTGGACCTATCTGTTCGCCGGTCCCTTTGCCAACGAGGCGGAATGGCTCAGCTATGCGCAGCAGATGGAAAGCAGCTGCGATCCGCTGCACTTCGCGGTGATCGATCTTGAGAGCAGGCGCGCCGTAGGCACGCTGGCGCTGATGCGCATCGCGCCCGAGCATGGCGTTATCGAAGTCGGGCACGTCGCCTTTTCGCCGCTGCTGAAGCGCACGCGCCAGGCGACCGAAGCGCACTTTCTGCTGATGCGCTACGCCTTCGAACAGCTCGGCTACCGCCGTTACGAGTGGAAGTGCGACAGCCTGAACGCGCCTTCGCGCCGCGCCGCCGCCCGACTCGGTTTTCAGTATGAAGGGGAGTTCCGTCAGGCGATCGTCTATCGCGGCCGCACGCGCGATACCCACTGGTTCTCGATCATCGACAGCGAATGGCCGCAGGTGAAGCAGGGCTTCACGCGCTGGCTGGCGGCGGATAACTTCGGGGCCGACGGACAGCAGCGCGAAACGCTGGAAGCGCTGCGCCAGCGCCCCTGATCTAGCTCTGCGGCACGATGCGAATATCCACCATGCCGATGCCCAGCCGACGCGGATCCTGGCCGGTAATATTGCCCAGATTGCTCTGCTGCGGCTCCGGCGGCGCGATGGTCAACGTATGCTCGCCTGCCGGATTAGTGAAGTGCAGGGTAGTGGTGGAGAGCTCTTCGCCCAGCGTCAGCAGCTGCTCCCGATCGCCGACGCGCACCGGAATCGGGCGGTGCGCGTTGGGCCCGAAGGCGCGCGCGGTGATCACCAGGTCAAAGCGCGCGGGCAGCGGATCGACATATTCAATCTTAACCTCCGGCGCCAGGTTGGCGTTGGACCAGCGGCCCCAGTTTTCCCAGCGCGAAATGCCGCTGAACCGCTTCACGCTGGCCGGCGCGCCCGGCACCGCGAACAGAAAGCGGTCGGCGTCGTAGCGAATATCGTTATCTTCAACGCGCAGCAGCGACTCATTAAGCTGGTAGTTCGCCGGGCTCAGTGCCGTCTGCGGAAACTGCGCCTGTCCTTTCCACTGCGCTTTATCAATGCGCACGACGCTCGGCTGACCGCCAAGCTGCCCCATCGCCACGCAGAAGTCGGTGGAGAGCGCCAGATCCGGCTGCCACAGCCGCGCCATACGGAAGCAGCGATCGACCCAGACGAACTTCTCGCTGGCGGTGAAGTCCGCCAGCTGGTAGCGCAGCGGCGCGGCATATTCTCCTTCCGGCAGCGGCTCGACGTGGTTCTCGGCGACGCGGAACAAAATCGGCAGCCGGAACGTCGCGCCGGAAAAGCTGAAGCTGTTTTTCGCCGTATCGATAACGAAACGATCGAGCTTTTTCGGGAAGTTCCACAGCTGAATGATATCCGCCTTCCAGCGGCTGATATGGCTCTGAAAATCGGTGAGCTGGCCTGCCAGCGTCGCGCCCGCGAGACTGCTGCGGCCGAGGCCGATCGCCTTATCACCGCCGAGGATATCGAGCACCGTCGCGCCGTTATCCAGCGTGCTGCGCGGCCGATCGATCACCTCTGCCTGCGGCCGATCGCCGCGGATCACCATAAAGAGATCGCGGCGCGGCTGCTTGATCAAATACTGATGGGCGGTGTTGTTCATCGCCAGATGATCTGAAGTCACTACGATCACGGTGTTTTTAAAGTAAGGGGACGCCTGGATGCGGGCGATCAGCCGCGCCACATGCTCCTGCGAACAGGCCACCGCGCTGAACGACTGGTTGGGCTTGCCCTCGTAGCTGTAGCTTTTACGCTGGCAGCTGCGCGACACGAAGCCGTCGGGATGGTGCGTATCCACGGTCAGAGCAAACAGGGCGAAGCGTTTCTGCTGGCGCGACAGCGCCTCATACTTCTCGAATACCTCATCCATCACCGTATCGTCGTAGTAGCCCCAGTTGTTGCGGTAGGCGGGATCGGCGACGCGATCTTTCAGCTCCTGCGAGCCCACCATGTTAGCGGCATCGAAACCGTGCGATTTCAAAAAGATATCTTTACCGGCAAAGCGCAGATCCGCACCCTGAATAAACCAGTTCTCATAGCCGGAATTTTTCAGAATATCGCCGAGGCAGACGTTTTGCGGGTAGAAGCTGGAGAGCGCGGCGGAGGCGTTGCCGTCGAAGGGCGCGAACAGCGGGATGCCGCACTGCGAGGCGACCATGCCCGCAATGGTGTAGTCGGTGCCGGGCAGCTGCACGGTGTCGCTGAAATCCAGGCTCTGCGCCTTTTGCTGGCTCAACTCCGGCGTCAGGCCGGGGAAAACCTGCTCATCGAAGTAGGTGCGTTCCAGGCTTTCGCCGTAGATATAGACCAGATTGAGCTGCGGATTGTTGATGACCTTCTGCGGCACTTTGTAGTAGCTGTCGAAGTCGGAGTCCGCCAGCCGGGTGTGCGAGGCGACCAGGCTGGCGACCTGGCGAAAGGCAGGCGTGGTCTGTACCGAGCCGGCGGCGCAGGCCACCGCCAGCAAACTCCAGCCGAGATGGTGCGGCCGCTCGTGGCGGCGCAGCAGCCAGCTCAGCAGGCAGATCAGCAAAAAGAGCAGCAGCAGCAGCCCGAGAGCGGGCACCACATATTTACTGACGCCCGCGCCGGTCAGGCTGTTGGTCAGGGTATAGAGCACCGCATCGTTGATGCCGTCGCCGGTGAAGTAGTTGCTGGCGAAGAGCGTGGCGTTGAGCAGAACGAACAGCACCAGCAGAAGCAGCACAAAGGAAAACCAGAGCTTATGGCGACCGGCTTTCCACGAGTAAACGGCAATGGCCGCCAGGAACAGCGCCACTGAAACACATTCGGACAACGTCAAATCCTCTCTTGAAGTGAATGAGCGCTTCCTGCGCAGCCCGCGATGAGCATAGACAGACTGGCGTCAATCTATAATGGCTGTCATAGCGCTGCAACATATGCCGTCAGAATTGTGCAGTGGGTAATCTTTCAGAGAGAAAAGCAGGCGACGACCGCGCTGGTCGTCGCTGATAGCGGAGAAAAATGGCGGGAAATCAAAGCCGACCGGTAAGGTATTGCGCTTCGCCGTCGGCAAAGCTCCAGTCGCCTTTGTCATTGGTAATAAAGCTGATCATCAGATCCTGGCCCTGCACGCCGCAGCTTTCGCGCAGCTCGCGCGCCAGCTCCGCCATAAAGCGCTGTTTCTGTTCGGCGCTGCGCGGGCTGGTATAGACGCGCACCATCACCAGATTATCGCTGCGGCTAAAGCCGAGGCCGGTATCCTGGAAAACCATCTGGTAAGCCTTGTTTTCGTGAACAATCTGATAGCGGTCGCGTTCCGGCACCTGAAAGGCGGTCAGCACTGCGCGGTGCGCCGCGTCCAGCAGCGTGCGCAGTTCAGATTCGGAACGTCCCTGGATCACGTCGAATTGCAGTAGCGGCATCGGTTTCTCCTGTTGAGGGCATCATTTAGGTATGCTGTACGTTGGCTGACAGCGTGCTGATGCAGGTAAGATGGCCCGCATACCGGCGCTGGCAGTGCGTTGCTGTGACCGTTATCCTGACCTTTTAAACGGCAAAGAAAAAGCGCCCCTGCTGAATTGATTATTCAATATAGTGAACAATGCATGATGAAAGAGATAAAAACGGACGCGCTCTGGATCCATCTGCACTGGCTGCTGGTGCTGGCGGAGCAGGGCAGCTTTACCCGCGCGGCGGAGCGGCTCGAGGTGAGCAAAGCGGCGATGAGTCAGAGGATTAAAGAGCTGGAGCAGGCGGCGGGTACGGCGCTGGTGCAGCGCACCACGCGCAGCGTCCGGCTGACGGCGGCAGGCGAAAAGCTGGTGGAGGAGCTGCGCGACCCTTTCGCGCGTATCGAGCAGAGCTTCTTCGGCGTGCGCGACGCCGCCGGACCGGTGCGCGGGCTGGTGAGAGTCACCGCGCCAGTGGCGTTTGCGCGCCAGCAGCTGGTGCCGATCGTCGGGGATTTTCTGCGCGCCTGGCCGCACATCCGGCTGCAGCTCGACGTGACGGATCGCCTCGTCTCGCTCAGCAGCGAAGGGTTCGATCTGGCGATTCGCCACAGCAGCGCGCTGCCGGACACCCACGTCGCGCTGCCGCTGTGCGAGACGCGCACGCTGCTGGTGGCTTCGCCGGGCTATCTGGCGGCGCACGGCGCGCCGCAGACGCCGCATCAGCTGGCGCAGCACAACTGCTTATACTATCCGCGCGGCGTGGAAACCCCGCGCTGGACCTTTGTCGACGCGGCGCAGGAGCGGGTGCAGGTGAGCGTGCAGGGCAGTTTCGCCACCAACAACAGCGAATCGATACGCGATGCGGCGCTACAGGGGCTGGGCATCGCCATGCTGCCGGACTTCAGCGCCCGCGAGGCGCTCGCCCGCGGCGCGCTGCGGCAGGTGCTGCCGCGCTGGCGAGCCGTGGAGGCCTTTGCGGAGACGCTCTGGATCGTCAGGCCGTACGCCGCGCAGGTGCCGCGCGCGGTCACAACCTTTACGCACTGGCTACGCGCGCGCTTTGTCGACGCCTGACGGCAGCGCCAGCGTCGGGCGCGTCGGCGTCTGCATCATTTCGCCCAGCAGGCTGGCGCGGTTATAGAGGCCGATACGCAGGTTAAAGTCGAGGTGCAGCCGCTCGTCGCCGCTCAGGCGGATAATGGGCGGCGGGGTTTGCGGCCGCTGACGAAACAGCACCGAACAGGCGAACGCGTCGCTGTTGCCAGCGTGCAGCTGCTGATAAAACCAGGCGTTGGCGTCCGCTTTGCGTAAGTGGAAATTGACGCGGCGATACTCTTTTACCGCCACCTGCTGCGCCAGCGACAGCACCGCCTGCGCCGGGTGGTGAATTTTCTGCACGATAAGCGGATAGTCGTCGCGCTTCTTCAGATCGTTAATATAGTTCTGCACGCCGAGATTTTTAACCGGCGCCAGCTGCTTCAGCCATTCGCGAATAAAGGCGTTGCCCGGCGCGGCGGCGATAAACCAGCCTTCGATAACCGGCGACAGGAAATTAAGCGTGCTGTTCTCGCGATAATAGCCAATAACGTCCATCGGCTTATCCTGCTGAACCTGGTGCACCCAGTCGAGCTTCTCAAATAACAGCGTGCCGCAGTCGATGCCGATGCCGCCGAAGCGGTGCAGCAGCTCCAGCCGGATAATTTCGCTTTTATGCGCTGACGTCAGATCGGCGGAGATAAACGTCATCTCCGGCAGCCACTGCGCCAGCGTGCTCTGCGTCACCAGATGCAGCGTGTGGTCGGGATTATCCTGACGCAGCTGATTGATATTCAGGCGCAGCGACGGCGGCAACTGGTCGTCGAGCCAGACCATCCAGATGGTTTTCGGGATCGCCGCAGGCGCTTTCTCGGCGGAGAGGATCACCAGATTCTCCTCCTGGCTGGCATCATATTCCGGCGCGGAGAGGGCGCGATGCTTTTTCTTCTGCCACAGCATTTGGCTGCTGAAAGAGACGCGTTTCCAGCTGCGCCAGAGAGAGTGTGCAGGATGTTGACGGTATGGATTCATGAGGCACCTGTTATTTTGATTATTGCGGCGGAGGTTTCCCCGGTGAGGCGTAGCGCAGCGCGCGCATTCATCTCCTCACGACTGTGTATAAAATCTCTTCATCAGTTTAATAAAGCATTATTTATATGCGCGCTACGACTTTTGCTGAATTTCAGATAATCCGGAAAGCGGCAGGCCATATTGTCGATTATCGCCTTACCGTCTGCCTTATATTTAAATAAGCCGATTTATCTCTTTATTTATCGTCGCGGCTAAAGATAATCCTGGTTTTTATCTCTGCGCTGCAGAAATAACAGGGGCTGGCTGATTATTTCATCGCGCCTGGGGATTATGGCGCTTGTTTAACCGTGCTGATGTATTCATCCGGGGATGGTGGCATAAGCGCAGTTGTCTACGCTTAAGGAAGGCTTACTGAGAAAAGGAGTCGCTATGTCTGAACCCACCCGCGGATTACTGGCGGTCGATAAGCAAGGCAATCGCGTGCTGTTTCTCAATCCCGAGACCTTTGCCGTCGAGCGCGAGCTCAACGCTTTTCCGCCGCGTCCGCATGAGCTGCTGATGCTGCCGGCGTGGCAAAAAGCCTATGTGCCGATCTACGGCGATGGCGCGCACGGCGACAATCCGCATCCGGGCCACAAAGTAGCGGTAATCGATCTGGCGAAGCGCGAAATCAGCGGCTTTATCGATCTTTCGCCGCTGCGCGCGCCGCATAGCGGTCAGCTGGGGCGCGACGGCAAGGTTTATCTCTGCTGCGAAAGCAGCGCGGCGGTGGCGGTAATCGATCCGGCGACCGACCGCGTGGAAAAAACCATTCCCGTTCCTTCGCATAATGCTCACCGCCTGACGCTCTCGCCCAGCGGCCGCAAGCTGTTTACCGAAAATGAAGAGGACGCCAGCATTACCGTGGTGGATCTGTGCGAAGCGGAAGGGCGGGTGATCGATACGATACTGCTGCCAAGCCCTATCGCCGGCATCGCGGCGTCGCCGAAGCACCCCTATCTGGTGGCCAGCGCGGCGGATGCGCCTTATCTCTACGTTATCGACCGCCAGAGCCACCGCGTGCGCCAGCGGCTGGCGCTGCCGGGACACCAGCAACCTTGTCAGGTGGTGCGTTTCAGCGCGAACGGCGAGCGGCTGGTGGCGATAGGCGATGGCGAGCCGATCATTACGCTGTTCGACGATCTGCTCAATCCGCTGGGCGATATTCCGGTAGGAAACAAACCCATGGACGGCTGTTTTAGCCCCGATAATCAGCAGTTGCTGATCGCCAATGAAGGTGACGGCACCTTAAGCGTGGTCGATCTGGCGCAGAATCGCGTTATCGCCACGCCGCGCGTCGGCACCGGCTGCGAGGTGCTGAGCTTTTTCGATCTGGTCAGATAAAAGGGCGGTGATAGATCGCGGAGCTCCAGTGGCGGCTGCTGGCGTGTTTTTCCGCCTGCCAGCCGCGCTTGCGCAGTTCGCGCGCGATCATTTTATTCATCAGGCCATGGCCGAGCAGCAGCACCGTGCCCTGCTCCGACAGCGTAATGAGCCGATCGGCGGCGCGCGCGGCGCGTTCGCGTGCCCGCAGCAGCGACTCGCTTTCGCCTGCATAGCCGCACAGCCACAGCATGCGCAGCAGCGCCAGCCAAAGTGCAGCCGGCATTTCAAGGCGGCGCGAGGCGATCAGCGGAACCGAGATTTCGCTGAACAGCGCATCGACGTGGATCGGCTGCAGGCCGAGCCGCGTCAGCGAAGAGCGCGCGCGCGGCAGCGGGCTGCAGACGATCACCGACGCCTGACGTGCGATGGTCAGGCTGCGCTCGGGTGGCATGTCGCACACCGGCGCCATGTCATACGCCTCGCACCAGTCGGCCAGGCCCTGGGCGCTGAGCCGACCGGCGGCGCGATGGTCCGGCTTGCCGTGTCGCATCAAGATAATGGTCATAGGACTCCTGCTTCGTTCTTCTCTTAGCCTAATGCAAAGCAGCGCAATGTTAAAACCTGACTTAACCTGACGAAACAGCCGAGGCTGTCATCCCCCCGTCATGTTTCCAGGCGATAACTCTGTGCGCTGCGCTTTAACAGGTTACGGCCAGGTATTATTAAGGGAAAATGTTAAGTATCAAATGACACTGATTGAATTATGCGCGGTCAATTTATGTTAAGTTTATGTATTATATAGATAAATTGGTTTTAAACCCTTGCGGAGCTGTATGATTTTTAACAGTTATGGCTAAATTTACTTGATTTATCTACGCGCGTAGATAAACTGGCCCTCAGTGATTACTCGCGGCGGACGATGCGAGAAAGGCCCAGTAGGTTTAGTGCTTTGCCTGCTTTTAAACGACCGATGATTAACATCGGCAGAGCAGGCAAAGTCAGAGATTCCAACACCAGGGAATCCTTTACTGACCGCAACAAGGGTTAGCCAACCAGTACATCGCCACCCGGGGAGTTCTGATTGCCATCAAAGAACCGTCCCACGGAAGGGCGTTCACGATCACTGAAACAGGGAAATGGTATGACGGCACAACACTCCGTTGAGCGCGATTCCACGCGTTTGCACTCCGCCGCCGATGAGCGGCTGACCACCTCTTCCGGGCGCAAAGATTTCTGGCGCGCCACCTTATCCTGCTGGCTCGGCACGGCGATGGAGTATGCGGATTTCGCGCTCTATGGCCTGGCGGCGGGCATTATCTTCGGCGATGTTTTCTTCCCTCAGGCGACGCCTGCGATGGCGCTGCTCTCCAGCTTCGCCACCTGGTCGGTCGGGTTTATCGCGCGTCCTATCGGCGCGGTGCTGTTCGGCTGGATCGGCGATCGCAAAGGGCGAAAAACGGTCATGGTCATCACCATTATTCTGATGGGCGCTTCCACTACCTTGATCGGCCTGATCCCCAGCTACGCCGCTATCGGCGTCTGGGCGCCTGCCTGCCTGGTGCTGTTACGGTTTACCCAGGGGCTGGGCGCCGGCGCGGAGCTTTCCGGCGGTACGGTCATGCTGGGCGAATATGCGCCGGTCGAGCGGCGCGGGCTGGTCTCGTCGGTGATTGCTTTAGGCTCCAACAGCGGCACGCTGCTCGCCGCGCTGGTGTGGCTGGCGGTGGTGCAGATGGATCAAGAGAGCCTGCTGGCCTGGGGATGGCGCATTCCTTTCCTCAGCAGCGTGCTGATCGCCCTGGCGGCGCTCTGGATCCGTCGCCATCTGCGCGAAACCCCGGTGTTCGAGCGCAGAAAGCAGGAGCTGGAAGCGGAACGCGCCGCGACGCGCGACGCACAGCCGGCGACGGACGCACGCGGATTCTGGACGCGCACGCGCGCTTTCTGGACGCTGGTCGGCCTGCGTATCGGCGAAAACGGCCCTTCTTATCTGGCGCAGGGCTTTATGGTCGGCTATGTGGCGAAGGTGCTGATGGTCGATAAATCCGTGCCGACCACGGCGGTCTTTATCGCCTCGGTGCTGGGCTTTGCGGTGATCCCGCTGGCGGGCTGGCTCTCGGATCGCTTCGGCCGCCGCATCACCTATCGCGGCTTTTGCCTGCTGCTGATGTTCTACGCCTGGCCTGCCTTTTATCTGCTCGACAGCCGCGAACCGGCCATCGTGATTCCGGTGATTGTGGTCGGCATGGCGCTGGCGTCGCTCGGCATCTACGGGGTACAGGCCGCGTGGGGCGTAGAGCTGTTCGGCGTTAAACATCGCTATACGAAAATGGCGGTAGCCAAAGAGCTGGGCTCGATTCTGTCGGGCGGCACCGCGCCGCTGCTGGCGGCAGCGATGCTCTCCTGGAGCGGTCACTGGTGGCCGATAGCGGTCTACTTCTCCGCGATGGCGGCTATCGGTTTCTTCACGACCTTTGTCGCGCCAGAGACGCGAGGGCGCGATCTCAATCTGCCGGAAGACGCCATCTAGTGCGGCGTCGCTTCCCGCACGCTAACGAGCAGGCCGTGATGATTCACGGCCTTTCGTGTTTACATCGGGAGCTAAAAGCTTGAAACAGCCGTCAGGCAAAGTCACACGCAGCGACGTGGCAAAAATGGCCGGCACATCGGTGGCGGTGGTCAGCTACGTCATCAACAACGGTCCGCGTCCGGTGGCGGAAAGCACGCGTCAGCGCGTGCTGGAGGCCATCCGACTGACCGGCTATCGCCCCAACGGCGTGGCGCGCGCCCTGGCGTCGGGCAGCACCAAAACCTATGGGCTGATCGTGCCGAATATCGGCAATACTTTCGTCGCCTCTATGGCGCACGTTTTGCTGCAGGCCTCGCTGGATCATGGTCACGTGATGCTGCTCGGCGACGCGGGCGACGACCGCCAGCGTGAGCTGGAGCTGATCCACAGCCTGCTGAACCGTCAGGTCGACGGCCTGTTTTACAACAGCGTCGACCGCCATCCCTATATCGACGTGATTCAGGCCAGCGGCACCCCGTTTGTCATGCTGGATCGCGTCGAGCCGCAGCCCGGCGTCAGCATGCTGCGCGTCGATGAACGACAGGCGGCATTTCAGGTCACCTCCCATTTGCTCAGCCACGGCTATCGGCAGGTCGGCATCATCAGCGGGCCGCTGGAGATGCTTAACGCGCAGGATCGTATTCAGGGCTGGCGCGATGCGATGGCGGCGCACAGGACGCCGGTCGATGAGGCGCTGATCTTTCCCGCCAGCTATACGCGGCAGGGCGGCTACGAAGCGGCGCAGCGCATGCTGGCCGGTCCCGGCGCGCCGCGCGCGCTGTTTGCCAGTAACGAAGGGCAGGCGATCGGCGCGATTCGCGCTTTCTCCGAGCACAACATTCGCGTGCCGCAGGATGTGGCGCTGGTCTGTTTCAACGGCACCGATCAGTCCGCTTTCCATGTGCCGACCTTAACCACCGTGCGCCAGCCGCTGCGGGATATGGCGCGCTGCGCCATCGGCATGCTGCAAAACTGGGACGGCGAGGCGAAGCTGCATGAGTTTCCGCACTACCTTGAAATCGGCGAATCCTGCGGCTGTACGCCGCACATTAAAACCAACGCGACGACAACATGAAAAGAGTGATTATTGACTGCGATCCGGGCAACGGCATCCCCGGCGCCAATACCGACGACGGTCTGGCGCTCGCGCTGGCCCTTGCTTCGCCAGCGCTGTCGGTGGAGCTGATAGCCACCGTCGCAGGCAATACGCCGAGCGACATCGGCGCGCAGGTAACGAAAGATCTGCTGACGCGCCTCGGCTCGGCCATTCCGGTGGTGCAGGGCGCCGCTCAGGCGCTGAAAGAGGATCATGCGCCCTGGCGCGCGGCGCTCGATAACCGCGTAGAGCAGCTCGATATGGTCAGGCTGTGGCAGGGCGTGCGCGCGCCAAAGCCGATGGCAGCGGATGGCTACGATGCGGCCGAGGCCATCGGCAGACTGATTTGCGACAACCCCGGCGAAATTACCCTGGTGGCGCTCGGCCCGCTGACCAACGTAGCCATGGCGCTGCAGCGCTATCCGGCGATGGCGGAAGCGGTGGCGGAGATTGTGGTGATGGGCGGCGTATTCGCGCTGGACGACTACATCAAAGATACCAATTTCGGTCTCGATCCCGAGGCGGCGCATCAGGTGCTACACAGCGGCGCGGCTATCACGCTGGCGCCGATGGACGTGACCACGCAGACGCTGCTGACCCATCAGGATCTGTCACGCATCACCGCCAGCGATCATCCGCTCTCTCATTTCGTGCGCGACACGCTGCGTCCGTGGATCGATTACTCTATCCGCACCCGCAATCTGCCGGGCAGCTGGATCCATGACGCGCTGGTGGTCGCCTGGCTGCTGAATCAGCGCGTGGCGAACGGCACCGACTACCGCGTGGATATCGAACTGCGTCCGGGCGCGACGCGCGGCAAAAGCTGGCGCTACCGCACGCCGCTGCGCGTCGACGTCGGCATCCCTGTCGACAGCGGCGCGCTGGTCCATGTGCTGCACCACGTCGATAACGCGCTGCTGCTGGAAATCCTCGAACAGGCCCTGACGCAGCTGAAACGCTAATCCTCAGGACGATTCCCTCGACGTGACATGCGCCGACACCCTTAGTTACATCCTGACGTCAGGGATGCCAGCATTTGAACGCGCTCGCGTTTAGCAAAGTGCTATAAACAAAACGTTAACAGTATCGTAACCGTCTCGGCGGTTACGCCTCTTTCTTTCGGACCTTTATCCGAATGGCACTGACAGGATACGTTTATGTTTAACTGGACCCCGACCCAGCGGAATGTGGCGTTTGCCAGCTTCGCCAGCTGGACGCTGGACGCGTTTGACTTTTTTATACTGGTGTTTGTTTTAAGCGACCTCGCGCAATACTTTCACGCCTCGGTTTCAGAGGTGTCGATCGCGATTATGCTGACGCTGGCGGTGCGCCCGATCGGCGCGCTGCTGTTTGGACGGCTGGCGGAAAAATATGGCCGTCGGCCGATTCTGATGCTCAATATCGTGCTGTTTTCCCTGTTTGAGCTGCTCTCCGCCTGGTCGCCGAGCTTCAGCGCCTTTCTCGGCTTTCGCATTATTTACGGCGTGGCGATGGGCGGCATCTGGGGCGTCGCCTCGTCGCTGGCGATGGAGACCATTCCCGACCGCTCGCGCGGGCTGATGTCCGGCATCTTTCAGGCGGGCTATCCGTGCGGCTATCTGCTGGCCTCGGTGATCTTCGGGCTCTTTTTCGACGCGGTAGGCTGGCGCGGCATGTTCCTGATCGGCGCGCTGCCGATTTTGCTGCTGCCGTTTATCTACTTCAAAGTGCCGGAGTCGCCGGTCTGGCTGGCGGCGCGCGAGCGCCAGGAGAGCAGCGCGCTGCTGCCGATCATCCGCCAGCACTGGAAAATGTGTCTCTACCTGGTGCTGCTGATGGCCTGTTTCAACTTCTTCAGCCACGGCACTCAGGATCTCTATCCCACCTTCCTGAAGGTGCAGCATCAGTTCGACGCACACACCGTCAGCCTGATCGCCATCAGCTACAACATCGCGGCGATGCTGGGCGGCGTCTTTTTCGGCGCGCTGTCGGAGCGTATCGGGCGTAAAAAGGCGATTATGCTGGCGTCGCTGCTGGCGCTGCCGGTGCTGCCGCTCTGGGCCTTCTCCAGCGGTTCCTGGGCGATTGGGCTGGGTGCGTTTCTGATGCAGTTTATGGTGCAGGGCGCATGGGGCGTGGTGCCGACGTATCTCACCGAGCTGGTGCCCGCCAACGCGCGCGCGGTGCTGCCGGGCTTCGTCTATCAGCTGGGCAATCTGATCGCCTCGGTCAACGCTACGCTGCAGTCGCGCATCGCCGAGGCGCATAACGGCAACTACGGTCTGGGGATGGCCATCGTCGCCGGTACGGTAGCAGTGCTAATCTGCCTGTTTGTCGCCTTCGGCCGCGAAACGCGCGGCATCGAAATATCAGGCGCGGTGTCGAAGCCGACGCACTAGAGCGCTTCGCACACGTCTACCCACTGCGCCTGCGTCAGCTCGGCCATGCGCTGTGGGGTAATACGCACGGCGCTATGGACGGCGCCTGCGGCGGGCAGCACTTCGTCGAAGCGGCGCAGCGACTCGTCGCAGTATACCTTCAGCGGATTTTCCAGCCCGAACGGGCAGACGCCGCCAACCGGATGGCCGGTCCAGTTCACCACCTCATCGACGCTCAGCATGCGCGCTTTAGCGCCCAGCGCCGCTTTCAGCTTGCGGTTATCGAGCCGCGCATCGCCGCGCGTGACGATCAGCACCACCTCGTCCTTAACTTTCAGCGACAGCGTTTTGGCGATCTGTCCCGGCGCAACGCCGTGAACGCGCGCCGCCATCTCCACGGTAGCGGTGCTTTGCGACATCTCGATAATGTCGATATCAGGTGCGTGTTCGGCGAAAAACTGCCGTACCGACTCCAGGCTCATCTTTTTCTCCATGCAGGTCGAAGGCGTAAAAACTGCCACAAGGGAGAAAAAGTGTAAACGAGAGAAAAGGAGAAAGTGCGTCGGGAGACGGTTTTATACGCTGAGCGTGCAGTTGCCGCAGCGTTCGACGTCGGGAATACGGTAGCGCTGGCAGCAGCTGCGTCTGACCATCTCGCCGCCGCGCGGCAGCATAGTGCGGTAGAGCGGATTGTCGCTGCCGTCCTGCAGGCGGCTGGTAAAAAAGAGCGTCTGCTCAAGCTGCAGAATCGTCGCTTCGTCCAGCAGGGTTTTCAGCTCGCCGAGAAACCAGTGAAAAGAGAAGCCCATATTATTCCAGATTAGCCTGACGTTGATGCCGCCGTGCTGGGCGATACCGTTCACCGCCGGGATCAGATGCTGCTGGATCAGGCGATCGATGCGCTGCGGCGCGGTAAGGTAGCGCGCCTCTTCATCTTCGTGCATCGCGATCCAGAAGGCGCAAGGGTGGCCATGCTCGTGGAACTGAACGTGGATATGCTGCGGCGAGCAGTCGAGCGCGCGCGATTCCGCCAGCAGCGCCAGCATCAGCGGCGGCAGCAGCAGGCCGAAATACCACTGCGCCCAGAGCGACTGAACCGGCTTCGCCTCCTGGACAGCATCGGGATGCTGACGATAGAGATAGTCGCTGTAGCGCTGCGCCAGCGCAGGGAACTGTTCCGGGCTCGCCCACTCCGCCAGCGTCAGAGCGTCTGCGGGTGCGGCTTCATCAAGGTGGATGCTCTCCAGCATATAGGGGTGCTGCTCGCGCATCAGATCGCGCAGGGCGCGCGCCAGCGATCGATCGCCCTGCATAAAAATAGGCTGAGCGTACTGAAAGCGTTGAGATTGCTGCCTGATGTTCGCCATGCTGAATAACACGCCCTGGAAGCAGAGAAGAAAGAATGATAATCGTTCTTAGTCCTATTCACAAGTCGGCGGAAAGGCCGGCGCGGCCGGGGGCTTACCGCGCACCGCCGCGATGGCGGGCGAAGAGTTAAAGCGCTTCGCCGCTGACGGTCAGGGTTTTAGGCAGGTCTTCCCAGGCGAGAATAGTATTTCGGCCCTGATTTTTGGCGACGTAGAGCGCGCGATCGGCGTTGGCAACTGCCTGATCGAACTCGTCGTCGAAGATTGGCGCAATGCCGGCGCTGACGGTCACGTGGGTAGAGACCTTTTCGTTGAAACGGTGGGGGATCTCCAGATCGAGTACATACTGGCGAATGCGCTCCGCCAGCTTCATGGCGATCGACGCGTTGACGTTGGTCATCAGCACCAGAAACTCTTCGCCGCCGTAGCGCACCACCACATCTCGCGAACGCACGGCATCACGGATCGCCACCGACACGCGCGCCAGCGCCTGATCGCCCATGGCATGGCCGTAGTTGTCGTTGTACGCCTTGAAGTGGTCGATATCGAGCAGCAGCACGAAGTGGCTGCCCGCGTGATTCTCCAGAATATTATCCAGCCGGTTTTTCAGCCCGCGGCGGTTATAAAGGCCGGTCAGCGGGTCCAGCATGCTGAGATCGCTGAAGGTCTCTTTTTCTTCATAGAGCTGGCGCATCAGACGACGGGTGAAGCGATCGACGCGGCGGCGCATCAGGTGCTGCAGAGAGAAGCCAATCAGCGGCAGCGAAATGGTCAGCAGCAGCATCGCCAGATGCGCGCCCTTATCCAGCAGCAGCACCGTGACCACGGGTGGGGTGATATGCAGACAAAATGCCGGCAGGTAATCGCTCAGGGCGATTGCGCTGATAAAAAATACGCTCAGCAGACTAATCATCAAAAAATTGTCGTCAAAAAAGAAAACCTGCTGATATTTGAGCTCAATATGCCAGGCCCAAAAGACGCCAAGCAGCAATGCTACAGGATTTAATAAAGGTAATTTCAGTTTGGGCCTGATTAAACACGCTATTAACGTCGAGGCGCTAAATAGCGCGACGGTAATAATCGGAACAGGCAAGTCCGCTGCCGGGCTGCCGGCGAAAGGGATCAGGCAAAAAAGCGATACGGCGACATTTAAAAACAGAAAGAGCATCAGCGACAGCCGATATTTGCTCTGTTTCAATTCATCGTAAGATTGTAATTTCATTATTAATACTCGAAACGGCCCTGAAATATCAAAGCGCATTCCGGCAAAAATAAATTCATTTGCCGGACAATGAGCAAATTTGCTGTGTTATGAAAGGTGTTATCGGCCGCAATCTAGCATTTTCCAACTGGTCTGTCATCTTCCCGCCCGAGGGCGAAAAAAACAGGCTGCAAGATAAGATTTATTATCATATGATAATGCGAATTCTTATCATTTGAGGTCGACGCCATGTTAATGGCCGTGTTCGCCGCCTGCGGCTTGTGGGGGTTCAGCTGGGTGATGGGGAAAAAACTGGACAGCGCCTGGGGCGTGCTGTTGCCCTGCGCGGCGATGCCATGCTTTGCGCTATGGGAGCCGAGCTTTAGTCAGTGGCGTCTCGTGATGATCGTCGCGCTGCTGTTGACGGTGGTGATGCTGTTCCATCGCCGGTTGCGTCACTATCTGCTGCTGCCTTCATGTCTGGCGTTAGCGGGCGGATTAGCGGCCGTTGCGGTGAATTTTCATGGGGCCTGAAACAGAGAGAGCAAAACAGAGAGGTGGAGCAGGGGAGGACAACTCTGGTGCGAAGAGAGGGACTTGAACCCTCACGTCCGTTAAGACACTAACACCTGAAGCTAGCGCGTCTACCAATTCCGCCACCTTCGCATTTGAGTTATCTTGCTTTTCATATCGCCGCATTGGTGCGAAGAGAGGGACTTGAACCCTCACGTCCGTTAAGACACTAACACCTGAAGCTAGCGCGTCTACCAATTCCGCCACCTTCGCGCAGTGCGATGCGAGATGAAAATCGTGGTTGTTGGTGCGAAGAGAGGGACTTGAACCCTCACGTCCGTTAAGACACTAACACCTGAAGCTAGCGCGTCTACCAATTCCGCCACCTTCGCGTACCAGCAATACATGACAGTATTGCAACCACGGAGGCGCATTCTAGAGATTTTACACCCGGCGTCAACAGATATTTCGCGACGGCGAATCGACTGCTGTAAAAAGCAACGTTTTCACCGTCGCTGCTGCTTAGCGCGCTTTCGCGCCGCGGCCGTAAACGGCGCGGTAAACCTTGAAGCGTCCGTTTTGCGCCAGCACTTCATGGCTGCCGAAGGTTTCGTCCAGCACCTGCGGATAGGGCAGGAAGGCGTTGGCCACAATGCGCAGTTCGCCGCCGGTGTTGAGGTGCTTCACCGCGCCGCGGATCAGGGTCTGCGCCGCGTCCAGGCTGGTTTCGCGCCCTTCGTGGAACGGCGGGTTGGAGAGGATCAGATCGAAGCGGCCGGTAACGTCGGAGAAGACGTTGCTCGGGAAAACGTCGCCCTCGAAGCCGTTGATCGCCAGCGTCGCCTTGCTCGCCTCAATCGCCGCGGCGTGCACGTCGCACAGGGTCAGACGCACTTTCGGCGAGTGGTTGGCCAGCACCGCCGACAGCACGCCCGTGCCGCAGCCGATATCCAGCACTTTGCCTTTGGTGTGCGGCGCCAGGGTGGTGAGCAGCAGCGCGCTGCCGATATCGAGGTCGTCGCGGCTGAAGACGCCCGGCAGGGTGCAGATGGTCAGCGGGTCGAGATCGTAGCTGTCGCGGAAGCTTTCGGCGTCGAACGTCGGCTGGCTTTCCAGGCGGCCGTGATAGAGTCCGCAGCGGCGCGCGCTGTCGATTTTGTCCAGCGTCGCCCACTCTTCGACCATGCCTTCGGCGCTGCGCACGCCGCTGCGGTTTTCGCCCACGACGAAAATGTCGCAGCCCAGCGGCAGCAGGGAGAGCAGGTTCATCAGCTGGAACAAGGCTTCCGGCTTGTTTTTCGGCCAGTAGTAAATCAGCGTGTCGCAGCCTTCAACGTCTTCCTGCGTTGCCACCAGACCGTAACGCGCCCGTTCGCCCAGACGGCGACTCAGGTTTTGCCAGTGATGATACTGCTGGGTATGCGCGCGCGACGAGGCGGTCTCCAGCTGAGCGGGCAGGTCATCCTGCATGTCGCCAGCGAACAAGACGTGGCGGGCGGTAAATTCATCACTGTGGCGCAGTATGACTTCGCTGGCCGGGGTAAAAGCAGACATGAAAGGCTCCTGTTAGATCAGAGCGGCGATTATAGTGGTTTGTTGGCGCATGTTCGATGGGTTTGCTAGCATAGCGTCGCATTCCGGCAGCACATCAAGGGTAAATCATGACGTCCAGGCGCGACTGGCTGTTACAGCAAATGGGAATAACGCAGTATCAACTGCGACGCCCGCGCGTGCTTCAGGGCGAAATCGCGGTACGGCTGACGCCAGGCACAAAACTGATTATCGTCGCCGACGTCGCGCCCGGCCTGCACGAGCCGCTGGTGCGCGACGTGCTGCACGTGCTCGACCTGCAGCCCGCCCAGGTAATGGCGCTGACGCCCGATCAGCTGCAGATGCTGCCCGAATCGCTCGACTGCGCGGGCTGGCTGATTGGTATCGACGGGCCGCACCCCTTTAGCGGCGTCGCGCTTCACTCAGCCTCTTTAAATGAACTCTCCAGCAGCGGCGCGGCGAAACGCGCGCTCTGGCAACAGATGTGTAACCATGACAGCGATCTCTTTCCTCACCCCTGAGGACACCGCCCAGGCTTTCGCCATCGAGTGCCGCAGCCACGCTTTTCCGTGGCGCGAACAGACCTTCGCCAGCAATCAGGGCGAGCGTTTTCTTAACTATCGCCTCGACGTCGATGGCGTGATGGCCGCCTTCGCTATTACGCAGGTGGTGCTGGATGAGGCGTCGCTGTTCAATATCGCCGTCGATCCCGCTTTCCAGCGGCGCGGCTACGGACGTCAGCTGCTGCAGCATCTTATCGCCGAGCTGGAGAAGCGCGACGTGATGACGCTGTGGCTGGAAGTGCGCGCCTCTAATCATCCCGCTATCGCCCTGTACGAGCAGCTCGATTTCCACCAGGTGAGCCGCCGCCCCAACTACTATCCCACCGCCAGCGGACGTGAAGACGCCATCATCATGGCGCTGACGCTGTAGGCTTTTAAGGAGCTGTAATGTTAAAAGACTGGGATTGCATCCTGTTTGATGCCGATGACACCCTGTTCCACTTCGACGCGTTTGCCGGGTTGCAGCGTCTCTTCGCCGGCTACGACGTTCAGTTCACCGATCAGGATTACGTCGACTATCAGGCGATCAACAAGCCGCTGTGGGTCGATTACCAGAACGGCGCCATCTCTGCGCTCCAGCTGCAGACGCGGCGTTTCACCGGCTGGGCGGAAAAGCTGAGCGTGGCGCCTGACGTGCTTAACAGCGGCTTTCTGAGCGCCATGTCGGAGATCTGCATGCCGCTGGAGGGCGCGGTCAGCCTGATGCACGCGCTGCACAACAAGGTGCCGATGGGCATTATCACCAACGGCTTTACCGCGCTGCAGCAGGCGCGTCTGGAGCGCACCGGCTTCCGCGACTACTTTTCGGCGCTGGTGATCTCCGAGCAGGTCGGCGTGCCTAAGCCGGACGCGGCTATTTTCAACTACGCGCTGGAGAAGATGGGCAACCCGGATCGCAGCCGCGTGCTGATGGTGGGCGATACGCCGGAGTCCGATATTCTCGGCGGCATGAACGCCGGTTTAAAAACCTGCTGGATCGATCACGGCACGCGACCGCTGCCAGAGACGATTCGTCCGACCTGGACGGTGACCTCGCTGGGCGAGCTAAAGGCGCTGCTGCTCGCCTGAGTATCTATGCACCGTAGCAGCTGATTTAAAGCTAAGAAGCCCGCAAAGCGGGCTTTTTTTTCATTTAAAAACTATTCACGAATCTATTCACGAATCTATTCATTCGACGTGAATGGACTTGCACTTTTGCTTGAATACGCTCTGGTTGACCCCATATTAAATGGCGAAAACCGATAAACAGGGCGTGCCTGTGGCTTAAGGCACCGATTCTTTCTTCTCGCCTTCGTCGTCGCCATCCTCTTTAACCGGCGTGCTGGCGGTCAGCAAAAACGGCGACTGCTGCCAGCGGGTGCGGCGATCGCGCAGTAGCGTGCGCGACAAAATAATGCCGATGGCCAGCGCCAGCAGCATCATCAGGCGCAGAATATTGGTGGTGTTGTCGACCTGACGCGATTCGGTGACCAGCACATGGGTATCCAGCGTCACGCGCAGAAAGCCGAGCGGGCCGTCGCTGTTGCCGAGCGGCTCCACCAGCTGATGATTGAAGTAGCTGCCGGCGCGCTTGCCGTCGAGCGCGAGGCGATCGCGCACGTTGATGTTTTCGCCGCTGTGCGCCACAAGGCTGCCGTCGTCGGCGTAAACCGAGGCGTCGAGAATGCGGCTGTTGGTGGTCATCTGATTGAGGATGGCTTCGATCTGGCTGCGGTTATCGTCGCTGTTGTCCATCAGCGGCGACAGGCTAAAGGCGACCTGTTTCGTCAGCGTCTGCGCCAGCTCTTCGACCTGCTCGGAGCGCGCCATCTGATGGCCGAGGCTAAACCAGGAAGCGCCCTGCATCAGAACGACTAACAGCGCCAGCGAGATCAGCACAATCACCGTGCGATGTAAGCGAAATTTCAGTGCCCTTTTAGCCATCGATAACCTGTGTCACGTTACAACAGAAACCAGGAGATTATGTTGCCAGAAGCGGCGCAGACAAGGTAGCCTCTTGCGTGGTTTTGTTGTCCCCCTACAGGAGCTCTGATGCCGAACCGTCTTACCTGGTGCGATCTGCCCGCCGAACTCTCCGAATGGCCGGGTTTACCCCTTTCCCTTAGCGGCGACGAAGTGATGCCGCTGGACTACCGTGCCGGTCGGACCGGCTGGCTGCTGTATGGTCGTGAACTGACTAAACAACAGCTTACCGATTATCAGCATCAGTTAGGCGCGGCGATGGTGATCGTCAGCGCCTGGCGCGTCGACGAGTATCAGGTGGTGCGTCTGGCCGGTTCGCTGACGCCGCGCGCCGCGAAGCTGGCGCACGAGAACGGTCTCGACGTCGCGCCGCTCGGCAAGATCCCGCATCTGAAAACCCCGGGCCTGCTGGTGATGGACATGGACTCCACGGCGATTCAGATCGAGTGCATCGACGAGATCGCCAAACTGGCGGGCAGCGGCGAGCTGGTGGCGGAAGTGACCGAGCGCGCGATGCGCGGCGAGCTGGACTTCGCCGCCAGCCTGCGCCAGCGCGTGGCGACGCTGAAAGGCGCCGACGCCAATATTCTGAAGCAGGTGCGCGACGAATTGCCGCTGATGCCGGGTTTGACCGAGCTGGTGCAGAAGCTGCAGGCGCTGGGCTGGCAAGTAGCGATCGCCTCCGGCGGCTTTACTTATTTCGCGGAATACCTGCGCGACAGGCTGCATCTGGCGCACGTCGCCGCCAACGAACTCGAAATGCGCGACGGCAGGCTGACCGGCGAAGTGCTGGGACAGATTGTCGACGCGCAATACAAAGCGGATACCCTGAAGAAGCTGGCGCAGCGTTTCGACATCGCGCCGGAGCAAACCGTCGCCATCGGCGACGGCGCCAACGACCTGCCGATGATTAAGGCTGCGGCGCTGGGTATCGCTTATCATGCTAAACCCAAAGTGAATGAGCAGACGCAGGTGACTATCCGTCACGCCGATCTGATGGGCGTATTTTGCATCCTCAGCGGCAGCTTGATTCACGAAGAGCGTTAGAGGTACTGATTTGGCCAAAGCGGCAAAACGCGCCTTCGTTTGTAACGAATGCGGCGCAGACTATCCGCGTTGGCAGGGGCAATGCAGCGCCTGCCACGCCTGGAACACCATCACCGAAGTGCGTATTGCGGCGTCGCCAGCGGCGGCGCGCAATGAGCGCCTGAGCGGCTACGCCGGTAGCGCGGGCGTCAGCCGGGTGCAGAAGCTGTCGGAAATCAGCCTGGAGGCGCTGCCGCGCTTCTCCACCGGCTTCAAAGAGTTCGACCGCGTGCTGGGCGGCGGCGTGGTGCCGGGCAGCGCCATCCTGATCGGCGGCAATCCCGGCGCGGGGAAATCGACGCTGCTGCTGCAGGTGATGTGTCGCCTGGCGCAGGAGATGAAAACCCTCTACGTCACCGGCGAAGAGTCGCTGCAGCAGGTGGCGATGCGCGCGCACCGTCTCGGCCTGCCGAGCGAAAACCTCAACATGCTGTCGGAAACCAGCATCGAGCAGATCTGCCAGATCGCCGAGCAGGAAGAGCCGAAGCTGATGGTGATCGACTCTATCCAGGTGATGCACATGGCGGATATTCAGTCGTCGCCGGGCAGCGTGGCGCAGGTGCGCGAAACCGCCGCCTATCTGACGCGCTTCGCCAAAACGCGCGGCGTGGCGATCGTGATGGTCGGCCACGTTACCAAAGATGGCTCGCTGGCGGGTCCGAAAGTGCTGGAGCACTGCATCGACTGTTCGGTGCTGCTGGACGGCGACGCCGACTCGCGCTTCCGCACGCTGCGCAGCCATAAAAACCGCTTCGGCGCGGTTAACGAACTGGGCGTATTCGCCATGACCGAGCAGGGGATGCGCGAAGTCAGCAATCCGTCGGCGATCTTCCTGTCGCGCGGCGACGAGGTGACCTCCGGCAGCTCCGTCATGGTGGTATGGGAAGGCACCCGTCCGCTGCTGGTGGAGATCCAGGCGCTGGTGGATCACTCGATGATGGGCAATCCGCGCCGCGTCGCGGTGGGACTCGAGCAGAACAGGTTAGCGATCCTGCTGGCGGTGCTGCATCGCCACGGCGGCCTGCAGATGGCCGACCAGGATGTTTTCGTCAACGTGGTGGGCGGCGTGAAGGTGACCGAAACCAGCGCCGATCTGGCGCTGCTGCTGGCGATGGTATCGAGCCTGCGCGACCGTCCGCTGCCACAGGATCTGGTGATCTTCGGCGAAGTCGGGCTGGCGGGCGAGATCCGTCCGGTGCCGAGCGGGCAGGAGCGTATCTCTGAAGCGGCCAAGCACGGCTTCAAGCGCGCCATCGTGCCGGCCGGCAACGCGCCGAAAAAAGCGGTCGACGGCATGAAGGTTTACAGCGCGAAAAAACTGGCGGACGCGCTGGCGATACTGGATGAGCTTTAAAGGCTGAGCGGGTAAACTCGCAGGCAACTTCAATCCATGCAGGAGGCAGCATGACGTCGTTCGACTATCTGAAAACCGCCATTCGCCAGCAGGGGCATACCCTGCAGCAGGTGGCCGACGCCAGCGGGATGACCAAGGGCTATCTGAGCCAGCTGCTCAACGCCAAAATCAAAAGCCCGAGCGCGCAAAAGCTGGAAGCGCTGCATCGCTTTCTGGGGCTGGAGTTTCCGCGCCGCGATAAAACCGTCGGCGTGGTGTTCGGCAAGTTCTATCCGCTGCACACCGGCCATATTTACCTTATCCAGCGCGCCTGCAGCCAGGTCGACGAGCTGCATATCATTATGGGGCACGACGAGCCGCGCGATCGCGAACTGTTCGAGAACAGCGCCATGTCGCAGCAGCCGACCGTCAGCGATCGGCTGCGCTGGCTGCTGCAAACCTTCAAGTATCAAAAAAATATCCGCATTCACTCGTTCAACGAAGAGGGCATCGAGCCCTATCCGCACGGCTGGGATGTCTGGAGCGAAGGGGTAAAAACCTTTCTTAGCGATCAGGGCATCGCGCCCGACTGCATCTACACCAGCGAGACCGCGGATGCAGAGATGTATCAGCAGCATCTGGGCGTGCGCACCGTGCTGGTCGATCCGGCGCGATCCTTTATGAATATCAGCGGCGCGCAGATCCGTCAGGATCCCTTTCGCTACTGGGAATATATTCCGACCGAGGTTAAGCCCTTTTTCGTGCGCACCGTCGCCGTGCTCGGCGGCGAATCCAGCGGCAAATCGACGCTGGTCAACAAGCTGGCCAACATTTTCAACACCACCAGCGCCTGGGAGTATGGCCGCGACTACGTCTTCTCTCACCTTGGCGGCGACGAGATGGCGCTGCAATATTCCGACTACGACAAGATCGCCCTCGGTCAGGCGCAGTACATCGACTTTGCGGTGAAGTACGCCAACAAAGTCGCCTTTATCGACACCGACTTCATCACCACCCAGGCGTTCTGCCTGAAGTATGAAGGCCGGGAGCATCCCTTCGTGCAGGCGCTGATCGACGAATATCGCTTCGACCTGGTGATCCTGCTGGAGAATAACGTGCCCTGGGTGGCGGACGGCCTGCGCAGCCTGGGCAGCTCGGTGGACCGCCGCGAGTTCCAGTCAATGCTGGTCACCATGCTGCGGGAGAACAACGTCGACTTTGTGCACGTGCGCGAGGACGATTACGACACGCGTTTCCTGCGCTGTATCGAACTGGTGAAAGCGATGATGGACGGCAAAAACCCTGCCTGAAAGCGGGGGGCCTCGCCCCCGCTGTTGTTTCAGTTCGCCGCCAGCGCGCGCAGCGTATTGACCCCTTTCTGCCGCACCAGCAGCGCCAGCAGCAGCATGCCCGCCACCGCCAGCGCGCTCGCCAGCAGAAACGCCGTATGGTAGCCGCCGCCATACTGAATCAAAAAGCCGGTAATGCCCGGCGACAGAATCCCCGCCAGATTAGCCAGCAGATGAACAAAGCCGCCCGCGGTGCCGATGCGTCCCGCCGGAACGATATCCTGCAGCAGCGACCAGCACGCCTGCGGCGTCATATAGGCGAACACGCTGGCCAGCGTAATCAGCGTCACCGCGCTCACCACATCCCGGCTCCAGGCGGTGAGCAGCACGCAGAGCGCCGCCACCGCCAGGCCGACGAAGATCACCAGCTTGCGCGACAGCAAAAAGTTTTGCGTGCGGCGGAACAGCATATCGGAAACGATGCCGCCACCGAGAAAGCCCGCCGTCGCGCCCAGCCAGGGCAGCACGCCGATAATGCTCATGCTTTTGATATCCAGATGCTGGAAGTCGGTGAGATAGCTCGGCAGCCAGGAGAGAAAGAAATACTGGATATAGTTAAAACAGAAAAAGGCGCTCGCCACGCCCAGCACCGGCAGCGAAAAGACGTAGCGCCACAGGGAATGGCGGTCCTGCTGCGGCGCGGCGGCTGGCTGGGTCGCCGGGCGCTGACGGCTGATCAGCTCGCGTTCAGCCGGGCCGACGCGCGGATGATCTTCCGGCTTATCGCGGAACAGCCAGAGCCAGCAGGCCACCCAGACAAAGCCGAGCAAGGCGATAACGATAAAGGCGATACGCCAGCCGTAGTGCAGCCCCACCAGCCCGACCACCGGCGCCGCGATCGCCGCCCCGAGCGGCTGCCCGGCGTTGGTAAAGCCGACCGCGCGTCCCGTCTCTTTTTTCGGAAACCAGTTGGCGATGGATTTATTGGTGGTGGTGCCCATCGGCCCTTCGCCGATGCCGAACAGCATGCGTACGATCAGCAGATGGGTAAAGCCCGTGACCAGCGCGGTGGCGCCGCAAAACAGCGACCAGACGCCCGCCGCCCAGGCGTAGACGCGGCGCGGGCCGAAGCGGTCCGCTGCCCAGCCGCCGAGAAAGCAGAAGGCGCAGTAGCCGATAAAAAAGCAGCTAAACAGGATGCCCATCTCCGCGTCGTTGATATGGAGATCGCTTTTAATCAGCGGCGCCATCACCGAGAGCGCGGCGCGGTCGAGATAGTTCAGCATGCCGGCGAAGAAGAGCAGCAGCGCGATCACCACGCGATAGTTTTTACGCATAGCGGCGCACTCCTTTATCGGTAATCTGACTCAGCGAGAGACGGTAGTGGCGCAGTACCTCTTCATCCGGCGCATAGCCCAGGCCGGGGCACGAGGAGAGGGTAAAGGCGACGTCGCGCGGCAGATCGGGGTAGAGGCGCGCTTCGAAATCGATCCAGGGCGTCTCCAGCTTTATATCGTCGGGCAGCAGCGCGACCAGATGCGCGGTCGCCAGCAGGCCGGCGCCGTAATAGAAACAGTGGGGCACCACGCGCACGCGGTACTGCTGCGCGGCAGTGAACACGCGCAGCGCCGCGCTGATGCCGCCTACTTTCGCCACGCTGGGCTGCGCCACATCCACCGCGCCGTTTTCCAGCAGATGCATAAAGCCCCAGTCGCCGTCGACGTTTTCGCCCGCCGCCAGCGGCACGCCGACGCGCTTGAGCTGCGCCAGCCCCTGATAGTCGTCGGGCGGCCAGATCGGCTCTTCCAGCCAGCCAAGCTGGAGCGAACGCAGCTCATGCGCCTGCTGGGCGGCCTCTTCACGCGTCCAGGGGCAGTTGACGTCGACCAGCAGTTCCGCCTGCGCCGGCAGCGCGGCGCGCGCGGCCTGGATCGCCTCGAAGGTGGTTTCGTGCAGCTTGAGCGTGGTAAAGCCCTCATCCCAGGCGCGTTTTACCTGGGCGGCGACGGCGGCGGGCTGATTGTCGTAGCTTACCAGGCTGGCGTAGCGCTCAATGCGCTGCCGCGCGGCGCCGAGCAGCTGCCAGAGCGGCTTTTGTTGTCGCTGCCCGAGCGCGTCCCACAGGGCGATATCCACCGCAGAGAGGGCGTAGCGGACCGGACCGCTGCGGCCAAAGGCGTGCAGCGCTTTTTCCGCCTGCTGCATCAGGGCGGCGATGGCGTCTGGCGAATCCGGCAGCGGTTTGCCGATAAAGGCAGGCGCCACCAGCGTGCAAATCGCCTGTTCTGTGACGGGATTAGCCAGATGGCCGAAGGCTTCGCCCCAGCCGCACAGGCCGTTGTCGCAGGTGATTTTAACCAGCAGCGTTTCCATGCGGCGCAGCGAAGAGGAGGCTGCATTAAAGGTGGTTTCCTGGTGTTCGGGCGCGCGTCGCTGCGCGTCAAACGGGATGGCGATACGCGTGACGTCGACTGAAGCTATTTTCATGCCATAGACCTCGTAAGATGACCTCCGGCGCGAATTATTATCAGAGCCTGCCGGAACGGTAAGGTGGATCGGGTCAGATCATCAGCGAGTATAAAAAGCGGGTGTTAACGCGGCATCAGGCAGCAGCCCAGGGTTAAAGGCGCAATAGCGGGAAGAATTGGGCGAAGCGACAGGAAAAGGCGCAGGCAGTCACAAAAAGAGAAAAGGCGGCATCGCTGCCGCCTTTTTAATTACTTGGTAATACGCTTGTATTTAATACGCTTCGGCTCCAGCGCGTCCGCGCCGAGTGTGCGTTTCTTATACTCTTCGTACTCGCTGAAGTTGCCTTCGAAAAACTCCACCTTGCCCTCATCCTGATAGTCGAGGATATGGGTAGCGATGCGGTCGAGGAACCAGCGGTCGTGCGAGATCACCATGGCGCAGCCCGGGAACTCCAGCAGGGCGTTTTCCAGCGCGCGCAGGGTTTCGATATCCAGGTCGTTGGTCGGTTCGTCAAGCAGCAGCAGGTTGCCGCCAACCTGCAGCAGTTTCGCCAGGTGCAGACGACCGCGCTCGCCGCCGGAGAGTTCGCCGACGCGTTTGCCCTGGTCGGTGCCTTTGAAGTTAAAGCGGCCGACATAGGCGCGGCTCGGCATCTCGAAGGTGCCGATACGCATGGTGTCCAGTCCGCCAGAAACCTCTTCCCACACGGTTTTAGAGTTATCCATCGCGTCGCGGAACTGATCGACCGACGCCAGCTTGACGGTTTCGCCCAGCTCGATGCTGCCGGCATCGGGCTGCTCCTGACCGGTCATCATGCGGAACAGGGTCGATTTACCCGCGCCGTTCGGACCGATAATGCCGACGATAGCGCCTTTCGGCACCGAGAAAGAGAGATCGTCGATCAGCACGCGGTCGCCGTAGGATTTGGTCAGGTTCTTCACCTCGACCACTTTGTCGCCCAGACGCGGACCCGGCGGAATAAAGAGTTCGCTGGTCTCGTTACGTTTCTGGTATTCGGTGCTGTTCAGCTCTTCAAAGCGAGCCAGACGCGCCTTGCCTTTAGACTGGCGGCCCTTCGTACCCTGACGCACCCATTCCAGCTCTTTCTCGATCGATTTGCGACGGGCGGCTTCAGCAGAGGCTTCCTGCGCCAGACGCTGATCTTTCTGCTCCAGCCAGGAGGAGTAGTTGCCTTCCCACGGAATGCCTTCGCCGCGGTCCAGCTCAAGGATCCAGCCGGCAACGTTGTCGAGGAAGTAACGGTCGTGGGTAATCGCCACGACGGTGCCTTCGAACTCGTGCAGGAAGCGCTCCAGCCAGGCCACGGACTCGGCGTCCAGGTGGTTGGTCGGTTCGTCCAGCAGCAGCATGTCCGGTTTTTCCAGCAGCAGGCGGCACATCGCCACGCGGCGACGTTCGCCGCCGGAAAGGTTGCCGATTTTGGCGTCCCAGTCCGGCAGGCGCATCGCATCGGCGGCGCGCTCCAGCTGCGTTTCCAGGTTATGGCCGTCGTGCGCCTGAATAACCTCTTCCAGACGACCCTGTTCGGCCGCCAGCTTGTCGAAGTCGGCGTCCGGCTCGGCGTAGAGCGCGTAAACCTCATCCAGACGCTTCAGCGCGCCGACCACTTCGGAAACCGCTTCTTCGATAGATTCGCGTACCGTCTGTTCCGGGTTAAGCTGCGGCTCCTGCGGCAGATAACCCACTTTGATGCCTGGCTGCGGACGCGCTTCCCCTTCGATATCTTTATCGATGCCCGCCATAATGCGCAGCAGCGTGGATTTACCCGCGCCGTTCAGGCCGAGCACGCCGATTTTCGCGCCCGGGAAAAAGCTGAGGGAGATGTTCTTTAGAATATGACGCTTCGGCGGAACCACTTTGCCGACGCGATGCATGCTATAGACGAATTGAGCCACGTTGTAATGAGCCTCTGATTCTGGTGGGTGAATTAGTGACGAAGTTTAGCCTTTTTGCCTGGCTAATCCCAGCCGCGCGCCGGGATAATTCCGGGCGCGCCGTGTTGTTACGCGTAAAGAGAAAAGGCGGGGTCAGACCGACTCGGGCAGACGCAGCGGCAGCGGCTGCTGCGCCAGCCACGCCGCCAGCGCGCTGTCCGGCGCGCTGTCGCTGACCAGCAGGTCAAAGCGGCGCAGCTCGCCGATGCGTGCGGGCAGCACCTTGCCGAATTTGCTGCTGTCCGCCACCAGAATACGCTGGCGCGCGCGCAGCATGGCGTGATGTTTCATCGCCAGCTCGTTGAGGTTGTAGCAAGTCGCGCCCTGCTCAATGTCGATGCCGGCCGCCGAAATGAACGCCAGCGTCGGGCAGAGGTCGTCAAGAATCGAGTGCGCGCCGATCGGCGTGAACAGGGCGTTGTCGGCGTGGAACTCGCCGCCGCTCAGAATCACGTTGCAGGCCGGTTTCTCTTTAAGCGCGAGAAAAGTATTCATGGCGCAGCAGATAGCGGTAAAGGGCAGATCCTCAGGCAGGGCGTCGACGATATAGGGAATGGTGGTGCCGCAGTCGAAAAACACCGTGTCGTTCTCGCCGATCAGGCTGGCGGCGGCCTGCGCCAGGCGCTGCTTTTTCGCCGCGTTCTGACCATGCTGATCCGAAACGAAATAGTGGCCGCCATGGTTTTTCGGATCGCTGACGATATAGCCGCCCAGCAGCACCACGGTCGATGCCGGTTCGCTCAGATCGCGTCGAATGGTCATCTCCGAAACGCCTAAAAGCTGCGCGGCATCTTTCAGATGCAGCTTGTCGGTGCGTTTTAGCGCCAGGGTCAGTTTCTGAATGCGTTCGTCGCGCCGGGTTTCCATAGAGGTCTCTGTTGTGGTTGATAGCCGAAAGTGATGCGCCGTGGAAGAGAGGGCCCATCCGGTTAACCGCGATAATTGCCGCAATTTTAATGCGTTGCGCGCCCAGGCCGGCAGGCGATCAATCTTACCCGTAATCAGATCGCCCCGCAAACGCCGCCATGCCCGCCTTTTTTTACACGAGTTTTTAATAGAATGTCATTGTCGCGCGCCGGCCAGCAACCCGCTTTTAGCCGACCTGTGCGGCGCGCTGCGTAAATTTTGTGAAGAACATGGCAAGAGCCGGTTCCCCTGGTTAGCATGAAGAATGCCTGGCACGCAGCCGGAGAGCAGCAACAGAGGAGATTTTCGTGGAGAAGTGGCGTAACTGGATGATAGGGATCTGTCTGGCCGGAGCGGCCAGCAGCGCGTGGGCAGACTCGCTGGATCAGCAGCGGGAACGTTATCAACAGATCAAACAAGCGTGGGACAGCAATCAGATGGCGACGGTCGAGCAGCTGCTGCCGACGCTGCGGGATTATCCGTTATACCCTTACCTGCAGTACCGCCTGCTGGCGCAGGATCTCGATCAGGAAACGCCGCTCGCCGTTAACAACTTTATCCAGCAATATCCGACGCTGCCGCCGGCGCGCTCGCTGAAAACCCGCTTCGTCAACGTGCTGGCGCACCGCCAGGACTGGCAGGGCATTCTGAGCTTCAGCCCGGAAGCGCCGACGCCGGTACAGGCGCGCTGCAACTGGCTCTACGCCAAATGGGCGACGGGCGCGCAGCAGCAGGCCTTTGAGGGCGCGAAGGCGATCTGGCTGCGCGGCACCGCGCTACCGAACGACTGCGATCGCCTCTTCTCCGTCTGGCAATCCTCTGGCCAGATGTCGCCGATTACCGTGCTGGAACGCATTCGCCTCGCGATGAAGGCGGGCAACGACAGCCTGGTGAGCTTCCTGGCGAAAAGCCTGCCGGAAGATTACCAGACCATCGCCACTGGCGTGCTCGCCTTGCAGAACGATCCGCAGACGGTGGTGAACTTCGCGCAGAGCGTCGGGCCGACCGATTTTACCCGCCAGGCGACGATTTACGCCTTTACCCGCGTCGCGCGCGCCGACATGGAAAATGCGCGCAGCATGATCCCGCTGCTGGTGCGCGGCCAGAAGATGGAAGCGGATGACGAGCAGGCGCTGAAAGAGATCGTGGTCTGGCGCATGATGGGCAGCGATTTAACCTCAGAGCAGGCGCGCTGGCGCGATGCCGTGGTGATGAACAGCCAGTCGACGGCGCTGATCGAACGCCGCGTGCGCCTGGCGCTGTCGCAGAACGATCGCCGCGGCCTGAATACCTGGATCGCGCGTCTGCCGCTCGAGGCTAAAGAAAAAGACGAATGGCAGTACTGGCAGGCCGATCTGCTCTATTCGCAGGGGCGTAAAGAGGAGGCGGACGAGATCCTGCATAAGCTGATGCAGGCGCGCGGCTTCTACCCGATGGTGGCGGCGCAGCGGCTGGGCGTGAAATATCCGCTGCAGATCGACGAGGCGCCGAAGCCCGACAGCGCGACGGTGCAGGGGCCGGAGCTGGCGCGCGTGCGCGAGCTGATGTACTGGGGGCTGGATAACCTGGCGCGCAGCGAGTGGGCCAACCTTATCGCCAGCAAAAACCATACGCAGCAGCAGATGCTGGCGCGCTACGCCAACGAGCAGGACTGGTGGGATCTCAGCGTGCAGGCGACCATCACGGCGAAGATGTGGGACAGCCTGAAAGAGCGCTTCCCGCTGGCGTGGGAGAGCTTCTATAAGAGCAATACCCGCGACAAAGGCATCGCGCCGAGCTACGCCATGGCGATCTCGCGCCAGGAGAGCGCCTGGAACCCGAAAGCGCGTTCGCCGGTCGGCGCCAGCGGCCTGATGCAGGTGATGCCGGCGACGGCGGCTCATACCGTGAAGATGTATAACATTCCCGGCTATATGAACAGCAACCAGCTGCTCGATCCGCAGACCAATATTCAGATCGGCACCCAGTATCTGGAGTATGTCTATCAGCAGTTCGGGCAGAACCGCATTTTCGCCTCGGCGGCCTACAATGCGGGACCGGGACGCGTACGCAGCTGGCAGAACGTCAGCGCGGGCAATCTTGATGCGGTCGCCTTTATCGAGACCATTCCCTTCTCGGAAACGCGCGGCTACGTGAAAAACGTGCTGGCCTACGACGCCTACTATCGCCACTTTATGGGCGAGCCGGATAAGGTGCTGTCGGACAGCGAGTGGAACCGCCGCTACTAGCGTGCTATGCTTCCGTACTCGTTAGTGAGTACGGAAGCCTGTTTGATGACGCAATCTCCCGCCCGGTCGGCGCAACATTCCCTTTCTGAAGATAACTGGCGGCGCTTTACCGCGCTGATGCAGCAGGCTTACGCCGATGACGTGGCGCTGCCTTTGCTGCAGCTGATGCTGACGCCGGACGAGCGCGAAGCGCTCGGCACGCGCCTGCGCATCGTCGAAGAGCTGATGAACGGCGCGATGAGCCAGCGCGAGCTGAAAAACGAACTGGGCGTTGGCATCGCCACCATTACGCGCGGCTCGAACAGCCTGAAAGAGGCGCCGCCTGAACTACGGCGCTGGCTGGAGACGCAGCTGGGACGCGGCGACCTCAGCGCTGATAAAGCGGATGAGTAAAAGGGCAGAGCGCCAGGATAAGCGCCTGGTGATAAACGCTGGAGCGCGTCAGCAGACCGTGCGTAAAGGCGCCGATAGCGCCGCCTTTGTGTTTAATATTTTCCACGCCGGTCAGCCGCGCCATCTCGTCGCCCAGCTCGCGTCCGGCATGTAGTCCCGCCATCACCACCGGCGGCAGCGTAAAGCTGGCGGAACGCGACTCGCCGCGCCGATCGGCGTTCTCGACCACCATCCAGGCGAAGGCGCAATCCGCTTCAATACCGGCCTCAATCGCCACCCAAAAATCCGCTTCCGGCGCGGCCTGGCGCGCATTGGCGACGCGCTGGCGTGCGCCGGTTCGCGTTTCCGCATCGCTCAGGGGCTGCGCCGCGACGCCGCTATCGACCTCGACCCCGCGAATATGGCAGGATCCTTCGCCGAAAACGTCGTTGAACGCCTGAGAGATTGCGCGAATTTTTGCCGGATTGATGGTGGCTGCGATAACCTGGTACATAATCTATTGAACCCCTTAGGCAAATTTGTCGCAGTATAACGGAAACTCAGCATGCTACAGGTCTATCTTGTTCGTCACGGTGAAACGGTATGGAATGCGCAGCGCCGCATTCAGGGACAATCCGACAGTCCGCTGACGGAGAAAGGAGAGCAACAGGCCCACCAGGTGGGCGAACGCGTAAAACATCTTGGCATTACTCATGTTATCGCCAGCGATCTGGGCCGCACGCAGCGCACCGCCGAGATTATCGCCGACGCCTGCGGCTGTACGGTGACGCTGGAGCCGCGCCTGCGCGAGCTGAATATGGGCGTGCTGGAAAAGCGTCCGCTGGACGGGCTCACCGAAGAGGAAGAGCGCTGGCGCAGCGCGCTGGTGGACGGCACCGTAGACGGCCGCATTCCGCAGGGTGAATCGATGGCGGAGATGGCGGCGCGCATGCACGAGGCGCTGAACGCCTGTCTGGCGCTGCCCGCCGGCAGCCGACCGCTGCTGGTGAGTCACGGTATGGCGCTCGGCGTGCTGATCAGCACCATTCTTGGCCTGCCGGCCCATGCGGAGCGCCGTCTGCGCCTGCGCAACTGCTCGATCTCGCGCGTCGATCACCAGCAGAGCGCCTGGCTGGCGGAAGGCTGGGTGGTCGAAACGGCGGGTGATATTTCACATCTTGACGCGCCCGCGCTGGATGAGCTGCAGCGCTAAAAAAAATGCCGTCGTAATGACGGCATCTTAACGGTCAGCTCGCCTGCTGACGGCGAATCGGGATGAGATACTCGCAGCGGATCTCTTTCGGCGGCTCGGGGCGCTTCTTGCCGCCATGGGTGTAGAAGCGTTCGATATCCTGACCCTGACGGCGCGTCAGGCCGAGCGTCGGCATGCAGGTGCCGTAGAGCAGCAGGATAAATTCCTGCAGCTCGTTGCGCGGGCCGTTATAGGTGAACTGCACGTAGTCGCCCGCTTCCAGCAGCACGCTCTGGCCGGAGTGCAGGTTAACCGCCTGATCGGACGGCACGGCGGTGGTGTAAAGGATCTCCTGCTCGTCATCCTTCTCCTGGCTGGCGCGCACCTGATGCAGGCCGTAAAGCACTGGCGGAACGGTGTCGGTTTCCAGCAGGAACTGCTTCCAGAAGTGGATGCGCATCTCGTCGCGGTAGCTGGAGATCTGCTCCAGGGTGCAGCTATAGGTTTGCGTTTGCCCGACCAGCACGGTTTCCGGCAGGGTGACGAAGGTCGACTCCGGCATGCTGTTGTCGTCGAGGCGAATCGGCGGGCGAATGCCGAACGAATTCCATTCCGAGGAGCGTCGATACCATGCGGGCGTCTGGTTAAACTGCTTTTTAAAGGCGCGGGTAAAGGTCTGCTGGGAATCGAAGCGGTATTGCAGAGCGATGTCCAGAATCGGGCGACTGGTCAGGCGCAGCGCCACGGCCGCTTTAGACAGGCGGCGAGCGCGAATATAGGCACCGATCGCATGGCCCGTTACGTCTTTGAACATCCGTTGTAAATGCCATTTAGAATAACCCGCTTTCAGGGCAACGTTGTCCAGTGAAAGGGGCTGATCCAGATGGCTCTCCAGCCAGACAAGCAAATCTCGAATGATACCGGCTTGGTCCATAAAACATCCTCATACTCTCTGGGTGCGACTAACGCAGTCGCCGAATAATAGCACTAATTGCACATCAGGCGTGGGCCGTTTTGTTGGGAGATTGTGCCATGTCAATGTGGGATAAAACCGGTTCTGGTTTGGTCAACGCGGACAATTGCCAGTACATTACATGCTCGTCTATTAGGTTTGCAATGGTAACGCTATGACAATATCTCGCTTTTTCGCTGCTTCATTCGCCACGCTGCTGCTGGCGTCGCCGGTTCTGGCCGAAGAGATCGGCTCGGTAGATACGGTATTCAAGATGTTTGGGCCCGATCATAAGATCGTGGTAGAGGCGTTCGACGATCCAGATGTAAAAAATGTAACCTGTTATATCAGTCGGGCGAAAACCGGCGGCATCAAGGGCGGCCTGGGGCTGGCCGAGGATACCGCCGATGCGGCGATCTCCTGCCAGCAGGTTGGGCCAGTTGAGCTGAGCGACGCCATCGCGCAGGGCAAGGCGCAGGGCGAAGTAGTATTCAAAAAGCGGACCTCGCTGGTGTTTAAAAAGCTGCAGGTGGTGCGTTTCTTCGATCAGAAGCGCCATGCGCTGATCTACCTGAGCTATTCCGACAGGGTCGTGGAGGGCTCGCCGAAGAATGCGCTGAGCGCGGTGCCGATTATGCCGTGGCGGGAATAAAAAAAACGCCCTTCGGGGCGTTTTTTCTTGCTCTTCGATCCGTCTCACCTGCTTGTTAACCTTCTCAGCCGTCTGGCAGGAATGACAGGGTATCGTCAATTATTCCTGCAGGTCGCCGCAGAAGCGGTAGCCTTCGCCGTGAATAGTGGCGATGATTTCCGGCGTGTCCGGCGTAGATTCAAAGTGCTTACGAATGCGACGAATGGTGACGTCAACGGTGCGATCGTGCGGCTTCAGCTCGCGGCCGGTCATTTTCTTCAGCAGATCGGCGCGGGTCTGAATTTTGCCCGGGTTCTCGCAGAAGTGCAGCATGGCGCGGAACTCGCTGCGCGGCAGCTTATACTGTTCGCCGTTCGGGCTGATCAGCGAGCGGCTGTTGATATCCAGCTCCCAGCCGTTGAACTTATAGCTTTCCACCTGACGGCGCTCTTCGCTCGGCATCGCCAGATTCATGGTGCGCGACAGCAGATTGCGCGCGCGGATGGTCAGCTCACGCGGGTTGAAAGGTTTGGTGATGTAGTCATCCGCGCCGATCTCCAGACCAAGGATTTTGTCCACTTCATTATCACGACCGGTCAGGAACATCAGCGCCACGTTTGCCTGCTCGCGCAGCTCGCGCGCCAGCAACAGGCCGTTTTTACCTGGCAGGTTGATATCCATGATCACCAGGTTGACGTCGTTGTCGGTCAATACCTGATGCATTTCAGCGCCGTCGGTTGCCTCATACACGACATAACCTTCTGCCTCAAAAATGCTCTTGAGGGTGTTACGCGTGACCAGTTCGTCTTCAACGATAAGAATGTGTGGGGTCTGCATGTTTCGCTACCTAAAATTTGCCAACAAATCGAAAACAGGGCGTACGCGGGTATTCAGGCTCGCTAAAAAGCGCGGTGTGTGGCGCTTAACCGTTGTACGAAATTATGTTCTTGATACACCATCTATCAACGTCAACAACAGTGTTAGCTCAGCCAGTCAGAATGAATATTGCCTGCCCCAGGAGAGAATCTTTTGGCGCATATCCTAACCGTATTAACAGCAACCTAACAGCACCAACAACAACCGATAAGCATAAAAACAACGCTTCGTTGACTTATATCAAATGCAATTGTAGCACGTTAACACTTATGTGAAAAACTTCTCTTGTAATGCAAGCTTAGCTCACAAAAAATATCAATTTCGCTACATATTCACATTATGTATACGCAAATGATAATTGCAGCAACCCTTCTCTTATTCGTCTGATTAAAAACATTTTTCAGCGTTTAATTTTAGTTATTGCCGATTCAGATCGCTTTGCTGGCTGACAGGGGCGTTTATTAGATTTTAACATCGTTAACAAATTATTTTCTGAACCTGCGACATTCCGGCTTTAACAGCAGCACGTGCTACTATACGGCGCGATTTCTAAACACAAATGGAATAATCATGCGTTTCCCCCTTATTCTGGTTTCGCCCGCCCGGGCGGAAAATATTGGCGCAGCGGCGCGGGCGATGAAAACCATGGGCTTTAACGAGCTGCGCATCGTCGCCAGCGACGCCTGGCAGGATCCTGCCGCCCGTCGCGTGGCGCACGGTGCGGGTGAGATCCTCGATAACCTGCGCACCTTCGACGCCCTGAGCGACGCGCTGGCCGATATCGACTTCTCCGTCGCCACCACGGCGCGCAGCCGCGCCAAATTTCGCTATTACGCCACGCCGCAGCAGGTCGAAGCGCAACTGCTGGAGAAGCGTCAGTGGGTGAACAGCATGGCGCTGGTCTTTGGCCGCGAGGATAGCGGGCTGACCAATGAAGAGCTGGATCAGGTCGATCTGTTGACCGGCATTCCGATGGCGCAGGATTATCCTTCGCTCAACCTCGGTCAGGCGGTCATGGTGTATTGCTATCAGCTCTCCGCGCTTAATCACGTGGCGCCGCCCGCGGCGCAACAGGCGGACGCGCAGCAGCTGGAGGCGCTGCGTCACCGTTTTGAACGGCTGCTCCAGACGCTTGAGGTCGGCGACGATCGCAAAATGGCCGACTGGATCGATCAGCGTATCGGCCTGCTGGAGCAGCGCGACAGCGCCATGCTGCATCGTCTCCTGCATGATGTAGAAAAAAAACTTATAGATAAATCTTCCTGAAAAAGCGCCTTTCACAGCGGCTGATCGCAAAAAGCGCGCAGCAGGCAAACGATTCTGCAGGCGTTTTCCGGCTCGGCAGGCAGCAGTGCGCAGCGGCGAAAAAGTGGCCGCCGGACAAATTCGTTGACTTGATCGGCGCTTTGCTTTACTTCTGGAAGGCAGACAGACTCTAAAAGACAGACAGAAAAAATCTCAATGCGTAACTCAACCAGCCTGAACATCACCATTATTACAACCACCATTACCACAGGTAAGGGTGCGGGCTGACGCATACAGGAAAAACAGAAAAAAGCCCGCACCTGAACAGTGCGGGCTTTTTTTTCGGCAAAAATTCAGGAGAGCTTTAACATGCGAGTGCTGAAATTCGGTGGGACCTCGGTAGCGAACGCGGAACGTTTTCTTCGCGTCGCTGACATTCTGGAAAGTAATGCGCAGCAGGGACAGGTTGCCACCGTACTCTCTGCACCTGCGAAAATTACCAACCATCTGGTGGCGATGATCGAGAAGACCATCAGCGGCCAGGACGCGTTGCCCAATATCAGCGACGCCGAGCGTATTTTCGACGAACTGCTGCAGGGGCTGGCGCAGCAGCAGCCGGGCTTCGACTATGACGGGCAGAAAACCCGCGTCGACCTGGAGTTCGCCCAGCTGAAACAGGTGCTGCACGGCATCAGCCTGCTGGGACAGTGTCCCGACAGCGTCAACGCCGCCATTATCTGCCGCGGCGAGAAGCTCTCCATCGCCATTATGGAGGCGCTGCTGCTGGCGCGCGGCCACGGCGTTACCGTGATCGATCCGGTGGAGAAGCTGCTGGCCGTCGGCCACTATCTCGAATCCACCGTCGATATCGCTGAATCGACGCGCCGCATCGCCGCCAGCCAGATCCCGCCACAAAATATGATCCTGATGGCCGGCTTTACCGCTGGCAACGAGAAGGGCGAACTGGTGGTGCTGGGGCGTAACGGCTCGGACTACTCCGCCGCGGTGCTGGCCGCCTGTCTGCGCGCCGACTGCTGTGAAATCTGGACCGACGTAGATGGCGTCTACACCTGCGATCCACGTCAGGTGCCCGACGCGCGCCTGCTGAAGTCGATGTCTTACCAGGAGGCGATGGAGCTCTCCTATTTCGGCGCGAAAGTGCTGCATCCGCGCACCATCGCGCCTATCGCGCAGTTCCAGATCCCGTGCCTGATCAAAAACACCGCCAACCCGCAGGCGCCGGGCACCCTGATCGGCGGCGAAGGGGAGCAGGACGAGAACCCGGTCAAGGGCATCACCAACCTGAATAACATGGCGATGTTCAACGTCTCCGGACCGGGCATGAAAGGCATGGTCGGCATGGCGGCGCGCGTCTTCGCCGCCATGTCGCGCACCGGCATTTCGGTGGTGCTGATTACCCAGTCCTCTTCTGAATACAGCATCAGCTTCTGCGTGCCGCAGAATGAGCAGGCGCGGGCGCGCCGCGTGCTGGAAGAGGAGTTCTACCTGGAGCTGAAAGATGGCCTGCTCGATCCGCTGGGGGTAATGGAACAGCTGGCGGTGATCTCCGTGGTCGGCGACGGGATGCGTACCTTGCGCGGCATCTCCGCTAAATTCTTTTCTGCGCTGGCGCGCGCCAACATCAATATCGTCGCCATCGCGCAGGGCTCGTCAGAGCGATCTATCTCGGTAGTGGTGAGCAACGATGACGCCACTACCGGCGTGCGCGTGGTGCACCAGATGCTGTTCGCCACCGATCAGGTGATTGAAGTCTTTGTGGTGGGCGTCGGCGGCGTCGGCGGCGCGTTGCTGGATCAGCTCTATCGCCAGCAGGCGTGGCTGAAACAGAAGCATATCGATCTGCGCGTCTGCGGCATCGCCAACTCGCGCGCGCTGCTGACCAACGTGCACGGCATCGATCTGAGCGACTGGAAAGGCGCGCTGAGCGAAGCCAAAGAGCCGTTTAATCCTGACCGCCTGACACGACTGGTGAAAGAGTATCACCTGCTTAACCCGGTAATCGTCGACTGCACCTCCAGCCAGGCGGTGGCCGATCTCTATGCCGATTTCCTCGGCGACGGTTTCCACGTGGTAACGCCGAACAAAAAGGCCAACACCTCTTCCTGGAACTATTACCAGCAGATGCGCGCCGCCGCTGCGAAATCGCGTCGCAAATTCCTCTACGACACTAACGTCGGCGCGGGACTGCCGGTGATTGAAAACCTGCAAAATCTGTTAAACGCCGGCGATGAGCTGATTAAGTTTTCCGGTATCCTCTCTGGTTCGCTCTCCTTTATTTTCGGCAAGCTGGACGAGGGCGTGTCGCTCTCTGCAGCGACAAAGCTGGCGCGCGAAATGGGCTTTACCGAGCCCGATCCGCGCGACGACCTCTCTGGCATGGACGTGGCGCGCAAGTTGCTGATCCTGGCGCGCGAAGCGGGCCATAAGCTGGAGCTGAGCGATATCGAGATCGAGCCGCTGCTGCCCGCCAGCCTGAACGAGATCGCCGATGTCGAAACCTTTATGCAGCGCCTGCCGGAGCTGGACAGCGCCTTCGCCGCGCGCGTCGCCGCAGCGCGTGACGAAGGAAAAGTGTTACGCTTCGTCGGCGCGATCGAAGAGGGCGGCGTCTGCAAAGTGAAGATCGACGCGGTCGACAGCAACGATCCGCTCTATAAAGTGAAAAACGGCGAGAACGCCCTGGCGTTTTACAGCCGTTATTATCAGCCGATCCCGCTGGTGCTGCGCGGATACGGCGCGGGAAATGATGTGACGGCGGCGGGCGTCTTCGCCGATCTGCTGCGCACCCTGTCGTGGAAGTTGGGAGTTTGATGATGGTAAAAATTTACGCACCGGCCTCGATTGGCAACGTCAGCGTCGGCTTCGACGTGCTGGGCGCGGCGGTGTCGCCGGTGGACGGCGCGCTGCTGGGCGACTGCGTCACGGTAGAAGCGGCGCCGCGCTTTTCGTTGCAGAACAGCGGACGCTTTGTCAGCAAGCTGCCGGACGATCCCAAAGAGAATATCGTCTATCAGTGCTGGCAGCGCTTCTGCGAAGCGATCGGCGAAGAGGTGCCGGTGGCGATGACGCTGGAGAAAAATATGCCGATCGGCTCCGGCCTCGGCTCCAGCGCCTGTTCTGTGGTAGCCGGCTTAATGGCGATGAACGAGTTTTGCGGCAAGCCGCTCAGCGACACCCAGCTGCTGACGCTGATGGGCGAGCTGGAAGGGCGCATTTCCGGCAGCGTGCACTACGACAACGTCGCGCCGTGCTTTCTCGGCGGCATCCAACTGATGCTGGAGGAGAACGGCATCATCAGTCAGGCGGTGCCGGGCTTCGACGACTGGCTGTGGGTGATGGCCTATCCGGGCATTAAAGTCTCCACCGCCGAAGCGCGCGCCATTCTGCCCGCGCAGTATCGCAAAGAGGATGTGATCAAACACGGCCGCCTGCTGGCGGGCTTTATTCACGCCTGTCATAGCGGTCAGCCGCTGCTGGCCGCTAAACTGATGCAGGATGTAATCGCCGAACCTTATCGCACCAAACTGCTGCCGGGCTTTGCCGAGGCGCGGCAGGCCGCCGTCGACATCGGCGCGCTGGCGTGCGGCATTTCGGGTTCCGGCCCGACGCTTTTCGCCGTTTGCAATCAGATGGAAACGGCGCAGCGGATGGCGGACTGGCTGCGCCAGCACTATCTGCAGAATGATGAAGGCTTCGTCCATATTTGCCGTCTTGATACGGCTGGCGCACGTAAACTGGGATAACGCATGAAACTCTATAACCTTAAGGATCATAACGAGCAGGTGAGCTTTTCGCAGGCGGTAAAACAGGGCCTGGGATCGCAACAGGGGCTGTTCTTCCCGCTTGAACTGCCGGAATTCGAGCTGACCGACATCGACGCGATGCTGGAGATGGATTTCGTCAGCCGCAGCAGCAAAATTCTTTCTGCCTATATCGGCGACGAAATCGCGCCGCATCAGCTGGCCGAACGCGTTAAAACCGCCTTTGCGTTTCCCGCGCCGGTGGCGAAAGTCAGCGACGATATCTCCTGTCTGGAGCTGTTCCACGGCCCGACGCTGGCGTTTAAAGATTTCGGCGGCCGCTTTATGGCGCAGATGCTCTCTTACGTTTCAGGCGCGGACGAGCAGATCACTATCCTGACAGCGACCTCTGGCGATACCGGCGCGGCCGTGGCGCACGCCTTTTACGGCATGGAAAACGTCCGCGTGGTGATTCTCTACCCGCAGGGCAAAATCAGCCCGCTGCAGGAGAAGCTGTTCTGCACGCTGGGCGGCAATATCGAAACCATCGCCATCGACGGCGACTTCGACGCCTGTCAGGCGCTGGTAAAGCAGGCGTTCGACGATGAAGAGCTGAAAAAGGCGATTGGCCTGAACTCCGCGAACTCCATCAATATCAGCCGTCTGCTGGCGCAGATCTGCTACTACTTCGAAGCGGTGGCGCAACTGCCGCAGGAGAAACGCAATCAGCTGGTGGTGTCGGTGCCGAGCGGCAACTTCGGCGATCTTACCGCCGGCCTGCTGGCGAAATCGCTCGGCCTGCCGATTAAGCGTTTTATCGCCGCCACCAACGCCAACGACACCGTACCGCGCTTCCTGCAGGGCGGCAGCTGGACGCCGAACGCCACGGTCGCCACGCTGTCGAACGCCATGGACGTCAGCCAGCCGAATAACTGGCCGCGCGTAGAGGAGCTGTTCCGCCGCAAAACCTGGCGCCTGACCGACCTCGCCTACGGCGCGGTGAGCGATGAGACCACCGAGGCGACGATGCGCGAGCTGGCGGAAATCGGCTATATCTCTGAACCCCATGCGGCTATCGCCTATCGTCTGCTGCGCGATCAGCTGCAGGAAGGGGAGTTCGGTCTGTTCCTCGGCACGGCGCACCCGGCGAAATTCAAAGAGAGCGTCGAGGCGATTCTCGGCCAGGCGCTGCCGCTGCCGCAGGAACTCGCGGACCGCGCCGGTCTGCCGCTGCTGTCGCACGCTATGCAGGCTGATTTCGCGCCGCTGCGCGCGTTTCTGCTGAAGGCGTAATCGCTGACGGCGCGAAGCGCGCTGGTTTGCCCGGCTGCCGGGCATTTATCGGCGCGACTCTGCGTTAGTTATAGACGAGGTTAAAGGTCGCCATACTGTCGGCCTTGCCTGCCGTAATCTGCGGCTCCGTCTGGATATATTGCGCTTTGAACTCCAGCGTCTGGGTCTGATTCGGTGTGTTAAGGGTCGCCAGCACGGGCAGTTGATCGGTAGGCGTATTGAGCGGCACCCGTCCGCCAGCGGCAACCTGCAGGCCGGAACCGTAGGAGAGCGCGACGCCGACGCCCGAGGCGGAGTCAGCCTGGGGCGTCAGCGCCAGCGCATCTTTATCCCCGGCGGCAGCCATGCCGAAGAAGCCGACTCTTACCGAGGCGCTGTTTTCGCACAGGATCTGAATCTGAAACGATTTTTCGCTGCCCGCTTTGCTGCCCACGCCGCTAAATTCGCCTTTACTGACTTTCCCCATGTCCACATTGATCGCCGACTGATTCGACGTTACCGCGCAGCTGCCATATTTCACGGTGAAGCTGGATAAAATAATCTTTGGTTTGTCGGCGATCGGCTGACTGCTGGCGGCGCTGTCGCCTGCCAGTAGCGTGGCGGTGCCAATCGGCGTTTCGGGCACGTTAGCGGGCTGATTACCCGGCTGGAGCGGGGAGCCTTGCGACGGGATTTTATAAAAGACCACGTAAGACTGCAGGGTCAGCGTATTGGCCTGATTGATTTGCGCGCTGGTCATCGAGCTGCAGACAGAGCTGCGTTTGCCTTTCGCCGTCGTATCGTAAAACAGGCCGGCACAGTAAGTGGGTTCTTTAAAACCGATGGCGAAACCGATGCCTTCGGTTCCCGCGATACGATAAATCGGCGTGGTGTGGCCGCCGGCCAGCGTCGCCTGCAGGCCACTCTCTTCGGCATCGATCGCATAGCCGATATCTTTGTAGTTCAGGCCGCTCTCCCCGCTGTTTTTGTTGCAGCTAAAGGCGTTGTTGTTATCCAGCGGCATCTGCGCGGAAATGGGCGTGCCGTCAGCGGCGCCGGGCAGATAGTTGACGTCGTGGGTCTGCACCACAATCTGGCTGACGCCGTGGCACTCCTCCTGGGCGAGCGCCTGCTGGCTGAACAGCGCCGCTAAAACCAGCAGCGGCGGAGTTATGAAGGGGATTACGTTCATTTGAAATTCCTGTTGGTTAGCGGCAGACGGCGGAGATCAGTTTGACCGGGCTGGCTGAAGGCGTGTTCGGCAGACGGAAGGGCGCCTTGCAGGTTTTCGCCACGCCGTCTTCTCGCCAGCTCAGCGTAATGGTGCCCTGCGCGGGCACGCCGCTGAGATAAAGCTGCCCTTTCTCGACGACGATGCCGCTGGTGCTGCTGCCTTTTCCCTGCGCCGGCAGATCCAGCTGCGCCGCCGCGCCGAAGGGCGGCGCCCCATCCCGATAGGCCAGCGTAAACAGCACCCGATTGCCGATATGGGTGGCGTAGTCGATCATCACCACCGCGCCGCGGGTGGGAATGGCGGTCTGCGTGCCCAGTTCGACGTCGACGTTATCCGGCAGCGTATCCGCTTCCAGTTCAATGCTGTTTTTGTGGTAGGGCGACAGCGACGGAACCACCGCATAGCCGCGCCGATCGGTGCTAACGTTGCTGGCGCTCTGGATGGTCACGTCGCTGGCGCCGGGCACCCGGACGATGCCGAAGGTGTCGCCCAGCGGCTGGCTCAGGGTGATGCCGTGCGCATGGGCGACGATGCCGCCCGCCAGGCCGTAGCTAAGCTGGCTGCTGCGTTTGTCATGACTGATGCCGAGGCTGGCCGTGCCGCGGCTGCCGCGATAGCTCAGCGAGGCGTTGCTGTTAACGTTCTGTCCTTTGCTGTCGTGACCCTGCTGCAGGCTGTAATAGAGGTTTTTGTTCTCCAGCATCGATCCTGACAGCGCCACCTGCTGGGAGGTATCGCCGCTGTTGTCGGTATTCATGCTGTAGCTGACCGAACTGTCCGGCAGCAGAGCGCTAAGGGGAATGCTGAGGTTAAAGGTAATGGCGCGATCGGCTTTTTTGCTGCCGCTGGAGTCGGTATAAAAGTAACCCACCCCCCAGGAGGCGCTTTTAAAGGTGCTGTAATAGCTGAGATGCAGCGTCCGCTCCTCGCTGCCGGTTCGCCAGTAACTCTGCATATAGGCTGCCAGGCTGAGGCTGCCGTAGTCGCCGAATCCCTGCGACACGGAGAGCTCTGAACGGCTGCGCTTGTTGTTAACAAAAGAGGTCGGACTCATCAGGGCGTTTGCTTCGCTGAATGAGTAAAAGCCGCCGGAGGAGTAGCGATAGTTTGCCATGCTGAAGGTGGTGTTGGTCGACGCGAAACTTTTCTGATACTGCAACCGCACCGACTGGCCGGCGCTGCGCCTGTTCTGAGGCAGCTCGGTTTTCGCCCAGCTCACATCCACCCCGACGGAACCAAAATCGCCAAATCCTTTCCCCAGCCCCGCCGCCGCGGAATGGTAGTTTTGCGCCACCAGCGCGCCGCCGAAAGCGGTGAAATCCATCGGCAGCCCGTAGAACAAGGTAGATTGCATAAACAGGGGCGAACGCAGCGGCGTGCTGCCAGCATAGTGATAGCGGCCGATGCTGACGCTGTAGCGCTTATGGCCCTGGCGGAGCATAAAAGGAATGGCGGAGTAGGGCTGGGTAAACTTGCGCTCCGAGCCGTCGCTCTCTTTGATGACGACTTCCAGATCGCCGCTTTGCGCCGTGGGATAGAGATCCCTGATCTCGAACGCGCCGGGCGCGACCTGAGTTTCATAAATGACGTAGCCATGCTGGCTTACCGTCACTCTGGCGTTACTGTGGGCAATACCATGAATAACCGGCGCGAAGCTGCGCTGACTGTCCGGCAGCATCGTGTCGTCAGACATCATCTGCATTCCGCGAAACTGCACGCTGTCGAACACCTCGCCGGAGGTATAGGTATCGCCCACGCGAAACTGACTGCGCAGCATTTTAATATCGCGCTCAAGATAAGTGGTTTGCGACTGCCAGTGACTGGTCAGATCGTAACGATAGGTAGAGGTATTGCGCAGACGCCAGGCGCCGAGATTGACGCCGCTGCGCAGGCTCAGCAGGGAAGATTGCCAGTCGCTACCCTCATTACGGGAGCGGGTGCCGGAAAGGGTGTAATCAACGAAGGCCGCCGGAACGCCCTCATCCCACCTTGCCGGATCGATATAGTCGCCTTTTTTTTCCGTCAGGGCGATTTGCGGAATACTGATCGTCAGCTGCTGCTGCGAAAAGTCGAACCGCGTCGAGGCGTCGGGGATAAAGTCGCCCAGCTCCTGTATCGTTTCGCCCTCTTTAAGCCGGTCGAAAGCGGAAAACGCGCGCACGTTGACGCCCATCTCCGCCAGCTGACGCACCGTCAGTAGCGGAACCAGCCCATTACGTCCTTCGACAAAGGTCACGTCGCGACTCTCCCAGACATTATTATTCAGCAAAACGGTGACGTGATAGGTGCCCGGCTGCTCGCCGCCTTCCCGGCTGAAATAGTGCAGATCGGCGGTTTTCTGCTGCTCCGAAGAGAACTCCAGCGCCGCGGGATTGAAATAATCCTCTGCAAAAGCGGTACGCGCCGGACTCATCAGTATCAGCACGCCAGGCAGACCCGCCAGCCAGGGATGCAGGGGATAAGCATGGCGTTTTTTCGCCTTAGAGGCGGCGTTGAGCGTCGGGATGCTTACTTTCACGTCGATATGTCCAGAGGCAATCCGCTTCGAGAAAGCTTTACGCTGCGCGGATCGGGAGAATTAACGGGTCTGCTCCGGCGTGGTGCCGCCAAAGTCGTTAATCGCCGACCAGGTCACGGGACCGGTACCGGCGGCTGTCCAGCGCCGATCTTCGCCTGGACCAATCATGCCGGGCTGCTGAATCTCATGGCCGCCGACGCTCAGGCGGTAAAAAGAGACGAAATAGGGCGTCGGGTTATGGCTAATGAGCTGATTGCCCTCGCGGCGAAACGTCAGCTGGCGCCAGGCCTCTGCGGGCGAGCCGGTTAATCCTTTGGGACGGTAAAAAAGTTTGAATTTAGATTTGATATTAATTTGCAGCTGATTGCTTTGATCGCGCGAAGAAGGCGCAATGGATTTAATGTTTAGCCAGAATACGGACTCGCGATCTTTCGGCAGCGGCAGACCGTTATAATTAATACGCAAGATATTCTCTTTTTCCGCGTCGAGACGGAATAGCGGCGGCGTCACGATAAAAGGCACAGGCGTTTTACTGTTATCACTATTTTCAACCCACGACTGCACCAGATAAGGCGTATCTTTATCCTCATTGGTTACGGTCAGCGTGGCTTCTTTTTTTCCTTCCTGGAAAACGACGCGCGTTCCGCCCATCACTATCCCCGCCTGCGCCGCGATGCTCAGCAGAGAGGCTGACAGGAGAACGAGAGGTCTGATTTTTTTTAAAATAAAAAATGTCATTGCGGGTGATCTTTTTCAGGAGGTCGCAGGCAGGGTTTCCCCTGCCGTCGATTAGTTGTAAACCATGACGAAATTAGAGGTGGCGTTCGCGGGTCCCGCGGCGATAGCTGCACCATCGCTTTTATAATCGGCGAAGAAATTCAGGTCGGCAGAACCGCCATCTTTGCCGCTGCCGGCGGTAACGCTAACTGGTTTTGAAATCGAGCCGATGGCCACCGGCGTGGCGCGGTCGGACTCATAGAGTTTGATACCGACGCCGGTCGCGGTACCGGTGGTTTTCAGCAGCGTGCTGTCGCTGCTATCTTTATCACCGTCAAACAGCACGGCCACGCTGGCGACCGACTGAGGGCAATTTTTCACTGAAATCTTGAAAGGGGTTTGCGTGGTCTCGGTGCGGCTTTCAAAGTAGGACTTCGCCCATTTGCCTAAATCCACGGTCTGGCTTTTGCTTGCCGCGGAAATTTCGCAGGAGACGTCGGTGATTTCGCCGGTAAATTTCACTTCGCCACCTGCGCCTTGAGTGCCCGCCTCTGCGCCCGGGTTGGTATGCATAGGCGACGCTCCGTCAGTGGGCGTCGCAAACGCCGCGCCGGAGGTCATCAGACCCGCCAGGAACACTGGCAGCACGCTGTTTTTAATCTTCATTGAAAACATCTCTTTTCAGTTCATGCAAAATAATCAGGGGAAACTTTTCCCTGTGGCCTAATTACATTTCAAAAGCAGCTATAGCCCTTGCTTTCCTGAGTGGGCTATCAGGCGCTTAGTATTCCTGATTTTTTATATATCGAGATTAAACAGGCGAAACTTTGATAAATAACGGCTGTTTTATTATGAAAGGATTGCACGGGATTAACTTTATTTAAAATTAGCTTGCCAATAAAATATCGATGTTAATTTTTTTTGAGGTTGTGTGAAGGGTGGTTATTCTATTAATACTTTTGTTGCTCAGGTGCTAATTAAATGGGAAATACCCGCGCCTGCCAGCACGAATATTGCTTCCAGGCTACGCCGCAGCTGAATCCAGCGCGCTTTTGCCGCCGCGCAGTCGGGCGGCAAAAGCCTGCGCTTATTTCTGCTCGTAACGCTTAAACACCAGCTCGTTTTCGCTGCTGCTCGCCTTATCGAAGAAGTAGCCGTCCACATCGAACTGCTTCAGCGCCTTGGGGTCGGTCAGGCGATGCTGAATGACGTAGCGGCTCATCAGGCCGCGCGCTTTTTTAGCGTAAAAGCTGATCACTTTGAACGCGCCGTTCTTTTCGTCGAGGAACACCGGTTTCACCAGACGACCTTGCAGCTGCTTTGGCTTAATCGCCCGGAAATACTCGTCCGACGCCAGGTTAATCAGCACGTCGTCGCCCTGTTCCTGCAGCGCGGCGTTGAGATGCTGCGTCAGCAGATCGCCCCAGAAGCTGTAGAGATCTTTACCTGCCGGGCTGGCGAGCTTAATGCCCATCTCGAGACGATAGGGCTGCATCAGGTCAAGCGGCCGCAGCACGCCGTACAGGCCGGAGAGCATGCGCAAATGCTGCTGGGCGAAGTCGAAATCCGCTTCGCTAAAGCTCTCCGCCTGCAGGCCGGTGTAGACGTCGCCTTTAAACGCCAGAATCGCCTGGCGCGCATTCTCCGGCGTAAAGTCGGGCTGCCAGCTGTTGAAGCGTTCGGCATTCAGGTGCGCCAGCTTGTCGCTGATGCCCATAAGCGAAGCGATTTGCGCCGGTGAGAGATCGCGCGCCACCTCAATCAGCTGTTGTGATTTTTCTAACAGCGCGGGCTGGGTATAGCGCTGGGTCGCCAGCGGGCTGCTAAAATCAAGCGTTTTGGCGGGTGATATCACCATTAACATAGTCGCTTCCTCGGTTATCCTTTGTCGCTACAGGGAAATGTCACTTGTCAGGCCGCCGAGTGTAACAAAAAAGCCGCAGCGACAGGCAAATCGCAGCCATTCGTTCGCGCTATCGTAAACGGCATTTGGCGACCTTGCGCCTCGGTTGCTGCATGATATTATCGCAACAGCCTTTTTCACCCTGACATTACATAAGAGACAACAGACATGACGGACAAACTGACCTCCTTGCGTCAACTCACCACCGTTGTCGCCGACACCGGCGATATCGCAGCCATGAAGCTCTATCAGCCGCAAGACGCCACCACCAACCCTTCTCTGATCCTGAACGCCGCGCAGATCCCTGAATACCGCAAGCTGATCGACGAAGCGATTAGCTGGGCGCGCGAGCAGAACGGCAGCAAAGATGAGCTGATCTCGCTGGTGTCGGACAAACTGGCCGTCAACATTGGTCTGGAAATCCTCAAGCTGATCCCGGGCCGCATCTCGACCGAAGTCGACGCGCGTCTCTCTTACGACACCGAAGGCAGCATCGCCAAAGCGCGCAGCCTGATCAAACTTTACAACGACGCGGGCATCAGCAACGACCGTATCCTGATCAAGCTGGCGTCAACCTGGCAGGGCATCCGCGCGGCGGAGCAGCTGGAAAAAGAGGGCATTAACTGTAACCTGACGCTGCTCTTCTCCTTCGCACAGGCGCGCGCCTGCGCTGAAGCGGGCGTGTTCCTGATTTCACCGTTCGTGGGCCGTATCCTCGACTGGTACAAAAACAACACCGACAAGAAAGAGTATGCGCCGCACGAAGATCCGGGCGTGGTGTCGGTTTCTGAAATCTACAGCTACTACAAGCAGCACGGCTATGAAACCGTGGTAATGGGCGCGAGCTTCCGTAACGTCGGCGAGATCCTGGAACTGGCGGGCTGCGATCGCCTGACCATTTCTCCGGCGCTGCTGAAAGAGCTGGCGGAGAGCGAAGGCACGGTTGAGCGTAAGCTGAGCTACAGCGGCGACGTTAAAGCGCGTCCGGCGAAGATGACCGAATCTGAGTTCCTGTGGCAGCACAACCAGGATCCGATGGCGGTCGCGAAACTGGCGGAAGGCATCCGCAACTTCGCCGTCGACCAGGGCAAGCTTGAGAAAATGATCGCCGACCTGCTGTAATCCGTTACCGTGGCGGCCTGGCCGCCACGGTTTTCTCTTTGCCTCACTTTCTATTATCCTCTCTGCTATTCCTCTTTTGTCTTACCGCTTTGCGGTTAACCCGGGTAACAACATCATGGATACTTTACGCATTGGCCTGATCTCCGTTTCCGATCGCGCTGCGAACGGCATATATCAGGATCAGGGCATTCCGGCGCTGGAAGCCTGGCTAAGCAGCGCGCTGGCGACCCCTTTTACTACCGAAACCCGTCTGGTGCCGGATGAGCAGCCGTTGATAGAACAGGCGATCTGCGAGCTGGTAGACGAGCGTTTCTGCCATCTGGTGCTGACCACCGGCGGCACCGGTCCGGCGCGCCGCGACGTGACGCCCGACGCCACGCTGGCGGTGGCCGATCGCGAGATGCCCGGCTTCGGCGAACAGATGCGTCAGATTAGCCTGCAGTTTGTGCCCACCGCCATTCTGTCGCGCCAGGTCGGCGTGATCCGCAAACAGTCGCTGGTGCTGAACCTGCCGGGACAGCCGAAGTCGATTAAAGAGACGCTGGAAGGGGTGAAAGAGGCTGACGGCAAGGTGAAAGTGCCGGGCATTTTCGCTGCTGTACCCTATTGTTTACAGTTGCTGGAGGGGCCTTACGTCGAAACGCATCGCGACGTGGTAGCAGCTTTTCGTCCCAAAAGCGCCATAAAGCAGATAAATAACTAAAAATTCGTCATTTCAGGCATAGCCTCTGGCGAGGCTGGTGTAGTGAAAGATGGACGGTATAGTAAGCGTAAATTTACAAATCCACCTTTACCTCTGGAACCTGTACGCTTATGGATGCACATGCTGCCCATCGCCTGAAAAAACAAGATTACAAAACGCTGTCGCTGGCCGCGCTCGGCGGCGCGCTGGAGTTCTACGACTTTATCATTTTCGTCTTTTTCGCCGCAGTTATCGGCGAACTCTTCTTCCCGCCTGATATTCCTGACTGGCTGCGCCAGCTGCAAACTTTTGCGATTTTCGCCGCCGGCTATCTGGCGCGGCCGCTCGGCGGCTTGATCATGGCGCATTTCGGCGACAAGGTGGGGCGCAAGAAAATGTTTAGCCTGAGCATCCTGCTGATGGCGCTGCCGACGCTGGCGATGGGCGTGCTGCCCACCTACGATACGGCGGGCATCGCCGCGCCGCTGCTGATGCTGCTGCTGCGCCTGCTGCAGGGCGCGGCGATTGGCGGCGAAGTGCCGGGTGCCTGGGTGTTTGTGGCGGAGCATGTGCCGGAAAAGCGCATCGGTTTCGCCTGCGGCACCCTGACCGCCGGGCTCACGGCAGGGATCCTGCTGGGTTCGCTGGTAGCGACCGCCATCAACAGCAGCATGACGCCGCAGACGGTCGCCAGCATCGGCTGGCGTATTCCCTTCTTCCTTGGCGGGCTGTTTGGGCTACTGGCGATGTATCTGCGTCGCTGGCTGCATGAGACGCCGGTTTTCCAGCAGATGCAGCAGCGCAAAATGCTGGCTGATACGCTGCCGTTAAAAACCGTACTCACTCAACATAAAGGCGGCGTGCTGCTCTCTATGCTGCTTACCTGGCTGCTTTCCGCCTGTATCGTGGTGGTGATTTTAATGGCGCCTGCGCTGATGCAGAAACAGCATGCCATCAGCGCCGCGCTGAGTTTGCAGGCCAACTGTCTGGCGACGGTGATGCTGCTGGCGGGCTGCGTGATTGCCGGATGGCTGGTGGACTGGATGGGCGCGGCGAAAACCCTGATGGGCGGCTCGCTGCTGCTGGCGGTTTGCAGCTGGCATTTTTTCGCCAGCCAGACGCCGGATGGCGACGGCCTCTTCTTAAACTACGGACTGGCGGGGCTGAGCGTCGGCGTGGTAGGCGTGGTGCCTTATCTGATGGTGCGCGCCTTTCCGGCGCCGGTGCGCTTCACCGGCATCTCTTTCTCCTACAATGTTGCCTACGCCATCTTCGGCGGCCTGACGCCCATCTTCGTTACGCTGATCCTGCGCCTGACGCCGCTGGCGCCGGCCTGGTACGTGCTGGCGCTGGCGCTGGCCGGATTGCTGATCGGGGTATGGCTTTACAATGTCGAACGGCAGGGCGCGCTGGCGAGCGACACGCGCCTGTAGCCAGGCGCGTCAGGAGGGATTAGTCGACGGCGGCCGCTTTCGGCGTCGCCGCGGCGCGCTTCATGAGCGGCGCGGTTAGCAGGTAAACAAGGCAGGCGACGATAATCGAGTTGAAAACCGGCACGCCGCGCTCAACCAGCAGCCCGGTGGCGCTGCCTGCCACGCTGGCGATCAGCGCTGGCCAGCCGATAAGCCGCGAAGTCGCCGGCAGCGCGTTGCTGTCGCGGCTTTGCGCCAGCGTCTGGCGATCGGTCTTCAGCAGATAGTAATCCACAATCATCACGCCCAGCACCGGCGGGAAGATCACGCCCAACAGCTCCAGAAAATCGACGAAGCGATCGAGAATACCCAGCACTGAGCAGAGCGTGCCAAGAAAACCCAGCAGCAGGGTGATGACGCTGTAGCGCGGCTTAAAGCCAGTCAGCCCTTCCGTGGCGTTGGCGATGCCCAGCGCAGAGGAGTAAAGGTTGAGATCGTTAATGCGCAGGGTCGAAAAGACCACCGCGAACAGCCCCAGCGTGCTGGTCGTCTGGGTAATGATGGCGATGATGTCAGAAGTATGCAGCTCTTTCGCAATCAAAATGGCCAGTCCGTTAACGCCATACTCGCCCGCCAGAATGGTCAGCATCGTGATGGCGAAAACGTCTTTGCCGCTGCGTGAGAAGCGCGTTAGATCTGGCGTCATCAGGCTGGCGAGAATGGCGCCGCCAATCACCATGGTAATGGCGGCGCTCACGGTAATGGCCTCTGTGGCCGCAACCGGCGGAATAGTGCTGCCCGTCTGCCCGTGAAACGCGTGCCAGAAGATCCAGCCGACCAGCGCGATAAACAGCGGAACCGCCACGCGCGCGGTAAAGCGCAGCGCCTTAAAGCCAAAGGCGACCAGCAACGTCAGCACCGCGCCCGATAAGGAGGCGGACTGCGCGAAGCTCAGCTTGCCGTCCAGGGCGTAGCTCAGCGACCGGGCGAAAACCGCATTCTGAATGCCAAACCAGCCCAGCAGGCTGACGGCGACCAGCAAACCGATCAGAACCGAACCGTGGCGGCCGAAGCCGCACCAGCGCGCCAGCAGGCTGCCCGACAGACCTTCACGCATCCCGGCGTAGCCGAGCGCGAAAGTCAGAAAGCCAAACAGCAGGCTTGCCAGGGTAATGGCGGTAAAGGCTTCGCCGAGCGTCATGCTGTTGCCGAGCACGGCGCCGAGCATAAACTGATCGAGCGCGGTCAGCATGCCCATATGCACGATAGCGACGCTAAGCAGCGAGAGCCTTTCGCCCGCGGGCACCCGGCTCAACGGGTAGTCATCAAATTTACTCACAACAGGTTTTCCTTGCCGGTTTAAATAAAAGAGACGCCTTTGCTGAGTAGCTTCTCTGGCAGATAGTTCTCCAGCGACTCAGCGCGGCAGTACTGCTCGAACTGCTGCAGCGAATGCACGCCCGCTTTTTGATAGAGGGTGGCGATGCGATTGCCGATGGTTTTCACGCTAAGGTTGTAAATCCGGGCGATCTCTTTGGCGCTGAATCGCCTGAGCAGCAGAAAAATCACATCCAGTTCGGCGGGCGTAAACAGAGGGTGTTCGAGCTGAGTGTTCAGCACTGAGCTCTTTTGCGGATGAATAAACGTCAGTGCGGTAATACTTTCCACCGGACGCGCGTTCCAGATACAGCCCAGAAAAACGTTACGGCTATCAAAGACCGGGTATTTTTCGCTGATAAAAGGAGTGAGATAGTTTTTCCCATACCAGTAATGCGTTTCTATAACGGCGACGCACGCTTTCAGCGTTCTGGCTTTTTCGTCATGCTCGCAAAACTCATCGGCGCAATCGCTCCAGGGCGTGGGAAACTCATTATCTTTTTTTCCCTCTAAAGAATAATTTTTAGGCGTAGCGGTATATAAGCGCGCCGCGCTATTCATATAGAGATGTTGTGACGCCGCATCTTTAAAACCCCATGGCGTAGGTAATAGATCCATGGTGGTAGCAAAGGCGGCAAGAAAATCGTCGATACTGCGATATGGGCTGCCCATAGCGCCTCGCTGATTAGGTGCGGATTATAATCTTTTTGCCAGATAATAACGGGCAAAGCGCTGTGCGTAGCCATCCTGTTCGCCGTAGACGCGATAACCAAGCTTCTCGTAGAAGCCGCGCGCCTGAAAGCTTAAGGTATCCACCACCGCCATATGACAGCCGCGGCGGCGCGCTTCTTCTTCGGCTTTTTGCATCAGCTCGCGTCCGGTGCCGTGCTTGCGGTGCGCCTCGTCGATCCATAAATAGTGAATATCCAGCGTGCCGAACCAGGTGTGCGCCAGCAGCCCGCCCTGAATATGTTGTTCATCGTCATATAATATAACGTTGAGCGGCTTCATATTAACGTCGGCGAAGCGGCTATTATGCTGCCAGAGCTGTTGAATAATATATTCTTCAGTCTGACGATCCTCAATATGGCCGATCTTTATTTCCATATAATAATGTCCATATGATAAAAATTTGAAAAGAGCTGAGGGGATGTAAAATGCTCGGAATTTCCATTATTACCATGAGGTTCGTTCGGACGCAAGAGATAATATCCCCCCTGTGATTTAAGCCACTTAATATTATCATAGGGCCAGTTATTTGATGGTTATGGCAACGCGACTATTCGCCGACATCAGGGAAAAGAGAAAACAAGTTAGCTTTGCAATAATAACGACAATATATTTCTTCGGCTCCTTCGCTGAGCCGATCGCTTCACACTGCACTGAATCAACATGCTGTTCAACAGGCCGCGCTTTGCGCGGCTTTTTTCTTTGCGCAGCCAAAGGCGCGAAGCGCGAACGGCGCAGAAAAGCCGACGGCGAAAAAAAATTTTCTTTTAACCCTTGATGCGCTTCGAAGCGGCCCCATTTAGTTGTCATCGAGCGTTGTGAGCCCGGGAAAAAAAGCGAGTAATGGCGGTTGAAAGCCAACAAAGCGCCCGCATTAAGGGTTCACAACCCAAATTGACAAAGAATTTAAGTGGGAGACGTTTAGATGGGTAAGATTATTGGTATTGACCTGGGTACAACCAACTCTTGTGTTGCGATCATGGACGGCGGTAAAGCGCGCGTGCTGGAGAATGCCGAAGGCGATCGCACCACGCCCTCAATTATTGCTTATACGCAGGATGGCGAAACTCTGGTGGGCCAGCCGGCTAAACGTCAGGCAGTGACCAACCCGCAGAATACGCTGTTTGCTATCAAGCGTCTGATCGGCCGTCGTTTCCAGGACGAAGAAGTACAGCGTGATATCAAAATCATGCCGTATAAAATCACCTCGTCCGACAACGGTGACGCCTGGCTGGAAGTAAAAGGTCAGAAAATGGCGCCGCCGCAGATCTCTGCGGAAGTGCTGAAAAAAATGAAAAAGACCGCTGAAGACTACCTCGGCGAACCGGTGACCGAAGCCGTTATCACCGTTCCGGCCTACTTTAACGATGCGCAGCGTCAGGCGACCAAAGACGCCGGCCGTATCGCAGGTCTGGAAGTAAAACGTATTATCAACGAACCGACCGCAGCCGCGCTGGCTTACGGTCTGGATAAAGGCCAGGGCAACCGCACCATCGCGGTTTACGACCTGGGCGGCGGTACCTTCGATATCTCTATTATCGAAATCGACGAAGTCGACGGCGAAAAAACCTTTGAAGTTCTGGCCACCAACGGTGACACCCACCTGGGCGGCGAAGACTTCGACAGCCGTCTGATCAACTATCTGGTCGCAGAATTCAAGAAAGATCAGGGCATCGATCTGCACAACGATCCGCTGGCGATGCAGCGCCTGAAAGAAGCGGCAGAGAAAGCGAAAATCGAGCTCTCTTCTGCGCAGCAGACCGACGTTAACCTGCCGTACATCACGGCGGACGCGACCGGTCCGAAACACCTGAACATCAAAGTGACCCGCGCGAAGCTCGAGTCGCTGGTAGAAGATCTGGTCAGCCGCTCTATCGAGCCGCTGAAAGTCGCGCTGCAGGATGCGGGACTCTCTGTCTCCGACATCAACGACGTGATCCTGGTCGGTGGTCAGACCCGTATGCCGATGGTGCAGTCCAAAGTAGCTGAGTTCTTCGGTAAAGAGCCGCGTAAAGACGTTAACCCGGACGAAGCGGTTGCCGTCGGCGCTGCGGTACAGGGCGGCGTGCTGGCGGGCGACGTCAAAGACGTACTGCTGCTGGACGTGACCCCGCTGTCGCTGGGTATCGAAACCATGGGCGGCGTGATGACCTCGCTGATCAGCAAGAACACCACGATCCCGACCAAGCACAGCCAGGTCTTCTCAACCGCTGAAGACAACCAGTCTGCCGTGACCATTCACGTGCTGCAGGGTGAGCGTAAGCGCTCCAGCGATAACAAATCGCTGGGTCAGTTCAACCTGGACGGCATTCAGCCAGCACCGCGCGGCATGCCGCAGATCGAAGTCACCTTCGATATCGATGCGGACGGTATCCTGCACGTTTCGGCGAAAGACAAGAACAGCGGCAAAGAGCAGAAGATCACCATCAAAGCCTCTTCCGGTCTGAACGAGGACGAAATCGAAAAAATGGTTCGCGATGCAGAAGCGAACGCTGAATCGGATCGTAAGTTCGAAGAGCTGGTGCAGACGCGTAACCAGGGCGACCAGATTGCGCACAGCACCCGTAAGCAGCTGGAAGAAGCGGGCGATAAGCTCTCCGCTGAAGACAAAGCGCCAATCGAGTCCGCGCTGAGCGAGCTGGAAACCGCGCTGAAAGGCGAAGACAAAGAGGCGATCGACGCTAAAATGCAGGCGCTGATGCAGGTTTCCAGCAAGCTGATGGAAGCAGCGCAGCAGCAGCAGGCAGGCGGCGCGGATGCAGCCGACGCTTCTGCGAAGAAAGACGACGACGTGGTCGACGCTGAATTCGAAGAAGTGAAAGACAACAAAAAATAATTGCCCCTGACCGGGCGCGACGGTTGGCCTGACAGCCGTTGAAACCAGCACGGGCGTAGGAGATCTCTCCACGCCCGTGCGAGCATGTTAAGGGCTAAAAATGGCGAAGAGTGACTACTACGAGATTTTAGGCGTCTCCAAATCCGCAGACGAACGTGAAATTAAAAAGGCGTATAAACGCCTGGCGATGAAGTTTCACCCCGACCGTAATCCGGGTGACAAAGAAGCGGAAGCCAAATTCAAAGAGGTCAAGGAAGCCTACGAAATCCTGACCGACGCGCAGAAGCGCGCGGCATACGATCAGTACGGTCATGCGGCCTTTGAACAGGGCGGCATGGGCGGCGGTGGATTCGGCGGCGGCGGCTTTGGCGGCGGCGGCGCGGACTTCAGCGATATCTTTGGCGACGTCTTCGGCGATATCTTTGGCGGCGGTCGTCGTCAACGCGCAGCGCGCGGCGCCGATTTACGCTACAACATGGAGCTGACGCTGGAAGAAGCGGTGCGCGGCGTGACCAAAGAGATCCGCATCCCGACGCTGCAGGAGTGCGACGTCTGCCACGGCAGCGGCGCGAAGGCGGGCTCTCAGCCGCAAACCTGTCCGACCTGCCACGGCGCAGGCCAGGTGCAGATGCGTCAGGGCTTCTTTACCGTACAGCAGGCCTGTCCGACCTGTCACGGCCGCGGTTCGGTGATTAAAGATCCGTGCAACGCCTGCCATGGTCATGGACGCGTCGAGAAATCGAAAACCCTGTCGGTGAAAATCCCCGCAGGCGTCGATACCGGCGATCGCATTCGCCTTAGCGGCGAAGGCGAAGCGGGCGAGCAGGGCGCGCCGGCCGGCGATCTCTACGTTCAGGTATCGGTGAAGAAACACCCGATCTTCGAGCGCGAAGACAACAACCTTTACTGCGAAGTGCCGATCAACTTTGCCATGGCGGCGCTGGGCGGCGAGATCGAAGTGCCGACGTTGGACGGACGCGTGAAGCTGAAAGTCCCGGCTGAAACCCAGACCGGCAAGCTGTTCCGCATGCGCGGCAAAGGGGTGAAATCGGTGCGCGGCGGCGCGGTTGGCGATCTGCTGTGCCGCGTGGTGGTGGAAACCCCGGTCAACCTGAACGAGAAGCAGAAAAAGCTGCTGCGCGATCTGGAAGAGAGCTTCGGCGGTCCGACCGGCGAGAACAACAGCCCGCGTTCGAAAAGCTTCTTCGACGGCGTGAAGAAGTTCTTTGATGATTTAACCCGCTAATCCGTATCCGGTAAGCATAAAGCCAGCGCTCAGTCGCTGGCTTTTTTTATGCTGTTTTCGCCGCATAGAGCTTAAAGTTCCGTAAATAGATCTTTTAATAACCGAACAACGGTTTGTTAACTGTTATGATAGCCGCTGCTCTGGAATAGCACAGGTAATGAGTCGGGAGATAACGTGAATATTAAACTTAAAAAATGGCTACAGAATGATGCCACAAGCGGCGTCGTGCTTATCCTGGCGGCTGCGCTGGCGATGTTCCTGGCGAACTACGCTGGCACCCAGCAGGCTTATCAGAACCTGCTGGCCATACCGGTCGAGTTCCGCTTTGGAACGCTCGATATCAGCAAGAACCTGCTGCTGTGGATCAATGACGCGCTAATGGCGCTCTTCTTCCTGATGGTCGGCTTAGAGGTGAAGCGAGAGATGGTGATGGGGGCGCTGGCGAAGCGCGAGCAGGCCATTTTCCCGCTGATTGCGGCGCTGGGCGGCATGCTGATGCCGGGGCTGCTGTTTCTGGCGTTTAACGGCGCGGATGCGGCTACGCGCAGCGGCTGGGCGATTCCCACCGCCACCGATATCGCCTTCGCGCTGGGCATCCTCGCGCTGCTCGGCAGCCGCGTACCGCCGGCGTTGAAAATCTTCCTGATGGCGCTGGCGATTATCGACGATCTCGGCGCGATTGTGATTATCGCGCTCTTCTACACCAGCGACCTGTCGATGGCCGCGCTGGGCGTCGCCGCGCTGGCGATTGTGGTACTGGCGGCGATGAATCTGCTGAACGTGCGCAATACCGGCCTCTATCTGCTGGTGGGCATGGTGCTGTGGACCGCGGTGCTGAAATCGGGCGTGCACGCGACGCTGGCGGGCGTAGTAGTAGGCTTCCTGATCCCGCTGAAAAAGCAGGAGGGCCATTCGCCGGCCATTCATCTTGAGCATGCGCTTCATCCCTGGGTGCGCTGGCTGATCCTGCCGCTGTTCGCCTTCGCTAATGCAGGCGTGTCGCTGGATGGCGTGCACGCTGGGGATATCTTCTCGCTGCTGCCGCTGGGGATTGTCGCAGGACTGCTGATCGGCAAGCCCGTGGGCATCACGCTTTTCTGCTGGCTGGCGGTGAAATTCAGGCTGGCGACGCTGCCGCATAATACCCGCCTGGCGGATATCGCCGCGGTCGGTGTGCTGTGCGGTATCGGCTTTACCATGTCGATTTTTATCGCCTCGCTGGCCTACGGAGAGAGCAATCCGCAGCTTATTACGCTGGCGAAGCTCGGTATTCTGCTGGGATCGATTCTTTCTGCGGTAGCGGGATATGTGATTCTGGGACGGCGTCTGGCGCAGCGAACGGCTTAGCGTGAGTCTTCAAGAGTGCCGCTTCGGGCAGCGTCTGGATCAGGGCGCTTGCCTGAAGCAGGCGCTTGCTTAAGACGAAAAAAACCGGCTAAGCGCCGGTTCTTTTTACAAAGCGATGAACAAAGGCTTACGCCATTTTGTTGATCTGAGCAGTCAGGTTAGCTTTATGACGTGCAGCTTTGTTTTTGTGGATCAGACCTTTAGCAGCCTGACGGTCCACGATCGGTTGCATTTCGTTAAATGCGTTCTGCGCAGCAGCTTTGTCGCCAGCTGCGATCGCCGCGTATACTTTCTTAACGAAAGTACGCATCATAGAACGACGGCTCGCGTTATGCTTGCGACGTTTTTCAGATGTTACGGCGCGTTTCTTAGCTGATTTGATATTAGCCAAGGTCCAACTCCCAAATGTGTTCTATATGGACAAATCAAAGGCCGAGGACTATGCCTTTTGAGCCTTCTTTTGTCAATGGATTTGTGCAAATAAGCGTCGTTTTACAAACCACGCCCGGTTACGTAATTGATGGCGCAAGATTCTACCAGCTTCCCCTCGTTGAATACAGCCTTTCCCAACAAAATTCTCGGATAAACGGGCGGCATGCGTCGGGCCCTGATAAATGGCGCCTTCTGCGCAGGAAAGGTGTGGCTACGGGTTAACCTTAGCCGGTTTCAAGGGTATAATCCGCCGATTTCCACCGGTTTGAGTCAGCCATGAAGTTTATCCGCGGTATTCATAATCTAAACGAGCAGCATCGCGGCTGCGTCCTGACCATTGGTAACTTCGACGGCGTGCATCGCGGCCATCAGGCGCTGATGGCGCGCCTGTGCGAAGAGGGACGAAAACGCCAGCTTCCGGTGATGGTGATGCTGTTCGAGCCGCAGCCGCTTGAGCTGTTTGCCGGAGACAAAGCGCCGGCGCGCCTGACGCGCCTGCGGGAGAAGCTGAAGTTCCTGGCGGAGGCGGGCGTCGATCGCGTGCTCTGCGTGCGCTTTGACCGCCGCTTCGCCGCGCAGTCGGCGCAGTGTTTCATCACCGATCTGCTGGTGGATAAGCTGGGCGTTAAGTACCTGGCGGTGGGGGATGATTTCCGCTTTGGCGCTGGTCGTCAGGGCGATTTCCTGTTATTACAGAAGGCGGGTGCCGAGTACGGCTTTGACGTCGTCAGCACCGAAACCTTCTGCGACGGCGGCAAGCGCATCAGCAGCACCGCCGTGCGTCAGGCGCTGGCCGATGACGACTTAGCGCTGGCGCAAACGCTGCTGGGCCATCCTTTCAGTATCTCTGGCCGCGTCGTGCACGGCGATGCACTGGGACGCACTATCGGTTTTCCTACCGCGAATCTCCCTTTACGCCGCATCGTCTCGCCGGTGAAAGGCGTGTATGCGGTGGAAGTGCTCGGCCTGGGCGCGCCCGTTCCCGGCGTCGCTAATATCGGCACGCGACCGACGGTAAAAGGATTGCGCCAGCAGCTTGAAGTTCACCTGCTTGACATCAATATCAATCTGTATGGAAAGCACATTGATGTGGTGCTGAAGCATAAGATACGTAACGAGCAGCGCTTTGCCTCACTGGAGGCGTTGAAAGAACAAATTGCGAAAGATGTGGTAACCGCCCGGCGCTTCTTTGGGCTTTAACCCCGCAAAATACGGAAACGAGAATCTGATGAGTGACTATAAATCTACCCTGAATTTGCCCGAAACGGGGTTCCCGATGCGTGGCGATCTTGCCAAACGCGAGCCGGGAATGCTGCAGCGCTGGTATGATGACAACCTGTACGGCATCATCCGCGAAGCCAAAAAAGGGAAAAAAACCTTTATCCTGCATGACGGCCCTCCCTATGCCAACGGCAGCATCCATATTGGTCACTCAGTTAACAAGATTCTGAAAGACATTATCGTCAAGTCGAAAGGCATGGCGGGCTTCGACTCGCCTTACGTGCCGGGCTGGGACTGTCACGGTCTGCCGATCGAGCATAAGGTCGAGCAGATGATCGGCAAGCCGGGCGAAAAAGTCACGCCGGCCGAATTCCGCGAAGCATGCCGCAAATATGCCGCCGAGCAGGTGGAAGGGCAGAAGGCGGACTTTATCCGTCTCGGCGTGCTGGGCGACTGGGATCGTCCCTACCTGACGATGAACTTCCAGACCGAAGCCAATATCATCCGCGCGCTGGGAAAAATCATCGGTAATGGTCATCTGCACAAAGGCGCGAAGCCGGTGCACTGGTGTCTGGACTGCCGCTCGGCGCTGGCGGAAGCGGAAGTCGAATACTATGACAAAACCTCGCCCTCTATCGACGTCATGTTCAACGCGGTAGACCGCGACGCGGTGCGCGCGCAGTTCGGCGACGCGCCGGTCAACGGCCCAATCTCGCTGGTGATCTGGACCACGACGCCCTGGACCATGCCGGCCAACCGCGCTATCTCGCTGCACCCTGAGTTCGACTATCAGCTGGTGCAGATCGATGGTCGCGCTCTGATCCTTGCGAAAGAGCTGGTCGAGAGCGTGCTGAAGCGCGCTGGCGTCGCCGAGTGGACCGTGCTGGGCGAATGCAAAGGCGCGGCGCTGGAGCGTCTGACCTTCCAGCATCCTTTCCTGGTGAACATTCAGTCGCCGGTGGTGTTGGGCGAGCACGTTACGCTCGAAGCCGGTACCGGTGCCGTGCACACCGCGCCGGGCCACGGTCCGGACGACTATGTTATCGGGCAGAAATATGGCATCGAAGTGGCGAACCCGGTTGGCCCGGACGGCACCTATCTGCCGGGCACCTATCCGACCCTCGACGGCCTGAACGTCTTCAAAGCCAACGACGTGATCGTCGAGCTGCTGAAAGAGAAGGGCGCGCTGCTGCATGTGGAAAAACTGCTGCACAGCTACCCGCACTGCTGGCGTCACAAAACGCCGATCATCTTCCGCGCCACGCCGCAGTGGTTCATCAGCATGGATCAGAAAGGGCTGCGCGCGCAGTCGCTGAAAGAGATCAAAGGCGTGCAGTGGATCCCGGACTGGGGCCAGGCGCGTATCGAAGCGATGGTGGCCAATCGCCCGGACTGGTGCATCTCTCGTCAGCGCACCTGGGGCGTGCCGATGGCGCTGTTCGTGCATAAAGAGACCGAGCAGCTGCATCCCGATACGCTGGCGCTAATGGAGAAAGTCGCGCAGCGCGTCGAGCAGGACGGCATTCAGGCGTGGTGGGATCTCGATCCGCGCGATCTGATGGGCGACGACGCCGACAGCTACGTGAAGGTGCCGGACACGCTGGACGTCTGGTTCGACTCCGGCTCTACCAGCTATGCGGTAGTCGACGCGCGTCCGGAGTTCGGCGGCCACTCTGCCGATATGTATCTGGAAGGCTCCGACCAGCATCGCGGCTGGTTTATGTCTTCGCTGATGATCTCTACCGCGATGAAGGGCAAAGCGCCTTATCGTCAGGTGCTGACCCACGGCTTTACCGTGGATGGTCAGGGACGCAAGATGTCCAAGTCGATCGGCAACACCGTTTCACCGCAGGACGTGATGAACAAACTGGGCGCGGATATTCTGCGTCTGTGGGTCGCCTCTACCGACTACTCCGGCGAGATGGCGGTCTCTGACGAGATCCTGAAACGCTCTGCCGACGCCTATCGTCGCATCCGCAACACCGCGCGCTTCCTGCTGGCGAACCTCAACGGCTTCAACCCGGAAACCGATATGGTGGCGCCGGAAGAGATGGTGGTGGTGGATCGCTGGGCGGTCGGCCGCGCGCAGGCGGCGCAGGCGGATATCGTCGCGTCGTACGACAACTACGATTTCCATGAGGTTATCCAGCGCCTGATGCAGTTCTGCTCGGTCGAGATGGGCTCGTTCTATCTGGATATCATCAAGGATCGCCAGTACACCGCGAAGGGCGACAGCCTGGCGCGCCGCAGCTGCCAGACCGCGCTGTGGCATATCGCCGAGGCGCTGGTGCGCTGGATGGCGCCGATCATGTCCTTTACCGCCGACGAAATCTGGGGCTATCTGCCGGGCAAACGCGCGCAGTACGTCTTCACCGAGGAGTGGTATAGCGGCCTGTTTGGTCTGTCGCAGGACGAGGCGCTGAACGACGCCTACTGGGCGGAGCTGCTGAAGGTGCGCGGCGAAGTCAACAAGGCTATCGAGCAGGCGCGCAGCGACAAGCGTATCGGCGGCGCGCTGGAAGCGACGGTGACGCTCTATGCCGATGCGGCGCTGGCTGAGAAGCTGCAGGCGCTGGGCGATGAGCTGCGCTTTGTGCTGCTGACCTCAGGCGCGACGGTGGCGGATTACGCGCTGGCGAGCGAAGAAGCGCAGCAGAGCGAGCTGGTAAAAGGTCTGAAAATCGCCCTGCATAAAGCGGAAGGCGAGAAATGCCCGCGCTGCTGGCACTACACTACGGACGTCGGCCAGAACGCGGAGCATCTTGCCGTGTGCGGACGCTGTTACACCAACCTGGCCGGCAACGGCGAAGAGCGTAAATTTGCCTGATGCGTAAACCTATTCTCTCAACCGGCTTACGCTGGGTATGGCTGGTGCTGGCGGTGATCCTGGTCGATTTCGCCAGCAAGCAGTGGGTGATGAACAACATGATGCTGCATGAAACGCAGCCGCTGATGCCGTTCCTCAACCTGTTCTACGCGCACAACTACGGCGCGGCGTTCAGCTTCCTGGCGGATAAAGGCGGCTGGCAGCGCTGGTTCTTCGCCGGCATCGCCATCGCTATCGTGTTGGCGCTGCTGGTGATGATGTACCGCAGCCGCGCCAGCCAGAAAATCGTTAATATCGCCTACGCGCTGATTATCGGCGGCGCGGCGGGCAACCTGTTCGATCGTGCTTATCACGGATTCGTTGTCGACTTTATCGACTTCTATATCGGTGACTGGCACTTCGCCACCTTTAATATCGCTGACTGCGGCATCTGTATCGGCGCCGCGTTAGTGGTGCTGGAGGGCTTTCTCAGCCCCGCCGGCAAACAGGCAAAACAAGGGTAAGACATGACTGTCTCTGTAGAGCGCGACAGCGCGGTGCTGCTGCATTTCACGCTGAAGCTTGAGGATGGCTCCGTCGCGGAGTCGACCTCCGCGTCCGGCAAACCGGCGCTGTTCCGCCTGGGCGACGGCAGCCTTTCCGCCGCGCTGGAGCAGGAGCTGCTGGGACTGAAGGCGGGCGACAAGCACGCCTTTACGCTGGAGCCGGAAGCGGCGTTCGGCGCCGTCAGCCCGGATCTGATCCAGTACTTCTCGCGCCGCGACTTTATTAATGCGGGCGAGCCGGAAATCGGCGCCATCATGCTCTTTACCGGCATGGGCGGCAGCGAAATGCCCGGCGTGATCCGCGAAATCTCCGGGGATTCTATCACCGTGGATTTCAACCATCCGCTGGCCGGTCATCAGGTTCACTTCGATATCGACGTGCTGGAAGTCAATCCGGCACTGGAGGCAAACGATGCAAATCCTGCTGGCTAACCCGCGCGGCTTCTGCGCCGGCGTCGATCGCGCCATCAGCATTGTCGAGCGTGCGCTGGAGATGTACGGCGCGCCGATCTATGTGCGTCATGAAGTGGTGCACAACCGCTACGTGGTGAACAGCCTGCGTGAACGCGGCGCGATCTTTATCGAAGAGATCAGCGAAGTGCCGGATAACGCCATTCTGATTTTCTCGGCGCACGGCGTATCGCAGGCGGTTCGCGCCGAAGCGAAAGCGCGCAGCCTGACCATGCTGTTCGACGCCACCTGTCCGCTGGTGACCAAGGTGCATATGGAGGTGGCGCGCGCCAGCCGTAAAGGGGTGGAAGCGATCCTGATCGGCCATGCCGGGCATCCGGAAGTCGAAGGCACCATGGGCCAGTACAGCAACCCGAACGGCGGCATGTATCTGGTGGAGTCGCCGGAAGATGTCTTTAAGCTGCAGGTAAAGGATGAGAGCAATCTCTGCTTTATGACGCAGACCACGCTGTCGGTGGATGATACTTCTGACGTGATCGATGCGCTGCGCGCGCGCTTTCCGGCAATTATCGGCCCGCGTAAGGACGATATCTGCTATGCCACCACCAACCGGCAGGAAGCGGTGCGCGTGCTGGCGCGCGATGCGGAGGTGGTGCTGGTGGTCGGTTCGAAAAACTCCTCAAACTCCAATCGGCTGGCGGAGCTGGCGCAGCGCGCCGGCAAGCTGGCGAAACTGATCGACTCCGCGGACGACATCCAGGAAGAGTGGGTAAAAGGCATTGCGTGCATCGGCGTAACCGCTGGCGCATCGGCGCCCGACATTCTGGTGCAGCAGGTGATCCAGCGCCTGCGCGAGCTGGGTGGCGAAGCGGCCATCGAACTGATTGGCCGTGAAGAGAACATTGTTTTTGAAGTGCCGAAAGAGCTGCGCGTCGAAGTGCGCAACGTGCAGTAATCCTGCACCCTCAGCTTGCTGAAAGGCCGACGACAGTCGGCCTTTTTTATGGGCGAAAGGGTTGAGTTCCAGCCAGCGGAATTGCTTTTACTGATAATCGGTAAGCGCTACCCTGAAATTCTAATTATCCCGGTTTAGTAGTGGCGCGTCTGTTAACCGACCGTTAACCTGATTGCGCTTTGCATGCATAGTTTTGTATCAGGAATGAATAAATATGAGTAATTACCGCATTGCCATCGTAGGCGCCTCAGGCCGTATGGGGCGCAATCTGATTGAGGCGACGCAGCAGGCTGAAGGCGTCGAGCTGGGCGCCGCGCTGGTGCGTCCCGGATCCTCGCTGACTGGCAGCGACGCCGGCGAACTGGCCGGGCTGGGAAAAAACGGCGTGATTATCGTCGACGATTTACGCAGCGTGATGGATGACTTTGACGTGCTGGTGGATTTCACCCGCCCTGAAGGCACGCTGCACTATCTGGCGCTTTGCCGCGAATACAACAAGGCGATGGTGATCGGCACCACCGGCTTCGACGACGCGGGCAAAGCGGCGATTCAGGCCGCCGCCGCCGATATCGGCATCGTCTTCGCCGCTAACTTTAGCGTCGGCGTGAATCTGGTGCTCAAGCTGCTGGAAAAAGCGGCGAAGGTGATGGGCGACTACGCCGATATCGAAATTGTCGAAGCGCACCACCGCCATAAGGTTGACGCGCCTTCCGGCACGGCGCTGGCGATGGGCGAAGCGATTGCCGACGCCATGAACTGGGATTTGAAGGATCATGCTGTCTACGCGCGCGAAGGGCATACCGGTGAGCGCAAGCCGCAGACTATCGGTTTCGCCACGGTGCGTGCAGGCGACATCGTCGGCGAGCATACGGCGATGTTTGCAGACATCGGCGAACGCGTTGAGATAACCCACAAGGCTTCAAGCCGCATGACCTTCGCAAATGGCGCGGTTAAGGCAGCATTGTGGCTGAAAGAAGAGAAATCCGGCCTTTATGATATGCGTGACGTGCTGGATTTATCGATGCTGTGAATGTTGTGAACCATCGTGATGTGGTTATTTCAATCAGTAAGAGATTGATTGAGAAGGGTGATATTATTATCGCCCTTTATTTTTTATATAAATACCGGCTTTGGTTTCTATTTGTTGTAAAAGCTCTAAAATATTGTGTTTTACCTGTATATGAGATTAAAAAAAGACCTCTTTTGACCATTTGGTCAAAAATAGTGGTCTCAACGGCCCGCTTTTATTTTATTTCTCTCAGGCAACCGTTTATTCCCGCCGCTAATATCGCTTTTTTGCGACTTATTCCTGGTTTTTACCTTCAGTGACTCGAAAAGCACTAAAAAATCACGCTTCAGGGTAGACAAGCCAGGGTGCGATCATTAGAATGCGCGCAATTTGCCAAAAATCGACCACTCAGGCGGTTTTTGCCTTGATTCAGGGCCAAATTTTGAATTAATATGCAAATATTGTGACTGTTTATTCCCTGGAGGATGTTTTGATTAAGTCAGCGCTCTTGGTTCTGGAAGACGGAACCCAATTCCACGGTCGGGCCATAGGGGCAACGGGATCGGCAGTGGGGGAGGTCGTTTTCAATACGTCAATGACCGGTTATCAAGAAATACTCACTGATCCCTCCTATTCCCGCCAGATCGTCACCCTCACTTACCCCCATATCGGCAATGTCGGCGTCAACGCCGCTGACGCGGAATCCACGCAAATTCACGCGCAAGGCCTGGTCATTCGCGACCTGCCGCTGATTGTCAGCAATTTCCGCAGCGAAGAGAGCCTGTCAGCTTACCTGCAGCGCAATAACGTAGTGGGCATCGCCGATATCGACACCCGCAAGCTGACGCGTCTGCTGCGTGAAAAAGGGGCGCAAAACGGCTGCATCATCGCGGGCGACAACCCCGACGCGGCGCTGGCGCTGCAGAAAGCGCAGGCGTTCCCGGGGCTGAAAGGGATGGATCTGGCGAAAGAAGTCACAACGGCGGAGACCTATAGCTGGCAGCAGGGTTCCTGGACGCTGAACGAGGGCCTGCCGCAGGCGAAGAGCACGGAAGCGCTGCCGTATCACGTCGTGGCCTACGATTACGGCGTGAAATTCAATATTTTCCGCATGCTGGTGGATCGCGGCTGTCGCCTGACGGTGGTGCCGGCGCAGACGCCTGCCGAAGAGGTGCTGAAGCTTAACCCAGACGGGATTTTCCTCTCTAACGGACCAGGCGACCCGGAGCCGTGCGATTACGCTATCAGCGCGATCAAAGCTTTCCTCGAGACGGACGTTCCGGTGTTCGGCATCTGTCTCGGCCATCAGCTGCTGGCGCTGGCGAGCGGCGCGAAAACGGTGAAGATGAAGCTTGGTCACCACGGCGGCAACCATCCGGTGCAGGATCTCGACAACAACCGCGTCATGATCACCGCGCAAAACCACGGCTTTGCCGTCGATGACGCCAGCCTGCCGGCGAACCTGCGCGTGACGCACATTTCACTGTTCGACAAAACGGTGCAGGGCATTCACCGCACCGATAAACCGGCGTTCAGCTTCCAGGGACATCCGGAAGCGAGTCCGGGCCCGCACGACGCTGCGCCGCTGTTCGATCACTTTATCGAGCTGATCGAAGCCTACCGTTCGAAAGCTAAGTAATCAGGAGCCAGAAAATGCCGAAACGTACAGATATAAAATCCATCCTGATCCTTGGCGCAGGCCCGATTGTTATCGGCCAGGCCTGTGAGTTTGACTACTCTGGCGCGCAGGCGTGTAAGGCGCTGCGCGAAGAGGGCTACCGCGTCATTCTGGTAAACTCCAACCCGGCGACCATTATGACCGACCCGGAGATGGCCGATGCGACCTATATCGAGCCGATTCACTGGGAAGTGGTACGCAAAATTATCGAAAAAGAGCGCCCGGATGCGGTGCTGCCGACCATGGGCGGCCAGACCGCGCTGAACTGCGCGCTGGAGCTGGAGCGTCAGGGCGTGCTGGAAGAGTTCGGCGTCACCATGATTGGCGCCACGGCTGATGCGATCGACAAAGCAGAAGATCGCCGTCGTTTCGACGTGGCGATGAAAAGCATCGGACTGGATACGGCGCGTTCAGGCATCGCCCATACCATGGAAGAAGCGCTGGCCGTGGCTGAAGATGTCGGCTTCCCGTGCATTATTCGCCCCTCGTTCACCATGGGCGGCACCGGCGGCGGTATCGCCTACAACCGTGAAGAGTTTGAAGAGATCTGCGAACGCGGCCTCGACCTCTCGCCGACCAACGAGCTGCTGATCGATGAGTCGCTGATTGGCTGGAAAGAGTATGAGATGGAGGTGGTGCGCGACAAGAACGACAACTGCATCATCGTCTGCTCTATCGAAAACTTCGACGCCATGGGCATTCACACCGGCGACTCCATCACCGTCGCGCCGGCGCAGACGCTGACCGATAAAGAGTATCAGATCATGCGTAACGCCTCGCTGGCGGTGCTGCGTGAAATCGGCGTGGAAACAGGCGGCTCCAACGTCCAGTTCTCGGTTAACCCGAAGGACGGCCGTCTGATCGTGATCGAAATGAACCCGCGCGTCTCGCGCTCCTCGGCGCTCGCCTCTAAGGCGACCGGCTTCCCGATCGCCAAAGTGGCGGCCAAGCTGGCGGTCGGCTTCACGCTGGACGAGCTGATGAACGACATCACCGGCGGTTTGACTCCGGCGTCGTTCGAACCCTCTATCGACTATGTCGTCACCAAGATCCCGCGCTTTAACTTTGAGAAATTCGCCGGCGCGAACGACCGTCTGACCACCCAGATGAAATCGGTCGGCGAGGTGATGGCGATTGGCCGCACTTTCCAGGAGTCGATGCAGAAAGCGCTGCGCGGCCTGGAAGTGGGCGCTAACGGCTTCGACCCGAAAGTGCACCTTGACGACGCCGATGCGCTGACCCGCATTCGCCGCGAGCTGAAAGATGCCGGCGCCGAGCGTATCTGGTATATCGCCGATGCGTTCCGCGCCGGGATGTCGGTCGACGGCGTCTTTAACCTGACCAATATCGATCGCTGGTTCCTGGTGCAGATTGAAGAGCTGGTACGTCTGGAAGAGCAGGTGGCGCGCGAAGGCGTCAACGGTCTGAGCCAGCCGTTCCTGCGCGTGCTGAAGCGCAAAGGCTTTGCCGACGCGCGTCTGGCGGCGCTGGCGGGCGTCTCGGAAGGCGAGATCCGCAAGCTGCGTCAGCAGTACAACCTGCATCCGGTCTATAAGCGCGTCGATACCTGCGCCGCCGAGTTCGCGACCGATACCGCCTATATGTACTCCACCTATGAAGAGGAGTGCGAGGCGAACCCGAATCAGGATCGCGACAAGATTATGGTGCTGGGCGGCGGACCAAACCGCATCGGGCAGGGCATTGAGTTCGACTACTGCTGCGTGCACGCGGCGCTGGCGCTGCGCGAAGATGGTTTCGAAACCATCATGGTGAACTGTAACCCGGAAACGGTCTCTACCGACTACGACACCTCTGACCGTCTCTACTTCGAGCCGGTCACGCTGGAAGACGTGCTGGAGATCGTGCGCATCGAGCAGCCGAAAGGCGTGATCGTGCAGTACGGCGGCCAGACGCCGCTGAAGCTGGCGCGCGCGCTGGAAGCGGCGGGCGTGCCGGTTATCGGCACCAGCCCGGACGCGATTGACCGCGCCGAAGACCGCGAGCGCTTCCAGCAGGCGGTCGATCGCCTGAACCTGAAGCAGCCGGCTAACGCCACCGTCACTACGCTGGAGCAGGCGGTCGAGAAAGCGGCCAGCCTCGGCTATCCGCTGGTGGTGCGTCCTTCTTATGTGCTGGGCGGCCGCGCAATGGAGATCGTCTACGACGAGATCGACCTCAAGCGCTACTTCCAGACTGCCGTCTCTGTCTCCAACGACGCGCCGGTGCTGCTGGACCGCTTCCTGGACGACGCGGTCGAAGTGGACGTGGACGCGATCTGCGACGGCGAGCGGGTGCTGATTGGCGGCATCATGGAGCACATCGAGCAGGCAGGCGTGCATTCAGGCGACTCCGCCTGTTCGCTGCCCGCCTACACGCTGAGCCAGGAAATTCAGAACGTGATGCGTCAGCAGGTCGAGCGCCTGGCGTTCGAACTCAACGTGCGCGGCCTGATGAACGTGCAGTTCGCGGTGAAGGACAACGAGGTTTACCTGATTGAGGTCAACCCGCGCGCGGCGCGCACCGTGCCGTTCGTCTCTAAAGCCACCGGCGTGCCGCTGGCGAAAGTGGCGGCGCGCGTGATGGCGGGCAAAACGCTGGCCGAGCAGGGCGTCACTAAAGAGGTGATCCCGCCGTACTACTCGGTGAAAGAGGTGGTGCTGCCGTTCAACAAATTCCAGGGCGTGGATCCGATTCTCGGCCCGGAAATGCGCTCCACCGGTGAAGTGATGGGCGTGGGCCGTACCTTTGCCGAAGCCTTCTCGAAAGCGATGCTGGGCGCTCAGAGCAATATGAAGAAGAGCGGCCGCGCGCTGCTGTCGGTACGCGAAGGCGATAAGAAGCGCATCGTCGATCTGGCGGCCAAGCTGCTGAAGTTCGGCTTTGAGCTGGACGCCACCCACGGCACCGCCGTAGTGCTGGGTGAAGCGGGCATTAATCCGCGTCTGGTGAATAAGGTGCACGAAGGTCGTCCGCATATTCAGGATCGCCTGAAGAACGGTGAATATACCTATATCGTCAACACCACTGCCGGTCGTCAGGCGATTGAGGATTCGCGCGTTATTCGCCGCAGCGCGCTGCAATATAAAGTGCACTACGACACCACGCTGAACGGCGGTTTCGCCACGGCGATGTCGTTGAATGCGGATCCGACGGAAAAAGTGATTTCCGTACAGGAAATGCACGCGCTTATTAACGGTTAATTTCCGTGCATAATTAAACGGCCCTCCGGGGCCGTTTTTTTTATTTTTTTATCGCCAGCTTTGATAATAAATAACTAAAAACGATTAAAGTTTTGCGCATTTGTCTTTAGGCTTAGCGCGCAATGCTATTGCTGCTATTTTCTGTAAAAACCGCACAAATTTATAAAGCGAAAGCCTGTCTGCTCAACGTAATATTTCGCCGCCTATTCTTCCGGGCCAATCAGGGATTTATAAAAAAATGAAAATGCGTGCTTTCACACTGAGCGCTATTGCTGCGTTAATGGCGGCTGCGCCTTTTGCCAGCCAGGCTGAAATTACTCTGCTTAAACAAGATCCGCAGGCGGGCGATCCGCTGAGCCGACTGAACTTCACCGTAGGCGGCAGTATTCGTCCGCAGTTCGAACACCAGACCGGCGTCAACGATAAATCTTACAAGCGTAATGGCTTTGACGGCGGCACCCGCTTCCGTTTCGCCGCCGACTATTATCTGTTCGACGATATTAGCTGGGCGAGCTACTACGAAGTCGGCGTTAATATTCCTGCCGTATTTGACTGGGACAATCACTATAAAGACGGCGCTAACGACACCACGCGTCGCCAGCTTTATACCGGCCTGAAAAGTAAAACCTGGGGCGAGATCTATTTCGGCCAGCAGAACAGCGTCTTCTATGATGTTGTCGGCGCGAAGACCGATATCTGGGATTACGACATGAAAGGCCAGGCGCCGGGCAACGGCATCAACGGCGACTACGACGGCTCTTACCGTTCGCGCAAACAGCTGAAGTATAAAAACACCTTCGGCGCGGTCGACCTCTACGCCTCTTATCTGTTCAGCGACAACGAATACCTGCCGGGCAACGGCCTGCGCTACAAGCGCAAAGGCGGCGGTTCGCTGGGCGTGGATTACCATATTACCGACGACCTGACCTGGGGCACGGCGTGGAACTATACCCGCGCGGAGATGCGTAATCCGGGCAATAGCGACAGCGGCGACTACAACCAGAATATCTACGGCACCGCATTAAGCTGGAAGCCGGGCAACTGGACGCTCTCTGCGGGCGGCGGCTGGTATCAAAACTTCCTGCTGACCAAGCGCAGCAACGTCAACGACTACTTTGCCGATGACGCATGGGGCCTGGAATACTTCGCCGGCTACAAGATTCCGGTCAAGCAGTACGGTCTGAAAGCGGTGCAGCCTTACGTAATGGGCGATCGTCTGGAGTATGTTAACGGCCGGAACTACCAGCGCATCGACAACGGCGTGGGCGTCACGCTGTTCCTCGACTACGGCTTCCGCGTCGACTACGAACACGTCTTTACCTCCAGCACCGACAACCTGGGCGATATGAACCTGGTGCGTCTGCGCTACGATTTCTAATCGTCAAAACCTAAAACGGCTCCCTCGGGAGCCGTTTTTTTAGGGGGCGATCGCGGCTTTATCCAGCGGATCGGGGCCAAATCGGTTGGGACCGACCGTGCCGCGCAGGCAGAAATAAATCAGCAGCAGCAGCGTGCCCAGCAGCGGAATCAGCATAATCAGCAGCCACCAGCCGGAGCGATCGAGATCGTGCAGGCGGCGTACGCCGACGGCGACAGAGGGGATCAGGACGGCGACGGAGTAGATGAACGAAAGCAGCCCCTGATCAGAAAAAATCTTCAGTCCGAGCAGTTCATCGACTGCGCTGCAGGCCAGAGAAATCAGCGTGCTGAATAATAAAAACAGCCAGAACGTTTTGCGACGACAGCGACCGTTGACGACCGCATACATTTTTAAAACCGTCAGATAGTGATTCACTTTATTGGTCCCTTTTTTAATCAAATCAGAGCAGGCGTTCCCGTCAGGTCAAGGTGAAACGCGCTATTCCCGCCCTTGTGCCAGGTAACCTATTTTATCTGGCGGCTTAGGGCGCCGCACAGGAAAAAAGCGGTGTAAAACTCTGCTGAGTAAGAAAAATGCGGTGGCAAAAGCCCTTTACGTAATTACACTCTTCCCGCTATCGACGAAAGTTTCGCCTTTACGTATGATGGCGCGAATTTTTTATCTGTGAGTCTCTTAACATGATTAGTCTGATCGCGGCATTAGCAGCAGATCGCGTCATTGGTATGGAAGGTGCCATGCCGTGGAATCTGCCTGCAGATTTGGCGTGGTTTAAACGTAACACCCTGAATAAGCCGGTGATTATGGGTCGTCTGACCTTTGAATCCATCGGTCGTCCGCTGCCGGGACGCCTTAATATCGTCGTCAGCAGCCAGCCGGGCGCGACGGAAGGGGTGACCTGGGTGACCTCGCTGGACGAGGCGATTAAAGTGGCCGGCGACGTGCCGGAGATAATGGTGATTGGCGGCGGGCGGATCTACGAACAGATGCTGAAGCGCGCCGATCGTCTCTATCTCACCCATATCGACGCCGAGGTAGAAGGGGACACGCAGTTCCCGGATTACGAACCGGACGAATGGCAATCAACCTTTAGCGAGTTTCATGACGCCGACGAGCAGAACTCCCACAGCTACTGCTTCGAAATCCTCGATCGCCGCTAAGCGTTAATCAGCAAAACGCCTTGTTGAAGGGCATTTGGCAAATGATTAAAACGTTTGCAAGTGGTAGACAGGGATCGGAGAGCAAAGCGTCCCGCGGCATGGATGGCGCGGGCCGAGCGAGCATGGATGCCTTGAGCGACTTTGCGATCGAGCCCGGTCTACCGCGTCGGCACTATTTCACGCCTTGTCTTCCGACAAGGCGTTTTCTTTTGCGCCTCTCTCAGGCGGACTGCTGCGGCGGGACGCTGTCGGTTGTCGACGACTGACGGCTGGAAGGCTGCGTATAGTAGCGCTGGCTTTCCCAGTGCAGCAGCGTCAGCACGCCGCCCCAGCAGCAGCCGGTATCCAGGCCGATCACGCCGGGCGGCGTGCCTTTGCCCTCCAGCGAGGCCCAGTGGCCGAAAACCTGCGTGTAGTCGTCAGGCAGCTTGCCGGGGATGGTGAACCAGGGCCTGAGCGGCGGCGGCGCGGAGTCCGGCGCCTCTTTGCAGATCATATCGAGCTGGCCGTTGGGGAAGCAGAAGCGCATGCGCGTCAGGGCGTTGGCGGAAAAGCGCAGGCGCGCCAGGCCGCTCAGCTCCGGCGTCCAGTTATTCGGCATATCGCCATACATGGCGTCCAGAAACAGTGGATAGCTGTCGCTGGAGAGCACCGCCTCCAGCTCGCGCGCGCAGGCCTGCGCCGTCTCTAAATCCCACTGCGGCGTCACGCCGGCATGCGCCATTACCAGTTTCTTCTCTTCATCGACCTGCAACAGCGGCTGACGGCGCAGCCAGTTAAGCAGCTCGTCGGCGTCCTCCGCTTCGAGCAGCGGCGTCAGGCGATCCTTGGGTTTGTTGCGGCTGATGCCGGCGAACACCGCCAGCAGATGCAAATCGTGATTGCCCAGCACCATACGGACGCTCTCGCCGAGCGATTTTACGTAGCGCAGCACCTCAAGCGAACCCGGGCCGCGCGCGACCAGATCGCCGGTCAGCCACAGCCTGTCCTGCTCAGGCGAAAAGTCGACCTGCTCCAGCAGAGCGCGCAGCTCATCGTAACAACCGTGAACGTCGCCAATCAGATATGTGCTCATAGAGAATTATCCGCAATAAAAAACCGCGCCCGGCAGAGCCGGGCGAAGGGTGAAAAGATCAGTGTATATGGGTTTCTACGGCGAGGCGGAACACCGGGATGTCGATGTGAAAGGTTTCTCCCTCTTCATCCTGCATCACATAGTGTCCCTGCATGGTGCCCATCGGCGTTTCGATAACCGCGCCGCTGGTGTACTGAAATTCGCTGCCGGGCGCAATCACGGGCTGCTCGCCGACCACGCCTTCGCCCTGAACTTCGGTTTCGCGCCCGTTGCCGTTAGTGATAAGCCAGTAGCGGCCCAGCAGCTGCACGGCGTTTCGGCCCAGATTGCGGATGGTAATGGTATAGGCAAAGACGAAGCGCTCCTCTTCCGGCGAGGATTGAGAAGCGATATAGAGACTTTGTACCTGAACAGACATCCGGGCCGATTCACTCATGCGTTACTCCAGCGGTTCAACGTTGTGGGTCGCCAGCCAGTTGGCTAACTGACAGTATTGCGCCACCGACACGTTTTCCGCGCGTAGTCCTGCATCGATGCCCAGCTCCTCCAGCGCGCCGGCGGCGAACAGATAGCCGAGGCTGTTGCGCAGGGTTTTGCGGCGCTTGCCGAAGGCTTCGGTGGTGATGCGGCTCAGTACGCGAATATCGCTGACCGGATGCGGCGGCTCCGTAAACGGCACCAGGCGCACCACTGCCGAATCCACCTTAGGCGGCGGCGTAAAAGAGTGCGGCGGCACTTCAAGCACCGGGATAACCTGACAATAATATTGCGCCATCACGCTGAGGCGGCCGTAGGCTTTGCTGCCTGGCCCGGCGACGAGGCGGTTAACCACCTCTTTCTGCAGCATGAAGTGCATATCTTTAATCGAACCAGTATAGCTGAAAAGGTGAAACATCAGCGGGGTCGAAATATTGTAAGGCAGGTTGCCGAAGACGCGCAGCGGCTGGCCTTTCTCTTTCGCCAGCGCGGCGAAATCGAAGGTCATCGCATCCTGCTGATAGATCGTCAGCTTCGGACCGAGGAACGGATGGGTCTGCAGACGCGCAGCCAGATCGCGGTCCAACTCGACCACCGTTAAGGCGTCGAGACGCTCGCCGACCGGTTCGGTCAGCGCGCCGAGGCCTGGGCCGATCTCCACCAGCGCTTCGCTGCGCTGCGGATGAATGGCGGAGACAATGCTATCGATAATGTACTGATCGTTCAGAAAGTTCTGCCCGAAACGTTTACGGGCGTAGTGCCCCTGATGGACGCGATTATTCATTACTGCTCTTGATCATAGTGATGGCGAGGTTAAGCGCCGTAATAAAGCTGCCCGGCTCCGCCTGGCCCAGACCGGCTAGCTCCAGCGCAGTGCCGTGGTCGACGGAGGTACGGATAAAGGGCAGGCCGAGGGTGATATTCACCGCGCGGCCAAACCCCTGAAATTTTAGCACCGGCAAACCCTGATCGTGATACATCGCCAGTACCGCATCGGCGTGCTGCAGATATTTCGGCTGAAAAAGGGTATCGGCCGGCAGCGGCCCGGTAAGCTGAATGCCCTGTTCGCGCAGCGAGTCGAGCGCCGGAATAATCGTATCGATCTCTTCGCGCCCTATGTGGCCGCTTTCGCCCGCGTGGGGATTAAGCCCGCAGACAAAGATATGCGGCTGTGGGATGGCGAATTTCTGCTGCAGATCGCGATGCAGGATGGTAATCACTTCGCGCAGGCTGGCGTGGGTAATGGCCGCAGAAACATCTTTCAGCGGCAGATGCGTAGTCGCCAGCGCGACGCGCAGCTCTTCGGTCGCCAGCATCATCACGACGCGATGACCGCCGGCGCGATCGGCGAAGAATTCGGTATGGCCGGTAAAAGGAATGCCGGCATCGTTAATCACGCCTTTATGCACCGGACCGGTGATCAGCGCGGCGAATTCGCCGTTGAGGCAGCCGTCGCAGGCGCGCGCCAGGGTCGCCAGCACATAGGCGCTGTTGGCCGGCTGGAGTTCGCCCGGCGTGACCGGCTGTGCGGTCTCTATCGGCAGAATAGTCAGCGAGCCGGCCTGCTGCGGCTGCGCCGCGAGGCCGGGCTGATAGTCGCGCAGCGTCAGCGGCAAGCCGAGCTGAGCGGCACGCGCATACAGCAGTTGCGGCGACGCGCAGACCACCAGTTCAACCGGCCAGTTTTGCTGAGCCAGCTGAATGGCGAGATCGGGACCAATCCCGGCGGGTTCGCCGGGCGTGATGACGACGCGATAATTACTGGGCATTGCCGTCCAGGATTTTCACGTAGGCGCTGGCGCGCTGTTCCTGCATCCAGGTTTGCGCTTCTTCGGCAAACTTGCGGTTGAACAGCAGGCGATAGGCGCGCTCTTTCTGCGCCGCGTCGGTCTTATCGACCTGACGGGTATCAAGCAGCTGAATCAGGTGCCAGCCGAAAGAGGAGTGAACCGGCTGGCTGGTCTGGCCTTTCTGCAGCTGCAGCAGGGCGTCGCGGAACGCCGGATCGTAGGCTTCCGGCGAGGACCAGCCCAGATCGCCGCCCTGGTTAGCGGAGCCCGGATCGTCAGAGAACTGTTTAGCTGCCGCCGCGAAACTGGTTTTACCGCTGCGAATATCGGCGGCGATCTGTTCCAGCTTCGCGCGCGCCTGCTCGTCGGTCAGGATCGGCGACGGTTTGATCAGGATATGGCGCGCGTGCACTTCGGTGACGGAGATGTTTTTGCTCTCGCCGCGCAGATCGTTGACCTTCAGGATATGGAAGCCGACGCCGGAACGGATTGGGCCGACGATATCGCCTTTTTTGGCAGAAGAGAGCGCCTGCGCGAACAGGGTCGGCAGCTCTTCAATTTTGCCCCACCCCATATTGCCGCCTTTCAGCGCCTGCGGATCGGCGGAGTAGGTCACGGCCAGCTTGCCGAAATCCGCGCCGCCTTTCAGTTCGCCTACCAGCTGCTTAGCCAGCGCTTCCTGATCGTCGACCTGCTGCTGCGTCGGGTTTTCCGGCAGCGGCAGCAGAATCTGGCTGACGTTCAGCTCGGTGCCCTGAGCGTTTTGCGCGCCGACCTGAGTAGCCAGCGTATCGACTTCCTGCGGCAGGATGGTGACGCGACGACGCACTTCATTGTTGCGTACTTCGGCGATCAGCATCTCTTTGCGGATCTGGCCGCGATAGTCGCTATAGTTAACGCCGTCGTAGGCCAGGCGGCTACGCAGCTGATCGAGGCTCATATGGTTCTGCGCGGCGATATTGCCGATCGCCTGGTCGAGTTGCTGATCGCTGATCTGCAGCCCCGCTTTTTCGCCCATCTGCAGGATGATGTTGTCCATGATCTGACGTTCAAGGATCTGGTGACGCAACGTCTTGTCGTCCGGCAGCTGCTGTCCGGCCTGCTGCGCCTGCGCCTTTACGGTGCGCAGCATATTGTCTACGTCACTCTCCAGAACGACGCCGTTATTGACAACGGCAGCGACTTTATCAACCACTTGTGGTGCTGCGAACGCGGTGTTGGCGGCTACCGCCACACCCAGAATCAGCATTCTCCAGTTCTTCATACTTTTTCCATAGTTGTTTCCGCAGTGCGGGAATTACCAGTCAAACATCGCAACATCAGAAAGCGCGCTGGTAAGGGATAATGCCCTGACGCAGCATCTGGTCGGTGCCTAAGCCATAACCGGAGCTCAAACCACGCAGCTCAATGTTGAATGAGATTTGGTTGTCATACTTACTGTCGTTGTTTTCCCAACCGTTGATCTTGCGTTCGTAACCGACGCGGATCGCGTAGCAGCAGGAGCTGTACTGCAGGCCAACCAGCTGCGAAGCCGGTTTCTGGTTGCGCGTATCGTAGTAGTACGCGCCCACCACTGACCAGGCGTCCGCAATCGGCCAGCTGGCGGTGCCGCCTACCTGTGAAATCCCCTTTTTGTAGATCGGGTTGTTCACCAGGTCGGAGTTGTTCAGCGCGCTGGCCACATATTCCGGGCTGCTGTAGCGATAGCTCAGCTGCAGAACGCGGTCGGCGTCGCGACGATACTCCAGCACGGTATTGCCCTGCGCGACGTTGTCGAGACGGGTGTCATACTGCAACCCGCCGCGCACGCCCCAGCGATCGCTGACTTTCCAGTAGGTGTCGCCGGCCCAAATCAGGCTGCCGGTGTCATCCTCTTTGTTGGTCTGGTTTACGCCGGTACGCGCAGGGGTAAACGAGTAGATTTGACCCACGGAAACGTTAAAACGTTCAACCAGATCCTGATCATAAATACGCGTGGTGACGCCGGTCGATACCTCGTTGGCCGAGGCGATGCGATCCAGGCCGCTATAGGTGCGGTCGCGGAACAGGCCTGTATAATCGGTCTGCAGCAGCGTCGAGTCGTACGGATAGATATCGCTCTGGTTGCGGTATGGAATATAGAGATACTGCACGCGCGGCTCGAGCGTTTGGGTATAGCCTTGCGCCCAGTCCATATCGCGGTCGAATACCAGACGGCCGTCGACCTTGAACTGCGGCATGGTGCGGTTCACCGTGCTTTTCAGCTGGCCACTCTGGCTGTTAGCCGCACCCGCCAGGTTGGCGTTGTAGTAATCGAGCGAATCCTGTTCATAGTGTGTCGCAAGGAACTTCGCTTCGGTATCCAGGCTCGCCCAGCCGTTGGAGAGCGGCAGGTTCAGCGTCGGCTCGACGTGCAGGCGAGTCGCTTCTGGATAATCATTATTGACGTTGGTGAACTTCACCGCCTGCGCGTAAATGCGACCGTCAAACGGACCCATGTCGTTCTGGTAGAAGTTCAGATCGAGCTGCGGCTGCGCACGATAAACGTTTTTATTGGTTTCCCCGAAGACCTGGAAGTCGCGGCTGGAGAGCGTGGCGTCCCAGTTGGTATCGGCGTAGCCGAAGCTGAACTTCTGCGTCGCATAGCCGTCGGTGGAGTTGTAATATTTCGAGTCGAGATCGTTAAAGTAGTAAGGATCGCTGACTTTGGTGTAATCGGCGTTGAAGCGCCAGTGCTGGTCGTAGACCCCGGCGTGGCGCCAGTAGAAGAGCCAGCGGTCGTTGCTCTTGTCTTCCGCGATATTACGCGCCGCTTTATCTTTATCGTACTGGTCATCCGACGGCAGGTAGTCAAACTCCATCAGGCCGGCGCCGAACTGCGTCAGGTAGCGGAATTCGTTTTCCAGCTGCATGCCGCGCTTCGACATGTAGTGCGGCGTAATGGTGGCGTCCGCCTGCGGCGCGATGTTCCAGTAGTAGGGCAGGACAAACTCGAATCCTTTGCTGCTGCCATATTTCGCGTTCGGGATCAGGAAGCCGGAGCGGCGGCGATCGCCAATCGGCAGCTGCAGATAGGGGCTATAGAAGATCGGCACCGCGCCCAGCTTAAAGCGGGCGTTCCAGATCTCCGCCACCTCTTCTTCGCGATCCTGGATAACCTGCGAGCCTACGACGCTCCAGCTGTTGTAGCCGGGCAGACAGGAGGTGAAACTGCCGTTTTCCAGAATGGTGTAGCGGTTATCGGCACGCTGCTTCATCAGATCGGCGTCGCCGCGTCCCTGACGACCCACCATCTGGTAGTTGCCGTTCCAGACGTTGGTATCTTTGGTATTCAGATTCGACCAGGCTTTCGGACCTTTCAGGATGACCTGATTGTCGTCATAGCGCACATTACCCAACGCATCGACGGTGCGAACCGGCGTGGTTTGTCCTTCCTGCTGGCGCTGATGCAGCTGCATCTCATCCGACTGCAGGCGGCTGTTGCCCTGCTGTACATCCACGTTGCCGGTGAATACCGCGTCGTCCGGATAGTTTCCCTTCGCCGCGTCGGAATGAATCGTGACCGGCAGCTGGTTCGTCTGGCCAGTGACCAGCGGGCGGTTATAGCTCGGCACGCCCAGCATACACTGCGACATAAGATCGTCGGCCAGAGCAGACTGACTGGATATCGCTGCGCCAATCATGGTGGCCAGCAGGGTAGGTAGTCGTTTATTCATACGCGGTATCGAGAATTCCATGAAAACTGGCATCATGCCGACAATCGGCTCAGAGACTAACGTACTGCCCGGCGTTGTGCCAGTGTTAATCCGTGTCTGTCCGCGTTGCCGTTAGGCGCTGGGATAAATGACAGGTATGATAATGCAATTTTCAGCCGCAAGCATGGCGAATTGAGGAGTTTATGCGCTACTGGGGAAAAGTTATTGGGCTGGTGCTGGGGCTGCTTTCCGGCGCCGGTTTTTGGGGCATTGTGTTCGGCCTGGCGATTGGCCATCTGATCGATAAGGTTCGCGGCGCAAAAGGTCAGGCCTGGTTCGCGAATAACCAAACCCGCCAGACGCTGTTTTTTCAGACCACTTTTCAGGTAATGGGCCACCTTACCAAATCGAAAGGGCGCGTTACCGAAGCCGATATTCAAATCGCTTCTTTATTAATGGATCGCATGCAGCTGCACGGCGATGCGCGCACCGCCGCGCAGCGCGCCTTCCGTGAAGGCAAGCAGGGCGACTACCCGCTACGCAGCAAACTGCGCGAACTGCGCAGCGCCTGTTTCGGCCGCTTCGATCTGATTCGGATGTTTCTGGAAATTCAGATTCAGGCCGCCTTCGCCGACGGCTCGCTGCATCCGAACGAGCGTCAGGTGCTTTATGTGATCGCCGAAGAGCTCGGCATCTCGCGCATTCAGTTCGATCAGTTCCTGCGCATGATGGAGGGCGGCCAGCAGTTCGGCGGCGGGCAAGGCGGCTATCAGCAGGCGCAGCGCGGGCCGACGCTGGAGGACGCCTGCAGCGTGCTGGGGGTGAAAAGCAGCGACGACGCCACCACCATTAAGCGCGCCTATCGCAAGCTGATGAGCGAGCATCATCCCGATAAGCTGGTGGCGAAAGGCTTGCCGCCGGAGATGATGGAGATGGCGAAGCAGAAGGCGCAGGAGATTCAGGCGGCTTACGATCTGATTCGCCGCGAGAAAGGCTTTAAGTAGCGCGCTGGCCCGCTTAAAAATCGGCGGGCTGGCGGAAGGTCATGCTGTTGCCGAATGCCGGATGCGTGATGGTCAGCGATTCGGCATGCAGCAGCAGGCGCGGTGCGCGGGCTTTCGCGTCGGGATGGGCGTAGAAGCCGTCGCCCAGGATGGGATGGCCCAGCGCCAGCATGTGCACGCGCAGCTGGTGCGAGCGGCCGGTAATCGGCTTCAGCGCCACGCGCGCGCTGTTGTCGTCCAGATAGGCCAGCACTTCATACTCGGTCTGCGCCGCTTTGCCGGTTTCAAAGCAGACTTTCTGTTTCGGCCGGTTCGGCCAGTCGCAGATCAGCGGCAGATCGATGACCCCTTTTTCCGCTGCTGGATGGCCCCAGACACGCGCCACGTAGCTTTTTGACGGCTCGCGCTCGCGAAACTGGCGCTTCAGCTCGCGCTCCGCCGCCTTGGTTAAGGCGACCGCCAGCACGCCGCTGGTGGCCATATCGAGGCGATGTACCGATTCCGCCTGCGGATAGTCGCGCTGAATGCGCGTCATTACGCTGTCTTTGTGCTCTTCCAGACGGCCAGGCACCGACAGCAGCCCGCTCGGCTTATTGACCACCATAATGTGCGCATCCTGATAGAGGATGTGCAGCCAGGGCTCGCGCGGCGGATTGTAGGGTTCCATGATGTATTCGCTTTCTGTCTAAAGTAAAAGGGGCCAAATGGCCCCAAAGATTACTGATGCGTGACCACGATCAGGCGCAGCGCGTCGAGACGCCAGTTGGCCTGACTCAGGCTTTCCAGCACCTGCTGACGATTGCTCTCCAGCGCCTCGATCTCATCTTCGCGGATGTTCGGGTTGACCGCTTTCAGCGCCTCAAGACGCGACAGCTCCGCGCCCAGCTTCTCATCCGCTTCGGCGCGCGCCGCGGCGATCAGCGCCTGCGCTTCCGGCACCACTTTCTCTTCCGCCTGCACCAGAATCGCGTGCACATCCTGCTGTACCGCGTTGACCAGCTTGCTGCCGGTATGGCGATTCACCGCGTTAAGCTGGCGGTTGAAGCTTTCAAACTCCACCTTGCCCGCCAGGTTGGTGCCGTTGCGATCCAGCAGCATACGGATCGGCGTCGGCGGCAGAAAGCGCGTCAGCTGCAGATGCTTAGGCGCCTGCGCTTCGACCACGTAGATCATCTCCACCAGCAGCGTGCCGACCGGCAGCGCCTTGTTTTTCAGCAGCGACAGCGCGCAGCTGCCGGTGTCGCCGGAGAGGATCAAATCCAGGCCGTTGCGGATTAGCGGATGCTCCCAGGTGATGAACTGGGTATCTTCGCGCGACAGCGCCTGGTCACGGTTAAAGGTGATGGTGCAGCCATCTTCCGGCAGACCGGGGAAATCGGGCACCAGCATATGATCGGACGGTGTCAGCACGATCAGGTTATCGCTGCGATCCTCCTGGTTGATGCCGACGATATCGAACAGGTTCAGCGCAAAGTTCACCAGTTCGGTGTCGTTGTCCTGTGCGGCGATCTCTGCCGCCAGCGCCTGCGCCGACTCGCCGCCGTTGGAGTTGAGCTCCAGCAGGCGATCGCGACCGTGTTCCAGCTGCGACTTCAGCGACTCGTGCTGCTTGCGGCACTCGGCGATAAATTCATCCAGGCCTTCGCTGTTTTCCGGCGCGGCGAGGAAATCGATCAGCGGCTGATGCACGCTGTCGTAAATGGTGCGGCCGGTCGGGCAGGTGTGCTCGAAGGCGTCGAGCCCTTCGTGATACCAGCGCAGCAGCACCGCCTGAGCGGTTTTCTCCAGCCAGGGCACCATGATCTGAATATCGTGCGCCTGGCCGATGCGATCGAGACGGCCGATACGCTGCTCCAGCAGATCCGGGTTAAACGGCAGGTCGAACATCACCAGACGGCTGGCGAACTGGAAGTTGCGCCCTTCGGAACCGATTTCGGAGCAGAGCAGCACCTGCGCGCCGTTCTCTTCCGAGGCGAACCAGGCGGCGGCGCGGTCGCGTTCGATAATCGACAGCCCCTCGTGGAATACCGCCGCGCGGATGCCTTCGCGCTCGCGCAGCACCTGCTCCAGCTGCAGCGCAGTGGCCGCCTTGGCGCAGATCACCAGCACTTTCTCTTTACGGTTGCTGGTCAGGTAGCCGAGCAGCCACTCGACGCGCGGATCGAAGTTCCACCAGGTGCCGCTGTCGCCTTCGAACTCCTGATAAATTTGCTCGGGATAGAGCAGGTCGCGCGCGCGCTCTTCCGCGCTTTTACGCGCGCCCATAATACCGGAGACCTTGATGGCGGTCTGATACTGCGCTGGCAGCGGCAGGCGGATCTGATGCAGTTCGCGTTTCGGAAAGCCCTTCACGCCGTTGCGCGTGTTGCGGAACAGCACGCGGCTGGTACCGTGGCGATCCATCAGCATGGCGATCAGCTCTTTGCGCGCGTCGAGTTTGCCGTCGCGTTCGCTGTTAGCGACCTGCAGCAGCGGCTCGATATCCTGCTCGCCCACCAGATCGTTGATGATGTTCATCTCTTCCTGCGAGATCGCTTTGTCGGCCAGCAGCGAGGAGACCGCGTCGGCGACCGGACGGAAGTGCTGCTGCTCTTCGACAAACTGCGCGAAGTCGTGGAAGCGATTAGGATCGAGCAGACGCAGACGGGCGAAGTGACTCTCCATGCCCAGCTGTTCCGGCGTCGCGGTCAGCAGCAGCACGCCGGGGATCTGCTCCGCCAGCCGTTCGATAACCGCATATTCGCGGCTCGGCTCGCCTTCGCTCCAGGCGAGGTGGTGCGCTTCGTCGACCACCATCAGATCCCACTCGGCCTCTGCCAGCAACTCAAGGCGCTGCTTGTTGCGGCGCACGAAATCGAGCGAGCAGATAATCAGCTGTTCGGTCTCGAAGGCGTTGTCGCTGTCGTGCTGCGCTTCAGCGTAGCGGTCGTCGTCGAACAGCGAGAAGTGGAGGTTGAAGCGGCGCAGCATCTCGACCAGCCACTGGTGCTGCAGGGTTTCCGGCACGATGATCAGCACGCGCTCGGCGCGCCCGGCCAGCAGCTGCTGCTGGATGATCATGCCGGCTTCAATGGTTTTGCCGAGGCCCACTTCGTCCGCCAGCAGCACGCGCGGCGCATGGCGGCGGCCCACGTCGTGGGCGATATGCAACTGGTGTGGGATCAGGTTGGTGCGCATGCCGCGCAGACCGCTTACCGGCAGACGATACTGCGCGCTCTGATATTTGCGGGCGCGATAGCGCAGGGCGAAGCGATCCATACGATCGAGCTGGCCAGCGAACAGGCGATCCTGCGGTTTGCTGAATACCAGCTTGCTGTCGAGCATCACTTCACGCAGCACCACCTCGCTTTCGTCCGTATCGAGACGCGTGCCGATATAGGTCATCAGGTCATTTTCGTTGCGTACTTCATCGACGCGCATCTGCCAGCCTTCGTGGCTGGTCACCGTATCGCCCGGATTAAAGATAACGCGAGTCACCGGAGAGTCGTTACGGGCATACAGGCGGTTTTCGCCCGTCGCCGGAAACAGCAGCGTAACCATGCGGGCGTCCGCCGCCACGACCGTTCCGAGCCCCAGTTCACTTTCCGTATCACTAATCCAGCGCTGACCTAATGTAAAAACCATATTTTTCTAGCTCGAATTTTTAAGGTGTTTTTGGTGAAGTTTCCCCGCCACAGGCAATACCTTTTCCCCAGACAAAGGGAGGTCTGGTCAGGTTTTAAGAGCGGTGAGATGCAGGAAGGGCGCTATGGTACTGGAAGGCAGGCCGTTCGTCACCTGTCAAAAAAGCCCCAGCTGCCCAGTAATCAGTGTAGCAAAGTCGCCGTCGACGAAAGGCAAAATGCCGTCGGCCACCGGCTGCAGCTGCTTGCTGACGTAATGATCGTAATCCAGCGGCGTGACGCGCGCCTCCAGCGGTTCAGGGCCTGCGGTGGCCATCACGTAGCGGATCGAGCCGCCGTTTTGATACTGCAGCGGGCGGTTCAGCTTGCGGTTCTGCTCATCCGCCAGCCGCGCGGCGCGCACGTGCGGCGGCACGTTGCGCTCATAGTCGGCCAGTGGGCGGCGCAGCCGTTTTTTATAGACCAGCAGGTCGTCCAGCTCGCCCGCCAGCAGCCGCGCCACGGTGTCGCGCACGTAATCCTGCCAGGGCTCGCCGCGAAAAATATGACCGTAGAGCGCCTGCTGAAACTGCTGCGCCAGCGGCGTCCAGTCGGTGCGCACCGATTCCAGCCCTTTGAACACCAGCCGCTCGTTTGCGCCGTCGCGAATCAGCCCGGCGTAACGCTTTTTGCTGCCCTGTTCGGCGCCGCGAATGGTCGGCATCAGAAAGCGGCTGAAGTGGTTTTCATACTCCAGCTCCAGCGCGCTGTCGAGACCGTACTGCTGCTGCAGATGTTCGCGCCACCATGCGTTGATCTGCTCCGCCAGCCTGCGGCCGATGGCGGCAGCTTCCGCTTCGCTGTGCGGCGACTTCAGCCAGACGAAGGTCGAATCGGTATCGCCGTAAATGACATCAAAGCCCTGCGCCTCTATCTGCTCGCGCGTCTGCTGCATAATGGCGTGACCGCGCAGCGTAATCGACGAGGCGAGGCGCGGATCGAAGAAGCGGCAGGCGCTGGTGCCGAGCACGCCGTAAAAGGCGTTCATAATGATTTTCAACGCCTGCGACAGCGGCTGATTGCCCTGTTTTTTCGCCGCCTCGCGCCCCTGCCAGATCTGCTCGACCATGGCTGGCAGGCAGTGGGTGTGGCGCGAAAAGCGCGCTTCGCGGAAGCCGGGCACCGAATCGGCATCGTCGGGGTGGGCCAGACCTTCGACCAGTCCGACCGGATCGATCAGGAAGGTGCGGATAATCGAGGGATAAAGGCTTTTGTAATCGAGCACCAGCACCGAATCGTAGAGGCCGGGACGGGAATCCATCACGTAGCCGCCGGGGCTCGCTTCCGGCGCGACCTCGCCGAGGTTGGGCGCGACGAAGCCTGCGCGGTGCATGCGCGGAATATAAAGATGGCTGAAGGCGGCCACCGATCCGCCGTGGCGATCCGCCGCCAGGCCGTTGACCGAGGCGCGCTCCAGCAGAAACGGCATGATCGCGGTTTTATGGAAAATACGCGTCACCAGCTCGCAGTCTTTGAGGTTGTAGCGCGCCAGCGCCGGCTTATCGTTGGCGAAGCGCCAGTTGATCTCCTCCATGCGGTGCCAGGGGTTATCGATCGCTTTGCCTTCGCCCAGCAGGGTTTGCGACACCGCCTCCAGGCTAAAGGAGGGAAAGGTCCAGAAGGCGGATTTCAGCGCTTCGATGCCGTCGATAATCAGGCGGCCGGCCGCGCTGGCGGAAAAGACGCCGGGCTTGAAGCCGTGCTCGCGCCACTCCAGCGGCGTACTCTCACGCCCGAGGCGTAGCGGAATGGCGTAGCGGTCGGCATGTTTTTGCAGCACGCGCAGGTCAAATTGCACCACGTTCCAGCCGATCAGCACGTCAGGGTCGTGCTCGGCGAACCAGGCGTTGAGCGCCTCCAGCAGCTGCGGACGGGTATCGAAATAGATCAGATCGAAGTCGAGCGCGCTGGCGTCGCCGTTGGGTGGCCCCAGCATAAAGACCTGCCGCTGGCCGCAGCCTTCCAGGCCGATGCAGTAGAGCTCGCCATGCTGGGTGGTTTCGATATCCAGCGACACCCACTTCAGCGGCAGGCGATAGTCGGGATGGGGCTTCAGGCGGGCGTTGACCAGCGCGTCGCCCTGCGGCTCGCCGCTGAACCATACCGGCGCGGTGATAAAGCGCTCCATCAGGAAGCGCTCCGGCGGGCGGATATCCGCTTCAAACACCGGAATGCCCTGTTCGCGCAGCAGCTTTTCCAGCCGCTGCAGCTGGCGATACTGACGACAGTAAAGACCGAAGACCGGGCGGCGGCGAAAATCCTTCAGCGCCAGCGGCTGCAGCCGCACCTGACGCTCGTCGCGCAGCAGCGCTTCTACCTGCGGCTGATAGTCGCACGGAATAAAGGCGACCGACTCCTGCGCCGGCAGCGCCAGACGCTGCGGGCCGCTGTCCGTCGCCAGCCAGAAAACGATTTCGGTGCCCTGGGCGCTGTCGCGCCAGTGGCGGGTAAGCAGGAATCCTGCGCGGGGCGTATTCACATCGGCTCCAGACGAAAAAACAGCCAGAGTATAACATGGTTATTTATCCAGTGCGCGCGGCGCGCTTTTGTCAACGTCGCCCTACAATTCTTACCTTGACGCTGTCGTGCCGCCTCTGGACAATCCAGCATCCAAAGTGTGAGTAAGGAAGGTTATGGAAGCCTGGATTCAACATCTGTTTACGCAGTCGCTGGAGTACGCGCTGATCGCCGTTGCGCTGGTGACCTTTCTTGAATCGCTGGCCTTTGTTGGCCTGCTGCTGCCGGGCACCGTGATGATGGCCAGCCTGGGCGCGCTGGTCGGCAGCGGACAGATTGGGCTTTATCCCGCCTGGGCGGCGGGCTTTGTAGGCTGTCTGCTGGGCGACTGGATCTCATACGGCATCGGCTGGAAGTTTCAGGGGCCGCTGCACCGCTGGAAATATTTGCAGAAATACAAAGGGCTGCTGGATAAAACCGAGCACGCGCTGCATCAGCACAGCATGTTCACCATTCTGGTCGGACGGTTCGTCGGGCCGACGCGTCCGCTGATTCCGCTGGCGGCCGGCATGCTCGAGCTGCCGGTGCGCAAGTTTCTGCCGCCGAACCTGATTGGCTGCGTGCTGTGGCCGCCGCTCTATCTGCTGCCAGGCATTCTGGCGGGCGTGGCGATCGACGTGCCGAAGGACGCGCAGAGCGGCGCGTTTAAATGGCTGTTGCTGCTGGTGGCGCTGCTGGTCTGGCTGGGCTGCTGGCTCGGCTGGCGCTGGTGGCGCAGCGGCAAAAGCCGCGACTGGGCGACGGCGTATCTGCCGCCTGCGCGCCTGCGCTGGCTGGCGCCGCTGGGCATCGTTATTGCTGTCGCCGCCTTCGCAGCGATCCAGTTCCATCCGATGATGCCGCTGTTCCGCCAGCTGTTATGGCAGGTGTTCTTTGCCTGACGCGCGGGCGATGCCGAGCACGTCGGCCTCGCGCGTGTCGCCCGACAGCAGCGTCTCGGTGGCGCCGTCCCAGTAGACGCGGCCATCGACGATCACCAGGCTGCGCGGCGCAATTTGCTGCGCATCCTCCAGGCTGTGCGACACCATCAACAGGGTAATCGCTCGCGCCTCGCAGACGCGCCGCACCAGCTGCAGCATCTCGTTACGCAGCGCCGGATCGAGCGCCGAGAAGGGTTCGTCCAGCAGCAGCACCGGTCGGTCGCGCAGCAGACAGCGCGCCAGCGCCGCGCGCTGGCGCTGGCCGCCGGAGAGCTGGCCCGGCAGACGCGTCAGCAGATCGCTCAACCCCACCTGATCGGCAATCTCCTCCAGCTGCCGCCGCTGCGCGGCGTTCAGCTTCAGTCCCGGATGCAGACCCAGCGCCATGTTCTGCTGCACGCTAAGGTGCGGAAACAGGTTGTTCTCCTGAAACAGCATCGATACCGGACGCTGCGACGGCACGCTATGGGCGTGATCCGCACCGTCGATGCGCAGCGCGCCCTGGCTCACCGGTAGAAAGCCGGCGATCAGGCTAAGCAGCGTACTTTTGCCCGCGCCGCTGGGGCCGAGCACCGCCAGCCGCTCGCCACGTTCGGCGCTGAAGCTGAAACGCATCGGCAGATGCTGGTAGAGGTAGGTCAGATTAGTCAGTGTCAGCATGGCGGCCAGGTAATTTTTCCATCAGGGTAAACAGCAGCAGACAGATCGCTAACAGCAGCAGAGCGGTAACCGCGCCGTCGGCGCCGCGATAGGCGCCGGTCTGCTGATAAAGGTAAAAGGGCAAAGTACGGAAGTCTGCGCTGCCGAACAGCGCCACCACGCCGAAGTCGCCGACAGAGAGCACGCAGGCGAAGGCGAGCGCCTGCGCCAGCGGACGCTTCAGCGCGCGCAGCTCAATGAGCCGCAGTCGGTTCCAGCCAGCGATCCCCAGTGACGCGCACAGGTGCGAATAGCGCTCGGCGCTGTCGCGCATCGGGTTTTCCAGCACCTTTAGCGCATAGGGAATGGCGAGCAGCGCGTTGGCGAAAATCACCAGTCCGTCGGGCGAGTCTGGCAGGCCGGTGGTGGCGTTGAAGAGTAAAAAGAAGCCGGTCGCCAGCACGATGCCCGGCATCGCCAGGATCAGCATGCCGCTGGTCTCCACTACCTGCGCAGGCAGCAGGCGCTGGCGCAGGCGCAGCTCGCGGCTGCTCCACAGCAGCATCATGGTAAGCGTGACGCAGAGCGCGCCCGCGCCGAGGGCGATACGCAGCGAGGTGAGCGTCGCCTGCCACAGCGCCGGCTGCGCCAGCGCGCCGCCCGAGACGCCGCGCAGCCCGTCAACGATCACCGCCAGCAGCGGCGGCAGCAGCAACAGCAGCGCCAGCGCGATAAGCAGGCCGTCGCCGATGCGCGCGCGCCGCGAATCGTGCGGATCGCGCCAGCCGCGCAGCTGCGCGCTGCCTGCCGGAATCGCCTTGCTGAAGCGCTGGCTCAGCAGCACCAGCGTCAGGCAGAAGGCGAGCTGGATCAGCGCCAGCAGCGCGGCGCGGCCGGGATCGTAGTCGTAGCTCAGCGCCTGAAAAATCGCCAGCTCGATGGTGGTGGCCTGCGGGCCGCCGCCCAGCGAGAGCACGGTCGCGAAGCTGGCGAAGCAGAGCATAAAAATCAGCGCGCCGGTTGGCAGCAGCTGTCGGCGCAGCCAGGGCCACTCCAGCAGGCGGAATAAGTGCCAGCCGCGCAGTCCGAGCTGAGCGGCGAGCTGACGCTGTTCGCCTGGAATATTCTCCAGCGTCTGCAGCATCAGGCGCGTCGCCAGCGGCAGGTTGAAAAAGCAGTGCGCCAGCAGAATGCCCTGCAGCCCATAGGGCGAGAAGCGGTAGTCGATGCCGAACAGCTGGCAGAGCTGCGCCAGCCAGCCGACGCGGCCATAGACCGTCAGCAGGCCGAAGACCGCCACCAGCACCGGCAGCACCAGCGTCATGGCGCAAAGGCGCAGCAGCAGCTGACGGCCGGGAAAACGCCTGCGGTAGAGGGCGCGCGCCAGCGGGATCGCGGGCAGCAGCGACAGCAGGGCGGAGAGCAGCGCCTGGGTGAACGAGAAGCGCACCACGTGGCGCAGATAGCTATCATGCAGCAGCCCACGCCAGTCGCCTGCCGGCGCGCTGGCCCAGAGCGCGCCGAACGCCAGCAGCGCCACGCCGCACAGCAGCAGCGCGGCGGCACTGCCCGGCACCATCCACAGCGGGATTAGCGGCTGACGGCGCGTTGCCATGCGTTAATCCACTCTGGGCGCTGCTGCGCCACTTGCTGCGGACTATACTGCAGCGCGGTTTGCGGCACGCTCAGCGTCTGGAAACCCGCTGGCAGCTCGCTTTTAATGACCGGATACATCCAGTTGCCGGTCGGGATGGCGTTCTGGAAGGCGGGCGTCAGCATAAACTGCATAAACTGCTGCGCCAGCTTCGGCTGCTTGCTGCCGGCAAGCTGCGCGGCGACTTCAACCTGCAAATAGTGACCTTCTGCAAACGGCGCGGCGGCGTAGTTCTCTTTTTTCTCTTCGATGAGGTGATAGGCGGGCGAGGTGGTATAGCTTAGCACCAGATCGCCTTCGCCTTTCAGGAACAGGCCGTAGGCTTCGCTCCAGCCCTTGGTCACGGTAACGGTTTTTTGCGCCAGCTTCTGCCAGGCCTGCGGCGCGCTGTCGCCGTAGACTTTCTGCATCCAGAGCAGCAGGCCCAGACCCGGCGTGCTGGTGCGCGGATCTTCATAGATCACGCGCCATTTCTCCGGGCTTTCCACCAGCTCTTTCAGGCTGGTCGGCGGGTTTTTAAGGCGCGTTTTGTCATAAACGAAGGCGAAGTAGCCGTAGTCAAAGGGCACGAAGGTTTGATCCTGCCAGCCGCCCGGCAGCGTCAGGTTATGGAGATCGACCGCGCTTTTGGCGAACAGGCCGGTCTGCTGCGCCGCCTGCAGCAGATTATTGTCGAGGCCGAGCACCACGTCGGCCTTGCTGTTCTTGCCTTCCATGCGCACGCGGTTCAGCAGCGAGACGCCATCTTCTAGCGCCACATAGCGCAGCTCGCAGCCGCACTGCGCTTCAAAGGCTTTTTTCACCGCCGGGCCGGGGCCCCATTCGGCGGAGAAGGAGTCGTAGGTGTAGACGGTCAGGGCTGGTTTTGCCGCCAGCGCCGGCACGGACAGCAACATCAGCAGAGGGAGAATCTGTTTAACCACTTTGCGCTCCAGGGGAGAGTTGTTATGAGTCGCAAAGGATCTGAGCGTAGCAGCCTCTCAAATCCCTACGTCGGTATTAACCGAATCAGGTTCGACGGGTTTTTCTCAGCCTTTCGCAGGCACCCCGTTGAGAACGGCTCATTCTAGACATTTCGGCGCCAGGGGGAAAGCGTCACAGCGTCGGCGGCGCGAACCAGGCGGATTTAAAGTCGAACCAGCCAAGCGTATTGAGCCGCACGCCGCGCATGCTGCGCTGACCTTCCAGCAGCAGCCAGTGATGAAACAGCGGATGCAAACCATCCGCGTCGAGCAGCCGCTTGCTCCATTCGGCGAGCGGCAGCGCTTTGCGCCGCCAGCGCGCGGCGTCCTGTTCCCAGTCGAGCGGCAGACAGTGATGCAGCAGCGGGATCTCGTAGAGCTGGGCAAACAGCGCATACTCCAGCGGCAGAGTGAAGTTGACGCTGCCGAGCCAGACGTCGCTTTCCGCCTCGCCCTGATGCCAGGTTTCATAGTCGACTGCACGGGTAATTAGCCGCACATTGTGCTGCGCCAGCAGTGGGCGCAGCGCATTGGCGATGCCCTCATGCTCGACGTGCTGGCTGTACCAGGTCAGCGTCAGGCTCTCCAGACCGGGCGGCCTGGTCGCTGGCGTCAAATCGCGGCGGTGGTGCCAGCGCGGCAGCAGGCCGTAGGCAGGATACCAGTAGCGCTGATAGCCGGCCTCGGCATAGTTGAGCAGCGCGATGGGATTCAGCAAATGGCAGAGCCAGCGCCGGACGTCGGCATCGCGTCCCAGGGCGGAGCGCTGATCGAACAGGAGAAAATAGCAGCCCTCTTCAAGGCGGCTCTCTTCCGACTTTTCATCCTCGGCGGCGCCCTGGAGACGCACGCCGGAGTAGACCAGTTCGTCGCTGATCTCCGGCAGTACCCAGATTGAGACGTCGTCAATCAGCGCGCGAAAGCCGAAATAGTCGTCAAACGCCTCGATCTTCAGCTGGCTCTGCTGGTTGCGCACCACGCGATAGGGGCCGGTGCCAACGGGATGCCGCGCGAAGTCGCGCATTTGCGGCCATTCGCGCGGCAGAATCATGGCGCTGACGCTGCCGAGCAGCCAGGGCAGCCAGTCGTCCGGTTCGCTGAGATGGAGATCCAGCGTCCAGGGCGCGGGCGAATCGATGCGTCGAATATGGGAGAAGAGCGGCAGCGGGCGCAGGCGTTCCAGGCTCGACGTGACGTCCGCCATCTCCAGCTCGCGGCCATGATGAAAGCGGATCGCCGGGCGCAGGTAAAAACGCCAGTGCAGCGGCGATATCGCCTGCCAGTGATGGGCGATATCCGCCTCGACTTCCCCGTTTTCCTCATTTATACGCGTCAGACCGTTAAAAATCTGCCGCGCCAGATGGGTTTCGGAGCGGCGCAGCGGCGAGCCGGGCAGCAGGTTAAGCAGCGGGCGGTAGTAGAGCACGCGCAGAATATGTTTGCCCTGGCGGAAGCTGCGGCCGAGATGGGCGCGGATCATCTGGCGTACCTCCGCCTTGTCGCCGACCAGCTGCACCAGCTGATCGATACGATCCTGCGCCAGCAGATCCTCGGCGCGCTGCTGCTGCAGCGCCAGGCCGGTGTAGCAGAAGCTGAGCTGCGAACGCTTGCCGCGTCCCGCCTCGGCCTGCCAGGTGAGCCAGCCCGCCTCCTGCATCGCATTCAGCAGGTTGCGCATATGGCGACGCGAGCAGTGCAGCCGTTCGGCCAGTTCGCTGAGCGTAACCAGCTGGCTTTCGCCCTGGCAGCTTTGCCACAGGCGGATGAACTGCTGCTTAAGGCGTGATGAGGACATAAAAGAGGAACTCCCTGTGAAAAGCGCTCAGTTTTTCCTGCCTCATATTACGGGCAAACTTAGCGCTATTGGAAGAGCGGGAGGCATTCCGCACGGAATGGCGCTCGACCATGATGCCGCTGCGGCGGGATCTTTTCTGAGTAGGGTGCAATTACACCGCCAGCAGAGATTTTTCCTGCTGGCTTTTTTCTGTTGCGCTAGAATCCTTTCTCCTGTTTTTCCTGCTCTCGCCACCGCAAAGGGATCTCGCTATGAAGTCGCCGTTAACCCGGAAGCGCCGTATTAATCCGGTCTTTCTCGCCTTTATGGCCGCCTCTTTTATGATCGGCGTCGCCGGCGCGCTGCAGGCGCCGACGCTGAGTCTGTTTTTGACGCGCGAGGTGCAGGCGCGTCCCCTTTGGGTCGGGCTCTTTTTTACCGTCAACGCCATCGCGGGCATCGTGGTCAGCATGCTGGTGGCAAAGCGCTCCGACAGCCGCGGCGATCGTCGTACGCTGATCCTCTTTTGCTGCGCGATGGCGTTTTGCAACGCGCTGCTGTTCGCCTTTACCCGCCACTACCTGACGCTGATTACCCTTGGCGTGCTGCTCTCGGCGCTGGCCAGCGTGTCGATGCCGCAGATTTTCGCGCTGGCGCGCGAGTATGCCGACCAGTCGGCGCGCGAAGCGGTGATGTTCAGCTCGGTGATGCGCGCGCAGCTTTCGCTCGCCTGGGTAATCGGTCCGCCGCTGTCGTTCGCGCTGGCGCTTAACTTCGGCTTTGTGACGCTTTTTCTGGTGGCGGCCGCGCTGTTTCTGGTCTGTATCCTGCTGATCAAGTTCACCTTGCCGTCGGTGCCGCGCGCCGAGCCGCTGATGAGGAGCGGCGGCATGCCGCTGAGCGGCTGGCGCGACCGCGACGTGCGCCTGCTGTTTATCGCCTCGGTAACGATGTGGACCTGCAATACCATGTATATCATCGATATGCCGCTCTATATCAGCGTCACGCTCGGTCTGCCGGAGAAGCTGGCGGGTCTGCTGATGGGGACAGCGGCCGGGCTGGAGATCCCGGTAATGCTGCTGGCCGGGCACTACGCGAAGCGCGTCGGCAAGCGCAATCTGATGTTGATCGCGGTGGCGGCGGGCATTCTGTTTTACGCCGGGCTGGCGATGTTCGCTTCGCAGACGGCGCTGATGGCGCTACAGCTGTTTAACGCGGTGTTTGTCGGCATTATCGCTGGCATCGGCATGCTGTGGTTTCAGGATCTGATGCCGGGTCGGCCGGGCGCGGCGACTACCATGTTCACCAACTCTATCTCGACCGGGATGATTCTGGCAGGCGTGATTCAGGGGACGCTGAGCGAGCGCTTCGGGCATATTGCGGTGTACTGGCTGGCGCTGGGGCTGGCCGTCGCGGCGTTCGCCATGTCGGCGCGCGTGAAGAACGTCTAAGAGGGCACTGTTTTTCTTACAGGCAGCGCTAAAGCTTAAAACGCGGGTGGCTGGGTCCGAAGAGCAAAGCGTCCCGCACCAGGGATGGTGCGGGACGAGCGAGCAGGGATGCGTTTAGCGACTTTGCGATCGGACCCTGCCACTCGCGTTAGCTCCTGACCTGCAAACAGCGATGCCTTAATTCAAAAACGCAGGCTGGCGCTGTTCGTAATCGGTAATCGCCGCTTCGTGCTGCAGCGTCAGGCCGATGCTGTCGAGGCCGTTCAGCATGCAGTGACGACGAAAGCTATCGATCTCGAACGAGTAGACTTTGTCGCCTGCCGTTACCGTCTGCGCTTCCAGATCGACGGTAAAGCGGATGCCCGGCTGCGCCGCCACCAGCTTAAACATCTCGTCCACCTGCTCGTCGCTGAGGCGCACCGGCAGCAGCTGGTTGTTAAAGCTGTTGCCGTAAAAAATGTCGGCGAAGCTCGGCGCAATCACCACGTGAAAACCGAAATCGGTCAGCGCCCATGGCGCATGCTCGCGCGACGAACCGCAGCCGAAGTTTTCGCGCGCCAGCAGAATGCTGGTGCCCTGAAACTCAGGCTTGTTCAGCACAAAGCTGGCGGTCGGCACGGTGCCGGCGTCGTCATCGAAGCGCCAGTCGTGAAACAGATGGGCGCCAAAGCCGGTGCGCGTCACCTTCTGCAGGAACTGCTTGGGAATAATGGCGTCGGTGTCGACGTTCGCCGCGTCCAGCGGGGCGACGATGCCGGTATGCTGAGTAAATTTATTCGCCATGATTATGCTCCTGTCAGTTCACGGATATCGGCAAAGTGGCCGGAAACAGCGGCTGCGGCGGCCATCGCCGGGCTGACCAGATGAGTACGTCCGCCGCGGCCCTGGCGACCTTCAAAGTTACGGTTGCTGGTCGAGGCGCAGCGCTCGCCTGGATTCAGGCGGTCGTTGTTCATCGCCAGGCACATCGAGCAGCCCGGCAGGCGCCATTCGAAACCGGCTTCGAGGAAAACTTTGTCCAGGCCTTCCGCTTCCGCCTGCGCTTTCACCGGACCGGAGCCTGGCACCACCATCGCCACTACGCCCGGCGCGACTTTGCGCCCTTTGGCGATGGCCGCTGCGGCGCGCAGATCTTCAATGCGCGAGTTGGTGCAGGAGCCGATAAATACCTTGTCGATCGCCACGTCGGTCAGGCGGATGCCCGGCTGCAAATTCATATAGGCGAGCGCCTTCTCAGCTGAGGCGCGCTCAACCGGATCGGCAAACGAGGCCGGGTTCGGGATCAGCTCGTCCACGGCGATCACCTGGCCCGGGTTGGTGCCCCAGGTCACCTGCGGCGCGATATCGGCGGCGTTCAGCGTTACCACCGCGTCGTAGTGCGCGCCTGCGTCCGACTTCAGAGTGCGCCAGTATTCTACCGCCTGCTCCCACTTCTCGCCCTGCGGCGCGAACTGACGGCCTTTCAGATAGTTAAATGTGGTGTCGTCTGGCGCCACCAGGCCCGCCTTGGCACCCATCTCGATCGCCATATTGCACAGCGTCATGCGACCTTCCATGCTCAGGGCTTCGATAGCCGGACCGCAGAACTCCACCACGTGGCCGGTGCCGCCCGCGCTGCCGGTTTTCCCGATAATCGCCAGCACGATATCCTTCGCGGTGATGCCCGGCGCGGCGTCGCCCAGCACTTCGATTTTCATGGTCTTCGCGCGACCCTGCTTCAGCGTCTGGGTCGCGAAAACATGCTCGACTTCCGAGGTGCCGATGCCGAAAGCCAGCGAACCGAACGCGCCGTGGGTAGCGGTGTGCGAATCGCCGCAGACGATGGTCATGCCCGGCAGCGTCATGCCTTGCTCCGGCCCGATGACGTGCACGATCCCCTGGAACGGGTGGTTCAGATCGTAGAGCTGCACCCCGAACTCGGCGCAGTTCTTCATCAGCTCCTGCATCTGGATGCGCGCCATTTCGCCGGAGGCGTTGATATCTTTGGTCTGGGTCGAAACGTTATGGTCCATGGTGGCGAACGTCTTCGACGGCTGACGCACTTTGCGGCCGTGGGCGCGCAGACCGTCGAAGGCCTGCGGCGACGTCACCTCATGAATCAGGTGACGATCGATATAGAGCAACGGCGTCTCGTTAGGCGCTTCGTGAACGACATGTGCATCAAATAACTTCTGGTATAAAGTTTTCATTATTTTATTTTTCCTCGGCGATAAAGCGGGCAATCACGCTGCCCATCTCATCCGTGGTGACGGCGGGGCCGTCACCGGCCAAATCTCGGGTGCGGTAGCCTTCTTCCAGCGCGCGGCTGACGGCGCGCTCAATGCTGTCGGCGGCGGCATCCGCATTCAGGCTGTAGCGCAGCAGCAGCGACAGCGACAGGATCTGCGCCACCGGGTTCGCGATATTCTGTCCGGCGATATCGGGCGCGGAGCCGCCCGCCGGCTCATACAGACCGAAACTCTCTTCATTCAGGCTGGCTGACGGCAGCATGCCCATCGAGCCGGTGATCATCGCGCACTCGTCAGAGAGAATGTCGCCGAACAGATTGGAGCAGAGCAGCACGTCGAACTGCGACGGGTCTTTAATCAGCTGCATAGTGGCGTTATCGATATACATATGGCTCAGCTGCACGTCGGGATAATCCTGCGCCACTTCATTAACGATTTCGCGCCACATCACCGAGGTCTGCAGCACGTTGGCTTTATCGATAGAGGTGACTTTATTGCGACGCTTGCGCGCCGACTCGAAGGCAATGCGGGCGATGCGTTCAATCTCGAAACGGTGATAAACCTCGGTATCGAAGGCGCGCTCATGCGGACCGTTGCCTTCACGCCCTTTCGGCTGGCCGAAATAGATGCCGCCGGTCAGCTCGCGCACGCACAGAATATCGAAACCTTTCGCGGCGATATCGGCGCGCAGCGGGCAAAAGGCCTCCAGCCCCTGATAGAGCGCGGCGGGACGCAGGTTGCTGAACAGTTTGAAATGCTTGCGCAGCGGCAGCAGCGCGCCGCGCTCTGGCTGCGAGGCGGGCGGCAGATGCTCCCATTTCGGGCCGCCGACCGAGCCGAACAGAATGGCGTCGGCCTGCTCGCAGCCGGCGACGGTGGCAGGCGGCAGCGGTTCGCCGTGGCGGTCGATGGCGATGCCGCCGACGTCATACTCGCTGGTAGTGATACGCATATCAAAGCGGTGACGAATGGCGTCCAGCACTTTCAGGGCCTGCGCCATGACTTCCGGGCCAATACCGTCGCCGGGCAATACTGCGATATGAGAAGAGGTAGACATAGTTACACCGTTTCCTTCTGAAATTTGCGCTGCAATTCTTTTTCGACTTCTTTGGCGCGCCAGATATTGTTCAGCGCGTTCACCATCGCCTTCGCGGAGGATTCGACGATATCGGTCGCCAGACCCACGCCGTGGAATTTGCGGCCGTTATAGTTGACCACGATATCTACCTGGCCCAGCGCGTTCTCGCCGTGGCCTTTCGCCGTTAACTTGTAGTTCACCAGCTCGGCTTCGAAGCCGGTAATGCGGTTAATCGCCTGGTAAACCGCGTCGACCGGGCCGTTGCCGGTGGCGGCGTCTGCTTTGGTCTCTTCGCCGCAGCCCAGCTGCACCGAGGCGGTCGCCGTGACGCTGGAGCCGGTCTGCACGTTGAATTCGTTCAGCTGGAAATATTCCGGCTCTTCATGCTGTTTGTTGATAAAGGCCAGCGCTTCCAGATCGTAATCGAACACCTGGCCTTTCTTGTCGGCCAGCTTCAGGAAGGCGTCATACAGCGCGTCCAGACTGTAATCGCTCTCTTTGTAGCCCATCTCTTCCATGCGGTGTTTCACCGCAGCGCGGCCGGAGCGCGAGGTCAGGTTCAGCTGGATTTTATGCAGGCCGATCGATTCTGGCGTCAGGATTTCGTAGTTCTCGCGGTTTTTCAGCACGCCGTCCTGATGAATGCCGGAGGAGTGGGCGAAGGCGTTAGAGCCGACCACCGCTTTGTTCGCCGGGATCGGCATATTGCAGATCTGGCTGACCATCTGACTGGTGCGGTAGATTTCCTGATGCTGGATGTTGGTATGCACGTTCAGGATCTGCTGGCGGGTTTTGATCGCCATGATGACCTCTTCCAGCGCGCAGTTGCCGGCGCGCTCGCCCAGACCGTTCAGCGTGCCTTCCACCTGCCGCGCGCCCGCCTGGACGGCAGCCAGCGCGTTGCCGGTCGCCATGCCTAAATCGTCATGGGTGTGCACCGACAGAATGGCTTTGTCGATATTGGGCACGCGATTGATCAGCTGGCTGATGATGCTGGCGTATTCACCCGGCAGGGTGTAGCCCACGGTGTCCGGGATGTTGATGGTGGTGGCGCCGGCGTTGATCGCCGCCTCCACAACGCGACACAGATCGTCGATCGGCGTGCGGCCGCCATCTTCGCAAGAGAACTCGACGTCGCTGGTATAGTTGCGCGCGCGTTTCACCATATGCACCGCGCGCTCGATTACCTCAGGCAGGGTGCTGCGCAGTTTAGTGGCGATATGCATCGGCGAGGTGGCGATGAAGGTGTGGATACGATAGGCCTCCGCCACGCGCAGCGCTTCATAAGCGGCGTCGATATCTTTCTCGACGCAGCGCGCCAGCCCGCAGACGCGGCTGTTTTTAATGGTGCGCGCGATGGTCTGAACGGATTCAAAGTCGCCCGGCGACGAGACCGGAAAACCGACTTCCATCACGTCGACGCCCATGCGCTCCAGCGCCAGTGCGATCTGCAATTTTTCTTTCACACTCAGGCTGGCCTGTAATGCCTGCTCACCGTCGCGCAGAGTGGTATCGAAAATAATGACTTGCTGGCTCATCGTATTCATCCTTATGCGTTAACTTCACCGTGCAACGAGCATAAAAAAACCCGCGCAAGGCGCGGGTTTTTAACTTTCAGCAGGTTCGAATCAGTGTTTGATTCTGCCCACGAGTCTACCGCGCAAACTGAATGCGTTAAGTAGTAGACCGAGTAGGCGGAATGAATGAAACATGGATTCGAACCTCGTAAAATTTTGTGCTGCACATATTGGTACTGGAATCGGGACGGGATGTCAACCATAAGTAAAAGGGTATTTTCGGCGGACGTTAAGGAAATAATTCTGCGTTTTCGCGCCAGATCAGTGGAACAGACAATGAGTGGAAAAATGGCGCGCAGAAGCGGCGATACGCTGCGATGACTTTATTATATGTATTTGATTTTATGATTTTTTTAAGGGTTTACTCACTGACTTAAGCAGAACTGTTTTACCGCTGCGCGGCAGCACAATGTCGTGCATCGCCTTTATTTCAGAGTTAATAACGCCAGAAATGAATTTCACAGTAAAATTGTGGGCTGATGCAGGCGGAATTAATTTTTTATTATTTCTTATAACCCGCTGGAAATGATTTCGTCTCCAGCATTTTCTTCTGCCTAACTTCCGGTGAATTAGATAATTCCTCGCGCGCTTAACTTATCGCGCAGAGGCTTTACGGCCGGCTTAACGATAAGCGCAGACTCTGACGTTTGCCTGTCAGGTTTTCTACGGTTATGGTAATCGACCAACTCTTAAAACAATCAACCAAGCAGATTTCTCTGTATCTGGATGTCGGAAAGGCGTTCCGGCGTCTGCGCATAAACATAAGGTTTTGATCTTAACTGGCGAACGTGGGGCAGGATGCCAGTGGCGCGCAGGAACAGCGAGCGTCAGTGGATTCAGTTCCTCAAGCCTGGAGGCAGAAAATGGAGATGTTGTCAGGAGCCGAGATGGTCGTCCGGTCGTTAATCGATCAGGGCGTAAAGCAGGTGTTCGGTTATCCGGGCGGCGCGGTGCTGGATATTTACGATGCGCTGCAAACCGTCGGCGGAATCGATCACGTACTGGTGCGCCATGAGCAGGGCGCGGTGCATATGGCGGACGGGCTAGCGCGCGCGACCGGCGAAGTCGGCGTGGTGCTGGTGACGTCGGGTCCGGGCGCCACCAATGCGATTACCGGTATCGCCACTGCCTATATGGATTCGATTCCGCTGGTGATCCTGTCGGGACAGGTGCCGTCCTCGCTGATTGGCTACGACGCCTTTCAGGAGTGCGACATGGTGGGGATTTCCCGCCCGGTGGTGAAGCACAGCTTTCTGGTGAAAAGCACCGAAGAGATCCCGACCGTACTGAAAAAAGCGTTCTGGCTGGCCGCCAGCGGACGTCCGGGTCCGGTGGTGATCGATCTGCCGAAGGATATTCTGAATCTGGCCAACAAGCTGCCTTACGTCTATCCGGAATCGGTGAGCATGCGCTCCTATAATCCGACGATTCAGGGCCACAAAGGACAGATCAAGCGCGCGCTCAATACGCTGCTCGCCGCGCGTAAGCCGGTGATGTACGTCGGCGGCGGCGCGATTACCTCGGCGTGCGAGGCGGAGCTGTTGCAGCTTGCGGAGCAGCTGAATATTCCGGTCACCAGTTCGCTGATGGGGCTGGGCGCTTTCCCCGGCACCCATCGCCAGTCGGTGGGCATGCTCGGCATGCATGGCACCTACGAAGCCAATATGACGATGCACAACGCCGATCTTATCTTCGCCGTCGGTGTACGCTTTGACGATCGCACCACCAATAACCTGGCTAAATATTGTCCGAACGCGACGGTGCTGCATATCGACATCGATCCTACCTCGATCTCGAAAACCGTGGCGGCGGATATTCCTATCGTCGGCGATGCGAAGCAGACGCTGCAGCAGATGCTCGATCTGATGGCGCAGAGTGAGACGAAGCAGGATCTCGATAGCCTGCGCGACTGGTGGCAGAGCATCGAGGGCTGGCGCAGCCGTAAATGCCTGGCATTCGATCGCAACAGTGAAAAGATCAAGCCGCAGGCGGTGATCGAAACGATCTTTCGCCTGACCAACGGCGATGCCTACGTGACGTCGGACGTCGGCCAGCATCAGATGTTCGCGGCGCTCTATTATCCCTTTGATAAACCGCGCCGCTGGATCAACTCCGGCGGGCTCGGCACCATGGGCTTCGGGCTGCCGGCCGCGCTGGGCGTGAAAATGGCGCTGCCGGAAGAGACGGTAATCTGCGTGACCGGCGACGGCAGCATTCAGATGAATATTCAGGAGCTCTCCACCGCGCTGCAGTACGATTTGCCGGTGCTGGTGCTGAGCCTGAACAACCGCGTGCTCGGTATGGTGAAGCAGTGGCAGGATATGATCTACTCCGGCCGTCATTCGCAATCTTATATGGAATCGCTGCCGGACTTCGTGCGCCTGGCTGAGGCGTACGGTCACGTCGGCATCGCGATTCAGCATCCTTCCGAGCTGGAAGAGAAGCTGCAGCTGGCGCTGGATACGCTGGCGAAAGGGCGGCTGGTGTTCGTCGACGTCACCGTCGACGGCAGCGAGCACGTCTACCCGATGCAGATCCGCGGCGGGTCGATGGATGAGATGTGGCTGAGCAAAACGGAGAGGACATAATTATGCGTCGTATTTTATCGGTTCTGCTGGAGAACGAATCCGGCGCATTGTCTCGCGTGGTGGGACTCTTTTCCCAGCGCGGCTATAACATCGAGAGCCTGACCGTTGCGCCGACCGACGATCCCACTCTGTCGCGTATGACCATCCAGACCGTCGGCGACGAAAAGGTGCTGGAGCAGATCGAAAAGCAGCTGCACAAGCTGGTGGATGTGCTGCGCGTCAGCGAGCTGGGGCAGGGCGCCTATGTCGAACGCGAAATCATGCTGGTGAAACTTCAGGCCACCGGTTACGGCCGCGAAGAGGTGAAGCGCAGCGCGGAGATCTTCCGCGGTCAGATTATTGACGTGACGCCGACGCTGTACACGGTTCAGCTGGCGGGCACCAGCGACAAGCTCGACGCCTTCCTGAATACCGTGCGCGAAGTAGCGGAAATCGTTGAAGTGGCGCGTTCCGGCATCGTCGGCGTGTCGCGCGGCGATCGCATTATGCGGTAATTGCTCAAGGTGACAGTCTCTAACCCGGCGTAATGCCGGGTTTTTTTATTTTATGCGCTATGCGGGGATCGCTGAGAAAAGCGGTTGCTCAGCGCGAAGTTCTGCTGTTAGATGTTACAAACGAGTTACCCTTAGCTTAGTTGCGGACATCTGCCGCAACGCGGCTCGCCGTGAAGTATGGAGTTATCGTGAAACTGGATGAAATCGCGCGCCTGGCAGGCGTGTCGCGCACCACGGCCAGTTATGTCATCAATGGCAAAGCGCGGCAGTATCGTGTCAGCGAAAAAACCGTCGAGAAAGTGATGGCGGTGGTGCGTGAGCATAACTACCACCCCAACGCCGTGGCGGCGGGCCTGCGTGCCGGCCGTACGCGCTCGATCGGCCTGGTGATCCCCGATCTGGAAAACACCAGCTATACCCGCATCGCCAACTATCTTGAACGTCAGGCGCGTCAGCGCGGCTATCAGCTGCTGATCGCCTGTTCGGAAGATCAGCCCGACAACGAAATGCGTTGTATTGAACATCTGCTGCAGCGCCAGGTCGATGCGATAATCGTTTCAACCTCTTTGCCGCCTGAGCACCCTTTCTATCAACGCTGGATCAACGATCCGCTGCCGATTATCGCGCTGGACCGCGCGCTGGATCGTGAACACTTCACCAGCGTCGTCGGCGCCGATCAGGACGACGCCTTTACGCTGGCGGCTGAATTGCGTCAGCTTCCGGTGAAAAACGTGCTGTTTCTCGGCGCACTGCCTGAGCTTTCCGTCAGCTTCCTGCGCGAAATGGGCTTCCGCGACGCCTGGAAAGAGGATCCGCGCCCCATCGACTATATCTATTGCAACAGCTTTGAGCGCACGGCGGCGGCGGCGCTGTTTGAGAAGTACCTTGACGATCATGATATGCCGGAAGCGCTCTTCACCACCTCGTTCGGTCTGCTGCAGGGCGTTATGGACGTAACGTTAAAACGTGACGGACGCCTGCCGACCGACCTCGCGATCGCCACATTTGGCGACCACGAATTACTGGACTTTTTAGAGTGTCCGGTGCTGGCGGTGGGGCAGCGTCATCGCGACGTGGCGGAGCGCGTGCTGGAGTTAGTTCTGGCTTCGCTTGATGAACCACGAAAACCGAAACCGGGATTAACGCGTATTCGACGAAATTTATTTCGTCGCGGTCAGCTCAGCCGCAAAGTTAAATAGCTGACGGGCAGCAATACCGCTGCCCTTAAATTTTCGCGTATTAATATTCATCATTTTTTAGGGTAAAAAAGCGTAAAGCTGCGACATCTCGTCTAACAAATTAGCGGCGATGTGATTGTTAAATGTCCATTTCTTTGGGCTGGCGCGCACTCCTGACCTGCCTGAAGCGGCAGGCGCCGCTTTCGGAACTCCCCTAAAATGCAGCCCCTGTCTCAGAAATAGTGAGGAATATTAGCGCAGGTCGTCAGGCTTATTTTTAAGCATTTTCTAAAACGTCGTGCTTTTTATTCCATTATTCATCAGGTTAATTTTTAAAATTGACCTTTTGCCCCGTTTGCCGCTTTTCAATCAGCGAAATCACCCCTTGTAAATAGTTATATTCCCGCCGCGCTTCGGCTTGACAACGATTTCATCGCCTCCGTAAACTCGTGGCGTGGTAAAAAGTGGGGTAAAGTGGTGAAAATGGGGAGCTGAGGGGAAGACTGGCATGTTCCGTGGAGCAACGTTAGTCAATCTCGACAGCAAAGGGCGACTGGCCGTACCAACGCGCTATCGCGACACGCTGATCGGGGAATCTCAAGGGCAGATGGTTTGTACCATCGACCTTCATCAGCCATGCCTGTTGCTTTATACCCTGCCCGAATGGGAAATCATCGAAAAAAAGCTGTCTCGCTTATCCAGCATGAACCCCGTTGAACGACGCGTACAGCGTCTGCTGCTGGGACATGCCAGTGAGTGTCAGATGGACAACGCAGGCCGTTTGCTGCTGGCGAATACCCTTCGGCAACACGCGCACCTGACGAAAGAAGTGATGCTGGTCGGCCAGTTCAACAAGTTTGAACTGTGGGATGAACAGACCTGGTATCAACAAGTCAAGGATGACATTGACGCAGAACAGTCGGCTCAGGAACCTTTATCTGAGCGGTTGCAGGACTTGTCGCTATAGCTATGCAGGAAAATTTTAAACATACCACGGTGCTGCTGGACGAGGCGGTTAACGGCCTCAACATCAGGGAAGACGGCATCTACATCGACGGCACCTTTGGTCGCGGCGGACATTCACGTTTGATTCTGTCGCAGCTGGGCCCGCAGGGACGGCTTATCGCCATCGATCGCGACCCGCAAGCTATCGCCGCCGCCGCCGAGATCGCCGATCCGCGCTTCTCGATCGTGCACGGTCCCTTTTCCGCACTGGCCGACTATGTCGAGGAGCTGGGCTTAAGCGGCAAAATCAGCGGCATCCTGCTCGATCTGGGCGTCTCGTCGCCGCAGCTGGATGATGCGGAACGCGGCTTCTCCTTTATGCGCGACGGGCCGCTGGATATGCGTATGGACCCGACGCGCGGGCATTCGGCCGCCGAATGGCTGCTGCAAGCGGAAGAGGCGGATATCGCCTTCGTGCTGAAGACCTACGGCGAAGAGCGTTTTGCTAAACGCATCGCGCGCGCCATCGTCGAGCGCAACCGCGAACAGCCGATGACGCGCACCAAAGAGCTGGCTGACGTCATCGCGGCGGCCACGCCGGTGAAAGATAAGTTCAAGCATCCGGCAACGCGCAGCTTTCAGGCGATCCGTATCTGGATCAACAGCGAGCTGGAAGAGATTGAAAAGGCGCTGAAAGGCGCGTTAACGGCGCTGGCGCCCGAAGGACGCCTCTCCATTATCAGCTTCCACTCGCTGGAAGATCGCCTGGTGAAGCGTTTTATGCGCGACCAGAGCCGCGGCCCGCAGGTGCCGGCGGGTCTGCCAATGACCGAGTCGCAGCTTAAAGCGCTGGGCGGACGTCAGCTGAAGCTGCTCGGCAAGATGACGCCGGGCGATGCGGAAGTCGCGGACAACCCGCGCGCGCGCAGTTCGGTTCTGCGCATTGCGGAGAGAACCGACGCATGATCGGCAATGAACGTCACAGCCTGCCCGGCGTCATCGGCGGCGATCTGCTGCGGTTCGGCAAAATCCCGCTGATTTTGCTGATCGCCGTACTGGTGTCGGCCGTGATGGTGGTGACGACGACGCACAAAACGCGTCTGCTGACCGCGCAGCGCGAACAGCTGGTGTTAGAGCGCGACGCGCTAGACATTGAATGGCGTAACCTGATCCTTGAGGAGAACGCGCTGGGCGATCACAGCCGGGTGGAGCGCATCGCCACCGAGAAGCTGCAGCTACAGCATGTCGATCCATCCCAGGAAAATATTGTGGTACAGAAATAAGGAACGCTAAATCGCAATGAGCGGCGCAAGCAAAACGCTGAAGTTGAAAAAACAGGAAGATAAAGCCAGCTTTGTAAGCTGGCGTTTTGCGTTGCTGTGCGGCTGTATTTTACTGGCGCTGTTCGGTCTGCTCTCCCGCGTCGCCTGGCTGCAGGTCATCAGCCCGGACAAGCTGGTGAAAGAGGGCGATCTGCGCTCGCTGCGCGTGCAGGCGGTGCCTACCGCGCGCGGCATGATCAGCGATCGCGCCGGTCGTCCGCTGGCGGTCAGCGTGCCGGTCAACGCCATCTGGGCTGACCCGAAAGAGCTGCACGACGCGGGCGGCGTGACCCTCGACGGCCGCTGGAAAGCGCTTGCCGACGCGCTCTCTATTCCTCTCGATCAGCTGGCGACGCGCGTCAACGCCAATCCCAAAGGACGCTTCATCTATCTGGCACGGCAGGTCAATCCCGCCATCAGCGACTACATCAAGAAGCTGCGGCTGCCCGGCATCCATCTGCGCGAAGAGTCGCGCCGCTACTATCCGGCCGGTCAGGTGACATCTCACCTGATCGGCTTTACCAATATTGACGGCCAGGGTATCGAAGGCATCGAGAAGAGCTTCGATAAATGGCTGACCGGTGCGCCGGGCGAGCGAACGGTGCGTAAAGATCGCAACGGCCGCGTGATCGAAGATATCTCATCGGTGGACAGCCGCGCCGCCCACAACCTGACGCTCAGCATCGATGAACGCCTGCAGGCGTTGGTCTACCGCGAACTTAACAATGCGGTAGCGTTCAACAAAGCCGAGTCGGGCACTGCCGTACTGGTGGACGTCAATACCGGCGAAGTGCTGGCGATGGCCAACAGCCCGGCCTACAACCCCAATAACCTCAGCAACACGCCGAAAGAGATGATGCGCAACCGCGCCATTACCGACATCTTCGAGCCAGGCTCGACCGTCAAGCCGATGGTGGTGATGACGGCGCTGCAGCGCGGCGTGGTGCGGGAAAACAGCGTGCTTAATACCGTGCCGTACCGCGTTAACGGTCATGAGATCAAAGACGTGGCGCGCTATAACGAATTGACCCTTACCGGGGTTCTGCAGAAGTCGAGTAACGTCGGCGTTTCACGGCTGGCGTTAGCGATGCCCTCCTCAGCGCTTGTAGATACTTATGCGCGCTTTGGCCTGGGTAAACCGACCAATTTGGGGCTGGTCGGGGAAAGTAGTGGCTTATACCCTCAAAAACAACGGTGGTCTGACATAGAGAGGGCCACCTTCTCTTTCGGCTACGGGCTAATGGTAACGCCGTTACAGTTAGCGCGTGTCTACGCGACCATCGGCAGCTACGGTATCTCCCGGCCGCTGTCGATTACTAAGGTCGATCCGCCTGTCGCGGGCGAGCGCGTCTTCCCGGAATCGCTGGTGAAAACCGTGGTTCATATGATGGAAAGCGTCGCGCTGCCGGGCGGCGGCGGCGTAAAAGCGGCAATTAAAGGCTATCGCATCGCGATTAAAACCGGCACGGCGAAAAAAGTCGGGCCGGACGGCCGCTACGTTAATAAATATATCGCATACACCGCAGGCGTCGCGCCTGCCAGTCATCCTCGTTTTGCGCTGGTGGTGGTGATCAACGATCCCCAGGCCGGCAAGTATTACGGTGGTGCGGTTTCCGCGCCGGTGTTCGGTGCCATCATGGGCGGCGTTCTGCGCACCATGAACATCGAACCGGACGCGTTGCCGACCAATGACAAAAACGAGCTGGTGACAAACAGAAGTGAGGAAAAAAGTGACAGATCGTAACCTGCGCGACTTGCTGGACCCGTGGGTGCCAGGCGCGCCGGCGCGTCCCCTGGGTGACATGACACTGGATAGCCGCAAGGCGGCGTCCGGCGATCTGTTCGTGGCCGTCGCAGGCCACCACGCCGACGGACGGCGTTTTATTCCGCAGGCCATCGCACAAGGCGTTTCCGCCGTGATCGCAGAGGCGGAAGGCGAAGCCAGCGATGGCGATATCAAAGAAATGCACGGCGTGCCGGTGATCTACCTGGCGCAGCTGCCGCAGCGTCTCTCCGCGCTGGCGGGCCGCTTCTATGGTCAGCCTGGCGAAAAGCAGAAGCTGATCGGCGTGACCGGCACCAATGGCAAAACGACGACCACGCAACTGCTGGCGCAGTGGGCGCAGCGGCTGGGCGAAACCGGCGCAGTAATGGGCACGGTCGGCAACGGCCTGCTCGGCCAGCTGACCGCGGCCGAGAATACTACCGGCTCGGCCGTGGAGGTTCAGCATCTGCTGCAGGAGCTGGCGCAGCAGGGCGCGACGCTGACCGCGATGGAGGTCTCCTCGCACGGTCTGGTGCAGCATCGCGTTGCAGCGCTGCCGTTCGCCGCCGCGGTCTTTACCAATCTGAGCCGCGATCATCTCGACTATCACGGCGATATGCAGAGCTACGAATCGGCTAAGAAGCTGCTGTTTACCGATCATCAGGTTGGCGAAATGATCCTTAACGCCGACGACGAAGCAGGGCGCCGCTGGCTGGCGACGCTGCCCGACGCCGTCGCCGTCACCATGGAGAATAATCTCCAGCCGGGCTGTCACGGCCGGTGGGTAAAAGCCGAAGAGATCACCTATCAGGACAATGGCGCGCATATCCGCTTCAGGTCAAGCTGGGGCGAAGGTGAATTCGACAGCCGCCTGATGGGTGCCTTCAACGTCAGCAACCTGCTGCTGGCGTTCGCCACGCTGCTGGCGCTTGATTATCCGCTCGCCGATCTGGTGCGGACGGCGCCACAGCTGCAGCCGGTATGCGGGCGCATGGAAGTCTTCAGCGCGCCGGGCAAGCCGACCGTAGTGGTGGATTATGCCCATACGCCGGACGCGCTGGAAAAGGCGCTGGAAGCAGCGCGCCTGCACTGCAAAGGCAAGCTCTGGTGCGTGTTCGGCTGCGGCGGCGATCGCGACAAAGGCAAGCGTCCCCTGATGGGCGCTATCGCCGAGCAGTTCGCGGACGTCGTGGTGATTACTGACGACAATCCGCGCAGCGAAGATCCGCAGGCTATCGTTGACGACATTTTGACCGGCCTGCTTGAGCCGCACCGCGCGCGCGTCGTCGCTGGACGGGCGCAAGCGGTCACTAACGCCGTTCTGCAGGCGCAGCCTGACGACATCGTGCTGGTAGCAGGCAAAGGTCACGAAGATTATCAAATCGTGGGACATCGTCGTCTGGATTATTCCGACCGCGCCACGGTTGCCGCATTATTAGGAGTGACGGCATGATCCCGGTTTCCCTTACCACGCTGGCCGACATCAGCGGCGGCGCGCTTCACGGCAGCGATCTCGTCCTGAGCGACGTCACTACCGATACGCGCAAAGTGACGCCCGGCAGCCTGTTTGTCGCGCTGGTCGGCGAACGCTTCGACGCCCATGACTTTGCCGCTGACGCTATCGCCAGCGGCGCGCAGGCGTTATTAGTGAGTAAGCATTTACCTCTTTCTGTCCCGCAGGTGGTGGTTGCCGACACGCGTATCGCGTTCGGCAAGCTGGCCGCCTGGGTACGCCAGCAGTCGAAGGCGCGCGTCGTGGCGCTGACCGGTTCCTCCGGCAAAACTTCGGTTAAAGAGATGACCGCCGCCATCCTGCGTGAGTGCGGCGAAACGCTCTATACCGCCGGTAACCTGAATAACGATTTCGGCGTGCCAATGACGCTGCTGCGTCTCACCGAGCAGCACCAGTATGCGGTTATCGAACTGGGCGCCAATCATCAGGGCGAGATCGCCTATACCACCGAGCTGACGCGTCCAGAGAGCGCGCTGGTGAATAACCTGGCGGCGGCGCATCTGGAGGGCTTCGGCTCGCTAGCGGGCGTGGCGAAGGCGAAAGGGGAGATCTTCAACGGTCTGCCGGCTAACGGTACCGCCATTCTCAACGCCGACAGTAACGACTGGCCGCACTGGCAGACCAACCTGCACGGCAAGCGCGTCTGGCGCTTCTCGCCGCAGGCTGCCGACAGCGATTTCACCGCGCGCGATATCCGCCTGGGCGTAGACGGCACCCACTTTATCCTGCAGACGCCGCGCGGCGACATCGACGTCACGCTGCCGCTGCCTGGCCGCCATAATATCGCCAACGCGCTGGCCGCCGCCGCGCTGGCGCTGTCGGTCGACGCGCCGCTTAGCGCCATTCAGAGCGGGTTAAAAAACCTGCAGGCCGTGCCGGGCCGTCTGTTTCCCATTCGCCTCGGCGAGCATCAGCTGCTGCTTGACGACAGCTATAACGCCAACGTCGGCTCGATGACGGCCGCCGCGCAGGTGCTGGGCGAGATGCCCGGCTATCGCGTGATGGTGGTCGGCGATATGGCCGAGCTGGGCGAAGAGGCGGAACAGTGTCATCGCGAAGTCGGGCTGGCGGCGAAAGCCGCGGGCGTCGATCGCGTGCTGAGCGTCGGCGCGCTGAGCGCCAACATTAGTGAAAGCAGCGGAGTTGGCGAACATTTCGCCACTAAAACCGCGCTGACTGAACGTTTACGGACGTTGTTGTCCGAACATCGGGAATTAACCGTTTTGATTAAGGGTTCGCGGAGTGCTGCCATGGAGCAGGTCGTGCAGAACCTACAGGAGATGGGAACATGTTAGTCTGGCTGGCCGAGCATCTGGTCGCTTTTTATTCCGGCTTCAACGTCTTTTCGTATCTGACGTTTCGCGCCATTGTCAGCCTGCTGACCGCTTTATTTATCTCTCTATGGATGGGGCCGCGCCTGATCGCCTGGCTGCAAAAGCTGCAAATCGGCCAGGTAGTGCGCAACGACGGTCCGGAGTCGCACTTCAGCAAGCGCGGCACGCCGACCATGGGCGGGATTATGATTCTCACGTCGATTACCGTTTCGGTGTTGATGTGGGCTTATCCCTCTAATCCCTACGTCTGGTGCGTACTGGTCGTGCTGGTAGGCTTCGGCATCATTGGCTTTGTCGATGACTATCGCAAAGTGGTGCGCAAAGATACCAAAGGGCTGATCGCACGCTGGAAATATTTCTGGATGTCGGTGATTTCGCTCGGCGTGGCGTTCGCGCTCTACGCCGCAGGCAAAGGGACGCCTGCCACGCAGCTGGTGGTGCCGTTTTTCAAAGACATCATGCCCCAGCTTGGCCTGTTCTACGTCGTGCTGGCCTACTTCGTTATCGTTGGCACCGGCAACGCCGTTAACCTCACCGACGGTCTGGACGGCCTGGCGATTATGCCAACCGTGTTTGTCGCGGCCGGGTTCGCGCTGGTGGCCTGGGCGACCGGCAACGTCAAGTTCGCCGAGTATCTGCATATTCCCTATTTACGCCATGCGGGCGAGCTGGTGATCGTCTGTACCGCCATCGTCGGGGCAGGGCTGGGCTTTCTGTGGTTCAACACCTATCCGGCGCAGGTTTTTATGGGCGACGTGGGATCGCTGGCGCTGGGCGGCGCGCTTGGCACGCTCGCCGTGCTGCTGCGCCAGGAATTTCTGCTGGTGATCATGGGCGGCGTGTTCGTGGTTGAGACGCTGTCGGTGATCCTGCAGGTAGGATCGTTCAAGCTACGCGGACAGCGCATTTTCCGCATGGCGCCGATTCATCATCACTATGAACTGAAAGGCTGGCCGGAACCGCGCGTCATCGTGCGCTTCTGGATCATTTCGCTGATGCTGGTGCTTATTGGCCTGGCCACGCTGAAGGTACGTTAATTATGGCTGACTATCGGGGCAGAAAAGTCGTCATTATCGGGCTGGGCCTGACGGGCCTCTCCTGTGTTGATTTCTTTTTAGCGCAAGGCGTAACGCCGCGCGTGATGGATACCCGTGTGTCGCCGCCGGGACTCGACAAGCTGCCTGAGCAGGTGGAGCGCTATACCGGCGGGCTTAACAGCGACTGGCTGCTGGCGGCGGATCTGATCGTCGCCAGCCCGGGCATGGCGCTGGCGCATCCGGCATTAACTGAAGCGGCCGAGGCGGGCATAGAAATCGTCGGCGATATCGAGCTGTTCTGCCGTGAGGCGCAGGCGCCGATCGTGGCGATCACCGGTTCCAACGGCAAGAGTACTGTCACCACGCTGGTCGGCGAGATGGCGCGCGCCGCGGGCTGGCAGGTCGGCGTCGGCGGCAATATCGGCCTGCCGGCACTGTCGCTGCTGAAATCGCCCGCGCAGCTTTACGTGCTGGAGCTCTCCAGCTTCCAGCTCGAAACCACCTGGAGCCTGAAAGCCGCGGCGGCGACCATTCTCAACGTCACCGAAGATCATATGGATCGCTATCCGCTCGGCATGCAGCAGTATCGCGCCGCGAAGCTGCGCATCTATGAAAATGCGCGCGTCTGCGTGGTGAACGCCGACGATGCGCTGACCCTGCCGGTGCGCGGTGCCGATGCGCGCTGCGTCAGCTTCGGCATCGATTTCGGCGATTACCACCTCAATCGTCAGCAGGGCGCCATCTGGCTGCGCGTGAAGGGCGAAAAAGTGCTGAATACCGATGAGATGAAGCTGGTAGGCCAGCATAACTATACCAACGCCCTGGCGGCGCTGGCGCTGGCCGACGCCGTGGGTCTGCCACGCGCTTCCAGCCTCGCGGCGCTGACCAGCTTTGGCGGGCTGGCGCATCGCTTCCAGCTGGTGCATGAAGCCAGGGGCGTGCGCTGGATCAACGACTCGAAAGCCACCAACGTCGGCAGCACCGAAGCGGCGCTTAACGGCCTGCAGGTTAACGGCCGTCTCTGGCTGCTGCTGGGCGGCGACGGCAAATCGGCGGATTTCACTCCGCTGGCGCGCTATGTGCAGGACGAGAAGGTTCGCCTCTACTGCTTCGGCCGCGATGGCGACGCGCTGGCGGCGCTGCGCCCCGACAACGCCGTGCGCACCGAGACGATGCAGCAGGCGATGGAGCTGATTGCGCCGCAGGTTCAGCCTGGCGATATGGTGCTGCTGTCGCCCGCCTGCGCCAGCCTCGATCAGTTCCGTAATTTTGAACAGCGCGGCGATCGCTTCGCGCAGCTGGCGAAGGAGTTAGGCTGATGCGTATTCCTGGCGGCGCAATGCTCATCGGACTCTTCGCCTTTATCGGCAGCCGGCTGAAAGACTGGGTAATGGGCGCGCGCGAAAGCGACGATTCCGCCCTGGTGCTCTACGACCGCACGCTGCTGTGGCTCACCTTTGGCCTGGCGATCGTCGGCTTCGTGATGGTGACCTCGGCCTCGATGCCTGTGGGCCAGCGTCTTAACGACGATCCCTTTTACTTCGCCAAGCGCGACGCTTTCTATATCGTGCTGGGGCTCGGCATCGCGCTGGTCACGCTGCGCGTGCCGATGGATTTCTGGCAGCGCTACAGCAACGCGATGCTGCTGGCCACGGTGGTAATGCTGCTGATCGTACTGGTGGTGGGCAGCTCGGTGAACGGTGCTTCGCGCTGGATCGCCCTCGGCCCGCTGCGTATCCAGCCGGCGGAACTGTCGAAGCTGTCGCTCTTCTGCTATCTCGCCAGCTATCTGGTGCGCAAGGTGGAAGAGGTGCGCAATAACTTCTGGGGCTTCTGCAAACCGATGGGCGTGATGGTGGTGCTGGCGGTGCTGCTGCTGGCGCAGCCCGACCTCGGCACCGTAGTCGTGCTGTTCGTCACTACGCTGGCGATGCTGTTTCTGGCGGGCGCGAAGCTGTGGCAGTTCCTGGCGATTATCGGCTCCGGCATGTTCGCCGTGGTGCTGCTGATTATCGCAGAACCCTATCGTATGCGCCGCGTGACCTCGTTCTGGAATCCCTGGGAAGATCCTTTCGGCAGCGGCTATCAGCTGACGCAGTCGCTGATGGCGTTCGGCCGCGGCGAATTCTGGGGGCAGGGGCTCGGCAACTCGGTGCAAAAACTGGAGTATCTACCGGAGGCGCATACCGACTTTATCTTCTCTATCATCGGCGAAGAACTGGGTTATATCGGTGTGGTTTTAGCCTTGTTGATGGTATTCTTCGTCGCTTTTCGTGCGATGTCGATCGGCCGCCGCGCGCTGGAGATCGATCAACGTTTTTCCGGCTTTCTCGCCTGTTCTATCGGCGTGTGGTTCAGCTTCCAGGCGCTGGTTAACGTCGGCGCGGCAGCGGGCATGCTGCCGACGAAAGGGCTGACGCTGCCGCTGATCAGCTACGGCGGCTCCAGTCTGCTGATTATGTCGACGGCGATCGTGTTTTTACTGCGTATTGATTATGAAACGCGCCTGACCAAAGCGCAGGCGTTTACCCGAGGTGCCCGATGAGTGGGAAGCGTTTGATGGTGATGGCGGGTGGAACCGGCGGACATGTTTTCCCCGGTCTGGCCGTCGCCCATCATCTGATGGAACAGGGGTGGCAGGTTCGCTGGCTCGGTACGGCCGACAGAATGGAAGCGGATCTGGTGCCGAAACACGGTATCGAGATTGAGTTTATCCGCATCAGCGGTCTGCGCGGCAAAGGTCTGAAAGCGCTGCTGCTGGCGCCGATGCGTATTTTCAACGCCTGGCGTCAGGCGCGCGCCATTATGCGGGCGTGGCAGCCGGACGTGGTGCTGGGCATGGGCGGTTACGTTTCCGGGCCCGGCGGCCTCGCGGCCTGGAGCTGCGGCATTCCGGTGGTGCTGCACGAGCAGAACGGCATTGCCGGGCTGACCAACAAGTGGCTGGCGAAGATCGCCAGCAAAGTGATGCAGGCCTTTCCCGGCGCCTTTCCGCATGCGGACGTCGTCGGCAATCCGGTGCGCACCGACGTGCTGGCGCTGCCGCTGCCGGACGCGCGTCTGGCCAACCGCAGCGGTCCGATCCGCGTGCTGGTGGTCGGCGGAAGCCAGGGCGCGCGCGTGCTGAACCAGACGCTGCCGCAGGTCGCGGCCGCGCTGGGCGACAGCGTGACGCTGTGGCATCAGACCGGCAAAGGCGCGCTGCAGGATGTGCTTAAGGCGTACCAGCAGGTCGGCCAGACGCAGCACAAGGTCACGGAATTTATTGACGATATGGCGGCCGCCTACGCCTGGGCGGATGTGGTGGTGTGTCGCTCCGGCGCGCTCACCGTTAGCGAAATCGCCGTGGCGGGTTTACCGGCGATTTTCGTGCCTTTTCAGCATAAAGATCGTCAGCAGTACTGGAATGCGCTGCCGCTGGAAAAAGCGGGCGCGGCCAAAATTTTTGAGCAGCCGCAATTTACCGCGGATGCCGTGGCGGAGACGCTGCGCCGCTGGGATCGCCCAACGCTGTTGAGCATGGCGGAAAAAGCCCGTCAGGTGGCGATCCCCGATGCGACCGACAGGGTCGCGCGTGAAGTGGCGCGCGCCGCGAAGTGAATAATCGGGCCAGCGTAGCTGGCCGGTGCCGCAACAGGCACGGATAAAGATGACAGGTAACTGAGAACGATGAATACACAACAACTGGCAAAACTGCGCTCCATTGTGCCCGAGATGCGTCGCGTCCGGCACATTCACTTTGTCGGCATCGGCGGTGCCGGCATGGGCGGTATTGCCGAAGTGTTGGCGAACGAGGGTTACCATATTAGCGGCTCCGATCTGGCGCCGAACGCGGTGACGCAGCATCTGGCGGCGCTGGGCGCCACCATCTATTTCAACCATCGCCCGGAAAACGTCACCGATGCCAGCGTGGTGGTGGTCTCCAGCGCGGTGGCGCAGGACAACCCGGAACTGGTTGCGGCGCGCGAACAGCGTATTCCCGTAATCCGCCGCGCCGAGATGCTGGCGGAGCTAATGCGTTTTCGTCACGGCATCGCTATCGCCGGCACGCACGGCAAAACCACCACCACGGCGATGGTGTCGAGCATCTATGCAGAGGGCGGTCTGGATCCGACCTTCGTCAACGGCGGACTGGTTAAGGCGGCGGGCACGCACGCGCGGCTCGGCAGCAGCCGTTACCTGATTGCGGAAGCGGACGAGAGCGACGCCTCTTTCCTGCATTTGCAGCCGATGGTGGCGGTGGTGACCAATATCGAAGCTGACCATATGGACACTTACCAGGGCGACTTCGAAAACCTGAAGCAGACGTTTATCAACTTTCTGCACAACCTGCCGTTTTACGGCCGTGCGGTGATGTGCATCGATGATGCGGTGATCCGCGATCTGATCCCGCGCGTGGGGCGTCACATCACCACCTACGGCTTCAGCGATGACGCCGACGTGCGCATCGAACACTACGAGCAGCGCGGCGCGCAGGGACACTTTACCCTGGTGCGCCATGACAAGCCGCTTCTGCAGGTGACGCTGAATGCGCCAGGCCGTCATAACGCGCTCAACGCGGCGGCCGCCGTTGCGGTGGCGAGCGAAGAGGGCATTGACGACAACGCTATCCTTGCCGCGCTGGAAAGCTTCCAGGGCACAGGCCGTCGCTTCGATCTGCTGGGCGAATTCCCGACGGAGCCGGTAAACGGCAATCCAGGCACGGCGATGCTGGTCGACGATTACGGCCATCATCCGACCGAAGTCGACGCCACCATTAAGGCGGCGCGCGCTGGCTGGCCGGATAAAAAACTGGTGATGGTGTTTCAGCCGCACCGCTATACCCGCACCCGCGACCTGTTCGACGACTTCGCCAACGTGCTGTCGCAGGTCGACGTGCTGCTGATGCTGGATGTCTATTCAGCGGGCGAAACGCCGATTCCGGGCGCGGACAGCCGCGCGCTGTGCCGCTCTATTCGCGGGCGCGGCAAGGTCGACCCTGTGCTGGTACCGGATCACGACGCGCTGCCGGAAATGCTGGCGCCGCTGCTGTCGGGCAAAGATCTGATTCTGGTGCAGGGCGCCGGCAACGTCGGCAAAGTGGCGCGCAAGCTGGCGGATTGCAAGCTGCAACCTGAGCGCAAAGCGGAGGAGCGTCATGGCTGATAAAGTCGCCGTCCTGATGGGCGGCACCTCGGCGGAGCGCGACGTCTCGCTGATGTCGGGCAGTGCGGTGCTGGCCGGCCTGCGCGAGGCGGGCGTTAACGCGCATGCAATCGATACACGCGACGTTTCGGTGCTGACGCTGAAAGAGCAGGGCTTCGACGCCGCGTTTATCGCGCTGCACGGCCGCGGAGGTGAAGACGGCACGCTGCAGGCGGTGCTGGAATTTTTACAGCTGCCCTATACCGGCAGCGGCGTGATGGCGTCGGCCATTACCATGGATAAGCTGCGCACGAAACTGCTCTGGCAGGGGCGCGGGTTGCCCTCTGGCCGTTTTGTCTGGCTGACGCGCGAGCAGTATCAGGCGGGGCTGAACGCGGAAACACGCGGCGCCGTCGAGGCGCTGGGCCTGCCGCTGTTCGTCAAGCCGAGCAGCGAAGGCTCCAGCGTCGGCATTAGCCGCGTCAATACGCTGGCAACGCTGCCTGCTGCGCTTGATGAAGCGTTCCGCCATGACGATAACGTGCTGATCGAAGCGTTTCTCAGCGGCGAGGAGTATACGGTCGGCATTATTGGCGACCAGATCCTGCCGGCGATACGCATTCAGACCGCCAGCGAATTTTATGACTATGAAGCAAAATACATTTCTGACGATACTCAATACTTCTGCCCGGCAGGATTGAGCGCGGAGCGGGAAGCGGAACTGCAGAATCTGGTCTGGGACGCATGGCGCGCGCTGGGCTGTAGCGGCTGGGGACGGGTAGACGTGATGGCGGACGGTGAAGGCAACTTCCAGCTGCTGGAGGCGAACACCTCGCCGGGCATGACCAGCCACAGTCTGGTGCCGATGGCGGCCAGCGTTGCGGGCATGAGCTTCTCGCAGCTGGTGGCGCGCATTCTGGAACTGGCTGACTGATATGTCACAGGCGGCACTTAACGCACGGAACCGCGAGCCCCAGGAGCGCGTGCGCACGGGGCGCAGCAACGGGGCCAGACTGTTCGGCATCGTTTTTTTGCTGATGGTCATTGGCATTATGATTTTCGGCGGCCTGGTGGTGCTGAAGTGGATGAACGACGCGTCGCGCCTGCCGCTTTCACGGCTGGTGGTGACGGGCGAAACCCACTACACCACGCATGATGATATTCGCCAGGCGATTTTGTCGCTGGGCGCGCCGGGCACCTTTATGTCGCAGGATGTCAACATCCTTCAGCAGCAGATTGAGCGGCTGCCGTGGATTAAACAGGTCAGCGTGCGCAAGCAGTGGCCTGACGAGCTGAAGATCCATCTGGTGGAGTATGTGCCGGTGGCGCGCTGGAACGATCTGCATATGGTGGATGCGGACGGCGTCTCCTTCAGCGTGCCGGCCAGCCACATCGGCAAAGAAACAATGCCGATGCTGTACGGACCGGAAGGCAGCGAAAAAGAGGTGTTGGCGGGCTACCACAGCATGAGCGACGTGCTGAAGGCCAACAAATTTACCCTGAAGGTCGCGTCGATGACGGCGCGGCGATCGTGGCAGCTGGTCACCAGCGACGATGTGCGCATCGAGCTGGGGCGCGGCGAGCCCATGAAGCGTCTTAACCGATTTATCGAGCTCTATCCGGCGTTGCAGCAGCAAGGGCAGAACGAGCACAAGCGTATCAGCTATGTGGATTTGCGGTATGACTCGGGTGCAGCCGTGGGCTGGACGCCGGAGCCCGTAGAGCTCCAGGACAGTAATCAGCAACAGAACCAGGCACAGGCTAAACAATGATCAAGGCAACGGACAGAAAACTGGTAGTTGGACTCGAAATTGGCACCGCGAAGGTCGCCGCCCTGGTTGGGGAAATTCTGCCCGATGGTATGGTCAACATTATCGGGGTGGGCAGCTGCCCGTCTCGCGGTATGGATAAAGGCGGCGTAAACGACCTTGAGTCGGTGGTGAAATGCGTACAGCGCGCCATCGATCAGGCCGAGCTGATGGCGGATTGCCAGATCTCTTCCGTCTATCTCGCTTTATCGGGCAAACATATCAGCTGCCAGAACGAAATCGGGATGGTTCCGATTTCAGAAGAGGAAGTGACTCAGGATGATGTGGAAAACGTCGTACACACTGCGAAGTCAGTGCGCGTGCGCGATGAGCACCGCATCCTGCATGTTATTCCTCAGGAATACGCTATCGATTATCAGGAAGGCATCAAAAACCCGGTTGGTTTGTCGGGCGTGCGCATGCAGGCGAAAGTGCATCTGATCACATGTCACAACGATATGGCGAAAAATATCGTCAAGGCCGTTGAACGTTGCGGCCTGAAAGTTGACCAACTGATTTTTGCCGGTCTGGCGTCCAGTTTCGCGGTGCTGACCGAAGACGAACGTGAGCTTGGCGTCTGTGTTGTTGACGTCGGCGGCGGTACAATGGATATCGCTGTTTATACAGGCGGCGCGCTGCGTCACACTAAAGTGATCCCTTATGCGGGTAACGTGGTCACCAGCGACATCGCCTATGCCTTCGGCACGCCGCCGACAGACGCGGAAGCGATTAAGGTTCGCCACGGCTGCGCGCTGGGATCGATTGTCGGCAAAGACGAAAACGTCGAAGTGCCGAGCGTGGGGGGACGTCCGCCGCGCAGTCTGCAACGGCAGACGCTGGCCGAAGTAATTGAGCCGCGCTACACCGAATTGCTGAATCTGGTCAACGACGAGATTTTGCAGCTACAGGAACAACTGCGACAGCAGGGCGTGAAGCACCATCTGGCAGCCGGGATCGTGCTGACCGGTGGCGCAGCGCAAATTGAAGGGCTGGCCGCCTGCGCGCAACGCGTTTTCCATACGCAGGTGCGCATCGGGCAGCCGCTCAATATCACAGGATTGACGGATTACGCGCAGGAACCTTATTACTCGACCGCAGTGGGACTGCTGCACTATGGCAAAGAGTCCCATATGAACGGCGATGCAGAGACAGAAAAACGCGCATCGGTGGGCAACTGGTTCAAGCGCATCAATAGCTGGTTGAAGAAAGAATTTTGATTTTAGAAAGGAGACCATGCTGGCACTGTTTATGGTCTCCAGGCGACAGGCACATAACGGAGAGAAATCATGTTTGAACCGATGGAATTAACCAATGACGCGGTGATTAAAGTCATCGGCGTCGGCGGCGGCGGCGGCAACGCCGTAGAGCACATGGTGCGCGAGCGCATCGAAGGTGTGGAATTCTTCGCTGTGAACACCGACGCCCAGGCGTTGCGTAAAACAGCGGTTGGCCAGACTATCCAGATCGGCACCAATATCACCAAAGGTCTGGGTGCCGGAGCGAATCCGGAAGTTGGTCGTACCTCGGCGGAAGAAGATCGCGAAGCACTGCGTTCTGCGCTGGAGGGAGCAGACATGGTCTTTATCGCTGCCGGCATGGGCGGCGGTACCGGCACCGGCGCTGCGCCGGTGGTGGCGGAAGTGGCCAAAGACCTGGGCATTCTGACCGTTGCGGTCGTGACCAAGCCGTTCAACTTCGAAGGTAAAAAGCGCATGGCTTTTGCTGAGCAGGGCATCGCCGAGCTCTCTAAGCATGTTGATTCACTGATTACCATTCCGAACGATAAGCTGCTGAAAGTGCTGGGTCGCGGCATCTCTCTGCTCGACGCCTTCGGCGCGGCAAACGACGTGCTGAAAGGCGCGGTACAGGGCATCGCCGAACTGATTACACGTCCGGGCCTGATGAACGTCGACTTCGCTGACGTGCGCACCGTGATGTCCGAAATGGGCTACGCGATGATGGGCTCCGGCGTCGCCTGTGGCGAAGACCGCGCGGAAGAGGCGGCGGAAATGGCGATCTCCAGCCCGCTGCTGGAAGATATCGACCTGTCTGGCGCGCGCGGCGTGTTGGTCAACATCACGGCGGGCTTCGACCTGCGTCTGGATGAGTTCGAAACCGTGGGTAACACTATCCGCGCCTTCGCCTCCGACAACGCGACCGTGGTTATCGGCACCTCGCTGGATCCGGAGATGAACGACGAACTGCGCGTTACCGTGGTGGCAACCGGCATCGGCATGGACAAGCGTCCGGAAATCACCCTGGTGACCAACAAGCCAGCTAGCCAGCCTGTGATGGATCATCGCTACCAGCAGCACGGCATGTCGCCGCTGCCGCAGGAGCAAAAGCCGGCGGCCAAAGTGGTCAACGACCAGACCGCGCAGTCAAACAAAGAGCCCGATTACCTTGATATTCCAGCGTTTCTGCGTAAGCAGGCAGATTAGGAATAAGCTGAGAATTGGGATTCTCCGCTCTTTGTGCTAAAGTGTTCGCCCGCTGGTAAAGTATACTAGCGGTCGGATGGGTAATATTGCGAGATAATACGATGATCAAACAAAGGACATTAAAACGTATTGTTCAGGCGACTGGCGTCGGTTTGCATACCGGCAAGAAAGTCACGCTGACTCTACGCCCTGCGCCGGCTAATACCGGGGTCATCTATCGTCGCACTGACTTGAATCCACCGGTTGATTTCCCGGCTGATGCAAAATACGTGCGCGACACCATGCTGAGTACCTGCCTGGTGAATGATGAAGGCGTACGTATTTCGACGGTTGAGCATTTGAACGCCGCGCTGGCTGGTCTGGGTATCGACAACATTATCGTTGAAGTGGATGCGCCGGAAATCCCGATTATGGACGGCAGCGCCGCGCCCTTTATCTATCTGCTGATGGATGCGGGCATCGAACAGCTGAACAGCGCGAAAAAATTCGTGCGCGTTAAGCAGACTGTTCGCGTGGAAGATGGCGACAAGTGGGCCGAGATCAAGCCGTACAACGGTTTCTCTCTCGACTTCACCATCGACTTCAACCATCCGGCGATCGACTCCAGCTCTCAGCGCTATCAGCTGAACTTCTCTGCCGACTCTTTTGTTCGTCAGATCAGCCGCGCGCGTACTTTCGGCTTTATGCGTGAAATCGAGTATCTGCAATCCAAAGGCCTGTGCCTGGGCGGTAGTCTGGATTGCGCGATCGGCCTCGACGATTTCCGCGTGCTGAATGAAGAAGGCCTGCGTTTTGAAGATGAATTCGTTCGTCACAAAATGCTGGATGCGATCGGCGACCTGTTTATGTGCGGCCACAATATTATCGGCGCGTTTACCGCGTTCAAATCAGGCCACGCTCTGAACAACAAGCTGCTGCAGGCCGTCCTGGCGAAACAAGAAGCCTGGGAATGGGCTACCTTCGAAGACGAAGCGGAACTGCCGCTGGCGTTCAAGGCACCGAATCTGGTTCTGGCTTAATTACCCCGGAATCTTTAAAGGCTGGTATCTGCTGACAACCCTCTCCGGTCAGCAGCGCCAGCCTTTTTTATTGCGCTTTTTATGGTCCCCTGAAATTGTCGACATGCTTCGCAGCAAAGCGCGCAACGTTGCTGAAACGCTGAACAAACAGGCGGCTTTTCTTCCAGAGCGACTTTAAACACTGATGTGGGCGCCCCACATTAATGGTACTATCAGGCGCTCTGAGAAGCTGAGCGCCGCTGTTCAAAGAGAGCGGCAAACCCCTGACAACGACGCGATCGTTGATGCGCAATGGAAGAGTTGTGATCGGAATTTTTCTACGCTGGCGACATTTAGGCAGACGCTATTTCTGGCCTCATCTCCTGTTGGGGATGGTAGCGGCCAGCTTTGGCTTGCCTGTCTGCGCCCAGAGCGCCGAATTCAACACCTCATCCGAATCTTCTTCCAGCAGCCTTTTCGTCGGCAATGCCGCGCGCTTCGATCATCTGATCCGGCTGCAGGAAACGGCGCGCCGTCCCAGCTTTACGATAGATTACTGGCATCAGCACGCCATCCGCACCGTTATCCGCCATCTTTCCTTTACCCTGACGCCGCAGGCGGAAACGCCCGACAACCTGCCGCTGGCTGCGCACAAGCTGGCGTTGATCGATTCGCTTCAGGCGTTGCTGACCACCCATACTTCTTTACGCCAGCCGTCGCAGCCGGTCGCCAACGCGCCGCGCGATGCGCTCGCACCTGCCACTTCTCTGGCCGACTGGCGCAGTAAAACCCATGCAATTCGCGCCGGACCGTCTACGCTGCTTGTCTGAAACGCCTTTTAAAATACCTTTATTCATTATCGCAGTCCGCATTACGCGGCTGAATTGAGAAGTTTTTAATATGTTAATCAAGCTTTTAACCAAAATGTTTGGCAGCAGCAACGATCGTACCCTGCGCCGCATGCGCAAAGTCGTAGACGTCATCAACAAGATGGAGCCGGATTTCGAAAAACTTTCTGACGATGAGCTGAAAGCGAAAACCGACGAGTTCCGCGAGCGCCTGAAAAAGGGCGAGACGCTGGAAAGCCTGATCCCGGAAGCGTTCGCCACGGTGCGTGAAGCAAGTAAGCGCGTCTTCGGCATGCGTCACTTTGACGTGCAGCTGATTGGCGGCATGGTGCTGAACGATCGCTGCATCGCGGAGATGCGTACCGGTGAAGGTAAAACGCTGACCGCGACTCTGCCGGCCTACCTCAATGCGCTGAGCGGTAAAGGCGTGCATGTCGTGACCGTCAACGACTACCTGGCGCAGCGCGATGCGGAAAATAACCGTCCACTGTTCGAGTTCCTGGGGCTGAGCGTCGGCATTAACCTGCCGGGCATGCCTTCGGTGGCGAAGCGTGAAGCCTACGCGGCGGATATCACCTACGGCACCAACAACGAATATGGCTTCGACTATCTGCGCGACAACATGGCGTTCAGCCCGGAAGAGCGCGTGCAGCGCAAGCTGAACTATGCGCTGGTGGATGAGGTCGACTCCATTCTGATCGACGAAGCGCGTACGCCGCTGATTATCTCCGGTCCGGCGGAAGACAGCTCGGAAATGTACACCAAAGTTAATAAAATCATTCCTAGCCTGGTGCGTCAGGAGAAGGAAGATTCTGACAACTTCCAGGGCGAAGGCGATTTCTGGGTTGACGAGAAAGCGCGTCAGGCGCACATGACCGAGCGCGGCCTGGTCAAGGTGGAAGAGCTGCTGGTAAGCCAGGGCATTATGGAAGAGGGCGAATCGCTCTATTCACCGACCAACATTATGCTGATGCATCACGTCACCGCGGCGCTGCGCGCCCATGCGCTGTTTACGCGCGACGTAGATTACATCGTGAAGGACGGCGAAGTGGTTATCGTCGACGAACACACCGGACGTACCATGCAGGGTCGCCGCTGGTCGGATGGTCTGCACCAGGCGATTGAAGCCAAAGAGGGCGTGGAGATCCAGAACGAGAACCAGACGCTGGCTTCCATCACCTTCCAGAACTACTTCCGTCTCTACGATAAGCTGGCCGGTATGACCGGTACCGCGGACACCGAGGCCTTCGAGTTCAGCTCTATTTATAAACTCTACACCATCGTCGTGCCGACCAACCGCCCGATGGTGCGTAAAGATCTGCCCGATCTGGTCTATATGACCGAAAAAGAGAAGATCGACGCAATTATCGAAGATATTCGCGAGCGTACCGCTAATGGCCAGCCGGTGCTGGTGGGTACGATTTCTATCGAAAAATCGGAAGTGGTCTCTAACGAGCTGACGCGCGCAGGCATCAAGCACAACGTGCTGAACGCCAAGTTCCACGCCCGCGAAGCGGATATCGTCGCTCAGGCGGGCCAGCCGGGCGCGGTTACTATCGCCACCAACATGGCGGGTCGTGGTACCGACATTATGCTGGGCGGCAGCTGGCATGCGGAAGTCGCCGAGCTGGTAGAGCCGACCGAAGCGCAGATTGAAGCGATCAAAGCGGCCTGGCAGCAGCGCCACGATGCGGTGCTGGCTTCAGGCGGCCTGCATATTATCGGCACCGAGCGCCACGAGTCGCGTCGTATCGACAACCAGCTGCGCGGCCGTGCCGGTCGTCAGGGCGACGCCGGCTCTTCCCGCTTCTATCTGTCGATGGAAGATGCGCTGATGCGTATTTTCGCCTCGGATCGCGTCTCTAACATGATGCGTAAACTGGGCATGAAGCCTGGCGAAGCGATCGAGCACCCGTGGGTGACCAAAGCTATCGCCAACGCGCAGCGTAAAGTCGAGAGCCGCAACTTCGATATTCGTAAGCAGCTGCTGGAGTATGACGATGTGGCGAATGACCAGCGTCGCGCCATCTACAGCCAGCGTAACGAGCTGCTGGACGTTTCCGACGTCAGCGAAACCATCAACAGCATTCGTGAAGACGTGTTTAAAACCACTATCGACACCTACATTCCGCCGCAGTCGCTTGAAGAAATGTGGGACGTGCCGGGTCTGGAAGAGCGCCTGCGCGCTGACTTTGACCTCGACCTGCCGATCGCCGAGTGGCTGGACAAAGAGCCGGATCTGCATGAAGAGACGCTGCGCGAGCGCATCATGACGCGCGCCCGCGAGAGCTACGCCAGCAAGGAAGAGATTGTCGGCGTCGAGATGATGCGCAACTTCGAAAAAGGCGTGATGCTGCAGACGCTCGATTCGCTGTGGAAAGAGCATCTGGCGGCGATGGACTATCTGCGTCAGGGCATCCATCTGCGCGGCTATGCGCAGAAAGATCCTAAGCAGGAGTACAAGCGTGAATCCTTCGCGATGTTCGCCGCCATGCTCGAGTCGCTGAAGTATGAAGTGGTCAGCACGCTGAGCAAGGTGCAGGTGCGCATGCCGGAAGAGGTGGAAGCGATGGAGCAGCAGCGTCGCGAAGAAGCGGAACGTCTGGCGCAGCAGCAGCAGCTTAGCCATGTTGACGATGAAGCGGCCGCGGCCGCATCGCTGGCCGCACAAAGCGGCGAGCGCAAAGTCGGACGCAACGATCTTTGCCCGTGCGGCTCCGGTAAAAAATATAAGCAGTGTCACGGCCGACTGGCCTGACAGTCGCGAAAAAAGGCGCTTCGGCGCCTTTGAGCTTGTGAGAAAAGTGCAGACGCGGTTGACAAGGCCCGATCGCAAAGGCGCAAAAGCGGCATCCATGTCAGCTCGGCCCGCGCAGTCCCTTGCGCGGGACGCTTTGCTCTTCAGTCCATGTCATCCGCGTTTTAAATATGTCAGCTGTTTGAAAGGCGCTCAGGCGCCTTTTTTCTTGTCGACGCGGCGCGGTTAACTTCGCGCCATCCATGCTTTAAAATCAGCGCACATTCACCTACCCGACGTGGAAAATTTTATGAAGCACCTGCAGGTTGCCGTTGGCATCATCCGTAACGCCGATAAAGAGATCTTTCTGGCTCAGCGCCCGGCGTCGTCCCATATGGCGAATATGTGGGAGTTTCCCGGCGGCAAAATCGAGGCTGGCGAGAGCGCGGAAGAGGCGCTGAAACGCGAACTGCTGGAAGAGACCGGCATCGAAGTGACGCAGGCGACGGCGATTGGCGCGGCGGATCATACCTATGACGCGCTGCGCGTAACGCTTAACTTCTTTCTGGTGGAAGGCTGGGAAGGCGAGCCGTGGGGACGGGAAGGGCAGCCGCAGCGCTGGGTCGCGCAACGCGAGCTGGTCGCGGAAGAGTTCCCGCCGGCTAACCATTCGCTGGTTGCGCGTCTGGTCGCCGGCGAGCTTTAATATCAGGGGCGCGAGCCCCTGCTGTCAGTGCTGTTCTTCGCTCCAGTCGTCGCTTTCGTTCAGATCGCCTTCGCTGGGGATCCGCTTCTCTTCGTCCGCCCATTCGCCTAGATCGATCAGCTGGCAGCGCTTGCTGCAGAACGGGCGCCACGGACTGAGCTCATCCCAGATTACATCTCTCCCGCAGTGCGGACACTGAACGGTAATCACTTCATTTTGCATAGCTACCTCTAACAACAGGCCAGTTCAAAGTTGAGTCGTGCAGGTACTTCGCCGCGTTCGCTGTCCAGCGGCAGAAAGCGGATGGCGTAACGACTTTTGTGGCCGGAAACCTGGGGATAAAGCGCATCTTCCAGCTGGAGCTGCAGGCGCAGCAGATCCGCGCCCTCGGCGTTGTCCTGATAAAAACCGTTCAGGCTGGTCTGATGACGGAACGCGCCTGACTGGCGAATAAGATCCAGAATCATCGCCAGGCTCTGATGCAGCGGCATCAGCGTCTCCAGCCAGGCGGAAACGTGACCGTCGCGCACCTCCTGAGGCTGATGCAGCCAGATATGCAGTCCTGGCAGATCGAAGCTGCAACAGCCGCCCGGAATGCTGAGCCGCTGACGCACCAAGCCGATAAGGCGATCTTCGCGCAGCTGCTGTCCCATCCGCGGCGCGCTGTTGAGCTGAACCGCCTGCGCTTTCAGCTTGTCGCGCAGCGCATCGACCACGGCCATATCGACGCCAGGCACGTCTGCCCAGGCGCGCAGCTTTTGCTGCTGACGCTCCAGCTCCTTCAGCAGTTCGGTACGCATATCGCCGCGCTCGAAAATATCCAGCAGCTCGCCGATGATGCGGAAAAAGGTCAGCGCCGAGGCGGTGCGGGTAACCGGGACCGTTTCATGCAGTTGCTGGATTAAGAATTCCACGCGCAGCCAGGTGCGCATTTTTTCATTCAGGGGATGTTCAAACAGAACGACTGTACTCATGGCGTTAATCCTGTTGCGTTGCCGCCAGTGCCAGATAGCGCTGGTGCAGAGCGGCAACCTGCGGCAGCGCCTCATCGGGCGTGCCGCTGTTATTAATGACGTCGTCGGCTACGGCGAGGCGCGCGCTGCGCGTCGCCTGAGCGGACAGAATATTTTGCGCCTGCTGGCGATCGATGCCGTCGCGCTGGATGGTGCGTCTGAGCTGCGTCGCTTCATCGACGTCGACCACCAGAACGCGATCCGCCTGATGCTGCAGGCCGTTCTCGACCAGCAGCGGCACGACCCACAGCACATAGGGCGCGGTCGACAGCGCTTTCAGCTGCTGCGTGCGGGCGTTAATCAGGGGATGAAGCAGATTGTTTAGCCAGGTTTTTTCATCGGGCGACTGAAAAATAATTTCTCTCAGTCGGGCGCGATTCAGCGCGCCTTGCTCCGTCAGGATGCTTTCGCCGTGCCGCTCCGCTATTTGCCGCAGCGCCGCCGTTCCCGGCTCGACCACTTCGCGCGCGATAACGTCCGCGTCGATAATGGGCACGCCAAGCGCCGCAAAAGCATTGGCGATGGTGCTCTTTCCACTGCCGATTCCTCCGGTCAGCGCCACGGTATAAGGCATATTACTCTCTCAGGCGCGCTACGCAGCGGGCAAGCCGAAGCGCAAAACTGTGTGCGCGATCACAATGAAAATTCTCAGCTAAATTTATCGGATTGTAGCTTAAATAAAGTGAAATTCGCAGTCTTGTCGGCAGACGTAGGGCGCGTATGATTATGCCACTGGAGCCGTGTGCGCTACCCGAACTGCGATTCGCTGCCACTTACCAGGACAATTTTTATGCGTATTGAAGAAGATTTAAAGCTGGGTTTTAAAGACGTGCTTATCCGTCCTAAACGCTCCACGCTGAAAAGCCGCTCTGAGGTCGAACTGGAGCGTCACTTTACCTTTAAGCATTCCGGCCTGAGCTGGAGCGGCGTGCCGGTGATCGCTGCGAATATGGACACCGTCGGCACCTTTAGCATGGCGGAGGCGCTGGCCAGCTTTGATATCCTTACGGCCGTGCATAAGCACTACGGCGTCGAGAAATGGCGCGCCTTTATCGAGCGTTCGCCGGTGGCGGTGCTGAATCACATTATGGTGTCGACCGGCACATCCGAGGCCGACTTGCAGAAGCTGACGGCGATTCTGGCGCTCTCCGCCGATCTCAAATTCATCTGTATTGACGTAGCGAACGGTTATTCCGAGCACTTTGTCACCTTCCTGCAGCGCGCGCGCGAACGCTTTCCGGATCGCACCATTTGCGCAGGCAACGTGGTCACCGGCGAAATGGTGGAGGAGCTGATCCTCTCCGGCGCAGATATCGTTAAGGTCGGCATTGGCCCGGGTTCGGTCTGTACCACACGCGTGAAAACCGGCGTCGGCTATCCTCAGCTCTCTGCGGTGATCGAGTGCGCGGATGCGGCGCACGGCCTGGGCGGCCAGATTGTCAGCGACGGCGGCTGCGCGGTGCCGGGCGATATCGCCAAAGCGTTCGGCGGCGGTGCCGATTTCGTGATGCTGGGCGGCATGCTCGCCGCGCATGACGAGTGCGAGGGAACCGTAGTCGAGGAGAACGGCGAGCAGTTTATGCTGTTTTACGGCATGAGCTCGGAATCGGCGATGAAGCGCCACGTTGGCGGCGTCGCGCAGTATCGCGCGGCGGAAGGCAAAACGGTGAAGCTGCCGCTGCGCGGCCCGGTTGCCGAGACGGCGCGCGACATCCTCGGCGGCCTGCGCTCAGCCTGTACCTATGTCGGCGCAGAGCGGCTGAAGGAGCTGACCAAGCGAACCACCTTTATTCGCGTCGCCGAACAGGAAAACCGCGTTTTTAATCGTTAACCTCTCTCCGTCATCAGGGTGCCTTGCGCACCCTAATGAATCACATTTCCCAGCCCAAACACAGGCAGATACATCGCGATCACCAGCGTGCCGACGATGGCGCCGACGATCACCATCATTGCGGGTTCCAGCGAGGCGGCAAGCGTATCGGCCAGCGCCAGGGTTTGCGCCTCATGCCACTCCGCCAGCCGCGCCAGCATGGTGTCTAGCGCGCCAGCCTCTTCCCCCACATGCACCAGCTGCATGCAGAGCGGCGTAAATAGCGGATGATCCTGCATCGCCTGATGCAGCGGCGCGCCCTGCGCAATATAGTGCTGAAGCGCCACGACGGCGTCGCGCCACAGCCGCGCGGTCAGCGTCGCCTCCGCCGCCTGCAACCCCTGCAGCAAAGTAATGCCCGCCCGCTGCGTAAGCTGCAAAACCGCATAGATCTGGCTGAGCTGGCTGCCGCGCCACAGATCCGAGAGCAGCGGCAGACGCAGCATCAGACGCTGCTCCCACAGCTGCCACGCCGGCGAGCGACGACGCAGCGCGCGCCAGGCGACTGCGGCCAACAGCAGCGCGACCGCGAGCCAGCCGCCCCAGCGCTGCAGACCGACGGAGAGCGCCATCACCGCCGCGGTAAAGGCGGGGAGCGGGGCGTTGAACGAGGCGTAGACCGAGACGAATTCCGGCAGTACGAACAGCAGCATGCCGACGCTTACCGCCACGGCCACCAGTAAAATAAACAGCGGATAGCGCAGCGCCTTGATCACTTTATTCCACAGATGCTGCTGACGCGCCTGCTGATCGGCCAGCTGCGCGCAGCAGACGTCAAGCTGGCCGGTCAGTTCGCCCACCTGCATCAGCGCGGCGAACAGGGGCGGAAAAATCTGCGGCCACTGGCTTAACGCCTGAGAAAAGGGCTCACCGCGCAAGATTCGCAGCCGCAGCGCATGCAGCAGCAATTGCCAGCCGGGATGCGGATGACCTTGCGACAGCAGCGCCAGCCCCTGCGCCAGCGGCAGGCCCGCTTTGAGCAGCGTGGCAAGCTGTCTGACAAAATCGATTTTCTGCTGCCACTTCCAGTCGCGCGCATGCCACGTCTTGCGGCGCTGCCAGCTAACTGGCAGCAGATCCTCTTCAGCCAGCTGGCGCAGCAGGCTCTCTTCATCAGCCGCCAGCAGCTGGCCTTCATGCAGCTGCTGCTGGCCGTTGATCGCCTGCCAGCGGTAGAGGCTAAGCCGGGACATCTTCCAGACCGGTCACGCGCTGCATCTCCTCCAGCGAGGTTTCGCCGCGGCTGACCGCCTCCAGCCCGCTGCTGAACAGGGTGCGCATACCCTGTTTTTTCGCCAGCGCCAGCACGCTGTCGAGCGGCATCTCGGCGGCGATGGCGTTTTGCAGCTTGCTGCCGATCGGTAATATCTCAAACAGCGCCAGCCGTCCGAAATAGCCGGAAAAGCAGTGGTCGCAGCCGGGGGCGCGCCAGGTTTGCAACGTGCCGGGCCAGATGTCGGGCGGAAAATGCGCCATCGCCTGCGCTGGTTGACGACAGTGCGGGCAGAGCCGCCGCACCAGTCGTTGCGCCACGATCAGCCGCAGCGCCGGACCGAGCAGATAGCCGGGAATGCCCATCTGACGCAGCCGCGTCAGGGTTTCCGCCGTGGAGTTGGTGTGCAGCGTCGATAATACCAGGTGGCCGGTCTGCGCCGCTTTGACCGCAATCTCCGCCGTCTCCGCATCGCGGATCTCGCCTACCATAATGACGTCGGGATCCTGACGCAGCAGGGCGCGCAGCACCCGATTGAAGTCGAGCCCGCATTTAGGGTTGATCTGCGTCTGGTTAATGCCGGCCAGCGGAATTTCTACCGGATCTTCGACGCTGCTGACGTTCATTTCCGGCCGGTTCAGCGTGCTCAGGCAGCTGTAGAGCGTAAAGGTTTTCCCGCTGCCGGTCGGGCCTGTTACCAGGATGAGTCCCTGCGGCTGCGCCAGCGCGGCGCTCAGCAGACGGCGCTGCGCGGCGGGCAGGCCCAGCTTATCCAACGATAGGGTGCTGCTTTCGCTCTGCAGCAGGCGGATCACCGCTTTTTCGCCGTACTGCACCGGCAGCGTCGCCAGACGGAAGGCGGCGGGTTTGCCCTCCAGCGTCAGAGTAAACTGTCCATCCTGCGGCAGCCGTCGTTCGGCAATATCCAGCCCGCCTAGGATTTTCAGCCTGGCGATCAGCGCGGCGGGCGGCGCCTCGCTCAGAGGCGTCAGCGGCTGTAGCACGCCGTCGATGCGCAGACGTATGCGTACGCCGTCGCGCTGCGGTTCGATATGAATATCGGACGCCCGCCGCCGCAGCGCCTGCTGCAGCATCTGGTTGACGGCGTCGACCGCCGATTCCGGCAGCGCCTCGCGCGGCGCATCCGCTAAGGCGCTGCCGTGCTGGTGAAGATCGAGCCGCGCCTGCGGCCAGCATTCGATCTCGATCTGACACTGGCTGGCGAAGTGCAGCGCCTCGCTGAGCCCCTCCGGCACCGGTTCCGCCACGGCGACGCGCAACAGCGTCGCGTCATGATGCAGCAACACGGCCCGATAGCGCTGGCACAGCGCACGTATAGCGGAATCAGGCATCGCCATCGTCAGCTCCTTTATCATCGAAGCGGAACTGCTCCAGGCAGTTATCGCGCAGGCTTTCGCTGCTGCTGGTACAGCTGCGCTGCCATCTCAGGCTACCTTCCACGCTGTCCCATACCGGCGTCATTTCGACGCTCAGGCCGTTCAGGCTCTCCTGACCGGTCAAGGTAATCACGCCGTTTATCACGCTGAGCGCGGAGACGTAGCGCGAGCCTTTCGCCGCCGGAATGCCCTTCTCGCCAGCCTGGCACTGCGCTGGGCCGCCTCGCTCCAGGGCGCACAGCTCGACGGCCGTTTTGTATGGCACCATGGTTTGCAGCATGTCGGTGAGCGCCGCGCGCTGCAGGTAGTTTTGATAGGCTGGTAAGCCGATAGCGCTGAGGATCGCGACGATCCCCACCACAATCATCAGCTCGACCAGGGTAAAGCCCTGTTGATTGGTCATTGCATCGCCTCTCTCATGAATAAGAGAGGGCAGAGTAGAAAAGCATGGGCGCTAAACCCAGCGGCGGATTTCCAGACCGGAAAAAGGCGCGCAGTAAAAGGGCTGGATTGCAGCGCGGAGAACCACGAAGCGGAAGCGGGCGCGCAAAAAAGGCCGTGCACGGCGGCACGGCGCAGGGAAGTTACAGGCTGGTGAAGCGCATTGAGAGATCGAGCGCGCGCACGTGCTTGGTGAGCGCGCCGACGGAGACGTAGTCGACGCCGGTCTGGGCAATCTGCGGCAGCGTCGCTTCCGTTACGTTGCCGGAGACCTCAAGCTGCGCGCGTCCCTGCGCGCGCGCCACGGCGTCGCGCATCGCGTCGAGGGTGAAGTTATCCAGCATAATGATGTCGGCGCCTGCCGCCAGCGCCTGATCCAGCTCCTCCAGCGACTCCACTTCAACTTCTACCGGCACGTCCGGGTGCAGCCAGAACGCTTTCTCTACTGCCTGGCGAATCGACCCGCTGGCGATAATATGGTTTTCCTTGATGAGGAAGGCGTCCGAGAGGCCCAGGCGATGGTTCGCGCCGCCGCCGCACAGCACCGCATATTTCAGCGCGGTGCGCAGGCCCGGCAGGGTTTTGCGCGTGTCCAGCAGCTGCGTGTTGCTGCCTTCCAGTAGCTGCACATAGCGTCGGGTTTCGGTCGCCACGCCAGACAGCGTCTGGACGAAGTTCAGGGCGGTGCGTTCGGCGGTCAGCAGCAGGCGAGAAGGGCCGCTCAGGGTAAACAGCGTCTGATCGGGCGCCAGGCTGTCGCCATCTTCGACCTGCCAGCTCAGCGTCGCATGGCCGCCAAGCTGATTAAACACCTCTTCCACCCAGCGTTTACCACAGAAAACTCCCGCCTCGCGCGTGATGACCCGCGCCTGCGCCTGGCTCTCTTCGGGAAGCAGCTGGGCGGTGATATCGCGGTCGGCGTCGATCTCGCCGCCTAAATCCTCCTGCAAAGCGCGCGCGACCGTGGCTGGAATGTCCTGTTCGATGCGGGCGATCAGCGTCTGGCGACGGCTATCGGCATTATAACGGCGGGTTGGCATAGCGATTTCGCTCCTGATGACCTGAACAAAGAGGAAGCCACAATAGATCGAAACGACGCTTTTCACCAGCCGAAGCCGAACTTTTGTTTAGTATACTTAACTTGAATGCAGCGGGGCAGGGCCGCCGCACCTTTAGGCTGCAAAAAGTTATCGTAAATCATGCTATTCTCAGCCGGACTCTGCTAAGGAAAAACCAGCATGAAACTGGAACAGGGCTGGCTGACCGACATTCGTCAGGTGCCGTCGCCGCATTTTAATCAACGTCCCAACGACGAGGTTCCCTCGCTGTTGGTGATCCACAACATCAGCCTGCCGCCGGGCGAATTCGGCGGGCCGTGGATCGATCGGCTGTTTACCGGCACCTTGCCGCCCGACGCCCACCCCTATTTTGCCGATATCGCCCACCTGCAGGTCGCCGCGCACTGCCTGATTCGTCGCGACGGCGAAATCGTGCAGTATGTCTCTTTCGATCATCGCGCCTGGCACGCCGGGGTTTCTTGCTATCAGGGCCGCGAAAACTGCAACGACTTTTCCATCGGCATCGAGCTGGAAGGCACCGACTATCTGCCTTACACCGATGCGCAGTACCAGGCGCTGGCCGCCGTTACGCAGCTCCTGCTGCAGCACTATCCTTTGACGCCCTCGCGCATTACCGGACACAGCGATATCGCCCCGACGCGCAAGACCGATCCGGGGCCGGCTTTTGACTGGGAGCAGTATCAGCAGCTGTTGGCGCAGACTTCTTTTTGATTTTCGCGGAGTGGGTATGACGTTGTTTTCCTTGTTACTGGTTTTAGGTTGGGAACGCCTGTTTAAGCTGGGCGAGCACTGGCAGCTCGATCACCGGCTGGAGCCTATTTTTCGCCGCCGCCGCCGTTTTTCGCTGCTGCGCACGCTCGGCATGACCCTGCTGGCGATGGCGCTGACGGCGCTGGCGATCTGGAGCGTAAAAGGGCTGCTGTTCGGCATCGCGCAGCTGCTGTTCTGGATCCTGATCGGGCTGCTCTGCATCGGCGCCGGATCGGCGCGCCTGCACTATCACGCCTATTTAAAAGCGGCGAGCCATGATGATGTCGCGGCGCATCAGGCGATGGCGGCCGAGTTGACGCTGATCCACGGCGTGCCGGTGGAGTGCAGCGAGCGAGAGTTCCTGCGCGAGCTGCAAAACGCGCTGATCTGGATTAACTTCCGCTTCTACCTGGCGCCGATGTTCTGGTTTGTGGCGGGCGGCCCCTACGGGCCGGTGCTGCTGGTGGGCTACGCCTTCCTGCGCGCCTGGCAGAGCTGGCTGGCGAAGCATCAGTCGCCGCTGGAGCGCGCGCAGTCAGGCGTCGACGGCCTGCTGCACGTTATCGACTGGATCCCGGCGCGGCTGGCCGGCGTTGCCTATGCGCTGCTGGGGCACGGCGAAAAGGCGCTGCCCGCCTGGTTCGCTGCGCTGACTGACCGTCACCGTTCGCAATATCAGGTGCTGACCAGCCTGGCGCAGTTTTCGCTGGAGCGCGATCCGCACCTGGACAAGGTCGAAACCCCGCGCATTGCGGTGGCGCTGGCGAAGCGCATCTCGCTGGTGCTGGTGGTGGTGGTCGCGCTGCTCACCATCTACGGCACGCTGGTATAATCCGCAGGCGGCACGCCGAAATCGGGCGTGCCGTCGTCGCGCCAGACAAAACTTTTCAGCCGCGTATGACGATTGGGATCCCACAGCGGATCCCCTTCGATTTCCGTGTAGTTGCGGGCGTGATAGACCAGCACATCCTCGCCGTTTTCATCCTGAGTAAAGCAGTTGTGGCCCGGACCGTACTGGTGGTTATCCCAGTTAGAGGTAAAGACCGGCCGCGCCGACTTGCGCCAGTTAGCGGCATCCAGCAGATCCTGCTCAATGCCGATCGACAGCAGCCCCATGCAGTAATTTTCGTCGGTGGCGCTCGCGGAATAGGTGACGAACAGCCGATTGCCGTGCTGGATCACCGCCGGTCCTTCATTGACGCTAAACCCAGCGCACTCCCACTCATATTCCGGTCGGCTCAGCATCGTCGGCGCGCCTTTCAGCGTCCAGGGGTTAAGCAGCTCCGCCAGATAGAGGTTGGAGTTGCCGGGGATGGCCGGATCCTTCTGCGCCCACAGATACCAGTTTTTGCCCTGATGCACGAAGTGCGTGGCGTCCAGCGCAAAGGTATCGAACTGACTAAACACCCGGCGCGGCGCCTGCCAGCGTCCGCTAAGCGGATCGGCGTCGTCGCATACCAGCGCGTACATGCGATGCTGAAACAACCCATCTTTAATGTCGCGCGTCGGCGCGGCGGCGAAATAGATCACCCACTGTTCGTCGATGCGGTGCAGCTCCGGCGCCCAGATCAGCTCGCTGCAGGGGCCGCTCTCCGGCTTGCGCCAGACCACGACCGGTTCGGCATGGCGCAGATCGAGCAGCGTGCTGGCGCGACGCAGCTCTAGCCGATCATAGGCGGGCACAGAAGCGATAAAGTAGTAGTGCTGCTCATGGCGCAGGATAAAGGGATCGGCCCGCTGTTCAATAAAGGGATTCGGCCAGGGTGTGCTCATTTCGCTTCTCCGGGTTGGGTGACGGCGCCGTCGCGCTGACGAATGTCATGCAGTTCGCGGAAGTTGGCGCGGCGCAGTGCGAGATCGTTCTGAATCGTGCACATGAGCGCGCGGTCGACCTTCAGCAGGCGCACGACGCCTGCGGTAATCAGGTAGCCTACGCCCGGGATAACGGTGAACAGCAGCATAATGCCGTTTACCGCCTGCGAAGATTGCTGTTTCGCGCCCGCGTCGTAGCCGTAAATCGAGAGTAAAAAGCCGACCATCGCGCCCGCGACCGCCAGGCCGACCTTGAGGAAAAACAGGTTGCCGGAGAAGCTGATGCCGGTGATGCGCTTGCCGGTTTTCCACTCGCCATAGTCGTCGACGTCGGCCATTAGCGACCAGTGCAGCGGCGACGGGATTTGATGCAGCACGTTCAGCAGGAAGTAGGCGACGACCACGGCGACGGTGGCGTGCGGATCGATCCAGTAAAAGCCGCAGGAGAAGAAGGCCAGCGCGATATTGGTCCAGAAAAAGACTTTCAGCTTGCACCAGCGGTCGGTGAGCAGCTTCGCCAGGGTGCTGCCGATCATCATGCCTACGACGCCCAGGCTAATAAACAGCGTGGCGAAGTGAGTCGTCTGGCCCATCACCCAGGTCACGTAGTACATGGTGGCGGCCATACGGATAAAGCCGGGGCAGACGTTGCAGAAGGTGAGCAGCAGAATGCGCACCCACTGGTCGTTTTTCCACACGTCGCGCAGATCGCTTTTCAACGCGTCATGGGTCGGTACTGCCGGGCGAATACGTTCGCGCACCGTGGCGAAACAGAACAGAAACATCCCCAGCCCAATCAGCGCCAGCACGCTCATCGCCAGCTGATAGCCGCGCGCCTTGTCGTCGCCGCCGAACCACTCCGCCATCGGCAGCAGCGACAGAGAGAGGATCAGCGTCGCAATGCCGACCATGACAAAGCGATAGGACTGGCAGGAGACGCGCTCGCCGGGATCGCTGGTGATCACGCCGCCCAGCGAACAGTAGGGGATATTGATGGCGGTGTAGGTCAGAGACATCAGAAAGTAGGTGACGAAGGCCCAGATCACCTTGTTTTCGTAGCTCCAGTCCGGCGTGGTGAACATCAGCACGCTAAAGAGCACATAGGGCACCGAGATCCATAGCAGCCAGGGACGGAAGCGGCCCCAACGGCTCTGGGTACGATCGGCGATGGCGCCCATAATCGGGTCAGTAATCGCATCCAGCACGCGCACCGAGAGCAAGAGCGTTCCTACCAGCGCAGGCGCCAGGCCAAAAACATCGGTGTAGAAATAGTTAAGAAACAGCATGATGGCGCCGCCAATCATATTACAGCCGGCATCGCCCATGCCGTAACCCAGCTTTTCGCGAAAAGAGAGGGCGGAATCCTTCATGGTAGTTATCCTGCGCATTGGGTATGAGCAGAGGATTATCGTTGCTATATCAGCGGGATGGCTGGCAACAAATAGTCGGTAAGATGGACAAATCAGGCGCGGCGGGAAAAGTGTGAGCTGGATCGAAAGGGAAAAGGCCCGCCGACGCAGGTCGGCGGGCTTAAGCGTCAGGCGCGCTGCACCTTGTTTTTGATGGCGTAGCCGATGGCCAGGATCACCAGCCAGACCGGGATCAGCCAGACCGATATCGCCATGCCCGGCGTCATCAGCATAATCACCAGAATGCCGGCCAGAAACGCCAGGCAGAGCCAGTTGCCGAACGGATAGAGCAGCGCCTTAAAGCGCGTCGTCACGCCCTGCTGATCTTTCTTACGGCGGAACTTCAGGTGAGCAAGGCTAATCATCGCCCAGTTGATCACCAGCGCGGAAACCACCAGCGACATCAGCAGGCCGAAGGCTTCGCCCGGCATCAGATAGTTAATCAGCACGCAGAGCGCGGTCGCCACGGCCGAGACCAGAATAGTGGCCACCGGCACGCCGCGACGGTCGACTTTCAGCAGCGCTTTCGGTGCGTTGCCCTGCTGCGCCAGGCCGAACAGCATGCGGCTGTTGCAGTAGACGCAGCTGTTGTAGACCGACAGCGCGGCGGTCAGGATCACCACGTTCAGCGCGTTCGCCACCAGCGCATCGCCCAGCTCATGGAAGATCAGCACGAAGGGGCTGGTGTCTGCGGTAACGCGCGTCCAGGGCATCAGCGACAGCAGCACGGCCAGCGAGCCGATATAGAAAATCAGGATGCGATAGATCACCTGATTGGTGGCTTTAGGGATGCTCTGCTCGGGATTATCGGCTTCCGCGGCGGTGATGCCGACCAGTTCCAGGCCGCCGAAGGAGAACATAATAATGGCCATCATCATTACCAGCCCGCTGAAGCCGTGCGGCAAGAAGCCGCCCTGCGCCCAGAGGTTGCTGACGCTGGCCTGTGGGCCGCCGGTGCCGCTGAGCAGCAGCCAGCCGCCGAACAGGATCATGCCGATCACCGCGACCACTTTAACGATAGAGAACCAGAACTCCATCTCGCCATAGACTTTTACGTTGGTCAGGTTAATGGCGTTGATCAACATGAAGAAGACGGCGGCGGTAATCCAGGTCGGAATATCGGGCCACCAGAACTGAACGTATTTGCCGACGGCGGTCAGCTCGGCCATGGCCACCAGCACATAGAGCACCCAGTAGTTCCAGCCCGACGCGAAGCCGGCGAAGTTGCCCCAGTATTTGTAGGCGAAGTGGCTGAAGCTGCCGGCGACCGGCTCCTCGACCACCATCTCTCCCAGCTGTCGCATAATCAAAAAGGCGATAAAGCCGGCGATGGCGTAGCCCAAAATAACGCCTGGACCGGCCGCCTGGATCACCGATGCGCTGCCCAGAAACAGGCCGGTGCCCACCGCGCCGCCCAGCGCGATAAGCTGAATATGACGGTTTTTCAGCCCGCGCTTCAGCGTATCGCCATGCTGTTGTTCCATACGAACCTCATGTTGTTTTAATTCTTCTGTTGCAGCGCGCGATGGCTGTCAGGAAGTGGTTACAATAACGTACTGATTTATTTACGGTATCAGGCGCCTTCTCTGTAAGCGGATGCTACCCTGGCGACAAGAATAGTGATATGCGGTGCGCTTTGCACCTGCTTTCTCTTTTCGTGCTGAGACTTGACTGAAAAAGCATCGTCGCCATCACACTGCCGCCTGCGCCTGTTCTGCCATGAATTGTTCCCAAAGACGAATAAGGTTGTCTTATGGTAAGCGAGAACATCGCCCTTAACGCAGTGTAAGGTTTGGTAAAAGTAGCGAGATTTAACATCTCCCGCGGCGCGCCATTTCTGTTTTTCCCGCGGCAACTTAAGGCTGCGCACCGCCCTCCAGCACAAGGAATGTGACCGGCGTCATATAGACACAAGGTGAATACTTTGTTACTTTACGGCCAACTTTTTGGAATTGGTATTACCAATTTACTCCGGACGACGGCTTGATAAGAAGGGAAGATGGCTTACAGTAAGATTCGCCAACCCAAGCTCTCAGATGCCATTGAGCAGCAGCTGGAATCGCTGATTATGGAAGGGACGCTGCGTCCTGGCGAGAAGCTGTTGCCTGAGCGCGAACTCGCCAAACAATTTGATGTCTCACGTCCATCCCTTCGCGAAGCCATACAGCGTCTGGAAGCGAAAGGTCTGTTGCTGCGCCGTCAGGGCGGCGGCACTTTCGTCCAGCAGAATCTCTGGCAAAGCCTGAGCGATCCGCTCGTCAGCCTGCTTACTAAGCATCCGGAATCTCAGTTTGATTTACTGGAAACGCGCCATGCGCTGGAAGGGATTGCGGCGTACTACGCGGCGCTGCGCGGCACGGAAGAGGATATTGAGCGTATCCGCCACTGCCACGTGCAGATACAGCAGGCTCAGGATAGCGGCGATCTCGACGCCGAGGCGGATGCGGTGATGCAGTATCAGATCGCTGTCACAGAAGCCGCCCATAATGTGGTGCTGCTGCATTTGCTGCGTTCGATGGGCCCTATGCTGGAACAAAACGTTCGACAGAATTTTGAATTGCTCTACTCGCGCCGGGAAATGCTGGCGAAAGTGAGCGGTCACCGCGCCAGTATTTTCGAGGCGATTGTGGCTCGCGAGCCGGAACAGGCGCGCGAAGCCTCGCATCGTCACCTGGCGTTCATAGAGGAAATCTTGCTGGACAGAAGTCGGGAGCAGACTCGTCGTGAACGCTCCCTGCGTCGTTTACAGCAACGTAAGGAATAACGCGCGACACAGAACGCGCGGATATCAACGACGGGCCTGTCTCCTTGTGCTTTGGCGAGCCACACAAGCAGAACACATGGAGACAGGCTCCTGACAATTCAACGTATTAGACACAGATAAGGAATACCCCCCATGTCAGAACGTTTACAGAATGACGTGGATCCGATCGAAACTCGTGACTGGCTACAGGCGATCGAATCGGTCATCCGTGAAGAAGGTGTTGAGCGTGCGCAGTATCTAATCGATCAGGTGCTGAGCGCAGCCCGCAAAGGCGGCGTTAAAGTGGCGGCAGGCGGTAATGCCGTTAGCAACTATATCAACTCTATCGCCGTTGAAGACGAGCCGGAGTATCCGGGCAACACGTCTCTGGAGCGTCGTATCCGTTCCGCAATTCGCTGGAACGCCATCGTATCGGTACTGCGCGCCTCGAAGAAAGATCTGGAGCTGGGCGGCCATCTCTCCTCATTCCAGTCTTCCGCGACCATCTATGAAGTGTGCTTTAACCACTTCTTCCGCGCGCGCAGCGACAAAGACGGCGGCGATCTGGTTTACTTCCAGGGTCATATCTCGCCGGGCATCTACTCACGCGCCTTCCTTGAAGGTCGTCTGACCGAAGAGCAGATGAACAACTTCCGTCAGGAGGTGCACGGCAACGGCCTCTCATCTTATCCGCACCCGAAACTGATGCCGGACTTCTGGCAGTTCCCGACCGTTTCCATGGGTCTGGGTCCGTTGAACGCCATCTACCAGGCGAAGTTCCTGAAATATCTGGAGCACCGCGGCCTGAAGGACACCTCTAACCAGACCGTTTACGCCTTCCTCGGCGACGGCGAGATGGACGAGCCGGAATCCAAAGGGGCGATCACCATCGCGACCCGCGAGAAGCTGGACAACCTGGTGTTCATCATCAACTGTAACCTGCAGCGTCTGGACGGTCCGGTTACCGGCAACGGCAAGATCATTAACGAACTGGAAGGCATCTTCGCGGGCGCCGGCTGGAACGTCATCAAAGTGATCTGGGGCGGTCGCTGGGACGAGCTGCTGAAGAAAGACACCAGCGGCAAGCTGATTCAGCTGATGAACGAAACCGTCGACGGCGACTATCAGACCTTTAAATCCCGCGACGGCGCCTACGTGCGCGAACACTTCTTCGGTAAATACCCGGAGACGGCGGAGCTGGTTAAAGACTGGTCAGACGAAGAGATCTTCGCCCTGAACCGCGGCGGCCACGATCCGAAGAAAATCTACGCGGCACTGAAGAAAGCGCAGGAGACCAAAGGTCAGCCGACGCTGATTCTGGCGCATACCATTAAAGGTTATGGTATGGGCGACACCGCGGAAGGTAAGAACATCGCGCACCAGGTCAAGAAGATGAACATGGATGGCGTTCGCTACATCCGCGATCGCTTCAATGTGCCGGTTGCCGACGAAAAAATCGAAGAGCTGCCGTACGTCACCTTCGAAAAAGGCTCGGAAGAGTACAACTACCTGCACGGCCAGCGCGAGAAGCTGGGCGGCTACCTGCCGACCCGTCAGGCGCAGTTCACTGAAAAACTGGATATGCCGAAGCTGGAAGAGTTCAAAGCGCTGCTGGAAGAGCAGAGCAAAGAGATCTCGACCACTATCGCTTTCGTGCGCGCCCTGAACGTGATGCTGAAGAACAAGTCGATCAAAGATCGTCTGGTGCCGATCCTCGCGGACGAAGCCCGTACCTTCGGTATGGAAGGTCTGTTCCGTCAGATTGGTATCTACAGCCCGAACGGTCAGCAGTACACCCCGCAGGACCGCGAGCAGGTTGCTTACTATAAAGAAGACGAGAAAGGCCAGATTCTGCAGGAAGGGATCAACGAGCTGGGCGCAGGTTCATCCTGGCTGGCGGCGGCGACCTCTTACAGCACCAACAACCTGCCGATGATCCCGTTCTACATCTACTACTCCATGTTCGGTTTCCAGCGTATCGGCGACCTGATGTGGCTGGCGGGCGACCAGCAGGCGCGCGGCTTCCTGGTGGGCGGTACCTCCGGTCGTACCACGCTGAACGGCGAAGGTCTGCAGCACGAAGATGGCCACAGCCATATTCAGTCGCTGACTATCCCGAACTGTATCTCTTACGATCCGGCTTACGCCTATGAAGTTGCCGTCATCATGCATGACGGTCTGGTGCGTATGTACGGCGAAGCGCAGGAGAACGTTTACTATTACATCACCACGCTGAACGAAAACTACCACATGCCAGCGATGCCGGAAGGCGCCGAAGAGGGTATCCGCAAGGGTATCTACAAGCTGGAAACCGTGGAAGGCAGCAAAGGCAAAGTGCAGCTGCTGGGCTCAGGCTCTATCCTGCGTCACGTGCGTGAAGCGGCGCAGATCCTGGCGAAAGATTACGGCATCGGTTCCGACGTCTACAGCGTCACCTCGTTCACCGAACTGGCGCGCGACGGCCAGGACTGCGAACGCTGGAACATGCTGCACCCGACCGAAGAAGCGCGCGTGCCGTACATCGCTCAGGTGATGAACGACGCGCCGGCGGTGGCATCGACCGACTACATGAAGCTGTTCGCTGAACAGGTTCGCAGCTATGTTCCGGCCAGCGATTACCGCGTGCTGGGCACCGACGGCTTCGGCCGCTCCGACAGCCGCGAAAATCTGCGTCACCACTTCGAAGTGGACGCCTCCTACGTGGTCGTGGCTGCGCTGGGCGAACTGGCTAAACGTGGCGAAATCGACAAGAAAGTGGTGGCGGACGCGATCGCTAAGTTCGACATCGATGCCGATAAAGTTAACCCGCGTCTGGCTTAAGAGGTAAGAGAGTAATGGCTACTGAAATTAAGGTACCGGATATCGGGTCTGATGAAGTTGAAGTCACCGAAATTCTGGTGAAGGTTGGCGACAAGGTGGAAGCCGAGCAGTCGCTGATCACCGTAGAAGGCGACAAAGCCTCTATGGAAGTTCCTTCGCCGCAGGCAGGCGTAGTGAAAGAGATCAAAATCGCGACCGGCGACAAAGTCGAAACCGGCTCCCTGATTATGATTTTTGACGCAGAGGGCGCGGCGGCAGACGCTGCGCCAGCGGCGGAAGAGAAGAAGGCCGAAGCCGCTCCGGCGCCGGCGGCCGCCTCTACCGCAGCCAAAGATGTCAACGTTCCGGATATCGGCGGCGACGAAGTTGAAGTCACCGAGATCCTGGTGAAAGTCGGCGATAAAATCGAAGCTGAGCAGTCGCTGATCGTGGTCGAAGGCGATAAAGCCTCGATGGAAGTGCCTGCGCCGTTCGCCGGTACGGTGAAAGAGATCAAAATCGAAACCGGCGCGAAAGTGAGCACCGGCTCGCTGATCATGGTCTTCGAAGCGGAAGGCGCAGCGCCTGCCGCGGCACCGAAGCCAGAGCTGAAAGAAGAGGCGACCTCAGCACCGGCGGCAACCGCTGGCGCGAAAGAGGTGAACGTGCCGGATATCGGCGGCGACGAAGTCGAAGTCACCGAAGTGCTGGTGAAAGTCGGCGACAAAGTTGAAGCCGAGCAGTCACTGATCGTCGTTGAAGGCGACAAAGCGTCAATGGAAGTGCCCGCGCCGTTTGCCGGCACCGTCAAAGAGCTGAAAGTCTCTACCGGCGATAAAGTGAGCACCGGCTCGCTGATCATGGTCTTCGAAGTGGAAGGCGCGGCGAAAGCTGAAGCGCCGAAGCAAGAAGCCGCGCCCGCTCAGGCTCCGGCCAAAGCTGAAGCGCCTGCTGCACCGGCAGCGCCGAAAGCTGATGCGAAAGGCGACTTCGCCGAGAACGACGCCTACGTGCACGCGACGCCGGTTATCCGTCGTCTGGCGCGCGAATTCGGCGTTAACCTGGCGAAGGTGAAGGGCACCGGACGCAAAGGCCGCATTCTGAAAGAAGACGTGCAGAGCTACGTGAAGGACGCGGTGAAACGCGCTGAAGCGGCGCCGGCTGCTGCCGCCAGCGGCGGAAGCCTGCCTGGTTTGCTGCCGTGGCCGAAAGTGGACTTCAGCAAATTCGGCGAAGTGGAAGAGGTGGAGCTGGGCCGCATCCAGAAAATCTCTGGCGCTAACCTGAGCCGTAACTGGGTGGTTATCCCGCACGTTACGCACTTCGACAAAACCGATATCACCGACCTGGAAGCGTTCCGCAAGCAGCAGAACGCCGAAGCGGAGAAGCGCAAGCTGGACGTGAAGTACACCCCGGTGGTGTTCATCATGAAAGCGGTCGCGGCCGCGCTGGAGCAGATGCCGCGCTTCAACAGCTCGCTGTCTGAAGATGCGCAGCGCCTGACGCTGAAGAAGTACATCAACATCGGCGTGGCGGTCGATACGCCGAACGGTCTGGTGGTTCCGGTCTTTAAAGACGTGAACAAGAAAGGCATCACCGAGCTCTCTCGTGAGCTGATGGCGACCTCGAAGAAAGCGCGCGACGGCAAGCTGACCGCCAGCGACATGCAGGGCGGATGCTTCACCATCTCCAGTCTTGGCGGCCTCGGCACCACGCACTTCGCGCCGATCGTCAACGCGCCGGAAGTGGCTATCCTCGGCGTCTCCAAATCGGCGATGGAGCCGGTCTGGAACGGCAAAGAGTTTGTGCCGCGCCTGATGATGCCGATCTCCTTGTCCTTCGACCACCGCGTGATCGACGGAGCTGATGGTGCGCGTTTCATCACCATCATCGGCAATATGTTGTCCGACATTCGCCGTCTGGTGATGTAAGCACAATCAAGGCCGGCAATCGCCGGCCTTGTTGTAAAGATTCGTGGCATCGCGGTTTGCAGTTTGTTAACAATTCTGTAAACTCTTGCGGTGATAAATGTCCCGGTGGAGCAAAGGACATCGTGAGCCTGTTTCGTCAGGCGTACCTGGCGCAGTCAGTTGTTGACGCCCAGCGCGCAGAACCCGCAGCGTACTCAAGATACGCAAGGCGCCGCGCACTGCCCGGATGCAAGTGGCCGACCAGCCTGATGAGAAGCGCTCTACGTCTGACCCGCCGGATCACAACTAAGAGGTCATGATGAGTACAGAGATTAAAACCCAGGTCGTGGTACTTGGGGCTGGTCCTGCAGGTTACTCTGCAGCCTTCCGTTGCGCTGATTTAGGTCTGGAAACCGTACTGGTAGAGCGTTACAGCACCCTCGGCGGTGTCTGTCTGAACGTGGGCTGTATCCCGTCAAAAGCGCTGCTGCACGTTGCTAAAGTGATCGAAGAGGCGAAAGCCCTGGAAGAGCACGGCATCGTGTTTGGTCAGCCCTCTACGGACATCAACAAAGTCCGCACCTGGAAAGAGAAGGTGATCAACCAGCTGACCGGCGGTCTTGCTGGCATGGCGAAAGGTCGTAAAGTCAAAGTGGTTAACGGCCTGGGCAAATTCACCGGTGCAAATACTCTGGTTGTGGAAGGAGAAGGCGGCGCGACCACCATTAACTTCGACAACGCTATTATCGCGGCCGGTTCTCGTCCGATCACGCTGCCGTTTATTCCGCACGACGACCCGCGCGTATGGGACTCTACCGATGCGCTGGAGCTGAAAGAAGTGCCGGAGCGCATGCTGGTGATGGGCGGCGGTATTATCGGTCTCGAAATGGGTACCGTTTACCATGCGCTGGGTTCGCAGATTGACGTGGTCGAGATGTTCGATCAGGTTATCCCGGCCGCCGACAAAGATGTGGTGAAGGTCTTTACCAAGCGTATCGCGAAGCAGTTCAATCTGATGCTGGAAACCAAAGTTACCGCGGTTGAAGCGAAAGAAGACGGCATCTACGTCACCATGGAAGGCAAAAAAGCGCCAGCCGAACCGCAGCGTTACGACGCGGTGCTGGTGGCGATCGGCCGCGTGCCGAACGGTAAAGGTCTGGATGCCGGTAAAGCGGGCGTGGAAGTGGACGATCGCGGCTTTATTCGCGTCGACAAGCAGATGCGCACCAACGTGCCGCACATCTACGCTATCGGCGATATCGTCGGTCAGCCGATGCTGGCGCATAAAGGCGTGCATGAGGGCCACGTGGCGGCAGAAGTTATCGCCGGCATGAAGCACTACTTCGATCCGAAAGTGATTCCGTCAATCGCCTACACCGAGCCAGAAGTGGCATGGGTAGGCCTGACCGAGAAAGAAGCGAAAGAGAAGGGCATCAGCTACGAGACGGCGACCTTCCCGTGGGCGGCCTCTGGCCGTGCTATCGCCTCTGACTGCGCTGACGGCATGACCAAACTGATTTTCGACAAAGAGACGCATCGCGTCATCGGCGGCGCGGTTGTCGGCACCAACGGCGGCGAGCTGCTGGGCGAAATCGGTCTGGCGATCGAAATGGGCTGCGATGCGGAAGATATGGCGCTGACTATCCACGCGCACCCGACGCTGCACGAGTCGGTGGGCCTGGCGGCTGAGATCTTCGAAGGCAGCATCACCGACCTGCCGAACCCGAAAGCGAAGAAGAAGTAAGTTTTTCGCTGGTTCAGAGAAAGCCTCCGAAAGGGGGCTTTTTTATGGGCACCGCCATGCGATACCCCATAACCCAGACAGCGACAGGCGCGAAAACCCGCCTGCAAAAAGTTATACCTTCGGCGGCAGGGCTGCTACGCCGCACCTGCACGTGCGCTATGCAAAACTTCGCGGTTGACCCACGCGGCTCTGACGTGACGCCCGCTCACCCCAGCTAGCCCATAAACCCCAAAACCGCACTTTTTTACCCTGTTAATTATGTTGTGTTTTTGTAAACAGATTAACAAACAGCCTGAACCCTGCTATGCTGCCCCACGCGGAACCGGGCACCTTACCCTACTCATGGAATGCTTTGTCACCAGGGTGCACCGGAAACCCATACAATGTGAGCGAGGAGAACGTCGTGCTAGTAGAATACCGTAAGCACGTTGCCGAGCGTGCCGCCCAGGGGATCGTACCTAAGCCGTTAGATGCTTCCCAGATGGCCGCGCTGGTTGAACTGCTGAAAAACCCGCCAGCGGGTGAAGAAGAATTCCTGACCGATCTGTTGGTCAACCGTGTCCCACCCGGCGTTGATGAAGCCGCCTACGTTAAAGCGGGTTTCCTTGCCGCGGTGGCTAAAGGCGAAACGACCTCTCCTCTGGTATCCCCCGAAAAAGCGATTGAACTGCTGGGCACCATGCAAGGCGGTTACAACATTCATCCGCTGATTGACGCGCTGGACGACGCGAAGCTGGCGCCGATTGCCGCCAAAGCGCTGTCGCACACGCTGCTGATGTTCGACAACTTCTACGACGTTGAAGAAAAAGCGAAAGCGGGCAATACCCATGCGCAACAGGTCATGCAGTCCTGGGCGAATGCCGAGTGGTATCTGTCACGTCCCGAGCTGGCAGAAAAAATTACCGTCACCGTGTTCAAAGTGACCGGCGAAACCAACACCGACGACCTCTCTCCGGCGCCGGATGCATGGTCTCGTCCGGATATTCCACTGCACGCGCTGGCAATGCTGAAAAACGCCCGTGAAGGCATCAATCCGGATGAGCCAGGCAACGTCGGCCCGATCAAACAGATTGAAGCGCTGCAGGCCAAAGGCTATCCGCTGGCTTACGTCGGCGACGTCGTCGGCACCGGCTCTTCCCGTAAATCAGCGACTAACTCCGTACTCTGGTTCATGGGCGACGATATTCCGAACGTCCCGAACAAAAAGGGCGGCGGTCTGGTGCTGGGCAGCAAAATCGCGCCAATCTTCTTCAACACCATGGAAGATGCGGGCGCGCTGCCAATCGAAGTTGACGTCGGCGAGCTGAACATGGGCGACGTGATTGACGTCTACCCGTACAAAGGCGAAGTGCGCAATCACGAAACCGGCGAACTGCTGGCCAGCTTTACGCTGAAAACCGACGTACTGATCGACGAAGTACGCGCCGGCGGCCGTATTCCGCTGATTATCGGCCGCGGCCTCACCAGCAAAGCGCGCGAATCGCTGGGCCTGCCGCACAGCGACGTCTTCCGTCAGGCGAAAGACGTGGCGGAAAGTACGCGCGGCTACTCGCTGGCGCAGAAAATGGTCGGCCGCGCCTGCGGCGTTGATGGCGTTCGTCCCGGCGCTTACTGCGAACCGAAGATGACCTCGGTAGGTTCTCAGGACACCACTGGACCGATGACGCGCGACGAGCTGAAAGATCTGGCGTGCCTCGGCTTCTCCGCCGACCTGGTAATGCAGTCGTTCTGCCACACCGCCGCCTATCCGAAGCCAGTCGACGTCAATACGCACCACACGCTGCCAGACTTCATCATGAACCGCGGCGGCGTCTCGCTGCGTCCGGGAGACGGCGTGATCCACTCATGGCTGAACCGCATGCTGCTGCCGGATACCGTTGGCACCGGCGGCGACTCGCATACTCGCTTCCCGATCGGCATCTCCTTCCCGGCCGGTTCTGGCCTGGTGGCCTTTGCCGCCGCGACCGGCGTGATGCCGCTCGATATGCCTGAATCCGTGCTGGTGCGCTTTAAAGGCAAAATGCAGCCGGGCATCACCCTGCGCGATCTGGTGCACGCTATTCCGCTGTACGCCATCAAACAGGGTTTGCTGACCGTTGAGAAGAAAGGCAAAAAGAATATCTTCTCTGGCCGCATCCTGGAGATCGAAGGTCTGCCGGATCTGAAAGTCGAGCAGGCGTTCGAACTGACCGACGCCTCGGCCGAGCGTTCAGCGGCGGGCTGTACCATCAAGCTGGATAAAGCGCCGATCATCGAATACCTCAGCTCCAACATCGTGCTGCTGAAGTGGATGATCGCGGAAGGTTATGGCGATCGCCGTACGCTGGAGCGCCGTATCCAGGGCATGGAAAAATGGCTGGCAGATCCGCAGCTGCTAGAAGCGGACGCCGACGCCGAATACGCGGCGGTGATCGAGATCGATCTGGCCGATATCAAAGAGCCGATCCTGTGCGCGCCGAACGATCCGGATGACGCGCGACTGCTCTCTGACGTGCAGGGCGAGAAGATCGACGAAGTGTTTATCGGTTCGTGCATGACCAACATCGGCCACTTCCGCGCGGCAGGTAAACTGCTCGACAGCCATAAAGGCCAGCTGCCGACCCGCCTCTGGGTGGCGCCGCCGACCAAGATGGATGCGGCTCAGCTGACCGAAGAGGGCTACTACAGCGTATTCGGCAAGAGCGGCGCGCGTATTGAAATCCCGGGCTGCTCGCTCTGCATGGGTAACCAGGCGCGCGTGCAGGACGGCGCGACGGTGGTCTCCACCTCGACGCGTAACTTCCCTAACCGTCTCGGTACCGGCGCCAACGTCTACCTGGCATCGGCTGAACTGGCCGCGGTCTCTTCGCTGCTCGGCAAACTGCCGACGCCGGATGAGTACCAGCAGTTCATGGCGCAGGTGGATAAAACCGCCAGCGACACCTACCGCTACCTCAACTTTGACCAGCTGGATCAGTACACCGATAAAGCGGACAATGTGATTTTCCAGACTGCGGTCTGAGTGACTGACTAAAAACCAAAGGGGCGATAATCGCCCCTTTTTCTTTTGGCTTTTCCCCGCAATAATGTCGCCCCGATCTCACTTTAGCGTTGATGATGCGCACACACTATTTTGGTGCGGATTCACTCGCGTCATTAACCAAAGGGTTAGCCCATGGAATACGAATTTTTACGCGATCTCACCGGGCAGGTGAAAGTACGCATGTCGATGGATCACGAAGCGGTGGGCCACTGGTTCAACGAGGAAGTGAAGGAAAATCTGGCGCTGCTGGACGAGGTTGAAGCTGCGATGCGCGGCATCAAGGGCAGCGAGCGCCAGTGGCAGCGCATCGGCCACGAATATACGCTGTGGATGGACGATGAAGAGATCATGATCCGCGCGAACCATCTCGCCTTAGAGGATGACGGGCTGGAAGAGGGCATGAACTACTACGACGAAGAGAGCCTGTCGTTCTGCGGCGTGGAGGATTTTCTCGCCGTGATGAACGCCTACCGTCAGTTTTTACAGGGACGCTGAGTCAGCGCGGCCATTCCCAGGGATTAAGCAGCTGCGCGCCCATGCCGGTAAAATCCTTCACGTTGCGCGTGACCAGCACCATATCGTGCTGCCAGGCGATGGCGGCAATAATGGCGTCGTTCGCGGCACGTTTATCCGGCACGTGCAGCCGGGCGCAATAGCGCGCCGCTTCTGTTTCAAAAGGCAGAATGCGATCGCTGAACTCTGTCAGCACCGCCGTTTCAAACCACTCTCGCAGGCGGGCAGCCTGAGCAAGCTCGCGACGCGCCACCTGAGCAATGCCTTTCTCTATCTCCATAATGGCGATCGCCGAGATAAACAGATCGCCCGCATCGACGCTATCGGTCCACGCAGAGACGGCAGGATCGATCGCGCGCGTGCGCGCCTTGCGCAGCTCGGAAATTACGTTGGTATCCAGCAAATATCTCATGACAAATCGACGTCCCTGAAGCCGATGTCGCCGCGTTCCGGCGCAAAGTCGATCGCCGCCACATCGGGCATCGCCAGCGCGTCCTGAATATTGCGACGCGTGCCAGTCAGTTTTTTATATGCCTCGAACGTCAGTAAAACGTGGGCGGGTTTGCCGCGATCGGTAATGTAGACCGGGCCTTCCTCTGCCGCTTTTTTCGCGTTCGACACCTGCTGGTTAAACTCTCTGCTCGACAGCGTGAAGATTTTCATCGCGCGCCTCCTGCTTTGTAGTGACGTTGCTACATTTTAACCGGGTCGAGCCTTTTTTCAACTACCAGCAGAGCGAATATACCGCTGACAGGCTGAGCTAACGACTTTGCGGTTTAAGCTTTGCGTAGCGGCACGCAAAAGGGCAAGCTCTGTGGAACCCTACATTAAGGACAATCATGATGTTTTCAGTGACAAAACTTCTTGCCGCTTCGCTGCTGTTCAGCGCCGCGCTCGCTCAGGCTTCGATAAACGATGAGGGGCTGGCGGCCGTTGCGCAGCAGGAAGAGCAGGCGCTTAAGGCGCGTATCGGCATTGCCGTCATCGATACCGGCGCGGAAAGCGTCGCCAGCTATCGCGGCAACGAGCGCTTTCCCCTTAACAGCACGCATAAAGCGCTGCTGTGCGGCGCGCTGCTCAGCGCGCAGGATCAAGGCAAACTGCGGCTTACGGAGCGCACGCAGTTCGATCGCGCCGCGCTGGTCACCTATTCGCCGGTAACCGAAAAGTTTGTCGCGCCCGCCGGGATGAGCTGGGGGCAACTCTGCGAGGCGGCTATCGGCTACAGCGATAATACCGCGGCGAATCTGCTGGCGAAAAAACTGGGGGGGGCCAGAGGCGGTGACGCGTTTTTTCGCCGATCTGGGCGACAAGGCCACACGGCTCGACCGCTTCGAGCCTGAGCTAAACAGCGCCGTACCGGGCGATATGCGCGATACCACCACGCCGCTGGCCGTCAGCGAGACGCTGCAAAAGCTGACGCTGGGAACGGCGCTGACGCCCGCTTCTCGCGCGCAGCTGCTGCAGTGGATGCGCGACGACAAAGTGGCGAATGCGCTGTTGCGTTCTGTTTTACCGGCTGGCTGGTCTATCGCTGATAAAACCGGCGCAGGAGAGTATGGCTCGCGATCGATTATCAGCGTGGTATCGCCGGAAAACGGTAAGCCGCTGATTATCGCTATCTATATTACGCAAACAGAGGCGACGCTTGCGCAGAGTAATGCGGCAATCGCCCGCATCGGCAAGACGATTTTCGCCGCCGCGCGCTAGCCGGAAAAATAAAAAGGCGCCTCACCATCAGCGCCTTTTTACTCGCGCCTGTCAGACGCCGCTGGCGACCGCCTGCGGCTCCTGCGCCTTCTCTTCATCGACAATCGGCTCAACCTTGCCCATCAGGAACAGATAGTTGAGGATGCCGATCACCACCAGCACGGCGGAGAAGACCAGCGCCCAGGTAAAGTTGCCGGTGGCGCCGACAATGGCGCCGGTAATAATCGGGCCGACCGCGCCGCCCATATTCGACACCGTGTTCTGTAGCCCGGCGACAATAGAGACGCTGTTCTTCGGCGCGACATCGCCCGGCAATGCCCAGACCTGCGAGGCGGCGACGGTGGTGCCCGATTTAGCGATACAGAGCAGCAGCACCGTCATAAATACCGATTCGGTAAAGGGCGCGAAACCGATACAGAGCGCCATCAGCAGGCCAATGGTCAGGAAGAGCTTGCGCGTGGCGGTCAGCGACAGCACCTTTTTATGCACCATGCGATCCGACGCCCAGCCCGCCAGCACCTCGATCACCATGCCGCAGATCAGCGGCAGCGCGGCGACGAAACCCATCTTCAGAAAGTCCATGCCCTTGTCTTTTACCAGGTAGGTCGGCAGCCAGGTAATAAAAAAGTAGGAGGTGTAGTTGATGGTGAAAAAGCCGATGCACATTGCCCAGATATTGCGGTAGCGCAGCAGCCTGTACCACTTCATCGGACGTACGCCTTTCTCGCCGTGCTTCTGCGCCTGGCCGTCGCGGATCAGCCGCACTTCGTTCTGATCGATCTTTTTATGATCTTCCGGATTCTCGGCGTAGATAAAATACCAGGCGATCACCCAGAACAGGCCGATGGCGCCGATAACCAGGAAAGTGATGCGCCAGTCCACCATGGCGATCATCCAGACGATCAGCGGCATCGCCACCGCGCCGCCAAACTTCGAGGCGCTGTCGAACAGCCCCGATACGGTGGCGCGCTCGCGATCCGGGAACCAGCGCGCGGCAATGCCTGCGTTGCTGGGATAGGCGGCCGCTTCGCCGACGCCCAGCGCCAGGCGCAGTGCCAGCAGCGATTTAAAGCCGGTCGCCAGTCCCATCGCCATGGTGGCGATCGACCACCAGCCGACCGCGATGCCGAGCCCTTTTTTCTGACCGAAGCGATCGGCGAACCAGCCCGCCGGGATTTGCAGCAGCGCATAGGACCAGAAGAAGGCGGCCATAATCAGGCCCATCATCTCCGGGTTGATCTCCAGCTCGGTGATCAGATGCGGCGCGGCGGCGGAGAGCACCGTCCGGTCAATATAGTTAATGGCGACTGCCAGCCACATCAGGCCAGCGATCCACCAGCGAATTTTGGTCGAGCGCAGCGTAGGGTTCATCATTATTTTCCACTCGAATCAGGTTGCAGGCGAGGGCGGCGCTTATGCCAGCCCGTTCATGACGTTTACCGGCCGCTCGCCCTGACGGACGCACTGCACAATCTGCGCCACGCAGCGTTCGCCGATGGCGCTGATGGCGCCGTCGGTGTAGCCGGCGATATGCGACGTCGGGATAAAATTCGGCAGGCTAAACAGCGGATGCGAGGTCAGCGGTTCCTGGATAAAAACGTCGGCCGCCGCACCGGCAATCACGTTGTCCTGTAGCGCATGGAAGAGATCCTCTTCATTCACGACGCCGCCGCGCGAGACGTTAATCAGGAAGGCGCGCTTCTTCATGCGACGCAGGCGCGCGCCGTCGAACAGATTGCGCGTCTCGTCGGTCAGCGGCGTATGCAGCGTAATGAAATCGCTCTCTTCGGTGAGCTGGTCGAGGCTGACAAAAGTGACGCCGTGCTCGGCGGCAAAGGCCTCGTCAGGATAGAAATCAAAGGCGATAACGCGCATGTTGAAGCCTTTCGCGCGCAGCGCCACCTGCTTGCCAATATTACCCAGGCCGACAATACCCAGCGTTTTGCCGTAGACGTCGGTGGCGAAGATACGCGGCCAGCCGCCCGCGCGCGTTTCCGTCACTGCCTGGGTCACCTGGCGCGCGGCGTTGAGGATCAGCGCAAAGGCGAAGTCGGCGACGGCGTGCTTGTTGGCGTCCGGTACGTTGGTGACGTAGATGCCGCGCGCGCGCGTGGCGTCGAGATCGATATTATCGACGCCGACGCCGTGCTTGCAGACGATCTTCAGCTGCGGCGCCTGCGCCAGCAGCGCCTCGTTTACCTCGGTAAAGGCGACAATCATCGCCACGGTCTCTGGCAGATGCGGCGCCAGCGCTTCAGGCGTCGCGTCGGCGGGCAGGGTCACCAGCTCAAAGCCGTGCTGTTTCAGGGTATCGATCGGCGTCGTGTCATATTTAGCGAACGACGGCGAGGTGCAGATTATTTTCATCGCGTTTCCCGGTGTGTAAGTCGAACTGGCAAGGGCAGCAACGGCTGCCCTGACGGCCGTTACTTCAGATACTGATTGACGACCTGACGGATTTTTTGCTCTTCGTCGGCGCTGAATCGCACCGCATAACGGCTGTCGCCGACGTCGTAGCCCAGCAGCGAAACCGCTTTTTTTACCGCCGCTGGCGAAAAGCCGATGCTGTAGAGATCGGTGCGCAGGCCGGTAACGTTCTCCTGCGCCGCGCGCGACCCCTCGATATCACCTGCGTTGAAGCGCGCCCAGATGGCGTTGATCTCTTTTGGCGCGGCGTTGGCCAGGCCGGAGATACAGGCGGAGCAGCCGTCGACGAAGCCCTGATGGATCAGCGAGTCCGGCCCGTTGAGGACGTCGAAGTTATCGATGCCTTCCGCCGCCTTGATAAAGCCGCTCAGGCTTTCATAGCTGCCCGCCGAGTCTTTGATGCCGATAATGTTGGGGTGAGACGCCAGGGTACGTACGGTTTCCGGCTGCAGCGTGTTGCCGGTTCGTGCCGGAATGTTGTAGAGAAACAGCGGCACGTCGAGCGCGTCAGCCACTGTCTGATAGTGATAGATCAGCTCGTCCTGCTTAAGCGGCACGAAGTAGGGCGTTATCACCGATACCGCATCCACCCCGAGCTTCGCAATCTGCCTGCCGAGACGGATAGTTTCGCGTGTTGAAATTTCGCCAATATGCGCGACAACCGGCGCGCGACCGTTCACTTCATCAACGCAGGTTTCGGTAACTGCGATCTTTTCCTGCTCGTTGAGCACAAAGAACTCGCCGTTGGTGCCGCCGCAGAAGATGCCGTTGCCCGCATCCAGCTGGCGTTTTACCTGTTCGCGCTGGGCTTCAGGGTTATAGGCGCCTTCCCGATCGAAACAGGTGACGATAGCGGTCAATACGCCGGTAATTTTCTGGCTCATACAATCCTCTTTATTCCTGATGTGAAGGAAACAGCGTCAGGTAGACGTCGCGAACGTCATGCGCGCTGACGGCAGCGGGCACGTTCTTCATCAGACGCTGCACGTCGAGCGCCGCTTCCACTAAATAGGGCAGGTGATCCGGGCCGATGCCAAGCTCTTCAAGGCTGGCAGGCAGCTGCAAACGTTTAACCAGCGCGGTGAAATAAGCCACCAGCGCGTGCGATTTGCTCTCGTTATCCAGCGAGGTATCCGCATCCGGCAGCAGATCGTAGGCCTGAGCGAATTTGTTCACCGCGGCCGGCCGCACAAAGGCCATGCAGGGCGCCAGCAAAATGGCGTTGGCGACGCCGTGCGGCAGATGGTATTTGCCGCCCAGCGGATAGGACATGGCGTGCACCAGATGCGTGCCTGCATGGGCGATCGCCGCGCCGCCGTAATAAGAGGCCCACAGCATATCCAGCCGCGCCTGCAGGTTGTGCGGCTCGGCAACGGCGGTTTCGAGGCTGGCGAACAGCTTTTTCATGCCGATCAGCGCGTAGTTGTCGCTTACCGGGTTCGACACCGTGGCGGTGAAGCATTCAATCAGATGACAAAGCGCGTCGATGCCGGTCGAAGAGGCGATATGCGGCGGCATGCTGGTGGTCAGCTCCGGCACCAGCGCCACAAAATCGGGCAGCATCACCGGCGAGATAATGCCGACTTTGGTTTCGCGCTCCGGGATCGCCAGAATGGCGTTCGGCGTCGCTTCCGAGCCGGTACCTGCGGTGGTCGGGATCAGCAGCGAGGTGGTGCGCGCGGTCGGCTTTTCGCCCGCCAGCAGCGCCTCCAGCGACGGGGCATTGTCGACGCACAGCACCGACAGCAGCTTGGCGACGTCCAGCACGCTGCCGCCGCCGACGCCGATCACCAGATCCACATCGCGCGTAGGCAGCGCCGCCAGCACCGCGGCGACGTCGTGCTGGCTCGGCTCCGGCGGCACGCTGTTAATCACGCTGACGCTGGCGATATGCTGTTTCAGCTGAGCGATAAGCGCCTGCACCGCCGGAATGGTTTCAATATTTTTGTCCGTCACCAGCAGCGCGCTGGCTTTTCCTTTCAGCAGATAGCTAATGTCGTTCAGCGCCTGGAAGCCGCTAATTACCGTGCTGTTGATATTCATCTCATACCCTTATTACTACGAAGCTGGAGCGAATGATTAGGTTTGCTCATAGTGGTGCGATTTCTGTCACTTACTGTGGGTCAATTTATAGGACATATCGATTTCGATTAATTTGATCTTGCTCACATATAATCAATCATGATTGAATATAATCATTCACAGCGGCATACCGCCGAATCAGGAGAGAAGATGACGCAGAGGTCATGGAAAACGCCAGTGCTGGTGATAGCCGATGACTTTACCGGCGCGAACGACGCAGGTAGCGGACTGGCGCAGGCGGGTGCTCGCGTGCATGTCCTGTTCAGCAGCGAGACGCCGCTGGATAGCGCCGCTGCCGACGTCTGGGTGATCAGCACTGACAGCCGCGCCGTCAGCCCCGCAGAGGCAGAGGCGCGTACCGAAGCGGTGGTGCGTCAACATCAGGCTTTTATCGCCCAGGGCTGGCTGTTTAAAAAGATCGACTCCACGCTGCGCGGCAATATCGGCGCCGAAGTGCGCGCCGCGCTGGCCGCCAGCGGCAAAAAGCGGGCGCTGATCGTGCCCGCCGTCCCTCGGCTGGGCCGCGTCACGCGCCGCGGCGAAGTGCTGGTGAACGGCGTGTCGCTGACCGAGACCGAATACGCCAGCGATCCGAAAACGCCGGTGATCAGCGCGCGGGTATTAACGCAGCTCGGGATCGCAGGCAGCGAGATCGATCTCGCCGCGCTGCGCAGCGATCGTTTTGCCACGCTGCTGGCGGAGCAGCAGGGCGCGGTGGTGATCGATGCGGAAAGCGAGAGCGACATCGCGCTTATCCTGGCCGCCGCCGCGCAGCTTGACGAAACGCCGCTGCTGGTCGGCGCGGCCGGACTAAGCGACGCGCTCGGCGCACAGCTGGCGGCACGCAACTCCGCGCCGGTACTGGCCGTTATCGGCTCGATGAGCGCCAGCGCCCAGCAGCAGATTGCGCGGCTGGCGGCGCAGCGAGATATCGCGCTGGTGGATATCGATATCCGCCAGCTGTTTGAACGCCCTTGCTGGCCGAGTAGCGCGCAGTGGACAGAGCAGGCGCTCGCCGCGCTGCGCAATGGCCAGCATACGGTGATCCGCACCTGCCAGTGCGCCGATCAGCGCCATGAGATCGACGCGCTATGTCAACAGCAGCAGATCACGCGCCAACAGCTTGGCGAGGCGATTTGCCAGTTTCTGGGCGAACTGACCCTGAGGCTTTGCCGCGCGCAGCGCCCGGCCGGGCTCTATCTCTCCGGCGGTGACGTGGCGATTGCGGTCGCGCAGGCGCTGGGCGCCAGCGGCTTTCAGATTCAGGGCATCGTGGCGGGCTGCGTGCCGCACGGCGTCCTGCTTAACAGTGAATTTACCCTGCCGGTGATGACCAAAGCGGGCGGTTTTGGCGACGAAAACACCCTGGTAGCAGCCATTCGTTTTATTGAGGAGAAGTCGAGTGAGTAAAATTATTGCGGTGACCATGGGCGATCCGGCGGGCATCAGCCCGGAGATCATCATCAAAGCGCTGGCGGAAGGCGACCTTAACGGCGCGCCGGCGGTGGTGGTGGGATGCGCGGCGACATTGCGCCGCATCCTTGCCCTGAATATTACGCCGCAGGTCGAGCTGCGCGTGCTGGATAGCGTAAAAGAGGCGCACTTCGCGCCAGGTATCGTCAATGTTATCGACGAGCCGCTGGCCGATCCGGAAGCGCTCAAGCCAGGCGTGGTGCAGAAGCAGGCGGGCGATCTCGCCTGGCGCTGCGTGAAGCGCGCCACCGAGCTGGCGCTGGCGGGGGACGTTCAGGCTATCGCCACCGCGCCGCTGAACAAAGAGGCGCTGCACTCGGCGGGTCATCTCTATCCGGGCCATACCGAGCTGCTGGCGCATCTGACCGATACCAAAGATTACGCGATGGTGCTCTATACCGATAAGCTGAAGGTGATACACGTTACGACGCATATCGCGCTGCGCAAGTTTCTCGACACCCTGAACCGCTCGCGCATTGAGACAGTAATTGGCATGGCGGACACCTTCCTGCGCCGCGTCGGCTTTGAGAAGCCGCGTATTGCGGTAGCGGGCGTTAATCCGCACGCCGGAGAAAACGGCCTGTTCGGCGACGAGGAGATCACTACCGTCGCGCCTGCGGTGAAGGCGATGCAGGCGCAGGGCATTGAGGTTTTCGGCCCCTGTCCGCCGGATACGGTGTTCCTGCAGTGTCAGGAAGGGCAGTATGACATCGTGGTGGCGATGTATCACGATCAGGGGCATATCCCGCTGAAACTGCTGGGCTTTTACGACGGCGTCAATATCACTGCCGGTTTGCCGTTTATCCGCACCTCTGCGGACCACGGCACCGCTTTTGATATCGCATGGACAGGTAAAGCGAAGTCTGAGAGCATGGCGATCTCCATTAAACTCGCGATGCAGCTAGCATAGGGAAATATGAAGGGACAAAGTCGCCTTGACCAGATTATGGACTATCTGAAAAGCCATAATCTGGTGACTGTTGATCAGCTGGTGAGCGCCATTTCCGCCTCGCCAGCAACCATTCGACGTGATTTGATTAAGCTGGATAAAGAAGGGGTGATTAGCCGCAGTCACGGCGGCGTCACGCTGAACCGTTTTATTCCGGCGCAGCCCACCACGCTGGAGAAGATGCAGCGTAACCTGGCGGAGAAGCAGGCTATCGCCCATCACGCCGCCACCTTCGTACAGTCGGGCGACGCGGTAGTGCTGGATGCCGGCACCACCATGCTGGAGCTGGCGCGTCAGTTGACTCATTTACCGCTGCGCGTCATTACCGCCGATCTGCATATCGCGCTGTTTCTCTCGGAATTCAAACAGATTGAAGTGACCATTATCGGCGGCCGCATCGACGACTCGAGCCAGTCGTGCGTCGGCGAGCACGGGCGCCGCCTGTTGCGCAGTATCAATCCCGATATCGCTTTCGTCAGCTGCAACTCCTGGAGTCTGGAGCGCGGTATCACCACGCCGACGGAAGAGAAGGCCGGGCTGAAGCGCGATCTGCTGGCGAATGCGCGCCGCCGCATCCTGCTGGCGGACAGCAGCAAATATGGCTCCTGGTCGCTGTTCTGCGCCGCGCCAGTGGATGAGCTGACCGATGTGGTGACCGACAGCCGGTTAGACGAAGACGTCTGCCGCACGCTGCGCGAGCGCGGCATTGCGCTGGCGCTGACGGCTTAATATTGCTGGCAATTTAACTGGCACGCGCCGTATCCGCTCTTTACTTGCTGGAATAAGAGTGAAGGGCGGGGGACACTGCGCGCGCTTATTAGGGATGAGCGTTATCAAGCGCTGTACGGATAAGTGCGCTACTGCTGTTTGTTGTGAGAGTAAAGAGCATTTCCCACCTCAGGTTTGATTTTTGAGTGCTTCTCTAAACCCTTTTTTTTGCAGTGCTTTATAACTTATTGAAAAATATGGTGAATTTTCGCATGCTAAATAAAGGGGTTAAAGCCGCGTAAATGCGGTTTTTTGCTGGGATATGAATAGGTTAGTTTGGTAAAGTAACAGTTCACTGCCGTACAGGCAGCTTAGAAACGAAAGGCTTTCCGCGCGACAAAATTGTCGATGTTCACTGCCGTACAGGCAGCTTAGAAATAAATCTTGGTCGAGATTTAGCTGAGCAATATGTTCACTGCCGTACAGGCAGCTTAGAAATGGAAGGTTATCGGGACGTCACGACGACGGCAGTTCACTGCCGTACAGGCAGCTTTAAAACGAAATAGCTGACCTCGGTGCGCCGCTGCTGGGTTTACTGCCGTACAGGTAGCTTAAAAAATCAGCCCCTAACCGACGGGTCCGAAACCCCTGTGCACTGCCGTACAGGCAGCCTCAATCCTGCCCGCAGCCCCTATAAAACTAAAACCCCAAAGCCAAAAAAGCGCGCGCCTGCCGTCATTGCCAGGCATCGCGCGCCTAATCATTAAAACGTCTTTAATCCCACCGCCGGAATATTGCGGCCGTAGTAAATCTCGCGCATCTCCTTCCACAGCAGGTCGGTAATGCGCTTATGTTCCGCCGGGCTGAGATCTTCAGGACGGGTATTGAACAGGTAGTGCTTCAGGTCGAACTCTTTCAGCAACATTTTGGTGTGAAAGATATTTTCCTGATAAACGTTCACATCCACCATGTCATACATCGCCTTCATATCTTCCGACATAAAGTTCTGGATCGAGTTGATCTCATGGTCGATAAAATGTTTCACGCCGTTCACGTCGCGGGTAAAGCCGCGCACGCGATAGTCGACGGTCACAATATCGGACTCCAGTTGGTGGATCAGGTAGTTCAGCGCCTTCAGCGGGGAAATCACGCCGCAGGTTGAAACTTCGATATCCGCGCGGAAGGTGCAAAGACCGCCTTCAGGATGGCTTTCCGGATAGGTGTGCACGCAGATATGGCTCTTATCCAGGTGCGCCACCACGGAGTTAGGCAGCGGACCGGGATGTTCCGAATTATCGATATCTTTTGGATCGATCGGCTCTTCGCTCACCAGAATGGTGACGCTGGCGCCCTGTGGTTCATAATCCTGGCGCGCGATATTCAGCACGTTGGCGCCGATGATCGAGCAGGTTTCCGTCAGGATCTCGGTCAGACGAGTGGCATTGTACTGCTCGTCGATATAGGCGATATAGCCATCGCGTTCGGCTTCAGTATTCGCATAACAAATATCGTAAATACAAAAACTCAGGCTTTTGGTCAGGTTGTTGAAGCCATGCAGTTTAAGCTTTTGCAATTTGGTTCACCTCCTTATAAAGGGCGTTCAGCAGGTACTGCGGCAGCGCGAAACTACCGACATGGATCGCTGGATTGTAGTAGCGGCACGGCAGGCCAGCCTCAGCGAAACGCGCCTGCAGCGTGGCGAGATCGAGCTGACGCAGCGTCGAATTATCGCTCGCCCAGGCGAAGGTCATAATGCCGCCGTAGTATGTCGGTATCGCCGCCTGATAAAAACTGACGTCGGCGAAATAGTGGCTCAGTTTACGATGGCTGTTGATCGCCTCTTCCTGCTGCAGAAAGCAGACGCCGTTCTGCGCCACGAAAATCCCGCCGGGATTGAGAGCGTTTTTACAGCCCGCGTAAAATTCCGAGGTGAACAGGCTCTCGCCCGGACCGACAGGATCGGTGCAGTCGGAGATGATCACGTCGAATTTTTCCTGCGTCTGGTTGACGAAGTTTACGCCGTCGTCGATCACCAGATTGAGACGCGGATCCTGATAAGCGCCCTGGCTGTGATTAGGGAGATATTGCTGGCAGAAGGTTACGACGCCGGCGTCAATCTCCACCATCGTGATGCTTTCCAGCTGCTGATGACGCGCTACCTCGCGCAGCATCGCGCCGTCGCCGCCGCCGATAATCAGCACGCGCTTCGCCGCGCCGTGCGCCAGCAGCGGCACGTGCGTCATCATTTCGTGATAGATGAATTCGTCGCGCTCGGTGGTCTGCACCACGCCGTCCAGCGCCATTACGCGGCCCATCTGCGCGTTTTCGAAGATGATCAAATCCTGATGCGCGGTCTTTTCCCGGTACAGCTCTTTGTCGACCGTGAAATATTGTCCGAAACCGGCATGAAGGGTTTCATACCACATTTCTTTTTGCGCCATGGAGGGCTCCTCTCTGATGACTTCGCCATGAAAAAGAGCGACACATCATAACCAGGAGTGACCGTGCATGCACGGTCGAATGATCGGCGAAGAGGCGGGCTTACGGCTTATTTAACGTAGGCGAGCAGGCTGAGAGAATCGCGCGCCAGCGACTTACACTTCTTGTCGTTGGTAATGGCGATGCCGCTCAGATCTTTGTAGCTCGCTTCGCCAAGCGCCTTCATATTGTAGGCAGCGTAATTACTCAAATCCCAGCGGTTCTGCTGGGCGAAAAACACCAGAGCTTTGCGGATTTGCGCATCAGGCAGATCCTGATAGCCGCAATCATTTTTCAGATAAACGAATACCGCGGTGAGATCGGCCAGATCTTCTGCTTCGGATTCGCTCAGAGCGAAACTGGTGGAGGAGAAGCCAAGGAGTCCTGACAGCAACAGGATCTTGATGCTTTTCTTCATAGTGGTTCTCATTCATTAATCATCATGTGACGATAGCACAGTGCCTGGCAGGATTCCGATTATTTTGCCGCTGGACGCCGGCTTGAGCACTTTTTTCAGGCGTTTCCGCTATCAAGAGCTTGACCCTCCCGCAGGGGAAGGGTTTAGGCTGTGATCCCCTTATCACACGGATGAATAAGCTATGCATCGTCGCCACTTTCTTAAGCTGACCGCCGCGCTGAGCGCAGCCGGGGCGCTGCCGCTCTGGAGTCGATCCCTGATGGCGGTCAGCCGCCCGCTGCTGCCGGTTCCTTCAAGGCTGGAGCCCGATCCACGTGGCCAGATCCAGATCACCGCCATGACCGGCACCAGCCAGTGGCAGGGCAAGGATGTGCCGACGTGGGGCTACAACGGCGCGCTGCTGGGGCCGGCCATCGTGCTGCGTCGCGGCAAACCGACCACGGTCAATATCCTTAACCGGCTGCCGGAAGCGACCACGCTGCACTGGCACGGGCTGGCGATCCCGGGCGACGTCGACGGCGGGCCGATGGCGCGCATCGAACCTGGCGCGGCACGGCAGGTCAGCTTCACGCCGGATCAGCCTGCCGCCACCTGCTGGTTCCATCCGCACCTGCATGGCAAAACCGGCCATCAGGTGGCGCAAGGGCTGGCGGGCCTGATCCTGCTGCAGGACGATGAGACCGACAAGCTGCGTCTGCCGTCGCAGTGGGGCTCGGACGATGTGCCGCTGATTTTCCAGGACAAGCGGCTCACTCAGGACGGCAGCCGCATCGACTACCAGCTCGACATCATGAGCGCCGCGGTAGGCTGGTTCGGCGATATGATGCTGACCAACGGCGTTCAGTATCCGCAGCAGGCGGTGCCGCGCGGCTGGCTGCGCCTGCGCCTGCTGAACGGCTGCAATGCGCGCTCGCTGCATATCGCCGCCAGCGACAACCGACCGCTCTATGTTATCGGCAGCGATGGCGGCCTGCTGGCGGAGCCGGTGAAGGTGGCATCGCTGCCGCTGCTGCCGGGCGAGCGCTTCGAGGTGATGGTCGATACCTCCGACGGCAAAAGCTTCGATATCGTCACGCTGCCGGTTGAGCAGATGGGCATGACGCTGGCGCCGTTCGACCAGCCGCTGCCGCTGGTGCAGATCCTGCCGCTGCGCGTGATGGCGAGCGCGACGCTGCCGGACAGCCTGGTGCAACTGCCGCCCGTGCCCTCGGCGGAAGGCGCTAACGCGCGCTGGCTCCAGCTGATGATGGATCCGCAGCTCGATCAGCAAGGCATGGCGGCGCTGATGCAGCGCTACGGCGATAAAGCGATGGGCAAGGCGGGCGGGCATCACGCCATGCCGGCAGAGAGCGGCGGCGAGGCGATGCAGATGGAAGGACATGATATGTCGATGCATGACGCGCACGGCGATGCATCCAAAGGCTATGACTTCCACAGCGGCAACAAGATCAACGGCCAGGCCTTTAATATGGCGAAGCCGATGTTTAACGTGACGCCCGGCCAGCTGGAAAAATGGACCATCTCCGGCGAAGGCGACAAGATGCTGCATCCTTTCCATATTCACGGCACGCAGTTCCGCATTCTCTCAGAAAACGGCAAGCCGCCTGCGCCGCACCGCCAGGGCTGGAAAGATATGGTCAATGTCGACGGCTGGCGCAGCGAAGTGCTGGTGCGCTTTGACCACCGCGCCGCCGCTGAACACGCCTTTATGGCGCACTGTCATCTGCTGGAGCATGAAGACACCGGCATGATGCTGGGCTTTACAGTCGGCTAATCAGGCTTTCTCGAGCGCCAGGCGAATGTCCTCCACCAGATCGCCGGCGTTCTCAATGCCTATTGAGAGGCGGATCGTGGCGTCGCTGATGCCGATACGCTGCCTGACCGCCTCCGGCACGCCGGAATGGGTAGTACTGCCGGGATGGCTGGCAAGCGACTCGGTGCCGCCCAAGCTCACCGCCTGCTTAAACAGCGCCAGCGCGTTAAGGAAGCGGAATGCGGCGGGCTGTCCGCCGACGATATCGAACGAAAAGGTCGAACCGGCGCCGCTGCACTGCTGGCGGAAGGTGCGGCCTTCGGCGCTGTTCTCGTCGAGGTAGGGCAGCCACTGCAGCTTCGCCACTTTCTCATGGTCGCGCAAAAAGGCGGCCACCGCTTCGGCGTTCTGCCAGGCTTTCTCCATACGCAGCGACAGCGTTTCCAGCGAACGGCCGATCATCCAGCTGGAGTGCGGATCGAGCTGAGTGCCGATGGCGCTGCGTAGCGAGCGTATCTGGGTAATCAGCGCTTTGCTGCCCATCGCCGCGCCGGCGATCAGATCGGAATGGCCGCCGACATATTTGGTCAGCGAGTAGAGCGAGATATCGGCGCCGAAGTGCAGCGGCCGCTGAAACAGCGGGCCGAGCAGCGTATTGTCGCAGGCGACTACCGGACGCGATCCCTGCTGCTGGCCGATCTCGTCGGCGATGCGCGCGATCAGCGCGATGTCCACCAGGCTGTTAGTGGGGTTGGCGGGCGTCTCGATCAGAATCAGCGCGACGCGCCCCAGTCTCAGCGCCTTCTGCGCGGCGGCGCGCACTTTCTCCTCATCGGTGCCGTCGCTGAAGCCGACCGGCTCGATATTCAGGTTGTGCAGCGTTTTACTCAGCAGCGTCTCGGTGCCGCCGTAGAGCGGCTGCGAATGGAGGATCACATCGCCCGGGCGCGCAAAGGTCAGCAGCGTAGTGGAGATGGCCGACATGCCTGACGAGAAGAGGGCGCAGCTCTCTGCTTCCTCATAAATCGCCAGGCGATCTTCGACGATTTCGCTGTTGGGATGGTTAAAGCGCGAATAGACCAGGCCGCCGCTTTTGCCTTCCGGCGGTTGGCGCCGTCCCGACACGTAATCGAAGAAGTCGCGTCCCTCTTCGGCGCTGTTGAAAACAAAGGTCGAGGTCAGAAACACCGGCGGTTTGACCGCGCCTTCCGACAAGCGCGGATCGTAGCCGTAGTTCAGCATCTGGGTTTCAGGATGCAGCTTACGATCGCCAATATGGGTTTTTTTACTGGAGTTGTGGGACATGGGATCTCCTGCTCAGGGCAGATGTAAGGTAACGATATATTGGGCATAAGCTAACATGCAGCGGAATGTTCTGGTAAAGGCCGGTAAGTTCTAAGTTTATATCATCCAGGCACGATGAGGCTGGCGGCGCCTTAGCGCTGCATCTCGCCGCGTCTGGCAAGCTGTGATACTCTCCTGCAAATCGCTACCCGCTCAGGTCTGAGCGGGTTCTCTCTGTTCATCCGCTGCTAGGATGGACGATCCCTTTAAAATCAACGAGAAGTACAGGTTTTGAAACATACTGTTGAAGTGATGATTTCCGAAGAGGCGATCGCAACGCGCATTGCCGAACTGGGTAAAGAGATTTCCGAGCGCTATCGCGACAGCGGCAGCGAGATGGTGCTGGTCGGGCTGCTGCGCGGCTCCTTTATGTTTATGGCCGATCTCTGCCGCGCCGTCGAGGTGCCCCACGAAGTCGACTTTATGACCGCCTCCAGCTACGGCAGCGGCATGTCCAGCTCGCGCGACGTGAAAATCCTCAAAGATCTCGACGAAGATATTCGCGGCAAAGATGTGCTGATTGTCGAAGATATCATCGACTCCGGCAACACGCTGAGCAAGGTGCGTGAGATCCTGCGCCTGCGCGAGCCGAAGTCCCTCGCCATCTGCACGCTGCTGGATAAGCCCGAGCGTCGCGAAGTGGACGTGACGGTGGAATATGTCGGCTTCGCCATTCCTGACGAGTTCGTGGTCGGCTTCGGCATCGACTACGCCCAGCGCTATCGTCATCTGCCCTATATCGGCAAAGTGGTGCCGCTCGAATCCTGAGCCTGACCGCACAATCTTCCAAGGCTGACCGCCTCAGCCTGGTGTAGGCTGTGCTCCGATTCAGGAGTTCAGCCTTCACCTCCGCAAAAAAATGCCCATCCAGGAAGATTTTACGCTCAGGGTGGCTCATCATAAGTAGCAACGTTGCGGCGACATCGCGTCAGCCAGCGGCTCGCTATGTCCATCGCGACACACCGACATTAAAACAGGATATGGATTCGGAATGACTTATGCACTGGAACTTTCCCGGCTGACCAAGACCTATTCCGGCGGCGTACAGGCGCTGAAAGGGATAGATCTTAACGTCGAAGCCGGCGATTTTTATGCGCTGCTGGGACCAAACGGCGCGGGCAAATCGACCACCATCGGGATTATCAGTTCGCTGGTGAACAAATCTGGCGGCAGCGTGCGCGTGTTCGGCTACGACCTGGAAAAAGAGGTGGTCAACGCCAAACGCCAGCTCGGCCTGGTGCCGCAGGAGTTCAACTTCAACCCGTTCGAGACCGTGCTGCAGATCGTGGTGAATCAGGCGGGCTACTACGGCGTTGAGCGCCGCGAGGCGCAGCAGCGCGCAGAGAAGTATCTGACGCAGCTCGATCTTTGGGGCAAGCGCAACGAGCGCGCGCGGATGCTTTCCGGCGGCATGAAGCGTCGTCTGATGATCGCCCGCGCGCTGATGCATGAGCCGAAGCTGCTGATCCTCGACGAACCGACGGCAGGCGTAGATATCGAGCTGCGTCGTTCGATGTGGACCTTCCTGAAAGAGCTGAACGAAAAAGGCACCACCATTATTTTGACCACGCACTATCTGGAAGAGGCAGAGATGCTGTGCCGCAACATCGGCATTATTCAGAGCGGCGAGCTGGTGGAGAACACCTCGATGAAGGGGCTGCTGGCCAAGCTGCAGTCGGAAACCTTTATTCTCGATCTCGCGCCGGGCAGCGCGCTGCCGACGCTGGAAGGGTTCCAGTATCGTCTGGTGGACGCCTCGACGCTGGAGGTCGAAGTGATGCGCGAGCAGGGGCTGAACAGCGTGTTTGGCCAGCTTAGCGCGCAGGGCGTGCAGGTACTGAGCATGCGTAACAAAGCAAACCGCCTGGAAGAGCTGTTTGTCAGCCTGGTGCAGGGCAAAGGAGCGAAAGCATGACACATTTGTACTGGGTAGCGCTGAAGAGTATCTGGGCCAAGGAGATTAACCGTTTCGCGCGCATCTGGATCCAGACGCTGGTGCCGCCGGTGATCACCATGACGCTCTATTTTATTATTTTCGGCAACCTGATCGGCTCGCGCATCGGCGATATGCACGGCTTCAGCTATATGCAGTTTATCGTGCCGGGCCTGATTATGATGGCGGTGATCACCAACGCTTACGCCAACGTCGCCTCGTCGTTCTTCAGCGCCAAGTTTCAGCGCAATATTGAAGAGCTGCTGGTGGCGCCGGTGCCGACGCATATTATTATCGCCGGCTATGTCGGCGGCGGCGTGGCGCGCGGTCTCTGCGTCGGGGTGCTGGTCACGGCGATTTCGCTGTTTTTCGTGCCGTTCCACGTCCACTCCTGGGCGATGGTGGCAGTGACGCTGCTGCTGACGGCGATCCTCTTTTCGCTGGCTGGCCTGCTGAACGCGGTGTTCGCGCGCACCTTCGACGATATCAGCCTGATCCCGACCTTCGTGCTGACGCCGCTGACCTATCTGGGCGGGGTGTTCTATTCGCTGACGCTGCTGCCGCCGTTCTGGCAGGCGGTGTCGAAGCTGAATCCGATTGTTTATATGATCAGCGGCTTCCGCTTCGGCTTCCTCGGCATCAACGATGTGCCGCTGGTGTTTACCCTGTCGGTGCTGATCGCCTTTATCCTGGTGTTTTATATTCTGGTCTACACGCTGATCCAGCGCGGACGCGGCCTGCGCACCTGATAAAAAAAGCAGCCGGATGGCTGCTTTTTTTTCAGACGGCTCAGTAGCCTGACAAGTGGGCGACGTGAACCGAAGAGCAAAGCGTCCCACGCCATGGAAGGCGTGGGCCGAGCAGGCAGTGATGGCGTCTTTTGCGTCTTTGCGATCGGTTCACGCCGCCCACGTCAGAACCTTGCCCCTTCAGGCGACCTGCACCGGCAGCGCTTTCGCCAGACGCTTCATCTCGTTGTCGCCTTCGAAATAGGCGACCTTCGGCTGCCACTGGCGCGCCTCCGCGTCTTCGACCTGCACGTAAGAGCAAATAATCAGGATATCCCCTTCGCAGGCGCAACGCGCCGCCGCACCGTTGACTGAAATAATCTTCGACCCGCGTTCGGCGGCGATAGCGTAGGTGGAAAAACGCTGGCCGTTGGTAACGTTATAAATATCAATGGCCTCATATTGCAGAATGCCCGACGCGTCGAGGAAGTCCTGATCGATGGCGCAGGAACCTTCGTAGTTCAAATCTGCCTGGGTCACCTTCACGCGGTGCAGCTTGCCTTGTAAAACGGTACGAATCATAAAAGACCTTATTGTTCTTTCTGACAATGACCTGCGCTTACTGCGTGAGGTCGACCTGTTGATTATCAATCAGACGCGCTTTGCCCAGCCATGCCGCCATCAGGATCACCGCGCGACGGCTCTCGACCGTCAGCGGCTCCAGCGTATCGGCGTCGCAGATGGCAAGCCCGTCCGGGCGTAATCCTTTCTCGCTAAGCTCCGCCTCAGCGGCTTCAATAATCTCTTCGATATGGCGCTCGCCGTTGGCGAGGCGCGCCGCCATACCGTTCATCACCTGCGCCAGAACCGGCGCGAGCTGACGCTCATCTTCGGTGAGGTAGCCGTTGCGCGAACTGAGCGCCAGGCCGTCTTTGGCGCGCACCGTCGGCACGCCGACAATCTCGATATCGAAGCCCATATCCGCCACCATCTTGCGGATGATCGCCAGCTGCTGAAAATCCTTCTCGCCAAAGCAGGCGATATCGGGCTGCACCAGATTAAACAGCTTACTGACGATAGTGGCGACGCCGCGAAAATGGCCGGGACGGCTGGCGCCTTCCAGCAGCGACGAGAGCACCGGCACCTCGACAAAGGTCTGGTTCGCCAGCCCGTGCGGATAAACCTCTGCCGGCGCGGGCGCGAATACCACATCGACGCTGCGGCGATTCAGCTTCTCGCAATCTTCCTGTAGCGTGCGCGGGTAGCGCGCCAGATCGTCGGCGCGATCGAACTGCATCGGGTTGACGAAAATCGACACCACGACAATATCGCCGCGCTCGCGCGCCTCGTCTACCAGCGTTAAATGGCCGTCATGCAGATTGCCCATGGTCGGCACCAGCGCGATGCGTTTTCCTGCCTGCCGCCAGCGACGAATTTCACGGCGCAGCATCGGCAGCGTTTCAATGATCAGCACGGTAAGGCTCCCTAATTACTGGAAACTGTGTTCAGCCGCAGGATAGGTTCCCGCTTCGACTTCGGCGATATAGTGACGGATAGCGGCGCGTATGTCGCCCGCCTCGGCGAGAAAGTTCTTGGCAAATTTCGGGATATGGCCGCCGGTAATGCCGAAGGCGTCATGCATCACCAGAATCTGGCCGTCGGTGACGTTGCCCGCGCCGATGCCGATAACCGGGATCGTCAGCGCCTGAGTGATGCGCTGCGCCAGCGAAACCGGCACGCACTCCAGCACCATCAGCTGCGCGCCCGCGGCTTCCAGCGCCAGCGCGTCAGCCAGCAGCCGCTCGGCGGCCGCCTCGTCGCGGCCCTGCACCTTATAGCCGCCGAAGATATTCACCGACTGCGGCGTCAGGCCGAGATGGCCGCACACCGGCACCGCGCGCTCGGTCAGCATGCGCACCGTCTCCGCCAGCCATGCGCCGCCTTCCAGCTTCACCATATTGGCGCCGGCGCGCATCAGCTGCGCGGCGTTGTCGAAGGTTTGCTGCGGCGTGGCGTAACTCATAAAGGGCAGGTCGGCCATGACCAGCGCCTGCGGCGCGCCGCGGCGGACGGCGGCGGTGTGATAGGCGATATCAGCGACGGTAACCGGCAGCGTCGACTCATGACCCTGAACGGTCATGCCGAGCGAATCGCCGATCAGCATCACCTGGATGCCTTCGTCGGCGAACAGGCGGGCAAAGCTGAAATCGTAGGCGGTCAGTGTGGCGAACTTACGTCCGCTCGCTTTCCACTGACGCAGATGAGAAATAGTGGTGGGTTTCATTGCGCTCTCAACTCAGGTATTGCAGATGGGCGCAGTGTACTGGATAGCGCAGGAGAGCGAAATCTCTTACGTATCAATCTGTGCGGCGTCAGCCGTGCCAGGGGCGAATGGCGCTGGCGTCGAGGCGCGCCATCAGGTCGCGCAGCGGACGGCCGTCCGGCAGCGTCGCGTCAGGCGCGATCTCCAGCAGCGGCACCAGCATAAAGGCGCGGTTGTGCATATCGTAATGCGGCACGATCAGACGCGGGGTGTTAAGGCTCTGCTGGCCGAAGAGCAGGATATCGATATCGAGCGTGCGCGGTCCCCAGCGTTCCGCTTTGCGAACGCGGCCGTGCTCAAGCTCGATGCGCTGGGTGTGATCCAGCAGCGCTTCCGGCGCGAGATCGGTATCCAGCGCCACCGCCGCGTTCAGGTAATCGGGCTGGTCCGGCGGACCGTAAGGCGGCGTGCGGTAGAAAGAGGAGGTCGCGACGCGCGCCGTCTCCGGCAGCGCGTCGAGCGCACGCAGCGCCGCGTCGACCTGTTGCAGCGGATCGGCAAGGTTGCTGCCGAGCGCCAGGTAAACGCGTGTCACGACGCGTTTTGGCTGTCGCGGCGCGGCGCGGCGGGGCGGCGGCGCGGACGACGCGTTTTGCGGCGCGGCGCCGGGTCGTCGCCCAGCGTATTAAGCATGGTTTTCTGCTGCGTCGGCGCGGCGGCCTGGAATTCGCCCCACCAGTGGCTAAGGCGGATCAGTTCCGGATTGTTCTCGACCTCGGCGCGCAGCGCCAGCAGATCGTAGGCGGCGCGGAACTTCGGATGTTCCATCAGCTTCCAGGCGCGCTTGCCGTGGCGGCGCGACATGCGCAGCTGCAGCTGCCAGATATCGCGGATCAGCGTGGTAATGCGTTTCGGGATCGCCAGCGCGCGGCAGGCTTCATCCAGCGTATCGTTCATCGCCATCGCGAAGGCGTCGAAATAGGTCAGGCCGCTCTCCTGCGCGATGCGCTGCGCCGCTTCGAGCTGCGGATACCAGAACATCGCCGCAAACAGGAAGGCTGGATTGACGCGCATATCGTTGTGGATGCGGTTATCGGTGTTTTTCAGCACCTGCGCCACCATCCGCTCCATATAGCTATCGCCATCTTCGGTGAAGTTGCGCGTAATGGTAGGGAACAGCGGCTGGAACAGCTGAAACTCGCGCAGCTTGATATAGGTGCTGTAGCCGTAGCCCGCCTGCAGCAGCTTCAGCGCCTCTTCAAACAGGCGCGCCGGCGGGATATCGCGCAGCAGCGTGGCGAGACGCGGGATCGGTTCGGCGGTTTCCGCCGCGATGGTCATATCGAGCTTGGCGGCGAAGCGCACTACGCGCAGCATACGCACCGGATCTTCGCGGTAGCGCGTCTCGGGATCGCCAATCAGGCGAATGATGCCCTGCTGCAGATCCTGCAGGCCGCCGACGTAGTCGCGTACGGTAAAGTCGGCGACGTTGTAATAGAGGCTGTTGATCGTCAGATCGCGGCGCTGCGCATCGTCTTCGATGCTGCCGAAGATATTGTCGCGCAGCAGCATGCCGCTCTGGGCGCGCTGCGACTGATTGCGATCCTCTTCGACGTCCTCTTCAGCCTGATGATGGCCGCGGAAGGTCGCGACTTCGATCACCTCAGGGCCGAACATGACGTGCGCCAGACGGAAGCGACGCCCGACCAGACGGCAGTTGCGGAACAGCTTACGCATCTGCTCTGGCGTGGCGTTGGTGGTGATATCGAAGTCCTTGGGCTTTTTACCCAGCAGCAGGTCGCGAACGCCACCGCCCACCAGATAGGATTCATAGCCTGCTTTGTTCAGGCGATAGAGTACCTTGAGGGCATTTTCGCTAATGTCTTTGCGCGAGATGTTATGGCTCTCACGAGGGATAATGGTCATCTGATGACGCTCAGTTTCAACCTCGACAGGCGCCTCCTCATCACGCATGAGGACTTTCCGGCAAAAATTAGCAACTCGGGTAAAAATGGGACACCTCGACAGCGACGTAAAGTGGTGTAAATAAAATCAGCGGCTAATCATAGCCTGTTGCGAATCATTTAGGAATGGTGTTGTCGGCTCAGCCGGTTTCAGGGCGTTCTCCCGGGGTATCAAAGCGATATTCCACTGCGAGACCGCGCTTTCCAGCAGTTTCTCCTGCGTTTCGTCTTCCCATCCTGTTGCGACAGGCTGCCCCAAAAAACGTAGCGCCTGCACCAGCAGCGGTCGCGGGTCGCCGGCGGGCAGCGAAGGGGCATGATTCTGCTTCGACAGTTTATTGCCGTCGGGATTGATCGCCAGCGGCAAATGCAAATATGCAGGCAGCGGCCAGCCGAACTGCTGATACAGGGCGGTCTGCCGCACCGTCGGCTCAATCAAATCCGCGCCGCGCACGATCTCCGTCACGCCCTGAAAATGGTCGTCGACCACCACCGCAAGGTTGTAGGCGAACAGGCCGTCGCGGCGATGGATAATAAAATCTTCCTGCGCCAGGCGCGCATCCACCGCTAAATGGCCGCGCAGCCGATCGTCGAAGCTAAAAACCGGCGCGTGCTGGCGTAGCCGCAGCGCGGCGTTCTCCGGCCCCAGATGGCGATCGCGACAGTGGCCGTCATAGAATCCGCCGATCTGCTGGATGCGGCGACGCGTGCAGGTGCAGTAATAGCTCTGGCGATGCGCCTGCAGCCAGGCCAGCGCCTCGCGATAGGCGTCATGACGCTGCGACTGCCATAAAACGTCGCCGTCCCAGTGCAGGCCGTAGTGCTCCAGCTGATGCAGAATGCGCGTGGCGGCGCCGGGGACTTCGCGCGGCGGATCGATATCTTCGATGCGCACCAGCCAGCGGCCGTTTTGCGCGCGCGCGCTCAGATAGCTGCCAAGGGCGGCAATCAGCGAGCCGAAATGGAGATCGCCGGAAGGCGAGGGGGCGAAACGCCCGATGCAGGGATGCGTAGACACAGGCTTTAAAAGTCACCGCACAGCGGCACAACAACGTGCTTTCCGCAGTGCGGTGAGTCAGGCGTGGCGTTAGCCAGCCATCTGTTTTTCGCGGATTTCTGCCAGCGTCTTGCAGTCGATGCAAAGATCGGCGGTCGGACGCGCTTCCAGACGGCGGATGCCGATTTCCACGCCGCAGGACTCGCAGTAGCCGAAGTCGTCATCTTCGACTTTCTTCAGCGTCTTCTCGATCTTCTTGATCAGCTTACGCTCGCGGTCGCGGTTACGCAGTTCAAGGCTGAATTCCTCTTCCTGCGCGGCACGGTCAACCGGATCCGGGAAGTTCGCCGCTTCGTCCTGCATATGCGAGACGGTGCGGTCAACTTCATCACGCAGCTGATTGCGCCAGGCTTCCAGAATCTTGCGAAAATGTTGCAGCTGGGCTTCGTTCATATACTCTTCGCCCGGCTTCTCCTGGTATGGCTCCACCCCAGCGATGGCGAGAATACTCAGGGACGATGTTTTACGGTTTTGCCCTTCTTGCATGTTGTTTCTCCTGGATAACACGCACTATACCTTTTGTGGTTCAGCGCCAGCGATTAGGCGTCAGGCGGATGAGTGTAGCCAGTGGGCTACATTTTGCCTGGCGGATTTCGCCGCGTTGCCGCAAATGGGTACATCGATCCCCCTACGGGGAAAAACAGGCCGCTATAAATAACAGAAGCAGTCAAGGTTGGCAATTATTGATGATCGCACCTTGACAAGCCTGTGAGGAACAGCGTATTTGGCGCCTCGCGTTAACCATTCATACCACAACAATTTGCAAAAGATATTACAAGGTTACGGCAACCGGCTTTTTCAGAAACAGGCCTGCCGGTGATAAATCCGCGCGATACGCCAAAATCTCTACGCCGTCCTGCTGCGCCTGGACCAGTTGGTCTGCGTAACGTGCATCGATGTGACGCGCGGGGGAGACGTCCTCAATCCCCGAGTGCAGAACCGCAAACAACAAAACAGCCCGATGGCCGGCAGCCGCGACGGCGCTTAGCTCGCGCAGGTGCTTCTGGCCTCGGACCGTCACCGCATCCGGAAAATAGCCTTTTCCTTGATGTAAAAGGGTCACGGACTTGACTTCAATATAGCAGTTGCGTCTGCCGCCTGCCTGAAGCAGGAAATCGATTCGGCTCTTTTCCTCGCCATACCTGACTTCAGCCTGGCAGCGCTCATAGCCCGCTAATTCCGGAATTGCAGCGGCGAGCAGCGCCTCTTTAACCAGCTGATTCGCGCGCAGCGTATTGATGCAGATCCAGTGGGCCTGCTGCGTTTCGGTCAGCTCCCAGCTGTGCGGATATTTGCGCGTCAGGCTGTCGGAGGTGGAGTACCACACCGTATCGCCCGGCGTGGCGCAGCCGGTCATCGCGCCGGTGTTGGCGCAGTGGATCGTCAGGGTTTCTCCTTCCGGCGTCACCACGTCGGCGAGAAAACGTTTATAGCGGGCAATCAGTCGGGCGGACTTTAACGGCGGTGAAAACAGCATAGCGCTCCAGAGGTCAGCGGCCAGCTCGCCAGCGCCTGATAGCGCGTGCGGCCCCGCGCGTAGTGCGAGGAAAACAGCGAGAAATGGTCGACGCGAAAGCGCCAGTGAAAGTCGCGCGGCGGCAGCGCGATGCGCGATGCGGCGTCGCGCAGCAGCGTGACGTGCGGATGAAACGGCTGTGCGCTCTGGGCGCAGCCGTGGCGCGCCGCCTGGGCGCGCAGCAGATCGGCGAGCTGCAGCAGGCCGCGCGGCGGCCGCCGACAGCCGATCCACACCACGCCTGGACGCGGCCAGTGGCCGGCGTCGTCGAGATCGATATCGAAGGCGGGCTGCTGAATGCGCGCCGCCAGCTGTTGCAGCTTCTGCGCGGTCTCGCTTTTCACCTCGCCGAGAAAGGCGAGCGTCAGGTGCAGATTGGCCGCGACGATGGGGCGGCCGGCGTCGTCGGCGAAGCTATCGGCGCGCCAGCGCACCAGCTGCTGCTGCAGCGCGTCAGGCAGCCCTATGCCAAAAAACAGGCGTTGCGTCTCCATGGCGGTCTCCGGCAATCCTCGCGGATGAGTGCTACAATGCGCGCCATCTTAACACAGGCTGAACGGGAGTTTGCCGTGAGTGATTTACCGGTCAGCGCCGTGCTGCCCGACCTGCTTCAGGCGCTCGACGCCGCGCCGCAAATTCTGCTGGCGGCCCCGACCGGCGCGGGCAAATCGACCTGGCTGCCGCTGCAGCTGCTGCGGCAGGCGAACCTGCCGGGCCGCATTATTATGCTGGAGCCGCGTCGGCTGGCGGCGCGCAACGTGGCGCAGCGCCTGGCGGAGCAGCTCGGCGAGCAGCCCGGCGCCACCGTCGGCTTCCGCATGCGCGGCGAGAACTGCGTCGGGCCGTCCACCCGGCTGGAGGTGGTGACGGAAGGCATCCTGACGCGCATGCTGCAGCGCGATCCTGAGCTAAGCGGCGTGTCGCTGGTGATCCTCGACGAATTCCACGAGCGCAGCCTGCAGGCGGATCTGGCGCTAGCGCTGCTGCTCGATGTGCAGCAAGGGCTGCGGGACGATCTGAAAATCCTCTTGATGTCGGCGACACTCGACAACGCGCGCCTCTCGGCGCTGCTGCCCGACGCGCCGCTGATCGTCTCCGAAGGACGCAGCTATCCGGTGACGCGTCGCTTCGCCTCGCTCAGCGCCACGCTGCGCTTTGAAGAGGCGGTGGCGCGCGAAACGGCGCAGCTGCTGCGCGAAGAGAGCGGCTCGCTGCTGCTGTTTCTGCCCGGCGTGGCGGAGATTGAGCGGGTGAAGCGCGAGCTGGAGTCGCGCGTAGCGGACAACGTCGATTTGACGCCGCTCTATGGCGCGCTACCGCTGGCGGCGCAGCGCCGCGCAATCCTGCCCGCGCCGGAAGGGCGCCGCAAAGTGGTGCTCGCCACCAATATCGCTGAAACCAGCCTGACCATCGAAGGCATCCGGCTGGTGGTGGACAGCGCGCTGGAGCGCGTCGCGCAGTTCGACGCGCGCAGCGGCGTGACGCGGCTGCTGACCCAGCGCGTCAGCCAGGCGTCGATGACGCAGCGCGCCGGTCGCGCCGGTCGTCTGATGCCCGGCATCTGCCTGCATCTGATCCCTGAAGAGCAGGCGTCGCGCGCCGCCGCGCAGAGCGAAGCGGAAATCATGCACAGCGATCTCGCTGCGCTGTGGATCGAGCTGCTGCAGTGGGGCTGCCAGCAGCCGGATCAGCTGACCTGGCTCGATGCGCCGCCGGAAAAACACCTGCGCGCGGCGCGCGAGCTGCTTAGCCGGCTTGGCGCGCTGGACGACAGCGGCAAGCTGAGCGCGACGGGACGCCGCATGGCGCAGCTCGGCGGCGATCCGCGCCTCAGCGCCGTGCTTTGCGCCGCCGGCCAGGAGCCCGACGCGGCCGCCAGCGCCGCGCTGCTGGTGGCGATTCTGGAAGATCCGCCGCGCAGCGGCTCGCCCGATCTGCGCGACGCGCTGCATCGCCCGCAGCCGCAGTGGCTGCGGCGCGCGAAGCAGTGGCAGACGCGGCTCGGCGTCAGCGGCGGCCGCGTCGATGAAGATCGCTTTCCCGCGCTGCTGGCGGCGGGCTTCGGCGACCGACTGGCGCAGCGCCGCGACAGTGGCGGCCGCTACCAGCTCGCCAACGGCCTGGGCGCGATGCTGGATGCGCAAGAGGGGCTGAACCGCTACGAATGGCTGATCGCGCCCGCCCTGCTGCAGGGCAGCGCGGCGCCGGATGCGCGCATGCTGCTGGCGCTGCCGATCGATATCGACGCGCTGCGTCAGGCGCGGCCGGAGCTGGTAGAGGTGCGCGCCGAAGTCGAGTGGGACGAAGAGAAGGGCACGCTGCGCGCGCTGCGCCGCGAGCAGATCGGCGCGCTGGTGCTGAAGGCGCAGCCGATGGCGCGTCCGGAACCCGAGGTGCTGCACGCCGCAATATTACGCTGGGTGGCGCAAAAAGGTTTGGGCGTGCTGGGCTGGAGCGAGGCGGCGCAGCAGCTGCGCGTGCGGCTGCAGTGCGCCGCGCACTGGCTGCCTGAAGAGAAATGGCCCGCCGTGGACGACGAGTCGCTGCTGGCAACGCTCGACCGCTGGCTGCTGCCGGAGATGGGCGCGGTGCGCGATCTGAAATCGCTGCAGGCGGTCAACCTTGTCAGCGCGCTATTACATTTGCTCACATGGTCGCAACGCCAGCGGCTGGATAGTGCGCTGCCAACTCATTACACTGTGCCGACCGGCAGCCGGCTGCCCATTCGCTACCATGCCGATAAGCCGCCCGCGCTGGCGGTGCGCATTCAGGAGATGTTCGGCGAGGCGAGCAATCCCGCCGTGGCGGAAGGGCGCGTGCCGCTGGTGCTGGAACTGCTGTCGCCCGCGCAGCGGCCGTTGCAGATTACCCGCGATCTGGCCGCCTTCTGGCGCGGCGCTTATCCGGAGGTGCAGAAAGAGATGAAAGGGCGCTATCCCCGCCATCCCTGGCCCGACGATCCGGCCAGCGCGCTGCCCACAAAGCGCACCAAAAAATATTCCCCGCAAGGTTGAGCCGACTGGATCGATTTCAGAGGGTTCCGCCATGCGGAAAAGGTAAAAGCCGCTAGAGTATCGGCGCAGCCAACGTAATGCCTGGAGAATGAAACCAATGTCTGGGAACGATCGCGAACCCATTGGGCGCAAAGGAAAACAACCCAAGCCGCCGCGTAACGCTACGCGTCGGGGTCGCCGCAGGGATGAAGACGATTTTGAAAATGATGATTTTGCCGATGAAGTTGAGGAGAAAGCGCCTGTGCCGCGTAAAAGTAAAGGAAAGCGTCCGCCGCGCGGGAAGCGTCGCTGGCTAGGCTGGCTGATCAAGCTGTTCCTCGTGTTTGTGGTGATTATGGCCGCCTGGGGCGTCTACCTCGACTCGGAGATCCGCGCCCGCATCGACGGCAAAGTGTGGCAGCTGCCCGCGACCGTCTACGGCCGCATGGTCAGCCTGGAACCAGGCATGGCCTACAACAAGAAAGAGATGATCGCGCTGCTGGAAGGCACGCAGTATCGCGAGGTGTCGCGCATCACGCGTCCCGGCGAGTTCTCGGTTAAAGGCAACACCATCGATCTGCTGCGCCGTCCGTTCGACTTCCCGGACAGCAAAGAGGGTCAGGTGCACGCCCAGATGGTGTTCGACGGCGATGAGCTGGGCGAGATTAAAAACCTCGATTCCGGCCGCGACTTCGGCTTCTTCCGTCTCGATCCGCGCCTGATCACCATGCTGCAGTCGCCGAACGGCGAGCAGCGCCTGTTCGTGCCGCGCGCCGGCTTCCCGGATCTGCTGGTCGATACGCTGATCGCGACCGAAGACCGTCATTTCTACGAGCATGACGGCATCAGCCCTTACTCTATCGGCCGCGCCTTCCTCGCCAATATCACGGCCGGGAAAGCGGTGCAGGGCGGCAGTACCCTGACGCAGCAGCTGGTGAAAAACCTGTTCCTGACCAACGAGCGTTCACTGTGGCGTAAAGCGCGCGAAGCCTATATGGCGGTGATTATGGACGCGCGCTACAGCAAGGACCGCATTCTGGAGCTCTACCTGAACGAGGTCTATCTTGGCCAGGCAGGCAACGACCAGATCCGCGGCTTCCCGCTGGCGAGCCTCTACTACTTCGGCCGTCCGGTCGACGAGCTGAGCCTCGATCAGCAGGCGATGCTGGTGGGCATGGTGAAAGGCGCCTCGCTCTATAACCCGTGGCGTAATCCGAAGCTGGCGCTGGAGCGACGCAATCTGGTGCTGCGCCTGCTGCAGCAGCAGAAGGTGATCGACCAGGAGCTCTACGACATGCTCTCGGCGCGCCCGCTCGGCGTGCAGCCGAAGGGCGGCGTCATCACGCCGCAGCCCGCCTTTATGCAGATGGTGCGTAACGAGCTGCAGGCGAAGCTGGGCGACAAGGTCAAAGATCTCTCCGGCGTGAAGATCTTCACCACGCTCGATCCGGTCTCGCAGGACGCGGCGGAAAAAGCGGTGCTCGACGGCATTCCGGCGCTGAAAAAACAGCGCGGCCTGAAAGATCTGGAAACCGCGATGGTGGTGGTCGATCGCTTCAGCGGCGAAGTGCGCGCCATGGTCGGCGGCGCCGATCCGCAGTTCGCCGGCTATAACCGCGCGCTGCAGGCGCGTCGCTCTATCGGCTCGCTGGCGAAACCGGCGACCTATCTGACCGCGCTCAGCCAGCCGAACACCTATCGTCTCAACAGCTGGATCGCCGATGAACCGATCGCGCTGAAGCAGCCGAACGGCACCGTCTGGAAACCGATGAACGACGATCGTCGCTTTAGCGGCAAGGTGATGCTGGTGGACGCGCTGACCAACTCCATGAACGTGCCGACGGTCAATCTCGGCATGACGCTGGGGCTGGACGCGGTAGTGGATACCTGGACCAAACTGGGCGTGCCGAAAGATCAGCTCAACCCGGTGCCGTCGATGCTGCTCGGCGCGCTTAACCTGACGCCGATCGAAGTCGCGCAGGCGTTCCAGTCGATCGCCAGCGGCGGCAACCGCGCCTCGCTGTCGGCGGTACGCTCGGTGATTGCTGAAGACGGCACCGTGCTCTTTCAGAGCTTCCCGCAGGCGCAGCGCGTCGAGCCGGCGCAGGCCGCCTATCTGACGCTCTACACCATGCAGCAGGTCGCCGATCACGGTACGGCGCGCGCGCTGGGCGCGCGTTATCCGAAGGCGCATCTGGCGGGCAAAACCGGCACCACCAACGACCTGATCGACAGCTGGTTCGCCGGGGTCGACGGTAAAGAGGTCGCCATTACCTGGGTGGGCCGCGACAATAACCAGCCGAGCAAGCTGTACGGCGCCAGCGGCGCGATGCAGATCTACCGCCGCTACCTGGATAACCAGGCGCCGATGCCGCTGGTGCTGACGCCGCCGGAAGATGTCTCGATGATGAACGTCGATTCCGCTGGCAACTTCGTCTGCGGCAACGGCAGCAGCACCTGGCGCTCGCTGCCGGTATGGTCGCTCGATCCCGACGCGCTCTGCCAGCAGCAGCAACAGCTGTTCCAGCAGCAACAGCAGCAGTTGCAGGAGCAGCAGAACCAGCAGCAAAATCAGCAGCAGATGCAGCAGCAACAACAGCAGCAGCAGCCGGAGAAGAAAGAAGGCGACGGCGTCGCGGGCTGGATCAAAGATATGTTCGGCGGCAACTAAACCGTCGGTTAAAAAGGGCGCTACGGCGCCCTTTTTTTGTGCCCGATCAATACTGCGCGAATGGCCGCCAGGCGGCGCTGCGCGCGGGATTATCCCTTGCAGAAAGCAAAGCGTTTCGCCTAGAATCCATTCGGCATAATAATCATTCTCGTTTCCATTCGCCTGCCGACTACTTTATTCAAGAGACACTACTATGAATGCGCGAACGACTTTTCCTTGTTATCTGCGCGGCGTTTTTTTCCGCCGCCCGCTGGCTTTGAGCATTGCCGTGATTTTGGGTTCAGCGAGCGCCTCCGCGCTGGCTGAGGAGACGCTAGTGGTTTCGGCGGACGCCCCCTCCGGCGCGGCGCAGGAGAGCGCGTGGGGCCCGGCGCCGACCATCGCCGCGAAACAGAGCGCCACCGGCACCAAAACTGACACCCCGATCGAGAAAAACCCGCAGTCGGTTTCGGTGGTCACGCGCGAAGAGATGGAAAAGCGGCAGATAACCACGGTAAAAGAGGCATTCAACTACACGCCGGGCGTACTGACCGGCAACCGCGGCAGCTCGCAGGTGATCGACGCGCTGTCGATTCGCGGCTTCAGCGAAACCAACACCAACCAGTATCTTGACGGCCTGAAGCTGCAGGGCGACAACTATTCCGAATTCGCCATCGATCCTTACTTCCTTGAGCGCGCCGAGCTGCTGCGCGGCCCGGTTTCGGTGCTCTACGGCAAGAGCAATCCCGGCGGCGTGGTGGCGCTGGTGAGCAAGCGCCCGACCCAGGAAACGCTGCGCGAAGTGCAGTTTCAGATGGGCAGCGACAACCTCTTCTCGACCGGATTCGATTTCGGCGGCGCGCTGGATGACGACGGCGTCTACAGCTACCGTCTGACCGGCCTCGCGCGCAGCGCCGACGCGCAGCAGGAGAGCAACAAAGAGAAGCGCTATACCATTGCGCCCGCGTTTAGCTGGCGCCCGGACGCGAATACCCGTTTCGACCTGCTGACCTATTTCCAGAATGAGCCGGAGACCGGCTATTACGGCTGGCTGCCGCGTCAGGGCACGGTGGTGCCGATTACGCGCGCGGACGGCAGCGAGTACAAACTGCCGACCAATTTCGACGAAGGCGAGCAGAGCAATAAAATTTCGCGCAACACCAAAATGGTGGGCTACAACGCTGAGCACAGCTTCAACGACACCTGGACGGTGCGCCAGAACCTGCGCTACGCCGATCTGCGCACCGACTACCGCAGCATTTACGGCAACGGCTTCGACGCCGCTACGCAGTCGATTACGCGTGCTTCCGCAGTGTCGCAGGAGAGGCTGAATCAGTTCGCCGTCGATACCCAGGCGCAGGCGAAATTCGCCACCGGCGCGCTGGATCATACCCTGCTGCTGGGCGTGGATTTCCAGCGCACGCGCAACGATATTGATGCGCAGTTTGGCACCGCCAGCAGCCTGAACGCCGTTAATCCGCAGTATGGCGATGAGAGCAGTATCCCGTTCGATCCCTATCAGCATCTTAATAAACAGCGTCAGACCGGCCTGTATGCGCAGGATCAGATGGAGTGGAATCGTTGGGTGCTGACGCTGGGCGGCCGCTACGATTACGCCATGACGTCGGTATACGATCGTTATAAAGGAACAACCGACCGCCAGAACGATCAGGCCTTTACCTGGCGCGGCGGTCTGAACTACGTATTCGATAACGGCATCGCGCCTTACTTCAGCTACAGCGAAGCCTTTATTCCCAACTCCGGTTCTACCTATGAAGGGCAGGCCTTCGATCCGTCGCGCGCGAAACAGTATGAGGCGGGCGTGAAGTATGTGCCGAAGGATCGCCCGATTACGTTAACCGCCGCGCTTTATCAGCTGACCAAGACCAAAAACCTGACGGCGGACCCGGTAAATTCATCCTTCAGCGTGCAGAGCGGCGAAATCCGTTCGCGCGGCGTTGAGCTGGAAGCCAAAGCGGCGCTAAACGCCAATATCGACCTGACGGCCGCCTACACCTATACCGACGCGGAATATACCGAAGACAATAAATTACGCGGCCGTACGCCGGTGCAGGTGCCTAAGCATATGGCGTCGCTCTGGGCCGATTATACCTTCCATGAGACCGCGCTTTCCGGCGTTACCGTCGGCGCAGGCGTGCGTTACGTCGGCGAAAGCAAAGGGCTTTACAGCACCGGCACGCAAAACAACCAGAACTTCGACGTCGCCGGATACACCACGGTGGATGCGATGCTGAAATATGACCTTGGCCGCTTCGGTCTGCCTGGCTCGTCGGTGGGCGTCAACGTGAAAAATCTGTTCGACCGCGACTATGTCGCCAGCTGTTACCGCGACTACGCCTGCTACTGGGGCGCAGAGCGTCAAATCGTCGGCACCGCCACTTTCCGTTTCTGATACAACCGGGCGCCGCGGCGCCCGTTTAACCTGGGATGATCATGCAGCCTCCGCACGACGCAGCCACTTTTACGCTGGATAATGTCAGCTTTCACGTGCCCGGCCGCACGCTGCTGCATCCGCTCTCGTTAACCTTTGCGCCGGGCAAAGTGACCGCGCTTATCGGCCATAACGGCTCCGGCAAATCCACCTTGCTGAAAATGCTGGGACGGCATCAGAGCCCCAGCGAGGGGCGCGTGCTGCTTAACGCGACGCCGGTCGAGGCGTGGAACGGCAAAGCCTTCGCGCGCGAAGTCGCCTATCTGCCGCAGCAGCTGCCCGCCGCCGAAGGTATGACGGTGCGCGAGCTGGTGGCGATAGGCCGCTATCCGTGGCACGGCGCGCTGGGCCGCTTCAGCCACGAAGATCGCGCGCGGGTCGAAGAGGCGATTGCGCAGGTGGGGCTGAAGCCGCTGGCGGCGCGCCTAGTGGACAGCCTCTCCGGCGGCGAGCGTCAGCGCGCCTGGCTGGCGATGCTGGTGGCGCAAAACAGCCGCTGTCTGCTGCTGGACGAACCGACCTCGGCGCTGGATATCGCGCATCAGGTTGAGGTGCTGGCGCTGATCCAGCGGCTCAGCCGCGAGCGCGGCCTGACGGTGATCGCCGTGCTGCACGATATCAATATGGCGGCGCGCTACTGCGACCATCTGGTGGCGCTGCGCGATGGCAAGATGATTGCCGAAGGCGCGCCGGACGTCATTATGCAGGCCGAGGTGCTGGGCGCGATTTACGGCATTCCTATGGGTATCCTGCCGCATCCGCAGGGCGGCGCGCCGGTCAGCTTTGTCTACTGAGGGCCTGAGCATGGAGATCACTCGTCGTCGCCTGCTGGCGGCGCTGGCGCTGACGCCGTGGCTGAGCGCGCTGCCGCTGCGGGCCGCCCTGCCTGAGCAGCAGCGTATTATTGCGCTGGAGTGGCTGCCGACCGAGCTGCTGCTGGCGCTCGGCGTCGCGCCGCTGGCGGTCGCCGATACGCGCAACTACAACATCTGGGTCGGCGAGCCGCCGCTGCCGCCACAGACTGTGGACATCGGGCTGCGCACCGAACCCAATCTGGAGCTGATGACCCAGCTGCAGCCCTCGCTGATCCTCTGCTCGAACGGCTACGGCCCGCCGCCGGAAAAACTCAAGCGCATCGCGCCGATCATGGGCTTCGACCTCAACCGCGGCGACGGCAAACCGCTCTCCGCTGCGCGCGATTCGCTGCGCGCGCTGGCGACGCGTATCGGCCGCGAAGCGGAAGCAGAGGCGCATCTGCAGCTGCTGGATCGCGAACTGGCCGCCGCGCGCCAGCGTCTGGCACCCTATGCCGCGCGTCCGGTGCTGCTGATGTCGCTGATGGACAGCCGGCATGCGCTGGCGTTCGGCAAAAACAGCCTGTTTCTGGAGGTGATGGAGCAGCTGGGGCTGACCAACGCGTGGCAGGGCGAAACCAACTTCTGGGGCAGCGCGGTGATCGGCATTGAACGGCTGGCGCATCTGCGCGACGTCGAGGCGATTTGCTTCGATCACGCTAACGACGCCGATATGGCGCAGCTCAGCCGCAGCCCGCTGTGGCAGGCGCTGCCGTTTGTTCGTGCCGGACGCTTTCAGCGTGTTCCGGCGGTGTGGTACTACGGCGCGACCCTGTCGGCGCTGCACTTTGTTCGCGTGCTGGAACGCGCGCTGGAGACGCGCTGATGCGCCATCGTTATTTCCCCGCCGCGCTGCTGAGCCTGCTCTTCCTGCTGGCGCTGCTGTTGAGCGTTATCAACCTGCGCGCGGCGCTGCCGTCGGCGCAGTGGGCGCAGGCGCTACTGTCGCCGGATCTCAATAACATCGATCAGATGCTGTTTCACTACAGCCTGCTGCCGCGGCTCGGGCTGGCGCTGCTGGTCGGCGCCGGACTGGGGCTGGCGGGCCTGCTGTTCCAGCAGGCGCTGCGCAATCCGCTGGCGGAGCCGACCACGCTGGGCGTCTCTTCCGGCGCACAGCTCGGCATTACCGTCGCCACGCTGTGGCAGCTGCCGGGCGGCGCGGCCACTACGCAGCTGGCGGCGCTGATCGGCGCGCTGGCGGTTGGGGCGGTAGTGTTCGGCGTCGCCTGGGGCAAACGGCTGTCGCCGGTCACGCTGATCCTCTCGGGGCTGGTGCTGAGCCTCTACAGCGGGGCGGTAAACCAGATCTTCGCCATTTTCAATCACGACCAGCTGCAGACAATGTTTCTGTGGAGCACCGGCACGCTCAACCAGATGGGCTGGGAGAACGTCAGCCTGCTGTGGCCGCGTCTGCTGGTCGCCTTCGCGCTGGCGCTGGCGCTGCTGCGTCCGCTCACGCTGATGGGGCTGGATGACGGCGTGGCGAAAAATCTCGGCCTGGCGCTGGCGCTGGCGCGCGTCGGCACGCTGGCGCTGGCGATCCTGCTCAGCGCGCAGCTGGTGAGCGTGGCGGGCATTATCGGCTTCATCGGCCTGTTCGCGCCGCTGCTGGCGAAGCTGCTGGGCGCGCGTCGGCTGCTGAGCCGCATGCTGCTGGCGCCGCTGATCGGCGCGCTGCTGCTGTGGCTGGCGGATGCCTGCGTGCTGTGGCTCACCGCGCACTGGCGCGAAGTTTCTACCGGCACCCTGACCGCGCTGACGGGCGTGCCGCTGCTGCTCTGGCTGCTGCCGCGCCTGCGCACCGGCTCGGCGCCGCCCCCGCTCGATATGGGCGATAAGGTGCCGGCGGAGCGGCATGCGGTGCGGCGCTGGTCGCTGGTCGGTCTGGCGCTGCTTGGGTTACTGGCGTGGATCGCGCTCGCCTTTGGCCGCGACGCACACGGCTGGGTATGGTCAGGCGGCGAACTGTTCCATCAGCTGCTGCCGTGGCGCGCCCCGCGTCTGCTGGCGGCGCTGGCGGTAGGGCTAATGCTCGGCGTCGCGGGCTGTTTGATTCAGCGTCTGACCGGCAATCCGATGGCCAGCCCGGAAGTGCTGGGCATCAGCTCCGGCGCAGCGTTCGGCGTGGTGGTGATGCTGTTTTTCGTGCCGGGCGACGCGCTGGCGTTTCTGCTGCCGGCGGGCGCGCTGGGCGCGGCGGGAACGCTGATGATTATTATGCTGGTGGCGAGCCGCGGCGGCTTTTCGCCGGAGCGTATGCTGCTGGCGGGCATGGCGCTGAACAGCGCGTTCGTCACGCTGCTGATGCTGCTGCTGGCGAGCGGCGATCCGCGTATGGGCGGCTTGCTGAGCTGGATTTCCGGCTCCACCTACAATATCAGCGCAAAGGCGGCGATGCAGAGCGCCATGCTGGCGCTGGTTTTGATCGCGCTGGCGCCGCTCGCCAGCCGCTGGCTAACGCTGCTGCCGCTGGGCTCCGCTACGGCGCGTTCGGCGGGCATGGCGCTCAACGCTTCGCGTCTGGCGCTGATGCTGCTGGCGGCCGCGCTGACCGCCGCGGCGACGCTGACCATCGGGCCGCTGAGTTTTGTCGGTTTGATGGCGCCGCATATCGCGCGCATGCTCGGCTTCCGCCGCGCGCTGCCGCAGATGGCGATGGCGGGGCTGTTCGGAGCAGGGCTGATGCTGCTGGCCGACTGGTGCGGACGCATGCTGGCGTTTCCGGATCAGCTGCCGGCGGGACTGATGGCGACCTTTATCGGCGCGCCTTATTTTATCTGGCTATTGAGACGCTCGCGGTAAAAAAAGACGGGCAATATGCCGGTCTGACGTTGTTGACTGCGTGCTCACGCGGATGACAGGGTCTGATCGCAAAGTCGCTCAAGGCATCCCTGCTCGCTCGGCCCGCGACATCCTTGTCGCGGGACGCTTTGCTCTTCAGCCCCTGTCATCCGCTTTTTGACAGGCTAGCCGTCTGAGCGAATAACGCGTTTACAATTTTGCAAAACAGCGACGCGCGGCGTCGACGGTGCGGTCAATGTCCTCGGCGCTGTGCGCCAGCGACATAAAGCCCGCTTCGAAGGCGGAAGGCGCAAGGTAAACGCCTTCTTCCAGCATCAGGTGGAAGAAGTGCTTAAAGCGCTCAACGTCGCACTTCGTCACGTCGGCGTAGCAGGTCACGCTGTCGGCGTCGGTGAAGAAAATGCCGAACATGCCGCCGACGTGATTCACCACCAGCGGAATATTTTCCGCCTCTGCCGCCGCCAGCAGACCCTGCGCCAGCTGCGTGGTGCGCTCGGTCAGCGTTTGATGGGTGCCTGGCTGGGCGATCTGCGTCAGGCAGGCGAAACCAGCCGCCATCGCAATCGGGTTGCCGGAAAGGGTGCCCGCCTGATAAACCGGCCCCGTAGGCGCCAGCGCATCCATTACCTCGCGGCGTCCGCCGAAGGCGCCCACCGGCATGCCGCCGCCGATGATTTTGCCGAGGCAGGTCAGATCCGGCTTCACGTTGTAATATTCCTGGGCACCGCCCAGCGCCACGCGGAAACCGGTCATCACCTCGTCGATAATCAGCAGCGCGCCGAATTCGTCGCACAGCGCGCGCAGGCCCGGCAGGAAGCCCGGCTGTGGCGGAATACAGTTCATATTGCCCGCGACCGGCTCGACGATAATACAGGCGATCTCTTCCGGATACTGCTCGAACGCGGCGCGCACCGAGTCGAGATCGTTATAGGTGCAGGTCAGGGTATGGCGGGCGAAATCGGCCGGCACGCCAGGGGAGTTCGGCTGGCCCAGCGTCAGCGCGCCGGAGCCCGCTTTCACCAGCAGACAGTCGGCATGGCCGTGATAGCAGCCTTCGAACTTCACAATCTTGTCGCGGCCGGTAAAGCCGCGCGCCAGGCGAATAGCGCTCATGGTCGCTTCGGTGCCGGAATTCACCATGCGCACCATATCCATGCTCGGTACCAGCTCGCACACCAGCTGCGCCATCTTTACTTCCATCTCGGTGGGCGCACCGAAGCTCAGGCCGCGCGTGGCGGCTTCGATCACCGCGTTGCGGATCGCGACGTTGTTGTGGCCCAGCACCATCGGTCCCCATGAACCGACATAGTCGATATAGGCTTTGCCGTCGGCATCATACAGCCAGGCGCCGTCGGCGCGCTCGATGAACAGCGGCGTGCCGCCTACGCCGTTAAACGCGCGCACCGGCGAGTTAACGCCGCCGGGGATCAGGCGTTGCGCTTCGGCAAACAGGTTTTCGGACTTACTCATTTATTCGGCTCCAGCGGTTCATAAAAAATCTCGCGCCATTCTACGGGAAGAGTGCGGCAGGACGAAAGGCCGGAAAGGGCGCGCTATACTTACCTTAGCTGAAGGCTGGCGGCACAGAGTGCGAAGGGCAAAACTTGATTGCGCTATCGCGCTGGCGGATAATACGGCAATTGAGGTCGTTTTATGGCCTGGACCTTTACCGGAGTATAAGATGAGTGATGATGTTGCAGCACTGCCGTTACAATTTACCGATGCGGCGGCCAGCAAGGTAAAGAACCTGATTGCCGACGAAGAGAATCCCGATCTGAAACTGCGCGTCTATATTACCGGCGGCGGTTGCAGCGGCTTTCAGTATGGTTTCACCTTTGACGACAAAATGAACGATGGCGACATGACTATTGAGAAACAGGGCGTGGCGCTGGTGGTGGATCCGATGAGCCTGCAGTACCTGGTCGGCGGCTCGGTTGACTACACCGAGGGTCTGGAAGGATCGCGATTTATCGTTACCAACCCAAACGCCAAAACCACTTGCGGCTGCGGCTCCTCTTTCAGTATCTGATGCAAAAAGGCCGTCTTGCGACGGCCTTTTTCTTACCATTCAACGGTTACCAGCTTCGCCGTTTCCTTACGCATACTATCCTTCTTTAGCACGCTTTCCGTTACGCGCGGCTGCGCGTTGATGCGGCGACCGCAATCGATCTGCGGCATTGCCCGTTGCGGCTGGCTGTTAACTTCACAGCGCGAATAGATAATCAGCTGAACGCCTATCGTTCCCGTGGTCGACGCTGCCGCAAAGGGCGCGACGAGTGCGAGCGCGAAGGCCAGCAGCAAGGCTCTGGTCATGTTTGATTCCTGGTGTGCAAAATGCGCGGTGCGCATAAAAGGACGCTGAGCTTACGTGGCGTCGGCGTCTCGTTTATTGATTAACGGCAAAAGTAGCGGGATCTTTAATCGCTTTCTGCTGATTTATTGTTCTGGGTGCAGGGCGGCGCAGAGCTGTTTTGCCGCCAGCAGCATACGCGGGCCGGGGCGACTGATCCAGTCATCCTCGATGGCGATGACCGGCACGGTGAGTTGAGGCTGCCAGAAGCGCGCCACGCTCTGCGCCTGTGCGGCGTCGCCAGCCACCACAATCGCCTGCGGATGACGCATCAAAACCTGCTCGCGACTGACCTGCGGCCAGCTGACGCGACTGTCGGCGAAAATATTCTTTCCGGCGCACAGCGTGATGATGTCGTTTTGCAGGGTATCGCGCGCGGCGGTAAACAAGGGTTGCTGACCGAACTGCAGAAAAAGCGGCACGGCGGGCAGGGCGGCATAGCGCGCGCGCAGGGCGTTTTCCTGCTGCTTCAGCTGTTGCGCGCTCTCCAGCGCCTGCTGCGGATGCGGGCTCCAGCGCTGCAGCGCCGCGACGGCGTCCGCCATCTCGTCCAGCGAGCCGGGATCGAACCACTCGACCTTAACGCCGAGCCGCTGCAGCTGATCGATCTGGCGCTGCGGATTGCCGCCGCGCCAGGCAAGCACCACATCCGGCTTCAGCGCCAGAATGCGCTCGACCTTGACGCCTTGCCAGTTGGCGACCTGTTCCAGCGCTTTCGCGGCGGGCGGATAGTCGGACCAGGCGCTGACCGCGACCGGCGTGATGCCGGCGGCGAACGCCATTTCGGTGAGATGGGGGGCGAGCGAGATAACGCGCGGAGCGGCGGCGAACAGGCTGCCGCAAAACAGCAGCAGCCCGATCGGCCAGAGCGATTTAGCCACGCGCCAGGCGCGCCAGCAGCTTCTCCACCATCAGCGACGACTGCTGCGCCGCGACGCTGAGAAACTCTTCAAAGCTCAGATGCGACGCTTTGTCGGCCACGTCGGAAATGGCGCGCACCACCACGAAAGGCACCTTGAACTGATGACAGACATGGCCGATGGCGGTGGCTTCCATCTCCACGGCAATCGCCTGCGGGAAGGTAGCGCGAATGCGCGCCAGCGGTTCGGCGCCGTTGATAAAGGCGTCGCCGCTGACCACCAGGCCGCGCACCGCGTTCAGGTTCAGCTCGCTGATGCAGGCTTCCGCGGCGGCAATCAGCTGCGCATCGGCGGTAAAGGCCGCCGGACAACCCGCCATCTGGCCTGGCTCGTAGCCGAAGGCGGTAACGTCGGCGTCGTGATAGCGCACCTCGTCCGAGACCACGATATCGCCGACCGAGAGCGTCGGCGCCAGGCCGCCGGCCGATCCGGTGTTGATCACCAGGTCCGGCTTGCACAATTCAAGCAGCAGAGTAGTACCCAGCGCCGCCGAGGTTTTACCGATACCCGATTTCAGCAAAGCGACCTCAACGCCGTTCAGCGTGCCGGTGTAAATTTCGCAGCCGGCCAGCGTCAGGGTCTGGCGGTTCTCGATTTTGTCACGCAGCAGGGTCACTTCCTGCTCCATCGCGCCAATAATGCCTGCTTTCATAAAAGAGTCTCGCTAATGTGGTGGAAGTGGTCGTAAAAAGTGAGGCATAGTCTAGCATGGCTGGCAGGGGATTGATTCACGAAGGTATAAGGGGAAACGATGGCGACGGTTAATTTCAGGAAGAAGATCAGTTTTACTCGCCCTTATAACACGCGCAAAGAGCCGGAAGGGGAATACTATATTACCCGCCACTTTGAGAGCGATCGCGGCCGTATTATCAACTCGGCGGCGATTCGCCGACTGCAGCAAAAAACGCAGGTTTTTCCGCTGGAGCGCAACGCCGCGGTACGCTCGCGCCTCACCCATTCGCTGGAAGTACAGCAGACGGGACGTTACATCGCCAAAGAGATCCTGCAAACCCTGAAAAATCAGGGCGGTCTGGCGCAGTACGGGCTGGACGAAATGGAGGGCGCGTTCGAAAGTCTGGTGGAGATGGCCTGCCTGCTGCACGACGTCGGCAATCCGCCGTTCGGCCATTTCGGCGAGGCGGCCATTAACGACTGGTTTGAAGAGCACCTTCCGCTGGAGCTGGTGGACCCGCTGGTGGCCGGCGTCGAAGGCGAGCAGCAGCGCGCCGATTTCAGCCAGCTCAACGCCATGATCCGCCAGGATCTGTGCCACTTCGAAGGCAATGCGCAGGCGATCCGCATGGTGCATACCCTTCTACAGCTAAATCTCAGCTATTCGCAGGTCGCCTGCATCCTGAAATATACCGCGCCCGCCTGGTGGCAGGGCGAGAAGCCCGAGCAGTTCAGCGCACTAATGAAAAAGCCGGGCTTTTACCTCTCCGAACGCGACTATATCGCCGATCTGCGCGCAGCGACCCATATGGATGAGCATCATCGTTTTCCGCTGACCTATATTATGGAAGCAGCGGATGATATCTCTTACTGCATCGCCGATCTGGACGACGCCGTCGAAAAAGATATATTTAACATTGATGCGCTTTATGACTATTTATGTAAGAACTGGGGGCCGATTAAAAATAATGACGCCTTCAGCCGAACGGTCGGCGATGCCTGGCGCGAAGCCTGTAACAAAAAGCGTCGCAGCAGAAGCGATCAGTTCTTTATGTCATTGCGCGTTAACGTACAGAACGTCCTGGTCAGCCATGCGGTAAAGCGTTTCGTCGATAATCTGCCGGCTATTTTCAACGGCGATTTTAATCATGCGTTATTAGAGGACGACGGCGAAGAGGGCAGGTTATTACAGATGTTTAAAACGGTGGCGCGCCGCCACGTATTTAACCATGCCGAAGTTGAACAGCTGGAATTACAAGGTTATCGTGTCATTAAGGGATTGTTAGAAATATATCAGCCTTTGATGACGCTAACGTACGAAGCCTTTACTACGCTGATTAACGAGGACTTTCTGCGACAGCACCCGATTGAAACGCGGCTGTTCCATAAACTTTCCGGGAAACATCGTAAAGCCTATCAGCAAAAAATGCGCACGCTGGTAGTCGAGCATAAATATCAGCGACTGTTATGGGAAAGATATTATCGCTTCCGCCTGATTCAGGATTATATTAGCGGCATGACCGATCTTTATGCGTGGGATGAGTATCGACGTCTGATGGCGGTAGAATAACTGGACTTTTGTAAAGCGCGTGCATAAATTTTTACCTTTGCCGCAAACTTTTGCTGGAACTTCGCGTTAAAAGATTAATCTCATAACTGACCACAGCAAGGGTCTGGCGTTTATTACTGGATGAGACTAATACGAATGAAAAAAAACACCCTAACGTTGAGCGCGCTGGCGCTCAGTCTTGGCCTGGCGTTAAGCCCTGCCGCCGTTTTCGCCGCTGAATCGGCTTCTTCTACCAGTCAGCAGCTGCCGAGCCTGGCGCCGATGCTGGAAAAAGTGATGCCGTCAGTGGTCAGCATCAGCGTCGAAGGCAGTACCACGGTGAAAACGCCGCGTCTGCCGCCGCAATTTCAGCAGTTCTTTGGCGATAATTCGCCATTCTGCCAGGAGGGCTCGCCTTTCCAGAGCTCGCCGATGTGTCAGGGCGGCGCGGGCGGTGCTGGCCCCAACACTCAACAGGAAAAATTCCGCGCGCTTGGCTCCGGCGTCGTGATCAACGCCGAAAAAGGCTATGTGGTGACCAACAACCACGTTGTCGACAACGCGACCAAAATTCAGGTGCAGCTCAGCGATGGCCGTCGCTATGACGGTAAAGTGATTGGCAAAGATCCGCGTTCCGATATCGCGCTGGTGCAGCTGATCGACGCGAAAAACCTGACGGCGATTAAAATCGCCGACTCCGACAACCTGCGCGTCGGCGACTACACCGTCGCCATCGGCAACCCGTACGGCCTGGGCGAAACCGTCACTTCAGGCATCGTTTCTGCGCTGGGACGCAGCGGGCTTAACGTCGAAAATTATGAAAACTTTATTCAGACCGATGCGGCGATTAACCGCGGCAACTCCGGCGGCGCGCTGGTGAACCTTAACGGCGAGCTGATCGGCATCAACACCGCGATCCTCGCGCCGGACGGCGGCAATATCGGCATCGGCTTTGCTATCCCGAGTAATATGGTGAAAAACCTCACCGGACAGATGGTGGAGTTCGGTCAGGTGAAACGCGGCGAGCTGGGTATTCTGGGTGCTGAGCTGAACTCCGAGCTGGCGAAAGCGATGAAGGTCGACGCGCAGCGCGGCGCCTTCGTCAGCCAGGTGCTGCCGAACTCCGCCGCGGCGAAGGCGGGCGTGAAGGCGGGCGACGTGGTGGTGTCGATGAACGGCAAGCCGCTGAGCAGCTTTGCCGCCCTGCGCGCCGAAGTCGGTTCGCTGCCGATCGGCACCAAATTGCAGCTTGGCCTGCTGCGCGACGGCAAACCGGTGAGCGTGACCGTCGAGCTGCAGCAGAGCACGCAGGATAAAGTGCAGTCTGCCACCATCTACACCGGCATCGAGGGCGCCGATCTGAGCAACGACAGCGGCAGCGATAAAGGGGTGCGCGTAGACAACGTGAAGCCTAACAGCGCCGCAGCGCGTATCGGCCTGAAAAAAGGCGACATCATCCTTGGCGTCAACCAGCAGCGCGTCGCCAACCTGGGCGAACTGCGTAAAATCCTCGACACCAAACCGTCGGTGCTGGCGCTGAACGTTAAGCGCGGCGACAGCAGCATCTATCTGCTGATGCAGTAACGCTATTTAGCTTATCAGGCGGACTTCGGTCCGCCTTTTTTATGGGCGCGGTTCAGAGTGTGACCGGAGCCGCAAAACCTGTAAATCCCCGTCTGGCTCTGTGCATTTGCACAATGCCTGGCCTCGTCGCCATGCGTATGCTGTAGCATCCACTCTCTGTCAGGATTTACAGATGGCAACCTATCATCTCGATGCGCGCCTTGCGCAGGATATCGTGGCGCGCACCATGAAGATTATTGACAGCAATGTCAACGTGATGGATGCGCGCGGCCGTATCATCGGCAGCGGCGATCGCGAGCGTATTGGCGAATTGCACGAAGGCGCGCTGCTGGTGCTCTCCCAGGGGCGCGTAGTGGACATCGACGAGGCGGTGGCGAAACATCTGCACGGCGTACGGCCAGGCATCAATCTGCCGCTGCGCATCGACGGCGAGATCGTAGGGGTAATCGGGCTGACCGGCGATCCGGTCGCGCTGCGCCACTACGGCGAGCTGGTTTGCATGACGGCAGAGATGATGCTGGAGCAGACCCGACTGCTGCATATGCTGGCGCAGGACAGCCGTCTGCGCGAGGAGCTGGTGCTGAACCTTATCCGCAGCGAAAGCCTGACGCCGCAGCTCACCGAGTGGGCGCAGCGTCTCGGTATCGATCTCAATCAGCCGCGCGTGGTGGCGGTGGTAGAGGTCGACAGCGGTCAGCTCGGCGTCGACAGCGCTATGTCGGAGCTTCAGCAGCTGCAAACGCTGCTGACTACCCCGGAGCGCGATAACCTGATCGCCATTGTTTCCCTGACGGAGATGGTGGTGCTGAAGCCAGCGTTGAATACGCATGGGCGCTACGATCAGGACGATCACCGCAAGCGCGTTGAACAGCTGCTGCAGCGTATGAAAGAGAGCGGCCAGGTGCGGATGCGTATCGCGCTCGGCAACTATTTTACCGGGCCGGGCAGCATAGCGCGCTCGTATCGCACCGCGCGCACTACCATGATGGTGGGCAAGCAGCGTATGCCGGAGCTGCGCAGCTATTTCTATCAAGATTTAGTCTTGCCGGTGCTGCTCGACAGCCTGCGCGGCGGCTGGCAGGCGAACGAGCTGGCGCGTCCGCTGGCGCGGCTGAAAAGCATGGATAATAACGGTCTGCTGCGGCGCACGCTGGTGGCCTGGTTTACTCATAACGTGCAGCCCAGCGCTACGGCACGCGCGCTTTTTATCCACCGCAATACGCTGGAGTATCGGCTGAACCGCATTTCCGAGCTGACCGGGCTGAATCTTAGCCAGTTTGACGATCGTCTGCTGCTCTATGTGGCGCTGCAGCTGGACGAGCAAAGCTGAGACGACAAAAAGGCCAGCGTTGGCTGGCCTTCTGTAGCAAGCAACAGCAGGCGCGTTACCGGTTATTGCGCGTCAGCTTGTCCAGATCGCCTTCAATCTCAGCAATTTTGTTGGTCACCACGCTCTCCAGATGGCGCAGATCCGCCAGGATCTTACGCTTCAGATCCACTTCCACCTGATCGCGCTGGCAGATCTGATCCAGTTCGTCGATCACATAGCGCAGGTTCGGGCTGATCTCCTGAACCTCTTTGTAGCCCTGATTGATATTGTCTGCGACCACGGTTTTGCGCTGGCGCGGATATTTAAACTTCACGCTCTTGGCGAAGAACTCGCCTTTGTCTTTGCGAAAGTAAATTTTAAGGATGTCGTTGTTGGCTTCCTGACGCAGGCTATAGCGATCGATATCGTCCGGGTTATTAATGCCTAAGCTTTTAAGGTTGTCATACATAGCGATTTTTCCACCAAAAAGAGAGAAGCGCGCATCTGTGTTCATGGCACAAAAATAACTGTAGACAAAAAACGGATTGAACACTGCGCGACGGGAGATAACTGGCGCGGATTATGACCTGGGTAAAAAGTAAACGCACCTGTTAATTCGTTTCGCGAATCAGGTTGTAAGAGAGAGAAGTGTAAAGAAAAAATGACGGGCCGGATGGGCCCGTCACAGCGGCTTAGTCGATGGTGCGCAGCAGTTCGTTGATGCCTACTTTACCGCGCGTTTTCGCGTCGACTTTCTTCACGATAACCGCGCAGTAGAGGCTGTAGCTGCCATCTTTAGAAGGCAGGTTGCCGGACACCACCACGGAACCCGCCGGTACGCGGCCGTAGTGCACTTCGCCGGTTTCGCGATCGTAAATTTTGGTGCTCTGGCCGATGTAAACGCCCATCGAAATCACCGCGCCTTCTTCCACGATCACGCCTTCGACGATCTCGGAGCGCGCGCCGATAAAGCAGTTATCTTCGATGATGGTCGGGTTCGCCTGCAGCGGCTCCAGCACGCCGCCGATGCCAACACCGCCGGAGAGATGAACGTTTTTACCAATCTGCGCGCAGGAACCTACGGTCGCCCAGGTATCGACCATGCTGCCTTCGTCGACATAAGCGCCGATATTGACGTAGGACGGCATCAGCACGGTATTGCGTGCGATATAGGCGCCCTGGCGAACCGCCGCCGGCGGCACGACGCGGAAACCAGCCGCTTTAAAGCGCGCATCGTCCCAGCCGGCGAACTTCATCGGCACCTTGTCGTAAAAGCGGGTTTCTGCGCCTTCCATCACCTGGTTTTCGTTAATGCGGAACGACAGCAGAACCGCCATCTTCAGCCACTGATGCGTTACCCACTGACCGTCGATCTTTTCTGCTACGCGCAGTGCGCCGCTGTCCAGCTGAGCGATCACCTGGTTGATAGCTTCACGGGTCACCGGATCGACGCTTGCCGGAGTAATCTCGGCGCGACGCTCGAAGGCCGTTTCAATAACGCTCTGTAACTGTTGCATAATTTTTTCCTGATCTGTCTGGTGCATGCCGGACCACGTCCCGGCACAAAGAGTAAATAAGTAAATCGATTGCGGTCACACTTTATCGTTTGGATTAAGGGCTTCTGTCAACCGTTGTTGCAATGCTTTGCGCATTTCCGCGTCAAGCGCGCGCCGCTCGCTGTTGGCGAGAATAAACAAATCCTCGACGCGCTCGCCGATGGTGCTGATGCGCGCGCCGTGCAGCGAGACGCCCATATCGGCGAAGACTTCGCCCACGCGCGCCAGCAGGCCGGGCTGATCGAGCGCCACCAGCTCCAGATAGCTGCGACGATCGGTATGGGTTGGCAAAAAGTTGACTTCGGTATCGACGCTGAAGTGGCGCAGCTTCGCCGATGGACGGCGCGTGCGCGGCGGATTCCAGCTGGTCTGAGCGATCGCCTGCTCCAGCGCCTGGCGGATCATCAGGTGGCGATCGGGCGCCAGCGGACTGCCGTCCGGCTCCAGCACGATAAAGGTATCCATCGCCATGCCGTCGCGGCTGGTGAAAATCTGCGCGTCGTGCACGCTGAGATTGCGACGGTCCAGCTCGCCCGCCACGGTCGCGAAGAGATAAGGGCGGTCGGGACTCCAGATAAAAATCTCGGTGCCGCCGCGCGTCGCCTGCGGGCTGACCAGCACCAGCGGCTGGCGCAGATCGTGCTCCATTAAATGACGCGCATGCCACGCGAGCTGGTTCGGCGTGTGGCGCAGGAAATAGTCGGCGCGGCAGCGGTTCCAGATATTGTGCAGCCGCTCTTCGTCGATATTGTCCATGCGCAGCAGCGCCAGCGCCTGCAGCCGGTGATGACGCACGCGCTCGCGCAGATCCGGGCTGTTCTCCATGCCGCGCCGCAGCTGCTTCTCGGTGGCGAAGAAGAGCTCGCGCAGCAGACTCTGCTTCCAGCTGTTCCACAGCGTTTCGTTGGTGGCGCAGATATCGGCCACGGTCAGGCAGACCAGATAGCGCAGCCGGTTCTCGTTCTGCATCACTTCAGCGAACTGCTGGATCACGGTGGGATCCTGAATATCGCGGCGCTGCGCCGTCACCGACATCAGCAGATGATGGCGCACCAGCCAGGCGACCAGCTGGGTCTCGCGCGAATTGAGGCCGTGCAGCTCGGCGAACTCCAGCGCGTCCTGCGCGCCGAGAATCGAGTGATCGCCGTTGCGGCCTTTGGCGATGTCGTGCAGCAGCGCCGCCATCAGCAGCAGCTCCTGCTGCGGCAGACGCGGCCAGAGCTCGACGCAGAGCGGATGCATCGGGCGCGTCGTCTCGCTGGCGAAGCTCTCCAGCTTTTGCAGCACGCGGATGGTGTGCTCATCGACGGTGTAAGCGTGGAACAGGTCGAACTGCATCTGTCCGACGATATGTCCCCACAGCGGCGTGTAGGCCCAGAGCACGCTGTGGCGGTGCATCGGCAGCAGCGCGCGCTTGACCGCGCCCGGATGACGCAGAATCGACATAAAAAGCTGGCGCGCCTCCGGAATCTGACACAGCGGCTGTTTGAGATGACGACGCGCGTAGCGCAGCTGGCGCAGCGTGGTGGAGTAGATGCCGCGAATGTTTTCGTTGCGCACCATCACGTAGAACATGCGCAGGATCGCCTGCGGTTCGCGCTCGAACAGCGTTTCGTCGCGCAGGTCGATCAGGTTGCCGCGCAGCTGAAAGGTGTCGTCCAGCGGACGCGGCTTTTCGGTGGTGGAGAGCGCCAGGATCGCTTCGTCGAACAGCTGCAGCAGCATCTGGTTCAGCTCGCCGATGCGGCGCGTGACGCGGAAGAAATCCTTCATCATGCGTTCCACCGGCTCGTTGCCTTCGCCCTGATAATTAAGGCGCTGTGCGACGTTGAGCTGACGGTCGAACAGCAGCCGGTTGTCGTAGCGCGTCAGCGTCAGATGCAGCGCGAAGCGGATGCGCCAGAGAAAGGCCTGACATTCGTTAAGCTCGTTGCGCTCCGCTTCGGTGAGGAAGCCGAATCCCACCATTTCATCCAGCGTGGTCGCGCCGAAGTGACGGCGCGCCACCCACTGCAGCGTATGGATATCGCGCAGGCCGCCTGGACTGCTTTTGATGTCAGGTTCAAGGTTATAGCTGGTGCCGTGATAGCGCTGATGGCGCGCCTGCTGCTCTTCGATCTTGGCGGCGTAAAAGGTCGCCGACGGCCAGAAGCCTTCGCTGAAGATATTTTTTTGCATCTCCAGAAACAGGGCGACGTCGCCGGTCAGCATGCGCGACTCGATAAGGTTGGTGGCGACGGTCAGGTCGGCCAACCCTTCCAGCAGACACTCTTCCAGCGTGCGCACGCTGTGGCCTACCTCTAGCTTGAGATCCCACAGCAGCGTCAGCAGTTCGCTGGTTTGCTGCGCGCTCGCGTCGTCGAGCGGATCGCGGCTGAGGATCAGGATATCGACGTCGGAAAGGGGATGCAGCTCGCCGCGGCCGTAGCCGCCGACCGCCACCAGCGCGATAGCGGGCAGGGCGTCGAAGCCGTAAAAGCGCCACAGGCGGCGCAGCAGACGGTCGATAAACAGGGTGCGCGCGTCAATCAGCGTTTCTGCCGATTCGCCGGCGTCGAACGCCGTCGAGAGAAAGGCGTTAAAGGTTTCCAGCTTCTGCTTCAGGGCGTCGCGGGTCAGCACCGCGTCATCCCAGTGCGCCGGGGAGTCTTGCAGGCCGTCAATGACCTCATCCGTCAGGATAGCGCTCATACCGCTTCTCTCTTCTTGAACCATAAAAAAACCGGCGCAGGGCCGGCTTTTTATCTGTGGAGGACGATTACCCTTCGTTGACCAGCACCGCGTCGATGGTGTCGTCGCTACGCAGGGTCAGGATTTCGCAGCCGTTATCGGTCACCACAATAGTATGCTCGTACTGTGCGGACAAGCTGCGATCTTTGGTTTTTACCGTCCAGCCGTCTTTCATGGTGCGGATGCGGTAGTCGCCGGCGTTGACCATCGGCTCCACGGTAAAGGTCATGCCCGCCTGCAGCACCACGCCGCCGTCGTCTGCGTCGTAGTGCAGCACCTGCGGCTCTTCGTGAAAGCCTTTGCCGATGCCGTGGCCGCAGTACTCGCGCACGACGGAGAAGTCGTGCGATTCGACATATTTCTGAATGGCGCGGCCCAGCTCGCGCAGACGAATGCCCGGCTTCACCAGACGCAGCGCCAGGTAGAGGCTCTGCTGGGTGATGTGGCACAGACGCTCGCCCTGGATGGTCGGCTTGCCGACGATAAACATCTTCGAGGTGTCGCCGTGGTACTCGTCTTTAATCACGGTCACGTCGATGTTAATGATGTCGCCATCTTTCAGCAGGCGATCGTCGCTGGGAATGCCGTGACACACCACTTCGTTAACCGAGATGCAGACCGATTTCGGGAAGCCGTGATAGCCAAGGCAGGCGGAGACGGCGTGCTGCTCGTTGGTGATGTAATCGTGGCAGATGCGGTCCAGTTCGCCGGTAGAGACGCCGGGTTTGACGTGCGGGGCGATCATCTCCAGCACCTCGGCGGCCAGTCGGCCGGCGACGCGCATTTTTTCGATTTCTTCAGGGGTTTTAATTGAAATTGCCATTAAATTAATCCGCAGTTGCCGAAAATTTCAGCAATAATGAACGATGTGCTGTCATGTTAGCAGCCGAAAACAAGGCCGCCAAACAGTTCGCGTCGCGCGGCCGCGCGCTGAACAAATTCTGGCTTCAGCAGCGTGGTTGTGATATAAAGCGCGCCGACGATTCTCTGTCAGGCCGTTATGGTCGGCGAGAAACGCGAAAAACTCACTTTGTGTACTAAAACACACATGTATCGACACATACGCCGGGGTGCTTCGAAAGAGGTCGGTCGTATGGGATACATGGAGGCCCAACCCCAAACTTAATCTAGAGGTAATCATGGCAACTGTTTCCATGCGCGACATGCTCAAGGCTGGTGTTCACTTCGGTCACCAGACCCGTTACTGGAACCCGAAAATGAAGCCGTTCATCTTCGGTGCGCGTAACAAAGTTCACATCATCAACCTTGAGCAGACTGTACCGATGTTCAACCACGCTCTGGCTGAGCTGAACAAAATCTCTGCCCGTAAAGGCAAGATCCTGTTCGTCGGTACCAAGCGCGCTGCCAGCGAAGCGATTAAAGAGTCTGCACTGAGCTGCGACCAGTTCTTTGTAAACCACCGCTGGCTGGGTGGTATGCTGACCAACTGGAAAACCGTTCGTCAGTCTATCAAACGTCTGAAAGATCTTGAGACTCAGTCTCAGGACGGCACCTTCGACAAACTGACCAAGAAAGAAGCGCTGATGCGCGGTCGCGAACTGGCCAAGCTGGAAAATAGCCTGGGCGGTATCAAAGACATGGGCGGTCTGCCGGACGCGCTGTTCGTTATCGACGCCGATCACGAGCACATCGCGATCAAAGAAGCGAACAACCTGGGCATCCCGGTATTCGCGATCGTTGATACCAACTCTGATCCAGACGGCGTTGACTTCGTTATCCCGGGTAACGACGATGCGATCCGTGCTGTTAGCCTGTACCTGACTGCCGTTGCCACTACCGTGCGCGAAGGCCGTTCACAGGACCTGGCTGAGCAGGCTGAAGAAGCGTCTTTAGAAAACGCTTAATAAGGTTCGCTCTGACAAAGAGCCCTTAGACATCAGATGTAATCTGTTAAGGGGCCAGTCTTGGCCCCTTTATTTTATCTCCGTCTGTCACGCCTCCTTATCAGGCGGGCGGGACAGAGTAAATTTTCCGCAACAGGTGCCTTAGTGCGTAAGCACGGGGGTACGAACCGAGGATTCTGGAATGGCTGAAATTACCGCTGCACTGGTAAAAGAACTGCGCGAGCGTACTGGCGCGGGCATGATGGACTGCAAAAAAGCGCTGACCGAAGCGAATGGCGACATCGAGCTGGCGATTGAGAACATGCGTAAGTCCGGCGCGATCAAAGCGGCGAAAAAAGCAGGCAACGTGGCTGCTGACGGCGTGATCAAAACCAAAATCGACGGCAACTACGGCGTGATCCTGGAAGTTAACTGCCAGACTGACTTCGTTGCGAAAGACGCTGGTTTCCAGGCCTTCGCTGACAAAGTGCTGGACGCGGCGACCGCAGAACGCATCACCGACGTTGAAGCGCTGAAAGCGAAATTCGAAGAAGAGCGCGTTGCGCTGGTAGCGAAAATCGGCGAAAACATCAACATCCGTCGTATCGCAGTGCTGGAAGGCGAGCAGCTGGGTTCATACCTGCACGGCGCGCGTATCGGCGTACTGATCTCCGCGAAAGGCGCTGACGAAGAGCTGATCAAGCAGATCGCTATGCACGTTGCAGCCAGCAAGCCGGAATTCGTTAAGCCGGAAGACGTCTCTGCCGACGTGGTTGAGAAAGAGTACCAGGTTCAGCTGGACATCGCGATGCAGTCTGGCAAGCCGAAAGAGATCGCAGAGAAGATGGTTGAAGGCCGCATGAAGAAATTCACCGGCGAAGTCTCTCTGACCGGTCAGGCTTTCGTTATCGATCCGAGCAAAACCGTTGGCCAGGCGCTGAAAGAGCAGGGCGCTGACGTCATCAACTTCATCCGCTTCGAAGTGGGTGAAGGCATTGAGAAAGTCGAAAGCGACTTCGCTGCTGAAGTAGCGGCAATGTCCAAACAGTCTTAATGCTGTGAAAGGAACCGCCAGAAGGCGGTTCTTTTTTGTCTGCTACGCTAAGCAGACGCTTTTCAGTCTCATCCCAATAGTAATTTACGCGCGCTAAGCGGATGATCGATCAGATTTAACTTCTCCTTTTCAACTCTTCCAGGAAGAACCGACCATGGCGACCAACGCAAAACCTGTATATCAACGTATCCTGCTGAAACTGAGTGGCGAAGCACTGCAAGGTGCCGAAGGTTTTGGTATCGACGCGAGCGTGCTTGACCGCATGGCGCAAGAGGTGAAAGAACTGGTCGAGCTGGGCATTCAGGTAGGCGTGGTGATTGGCGGCGGCAACCTGTTCCGCGGCGCAGGTCTGGCGCAGGCGGGAATGAACCGCGTCGTAGGCGACCATATGGGCATGCTGGCGACCGTAATGAACGGCCTGGCGATGCGCGATGCGCTGCATCGTGCCTACGTCAACGCGCGCCTGATGTCCGCTATTCCCCTCAACGGCGTGTGCGACAACTACAGCTGGGCCGAAGCGATCAGCCTGCTGCGCAACAACCGCGTGGTGATTTTCTCCGCCGGCACCGGCAACCCGTTCTTCACCACCGACTCGGCGGCCTGCCTGCGCGGCATCGAGATCGAAGCGGACGTGGTGCTGAAGGCGACCAAAGTCGACGGCGTTTACTCCGCCGATCCGGTGAAAAATCCGGATGCGACGCTCTACGATCAGCTCTCCTACGCCGAAGTGCTGGAACGCGAGCTGAAAGTAATGGATCTGGCGGCCTTTACGCTGGCGCGTGACCACCAGCTGCCGATCCGCGTATTTAATATGAACAAACCTGGCGCGCTGCGTCGCGTAGTAATGGGCGAAAAAGAAGGCACCCTGATTACGCATTAATACCCGACGCAAGATAAAATAAGGTATATTCTGTCGGCGCGGTGAACGTCACCGCGCACCATTCAGGATTATCGCTCAACAGCGATACCGCTTCCGGCGCCGCCGGAATGGCCAGGTCAAACCGAATCCAAGGGTTTCAACGTGATTAACGACATCAAAAAAGATGCTGAAACGCGCATGGACAAATGCGTCGAAGCGTTTAAAAACACCATCAGCAAAGTGCGCACCGGTCGCGCTTCACCTTCACTGCTCGACGGTATCGTGGTCGAATACTACGGTACGCCGACGCCGCTGCGTCAGCTCGCTTCCGTCACCGTAGAAGACTCACGCACGCTGAAAATCAACGTGTTCGATCGCTCTATGGGTCCGGCAGTGGAAAAAGCCATTATGGCTTCTGACCTCGGCCTGAACCCGAACTCAGCCGGTAGCGACATTCGCGTTCCGCTGCCTGCGCTGACCGAAGAGCGTCGTAAAGATCTGATCAAGATCGTACGCGGCGAAGCCGAGCAGGGCCGCGTTTCCGTGCGCAACGTGCGCCGCGACGCCAACGACAAAATCAAAGCCTTGCTGAAAGATAAAGAGATCAGCGAAGACGATGAGCGTCGTACTCAGGAAGAGATCCAGAAAATGACCGATGCGCGCATCAAGAACGTCGATGCGGCGCTGGCCGAAAAAGAGAAGGAGCTGATGGAGTTCTAATCCCATCGGTTGCTCTCTATACCCGATATCCTTGGGTATAAAACGCCGTTCAGGGCTGTGTTCATTGCGAATGCGCTCTGGCGGCGTTTTACATTATACCTTCCGCGCTTGCGGAGTTATTCGACGTCTTCACAGGGATAGCTTAATGAAGCGATTAACCTTGCTGGGTTCTACCGGATCAATCGGCGCCAGCACGCTGGCGGTGGTTCGCGCCAATCCTGAGCTCTATCAAATCACCGCGCTGGTGGCCGGACAGAACGTTGCGCTGATGGCGGAACAGTGTCAGGCCTTTCAGCCGCGCTATGCGGCAATGGCGGATGAAGCTTCCGCGCAGGCGCTGCGTGAACGACTGAAAGCACTCAACGTCTCTACCGAAGTGCTCTCCGGCGTTCAGGCCGCGTGTGAGCTGGCGGCGCTCGACGAGGTCGACCAGGTGATGGCGGCGATCGTCGGCGCCTCGGGTTTGCTGCCGACGCTGGCGGCGATCCGCGCCGGGAAAAGCGTGCTGCTCGCCAATAAAGAGTCTCTTGTCACCTGCGGCCGTTTGTTTATGGAGGCTGTACGCCATCATCAGGCGCAGCTGCTGCCCGTCGACAGCGAGCATAACGCGATTTTTCAGAGTTTGCCCGCTTCCATCCAGCATCAGTTAGGATACGCTGACCTGCGAGAAAATGGCATTGAGTCCATTATCCTTACGGGATCGGGTGGTCCTTTTCGTGACACGCCGCTGGCTGACCTCGCGACCATGTCGCCAGAGCAGGCCTGCGCGCATCCGAACTGGTCGATGGGACGTAAAATCTCCGTCGACTCGGCCACCATGATGAATAAAGGTCTCGAATACATTGAAGCCCGCTGGTTATTTAACGCCAGCGCAGCGCAAATGGAGGTGATCCTGCATCCGCAGTCGATGATCCACTCCATGGTGCGCTACTGCGACGGCAGCGTGCTGGCTCAGCTCGGTTCACCGGATATGCGCACCCCCATTGCACACTGCATGGCCTGGCCCGCGCGTATTTCGGCAGGCGTCACGCCGCTGGACTTCACCCGCATGTCCGCGCTGACGTTCGCTGAACCTGACTTTGCCCGCTACCCTTGCCTGAAACTGGCGATAGATGCCTGCGAGGCAGGGCAGGCGGCGACCACGACGCTGAACGCGGCCAATGAGGTTGCGGTGGCGGCCTTTCTGGATAACCAGATCCGCTTTACCGACATCGCGGCGATCAACAGCGAAGCGCTGGCGGCGCAGACGTTTGCGGAGCCGGACTCGGTGGACGCCGTACTGGATATCGACCGCGCCGCGCGCGCCAGCGCCACAGAGATGCTGCCGCGTTTCGCGACCTCGCGTTAACGCGCGCCGCTATTTGTTCGCCTGTAGCGAAAATGGTATAGTCGCTCGCTCGCGTTTCCGGGTATGGCATCGCATCTGATGCGCCTCGCCCCTTTTGGGTGAGAGAAGACCGGGCGCAATGTATTCAGAAACCACAGCATTTCTGACAACAGGAATTAATTACGCGTTATGTCGTCCAATAATCACAACAAAACCGATGACCAACAGGGAACAGGCCCGCGTCACGTGGCTATCATTATGGATGGCAATGGTCGTTGGGCTAAAAATCAGGGAAAACTGCGTATTTCCGGCCATAAAGCGGGCGTTAAAGCGGTACGCCGCTCCGTCAGCTTCGCCGTCAGCAATAATCTTGAAGCGCTGACGCTCTATGCCTTCAGCAGTGAAAACTGGAGCCGACCGGCTTCGGAAGTCACGGCGCTGATGGAGCTGTTTGTCTGGGCGCTCGACAGCGAAGTGAAGAGCCTGCACAAGCACAACGTGCGTCTGCGCGTTATCGGCGACGTAAGCCGTTTCAGTAACCGTATTCAGGAGCGTATTCGTCGCGCCGAGGAACTGACTCAGCAAAATAGTGGACTGACTCTCAATATTGCCGCGAACTATGGCGGACGTTGGGATATTATCCAGGGAGTGAAAAAACTCGCTGAGCAGGTTCAGGAAGGTTTGCTGCGTCCTGACCAGATCACCGAGGAAAACCTGTCTGCCCATCTGTGCATGCAGGGACTGGCTCCAGTGGATCTAGTGATAAGGACCGGGGGAGAGCATCGGATTAGCAACTTCCTGCTGTGGCAGATCGCCTATGCTGAGTTTTATTTCACCGATGTTCTCTGGCCTGATTTTGATGAACACGTTTTTGAAGGTGCACTGAATGCATTCTCTCTGCGGGAGCGTCGTTTTGGCGGCGCTGCACCAGGCGGCGCCTGAGCAAACAGGGGGTAACCTTTGCTGAAGTCTCGTCTGATTACCGCGCTTATTCTCATTCCGCTGGTGATTGCTGCGCTTTTCTGGTTACCGCCCGTTGGTTTTGCGATTACGACGATTATCATCTGCATGCTCGGCGCCTGGGAATGGGGCCAGCTTGCGGGCATGGCGTCGCGCCAACAGCGCATCTGGCTTTCTCTGCTGTGTGGGCTGCTGCTGGCGGGGATGCTCTTTACTCTTCCTCCCTATCAGCGTGACGTACATCTGCCGCAGGTCGCCACGTCGCTCTGGGCGTCGCTGGCGTGGTGGATTGTGGCGCTGTTCCTGGTTCTCTCTTATCCCGCCTCGGCCTCTCTGTGGCGCCATTCGCGCCCCTTGCGCCTGGTATTCGGCATTCTCACGCTTATCCCCTTTTTCTGGGGCATGATGGCGCTGCGTCAGTATCACTACGAGAGCGATCATTACGCCGGCTCATGGTGGCTGCTGTTCGTGATGTTCCTGGTGTGGGGCGCGGATTCCGGCGCCTACATGTTCGGCAGGCTGTTCGGCAAACATAAGCTGGCGCCTAAGGTCTCGCCCGGTAAAACCTGGGAAGGCTTTTTCGGCGGCCTGGTTTCTTCCGCGCTGATCGCCTGGCTGTTCGCCAGCTTAGCGCCGCTGACCGTTTCCGCCGGTACGCTGATCGTCTGCGCCGTGCTGGCGACGCTCGCCTCGGTGCTGGGCGATTTAACGGAAAGCATGTTCAAACGTGAAGCGGGCATTAAAGACAGCGGCAGCCTGATCCCGGGTCACGGCGGCATACTCGATCGCATCGACAGCCTCACCGCGGCGGTGCCGGTTTTCGCCTGTTTACTGCTGCTGGTGTTCCGCACTCTCTGAGGACAGGCGTAGATGTTGAGTATATTGTGGAGTTTTGTCGCCTTTATCATCGCCCTTGGCGTGCTGATCACCGTTCACGAGTTCGGCCATTTTTGGGTAGCGCGCCGCTGCGGCGTGCGCGTTGAACGCTTCTCTATCGGCTTCGGTAAGGCGCTCTGGCAGCGTCGCGATAAGCAGGGCACCGAATACGTTATCGCGCTGATCCCGCTCGGAGGCTATGTCAAAATGCTCGACGAGCGCGTGGAAAGCGTGCCCGCCGAACTGCGTCATCAGGCTTTCAACAATAAAGCCATCTGGCAGCGCGCCTCGATTATCGCCGCCGGTCCCGTCGCCAATTTCATCTTCGCCGTGTTCGCCTACTGGGTCGTGTTTATTCACGGCGTTCCGGGTGTGCGCCCGGTCGTTGGCGAAATTGTGAACGGATCGGTGGCGGCGCAGGCGCAAATTGTCAGCGGGATGGAACTTAAAGCAGTCGACGGTATCGAAACGCCTGACTGGGATGCCGTGCGTATGGCGCTGATCGGCAAAATCGGCGACGCGCAAACGGTGCTGACCGTCTCGCGCTTCGGCGAAGAAGCGACGCAACAGAAAGCGGTCGATCTGCGCAACTGGCAGTTCGAGCCAGACAAAGAGGATCCGGTTGTGGCGCTGGGCATTCGTCCGCGCGGGCCGCAAATCGAAACCACGCTGGCGGAGGTGCAGGCTGACTCGCCCGCAAGCGTCGCCGGTTTGCAAGCGGGCGACAGGATCGTTAAAGTCGATGGTCAGCCGTTAACGCAATGGCAAAGTTTTGTCATGCAGGTGCGGGATAATCCTGGCAAAGAGATGGTCCTGGACGTGAATCGCAACGGCGAAACGGTGCAGCTGCACCTGACGCCGGAAGCCAGGCCGGGCGCGAAGGCAGAGGGTTTCGCCGGGGTTATCCCGCGCGTAGTCCCGCTGCCGGAAGCCTACAAAACGGTAAGGCAGTATGGCGCATTTGACGCCGTCGGTGAGGCCAGCGCGAAAACCTGGCAACTGATGAAGCTGACGGTCTCCATGCTGGGCAAGTTAATTACCGGCGATGTAAAGCTGAACAACCTGAGCGGGCCGATTTCGATTGCGCAGGGCGCAGGATTGTCAGCGGAATACGGGATGATTTACTACCTGATGTTTCTGGCGTTGATTAGCGTCAACCTTGGAATCATCAACCTCTTCCCGCTGCCGGTGTTAGATGGTGGGCATTTGCTCTTCCTGGCGATCGAAAAGATCAAAGGTGGACCGGTGTCCGAGCGAGTTCAGGACTTCAGTTATCGCATTGGCTCAATCCTGCTGGTGTTGTTAATGGGGCTTGCACTTTTCAATGATTTCTCACGTCTGTAATCGCTGGAACGCAGACAGACGCGGGATGTGTTAGGAAAACGCATAATAACGATGGCGATGAAAAAGTTGCTCATAGCGTCGCTGCTGTTTAGCAGCGCCACCGTTTACGGTGCAGACGATTTCGTGGTGAAGGATATTCATTTCGAAGGGCTGCAGCGAGTCGCCGTCGGCGCGGCTCTGCTGAGCATGCCGGTACGAGTTGGCGATACGGTTAATGACGAAGATGTCAAAAATACCATTCGTTCACTGTTCGCTACCGGCAACTTTGAGGATGTTCAGGTCCTGCGCGACGGAACTACGCTGATTGTTCAGGTGAAAGAACGTCCTACCATTGCCAGCATTACCTTTACCGGCAACAAAGCGGTGAAAGAGGAGCAGCTCAAGCAGAACCTTGAGGCCTCTGGCGTACGCGTAGGCGAAGCCCTGGACCGCACCACCATCTCTTCGATTGAGAAGGGACTGGAGGATTTCTACTACAGCGTCGGTAAATATACCGCCAACGTGAAGGCCGTGGTGACGCCGCTGCCGCGCAACCGCGTCGACCTGAAACTGGTCTTCACCGAGGGCGTCTCCGCCAAGATTCAGCAGATTAACATCGTCGGCAATAAGGCGTTTAGCTCTGACGAGCTGATCTCTCGTTTCCAGCTGCGCGACGAAGTGCCGTGGTGGAACGTGGTCGGCGATCGCAAATATCAGAAGCAAAAACTGGCGGGCGACCTTGAGACGCTGCGCAGCTTCTATCTCGATCGCGGCTATGCGCGCTTTAACATCGATTCGACGCAGGTCAGCCTGACGCCGGATAAAAAAGGCATCTACATCACCGTTAACATCACCGAGGGCGATCAGTACAAAATCGCCGGCGTGATCGTCAACGGCAGCATGGCGGGCCACTCGGCAGAAATCGAACATCTGACGCAGATTCCATCGGGCGAGCTCTATAACGGCACCAAAGTCACCCAGATGGAAGATGACATCAAGAAGCTGCTGGGTCGTTACGGCTACGCCTATCCGCGCGTTATGACGCAGCCGGAAATCAACGACGCCGATAAAACGGTGAAGCTGCATATCAGCGTCGATGCCGGCAACCGTTACTACGTGCGCAAAGTGCGCTTCGAAGGCAACGACACCTCGAAAGATGCGGTGCTGCGTCGCGAAATGCGCCAGATGGAAGGCGCATGGCTGGGCAGCGACCTGGTGGAGCAGGGCAAAGAGCGCCTGAATCGCACCGGCTACTTTGAAACCGTCGATGTGGACACGCAGCGCGTGCCGGGTGCGCCCGATCAGGTAGACGTGGTCTACAAGGTGAAGGAGCGCAACACCGGTACCTTTAACTTCGGCGTCGGCTACGGCACCGAAAGCGGCGTCAGCTTCCAGGTTGGCGTCACCCAGGACAACTGGCTGGGCACCGGCAACACGGTGAGCATCAGCGGTACCAAAAATGACTATCAGACCTATGCCGAATTCTCGCTGACCGATCCGTACTTTACGGTCGACGGCGTGAGCCTGGGCGGCCGCGTCTTCTATAACGACTTTAAAGCAGACGATGCCGACCTGTCCGACTACACCAACAAAAGTTACGGCGTAGACGGCACCCTGGGCTTCCCGGTCAACGAAAACAACACGCTGCGTGTGGGTCTGGGCTATGTGCACAACGACCTTTCCAACATGCAGCCGCAGGTGGCGATGTGGCGCTATCTCGATTCGGTCGGCAAGCCGCAGGAGCTGAACGACAAAGGCGATTTCTCGGCGGATGACTTCACCTTCAACTACGGCTGGACGTACAACACCCTGGATCGCGGCTTCTTCCCGACCTCGGGTAACCGTACCAACCTGAACGGCAAGGTCACCATTCCGGGATCGGACAACAGCTTCTACAAAGCGACGCTCGATACCCAGCAGTACGTGCCGCTTAACCGCGATCGCACCTGGGTGGTGTTAGGCCGCGGCCGCGTCGGTTACGGCGATGGTCTGGGCGGTAAAGAGATGCCGTTCTATGAGAACTTCTATGCGGGTGGCTCGAGCACGGTGCGCGGTTTCCGCTCTAACACCATCGGTCCGAAAGCGGCTTACCTGAACGACCGTTCGTCTACCTGTACGCTGAGCGATCCGAACGGAATTTGTAAGTCGGACGACGCGGTCGGCGGCAACGCGATGGCGGTGGCCAGCCTGGAGCTGATTACGCCGACGCCGTTCCTGAGCGAAAAATACGCCAACTCGGTACGCACCTCGCTGTTCGTGGATGCGGGTACCGTCTGGGATACCAAGTGGGAGAATACGGCTGAAACCCGTGCCGCCGGCATCCCGGACTATAGCGATCCAAACAATATCCGCGTTTCAAGCGGTATTGCGCTGCAGTGGATGTCCCCGCTGGGGCCGCTGGTCTTCTCTTATGCCCAGCCGGTCAAAAAAGTGGAAGGGGACAAATCAGAACAGTTCCAGTTTAACATTGGTAAAACCTGGTAAGGTTCTGAGCAAGGAAGCATAAGCTGAAGTCTTGCTACCGAACCGCGGTTTTTAGTGCGGTTCAGAGCAAACACTGTGTCGCTGACACAAACGTTGATGGTAAGGAGTTTATAGTGAAAAAGTTGTTGTGTGCCGCAGGACTGGGTCTTGCTTTAGCTGTATCCGCAGGCGCTCAGGCTGCTGACAAAATCGCAGTGGTAAACGTGTCCAGCATTTTCCAACAGTTACCGCAGCGTGCGACCGTTGCTAAACAGCTGGAAAACGAGTTCAAAGGCCGCGCAACCGAGCTGCAGAGCCAGGAACGCGATCTGCAGACCAAAATGCAGCGCCTGCAGCGTGACGGTTCAACCATGAAGGCCAGCGATCGCAGCCGCATGGAAAAAGACGTCATGTCTCAGCGCGAAGCCTTCTCTTCTAAAGCCCAGGCTTTTGAGCAGGATAACCGTCGTCGTCAGATGGAAGAGCGTAACAAACTGCTGAGCCGCATTCAGGACGCCGTGAAGAAAGTCGCGAGCGACGAAGGTTATGACGTGGTGATCGACGCCAACGCGGTGGCTTACGCGGCAAACGCGAAAGACATTACTGCTGACGTGCTGAAACAGGTTAAATAATCGATGTCATCAATTCGACTGGCTGATTTAGCCCAGCAGTTGGATGCAGAATTGCACGGAGATGGCGACCTCGCCATCTCCGGCATTGCTTCTATGCAATCCGCCCAAACCGGCCAAATCACATTTCTCAGCAACAGCCGCTACCGCGAGCAGCTCGCCCAGTGTCAGGCTTCGGCCGTGGTGCTGACGGAAGCGGATCTGGAGTGGTGCCACTCGGCCGCGCTGGTGGTGAAGAATCCCTATCTGACCTATGCGCGCATGGCTCAGCTGCTGGACACCACGCCGCAGCCTGCGCAGAATATCGCGCCCAGCGCGGTAATCGATCCCAGCGCGAAGCTGGGGCAGAACGTCTCTGTCGGCGCCAACGCGGTGATTGAATCGGACGTGGTGCTTGGCGACAACGTCGTCATCGGCGCAGGTTGTTTCGTTGGCAAAAAGACGCGCATCGGCAACAATAGCCGCCTGTGGGCCAACGTCACCGTCTACCATGAAATCGAAATCGGTCAGGATTGTCTGATTCAGTCCGGCACCGTGATCGGCGCGGACGGTTTCGGCTACGCCAACGATCGCGGCAATTGGGTGAAAATCCCGCAGCTTGGCGCTGTAATTATCGGCGATCGGGTAGAAATCGGCGCCTGTACCACTATCGATCGTGGCGCGCTGGATAACACTCTGATCGGCAATGGTGTTATCATAGACAACCAGTGTCAGATCGCACACAACGTGGTTATTGGCGACAATACCGCGGTTGCGGGTGGTGTGATCATGGCGGGTAGTTTGAAAATTGGACGTTACTGTATGATTGGCGGCGCCAGCGTCATTAACGGCCATATGGAAATCTGTGACAAGGTGACCGTTACCGGTATGGGCATGGTTATGCGTCCTATCACAGAGCCTGGGGTATACTCCTCCGGCATTCCGCTACAACCCAATAAAACCTGGCGCAAAACTGCAGCGCTGGTGATGAACATCGATGACATGAGCAAGCGCTTAAAAGCCATCGAGCGGAAGGTCGGCAAAGACGACTAAACGCCATCCCACATGCGACCGGCTTGCTAATAAAAACTGTTAAGCAGGCAAGCCAGGCGCCATTGAACCGATTTCGGCCTGCGGAGGATCATATTGATCTGTGCAGGCCGTGTTATTGATGTCATCAGATTTTTAGGACAGGAAGAGTATTTTGACTACTGAAACTCATACTCTGAAAATTGAAGAAATTTTAGAGCTGCTGCCGCACCGCTACCCGTTTCTGCTGGTTGATCGCGTGCTGGAGTTTGAAGAGCACAAGTATCTGCGCGCGGTAAAGAACGTCTCTGTTAACGAACCGTTTTTCCAGGGGCACTTCCCTGGTAAACCGATTTTCCCTGGCGTTCTGATCCTCGAAGCGATGGCGCAGGCTACCGGTATCCTGGCGTTTAAAAGCGTGGGTAAACTGGAGCCGGGTGAGCTCTACTATTTCGCCGGCATCGACGAAGCCCGTTTCAAGCGTCCGGTCGTACCGGGCGATCAAATGATCATGGAAGTGACTTTCGAGAAAACCCGCCGCGGTTTGACGCGTTTTAAAGGCGTTGCTACCGTTGACGGCAAGATCGTCTGTGAAGCGACCATGATGTGTGCCCGTAGCCGGGAGGCATAATCTGTGATTGATCCAACCGCCACTATCCATGCCAGTTCCGTCATCGAAGATGGGGCCATCATCGGCCCCAACGTCCACATCGGCCCGTTCTGCTTTATCGGCGCGCATGTGGAAATCGGTGAAGGGACGGTCCTGAAGTCGCATGTGGTCATCAATGGCCACACGCGTATCGGGAAAGATAACCAGATCTATCAGTTCGCCTCTATCGGCGAAGTGAACCAGGATCTGAAATATGCCGGCGAGCCGACGCGCGTTGAAGTAGGCGACCGCAACCGCATCCGCGAAAGCGTGACCATTCACCGCGGCACCGCGCAGGGCGGCGGCGTCACCACGATCGGCAGCGATAACCTGCTGATGGTGAATGCGCACATCGCACACGACTGCGTGATCGGCAACCGCTGCATTTTCGCCAACAACGCCACGCTGGGCGGTCACGTCACCGTGGACGATTTTGCGATTATCGGCGGAATGACGGCGGTGCATCAGTGGTGCACCATCGGCGCGCATGTGATGGTCGGCGGGTGTTCAGGCGTCGCGCAGGATGTGCCGCCGTACGTTATCGCGCAGGGCAACCACGCGACGCCGTTCGGTATCAATATCGAAGGCCTGAAGCGTCGCGGCTTCAGCAAAGAGGCGCTGCACGCTATTCGCAACGCCTATAAAGTGCTGTACCGTAGCAACAAAACGCTGGAAGAAGCCAAGCCGGAAATCGAAGCGCTGGCGAAGCAGCATAGCGAAGTGCAGCCTTTCTACGACTTCTTCGCTCGTTCTACGCGTGGGTTGATTCGTTAATTCATGTCAGTGCGTCCCCTTACGATAGCCCTGGTCGCCGGAGAAACTTCCGGCGATATTCTTGGTGCTGGTCTGATCCGCGCGCTCAAAGCGCGTCATCCCGATGCCCGTTTCGTCGGCGTGGCTGGCCCGCGCATGCAGGCCGAAGGCTGCGAAACCTGGTATGAGATGGAAGAGCTGGCGGTGATGGGCATCGTGGAAGTGCTCGGCCGTCTGCCGCGCCTGATGAAAATCGGCCGCGACCTGACGCAGCGCTTTACCGAGCTCAAGCCGGATGTCTTTGTCGGCATTGATGCGCCCGATTTTAATATCCGGCTGGAAGGGCGACTGAAGCGCAACGGCATTCGCACCATTCACTACGTCAGCCCCTCGGTCTGGGCGTGGCGACAAAAGCGCGTATTTAAAATTGGTCGTAATACCAATCTGGTGCTCGCCTTCCTGCCGTTTGAAAAAGCCTTTTACGATCGCTTCAACGTGCCGTGCCGCTTTATCGGCCACACCATGGCGGATGCGATGCCGCTGCAGCCGGATAAGTCTGCCGCACGCCGCACGCTAGGCATTAGCGACGAGGCGCTCTGCCTCGCGCTGCTGCCCGGCAGCCGACATGCGGAAGTCGAGATGCTCAGCGCCGATTTTCTGCGGGCGGCCCAGCTGCTGCGCGTACGCTATCCGGCGCTGGAAATCGTCGTGCCGCTGGTCAACGCGAAACGTCGCGCGCAGTTCGAACAGATCAAAGCCGACGTCGCTCCTGAAGTGCCGATGCATCTGCTGGACGGCCAGGGACGCGAAGCGATGATTGCGAGCGACGCCGCGATTCTGGCATCAGGCACCGCCGCGCTGGAGTGTATGCTGGCAAAATGCCCGATGGTGGTCGGCTATCGTATGAAGCCCTCAACCTTCTGGCTGGCGAAGCGGCTGGTGAAGACGCCTTACGTCTCGCTGCCCAATCTGCTGGCGGGGCGCGAGCTGGTGAAAGAGCTGCTGCAGGAGGAGTGCGAACCGCACGCGCTGGCGGCGGCGCTCGAGCCGCTGCTGCATGCCGGTGCGCAACGCGATGCGCTGCTCGCGACCTTCACCGAACTGCATCAGCAGATCCGCTGGAACGCAGACGAACAGGCAGCGGACGCCGTACTGGAGATCGCCAATGGCTGATTTTATCTATCCCAATGCCCGCCTGATTGCGGGCGTTGACGAAGTGGGCCGCGGTCCGCTGGTCGGCGCGGTCGTCACGGCGGCGGTTATCCTCGATCCCGCCAACCCGATTCAGGGGCTGGCGGACTCGAAAAAACTGTCGGAAAAGCGCCGTCTCGCCCTGTTCGACGAGATTAAAGAAAAAGCGCTGGCGTGGAGCCTGGGCCGCGCCGAGCCGGAGGAGATCGACCGGCTCAATATTCTGCACGCCACCATGCTGGCGATGCAGCGCGCGGTCGCCGGCCTGGCCATCGCGCCCGATTTCGTGCTGGTGGATGGCAACCGCTGCCCGGCGCTGCCGATGCCTTCGCAGGCGGTAGTGAAAGGCGATAGCCTGGTCGCGGAGATCAGCGCGGCGTCGATTATCGCCAAGGTGTCGCGCGATAGCGAAATGGCGGAGCTGGATCGGCTCTTTCCCCAGTATGGCTTCGCGCAGCACAAAGGCTATCCTACCGCGCTGCATATGGAAAAACTGACGCAGCACGGCGCCACGCCGCACCATCGCCGCAGCTTTGCGCCGGTGCGCAACGCCCTGATCGACGCTGAAGTTTTGGCCGCAGGCCAGCCAGCTACGCTTTAATAGCCTGACGCTGTTTTAACCGGAAACCGATATGGCTGAACCCCGTTTTATACATCTGCGTGTCCACAGTGACTACTCTATGGTCGATGGCCTGGCGAAAACCGGGCCGCTGGTCAAAAAGGCGGCTGCGCTTGGCATGCCGGCCCTCGCTATCACGGACTTTATGAACCTGTGCGGGCTGGTGCGTTTCTACGGCAGCGCGCACGGCGCGGGGATTAAACCGATTATCGGCGCGGACTTTAAGGTCGCCAGCGAACTCATGGGCGACGAGCTGACCCAGCTGACGGTGCTGGCCGCCAACAATACCGGCTATCAGAATCTGACGCTGCTCATCTCGCGCGCCTATCAGCGCGGCTACGGCATCGCCGGTCCGGTTATCGATCGCGACTGGCTGCCAGAGCTGGGCGAAGGATTAATTCTGCTCTCCGGCGGACGCTGCGGCGACGTGGGCCGCAGCCTGCTACGCGGTAACAGCGCCCTGGTGGCGCATTGCCTCGACTTCTATCAGACCCATTTTCCCGATCGCTACTACCTTGAACTGACGCGCACCGGTCGCGCCGACGAGGAGAGCTATCTGCACGCCGCGGTTGAGCTCGCCATCGCCGAAGGCGTGCCGGTAGTCGCCACCAATGAAGTCTGCTTCCTGAACCAAGAGGATTTCGACGCCCATGAAATCCGCGTGGCGATCCACGACGGTTATACGCTGGACGATCCCAAACGTCCGCGCAACTACAGCCCTCAGCAATATATGCGCAGCGAACAGGAGATGTGCGAGCTGTTCTCGGACATCCCGGAAGCGCTGGAAAACAGCGTAGAGATTGCTAAGCGCTGCAACGTCACGGTACGCCTTGGCGAGTACTTCCTGCCGCAGTTCCCGACAGGCGATATGTCCACCGAAGATTTTCTGGTGATGAAGTCGCGGGAAGGGCTGGAAGAGCGCCTTGAGTTTCTCTTTCCCGATCCGGCCGTGCGCGCGGAGAAGCGGCCGGAATATGACGAGCGTCTGGAGATTGAGCTCAACGTTATCAACCAGATGGGCTTCCCTGGCTACTTCCTGATCGTGATGGAGTTTATCCAGTGGTCGAAAGATAACGGCATTCCGGTCGGTCCGGGACGCGGCTCCGGCGCCGGTTCGCTGGTCGCCTACGCGCTGAAGATCACCGACCTCGATCCGCTGGAGTTCGATCTGCTGTTCGAACGCTTCCTTAACCCGGAACGCGTCTCGATGCCTGACTTCGACGTCGACTTCTGTATGGAGAAGCGCGATCAGGTGATCGATCACGTCGCCGAGATGTACGGGCGCGAGGCGGTATCGCAGATCATCACCTTCGGCACCATGGCGGCGAAAGCGGTTATCCGCGACGTCGGCCGCGTGCTGGGTCATCCGTACGGCTTCGTCGATCGCATCTCCAAGCTGATCCCGCCGGATCCCGGCATGACGCTGGAAAAAGCCTTCGCCGTCGAGCCGCAGCTGCCGGAAATGTACGACGCGGACGAAGAGGTCAAAGCGCTAATCGATATGGCGCGCAAGCTGGAAGGCGTCACGCGTAACGCCGGCAAGCACGCCGGCGGCGTGGTGATCGCCCCGACGCGGATTACCGACTTCGCGCCGCTCTACTGCGACGAAAACGGCAACCATCCGGTCACGCAGTTCGATAAGAATGACGTCGAATACGCCGGTCTGGTGAAGTTCGACTTCCTCGGTCTACGCACGCTTACCATCATCGACTGGGCGCTGAAGATGATCAACCCGCGCCGGGAGAAGCAGGGGCTGCCGCCGATCGATATCGCCGCTATCCCGCTGGAGGATAAAAAAAGCTTCGACATGCTGCAGCGCGCGGAAACCACGGCGGTGTTCCAGCTTGAATCGCGCGGCATGAAAGACCTGATCAAACGTCTGAAGCCGGACTGCTTTGAAGATATGATCGCGCTGGTGGCGCTGTTCCGTCCCGGTCCGCTGCAGTCGGGCATGGTGGATAACTTTATCGACCGTAAGCACGGGCGCGAGGCGATCTCCTATCCCGATATTCAGTGGCAGCATGAAAGCCTGAAGCCGGTGCTCGAACCCACCTACGGCATTATCCTCTATCAGGAACAGGTGATGCAGATCGCCCAGGTGCTCTCCGGCTATACCCTGGGCGGCGCGGATATGCTGCGCCGCGCGATGGGTAAAAAGAAACCGGAAGAGATGGCCAAGCAGCGCTCGGTGTTTAAAGAGGGCGCGGAGCGCATGGGCATCGACGGCGAGCTGTCGATGAAGATTTTCGACCTGGTGGAGAAATTCGCCGGCTACGGCTTTAACAAATCGCACTCCGCCGCCTATGCGCTGGTTTCCTATCAGACGCTGTGGCTGAAGGCGCACTATCCGGCCGAGTTTATGGCGGCGGTGATGACCGCCGATATGGACAACACCGAGAAAGTGGTTGGCCTGGTGGACGAGTGCTGGCGCATGGGGCTGAAGGTGCTGCCGCCCGATATCAACTCAGGTCTCTATCAGTTCCACGTCAACGACGACGGCGAGATCGTCTACGGCATCGGCGCGATCAAAGGCGTCGGCGAAGGCCCGATCGAGGCGATCCTCGAGGCGCGCAACCAGGATGGCTATTTTCGCGAACTGTTCGATCTCTGCGCGCGCACCGACACCAAAAAGATCAATCGTCGCGTGATGGAGAAGCTGATCATGTCTGGCGCCTTCGATCGTCTCGGGCCGCATCGCGCGGCGCTGATGAGTTCGCTCGGCGACGCGCTGAAGGCAGCGGATCAGCATGCAAAAGCAGAGGCGATCGGCCAGGCCGACATGTTCGGCGTGCTGGCGGAAGAGCCGGAGCAGGTAGAGAAATCCTACGCCAGCGTGGCGCCCTGGCCGGAGCAGGTGCAGCTCGACGGCGAGCGGGAAACGCTCGGCCTCTATCTCACCGGCCATCCGATCAATCAGTATCTGAAAGAGATTGAACGCTACGTAGGCGGCATGCGCCTCAAGGACATGCATCCTACCGAGCGTGGCAAAATTACCGTCGCCGCCGGTCTGGTGGTGGCGGCCCGCGTGATGGTGACCAAGCGCGGCAACCGAATTGGTATCTGTACTCTGGACGATCGTTCCGGTCGTCTTGAGGTGATGTTATTTACCGATGCGTTAGATAAATACCAGCAGTTGCTGGAGAAAGACCGTATCCTGATCGTCAGCGGACAGGTCAGCTTTGATGACTTCAGCGGCGGCCTTAAAATGACCGCTCGTGAAGTCATGGACATTGACGAAGCGCGCGAAAAATACGCGCGCGGACTTGCTATCTCGCTGACGGACAGGCAAATTGATGACCAGCTATTAAACCGGCTCCGCCAGTCTCTCGAGCCCCATCGCTCGGGGACGATACCGGTGAATCTCTACTATCAGAGAGCCGACGCGCGAGCGAAGCTACGCTTTGGTGCAGCGTGGCGTATTTCGCCCAGCGATCGCCTGCTCAACGAACTGCGTTCGTTGATAGGGTCGGAGCAGGTTGAACTGGAGTTTGACTAAAACAGGAACATTATGAGTCTTAATTACCTGGATTTTGAACAGCCGATCGCGGAACTTGAAGCGAAAATTGATTCGCTTACGTCGATTGGTCGTCAGGATGATAAACATATTAATCTGGACGAAGAGGTGCAGCGCCTGCGCGAGAAAAGCGTCGAGCTGACCCGTAAAATCTTCGCCGATTTGGGCGCATGGCAGGTCGCGCAGCTGGCGCGCCATCCGCTGCGTCCTTATACGCTTGACTACGTTCGCAACGCTTTTGACGACTTTGACGAGCTGGCTGGCGATCGCGCCTATGCCGACGACAAAGCGATTGTCGGCGGTATCGCCCGGCTCGACGGCCGCCCGGTCATGATCATTGGTCATCAAAAAGGTCGCGAAACCAAAGAGAAAATCCGCCGCAACTTCGGTATGCCGGCGCCGGAGGGCTACCGCAAAGCGCTGCGCCTGATGGAGATGGCCGAGCGCTTCAAGATGCCGCTGATCACCTTTATCGACACGCCGGGCGCCTATCCGGGCGTGGGCGCGGAAGAGCGCGGCCAGTCGGAAGCAATCGCCCGCAACCTGCGTGAAATGTCCGGCCTGAAAATCCCGGTGATCTGCACCGTCATCGGCGAAGGCGGTTCAGGCGGCGCGCTGGCCATCGGCGTGGGCGACAAAGTGAATATGCTGCAGTACAGCACCTATTCGGTAATCTCGCCGGAAGGCTGCGCCTCGATTCTGTGGAAAAGCGCGGATAAAGCCCCGCTGGCGGCAGAAGCGATGGGCATCACGGCCAACCGTCTGAAAGAGCTGAAGCTGATCGACTCGATCATTCCTGAACCGCTGGGCGGCGCGCATCGTCAGCCGGTGGATATGGCGCTGTCGCTGAAAAACCAGCTGCTGGCGGATCTGGCCGATCTCGACACCCTGAGCACCGAAGAGCTGCTCGATCGTCGCTATCAGCGTCTGATGAGCTACGGCTACGCTTAAGGGCGTACAGCGGTGAAAAAGCGGACTCCGGTCCGCTTTTTTTATGCCTCTGATTTGCCGATCGGCAACAGAGTAGAGCATTCCGACAGCACCCGACCGCTATCCTTCGCTATGATTAGCCCTGCCACACTAAAAGGGAGGTGCGCATTGAATATTCTGGCGATCATGGGTTCACACGGCATGTTCTACAAAGACGAGCCGCTGCGCGAACTGAATACCGCGCTGACGCAGCAGGGCTTTCAGCTGATTTATCCGACGAACATCGACGACCTGCTGAAGCTGATAGAGCACAACCCGCGTATCTGCGGCGTGATCTTTGACTGGGACGCGCACAACAGTCCGGCGCTCTGCGCCGATATCAATCAGCTCAATGAACACCTGCCGCTCTACGCCTTTATCAACACCCATTCCCAGATGGATGTCAGCATCAATGAGATGCGCATGGCGCTGCACTTCTTTGAATATGCGCTGAGCGCCGCGGACGATATCGCGCTGCATATCCGTCAGTACACCGACGACTATATCGACCACATTACTCCGCCGCTGACCAAAGCGCTGTTCACCTACGTGAAAGAGGGGAAATACACCTTCTGTACGCCCGGTCATATGGGCGGCACCGCTTTTCAAAAAAGCCCGGTCGGCAGCCTCTTTTACGACTTCTTCGGCGCTAATACGCTGAAGGCGGATATTTCGATCTCCGTGACCGAGCTCGGTTCGCTGCTCGATCATACCGGCCCGCACCTGGAGGCCGAAGAGTACGTCGCCAGAACTTTCGGCGCCGAACAGAGCTATATGGTGACCAACGGCACCTCGACCTCGAATAAAATCGTCGGCATGTATGCGGCGCCGACCGGCAGCACGGTATTGATCGACCGCAACTGCCATAAGTCGCTGACGCATCTGCTGATGATGAGCGATATTGTGCCGATCTGGCTAAAGCCGACGCGCAACGCGCTGGGCATTCTCGGCGGCATCCCTAAGCGGGAGTTCACCCGCGCCAGCATTGAGGAGAAGGTGGCGAACACCGCGCGCGCCAGCTGGCCGGTGCACGCCGTGATCACCAACTCCACCTACGACGGTCTGCTCTATAACACCCAGTACATCAAGGAGACGCTGGAGGTGCCGTCGATACACTTCGATTCCGCCTGGGTGCCCTATACCAACTTCCATCCTATCTATGCCGGCAAAAGCGGCATGAGCGGCGAGCGTACGCCTGGCAAAGTGATCTATGAGACCCAGTCGACCCACAAGCTGCTGGCGGCCTTCTCGCAGGCGTCGCTGATCCATATTAAAGGCGATTACGACGAGCACACCTTCAATGAAGCCTACATGATGCACACCACCACATCGCCCAACTACGCGATTGTGTCGTCGATTGAAACGGCGGCGGCGATGCTGCGCGGCAATCCCGGCAAGCGGCTGATCAATCGCTCGGTCGAGCGCGCGCTGCATTTTCGCCGGGAGATTCAGCGCCTGCGGGAGGAGTCCGACAGCTGGTTCTTCGATATCTGGCAGCCGGAGCATATCGACGAAGCGGCGTGCTGGCCAATTCAGCCGGGCGAGGAAGAGTGGCACGGCTTTACCCAGGCGGACGCCGACCATATGTATCTCGATCCCATTAAGGTCACCATTCTGACGCCCGGTATGAGCGAGCTGGGCGAGATGGCGGAAGAGGGGATTCCGGCGGCGCTGGTGGCGAAATTCCTCGACGAGCGCGGCATTGTGGTAGAGAAAACCGGGCCTTATAACCTGCTGTTTCTGTTCAGCATCGGCATCGACAAGACCCGGGCGATGAGCGTGCTGCGCGGCCTGACCGAGTTCAAGCGCGCCTACGATCTCAATTTGCGGGTGAAAAACATGCTGCCGGATCTCTACGCCGAAGATCCCGACTTCTACCGCAATATGCGCATCCAGACGCTGGCGCAGGGGATCCACCAGCTGATCCGCCAGCACGATCTGCCGCGCCTGATGCTCAAGGCGTTCGACGTGCTGCCGGAAATGAAGATGACGCCGCATCAGGCGTTCCAGCAGCAGGTGCAGGGCAGAGTAGAGACGGTGGATCTGAAGCAGCTGGTGGGACGCGTCTCCGCCAATATGATCCTGCCCTATCCGCCAGGCGTGCCGCTGGTGATGCCAGGGGAGATGATCACCGAAGAGAGTCGCGCGGTGCTCGACTTCCTGCTGATGCTCTGCACTATCGGACGCCACTATCCCGGTTTTGAGACCGATATTCACGGCGCGACGCTGACGGAAGAGGGCGATTATCGCGTTCGGGTGCTGAAATAATGGAAAAAGGCTGCGGCTTCAGACAATTGCGCATTGCAAGCCGCCGCCGCACGTCTCAGGATAGACAAAACAGTTACGGAGTCTTTTCATGTTGCAGTTATCTTCTGTTCACCATATCGCCATCATCGCCACCGATTATGCGCGCAGTAAGGCTTTTTACTGCGATGTGCTCGGCTTTAGCCTGATGGGCGAGGTTTACCGCGAAGCGCGCGATTCGTGGAAAGGCGATCTGGCGCTGAACGGCCAGTACACCATTGAGCTTTTCTCCTTTCCTTCGCCGCCGGCGCGCGTCAGTCACCCTGAAGCCTGCGGCCTGCGTCATCTGGCCTTTACCGTGCCGGACGTGGGCGCAGCGGTTGCAACGCTGGCGGAAAAAGGCGTAGTGTGCGAACCGATCCGCATCGACGATCTGACCGGCAAGCAGTGCACCTTCTTTGCCGATCCGGATGGTTTGCCGCTGGAGCTCTATCAGGCGTAAAATAGCGCGCGCAGGGGCCGCATCCGGCGGCCCTGATTCTGGAACGCGTCATGCCTTTGTCTCATCTCGCTTCGCTGTTGCCCGACGATGCCGCGCTGGTGGTGGCGTTTAGCGGCGGTCTCGATTCCACTGTGCTGCTGCATCAGCTGGTTAGCTGGCAACAGGCGCACCCACAAGCGCGCCTGCGCGCCCTGCATGTCCACCACGGATTAAGCCCCAACGCCGACAGCTGGGCCGCGCACTGCGTGGCGATCTGCGAATCCTGGCAGCTGCGTTGCGAAGTGCTGCGCGTGCAGGTCGACGCGCGCGAGCAGGGCGTCGAGGGCGCAGCGCGCACGGCGCGCTATCAGGCGCTGACGACGGCGATGCAGCCTGACGAGTGGCTGCTGACCGCACAGCATCTCGACGACCAGTGCGAGACGCTGCTGCTGGCGCTGAAGCGCGGCAGCGGACCGGCCGGGCTGGCGGCGATGCCGGTGCGGCATCAGCGCCACGGCCGCGTGCTGCTGCGTCCGCTGCTCGGGCAGTCGCGTCAGCAGCTTGAAGCCTACGCGCGGCAGCATCAGCTGCGCTGGATCGAAGATGAAAGCAATCAGGACGCGCGCTACGATCGCAATTTCCTGCGCCAGCATCTGCTGCCGACGCTGCAGGCGCGCTGGCCGCACTTCGCTGCCGCGTGCGCGCGCAGCGCGGCGCTGTGCGGCGATCAGGAGCAGCTGCTGGACGAACTGCTGGCGGAGCAGCTGGCCGGTCTGATGCATCCAGACGGCAGCCTGCATTTCCCGCCGCTTTTACAGATGAGCGAGACGCGCGCGAACGCGCTGCTGCGACGCTGGATCGGCTGGCAGGGCGCGCCGATGGTGTCGCGCGCCGCGCTGACGCGTCTGCGCGAGGAGGTGATGCTGAGCCGCGAAGACGCGCAGCCGCGTTTACGCTTTGGCGAGGCCGAGGCGCGCCGCTATCGCGATCGGCTCTACTGGGTGCCGCGCTGCGCGTCGCTAAAGGATCGGCTGCTGCCGTGGCCCGATCGCCGCGCGCCGCTGGTGCTGCCGCAGCGGCTCGGCGTGCTGCATGCCTACCGCGCGCCTTCGGCGCTGCGTCAGCCCGACGCGCACGAAGAGGTGAGCGTACGTTTTCATGCGCAGGGCTATTTTCATCTGGCGGGCCGCGCTGGCGGCCGCGAAATCAAAAAGCTGTGGCAGGAGCTGGCGATCCCGCCGTGGCAGCGCGGACGTATTCCGCTGATCTACTACAATCAGACGCTTGTCTGCGCGCCCGGTCTGTTCGTCACCCGGGAAGGCGCCGCCGTTGACGACAGCGGCTGGCAGGCGATCTGGCAAAATAACGAGAGTGCTGGAGAGCAACCATGAAGAGATTACTGGCCGCCTTACTGCTGGCGGCGGCGCTGCCGACGCTGGCCGACGGCGACGTCAACGCGGGGGCGCAGAAGTCGGCCGCCTGCGCCGCCTGCCATGGCGCGCAGGGAAAAAGCAGTATGCCGCTCTATCCCAACCTTGCGGGACAGAATGCCGCTTACCTCAACCATGCGCTGCAGGCTTATAAAAAGGGCGAGCGCAGCGGCGGGCAGGCGGAAGTCATGAAAGCGTTTGTGGCTGGATTAAGCGATGAGGATATGTCGGATCTGTCGGCTTACTATGGGTCGCTGAAACCTTAGGGAAGGGGGCGGGAATATCCCGCCCGAGGCGCTGTCGTTATTCTTCGCTGACGACAACGGTGCCCAGCTCAGGATGGCTGAAGCTGGCGATGTGATCGAGGCGCAACTCGCGCGTTTCGCCGGAGAGATCGATAGAAAGGTATTCGACGTTTTTACGTGAAACCATATCCGTCGCTTTCGCCTTCAGCGCTTCCCCGTTTTTCAGAGTCAGCTCAAGCGTCCAGCGTTTCGTGCAGGCGAGTTCCAGGTTGTCGTAATCATCGCAGTTGATGGGTCTATAAGCTTCATTCGTCAACATAGTCGCTCACCAGTAAGTTTGCAGCGGCATAGGCTGCCTGTTCCCTGACAGAAGAGTTTAGCGCAGAATTTGCGGCAATATCATCGAGTGCCTTTAAAACGCATCCGATCGCATCGGGCACATATCCCAGTTCGCCGCTGCCGATCTCGGCATACTTCTGACGAACCAATTCACAATATTTTTGCACTTTCACCTCCTCAGCAGAGCAAGAATACTCTGGTTGCCTGAGGAACTATATCACAGGCATTTCCAGGATTTCAGCCAGACCAAAGCAGGATCGTAGCGTCGAAAGAGGCTAAAGTGACAGAATCCGCTGGCTACGCGCCACAAACAGCAAGCACAAAAGGTTAAGTTGATGAACAGGTTAAACGAGACGACGTTGTCTCAGGTGACAGATGATTAAAGTTTCACATACGGTTGAGCTGCCTGACAGCGAAGTCGAGCTAAGCGCCATTCGCGCCCAGGGCGCAGGTGGGCAGCATGTGAATAAAACCAGCACCGCTATCCATCTGCGTTTCGATATCGCCGCGTCGTCACTGCCGCCGTTTCACAAACAGCGCATGCTGGCGGCGAAGCATCATCTGATTACGCCGGAAGGCATAGTGATTATCAAAGCGCAGGAGTATCGCAGCCAGGAGATGAACCGCGAGGCGGCAGTGCAGCGGCTGGTCAATTTGATTCAGGAGCTGACGCGGGTAGAGAAGGCGCGGCGCGCCACGCGGCCGACGCGCGCGTCGAAAGAGCGGCGGCTGGAAGGGAAAGCGCGGCGCAGTTCGACCAAATCGATGCGGGGAAAGGTGCTGTAAAAAAACGCCCCCGAAAACGGGGGCGGGAAGGATCTTACTTGTTAAGCGCTTTCAGCAGGAAGTCGACGATTTCGCTCTGCTTGATCATCTCTTTCTCGCCGGCGCGGCGCGCTTTGTACTCAATCTCTTCGTTATCGAGATTGCGGTCGCCGATGACGATAGTGTGCGGCACGCCAATCAGCTCCATATCGGCGAACATCACGCCCGGGCGCTCTTTACGGTCGTCGAGGATCACTTCGACGCCTTTGGCGCGCAGGGTGTGGTAAAGCTCTTCCGCCAGCTCTTTCACGCGGAAAGATTTGTGCATGTTCATCGGCAGAATCGCAACGTCGAACGGCGCCAGCGCCGCAGGCCAGATAATGCCGCGCTCGTCATGGTTCTGCTCGATGGCTGCCGCGACGACGCGCGTAATGCCGATACCGTAGCAGCCCATGGTCAACACCTGATTGCGGCCATCTTCGCCCTGAACCGCCGCTTTCATCGCTTCCGAGTATTTGGTGCCGAGCTGGAAAATATGGCCGACTTCGATGCCGCGTTTGATCTGCAGCGTGCCTTTACCGTCCGGGCTCGCATCGCCTTCTACCACGTTGCGGATATCGGCCACGATCGCCTGCGGCAGATCGCGTTCCCAGTTAATCCCGACATAGTGTTTGCCGTCGACGTTGGCGCCGGCGCTGAAGTCGCTCATCTTGTCGACGCTGCGATCGGCGATAATCGGCATCGCCAGACCCACCGGGCCAAGCGAGCCTGGACCAGCGCCTACTGCGGCGCGGATCTCTTCTTCGGTGGCGAACGCCAGCGGCGAGGCGACGATGTCGAGCTTCTCCGCTTTAATCTCGTTCAGCTCGTGATCGCCGCGCACCAGCAGCGCAACCAGCGTATGGCCGCTCTCTTCGCTGGCTTTCACCATCAGCGTCTTCACGGTTTTCTCAATCGGCAGCTGGAACTGCTCTACCAGCTCGGCGATGGTTTTCGCGTTCGGCGTGTCGATCTGCGCCAGCGCCTGAGTCGGCTGCGGGCGATCGCCAGCCGGCGCCACCGCTTCGGCCATTTCGATATTGGCGGCGTAGTCCGATTCGGTAGAGAAGATCACATCATCTTCGCCGCTCTGCGCCAGCACCTGGAATTCGTGCGACGCGCTGCCGCCGATCGAGCCGGTGTCCGCCTGAACCGCGCGGAAGTCGAGGCCCATACGGCTAAAGCTGTTGCTGTAGGCGCGGTACATCGCGTCGTAGGTTTCCTGCAGCGACTCCTGCGAGATGTGGAAGGAGTAGGCGTCTTTCATGATGAACTCGCGCGAGCGCATCACGCCGAAGCGCGGACGCACTTCATCGCGGAATTTAGTCTGGATCTGATAGAGGTTCAGCGGCAGCTGCTTATAGGAGCTGAGCTCGTTGCGGATCAGATCGGTGATCACTTCTTCATGCGTCGGACCGAGCACGAACGGGCGCTCGTGGCGATCGGCCACGCGCAGCAGTTCCGGACCGTACTGTTCCCAGCGACCGCTCTCCTGCCACAAATCGGCAGGCTGAACCACCGGCATAGAGATCTCAATCGCGCCCGCGTTGTTCATCTCTTCGCGCACGATGTTTTCGACTTTTTTCAGCACGCGTAAACCGGTCGGCAGCCAGGTGTAGAGACCTGAAGCCAGTTTGCGGATCATCCCGGCGCGCAGCATCAGCTGGTGGCTGATCACTTCCGCGTCGGAGGGCGTCTCCTTAAGGGTGGAGAGCAAATATTGAGTAGTACGCATTGATTAAGGTTCCAGTTGAACGGAGAGTCACTGACAAAAGTTTTGTTGGCGGCTAGTGTACCAGCGAGATCACGGGCTCAAAAGCGCGTTTTCGCGCGGCTCGATGCCGGTTACCTCGGTACCGCTTTCATCGACGCGCCAGCGCACATTGAAATCGAGCAGCCAGACGGCATATTCGCGCGACTGCGCTTCGCCTTTGCGGTAGGCGGGACGCGGATCCTGCGCCAGCACGTCGCGGATAAAACGCGCCAGATAGGGATAGCGCTGCTGCTGCTGCGCCAGCTGCTGTTCCGCCTGCGGCGAGAAGCGCACCGGCATATCGGCCGCGGGCGCTTCCTGCGCGAAACCGGCCCTTGCCTGCGGCAGCGCCTCGGCGAAGGGGAGGTAGGGCTTGATATCCACGACCGGCGTGCCGTCCACCAGATCCAGGCTGCCGAGCTGCAGGATCACCTGATTCTTCTCGCAGCGTATGGCTTTCAGCTCAACCAGCGACATGCCGATAGGGTTTGGGCGAAAGGTCGAGCGCGTCGCGAACACGCCCATGCGGGCATTGCCGCCCAGGCGCGGCGGGCGCACCGTGGGCCGCCAGCCGCCTGCCATGGTCTGATGAAACACGAACAGCACCCAGAGATGGCTGAAACTCTCCAGGCCGCGTACCGCCTCCGGCTGGTTATAGGGCGCCATCAGATGTAGCTCGCCGCGACCATCCTGCACCAGGCCAGGCTGGCGCGGAACGGCGAATTTTTCTTTCCACGGTGAACGGATTACGCCGATCTGCTCGAAGGCGAAAGCGCTCATTGATTCACTTTCAGCGCGGAGCCCTGACAGATCGCCTGACGATAGCAGCCTGGCGTGCTGCTGACGATTTCACATTTATGCAGCAGAACGGCATTGGCTTTCAGATAAGAGGCTTTAATCTGCAGACGCTTGCGCGCGGTGGCGATATTCGGCGGCGAATCCTGGCGGCTGCTCTGACAGTCATCGCCGGCGACTTCGCCCAGATCGCGGAACGGCTTGCTGACCAGATCGGCGGCGTCGGTATAGACTTTGACCGGCGCGGGACGCGGCGCGGGCTTGCGCGCGGGCTCGCGGGATGGCTGCGAATGAGCGGGTGCGCTGCTTATCGGGTGATATTCGTGAACGCACCCGGTCAGCATCAATGCTAACAAGCAGAGCGGTAATAAACGCATGGCAACATCCTCAAGGTTGTAAAAAGTGGCGTTATTGAAACAAGGACCAGGCGAAATAACAAGTCGCGCCGGATGCGGCGCAAAAGAAAGGGCGGCTAAGCGCCGCCCTGGTCAGAAGTGTCAGGAAAGAGATTACCAGCCTTTCACTGCGCCGCCGTTAAAGATCTTGTTCGCAGCTTCCGCGACTTCGTCAGACTGATAAGCCTGAACGAATTTTTTCACGTTTTCAGCATCTTTGTTATCTTCGCGGCTGACGAGCAGGTTCACGTACGGCGAATCTTTATCTTCAACGAAGATGCCGTCTTTGGCCGGCGTCAGGCCGATCTGGCTGGCGTAGGTGGTGTTGATTACCGCCAGCGCGATCTGCTGGTCATCCAGCGAACGCGGCAGCTGCGGCGCTTCCAGCTCGACGATCTTCAGGTTTTTCGGGTTCTCGACGATATCCAGCGAGGTCGGCAGCAGGCCGACGCCATCCTTCAGCTTGATCAGGCCCACTTTCTGCAGCAGCAGCAGAGAACGGCCAAGGTTGGTCGGATCGTTAGGGATAGCGACCTGCGCGCCGTTCTGCAGCTCGTCCAGCGATTTGATTTTTTTCGAGTAGCCAGCAATCGGATAAACGAAAGAGTTGCCGACCGGCACCAGCTTGTAGCCGCGATCTTTGATCTGCTGATCCAGATAAGGTTTGTGCTGGAAGGCGTTGACGTCGATATCGCCTTTGCTCAGCGCTTCGTTCGGCAGCACGTAGTCGTTAAAGGTCACCAGCTCGACGTCGAGGCCATATTTATCCTTCGCGACTTTCTGCGCCGCTTCGGCGACCTGCTGCTCTGCGCCGACAATCACGCCCACTTTGATGTGGTTCGGATCTTTGGCTTTCTGATCGCATCCTGCCAGCGCAATCGCGCCAATCAGTGCACCCACAGCGGCAATCTTTTTAAATGTAGAAGTCATATCTCTTCCTTAATGGAGACGTAATGATATTGCTGACTTATTTATGGGACACGGCACGCACGATGCGGTCGCCACAAAACTGAATTAAATACACCAGAACGACCAGTAACACGAGCACCGTATTCATCACCGTCGCGTTATAGCCGATATAGCCGTACTGATAGCCAATCTGCCCCAGCCCGCCCGCGCCGACGGCGCCGCCCATGGCGGAGTAGCCGACCAGCGTAATCAGCGTGATAGTCGCGGCGTTCACCAGGCCCGGCAGCGCTTCCGGCAGCAGCACCTTGCGCACAATTTGCAGCGGCGTGGCGCCCATGGCGCGCGACGCTTCGATCAGTCCAGTCGGCAGCTCAAGCAGCGCGTTCTCAACCATACGCGCGATAAAAGGCGCGGCGCCGACGGTCAGCGGCACGATAGCCGCCTGCAGGCCGATAGAGGTGCCGACGATGGCGCGAGTAAAGGGAATCATCCAGACCAGCAGAATGATAAAGGGAATAGAACGGAAAATATTCACCAGCGCGGAGAGGATGCGATAGAGCGTCCGGTTTTCCCGAATCTGTCCCGGACGAGTGACGTAGAGCAGCACGCCGACCGGCAGACCCAGCACGAAGCCAAAGAAGCCGGAGACAAAGGTCATCATCAGCGTTTCCCAGACGCCGCGCGCCAGTAAAGCCATCATCGCCTCAGACATAACCCAGTACCTCTACTTTCACATGATTTTCCTGCAGCCACGCGATAGCGGCGTTGGCGTCGCTCTCAGCGCCGTCCATTTCGGCCAGCATAATGCCGAACTTCACGCCGCCGGCGTAATCCATCTGCGCGCTGATAATATTGTTATTGACGTTAAAGCGTCGCGCGGCTTCAGAGAGCAGCGGCGCGTCGACCGACTTGCCGGTGAATTCAAGACGCAGCAGCGGCACGCGCTCGGCAGCAGGCTGCGACATCATGCGCTGCTGATAATCCTCAGGGATATCGAGGTGCAGCGTCGACTGGATAAACTGCTGCGCCAGCGGCGTTTTCGGATGCGAGAAGACTTCGCTGACGCTGTCTTTTTCAATCAGCTCGCCCTGGCTGATTACTGCAACCTGATCGCAGATGCGCTTCACCACGTCCATCTCGTGCGTAATCAGCAGAATGGTCAGGCCGAGGCGACGGTTAATGTCTTTCAGCAGCTCGAGGATAGATCGGGTGGTAGCGGGATCGAGCGCGCTGGTGGCTTCGTCGCACAGCAGCACTTTGGGATTGCTGGCCAGCGCGCGGGCGATGGCGACGCGCTGTTTCTGACCGCCGGAAAGATTGGCGGGCCAGGCGTCATGCTTATCAGCCAGGCCGACCAGCTCCAGCAGTTCCGTTACGCGCTGTTTAATCGCTTCGCGCGACAGACTGCCCAGCTCAAGCGGCAGCGCCACGTTGCCGAAGACGGTACGCGAGTTCATTAAATTAAAGTGCTGGAAGATCATGCCGATTTGACGGCGCGCCTGAGTCAGCTGACGTTCGCTCAGGGCGGTTAACTCCTGGCCATCAACCAGTACGCGGCCTGACGTCGGGCGTTCCAGCAGGTTAACGCAGCGGATAAGCGTACTTTTACCGGCGCCGGACGAGCCGATAACGCCATAAATCTGTCCTGCAGGCACATGTAGGCTCACATCAGAGAGCGCCTGAATAGTGCGTGAGCCTTGCTGGAACACTTTGGTAATATTTTCGAGTTTAATCATTAGGTTATTTATTATCGTCTTGCGTTGTCCGTGGTGTGGAACCTTTCGCGCTGAACTCCGGTGCGAAAGCTGAACGGATGGTAAGGCATCCAGACGTCTAAATCAATCAAAGTCATCTCATCTGCCATTCTCTCTTTTATTGCAATCATGCAATACTAGGCGGCAATTTTAGTAGCATCTTTAGTAGCAGGAGTTTCTCAGTGGCGAATAAAGTCCCGGCTGTATTTCTCGATCGTGATGGCACCTTGAACGTGGATCACGGCTATGTCCATGAAATCGACAACTTCCAGTTTATCGACGGCGCCATCGAGGCGTTGCAGGAGCTGAAGAAGATGGGATTCGCGCTGGTGCTGATCACCAATCAGTCCGGCATCGCCCGCGGCATGTTCAGCGAAGACCAGTTCATGCAGCTGACTGAATGGATGGACTGGTCGCTGGCGGACCGCGACGTCGATCTCGACGGCATCTATTTCTGTCCGCATCTGCCGGACGCGCCGGTGGAAGCCTATCGTCAGGAGTGCGACTGCCGCAAGCCGCATCCTGGCATGCTGCTTTCAGCGCAGAAGCATCTCGATATCGACATGGCGGCTTCTTATATGGTGGGTGACAAAACAGAAGACGTGCTGGCCGGCAAAGCGGCGGGCGTAGGCATAAACGTGCTGGTGCGCAGCGGCAAACCCGTCACGGCGGAAGGGGAAGCGGCTGCAGATTGGGTACTTAATAGTATCGCCGAGCTGCCTCAGGCGATTAAAAAGCGCTAAAAACATGCGTTTTGCGCATTAATCAGACGAACGACACAAAACTTTAAAAAAGGGTCTTGCGCTCTCTGAACGACTCCCTATAATGCGCCTCCATCGACACGGCACAACGGCTTACGGAATGCGGTGTTGAGGTGATGAAAGTCACCGTCGGTCAGAGCGAAAATAAACGCTTGACTGACACAGAGAGTAGCGTAATATACGCCACCTCGCAGCAGCAGGCTCCGCCGCTGACTGCACCGCTCTTTAACAATTTATCAGACAATCTGTGTGGGCACTCGAGAGCAGATATCAAAGCCTCCGGGCTTAAAAAATATCAAGCCTCACGAGTGGACACATAATGACATTCATTATGACGTTTTACAGATGAGCACCGCTTAACTGGTTTAAGCAAATCAAACTTAAATTGAAGAGTTTGATCATGGCTCAGATTGAACGCTGGCGGCAGGCCTAACACATGCAAGTCGAACGGCAGCACAGAAGAGCTTGCTCTTCGGGTGGCGAGTGGCGGACGGGTGAGTAATGTCTGGGAAACTGCCCGATGGAGGGGGATAACTACTGGAAACGGTAGCTAATACCGCATAACGTCGCAAGACCAAAGTGGGGGACCTTCGGGCCTCACACCATCGGATGTGCCCAGATGGGATTAGCTAGTAGGTGGGGTAACGGCTCACCTAGGCGACGATCCCTAGCTGGTCTGAGAGGATGACCAGCCACACTGGAACTGAGACACGGTCCAGACTCCTACGGGAGGCAGCAGTGGGGAATATTGCACAATGGGCGCAAGCCTGATGCAGCCATGCCGCGTGTATGAAGAAGGCCTTCGGGTTGTAAAGTACTTTCAGCGGGGAGGAAGGCGACGCGGTTAATAACCGGGTCGATTGACGTTACCCGCAGAAGAAGCACCGGCTAACTCCGTGCCAGCAGCCGCGGTAATACGGAGGGTGCAAGCGTTAATCGGAATTACTGGGCGTAAAGCGCACGCAGGCGGTCTGTCAAGTCGGATGTGAAATCCCCGGGCTTAACCTGGGAACTGCATTCGAAACTGGCAGGCTAGAGTCTTGTAGAGGGGGGTAGAATTCCAGGTGTAGCGGTGAAATGCGTAGAGATCTGGAGGAATACCGGTGGCGAAGGCGGCCCCCTGGACAAAGACTGACGCTCAGGTGCGAAAGCGTGGGGAGCAAACAGGATTAGATACCCTGGTAGTCCACGCCGTAAACGATGTCGACTTGGAGGCTGTTCCCCTGAGGAGTGGCTTCCGGAGCTAACGCGTTAAGTCGACCGCCTGGGGAGTACGGCCGCAAGGTTAAAACTCAAATGAATTGACGGGGGCCCGCACAAGCGGTGGAGCATGTGGTTTAATTCGATGCAACGCGAAGAACCTTACCTACTCTTGACATCCAGAGAACTTGGCAGAGATGCCTTGGTGCCTTCGGGAACTCTGAGACAGGTGCTGCATGGCTGTCGTCAGCTCGTGTTGTGAAATGTTGGGTTAAGTCCCGCAACGAGCGCAACCCTTATCCTTTGTTGCCAGCGATTCGGTCGGGAACTCAAAGGAGACTGCCGGTGATAAACCGGAGGAAGGTGGGGATGACGTCAAGTCATCATGGCCCTTACGAGTAGGGCTACACACGTGCTACAATGGCGCATACAAAGAGAAGCGACCTCGCGAGAGCAAGCGGACCTCATAAAGTGCGTCGTAGTCCGGATCGGAGTCTGCAACTCGACTCCGTGAAGTCGGAATCGCTAGTAATCGTGGATCAGAATGCCACGGTGAATACGTTCCCGGGCCTTGTACACACCGCCCGTCACACCATGGGAGTGGGTTGCAAAAGAAGTAGGTAGCTTAACCTTCGGGAGGGCGCTTACCACTTTGTGATTCATGACTGGGGTGAAGTCGTAACAAGGTAACCGTAGGGGAACCTGCGGTTGGATCACCTCCTTACCTGAAGATACTGCCTTTCGAAGTGCTCACACAGATTGTCTGATAGAAAAGTAAAGAAGCAAGACGGCTGCGAAGTCGTGACGCATTTTTTGTGTCCCCTTCGTCTAGCGGTTAGGACTCCGCCCTTTCACGGCGGCAACAGGGGTTCGAATCCCCTAGGGGACGCCACTTGCTTGGTGACAGGTGAAAGGTGTCTCCACGAAGTATCTCAAAACTGGCCTCAGGGTCACGTTTGAGATATTGCTCTTTAACAATCCGGAACAAGCTGAAAATTGAAACGACGCGTCGCGTTATTCCTCCGTAATAAGGAATAAAGGCAGCGCGTTCGAGTCTCTCAATTAATCACATCCGCGACGTCGCAAGACGCCTGTGGGTTGTGAGGTTAAGCGACTAAGCGTACACGGTGGATGCCCTGGCAGTCAGAGGCGATGAAGGACGTGCTAATCTGCGAAAAGCGCCGGCAAGGTGATATGAACCGCTACAGCCGGCGATGTCCGAATGGGGAAACCCAGTGTGTTTCGACACACTATCGCAACATGAATACATAGTGTTGCGAGGCGAACCGGGGGAACTGAAACATCTAAGTACCCCGAGGAAAAGAAATCAACCGAGATTCCCCCAGTAGCGGCGAGCGAACGGGGAGCAGCCCAGAGCCTGAATCAGCTTGTGTGTTAGTGGAAGCGTCTGGAAAGTCGCAGGGTACAGGGTGACACTCCCGTACACGAAAACACACATTCTGTGAGCTCGATGAGTAGGGCGGGACACGTGGTATCCTGTCTGAATATGGGGGGACCATCCTCCAAGGCTAAATACTCCTGACTGACCGATAGTGAACCAGTACCGTGAGGGAAAGGCGAAAAGAACCCCGGCGAGGGGAGTGAAACAGAACCTGAAACCGTGTACGTACAAGCAGTGGGAGCCTCTTTATGGGGTGACTGCGTACCTTTTGTATAATGGGTCAGCGACTTATATTCTGTAGCAAGGTTAACCGTATAGGGGAGCCGCAGGGAAACCGAGTCTTAACTGGGCGTTAAGTTGCAGGGTATAGACCCGAAACCCGGTGATCTAGCCATGGGCAGGTTGAAGGTTGGGTAACACTAACTGGAGGACCGAACCGACTAATGTTGAAAAATTAGCGGATGACCTGTGGCTGGGGGTGAAAGGCCAATCAAACCGGGAGATAGCTGGTTCTCCCCGAAAGCTATTTAGGTAGCGCCTCGTGAACTCATCCTCGGGGGTAGAGCACTGTTTCGGCTAGGGGGCCATCCCGGCTTACCAACCCGATGCAAACTGCGAATACCGAGGAATGTTATCACGGGAGACACACGGCGGGTGCTAACGTCCGTCGTGAAGAGGGAAACAACCCAGACCGCCAGCTAAGGTCCCAAAGTCATGGTTAAGTGGGAAACGATGTGGGAAGGCCCAGACAGCCAGGATGTTGGCTTAGAAGCAGCCATCATTTAAAGAAAGCGTAATAGCTCACTGGTCGAGTCGGCCTGCGCGGAAGATGTAACGGGGCTAAACCATGCACCGAAGCTGCGGCAGCGACGCGCAAGCGTTGTTGGGTAGGGGAGCGTTCTGTAAGCCGTCGAAGGTGTGCTGTGAGGCATGCTGGAGGTATCAGAAGTGCGAATGCTGACATAAGTAACGATAAAGCGGGTGAAAAGCCCGCTCGCCGGAAGACCAAGGGTTCCTGTCCAACGTTAATCGGGGCAGGGTGAGTCGACCCCTAAGGCGAGGCCGAAAGGCGTAGTCGATGGGAAACAGGTTAATATTCCTGTACTTGGTGTTGCTGCGAAGGGGGGACGGAGAAGGCTATGTTGGCCGGGCGACGGTTGTCCCGGTTTAAGCGTGTAGGTGTGTGCTCCAGGCAAATCCGGTGCACTTTACACTGAGGCGTGACGACGAGGCACTACGGTGCTGAAGCAACAAATGCCCTGCTTCCAGGAAAAGCCTCTAAGCTCCAGGCAACACGAAATCGTACCCCAAACCGACACAGGTGGTCAGGTAGAGAATACCAAGGCGCTTGAGAGAACTCGGGTGAAGGAACTAGGCAAAATGGTGCCGTAACTTCGGGAGAAGGCACGCTGGCGCGTAGGTGAAGGGACTTGCTCCCGGAGCCGAGGCCAGTCGAAGATACCAGCTGGCTGCAACTGTTTATTAAAAACACAGCACTGTGCAAACACGAAAGTGGACGTATACGGTGTGACGCCTGCCCGGTGCCGGAAGGTTAATTGATGGGGTTATCCGCAAGGAGAAGCTCTTGATCGAAGCCCCGGTAAACGGCGGCCGTAACTATAACGGTCCTAAGGTAGCGAAATTCCTTGTCGGGTAAGTTCCGACCTGCACGAATGGCGTAATGATGGCCAGGCTGTCTCCACCCGAGACTCAGTGAAATTGAAATCGCTGTGAAGATGCAGTGTACCCGCGGCAAGACGGAAAGACCCCGTGAACCTTTACTACAGCTTGACACTGAACACTGGTCCTTGATGTGTAGGATAGGTGGGAGGCTTTGAAGCGTGGACGCCAGTCTGCGTGGAGCCATCCTTGAAATACCACCCTTTAATGGCTGGTGTTCTAACGTAGGCCCGTTATCCGGGCTGCGGACAGTGTCTGGTGGGTAGTTTGACTGGGGCGGTCTCCTCCCAAAGCGTAACGGAGGAGCACGAAGGTTGGCTAATCCTGGTCGGACATCAGGAGGTTAGTGCAATGGCATAAGCCAGCTTGACTGCGAGAGTGACGGCTCGAGCAGGTGCGAAAGCAGGTCATAGTGATCCGGTGGTTCTGAATGGAAGGGCCATCGCTCAACGGATAAAAGGTACTCCGGGGATAACAGGCTGATACCGCCCAAGAGTTCATATCGACGGCGGTGTTTGGCACCTCGATGTCGGCTCATCACATCCTGGGGCTGAAGTAGGTCCCAAGGGTACGGCTGTTCGCCGTTTAAAGTGGTACGCGAGCTGGGTTTAGAACGTCGTGAGACAGTTCGGTCCCTATCTGCCGTGGGCGCTGGAAAACTGAGGGGGGTTGCTCCTAGTACGAGAGGACCGGAGTGAACGCACCGCTGGTGTTCGGGTTGTCATGCCAATGGCACTGCCCGGTAGCTAAGTGCGGAAGAGATAAGTGCTGAAAGCATCTAAGCACGAAACTTGCCCCGAGATGAGTTTTCCCTGAGCACTTGATGCTCCTGAAGGGACGTTGAAGACGACGACGTTGATAGGCCGGGTGTGTAAGCGCAGCGATGCGTTGAGCTAACCGGTACTAATGACCCGTGAGGCTTAACCTTACAACGCCAGAGGCGTTTTGTGAGACGCGAGATTTTCAGCTTGTGACGGATATATTCTGCGCGGCCCGTCGGGCGGCGCGGAGACAGAATTTGCCTGGCGGCCTTAGCGCGGCGGTCCCACCTGACCCCATGCCGAACTCAGAAGTGAAACGCCGTAGCGCCGATGGTAGTGTGGGGTCTCCCCATGCGAGAGTAGGGAACTGCCAGGCATCCAAATTGGTATCCACCCGCGAGGGTGACACCGGTTATCAGCGAGACCCCGCTGGTAGCAGCAGTATTCGGTGGTGCGGTAGTTCAGTCGGTTAGAATACCGGCCTGTCACGCCGGGGGTCGCGGGTTCGAGTCCCGTCCGCACCGCCACCTAACAGATAAGCCCTGACTGCAAAGTCAGGGCTTTTTCTTTTGCGTTAAAAAACCTCATTCGCACACGATGATTCCGACAATTACCAACACCAATTGAAACCCCCGACTAAAATCCCTATAACTGACAGGTGCAACGGGTACGGAAGGAATTGGGCAATAACGTGCGAAAAAAAACTTATGCAATGCGCTATGTCGCGGGTCAGCCGGTCGAACAGATCTTTCCGCCGGGCGCCATGCTACATCTTGGCCAGGCGCTTCCGCCAGGGGCGCCGCTGTCGCCTGACGCCCATCTGAAAGTACTGGTGTGGAATATTTTCAAACAGCAGCGCGCCGACTGGATGTCCGTACTACAGGGATTTGGCAAAGACGCGCACCTGGTATTGTTGCAGGAGGCACAAACCACGCCTGAACTGGTAAAGTTTGCGACCAGTAACTATCTGGCCGCCGATCAGGTTCCTGCCTTTGTGCTGCCTCAGCATCCTTCTGGCGTGATGACGCTCGCTTCTGCACATCCAGTCTACTGCTGCCCGCTGCGTGAGCGAGAGCCGCTGCTGCGGCTGGCTAAGTCGGCGCTGGTCACCGCCTATCCGCTGCCGACCGGTGAAATGCTAATGGTCGTCAATATCCACGCGGTTAATTTCAGCCTCGGCATCGATGTGTACAGCAAGCAGCTGGGGCCGATAGGCGAACAGATCCTGCATCACAAAGGGCCGGTTATCATGGCGGGCGATTTCAACGCATGGAGCCGCCAGCGCATCCACGCGCTCTATCGGTTCGCGCGCGAAATGACGCTGAAAGAGGTGAGGTTTACGGACGATCACCGACGTAAGGCCTTTGGCCGCCCTCTGGACTTTGTCTTCTATCGCGATATGAACGTCAGCAGGGCCTCTGTACTGGTTACGCGCGCCTCAGACCATAACCCCTTACTGGTCGAGTTTAACGCCGCACGCTAACGCCAGCACGCGCCTGTTCGCCTTCTCCCTGTAATAACGCGAGAAGGCGAATTTCTCGCCTGAATGCCATTCTCGCATCCTCAGCTTTTATTTTTGCCGCGCATAGCATTTCAGTCCGCGTGTGAGAGGAAGGCGTGTTTTATGCGCGACTATCAAGAGATTGAAAAGGGGAGAGAAAAGCGTGCAGAAATGAAAAAAGGCCAACAAATGTTGGCCTTTTCAACGCATCAGGTATCAGGCGATGCGCTATTATTGACGTAGAGCGTTAGCCTGTCACCAGGCTGGATATCTTTCGTGCTGCTCAGGACCGTATTCCAGCGCATCACATCTTTGATATCGACGCCGTGGCGCCTTGCAATACTGGCAAGAGAATCACCTTTACGCACGCGATAGGTGATGCTGTTGCTATTATCAGCCAGGCTTGTGCCGCTATCGCCGACGGTCAGCGTCTGACCGATACGAACATTGGCGCCCCGCAAATTATTCTGCTGCTTCAGCGACGCAACGCTGACGCCCAGCTTGCTGGCGATGCCGGAAAGCGTATCGCCGCGACGCACTTTATAGCTGCTGCCAGACGCGCTGTTTTTCGCCAGCTGCGTCGGCTGTACCGCTGCGATGTCGCCGGAAGCCAGCGAGCTACGCAGCTTCGCCACGTGGGACTTCGGTACTAAAATGTACTGCGGTCCGTTGGGCGCGGTAGCGCCTTTTTTATAGCCGGTATTGAAGCTCTTGAGCTTGCTGAGCGACATACCCGCCATTTCGGCAGCCTGCGTCAACTGCATCTGCTGACCGACTTCAACACGCGCCAGCGCGCGGCTTTCGTCAGGCGTCGGCAGTTTAATACCGTAGCGCTTGTTGTTCTTAAGCAGATCGCTCAAGGCCAACATTTTCGGTACGTAGACCGTGGTCTCGCGTGGCAGCGACAGATTCCAGAAGTCGGTAGGCTTTCCGCGCGCCTTATTCTGTTTAATCGCCTTTAACACACGTCCTTCACCGCTGTTATAAGCAGCAACGGTCAGCAACCAGTCGCCGTCAAACATCTTGTTCAGACGCTGCATCATATCCAGCGCAACCTTGGTCGAGGCCACCACATCGCGGCGTCCGTCGTACCACTGGTTTTGTTTCAAACCATAGTTTTTGCCCGTTGTCGCAACAATCTGCCAGATGCCGGCGGCATTGGCTGATGAGGTTGCATGGGGGTCAAAAGCGCTCTCCACTATGGGTAGCAGTACCAGTTCCATCGGCATCTTACGTTTATGTATCTGCTCGACTATCCAGTACATGTACGGCTCTGCCCGTAATGTTACATCGTGGAGATAGCTCTTATTTTTTAAGTACTTTTGTTTTTGTTCGCGGATCCGGCTGTTTTCCGGAATCCCCATCTTCAACTCGTCACTAATGAAACTCCAGAGATCGGTATCTTCTGCGAGGCCAGTTCCATCTTCCTGCCATCGCGGCGACAACATTCGATCACCGTACTTTCCATTTTCACCTTGACCAGCTGAAGACAGACTCTGGGCATGCTGTTCGGGGATATTGGCGTCATTCCGTGATGCCTGACATCCCACCAGCAAGACCGAGGCGAGTAATATCGCTTTAGCCTTCATGTGTGTGTCAATAGTTCGCTTAAAAGACGAGCAACTATACGTGACGCCCTGTCACAACACAACCCGAAAAATCAAAACTGGTCTTTCTTCTCCCGTAAAAGGGCAAATGTGTCCCATATGTGGTCGGGTGTTAAATTTATGTTCAATGCTCTTTGTAAATCAGGATCTTGCGTACGCAAAAATAAATTTATTTGCCGTTCGTGCGCCAGTTTTGTGGGTAAAGTAATGCCATTTTTGGCGCGTAAGTCCTTAATTTTCTGATATTCGGCCGTAATTTGCGGATCATGGGGCAGAATAGCCGCAGCAAACTTCAAATTAGATAAAGTGTACTCATGCGCGCAGCAAATCAGAGTGTCGCCGGGAAGCTGATCAAGCTTCTGAAATGATTCATACATTTGTTCGGCTGTGCCCTCAAAAAGCCGCCCGCAGCCGCCGGAAAACATCGTGTCGCCACAGAAAAGATAAGGTGAACTGTAATATGAGATATGTCCTAAAGTATGACCAGGCGTATGGATCACGCTGAAGTTCATACCCAGCAGCGACACCGTATCGCCTTCACTTACTACCGTTGTCGCGCCTTTATCTTCGGTTTCCTGTGGACCGAAAACCTCGATGCCGGGAAATTTTTCCCGCAGAGCTTGTACGCCGCCGACATGATCGTGATGATGGTGAGTCAGTAGAATCCCCGCCGGTTTCCAGCCGTTCGCGTAGACTTTCTCCAGCACGGGTTGCGCTTCGCCAGGATCGACAATCAGGCAGTTGCCGGCGTCGTCGTTTAGCGTCCAGATGTAGTTATCCTGTAGCGCAGGAATACTGGTAAGATTCATAATCACCTCTCGCAGGCCGTTAGAAAAGGAAGATGGTAAAGCATGAAGCGCGCTAAAACACGCCAGATTCTGACCGCGCCGCACTCCTGGCGCGATATGCCATGGGGAGACTATTTCCGCGACGCGCTGACTCAGCAACTCCAGCCCTACCTGGGAAAGCTATATGGCTTTCATATGCTTAAGCTTGGCAACCTTAGTGCAGAAATCAACACTGAACACTGCGCTATTTCACATCAGGTCAATGTCGGCAGCGAAGGCGAGCTGCTGCAGGTGCTGGCGCACCCGACGCAGCTGCCGTTTGAGTCCAAGTCTATCGACGCCTGCTTGCTGGCGCACACGCTGGCCTGGAGCCAGGACCCGCACCGGGTGCTGCGCGAAGTGGATCGCGTACTGATCGACGACGGCTGGATGATTATCAGCGGGTTCAACCCCTTTTCGCTGCTGGGCATCAGCAAAGCGCTGCCCGGCATTCAGCGTAAAGCGCCGTGGAGCGGACGGATGTTTAGCCAGATGCGCCTGCTTGACTGGCTGAGCCTGCTTAATTACGAAGTGGTGTTTCGCACCCGATTCCAGGTGGTGCCCTGGCACCGGCAGGGCGGCAAGGTGATCAGCGCGCATCTGCCTGCGCTGGGCTGCCTGAATATCGTCGTAGCGCGTAAACGCACATTCCCGCTCACGCCGACTAAGGCGAAAAAGGCGCTGGGCAAGGCGCAGCTGCGTCCGGCGGTGAACGCCACGCGGCAGTTCCGCGCGGCGAAGGATCAGGACTCGACCTTGTAGCCGATATCCTCTGACTGCGGATGCGACGCCGCGCTGCGCGCCAGCTCGTCGCAGCGTTCGTTTTCCGGATGGCCAGCATGACCTTTGACCCATTCCCACTGGATCTCATGCCCGGCCAGCGCGCTGTCGAGGCGCTTCCAGAGATCGACGTTTTTCACCGGCTTCTTATCCGCCGTTTTCCAGCCGCGCTTTTTCCAGTTGTGGATCCAGCTGGTAATGCCCTGACGCACATACTGGCTGTCGGTGCTCAGCACCACGTGACAAGGCTCTTTCAGCGCCTCCAGCGCCACAATCGCCGCCATCAGCTCCATGCGGTTATTGGTGGTGAGTCGGTAACCGGCGCTGAACAGCTTTTCGTGCTGACCGTAACGTAAAATCGCGCCGTAGCCGCCGGGACCGGGATTGCCGAGGCAGGATCCGTCGGTGAATATTTCTACCTGCTTGCGCATCTCTGGTAGACTCCCTTCTGAGAAAAACGCCAAGTCTGACATAAAACGAATCCTATGAGCACTGCAAATAACCGCCAGATCGTACTCGATACTGAAACCACCGGCATGAACATGATCGGTGTGCATTACGAAGGTCACCGCATCATTGAAATTGGTGCGGTAGAGGTGGTGAACCGTCGCCTGACCGGCAATAACTTCCATATCTATCTGCGCCCCGATCGGCTGGTGGATCCGGAAGCGTTCGGCGTACACGGCATTGCGGATGAGTTTCTCGCCGATAAGCCGACCTTCGCCGAGATCGCGGACGAATTCCTCGACTACATCCGCGGCGCTGAGCTGGTGATCCATAACGCCTCGTTTGATATCGGCTTTATGGACTATGAGTTTTCCATGCTGAACCGCGGCATTGCGAAAACCGAAACCTTCTGTCGCATCACCGACAGCCTGGCGATGGCGCGTAAGATGTTCCCGGGCAAGCGCAACAGTCTGGATGCGCTCTGCTCGCGCTATGAGATCGACAACAGCAAGCGTACGCTGCACGGCGCGCTGCTCGACTCCGAAATCCTGGCGGAAGTCTTCCTGGCGATGACCGGCGGCCAGACGTCGCTGGCGTTTTCGCAGGAAGGGGACGGCGCGCAGCAGAACGAAGGCGAAACCATCCAGCGCATCGTTCGGCCCGCCTCAGCGCTGCGCGTCGTGGCGGCATCGGACGAAGAGGTGATTGCGCATGAGTCACGGCTCGATCTGGTGATGAAAAAAGGCGGAAGCTGCCTGTGGCGCGGTTAGCAGAAAGGGTTTCGCTGGTTAAATCAGCGTTAAGCGTAAAAAAACAGCAAACGCGCGGCGCGGCGAGAAAAAGCGTTGACGGGGTCCTGAGCGGCCATTAATATGCGCCTCGTTCCCGACGGGGAACACAGCGCGGTGCGGTAGTTCAGTCGGTTAGAATACCGGCCTGTCACGCCGGGGGTCGCGGGTTCGAGTCCCGTCCGCACCGCCAACTCTTCAGAAAGGCCGATTCAGCAATGAATCGGCCTTTTGCTTTTCTGCGCTCTCACCCCTTACTTTTCCTGCATCGCAACGCCGCCAGCGAAAGGCTGCGCCGCGCTCGCTTCGCGCTCATGACGCGCCAGATAGCGATAGCATCCGCCGCCCAGCGCCGCACCGATAAACCAGCTAAAGCTGGCGACCTCATGCAGCGACGGCACAAAGCTGATAATCAGGCCGATAATCACCGACGGCAGCAGCGCGGCGATCGCTTTCGGGTTAAAGCCGCCGCGATACCAGTAGCGGCCCTGCGGCGTCGCGTCGAACAGGTCGTCGACAAAGACGCGGCTGCGTTTGATCAGATAGAAATCCGCCAGCAGAATGCCGAACAGCGGCCCGATAAAGGCGCCCAGCACGTCTAAGGTGTAGTGGATCAGCTCAGGCGACTGAAACAGGTTCCACGGCGTCAGCAGCACCGATCCCACCGCGGCAATCATACCGCCGGTGCGGAAGCTGATTTTCTGCGGCGAGCAGTTAGAAAAATCGAACGCCGGCGAGACGAAGTTCGCCACGATATTAATGCCGATGGTGGCGGTGATCATGGTCAGCAGCCCGATAGCGACCGCCACATCGTTGCCGACCATACTGACGGTTTCGATCGGATCGGTAATCATTTTGCCGAACAGCGACTGCGTGCCGGAGACGATCACCACCGTCACCACCGAGAAGAGCAAAAAGTTAAAGGGCAGGCCCCAGCGGTTGCCGCGACGGATCTCGCCCATGCTTTTGCCGTAGCGCGAGAAGTCGCCGAAGTTGAGCAGCGGCCCGGAAAAGTAGGAGACCACCAGCGCGGTGGCGGTGATCATCTGCCAGCTCTGTTCGCCTGCGCTCAGCGACTTGCTCGCCAGGGTAAAAGAGATACCGTCGAAGCCGGTTTTGTATACAATCCAGCCCGCCAGCGCCACCATCACCACATAGACGGCGGGACCCGCCACGTCGATAAAGCGCTTAATGGCGCTCATGCCGTGCCAGAACACCATCGCCTGTAACAGCCACATCACGCCGAAACAGCACCAGCCCAGCAGCGACAGGCCCAGCCAGCTGGCGTGGGTCATCGACGCCAGCGCCGGAAAGAATTTCAGCAGCACCAGCATCAGCGCGTTGGCGGCCAGATAGGTCTGAATGCCATACCAGGCGAAAGCGATCAGCCCGCGGATCACCGCTGGAATATTGGCGCCAAAGACGCCGAACGCCTGGCGACAGATCACCGCATAGGGTACGCCTGCCATCTGGCTCGGCTTCGCCACCAGGTTGGCGCACAGCTGTACGATGCAGATCCCCGCCAGCAGGCAAATCAGCACCTGCCAGCTCGCCAGCCCAAGGGTGAAAAAGCTGGCCGCGACCACATAGCCGCCCATGCTGTGCACATCCGACATCCAGAAAGAGAAGATGTTGTACCACGTCCAGCTCTGCTGGCGCGTCGGCGCCAGATCCTCATTGGTCAGGCGGGGACTGTAGCGCGCGCGGGCTTCAGCGGCCGACGCGGAAACATGTTGTTGAGGGTTTGGCATGAAACCTGCTCCTTATCACGAGGGTTAACGGTCATAGCAACGTGAAAAGCTGTTGCAGGATCCAGGCCAGAATTGAAATCTTGTATACAAAAAAAAGTGTTCACGTATACGATGGTGGCACACAGCCTGTAAAGGGAGTCCGGTATGAGAAGTGAGACAGGCCAGCCGCTGGCCGCCGATCTCGGGGATAAAGACGAACCTATCTACCAGGCGTTGATGAACGCCATAGTGGAGCATCAGTTGCCGCCAGGCAGCAAACTGCCGGAAGAGGCGCTGGCAGAGGTGTTCGGCGTCAGCCGCACCGGCATTCGCAAAGTTCTGCAGCGCCTCGCCGCAGTGCAGATGGTGACGCTGTTGCCCAGGCGCGGTGCACAGGTAACCACGCCAGGCGTTGATGAAGCGCGCGATATTTTCCGCACCCGGGCGCTGATCGAGTGCGCCAATCTGCCCGCCGTGCTGGCGCATCTGCAGCCGCCGCATCTGGCGGGACTCGCGCAGCGCATCGCCCAGGAGCAGCAGGCGCACGACGCGCGCGACGGCGCGGCGGCGATCCGTCTCTCCGCGGCTTTCCATATCGAACTGCAGGCGATTGCGGGCAATCAGGTGCTGACCGAACTGGTCACGCGCCTGACGCAGCGCTCCTCGCTGGTGATCGCCGCATGGGGCGCGCCCTGGCAGCAGGGCTGCCGTTGCGACGATCACGACCGACTGGTGTCCTACCTGCGCGCGGGCGACCTCGCCGCACTGACCCAGGCGCTGCAGCACCACTTCGACCATATCGTCTCCAGCCTGCACTTCGAGCGCAGCGGCGAAACGCTGCCCGACTTCTCACGGTTATTTGCCCGTCATAAAGAGGTGACATCATGAGCCTGATCCAGGTGATCAACCCCAACACCAGCCTGGCGATGACGGAAACCATCGGCGCTGCGGCGCGTGCGGTGGCGGCGCCGGGCACCGAGATTATCGCCGTGTCGCCCTCGCAGGGCGTGCCCTCGATTGAAGGCCACTTCGACGAGGCGATCGCGGCGATCGGCGTGCTGGAGCAGGTGAAACGCGGCAAAGCGCAGGGCGTCAGCGGCCACGTTATCGCCTGCTTCGGCGACCCCGGACTGCTGGCGGCGCGCGAGCTGGCCAGCGGGCCGGTCATCGGCATCGCCGAAGCGGCGATGCACGCCGCGACGCTGGTGGCGACGCGCTTTTCCATCGTCACCACGCTGCCGCGTACGCTGATCATCGCGCGCCATCTGCTGCAGCAGTACGGTTTTACCCATCACTGCGCCGCGCTGCACGCTATCGATCTGCCGGTGCTGGCGCTGGAGGATGGTTCGGGGCTGGCGCAGGAGAAGGTGCGCCAGCAGTGCCTGCAGGCGAAGCAACAGGATGGCAGCGGCGCCATCGTGCTGGGCTGCGGCGGCATGGCGACGCTGGCGCGCGAGCTGACGCAGGAGCTGGGGATGCCGGTGATCGATGGCGTCAGCGCGGCGGTAAAAATGGTCGAGGCGCTGGTGGCGCTTGGCTTCGGCACCAGCAAGCATGGCGATCTCGCTCAGCCGATCGCCAAACCTCTCTCAGGCGCGTTTCAGCATCTAAACTAACGAAACCTTGCCGCAATTAAACAGGAATTGATGAATGGATAGTGCAGAGAAGAAAGAGTACAGCTTCAACAAAAACTATCCGCGCGATCTGATTGGCTATGGCGCCACGCCGCCGCACGCCGCCTGGCCGAACAAGGCGCGCGTGGCGGTACAGTTCGTGCTCAACTATGAAGAGGGCGCAGAGAACAACGTGCTGCACGGCGATGCCGGATCCGAGCAGTTCCTCTCCGATATCATCGGCGCGGCCAGCTATCCCGATCGCCATATGTCGATGGATTCGCTCTACGAATATGGTTCGCGCGCCGGCTTCTGGCGCATCCACCGCGAATTCCAGAAGCGCGGCCTGCCGCTGACGGTGTTCGGCGTCGCGATGGCGCTGGCGCGTCATCCGGAGATCGTCGAGGCGATCAAACAGGCCGACTACGACGTGGTAAGCCACGGCTGGCGCTGGATCCACTACCAGTCGATGGATGCCAAAACCGAACGCCAGCATATGCAGCAGGCGGTCGACGTGCTTACCGATCTGTTCGGCAAAGCGCCCACCGGCTGGTACACCGGCCGCGACAGCCCCAACACGCGGCGGCTGGTGGTCGAGCAGGGCAGTTTTAGCTACGACAGCGACTATTACGGCGACGATCTGCCGTTCTGGATGCAGGTCACCTGTCAGGACGGCACCGTGAAGCCGCATCTGGTGATCCCCTATACGCTGGAGTGCAACGATATGCGCTTCGCCACGCCGCAGGGGTTTAACACCGCCGAGCAGTTCTTCACCTACCTGCGCGACACCTTTGACGTGCTCTATGAAGAGGGCGAAACCCAGCCGAAAATGATGTCGGTCGGCATGCACTGCCGCCTGCTAGGCCGGCCTGGCAAATTCAAAGCGCTGCAAAACTTCCTCGACCATATCCAGCAGCATAACGACGTCTGGATCTGTACCCGCCAGCAGATCGCCGACCACTGGGCTGCCGTACATCCCGCGCCGCAACCCTGAGAATAACCCGGCGCGGCTGCACAGATAGCCGCGCTTCTCCTCTGTTCTTGTTAAAAAGATGTAACGGATTATTTAGCAGAAATATTAATGCATCTGCTCAACCGTTAGCGATTCGTGCGCGCGATAAAGCCTATTCTGACGCCATTTTTTAACCGTGGTTAAATGAAATAAAAATATTCCCACCACAAAATTGATTAATAAACCTGAGGTTCCTCGCAGTTCAGTGGACTGTTACATCTTGCCTGCCGCCGACGGTTCGCTTTGCGCGTATAGATATTCCGGTCAACCACGGAATAAGGAATCGTTTAGATGAGCAAGCTTTCCCGAAGGAACTTTATGGCGTTCGCCGCAGGCGGCACGGTAGCCCTGGCAGCAGGCCAGGTCCACGCCCACGACGCCATCGCCTCATGGCCCGCCAACACGCCGCGCGATCCTGGCCCGCACGATCCGACGCGTGAGGCGCAAAACCCCGATATCGTCGATCCGCCCGCCACTGACAGCGGCACGCTGCCCAACCTGCGCTTCTCTTTCAGCGACGCGCACGTGCGCAAAGGCAGCGGCGGCTGGACGCGCCAGGTGACGCAGCGCGAGCTGGGCATCTCCACTACCATCGCCGGGGTCGATATGCGCCTCAATGCGGGCGGCATTCGTGAACTGCACTGGCACAAAGAGGGCGAGTGGGCCTATATGACCTTCGGCAAGGCGCGCGTGACCGCCTTCGATACTGACGGCGGCTGGTTCGTTGACGATATCGGCGTCGGCGATCTCTGGTATTTTCCGCCGGGCATACCGCACTCGATTCAGGGACTGGGGCCAGACGGCTGTGAGTTTCTGCTGGCGTTTGACGACGGCGGCTTCGATGAAGACAGCACCTTTCTGTTGTCAGACTGGTTCAAACATATTCCGCCCGAGATTCTGGCGAAAAATTTCAGCGTGCCGGTCTCCTCCTTTGCAAAACTGCCTTCGCCGGACGATGAGTATATTTTTGCCGGCAGGGTGCCGGGCAGTCTGGCTGCGGACGCCATCAAGGGCGCGCCGAAATCAAAACGCGTCTTCACTCATCACATGCTGGCGCAGGCGCCTATCGTCGCGCCGGGCGGCACGGTGCGCATCACCGACTCTTCGACCTTTCCGGTATCGAAAACCATCGCGGCCGCGCTGGTGGAGATTGCGCCGGGCGGCATGCGCGAACTGCACTGGCATCCGAACAACGATGAGTGGCAATACTATCTGGAAGGCGAGGGGCGCATGGGCGTATTCGCCTCATCCGGCCAGGCGAGAACCTTTGATTACCGCGCGGGAGACGTCGGCTATGTCCCCTTCGCCATGGGGCACTATATCGAGAATACCGGTACCGGGCCGCTGCGGTTTCTGGAGCTGTTCAAAAGCGATTACTACGCCGATATCTCCCTTAACCAGTGGCTCGCCAGCACGCCGCGCGAGCTGGTGGCGCAGCATCTGCAGCTCGACGATGCGTTCCTCTCGGCGCTGTCGCTGAAAAAGAATCCGGTCGTCAAATAGCCTCTCGGGCTGGCGCATCGCCAGCCCTGGGCACAATTCCGAATCCTGACCAGGCGGCCAACCCTGCGGTTGTTACCGCCAAATCGATCGGCGACAATCGTCGCTTCCATAATTTTTTCTGATGAATAAGCGTTGTGAACATGACTGAATCGCGTCAGGCGAAGGGGAGAAGCGCGCTGCGCACCTTTTTTGCCCGCTTCTGGCCGCATCCGCTGCCGGTGGCCAAAAAAGAGATCGTTATTGCCAGCGTCGGCGCCGGGCTTGGCCTGACCATCACCAGCCTGATCAGCCACTGGCTGTTAGGGCAGGCTAACTTGTGGTTCGTTGCGCCGATGGGCGCCTCCGCCGTGCTGCTGTTCGGCATCCCGAACAGCCCGCTGGCACAGCCCTGGTCGATTGTCGGCGGCAATATGGTGGCGGCGGCGATTGGCGTCACCGCGGCCATGACGATTCCCTATGCGCCGCTGGCCTGCGGCGTTGCCGCCTGCCTGGCGATCGCCGTAATGTTTCAGCTGCGCTGCCTGCATCCGCCCAGCGGCGCGGTGGCGCTGACCGCTATTCTCGGCGGCGGCCGCGTCCACCAGCTGGGCTACCACTATATTCTGACGCCCATACTGCTTAACTCACTCTGTCTGGCGCTGCTGGCGATCCTCTTCAATAACCTGGCGGGCCGCCGCTATCCGCATCCGCTGGCCGCCGCCGAAGCGAAACCCGCGCCGGTAGCGCTGGACGTGCCGATTACCCGCGACGATCTGCATCAGGCGCTGGAAAGCGGCGAACTGCTGGATATCGATGAAGACGACCTCCAGCAGCTGCTGCAGCGCGCCGAAGCGATTGCGGTGCAGCGACAGGCGCGCGCCCGCTAATCTCAGCTTTCGCTCATCAGGCTCACCTGCGCGGCGACGATGCGCCAGCCTTCCGGCAGCCTGACCCAGCTCTGCTGCTGACGGCCGATTTTCGCCGAGCCTGCGCGCGTAAACTCGGTGCTGCACACCGCATAGGCTTCGCCGAAGGTGGTGATGACGCTGTTGCGCAGGGTGCGCGCCAGCCCGGCGGCGGGCCGCTGGGCGCGAAAGGCGCGGATCTGCTCGATACCGTAGAGGTTCTCGCCCGCGCCGAGGCGCACGGTGCGTTCATCGTGCCAGAAGAGCGCGTCGAGCGTTGCGATATCGTTGCTCACCAGCGCCTGTTCGTAGCGGTAAAAGGCGGCGGTCACCTCTGCTACGACGTGCGGTAAATTAATCTCTTCAGTTTGCATCAGGTTTATCCATAGTGGTGGGCGCGAGGGTAATGCCCTGCTGCTCAAGGGCGAAGGCGACGCGCAGCGCGGCGGCTTCGTTAAAGGGCGCGGCGATGAGCTGGAGCCCGATCGGCAGGCCGCTTTTCGTCGCCAGCGGCACGCTGCACACCGGCAGCCCCAGGAAGGAGATCGGCTGCGTCAGCATGCCCATGCTGGCGCGTGACGGCAGGTCGGTGCCGTTAACGCGGATGCTTTGCTGGCCGATCAGCGGTGCGACGCAGGGCGTGGCGGGCGCGATCAGGACGTCGAAGCGTTCGAACAGCGGCAGCACCTGCTGCTGGAAATGGCGGCGGAAGCGCTGCGCCTGCACGTACCAGGCGGCGGGCAGCATCGCGCCCGCCAGCAGCCGCTCGCGCGAGGCGGGTTCGAAACGCTCCGGCGAGGCGCGCAGCGCGGGCAGATAGTGATTGCCGCCCTCGCAGGCGGTCAGGATAAAGGCCGCCGAGCGCGCCAGCTCCGCTTCCGGCAGCGTCACCTCATCATGGATAGCCAGCGCCCGCGCGGCCCGCGCCAGCGCATCGCGCGCGTCGTCGTCGCACCAGGTCGAGAAAAAGCCGCCCAGCACGGCACAGCGCTGACCGCTCTCCTCTAGCCCCACCTGCGCCGGATCGGCGGGCCGGTTTGCCTGAAATGCATCCTGAGGGTCGTGGCCCTGCAGCATATCGTAGACCAGCGCCAGATCCTCGACGCGGCGCGCGAAGGGGCCGATATGATCGAGGCTGGCGACAAAGGGATGGCTGCCGCTGCGCGACAGGCGGCCGAAGGTCGGCTTCAGGCCGAAGATGCCGCACAGCGACGCGGGCACGCGGATCGAACCGTTGGTGTCGGTACCGAGCGAGAAGTGCGCCAGTCCGGCCGCGACCGCCGCTGCGGAGCCGCCCGACGAGCCGCCCGCCACGCGCGTCGGATCGTGCGGGTTGCGCGTCGCGCCGAAGTGGCTGTTCTCGGTGGTGAAGCCGTAGGCGTAGGCGTCCATATTCAGCATGCCGGAGAGCAGCGCGCCGGCGCGGCTGAGGCGGCTCACCGCCCAGGCGTCCTGCGTCGCCGCTGGCCGATCTTCAAACAGGGCGGCGCCCGCCAGCGTGGTGTGGCCGGCCACGTCGAACAGGTTTTTTACCGCATAGGGCACGCCTGCCAGCGGCGGCAGATCGTCGCCGCGGCGTCGCTGCGCGTCGACGGCGTCAGCCTCGCGCAGCATGCGTTCGTCGGTGACTTCGGTCCAGGCGTTAATCGCCCGGTGGCGTTCAATTCCTCTCAGGGTTTGCTGCGCCACCTCGCGCGCGCTGAGATCGCCGCGCTGGATCGCCTGCTGCAGCGACCGGAGAGATAATTCGCTGAGATTCATGGATGAAACACCCCCGCCACTTCGAGCCGGTCGTCGAGAGGAAACGCCATCAGCGGCGCCGCCAGCGCGGCGATGCGTTCAAGCTGAATCACCAGTTCGGCGCGGCGCGGATCGTCCAGCTCCAGCGCCAGCAGCTGCTCCATCAGCGCCAGATAGCGCCCCCAGTCTGTTGTCTGATTCATTTTTCTCTCCTGTCAGAATCCGCTCGCGCTGCCGTTGCTGCGCGGATCGCATGCGCCTTCCAGCATGCCGTTGATATGGCGCACGATGGCGCCTGCGTGGCCGACCGCCTCGCTAAAGTCGGGCAGCAGCTCGACCTCGTGTCCCAGCTGACGCAGCCTGGCGACGCTCTCCGGCGCAAAGCGGCCCTCCAGCTTGAGCGAGTCGGAAGACTGGCCCCAGGTGCGGCCCAGCAGCCAGCGGGGCGCGCTCACCGCCTGCTGCAGCGGCATGCCCTGGATCACATGGCGGGTAAAGATCGCCGCCTGGGTTTGCGGCTGGCCGTCGCCGCCCATCGCGCCGTAAACCAGCGTGCGGCCATCTTTCAGGCGCGCGGCGGCGGGATTAAGGGTATGGAACGGCTGTTTGCCCGGCGCCAGCGCCAGCAGATGATCCGCGTCGAGGCTGAAAGCCGCGCCGCGGTTCTGCCAGGTGATGCCGGTGCCGGGGATCACCACGCCGCTGCCGAACTCGTGATAGATGCTCTGAATAAAGGAGACGGCGAGGCCGCTGCTGTCCATCACCCCCATCCACACCGTGTCGCCGGGACCGCGCCCGGCGCCCCAGGGCGCCGCCTGCGTCTCGCTAATCTGGCTCGCCAGCGTGGCGAAGTGATCCTGGGTCAGCAGCGACTGCGCCTCGCAGCTCATATGGCGCGGATCGGTAAGATGGGCGTCGCGCAGCGCAAAGGCCTTTTTGGTCGCTTCCACAATGCGGTGCACCGTCTGCGCCTCGTCAGCCTGCGCCATCGCCAGCCGATCGGTAACGCCGAGGATCGCCAGCGACACCAGCCCCTGCGTCGGCGGCGCGATATTCCACAGGTCGCCTTCGCTGTGCGCCACATGCAGCGGCACGCAGCGTCGCGCGCGCTGCTGCTGCAGATCCGCCAGCGTCACCGGCATGCCGAGCGCTGACATTTCGCGCGCCAGATGATGCGCCAGCTCGCCGCGGTAGAAGCTGTCGAGACCCTGCTCGCTCAGCAGGCTAAGCGTCTGCGCCAGCGCCGGCTGGGTAAAGCGGCTGCCCTCGCGCGGCGGTTCGCCGTCCGGCATAAAAGTCGCGGCGAATCCCGGCTGATGCGCCAGTTCATGCTGTTTCGCGACGGTGGCGGCCGCCTGCGAGGCGGTAACCGGAATGCCGTCGGCGGCGTAGCGGATCGCGTCGCGCAGCAGGCGCGGCAGCGGCAGCGGAGCGCCGCCCAGCTCGCCGGAGAGCGCCAGCGCCTCCTGCCAGCCGCTCACCGTCCCGGCCACCGTTAGCGCGGCGGCGGGACCGCGATGCGGAATCGCGCTCTGGCCGCGGTAGAAATCGGGATGCGCCAGCGCGCCCGCCGCGCCGCTGGCGTCGATAGCCACAGGATCGCCGTTCGGGGGCAGCACCAGCCAGAAGCCGTCGCCGCCGAGGCCGTTCATATGGGGATAGACCACGGCAATGGTCGCGGCGGCGGCGACCATCGCCTCAATAGCGTTGCCGCCGTCGCGCAGCACCGCCAGCGCGCTCTCGCTCGCCAGGTGGTGCGGCGCGACCGCCATGCCCAGCGGAGCCATATTGCTCTGAATCATAGTGAGGGTTCTTATTGGGTAACAGAGCGGGGATCCAAGCAAGAGCCGTTCCAGTTTTTTGCTGTGGCGCACGACGGCGGTAACCTGGATCGAATTATGCTAGCTTCTGCTGAAACGAAAGTTACAGGACGACGCATGAAACAGCTTGATGAACGACTCAGAAGCCACTATCCGCAGCTCTCGCCGCAGGAGCAGCGTATTGCGGATTTCGTCTTTGACCATTTCGACGATCTAATCAGCTACAACAGCGCCGAGCTGGCGCGGCTCAGCGGCGTGTCAAAGGCCACGGTCAGCCGCCTGTTTCGACGGCTGGGCTACGACAAATACAAAGATATGCGCGACGAGCTGCGCATTCTGCGCCAGAGCGGCATGCCGCTGACCGACAACCGCGACGCGGTGCAGGGCAATACGCTGCTGGCGCGCCACTATAAGCAGGAGATGGCGAACCTGACGCAGTGGGTGAACGCGCTCGACGCGCAGCAGTTCGGCGAGGCGGTGCAGCAGATGACCCGGGCGAGGCGTATTTTCGTCATCGGCATGCGCAACTCCTGGCCGCTGGCGCTGCATCTGCGCCAGCAGCTGCTGCAGGCGCGCGCCGACGTTATGGTGCTGCCGCAGCCAGGCCAGACGCTGGCGGAAGAGATAGTCGATATCACGCCTGACGATATGGTGGTGGTGATGGCGTTTCGCCGTCGTCCGCGCCTGATCCGCCCGCTGATGCAGCAGCTGCAGCAGCGAGATATCCCGCTGCTGGCGCTGTGCGAGCCGCAGGCGCAGTCGATGAGCGGCCTGGCGCGCTGGCAGCTCTGCGCGCCGCTCGACAGCGTATCGGCCTTCGACAGCTACGCCTCGGCGATGAGCCTGATCAATTTGCTGACCAACGCGCTGCTGCATGAAATGCTGACGCAAGGACGCCAGCGTATTCACCAGATCGCCGATCTCTATCAGCAGCTGGACGAGCTGGAGCACCGTTAAAGAGCACCTTTTTGGTGCTTTGCCTCATTTTGATCCTCTGATATCAGGCGGCGGCAGGCCGCCTTTCTTCCTTAAAATTAGCGTTTCTGCCGCTTAATCCGCCGAACCAGTGGTTGGCACATTAGTTGCAAATCACATTTACAAGAATCTTTTGTTTCAGGTCAACTTACCGGGGTGCATAATGAAAAAAGCGTTAATGGCGGTAGCAGCGGCGGCGTTACTGATGGTTCAGACCGGCAGCGCGCTGGCGGATCAGCTACAGGATATCGAGAAGCGCGGCGTGCTGCGCGTGGCGGTACCGCAGGATTTCCCGCCGTTCGGATCGGTCGGCACGGATCTGCAGCCGCAGGGCTACGACATCGATACGGCGAAATACCTCGCGAAACAGATGAAACTTAAGTTGCAGCTGGTGCCGGTCACCAGCGCCAACCGCGTGCCCTATTTGCAAACCGATAAGGTCGATCTGGTGATCTCCAGCATGGGGAAAAACCCTGAGCGTGAAAAAGTGATCGACTTCAGCCGCGCCTATGCGCCGTTCTTCCTCGGCGTCTTCGGCCCGAAAGGCGAGACGCTGAAAGACGCGGCGGCGCTGAGCGGCAAGAGCATCGGCGTCACGCGCGGCGCGGTGGAGGATATGGTGCTGAGCAGCCTCGCGCCGAAAGAGGCGCAGGTGAAGCGCTATGAGGACAACAACACCACGCTGTCGGCTTATCTCTCTGGCCAGGTGCAGTATGTGGCGACCGGCAACCTGGTCGTGGCGGCGATCGCGCGGCAGAACCCGCAAAAAGCGCCGGTCGCGCAGTTTATGCTGAAGGATTCGCCCTGCTTTATCGGCCTGAAAAAAGATGAGCCGGCGCTGAAGGCAAAAGTGGACGCGCTGATTGAGCAGGGCATCAAAGACGGCACGCTTAACAAACTGTCGGAAGAGTGGCTGAAAGCGCCGCTGCCCGCCAGCCTCGGCGCATAAGGTCGCGCTATGCTCGGGCAACTTAACTTCCCTGCGCTCTGGCCCTACTGGCCGGAGCTGCTCGCCGGGCTGTGGGTCACGATTCAGCTGACGGTGCTGGCCACCGTCGGCGGCGTCGGGCTGGGGATCCTCGGCGCGGCGCTGCGCAGCGGCAAAGCGAGCTGGGCCAGCCGTCTCTGGGGCCTCTACGTTGAGATCATCCGCAACACGCCCTTTGTGGTGCAGCTCTTTTTTATCGTGTTCGGCCTGCCCAATCTGGGGCTGAAGCTGACGGCGGGCGAGGCGGCGCTGCTGGCGATGCTGATTAATCTCGGCGCCTACAGCACCGAAATTATCCGCGCCGGCATCCAGGTGACGCCGAAAGGGCAGTGGGAAGCGGGACGCGTGCTGGGCCTGACGCGCACGCAAACCTTTCTGCGCGTGGTGCTGCCGCCGTCGCTGCAGCGTATCTATCCGGCGCTGGTCAGCCAGTGCATTATCGTGATGCTCGGCTCGTCGGTGGTATCGCAGGTCTCCTATGAAGAGCTGACCTTCGCCGCCAACCTGATCCAGTCGCGCACCTTTTTAAGCTTCGAGGTCTACCTGGTGACCACGCTGATCTATCTGCTGTTGTCGATCGCCATGCGCCAGGTGCTGCTGGCGCTGGGCCGTAAATGGTTAGGAGCGCAGGCATGATGACGACCTTTACCGACTGGGACATTCTGCGCAACCTGCTGCTGGCGGCGCGCTGGACCCTGCTGCTGTCGCTGACCGCCTTTGTCGGCGGCACGCTGGTGACGCTGCCGCTGCTCTTTTTGCGTCTGCTGCAGCGCAAGTGGCTGACGCGGCTGATCCGCTGCTACACCGAGCTGTTCCAGGGCACGCCGCTGCTGATGCAGCTTTTCCTCGCCTTCTTCGGCGTCGTGCTGTTCGGCATCGACGTCGCGCCCTGGACGGCGGCCTCGCTCGCGCTGACCTTTTATACCAGCGCCTTTCTGCTCGATATCTGGTTCGGCAGCATTCGCGCGCTGCCAAAAGGGCAGTGGGAGGCGTCGCGCTGCCTCGGCCTCAGCTTCGGCCAGACGCTGTACCGGGTGATCGCGCCGCAGGCGATCCGCATCGCCATCGCGCCGACGGTGGGCTTCGCCGTGCAGGTGATCAAGGGCACCGCGCTCGCCTCGATTATCGGCTTTATCGAACTCACCAAAGCCGGGACCATTTTGAACAACGTGACTTATCAGCCTTTTAAAGTGTTTGGGCTGGTCGCGCTGGGCTACTTCCTGATGTGTTATCCGCTGTCCCGCTACAGCCAGTATCTGGAGAAAAAATTCCATGCCGCTCATCACCATTAATCAGGTGCAGAAGTACTACGGCGACAACCACGTGCTGAAAGGCGTCGACCTCGATATCGAAATGGGCGAAGTGATCTCGATTATCGGCCGCAGCGGTTCAGGCAAAAGCACGCTGCTGCGCTGCATGAACGGCCTGGAAGGCTATCAGGAAGGGAGCATTAAGCTGGGCGGCATGACCATTACCGACCGCGACAGCCAGGCGCGCGACATCAGCCGCTCGGTCGGCATGGTGTTCCAGAACTTCAACCTCTTTCCGCATATGACCGCGCTGGAAAACGTCATGCTGGCGCCGCGCCGCGTGTTGAAAAAAAGCGAGGCGGAGTGCCGCGCGCTGGCCACTCAGATGCTGGAGAAAGTCGGCCTCGGCGAGCGTCTCGACTACTCGCCGGCCAACCTCTCCGGCGGCCAGCAGCAGCGCGTCGCCATCGCCCGCGCGCTGGCGATGAACCCGAAGGTACTGCTGTGCGACGAGATCACCTCGGCGCTTGACCCCGAGCTGGTGGGCGAGGTGCTGAAAGTGCTGGAGCAGCTCGCCGCCGAAGGCATGACGCTAATCCTGGTCACCCATGAAATGAACTTCGCGCGCGACGTCGGCGATCGCGTGGTCTTTATGCATCAGGGGCGCGTCTGGGAGCAGGGCAGCAGCAAAACCCTGTTCGCCGCGCCGCAGACGCCGGAGCTGAAGCAGTTTATCTCCTCGGTGCGACTCTAATTTAGTAAGGAAATCAACATGGAAAACCGCTATCCGCAAATCAATCCGCCGCAGCGCCTGCTAATGGGGCCCGGCCCGATCAACGCCGATCCGCGCGTGCTGCGCGCCATGTCGACCCAGCTGATCGGTCAGTACGATCCGGCGATGACCCACTATATGAATGAGGTGATGGAACTCTATCGCGGCGTCTTCCGCACCGAAAACCGCTGGACGCTGCTGATCGACGGCACTTCGCGCGCCGGGATCGAGGCGATCCTGCTGTCGGCGATCCGCCCTGGCGATCGGGTGCTGGTACCGGTATTCGGCCGCTTCGGCCATCTGCTGTGCGAGATCGCTCGCCGCTGTCGTGCCGAGGTGCACACCATCGAAGTGCCGTGGGGCGAAGTGTTTACCCCGGATCGGGTCGAGGACGCCATTAAGCGCGTGAAGCCGCGCCTGCTGCTGACGGTGCAGGGCGACACCTCGACCACCATGCTGCAGCCGCTGGCGGAGCTGGGCGCCATCTGCAAAAAGTACGGCGTGCTCTTCTATACCGACGCCACCGCGTCGCTCGGCGGCAACGCGCTGGAAACCGACGCGTGGGGGCTGGATGCGGTCTCGGCCGGGATGCAGAAATGCCTTGGCGGCCCCTCCGGCACCTCGCCGATCACCTTAAGCCCGCAGATGGAAGAGGCGATCCGCCGCCGCAAATGCGTCGAAGAGGGGATCCGCACCGCCGCGCATCAGGACGGCGATGAAGAGATGATCTACTCGAACTACTTCGATCTCGGCATGATCATGGATTACTGGGGGCCGGAGCGCCTTAACCACCATACCGAAGCGACCACCGCGCTGTTCGGCGCGCGCGAGTGCGCGCGGCTGATCCTGCAGGAAGGGCTGGATGAAGGCATCGCGCGTCACAAGCTGCACGGCGACGCGCTGCTGAAAGGCATTCAGGGCATGGGGCTGGAAACCTTCGGCGATCCAGATCACAAGATGAACAACGTGCTTGGCGTGGTGATTCCGCAGGGCGTGAACGGCGACCAGGTGCGTCAGCTGATGCTGGAGGATTTCGGCATCGAGATCGGCACCTCGTTCGGTCCGCTGCACGGCAAGGTATGGCGCATCGGCACCATGGGCTTCAACGCGCGCAAAGATTGCGTGATGACCACCCTGTCGGCGCTGGAGGCGGTGCTGACCCATCTCGGCTTCCGTGCGACTCAGGGCGCGGCGATGCAGGCGGCGTGGGACCACTACGGGAGCCGCGTATGATGATGAACGCCGCTGAGGCGCAGCTGGCCGCCGAACGCGTCATGGTGCGCTGCGACGCGCTGGCGGCGATCAGCGAATCGCCCGATCAGCTGACGCGCGTCTACCTCTCGCCGGAGCATCTGCGCGCCAACGCCCAGGTCGGCGAGTGGATGGAGCAGGCGGGCATGCGCGTCTGGCAGGACGAAGTCGGCAATATCTGCGGCCGCTACGAAGGGGCGAGCGACGGCGCGCCCGCGCTGCTGCTCGGCTCCCATCTCGATACGGTGCGCAACGCCGGCCGCTATGACGGCATGCTGGGCGTGCTGACCGCGATTGAGACCGTGCAGTGGCTGCATCAGCAGCGGCAGCGCCTGCCGCTGGCGATTGAGATAGTCGGCTTCGGCGATGAAGAGGGCACGCGCTTCGGCATTACGCTGCTCGGCAGCCGCGGCGTCGCCGGCAGCTGGCCGGAGAGCTGGACCACCCATCCGGACGGTAACGGCATTACCGTCGCCCAGGCGATGGCGGATGTGGGGCTGGACGCCGGAGCGATTCCGTGCGCCGCCCGCGATCTGAATGATATCGTCGCCTACCTTGAACTGCATATCGAGCAGGGGCCCTGCCTGGAGCAGGAGGGGCTGGCGCTGGGCGTGGTCACCGCCATCAATGGCGCACGCCGCCTTCGCTGCCGTTTTACCGGCGAGGCGGGCCATGCGGGCACGGTGCCGATGACCCACCGCAAAGACGCGCTGGCGGCGGCTGCGGAGTGGATGGTGTTTATCGAGGCGACCACGCGCGAGCAGGATCCGCAGCTGGTGGCGACGGTCGGCACTCTGAGCTGCGCGCCCGGCGCGGTCAACGTTATTCCCGGCGAGGTCACGCTGTCGCTGGACGTGCGCGGCCCGCAGGATCTGCCGCTGGAGCGGCTGCTGTCGAGCCTGCTGACTCAGGCCGAGGCAATTGCGCTACGGCGCGGGCTGCGCTTCGAGGCGGAGGAGTATTACCGTATCAGCGCCACCGCCTGCGACAGCGCGCTGCAGCAGGCGCTGAGCAGCGCCGTCGAGACGGTGCAGGGCCGCACGCTGGCGCTGCCGAGCGGCGCGGGCCATGACGCTATCGCCATCGCCGAGCGCTGGCCGGTCGGCATGCTCTTCGTGCGCAATGAACGCGGCCTCAGCCACCATCCGGCTGAAGCGGTGATGGCCGAAGACGTGGCGCTGGCGGTGCGCGCTTACCTGCACGCCGTGTGCCAGCTGGCGCAGCGAGGCGCACCATGAACCTTGTGACGTTCAACGCGCTGCCGACGTCGGCGGCGCAGGCGGCCATCGCGCACTGCGTGGCGATCCCGCGCTGGCAGCAGGCGCTGGCGGCTGCGCGGCCTTTTGCCTCGCAGGCGGCGCTGCTGGCGGAGGCGGAGCGGCTGGCGCAAACGTGGAACAGCGACGATCTTGAACAGGCGCTGAGCGCGCATCCGCGCATCGGCGAACGTGCCAGCGGCGCGGACAAAGAGGCGGCGCTGTCGCGTCAGGAGCAGGTCGCAATGAGCGACGCCGATGCGGCGCTGAAGCGGGCGATGCAGGCAGGCAACCGGGCCTATGAAGCGCGCTTTGGCCGCGTCTTTTTAATCCGCGCCAAAGGGCGCAGCGGCGAAGAGATGCTGGCGCAGCTTCAGCGCCGCCTGACGAATGACGAACCCACCGAAGCGCGCGAAGCGCTGGAGCAATTGCGGGAGATCACCCTGTTGCGTCTGAAGGAGAGCCTGACATGAGCACCATCACCACCCATATTCTCGACACGGCGCTGGGCAAACCGGCAGTCGGCGTCGCTATCTCCCTGGAGCAGAATAGCCCCGAGGGCTGGTTGCCGGTTGCCGACGGCGAGACGGACAGCGATGGACGCATCGGCGACTTAACGCCGGAGCCGCTGACGCCGGGCCACTACCGGCTGACCGCTGAGATTGGCGACTATTTCGCGGCGGACGGGCGCGATGCGCTCTACGTCTCCGCGCAGATCGATTTCGTTATCGCCGAGGCGGGCAGCCATTTCCACCTGCCTTTTTTAATTTCGCCCTGGTCGTGGTCTACCTATCGCGGTAGCTAATTTTGAAAGCCTGCGGCTATCAAAACCGTCGGTTTAGCCAAATGGTATTCAGGCAAGCGTAACGCTATCGTAGCCGGGTAACCAAAAGCCAACGGAGCCGATAATGAGCACGCCCGAAGATAACAATAACGCCGCAGGTAAATGCCCTTTCCCGCACGGAGCATCGCAAGAGAAAAACCAGAATGAGAGCGGCGTCGATGCCGGTAAATGCCCGTTCAACCACGGCGCCTCTGAAGAAAAAAGCGTGCTGGCGCGCGGCGCCGGCAGCGGCACCACTAACCGCGACTGGTGGCCTAACATGCTGCGCGTCGACCTGTTAAATCAGCACTCCAGCCGTTCCAATCCCCTCAGCGCCGACTTCAACTACCGCGAAGAGTTCAGCAAGCTCGACTATTCGGCGCTGAAAGCGGACATCCGCGCGCTGCTCACCGATTCACAATCCTGGTGGCCGGCCGACTGGGGCAGCTATATCGGCCTGTTTATCCGTATGGCGTGGCACAGCGCGGGCACCTATCGCACCGTTGACGGTCGCGGCGGCTCTGGCCGTGGTCAGCAGCGTTTCGCGCCGCTCAACTCCTGGCCGGACAACGTCAGCCTCGATAAAGCGCGCCGCCTGCTGTGGCCGGTGAAACAGAAGTATGGACAGAAAATTTCCTGGGCCGATCTCTATATCCTGGCGGGCAACGTTTCGCTGGAGAACGCTGGCTTCCGCACCTTCGGCTTTGGCGCCGGACGTGAAGACGTGTGGGAACCGGATATGGATGTGGACTGGGGCCACGAAACCGAATGGCTGGCGCATCGTCATCCGGAAAGCCTCGCCAACGCGCCGCTCGGCGCGACGGAAATGGGTCTGATCTACGTTAACCCGGAAGGCCCGGAAGCGAGCGGCAACCCGGCCTCGGCCGCGCCAGCCATTCGCGCCACTTTCGGCAATATGGGCATGAACGACGAAGAGATCGTGGCGTTGATCGCCGGCGGCCATACGCTGGGTAAAACCCACGGCGCGGGCGCCGCTAGCCACCTCGACGTCGACCCGGAAGCCTCGCCGATTGAAGCCCAGGGCTTCGGCTGGCGCAGCAGCTACGGCAGCGGCGCGGGCGCAGACGCCATTACCTCCGGTCTGGAAGTCGTCTGGACGCAGACCCCGACCCAGTGGAGCAACTACTTCTTCGAGAACCTGTTCAAATATGAGTGGGTGCAGACGAAGAGCCCGGCGGGCGCCATCCAGTTTGAAGCCAGCAACGCCGACGCGATTATTCCCGATCCTTTCGATCCGGAGAAAAAGCGCAAGCCGACCATGCTGGTCACCGACCTGACGCTGCGTTTCGATCCCGAGTTCGAAAAGATCTCCCGTCGCTTCCTTAACGATCCGCAGGCGTTCAACGAAGCCTTCGCCCGCGCCTGGTACAAGCTGACCCACCGCGATATGGGGCCGAAAGCGCGCTATCTCGGTCCGGAAGTGCCGAAAGAAGATCTGCTGTGGCAGGATCCTTTGCCGGCGGCGATCCATCAGCCGGACGCCAGCGATATCAGCGAGCTGAAAGCGAAGATTGCGGCCTCTGGACTGAGCGTGAGCCAGCTGGTTTCCGCTGCCTGGGCATCCGCCTCGACCTTCCGCGGCGGCGACAAGCGCGGCGGCGCGAATGGCGCGCGTCTGGCGCTGGCGCCGCAGAATCAGTGGGCGGTTAACGCCAGCGTGATCCGCGACGTGCTGCCGGTATTGCAGGAGATTCAGCAGGCGTCGGGCAAAGCGTCGCTGGCGGACGTCATCGTGCTGGCGGGCAACGTCGGCATCGAAATGGCTGCTGCGGCGGCGGGCGTAGCGGTGCAGGTGCCCTTTACTGCGGGGCGCGTCGATGCGCGTCAGGACCAGACCGATGTCGAATCCTTTGATCTTCTGCAGCCGCTGGCTGACGGTTTCCGCAACTATCGCCGCGTGCAGGGCGGGTCTTCGACCGAAACGCTGCTGCTGGATAAAGCGCAGCAGCTCACGCTGAGCGCGCCGGAGCTGACGGTGCTGCTGGGCGGTCTGCGCGTGCTGGGCACCAACTTCGACGGCAGCGATCGCGGCCTCTTTACCGATCGCCCTGGCGTGCTGAGCACCGACTTCTTCGTTAATCTGCTGGATATGCGCACCGCATGGCGCGCCACCGATGAGAGCGAGGAGCTGTTCGAAGGACGCGACCGTCAGAGCGGGGAAGTGAAATATCATGCGACTCGCGCCGATCTGGTCTTTGGCTCTAACGCCATCCTGCGCGCGCTGGCGGAAGTCTACGCCAGCAGCGATGCGCACCAGAAGTTCGTCACCGACTTCGTGGCGGTCTGGACTAAGGTAATGAACCTGGACCGCTTCGATATCTGATCGCGCGACGCGTAAAAACGAGAAAGCCGCAGCTTAACCGCTGCGGCTTTTTTTTTTGCCGGGCACAGACTACTGGCGCGCTAACTCAGGGTAAAGCCATCTGCGTCGCGCCAGGCAGGGAAGCGCTCGCGATAAGCGGTCAGCGTCTCCCGCGACAGCGTGGCGTCAAGCCGCGCCTGGGCAAACGGCTCCGCTTCGCTGAGGATCTCGCCCTGCGGCGAGATAATCCGGCTGTCGCCGCTGTACTGATGCTGATTGCCGTCGCTGCCGACGCGGTTGCAGCCCGCGACATAGGCCTGATTCTCTATGGCGCGCGCCAGCAGCAGCGCCTGCCAGTGCAGGGCGCGCGGCGCCGGCCAGTTCGCCACATAGAGCGCCAGGTCGTAGTCGTTGCGATTGCGGGAGAAGACCGGAAAGCGCAGGTCGTAACAGATCTGCGGCAGAATGCGCCAGCCGCGCCACACCAGCACCGCGCGCGTCTCGCCCGGCAGATAGTGGTGATGCTCGTCCGCCATGCGGAACAGATGACGCTTGTCATACTGGTGCAGCGTGCCATCTGGCTCCACCAGCAGAAAGCGATTCACCGCGCCTTTGTCCGTCTGTATCGCTGCGCTGCCGCCCACCAGCGCGTCGCTCGCCGCGGCGTGTTTGCGCAGCCACGCCACCACCTGCGCCTGCGGCAACGAACGCTGGGCCGCCTCCATGGCGAAGCCGGTGGTGAACATCTCGGGCAACAGAATCAGATCGCGGCCCGTCACGCCCTCGAGCACGGCGTCGAAATGGCGCAGGTTCGCTTCGCCATCCATCCAGTGCAGGGTTTCCTGCAGAACGGTAATCTTTAAATCTGACATAAGCGCTCCGCGGCGGCGTCGAGCGTCGCTTCCTGTTTGGCGAAGCAGAGGCGGATCAGCCTGTGCGGGAACGGGTCGGCGCAGAACACCGACAGCGGAATCGCCGCCACGCCCACCTCTTTGGTTAGCCACTGGCAGAAGCTGACGTCGTCGAGATCGGAGATGGCGCTATAATCCGCCAGCAGAAAGTAGGTGCCTTCGCACGGCAGCACCTTAAAGCGGCTCTTCTCCAGCGCCTGCGCCAGACGATCGCGGCGCGCGCGGTAGAACGCGGGCAGCTCGCGGTAGTGAGCAGGCTCGTGGCGCAGCATATCGGCGATCGCCAGCTGGGCAGGCGTATTCACCGCGAAGGTCAGATACTGATGCACCTTGCGGATTTCTGCGCTGATGGCGGCGGGCGCGACGCTGTAGCCTACCTTCCAGCCGGTCATATGAAAGGTTTTGCCGAAGGAGGAGACGGCGATGGCGCGCTCGCGCAGCTGCGGATGCGCCAGTACGCTGGCGTGGCCCGCCTCGTCGAAGCAGATATGCTCGTAAACTTCGTCGCTCAACACGTAAATTTCCCGATCGGCGATCGCCTGCCAGAGCGCCGCAAAATCTGCTTTACGCCAGACGGTGGCGGAAGGATTGTGCGGCGTATTGAGGATCACCAGGCGGGTTTTGCTGGAGAGCAGCGCGGCGAACGCCGTCCAGTCGACGCGAAAGCCCGGCGGCTGCAGCGCGATGCGTTTCAGCACGCCGCCCGACAGCTCGACGGCGGGCGCATAGCTGTCGTAGCTTGGGTCGAAGCAGATCACCTCGTCGCCCGGGCGCACCAGCGCGGTGATCGCCGCATAGAGCGCTTCGGTCGCGCCGGCGGTCACGGTGATATCGCTGTTAACGTCGGGGCGGTAGCCATACAGCTCAGCGGTTTTCTCGGCGATCGCCTCGCGCAGCGGCAGCGCGCCGGTCATCGGCGCATACTGGTTGGCGCCCTCGCTGACGTGATGCGCCAGGCGCGCCTGTAAATAGCGCGGTCCGTCAAAGTCGGGAAAGCCCTGCGAAAGGTTGATGGCGTTATGCTGCTGCGCCAGCGCGCTCATCTGGGTAAAGATGGTGGTGCCGAGAGCGGGAAGTTTACTCTCCGGCGTCAGGTTGGGCTGCGTCATGGTTAATGGCCTTAAGCGCGAATGTCATTGCGGAGTAACCCTGTGTTGAAGCCACTATAAACAGGATGTTAGTATTTGGCAATCGAGACGCTTAGACGTCTAAAACCTACCTTACAGGATGCCTGATACGCTATGTCTGAACTCTCTCCACTCGACCAGCTGGTGGCGGCCTGCCACTGGATTGGCGCCAAAGGCTGGGCGCCCGCCACCGGCGGCAATATGTCAGTACGCGAAGATGCCCGCTTCTGCCTGCTCAGCGAGTCGGGCAAGGATAAAGGCAGCCTGACGCGCGACGACTTTATCCAGGTGGAGATCGCCACCAACCGCGCGCCGTCCGGGCGCAGGCCCTCGGCGGAAACCGGATTGCATACCCTGATCTACCGGCTGTTCCCCGAGGCGGGCGCAGTGCTGCATACCCATACGGTGAACGCGACGGTACTGTCGCGCGTCGAGAAGGGCGCTGCGCTGCGGCTTGAAGGCTATGAGATGCAAAAATCGCTGGCGGGGCAGCGCACTCATCTTGCCTGCGTGGCGATCCCGCTGTTTGATAACGATCAGGATATCGACGCGCTGGCGGGGCGCATTGAGGCGTACGCCCGCAACGCTCCGCTGCGCTATGGCTTTCTGCTGCGCGGTCACGGCTTAACCTGCTGGGGTGAGGACGTCAACGAAGCGCGTCGTCATCTGGAAGGTCTGGAGTTTTTATTTGAATGCGAACGCCAACGTCGCCTGCTGGAGGCCCAATGATCCGCGCCATTGTTACCGATATAGAAGGCACCACCAGCGATATTCGCTTCGTGCATGATGTGCTCTTCCCTTATGCGCGTGAACATCTCGCCGCGTTTATCCGTGCGCAGCATGCGCATCCGGAAGTCCGCGCAGCGCTTGACGCGGTGCGCGCTGAAGCGGGCCAGCCTGAAGCCGATCCTGAGGCGCTCACCGCTATTTTGCTGAGCTTTATGGATGAAGATCGCAAATCCACCGGGCTAAAAGCGCTGCAGGGGATGATCTGGCGCGACGGCTATGTGAACGGCAGCTTTACCGGCCATCTCTATCCCGACGTCGTGCCGGCGCTGCGCGCCTGGCGGGAGCAGGGCCTTGAGCTCTACGTCTATTCTTCCGGCTCGGTTGCGGCGCAAAAACTGTTATTTGGCTACAGTGATGAAGGAGATATTACGGACCTGTTTAGCGGCTATTTCGACACGCGCGTCGGCGCTAAGCGAGAGGTCGCCTCCTACCGCAATATCGCCGAACAAACCGGCCTGCCCGCTGAGCAGCTGCTGTTCCTCTCCGACATTCGTCAGGAGCTGGATGCGGCAGCGGAAGCCGGATGGAATACCGTGCAGTTAATTCGCGGCCCCGCAGACAGCGAAAGCCGCCATCATCAGGTGAACACCTTTTCGGGAGTCGTTTTAGCATGAGCGCATTGACCATTTTTACCGATACCGAAGCCACGCTGCCGGTGTGGCACAGTACCGATGCGGAGATGATCCGCGAGCGGCTGAATGCAAAGAATGTGCGCTTCGAGCGCTGGGCGGCGGATCGCGATTTAGGCGAAAATCCACAGCCCGCCGACGTGATTGAGGCCTATCAGCACGCTATCGATCGGCTGGTGGCGGAGAAGGGCTATCAGAGCTGGGACGTGATCAGCATGCGCGCCGACAACCCGCAAAAAGAGACGCTGCGCCAGAAGTTTCTCTCTGAGCACACCCACGGCGAAGATGAGGTGCGCTTCTTTGTCGAGGGCGCGGGCCTTTTTTGCCTCCATCTCGACGGCCAGGTTTATCAGATCCTGTGTGAAAAGAACGACCTGATTTCAGTGCCGGCGGGCACGCCGCACTGGTTCGATATGGGCTCCTCGCCCAACTTCACCGCTATCCGCATCTTCGATAATCAGGAAGGCTGGGTGGCGCACTTCACCGGCGACGCCATCGCCGACGCCTATCCGCGCCTGCCTTAACCATGCCAGCCGGGCGCGCTCAGCGCGCCCGGTCAGGGCTGAAAAATCCCCGCTTCTACCGCCTCCGGCGTCACCACGCCGGTATCCAGCACCCAGCCGCTAATTAGCGCCGCAGGCGTCACGTCGAACGCCGGGTTATAGACGTTTGCCGCTTCCGGTGCCCACTGCACGCTGCCGAAACTGCCCGCCGCGCCGGTTACTTCACTGGCGGCGCGCTGCTCGATAGGAATGTCGCGGCCGCTGACGCACTGGCGGTCCAGCGTGGTGTGCGGTGCGGCAACGTAGAAGGGGATCTGATGGTAATGCGCCAGTACCGCCAGGCTGTAGGTGCCGATTTTGTTCGCCACGTCGCCGTTGGCCGCGATGCGGTCCGCGCCGACCCAGACGGCGTCGACCTGACCGCTCGCCATCAGGCTGGCCGCCATCGAATCGGTGATCAGCTGAAAGGGGATCGCCAGCTCGCCCAGTTCCCAGGCGGTAAGGCGTCCGCCCTGCAGCAGCGGGCGCGTTTCACCCACCCAGACGTTCGCCACCTTGCCCTGCTGATGCGCGCGGGCGATGACGCCCAGCGCGGTGCCGACGCCCGCCGTCGCCAGCCCGCCGGTGTTGCAGTGCGTGATCAGACGGCTGTTCGGCTTCACCAGCGCGCTGCCCGCCTCTGCAATATTGTCGCATAGCTGGCGATCCTCCTCGACCAGACGCAGCGCTTCCTGACTCAGCGCGGCGGCGAAATCCGCCTGCGCCAGCGCCAGCTTCATTCGATCGAGATTATTCATCAGGTTGACCGCCGTGGGACGCGCGGCGCGCAACACCTCCAGCGCCTGCGCCAGCGCGTCGCGGCTGGCGCCCGTCTCGGCCAGCAGCGCCAGCAGCAGCGAGGCGGAGAGGCCGATCAGCGGCGCGCCGCGCACGCGCAGGGCGTGAATATGGCCAACCAGCTGCGCCACGTCGTGCGCCGGCAGCCAGTTTTTTTGCTGCGGCAGCGCCTGCTGATCGAGGATCCAGAGCTGATTGTCACGAACCTGTAAGCTGGTGGTGCGGAGTGTTTGCATTGTCTGTGAAATCCCTGTTGCGTTGTTGTCACGTATTGTGCCAACATGCGGAACGGATGTATAGACGTCTGCACGGCTTATTGTGCTGCCCTGGCGGGGTTTCGTTTCAGTTTGGTATAAGAGGAAAGGCAATGTCGCAATACCGTACCTTCACCGCGGCGGATGCCGTTGAGTATGCCCGGCAGTTTGGCGGCGTGGACGATCCCGCTTCGCTGGTCGAGGCGGAAGAGATTGGCGATGGCAACCTTAACCTGGTCTTCAAAATTTTCGACCGCCAGGGCAACAGCCGGGTTATCGTAAAACAGGCGCTGCCTTACGTGCGCTGCGTCGGCGAGTCCTGGCCGCTGACGCTGGACCGCGCGCGACTAGAGGCGCAAACCCTGATCGAGCACTACAAATATTGCCCTCAGCATACCGTCAGGGTGACGCACTATGACGAGACGCTGGCGGTGATGGTGATGGAGGATCTCTCCAGCCATCGCATCTGGCGCGGCGAGCTGGTGAAGGGCGCTTTCTACCCGCAGGCGGCGGCGCAGCTGGGCGAATATCTGGCGCAGACGCTGTTTCATACCTCTGATTTCGTGCTGCATCCCCATCAGAAAAAAGCGGAAGTGGCGCGCTTTATCAATCCAGAGATGTGCGAAATTACTGAAGATCTCTTCTTTAACGATCCCTATACCGATCACGCGCGCAACAGCTACCCGCAGGCGCTGGAGCCGCTGGTCGCCAGCCTGCGCGACGACGAGGCGTTGCGCATCGCCGTCGCCGGCTTGAAACATCGCTTTTTCGCCCATGCTGAGGCGTTGCTGCACGGCGATATTCACAGCGGCTCGATTTTTGTCGCCGACAACAGCCTGAAGGCGATCGACGCGGAGTTCGGCTATTTTGGCCCGATCGGCTTTGACGTCGGCACGGCGCTGGGCAATCTGCTGATCAACTACTGCGGTCTGCCGGGGCTGCTCGCTCCGCGCGAGGCGGCGGAAGGGCGCGAGCTGCGTCTCAACGACGTGCGCGAGGTGTGGAATACTTTCGCCGCGCGCTTCCTGGCGCTGGCGCAAGAGAAGACCATTGACGTGGCGCTGGCATATCCCGGCTATGCGCAGGCGTTTCTGCGCAAGGTGTGGGCCGATACCATTGGCTACTGCGGCACCGAGCTGATCCGCCGCACCGTCGGCATGTCGCACGTGGCGGATATGAAGCTGATTAAGGATGAAGCGATGCGCACCGAGTGTATTCGCAGCTGCATTACGCTGGGACGCACGCTGATTCTGGCGGCGGATCACATCGAGGACGCCGAGGCGCTGCTCGCGCGTATTCGGCAGGCGGGGTAAGGGCAGGCAGGCCGCACGTTAGTTTAGGCGCGGGTGGCAAGGCTCGAAGAGCAAAGCGTCCCACGCCAGGGATGGCGTGGGCCGAGCGAGCAGGGATGCCTTGAGCGACTTTGCGATCGAGCCTTGCCACCCGCGCATGCTCCATGCCTCATGCTCTTTCCACGTCAACCTTACTGTTATTACTGTTACGCCGCCTCGCTCTCCCGCGCCGCCTTCACCGCCGGCTGCTTCACCGGCACCGCCAGCGCATCCGCGGCAAACTCATCGACGTTAATGGCGCGCAGACGGCTCGCTTCGGCGCGCGTCAGCACCTCGGCCTCGGCGGCGTCAATCCAGCCCGCTTTTAATGCCCGCTGCGCCAGCGCGTCCAGCCGGGTGAAAGAGAAGTGCTCTTTCTGCTGTTTGCACAGACGATCGTGGATCACTTCCGCCGCCATCACCTCCTGCAACGCCTGCTCAAGCTGACCGGCCGGGTTATGCTCGCTCGGCGTCAGATACTGACCGCGTCCCAGCCTTGTCCGCGTGGCGGAAGGCACCTGCAGCAGCTTCGCCAGCTTATGATCGAGACGGTCGCTCGGCGCCGGGCAGTGCTTGCCGCCGGCGAAAATCATCATGCGCAGCGCGCCAGCCGCCAGCGGGCTGGGGAAGTTGCGCAGCAGATCCTCTATCGCCTGCTCGGCCTGATGCAGCGCATCCTGCACGCCCCAGTGCAGCAGCGGCAGATCGGCCTCGTGACGCCCCTCGTCGTCATAGCGTTTCAGCGTGGCAGAGGCGAGGTAGAGCTGGCTCAGCACATCGCCCAGGCGCGCCGAAATGCGCTCGCGTCGCTTCAGGCTGCCGCCGAGCACCGCCATCGAGACGTCCGCCAGCAGCGCCAGGTTGGCGCTGAGACGGTTCAGATGCTGGTAGTAGCGGCGCGTGGCGTCGCGCGTCGGCGTGGCGCTGCCGCGTCCAGCCGTCAGGCCGAGCCACAGGCTGCGCACGGCGTTGCTGCCGACATAGCCGACATGGCTGAACAGCGCGGCGTCGAAGGCGTTGAGATCCTGACTGGCTGCCGCCGCCATCTCTTTCAGCACGAACGGATGGCAGCGGATGGCGCCCTGACCAAAAATAATCATGCTGCGCGTCAGGATATTGGCGCCTTCTACCGTAATGGCGATAGGCGCACCCTGATAGGCGCGGGCGAGGAAGTTATTGTTGCCGAGCATAATGCCTTTGCCGCCTGCAATATCCATGGCGTCCATAATGGCGCGCTGGCCGCGGTGGGTGCAGTGATACTTCACAATCGCCGACAGCACTGCCGGTTTTTCGCCCTGCATAATGCCGGTAGTGATCAGCGTCGCCGCAGCGTCCATTACGTAAGCGTTGCCGGCAATACGCGCCAGCGGCTCTTCGATGCCTTCCATCTTGCCGATTGAGACTCTGAACTGACGACGGATATGCGCATAGGCGCCGGTGGCGAGCGCCACGCTTTTCAGGCTGCCGGTGGAGTTCGAGGGCAGGGTAATGCCGCGTCCCACCGACAGGCACTCAACCAGCATCCGCCAGCCCTGGCCGGCCATCTGCGGCCCGCCGATAATAAAATCGATCGGCACGAAAATATCGTTGCCGCGCGTCGGCCCGTTCTGGAACGGCACGTTGAGCGGGAAGTGGCGCTTGCCGATCTCCACGCCCGGCGTGCTGGTGGGGATGAGCGCGCAGGTAATGCCCAGCGATTCGGTATCGCCCAGCAGACGATCGGGATCGAACAGCTTAAAGGCCAGTCCCAGCACGGTCGCTACCGGCGCCAGCGTGATATAGCGCTTATTCCAGGTCAGGCGCATGCCGAGCACCTGCTTGCCCTGCCACTCGCCCATGCAGACCACGCCGGTATCAGGGATCGCACCGGCGTCGGAGCCCGCTTCCGGGCTGGTCAGCGCGAAGCAGGGGATCTCGTCGCCGCGCGCCAGACGCGGCAGATAGTGATTTTTCTGCTCGTCGGTGCCGTAATGCTGCAGCAGTTCGCCTGGCCCCAGCGAGTTAGGCACGCCGACGGTAATTGCCAGAATGCCGGAGACGCCTGCCAGCTTTTGCAGCACGCGTGCCTGCGCATAGGCGGAGAACTCGAGGCCGCCATACTCTTTCTTAATGATCATGGCGAAGAAACGCTGCTCTTTCAGATAGGCCCAGAGTTCCGGCGGCAGATCCGCCATCTCATGGGTGATGGCGAAATCGTTCGCCATGCGGCACGCCTCTTCCACCGGGCCATCGAGAAACGCCTGCTCGGCCGGTGTCAGGCGCGGCTGCGGATAGTTGTGCAGCTTCTGCCAGTCCGGCTTGCCCTGAAACAGGTCGCCCTCCCACCAGGTGGTGCCGGCGTCGATCGCCTCTTTTTCCGTGCGCGACATCGGCGGCATCACCTTTTGAAAGCGCTGCAGCGTCGGCTTTGAAAACAGCGAACGGCGCATCGAGGGGAGGTTAAGCGGCAGCAGAAGGATCGCCAGCGGCAGCAGCAGCCAGGGCGTCCAGATATGCGCCGCCGCCCAGGCAGCGGTCCACAACAGTAAAATCGCGCTGCTCGCCGCCAGAGAGACGCGGTGATAAAACAGGGCGCTGATTAACACCAGCGTCGCGAGGATCGACACAACCATCATAATCACGGCTCCGTAAGTAGTAAGAGGTCTGACCTGTTATGTGTAGAGGTGTATGCCACCTGCGTTCAATTAGCAATTTGTTTACATCGCAATTACAACCTTACTCACAAAATCGTTAAATCCGCTGTGGAGAGGAGGCGGGCTTTCGCGCGGCGCGCGCTTTGCGCCAACCCGCCATTCCGTTAAACTTGAAAAGTCACTCTTTTACTAACAAGGACATCCCTATGTACCAGGACATCATTCGCTCCGAGCTGAATGAAGCAGCGGACACGCTTAATACCTTCCTCAGCGACGAGGCGAATATTCACGCCATTCAGCGCGCGGCGGTGCTGTTGGCCGACAGCTTTAAAGCGGGCGGGAAAGTGCTCTCATGCGGCAACGGCGGCTCGCACTGTGACGCGATGCACTTCGCCGAAGAGCTGACCGGGCGCTATCGCGAGAACCGTCCGGGCTACCCGGCGATCGCCATCTCCGACGTCAGCCATCTCTCCTGCGTCAGCAACGATTTCGGCTACGACTACGTTTTCTCACGCTATATCGAAGCGGTGGGCCGTCCGGGCGACGTGCTGCTGGGGCTGTCGACCTCTGGCAACTCCGCCAATATCATTAAGGCGATCGAGGCGGCGCGCGCGCAGGACATGAAGGTCATCACCCTGACCGGCAAAGATGGCGGCAAAATGGCGGGCTCGGCGGATATCGAAATTCGCGTGCCGCACTTCGGCTACGCCGACCGCATTCAGGAGATCCACATCAAAGTGATCCATATCCTGATGCTGCTGATTGAAAAAGAGATGGTGAAGTAACGGTGCTGGCCGCCATCTTGCTGGCTGGCGGCTTTTCTGACTAAGGCGGTAGCTATGTGCGAATTGCTCGGGATGAGCGCTAACGTTCCAACCGATATCTGTTTTAGTTTTACCGGCCTGGTGCAGCGCGGCGGTGGAACCGGGCCGCATAAAGATGGCTGGGGCATCACCTTTTATGAAGACCGGGGCTGCCGCACCTTTAAAGATCCGCTGCCGAGCTATAACTCGCCTGTCGCGCGGCTGGTGCAGGAGTATCCCATCAAGTCCCATTCGGTGGTGGCACATATTCGCCAGGCGAACCGCGGGCCGGTCTCGCTGGAAAACACCCATCCCTTTACCCGCGAGCTGTGGGGACGCAACTGGACCTACGCGCATAATGGCCAGCTAAAAGGTTATCGGCAGCTGGAAACCGGCCACTTCCGTCCGGTCGGCGAAACCGACAGCGAGAAGGCGTTCTGCTGGCTGCTGCACAAGCTGGCGACGCGCTATCCGCGCACGCCCGCCAACTGGCCGGCAGTGTTTCGCTATGTGGCGGAACTGGCGGGCGAGCTGCGGCAGAAAGGGGTGTTCAATATGCTGCTGTCGGACGGGCGCTATCTGATGGCGTTCTGCTCGACCAATCTCTACTGGATTACGCGCCGCGCGCCCTTCGGCAAAGCACAGCTGCTCGATCAGGATGTCGAGATCGACTTCCAGCAGCACACCACCGCCAACGACGTGGTGACGGTGATTGCGACGCAGCCGCTAACGGCAAATGAAACCTGGCACCGCATCGTGCCAGGGGAGTGGGCGTTATTCTGCCTTGGAGAGCGCCAGAAATGATTTAGAGGCGGCTTCGGGATTGACGATCGCCGGGCTGCCGCTGTTCATCACATAGCTGCCGCTGGCGACGTTGACCGTCGGCGGCTGATGGTATTTCGCAAAGTACGCGTAGCCGGGCTGCAGCTCGCGCCAGAAGCTGGCGTAGGCGGAATAGCGATGGCGCTGCATGTTGGCGTCGGTCATGCGGAACGGGAAGATGCTGATGTTCACCTCTGACTGGCCGTTACGCAGCGCCGCGTTCACATAGGTGAAAATCTCGTCCATGTAGGCGTCGGTCATCGCGTAGCAGCCGATCGACTTACAGTCGCCGTGGATCATCAGATAGTTGCCGGTGTAGGCATGCTCGCGATCGTACTGGTTAGGAAAACCGACGTTGATAGCGCGATAAAAACGGCTGTCGGGCTTCAGCTGGTTGAGCCTCACGCTGTAAAAGCCTTCCGGGCTTTTAAAATCCCCTTCGCGGCGCTTCGGGCCGAGGCCGCCGGAGAAATTACAGATGCGATAGGTATCAAGCAGGCGAAATTCGTTGCCGATTTTGCCATAGAGCTCCAGCGTGCGTTCTTCCTTAAAAATCTGCAGATAGACCGGGGTACCGAGTAGCTGTTTCTTTAATTCTTTACTCACCGGCGTCGACACTGGCTGCGTCGGCTCGGGAGTCATTGCCATGCTGAGGGCTGGCATCAAAATCATCGCAAACAGAAGTGCGATTTTGCCCATGCTGTGTATACCTTGAGTGAAGAGAACGATGACGCGAGACGCGTCTCAGACTTGCATTATCGGAAAACTCCGCTACCGCAGCGCAACATTAGCATTGTCTGTTTTTTTATCAAGACGTCGCCAGGTAAATTCGCGTTTTCCTCAAGGTATGACGGCCAGAAATTTGTAAACTTTAGTGGCGACGGATGTTAAATCCGCTTTTCAGGCGCGCCTGACGCGGCGGCGCTTTGGCATCTGTACATCTATACAGTATCATAAGGCGTGACGGAAAGCGGATGGCGGGCAAGCGTGAAAATCATACATGTCGATATGGACTGCTTCTATGCAGCGGTGGAGATGCGCGACAATCCGTCGCTGCGCGATATCCCCATCGCCATTGGCGGCAGCCGCGAACGGCGCGGCGTGATCAGCACCGCCAACTATCCGGCGCGCAAATTCGGCGTACGCAGCGCGATGCCCACCGCCATGGCGCTGAAGCTCTGTCCGCATCTGAAGCTGCTGCCGGGGCGCTTCGACGCCTATAAAGAGGCGTCGCAGCAGATCCGCGAAATTTTCCTGCGCTATACCCCCTTGATCGAGCCGCTGTCGCTGGACGAAGCCTATCTCGACGTCACCGACAGCCCGCACTGCCACGGCTCCGCCACGCTGATCGCCCGCGAGATCCGCGGCACTATTCAGCGCGAGACGGGGCTGACCGCCTCGGCCGGCATCGCGCCGATTAAGTTCCTCGCGAAAATCGCCTCCGATCTCAACAAGCCCGACGGCCAGTACGTTATTACGCCGCAGGAGATGCCTGATTTTCTGCTGTCGCTTCCGCTGGCGAAGATCCCGGGCGTCGGCAAGGTGGCGACGAAAAAGCTCGAGGAGATGGGACTGCATACCTGCGCCGACGTGCAGAAAGCGGACGTGGCGCAGCTGCTCAAGCGCTTCGGCAAGTTTGGCCGCGTGCTGTGGGAGCGCAGCCACGGCATCGACGAGCGCGGCGTGGTGGTGGAGCGCGAACGCAAGTCCGTTGGCGTCGAGCGCACGCTGGCGGAAGATATTCACAGCTGGGAAGCCTGCCTGGAGATTATTGATTTTCTCTATGCGGAGCTGGAGCGCCGCCTGACGCAGGTTCGGCCCGACAGGCAAATCGCGCGGCAGGGCGTGAAGCTCAAGTTCAATGATTTCCAGCTGACGACGCAGGAGCATATCTGGCCGGAGCTGAACAAAGAGGATTTGATCGCGGTGGCGCGCAAAACCTGGGATGAGCGCCGCGCCGGACGCGGCGTGCGACTGGTGGGATTGCACGTTACGCTGCTCGATCCGCAGCTTGAGCGACAGCTGCTGCTGGGGTTGTAGTCAGACAGGGCACCTGAACTGAGCCTTACAGACCGCAAAGTGTTGGAAAAGCAGGTCGCCAGGCCTGAAGAGCAAAGCGTCCCGCAACAGGGATGTTGCGGGACGAGCGAGCATGGATGCGTAAAGCGACTTTGCGATCGGGCCTGGCGACCTGCGCAGACGCTAGTCTAACAGACGACGGCTCTTAAGGCGCCGGATAGGTGTAACGGCGGTGAATCGCCTCGATCCCTTCCAGAACTTCAGCATCCAGCGTCAGGTTGAAGCTGTCGATATTGATCTTCAGCTGCTCCATCGTTGTTGCGCCCAGCAGGGTGCTGGCGACGAACGGCTGCTGACGCACATAGGCCAGCGCCATCTGCGACGGATCCAGACGATGCTTCTGCGCCAGCGCCACATATTCCGCAATCGCCAGCTGCGACTGCTCGCCGCTGTAGCGCGTAAAGCGGCTGAACAGCGTGTTGCGCGCGCCGGCCGGTTTCGCGCCGTTCAGATACTTGCCGCTCAGGGTGCCGAAAGCGAGACTGGAGTAAGCCAGCAGCTCAACCCCTTCATGCTGGCTGATTTCCGCCAGGCCCACTTCAAAGCTGCGGTTCAGCAGGCTGTAGGGATTCTGAATGGTCACGATGCGCGGCAGCTCATGCTTCTCCGCCAGCTGCAGATAGCGCATCACGCCCCAGGCCGTTTCGTTCGACACGCCGATATAGCGAATTTTGCCGGCGCGCACCTGCTCGGTCAGCGCTTCCAGCGTCTCCAGCAGCGTGACGGGAATTGTGGTCTCGCTGTACTGATAGCCCAGCTTGCCGAAATAGTTGGTCTGGCGCTGTGGCCAGTGCAGCTGATAAAGGTCGAGGTAGTCGGTATTCAGGCGCTTCAGGCTGGCGTCCAGCGCCTCGCGGATATTTTTGCGGTCCAGCGCCTGGTTCGGGCGAATCGAGGCATCTGCGCCGCGCGACGGACCCGCGACCTTGCTGGCGAGGATCACTTTATCGCGGCTGCCGCGCGCCTTCAGCCAGCTGCCGATATACTGTTCGGTTAAACCCTGGGTTTCCGGGCGCGGCGGCACCGGGTACATTTCAGCGGTATCGATAAAGTTAATGCCGCTGGCGAGGGCGAAATCGAGCTGCTGGTGGGCGTCGGCTTCGCTATTCTGTTCACCAAACGTCATGGTTCCCAACCCCAGCTGACTCACTTCCAGCGTGCTATGGGGGATGCGGTGATAATGCATAGCCGTCTTCCTTATTTTTATGGAATGTAATGGTGTGTCCTGTGGGACTATAGCGCGTGAATCAGCGGGGAAGGAAGTGGGGAAAATCGGGGAAATCACCTGTCCGGGCAAATTGCGGGACAGGTGAGCTGAAATGGCACTTAACGCTCAATAATGGTCGACACTTCGTCGCCATTTATCTGCACTTCATGGCCTGACTGATCGGTATATTTCACCAGACCGGTCTCTTTATCGATGGTCGGCTTGCCTTCCGTCATAATCATCTGGCCGTTTTTCGTTGCCATTACATAATCTGAACTGCATCCGCTCAGTGTCACGGCGGCAAAAATCAACACTGCTACGCCTGCCAACTCTCTCATCACGCTTATTCCTCTCACTCCCGTCAGCCAGTGGACCGCATCGCCCCGTCAGAAGCCACGCAGCATCAACTGCAAAAAGTGTAGTAATAAATGGTTTTGGCGCTTTGCGTTATCGCATGAATCTGAAAATAAAAGGGCGACCTGAGGCCGCCCTTGACATCTTACGCCGCGCTTTTCTTAGCGCGCATCAGGTTCAGACACTCGACGGCCATCGAGAAGAACATGGCGAAATAAATGTAACCTTTTGGTACATGCACCGCGAAACTCTCCAGAATCAGGGTAAAACCCACCAGAATCAGAAAAGAGAGGGCGAGCATTTTGATCGAAGGATGGCGATCGACAAACTCGCCGATGGCGCGCGCGGCGAACATCATCATCAGCACGGCGATCACTACCGCCGCCATCATAATAAAGAGATGATCGGAAAGGCCGACGGCGGTAATCACCGAGTCCAGGCTAAAGATGATATCCAGCAGCATGATTTGCACGATAGCGCCGAAAAAGGAGTGCACGTTGGTCTTGTGCTCCTCTTCGCCGCCTTCGATGGTTTCATGGATCTCCATGCTCGATTTCCACAGCAGAAACAGACCGCCGCCAAGCAGGATCAGATCGCGCCAGGAGAAGGCGTGATCGAGCAGGGTAAACAGCGGATGGGTCAGACGTGCGACCCAGGCGATAGAGGCCAGCAGGGCGAGACGCATCAGCATGGCGCCCATCAGGCCGAGACGACGCGCGCTGGCCTGCTGATGTTTAGGCAGTTTCGCCACCACCAGCGACAGGAAAATAATATTATCAATACCCAGAACCACTTCGAGGATGGTCAGCGTGCCCAGCGCCAGCCAGGCGTTGGGATCGGTTATCCACTCAAACATGCGCACACTCAATCTTAAACGAAAAGTAAACGGCGATTATACGCATCCGCTTTGATGAACTTACAGTAAAAAATGACGCGCCAGCAGCGGCGCGGTGAAGCTCTTTTTCAGGTAAAAACCGCGCGGCAGCGTCATAATCGGCTCGCCGTGTTCGCCGATGCCTTCGGTCAACGCCCTGCTGTTGGCGGCTTTCGGCCGGATCTGCAGCCAGGCGCCGTGGCGCGCGGTAATGCGTTCAACCTGGCCCAGCACGATCATATCCATCAGCTCCTCCCAGTCCTGGCGCAGCATGCGATCTTCCTCTTCGCTCGGGCTCCACAGCAGCGGCGCGCCGACGCGACGCTGGGCGAGAGGAATGGCGCGATCGCCCTCCACCGGGATCCACAGCACGCGCGCCAGTTTATGGCGCACGTGGCTCGTCTCCCAAGTCACGCCGCTGTTGCCGGTCAGCGGCGCCACGCAGACAAAGGTGGTTTCCAGCGGTTTGCCCTGCGCGTCGACAGGGATGGTTTTGAGTTCAATGCCGAGATGGGCGAAATCCTGCTCCGCCTTACTGCCTGCGCTGGCGCCCAGATAACGCTCCAGCAGCATGCCGACCCAGCCTTTATCGCGTTTCAGATCGGCCGGCATCGGCAGGCTGGCCTGCTCGGCCAGGGCCGCCAGCGACTGGCCCGCCAGCGCATGGGCGCGCGCCAGGAGAACGGCTTCATTTTCGGGCGGGGTAGGCAGCTGGAACATAACGAATACTCTGTTGGTTAAAAAATAGACAACTTTTCTCCTGCAAACTTTTCCCACAGCGGCGTCAGGAGAAAGGGCGCTGATAATAGCATGATTCCGCATGCTTTTTTAATTACGCGCCGTGCCGGCTTGCCACAGCCGTACAAGGTTATCCCGGACTGACGGCAATAATGAACAGGATCTTCGCCTGAGTTATCCACAGATCGGTGGGATAACCCCGCTGCACTCGCGCTACTGGTTCCATTTACAGCCTTGACTTTAGTGAAAAAGGCGCTTTTTTATCCAGTGGTGAGCAAGTTTACTGCATTGTCTGTGGATAAAAACGACGTCGCTTGATCTTTAACCAGCTAAAACGCTTTCGCGCCTTCCACCGCAAATGTGGCTGTTTTTATTCTGAATAAGAGTCGATTAATTTGCTGTTTTTAAACTATAAAAATCATTTTTCACTATGCGGGGCTGATAAGGGACGCAAAAGTTTATTCAGCTAATTCCCGTGTTCTGCACAAAGCTATCCACAGAAAACGTGAATAAGATCGCCTCTTTGCCGCCTTAATTGTTTATAACTCTGGCCAATGCTGTGAGTTATCCAGGTGTGGTGCCGCGTTCTTCCCGGCAATCCAGTGGTTTACCGCCTGTAAGGAGTGTGAAACAATCAGGCTATTCAAATTTAGCTTTGAGGTAGTCCAGTGATCGATGATGATGGCTACCGCCCGAATGTTGGTATCGTAATCTGTAACAGGCAAGGACAAGTGTTGTGGGCCAGGCGCTTTGGACAGCACTCCTGGCAGTTTCCTCAGGGAGGCATCAATCCGGGTGAAACCGCCGAACAGGCGATGTATCGCGAACTGTTCGAAGAAGTTGGTTTACACCGTAAAGATGTTCGAATACTTGCATCTACCCGAAACTGGTTGCGCTACAAATTGCCAAAACGTTTGGTGCGTTGGGACACAAAGCCGGTGTGTATCGGCCAGAAACAAAAGTGGTTTCTTCTGCAGTTGATGAGCAGTGACGCGGATATCAATGTGCAACACAGCAGCACGCCGGAGTTCGACGGCTGGCGCTGGGTGAGCTTCTGGTATCCGGTGCGTCAGGTTGTCTCCTTTAAACGCGACGTCTATCGTCGCGTGATGAAGGAATTCGCTGGCGTGGTAATGTCGATGCAGGAGAGTGCGGGGCAGCAGCGCAGCGCGCCAGCCCATCGACGGAAAAGAGGATAGGCCACGCCCTTATGCTCACTCAGTTGCGCGAAATAGTAGAAAAGGTGGCGGGCGCGCCGCGGCTTAACGACGCGCTCGACATCCTGGTCAATGAGATCTGCCTGGCGATGGACACGGAAGTGTGCTCTGTTTATCTCGCGGATCACGATCACCATTGCTACTACCTGATGGCCACGCGCGGCCTGAAAAAACCGCGCGGGCGCACCGTTACGCTGGCGTTCGACGAAGGGATCGTCGGCCTGGTGGGGCGGCTCGCCGAACCCATCAACCTTGCGGATGCGCAAAGCCACCCCAGCTTCAAATATATTCCCGCCGTTAAAGAAGAGCGCTATCGCTCCTTCCTTGGCGTGCCGATCATCAGCCGCCGGCAGCTGCTGGGCGTGCTGGTGGTGCAGCAGCGCGAACACCGACAGTTCGACGAGAGCGAAGAGTCCTTCCTGGTCACGCTGGCGACGCAGATGGCGACCCTACTGTCGCAGTCGCAGCTCGGCCAGCTGTTCGGCCAGTTCCGCCAGACGCGGGTGCGCGCTATCGCCGCCGCGCCAGGCGTCGCCGTCGCCCCGGGCTGGGTCGACGAAACGCAGCCGCTGCTGGATCAGGTCTCCGCCGCCTCGACGCTCGATGTGCAGCGCGAACGCGAACGCCTGGTGCTGGCGATGAGCGAAGCCGCCAGCGAATTCCGCCGCTTCAGCAAACGTTTCGCCGCCGGCGTGCAGAAAGAGAGCGCGGCGATCTTCGATCTTTACTCCCACCTGTTGACCGATGCCCGCCTGAAAAAAGATCTGTTTGACGAGATCGAGCAGGGATCGGTCGCCGAATGGGCGGTCAAAAAGGTCATCGAAAAATTCGCCGCCCAGTTTGCTAGCCTGAGCGACAGCTACCTGCGCGAGCGCGCGGGCGATCTGCGCGTGCTGGGCCAGCGCCTGCTGTTTCATCTCGATGACTCGCTGGTCGGTACCAATGCCTGGCCGGAACGTTTTGTGCTGGTGGCCGACGAGCTCACCGCCACCACGCTGGCGGAGCTGCCGCACGAGCGGCTGGCGGGCATCGTGGTGCGCGACGGCGCCGCGAACTCGCACGCCGCGATCCTGACGCGCGCCATGGGCATTCCCACGGTGATGGGCGCCGATATCCTGCCTGCGCAGCTCAATAAACGTCTGCTGATCGTCGACGGCTACCGCGGCGAGTTGTTAATCGATCCCGAACCGGTGCTGGTGCAGGAGTATCAGCGCCTGATCAGCGAAGAGAACGCGCTGAGCAAAATGGCGGAAGGGGTGGTCGATCAGCCGGGCGAGCTGAAAAGCGGCGAGCGCATCCAGGTGATGCTTAACGCTGGCCTCAGCCCGGAGCATGAACAGACGCTCGACAGCTGGGTAGACGGCATCGGCCTCTACCGCACCGAAATTCCCTTTATGCTGCAGAACGGCTTCCCGTCCGAAGAGGAGCAGGTGGCGCAGTATCAGGGCATGCTGCAGCTGTTTCACAACAAGCCGGTCACGCTGCGCACGCTGGACGTCGGCGCCGATAAACAGCTGCCATATATGCCAATCAGCGAAGAGAATCCCTGCCTCGGCTGGCGCGGCATTCGCCTGACGCTCGATCAGCCGGAAATTTTTCTGGTGCAGGTGCGCGCAATGCTGCGCGCCAACGTCGCCTCAGGCAACCTCAGCATTCTGCTGCCGATGATCAGCCATATCGACGAGATCGACGACGCGGTGCGGCTGATCCAGCGCGCCGGACGCGAAGTGGAAGAGATGCTGGGCTACGTGATCCCCAAACCGCGCATCGGCGTGATGATCGAAGTGCCGTCGATGCTGTTTATGATCCCGCAGCTGCAGTCGCGCGTCGATTTCGTTTCGGTCGGCACCAACGATCTGACCCAGTATTTGATGGCGGTGGATCGCAACAACACGCGCGTCGCCAACCTTTACGATCCGCTGCATCCCGCGATGCTGCGCGCGCTGCAGGCGATCGCCACCGAAGCCCGTCTGGCGAATCTCGAACTCTGTCTTTGTGGTGAAATGGCGGGCGATCCGATGTGCGTCGCGCTGCTGGTGGGGCTTGGCTATCACCATCTCAGCATGAACGGCAAGAACGTACCGCGCGTAAAATATCTGCTGCGCCATCTGGATAAAGAAGAGACGCAAAAGCTGAGCGAGCAAGGTCTGAGCGCGCACACCGCGTCGGAGGTCCGCCATCTGGTCGCCGCCTTTATGGAGCGGCGCGGGCTGGGTGGCCTGATCCGCGGCGGGCGCTAGGCGTTATCCTCGTTTACATTTACGCTGCTCTGTAAAAAAGCAGGCTGTGCTATCATGCGCAGCCTTTAACATATCCGCCTGGCGCCCCTTTTTCAGGGCTGAAAATTGAATGGTGAATGATGAATAACGGCTATATCGCATTTCCGCAGTTCGATCCGGTGATCTTCTCTATCGGACCGGTTTCGCTGCACTGGTACGGACTGATGTACCTCGTCGGCTTTATTTTTGCCATGTGGCTGGCGGTGCGCCGCGCCAACAAACCCGGCAGCGGCTGGAAAAAAGAGGAGGTTGAAAACCTGCTCTATGCTGGCTTCCTCGGCGTCTTCCTCGGCGGCCGCATCGGCTACGTGCTCTTCTATAACCTGCCGCTGTTTCTGGACAATCCGCTCTATCTGTTCAAAGTCTGGGATGGCGGCATGTCGTTCCACGGCGGTCTGATCGGCGTTATCGTGGTGATGCTGATCTTCGCGCGCCGCACCAAACGCACCTTTTTCCAGGTCTCTGACTTTATCGCGCCGCTGATTCCGTTCGGCCTCGGCGCAGGCCGTCTCGGCAACTTTATCAACGGCGAACTGTGGGGCCGCGTGGCGCCTGATTTCAAATTCGCCATGCTCTTCCCCGGCTCGCGCAGCGAAGATGTGGCGCTGGCGGCGAATAACCCGGGCTACCAGGATCTGCTGAACACCTACGGCGTGCTGCCGCGTCATCCGTCCCAGCTCTATGAACTGATGCTGGAAGGCGTAGTGCTGTTTATTATTCTCAACCTGTTTATTCGCAAACCGCGTCCGATGGGCAGCGTCTCCGGCCTGTTCCTCATCGGCTACGGCGCGTTTCGCATTATCGTTGAATTCTTCCGTCAGCCGGATGCGCAGCTCGGCCTGTTCGAGGGCGGCGTCAGTATGGGGCAGATCCTCTCCATTCCGATGATCCTGGCGGGCATTATCATGATGGTCTGGGCGTATCGTCGTCGCCCGCAGCAACACACTCGAGAGGTAAAATGAAACAGTATCTGGACCTGATGCAACACGTGCTGAACCACGGCACGCCGAAATCTGACCGTACCGGCACCGGCACGCTGTCGATTTTCGGCCACCAGATGCGTTTCAACCTGCAGGACGGCTTTCCGCTGGTGACCACGAAAAAAGTGCATTTGCGCTCAATCATTCACGAGCTGCTGTGGTTTCTGAAAGGCGAGACCAATATCCGCTATCTGAAAGAGAACAAGGTCACTATCTGGGACGAGTGGGCGGATGAAAACGGCGACCTTGGTCCGGTTTACGGCAAACAGTGGCGCAGCTGGGGTAGCGCGCGCGGCGAAGAGATCGACCAGATTGCGAAGGTTATCGAGCAGCTGAAACGCGATCCCGATTCGCGCCGTATTATCGTCTCGGCGTGGAACGTCGGCGAGCTGGACGAGATGGCGCTGGCGCCGTGCCACGCGTTCTTCCAGTTCTACGTGGCGGACGGCAAACTCTCCTGCCAGCTCTATCAGCGCTCCTGCGATATCTTCCTCGGCCTGCCGTTCAATATCGCCAGCTATGCGCTGCTGGTGCATATGGTGGCGCAGCAGTGCGATCTGCAGGTCGGCGATTTCGTCTGGACCGGCGGCGACACGCACCTCTACAGCAACCATCTGGAGCAGGCGCGCCTGCAGCTGACGCGCGAGCCGCGCGCGCTGCCGAAGCTGGTGATTAAGCGCAAGCCCGACTCGATCTTCGACTACTGCTTCGAGGATTTCGAGATCGAAGGCTACGATCCTCATCCCGCCATTAAGGCGCCGGTCGCGGTGTAACATCCCGACCTGCGGTAACAAAGCCCCGGCGTAGCCCTGCTCGCCGGGGCTTTTTTTATCCAGCTTTTGCGCCTTCTGTCGCATTTCCTTGTGGTCACCTGCAACCCGCCCATTTTTGCTGTAAAGCGGCGCGCATGCCCGGCCAGCACCGCTGGCGACGGCACGCGTGGCGCGGCAGAGTAGCGCCATGAAAAAGAGAACAGACCAGGGTTTTACGCTGCCGGAACTGCTGTTCGTGCTGGTTATCGTCGGCATCCTCAGCCTCGGCGCGCTGCAGGGCTGGCAGCGTTGGCAGCAGCGACAGCAGCTGCGCGAGACCGCGCAACAGCTGCAGGGCTTTTTACAGCGTCTGCGCGCCCAGGCCAACTGGCAGAACCAGGATCGCGCGCTCTGGCTGATACCGGGCGAGCGCGGCTGTCTGGGCAGCGGCCCGAAACCCGAGGGCCGCTGCGCGCGCGGCGGGCGGCTGCGGTTCGTCGCGCCTTATCCCGGCGTTAGCCTGACTGCGCTGCGCGGCGAGCCGGGCTTTTACGGCCGCCGCAACATGGCGAAGGCGGGCAGCCTGGAGTTCGGCAACGCCAGCGGCAGGCTGCGGCTGATTATCTCAGCGCGCGCGCGCATTCGTCTCTGCCAGCCGGAGGAGCAGGGATGCGACTGAAGATGGCGGGATTCAGCCTGCTGGAGATGCTGGTGGCGATGGCCGTTAGCGCCGTGCTGATGCTGAGCGCGGGACGCTTTTTACCGCTGCTGATCGGAGAGAGTCTGCGCCTGCAGCAACGCGTTCAGCTACGGGAAGATCTGCAGCAGCTGATGCAGACGCTGGAAAAAGCGGTGCGCCGCGCCGGCTACTGCAACGGCGAGTGCAGCGGGACGGCGCTCAGCCTTTCCACCGGCTGCCTGCTGCTGCGCTGGGACGACAACAGCAACGGAAGATGGGAAGGCGTGAGCCACAGCGAAAGCGATTACTACGGCTTTCGGCTGCGGCAAAAGCAGCTGGAAACTCAACGCGGCGTGGACGGCTGCGGCGGCACCGGCTGGGAACGGCTGACCGATCCCGCCTTTCTCACTATTGAGCAGTTCAGCGTCGAACGCGCGGGCGCGCTGATTAAGCTGCGGCTGGCCGGTCGCGCCGGTCGCTGGCTGGAAACGCTGGAAAGCTGGATAGAGGGCGAAAATCTGTGAATCAACAAGGCAACAGCGCGCTGGGCATGGTGCTGACGATCCTGCTGGCAGGCAGCCTGACGCTGCACGCCAGCCGGGAACGGCTGGAGCAGAGCATGTCACTGGTGGCCGACGAGCGGCAGCACTATCGCGATTTCTGGGCGGCGCAGTCGGCGCTGCAGTGGGGGCTGACGCTGAGCTGGACGACGCCGCAGGGCTGTCAGCAGGCGCCGGAGCAGGGCTGGCAAAGCTGTTTGCAGAAGGTAAACGATGAGCGAGCGTTACTTACAGGCCGCGCGGCGGCGAGCGAACTGGCGCTGCGGCGCTGGGTGGCGAGGGAAGGGAGCCGGATCAGGCCGCTGCCGCACGGCTGGATCGACTACTGCCCGCTGGCCGCGGCAACGCTCTGCCTGTAGGCAGCACGGGTTCAGCCTGCCGGAAGCGCTGTTCGCGCTGCTGCTGCTGGCGACGAGCGTCAGCGCGCTGCTGCAGTATCATCGCGCTCTGACGCAGGGCTTCAACCAGCAGTGGCAGCAGCGCGTGGCGGCGCGCGTCGCCGCTCAGCGTCTGATAGGCCACGAGGTCGCGGGCTGGCGTACTTCGCTGCAACGCAGCGGCGCCGTCTCGACCTGCACGCTGGAGCGCGCCGAGGTTAGTGGACCTTACGAGGCGCACGCCATGCTGACGCGTTTACGTTGCTGAGAGGCAAAAGCGCCCCCATGCTATGGGCAACCCCGGCGATACGCGGTAGAGTGACCAGTCTGCCGCTTTGCCGCGCCAGACAGTGTCACCACAGGAGTTTTCATGTTTCACGTTTATCACTCAAACCAGCTCGATGTTCTGAAGATTCTCGCGGCAGCGGTGATAGAACATGATCCCCTTAGCGATCCCTTCGCCGCTGAAACCGTGCTGGTGCAGAGTCCCGGCATGGCGCAGTGGCTGCAGATGGAGCTGGCGCACACCTTCGGCATCGCCGCCAATATCGACTTCCCGCTTCCCGCCTCCTTTATCTGGGATATGTTCGTGCGCGTACTGCCGGATATTCCCGCCGAAAGCGCCTTTACTAAAGCCAGCATGAGCTGGAAGCTGATGCATCGCCTGCCGACCCTGCTGACCGAAGAGGCCTTTGTTTCGCTGCGCCACTATCTGCACGACGACAGCGACAAGCGCAAGCTGTTCCAGCTCTGCTCACGCGTCGCCGATCTCTTCGACCAGTATCTGGTCTATCGCGCCGACTGGCTGAATCGCTGGGAGCAGGGCGAGCTGGTGGAAGGACTGGGCGATGCGCAGCTGTGGCAGTCGGCGCTGTGGCGCGACCTGGTGGCCTACACCGAGGCGCTGGGTCAGCCGAAATGGCACCGCGCCAATCTCTACGCGCGCTTTATTCAGACGCTGGAGCGAGCCGAGCATGCGCCGCCCAGTCTGCCGAAGCGCGTCTTTATCTGCGGCATCTCCGCCTTGCCGCCGGTCTATCTCCAGGCGCTGCAGGCGCTGGGCCGCCATATCGATATTCATCTGCTGTTTACTAATCCCTGCCGCGATTACTGGGGCGATATTCAGGACTACGCCTTCCTGGCGAAGCTGCAGAGCCGCCAGCGTCGTCGCCTCGACAGCGAAGAGGCGCGCGATCTCTTCAGCGATCCGCTCGACGCGCCGGCGCGCTTCAACGCCGAAGGGGAACAGCAGCTCAGCAACCCGCTGCTGGCCTCCTGGGGCAAGCTGGGCCGCGACAATCTTTTTCTGCTGAGTCAGATGGACGAGGCAGATGACGTCGACGCCTTCGTCGAGGTCGAGGAAGACAACCTGCTGCACGCCATGCAGCACGACCTGCTGCATCTGCAGGATAACGCGGTGCTGGGGCTAAACGCGGAAGAGCTCGCCTGGAGCGGCAGCAAGCGTCTGCTCGATCCCGACGATCGATCGATTAGCGTGCAGATCTGCCACAGCGCCCAGCGCGAAGTGGAAGTCTTGCAGGATCATTTGCTGGCGATGATGGAGGCGGATCCCGGTCTTAAACCGCGCGATGTTATCGTGATGGTGGCCGATATCGACAGCTACGCTCCCTTTATTCAGGCGGTCTTCGCTAACGCGCCCGCCGATCGCTATCTGCCCTTCTCTATCTCCGATCGCCGCGCCAGCCAGGCGCATCCGGCGATATTCGCCTTTCTCAGCCTGCTGGCGCTGCCGGACAGTCGCTTTGCGGCGGAAGATGTGCTGGCGCTTCTGGAGGTGCCGGCGCTGGCGAACCGATTTTCGGTGGATGAGAGCGGCCTGCGCCTGCTGCGCCGCTGGGTAGACGAGTCGGGCGTGCGCTGGGGACTGGACGACGACAGCGCCGAAGCCCTGGCGCTGCCGGTCACCGGCCAGCACACCTGGCGCTTCGGCCTGGAGCGCATGCTGCTGGGCTATGCGATGGAGAGCCATCACGGCGACTGGCAGGGCATTCTGCCCTACGACGAGTCGAGCGGCCTGGTCGGCGAGCTGGCTGGCCACCTGGCGGAGCTGCTGATGCGGCTGAACCACTGGCGCGCGCGGCTCAGCGAATCCCGTCCGCTGGAAGGCTGGCTGCCGCTTTGTCGGGAAATGATCAACGACTTCTTCCACGGTGACGCCGAAGCGGAAGCCGCGCTGCTACTGGTTGAAGAGCAGTGGAAACAGCTGATCGAATATGGCCAGGCGGCGCGTTATGAGGCGGCTATTCCGGTGACGCTGCTGCGCGACGATCTGCGCGCGCGTCTCGATCAGCAGCGTATCAGCCAGCGCTTTCTCGCCGGTCAGATTAACTTCTGCACGCTGATGCCGATGCGTTCGATTCCCTTCCGCGTGGTCTGCCTGCTCGGCATGAACGACGGCGTTTATCCCCGCACGCTGCCGGCGCCGGGCTTCGACCTGATGCAGCAGCAGACGCGCAAAGGCGATCGCAGCCGACGCGACGACGACCGCTATCTGTTTCTCGAGGCGCTGCTTTCTGCGCAGGATCGGCTCTATATCAGCTATATCGGCCGCGCCATTCAGGATAATACGGAACGCTATCCCTCGGTGCTGGTCACAGAGCTGCTGGATTACATCGGCCAGAGCTTCTGTCTGCCTGGCGACGAAGCGAAGGAGCTGGACGAGAGCGCGCAGCGCGTACAGCGCCATATTCAGCATCTTCACAGCCGCATGCCGTTCGCCGCCGAGAATTTTCACCCGCAGTCGCGCTGCCACAGCTTTGCGCGCGAATGGCTGCCCGCCGCGCAGGGAAAAGGCGAGGCGCAGCCCGACTTTGTGCAGCCGCTGCCGCTGGCGGAGATGGAATCGGTCTCCTGCGAGCAGTTCCTGCGCTTCTGGCGGCATCCGGTGCGCGCCTGGTTTCATCAGCGGCTCGGCGTCGCCTTCTGGCTGGAAGAGACGGAGCTGTCGGACAACGAGCCTTTCGCGCTCGACAGCCTGGAGCGCTACCAGATCAACGCCGAGCTGCTGAACGCGCTGGTGGAGGGCGAAGATACGCAGCGTCTTTACGCTCTGCATCGCGCGGCAGGCAACCTGCCTTACGGCGCGTTCGGCGAGCTGTTCTGGCAGGCGCAGCAGGAGGAGATGCAAGAGGTGGCGGCGGCGGTCATCGAGCAGCGCAGCGAAGGCGACAGCTGGGAAGTCACTCTGCCGCTCGGCGGCGTCACGCTGACCGGCTGGCTGACGCAGGTCCAGCGTGACGGCCTGCTGCGCTGGCGTCCAGGGGTGCTGAACATGAACGACGGCCTGCTGCTCTGGCTGGAGCACCTTATCTACTGCGCGCTGGGCGGCGACGGGGAAAGCCGCATGATGGGCAGAGAAAACAGCCGCTGGCGCTTTGCGGCGGTGGCGCAGCCGGAGGCGGAGGCGATGCTGACGCGCTATATGCAGGGCTATCAGCAAGGCATGTCGCAACCGCTGCTGCTGCTCAACAAGAGCGGCGGCGCCTGGCTGACGGCAAGTTACGACAAAAAAACGCAGCAGCTGCTGCTGGATGAAGCGACCCAGGTCAAAGCGCGCAATCGCCTGCTGCAGGCCTGGACGGGCGGCTATCAGCAGGAAGGCGAGGGCGGCGATCCCTACCTGCAGCGGCTCTGTCGCGTATTGAACGAGGCGCAGATAGCGCAAATCACCGAGGCTGCGCAGCGCTGGTATCTGCCGGTGTTGCAGGCTCACCTGGATGATGAATAGCAAGCGGCGCGACGAGCTCTGACGCGTCGACGCCCGATAACAAGGTATGTCAGTTTGCACCATTTTCGGCTGCGCCTGCCTGGCAGCGCAGTTTCAAGGGTAACAGAAGGGGTTTACATGCGTAGATACGCTCGCTGGATAGCGGCGCTGATGTTGAGCCTGGCGGCCTGCGCCGCGCTGGCGCAAGCCGCGACGGGCTGGACGCCGGTCAATGAAACCATTCGCAAAAGCGAAAAAGATACGCGCCAGTATCAGGCCATCAGGCTCGATAACGGCCTGACCGTGCTGCTGGTTTCCGACGCGCAGGCGCCGAAGTCGCTGGCGGCGCTTACGCTGCCTATCGGTTCGCTGGACGACCCGGATCAACAGCTCGGGCTGGCGCACTTTCTCGAGCATATGGTGCTGATGGGATCGCAGCGTTATCCACAGCCGGACAATCTGGCGGAGTTCCTGAAAAAGCATGGCGGCAGCCACAACGCCAGCACCGCTTCCTACCGCACCGCCTTCTACCTTGAGGTGGAAAACGATGCGCTGGAGCCGGCGGTGGATCGTATGGCGGACGCGCTGGCCGCGCCGCTGCTCGATCCGGTCAACGCCGATCGCGAACGCAACGCCGTCAACGCCGAGCTGACGATGGCGCGCTCGCGCGACGGTCTGCGTATGGCCCAGGTCGGCGCGGAGACGCTTAATCCGGCGCATCCCGGCTCGCGCTTCTCCGGCGGCAACCTCGACACGCTAAAGGATAAGCCGGACAGCAAGCTGCTCGACGCGCTGTCGACGTTCTACCATACCCACTACTCCGCCAACCTGATGAAGGCGGTGCTCTACAGCAATAAACCGCTGCCGGAGATGGCGCAGATCGCCGCCAACACCTTTGGCCGCATCGCGAATCACGACGCGACGGTTCCCGCTATCGACGTGCCTGTGGTGACCGAGGCGCAGCAGGGCATCGTGATCCACTACGTTCCGGCGCAGCCGCGCAAGCAGCTGAAGATTGAGTTCCGCATCGCCAATAACAGCGATCGCTTCCGCAGCAAGACCGATACGCTGATCGGCTACCTGATCGGCAACCGCAGCAAAAACACCCTGGCCGACTGGCTGCAAAAGAGGGGGCTGGCGGACGGCGTCAATGCCGGCGCCGATCCGATGAGCGAGCGCAGCAGCGGCGTCTTCGCCATTACCGCCTCGCTCACCGACAAAGGGCTGGCGCAGCGCGACGAGGTGGTGGCGGCCATTTTCAGCTACATCGCCATGCTGCGCGAGCAGGGCATCGACAAACGCTACTTTGACGAAGTCTCGCACGTGCTGGCGCTCGATTTTCGCTATCCCTCGCTGACGCGCGATATGGATTACATCGAGTGGCTGGCGGACACCATGCTGCGCGTGCCGGTAGAGCATATGCTGGACGCGCCATACCTGGCCGACGACTATGATGCCGCCGCCATTAAAGCGCGCCTCGACGAGATGACGCCGCAGCATGCGCGTATCTGGTATATCAGCTCGCAGGAGCCGCACAACAAAGAGGCCTACTTCGTCAACGCGCCCTATCAGGTCGATCGCATCAGCGACCAGACCTTCGCCGACTGGCGCCAGCGCGCCAGCCAGATCCAGCTCTCGATGCCGACGCTGAATCCCTATATTCCTGACGATTTCACCCTGATCCCGCAGGATGGCAAAAGCTACAGCCATCCGGTCGCGCTGCCCAACGACTTCGGCATGCCGATCTACTGGATGCCGAGCCGTTTTTACGCCAGCGAGCCGAAAGCCTCGGTGACGCTGGCGCTGCGCAACCAGCACGCCATCAGCGATGCGCGTCAGCAGGTGCTGTTCGGCCTCAACGACTATCTCTCCAGCCTGGCGCTGGATGAGCTTAACTCGCAGGCGTCGGTCGGCGGCATCAGCTTCTCCACCAGCGAAAACGACGGGCTGGTCTTCAGCGCCAGCGGCTTTACCCAGCGGCTGCCGACGCTGCTGAAAAAACTGGTGGAAGGCTATGCCACCTTCCAGCCTACGCCGCAGCAGCTGGAGCAGGCGAAATCCTGGTATCTCGATCAGCTGGACGCGGCGGACAAGGGCAAGGCGTTCGAACTGGCGATCCAGCCGATGCAGATGCTGTCGCAGCTCCCCTATACGCAGCGCGAGACGCGCCGCGCGCTGGTAAAGGCGATCGCTCTCGACGAGGTAGTGGCGTATCGCGACAATCTGATCCATCATGCGACGCCTGAACTGCTGGCGGTGGGCAACCTCAGCGCCGAAAGCGTGACCCAGCTTGGCCGCGAGCTGAAGCAGCAGATGCAGACGCAGGGCACGCAGCTCTGGCGCAGCAACTACGTCTCTTTCGCTAAGCCGGTAAAAGCCAACCTGCAGAAAGCGGGCAGCAGCACCGATTCGGCGCTGGCGGCGCTCTACGTGCCGCTCGGCTACGACGAATATCAGGGCATGGCGAACAGTTCGATGCTGAGCCAGATCGTGCAGCCCTGGTTCTACAACCAGCTGCGCACCGAAGAGCAGCTGGGCTATGCGGTGTTCGCTTTCCAGATGCCGATCGGCCGTCAGTGGGGCATCGGCTTCCTGCTGCAGAGCAACAGCAAGCAGCCCGCCTATCTGCTGCAGCGCTATCAGGCCTTCTATCCGCAGGCGGAGAAACGGCTGCGCGCCATGCCGCAGGAGGACTTCGCGCAGTATCAGCAGGCGATGATCAACCAGCTGAAGCAGCGGCCGCAGACCCTTGACGAAGAGGCGTCGCGCTATAGTCGCGACTTCGATCGCCAGAACTACGCCTTCGATACGCGGCAGAAGGTCATCGCGCAGATCCAGCAGCTGACGCCGGACGCGCTGGCAGACTTCTTCCATCGCGCCGTACTGCAGAAAGAGGGCATGGTGATGACGTCGCAGATTGCTGGCAACAGCGCGGATAAAGCGGCTTTTGCCCAGCTGCCCGGCTGGAAAACCTGGAATGAGGTGGCGAAACTGCAGCAGTCGCTACCGGTTAAGAGTGAGACGCAATGAGTTACCCTGAATCGCTGAATCCGTTGACGCTGCCGCTGCGCGGCGAGCGTCTGATCGAGGCTTCGGCGGGCACCGGCAAAACCTTTACCATCGGCGTGCTCTATCTGCGCCTGCTGTTAGGGTTGGGCGGCGAAAACAGCTACAGCCGTCCGCTGTCGGTGGAAGAAATACTGGTGGTGACCTTTACCGAGGCCGCCACCGCCGAACTGCGCGGGCGCATCCGCGAAAATATCCACGAGCTGCGCCTGGCCTGCGTGCGCGGCGCGAGCGGCAATCCGATGCTGGCGCTTCTGCTGGAGCAGATTGACGATCTCTCGCAGGCCGCTTCGCTGCTGCTGGCGGCGGAGCGTCAGATGGACGAAGCGGCGATCTTCACCATTCACGGCTTCTGCCAGCGCATGCTTAACCTGAACGCCTTCGAGTCCGGCATGCTGTTCGAGCAGGAGCTGATAGAGGACGAGGCGGCGCTGTTTAAGCAGGCGACCGCGGATTTCTGGCGACGCCACTGCTATCCGCTGACGCTGGATGTGGCGCGCGCCATCGTCGCCGAGTGGAACGGACCAGAGAGTTTGCTGACGACGCTGCGGCCCTGGCTGCAGGGCGAATCGCCGCGGCTGAAACGGCCGCCGACCGACGATGAAACCCTGGCGACGCGCCACGCCGCCAACCTGGCGCGCATCAGCGAGATGAAGCGCCAGTGGCAGGCGGTAAGCGACGAAGTCGAAGGCATCGTCAGCCAGTCCGGCGTGGATAAGCGCAGCTACAGCAGCAAATATCTGCCGCTCTGGGTGGCGAAAATCACCCAGTGGGCCAACAGCGAAACAACCGACTATCTCTTCCCGAAAGAGCTGGAGCGTTTCGCCCAGCGCGTGCTGGTAGAGAAGACCAAAAAAGGCGAGCCGCCGCAGCATCCGCTGTTCCAGGCGGTAGAGGCGTTTCTCGCCGAGCCGCTGTCGCTGCGCGATCTGGTTATCGCCCGCGCGCTGGTGGAAGTGCGCGACGCGGTGCGTAGAGAGAAGCGCCTGCGCGCGCTGCTCGGCTTCGACGATCTGCTGAGTCGTCTCGACGAGGCGCTGCAGCAGCCGGGCGGCGCGCTGCTGGCCGACACCATTCGCGCCCGCTATCCGGTGGCGCTGATTGACGAATTTCAGGATACCGATCCGCAGCAGTATCGGATTTTCCGCACGCTCTATCTGAACCAGCCCGAGCTGGCGCTGCTGCTGATCGGCGACCCCAAACAGGCGATCTACGCCTTTCGCGGCGCGGATATCTTTACCTATTTACGCGCCCGCAGCGAGGTCGCCGCGCACTATACGCTCGATACCAACTGGCGATCGTCACCGGGCATGGTGCAGAGCGTGAACCGTCTTTTCGCCCGCATGGATTCGCCGTTTCTCTTCGAGGCGATTCCGTTTCTGCCGGTTCATCCCGCCGCGCCGAATCAGCAGCTAACGCTGGTGAAAGATGCGCAGCCGCAGCCGGCGCTGCGCTTCTGGCTGCAGCCCGGCGACGGCGTCGGCGTCAGCGACTATCAGCAGTTTATGGCGCAGCAGTGCGCCGCCGATATCAGCCGCTGGCTGGTCGCTGGCCAGCAGGGGCGCGCGCTGCTGGGCAAAGGCGATAATCTGCGGCCGGTGCAGGCGTCCGATATCACCGTGCTGGTGCGCAGCCGCAATGAGGCGGGGCTGATCCGCGACGCGCTGAACGGGCTGTCGATTCCATCGGTCTATCTCTCTAACCGCGACAGCGTCTACACCACGCCCGAAGCGCGCGAGCTGCTGTGGCTGCTGCAGGCGGTGCAGGCGCCGGAGCAGGAGCGGCTGCTGCGCAGCGCGCTGGCCACCTCCATCTTCGCCATTGACGCCGCCTCGCTGGATACGCTAAGCCAGAACGAGCGCGAGTGGGATGCGCTGGTCGAGCAGTTCGCCGGCTGGCAGCAGCTCTGGCACCAGCGCGGCGTGCTGCCGATGCTGCGCGACGTCATGAATCAGCGGCAGCTGGCGGAAAATATGCTCGCCTCGGAGAACGGCGAGCGCAGGCTCACTGACCTGATGCATCTGGGCGAGCTGTTGCAGGAGGCGTCGACCCACCTCGACAGCCCGCATGCGCTGGTGCGCTTTCTCGCGCAGCAGATCGCCCGGCCCAATAGCCAGGCGGCGGAGCAGCAGCTGCGGCTCGAGAGCGATCGCCACCTGGTGCAGATTGTCACTATCCACAAATCCAAAGGCTTGCAGTATCCGCTGGTGTGGCTGCCTTTCGCCGCCGGCTTTCGCGAGGCGGCCAGCGCGCTCTATCACGATCGGGAGAGCTTCGCGACGCTGCTCGACGTGCAGGGCGATGAAGAGAGTCTGGCGCTGGCCGAGCAGGAGCGTCTGGCGGAAGATCTGCGCCTGCTTTACGTCGCCTTAACCCGCTCGGTGTTTCACTGCAGCGTCGGCATTGCGCCGCTGTTTAAGGGCGCGCGCAAAAAAGAGGGCGACAGCGATCTGCACAAGAGCGCGCTGGGCTATCTGGTGCAGCAGGGCGAAAGCGGCGACGCCGACCGCCTGCGCGCCTGCCTGGCGACGCTGGCGGATGCGGACACCGAGGTGCTGCGCGACGATCTGATCCCCGGCGAAAACTGGCGCGAACAGGCGCAGCCCGACGATGCGCTCAGCAGTCGTCAGGTGACGCGCGACCTGCGCGACGCCTGGCGCGTTACCAGCTATTCCGGGCTTCAGCAGCACAGCAGTTCGCCGCTGCTGGAGGCGATGCCCACGTTCGATATCGACGCCGCGGGCGAAGAGGGCGGCGAGGCGGAGAGCGCCCTGACGCCGCATCACTTTCCGCGCGGCGCCGCGCCGGGCACCTTTCTGCACGGCCTGTTTGAATCGATCGATTTTACCCGGCCGCCGGACAGGACGCTGCTGGAAACGCAGCTGGAGCAGAACGGCTATCCGCCGCACTGGCTGCCGGTGCTGGAAGCCTGGATCGCGCGCGTGCTGCACACGCCGCTTAATCGCGACGGCCTGACGCTGGGCGCGCTGCAAAACCAGGACCGGCTGGTGGAGATGGCTTTTTATCTGCCGCTGGAGCGCATGCTGAACGCTTCGGAGCTGGATGCGCTGATGCGCCAGCACGATACGCTGTCGGCGCGCGCGCCGAAGCTGGAGTTCCACCAGGTGCAGGGCATGCTGAAGGGCTTTATCGATCTGGTGTTTCGCTGGAACGGTCAATATTATCTGCTGGATTACAAATCCAACTGGCTTGGCGACAGCGAAGCGGCCTATACCCCGGAGGCGATGGCGCAGGCGATGGTGGATCACCGCTACGATTTGCAGTACCAGCTCTACACGCTGGCGCTGCATCGCTATCTGCAGCATCGCCTGCCCGATTACGATTATCAGCGCCACTTTGGCGGCGTGTTTTATCTGTTTTTACGCGGCGTCGATGGCAGTTCGCCGCAAAACGGCATCTTTACCGCGCGTCCGTCGGCCTCTTTCGTCGCCGGACTGGACGCGCTGTTTCGTCGCCCGAAAGAGGAGGAAGTATGACGGAAATAGTGTCATTGCTCGATCAGGCGGTAGAGAAACGTCTGCTGCGGTCGCTCGATCTTCAGTTCGCGCGGCTGCTGGCCGACGCCTCGCAGCCGGCATGGCTGCTGGCGGCCGCCTGCGTCAGCGCCGAAGCGGGCGATGGTCACGTCTGCCTGCCGCTGGCGCACCTGACCCCCGAGACGCTGTTCGCCGGACGCCATCCCGAACTGGCGCAGGCGCTATGGCGCGCAGCGGGCGCGCCGTCGTGCTGGAAAACGGCGCTCGCCGGCTGGCCTGCGCTGAGCGACGGCGGCATCGCCACGCCGCTGGTGCTCAATCATGAGCGGCTCTATCTGCATCGTCTGTGGCAAAGCGAAGGTCGGGTGGCGCACTTTTTCACCCGGCAGGCGGAGATGGCGGAGATGGATGTCGCCGCCGCGCAGAACGTGCTGAGCGCGCTGTTCGGCGATCGGCCCGACGACTGGCAAAAAATCGCCGCCGCCGTGGCGCTGACGCGCAAAACCGCCGTGATTTCCGGCGGCCCCGGCACCGGAAAAACCACCACCGTGGCGAAGCTGCTGGCGGCGTTGATCCGCCTCAGCCGCAGCAATCTGCGTATCCAGCTGGCGGCGCCGACCGGCAAAGCGGCGGCGCGCCTCACTGAATCCCTCGGTCAGGCGCTGCAGGCGCTGTCGGTCAGCGACGAAGAGCGGGCGCGTTTTCCCAGCGAAGCGACGACGCTGCACCGTCTGCTGGGCGCGCAGCCCGATACGCAGCGGCTGCGCTATCACGCCGCCAACCGGCTTCATCTCGACGTGCTGGTGGTGGACGAGGCCTCGATGGTCGATCTTACGATGATGGCGAAGCTTATCGCCGCGCTGCCCGACCATGCGCGCGTGATTTTCCTCGGCGATCGCGATCAGCTGGCGTCGGTAGAAGCGGGCGCGGTGCTGGGCGATATCTGCCGCTGCGCGGAAACGGGCTACAGCCTGTCGCGCGCGCAGCAGCTCGCGGCATTGACCCAGTGCGCTCTCGACGGCGCGGATGACGCGGGCGCGCCCGACGTGCGCGACAGCATCTGTCTGCTGCGCAAAAGCTACCGCTTTGATGCGACGTCGGGCATCGGCCAGCTGGCGCGGGCGGTCAATCTCGGCGACGCGCGCGCCGTCGAGTCGGTGATTAACGCCGCCTTTGAGGATATCGATTTTCAGGCGCTGCAGAGCGGCGAGGCCTATCAGACGATGCTCGACGCCGTCGCGGAAGGCTACCGGCCTTTCCTGAAGCTAGTGCAGGCGCGCGCGCCGGTGGAGGAGATTCTGCTGGCCTTCAGCCACTATCAGCTGCTTTGCGCCCTGCGCGACGGGCCGTTCGGCGTGCAAGGGCTGAACCAGCGCATCGAGCAGCGCCTGGTGCAGCTACAGCGCATCCGGCGGCCGGCGATCGGCAGCCGCTGGTATGCGGGACGGCCGGTGATGGTGACGCGCAACGACAGCGCGCTGGGGCTGTTCAACGGCGATATCGGCATTACCCTGCGCGATGCGGAAAACCAGCTGAAGGTCTTTTTCCCGCTGCCGGACGGGTCGGTGAAGGCGGTGCAGCCGAGTCGTCTGCCGCCGCACGATACCGCCTGGGCGATGACGGTGCATAAGTCGCAGGGATCGGAGTTCGAGCATACCGCGCTGGTAATGCCGGCGCAGTTCTCGCCGGTGCTGACGCGCGAGCTGGTCTATACCGCCATTACCCGCGCGCGCAAGCGGCTGACGCTCTACAGCGAACCCGCGGTGTTTCAGCGCGCGGTACAGCTGCAAACTCAACGCCGCAGCGGGCTGGTGGAAAGGCTAAGTCTGGTGAGCTAACCGGTTTCAGCCGCAAACGGCTCGGTACGTCACTGCGCAGGCTACTGGGGCTGCGGAACAAAGCGTCCCGCGACAGGGACAAAAACGCCGGGAGCGTTTTTGAACAGCGCAAAGCGCTGGCCCGTTTACGGGCGCACCTCAGGGACGAGGTGCGTATGTGTGCGGGCCGAGCGAGCATGGATGCCTTGAGCGACTTTGTGGAGCAGCCCCTGTTGCCTGCGCCTACTCGGTTATTTAGCCTGGAACGGCTTTCAATCAGGTCAGGTCCGCCATCAGCACCTTTGAGCGCCGCTGGTAGTTATACATCTGCTTTTTGCTCTCCGGCAGCGACTCGATATCCACCGGCGTAAAGCCGCGCTCCTGAAACCAGTGAATGCTGCGCGTGGTCAGCACGAACAGCTTCTCCAGCCCCATCTGCCGCGCCTGAAGCGCGACGCGCTGCAGCAGCATCTCGCCGCGCGACGAGCTGCGATAGTCGGGATGCACCGCTACGCAGGCCATCTCGCCGATTTTCTCATCCATAAACGGGTAGAGCGCCGCGCAGGCGATGGTCAGATTGTCGCGAATAATAATGGTGAACTTGTCGATCTCCATCTCCAGCTGCTCGCGCGAGCGACGCACCAGAATGCCCTGCTGCTCCAGCGGGCGAATAAGCTCCAGGATACCGCCGATGTCGTTAATGGTGGCGCGGCGGATCTGCTCGCTCGACTCCATCACAATCTGCGTGCCGATACCGTCGCGCGAGAAGAGCTCCTGCAACAGCGCGCCATCTTCCTGGTAGCTAATCAGATGGCTGCGGCGCACGCCGCTGCGGCAGGCCTTCACCGCGCCGCGCAGGAAGCGCACCGTGCCGGAAAGGTAGTCGCCGTCGCTCTCCATCTCGTCGATGCGCGCCTGCGCGTCGTTCGGGAACAGCTCAGAGATAATGGTGCCGTCGCGGCGGGTTACGCCCTGCTCGGAGCAGAAGCCGATCATCTTCTCCGCCTTCAGCTTAATCGCCAGCTGGGTGGCGACCTCTTCCGACGTCAGATTAAAACTCTCGCCGGTCACGGAGACCGCCACCGGACCGAGCAGCACAATCGCATCGTTATCCAGCTGCCGATGAATCGCCTCTTCGTCAATGCGGCGAATGCGTCCGCTGTGGCAATAATCGACGCCGTCGTCCACGCCCAGCGGCTGCGCGATAATAAAGTTGCCGCTGACCACGTTGATATGCGCGCCCTGCAGCGGCGTGTTGTTCAGGCTCATTGAGAGTCGCGCCGTGATGTCGAGCTGCAGCCGTCCCGCCGCCTGCTTCACCAGCTCCAGCGACTGCGCGTCAGTCACGCGGGTATATTTGTGGTAAACCGGCTCCAGCTGGTTCGCCGCCAGGCTGGCGTCGATCTGCGGACGCGCGCCATAGACCACCACCAGGCGAATGCCGAGACTGTGCAGCAGGCCGATATCGTTAACGATGCTGGAGAAGTTCTCATGCTCAATCGCTTCGCCGCCCAGCATGATGACAAAGGTCTTGTCCCGGTGGGCATTGATATAGGGAACGGTGTGGCGAAAACCCTGAACCAGCTCAGTACTACGTTCCTTCACGGCAAACCTCAATGAATGATTATTCGTAATTTTTGTATTTTTATTCTTTTAGGGCGCTATTTGCAAGCGTTAAACCTGACGTAAATTTACGTTTTTTCGGGTGCGCTCGCTGCTAAGAGCCTGCATTATTTAGCTTTTCCTGGATGACTTCGCCAAAGGGATGGGCTAAAGTTTTCAGCGCCGTTTATTAAAGTGGCGCTTTTTTAGACAGAACAGAGCAGCTGGAGCGGCATGTCAGAATCAAATCCCCTAATTTCCCGTAGAAGGCTCCTGCAGGGAACCGGCGCATTATTGCTGCTGAGCGTCAGCCGCACAGGCCTGGCGGCAAAAAACCATATCGTCGCGGTACGCATCTGGCCATCTTCGACCTATTCGCGCATGACGCTGGAGTCCAGCGTGCCGCTTCACTATAAGCAGTTCGCGCTTTCGCATCCGGATCGGCTGGTTATCGATATCGAGAATATGCATCTTAATCCGGTGCTGAAGGGTGTCGACAAGCTGGTGCGCGTCAACGATCCCTTTATTAAAAACGCGCGGGTCGGACAGTTCGACGCCAATACCGTGCGCATCGTGCTGGAGCTGAAGCGCAACGTCGCGCCGAAAACCTTTACCCTGGCGCCGGTGGCCGGCATCAAACACCGGCTGGTGGTGGATCTCTATCCGAGCCAGGAGAGCGCTGAAGACGATCCGCTGCTGGCGCTGCTCAAGGATTACAACAAGGGCGATCTGGAGCGTAACGAGCCGGCGAGCGCGCCGCTGCCCGGCAAGGCGGGGCGCGATCGGCCGATGATCGTGATGATCGATCCAGGGCACGGCGGCGAAGATCCCGGCGCGCACGGCAAATACAAAACGCGTGAAAAAGATATCGTGCTGAAGATGGGGCGACGGCTCAAGGCGCTGATCGACAAAGAGCCGAATATGAAGGCCTATATGACGCGCAACGAGGATGTGTTTATTCCGCTGCGGGTTCGGGTGGCGAAAGCGCGCAAGCAGCGCGCCGATCTCTTTGTCTCGATACACGCCGACGCCTTTACCAGCCGCAGCGCGCGCGGCTCCTCGGTGTTCGCGCTCTCCACCAAAGGCGCCACTTCGGCGGCGGCGCGTTTCCTGGCGCAAACGCAGAACGAATCGGATCTTATCGGCGGGGTCAGCAAGAGCGGCGATCGCTATCTCGATCACACCATGCTGGATATGGTGCAGCGCCAGACCATTCACGATAGCCTGGCGTTCGGCAAAGAGGTGCTGCATCGTATGGGGCGCATCAACCATCTGCATAAACGCACCGTCGATCAGGCGGGCTTCGCGGTGCTGAAGGCGCCGGATATTCCATCGATTCTGGTGGAAACCGCCTTTATCAGCAACGTTGAGGAGGAGCGCAAGCTACGCACCAGCCGCTATCAGCAGCAGGTGGCGGAGGCAATTTTCCATGGCATAAAGGCTTACTTCGACAAGGGCGGGGCGCGACGCTAAAGCGAGGAGAAGGGATGGCGCAGGCCGTCCCGGTTTCACACGGCACAAAAACAAAAAAGCACCCTTTCAGGTGCTTAAATGTTGGTTGCGGGAGCCGGATTTGAACCGACGACCTTCGGGTTATGAGCCCGACGAGCTACCAGGCTGCTCCATCCCGCGTCCGTAGTGCGCATTGCGTCTTTTTCACATTGTCTCTTCAAAAGAAGAGTTGGTTGCGGGAGCCGGATTTGAACCGACGACCTTCGGGTTATGAGCCCGACGAGCTACCAGGCTGCTCCATCCCGCGTCCGTAGTGCGCATTGCGTCTTTTTTCACATTGTCTCTTCAAAAGAAGAGTTGGTTGCGGGAGCCGGATTTGAACCGACGACCTTCGGGTTATGAGCCCGACGAGCTACCAGGCTGCTCCATCCCGCGTCCGTGGATGCGCACTATACCTCCTGGAGCTGATGATGCAACCCCTTTTTAGCGCGAAGCGTCAAATTAGGGATTGTTTGCTGAATATTTTCTCCATCTGGCTAATTATCACACAGCCGCGCGCGCGGAAGGGGCAGGCGGATTTCAATCTGCCAGACGCTTTGCTATCGTCGCGGGGCGAACACTGATGAATAAAAGAGACGGCGATGAATAAAGGACACTGGGCGAAGTACGCACTTACTGGTGCAATGTTTGCGCTGCTGGCGGGTTGTAGCTCGAAGCCGACCGATCGCGGGCAGCAATATAAAGACGGCAAGCTGGAACAGCCGCTGGCGCTGGTTAACCAGCCTAATGCCAAAGGCCGACCGGTGAACGGCAGAGACTTCGGCGAGCAGGTGCGGCAGATCCAGTCCGCCTCTTCCGCCCTGTATGGACGCCACACTGGCACCTACAGCGCGATTGAAAGCTGGCTGATGGCAGGCGCCGATACGCGTCAGCTGCGCCAGTTCGGCCTGAACGCCTTTCAGATGGAAGGCACCGACAACTACGGCAACGTGCAGTTTACCGGCTACTACACGCCGGTGGTGCAGGCGCGCTATACGCGTCAGGGCGAATTCCAGTACCCCATCTACCGCATGCCGCCGCGCAAGCGCGGCGCGAAGCTGCCGAGCCGCGCCTCTATCTATAGCGGCGCGCTGGACGAACGCTACGTTATCGGCTGGAGCAATTCGCTGATCGATAACTTTATTATGGACGTGCAGGGCAGCGGCTACGTCGACTACGGCGACGGCCGTCCGATGACCTTCTTCGGCTACGGCGGCAAAAATGGCTGGGCCTATCACAGCATCGGCAAAGAGCTGATCGATCGCGGCGAGGTGAAGCGCGAGGATATGTCGATGCAGGCGATTCGCGACTGGGCGGCGTCGCACTCTGAGCAGGAGGTGCGCGCGCTGCTGGAAACCAACCCGTCGTTTGTCTTCTTCAAGCCGGAACCTTATACCCCGGTGCGCGGCGCCAGCGCGGTGCCGCTGGTGGCGAAGGCCTCTGTGGCGTCGGACCGTTCGCTGATCCCGGCGGGAACCGCGCTGCTGGCGGAAGTGCCGCAGCTCAACGAAAAAGGCAAGTTCAACGGTAAGTATGAGATGCGCCTGATGGTGGCGCTGGACGTCGGCGGGGCCATCAAGGGCCAGCACTTTGACATCTATCAGGGCATTGGGCCCGACGCGGCGCACCTGGCGGGCTTCTATAACCATTACGGCCGCGTCTGGGTGCTGAAGGCTGCGCCGGGCGCCGGACAGCCGCTGTTCAGCAACCCGCAAAACGGCGATAATGGCTCTCTGTTACTGGGTTCAAACTGATTTCTCGGCGGGCCGCGCGGCCCGCACGAGGCGACAAGGTTAATTATGAGTGTGGTTAACGACGCCTGGCGTCAGCGTTTTGGCGGCACGGCACGTCTTTATGGGCAGGATGCGCTGTCGCGTTTCGCCGCGGCGCACTTCTGCGTGATCGGCATCGGCGGCGTCGGCTCCTGGGCGGCGGAAGCGCTGGTGCGCACCGGCATCGGCAAAATTACCCTGATCGATATGGACGATGTCTGCATCACCAATACCAATCGGCAGATCCACGCGCTGAACGGCAACGTCGGCAAGGCGAAAACCGAGGTGATGGCTGAGCGGCTGCGCGCCATCAATCCCGACTGCGAGGTGATCTGCATCGACGACTTCATCACGCCGGACAACACCGCCGAGCTGATGGCGGCGGGCTACGACTACGTGATTGACGCCATCGACAGCGTGCGTCCGAAGGCGGCGCTGATCGCCTGGTGCCGCCGCAACAAGATCCCGCTGATCACCACCGGCGGCGCGGGCGGCCAGATCGATCCGACTCAGATCCGGGTGGCCGATCTGGCGAAGACGATTCAGGATCCGCTGGCGGCCAAGCTGCGCGAGCGGCTGAAGGCGCTCGGTGTGGTGAAAAACAGCAAAGGCAAGCTGGGCGTCGACTGCGTCTTCTCGACCGAAGCGCTGATGTATCCGCAGCCGGACGGCAGCGTCTGCGCCGCGCGTAGCACCGCTGAAGGGCCGAAAAGAATGGATTGCGAAGCGGGATTCGGCGCGGCCACCATGGTGACCGCCACCTTCGGCTTTGTCGCCGTTTCCCATGCGCTGAAGAAGTTTCTGGCGCGCGCGGCGCGTCAGGCGGCGTAGAACCTCAGGCGCGCGCCGCGCGTGCGGCCTGATGTACCGCCTCCGCCAGCGCTTTCAGTCCGCTGCTGCGCGAGGCGCTGAGCTGGGCGCGCAGCCCCAGTTCGTCAAACAGCTGCAGCGGATCGTCCGCCAGCAGCGCCTGCGGCGTTTTTCCCTCCACGGCGGTCAGCAGCACCGCCAGCAGACCACGCACGATGCGGCCTTCGCTGTCGCCGTAGAAATGCAGCGTGCCGTCGTGGCGCAGCTGGCTGCCGAGCCAGACGCGGTTTTCGCAGCCGGTCAGCTCGATATCGGCCGTTTTCAGCGCCTCCGGCAGAGCAGGCAGCTGACGGCTGAGCTGGATCAGCTGGCGATAGCGATCCTCCCACTGCTGAAAATGGGCAAACTTCTCTTTCAGGCCGTCCAGGGTAATCAGATCGCCAAACGGGTGCGGGCCAGTCAGAGCCTGACTCATGCTTCCTCCTCAGAGAGCAGATCGAGCGCGGTGTAGACGGCGCGCGTCAGCGCGTCGACATCCTGTAAATTATTATAGGGCGCGAAAGAGACGCGCAGCGTGCCGCTCACGCCCAGCGCTGCCATTAGCGGCTGCGCGCAGTGCTGGCCGGCGCGCAGCGCAATGCCCTGTTCCGCCAGCAGCGTGACGATGTCGCTGTGGTGCACGCCCGCGAAATCAAACGCCAGCACGCTCGTCCGGCCCGCGCGGTAGCTGCGAAAACCGGGAAACTCGCCCAACTGCTCTTCAGCCAGGCTGGCAAGCTGCTGGCTCCACATCTCCGCTTTCAACCGGTCGTGCTGCTCAAACCAGCTTAGCGCGGCGCTCAGTCCCACTACGCCCGCCACGTTCGGCGTGCCGGCCTCGAAGCGCCAGGGCGCGGGCTGCGGCGTGAAACCGTTAAAATCGACGTGGGTCAGCATCTTACCGCCGCCTTGCCACGGCGACATCTCTTCCAGCAGCTCGGCTTTGCCATAGAGCGCGCCGATGCCGGTCGGGCCGTAGACTTTATGGGCGGAGAAGGCGTAGAAGTCGATATCCAGCGCCTGCACGTCGGTTGGGCAGTGCGCCACGCCCTGCGCGCCGTCAACCATCACTTTCGCGCCGACGCCGTGCGCCAGCGCGATCGCCTGCGCCAGATCGGGACAGCCGCCGGTGACGTTGGACATCTGGCCGATCGCCAGCAGCCGGGTGCGCGCGTTAAGCAGCGACGGCAGCAGCGCGATATCCGGCAGGCGATCGGCGCCGACAGGCCATTTCACCACCTTCGCGCCGCGCGCCTGCGCCGCCATCAGCCAGGGCACCAGATTGGCGTGATGCTCCGCCTCGCTCACCAGGATCTCGTCGCCGGCCTTCAGCCGCGGCAATAGCCAGCCGTTGGCGACCAGATTGATCGCCTCCGTGGTGCCGCGCGTCCAGACGATCTGGTGGCCGTGCGCCGCATTCAGCAGGCGCGCCACCTGATGCCGTGCCTGTTCATAACGTTCGGTAAGCTGACGCGCCGCGCCATACTGGCTGCGATGCACGGTGCCGCCGCTCAGGCTGTAAAACTGTTGCGTGGTATCAATCACCACCTGAGGCTTGAGCGTCGTGGCGGCGCTGTCGAGATAAACACCGGCGACGCTCAGCGCGGGAAACTGCTGGCGGAAGGCGGTGGGATTGAATGCGGTCATGCTTTGTCTCGTCATACAAATAAACAGGGCCAGATCAAAAGCCTGGCTCTCTCCTGGCAAAGCTGTAAAAGCGCGTTATGCTGATTAATGCAAGGTTTAAACCAAAACCCGCACAAGGAGCAACCTTCTTTAGTCGATTTGACTAAGGTTAGCCAACGCGGGCGGTTTGATGCAATCATCTACAAGGAGATAGAAAATGAAAAAACTTTCAGCAGTGCTGGCTGTCTGCGCTATGGCTTTTACTCTGGCCGCATGTTCAAGCAATTATGTTATGCATACCAACGATGGTCGCACCATTGTCTCAGAAGGTAAGCCTTCAGTAGACAGCGATACCGGTATGATCAGCTATAAAGACGCTAACGGCAACAAGCAGCAGATTAACCGCTCCGACGTCAAAGAGATGGTTGAGATGCAGTAAGCGCTTCGGCGTCTGCTGCAGGCAAAAAAAAAGCACCGCAATTTGCGGTGCTATTCAAAATCACTATGGACAGACAGGGTAAATCTACAGGAATTAAAAGCTTGATCTGCAAGCGTCAGATCAAAATGCAAACACAACATCACGACCACAAGCCAAAAGCTTCCCGGAAATCTGCGAACTCACTCACAAATCCTGAAATCTTTTCGTTCCGGCTCAGGAAGTGCGGCAACTATAGGTATTTGCTGGAGCTTCCTCAACGGACAATTTATAATGCCTCGGATTACTAAAACTAATATGTGACCGCTTTTTATAAGCGCACCTATATTGCCCCTGATCCGAGCACGGAAAACCATGTCGAAACGCCTTCCTCCTCTTAATGCACTCCGCGTGTTTGACGCTGCGGCGCGTCATCTCAGCTTTACCAAAGCCGCCGAAGAGCTGTTCGTCACCCAGGCAGCCGTCAGTCATCAGATAAAATCGCTGGAAGATTTTCTGGGACTTAAGCTGTTTCGCCGGAGAAATCGTTCGCTGCTGCTGACGGAAGAGGGGCAAAGCTACTATCTCGATATCAAAGAGATTTTCACCGCGCTCAATGACGCGACGCGCAAACTTCAGGCGCGTAGCGCGAAGGGCGCCTTAACCGTCAGCCTGCTACCCAGCTTCGCCATTCAGTGGCTGGTGCCGCGGCTCTCTAGCTTTAATATGGCTTATCCGGGCATCGACGTGCGTATTCAGGCGGTGGACCGCGATGAAGAGAAGCTGGCCGACGACGTCGACGTGGCGATTTTCTACGGCCGCGGCAACTGGCCGGGACTGCGAGTGGAAAAACTTTACGCCGAATATCTGCTGCCGGTCTGTTCGCCCGCGCTGATGACCGGCGACAATCCGTTGAAAACGCCAATGGATCTGTCGCGCTTCACGCTGCTGCATGACGCTTCGCGGCGCGACTGGCAATCCTATATCCGGCAGCTAGGCTTGCAGCATATTAACGTCCAGCAGGGGCCGATTTTCAGCCACAGCGCCATGGTGCTGCAGGCCGCGATCCATGGCCAAGGCGTGGCGCTGGCGAACAACGTAATGGCGCAGAGCGAAATCGAAGCGGGTCGCTTGATCTGTCCGTTCAACGACGTGCTGGTAAGTAAAAACGCTTTTTATCTGGTTTGTCATGACAGCCAGGCAGAACTGGGTAAAATAGCCGCCTTTCGACAGTGGATCATCGCGAAAGCCGCCAGCGAACAAGAAAAATTCCGCTTTCGCTACGATCACTAACTAATTGATTTCTGTAGCCTGATGTACAGATGCACCTTGAGGATAGTCAGATGTCCAGTCGTGCCATGTTTATTTTTGCCGCCATCAGCGGGTTTTTGCTGGTGGCGTTTGGCGCTTTTGGCGCCCACGTTTTAAGCCGTTCTCTGGGGCCAACGGAAATGGCCTGGATCCATACCGGGCTAGAGTATCAGGCTTACCATACGCTGGCGGTCATCGGCCTGGGCGCCGCGATGCTGCGCCGCGCTAATCTCTGGTTTTACTGGAGCAGCGCCTTTCTGGCCCTCGGCGTCGTGCTGTTCAGCGGCAGCCTCTACTCTCTGGCGCTGTCGCATTTGAAGTTTTGGGTTTTTGTTACGCCGGTCGGCGGCCTCTGTTTCCTGGTCGGCTGGTTTCTGATGTTGATTGGCGCGCTGCGTCTTAAACGAAAGGCAGATCGCCATGAATAAAGTTTTACTCTATTGCCGTCCCGGGTTTGAAAAAGAGTGCGCCGCGGAAATCGCCGCCTGCGCCGCCGAGCGTGAAATCTACGGTTTCCCGCGGGTTAAAGAGAACAGCGGCTATGTGCTGTTCGAGTGCTATCAGCACGAAGATGCCGACCGCCTGGCGCGCGATCTGCCTTTCGATACGCTGATCTTCGCCCGCCAGATGCTGGTGGTCGGCGAGCTGCTGAAAGATCTGCCGCCGGACGATCGCATTGCGCCGATTGTCGGCATACTGACCGGCGTGGTGGAGAAGGGCGGCGAACTGCGCGTCGAGGTGCCGGATACTAACGAAGCGAAAGAGCTGACGAAGTTTTGCCGCAAGTTTACCGTGCCGCTGCGCGCCAGCCTGCGCGAAGCGGGGATCCTGCTCAACTACGAAAGCCTGAAGCGACCCGTGGTGCACGTCTTCTTTATCGCGCCTGGCGCCTGCTACGTCGGCTACTCTGTCGTCGGCAACAATTCGCCGTTCTATATGGGCATTCCGCGCCTGAAATTCCCGGCCGATGCGCCGAGCCGCTCGACCCTGAAGCTGGAGGAGGCGTTTCACGTCTTTATTCCCGCCGACGAGTGGGACGAGCGCCTGGCGGGCGGCATGCACGCGGTCGATCTCGGCGCCTGTCCCGGCGGCTGGACCTATCAGCTGGTGAAGCGCAGCATGTGGGTTGACGCGGTGGATAACGGTCCGATGGCGCCGAGCCTGATGGATACCGGGCAGGTCACCCACTGCCGCGAGGACGGCTTTAAGTTTCGCCCGACGCGCAACAATAACGACTGGCTGGTGTGCGACATGGTAGAGAAGCCGGTGCGCGTCGCCAGCCTGATGACCGAATGGCTGGTCAACGGCTGGTGCCGTGAGGCGATCTTTAACCTCAAGCTGCCGATGAAAAAGCGCTACGAAGAGGTGACGCAGAACCTGGCGATGATCGACGAGGCGCTGAAGGCGCAGGGCATCAACGCGCAGATCCGCGCCCGTCAGCTCTATCACGACCGCGAAGAGGTCACGGTGCATATTCGCCGCATCTGGGGCGCCATACCGGGCCGCCGCGACGAACGTTAAGCCTCAGGCCGGGCGCTGCGGCGCCTGGCCTTCGTAGCGCAGCGTTTTCAGATTCCCCTGCAGCACCAAATCCTGCTTCAGCATTGCAACCTGTCGGCTGATTAAGGCGGACTCGCGCCCGGCCTCCAGCTTCGCGCGCCACTTCTCCGGCACCTCGTCGAGCTGCGCATAGATCGCCTCCAGCGTACCAAACGTCTGCAGCAGCGTTTTCGCGCTTTTCGGGCCGATGCCCGCCACGCCGGGGATCTTGCTGCTGCTGATGCCGCACAGCCCCCAGTAATCGGGCAGGCGCTGCGGCGCGACGCCAAACTCATTTTCGATAAAAGGCAGATCCAGCCAGCGCTTTTGAAAGTAGTCGCGGATGCGGATCTGCGGCGCCAGCAGCTGACAGTAGCCTTTGTCGGTAGAGACGATGGTCGCCTGATGGCCCGCCTGCGCCATTTTTACCGCCAGCGTAGCGGCCAGGTCGTCCGCTTCATCCGCCTCGGCGATCCAGCAGCTAACGCCGACCCGGCGAAACGCCTCCTGCAGCGCGGGCAGTTCGGCATGCAGATCCTCCGGCATCGGCGGTCGGCCGCTTTTATAGTCCGGCAGCAGCTGATGCCGCCAGCCCTGGTGACGCTGTTCGCTGTCGAATACCGCCACAACGTGGGTCGGCTGCGTATGCCCCAGAAGCTGGCGCAGCGCCGCGACGCAACCCTCGACGCAGGGCGATCCCTGTACTGCGTGCAGACGACGTATCAGATTGAGCGCGTCCACGATAAGAAGGTGAAATGACATAAGCTAAACGGCAGCCCGAGAGGACTGCCTTCCTTGCGGTTTATTTAATGATTTCGTAGCAGGGGATATAGGCGGTGCCCGGCAGCTTCATGCGGTGCTGAGCGACGAAGCCCTGCAGCAATTCATCCATGCGGCGCATAATGTCCGGCTCGCCGTGCAGCTTATAGGGCCCTTTTTCGCGGATTTCCCGTATGCCGATCTCTTTCACGTTCCCGGCGACAATGCCGGAGAAGGCGCGACGCAGATCCGCCGCCAGCTGCTCTGCCGGCTGGCTGGTGTAGAGATTGAGGTTGGCCATATTTTCATGGGTCGGCAGAAACGGCTTCTGCAGATCGGGCGAGATGCGAATCGACCAGTTGAAGCTGTAGGCGTCGCCGGTTTCGCGGCGATATTCCTTCACCTGCGGCATCGCTTTCTTCATCAGGCGCGCCACTTCAGCGGCGTCGTCGATAATGATCTTATAGTGACGACGGGCCGCTTCGCCCAGCGTGTTGACGATAAAATCGTCCAGCACGTGGAAGTAGTCGGCGCTTTCCTGCGGGCCGGTAAGGATCAGCGGTAGCACCTGCTCCTGGTTCTGCGGGTTCATCATAATGCCCAGCAGGTAGAGCAGCTCTTCCGCCGTACCCACGCCGCCCGGGAAAATAATGATGCCGTGCGCAATGCGCACAAAGGCTTCCAGGCGTTTTTCGATATCCGGCATGATGATGAGTTCGTTCACCAGCGGATTCGGCGGCTCGGCGGCGATAATCGACGGCTCGGTCAGGCCGATAAAGCGGCTGTCGCGGTAGCGCTGCTGCGCATGGCCTACCGCCGCGCCTTTCATCGGCGCCTCCATCACGCCCGGCCCGCAGCCGGTGCAGATATTCAGCTCGCGCAGGCCCAGCTGGGTGCCGACGTTGCGGCAGTACTGATACTCCACCGCGTTGATGGAGTGGCCGCCCCAGCAGACCACGGTATTCGGGTATTCCCCAATGTGCAGCGCGCGGGCGTTGCGCAGAATAGAGAAAACCTGGTTGGTGATATGCGCCGAATCATCCGGCGGCGCCTCTTCCATGCCGGCGATCGCCAGCTGGCCGTTAACAAACAGAATGTCGCGCAGCACGGCGAACAGGTTGGCCTGCAGCGAACGGATAATGCGTCCGTCGACAAACGCCTCTTCCGGCGGATTGATCAGTTCCAGCTTGACGCCGCGCTCGCGGCGCAGCACGTTGATGTCGAAATTTTCAAAGCGGGAAAGCAGTTCGTGGCTGCTGTCGGTCTGGCTGCCTGAATTCAGGACGGCAAGGGAGCAGTTGCGAAACAGCTGGTAAAGGTCGCTGCTCGCGGTGCGCTTGAGCATGTCCACTTCCAGCTGAGAGAGCAGATCCATCGAGCCAAGAGGGCTGATATGCGTAATCAAATGAACTCCGTTACACCCGCCTGGGTGACTAATGACACCGCCGTTGCGGTGGCGAAAATCCCTGGTCGGCGATCCTCCGATCGCCGCCTTCACCAGAGTGCCTTGTCGACCCTCAATGCTCAAGGGGAACGCAACCTCTGACGCGCAGGCTGCGAGAGGCTTCGCAAAGCTACTGACGCGCCAGACGGGAATATCCCGGCGTAAAAGGCACGTTGCTGCGCCACGGATTGATATCCAGGCCGCCGCGGCGCGTGTAGCGCGCATAGACGGTAAGCTGCTGCGGCTGGCAGAAGCGCAGCAGATCGTTAAAGATGCGCTCTACGCACTGCTCGTGAAACTCATTGTGCTGGCGGAAAGAGATGAGGTAGCGCAGCAGCGCTTCGCGGTCGATGCGCGGGCCTTTGTAGCGGATCATCACCGAACCCCAGTCGGGCTGATTGGTGATCAAACAGTTGGATTTCAGCAGATGGCTGACCAGCGTCTCTTCCACGACTTCGCCGCCCGCCGCACCGGCAAGGTAGTCGGCATTAAAGCTGTAGTCCGTGATGGCGATATCCTGCTCGTCGATGCAGTAACCGCTAAACTGACCGATGGGCTGGCCTTCGATTTCGCTCAGGCGGAACAGCGCGACGCTCACCTCGCCCTGCGCGCAGGCGCTGAGGTCGCGCTCCAGCGTCTGGCGCACGTCGCCCCAGTTGGCGAAGCGCGTCTGGTTAAAGCTGTTAAGGTAGAGCTTAAAGCTCTTCGACTCGATAAGATGTTCGCTGGTGGCGTTCAGCACCACTTCGCCCAGCGCCACCTGCGGCACGCCCTTGCTGTTAAGCCAGGAGAGTTCGTAAAGCGTCCAGATATCCGCGCCGGTAAAGGGCAGGGAATCGGGCGTCAGACCCAGCGGCGCGCGGTTCAGGCTGCGCGGTACCGCCTGCAGCAGTCTGGGCTCGTATTGATCGTGATAGGCTGTGGGTTTGCCCAGGGTCAGGTTGCTCAGCGCCTGATCCTTTTCATATAAAGACATAGCGGTTACCCGTGATACAAAACAAAGTGGATAAGTGTAACCCATCAGACGTGAGAAAAAGAGTAATGCAACAGACTGTGGATGCCCTGCGCGAATTTACCGCCCGTTACTGCGACGCCTGGCAACAGCGCACCGGCCACGCGCCCGCTAGCCAGGCGCTTTATGGCGTGCCGTCGCCCTGCATTATCGCCACCCAGGCTGATGAGGTATGGTGGCAGCCGCAGCCCTTTACCTTGCCCGCTACGCTGGAAGCGGTGGAGCGCGCGCTGGAGATCACGCTTCAGGAGGATATCGCCGCCTTTTACACCGCGCAGTTCGCGGGCGATATGACGGCGCGCTGTGCGCACCTTGAGCTGACGCTGCTGCAGGTCTGGAGCGAAGAGGATTTTTTGCGGCTGCAGGAGAATCTGATCGGGCATCTGATCATGAAGCGCCGCCTGAAACAGACGCCGACGCTGTTTATCGCCGCCACCGAATCGGAGCAGGAGATCGTCTCGATTTGCAACCTGACCGGCGAGGTGATTCTTGAACAGCCCGGTACCAAAAAACGCGAAATTCTGGCGGAAAATGCTCAGATATTTCTTAAGAATTTACAGGTGGTTATACCGGGCTTTGCAGATAATCGCTAGTTACCTTGTGAGATATCTCTTACATGTGCTGTGAGAGATTGGCATTTCTCTCAAGGGACATCCAGAAGTCTGCAATGTAAAAATATTGTGAATCATTGACTTAATGGCATTACTCCTAAATCTGGTCTATAAACAAATAATGTAACGCTGTTTAGTACCTTGTTTATTCAGCGGCCTCTGCCAGAATAGTCAGCAGTTGGCAGGAAGCCAGAGGATTGAAGATAGCGTCAGGATACGTCATGCCAGGAGGCGGGACCGTAACGGAGTTTACGTCACACGGAAGGCTTCAGGATGAAGCAGGATACTCAGGAGAGAGTCAGGGACACCTCCAGGAAGGAGAACGAGAGCCGTACATGATGCGCGGCGGGCCTGGAAGCCAAAGGAATTATCAGGACGATAAGCGCAGGATGGCGCACAGGAAAAGTTGTCACGGATGAGGCAGGGAGCATCAAAGTAGCGGGAAAGCTGCAAACGAACCGGGAGCACTGTTTTAACAGTGCTCCCTTTTTTTGCGCCCGCGTCCGGCGGTGGTATGCTTGCGGCCCGAATTTACCGCTCGCTGGAGGTGGCCTATGACCCCTTTACTGTTACAACGGCTGGAGCAGCTCGAAACGCTGCTGCGCGATCACCATCACTGGCAGGAAACGCCCCCGTCCGCCAGCGCGCTCGCCAGCAGCCAGCCTTTCTGTCTCGACACGCTGGAGCCGCTCGAATGGCTGCAGTGGGTTCTCATTCCGCGTATGCGGGCGCTTATCGCCGCGCAGCAGCCGCTGCCGCAAAATTTCGCTATCGCCCCCTATTTTGAAGTCGCGCTGACCGCCGCCACGCCGGGCCATGCGCCGATTCTGCACAGCCTGACCCAGCTCGACGCGCTGTTTATGGACGATCCCGCCTGATGCTGGAGATTATCTATCAGGATGAATGGCTGGTGGCGGTCAATAAACCCGCCGGCTGGCTGGTACATCGCAGCTGGCTGGATCGCAAAGAGAAGGTGGTGGTGATGCAGACCGTGCGCGACCAGATCGGCCAGCACGTCTTTACCGCGCATCGGCTCGACCGTCCGACCTCCGGCGTGCTGCTGATGGGCCTCTCCAGCGACGTCGGGCGCCTGCTGTCGCAGCAGTTCGAGCAGCATCAGATGCGTAAAACCTACCACGCGGTGACGCGCGGCTGGCTGCAGGAGAGCGGAACGCTCGACTATCCGCTGGTGGAAGAGCTGGACAAGATCGCCGATAAGTTCGCCACGGAAGCGCGCGCGCCGCAGCCTGCGGTGACCGACTATCAGGCGCTGGCCTGGGCGGAAATGCCGGTGGCGATTGGCCGCTATCCGAGCGCGCGCTACAGCCTGATGCAGCTCTCGCCGCGTACGGGCCGCAAGCATCAGCTGCGCCGCCATATGGCGCATCTGCGTCACCCGATTATCGGCGACACCACTCACGGCGATCTGCGGCAAAATCGCGGCGCGGCGCAGCATTTCGGCGCCGACCGCCTGATGCTGCACGCCAGCAGCCTGGCGCTGACGCACCCGGTGACCGGCGAACCGCTGGTGATCCGCGCCAGACTGGATGCGGTTTGGCACCGGCTGGCCTGCGAGTTCGGCTGGCAGGCAGCGTTCGCCGCCGCAGGGCTTGAGTTTGCCGCCGCGGCAGGCGAGGATAGCACCTCAGCTTAAGGAGCAGGCACATGGCGAAGATTGGCATTTTTGTAGGTACGGTATACGGCAACGCGCTGCTGGTGGCGGAAGAGGCGCAGCCGGTTTTACAGGCGCAAGGGCACGAGGTTGCGGTCTATGACGATCCGACGTTAGCGCAGTGGCAAAACTACAGCAGCGACGTCGCGCTGGTGATCACCTCGACCATCGGCCAAGGCAATTTCCCTGACAACATCGCCGCGCTTTATCACGACGTGAAAGATAAGCTGGGCTATCAGCCGACGCTACGTTACGGCGTCATCGCGCTCGGCGACAGCAGCTACGACCACTTTTGCGGTGCGGGCAAAACCTTTGACGCGCTGTTGCAGGAGCAGGGCGCGCAGCGCGTCGGCGAGGTACTGCTGGTAGACGCAACCGAAGATCCTGAGCCGGAGACGGTCACTTCGCCCTGGGTTGAGGCCTGGGGAAAACAGCTGTGAGTTAATCGCGCGCTGCCGCAGCGCAGCGCGCGCCCTTATCAGGTCACCGGCGCCGGATTGAACACCGCCAGCTGATTGCGAATGCCCCAGCGATCCGACCAGGTTTGCTGGCGGCCGCTGGCGATATCCAGAATCAGGTGGAAGAGTCGCCAGCCGACCTGCTCGATAGTCTCTTCGCCCGTGGCGATAGTGCCGGCGTTGATATCCATCAGGTCGTGCCAGCGATCGGCCAGCGCGTTGCGCGTCGCCATCTTGATCACCGGAATCGCCGCCAGGCCATAAGGCGTGCCGCGTCCGGTGGTAAAGACCTGCAGCGTAATGCCCGACGCCATCTGCTGAGTGCCGCAGACGAAATCGCTGGCGGGCGTGGCGGCGTAAATCAGCCCGCGCCGCGTCGGCCGCTGGCCTGGCGACAGTACTTCGACAATGGCGCTGCGGCCCGACTTGGCGATCGATCCCAGCGCTTTTTCCACCACGTTCGCCAGTCCGCCCTTTTTATTGCCGGGCGAAGGGTTGGCGCTGCGGTCGGTCTGGCCCTGATCGAGATAGTCGTCATACCACGCCATCTCTTCCAGCAGCCGCTTGCCCACCTCTTCATTAACGGCGCGCGGCGTCAGCAGATGAATAGCGTCGCGCACTTCGGTCACTTCGGAAAACATCACCGTCGCGCCGCAGCGCACCAGCAGATCGGAGGCGAAGCCCACGGCGGGATTGGCGGTCACGCCGGAAAAGGCGTCGCTGCCGCCGCACTGCGTGCCGACAATCAGCGCGGAGGCGGGGCAGGTTTCGCGCTGGCGGCGGTTGAGGCGCTCAAGGTGCCTTTTCGCCACGCTCAAGATCTCTTCCACCATCGCACCGAAGCCGATATGGCGCTCATCCTGCAACCGTACAATGTCGCTATCGTCCAGCGAGATCGCCTGTACGTCGCTGGTGCCGGTCAGCAGACGCTCGGGCTGCAGCTTCTCGCAGCCCAGGCTCACCACCATGATTTCGCCGCCGAAGTTGGCATTCAGCGCCAGGTTATGAATGGTGCGGATCGGCACTACCGCCGCCGGCGCGTTAATCGCCACGCCGCAGCCGTAAAGGTGATTCAGCGCCACGACGCCATCGACATTCGGGTAGTTCGGCAGCAGGTCGCGCTCGATAATCTGCACCACATAGTCCACCACGCCCGCCACGCAGTGCACGCTGGTGGTAATGCCGAGCAGGTTGCGCGTGCCGACGCTGCCGTCCGCGTTGCGGTAGCCTTCGAAGGTGTAGCCTTCCAGCGGCGGCAGCTCGGGCGGCACATTAGTCGCCAGCGGCAGGCTGGCGAGCGGCGGCGCTTCAGGCAGCGCCACCAGCGACTCGTCGATCCAGCCGCCTTGCGCGATATCGCGCAGCGCATAGCCGATCACTTCGCCATAGCGGAGGATGGGCGCGCCCTGCGGAATGGCAGCAAGCGCCACTTTATGCCCTTGCGGCACATGCTCCGTCAGCGTTAGCCCGTCGGGAAAGGTCGTGCCTGCCGGCAGTCCCTGGTTGTTGACCACGATAGCGACATTGTCATCTTCATGGACTTTGATATAAAGCGGCGGCTCATTGAGAATTCGGTTCATCGCTCACCTTCCAGTCATGCATACGCAAGTCATTAATAAAGTGCCTTCGCAGGCGAGAGCCTGCCTGCAGGCCAGGTCATCAGTCTGGCGCGCCGTACGTGGCGGCGCGTTATCGTTCTTCATGTCGCACATCGGATTTGCCAGCCTTAGTATATGAATGCGGGTTGCTCGCCGCATTGTGCAACTGTCCGGCATTTACACCCATTTCCGCTGCTTTTTGGTTCGCTTTTCCAAAATCAAGTGAAGAGTCTCACAAAGGCGCCGACCTTCGCTTAATTAATCGCCATTTCGGACGGGAAAAACCGGGTTCCGTGAAGCGCGCCGCAGTCGGCTGTGCAACTGCCAGACAATGCGTGCATTAGCGGCTTAATTGTCAGGCGTTCTTCCAGTGCCTCCGCCTTTTGTCATTCCTATACTGGCTTTCGTTATACGACGTTAGGTTATTCGTCACGACGCACTATCGGTTTGCCCCTATAAAAAATCGCCGTGTTTAACCCGACTTCTCTCTGATACCCAACGCGATGTGTATGCAGTCAGAGCGAATGTAGCGAACGCTATATTTCAGGAGTGCATCATGAATAGTTACAGCCAGACGGCGGAAGCGGTGCAGAAGCGCACCAACGCCCGCTACTGGATCGTGGTGATGTTGTTTATCGTCACCTCGTTCAATTACGGCGACCGCGCCACCATTTCCATCGCCGGTTCCGCCATGTCGAAAGATATCGGCCTCGACTCGGTCGGACTGGGCTACATCTTCTCGGCGTTCTCGTGGGCCTACGTTATCGGCCAGATCCCAGGCGGCTGGCTGCTGGACCGCTTTGGATCAAAACGCGTCTACTTCTGGAGTATCTTCCTCTGGTCGCTTTTTACTCTGCTGCAGGGCTTTGTCGATATCTTCAGCGGCTATGGCATTGTGGTTTCACTGTTTCTGCTGCGCTTTATGGTCGGTCTGGCAGAAGCGCCATCCTTCCCAGGTAACAGCCGTATCGTCGCGGCCTGGTTCCCGGCGCAGGAGCGCGGCACCGCGGTGGCGATTTTCAACTCCGCGCAATATTTCGCTACGGTAATTTTTGCGCCGATTATGGGCTGGCTGGTATCAGAAGTGGGCTGGGCGCATGTGTTCTGGTTTATGGGCGGTCTCGGCATCATCCTCAGCTTTATCTGGCTGAAAGTGATCCACGATCCCAACGACCATCCTGGCGTGAATAAAGCCGAGCTGGAGTATATGGAGCAGGGCGGCGCGTTGATCAATATGGATGCGAAAAAGGCGCAGCAGAAAGTGAGCTGGGATGAGAAGTGGTTCCAGATCAAGCAGCTGCTCTCCTCGCGCATGATGCTGGGCATCTATCTCGGCCAGTACTGCGTCAACGCGCTCACCTACTTCTTTATCACCTGGTTCCCGGTCTATCTGGTGCAGGCGCGCGGCATGTCGATTCTGAAAGCGGGGATGATCGCTTCGATTCCCGCGGTGTGCGGCTTTCTCGGCGGCGTGCTGGGCGGCGTCATCTCCGATTACCTGATGCGTAAAACCGGTTCGCTCAACATCGCGCGCAAAACGCCTATCGTGCTCGGCATGCTGCTCTCTATCAGCATGGTGATGTGCAACTACAGCGACACCGAATGGGTGGTGGTGTTCTTCATGGCGCTCGCCTTCTTCGGCAAAGGCATTGGCGCGCTGGGCTGGGCGGTGATGGCGGATACCGCGCCGAAAGAGATCAGCGGCCTGAGCGGCGGCCTGTTCAATATGTTCGGCAACTTTTCCGGCATCGTCACGCCTATCGCTATCGGCTACATCATCGCCACCAGCGGCTCGTTTGAAGGCGCGCTGATCTATGTCGGCATCCATGCGTTCGTCGCCGCGTTCAGCTTCCTGGTGATTGCGGGCGATATCAAACGTATCGAACTGAAACCGCGGACATAAGGAGGGAATATGTCTACGCAAAGCTCACCGGTGATTACCCGCATGCAGGTGATCCCGGTCGCCGGATACGACAGCATGCTGCTGAATATCGGCGGCGCGCATAACGCCTGCTTTACCCGCAATATCGTGGTGCTGACCGACAGCGCCGGACATACCGGTGTCGGCGAAGCGCCGGGCGGCGACACCATCTACCAGACGCTGGTCGAGGCGATCCCGCAGGTCGAAGGCCAGCAGGTGGCGCGCATGAACCGGCTGGTGCAGCAGGTGCACAAAGGCAACCAGTCGGCCGATTTCGACACCTTCGGCAAAGGCGCCTGGACCTTCGAGCTGCGCGTCAACGCGGTCGCCGCGCTGGAGGCGGCGCTGCTCGACCTGCTCGGCCAGTGCCTCGGTGTGCCGGTGGCGGAGCTGCTCGGTCCCGGCCAGCAGCGCGACGAGGTGACGGTGCTGGGCTATCTCTTCTATATCGGCGACCGCCGCAAAACCGATCTGCCCTACCAGAGCGGCGAGAACGGCGACCACGACTGGTATCGCCTGCGCCATCAGGAGGCGCTGACGCCCGACGCGGTGGTGCGTCTGGCGGAGGCGGCGCAGGACAAATATGGTTTTAAGGATTTCAAACTCAAAGGCGGCGTGCTGCCGGGCGAGCAGGAGATTGAATCCGCAGCGGCGCTGAAGCGGCGCTTTCCAGACGCGCGCATTACCGTCGATCCCAACGGCGCATGGACGCTGGACGAGGCGATCCGCCTCTGCAAAGGCATGGGCGAGGTGCTGACCTACGCGGAGGATCCGTGCGGCGCCGAGCAGGGCTATTCCGGCCGCGAGGTGATGGCGGAGTTCCGCCGCGCCACCGGGCTGCCGGTCGCCACCAATATGATCGCCACCAACTGGCGCGAGATGAACCACGCGGTGATGCTCAACGCGGTCGATATTCCGCTGGCCGATCCGCACTTCTGGACGCTGAGCGGCGCGGTGCGCGTGGCGCAGCTCTGCGACGAGTGGGGCCTCACCTGGGGCTGCCACTCCAATAACCACTTCGATATTTCGCTGGCGATGTTTACCCACGTCGGCGCAGCGGCGCCGGGCAATCCGACCGCGCTTGATACCCACTGGATCTGGCAGGAGGGCGACCAGCGCCTGACCAAACAGCCGCTACAGATCCGCAACGGCAAAATCGCCGTGCCCGATGCGCCGGGGCTCGGCGTCGAGCTGGACTGGGATCGGCTGCGCCAGGCCAACGACCTCTTTAAATCGCTGCCGGCGGGCGCGCGTAACGACGCCACCGCCATGCAGTATCTGATTCCCGGTTGGACGTTCGACCGCAAGCGCCCGGCATTCGGCCGCGCCACAGTGTAAGGAGCAGGAGATGAGTTCGACACCGAAAGTCACAGCGATGCAGGTTATTCCGGTAGCCGGATACGACAGCATGTTGCTCAACCTGAGCGGCGCGCACGCGCCTTTTTTCACCCGCAATATCGTGATTATCAAGGATAACGCGGGCCATACCGGCGTTGGCGAAATCCCCGGCGGCGAGAAAATCCGCCAGACGCTGGAAGATGCGGCGGCGCTGGTGATCGGCAAAACGGTGGGCGAGTACAAAAACGTACTCAGCCTGGTGCGCAGCACCTTCGCCGACCGCGATTCGTCGGGACGCGGCAGCCAGACCTTTGACCTGCGCACCACCATTCACGTGGTCACCGGCATCGAGGCGGCGCTGCTCGACCTGCTGGGTCAGCATCTGCAGGTCAACGTCGCTACGCTGCTGGGCGACGGACAGCAGCGCGACCGCGTTGAGATGCTCGGCTACCTGTTCTACATCGGCGACCGTAAAAAGACGGCGCTCCCCTACCAGAACCAGGAAGATGAGGCCTGCGACTGGTATCGCCTGCGCCACGAAGAGGCGCTGACGCCGGAAGCGGTGGTGCGGCTGGCCGAGGCGGCGTACGACAAGTACGGCTTCAACGACTTCAAGCTCAAGGGCGGCGTGCTGCGCGGCGGCGAAGAGGCGGAAGCGGTGACGGCGCTGGCGAAGCGCTTTCCAGAGGCACGCATTACGCTCGATCCCAACGGCGCCTGGTCGCTCAACGAGGCGATCCTGCTCGGCAAGCAGCTGAAAGGGGTGCTGGCCTATGCGGAAGATCCGTGCGGCGCCGAGCAGGGCTATTCCGGCCGCGAGGTGATGGCGGAGTTCCGCCGCGCCACCGGGCTGCCGACCGCCACCAATATGATCGCCACCGACTGGCGGCAGATGGGCCACACGCTGTCGCTGCAGTCGGTCGATATTCCGCTGGCCGATCCGCACTTCTGGACCATGCAGGGCTCGGTGCGCGTGGCGCAGATGTGCCACGACTTCGGCCTGACATGGGGCTCGCACTCCAACAACCATTTCGACGTCTCGCTGGCGATGTTCACCCACGTCGCGGCCGCCGCGCCAGGCGCTATCACCGCCATCGACACCCACTGGATCTGGCAGGAGGGCAACCAGCGCCTGACCAAAGAGCCGCTGCAGATCAAAGGCGGCATGGTGCAGGTGCCACAGAAGCCGGGGCTGGGCGTCGAGCTGGATATGGATCAGGTTATGCAGGCCAACGCGCTCTATCAAAAACATGGACTGGGCGCGCGCGACGATGCGCAGGCGATGCAGTTCCTCGTGCCGAACTGGACCTTCGACAATAAACGTCCCTGTCTGGTGCGCTAACTTTTAGCTCCCTGCGGGGAGCAGTTGTAACGGGAGAAGAGATGATGAGTAACACAGCCTGGCCGAATGCATTTCGCCGTCGTCTGCTGGCAGGAGAAACCCTGATCGGCAGCTGGTGCGCGCTGGCGAACCCTATTACCACCGAAGTGCTCGGCCTGGCCGGTTTCGACTGGCTGGTACTGGACGGCGAACATGCGCCCAACGACATTACCACCTTCGTGCCGCAGCTGATGGCGCTCAAAGGCAGCGTCAGCGCGCCGGTGGTGCGTCCGCCCTGCAACGAACCGGTGATCATCAAGCGCCTGCTGGATATCGGCTTCTACAACTTCCTGATCCCGTTTGTGGAAACGGAAGAGGAGGCGCTGCGCGCCGTGGCCTCGACCCGCTATCCGCCCGCTGGCATTCGCGGCGTCTCGGTGTCACACCGCAGCAATATGTACGGCACGCTGCCCGACTACAACGCCACGGTGAACGACAACATTACGGTGCTGGTGCAGATTGAAACCCAGCAGGCGGTCGACAATATCGACGCCATCGCTGCGGTAGAGGGCGTCGACGGCATCTTTGTCGGGCCGGGCGATCTTTCCGCCGCGCTCGGCTATCTCGGCCAGCCTGCGCACCCAGAGGTGCTCAAGGTGATTAAGCATGTCTTCGAACGCGCCAAAGCGGCGGGCAAGCCGAGCGGCATCCTCGCGCCGGTCGAAGCGGACGCGCGCCGCTATCTCGAATGGGGCGCCAGCTTCGTGGCGGTAGGCAGCGACTTAGGCGTCTTCCGCAACGCGACTCAGGCGCTGTGCGACAAATTTAAGAAGTAACTGACGAAGGGGAAAGGCAATGAAAATTGGATTTATCGGCCTCGGCATCATGGGCAAACCGATGAGTAAAAATCTGGTGAAAGCCGGTTATTCTCTGGTGGTGCGCGATAACAACGCCAGCAACGAAGCGGAACTGACCGCGCTGGGCGCTACCGTAGCGAAAACAGCGAAAGAGGTGGCCGAGCAAGTTGACGTGGTGATCACCATGGTGCCCAACTCGCCGCAGGTGAAAGAGGTTTGCTTGGGCGAAAACGGCATTATCGACGGCGCGAAGCCGGGCCTGATCGTCATCGATATGAGCTCTATCGCGCCGCTCGCCAGCCGCGAGGTGCATGACGCGCTGGCAGAGAAGGGCATCAAAATGCTCGACGCGCCGGTGAGCGGCGGCGAGCCGAAAGCGATCGAAGGCACGCTTTCCGTAATGGTGGGCGGCGATAAAGAGATCTTCGATCGCTGCTACGACATCATGAAGGCGATGGCGGGATCGGTGGTGCACACCGGCGATATCGGCGCGGGCAACGTCACCAAGCTGGCGAACCAGGTGATCGTGGCGCTCAATATCGCGGCGATGTCGGAAGCGCTGTCGCTGGCGACCAAGGCGGGCGTTAATCCCGAGCTGGTCTATCAGGCGATCCGCGGCGGACTGGCCGGCAGCACCGTGCTCGACGCCAAAGCGCCGATGGTGCTGGATCGCAACTTCAAGCCGGGCTTCCGCATCGACCTGCATATCAAGGATCTGGCCAACGCGCTCGATACCTCGCACGGCATCGGCGCCCATCTTCCGCTCACCGCCGCGGTGATGGAGATGATGCAGGCGCTGCGCAACGACGGCCAGGGCAACGCCGACCATAGCGCGCTCGCCTGCTATTATGAAAAATTAGCCAAAGTTGAGATAACCCGTTAATGCGTCGCGGCGGTCGGCGCGGCCGCCGCACTGCGCCATCGCGGATGATGAATCATCTATCAACAGCGCCTGGATTGCCTATGAAAATCGTAATCGCACCGGATTCATACAAAGAGAGTTTATCCGCCTCAGGCGTGGCAACCGCGATTGAAGCGGGCTTCCGCGAGATTTTTCCTGACGCCACTTACGTGAAGATACCGGTTGCCGACGGCGGCGAAGGCACGGTTGAGGCGATGGTGGCGGCCACGGCGGGGAGTATCGTCAACCTGCGCGTAACCGGACCGCTCGGCGCGCCGGTGGACGCCTTCTACGGCCTCTCCGGCGACGCAAGCACCGCCTTTATCGAAATGGCGGCCGCCAGCGGGCTGGAGTTGGTGCCCGCCGCGCAGCGCGATCCCCTGACCACCACTTCGTTCGGCACCGGCGAGCTGATCAAGAGCGCGCTGGATAAAGGCGTCGGGCATATCATTATCGGCATCGGCGGCAGCGCCACCAACGACGGCGGCGCGGGCATGATGCAGGCGCTGGGCGCGCGGCTGCTCGATGCGCAGCAGAACGAGATCGGCTTCGGCGGCGGCGCGCTGCCGGCACTGACAGAAATTGATATCAGCGGACTGGACGCGCGCGTGCGGCAGTGCCGTTTCGAAGTGGCGTGCGACGTGACTAATCCGCTGACCGGCCGCGACGGCGCGTCGGCTATCTTCGGTCCGCAGAAAGGCGCGACGCCGCAGCTGGTGGAGCAGCTGGACAGCGCGCTGGCGCACTATGCGGCGATTATTCAGCGCGATCTCGATATCGACGTGCTGCATATTCCGGGCGGCGGCGCGGCGGGCGGCATGGGCGCGGCGCTGCACGCCTTCTGCCAGGCGGATCTGCGACGCGGCATCGAAATCGTCACCGAGGCGCTCGGGCTGGCGGAGCAGGTCAAAGACGCTTCGCTGGTGATCACCGGCGAAGGGCGCATCGACAGCCAGAGCATCAACGGCAAGGTGCCGATTGGCGTGGCGCAGGTGGCGAAACGGTTTAATAAGCCGGTAATCGGCATTGCCGGCAGCCTGACGGCGGATGTCGGCGTGGTGCATCAGCACGGTCTGGACGCGGTATTCAGCGTGCTCTACAGCATTTGTACGCTGGAAGAGGCGCTGACGAACGCCGAAACCAATCTGCGACTGGCGGCGCGCAATATCGCCGCGACGCTGAAGGTCGGCGGCGTAATGCAATAGAGTAAAAAAGCGGCCATCAGACGGCTAACAAACTTAAAATGTGGATGACATGGATCGAAGAGCAAAGCGTCCCGCGCAAGGGACTGCGCGGGTCGAGCTGTCAGGGATGACGCTTTTTGCGTCTTTGCGATCGAGCCATGTCATCCACATCAGCGCTTTTTCAATAATCTCAAGCGGCCCTCAGGCCGCTTCTGTTTTACTTTTTGTATTTCGCTACCAGCGTCGCGAACCACGGCGCGACGAAATCGTTATTGCCGCCCCAGCCGGGGACGATCTTGTTCAGCGACGCCACGTTAATCGCGCCCTGCTGGCTGTTCAGCTGCTGCTGGGAGATCGAGGCGCCTTTGAAATCGTAGCTGGCGGGCGTGGCTTCGCCGGCGATCTTATTCGCCACCAGGCGCATATTCACCGCGCCGATGGTTTTCGGATCGACCGCCACGGTCTGCACCCAGGGGCTATTCTTCTCGCGCATCAGCTGCAGATCCTGGTTCGAGACGTCGATGCTGTAGAGCTTGATCTCGGTGCGGCCGTTCTCCTGCAGCGCCTTATAGGCCCCCTGGCTAAAGGCGTCCCACGCGCCCCAGATCGCGTCGATCTTACCTTTCGGATACTTCGCCAGAATCGCGCCGATCTTATTGGCGGTATCGCCTTGCACGTCGGAGGAGACCGCGCCGATCGACTCCAGCTGATGAATGCCCGGGTTCTCCTTTAACAGCTTCTCATACACCACCTGACGGCGCTCCATCGCCGGGAAACCGGCGACCCACAGCTTGACGATATTGGCCTTGCCGTTGAAATCCTGAATTAGCTGCCCGAGCGACGCCTGCGCCAGCGAGGCGTCATCCTGCGCGGTGACGGTCACGCCGGGGATCGGCGAATCGACCGGCGTGTCGAACACCGAGACTTTGATGCCGGCGTCGGCGACGCGCTTCACCAGATCGCTGGCGTAGGGCGCTTTGCCGTGCGACAGAATAATGCCGTCATACTTCTGGCTGATCGCCTGATTAACGAAGTCCTGGAAACGTGCGTCGTCGCCGTTGCTGAGAAAGGTGCTGACCTTAAAGCCGAGCTTGCGGCCCTCCTGAATGGCGCCGGCGACAAACTGCGTGGTGTTGTCGTCAGAGCCCAGGTTGCGGATCACCGCGATGCGCACCGGTCCTTCGTGGTTCGCAATGGGCGCCGGCACGGGTACGACGCTATCGGCAAAGGCGCTGGCAGCGAACAGGCTGACGGCCAGCAGAGAGAGCGTTATTTTTTTCATTGTCTTTTTCCTGGTTAATCAGCGCTAGCGGCGCTGAACGTAGGTCATCGCCAGTGCCAGAGCCAGCACCAGTCCTTTAATAATGTCCATGGCGTAATAGGGAACGGAGAGCATCACCAGCCCGTTTTGCAGCACGCCGAGCAGCACCGCGCCCACCAGCGTGCCGAGCGCGTTAGGCTTGCCGGCGCCCGCCAGCGACAGGCCGATCCAGGCGGCCGCTACGGCGTCCATCAGATAACCGCCGCCGGCGTTGACCTGCGACGAGCCGATGCGCGACGCCAGCAGAATGCCGCCCAGACCCGCCAGCAGCGAGGCGATCACATAGGCCAGCACGCGGTAGCGCGTGGTGCGAATGCCGGAGAGGCGCGCCGCTTCCGGGTTGCCGCCCAGCGCATACATGCGACGGCCGTGCGTGGTGAGCGACAGCGCCAGCTGCGCCGCTGCCGTCACCACCAGCATAATAATGACGATCACCGGCACCTGGCCGAGCAGGCCGAAGCCCGCCGGAATCGTCCCTTCCGCCATATCGCCGCTCGGCATCACCATGTTTTCCGTGATCGAACCGCCGAAGCTATAGGTCATCGCTACGCCCTGGATAATAAACAGCGTGGCGAGCGTCGCCAGCATATCGGGAATGCGCAAAATCACGATGAGAAAGGCGTTGAACAGGCCGATCAGCGTACAGAGCGCCAGGGTCAGCGCAATCGCCTCGACGCTGTTCATGCCATACCAGACGAACAGCGAGATCACCAGCGCGTTGGCCAGCGAGGCGGTGGAGCCGACCGAAAGATCGAAGCCGCCGACGGTCAGCGACACCGAGACGCCCACGGCGATCACCGTCACGATGGCAATGGAGCGCAGAATATTGATGATGTTATTGGGTTCCAGAAAACTGTCGGAGGCGATGCCGAAGCCCGCAATCAGCAGGGCGACCGTGATCAGCATGCCCCACTTATAGAGGAAGTCGAACAGTCGATGGCGCAGCGGCGTCGCCGCGGTCAGGGTAATCTCTTTGCTGCTCACGCAGGGGTTCCTCCAGTGGAATAAAGCAGAAGCGTCTCTTCGGTGGCCGCGCGCCCGTCCAGCTCGGCCACGATGCGCCCGTCCCAGAGCACGCAAATTCGGTCGCACAGCCCAACCAGCTCGGAAAATTCGCCGGAGGCGTAAATCACGCCTTTGCCTTCCTGAGCCAGACCGCTAATTAAGCGGAACAGTTCGGTTTTCGCCTTGATATCGACGCCTTTGGTCGGCTCATCGAAAATCAGCACGTCGGCGTGGCTGCGCAGCCACTTGCCGATGGCGATCTTCTGCTGGTTGCCGCCGGAGAGGCGGCGCAGCGGCTGCCCCGGACCAGTGGTGCGTACGTTCAGACGCTGGATCACCGCTTCCGCCCAGCGCCACGCCTGGCGATGGCCGAACAGGCTCCAGCGCGAAAAGCTGCTGTCGGCGCTGACGCTGAGATTCATCGCCACAGGCTCGTCGATAAAAATGCCCTCTTTGCGCCGCTCTTCCGGCACCAGCGCCATGCGCCGGCTCACCGAATCGTGCGGCGAGCGCGGCCGCCACGGCCTGCCGTGCAGTTCGCCGCGCGTTACGCGGCTTTTGCTGGCGCCGAACAGCGCTTTGCACAGCTCGGTTTTGCCCGCGCCCGCCAGCCCGGCGATGCCGAGGATCTCGCCCTGGTGCAGCCGCAGCGAAATATCCTGCAGCAGCCGATCGTCGTGCAGCCCCTCTACCGCCAGCAGCAGCAGCGGCTGCGCGCTGGCGGGACGGCGCGGCGGATAGATATCGGTCAGCTGATGGCCGAGCATCTTCTCGACGATCTGCTCGCCGCTCAGCGCCGCCATCGGGCCGCTCTCGATCAGGCGGCCGTCGCGCAGCACCGTCAGACGGTCGCAGATCGCCTTCAGTTCATGAATGCGGTGCGAGATAAACACCACGCCGATGCCGCTGTTTTGCAGGCGGCGCACCACGGCGAACAGCCGCTCGCTTTCGTGCTGGTCGAGCGGGGCGGTCGGTTCGTCGAGGATCAGAAAGCGGCAGTGGTGCGACAGCGCGCGCGCCAGCAAAATCTGCTGCTTCTCCGCCAGCGTGCAGCGCTCCACCAGTTGGTTTACGTCGATGTTCGCCTCGAGCTGCGCCAGCAGAGCGCGCGCCTGGCGGCGAATGGCGCGCCAGTGAAAGCCGTGTCCCGGCTCGGCCAGCCGATCCAGCAGGATGTTCTCCGCCACGCTGAGCTGAGGCACCAGGGCTACGTCCACCTCCTGCTGCACCAGATGTATGCCGAGTCGTTTCGCGTCGCGCGGGCTGCGTATCGATACCGGCGCGCCGTCCAGCCGGATTTCGCCGCTGTAGTGACTGTGCGCGCCGGCCAGTACCGCCATCAGCGTCGATTTACCCGCGCCGTTAGCGCCGGTCAGCGCATGCACCGAGTGGCCTTCCGCGACGAAATCCACCTGCGTCAGCGCGGCGAATCCGCCGAATGCGAGTGAGATATTGCGCATCTCAAGGCGGTTTAAGGCACTCATTAGCTGAAGCTCTCCTGTTACTGGCTGGCCGCAATTTTTTCCTGAAGTTTCAGGCGCGGCAACAGTCGAAAGCGCATAAGCTAGCACGAAATCTTATTAGCCATCCAGACATCTGGATAGTTTGGCGGCTAAAGCTGGCTCGCCCGATAACGCTGGTGTTTTACAACAGGAAAGGAAAGAGAAGTGGTGTTTTATGCTGGCGCGGCGCGCGGGCATAAAAAAACCAGGCCGAAGCCTGGTTTATCAAAACATGATGCGCTTACTTTGCTGGAATCGCATTCAGCAGGGTAGTGAGCAGTTTCCAGTAAAGGCCAACGCTCTCAATATGCACCTGCTCGTCCGGCGAGTGCGGACCGGTGATGGTCGGGCCGATAGAAACCATATCCATGTTCGGGTAAGGCTTCTTGAACAGGCCGCACTCGAGACCGGCGTGGATCACCTGAATGTTCGGCGTTTTGTCGAACAGCGCGATATAGGTCTGACGGGTCAGCGCCATAATCGGCGAGTTGGCGTCAGGCTGCCAGCCCGGATAGCCGCCTTTCGGTTTGGTCTGCGCGCCAGCCAGCTGGCCGAGGGAGGTCAGCATCTGCACTACGTAGTCGCGGCCGGTGTCGATCAGCGAACGGATCAGGCAGTTAATCTCCGCCTTATCGTGATCCATGGTGACCACGCCGACGTTCAGCGAGGTTTCCACCACGCCTTTCGCCACGTCGGAGTTGCGGATAACGCCGTTCGGCGTGCTATTCAGCAGGTTCAGGAAGCGGTCGCGGCTCTCTGCGCTCAGCGCCTCGCCCTGATGCGCCAGCGGCTCGGTAACGACGTTGATGTTCTTCTCTTTCACGCCGTGCTCGTTTTGCAGCGCCAGCAGGAAGTGCGCCGCGGCTGATTTCAGCGCGTCGACCTTATGGCTCTCGACCGCCAGCGTAGCGAAGGCTTCGCGCGGGATGGCGTTGCGCAGCGTGCCGCCGGTAAAGTCAATCAGACGCAGGTCGAGCTCGGCGGCGTGCGCGGCGAGGAAGCGCGCCAGCAGCTTGTTGGCGTTGCCGAGGCCCATATGGATATCTGCGCCGGAGTGGCCGCCGCGCAGCCCTTTCAGGGTCAGCTTCAGGGTGTCGAAATCAGCCGGAACCGCTTCGCGCGTCAGCGGAAGGGTAGTGATAAAGTCGATGCCGCCGGCGCAGCCCATATAGATCTCGCCTTCCTCTTCCGAGTCGGTGTTGATCAGGATCTCCGCCTGCAGCCAGTTCGGCTGCAGACCGAAGGCGCCGTCCATGCCGGTCTCTTCGGTCATGGTGAGCAGCACTTCCAGCGGGCCGTGGGTCAGGCTGCTGTCGGCCAGCACCGCCAGCGCGGACGCCATGCCGATGCCGTTGTCGGCGCCCAGCGTGGTGCCGCGCGCCTTCACCCATTCGCCATCAATATAGGGCTGAATCGGATCTTTGGTGAAGTCATGGGCAGTGTCGTTGTTTTTCTGCGGCACCATATCGAGGTGCGCCTGCAGCGCCACCGGCGTGCGGTTTTCCATCCCGGCGGTGGCCGGTTTGCGGATCAGGATATTGCCGACCGCGTCGCGCTCGACCCAAAAACCTTGCTCTTTCGCCCAGCCAACAATATAGGTGGCCAGCGCTTCTTCATGAAAAGAGGGGTGCGGAATGGAGCAGATTTTGGCGAAGATATCCCACAGCGGTTGGGGAGAAAGCTGAGACAATTCAGACACGACAGGTCTCCTGTGTCAGTGCGCCGGCCAGGCCGGTGCGCGCGAGTTTCCAGTGAATGGTCGCCGTCAGCGAATCTGACGTGATGGGGCTGAGAATATCACTGTTATCGCCGGGTGCGTACTCAGGCGCGCTAAAAAGCCGCAACCAGTGGTTCGGATGCTGGTTTTTAGCGCTGAGGATCCTTATAATCTCGCGCAACCTTTTTCCCGTTGCACATTTTTAAGCCGATTAAACTGGCTGGGATCGCTATTCATGAGTGAAAAATACGTCGTTACCTGGGACATGCTGCAGATTCATGCCCGCAAACTGGCTCAGCGCCTGCTGCCTGTCGAACAGTGGAAGGGCATTATCGCGGTCAGCCGCGGCGGCCTGGTGCCGGCTTCTCTGCTGGCGCGCGAGCTCGGCATTCGCTATGTCGACACCGTCTGCATCTCCAGCTACGACCACGATCATCAGCGCGAGATGACCGTGCTTAAGCGCGCGGAAGGCGACGGCGAAGGCTTTATCGTCATCGACGACCTGGTGGACACCGGCGGCACCGCGCAGGCGATCCGCGAGATGTATCCCAAGGCGCACTTCGTCACTATCTTCGCTAAGCCGGCAGGCCGCCCGCTGGTGGACGACTACGTGGTGGATATTCCGCAGAACACCTGGATCGAGCAGCCGTGGGACATGGGCGTGGTTTACATTCCGCCTATCGTTAAAGGCGCCTGATCGTTTCGTGTTAACAACGCCCGGCTTGCCGGGCGTTGTGCTTTCTGCCGCCGGCATCCGATAGACGGCGGGTCGCATGGCCTGCCCGCAAAGCGTCCTGCGCTCTTTTGCACCTCGCGCCGCCCCTGACCCTGCAGTACACTTAGCCTCTGCCAGAGCCGTCAGGAGAACCGAGCATGTCGAGCAAAAATCTCAGCGAAGAGTTATTTAAGCCGCACTACAACTACCCCGAAACCTCCTCGCTGGTGCATCGCCAGCATCACGCCCAGGTAGACGTCGAAGCGACGCTGGATGGCAGCAGCCAGCACGGCTGGTATCGCATGCTCAACAAACTGATGTGGACGTGGCGCGGCGTGCCGCCGCAGGAGATCATCGAAGTGCTGGCGCGTATCGCCAACAGCGACCAGCGCCATACCGACGACGCGCTGCTCGACACCGTGATCGGTTTTCGCAGCGGCAACTGGGCGTTTGAGTGGTCGAAGCAGGCGGGCCTCTGGCAGGCGCGCGCGCAGGAAGAGCGCGACGACAGTCTGGCTGGCGAATACTGGCTGCGCGCCTCGCACCTCTTTAGCATGGCCGCCTATCCCTATATCAAAGGCGACGAGCTGGCGGACCAGGCGCAGACGCTGGCGAATCGCGCCTACGAAGAGGCGACGCGTCGACTGCCCGGCGAACTCAAGGCGCTGAGCTTCAATATCGAAGGCGGCAGCCCGATCACCGGCTTTCTGCATATGCCGCCCAACGCCTCGGCGCCATATCCCACCGTGCTGCTGTGCGGCGGCCTCGACTCGCTGCAAAGCGATCACTATCGGCTGTTCCATGACTATCTGGCGCCGCGCGGCATCGCCATGCTGACGCTGGATATGCCGTCGGTGGGCTTCTCGGTGAAGTGGCGACTCAACCAGGACACCAGCTTTCTGCATCAGCAGGTGCTGCGCGACCTGGCGAACGTGCCCTGGATCGATCACCGGCGCGTGGCGGCGTTCGGCTATCGCTTCGGTGCCAACGTCGCGGTGCGGCTCGCCTATCTGGAAGCGCCGCGTCTGCGCGCCGTCGCGACGCTCGGGCCGATGGTGCACAGCCTGCTGACCAGCGCGCAGCAGCAGGACGCCATTCCGGATATGTATATGGATATGCTCGCCAGCCGCCTCGGCATGGCGTTTACCAGCGACAGCGCGCTGCGCACCGAGCTGAATCGCTACTCGCTCAAAGTGCAGGGGCTGCTGGGCCGTCGCACGTCGACGCCGATGCTGGCGGGCTACTGGCCAGACGATCCCTTCGGCCCGGAAGAGGACGCGCGGCTGATCGCCAGCTCCTCCGCCGACGGCAAACTGCTGCCGATCGCCGTCAGGCCGGCGCTGGCGAATTTCGAGCGCGCGCTGAATGAGGTTTGCGACTGGCTGGCAAAGCGGTTACAACAGTAGCTGGCAAATTCACAGCGGTTTGCTTTAATACTAACGGTCAAACTTATGGAGAATTAGCATGACGTTACCGAGTGGTCATCCCCGTAGTCGCCTGCTTAAGCGCTTCACCGAGCTGGGACCGTATATCCGCGAAGGGAAATGTGAAGAAACGCGGTTCTTTTTCGACTGCCTGGCCGCCTGCGTCAATGTCAAACCCGCGCCGGAAAGCCGTGAGTTCTGGGGCTGGTGGATGGAGCTGGACGCGCAGCAAGACCATTTTACCTACGTTTATCATATTGGCCTGTTCGATAAAGATGGCGACTGGTCCGTGGCGAACATCAAGGGAAAAGAGAACGCTCAGAAGGTGGAAGAGACGCTGCGTAACTTCCATACCCGTCTGAAAGCGATGCTGCAGGAGCTGAATCTGGGTCTGACGCCCGCCAGCGGCTTTAAAGAGCCGGTCGATCTCAGCGCGTAATCCTCAACCCTGAACGGCAGGCATAGTTCGATTCGCTTCGGCTATGCCTGTTCTGCATTATTACGGCACTGGCGCTGCGTTTATATTTTTCTCCGCTTTAACGTTATTTCCCGACGCGCTTTTTTATTATTTTTTACTCCCGCTTTTATTTAATCTTCCCTTGCAGACATAAAATATTCTCACGGCTTATTTGATTATGGATATTAACTAAAGCCGCTTGATAAAAGCTGTTTAATCAACGGCAGGCGTTGAAATAACCGGTCCAGCTAAATCAGAGGGCGGCACGGTATAATTCCTATTCTCTTTTTATTGAGGCGGATCGCACTGACGATTTGTAGACGTTTTCCTGACGAAATGGTGTGATACCCGCCAGCGCGACTGCCATTGTCGCGGCTTTTCTCCGTTTGTTATCGGCAAAAAAGAATGCCAACCCGGACACCTAAAAGTCCGGGTGGTCCTGTGCTGTCTCTCTGGAGGAAAACCCTTTGTTTAAATTAAATCCGCTGTTATTAAGCCTGGCCGCTGCGCCCGGGCTGCTTTTTCCGATTACCTGTAGTCAGGCCGCTACGTTAAAACCTTTTTCCCCGTTATTAAATGACTACAAGGCAGGCGTATTTTGCGTCTGTAATGGATCGACGCAAACCCTGAGCGGCATTCAACGCTTTCAGCCGGGCTTAGATGGCGGCCGTCCCATTACCGTCGGCGAATTGTTATCGGGCGGCAGAATTATTTCCGATGACAATGTTATCGGCGCGGATCGCCTGACGTTCGGCGCGCAGGATTATCTGATCAGCGTGCCCGACGTCAACGGCAGCGGCAACAATCAGCTGCCGGTGTTTAATTCGGCAAATATCAGCGCGCTCGCCTCGGTGACGCCCGCCAGCGAATTGCCTGACTACTACAACGTCAACGGCGAGCAATATATTGATGCCCGCGTGGCGCAGGTGAGCAACGGTACCATTAATGTCGATATCGGCGTCGACGGCGCGGCCACCACCGCCGCCACCAACGGCTGGAGCATGGCGGCGAAGCAGAGCCAGCTGTTTACCGCCAGCGGCAGCGGGGCGATGAACTGGCAGTCGGCTAACCGCATCGCCTTTACCGGATCCTATACCGAATACACTTACAACCTGGCCTGGTGGGTAGATAACGTCGCCCAGTACAGCGGCCCGTTCAGCGTCACCACGCTGGACGGCAACAGCCGCGAATTCAACGTCGCCAGCCTGAACGATCTGCGGCAGTACAACGACTGGCTGATTGAGCAGCTGCAGAGCGGCAACCTCAGCGCCGGCAGCTACAACGGCGAATTCAACAAGGCGCTGTCGCTCTACAGCGCGCCCATCGCCTATGTGATTGACGCCGATGAGTACAACGACGAGGTGACGCTGCCGGTGGGCGAGCGCTCGGTGCTGAGCGCCGACGGCCCAGGCGCCAGCGTCTCGGTGCAGAAGGGCGCCACGCTGGAGGTGGTCGACTCGGACGGCGGCGCGGTGCGCGCCACCAACGGCGCGAAGGCCACCATTGACGGCAAGCTGGCCGCCAGCGGATCGGCGGCCCATGAAAACACCGCGCTGCGGCTGGCGGGCGCCAGCGGCGTCAATAACGGCGTCATCAACGGCGGTTTCTTCAATAACGCAGACGGCAGCGGCGTGGATGCGGCGACGCTCGGCTACAGCGGCAGCACGGTACTGGCGACCGGCGGCAGCCGTTTCGTCAACAACGGCGTGCTGAATTACGCCACCACGCAACCAGGCAGCGCGCTGCGGCTCAGCGACGCCCAGGGGATCAACAATGGCGCGATTAACCTCGGCGTAGCGGAGTCGAGCGGTAGCCACAGCAGCGCGGGCGTCTTGCTCGACACCAGCGGCGCCAGCTTTATCAACGCCGCGGGCGGCATCATCTACGTCGGCCGCGCGCCGCAGAACGCGAAAAGCGACGTCGTGGAGGATGTGGCGATTAACCAGAGCGGCGGCGTCAACGCCATTGCGCAGCAGTTTAACTCTACCGCGATTAACGACGGGCGCATCGTGCTCGGCAGCAGGGTGCAGAACGCTGCCGCCATGCGCGTCGAGAACGGGCCGGAAGCGATCGCGCTTAACAACGGCACCATCGATCTCAACGGCCGCGCGCAGTTTCGCCCGGCGGAAAGCGTCGGCCTGCTGGCGATCGATTCCGGCAGCGGCGGACTGGTGGGCAATAACGGCACCATCAACCTTAACGGCGACGGCGGCACCGGCATCAAAGTCATCGCTCGCGACGGCCAGCGCGCCAGCGCTTTCTCCAGCGGGACAATCAACGTACCCGGCCGCGCCGATACCCTGAACGGCAGCTTCAACACCGCAGTATGGGTAAACGGGCAGGGTAGCGGCAAGGCGTCCGCTACCCTGAGCGGCCCCATCGCCCTGCAGGGCTACGGCGCGGTCGGCATTCGCGCCGAGGGCAACGCCACGGTCGATCTCACCGCCGATGCGGTGCCGCAGCTCGGCGGCAGCGGAGAGTACCAGATGGGTTTCCTCGCCATCGGACCGAATGCGCACATCAATCTGCCGCAGGCGGGCAACTATGCCACCGGCCCTGACGACTGGTACGCCACTATTTTCCGCTATCAGGACGGCGCAGACTTCGACGGCGCCGGGCTGACCATCGCGCCGGGCGCGGCGTTCTCCACCGGCATCGAAGCGGTGGGCGAGGGTTCGGTGGTCAACACCCACGGCGCGACGTTTAATATCGGCAACACCTCGACCGGCCTGCGCATCGAGGGCGGCGCGCAGGGCACCATCGATGCGGCGACGCAGCTTAACCTCAACGTCGGCGGCGCGACGGCGGCGGTGGTGGACGGCAACTACTACAACCTGACGCGCTACATCACCAACAGCTTCGACCAGCCTTTCGCCTCGACGCTGGTCAACCACGCGAATATCAACGGTCAGGGCAACCAGCAGATCGGTTTGATCGCCCAGTATCGCGGCGCGCTGATCAATACCGGCGACATCAGCCTGCGCGGCGAACAGAGCTACGGCATCCAGGCGCTCGTCAGCGGCCAGGCGGTCAACAGCGGAACTATCAGCGTCAGCGACGGCGCGATTGCGCTCTATGCGGCGAGCTATCCATTTGACTCCCCCGGCGGAGGCAGCGTGATCACCAGCAGCGGCGCGTTGAACGTGACGGCGGGCAGCGCGGACGGCTTTTTGCCCACCACCGGCCTGTATGCGATGGGCGGCGCGGCGCGCATCGAGCAGAATGGCGTTATCAACCTCTATGGCGGCAACGCGCTGGCGGGCGAGGCGCTTTATGGCGGCGCGCTGGTGCTCGGTCAGCAGAGCAAGGTGGTGTTTCACGATCCCAACCAGACCGCTTACCGGGTGGTGGAGGGAGGCGGCACCATCTATGCGTACGGCAGCAATCAGGATGTCTCTACCGACGGCTCGACGCTCTACCAGCTGGGCGACGGCGCAATCCTCTCGCTGCAGCGGTTAGGGGAGATCACCCTGAGCGGCGCCAACACCACTGGGGTGAAAATGTCCGGCAGCGCCACGCTCTATGACAACGAAACCTACTTCGTTAACGGCAAGGGCGCGGTGGCGCTGCGCGCTTCCAACGGCGCCTACGGCGATCTGGGCGACGTGTGGCTGAACGGCGACGAGACCATTGGCGCAATCAGCGAAAACGGCGACGGCGCGGTGTTTAGCAACCGCAACATCATCGGCAGCGGTAAAAACGTCACCGCGCTGCAGGCGTCCGGCGGCGCGACGGTGATGAACAACGGCACCATTATCCTCGACGGCGAGAACAGCACCGGCGCGCGGCTGCTGGACGGCGGACGCCTGATCAACAACGTCTGGATCCACGTAGCGTCTGGCATTGGGATTGACGCCAGCGAAGGAGCAAGCCTTTATCAGCCCTACAACGGCACGGTGCAGGTAGATGGCGGCATTGCTGGCGCGCGCGTGGAAGAAAACGCCATCCTCAACATTGAGGGCGACCAGCTGTTCCGCAGCGGTATCTGGGTCAAAGGTGGGGCGGACGCGGTATTGCTGGATCGCGGCGCGGCGGGGCTGCAGGCGAGCGAAATTATCCTCAGCGCCGAAGGCGGCGGCAGCGCCATCAACAACCGCGCCGAAACCGCGAATATTGCGCTGAATAACGCCTACCTTATTCCTACTAACGGCGCGGGCATCCGCTCCGCCACGTCGTTCGACTACGGCGGCAAGGCGACGATTGACGTACAGGGCAGCGGCGTCGGCTATCTGTTCCAGAACGAGGATGGCTCCGCCACCGCTAACGATTTGGTGGTGCCGCCAGGCTACGCAATTATCGTCAACGGCAGCGGTGACGGCATTCGCGCCAATACCACCGGCCGCGTCTTCGCCGACGGCTTTATCGCCGTGGGCAGCGAAGCGGGCGGATCGGCGATTGTCACCCGCAGCGCCAGCGAGGTGATAAACCGCGGCACCATCGTCTCCTACAGCCGCGTCGCGCCGGTGATCGATCTGCGCGGCGGCCAGACGGTGTTTATCAACCAGGGCGATATCAGCGCGGAATACCCGGAAACGCCGATCGTGGCGGGCGGCGCGACCAATGACCAGCTCGCCTTTATCGGCGGCAGCGTCATCGGCGAAGTCGATACCGGCAACGGCAGCGATACGCTTGCCGTCACCGGCGGCACCCTCAACGGCAGTCTCACCATGGGCAGCGGCGAGAACAACCAGGCGCTGATCGAGAACGTCAGCCTGGCGAATACCCGTCATATCACCACCGCAGGCGGCGTCGGCAGCACGCTCAGCTTCCGCAACATCGACGCCAGCGGCGGCTCCCTTAGCGGCGACGACCTCAGCAAAGGGGTTAACCTCGGCGCGGGCTGGAGCACGCTCAACTTTACGAAAACTCAGTGGACGCTGACCGACAACCTGAAGCTGGCGCACAGCACCATCAATATCGACCGCGACTCCACGCTGTTTGCCGGGAATAACGTCAACCCGCTGCTGGCGGGCGCCACCGACGACTCGCTGGTGGTGAACAACGCCGGTACGCTCGATCTGAGCAACGGTGGCGCGGGCAACAATCTGCTGACCATCGATGGCACCCTGGCGTCGCTCGGCGGCACGCTGCGGCTGGCGACGCGGCTTAGCGGCGCAGGCGGCCAGAGCGATGCGCTACGGGTGAACGGCGACGTCACCGGCACCACGCTGATTGACGATCGCATTCTCGCAGGCAGCGCCGCGACGCAGAGTGACGCCAGCGGCGACGGCGCGATCGACCGCCGCGAAGGCGTCTCGCTGGCGCAGGTTTCCGGCAACGCCAGCGCCGACAGCTTCGCGCTGCAGGGCGGCTACCTCGCCGCCGGGCCCTGGCAGTACGGGCTGTATGCGTTTGCGCCCGACGGCAGCGGCACGGGCTGGGACTACCGGCTCGCTAACCGCTATGTGTGCGAGGACGGCGCACTGTGCCAGCCGCAGGCGGGCCGCGCCGCATCGCGCGCGGCGCGTCCGGCGCTGGCGCCGCAGGTGCCTTCTTATCTCTCCGCGCCGGTCGGTCTGGCCTACTACACCCAGGCGATTACCGACGATCTGCATAAGCGTCTCGGTGAACTGCGCGACGGCCAGCGCAGCGGCGCGGGCGGCGAGCTGTTCCTGCGCTATCTCGGCTCGAATCTGACCTACCAGAGCAACCGCGACTTTAGCGACTACGGCTTTGACGCCGATATCGACTACAGCGCGGTGCAGCTCGGCGGCAATCTGCTGCAGCTGGACGGCACGAGCGACAGCCTGCGCGGCGGCGTCGCCTATACGCGCGGCAATACGCGCATTCGTCCGCACGCGGCCGACGGCTTTAGCTCAACCACGTTCGACAGCGACAGCGTTTCGTTCTACGGCACCTGGCAGCGCGACAGCGGCTTCTATCTGGACGGCTCGCTGAGCTGGAGCTGGCACCGCGGCGACACCGATGTCGCGCGGCAAAAAGAGGTGGCGAAGCTGAAGGCCGACGGCTGGAGCGCCTCGCTGGAGTCGGGGTATCCCTTTGTTTTCGCCAACGGCCTGCGTCTTGAGCCGCAGGCGCAGCTGACCTGGATGCGTCTGAAGTTCGATGACGCCACCGATAAGGATGGCACCACCGTGAAGTTCGACGACGACGATCAGACCATCGGCCGTCTCGGCGCGCGGCTGGATCGCACCTGGCAGGACGACGCGCAGCGTGAATATACGCCTTATCTGCGCGCCAACTACTCCCACGGCTGGGGCGGTGGCTCGAAGGTAAAAGTCGGCGCGGTGGGGGGCGACATCGGTCAGGATTTCAACAGCGGCAGGTTCGGGCAGATGTGGGACGTCGGCGTCGGCGGCACGACACGCTTCCGCAACGACGTGTCGCTCTACGCCGAAGCGGACTACCGCAAGGAGATCGACGGCAACGGCGCGAAGGGGTGGCGCTATAACGCCGGGGTACGCTGGACATTCTGAGAGGCAAGGTAAGAACCACCGTAAGGTGGTTCTTACAAAAAAGGTGCAAAAGCGGATGGCATGGTCTGATCGCAAAGTCGCTCAAGGCATCCCTGCGCGCTCGGCCCGCGACATCCCTGTCGCGGGACGCTTTGCTCCTCAGACCATGCCATCCACTTATTGACTATGGTGCTGCATAAAGAAAGGGCCGCTGATGAGGCGGCCCTTGTTTATCAGACACATTGAGGGGAAAACACTGCTGCCGTCGCGCGTCGCTTCGCGGCGGCGCCAGATTTTTAGAACTGGTAAGTCATGCCCAGCGCAACCACGTCGTCGTTGTTCAGGCTCAGACGGTTGTCGTCGTCCAGCTGGTTGATTTTGTAATCCACGAACGCCGACATGTTTTTGTTGAAGTAGTAGGTGGCGCCCACGTCGATATATTTCACCAGGTCTGCATCGCCGATACCGTTTTCGATATCTTTGCCTTTGGTCTGCACGTAGCCCAGTGACGGACGCAGGCCGAAATCAAACTGATACTGCGCTACCAGCTCGATATTCTGCGCTTTGTTCGCCGCGCCCGCGGCCGCCAGACCTGTTGCGCGATCGGTGCCGTTGAACGGCGTCATATTGCGCGTTTCGGTATAAATAGCCGCCAGGTAGACGCTATTGGCGTCATACTTCACGCCAGCGCCCCAGGAGTCCGCACGGTCGCCCTGACCGTAAACGCGCGCCTGCTGCTGGTTGGTGCGGTCGGAAGAGGTGATCGCCGACATCACGCTGATGCCGGTATCGGCGATGGTGTAGCCCAGAGACGCGCCATAGCCGTCGCCGTTCTGACGGTTGATATCGGTACGCGAGTTGCCGCCGTTGGCGTCGTTGCGGCCCTGGTACTGCAGCGCGAAGCGCAGGCCGTCAACCAGACCGAAGAAGTTGTTGTTGCGATAGGTGGCTACGCCGGTGGCGCGCTGCGTCATATAGCTGTCAGCACGCGCGGTGCCGTCGCCGCCGAACTCCGGGAATACGTCGGTCCAGGCTTCGACATCATAGAGCACGCCGTAGTTGCGGCCGTAGTCGAAGGAGCCGTACTGACCAAACTTCAGACCGGCAAAGCCCAGACGGGTTTTGTTGCCGTTGTTGGCGTCGGCGCCTTCAGAGTTATTGACGTTGTACTGATATTCCCACTGGCCGTAACCGGTCATCAGGTCGTTGATCTGGGTCTGGCCTTTGAAGCCGATACGTACATAGGACTTATCCCCGTCCTGGCTGTCCGCGTCGCTCAGATAGTGCATCGCTTTTACTTTGCCGTAGAAGTCCAGCTTATTGCCGTCTTTGTTATACACTTCCGCCGCATGAGCAGCAGAAGTCAGCGCCAGAGCAGAGACGACGAGTGCCAGTGTACTTTTCTTCATTTGCTATCAATCCCGATGAGTAAAATGTGTTATGCCCCTGAAAAGGGCTTATAAAACAGGGGACGTTTTACCGTCTGGAGATGAACGTTTTATGACATTTTTTCTGATTTCTTGTGATATGCGAACTTTTGGTCTACCTGCTTGTCTCGGGTTTTTCGTGCTTTTCCCCGGCGGAGAGTTGGCTTCGCTTCTGACTCCTGATAAAAAGTTCCTTCGCAGAAATTTTTTTCTTTTTTTACTTAAACGGCAGGAAATATGAGCGGCAGTCAGACCCTGGTGGTCAAATTGGGGACCAGCGTCCTTACCGGCGGTTCGCGCCGGTTGAATCGGGCGCATATGGTGGAGTTGGTTCGTCAGTGCGCGCAGCAGCACGCGGCCGGCCATCGCATCGTGATCGTCACCTCCGGCGCGATGGCCGCCGGGCGCGAGCACCTGGGTTACCCGGAACTGCCCCCTACCATCGCCTCAAAGCAGCTGCTGGCTGCGGTGGGGCAGAGCCGTTTAATTCAGCTGTGGGAGCAGCTCTTCTCTATCTACGGCATCCATATCGGCCAGATGCTGCTGACCCGCGCGGATATGGAGGATCGCGAGCGTTTCCTTAACGCCCGCGACACCCTGCGCGCGCTGCTGGACAACCATATCGTGCCGGTGATTAACGAAAACGACGCGGTGGCCACGGCGGAGATTAAAGTCGGCGACAACGATAACCTGTCGGCGCTGGCGGCGATGCTGGGCGGCGCCGATAAGCTGCTGCTGCTCACCGATCAGCAGGGGCTTTATACGGCCGATCCGCGCAGCAATCCGCAGGCGGAGCTGATCGCCGACGTGCATGAAATCGACGACGCGCTGCGCGCGCTGGCGGGCGACAGCGTCTCTGGCCTGGGCACCGGCGGCATGTCCACCAAGCTGCAGGCGGCGGACGTCGCCTGTCGCGCCGGCATCGACACTATTATCGCCGCGGGCAGCCGTCCCGGCGTGATCGCCGACGTGATCGCCGGCAATCCGGTCGGCACGCGCTTTCACGCTATGCAATCGCCGCTGGAGAACCGCAAGCGCTGGATCTTCGGCGCGCCGCCGGCTGGCGAGATCACCGTGGACGACGGCGCGCTGGCGGCGATACTGGAGCGCGGCAGCTCGCTGCTGCCGAAAGGCATCCGCGAGGTGCGCGGCAACTTTTCGCGCGGCGAGGTGATCCGCATTCGCAGCCTGCAGGGCCGCGATATCGCGCACGGCGTCTCGCGCTACAACAGCGATGCGCTGCGCATCATTGCCGGCCATCACAGCCAGCAGATCGGGGAGATCCTCGGCTACGAATACGGCCCGGTGGCCGTGCATCGCGACGACATGATCGTCAGTTAAGGAGCGGTCAAATGCTTGAAGAAATGGGAAAAGCGGCGCGCGCCGCCGCATATAAGCTGGCCGATCTGTCGACCGCTGAGAAAAACCAGGTGCTGCTGGCGATCGCCGATCGTCTCGACGCGGAGCGCGACGCAATTCTGGCGGCCAACGAGCAGGATCTCGCCGATGCGCGCGTCAGCGGCATGAGCGCCGCGCTGCTCGATCGCCTGATGCTCAATCCGCAGCGCCTGAGCGCCATCGCCGACGACGTGCGCAAAGTGTGCCAGCTCGCCGATCCGGTCGGCCAGCTGATCGACGGCGGTCAGCTCGACAGCGGGCTGCGCATCGAACGTCGCCGCGTTCCGCTCGGCGTGGTTGGGGTGATCTACGAAGCGCGCCCCAACGTCACGGTGGATGTCGCCAGCCTGTGTCTGAAAACCGGCAACGCGTCGATTCTGCGCGGCGGCAAAGAGACGTGGCGCACCAACGCCGCCACGGTGCGGGTGATTCAGAACGCGCTGCAGGCGTTTGGGCTGCCGGCGGCGGCGGTGCAGGCGATTGAAAACCCGGATCGCGAACTGGTGAATCAGCTGCTGAAGCTCGATCGCTACGTCGATATGCTGATCCCGCGCGGCGGCGCCGGCCTGCACAAGCTGTGCCGCGAAAACTCCACCATTCCGGTGATCACCGGCGGCATCGGCGTCTGTCATATCTATCTCGATGAAACCATGGAGGTCGCGCCGGCGCTGGAAGTGATCGTCAACGCGAAAAAACAGCGCCCCAGCGCCTGCAACTCGCTGGAAACCCTGCTGATCCATCGCGCCGCTGCCGACCGTTTCCTGCCGGCATTTACGGCGCGTATGGCGCAGGAAGGGATCCCGCTGCACGCCGATGAAAATCTGCTGGCGCAGCTGCAGGATAGTCCGGCCAGCGTGACGCCCGTCAGTCAGGGCGATTACGATGACGAGTGGCTGTCGCTCGATCTTAACGTGAAGCTGGTGGATGACATGGACGCGGCTATCGACCATATCCGTACGTATGGCACCCAGCATTCCGACGCTATCCTGACGCGCAGCACGCAGAACGCCAGCCGCTTTGTGAAACAGGTCGACTCCTCGGCGGTGTACGTCAATGCCAGCACACGTTTCACCGACGGCGGCCAGTTCGGTCTCGGCGCGGAAGTGGCGGTGAGCACTCAAAAGCTGCATGCGCGCGGCCCGATGGGGCTGGAGGCGTTAACGACCTACAAATGGGTCGCGTGGGGTGATGATACGCTGCGCCCCTGATTGCGACTTTATTTAACAAAAAGGGTGTCCAGAGCGGGCGCCCTTTTTTTTAACCCCTGTTTTTCGATCCAGTTAATTTTGGAGTTTTCAGGTGTGACATTCGACGCGTCTGGACGCCACTTTTTTTTCGACAAGGTGGCTGTCTGTTTTTTGCCCGTTTTTCTACGGAACATTCCTGAAAGCCGCGCCGCAACGGGGCGCGGCGCGATCGAGACTGGTTGCCCAGAGCATGAGGAGGATAATGATAATTAGCGTTGCTTTACAAAAGCAATTGGGTAGCAAACGGACGGTAATATAAAATGAACTGGTAGCAATAATGAAAATAACATCCAGTATCTCCTCTATGGCAGATTATTAACTAATGGTTAAAAAAGAGAGTACGAGACAAGCTTTTACTGCCAGGCTGATTGCCGCGTGCGAAAGTGCGGGAATTGTCGGACATGGACGAAATAAACAGGTTGCCAAAGCGTTACAGCAGCTGGGGTGCAAAATATCGACGCCGGGCGTGTGGAAGTGGTTCAACGCACAGTCCGTGCCGGATGATAATAATTTGCTGGCGCTAAGCCGCCTGCTGGGCGTACGGGTTGAATGGCTGCAGTATGGAATGGAAAAGCCCGCTGAATCGCTGTCGCTCGACAGCCTGAAGGCGCAGCGCAACGTCTTCCGTATCGAAAGCCTCGATATTGGGCAAAAGTCAGCATCGGGATTGCACGCGCGCGATGAGTTTGTTGAGACCATTCATGCCATTGAATATGGCGTGGATGAGGCGCGCGTGCTGTTCAACGGTCGGCCGGCGGAAAATATTCGTTTGATAGCGATCAACAGCGATTCGATGGTAGAGACCTTCGCGCCGCGCGATCAGCTGTTCGTGGACATTAGCGTGAAGTTTTTCGACGGGGACGGCATCTATATTTTTACCCTCGATAACCAGCTTTACCTCAAGCGTTTGCAGCTTCAGCACAAGAAAATTGCTGTTATTTCAGATAATAAGCGTTATGAAACCTGGTATCTCAATCGGGAGGATGTCGACAGCATGCAGGTGATGGCCAAGGTGATCCTGAGCCAGACACGGCACTATCAGCTGCTGGGTTAACCTCTGGCTAAATTCTGTTCAGTTGCAACCTGCTGAAAAAAATAATTCAGCAGAATTCAAAAATTTAACCAATGGTAAATAAAAAATTAACTGTTGGTGTTTGATAAAGCATAAGAACAGGTTAATAATTTGAGCGTGGACCAACGAAGCCCTTCTCTCACGGAGTGAGCCGCTCTTAAACAATCGAGGCGCTGCACAAGCGCGAATCAAACCATCCAAAGTCAGTGAACTTTGGGATGGGGTGGATGCGCACATGCAGCGTCGTCAGATGCCGCCTTTTTCTCCCAACTCGCGCTTAGCCTGGCTGTTATTACAGCCGGGGCATTGCGTCGTGAGCGGAAAACGCGGCATCCGGGACGGTTCGGCTTGCCGAAAACCCATGCCTGCCACCCCATCGCCAAAGACTCATTCACAGGAGGAGTTATGGCGATAATACACTATGGCAAAAGCGTCTTTGTTGGTAATGCCCGCACCCGCAGGCATCGGCGGCGCCAGCCGCTCAGTCGACTCAAGCTCAGCATCGATCAGGCGCTGGGCTGCGAACCCGAAAATCCCCCGTTACGCCACGCCGAGCGCATCGCTCAGCGTCCGGTGACCTCGCGTGTTGAGCGGGCGATTGCCCCGACGCCCGTTAACCGTTCTGAAACCGCCAGTTTCGATAACTGCTGTTTGCCGCATGTGCATCTCTACGCCGTGCGCTAAATCTGCTCTCTATCCGCCTGTACCGCTGTATCTCATCTTTTCTCCCGTTTTATCTGGACGGGAATTCTCAACGCACTGTTTAGTGCCGCTGCTGGTTTCACCTGCAGTTTTGCTGGTGTTATCTCTGGCACTGATCAGTGTGATTTAACTGTCGCTGTCGCATTGGGAATATCTTTCCCATGCCCGGAAAAGAGGAATGGTCATGAGCCAGATTATTGAGATTCTCAATTTTGAAGAGGGTTACGTCGAAGCGCCTTATCTCGACACGCAGGGATTTCCCACCGTGGCGGGCGGCATACGCATCGGCCCGAAAGGCGCATCGCTCAATAACTATGTGTTTCGCGTGCCGCGCCAGGTCGGCGACGTCTGGAAGAAGTGCATTATCGAGGGCAAAGCCCAGCAGATGCAGGGCGTGCCGCTGCTGCAGCAGGCGCTGGCGAAGTGCAACGACGCGCGCAGCGATGTGCTCTACAGCATGGCCTATCAGCTCGGCGTCGACGGACTCTCCTTGTTTAAAAACATGCTGACCGCGGTGGCGGCCGAGGATTACGACAGCGCGGCCAACTCCATGCTCAATAGCCTGTGGGCGCGTCAGACGCCGGGACGCGCCCGCCGTCATGCCGAAGTGATGCGCAGCGGCACCTACGACGTCTACAGGGGGCTGTTATGAGATGGCTCTTTTTTATCATCGCCGTGCTGATGGTGGTGATCGTGCTGCTGATTATGCAGCGCTTTACCACGCTGGAATTCGTGGCGCATGCGCGCCTGCTGTTTAAAACCTGGTCGGTCTGGCTGGCGTCGCTCGGGTCGATGCTCAGCGCCTGGGTGCAATCCTTTCCCTCCGCCTCGGTGGATGCCTGGAACGCCCTGCCGGAAGACGTGAAATCCATTCTGCCCCACAACTACCTCGGCCTGATCGGCGCCTTTATGGTGGCGATGGGCGTGATCGCGCAGTTTGTGCGACAGAAGAATCTGGTGCAGCAGAGGCAGCAGCTTGAGGCGAAAAAATCATGAGTCTATTTACCGCACTGCTTAGCGGCGGCTGGCACTGGCTTGCCGTCATCGGCGCGCTGATTGCCGCGCTGGGCGCCAGCTACTTCGGCGGCAAAAAGATCGGCAAGGTGCAGCAGCAGGCCGAAGCCGATACCAAAAGCGCGCAGAAAGAGGCGGCGCAAACCGCCGCCGTCGCGCAACAACAGCAAAAGCATCGTGAGGAGGCGACCCGTGTTACCACCGAGAACAGCAATCTTGATGACGCTGCTGCTCGCGACAAGCTGCAGCATTCGAAATTCAACAAACCCTGAGCCTACGGCCGTCACCGATTCGGCCTGCGTGCTTTTTTCCCCGATTTACACCCACGGCGACGACGCGAAACGCATGGACGTTCGCACCGTTCGCGCCATCAATACCCACAACGACATGTGGGATCAGCTTTGCGGCCATGCGGCCAAACCCTGATTAACGACGTGCTTTAGTACCCAAAATCCTGAGGAGGATACCATGATTGAAGTGAACTCATATGCCGAACTGCGTACCACTAAACCCGCAGCAGCAGGCCAGGTCGCCAGCCTGAATCGTTACTACGATAAGGATTCCACCTTCCGCGGCGGCGGCGATTTTGTCGGCTATCTCGGCACCACCACGCTAAAAGATGACGGCGGCACCATTGCGGTTGGCGACGGCTTCTACTGGAAGCGCACCATCAACGATCCCTCCGAGCTGAACGTGCTGCACTTCGGGGCGAAAGGCGATGGCTACGCCGACGATACCGAAGCCTTTATGCGCATGTACAACTGGACCAAAACCTGGAACGCCAACTGCGTCGCGCTGCCCGTGCGTTTTCCCGGCGGGAAATACCTGATTAAGCCGATCGATCTCAGCGCCACCGACGCGACCTTCTTTGGTCTGCTCGGCGACGATTCGCCGCTGGGCTCGCTGCCGCGCACCACCATTATCTCCGATAAGAGCGATGCGCCGGTGTTCAAGGTAAAAGCGCGGCGCACGGTGATCACTGGGATGGCGTGGAACGGTCAGGCGAGCGCCGATACCGTCGCCAATACCGGCACCATTACCGCCGATCTGGTGAGCAACAAGCAGCCGTTCTTCGAGAACACCTGTATCGAGGGTGAAACGGTGAATATTCACTGCTTCCGCGCGCAGAACACCGGCGGCACGGTATTCAAGCTGCTGGATACGCTCGACAGTAAGTTCGACCAGATCTATACCCTCTACACCTATTCGCGCGTGTTCGATGTAGGCTGGTCAAACTCACCGCGCGGCGTCTGGGATCACTCGACGGCGATCGAGCTGAGCAACGCCAACTTCCAGACCGGCTACGGCGACGCCACGCTCTATATGCCGCGCGTCACCCAGGGGATTATGCGCAACGTCTGGATTGAGCATACGCGCAACCCGGGCGATCTTTCCGACGGCGGCTGGACCATCGACACGCTGAACATCGAGGATTGCGGCAGCCCGTTCAATCTGAACAATGCGCGCGTGGTGATGCGTCAGATCGGCCTGCAGTCGGGGGCGAGGATCTCTCAGGACGCCGCCAGCGGCCGCTGGCTCTCTACCTTCGAGTATGGTTATCGCCGCGATGAAAACCACGGCACCTTTATGACCGGCTCGCTGCGGGTAGGGTACTTCAGCGGTTATAAGGTCACCAACAATACCGGCACCGATAACTGGTATCGCCTCGGTCAGTTCTTTTTCCCTAACGCCAACCAGCAGTGGGTCATCGAAATGATCGGCAAAGGCGACGCCACCTCGCCCTCCACCACCGCCGCTTCGCCGGTGAATATGGTGGGCACCGGTAAAACCTGGATTAACCTGCAGCGGCTGGAAACCGTCTGGGCCGACGCCCACCATATGGGGCAGCCGGCCGTGCTGGATATCCGCTACAACCGCGTCGGCACCACCTACGCGGTGGTCTGGGTAAAGCTGGCCGCGAACAGTGGGGACACCCTGTTCAACCTGAAATGTACCGGCCCGACGCGCTTCGATACCGGTTCATGCTCGCTGTTCCAGTCTGATCTGTCGATGGTAACGGATACCACCAAAATAGGGACGCTGAAACCGGCGGCACGCTTTGGCCTGCACAATGGAGTGGCGGGTATCGGCGCCAACGAGAAAGGCGTAGTCACGCTCGCGACGACCGCGGGTACGCCGACTAATAAAACCACGCCTTCGGGCTTTGTGCTGATCAATATCAATGGTACCGACCGCAAGGTTCCTTATTACGATTGATGAAAGGCACTTTTGGCGAGGCTGCGGCCTCGCCTTTTTTTGTTTTTGGCCTGGTAGCGCGCAGGGAAGGGCAGCTGCCGTGCTGTTTTCATTATCAGATGACGAGAAAAGCAGCATCCGCGCGCTGCGGCTCTTGACGGAAGTGACGCTTTTTTCTAACTTAATGCCCCGTAGTTCTCGCCTCTATGCCGGTGTAGCTCAGTTGGTAGAGCAGCGCATTCGTAATGCGAAGGTCGCAGGTTCGACTCCTGTTTCCGGCACCAGTCAGTTCAAGCCTGTGGCTCTGATCCCACTCTTTTCTTCATTTTGTGGGACAGATTTGGCACAGCAGCGGTCCCGTCAAATTCTCGCCAGAAACCTCAAGATGACCTGTTCCTCCTCATCATTAGCTTATCTGTTGTCCTTTTTGCCAACGCTTAGCATTACGTGCCTGGTAGATAATTTAAATATCCTTAATATCAGATGCTTGCTTCCATTTTAGCATGACAAGGTGATTTTTTATTTGCTATTAAATAGCGCGCTATATATATTCGGCTCATTCCGAATGCGCCGTCGCGAAGGCGGTGCATTTAAATAGCGTGCGATTTAATAGCGAAACAATTCAAGGAGTCACCTGATGACCATTAAACATACCGTCTTAGCGCTGGCGCTGGCCGCCGCGTCCGCCAACAGCTTCGCCGACGCGCCGCAGCCGGAGCGCCACGTACAGACTTTTTTGAACGCGCTGAACAGCAGCGGCGGCAAACCGATTGAGCAGCTCTCGCCGCAGGCGGCGCGCGAGGTGCTGATCGGCGCGCAAAAGGGGGCGACGCTGCCTGAGGCCGAGGTTACGGAAAAAACCATTGAGGTGAACGGCCAGCCTTTAAAACTGAATATCGTTAAGCCCAAAGGGGCGCAGGGCACGCTGCCGGTGTTTATGTTCTTTCACGGCGGCGGCTGGGTGTTAGGGGATTTTCAGACCCATGAACGCCTGGTGCGCGACCTGGTAGTTGAGTCAGGTGCCGCTGCGGTCTTCGTTAACTACACGCCGTCGCCGGAAGCGCACTTTCCCGTCGCGATCAATCAGGCCTACGCCGCTACCCGCTGGGTAGCAGAGCACGGCGCCGAGATTGGCGTAGACGGCAAGCGCCTGGCGCTGGCGGGCAACAGCGTCGGCGGCAACATGGTGGCGGCGGTGGCGCTGCAGGCGAAGCAGCAGCATGCTCCGGCGATTCGCTATGAGGTGATGCTGTGGCCGGTGACCGACGCGCGCTTCGATACTGGCTCCTATCAGCAGTTCCAGAAGGGCTATTTCCTGACGCGCAATATGATGAAATGGTTCTGGGATAACTACACCACCAAAGCAGGCGACCGTAACAATATTCTGGCGTCGCCGCTGCGTGCGACCCGCGAACAGCTGCAGGGGCTGCCGCCTACCTTAATCCAGACCGCCGAGCTTGACGTGCTGCGCGACGAAGGCGAGGCCTTTGGCCGCAAGCTGGACGCGGCAGGCGTCGACGTCACGGTAACGCGCTACAACGGTCTGATCCACGACTACGGCTTGCTGAACGGGCTGAGCGACGTGCCGGCGGTGCGTACTGCGCTGCGCCAGGCGGCCGATGGGCTGAAAACGCACCTGAACTGATGCTGTGCCAGGCGAAACGCCTGGCTTTTTTCCCTTGCCGCAGCACAAAAAAAGCAAGGCATCCGCGACCGGCCAGGTTAGATTAGCAAAATCATACGGTTAATCTACTCACTACTGCAGGATACGGACATGTTTGCAAAGCATTATGATGTTGATGAAAAGCATATCGATTTCCAGGGCATCGTCGACGGCCTCTATTATCCGTTTTATATGGAATGGACACGGCATGCCTACATGCGCGAAGCGCTGGGCATCGACATCGAAGAGGAGTTCAAACAGGGACGCCTCTATATGGTGCTGGAATATTCGCTGCGCTTCCGTAAAAGCCTGCAAAAGGGCGACCGCCTGGAGGTGACCTGCGCGCTGGAGAAAAATAGCAAGCGCAACCGGGTAAACTTCGTTCAGCAGATCAGAGTCGATGGCGTCACCTGTGCCGAAGCGACCTTCGTCTGCACCTGTCTCAGCAACGGCAGGCCCAGCATGCCGGATGCGGTCATGAACGCGCTGAATGCGCTTTAACCCCTTGCGTGAAGGGAGAAAGCCAGCCCTTCACGCAATGCGCGGCGCCAGCGCCTTGTTTTCCTCTGCCCTGACGCCTCGCTCAATTCTTAGTCCGACCGGCAAAATTTACGCGACCTGCGTCACGTTAACCGCCTTAATTTTTCCCCGCTTTTTCCCTGTTTTTTTCACATCAGCGTTGTTTAACCTGGCGCTATGCTTTAAATGTATATTGTTATTATCCTTAAGAGAGCATAATTGACCGCTGATAAATAACGACGCTTTCGAGAAATAAAAATTATTAAGCCCGATTAACAGGATTGCATGCTTAATTTTGCGATGCCATGAAAGCACTGCACTTTTTATTTTTTCCTACCAGGATAATTCCTAATGGATAAGCGTTTGCTGGCGCCGTTGAAGCACGGTTTTTATTCGACTTTTTTTCGCCTTTTAATGGTTTCGGTTCGAAGAAGCGAGAGCAATCACAGATAAGCGTAATGCCCGCTTATCCATTAATTCTGATGGATAAGCAGAGCATCTGTGCGGAAATTCCGGTTTAGCGCTCGCCCCATTGACGCAATAAAAGCGCCACGTAATATCTCCTCATTCAATCCTGATTTTTTCTGTAGTCGCACAACACTTATCCGGGATAAAAACAAAAACGCTAACGTGAGCCCGGCACTAAAACTTTATTGCGGTTATTGCCGCGCTTTTTAGCGCGGAGGTAAAAACTTTTCCAGAGGATCTATGGTGACGCTTAACAACCCGTTAATTAGCGTAATTGTGCCGGTCTATAATGCCGAAAACTCGATTATTCGCTGCGTTGAAAGCGTGCTGGCGCAGCGGGCGCCGCGCGTCGAGCTGATTCTGGTGGACGACGGTTCGACCGACAGTTCCCCGCTGATACTGGAGAGCTGGAGCGACCATCCTCAGGTGCGCATTATCACCCAGCGCAATGCCGGCGTTTCGTCGGCGCGCAACGCCGGCATTGCCGCCTCGCGCGGCACCTATTTGCGCTTCGTCGATGCGGATGATTTTCTGCCCGCCGACGCGTTGAGCCTCTGTCTGGCGCTGATGAATGACAAAGTCGGCCTGATTGTCGGCGAGTCGCAGCACTTTACGCCGCAGGGGCAGCCGATTGCGCGCGCCTTTCTGCCGGAGGCGCAGCGCGTACTCAGCGCCAGCGACGCGGTCAACGATCTGCTCTATTTCCATCCGCGCCACGGCATCTGCGACAAACTCTTTAACGGCGAGCTGATCCGCGCGCATCAGCTGCGCTTTAACGAACAGATCGCCAATTTCGAGGATCTGCTGTTTGTGATGCAGTATCTCAGCCTGCTCAGCACGCAGCGGGTCATCTGCATCAACAGCGTGATTTATCACTACGTTGAGTCAGAGAACTCGGCGACGCGCTCGTCGGTGCGCGAAAAGCATTTCTCCTTCGCCCGTTCATTTAGCGAAATGCAGCGGCTGCTGTCGCGCAGCAACGATAAGTTTTTCTATTTTCTGCTGCTAAAAGTCTCTTCAGCCTATTTATATAAGGCCATCGCCTCCGGCGAATTTAACGCCGCCTTTATCAACGACCATATTCGGCGCTATCGCAAAGCCTTTAAAGCCTATCTCTCTTCCGGCGTCATCGTTAACGGCTGGAGTCTCTACTTCACGCTCTTTTTCTGCTCGCCGCGCCTGGTTTCGCAACTGCGTAAGCTGGCGCAAAACGTGGGGCGCGAAGGATAACCATGAAAGATAAACTGAAGAACTCGATGTGGATGATCGCCGAAAAGATCATTGCGGTGTTCGGCCTGATTTTCGTCACCTCTTTTGTGGCGAAATATGTCGGCCCGACCACCTTCGGCATTATCTCTATTTCGCTGCTGGTGTTTCAGTTTTTGCAGACCGTGGCCTATATGGGCAGCGATGTCATCCTGCTGAAACGGCTGTCGCAGAATAAAGCGTCCGGTATCAGGCTGATGATCTCCGCCTCGGTGCTGATCGTCACGCTCTACCTGGCGCTGGCGTCGGTCGGGATGGTGATCATGCACGAAGAGATGAGCTCGCAGGCGCAGATCTTTATTGTCGCTGCGGCCATCGCCTGCCTCTTTTCCGCCATCGATCTGGTAAACGTCTTTAACGAGGCGATGCTGAATGCGAAGCTGAACGTTATCGCTAACGTTATCGGCTTAACCATCAGTTTGACAATACGCTTCGTTATCTCCAGCTGGGGGCTCGACCCCGCCTGGCTGGCGCTGCCGATCGTACTGGCGACCTTTATTCCCTTCGTAATTAAGCTGGCGCTGTTCCGCCGCTACGAAGGCGCGCTGCACAGGCCCAGCCGTAAACAGCTGAAAGCCTATTCGCGCTACATGCTGGCCTCCGGCGGCACGCTGATCTTCTCGGTAATCGCCGTGGCGCTCTATACGCGCCTCAACCAGTTCAGCGTCAGCTATTTTCTCGGCGTAAAAGAGGCGGGCGTATTTTCCGTAGCCTTAACCCTCTCCGGCGCCTGGGTCTTTTTGCCCAATGCGCTGCTGGCGTCTTTCTATCCGGCCTTTTTCTCGGAGCGCGATCCTAAACGCGCCATCGTCAAAATTCAGCAGCTGCATCTGCTGGTGGTCGGCGTTTCGGCGCTGGTCATTGCCGCCGTCGCGCTGCTGGCGCCGCCCTTTATTCACTACTTTTACGGCCCGGCCTACCAGGATGCGGTCGCGCCCACGGTCTGGCTCTGCCTGGGCGCGATGTTCGGCCTGCTGAGTAGCGTCATGGACCGCTTTATTATCAAGTACAACGGCTACGCCTACCTGGTGAAAAAAACCTTCTTCGTACTGCTGATTTGCCTGGTTTCTTCCGCCGTGCTGGTGCCGCTCTATGGGCTAACCGGCGCTGCCTTTAGCGTAATTTTGACCGAGCTGCTCTCCTTTACGCTGCTGAATTACTTTTTTGCCGCTCAACCGATGTTCACTATTCATCGCTCTTTTTTCAGTCCCAAAAAAATATGGTTTTTATTAAACGACGCCAAGACCCTCAGATAGTTAAGAGGAATGAAAAATGATTCCAGCACCAAAGTTCAGCATTATTATTCCCGCGTGGAATGCGCAAAAAACATTGAGAAGAACCTTGATCAGTGTGCTGCAGCAAACCTGCGATGATTATGAAGTGATCGTGGTTAATGACGGCAGCACCGACGGCACCGCCGCGCTGCTGGAGGAGTTTAGCTATCAGCCGACGATCCGCGTTATCAATCAGCCGAACGGCGGCGTCAGCGCGGCGCGCAATCGCGCGCTGAAGCAGGCGCAAGGGGATTTTATTATTTTCCTCGACGCTGACGACTGGGTGGAAGAGTCTTTCCTCGCCAGCTTTCAGCAGTCGCTGGATAACAGCCACGGCCGGCCGGTGGATTTAATTGTCGGCAACCTCGTGGACGACCGTATCGGCAGCATTCGCAAATATGGCTATTTTGCGGCGCAGGAGATGCCTTATCTACTGGGCGAGCTGGAGATGAGCGACAATATCGGCTATCTGCACAACAAGTGCTACAGCCGACGGGTGATTGAGGTGAACAATCTCTATTTCCTCGAGGGCATCTCCATGAGCGAGGATCTGCTGTTCAATCTCAAATATTTCTACAATATCAGCAACTGTCTGGTGATTGACAGCGCCGCCTATCACTATGAAAACGTGATGGATTCGCTGTCAAAAAAGCGCGTGCAGTACAACGAGCTCAAGGAGCGCAAGCAGTTTCTGACCGGGCTTTACGACACCATTATGAATAAATATACGCATCGCGATCTCGACTACTTCCTTAAAGGGGTGTCGAAACGGGTGCTGGCGCTGGATATGCAGATTGTGACGTCGATGTACCACGACTCCTTTACGCACAATGAAATCTCGCGCGAAATTAACGAGATCAAGCGCGGCAAATATTCGAAAGGGATTTTTATTCTGCTGAACCGCAATGAAAAGCTGAAATATATTATTATGAATTTCAACAGCTTTGCGGCTTACTACTGCCTTTACGCCCTGTATAAGGCGCGTGCATTTTAATGGATGTGCTTCATCCGCTACACACGACCAGGTTTGACGTTTCTGTGGTTTATTCGCGCTAATCGCATTGGGCGGCCCTTTCGGGTCGCCCAATGCTGAACAGCTTACTGCGCCGGACGCAGCGCGCCGGTTTTAAACACGCTCATCGCCTGCGCCATGCGCTCTGCCTGATCCTGCAGCGCCTGCGACGCGGCGGAGGCTTCCTGCACCAGCGCGGCGTTCTGCTGCGTTACCGCTTCCATCTGGGTAATCGCCATATTGATCTCGCTGATGCCGGTGCTCTGCTCGCTGCTGGCAATAGTGATTTCACTCATAATGCCGGCCACGCTCTTCACGCTATTGACCACCTCGCCGATGGTTGAGCCGGCATGGGAAACCAGCTTGCTGCCTTCCTCTACTTTAGCCACCGAATCTTCAATCAGCAGTTTGATCTCTTTCGCCGCTGACGCCGAGCGCTGCGCCAGATTGCGCACCTCGCTCGCCACCACCGCAAATCCGCGTCCCTGTTCGCCCGCACGTGCCGCTTCGACGGCGGCGTTGAGCGACAGGATGTTGGTCTGGAAGGCGATGGAATCGATGACGCTGATGATATCGACGATTTTCTTCGACGAGAGCGCAATCGCCTCCATCTTCTCAATCACCTGTTCCATCACCACGCCGCCTTCGCGCGCGACCGCTGAGGTGCTCGCCACCAGCTGGTTGGCTTCGCGCGCGTTGTCGGCATTGTGCTTCACGGTAGAGGTCATCTGCTCCATCGCCGAAGCGGTCTCCTCCAGCGAGCTGGCCTGCTGCTCGGTGCGGGTGGAGAGATCGAGGTTGCCGCTGGAGATTTGATTCGAAGCGACGGCGATGGTGTCGGAGCCGGTGCGCACTTCGGTCACAATGCTCAGCAGGTTGTCGTTCATCTGCTGCAGCGCGCGCATCAGCACGCCGGTTTCGTCGCGGCTGTCGATGGTGATTTTCGAGCTCAGATCGCCAGCGGCGACGCGTTCGGCGACGCCGACCGCTTCGGTCAACGGACGCACAATGGAGCGGGTCAGGTAGATGCCCAGCATGATTGAGGCGAGGATCGCCAGCGCGGCGCACACCAGCGTAATCATAATTGCCGTGCTGGCGGCGCTGACGATGGTTTGACCTTCATTGCGCAGCTGCGAATCCTGCGAGTTGGCGAATTTCTCCGCGCCCTCAAGAAAGGCGTTCTGACTGGGCGTCATGGTTTTTAGCGCGTAAACGCCCGCACCTTCAAAATCGCCGGCTTTGACCAGCGCGATCAGCGCGCCTTTCGCGCTTTCAAACTGCTGGCCCGCCTCGATCAGTCCCTGAATTTTCTTTTTGCCAACGGCGGTGACCTGAATGGCGGCAATGCGGTTCATCGCGGTATTGGTGCGCTGGGTCGCTTCATCCAGCTGGCCGTAACGCTTGAGATTTCGGTCGGGATGCGCGGTGTCGATCACCAGGCCGCGCAGGTATTTAATCTGATCGTTTACGCCGTCGCGCACGTCGAAGGCGAGGCGCACTTTGACGTAGCGGTCGTCGACGATAGCGGAAATGCCGCTGTTAATGCTTTGAATTTTGCTGACGGTAGTGACGCCGATGATCACCATCAGCACCACTACAATGCCGAAGGCGACGCCAAGCCGGGCGCCGACCTTCATATTTTTTAAACTCCACATCTCTGTTCTCCCGCGATTACATCGAATGTTGCTGCTGCAATAGTTAAGTTTTTTAACGCCTGTGCGTGACCAGCCCAGGCCGCCCAATAGCGGTTAAAAATGAGAGCTGGCGCACAGGTTATCGGATGTTTTTGTTTTGACTTTAATTTTTTCCAGGCGGTTTCTGCCCGCCTGAACGGCGTAAAGGGGGCGTTGAACCGCAACCATAAGCCGCAAAGGCGGCGCTCCAGCGGCGATGTGCGATCAGATTAACCTGGCTAAGCAGTTGAATAACGGCGGTCAGCGCGTAGACGGGCAGGGCAGCAAGGCGAGAAGGAGAAAGCGGCAGGAGAGGCGAGGAGAGGGCAGCAGAAAGGGAACACGCGACGTAGCGTCGCGTGTTGAGTGCGCATCAGGGCGCTTTTTCCAGCACGCTGTGGATCACGGTGGAAAGTTCGTTGATTTCAAATTTGGCGACGTAGCCGTCGGCGCCGACTTTGCGCACGTGATCTTCGTTAGCGCTGCCGGAGAGCGAGGAGTGGATCACCACCGGAATGCGCTTCAGCGACTCTTCGCGCTTGATATTGCGCGTCAGGGTAAAGCCGTCCATCTCCGGCATTTCGAGGTCGGTCAGCACCAGCGCGATTTTGTCGTGGATCGACTCGCCCGCCGCCTGCGCCGCTTCGTTCATCTCTTTAATCTTCAGCCAGGCTTCAAGCCCGGTGTTGTGCATCAGCGCGGGAATGCCCATGCTTTTCAGACCCTGCTCCAGCAGTTGACGCGCCACTTTCGAATCTTCCGCCACGATGGCGACCGCGCCCGGCTTAAGATTAAAGTTGCGCACGTTTTCCGGCGCCGGCTCGACGCCGCGCACCGAAGGGATAACGTCATAGAGGATCTGCTCGACGTCGAGCACCATCGCCAGGCTGTTGCTGCCCTTTTCATCGTCGAGGCAGGCGATGCTGGTGATATTGCGGCCGCCAATCCCTTTCTCGGCGGTATGCACCTGGCTCCAGTCGAGGCGCACGATGTTATCTACCGACTCCACGGCGAAGGCCTGGGTGTTGCGCGCATACTCGGTGACCAGCAGCAGGTTCAGGCCGGTTTCCGGCGTGCAGCCCGCTACCGCCGGCAGATCGATTACCGGGATAAACTGGCCGCGAATATTGGTCATGCCCAGCAGCGGCGAGCGCATGCCGGCCGCGCGGGTAATCGGCTGCATCGGCACAATTTCGCGCAGCTTGAAGACGTTAATGCCGAACAGCTCCGATTTACCTTTGGCCTGATCGGTGCCGAGACGGAACAGCAGCAGTTCAAAGCGGTTCGATAACGCCAGATTCGCTCTTTCATCTATCTCTTTTTGAAAATTATCCATCGTTGCTCTGCCTTGCTGCCGCCTGTGACGCGGCGAAAGTGAATGATAAGAGCGTTATCGGCACGGTTGGCTAAAAAGTGAGAGGCGAGCGCGCAAATTTGATCGCGCGGGCAGTTAGCGATTCTTGTGCCAGGCTTAGAGGGTAACAACGGAAAAATTTCACTAAAGGAGCGCACCATGAAAAAAGTCATGACGTTTACGCTGTTGGCCGTTTTGAGTCTGCCAGCGCTGGCTGAGAAGGGCGGTTTTGAAGCGGGCGCGACGCCGCCGCCGCAGAAAAAACAGGATGCAGGTTATAAAGGTTCAGAGGATACCGGCCAGACCCACATCAACCAGATCCGCGATTTTCGTCAGGACGGTTACGTCACGCTTGAAGGCTATATTCTGAAGAAGCTGCAGGGCGATAACTACCAGTTCCGCGACAGCACCGGCACCATCACCATTATCGCGCCGGAGAAAACCTTCGACGGCAAAACCTATAAAGCGGACGAGCAGGTGCGCGTCAGCGGCCGCGTACACGGCAAAGGCGAGAAAACGGTGCTGCACGTTACGCAGATCGACGAGCCATAAGCGCCAGAACGGCGTTTCAGTGTCATGATATTCGGCGCGGGCGGGTTAACGCCCCGCGCCGTTTCAGCGTAACGCCTAGTCCTGCAGCAGAATCGCCCGCACGCTCTTACCCTTCATTTTTCCCTGCTTTAGTTTGACCAGCGCCGCTTTGGCTTCGCTCGCCGCCACGGCGACATAGGCGTGAGTAGGGGTAATATCGATTTTGCCGATCTGGTCGGCGCGGAAGCCCGCATCGCCGGTCAGCGCGCCGAGAATATCTCCCGGACGGATTTTCGCTTTACGGCCGCCGTCGATGCAGAGCGTCATCATGTCAGCCGGAAGCGGCTGGCGCGCGCCTTTTTTCAACGCGCTTGCCGCCAGCCAGCGAAGCGGCTGCTGGAGGAAATCTTCCAGCGCGTGGGCGCGCGCCATTTCGTCCGCCGCGACAAAGCTTACCGCGCTGCCCTGTTCGCCGGCGCGCCCGGTGCGGCCGATGCGGTGCACATGCACCTCGGGATCCCACGCCAGCTGATAGTTCACCACCATCGCCAGCGCTTTAATATCCAGGCCGCGCGCCGCCACGTCGGTCGCCACTAATACGCGTCCGCTGCCGTTGGCGAAGCGGATCAGCACGCGTTCGCGATCGCGCTGCTCCAGATCGCCATGCAGCGCCAGCGCGCTGATGTTCTGCTGGTTGAGCGCGGCGGCGATATCGTCGCACTCGCGTTTGGTATTGCAGAACACCACGCACGAGGCTGGCTGACGCTGCGCCAGCAGCGCCTGCAGCAGCGGCAGCTTTTCGCTCGGGCTCGCTTCGATAAATTCCTGTTCGATCGCAGGCAGCTCGCTCACCTCTTCAGTGGCGACATGCAGCGCGTCGCGCTGAAAGCGCGCGCTGAGCGAGGCGATGCTCTCGGGCCAGGTGGCGGAGAAGAGCAGCGTCTGGCGGCTGGCGGGCGTAAGCGCCGCCACCGCTTCCATATCGTCGCGGAACCCCATCTCCAGCATGCGATCCGCCTCGTCGAGCACCAGCGTGTCGAGCTGATCGAGCTTTAGCGTCTCGCGTTTCAGGTGATCGAGAATACGCCCCGGCGTGCCGACCACGATGTGAGGCGCGTGCGCCAGCGAGTCGCGCTGCGCGCTGATGGGCTGGCCGCCGCACAGGGTGAGGATCTTAATATTGCGGGTAAAGCGCGCCAGCTGACGCAGCACGTTGCTGACCTGATCAGCCAGCTCGCGCGTTGGGCAGAGCACCAGCGCCTGAGTAACGTAGCGGCTGCTGTCGATATGCTGCAGCAGGCCGATGCCGAACGCCGCCGTTTTGCCGCTGCCGGTTTTGGCCTGCGCCCGCACGTCGCGTCGCGCCAGGATAGCGGGCAGCGTGGCGGCCTGAACAGGGGTCATCTCGGTGTAGCCCATGTCGGCCAGATTGGCGATCTGGCTGGCGGGAAGATCGGTAAGGGTAGTAAATGCGGTCACGGGCGGCCTCGGCGGCAAAAGGTGGTCGAAAAATAGCGCGGCAAGTCTGGCAGAATGTGCGTCGCGCGGCAACCTGCGAAAAGGGTTACCTGCATGATAGCTTCGCCCGACGGGCGTTTAGGAATAACCCGAAGATCGGTGAGAATGGATGTTATCTTCTAATGCTTTTACCCGGCGTCAGTCTGTTTGTGCATATCGTGTGGCGTTTCAAGGCCAGTGAAAACTTTATAACTGCGCGAATAAGAAAATTAATTTCTTTTGGTATCAGATGATTCCCTTTTTTACACTCCAGCAAAAGAATTAATCATTAAATAAAGTCACCTGTGCAGCCGATAAAATAATCACCGCAATTGCTTTATATTTAGCGCGCCATACTTCTATTACAACGACAGTTTGAGGGTTCTCCATTGAGTAATATTGCCCAGGGATCACATGAAGAAGTGCTGAAAATCGTTGGCCGCGCAGTGCTTACGCTGCATGTCCACGGTGAAAGCTTATCTGCTGACAAGGTTGTCTCAATGATCGGCTGCTACGCCGAAAGCGCGGAACAGAACCAGCAGCAGCTGTTTGCGCTGGCGATGGAAATGATGACGGCCCAGAAATGGGCGAAGAGCGCCTGACGTCATCGTCTCAGTTGAACCAAGCCTCCAGCCGGAGGCTTTTTTTATGCCTCTCTCTTTTTCTCGATTCGCCCTGTTGGTCCTACCAATTCAAGCCTGCTTTTTAACATCAGTCACAGAAGCGGAAAAATCGCGCCGTAAAGGTTGTCTCAGGTTAACAAAAGATTAACCATTTGAACTCTTATTGTCGCGCAGCGCGCCGTTGGTCCGACCAAAAAGGGCGCGCCGTTTTGGAATAACGCCATGAGTGAATCGACATCGACGGCCGCAGAGCATCTTGTGGTGCGGCTGCGCCGCTATATCGAGCAGCAAAAGCTGGAGCCAGGCATGAGGCTGCCCGCGGAACGCCAGCTTGCCGCTGAGCTGGGCGTGTCGCGATCGTCGCTGCGCGAAGCGCTGCAACAGTTGATCAGCAGCGGCCTGCTGATCAGCCGTCGCGGCGGCGGCACCTGGCTGCGTCAGCAGCTGGCGCCTTGGGCGGAACAGCGCATCGTCGCGCCAGTGCGCGCACTGCTGCAGGACGATCCCGACTATCGCTACGACATTCTCGAAGCGCGCCATGCCATCGAGGCGAGCACCGCCTGGTATGCGGCGCAGCGCGCCACCGAGGCGGATAAGGAGCGGCTGCGGCTCGCCTTCGACGCCACGCTGAAGCTGAAAGAGAGCGACGATCCCGACCTCGCCGCGCAGGCCGACGTGCGCTTTCACCTCGCTATCGCCGAAGCGTCGCACAATGTAGTGCTGCTGCAGACCATGCGCGGTTTCTTTGCGCTGCTGCAATCCTCGGTGCTGCAAAGCCGACAGCGCATGTACAGCCAGCCGCCGATTTTCGCCCGCCTCACCGAACAGCATCAGCGCCTGCTCGACGCCATCCTCGCCGGTGAGGCCGAGACGGCGCGCCGGGCGGCGATGGATCATCTCGGCTTTGTCCACGCCACCCTGAAAAGCCTGCATGAAGACGAAGCGCGCCAGGCGCGCATCACGCGTCTGCCAGGCAATGACGCTCTTTAACCCTAAGGAAACTGACCTGTGATTATCTCTGCCGCTTCCGATTATCGCGCCGCCGCGCAGCGTATTCTGCCGCCGTTTCTTTTCCACTACATCGACGGTGGCGCCTATAACGAGCGCACGCTGCAGCGCAACGTCGAGGATTTGGCCGACGTGGCGCTGCGCCAGCGCGTGCTGAAAAATATGTCCGATCTAAGCCTGGAGACCCGCCTGTTTAACGAAACCCTGGCGATGCCGGTGGCGCTGGCGCCGGTCGGGCTTTGCGGCATGTACGCGCGTCGCGGCGAGGTGCAGGCGGCGCGCGCCGCGGCGCTGAAAGGCATCCCTTTTACCCTGTCGACGGTCTCGGTCTGTCCGATCGAAGAGGTGGCGCCCGCCATCAACCGTCCGATGTGGTTCCAGCTCTACGTGCTGCGCGACCGCGGCTTTATGCGCAACGCGCTGGAGCGCGCCAAAGCAGCCGGCTGCTCGACGCTGGTGTTTACCGTGGATATGCCGACGCCCGGCGCGCGCTATCGCGATGCGCACTCCGGCATGAGCGGGCAGCACGCCGCGCTGCGCCGCTACTGGCAGGCGGCGACGCATCCGCAGTGGGCGTGGGACGTCGGCCTGCACGGCCGTCCGCACGATCTCGGCAATATTTCGACTTATCTCGGCAAACCGACAGGACTGGAGGATTATATCGGCTGGCTGGCGAACAACTTCGATCCCTCTATTTCCTGGCGCGATCTGGAGTGGATCCGTGAATTCTGGGACGGCCCGATGGTGATCAAAGGGATCCTCGATCCTGAAGACGCGCGCGATGCGGTGCGTTTCGGCGCGGACGGCATCGTGGTGTCGAACCACGGCGGCCGCCAGCTGGACGGCGTGCTCTCCTCGGCGCGCGCGCTGCCCGCTATCGCCGATGCGGTGAAAGGCGATATCACTATCCTTGCCGACAGCGGCATTCGCAACGGGCTGGATGTGGTGCGCATGATTGCGCTGGGCGCCGACAGCGTGCTGCTGGGGCGCGCCTGGCTTTATGCGCTGGCGACGCACGGCCAGCGCGGCGTGGAAAACCTGCTTTCGCTGGTGGAAAAAGAGATGCGCGTGGCGATGACCCTGACCGGCGCGAAATCGATCGCCGAGATCACGCGCGATGCGTTGGTGGATGCCGGCGCGGCGCTCACTAATGCAGCCGTCGCGCCGCGTCCGCGTGCCGTTAGCTGAGGCTTGTCTATACTTACTCACTCTTCATCAACAGGAGGAATGAAATGACTATTCACAAGAAAGGATCGGCGCACTGGGAAGGCGATATCAAAGGCAAAGGCACCATCAGCACCGAAAGCGGCGTGCTGAGCCAGACGCCTTACGGTTTCAATACCCGCTTCGAAGGCGAGAAGGGCACCAACCCGGAAGAGCTGATCGGCGCGGCGCACGCCGCCTGTTTCTCCATGGCGCTGTCGCTGATGCTGGGCAATGCCGGCCATAAGCCGCAGAGCATCGACACCACTGCTGACGTCTCGCTGGATAAAAAAGGCGAAGGCTTCGCCATCACCAAAGTGGCGCTGAACAGCACCATCAGCCTGCCGGGCATCGACAGCGCGGCGTTTGACGAAATCATTCAGAAGGCGAAGGCGGGCTGTCCGGTCTCGCAGGTGCTGAACGCCGAGATCACCCTCGATTATACCCTGAATAATTGATCCAGCAGGTCGCCCTCAATCGGCGACCGCGCTATGCTGGCTGACACGGGTTCTGATGAACCGCAATGGATGCGCCCTGGGGCGCATCTTTTCTTTCTGCGGAAGGAGGAGAAGCGTGGCGAAATATCTGCCGGCAAAAAGACACTGGAAAATGGTGCTGGTGCTGCTCTGTATTTGCGGCGCGTTGATGCTGATCCGCTGGGCGGCGATGATATGGGCCTGAAGGCGTGGATTTGCCGCCACAAGCTGGGCGTATTAGTGATGATCGTGCTGGCGCTGGAGCTGATTCACTTTCTGTTGACCTCATCCTGGCTGCCCTGGGTCTCCCGCTGAGCTGCGTCACACATACTCACGCTCTTCCTGCTCGCGCCGCTTAGCGCGCACGTCGCTGCGGGCGATGCGATACGCCTTGCCGGGATCGCCGGCGACGAACTCGAAGGTCGGCGAATAGTAAAACGGCAGCCAGCCGCCGAAGCCGCTTTCCCACTCCCAGCGCACCGGGCAGGGCCAGATAATGCCGTCATACAAAATGTAATAAACCCAGCGTCCAGTCGGACGACGGGGGCGTGGTGTTTTCATGGGGATCACAACGATAATAGGTTAAAACAGCTTATATTTTGAACGCTGTTGCCGCAGGCTGCAACGTTTAAACCGCTTCTTTTTTCCTCACATCCTTCAGCGGCCTTAATTAACGATGCACTTCGCCGCACAGCAGGACCACGCCAGGCCGCACTTTATGAATGCGATCCGCCATGGTTTCACAGGCTGCTTTGGTCGGGTAAATGCGCTCCGACACCGGCAGGGCATCGCAGGCATCATGGCCACAGGCGCTCACTAACAACACAAATCCAATCAACATGGCTCGACTCCTTTACACGGTCTCGTTGGTACGGACTGTGATGCTTAGATTCCTTTTTTACGATCCAGTATAGACAAACGTGACGGCGCGGCATTATCAGCCTGAGCGGTATTGCGTCTCAGGAGAAAAACCAGGCGGGCAGCAGGGCGACAAGGTTGTTGAAGGTATGCAGGAAAATCGGCAAGGCCAGGCTGTTGCTGCGCAGGCGCGCATAGCAGAGCAGCAGGGAAAAGAGCGTCAGCGCCACCAGGGTTTCCCAGTGCACGTACTGAGTATGCATCGCCGCGAACAGCAGCGACGTCAGCAGCATGCAGGCGAAGCGGCTGCGCGGCGCCCACAGCAGAAATCCCTGCAGCAGAAAGCCGCGAAACAGCACCTCTTCGAACACCGGCGCCAGCAGCACGGCGGTCAGCAGCAGGATCAGCATCGAATTGCGGCCCTGCTGCGCCTGCTCTACCAGCCAGCCTTCAGGCTGCAAAAACTGCGTCTGGGCCGCCATCAGCGCCAACAGCGCCAGGATAAACAGCAGCGTCTGACGAATGCGCAGCTCGCCCAGCGGCAGATCGCTGCGGCGCTGGCAATAAAAGCGGTAAAGCGGATAGATCACGGCGAATTCAAACAGGCAGAGCACCGGCACCAGAAGACCGTCGTTACGCAGCACGCCGTAGTTGGGAAACAGCGTAATCAGCATCGTCACGAGGTAATAGACCACAAAGCTGCCGACGTAGAACAGCGTCAACGTCACTCTGTCGGGATTGGTGTTCATAGGCAACCCAGCCACTGGAGGAAAGCGCATAGTAGCAACGCGCCCGATCCCTGTCGAGGGAGGCGCGCGTACAAACTTAACGCAGTAAATTGCCGCCTCAGGCTAAAACCGCGACGCCGCGCGCCGATAACCGATTAAACCTGTTTGGGCCTGCGACGTCAGCTGCTGACGCGCTGTTGCCCGAGCCTCTTTTATCGCTTTGCTGTGAGCGCCCTTGATGACTTTTGACACACCGGAATCGCCGTCGCGCCGCTCTGCGCCGGCGGCTGAAGATCGCACTCTGCGCAGCACGCGCCGCAGCCTGCGCATCTTTTCGCTGCTGCTCTCCGGCGTGCTGCTGCTCGTCGTGCTGATGGTGCTCGTCATCGCCCAGCGGCAGAACCGCGACGCGACGGATCACGATCGCCAGCGGCTGCGCCAGGCGTGGGACGCCCGGCAGGAGACGATGCTGACTGACGTGCGCGACTACGCCTTCTGGAGCGAGGCGTGGCGCAACCTGCATCTGACGCTAAACAAACGCTGGGCGTGGGATGAGGAGAATATCGGGCCGGATCTCTACAACGAGTATCACTACGAAGGGGTGTTCGTGGTGGATAATGCGGGCCGCACGCGCTACGCGGTGATTAACGGAAAACTCGCCGATCTACCGCTGGAGGCCTGGCTCGGCGCGCACAGCGCGTCGCTGCTGCGCGACGCGCGCGGGCTGCAGAACGCGGCGCTGGCGCGCAACGTCGTGATTGAGCAACAACCTGCCATTGTCGTGGCGGCGCCCATCTCAAGGGGCAAAGCGGCGGGTCTCTCTGAGCGGCCGGGCGCTCCCTCGGTGCTCGTCTTCGTCAATCTGTTCACGCCGGCCAAATTAGAGGCGCTGGGCAAAATGCTTGACGTCCTTGCGCCACGCGGCGCGGCGGACAACGACGCGCGTCAGCGCCCGACCATGGCGCTGGAGGCGATAGACGGCGGGAGCATGGCGCTGCGCTGGCAGCCGAAAATGCCGGGCACGCGCCTGCTGATGCTGCTGCTGCCGATCCTGGCGGCGGTGGCGCTGCTCACCGGCTGGATTACGCGCCGCGTCAGCCGCCACGCGCTGCATCACGCCCTGCTATCCGATCGCCGTTTCGCCATGCTGACCCAGAGTCAGCAGGAGCTGGCCAACAGCGAAGCGCGCTTCCGCGATCTGGCTGAAGCGGCTTCAGACTGGATCTGGGAAACCGATGAGCACGGACGGCTGATCTATCTCTCTTCCCGCTTCCATCGCCTGACAGGCCACCAGATTGCCGACTGGACGGGCGAGCATATCGATCGTCTGCTGACGCACTCCAGCCACTCGCTGGTGGCCTGGCTGATGCGTCAGGAAGATAGCGGCTCCTCCGCGCCGCTGCGCTGCCAGTTTATGAGCGCGCAGGGCGAACGCCGCATTGGCCATCTGGTGGCGAAAACCATCTGGCACGAGGGGCGTCGCGCCGGCTTTCGTGGCACGGTGTCGGATATTACTCAGGGAATGGAGGCGGAGGCGCGCATTCAGTTTCTGTCGCGCCACGACGCGCTGACCGGACTCGCCAACCGCATTCAGCTGCAGGAATTCCTGACGCGCCATCTGGAGCCGCCGCAGCTGGCGTCGCCGCTGACAATCGTCAGCCTCGATCTCGACCAGTTCAGGCCGCTAAATGATAACTGGGGGCACGCGGCGGGCGATCAGGTGCTGAATCAGCTGGCGCAGCGGCTGCAGCGCGGCGTCGACGCGCACGAGCTGGCGGCGCGACTGGGCGGCGACGAGTTCGTGCTGGTGCTGCAGGAGGGCGACGCCGAAGTGGTGGCGCACCGCTGCGCCCGGCTGCTGCAAGAGGTGCAGCAGCCGATCTATACCGGCCAGCACGCGCACTATCTCACCGCCAGCATCGGCATCGCCTGCGCGCCGCAGGACGCCAGCCACCCCGAGGCGCTGCTGCGCATGGCGGATATCGCCCTGAACGAAGCGCGCGCCGTGGGGCGCAACCGCTGGGTCTGGTACGCCAATAATATGGCCAGCCAGCGCGAGCATAAGCGCGAGATGGCGAAACGTATCGAGCAGGCGTTGCTCAACGACGAGTTTTGCCTGCATTATCAGCCGCGCTATCAGCTGCAAAGCGGCAGGCTGGCGGGAGCAGAGGCGCTGATTCGCTGGCAGCCCGAGGAGGGGCCGCCGATTACGCCCGATCGCTTTATTCCGCTGGCGGAAGAGAACGGCCTGATCGTCGCCATCAGCGACTGGGTGCTGGCGCGCGCCTGCCGCGACGCCCGCGGCTGGGGCGCGGATCGCTATGTGTCGGTCAATATCTCGCCGGTAGAGTTTCGCACCAACGATTTGGTGCAGCGCGTCGCGCGCGCGCTGGCGAGCAGCGGGCTGCCCGCCACACGGCTGGAGCTGGAGATCACGGAAAACGTAACGTTCGAGCATCCGCAGCAGGCGCTGGAAGTGATGCAGGGGCTGCGCGCGCTCGGCGTCAGGCTAACGGTAGACGATTTCGGCACCGGCTATGCGGCACTGGGTTATCTGAAGACCTTTCCGTTTAACGGCCTGAAGATCGATCGCTCCTGGATGAAGGATTTTCCAGAGTCACAGCAGGCGGAGTCGGTGGTAGCGGGCATTATCGCGCTGGCGCACGCTTTTGCGCTGACGATTACGGCGGAAGGGATTGAGACAGAAGCGCAGCTTGACCAGCTAAAACGGCTCTCCTGCGAAGAGGGGCAGGGCTACTTTTTGGGACGCCCCGTGCCGCTGGCGGACTTTACTGCGCTTCTGGAAACCACATCTCAACCAATTCGGGCTTAACGCACTTTGACCGCCACGGCGGTCATCAGAACGGCAAAGCCCACGAAAATTGCCAGTTCCATACGATCCTCCTCAGAAAAGTCTTAATAATTTTAGCGCTCCAGCGGAGAGGTTTTGTTCCGTAAGTGCGATTTATCTGAAAAGTTCGGCGCGCAACGTCGTAAACAGGCTATTCGCGGCCATCTTTTTAGCGCCTGAGGGTTAAGCCTGGCGCACGCCTTTGCTACTCTCTGGGGCGAGTTCACCACGTTCATGAGGAGAAAGCGTGAAATATTATGGAAAAGCGCTGCTGGCGCTGGGCATGCTCGCCTTAACCGCCTGTCAGTCAGCGAATAAACCTGATAACACCGCAGCAGACGCGGATGCGGCAAGCGACACCTGCGGCGCTTCGCAGTATCAGAGCTACGTCGGCAAGCCGATTAGCGCCGCCAGCAGCCTGCGTCTGGAGACGCCGGTGCGGGCCATTCGCTGGAACAGCGCGGTCACGATGGACTTTAATCTGCACCGTCTTAACTTCCTGGCGGACAAAAACGACGTTATCAGTCAGGTCTACTGCGGCTAAGGCGTCATAAAAAAAGCGTCGCATTGTCATGTGCTGGTCATTAATGGAGTCGAGGATAGATCGCGGATAACAGAGATTTCCTCGTCACTCTCAATATGCAATGCTCGTCTTGTTTATTCCCGCTTCGGCGGGAATTTTTTTGTTTATTCCGACGAACCGGTTTCCATTAACTGCGCCAGCAGTTGACGATAATTTTCCAGACGGCGCGCGTCGCCTTCCACCTCCAGCCGCTCAATAACCCGCGCGATCACCGCTTTATTGGTGGCGGGCTCGCCAGCTTCCATTAGCTCGCGCAGGATCACCGCCAGCAGATCGGACTCCTGCGGGGCGCTCCAGGCGGGGCTGTTGAAATAGTCCACAATCGCACGGCTGGCACTGTTTTGAACTCTCATATTCACCTCCGCTAAGGCGACGGCGCGTCTGTCACGACCTGCGCAGCGCAGCGTGATAGTCAACGTGATGGGTAACTGTGGACCTCGCCGCGACGGGAAGTGGCGGAGGCGTTAGCGCAGCCGGAAAGCCGCACCTGCGCCAGAGAAACTGGCGTTTTTTTAAACATACAACCGACGCCTTAACTTGTCAGTAACAGGCTGACATATTTTTTCATCTCTGCTGACACTCAGCCAGCGACGCCATCGACATTCACTGCAAAAAAGCGATAACAGCCTATATACGGCAGTGAAAAAGGGCTGACGCAGTAAAAAACGGTTTTTTTCTTTTCGTGCCATCATTTGTCGCTCAGCGACAGCGCGCCGTTGATAGACTGTGACCTCCCTCTGTCAGCGCCCGTTTGCTCATGCCACGCACAATTGAACCCTGGAAAATCAATCTTATCTCGGTCTGGTTCGGCTGTTTTTTTACCGGCCTGGCCATCAGTCAGATCATTCCTTTTCTGCCGCTCTATATCGAACAGCTCGGCATCAAAGACGGCGATGCGCTTAGCCTCTGGTCAGGACTCACCTTCAGCATCACCTTTGTGATTTCGGCCGCCGTCGCGCCGCTGTGGGGCAGTCTCGCCGATCGCAAAGGACGCAAGCTGATGCTGCTACGCGCGGCGTTCGGCATGGGCGTGGTGATCCTGCTGCAGGCCTTCGTTACCCAGGCCTGGCAATTACTGCTGCTGCGCGCGCTGATGGGGCTGACCTCGGGCTATATTCCTAACGCGATGGCGCTGGTAGCGGCGCAGGTGCCGCGCGACCGCAGCGGCTGGGCGCTGAGCTGCGTCTCGACCGGCCAGATCGGCGGGGTGATCCTCGGGCCGATGCTCGGCGGACTGCTGGCGGACTGGGTCGGCCTGCGCATGGTCTTTATCGTTACCGCCGCGCTGCTGCTGGTCAGTTTCCTGGTGACGCTGTTTCTGATTAAAGAGACCGGCTATACGCCGGTGAGTAAAAAGGACAAGCTGAGCGGGCGCGAGGTATTCGCTTCGCTCGACAATCCCAGACTCATGCTTTGCCTGTTTGTCACCACCATGGTGATCCAGATGTGCAACGGCTCGGTTAACCCGATTCTGACGCTGTTCGTCCGCGAACTGGCGCCGACCGCGGATAACATCGCCTTTCTCAGCGGAGTGATCGCCGCGCTGCCGGGCATCTCGGCGCTGATTGCCGCGCCGCGCCTGGGCAGGCTGGGTGACCGTATCGGCACCCAGCGGATTCTGCTGGCGACCATGGTGGTGTCGCTGCTGCTGCTGATCGCCATGTCTTTCGTTACCAGCGCCACCCAGCTCGGCGTGCTGCGCTTCCTGCTCGGCTTTGCCGACGGCGCGATGATGCCGGCGGTGCAGACGCTGCTGGTGCGCCACTCGCGCGACAACATTACCGGCCGTATCTTCGGCTACAACCAGTCCTTTATGTATCTCGGCAACGTCGCCGGCCCGCTGCTCGGCGCGGCAGTGTCGGCGCTGACCGGCTACCGCTGGGTCTTCTTCGCCACCGCGCTGGTGGTGCTGGTTAACGTGCTGCTGCTGAAGCGCTTTTACCGTCGTCCGCGTACGGTGCTGGAGCCGAAAGGGAAAAGCGCAGCGCATAGCGCCAGCGACGCTGAGTCAACAGAAACTCGGCGCTGACGCTCGGGCTCCAGGAGTCGTCACCGCCTACGCCCATATGCGCGGCGTCGAGATGCAGCCAGCATCCCGGCTCCGCGCGCAGCAGATGGCGGTGCGACGTGTCGCGCAGCTGTTCAAGGCTGTAGCGGCTCAGCGAGAAGCTGAAGTCGCCGCTGACGCGCCAGTCTTCCGCCTCCAGCCGCCGCGTGCCGCCGCGCAGGCCGTTTTCGCTCGGAAAGATGTAAGGGGTATGCAGCGCGTCGAGAGGCAGCTGCCAGCGCGAGAACTGCGCCGCCAGCTGGCGGTCCGGATAGTTTTCATGGGGGCCCAGCCCCAGCCAGGCGACCTGCTGCGGCGCGGCGGCGAACTGACAGCGCAGGCCGATGCGCGCCGGCGCGGGCGCGTCGGCGGCCTGTTCCACCTCAACCTCCAGATGCATTTCGCCCTGCGCGTCGAACCGGTAGCGTTTGTGGCTGAGAAAGGCGAGCCGGCCTCGGGCGTACCAGCCGTGCTGCACGCTGATCTGCACCGCGTCCGACAGCATCGAAGCCTCTGTTCGCTCTACGCGGCTGGTCATGGCGTCGTAGCCGGCCGCTTTCCAGCGCTCCGACCAGGCGTTGGGATCGACGCGCTCCGCTTCGCTGGTGCCGATATCGTTATCGAGCGGCGCGCGGATAAAGCAGTCCTGCAGCGGAGAGAGCAGCCTCGCCTGCTCGTCGACCTGCCACTGCGTCAGCTCGCCGCTTCTGCGGTTAAACTGCCAGCGCTGGTTGCGGTGCGTGACGGCGATAACCGTCTCCTCCACGCTGAGCGTCGGCGGCTCGCCCGCACTCGGCTGCGGCGGAAGCGCCAGCGCGGTGGGCAGCGGCCACTGATGCCAGGCGACGCGCCAGTCGGCGTCAGACCAGGCGGTGGCGGCGCGCTGATGTACGGCGACGTTTAGCCAGCACTCGCCGGTAAGATACGCTATCGGCGGAACGCAGTGGCGCTGCGTTCCCTGGGGCGCGATATCCAGCGCGATTTCGCCCTGGGTTACCACTTCGCCCTGCTGCTCAACGCGCCAGCGCAGCACCTCGTTGTCGCTGCGGCGAAACAGGTAGTCGCTGCTGACGGTAAAGCTAAAGGGATCGTCGGCGTCCGGGGTAAAGTGGAAAAACTGCTGCGCGCGCTGCGCTTCAAACAGCGCCGGATGCGGCGTGCGGTCGGCGAACACCAGGCCGTTCATGCAGAACTGGCGGTCGTTAGGCTTGTCGCCGAAGTCGCCGCCGTAGGCCTGCCAGGGCTGCCCGTTTTCATCGTAGCGCGTCAGGCTCTGATCGACCCAGTCCCAGACGAAGCCGCCCTGCAGGCGCGGAAACTGACGAAACGCCTGCCAGTATTTTGCAAAGCCGCCGAGGCTGTTGCCCATGGCGTGCGCATACTCGCACAGGATTAGCGGCCGGTTTTCCCCCGGCAGGCCGATCCACTTTTTCAGCGACCATTTCGGCACGGCGGGGAAGGGCTGATCTTCATCGACGCGCGCGTACATCGGGCAGAGAATATCGGTCGCCGCGCTGTTGGCGCCGCCGCCTTCATACTGAACGGGGCGCGTCGGATCGGCGCTTTTCACCCAGCGATAGAGCGCGTCGTGCGTGCTGCCGTGCCCCGACTCGTTGCCCAGCGACCAGATAATAATGCTGCAGTGGTTGCGGTCGCGCTGCACCATGCGCGTAACGCGTTCGCTAAAGGCGGCGAACCAGCGGGGATCCTCTGCCAGGCGGCTCATCGGCTGCATGCCGTGGGTTTCGATATTGGCTTCGTCGACCACGTAGAGGCCGTAGCGGTCGCACAGTCGATACCAGAGCGGATGGTTAGGGTAGTGCGAACAGCGCACCGCGTTGAAGTTATGCTGCTTCATCAGTTCGATGTCGCGCCGCATCGTCGCTTCATCCACCACCTGGCCTCTCTCCGCGTGATGTTCATGGCGGTTTACGCCGCGTATCAGCAGCGGCTGGCCGTTCAGGCAGAGCAGGCCGTTTTCGATAGCAACGCGGCGAAAGCCGACATCGTACGCCTCGACCTCAATGGTTTCGCCCTGCGCGTCGAGCAGCGCCAGCGTGGCGCGGTAGAGCGTCGGCGTTTCGGCGCTCCATAGCACAGGCGCGTCAACGCGCAGGCGCAGTTCGGCGCGATCGCCATAGTGGCCGCGCTCATCGATAATCGCGCTGCCGAGCGGCTGCTCGATGACGCCCGTCTGCTTGCCTTCTCGCCACAGCGTCAGCCGCAAACGCAGCGCCGCGTCCTGAGCGGTGACGCATACCCGCGCCACCAGATCTGCGCTGCGGTATTCCGGGCTCAGCAGCGTCTCCAGCTGGACATCCGCCAGATGCGGCGTCGGCTTATGCAGCAGCGAGACGTCGCGGAAAATGCCGCTCATGCGCCACATATCCTGGTCCTCCAGCCAGGTGCCGTCGCTCCAGCGCAGCACCATCACCGCCAGGCGATTCGCGCCGCGCACCAGCGCCGCGCTGAGGTCGAATTCGGCGGGCAGCCGGCTATCCTGGGAGTAGCCGATAAACCGGCCGTTGCACCACAGATAAAAGGCGGAGCTGACGCCGTCGAAGATCACGCGCGTCTGTCCGGTTTCAGGCCAGCTGTCGTCAAGGTTGAATGTGAGCGAGTAACAACCTGTAGGGTTCTCTTGCGGCACGCACGGCGGTGTCGCCGCGATCGGATACTGGACGTTGGTATAAATGGGCGCGTCATAACCGTGCATCTGCCAGTTAGCGGGCACAGGCAACGAGGCGGCGTCGGGCAGATCCTGCTGCAGCCACCCCTCCGGCACCGCTTCAGGGCGGCTGAAGTAGCTAAAGTTCCACGTGCCGTTCAGGCTGCGCCGCGCGGCAGAGGGCCGATCGTCGCGCGCCGCCTCTTCGCTGCGCCAGCTGGCGAAAGGCGGATGGGCGTCAAGGCGATGCAGACTGGTGACGGCCGGGTTCTCCCAGTCGCGGCGGGTAAGAAGCTGACTCAGCGAAATCGACGGCGTTGACATAGCGGTGTCCTTAAATTGTATTGCGCTCACAATGCAGTGTTTACCGCAGGCTGTAAAGAGCGACGGTTTAAAGAAAGGGGCAATTTTTTAACGCGCTCTGCGCCGTAAAACGGCCGGATGGCGGTTTTGTGTCGCTTTCGTGCCAGTAAATTGTTAAGCCTGGTATGCAAGGGTTAATACCGCCCTGAGTCAGAGAATTCTCTCTTGTCGCCCCGGTTTGCCGCTCATACACTCAGCCCGATTTCATCCATCCTGAGGTTGTTATGGTACGTATTGTTAAACTTGCCGCGGTCGTGGCGCTGGCGACCGCGCTGAGCGGCTGTATTTTCCCGCCCCCGGGCGGCGGCTGGGGAGGTCCTGGCGGCGGTGGTGGCGGTGGTGGCGGTGGTGGCGGCTGGGGCGGTCACGGTCACGGTTTTACTGGCCCGCGTTAATCCTGTCTAATTTCCGCTTTATTCCGGGCTGAAACGCGTTACGTCTCGCTTATTTAGCAGTAAAACGTTTCGCCCGCTCCTTAAAAAACGTTTAAGCCCTGTTTTAATAAAACGCGTTATAAAGAGCCGTGGAAAATCGGCGCAAAAGCGCTGTTTTTTTATTTTGGCGAATGATAACGTCTGCTTTTATTTACCCCATGGGAAAAGGGCATGAAGAACCTTATCGCTGAATTACTGATAAAACTGGCGGCAAAAGAAGAAGAATCGAAAGAGCTGGTCGCTCAGGTTGAGGCGCTGGAAATTATCGTAACGGCGATGCTGCGCAAGATGGAGCCGGAACAACAGCGCGCTATCGCCGCCGGAATCGACAACGCGATGCATAATGCAGACGCCGACGGCAGTAATGAAGATGCGCTTTTGTTACGTAACTACCTGGACAAATTACTTAATCATCCGCGCGTCTGATTGCTAATAGCGGAGCAGTGCGATCGGCGCTGCAAATTTGCGCAAATTTCCACCGCTCTGTTTCTCTCGTGCCAGAATTAACGGATTATTCATCAAGGGAGTCATACCATGAAATTGCATTTAGCGGCAGTCGTGATGGCAGGTTTGCTGATGAACGGCGTCAGCATGGCGCAGGCCGCCGAGAAAACGGCGCAGCAGCAAAAAATGACGCAGTGCAACCAGCACGCCAGCACGCAAAATCTGAAAGGCGACGCGCGTAAATCTTTTATGAGCGAGTGTCTGAAAAAAGAGAGCAATATCTCCAGCATGACGCCTCAGCAGGTAAAAATGAAAAGCTGCAACACCGCAGCGGGCGATAAAAAGCTTAGCGGCGACGCGCGTAAAAGCTTTATGAGTTCCTGTCTGAAAAAAGCCTGATATCCGGTTTATTACGGCCGCCGCGCGGCCGTAATATCCTCCGCGCCTCTTCTGCTCCGTTTTTTAAATATTTACACTTGCTAAAACTTTAAATAGACGCCTTAACAACGGGTTAGCCACTTTTTTTATTTTCAGACTCTGCCTTCCGCTTTCCTTTGCCACACTTACTTTTTGTAGGGGAATAGCGGCGTCCGCCCAGGGCGCATTGTTGAATAACGACAAAGAAGGAGCCGTGTCATGAATTATCAGCCCGTCATCGCCTTAAAGGATCTGCCCGATCGCCAGCCCACTAAAACGAAAATAGCCGATACCGATATTCTGCTGGTGCGCGACGGAGACAAGGTGCGCGCTTATCAGGCCACCTGTCCGCATGCGGGCGCGCCGCTGGAGCAGGGCGCTATCTGCGGCGATAAGCTGGTCTGCCCCTGGCATAAGGCGGTGTTTGCGCTGGAAGATGGCCATATGTGCGAGCCGCTGGCGCTGGCCGATCTCAAACAGTTTCCGCTGCGCGTCGAGAACGGCATCGTGCAGGTCAATCCCAAAGCCATGTCATCTGCGACGCCCATCGGCAGCGGCGGCGATGCGCCGGTTTATGCGGTGCTCGGCGGCGGCGCGGCAGGCAGCGCGGCCATCTGGACGCTGCGCCGGGAAGGCTTTAAGGGAAAGGTGGTGCTGGTGGAACGCGAGCCGGAGGCGCCCTACGACCGCACGGCGCTGACGAAATTCGTCCCCTCCGGCAAGATGGATATCAAGGATGTGCCGCGCATTCTGAAAGAGGACATTTTGCAGCACGTCGATCGCCTTCAGGGCGAAGTGACGCGCCTCGACACGCGCGAGCAGCGTATCCACTTCGCCGACGGCGACTCGCTGTTTTACGACAAATTACTGATCGCCTCAGGCGGCGCGCCGCAGCGTCCCGATTTAGCGGGCAGCGATCTGGCGGGCGTACACCTGCTGCGTTCGCTGGCGCAGGCGGATGCGCTGCTCAAGGAGGTCGACCAGAGCCAGCAGCTGGTGATTGTCGGCAACAGCTTTATCGGCATGGAGATGGCGTCGGCGCTGCGCAATCGCGACGTCGAGGTCACGGTGGTGGCGCGGCATCCGCTGCCTTTCGCGCGGCAGTTTGGCGAGCAGATCGGCCGCTATTTCCGCGATCTGCACGGCAGCAACGGCGTGCATTTTATTGATGGCGATCCGGCAGAGCTGGAGGGCGAGCAGCACGTTACCGCGCTGCGTCTGCAGGATGGCCGCCGCATCAAGGCGGACGTGGTGCTGCTGGCGACCGGCATTCAGCCCGCTACCGGATTTATTCACGATCTGCCGCTGCGCGAGGATGGCAGCCTGCTCGCCGACAGCCAGCTGCGCGTGACGCAAAACGTCTGGGTGGCGGGAGATATCGCCAGCTATCTGACGCCGCAGGGGCCGCTGCGCGTCGAGCACTATCGCGTCGCCCATCAGCAGGGACGCATCGCCGCCTTTAATATGCTGGACAAGCGCATGATGTATGACCGCGTGCCTTTTTTCTGGACCACGCACTTCGGCACGCGCTACGAGTATCTCGGTCATGCCGAGGAGTGGGACGAGTATCGCCTGATCGGCTCGCTGGAGGAGAAAAAGTTTATCGCGCTTTACGGCCAGCAGGGCAAGCTGGCGGCGGCGTTCTCCTGCGGCATGTATACGCTTACGGCGGCGCTGGTGCTGGAGATGCAGCAGCCGATGACCATGGCGCAGGCGCTGGCGACGGTGGCGAGCCGGCAGGGATAGCAGAAGCGGGCGGAGCGGGCGCTCCGCCCTGTGCGTTACTTCTTGCTCAGCGCTTCAGACTTCGCCATGCACTGCTGCATCGCCTCCATCACGGCGGCGCGAAAGCCTTTCTCTTCCAGCACTTTCACCGCTTCAATGGTGGTGCCGCCGGGCGAGCAGACCATATCTTTCAGTTCAGCGGGATGTTTGCCGGTTTCCAGCACCATCTGCGCCGAGCCTTTTACCGCCTGGGCGGCGAACTGATAGGCCTGGGCGCGCGGCATGCCGCCGAGCACGGCGGCATCCGCCATCGCCTCAATGAACATAAAGACATAGGCGGGCGCGGAGCCGCTAACGCCGACCACCGAATGGATCAGATATTCACTGACGACCGCCGCCTTGCCGAAGCTCTCGAATATCGTGACCACCTCGTCGATTTCCGACTGCTCAACCAGCACGTTCGGCGTTATCGAGGTCATCCCTTCGTTGACCAGCGCCGGCGTATTCGGCATGACGCGCACGATTTTGCGGTCGTGGCCAAGCACCGTCGCCAGCGAATCGAGCGTCACGCCCGCGGCGATAGAGACCACCAGCGCCTCTTTTTTCAGCTGGCTGGCCAGATCTTTCAGCACTTTCAGGATGACGTTGGGTTTGACCGCGCCGAACAGAATATCGACTTCGCGCGCCAGCGCCTCGGCGCTCTCGGCGGCCTGAATGCCGTACTCGCGCGCCAGCGCCTCGTTGGCCTCCGCTTTGCGATCAAATACCCAGATATTCGAGGGCGCGACCTGGCCGCTTTTCACCAGTCCGCCGATAATGGCTTTGGCCATATTGCCGCCGCCGATAAACCCAATCTTCTTCTCCAGCATCGCCGTATCCTTCAGAAAGTTCGAAAATCTTAACGCGTTAGCTTACTTCAGCCAGGATTAATAACAAGTCAGCAAGGAGAACACTGCATGGGCGACAATGAAAATCAAAGCCGGCACTACCCGGTTAAAGAGAATATGCCGTGGCAACGTATCGAGTGGCGTATTCAGCACGCAGGTTTTGCGCTGCTGCTGTTAATTGTTGTCGCTGGGGCGGCAGGGCTGTTTTCAAAAGGCTGGCTGAGTAACCAGAGCGTCGCCAGCACGGATAAGCGGCTGAGTGTCGATTACGAACGCTTCGGGCGACGGGAAAGCAACATGGATATGACGCTGCGTCTGAGGCAGCTGCGCGGCGACGCTTATCAGATCAGGCTGCGCGGTCCGCAGCTCGACGATATTCAGCTGCAGACCCTTCAGCCGCAGCCGGACGACGCCTGGAGCACCGGCGATAGCCTGGTGCTGCGCTGGCACCGACGCGCCGATCAGCAGGAGGCGACTATCTGGATCGGCACCCAGCCGCAGGACTTCGGCCGCTATCACCTTACCGTCACGCTCGACGACGGCTCCAGCGTACGGTTTAGTCAGTTTATCTATCCTTAGGAGAGCCATATGGAAACGGTTTTGCGCGCAGCCAGCATGTATCTGCTGTTGATGGTGGTGTTTAAAATCGCTGGACGGCGCACCCTCATGGAGATGACCTCTTTTGACCTGATTTTGCTGCTGATTATCAGCGAGGCGACCCAGCAGGCGCTGCTCGGCGATGACTTTTCCGTCACGGGCGCCGGATTGACCATCGTCACGCTGATCGTCATTGATATTCTGTTCGGCGTGATGAAAACGCGCTTTCCCCGCATGGAGCGGCTGATTGACGGCTCCTCGCTGATCCTGGTGGAAGAGGGCAAACTGCTGCGCCAGCGGGCGAAGCGCGCCGGGGTAGATGAAGAGGACATTCTGCAGAGCGCGCGCAGCTCGCAGGGGCTGGAGCGGCTGGATCAAATAAAGTTTGCCATTCTGGAGAAGACCGGCAAGATCTCCATCATTCCCAAAGAGTAAGGAAAGAATATGGTTATCTGGGTTGATGCCGACGCCTGCCCCAACGTCATTAAAGAGGTGCTTTACCGCGCGGCGGATCGCACCAAAACGCAGGTGACCTTCGTCGCCAACCAGTCGCTGCGCGTGCCGCCATCGCCCTGGCTGAAAACGCTGCGCGTGCCAGCCGGATTCGACGTCGCAGATAACGAGATCGTGAAGCGCGTGGAACCCGGAGATCTGGTGATTACCGCCGATATTCCGCTGGCGGCTGAGGTGCTGGAGAAAGGGGGCGCGGCGCTTAATCCGCGCGGCGAGCGCTATTCGCCCGCCACCATTCGCGAAAAGCTAACCATGCGCGACTTTATGGACACCATGCGCGCCAGCGGCGTGCAAACGGGCGGTCCCGCAGCGATGAGCCCGCGGGACCGCCAGCAGTTCGCTAACGCGCTCGACAGCTGGCTGACGCAGCGCCAGCGCTGAAATCAGACAAAGCTGTCGTCGTCGTCGTTAAAGCCGTCGAAGCTGTCGTTGCCGAGATCGTTGAAGTCGTTATTATCCGCGTAGTTGTTATCCCAGCCGTTGTTCTGGTCGAGGAAGCCACTGCCGCCGCTGTTGAAGGTGTCGAGATTGTCATCGACCTGCGGCAGCGGCGCGTCGGGTTCGTTGATAATGTTGACGATCTCTTCCGGCTGCGAGTGGTGGAACAGGCTGGTCAGCATATCCGCCATCACCACGCCGCCTGCGACGCCCACTGCGGTTTGCAGCGCGCCGCCGAGAAAGCCGGTACCGCGCGCCGGCGCGGCTGGCGCGTTGTTATATTGCTGCGGCTGCTGCGGCGCGTTGTTCCACGCCTGCTGCTGTGGCTGTTGCGCAGGCGCCTGCTGGCGCGATCCGCCGCCGAACAGGCTCGACAGAAAACCGCCGCTGCTCTGCTGTTGAGGCTGCTGTTGCTGTTGCGCCAGGCGATTCTCCAGCTCGGAGATGCGATCGTTGAGTTTCTTCATCGCCGCTTCCTGGATCAGGATCGCCTGCGCCATATAGTAAGGCGCGCCGGGCTGCTGTTGCAGATGCTCTTTAATCAGCTGTTCCGCCGCCGCGTCACGCGGTCCGGTCTGGCTCTCGGCCTGTTTCAGACGGCTGAACAGCCCCTCAATTAACTGATGTTCCTGACTGTACATAATGGCTCTCCTGTTGCGATGGAATAAGTATATGGGGGCGCGACGCGGCAAAGTAAAATCCACCAGGTAAGCAAATGTTGCCGCCGCTTGATCTGACGCGATCTGCACGAAATGCGCATGGTTAACCCGTTAATATTTAATGAAATTGGTGTGAAAGTCTGAAAAGGATGCGCAATTCTTGCTTCACGGGTGGAGGCTATAGCGGTTTCCAGTTATGATGCGTCGCATTATTAAGCGATACGCCGCGATATACGGCCTGTAACGGCGGAGGAACTGCCCGATGTCTCTACCCATTTATTTGATCGGCGCGCGCGGCTGCGGCAAAACCACCGTGGGCGAGGCGCTATCGCGCGCGCTTGGCTATGCCTTTCGCGATACCGATCACCATCTGCAGCTCAGCACCCAGCGCAGCGTCGCGCAAATTGTGGCCGATGAAGGCTGGGAAGGCTTTCGCGCGCGGGAAACAGAGGCGCTGAAAGCGGTTACCGCGCCAGCCACGGTGATCGCTACCGGCGGCGGCATGGTGCTGGCGGAGCACAATCGTCGCTTTATGCGCGAACAGGGGCGCGTGATCTGGCTCAGCGCGCCATCACATATTCTGGCGCAGCGGCTGGAGAGCCAGCCGGAAGCGGCGCAGCGCCCAACGCTGACCGGCCGTCCCATCGCCGAAGAGATGGGCGATATTCTGCGCGAACGCGCGCATCTCTATCGCGACGCCGCCCACCATGAAGTCAACGCCATGCAGACGCCGGAACGCGTTATCGACGAGATTCTTCAGTCGCTGTCGCTGGCGCGCGCCAGCTAATTTCCGCCTTTTCTTCAGATTTTTCCCGCTTTCCCGTCTGGGTTGCGTAGCCTGGCTATACTGATCTTCAGACGGGAATCGTCTCGTCGTGTGGAATACGATTAGCCAGGAGGGATTGAATATGCCGACCAGACCGCCTTATCCACGCGAAGCTCGCGTCGTCACCGTTGAGAAGGGACCGCCGGGCAGCACCGTAACCTCATGGGAGTTACGCGCCGATCATCCATCGCCCAATACCTTAATTAGCGAACATACGTCTGAAGCGGAAGCGCAGGATGCCAAAGTTCGCTATGAAGATGTGGAAAAAGAGTAGGGTAATCTCTCTGGCAGGGACGCCAGCCTGAATACGCTTTTTCGCTGATTTCTATTTGCTGTTATCCGCTGCCTGCGCGCAGCGAAGCTGTTATCCATTCTGCTATTTCTCTTAACTCCCTTATAAAATCATTTCTCTTTGCCGCCTGCCCGTTTATTTCACTGCGCACTATTTCCCCTGACAAAAATTGACGCTTGACCCTTATTCCCCCGCGTTTTAGTTTTAACCATCGATACAGGAACTCGGTTCCATATAGTGAAACTCGCAATATGACCACACTCGAAAACGCCGCCGCGGTGCTTAAGCTGTTTCAGCAAAAAGGCGTGACGCAGGGAAATCCCGGGCTGACGTTTACCGATGTCGTCGAGGCGCTGCGCCTGCCAAAAAGCACCGTATCGCGCCTGCTGGCCACCATGGAAAGTCAGGGCATGCTCGAGCGCGACGCAGAGAGCCGCTGTTTTCATATTGGCCGCGTGCTGCTGTCGGCTGCCGGACACTATCTCTCCGCGCCGCTGGTGGACAGCGCCGCGCCGGCGATGGCGCGGCTGGCGGATAAAACCGGCAGCATCGGCTATATCTCGCGCCTCGACGGGCGCGATCTGGTGGTGATGCGCATGTTTCACGGACGCCACTTCACCCAGCTGGTGACGCCGCCGGGAAGCCGCATGATCGCCGCCGCCACCTCGACCGGCCGCGTGCTGCTGGCGCAGCTCAGCGAAGAAGAGGTGCGCGAGCGCTACCGCGACGCCTGGCAGCCGCTGCCGCCCAATTCGCCGCAAACGCTGGAGGCGCTCTGCGCGCAGCTGGCGGCGATCCGCAGCCAGCGCTGGTCGCTGGCGCGCAATGAAACGCTGCCCGGCATCAGTTCGCTTTCCGTCGCGCTGCATAATAAATATCACGGCGATACGGTGGCGCTTTGCCTCTCGTTTTTATCGCAGGAGAGTTCGACTGGCTATCCGCCCGCGCTGCTTGACGAATTACGCATAACGGCCAGCGACCTGGCCGAGAAATATGGCGCAACGCCACTCTGAATTTATTTTTTATCGGCGCAATACTTTCGCCACACCGGGAAAACGTCAGGCCTTCGGGCCTGTTTATTCAACCTCACGGACGAAATAAAAAAACGACGTAAGCGAGCCTGATTCAGGCTCGCGAAGCGTCATTTCATTTCTACCGGCATTGCTGACGGGGACAATATGGAGAAGGTTAATCCAGTTAAACAGGCTGGCGTGGCGATAGTATTAATCGCCCTGTCGGTAGCGGGCGCCATTATCGGCGTGCAGCTTATTACCACTATCGGCGTGACGCCGAATACCTCAATTATCGGCGCGCTATTCGCCATGCTGCTGGCGCGTATTCCTTTACAGGCGTTTCGCCGCTATCGTTCGATTGAAATTCAAAACCTCGCGCAAACCGCTATTTCCTCCGCCACCTTCGGCGCCGCTAATAGCTTATTAATGCCGATCGCCGTGCCCTGGGCGCTGGGCGAGCCGCAGCTGGTGCTGCCGATGTTCTGCGGCGTCAGCGCGGCGATGCTGCTGGACGCTTATCTGCTCTACCGCCTGTTCGATACCCGCGTCTTTCCCGCCAGCAACGCCTGGCCGCCTGGCGTGGCCGCCGCAGAGGCGATCAAAGCGGGCGACAGGGGCGGACGACAGGCCTGGCTGCTGGCGGCGGGCATCGTCGGCGGCATACTCGGCTCGATGCTGAAGATCCCGATGTCCGCTTTCGGCACCGCCTTTATCGGCAATATCTGGGCGCTAGGCATGCTTGGGCTGGGCTTTCTGGTGCGCGCCTATGCGCAACCGGTTGCCGGCACCGACATCAACGCGCTCTATCTGCCGCACGGCGTCATGGTCGGCGCGGGGCTGGTGGCGCTGATTCAGGTGGTGATGGTGATCCGCAGCCGTCGCCACGACGAGCAAAAAGTAAGTCGCGGCGGCAATGAGGTCAGGCGCGCGCTCGGTCTCGGCGGCGCGGGCTACCTGATTATTTCGGCGCTGCTGGCGCTGGCGGGCGGGCTATGGAGCGAAATGAGCCTGCCGATGCTGCTGCTGTTTGTGATTTACGCCGCGTTCGCCGCCTTTGTGCATGAGCTGATCGTCGGCATCGCCGCGATGCACTCCGGCTGGTTCCCGGCCTTCGCAGTGGCGCTGATTACCCTGATCGTCGGCATCCTGCTCGGCTTTCCGCCGCTGGCGCTCTGCCTGCTGTGCGGCTTTACCGCAGCGACCGGGCCCGCCTTCGCCGACATGGGCTACGATCTTAAAGCGGGCTTTATCCTGCGCGGCAACGGCGCGGATCTGCAGCAGGAGCTGTGGGGCCGCCGCATTCAGCTGATCGCGGCGATGATCGCGTTTCTGGTCTCTATTCCCGTCGTCTGGTACGCGCATAACCTGTTCTTTGCGGAAAACCTGCTGCCGCCGGTGGCGCGCGTCTACGCCAAAACCATCCAGGCGGGTGCGGAGCCCGGCATCGCCGGTAGCCTGCTGATGTGGGCAATTCCCGGTGCCATTATTCAGCTGATCGGCGGGCCGAAACGCCAGCTCGGCGTGCTGCTTGCCACCGGCCTGCTGATTAACAACGCGATGGCCGGCTGGGCGGTGGTGGTGGGCATTGCGCTGCGCATCGTTATTATTCGCGTATGGGGCGAACGCGGCCGCTCGCCGATGGAGGTGATGGCGGCGGGCTTTATCGCCGGCGACGCGCTCTATAGCTTCTTTCACTCGCTGTTTGCCAGCGGCAAAAAATAATTAAGGGATGTCATGAGTCTGCACCAGACGTTACAGGTATTTGAATTATTCGACAGCGCATTTATCGACGGTCAGCAGGTAGTCGACCTGTTTGCCGCTTTTCCCGGCGTCAACGCCAGCTTTAAACGCGTCAGCGGGCCGAAAGGGCGCACCGATTTCGTTCGCATCGATATTCCAGGCGCGCAGGGCAAAGCTGGCGGCGGCAGCGCGCCGACGCTCGGCATCATCGGCCGCCTGGGCGGCATCGGCGCGCGCCCGACGCGCATCGGCATGGTCTCCGACGCCGATGGCGCCGTCGCGGCGGTGAGCAGCGCGCTGAAGCTGGCCGTTATGCAGACCAAAGGCGACGTGCTGGCGGGCGACGTCATCGTCACCACCCATATCTGTCCCGATGCGCCGACGCGTCCGCACGAGCCGGTCGATTTTATGGATTCGCCTATCGACGACGTCACCATGAACGACAATGAGGTGGTTCAGGAGGTCGACGCTATCCTGTCGATCGATACCACTAAGGGCAACCGCATTATCAACCACAAAGGATTTGCGCTGTCGCCTACGGTAAAAGAGGGCTATATCCTGCGCGTATCGGACGATCTGCTGCGCATCATGGAGATGACCACCGGCCGTCCGGCGGTGACCTTTCCCATCACCACTCAGGACATTACGCCTTACGGCAACGGCATTTATCACCTCAACAGCATTCTGCAGCCCTCTACCGCCACCGATGTGCCGGTGGTCGGCGTGGCGATCACCGCCGAGTCGGTGGTGCCGGGCTGCGGCACCGGCGCCAGCCACGAAGTGGATATCGCGGCGGCGGCGAAGTTTGCGGTGGAGGTGGCGAAAGAGTTCGGCCGCGAGACCTGCCATTTCTACGACGCGGACGAATATGCCCGCCTGCTGGCGCTCTATGGCAGCCTGAGCCATCTGCGTAAACGAGACTAATATGACGAAATCCCTGGTTACGCTGACCATCGGTCAGTCGCCGCGCAGCGATATCATGCCGCTGCTGACAGAGTTTTTACCCGGTGAGCAGACCGACCATGTCGGCCTGCTGGATGGGCTGAGCGAAGCGGAGATCGCCGCGCGCTACGCGCCTGACGCTCAGGACGGCGTGCTGGTGTCGCGCCTGCAGAACGGCGCGCAGGTGCGGCTGGCCACGGCAAAGGTAGAACAGGGATTGCAGGCGAAAATCGCCGCGCTGGAAGCCGAAGGCTACGACACTATTCTGCTGCTCTGCACCGGCGAGTTCGGCGCGCTGACCGCGAAAAGCGCGCTGCTGCTGGAGCCGGACCGCATTATTCCGCCGCTGGTTGCCGCCATTGTGCAGGACCATCAGGTCGGCATCGTGGTGCCGGTCGAGGAGCAGATCCGGCAGCAGGCGAATAAGTGGCGCAATCTGAAGCGCCGTCCCTGTTTCGCCGTCGCCAGCCCCTATATTCCCGATAATGAGAAGCTTACCGACGCCGCGCTCTCCCTTCAGGAGCAGGGCGCGGACGTGGTGGTGCTGGACTGCGTCGGCTATAACCAGACACATCGCGACTTTTTGCAAAAGCTGCTCGGCATTCCGGTGCTGCTCTCCAACGTGCTGGTCGCCAAACTGGCCGCTGAACTTATCGTCTGATAACCGACGCGATCACAAAGCGGGAGGCGGCGCTGCAATTCGCGTGACAGATCAGCGAGTTCCGCTCTACACTGCCAGATACCTTAATGTGCTGTGAGGAAGTAATATGCTCAATGTAAGCGAGTATTTTGACGGAAAAGTGAAATCGATCGGTTTCGACAGTGCCAGCACTGGTCGCGCCAGCGTAGGCGTGATGGCGGAAGGCGAATACACCTTCGGCACGGCGCAGCCGGAAGAGATGACGGTAGTCAGCGGATCGCTGAAGGTGCTGCTGCCGGGCGAAACCGAGTGGCAATGGTTCGAAGCGGGTTCGGTGTTCAACGTGCCGGGTCACAGCGAGTTTCATCTGCAGGTGGGCGAGCCGAGTTCCTATCTCTGCCGCTACCTGAAAGAGTAAACATCACCGCAAAGCGGCCCGCGACGTTCTTAGCGCAGGCCGCTTTACTGCTCGGGATTGGTTACCCCGGCTTTAGGTTTGTCAGCCGTCTGTAGGGCGGTTTTTTAGCGGGTAATAGTGACCTGCTCCAGCCGCGTATCCTGCCACGGCGCACTGCCCAGCTTCGACGCCAGCGGCGCCAGCACGCGCAGATCCTCCAGCCACGCGTCGCGCGTTTCAACCGTCTTCTGTCCGTCACCCTCACTACGACAGGCTACCTGCAGATAGCGACCGCTGAAAGCGGGGTTGATGCTCTGCGCCTCGCCGCCTGCCAGCACGCTGCACTGCTGCCGCGTGCGGCGCACGTCCGATGACGGCGCGCGCTCCACTAAATCGGTGTCGACGGTAAACGTCTGTCCGGCCACCAGCGGGAAACGCAGCGTGGTTTTTAGCGCTTCCAGTCGACTGGGCTGTGAGGCAATCGACATCGCAAACTTCAGCTGGATCAGATTGCCGAGCGTCAGGCGCTGCACCTTCCAGATACCGTAATTCTCCAGCTTGCGCAGGTAGCCATGCTCGTCGACGTCGATGCGTACCGCTACCTTGCCCGAGGGGCTGTTTTCCACCCAGTTCAGCTGACGAAAACGCGGCAGCGCCCAGGGCGCAATCAGCTGATGAACCTGCTGTTCCAGGCCCTTGTCCAGCGGCAGCGCCGCCATAACTGAGGCCGGGTTATCGCTCAGCGCGGGCAGAATAGTGTGCGCATCGCGGCTGACCGTTTTGTGCGTCGCAGAGACAAAGCGGCCCAGCGCGCGGAAGCGTTGCAGATCGGCGGTGGTGCAAAGGCGGGTAAAGGTCTGTTTCATAAGCGGCGTGAGTGGGAAATCGTCTTTGCGACGGGCGATATCCACGCCGTCCAGCGAGTCGGTCACATAGCCTTTGTCATCCACATCCATCATCGACACGGGGGTAATCGCCTGTGTCTGACAGTTGAAGCGATAGTTTTCCACCTTAAACGCGTAAGGCGCGTCATAGGGCGGATCGAAATCGCGGGTCGCATAGTCGTAGCCGAGGCGCACCTGCAATTCGTCGCCGCTGCGCTTCAGGCTGGCGACATCCACCAGCGCGGTGGCGCCAAAGCGGTTGGTCGGTTCGATTTTTTCCCAGACTACCGCTTTCTCCGGCAGGCTACAGATGCGCTTCAGCGTCTCTGGATCCTGATTGGGGCCAGGCTGCGGCGGTGTGTAACGGCCGAATTCGCTGCCGTAGAAGCGCGCGGTCGTCACACCTTTATTGTCGAGAAAATTGCGGTAGAGCGCCTCCGCAGTGAGCGATTTGCAGTCATAGGCCTGCCAGGCCTGCATCGCGCCGCTCGATTTACCGGCCAGCGCCACCATGACATTAAGGCGGTCGTTGATACGCAACGCATTCAGGCGGGTAAAAGGGGCGTCGCCAAAGCTGGCGGAAGAGAAGAGCACCAGCCCGGCGAGCAGCGCCGCGCGGGTAGAGGAACGAGACATAGCGGGAATCCTTTGCCGAAAGAAGTGATTATCGGCAAAGGCGCGTCACTCTTGAACCCTCAGCGTTTTGCTTCGCCGCCCAGCGCTTCCACCAGATTGCTGGTGAGCGCGGCGAGTTCGCTGGTCATCAGGATAAAGTCGGCGTCGAAACGCTGAGCGAAATCTTCGCGGTCGATATCGTCGTTTTGCTCGCGCAGCGTGTCGCTGAACTTCAGGCGCTTCACCGAGCCGTCGTCCGCCAGCACGAACTGAATGCGCTCCTGCCAGTCGAGCGCCAGCTTGGTCACCAGCTTGCCCGCTTCGATATGGTTGGCGATCTCGTCGCACACCAGATCCTGTTTTTTACAGCGGATCACGCCGCCATCTTCAAGGATCGCCTTCAGCTCCGCTTCGTCCATCAGGGCGAAACCGGCGGGCAGATCGCCGGAGCGCACCCATTCGGTCAGCGTCAGCTCGATCGGGCTTTCCAGCGTCAGCGGCACGACCGGCAGCGAGCCGAGGCTCTTGCGCAGCAGCGCCAGCGTATCTTCCGCCTTTTTCGCGCTGGCGCAGTCGACCATGATCAGGCTGTTAACGGTATCGATCCAGATAAAGGTCTGGCTGAGACGGCTGAAGGCGCGCGGCAGCAGGCTGTGCAGCACTTCATCTTTCAGCGAATCTTTTTCCGTTTTCTTCAGCTTGCGGCTCTGTTCCGCTTCCAGCTTGCTGATCTTCGCTTCCAGCGCCTGCTTCACCACCGGGGACGGCAGGATCTTTTCCTCTTTACGGGCGCAAATCACGATCTGGCCGTTGTTCACGTGGGTCAGCGCGTCGCTGCGGTTGCCCATCGGCGACACCCAACCGGTTTTGCTCATATCCTGGCTGCCGCAGGGAGAGAAGGTGTAAGCCTCAAGCTGTTTTTCCATGTCGTCTGCAGAGAGCGGAATGTCCCGATTCAGACGATAAACCATCATATTTTTAAACCACAACATCATAATTCCTTACCGGGTCGCGCGATCTGGCGCACAAGTCGAGAGGTCAGCGCGCATGATAGCGAAACATCGAAACGGTTTCATTGCCTTTCCCCGACGCCGCTCCTAATGTATCTCCTACCCTGACGAATAATGAGGAATAACGCGTGCGTATAGGTATTGATTTGGGCGGTACCAAGGTCGAAGTGATCGCCCTGTCTGACGAGGGAAATGAGCTGTTTCGCCACCGCGTGGATACGCCGCGCGACGACTACGCTGCCACGGTGCAGGCGATTGCGGATCTGGTGCGTCTCGCCGAAGCGAAAACCGGCCAGACCGGCAGCGTCGGCGTCGGCATTCCCGGTACGATTTCGCCTTACGCGCACCGCGTGAAAAACGCTAACTCCACCTGGCTTAACGGTCAGCCGCTGGATCGCGATCTGGCGCTGGCGCTGCAGCGCGAGGTGCGCATCGCCAACGACGCCAACTGCCTGGCGGTCTCAGAGGCGGTAGACGGCGCGGGCGCCGGTCAGCCGCTGGTGTTCGCGGTGATCATCGGCACCGGATCGGGCGCGGGCGTGGCGATCAACGGCGAAGCGCGCATCGGTGGCAACGGCAACGCGGGCGAGTGGGGCCACAATCCGCTGCCGTGGATGGACGATGAGGAGCTGCGCTACCGTGAGGAGGTGCCGTGCTACTGCGGCCAGAAAGGCTGCATCGAGACCTTTGTTTCCGGCACCGGCTTCGGCATCGACTACCGGCGTCTGAGCGGGCAGGCGCTGAAGGGCGCGGAGATCGTCAGGCTGATCGCGCAGCAGGATCCCGTCGCCGAGCAGGCGATGCGGCGCTACGAAACCCGGCTGGCGAAGTCGCTGGCGCAGGTGGTGAACCTGCTCGATCCCGATGTGATCGTGCTCGGCGGCGGCATGAGTAATAACGATCGTCTCTACCAGACGGTGCCGACGCTGATGAAGCAGTGGGTTTTCGGCGGAGAGTGCGAAACGCCGGTGCTAAAAGCAAAACACGGCGATTCGAGCGGGGTGCGCGGCGCGGCCTGGCTCTGGCCGCTGAAAAAATAGGGATTACTGCGTCGCGCCGAAGGGAAACTGCCAGTCCTCCGGCACGCCGACCGGCGGCAGCGGCAGGTTGCGCGCGCTGCTGACCTGCTGCCAGGCGCGCAGGCAGAGCGCCTCGTCGCCTTCGGTGCGCAGCACGCTGTAGCCGCCGTCGGCGCGGCGGTGCGCCGACACCAGACAGGTCTGGCCGGGATAGCGCGGCGCGACGCGGCTGTTGAAGCTGTCGATCAGCTGGTGCTGAACGTCACGCAGATAGTTGCACTGCGCCGCCGAGTAAGCGCGGTCGCAGCTGAGATTGCTTTGCGGTTTGCTGCTGCATCCCGCCAGCAGCGCGCTGGCGAGCAGCAGCGCCATGCCTGTTTTCATTACGCCTCCTGAGGGCGGGGCAGCTCCAGTTTGCTGTAGCCCAGCCCATTAATCTTGCGCACCCGAATCTGTACCGGAATGCGCTCTTTCATCGCCTCGACGTGGCTAATGACACCGATGGTTTTACCGCTGGCGTTAAGCGCGTCCAGCGCGTCCAGCGCGGTGTCGAGCGTTTCGGCGTCCAGCGTACCGAAGCCCTCGTCGAGAAACAAAGACTCTATGCGGGTTTTCACGCTGACTAAATCTGAAAGTGCCAGCGCCAGCGCGAGGCTGACCAGAAAACTCTCGCCGCCCGAAAGGGTGCGGGTGTCGCGCGCGGCGTCCGCCTGCCAGGTATCGATCACGTCCAGCTCCAGCGCGTCGCTGGCGCGGCGCTGCAGCAGATAGCGGCCGTGCAGCCGATCGAGCTGGCGGTTGGCGAGCGCCACCAGGTGATCCAGCGTCAGCCCCTGCGCGAAGCGGCGGAATTTATCGCCGCTGGCGGAGCCGATAAGATCGTTTAGCTGGCTCCACTGCGCCAGCGCCGCTTCATCCTCTTCGATCTGGGTCATCAGGCTTTGCTGCTGTTCGCGCAGGCGCGCGTCGCTCTGAAGCTGCTGCTGCGCTTCGCCCTGCTGGCGCGCATTGTCGCGCAGCGCCAGGCGCAGCGCCTCAAGCTGCGCTTCCAGCGCGGCGGCGTTTTCTGTCGCGCCCTCGGGCCGGCTTTGCTGATGCGTCGCCCGACGCTGGGCCAGCTGCTGCCGCTGAGCCTGCAGCGCCTGGCGCTGCTGCTCAAGCTGCTGTAACCGGCTGCGCAGCGCGCGCGCCTCCTCTTCCTCCAGCAGCGCGGCGCGCAGGCTGGCTTCATCGTCAAAGCCGGCGGCGGCCAGCGCGACGCTGAACGACTGTTGCGCCTCGCGCAGCTGCTGGCTGACTTTTTCCTGCTGCGCCTCCAGTTCTGCGGCGCGCCCGGCCAGCTGGCTGAGGTGGCTCTGGGTTTTCTGCAGCGCCTCCAGCGCGGCGGCGAGGGCGGCTTCCTGCTGCTGGATCTGCGCCTGCATTTGTCGCCGCGCCGCGGCGACGTCGCTATCGCCGAACAGCGCCTGTCGCGTCGCGCGCTGCTGCGCCAGCGTCGCGTCGCTTTGCGCGCGCTGCTGCTGCAGAACGTCGAGCCGCTGCCGTTCGCTCTCTACGCGCTGCTGCAGGCTGCTGCACTGCGCCTCGACGCGCGCCAGCTGCGGCTGAAGTTGAGCCAGCTGCTGCTCGCTCTCGTTCCACTGCCGCCAGCGCTGCTGCTGCTGTTGCAGCCAGCCGTCGCGCGACGCCGCGTCGGGCAGGGCGAGACCGGCGTCCGCCAGCTCCTGATGCAGCGCGTCGCGGCGCTGCCGCCAGTCGCGCTCTTCCTGTTCCAGACGCTGCGCCAGCGTTGTCGCGCCCTCTTGCAGGTTAGTGAGCGTTTGCTGGGCCAGTTGAAGCTGCTGCTGATGCTGCTGTAGCGCCTGCTGATGCCGCAGGTGCTCATCTTTCGCCTGCTGGCGCTGGCGCGCGGCACTCTCCTGCTGACGCATCAGCTGCTGCAGCGCCTGCTCTTCGCTGTTGTGCTGCTGCTGCCAGGCGGCCAGCGCGGCGCTGTCGCCCGCATCGAATGTGAGCGCCAGCTCACGCTGTAGAACTTGCCACTGCTGGGTTAACTCATCCAGCCGTTGGGTCTCTGCTGCCAGCTCCTCCTGCAGCCGCTGCCGTTCGGCCTTCGCCTGCTTAACGGCCTCGCCTTTTTTGATGCCCTGTTCGCGCAGCGCCTCAACCTGCTGCTCCTGTTCGGCCAGCCGTCGCTGATTTTCGCTCAGCTCCAGCGCGGCGTAGCGCTCGACCGCCGGATGCTGGCAAGAGCCGCACAGCGGGCAGGGCTGCTCCGGTTCCAGGCGCGCGCGCCAGGCCGCCAGATCGGCGATATGCTGCTCCAGCTCGCAAATCTTTTTGATATCGGCCAGCGACGCTTTTTCGCGCGCGAAGGCGGCGCGCAGCGTCTGCAGCGTTTCGTCATCCTGCTGCAGCGTCTTTTCCAGCGCGGCAAGGCGCTGCTGACGCGCGGCGAGATGCTGCTGCAGCGGCGTCCACTGCGAGGCGAGCACCGCCAGCTGCTGACGCAGCGGGCGGCTCGTCTCGCTTTGCGCCAGGCTGGCCTGCAGCGCCTGCGGCGGATGGCGCTGCTCTAGATCGGCCAGCGCCTGTTGCGCCCTCTTCAGGGCGCTCGCCGCCTGCTGTTCGGCCTGGCTCAGCGGCGTCGCCTGCTGCTCCAGCCGGGCGAGCTCCGCCTGCCGCTGCGCCAGCGTCCGCTGCTGCTGAATTTGCTGCTCGCGCAGCGCCGCCAGCGCGGTTTCGCGCTGCGTCAGCTGGGCGAAACGCTCCTGCCACAGCGCCAGCGAAGGGCCCCACTGCGGCAGCGCGCCCTGATCCGCGCGCCACTGCTGCTGTTGCGCCAGCGCGGCCTGCAGGCTGTCGCGCTGTGCCGTTTCCTGCTGCAGCGCGCGCGCGCTTTGCGTCAGCGCCTGCTGCTGCTGGTCGCTTTCCTGCCGCTGCTGCTGCGCCTGCGCCAGCAAAGCGGCGATCTGCTGGTCGAGCGGAATGACCTGTTCCGTCAGCAGTGTCTCCTGCGTCTGCTGCTCGCGCAGCGCGGCGTCGCGCGCCGCCTGGGCCGCCTCGCGGCGCTGCCGATCGCTCTCGGTTTGCTGCTCGGCGGCCTGGCGCTGCTGTGCGAGCTGCTGCTGCGTCTGCTGCAGGCGCTGCTGCTCATGCAGCAGACTGTCGCGCTGAGCTAATTTATCGCGCAGCTTCTCCGCCGGCTCGCTGCGCGCCAGCCGCTGGCGATCCGCTTCCGCGTCGCGCCACGCCTGTTCTGCCGCCTCCAGCGCAGCCTGCGCGGCCTGAATGTCGCTGTCGAGCTGCTGCGCCTGGGTCAGCCACTGATGCTGCCTGCGCAGGCTATCGTTCTGCTGAGTAAGCGCCTGCTCCGCTTCGGTCAGCGCAGCCAGCTGCTGCTGCAGCGCGGCGCGCGCTTCGGCGTCGAGCAGCGTCAGGGTGCCGGCGCGGCTGCGCAGGTTATCCAGCGCCAGCCGCGCCGCCTTGTGGCGCTCGTAGATGGCGACGGAGATCTGGCCGTAGATCTCGGTGCCGGTCAGCTCCTCCAGCAGTTCGGCGCGCTCGCCGGGCTTCGCGTTAAGAAACGCGGCGAACTGCCCCTGCGACAGCATCATCGAGCGGGTAAAGCGCTCGAAGTCGAGGCCCGACAGCGACTCGATCAGTTTTAATTTGTCGTTGACCTTGTCCGCGAAGATTTTGTCGTCGATGCAGCGCGCCAGCTCGACGCGCGGCGCCTGCAGCTTGCCGTCGGCCGCGCCGCGCGCGCGGTTCTGACTCCAGAAGGCGCGCCAGGCTTCGCCTTTGATCTCGAACTCCACTTCGGCGAGGCATTCGGCGGTGTCGCGCGTCATCAGACCGTTTTGCGTCTGCGACAGCACGCCGAGGCGCGGCGTCTGGTGATAGAGCGCCAGACAGATGGCGTCGAGCAGAGTGGTTTTGCCTGCGCCGGTCGCGCCGGTTATGGCGAACAGGCCGTTGCTGGCGAAGGGCTCGGCGCGAAAGTCGATAAACCATTCGCCTTTCAGCGCGTTCAGGTTTTTAAAGCGCAGCGTGAGGATTTTCATTCGCTCTCCTCCAGCGAGGCGAGGGCAGAGCGGAACAGGGCGCTGAGGCGCGCATGCTCGGATTCTTCGATATCCTCCGCCAGCGCGATGCGGCGGGCGAAGACCTCTTCCACTTTTAGCTCGCTCAGGGTTTCGTTTTTTAGCTGCGCCAGGCTGTGCTGGCGCTGTTCGCGGCTGCGGCGCAGCAGCAGGACTTCGACCGGCAGATCGGCGGTCAGCGCCTCGACGCGGCGCTGCAAATCGCTGAGAAATTCCTGGGTCGTCACCTCAATATCGAGCCAAACCGGCTTGTCGCCCTGATGGTCGGCGAAGGGCGCCAGCTGCGCCTCGATCTCCGCCAGCGAGCCTTTCAGCATTTTCATTGGCTGGAACGGCGGAACGGGCAGCGGCGTCACGCTCTGCAAACCGGCGCTGTTCAGCTCCAGTAAAAAGACGCTTTTCTCGCTGCCGAGCTCGTCGAAGCTGAGCGGGATCGGCGAGCCGCTGTAGCGAATATGATCGCTGTTGGCGACGCGCTGGGCGCGATGGATATGGCCGAGCGCCACGTAGTCGACGTCGGGAAAAGCCGACGCGGGAAAGGCGTCGAGCGTGCCGATATAGATATCGCGCACCGAATCGCTTTTGCTGACGCCGACGGTGGTGAGATGGCCGGTAGCGATAACCGGCAGCGCCAGCGGATGCGCGCGCGCCGCGTCGACGCTGCGCTGATAGTGCGCGGCGATCGCCTCCAGCAGGCTGAGCTGTTTCTCCCGCCCCGACTGGCCCGCGCGGCTGCGCATAATATCGCGCGGCCGCAGATAGGGAATGGCGCAGAGCAGCGCGCCTGTTTCGCCGGCGCGGTCGCGCAGCAGCAGCAGATTGTGATCCGCCTGCGGCGTGGTGATCACCTGGGTATTCAGGCAGGCGAGCAGGGCGCGCGACTCGTTGAGCGTGGCGACCGAATCGTGATTGCCCGCCAGCACCACCAGCTGGCAGCCGGTCGGCTGCAGCGCCACGACGAAACGGTTAAAGAGTTCGCGCGCGTAGCTTGGCGGCGTGCCGCTATCGAAGAGGTCGCCCGCGACGATCAGCGCATCGACCTGATGCGCCTCGATACGCGCCAGCAGCCAGTCGAGAAAGGCCTGGTGCTCGGCCGCCCGGCTCTTGTTATAGAAAAACTGACCGAGGTGCCAGTCCGCGGTATGAATGATGCGCATAAAACTCCCTGCGGTAACGGTTTGCCGGAGGATTATACCGGCTATGGCGCAAAAGCGAAAAAAGCTGCGCTGGCTGTCATAAAGCAGTGTTAACGCGCTGATTAAGCGGCTATGTTTTTCATAAAAGTGTCATAAATCTGACGCATAATGGCGCCGCATATAACGGTGACAGCGGTCACATCAGCAGGAGTTGCAATGGCTAAGCGCATTTTGGTTGTGGAAGATGAAGCCCCTATCCGTGAAATGTTGTGCTTTGTTCTGGAGCAGAACGACTACCAGCCCATTGAGGCCGAGGATTATGACAGCGCGATAGGGAAACTGATTGAGCCCTGGCCAGATTTAATTCTGCTGGACTGGATGTTGCCGGGCGGCAGCGGTATTCAGTTTATTAAGCATCTCAAGCGCGAAGCCCTGACGCGCGATATTCCGGTGATGATGCTGACGGCGCGCGGCGAAGAGGAAGATCGCGTGCGCGGTCTGGAAGTGGGCGCGGATGACTACATCACCAAGCCTTTCTCGCCGAAAGAGCTGATGGCGCGCATCAAGGCGGTGATGCGCCGCATTTCGCCGATGGCGGTGGAAGAGGTGATCGAGATGCAGGGGCTGAGCCTGGACCCGTCGTCGCACCGCGTAATGTCGGAGTCGACGCCGCTGGAGATGGGCCCGACCGAATATAAGCTGCTGCACTTCTTTATGACCCATCCCGAACGCGTCTACAGCCGCGAGCAGCTGCTGAACCACGTCTGGGGCACCAATGTCTATGTGGAAGATCGCACCGTCGACGTGCATATCCGCCGCTTACGTAAGGCGCTGGAAGTTTCCGGCCACGATCGCATGGTTCAAACCGTTCGCGGAACGGGGTATCGTTTCTCCGCCCGCTACTAAACGGAGTCTTTACCGTGCTGGAACGACTCTCCTGGAAGAGACTGCTCTCCGAGCTGGCGCTGGCCTGCCTGCCGGCGCTGATTATCGGTTTGATTTTCGGCTATCTCCCCTGGCTGCTGCTGATCAGCGTGCTGGGGATGCTGCTGTGGCACTTCTATAATTTGATGCGGCTGTCGCACTGGCTGTGGGTGGATCGCACCATGACGCCGCCCACCGGGCAGGCGAGCTGGGAGCCGCTGTTTTACGGCCTCTATCAGATGCAGCTGCGCAACCGGCGGCGGCGGCGCGAGCTGGGCAACCTGATCAAGCGCTTTCGCAGCGGCGCCGAGACGCTGCCCGACGCGGTGGTGCTTACCACGGAAGAGGGCGCCATTTTCTGGTGTAACGGTCTGGCGCAGCAGCACCTTGGCCTGCGCTGGCCGGAAGATAACGGCCAGAACATCCTTAACCTGCTGCGCTATCCGGAGTTCTCCCGCTATATTCGCCAGCGCGATTTCAACAAGCCGCTCACCTTAATTCTCAATAACCAGCACCACATGGAGTTTCGCATCATGCCCTACAGCGAAGGGCAGTGGCTGATGGTGGCGCGCGACGTGACGCAGATGCACCAGCTGGAAGGGGCGCGGCGCAATTTCTTCGCCAACGTCAGCCATGAGCTGCGCACGCCGCTGACGGTGCTGCAGGGCTATCTGGAGATGATGAACGACTCGGTGATGAACGAGCGCTCGCGCGGCAAAGCGCTGCAGACCATGCAGGAGCAGACGCGCCGCATGGACAGCCTGGTGCGCCAGCTGCTGACGCTGTCGCGCATCGAGGCGGCGCCGGCCATCGACATGAAAGAGACGGTGGACGTGCCGATGATGCTGCATCTGCTGCAGCGCGAGGCGGAGACGCTGAGCGGCGGCCGCCACGAGATTCACTTTCACACCGATTCGCATCTCAAGGTGCTCGGCGACGACGATCAGCTACGCAGCGCCCTCTCTAACCTGGTCTATAACGCGGTGAACCATACGCCGGACGGCACGCGCATCGACATCAGCTGGCTGCGCAGCCGCCAGGGGGCGCAGTTCAAAGTCTGCGACAACGGGCCGGGCATTCCGGCGGAGCACCTGCCGCGCCTGACGGAGCGCTTCTATCGCGTAGATAAGGCGCGCTCGCGCGCCACCGGTGGCAGCGGACTGGGGCTGGCGATCGTCAAGCACGCCCTTAGCCACCATAATGCGCGGCTGGAGATCACCAGCATTCCCGATAAAGAGACCTGTTTTACCTTTACGCTGCCGTCAAGGTTGATCGTCAGCGCGGGATTGCAGGAGAATGCCGTCCATTAACCGTTAATGGAACCTCTCATGCGCGCCTTGCTGCTGTTGCTTTCTCTCTTTTCGCCTGCGCTGACGCTGGCGGCGGCGCCTCAGCCCGAAATGCTCACCGGCAACCTCAGCAGCGTCGGCTCAGACACGCTGGGAACGCTGATGATGCTGTGGAGCGAAGATTTCAGCACGCGGGCGCCGGGCGTCAATCTACAGGTGCAGGCCTCCGGCTCTTCTACCGCGCCGACCGCGCTGGCGGCGGGCGCCGCGCAGCTCGGCCCGATGAGCCGCCCCATGCAGGCGGAAGAGCGGCAAACATTCCAGGCGCGCTATGGCTACGCGCCGCTCGCCGTGCCGGTGGCGCTCGACGCGCTGGTGGTAGTGGTCAATCAGCGCAATCCGCTGACGCAGATCGATGCGCGCCAGCTGGATGCCATCTTTTCCGTGACGCGCCTGTGCGGCGCGCCGCGGGTACTGACGCGCTGGGGCGATATGGGCGTGCGACAGCCCGACTGGGCGCGGCGACCGATTCAGCGTTACGGACGCAACTCCGCCTCGGGCACCTGGGGGTTTTTCAAGCAGCAGGCGCTGTGCAACGGCGATTTTCGCGCCGACGTGGCGGAGTTTCCCGGATCGGCCGCCGTGGTGCAGGCGGTTGCCGCCAATCCGCGCAGCATCGGCTACGCCAGCTTCGGTTTTCATCTCAGCGGCGTGAAGATGCTTGCCGTGACGGACGCGCAGGGCGCGGCGGTAACGCCGGACGCCGACTCTATCCGCAGCGGCCGCTATCCCTGGGCGCGCCCGCTTTATATCTATGTCAATAAGCCGCCGGGCAAGCCGCTGCCGCCGCTGGTAAACGCCTTTCTCCATCAGGTGCTTTCGCCGCAGGGCCAGCGCCGCGTCAGCGAAGCGGGCTATCTTCCGCTGTCAGCAGCGCAGCGTGATCAGGCTCTGTCTGCGATAGAGGCGAAGTAACTACTAACGTGAATTTTTTTCATCTCCGCTGAAATTTCTTCTGTTGCAGATAAGGCGCGCACATGCCAATCTGTCCACAGACGTTTAGCCATCCAGATGGCTACATATAACTTAGCGAAATTATTCCCTGACGTGATTAACGTTCAGGGTGCCAGGAGTGAAGATGACCGCACAGACCGCCCCGTTCCGCGCCGATACCGTCGGCAGCTTCCTGCGTCCCGCCGCCATTAAAAACGCGCGCGAGCAGTATGCCGCCGGCCAGATTGATAAAACCGAGCTGACCCGCATCGAAGACGAAGCGATTCGCGACGTCGTCAGCAAGCAGATCGCCAACGGGCTGCAGGTGGTGACTGACGGCGAATTCCGCCGCGCCTGGTGGCACTTCGACTTTTTCGGCGGCCTGGAGGGCGTCGAGCTGTTCGAAGCGGAGCAGGGCATTCAGTTCAACGGCGTCCAGACCAAAGCGCACGGCGTGCGCGTGGTGGGCAAGCTGGGCTTCCGCGATCACCCGATGCTGGAGCATTTTCGCTTCCTGCAGAGCGTCGCAGGCGATGCGGTACCGAAGATGACCATCCCCAGCCCGAGCGTGCTGCACTTCCGCGGCGGCCGCAAAGTGATTGACGAGAACGTCTATCCCGATCTGGCGGACTACTTCGACGACCTGGCCGACACCTATAAAACGGCGATCAAAGCCTTTTACGATGCGGGCTGCCGCTATCTGCAGCTGGACGATACCGTCTGGGCCTATCTCTGCTCGGAAGATCAGAAGCGTCAGATCCGCGAGCGCGGCGACGATCCCGAGCAGCTGGCGCACACCTACGCCCGCGTGCTCAATAAAGCGCTGGAGGGCAAGCCTGCCGATCTTACCGTTGGCCTGCACGTCTGCCGCGGCAACTTCCGCTCGACCTGGATCTCTGAAGGCGGCTACGAGCCGGTAGCGGAGATTCTGTTCGGCGGCGTGAACATCGACGCATTCTTCCTGGAGTACGATAACGAGCGCGCCGGCGGCTTCGAACCTCTGCGTTTTATCAAGCCTGGCCACCAGAAAGTGGTGCTGGGTCTGGTGACCACCAAAAACGGCGAGCTGGAAGATCCGGCGCAGGTGAAGGCGCGTCTGCAGGAGGCGGCGAAGTTCGTCAGCCTTGACCAGATCTGCCTCAGCCCGCAGTGCGGCTTCGCCTCGACAGAAGAGGGCAACAGCCTGAGCGAAGAGCAGCAGTGGGCGAAGATTCGCCTGGTGGTCGATATCGCCGGACAGGTGTGGTAATGCTGTAAACTTGTGCAAACAGGCGCGTAAAACGCGCCTTTTGTGCATCATGCCGCGCACTTACGCTGAAATTTCTTACGCGCTGCAGAAAAAATAAGCACATCATCTGATGCCCTGCAGAGATATATCCGAGATATTCACTGCTTTTACTCTGTTTTCCGTCATAACCTTCTGGTTTTCCGATCCTGTATTGCCTTTCTCCGCTATAAACGTTCTACTTACGGCCGTTGTCGTAGCATCCCACTTGTGAACAGAACAAAAGCAGCTTAATTCACCTGCGCGACACGATTAAGGCAAGCACAATGCGCTGGCATCGTGCGCTGAGTCGTTGTCAACGCGCGGTCTGGGGACAACATAAACCCAACTTCCACCGCAACACTCGTAACAGGCAATACAGTTGTATGACACATCGTTTAACCTCGAAGGATATCCTCGCGCTGGGCTTTATGACGTTTGCCCTGTTTGTTGGCGCGGGTAACATTATTTTCCCGCCGATGGTCGGTATTCAGTCTGGCGAACATGTCTGGACGGCCGCTATTGGCTTCTTGATCACCGCCGTCGGCCTGCCGGTAATGACCGTTATCGCGCTGGCGCGCGTCGGCGGCGGCGTCGACGCGCTCAGCTCCCCTATCGGCAAGGGCGCCGGACTGCTGCTGGCCACCGTCTGCTATCTGGCGGTCGGCCCGCTGTTTGCCACGCCGCGCACCGCGACCGTATCGTTCGAAATGGGCATCGCACCGCTGACCGGCGACGGCGCGCTGCCGCTGTTTGTCTACAGCTTTATCTATTTCGCGCTGGTGATTGGCGTTTCGCTCTATCCCGGCAAGCTGCTGGACACCGTGGGCCACTTCCTCGCGCCGCTGAAAATCGTCGCGCTGACGGTGCTCGGCGTTGCCGCGCTGATCTGGCCGGCGGGCACTATCGCGCCTGCCACTGAAGACTATCAGCGCGCCGCCTTCTCCAGCGGCTTCGTCAATGGCTATCTCACTATGGATACGCTTGGCGCGCTGGTGTTCGGTATCGTTATCGTCAACGCGGCGCGCTCGCGCGGCGTTGAGAGCGCCAGCCTGCTGACGCGCTATACCGTGATGGCGGGTCTGATCGCCGGCGTCGGCCTGACGCTGGTCTACCTCAGCCTGTTCAAGCTCGGCAACGGCAGCGGCGCGCTGGTGGCGCAGAGCGCGAACGGCGCGGCGATCCTGCATGCCTACGTGCAGCAGACCTTCGGCGGCATGGGCAGTTTCTTCCTGGCAGCGCTGATTTTCGTCGCCTGCATGGTGACGGCGGTCGGTCTGACCTGCGCCTGTGCGGAATTTTTTGCGCAATACCTGCCGTTGTCGTATAAAGCACTGGTCTTTATTCTGGGTCTGTTCTCAATGGTGGTGTCGAACCTCGGCCTGAGCCATCTGATTCAGATTTCGATTCCGGTGCTGACGGCGATCTATCCGCCTTGCATCGTGCTTATCGTGCTGAGTTTCACCCTGAACTGGTGGAACAAGAGCAGCCGTCTGATTGCGCCGACCATGCTGGTCAGCCTGATTTTCGGCGTTATCGACGGAGTGAAAACCACCAGCTTTAAAGATATGCTGCCAGCGTTCAGCCAGCAGCTGCCGCTGGCGGACCAGGGACTCGCCTGGCTGCCGCCCGCGCTGGTGATGCTGCTGATCGCGGCGATTGTGGATCGCGTTAAAGGACGCGAGCAGGTTACGGCGCACTCGTAACCGCCGCCGCTGTTTTCTCTGACCACGGGCTTGCCCGTGGTTAGTTTAGTGACAGAGTGCTGACGCGGGAGAAATGGCCCGATCGCAAAGACGCAACATGGCATCCATGCCAGCTCGGCCCGCACCATCCATGGCGCGGGACGCTTTGCTCTTCGGGCCATCTCACCCGCTTGCGGGCTTTGGCTGCAATGTAACCACGGGCTTGCCCGTGGTTTTTCTTTTACAGGTACAGGTTGTTATGCAAGAAACCAACAAGCTCAAACGCGGACTGAGCACGCGCCATATCCGTTTTATGGCGCTGGGATCGGCGATTGGCACCGGACTGTTTTACGGGTCGGCGGATGCCATCAAGATGGCGGGGCCGAGCGTGCTGCTCGCCTATATTATCGGCGGCGCGGTGGCCTATATCATTATGCGCGCGCTCGGCGAGATGTCGGTGAATAACCCGCAGGCCAGCTCCTTTTCGCGCTATGCGCAGGACTATCTCGGGCCGCTGGCGGGCTATATCACCGGCTGGACCTACTGCTTTGAGATCCTGATCGTCGCCATCGCCGACGTGACCGCCTTCGGCATCTATATGGGCGTCTGGTTTCCTGAGGTGCCGCACTGGATTTGGGTGCTGAGCGTGGTGTTGATTATCGGCGCCGTTAACCTGATGAGCGTGAAGGTGTTCGGCGAAGTCGAATTCTGGTTCTCTTTCTTCAAGGTTGCCACCATTGTGGTGATGATCGTCGCCGGTTTCGCCATGATTTTCTGGGGCATCGGCAACGGCGGTCAGCCGACCGGCATTCATAACCTGTGGAGCAACGGCGGCTTCTTCGCCCACGGCATCGTCGGCATGCTGCTGTCGCTGCAGATGGTGATGTTCGCCTACGGCGGCATCGAAATTATCGGCATTACCGCCGGCGAGGCCAAAGATCCGGCGCAGTCGATTCCGCGCGCCATTAACTCGGTGCCGATGCGTATTCTGGTGTTTTACGTCGGCACGCTGTTTGTGATTATGTCGATCTATCCGTGGAATCAGGTCGGCACCAACGGCTCGCCTTTCGTGCTGACCTTCCAGCATCTCGGCATTGCGGCGGCCGCCTCTATCCTGAATTTCGTGGTGCTGACGGCGTCGCTGTCGGCGATCAATAGCGATGTGTTTGGCGTCGGACGTATGCTGCACGGCATGGCGCAGCAGGGCCACGCGCCGAAGATGTTTATGAAGGTTTCCGCGCGCGGTATTCCCTGGGTGACGGTGGTGGTGATGATGGCGGCGATGCTGATCGCGGTCTATCTCAACTATCTGATGCCGGAAAAAGTCTTCCTGGTTATCGCCTCGCTGGCAACCTTCGCCACCGTCTGGGTGTGGATTATGATCCTGCTGTCGCAGATCGCTTTCCGCCGCAAGATCGGCAAAGAGGCGGCGAGCAAGCTGCAGTTCGCGGTGCCGGGCGGCATCTGGACCTCGCTATTCGGCGTGCTGTTCCTGGGCTTTATTATCGCGCTGATCGGCTACTTCCCGGATACGCGTATTTCGCTCTATGTAGGGCTGGTGTGGATCGTGCTGCTGCTGGCGGGCTATAAGCTGGTGCGTAAGTCTTGATTTGAATAAAGCAGCGGGGGAATCCAATCCCCCCGTCTGAAGCGTCGTGCCAGCGCGGCAGGCATAGCCCGATCGCAAAGACGCATAAGGCGGCATCCCTGCCAGCTCGTCCCGCGCCATCCCTGGCGCGGGACGCTTTGCTCTTCGGGCTATACCTACCGCATGTATATGATGAGCCGTCTGTTTCGGCGCTACCAGCGACTGCCCAGCGCGATCTCCACGCCCTGCGGACTCAGATGGCTATCGTCGTAATAGAGCGGCAGCCCCTGCCAGGTCACCAGACAGCCGCTGCGGTTGCATAAATTTTCCTGTAACGACACCACGCGCACGTCGCGCTGTTCGTAGCCGCGCAGCAGCCGCGTCACGTCCGCTTCCGGCAGCGAATAGAGCCGGGTGCGAGCGTTCTGCGTCGGCAGGGGTTTCCAGTCGCTCAGCCACTGGCTCAGCTCGCGGCGCAGCGGCATATTTCGGTTGTTGCTGTAGCGCAGGGGATCCAGCGACAGCAATGGCGCATCCTCGATCAATACCACTTTTTTGCCCGCCTGGCGCAGCTGGGCGATAACCCCGTCCATGCCCTGTTTCAGCGCGCTGAGATTATCTCTGTCGGGATGATGAATGTCGCGGTAGCCTGCGCCGGGCAGCGTTTCGATTCCGGCCGCCCAGGAAGCGGCGATGACTACCTCGTCGATGCGCGGGCTAACCAGCTCTTTCATGACTGCGGCGTTGAACGCCGCGCACTGGCTGGCGTGCGCCGGCTGCTGATAGAGCGCGCGCGTGACGCCCGCCGCCAGCAGCGGGCAGGTGGTTTTCGTTAGCTGAAAGAGCGGCTTGTCCTGCGCCTCGGCGTAGCGCGCCACGGCGCTACGCATCGCCGCCGCATGGCTGTCGCCGACCAGCGCGATGCCGGGACGCGACCGCTTCGGCTGGCAGCGCGCGCTGGCTGAGGGCAGTCCGGCGCCGCTATCGATCAGGCAGGGATCGGCCTGAGCGTCGATTTTGTAGGCTTCGCTGCTGACCACCTTATCATTGACGCGCCAGGGAAGGCCGCCGCTGCTCCACAGGCCGACCATCGCAGCGGCGGCGACGCCTGAGATCAGACAATAGGTGGGGATAACCGCGCGCGGCGCTCTGGCCGGTCGGCGGAACGGCTGTTCAACGTAGCGCCACGACAGCCAGGCGACGCCTAGCGCTATCGCGCTGATGCTCAGCCCCTGATTGACGCTGACCGGACCGTCGCTACAGATGCGCGCCAGCGCCAGCAGCGGCCAGTGCCACAGATACCAGGAGTAAGAAATTTTGCCGATAAAGCGCATCGGCGCGTTTTCCAGCGCCAGGCGGCTAATTGCGCTGCGCGCCGCGATTAGCAGGCAGGCCGCCAGCACCGGCAGCAGCGCCTGGTCGCCGGGAAAACCCTCGCCGTTGTTGAGCCGGCGCGCGCAAAAGGCGATTAGCGCCAGTCCGGCCAGCGTGAAAAGGTTGGCCCACAGGCCGCCGATCGGCCGCGGTCTCCACAGCGCCAGCAGCACGCCCGCGCCCAGCTCCCAGCCGCGCGTCGGCAGCAGGTAGAAGGCCTGCGAGCTGTTTTGCGGCGTCAGCCAGATGCAGCCCGCCAGCGACAGCAGGCTCAGCAGCGTCACCACCGCGAATAATAACGCGCGTTTTCTGGCGGCCAGCAGCATGATAATCGGCAGCACAAGATAGAACTGCTCTTCAATGCCGAGCGACCAGGTGATCAGCAGCGGATTTAAATCTGCCGGTGCGCTGAAATAATCCGCGCCTTTTAGCAGAATAATATTGGGCACCGAAAGAAAGACGCCAAAGCTGTATTTCGCCAGCTGGCTATATTCCAGCGGCGAAAGCAGGAAATAGCCGATAAACAGCAGGCCGAATAGCATGGTCAACAGCGCAGGTGCGATGCGGCGAATACGGCGCACGGCGAAGCGATAGAGCGAGAACTGGCCGGCAGCGTAGTCGCGGTAGAGCGCACCGCCGATAAGAAAGCCTGAAATAACAAAGAAGAGGTCGACGCCGACGTAGCCGCCGGGCAGGGCGCTGACGCCCGCGTGAAACAGAACAACCAGCAGGATCGCCACTGCGCGCAGGCCGTCGATATCCGCGCGATAATCCTGTGATGAGAGCGTTTTCATTATCGGATTCCCCGAGTATCGACAAAGGTATTTAACACCGCTGATGTCGTTGGCGCCGCCCATAAAGAAATCGGCGAATCCAGTCGCCGAATTAAGCAAAAGATAAAATAAAAAAATAATGATAAAGGGATGATTGACGCCTTTATTTTAAGTCAAAAAAGGGCAGGGAAATCATGTCGGCGCGAATATAGAAAAGTTCGCAGTGGCGCTGAAAAAACAGTGCAGCGGCGGTTAAGGATAAAAGGGCGATAGATTAGACAGGCTAAAGGCAGATAAGGAAGGGAAGGCGCAGACGCGGAGAGCATGGCCCGATGAGCAAGCACGCCGCGCGTTGGCCCGTTACCGGGCCGAAGGCGCAGGGGACGATGGACTGTGCGATCGCGCCATACTCTCTGCGCTATAGATGATTGCGCCGACTGTCTAAAGGCGTGTCTGGCTCAGGTTTCCTTAATCGCGTCCGGGCCGAGCAGCGCGTTGATTTGCGCATAGATAGCCGGATTGGCCAGCAGCACCGGATTCCCGTTTTTCAGGCCGTCGTTGGCGAGATAGTCGTTGGTGACGCCGCCCGCTTCGCGCATCAGCACGATGCCCGGCAGGCTGTCCCAGGGATTCATATGCGCTTCGTAGTAGCCGATCAGACGGCCCGCCGCCGCCCAGGCGGTGGTGAGCGCGCCGGAGCCGATGCGGACGAACATGCCGCCTTCGGCAAGCAGGCCCTGAATGAATGCGGCGGTCTGTTCCGCCGGCGCGCGGCTGGAGTTGCTTAATCCCAGCACTCCCTCGCTGAGATGCAGCGCACCGTGCGCCTGCAGGCGCGTTTCGTTGACCCAGGCGCCGCGGCCCGCGCGGGCGTGAAACAGCTCCTGATGGTTCGGATCGCAAATCACGCCGATCAGCGCTTCGCCGTCGCACAAGACGGCCAGCGACACGCACCAGTTATGCAGTCCGTTGAGGAAGCAGGCGGTGCCGTCGATGGGGTCCACTACCCACACCCAGCGCGCGCCCTCGACCTCGCCGCCGCTCTCTTCCCCCAGCACCGCATCGTCCGGAAAGCGTTCGGCAATCAGGATTTTAATCAGCTCTTCGACGTTGCGGTCCGCCTCGCTGACCACATCCTGTAAATCCCGCTTGTGTTCCACCACCAGCTGCTGGCGCTGCTGATACCAGGCATAGGCGCGGCTGGCCGCTGCGCGGGCGATTTCACAGGCATAGTGGTAACGCGCGTCTGTTTCGGTTTGCGAAGCGGATGACATCCTTTCCCTCTTATGATTTGTCACGCGGCTGAATCGATCATTCGCCGGAAATAGCGTGCAGGGCGCACGCTATTGTTAAGCAGGGTTTCATTAAGCCGCAAATGCAGAGGGCTGGCAAGTCGGGAAAAGATTAGAGCGTCTTGCTGCGCGCCAGCGCCATCAGGCGCGGGTAGAAGCGGAAAAAAAGCGTTTCCAGCTGATCGTAGTGGTCGATGAAATCCTGATAGGAGTCGCGCAGCGCGGCGAGGCGCGGACGCCGCTGGGCCATGCCGCTAAGCACGCGCGCCATGCGCGCCGGATCGGCGTAGTGTTCGAACCAGCGTTCGCGCCACATCACCGCGTTGAGCGCCTGAAAACTCTCCGGCGTGCCCGCCATCTGCGGCACCACGCGCTGTTCAGCAAAGCGCGAGAACGCCGCCAGCGTGACCTCAGGATGGATGGTTGCCCAGTGGCGGGCGAGAAAGTGATCCCACACCACGTCCAGCGTAATGGGCGCGACGCGGCGCGTTTCCGGTCGAAACAGCGGGCGGGCCTCCTGCACTTCCGGCAGGGCGTCGGTCATCGCATCGAGCCGGCGGTGCATCAGAATGCCGTCGGCCACCGGCGTCGGCCACTGTTCGTGCGGGTTTCCGCGCACGAAATCCGCCAGCAGGTTGCCGAGCAGCGAGCTTTCGGCGAGATGAGCAAGGTGAAGATGGGCAAGAAAGTTCATGCCGCATTATAGCCAGAAGTGCGAACGTGCAGCCAGTTGTTCAGAATTGGCCGCTTTTCCGCTAAACTGTGCCGCCTGTTTTTATGCCTGAGTAAGAAGTTAGCCATGCGTGTCGCCGATTTTACTTTTGAGTTGCCTGAATCTCTTATCGCCCTCTATCCGCAGGCGCAGCGCAGCGGTTGTCGCCTGCTGTCGCTGGACGGTCCGAGCGGGCAGCTGACGCACGGGGTCTTTACCGACGTGCTGGAGAAGCTGAATCCCGGCGATCTGCTGGTGTTCAACAATACGCGGGTGATCCCGGCGCGCGTTTACGGCCGGAAGGCGAGCGGCGGCAAAATCGAAATGCTGGTGGAGCGCATGCTGGACGAGAAGCGCGTGCTGGCGCACGTGCGCGCCTCTAAAGCGCCGAAGCCTGGCGCAGAGCTGCTGCTGGGCGACGACGAGAGCGTGAAGGCGACGATGGTGGCGCGTCACGACACCCTGTTCGAGATTGCGTTCGAAGACGACCGCGCGGTGCTGGATATTCTCAACAGCGTCGGCCATATGCCGCTGCCGCCCTATATCGATCGTCCCGACGAAGAGGCGGATCGCGAGCTGTATCAGACCGTCTATAGCGCGCGTCCCGGCGCCGTGGCGGCGCCGACCGCCGGACTGCATTTCGACGAGCCGCTGCTGGCCGCGCTGCGTGAGAAGGGCGTCGAGATGGCGTTCGTGACGCTGCACGTCGGCGCGGGCACCTTTCAGCCGGTGCGCGTCGACAGTATCGAAGAGCATGTCATGCACTCCGAATATGCCGAAGTGCCGCAGGAGGTAGTCGACGCGGTGCTGGCGTGCAAAGCGCGCGGCAATAAAGTGGTCGCCGTCGGCACCACCTCGGTGCGCTCGCTGGAGAGCGCGGCGCAGGCAAGCCAGCAAGCGCTGATTGCGCCCTTCTTCGACGACACCCAGATCTTTATCTATCCCGGCTACCAGTATCAGGTGATCGACGCGCTGATCACCAATTTCCACCTGCCGGAATCGACCCTGATTATGCTGGTGTCGGCCTTTGCCGGCTATCAGCACACCATGGCGGCCTATCAGGCCGCTGTGGCTGAACAATATCGCTTTTTCAGCTATGGCGACGCGATGTTCATTACGAAAAATCCGCAGGCACCGCACGAGAAAGTCGGCGCCTGATGACGTCCGGTTTACGGCGGCGCCGTAAACTGCTTGTTTAACCATCGCATCAGACTGTTTCTCTGATGGAGGCTTTGTGAAGTTTGAACTCGACACTACCGACGGGCGCGCGCGCCGTGGCCGTCTGATTTTCGATCGCGGCGTGGTGGAAACCCCGGCGTTTATGCCGGTGGGCACCTACGGCACGGTTAAGGGCATGACGCCGGAAGAGGTTCAGGAAACCGGCGCGCAGATTATCCTCGGCAACACCTTCCATCTCTGGCTGCGTCCTGGCCAGGAGATCATGAAGCTGCACGGCGATCTGCATGACTTTATGCAGTGGAAAGGGCCGATTCTCACCGATTCCGGCGGTTTCCAGGTGTTCAGCCTCGGCGATATCCGCAAGATCACCGAAGCGGGCGTTCACTTCCGCAACCCGATCAACGGCGATCCGATCTTCCTCGATCCGGAAAAATCGATGGAGATCCAGTTCGATCTGGGATCGGACATCGTGATGATCTTCGACGAATGTACGCCATACCCGGCGGACTGGGACTACGCGAAGCGCTCGATGGAGATGTCGCTGCGCTGGGCGCGACGCAGTCGCGATCGCTTCGACAGCCTGGGCAACAAGAACGCGCTGTTCGGCATTATCCAGGGCTCTGTTTACGAAGATTTACGTGATGTCTCGGTCAAAGGTCTGGTAGAGATTGGCTTTGATGGGTACGCTGTGGGCGGCCTGGCGGTGGGTGAGCCGAAAGAGGACATGCATCGCATCCTGGAGCACGTTTGTCCGCAGATCCCGCAGGATAAACCTCGTTACCTGATGGGCGTCGGCAAGCCGGAAGATCTGGTGGAAGGCGTACGTCGCGGCATTGATATGTTCGACTGCGTGATGCCGACGCGCAACGCGCGCAACGGCCATCTGTTCGTCACCGACGGCGTGGTGAAAATCCGTAACGCGAAGCATAAAGACGACACCTCGCCGCTGGATGCGGAGTGTGATTGCTACACCTGTCGCAATTACAGCCGCGCCTACTTGCATCATCTTGATCGCTGTAACGAAATACTCGGCGCGCGCCTGAATACCATTCATAACCTGCGCTACTACCAGCGCCTGATGGCGGGTTTACGCCAGGCTATCGAAGAGGGTAAATTGGAGCGCTTTGTTAGCGAGTTCTACCAACGGACGGGCAAAGCGGTTCCGCCGTTAAACGTCTGATAATTCTATCAATGAGGGAAATTAAATGAGCTTTTTCATTTCTGACGCCGTGGCTGCCGCAGGTGCACCGTCGCAGGGAAGTCCGTATTCTCTGGTGATCATGCTGGTGGTGTTTGGCCTGATTTTTTACTTCATGATCCTGCGTCCGCAGCAGAAGCGTGCGAAAGAGCACAAAAAGCTGATGGATTCCATCGCTAAAGGCGACGAAGTGCTGACCAGCGGTGGCCTGGTAGGCCGCGTAACGAAAGTTTCCGACACGGGCTATGTTTCTATCGCCCTGAACGAGACGAACGAAGTGGTTATCAAACGTGATTTCGTGGCTGCCGTCCTGCCGAAAGGTACGATGAAGGCGCTCTAATATTTACTTCCCTAAGGGAACTGCCGTGTTAAATCGTTATCCTTTGTGGAAGTACGTGATGCTGGTCGTCGTCATTCTTGTCGGCCTGCTCTATGCGCTTCCCAACCTGTATGGTGAGGATCCGGCCGTTCAGATCACTGGCGCGCGCGGCGGCGCCGCCAGTGAGCAAACGTTGGATCAGATTCAGAACCTGTTAAAACAAGAGAATATCCAGAGCAAATCCCTCGCGCTGGAAAACGGCGCCATTCTGGCGCGTTTCGCCAATACGGATGTGCAGCTGCGCGCCCGTGAAGCGATTGTGAATAAGCTTGGCGAGAACTACGTCGTCGCGCTCAACCTTGCGCCGGCTACCCCGCGCTGGCTGAGCATGCTGGCGGCTGAGCCGATGAAGCTCGGTCTGGATCTGCGCGGCGGCGTGCACTTCCTGATGGAAGTGGATATGGACACCGCGCTGGGCAAGCTGCAGGAGCAGAATGCCGACAGCCTGCGCAGCGACCTGCGCGAAAAGAATATCCCCTATACCAACGTCAATAAAATCGCCAACTACGGCGTGGAAATCCGTTTCCGCGACGGCGACAGCCGCGATGCCGCGATTAACTGGCTGAGCGCGCGCCATCGCGACATGGTCATCTCCTCCAGCGGCAGCGACGCGCTGCGCGCGGTGATGAGCGACGCGCGTCTCAGCGAAGCGCGCGAATACGCCGTTCAGCAGAACATCACTATTCTGCGTAACCGCGTCAACCAGCTCGGCGTCGCCGAACCGCTGGTGCAGCGTCAGGGCACCGATCGCATCGTCGTTGAACTGCCGGGCATTCAGGATACCGCGCGCGCCAAAGAGATCCTCGGCGCTACCGCGACTCTGGAGTTCCGTCTGGTGAACACCACTGCCGATCCGACCGCCGCCGCCAACGGCCGCGTGCCGGGCGACTCGGAAGTGAAGCAGACGCGCGAAGGTCAGCCGGTTGTGCTCTACAAGCGCGTGATCCTGACCGGTGACCATATCACCGACTCAACCTCCAGCATGGACGAGTACAACCAGCCGCAGGTCAATATCTCCCTGGACGGCGCGGGCGGCAATATCATGTCTAACTTCACCAAGGACAACATCGGTAAGCCGATGGCGACCCTGTTCGTGGAGTACAAAGACAGCGGTAAGAAAGACGCCAACGGTCGCGCAGTGCTGGTGAAACAGGAAGAGGTGATTAACGTCGCCAATATCCAGTCTCGCCTCGGCAACAGCTTCCGCATCACCGGCATCAACAACCCGAACGAAGCGCGTCAGCTCTCGCTGCTGCTGCGTGCGGGCGCGCTGATTGCGCCGATTCAGATCGTGGAAGAGCGCACTATCGGCCCGACCATGGGCGCGCAGAATATCACGCAGGGGCTTGAAGCCTGCCTGTGGGGTCTGATCGCTTCGATTCTGTTTATGGTGGTGTTCTATAAGAAGTTCGGCTTGATCGCCACCAGCGCGCTGCTGTGCAACCTGGTGCTGATTGTCGGCATCATGTCGCTGCTGCCGGGCGCCACGCTCACTATGCCGGGTATCGCCGGTATCGTGCTGACGCTGGCGGTAGCGGTGGATGCGAACGTACTGATTAACGAGCGTATTAAGGAAGAGCTGAGAAACGGCCGTTCCGTGCAGCAGGCGATTCATGAAGGCTACAAAGGCGCCTTCTCCAGTATCGTCGATGCTAACGTGACCACGCTGATCAAGGTCATCATCCTGTATGCCGTTGGTACAGGTTCAATTAAAGGCTTTGCGATTACCACCGCTATTGGTATCGCCACCTCGATGTTTACCGCGATCGTTGGAACGCGCGCCATCGTGAACCTGGTGTACGGCGGCAAGCGCATCAACAAGCTGTCTATCTGAGGAGTGCGTTGTGGCACAGGAATACAATATTGAACAGCTGAACCACGGGCGTAAAGTCGTCGACTTTATGCGCTGGGACACGCTGGCGTTTATTATCTCCGGCCTGCTGATCGTGGCGTCTATCGCCATGGTCTCCGTGCGCGGTTTCAACTGGGGTCTCGATTTTACCGGCGGTACGGTGATCGAGATCGCGCTGGAGAAACCCGCAGAGCTGGATACGCTGCGTGACGGGCTGGAAAAGGCCGGTTATGCCGATCCTATCGTGCAGAACTTCGGCAGCAGTCGCGACGTGATGGTGCGCATGGCGCCCATGGACGGACCGGCCGGCCAGGAGCTGGGCAACAAGATTATCACTATCATCAATCAGACCACCCAGCAGAACGCGACGGTGAAGCGCATTGAGTTCGTCGGCCCGAGCGTGGGCAACGACCTGGCGCAGGCGGGCGCGATGGCGTTGCTGGCGGCGCTGATTGCGATTCTGATCTATATCGGCTTTCGCTTTGAGTGGCGTCTGGCGCTCGGCACCGTGCTGGCGCTGGCGCACGACGTGATCATCACCTGCGGCATTCTGTCGCTGGCGCACATCGAGATCGATCTGACCATTGTCGCCTCGCTGATGTCGGTGATCGGCTACTCGCTCAACGATAAAATCGTGGTATCCGACCGTATTCGTGAGAACTTCCGCAAGATCCGCCGCGGTTCTTCTTACGATATCACCAACGTGTCGCTGACCCAGACGCTGAGCCGTACCTTGATCACCTCGCTCACCACGCTGGCGATGATCCTGATTCTGTTCATCTTTGGCGGCGCGTTGCTGAAAGGCTTCTCGCTGACCATGCTGATCGGCGTCACCATCGGTACTATTTCGTCGATTTATGTCTCTTCCGCGCTGGCGCTGAAGCTGGGCATGAAGCGCGAACATATGCTGGTGCAGAAGGTAGAGAAAGAGGGCGCGGACCAGCCTTCAATTCTGCCGTAACGCGCGAGCGTAATAAAAAAACGGGCTGCCATATGGCAGCCCGTTTTGTTTGGGCGCTTCTTTTACTGCGCGACGGGCGCGGCAGGCGCGTCGCCTACAACGTCATGCACGCGCACGAAACCGAGCTGGTCAGGCGTCAGGCCGCTCAGGCGCAGCGGCACGATGACCGAGGCGCGGGGCAACAGCGCGGCTGGCACCTCGATCTCCTGGCTCAGGCTGGTGGCGTCAAGCGGCTTGCCGGTCGCCGGATCGCGCTCGCCCCATACCACGCGCGCGCGCAGCGCCGGAACGGGCTGACTGTCGGTGGCGCTGATGGTCAGGTTAGCGCGCGCGCCGTTGGCTTCCGCCGCTACGCGCGTCAGCGAGAGACGCAGCTTGCCGAGCTGGGTTTGCAGCTCGACCGGCGTGTTAGCCTGCGGCACCAGCCAGGCGCCCTGCGTCGAGTTGCTGTTAAGCTGCCCCTGGATTTCGATGGCGCTCGCCTGAGTGGTCAGGTGGCGCATCTGCTGATTCAGCTGGCTCACTTCCTGATGCAGCTGATTCACTTTGGGGCTGACGGGCGTCGAGCTACAGCCGCTTAACAGCGCCATCGCACACGCCAGCGGCGCCCAAACCGTCCTGATCATAAACTCTTCCTTGTCCGTTATTTAGGAATACGTAATACCTGGCCCGGATAGATTTTGTCAGGATGGGTCAGCATCGGCTTGTTGGCTTCGAAAATCTTATTGTATTCGTTAGGGTTGCCGTAAACCGCTTTCGAAATTGCGCTCAGCGTGTCGCCTTTTTTCACGGTGTAGAATTCCGCTTCCGGCGCGCCGTCGGCTGTTTTGACCTGGTCGTCGACTTTGGTGATGCCTGCAACGTTGCCGGCCGCCACCAAAATTTTCTCTTTCAGCTCCTGAGAAATGCCATCGCCGCTCACCGTTACGGTGTCGCCGTTGACCGCTACGTTTACTTTGTCGCTGTCAGGTAGGCCCAGCTTGTCGATGTGCTCTTTCAGCTTTTTGCTGGCATCATCATGGCCGGATACCGCGTCCCACAGTTTTTCGCCTGCCTCTTTCACAAAGTTAAACAAACCCATATATATCCTCCAGATTGTCATGGTGTAGGCCGTCTTTCTGACGACATCAGTAAGCATAGACACTTTCTCGCGACGTCTCCTGCCGAATGGCAAAAGAGGAAAGGCACGCTAATACATTTTGTTGACATGCCATTCGCGCTACACTGTGTGGCCCATTTGTTTAGCGTCAGGAAAGGTCATGCACTGCCCATTTTGCTCTGCTGTGGACACTAAAGTCATTGATTCACGTCTGGTTAGTGAAGGTTCGTCCGTGCGGCGGCGCCGGCAGTGTCTGGTGTGCCATGAGCGCTTCACCACCTTTGAAGTGGCGGAGCTGGTGATGCCGCGGGTAGTGAAAAGCAATGACGTGCGCGAGCCCTTTAATGAAGACAAGCTCAGCAGCGGCATGATGAAGGCGCTGGAGAAGCGCCCGGTCAGCGCCGATGCGGTGGAAAGCGCGGTAAACCATATCAAAACCCAGCTGCGCGCTACCGGCGAGCGAGAGATTCCCAGCAAGCTGATCGGCAATCTGGTGATGGACGAGCTGAAAAAGCTCGATAAGGTCGCCTATATTCGTTTCGCCTCGGTCTACCGCAGCTTTGAAGATATTCGCGATTTCGGTGCGGAGATCGCCAGGTTACAGGATTGATTATGGATGAACGCTATATGGCGCGCGCGCTGGAGCTGGCGCGGCGCGGACGCTTTACCACCACGCCCAATCCTAACGTGGGCTGCGTTATCGTACGCGACGGCGAGATCGTCGGCGAAGGCTGGCATCAGCGCGCCGGCGAGCCGCACGCCGAGGTGCACGCGCTGCGCATGGCGGGGGACAGGGCGCGCGGTGCCACCGCCTACGTCACGCTCGAACCGTGCAGCCATCACGGCCGCACGCCGCCGTGCTGCGACGCGCTGATCGCCGCCGGCGTCAGCCGCGTAGTCGCGGCGATGCAGGATCCTAATCCGCAGGTTGCCGGACGCGGACTTTACCGCCTGCAGCAGGCGGGCGTCGCGGTCAGCCACGGGCTGATGATGGCGGAAGCGGAAGCGCTCAATCGCGGCTTTCTGAAGCGCATGCGCACCGGATTTCCGTTTGTTCAGCTCAAGCTCGGCGCCTCGCTGGATGGCCGCACCGCCATGGCGAGCGGCGAAAGCCAGTGGATTACCTCGGCCGCCGCGCGTCGCGACGTGCAGCGTCTGCGAGCGCAGAGCTCCGCGATCCTCAGCAGCAGCGCCACCGTGCTGGCGGACGATCCGTCGCTGACGGTGCGCTGGGCAGAGCTCGATAGCGCGTCGCAGTCGCTGCTGAACGAAGCAGAGCTGCGGCAGCCGCTGCGCGTCATTGTCGACAGCCGCAATCGGGTGACGCCGCAGCACAAACTGATTGCCCAGCCGGGCGAAACCTGGCTGATGCGCGCCGCGCCGGACCAGCAGGTCTGGCCGGAGAGCGTGACGCAAATCGCCGTGCCGCCGCGCGGCGAGCAGCTCGACCTGGTGGCGCTGATGATGCTGCTGGGCAAACAGCAGGTGAACAGCCTGTGGGTCGAAGCGGGCGCGTCGCTGGCCGGCGCGCTGCTGCAGACGGGCGTGGTGGATGAGCTGATCGTCTATATGGCGCCGAAGCTGCTCGGCGATGCCGCGCGCGGCCTGTGCCAGCTGCCCGGCTTAGCCCAACTGGCCGATGCGCCGGCCTTTTCATTTAGCGACGTGCGCCAGGTCGGTCCCGATCTGCGCCTGACGCTGACGCCGCGCTGAGCGCGGCGGAAAAGCGAGAGCACGCCGCCAAAGAGTGTGATAGAATCCGCCCCCCTGCGGGGCCATAACAAAACCCTGAAAGGATAAGTATGAAAGTTATCGAAGCTGCTGTTGCCACGCCTGAGGCCAATGTCGCCATCGTTATCGCGCGTTTTAACAACTTCATCAACGACAGCCTGCTGCACGGCGCGATCGATGCCCTGAAGCGTATCGGTCAGGTGAAAGATGAAAACATCACCGTCGTCTGGGTTCCAGGCGCATACGAACTGCCGCTGGCAGCCCGCGCGCTGGCGAACAGCGGTAAGCACGACGCCATCGTGGCGCTGGGCACCGTGATTCGCGGCGGCACCGCCCACTTTGAATATGTCGCCGGCGAAGCCAGCTCCGGCATCGCTAACGTCGCGATGACCAGCGAAATCCCGGTGACTTTCGGCGTGTTGACCACGGAAAATATCGAGCAGGCTATTGAGCGTGCCGGTACCAAAGCGGGTAACAAAGGCGCCGAAGCGGCCCTGACCGCACTCGAAATGATTAACGTATTGAAAGCCATCAAAGCCTGATTTTTGTAAGGGGAATTTTGTGAAACCTGCTGCTCGTCGCCGCGCCCGCGAGTGCGCTGTCCAGGCGCTCTACTCCTGGCAGTTGTCTAAAAACGACATTGCCGATGTGGAATACCAGTTTCTGGCGGAACAGGACGTCAAAGACGTCGACATTACCTATTTCCGCGAACTGCTGTCCGGTGTGGCGACCAACAGCGCGTATCTGGATGGGCTGATGAAACCTTACCTGTCGCGCCAGCTTGAAGAGCTGGGCCAGGTAGAAAAAGCAATCCTGCGTATTTCGCTGTATGAACTGAGCAAGCGCGCTGATGTGCCCTACAAAGTGGCGATCAACGAAGGTATCGAGCTGGCGAAAGTATTTGGCGCCGAAGATAGCCATAAGTTCGTCAATGGTGTGCTGGATAAAGCCGCTCCACAAATCAGACCCAATCGCAAATAAAGAAAAGGCCAGCTTGCTGGCCTTTTTTCATCAGTAAGCGGAACGCAACCATGTCCTGTGGCGAATTCGAACTCATCGCACGCTATTTCAATCGCAGAACCCGCAGCCGCCGCGACGTCGAGACCGGCATCGGCGACGACTGCGCGCTGATGAGCGTGCCGGAGAAACAGACGCTGGCAATCAGCACCGATACGCTGGTGGCGGGCGTCCACTTTTTACGCGATATCCATCCTGCCGATCTCGGCTATAAAGCGCTGGCGGTCAACCTCAGCGATCTGGCGGCCATGGGTGCCGATCCGGCGTGGCTGACGCTGGCGCTGACGCTGCCGGAGGTCGACGAAGAGTGGCTGAAAGCCTTTAGCGAAAGCCTGTTCGAGCTGCTGGAATATTACGATATGCAGCTGGTGGGCGGCGATACCACGCGCGGCCCGCTGAGCATGACGCTCGGCATCCACGGCCTGGTGCCGCAGGGTCGCGCGCTGAAGCGCTCGGGCGCGAAGCCGGGCGACTGGATCTACGTGACCGGCACGCTGGGCGACAGCGCTGCGGGCCTGTCGCTGCTGCAGCATCGTCACCGCATTAACGATCCGGCGGTGCATGAGGCGCTGATTAAGCGCCACCTGCGGCCGATGCCGCGCATCCTGCAGGGCCAGGCGCTGCGTTCGCTCGCCTCGGCGGCGATCGATCTCTCCGACGGCCTGATTTCCGATCTCGGCCATATTCTCAAGGCCAGCGGCTGCGGCGCGCGGCTGAATCTGGAGACGCTGCCGCTGTCGCCTGCGCTGCGCGACCATTTCGAGCCTGAGCAGGTGCTGCGCTGGGCGCTGAGCGGCGGCGAGGATTATGAGCTCTGCTTTACCGTACCGGAGATGAACCGCGGCGCACTCGACGTGGCGCTGGGCCACCTTGGCGTGCCCTTTACCTGCATCGGGCAGCTGATGCCGGAAGCGGAAGGGCTGACGCTGCTGGAGCATGGCAAACCGGTTACCTTCAGCCATAAGGGATTTGATCATTTTGACGCGAAATAAGGATGTGGCGAAAAGCCGTCTGCGTATGAGCAATCCCTGGCATTTGCTCGCCACCGGTTTCGGCAGCGGCTTGAGTCCTTATGTGCCGGGCACGATGGGGTCGCTGGCGGCGATCCCGTTCTGGTGGCTGATGGCGCGGCTGCCGCAGGATCTCTATTCGCTGATCGTGCTGTTGGGCATTAGCATCGGCGTCTATATCTGCCACCGCACCGCCAAAGATATGGGCGTGCACGATCACGGCAGCATCGTCTGGGATGAGTTTATCGGCATGTGGATTACGCTGATGGCAATTCCGACGAATAGCTGGCAGTGGGTGCTGGCCGGTTTTGTGGTGTTCCGCATTTTCGATATGTGGAAGCCATGGCCGATCCGCTGGTTCGATCGCAACGTGCACGGCGGCATGGGGATTATGGTAGATGATATTATCGCCGGCGTGATCTCAGCGGCGCTGCTTTATGGCGCAGGCGTGTGGCTGGCGGCCTGATTTTTGCTGGCGCGTGCTGAAACCTCTTTCAGCGCGCACGCTATTCCTACAAGCGGGCGGCATGGGCAGAAGAGCAAAGCGTCCCGCGCCAGGGATGGCGCGGGACGAGCGTGCAGGGATGCCTTGAGCGACTTTGCGATCTGGCCATGCCGCTCGTGCAGGCACTTGATTCACAGGCTACTATTCGAAGCCTACTACTGGATGAGGCTGATAAACCGTCTCCAGCTCGGCAATCTCCTCAGTACTCAGTTCTACCTCAACCGCTTTCACCAGGTCCGCCAGCTGCTCAGCGCGCGATGCGCCGATAATCGGTGCGGTCACGGCCGGCTTATGCAGCAGCCAGGCGAGCGCCACCTGCGCGCGGCTCACGCCTCTGCGCGCCGCGATCGCCTCTACGCGCTGGGCGATGGCCGCATCGTTCTCTTCCGTAGCATGATAAAGGGTTTTGCCATACTCGTCCGAGGCTGTACGCGCTGTGGCTTCGCCCCAGGGACGCGTCAGCCTGCCGCGCGCCAGCGGACTCCACGGCAGCACGGCGATATTTTCCGCCTGACAGAGCGGGTGCATCTCGCGCTCCTCTTCGCGTTGAATCAGGTTGTACTGATCCTGCATGCTGACGAACGGCGCCCAGCCGTGCTGCCGCTGGGTATAAACCGCTTTGGCGAACTGCCACGCATGCATCGAAGAGGCGCCGATATAGCGCGCTTTACCCGCCTTCACCACGTCGCTCAGCGCTTCCAGCGTCTCCTCCAACGGCGTCTCATAATCCCAGCGGTGAATTTGCAGCAGGTCGACATACTCCATATCCAGACGGCGCAGGCTGTCGTCGATCGACTGCATAATATTTTTGCGTGACAGGCCCTGCGACAGATTGCTGAGCGGGAAGTAAACCTTGGTGGCGACCACGATCTCCTCGCGACGCGCGAAGGCCTTTAGCGCGCGGCCGACGATCTCTTCGCTGCTGCCGTCAGAATAGCTGTTCGCGGTATCGAAAAAGTTAATGCCTGCTTCCAGCGCCTGCTGGATCAGCGGACGGCTGCTCGCTTCCGGCAGCGTCCAGGCGTGGCGACCGCGGTCCGGCTCGCCAAAGGTCATACAGCCGAGGCAGAGACGGGAAACCTGAAGGTCGGTGTTGCCTAACTGGGTGGTTTTCATGAAAGCTCCTGCTATGCATTAAACCATCAAGCATAGCAGGAGAGGAGGGCAGGGGATTACTGCGCGAGCCAGTCGCGGATTTGCTGCTGAATGCCTTGCGCGTCCAGCTGGTAATCGTGACGCACTTCATCCTGGGTGCCCTGCGGAATAAATTCATCCGGCAGGCCGAGGTTAAGCACCGAGACGCGCATGCGCTTCGCCATCACCGTCTCGTTGACGCCGCTGCCCGCGCCGCCTTTAATCGCGCCTTCTTCCAGCGTCACCAGCGATTCGTGACTCTGCGCCAGCTCGGCGATCAGCGCCTCATCCAGCGGCTTAACGAAGCGCATATCCACCAGCGTGGCGTTAAGCGCTTCCGCCGCTTCCGCCGCCGCAGGCAGCAGCGTGCCGAAGTTCAGGATCGCCAGCTTCTCGCCCTGACGCTTCACGACGCCTTTGCCCAGCGGCAGGCTCTGCAGCGGCGTCAGCTCGACGCCGACCGCGTTGCCGCGCGGATAGCGCACCGCGCTCGGCCCGTCCTGATAGTGATAGCCGGTATAGAGCATCTGACGACATTCGTTCTCGTCGCTCGGCGTCATAATCACCATTTCCGGCACGCAGCGCAGAAATGCAAGGTCGAACGCGCCCTGATGGGTCTGCCCGTCGGCGCCGACGATGCCGCCGCGATCGATGGCGAACATCACCGGCAGCTTCTGGATCGCCACGTCGTGGATCACCTGATCGTAGGCGCGCTGCAGAAAGGTCGAATAGATCGCGACGATCGGCTTATAGCCACCGATCGCCATGCCCGCGGCGAACGTCACCGCATGCTGCTCGGCAATCGCCACGTCGAAATACTGCGCCGGATAGCGGCGCGAAAACTCTACCATGCCGGAGCCTTCGCGCATCGCAGGCGTGATCGCCATCAGCTTCGCATCGTCCTGCGCCATTTCGCACAGCCAGCTACCGAAAATTTTGGAGTAGCTCGGCAGGCCTTCGGCGCTCTTAGGCAGCGCGCCGCTGGCGGGATCGAACTTCGGCACCGCGTGCCAGGCGATCGGATCCTGTTCCGCCGGCGCGTAGCCTTTGCCCTTTTTGGTCATAATATGCAGGAACTGCGGCCCTTTCAGGCTGCGCATATTCTTCAGCGTCGTCACCAGCGTCAGTACGTCGTGACCATCCACCGGGCCAATATAGTTAAAGCCCAGCTCTTCAAACAGCGTGCCTGGCACCACCATGCCTTTCAGATGTTCTTCGGTGCGCTTCACCAGCTCTTTAATCGGCGGCAGCCCGCCCAGCACGCGCTTGCCCCCTTCGCGCAGGCGCGAGTAGGTTTTACCGGACAGGATCTGCGCCAGACGGTTATTCAGCGCGCCGACGTTCTCTGAAATCGACATCTCGTTGTCGTTGAGGATTACCAGCATATCGGGCTTGATATCGCCCGCGTGGTTCATCGCCTCAAACGCCATGCCGGCGGTAATGGCGCCGTCGCCGATAATGCAGGCGGTGCGGCGGCCCAGACCTTCGCGCTCCGCCGCCGCTGCCATGCCGAGTCCGGCGCTGATGGAGGTAGAGGAGTGGCCGACGCTCAGCACGTCATATTCGCTCTCGCCGCGCCATGGAAAGGGGTGCAGGCCATTTTTCTGGCGAATAGTGCCGATGCGGTCACGGCGTCCGGTCAGAATTTTATGCGGGTAGGCCTGATGTCCGACGTCCCACACCAGATGATCGAATGGCGTGTTGTAGACGTAATGCAGCGCGACGGTCAGCTCGACGACGCCCAGACCCGAGGCGAAATGGCCGCTCGAGCGGCTTACGCTGTCCAGCAGGTATTGACGAAGCTCGTCGCACAGCGCCGGAAGCGACTCTTTCGGGAGAGAACGCAGCTCCTCAACGGTGCTTGCCTGCGCCAGTGTCGGGTATTTTGCAATATCAAAACTCATCAGAGACTCATTATGGAAGTTATTTGTCGCGTTCAATTATGAAGCTTGCCAGCGCCTGCAATGCTGTGGTGTCTAACGATTGCGCCGCAAGAATATCCAGCGCGCTCAGCGCTTGCTGGTGAAGCTCCCTGGCTTTCGCTCGGGCATTGTCGAGCCCCAGCAGCGACGGGTAAGTACTTTTATCCAGATCCTGATCGGCACCCTGTTTTTTGCCGGTGATGGCGCTGTCGCCTACCACATCAAGAATATCGTCTTGTACCTGAAACGCGAGGCCGATGGCGTCGGCATATATATCCAGCGCCGGCAGCGCGTCGCGTCCGCGTTCGCCCGCCGCTAACGCGCCCAGGCGCACGGCGGCGCGGATCAGCGCGCCGGTTTTATGGCGATGGATCTGCTCCAGCTGTTCCAGCCCGACCCGCTGGCCTTCCGCCGCTAAATCAAGCGCCTGGCCGCCGCACATGCCTGCTACGCCGCTGGCGCGCGCCAGTTCGGCAATCATCGCAATGCGGCTGGCGTCGCTGACGCCCGGCATCGGCTCGTCCGCCAGGATAGAGAACGCCAGCGTCTGCAGCGCGTCGCCGGCGAGTATCGCGGTATCTTCGCCATATTTGATATGACAGGTCGGCTGGCCGCGGCGCAACGCATCGTCATCCATCGCTGGCAGGTCGTCATGGATCAGGGAGTAGGCGTGAATGCATTCTACGGCGGCGGCGGGCGCGTCAAGGCTCGTCGGATCCGCGTTGAACATTTCGCCGGTGGCGTAGACCAGAAAGGGGCGCAGACGTTTACCGCCTAATAATGCCCCATAACGCATAGCGTTAACCAGAGGAGAACTCTGAAAGGGAAGCGGCGCTAATAAGCGAGACAGCGCGGCATTGGCCCGCTCCGGATAAAGGCTCAGCAGGTGAATAAAATCCATTACTCTTTTTCCGGGGTGAAGGGGCTGAGATCGGCGTCTTTATCGTCGCTGAGCAGAATGCGTACGCGCTGCTCGGCCTGTTGTAATGTTTGCTGACCGTTGCGCGCCAGCTGTACGCCGCGCTCAAACTCATTCAGCGCCTCTTCCAGCGGCAGCTCGCCGCTCTCGAGCCGGCTGACGATCTGCTCCAGCTGCTGCAAGGAGGTTTCAAAACTAGCGGGCTGTTCGGCTTTTTTCGGCATATTCAGTGTCGACTCACGTGTAAGACTTTCTCTCGTAATCGGTCATGGTAGCGGAGAGCGTTTGATTAGCAAAATAATCAATGTGACTGCGGTTGCAGAAGCAGTCATCTGACAAAGGTGATATACTCTCGCGCCTCGGATGCGGATGCGCCCTTTAGCCCGCAATTTTTATGATTTTACCAGCTAAGTGCCGCTCGCTCGCACTTATTTGCCCAACGAATTCGTGTCGCCATGAAGTTTATCATCAAGTTATTTCCCGAAATCACCATCAAAAGTCAGTCGGTGCGGTTGCGCTTTATTAAAATTCTCACCAGCAATATTCGCAACGTGCTGAAGACCGTCGGCGACGATATCGCCGTGGTGCGCCACTGGGATCACATCGAAGTCCGGTCGAAAGACGAAGGGCTGCGCGGCGTGATTGTGGATGAGCTCACCCGCATTCCCGGCATTCATCACGTGCTGTCGGTCGAAGACCGCAGCTACACCGACGTGCACGATATTTTCGAGCAGACGCTGGCGCAGTATGGCGAGAGCCTGCAGAACAAAAGCTTCTGCGTGCGCGTTAAGCGCCGCGGTAAACATGAGTTTAGCTCGCAGGACGTAGAGCGCTACGTCGGCGGCGGCCTTAATCAGCATATCGCCAGCGCGAAGGTGCAGCTGAACAAGCCCGACGTCACCGTGCATCTTGAAATCGACGACGATCGGCTGATGCTGATCACCGGCCGCTATGAAGGGCTGGGCGGTTTTCCGATCGGCACGCAGGAAGATGTGCTGTCGCTGATCTCCGGCGGCTTCGACTCCGGCGTCTCCAGCTATATGCTGCTGCGCCGCGGCTGTCGCGTGCACTACTGCTTCTTTAATCTCGGCGGCGCAGCGCACGAAATCGGCGTTCGCCAGGTGGCGCACTATATCTGGAACCGCTTCGGCCGCTCGCACCGCGTGCGCTTTGTGGCGATCAACTTCGAGCCGGTGGTCGGCGAGATTCTGGAAAAAGTGGATGACGGCCAAATGGGCGTAGTGCTGAAACGCATGATGGTGCGCGCCGCGTCGATGGTCGCAGAGCGCTACGGCGTGCAGGCGCTGGTGACCGGCGAAGCGCTGGGCCAGGTCTCCAGCCAGACGCTGACCAACCTGCGCCTGATCGACAACGCCTCCGACACCCTGATCCTGCGTCCGCTGATCTCACACGATAAAGAGCACATCATCAAAGTGGCGCGCGAGATCGGCACCGAAGATTTTGCCAGCACCATGCCGGAATATTGCGGCGTTATCTCTAAAAGCCCGACGGTGAAAGCGGTTAAGGCGAAGATTGAAGCGGAAGAGCAGAACTTCGATTTCGCTATTCTGCAGCGCGTAGTGGAAGAGGCGAGCAACGTCGATATCCGCGATATCGCCGAGCAGGCCGAAGAAGAGGTCGTGGAAGTGGAAACCGTGGACTCGTTCGGCAGCGATGACGTAGTGCTGGATATCCGCGCCATCGACGAGCAGGAAGATAAGCCGCTGGCGCTGCAGGGCACCGAGGTGAAATCGCTGCCGTTTTATAAGCTTAGCAGCCAGTTCGGCGATCTCGACCAGAGCAAGACCTGGCTGCTCTACTGCGATCGCGGCGTGATGAGCAAGCTGCAGGCGCTCTATCTGCATGAGCAGGGCTTCAAAAACGTGAAGGTCTATCGTCCGTAATGAAACAGGCTGCGCATAGTGCGCAGCCTTTTTTACTCGCTGTAATCGTAGATGCCCGCCGCCAGCACCAGCTGGGATGCCACCTCCGCCGCTTTCTCTTTACCCGCCAGCAGATCGATCAGCTTAAGCGCGAAATCCATCGTCGTGCCCGGCCCCTGGCTGGTCAGCAGATTGACGCGCGGATCCCATACCACGCGCCTCTCCATCCACTTCTCCGCCGGAATCGTCTCCTTTAAGCCGGGAAAGCCGGTCATATTGCCCACCGGAAAGAGGTCGTGCGGCACCAGCACCGTGCCGGCCGCCGCGCAGATCGCCGCGACGATGCGGCCGGAGAGATGGAACTGGCGCACCGTTTCCACCAGCAGCGGACTGTCGCGGAAGGTTTCCGCGCCTTTCAGACCGCCCGGCAGCACGATGGCTGCGTAATCGTCATCGGCTATCTCCACCAGCGGCGCATCCGCCAGCAGGCGCACGCCGCGCGAGCAGACAATTTCGCGCGCGCCGTCGCTCTCTATGCTGGCAGTAACCACTTTCAGGCCGCCGCGCACCAGCAAATCGATGGTGGTGACCGCCTCGGTCTCTTCACTGCCATGTGCCAGGCAAACGAGAACTGGCGTGTTCGCGGTCATAATGGGACTCCTTGCGTTTTACGAGCTCATAGAGACGAGTGTTTTCCGGCACCGCGATGCCCTGCGCGCGTGCGCGCCGCAGCAGAAAGCCGGAGATGTAATCGATTTCAGTCAGACGCTGCGCGCGCACGTCCTGCAGCATAGAGGAAGTATTGGCCGCGGTGGTTTCAATCACGTTGTAGACAATATCCCGCAGGCTGTCGGCGGTGATATGCTGGCCCTCGCGCTCCATCACCCAGCTCAGCTCCTGGCAGAGCAGGTCGATCTGTTCCGGCCAGGCGCGCAGCGCGCCGTTCTGGCAGTCGTGCTCCACGGTCAGCGGATTGATAACGCAGTTGACCGCCAGCTTGCGCCAGCAGGCGGCGGCGATATTGTCGTGCCAGGCGACGTCCGGCAGCGCCGCGTGCAGGATATCGGCGAGGTCGCTAAAGGCCGCGCTTTTCCGGTTTGCCGGGCCGATATGCGTAATGCCGCTGGCGACATGTTTAATCACCGTACCGTCGCGCATCGCCGCATGCGTGGTGATGCCGCGCAGCAGCGGCTGGCTCAGGCCTTTCAGCTCTTCCAGCGTACCCATACCGTTGTGCAGCAGCAGCACCGGACAATCGTCCGACAGCACGCTCTGCAGGTTGCGCACCGCGGGCGAAACCTGCGGCGCCTTGAGCGTCACCAGCAGCAGCTGGCTGTCGGCCAAAAACAGCGGGTCGTTGGCGATAAAGGTGTTGTTGCTCACCTGGCCCTGGTAATCAATCACGTTGACGGAACAGTAGGGCTGCGGCACGCGCAGCCATCCCTGCACTTCGTGGCCCTGGCGCGCCAGGGCGGCGAGCCAGACCTGGCCAATAGCGCCACAACCCAACACGGTAATCTTCATACTGCCTCCCGTATCCGGGTTTGTCGTTTGTTCTGTTATACACAGCGATAATAAGTATAGCGTTGTGCGCAGCCTGATTTTGTTTAGTGCGGCAAGACGCGTATTATGCATGTCACTTTAGCGTCAGGAGAAGAAGAGATGCCATCTTTCGATATCGTTTCAGAAATCGACATGCAGGAAGTCCGCAACGCGGTCGAAAACGCCAACCGTGAATTAACGACCCGCTTCGATTTTCGCAACGTGAGCGCCAGTTTCGAGCTCAACGAAAAGAATGAAACCATCAAAGTGACCAGCGAGTCCGATTTTCAGGTGAAACAGCTGGTGGATATGCTGCGCGAGAAGATGCTCAAGCGCGGCATCGAGGGCGCCGCGCTCGATATCCCTGAGGAGATCGAGCACAGCGGCAAGAGCTGGAGCGTCGATGCCAAAATGAAAAAGGGCATTGAGAGCGAAGTGGCGAAAAAGATCGTGAAGCTGATTAAAGACAGCAAGATCAAGGTGCAGATGCAGATTCAGGGCGAATCGCTGCGCGTTACCGGCAAATCGCGCGACGATCTGCAGAGCGCGATGGCGCTGGTGCGCGGCGGCAATCTCGGCCAGCCGTTCCAGTTTAAGAACTTCCGCGATTAATCCTCTTAAAGCGTGCGGCAGCTAAACTGCTGCACGCTTTGCTTACCGCCTCTCTCGCCCCGTTTGTTTCCCCTTCCCTCTGCGTTAAATCAATATGCTTACCCGCAAAGGTGTGCAACTCTCTTGATGAAACCCTCAACAGGAGAAAGAAGTCATGAAAATGATGAAAGCTGCCGTGGTTAAGGCGTTTGGTGCACCGCTGGTTATTGAGCAGGTGCCAATACCAGAAGTTGGCGCGGGGCAGGTACTGGTCAAAATCGCGGCGACCGGCGTCTGCCATACCGATCTCCATGCGGCGCAGGGCGACTGGCCCGTCAAACCTGTACCGCCTTTTATTCCCGGTCATGAAGGGGTCGGCGAGGTGGTTGCGGTAGGGCCTAATGTCACGCATCTTAAGCTGGGAGATCGCGTTGGCGTGCCCTGGCTCTACTCGGCGTGCGGGCACTGCGAGCACTGCCTTGATAGCTGGGAGACGCTCTGTCATGAACAGAAGAATGCAGGCTATTCGGTTAACGGCAGCTTTGCGGAGTATTGCCTGGCCGATGCCAACTATGTCGGCATTTTGCCTGATAACCTCGATTATGCCGAGGTTGCGCCGATCCTTTGCGCCGGGGTAACGGTCTACAAGGGCTTGAAAATGACGGAGGCCCGGCCCGGAAACTGGGTAGTTATTTCCGGTATCGGCGGACTGGGCCATCTGGCTGTCCAGTATGCCGTGGCGATGGGGCTAAACGTCGCCGCGGTAGATGTTGACGATGACAAGCTGACTTTCGCGCAGCGCCTCGGCGCCAGCGTGGTGGTGAACGCACGTAAAGACGATCCGGCAGAGGTGTTTCACGCGCAGTTCGGCGGCGCACATGCCGCGCTGGTCACCGCCGTGTCACCTGCGGCGTTTGAACAGGCCATCGGCACGCTGCGGCGTGGCGGAACCATGGTGCTTAACGGGCTGCCGCCGGGCAAGTTCGATCTCTCTATCTTCGATATGGTACTGGACGGTATCACGGTGCGCGGCTCTATCGTTGGCACCAGAAAAGATTTGCAGGAGGCGCTCGATTTTGCCGGACGGCATAAGGTGAAAGCCACCATTGCCGTCGAGCCGCTGAGTCATATCAACGCCATCTTTGAGCGTATGCACGCTGGAAAAATCGAGGGGCGGATCGTGGTGGATATGTCACTTTAACGCAGGCGTGAAAAGCAAAGAACCGGCGCAAAGCCGGTTCTTTTGTCTCAGTTCTAAAGCCCGCGTTTAGCTGCTTGCCAGCAGCGCCTCCAGCTCGGGGCGGCTGGTGACCTTGCTGTCGATTTTGATATAGGCGCTTTTCTCTTCCGGCACGATCAGCACTGCCGATACGCCCGGCTGTGCTTTCAGACGCTGTTCCAGATTCGGCACCGCCAGCGCGTTATCGCTCAACACGATACGCAGGCTGCTGACGTAGGGCGGCTCCTGCATGGTCATGGCGACGAACAGCCAGAGCGCCGCCACGATGGCGCCCACCAGGAACACCGTCTGCGCGTCGAAATGGCCGAACACCCAGCCGCCGAGGCTGCCGCCAATCGCCACGCCGATAAACTGGCTGGTGGAGTAGAGCCCCATCGCCGTGCCTTTATAGCCCGCCGGCGACTCTTTGCTCACCAGCGACGGCAGAATCGCCTCCATCAGGTTAAAGGCGAAGAAAAAGAGCTGCACGCCGATCACCAGCGTCCAGAAATGGCCCGCCGCGCCCCACAGCACGATCTCTGCGATAACGATCAGGCCGACACAGGCGACGAATACGCGCTTCATGCGGCGCTTAACCTCGGCGTAGATAATAAAGGGCACCACGCCGACAAAGGCGATCAGCATCGTCACCAGATAGATTTTCCAGTGCTCGGCGGCGGGCAGACCCGCCTGCTCGAACTGGCCGGGCAGGGCGACGAAGCTGGACATCAGCAAAATATGCAGACAGAGAATGCCGACGTTGAGTTTGATCAGGCGCGAATTGCCGAGCACCTTGCGGAAGCTGCCTTTCACCATGCCCGATTCGCGGTTCAGCACATGGCCGGGCGCGCTCGGCACCACCAGCAGGGTAATCACGATACCCAGCGAGGCGAGAATGGCGATCATCCAGAACAGCGCGTGCAGGCCGAGCGCGTGGGTAACGATGGGACCGACCACCATCGCGATAGCGAAGGTGACGCCGAAGCTGATGCCGATAAAGGCCATCGCCTTGGTGCGGTTCTGTTCGCGGGTTAAATCAGAGAGCAGCGCCATCACGGCGGCGGCGATCGCGCCGGAGCCCTGCAGCGCGCGGCCGAGAATAATGCCCCAGATAGAGGTAGTGGTCGCGGCGATAAGGCTACCGAGAACAAACAGCAGCAGGCCGCCGACGATCAGCGGCTTACGGCCGATGCGGTCAGACATCAGGCCGAAGGGGATTTGAAAGATCGCCTGCGCCAGACCGTAGATGCCGATTGCCAGGCCGATAAGCGTTTCACTTGCACCCTGAAGAGCCATGCCGTAAGTGGTTAATACCGGCAGGACCATAAACATGCCCAGCATACGCAGGGAAAACACCGTGCCCAAACCCCATGTGGCGCGGAGCTCCACCGGCGTCATTTTATTATCGTTCATTCCAACCTCTGTAAGTTTGCCGTATCTATTTTAGGGAGCAGGGCAGGGCGGGTAAAATAATAGTGTTTAAGAAGTGGTAACAAAAAGAAAGGGCGCGAAATCGCGCCCTTAGCATGCATGGCAGTGCGGCATTACCACACGTAGGTCAGCAGATCTTTTGACGCCGGAGCCATAAAGTCCACCGACATCATGACGCTCAGCGCGGTGATAGCCACGATAGAGAAGACGAACAGCTTACGGGCCCAGACACGATCGTTCGAGGTCTTGTAACCTGACAACGCCATTCCCAGCCACCATACGCTCACGGCCGCCGCGACCACCAGATATTTATAGCCCGCGTAGCCGCCCAGCGACAGCATCAGCGTGGCGATCATAAACGCCAGAATGTAGAGCGTAATATGATTCTTCGCCACGGAGATGCCTTTCACCACCGGCAGTACCGGGATGTTCGCCGCCTGGTAATCTTTAAAGCGGAAGATAGCAATCGCATAGGAGTGCGGCATCTGCCACAGGCTAAAGATCGCCAGCAGGATCAGCGCGCCGGCATCAAACTGGTTGGTGACGGCGCAGTAGCCGATCACCGGCGGCGCGGCGCCAGACAGGCTGCCAATCAGCGTCCCGTAAACCGAGTGACGCTTCATGTAGAGACTGTAAACGCCGACGTAAACCACAAAGCCCATGACCGCCAGCCACATGGCCAGCGGATTGGCACCAAAGTAGAGCAACGCAAAGCCAGCAATACCTAGCGCGGTAGCATAAATCAGGCTTACTTTCGCGGAGATGAGGCCTTTAACCAGCACTCGATTCCGGGTTCTCTCCATCTTTACGTCGATATCGCGGTCGATCACGTTGTTGAAAACACAACCTGAGGCGACAACCAGCGACACGCCGATCAGCGAGGCGAGAAACAGGGCGTAATCAATGCTGCCTTTTGAAGCCAGCAAAAATCCGCCGATCACAGAAATTAAATTCCCGAAAATAATTCCTGGTTTTGTTACTTGCAGGTATTGCTTAATCATTACGCGACTCTTTAGTGAACCATCATGTTGTAGTTGAGGTTCCACATAATCCACAGCGAGCCAACTACGACGATCAGAATAATGATCGCCGAGAAGACGATGGCTACCATGTTCCAGCCGCCTTCGGACTTGGTGTCCAGATGCAGGAAGTAGATCAGGTGAACAACGACCTGGATGACTGCGCAGGCAACTACGACGCCCAGGGTCATACCTTGAGATGACCCACCGCTCATCACCATCCAGAACGGAATACCGGTCAGGATGACGGAGAGGATGAAGCCGATCATGTAGGACTTCACGCTGCTGTGCGGAACGACGTTTCCGTTAGCTGAATGACTCATTACATGACTCCCATCAGATAGACAATGGTAAATACGCAGATCCAGACCACATCCAGGAAGTGCCAGAACAGGCTCAGGCACAGGATACGGGTATGGTTAGTCGACGTCAGCCCACGTTTGGCAATCTGGAACATCAGCACCAGCATCCAGATCAGGCCGCAGGTAACGTGCAGACCGTGGGTGCCTACCAGGGTAAAGAAGCCTGACAGGAAGCCGCTGCGATTCGGGCCGAAGCCTTCTTCGATCAGATGATGGAACTCATAGATCTCCATGCAGATAAAGCCAAGACCAAACAGGAAAGTCAGCGCCAGCCAGCTAAGGACTGAGCTCTTCTTGTCGTGGTTCATGGCGATAACCGCCATGCCGTAGGTGATGGAGCTCAGCAGCAGCAGCGCTGTTTCGCCCAGAACGAACGGCAGTTCGAAGATGTCTTTGCCTGCCGGGCCACCGGCAGTGCTGTTGACCATAACTGCATAGGTCGCAAACAGGGTTGCGAAGATAATGCAGTCACTCATCAGGTAGATCCAGAAGCCAAAGACTTTATTAGCTCCCGCATCGTGATGCCCATGCTCCGCATGGGCGTCGTGGTGGTGTTTTGTCAGAGTTTCAGTCGACATTATTTCAGACCCGCTTTGCTGATATCGTCAAAGTGCTGCTTTTCGATCTTCTCAATCTCGGCAACCGGAACGTAGTAGTCCACGTCTTCGTCGAAGCTCTTCACAATCCAGGTCACGATCATGCCCAGGAAGGAGAGGCCAGCCAGCCACCAGATATGCCAGATTGCGGCAAAACCGAATACCGTGGCGAAGGCAGCGATGACGATAGCCGCGCCGCTGTTCTTCGGCATATGAATCTCTTCATATTTCGCCGGCTGCTTGTACGCTTCGCCTTTTTCTTTCATTTCCCAGAACGCGTCGCGCTCGTGGATATGCGGGATAGTGGCAAAGTTGTAGAACGGCGGCGGTGAAGAGGTTGCCCACTCCAGCGTACGACCGCCCCACGGGTCACCGGTCAGATCGCGGTTCTGATGACGGTCACGCACAGAGACGTAGAACATGGTCAGCTGGCAGATGATACCGCAAGCGATCAGGCCTGCACCAACGGCCGCAATAACCAGCAGAGAGTGGAACTGCGGGTCGATATCCTGGCTCAGACGACGCGTCATACCCATGAAGCCCAGAACGTAGAGCGGCATAAAGGCAACGAAGAAGCCGATGATCCAGAACCAGAAGGCGCGTTTGCCCCAGGTTTCGTTCAGGGTAAAGCCGAAGGCTTTCGGGAACCAGTAGGTCACGCCAGCCATACAGCCGAATACCACGCCGCCGATGATGACGTTATGGAAGTGCGCAATCAGGAACAGGCTGTTGTGCAGCACGAAGTCCGCACCCGGCACCGCCAGCAGAACGCCGGTCATACCACCTACAGAGAAGGTGACCAGGAAGCCTACGGTCCACAGCATGGCAGAGTGCATCACGATGCGGCCCTGGTACATGGTGAACAGCCAGTTGAAGATTTTCACGCCGGTCGGAATCGCGATGATCATCGTCATGATGCCGAAGAAGGCGTTAACGTTCGCGCCCGCACCCATGGTGAAGAAGTGGTGCAGCCAAACGATGAACGACAGCACGGTAATGGCGATGGTTGCCCACACCAGCGAGGTGTAGCCAAACAGACGTTTTTTCGAGAAGGTCGCAGTGACTTCAGAGAAGACGCCGAACACCGGCAGAACCAGGATGTACACTTCCGGATGACCCCAAACCCAGATCAGGTTGACGTACATCATCATGTTACCGCCCATATCATTGGTAAAGAAATGGAAGCCAAGGTAACGATCAAGCGTCAACAGCGCCAGGGTCACGGTCAGAACCGGGAACGCGGCGATAATCAGGACGTTGGTGCAAAGAGAAGCCCAGGTAAATACCGGCATTTTGAACAGGTCCATGCCCGGCGCACGCATCTTCAGAATGGTCACGAAGAAGTTGATGCCGGTCAGCGTGGTCCCGATACCGGAAAGCTGGAGACTCCAGATCCAGTAATCGACCCCGACGCCAGGACTGTACTCCGCGCCCGACAGCGGCGGATAGGCCAGCCAGCCGGTCTGTGCGAACTCGCCCACGCCCAGCGACAGGTTAACCAGGATCACACCGACCGCGGTAAACCAGAAGCTCAGGTTGTTCAGGAACGGGAAGGCAACGTCACGCGCGCCGATTTGCAGCGGCACCGCGATGTTCATCAGACCCACGACGAAAGGCATCGCCACGAAGAAGATCATAATCACGCCGTGCGCGGTAAAGATCTGGTCGTAGTGATGCGGCGGGAGTATGCCGGCTTCCCCGGCGGAAGCCATTACCTGCTGGGTACGCATCATGATGGCATCGGCAAAGCCGCGCAGCAGCATGACGAACGCCATGATGATGTACATGATACCCAGTTTTTTATGGTCGACGGAGGTGAGCCATTCCGACCACAGGTACTGCCATTTACCAAAGTAGGTTAGGGCAGCGATGATTGCCAGACCACCAATGATGATCCCGGCAACCGTAACCATGATAATCGGCTCATGGTACGGCACTGCATCCAGTGTTAATTTTCCGAACATCGTATTATTCCTCGGCTCCCGCGGAAGCGGTGTGACTCATGTCCATGCCTTCGTGCTGAGACATGTCCATCTTCCCGTGGCTGGTCATGAACTTAGCGATGACTTGCTTGAACAGTTCAGGATTCGCTGAAGAGAAATATTCCACCGGATGATTTTCGCTTGGCACTGCAACTTTCTCGAAATCTTCCATAGTGGTCAGCGTGTTAGGCGCCGCTTTAACTTTGGCGACCCACTGCTGGAACTCCGCATCGTCCTTGGTTGCAATGGCTTTGAACTTCATACCAGAGAAACCTCGACCACTGAAGTTCGAGGAAATACCGTCGAACGTTCCTGGCTCATTGGCGATCAGGTGCAGTTTGGTCTGCATGCCCGCCATGGCGTAGATCTGGCTGCCGAGCGTCGGAATAAAGAAGGAGTTCATAACGGAGTTAGAGGTAATTTTGAAGCTCACCGGCGTGTTAGCCGGGAAAGCGATCTGGTTAACGGTGGCAATACCCTGTTCCGGGTAGATAAACAACCATTTCCAGTCCAGCGCCACCACTTGGATCTCAACCGGCTTTACGTCAGAGGCCAGCGGTTTGCTCGGCTCCAGCGCGTGGGTTGATTTCCAGGTCAGCACGCCGAGGAAGAGAATGATCAGGATCGGAATGGTCCAGACCACGGCTTCGACTTTGTTAGAGTGCGACCAGTTGGGGCTGTACTTCGCTTCAGTGTTGGATGCACGATATTTCCATGCAAACACCACCGCCATCAAGATTGCCGGAATAACGACGATCATCATTAAGCCGAAGGCTGTCAGAATCAACGAACGTTGCTCAAGTGCAATCTGTCCCTTGGGATTTAACAACGCATTATCGCAGCCACTCATTAACAAAGTGCCTGCGATTAATGACAAAATCCCCAAACTTTTATTGTATTTCCTGAGTCTCATTTAACGACCTCAATGACAAAGGGCTTATTGTCGTTTAAGTGTGCGCGCATTTTACGGGAAGGTTTATGCAGTGTAAACCAGCATAAGGATGTGTCAGCAGCGTGTTGACACCTTTTGCTAAGGGTGTCACAGATGTTGCCTGGGGTGATAAATTATTAACTGCGACAAGCAGTTGGCACTAATATAACAAAAACCGATGAAAGTATCCTTAAAGAAATCAGGGAAAGAATAAACCTTACTTTTGATACTCAATTCTTTAACAAATCTGCATCATTTGGATGATGAAATTTATACAAAATAATTGCGCACCGGTTTTTAATATATTCGCTGAATGCAGAATCAGGATCTTAATATTTCCAGGAAAATAACACTGGATGACAAAGTTTAACTTTTACCGCCCGGCAGGGCGGTTTGATCCATTTTCGTAGTGAAATAATACCTGTTGTTAATTAATGCTGCTGCGCCGCGCTTTTGCGCTGCGCGATGTAGTCAAGCGTCACGCCGCCGCATACTGCCAGCGCCAGCAGCGCTATACCGGCTTCGAACAGCGCGCCCGGCACGCTCTCCAGCCGCCATAGCCCCAGCGCCTGACACGCCAGCGTCGTCAGCCAGAGCGCGATAACAGCGCAGCCGATACAGAACAGACGCGTGGTCCAGCGGTAGCCGGCGGCAAAACGCGTGCGCATCAGGAAGCGCTCGCTGTTTTGCGCGTCGTTCAGCGTGTCGCGACAGAGCAGCAGCAGCAGCAGACCGGGCAGCGCCGCCAGCACGGTGAAAGCGTAGAAGGTCGGCCAGCCCCAGAGTTCTACCAGCCAGCCGGCCGCCGGGCCGACATAGACGCGGCCAACCGCCGAGAGTGCCGAAAGCAGAGCGAACTGCGTGGCGGAGAATGACTTGTTGCACAGGGTCATCAGCAGCGCGACAAATGCCGCCGTGCCCATGCCGCCGCACAGATTCTCCACGAAGACCGCGCTGGCCATGCTCCATAAATGCGGCGGCGTCACCGCCAGCAGCCAGTAGGCGAAATTCGAAACCGCCTGCAGCACGCCGAAAATCATCAGGGCGCGGAACAGGCTCAGGCGCTGCATCAGTACGCCGCCGTAGAGGGCACCGATAATGGTCGCCAGCAGGCCGAGCGTTTTGTTCACCAGTCCGACGTCGCCGGCGTTAAAACCCACGCCGCGGATCAGAAAAGTGGTAGTCAGTGAGGCGGCGAAGGCGTCGCCCAGCTTATAGAGCACGATAAGAGTGATCAGCAGCCAGGCGTTATTGCGCTGAAAAAAGTCCTTCAGCGGCAGTGATACCGCCTCGCGCAGCGAATGCGGCGTGGTGGCGCGCGTATCGGGCTCTTTCGCCATCAGGGTGGCGATAAGCGCGGGCACCATCAGCAGCGCCATCAGCCAGTAGGTCGCCTGCCAGCCGAGATAGCGATCCGCCAGCCAGAGCGCGAGCCCGCCGGAGACCAGCATCGCCAGTCGGTAGCCAAGCACGGTGATGGCAGCGCCGCTGCCGCGCTCTTCCGGCGGCAGCACGTCGGTTTTCCACGCGTCGAAGACGATATCCTGCGAAGCGGAGCAGAAGGCGACCAGCACCGCCAGCGCGGCGAGCAGCGTCAGGTCGCGTCCGGGCTGCATAAAGCCCATAGCGATAATCCCGGCGATCAGCGCCAGCTGCGTCAGCAGCAGCCAGCCGCGTCGACGGCCGAGAAACGGCGGCGTAAAGCGGTCCATCACTGGCGACCAGAGAAATTTAAAAACGTACGCCTGGCCGACCAGCGAAAAAAAACCGATGGTCTTGAGATCGACATTTTCCACCGTCATCCACGCCTGCAGCGTGCCGGCGGTCAGCGCCAGCGGCAGGCCTGAAGCAAAGCCAAGCAGCAGTAAAACGGCGGCGTTTCGTTGAGTGAAGATGCGAAGATAGTGATTCATGCTGACCCTGAAGCGATGCCCGGCGGCGCGCCGGGCATGCATATAGTGCGGCGGATTAGTGCGCGTTCTGCTTGATGAAGTTGTTGATGCTGGTGTCCTGCGCCATATCGGCGATCACGTCGCCCAGCGTCGAGTTCACTGCTTTGGTGATCTTGTCGTTGGTCGCGCTGAAGGCGCCTTCTACGCTATAGGTCTGGCGATAGTTCTTCACCTGCTTGTTGCCGTTCTTCGCGGTGGCGATAATCGAGATATCCGCTTTGGTGGTGATGCTGTAGCGTACGTTGCCCTGGGTCACGTCCGCATAGAGGTTGTTTACCACGATCTGCAGATCGACGGCGCCTTCCGGCCCGATCATATAGCCGCGCGCGGTCATCTGTTTCTCCAGCACTTCCTGCAGCAGGAAGCGCAGATCGCGGGACGGCGTCAGGGTAACCAGCTGGCCGTCGCGGTTGACTTTCGCCAGCGCCTGGTCGCTGCGCTGATCGGCGCCGTTGATGCTGACGGTCACGCCCATCAGACTCGGATCCTGCTGCGGCAGCTCAATTTTCGGCTGAATGGTCAACGTATTGCTGTTGGTGGCGCAGCCGGCCAAAATGAAGGCGGCCAGCAGGGGAAATAACAGTTTTTTCAACATACTTATTCTCGTTAATGTTGTGGGTTGGTTTGCAAAAACTGCGGCCATCATAGCATTGCGCGGCAGTGAAAAAAGCCCTTGCGAAGGGGAAATTCGCGCTAACCGCCTTTTTTATACGCTAAGAAAAATCCAGGCATTGACCCGCAGTCGCGCTGCGCTATCATGCCGGTCGGCTTAGACGGCGGCGGAAATATTTTCACACATTTGTGCGGATGCGTCTGAAAACCTACTAATATTTAACCAGATGGGGCACAGCGCTCGCCATTGAGGAAAGAGACAATGATTCGCGAACAGATCGAAGAGAAGCTGCGCCTGGCTTTTGAGCCGGCTCATCTGGAAGTGCATGACGAAAGCTATCGTCATAATGTCCCGGCGGGTTCCGAAAGCCACTTCAAGGTGGTTATCGTCAGTGACGTATTCGCAGGTCAGCGCTTTCTGGCGCGCCACCGGGCGATTTACGGCGAGCTCGCCGCCGAGCTGGCAGGCAGCGTTCACGCGCTGGCGCTGCATACCTATACCCTGAAAGAGTGGGAGGGATTGCAGGATACCGTGCTCGCCTCGCCAAACTGCCGCGGCGCCGGCACCCTCGCCTGATCTCCTCCCGCTTTTGAAAAACGGCCTGCGGGCCGTTTTTTTTCATTATTTAGCGATAAACGCGATCTCCGGCGCAAAAAAGCAGCAAAGCCGCTAAAAAGTGGTGAGTTTCCAGCCTCGACTCACCAGGGCGATGCCGCTATAATGCTGCGTCTATTTTTCCGGAATGTCTTCGGGACGCTTCTGGTGACAGGGATCAGGTTCTCTTAATGGAAGCCGTCCCGGTTGTTGGATACGGCGCATTGCATAATGTGTGGTGTCTGAAGTTGACCGAGCACGCGATTTTTTGAGGTAACAAGATGACAGTTTCAGTAGAAACCACGCAGGGTCTGGGCCGTCGCATTACGATTACTGTCCCCGCTGACAGCATCGAAAGCGCAGTGAAGAAAGAACTGGTGGAAGTGGCGAAAAAAGTCCGTATCGATGGTTTCCGTAAAGGCAAAGTGCCGGCCAATATCATCGCACAGCGCTATGGCGCTTCTGTTCGCCAGGACGTGCTGGGCGAGCTGATGACGCGCAACTTCGTTGACGCCATCATCAAAGAAAAAATCAATCCGGCTGGCGCGCCGAACTACGTGCCGGGCGAATATAAAGAAGGCGAAGATTTCACCTACGCGGTCGAGTTCGAAGTCTATCCGGAAGTTGAACTGCAGGGTCTGGACAGCATCGAAGTTGAAAAACCGCTGGTGGAAGTGACCGACGCAGACGTCGACGCCATGCTGGACACCCTGCGCAAGCAGCAGGCTAACTGGAAAGAGAGCGATGCGGCGGCAACGGCTGAAGATCGCGCGACCATCGACTTCAGCGGTTCAGTTGACGGCGAAGAGTTCGAAGGCGGCAAAGCCTCTGACTTCGTGCTGGCGATGGGCCAGGGCCGTATGATCCCGGGCTTCGAAGAGGGCATCGTGGGTCATAAAGCGGGCGAAACCTTCACTATCGACGTGAAATTCCCGGAAGACTACCACGCGGAAAACCTGAAAGGGAAAGACGCGAAGTTCGACATCGTGCTGAAGAAAGTTGAAACGCGCGAACTGCCGGAGCTGACTGAAGAGTTCATCAAGCGTTTCGGCGTGGAAGATGGTTCTATCGACGGCCTGCGCGCTGAAGTACGTAAAAACATGGACCGCGAGCTGAAAGGCGCTATCCGCAACCGCGTGAAAACGCAGGCGATCGACGGCCTGGTGAAAGCCAACGACATCGACGTGCCGGCTGCGCTGATCGACAGCGAAATCGACGTACTGCGTCGCCAGGCTGCGCAGCGCTTTGGCGGCAACGAGAAGCAAGCGCTGGAACTGCCGCGCGAGCTGTTTGAAGAGCAGGCGAAACGTCGCGTTGTTGTGGGTCTGCTGCTGGGTGAAGTAATTCGCACCCATGAGCTGAAGGCTGACGAAGCACGCGTTAACGCTCTGATCGAAGAGATGGCGTCCGCTTACGAAGATCCGCAGGAAGTAATCGAGTTCTACAGCAAAAACAACGAGCTGATGAACAACATGCGTAACGTCGCGCTCGAAGAGCAGGCGGTTGAAGCCGTTCTGGAAAAAGCGAAAGTGACTGAGAAAGCGACCAGCTTCCAGGAACTGATGAATCAGACCACCGCTGCCTGATCGCTGATTTAACCAGAAGTGCTAAGCCCGCGGCTGCAAAGTCGCGGGCTTTTTTGTTTTTCCGGCGCCATCGGCGCTCTTCCGCTGCTATTCGCTTAATAAACCGGCAAATTATTCACGTTGCGCTTTTTCCAGGTTAGCGAATAGAGAAAAGGTTGTTATGCTTGAAACAGCAGGGCAGTATCCCCAGATTGAGGGAGTATGCAGAAGAGAGTTAGACTGGCTGATTAACCGTCCTTGAAGGTGTCGGAAACGAAGCGGAGCTGCGCAGAACGCGCTCGCTTCAGAGAAAATCGGTACAGAATGTAGCCAATGAACTATATCCAGGAGACGGTAATGTCATACAGTGGCGATCGTGAATTTACTGCGCCGCGCAATGCGCTGGTGCCCATGGTGGTTGAACAGACTTCGCGCGGCGAGCGTTCCTACGACATCTATTCCCGCCTGCTGAAAGAGCGCGTCATCTTCCTGACCGGCCAGGTTGAAGATCACATGGCCAATCTGATCGTGGCGCAGATGCTGTTTCTGGAAGCGGAAAACCCTGAGAAAGATATCTATCTTTATATCAACTCCCCAGGCGGCGTGATCACCGCAGGCATGTCGATCTACGACACCATGAAGTTTATCAAGCCCGACGTCAGCACCATCTGTATGGGCCAGGCCTGTTCAATGGGCGCTTTCCTGCTGACTGCCGGCACTAAAGGCAAGCGCTTCTGCCTGCCGAACTCGCGCGTGATGATTCACCAGCCGCTGGGCGGCTATCAGGGCCAGGCGACCGACATTGAGATTCATGCGAAAGAGATTCTGAAAGTGAAACAGCGCATGAATGAGCTGATGGCGGAGCATACCGGCAAGTCGCTGGAAGAAATTGAGCGCGATACCGAGCGCGATCGTTTCCTCTCGGCGAGTGAAGCGGTAGAGTATGGTTTAGTCGACTCCGTCCTGACACATCGCGAATAAGACTCATCTGCCCGTCTCCTTACGCTATAGTTACTGGGAAACGGGTTTGAGTTGAATGAATATTGGCCGTGTTCGCACGGCCTGCGCCGTACGCCAGTATGGCCTGAGAACAAGAAGAGGTTAACTGATGACAGATAAGCGCAAAGACGGTTCAGGGAAGTTGCTGTACTGCTCTTTTTGCGGCAAAAGCCAGCATGAAGTGCGTAAGCTGATTGCCGGGCCGTCAGTGTATATCTGCGACGAATGTGTCGATCTGTGCAATGACATCATTCGCGAAGAGATTAAAGAAGTTGCCCCGCATCGCGAACGTAGCGCGCTGCCTACGCCGCACGAAATCCGCCATCACCTCGATGATTATGTTATCGGCCAGGAAAAGGCGAAAAAAGTGCTGGCGGTTGCGGTGTACAACCACTACAAACGCCTGCGCAACGGCGATACCAGCAATGGCATCGAGCTGGGCAAAAGCAACATTCTGCTGATTGGTCCGACCGGTAGCGGTAAAACCCTGCTGGCGGAGACGCTGGCGCGCCTGCTGGATGTGCCGTTCACCATGGCCGACGCCACCACGCTAACCGAAGCGGGCTACGTGGGCGAGGATGTGGAGAACATCATCCAGAAGCTGCTGCAGAAGTGCGACTACGACGTGCAGAAAGCGCAGCGCGGCATCGTCTATATCGATGAGATCGATAAAATCTCGCGTAAGTCGGATAACCCGTCTATTACGCGCGACGTCTCCGGCGAAGGCGTGCAGCAGGCGCTGCTGAAGCTGATTGAAGGCACCGTAGCGGCCGTTCCGCCGCAGGGCGGTCGCAAGCATCCGCAGCAGGAATTTTTGCAGGTCGATACCTCTAAAATTCTGTTTATCTGCGGCGGCGCTTTCGCGGGTCTGGATAAAGTGATCTCTCAGCGCGTGGAAACCGGCTCCGGTATCGGTTTTGGCGCAACGGTAAAAGGCAAGTCGGAAAAAGCGAGCGAAGGCGAGCTGCTCTCTCAGGTTGAACCTGAAGATCTGATCAAATTCGGCCTGATTCCAGAGTTCATTGGTCGTCTGCCGGTGGTCGCGACGCTCAACGAGCTGAGCGAAGAAGCGCTGATCCAGATCCTGCGCGAGCCGAAAAACGCCCTGACCAAACAGTACCAGGCGTTGTTCAACCTGGAAGGGGTCGAGCTGGAGTTCCGCGACGAAGCCCTGACCGCCATCGCCAAAAAAGCGATGTCGCGTAAGACCGGCGCCCGCGGCCTGCGTTCTATCGTTGAAGGCGCGCTGCTGGAAACCATGTATGACCTGCCTTCTATGGAAGACGTAGAAAAAGTGGTGATCGACGAGTCGGTTATCGAAGGCCAGTCAGAGCCGATGCTTATCTACGGCAAGCATGAAGCCCAGGCGTCTGGCGAATAATTCGCCAGCGTAAGGGCGTTGATATTATTAAAAAAGGGGAAAATTCTTTCCCCTTTTGTTTTTCTCGCTCTCATGACGTTGAATGTCGAACGATCATCCCCATATACTCATAATCCTGTGGGTTTAACTGCACATTCCCTGCATTATGCGGTGCCCATCACCTGGCGGACACTAACTAAGAGAGAGCTCTATGAATCCTGAGCGTTCTGAACGCATTGAAATCCCCGTGTTGCCTCTGCGCGACGTGGTGGTTTATCCGCACATGGTAATTCCGTTGTTTGTTGGTCGGGAAAAATCGATTCGTTGCCTCGAAGCGGCGATGGATCATGACAAGAAGATCATGCTGGTTGCCCAGAAAGAGGCTTCAACGGATGAACCTGGCATTAACGATCTCTTCTCTGTAGGGACCGTAGCCTCAGTGCTGCAGATGCTGAAACTGCCTGACGGCACCGTCAAAGTTTTAGTCGAAGGGCTGCAGCGCGCGCATATCACTACCCTGGCGGATAATGGCGACCATTTTACCGCGCAGGCGGAATACCTGATCTCGCCGGAAATCGAAGAGCGCGAACAGGAAGTGCTGGTACGGACGGCGATCAATCAGTTTGAAGGCTATATCAAGCTGAACAAAAAGATCCCGCCGGAAGTGCTGACCTCGCTGAACAATATCGACGATGCGGCGCGCCTCGCCGACACCGTTGCGGCCCATATGCCGCTGAAATTAGCCGATAAACAGTCGGTGCTGGAGATGTCGGACGTGAACGAGCGTCTGGAATATCTCATGGCGATGATGGAGTCGGAAATCGATCTGCTGCAGGTTGAGAAGCGCATTCGCAACCGCGTGAAAAAGCAGATGGAGAAGAGCCAGCGCGAGTACTATCTGAATGAGCAGATGAAGGCGATTCAGAAAGAGCTGGGCGAAATGGACGACGTGCCGGATGAGTACGAAGCCCTGAAGCGCAAAATCGATGCGGCGAAAATGCCGACCGAAGCGCGTGAAAAAGCCGAAGCCGAGCTGCAGAAATTAAAAATGATGTCGCCGATGTCCGCCGAAGCGACGGTGGTACGCGGCTATATCGACTGGATGGTCCAGGTGCCGTGGAACGCGCGCAGCAAGGTGAAAAAAGACCTGCGCAAGGCCCAGGAGACGCTGGACACCGACCACTACGGCCTGGAGCGCGTCAAAGACCGCATTCTGGAATACCTCGCCGTGCAGAGCCGCGTCAGCAAAATTAAAGGCCCGATCCTCTGCCTGGTTGGACCGCCGGGCGTGGGTAAAACCTCGCTGGGTCAGTCGATCGCCAAGGCGACCGGCCGTAAGTATGTGCGTATGGCGCTGGGCGGCGTGCGTGACGAAGCGGAAATTCGCGGTCACCGCCGCACCTACATCGGCTCTATGCCAGGCAAGCTGATCCAGAAAATGGCGAAGGTCGGGGTGAAAAACCCGCTGTTCCTGCTGGACGAGATCGACAAAATGTCATCCGACATGCGCGGCGATCCTGCTTCCGCGCTGCTGGAAGTGCTCGATCCCGAGCAGAACATCGCCTTTAACGATCACTACCTCGAAGTCGATTACGATCTCTCCGACGTGATGTTCGTTGCCACCTCCAACTCCATGAACATTCCGGCGCCGCTGCTGGACCGTATGGAAGTCATTCGCCTCTCTGGTTACACCGAGGATGAGAAGCTCAATATCGCCAAACAGCATCTGCTGCCGAAGCAGATTGAGCGTAACGCCCTGAAAGAGAGCGAAATCACGGTGGAAGACAGCGCCATCGTCGGCATCATCCGCTACTACACGCGCGAAGCGGGCGTGCGTAGCCTGGAGCGCGAACTGTCGAAGCTGTGCCGTAAAGCGGTGAAAACGCTGCTGCTGAATAAAGAGCAGAAGCACATCACCATCAACGGCGACAACCTCAAGGATTACCTGGGCGTACAGCGCTTCGACTATGGCCGCGCCGAAAGCGAAAACCGCGTTGGCCAGGTGACCGGCCTCGCATGGACCGAAGTGGGCGGCGATCTGCTGACCATCGAAACCGCCTGCGTGCCGGGCAAAGGCAAGCTGACCTACACCGGTTCGCTCGGCGAGGTGATGCAGGAGTCGATCCAGGCGGCGCTGACCGTGGTGCGTGCGCGCGCCGAGAAGCTGGGCATCAACGGCGATTTCTACGAGAAGCGCGACATCCACGTTCACGTGCCGGAAGGCGCGACGCCGAAGGATGGCCCGAGCGCCGGTATCGCGATGTGCACCGCGCTGGTCTCCTGTCTGACCGGCAACCCGGTGCGTTCTGACGTGGCGATGACCGGCGAGATCACTTTGCGCGGCCAGGTGCTGCCGATCGGCGGCCTGAAAGAGAAGCTGCTGGCGGCCCATCGCGGCGGCATTAAAGTGGTGCTGATCCCGGACGATAATAAACGCGACCTGGAAGAAATTCCAGCCAACGTTATCGCCGATCTGGAGATCCATCCGGTGAAACGCATCGAAGAAGTTTTAGGCCTTGCGCTGGAAAACGCCCCTTACGGCATGCAGGTTGCTACCGCAAAATAGTGATTAGCGACATAAAGCATTAAAAAGCGAAGCTGGCAGGCCAATGAGCGCTTGCCAGCTTTTTTTAGTGCCGTTAATTTAGGGGGCTGCGGATTCAGCGATTAAGATGAATTCCGTTGTTTCGCCTCAACAGGCTTGATATAACGTGCTGCGCATTCGTATCCGCCAGGACGCGCGGATGTGAAGTGAAATAATAAAAGAGGGGATGAAGAGAGTGAATAAGTCACAGTTGATCGACAAAATTGCTGCAGACGCTGACATTTCTAAAGCAGCAGCGGGACGTGTTTTGGACGCATTCACCAGTTCTGTTTCCGACGCGCTGAAAGGCGGCGAGGAAGTGGCTCTGGTGGGCTTTGGCACTTTCTCCGTACGCGAACGTGCCGCACGTACCGGCCGCAACCCGCAGACCGGCAAAGAGATCACCATTGCCGCTGGCAAAGTGCCGGGCTTCCGCGCCGGTAAAGCGCTGAAAGACGCTGTCAACGCATGACATCGCACCCGTCCGCAGAAGCATTTTCTTCCGTGGACTAGAGGACGGTTCATGCGTTCTCATGTAACATACGGGCACATCAAATTTGATGTGCCTTTTTTATTCGGATCCGGGGATAAATCGCGCTAAGACTTGTCTCAACAGGAGTGAAGCTGCCAGGCTAAACGGCAGTTGCGTAACGACCTTTATCCGACAGGCGTTGCGCCCGAGGTTTATATCCACACTACAGCGGAGCGTTGTCATACCATGATGGACAATTTACGCGCGGCGTCGAATCATGTCGTGCTCAAGGTTATTTTGGGGTTGATTATTCTCTCCTTCGTGCTGACCGGCGTTGGCAACTACCTTATCGGCGGCGGCAGCGATTACGCCGCTAAAGTCAACGGACAGGAAATCAGCCGCGCGCAGCTCGATCAGGCGTTCAACAACGAGCGCAGCCGCCAGCAGCAGATGCTGGGCGATCAGTTCTCGCAGCTTGCCGGCAACGACGGCTTCATGCAGCAGATGCGTCAGCAGGCGCTGTCGCAGCTGGTGGATCAGGCGCTGCTCGATCAGTACATCAACGACCTCCACATTACTATCAGCGACGATCAGGTCAAGCAGGCGATCTTCGCCCAGCAGGCGTTCCAGACCAACGGCAAGTTCGACAACGCGAAATATAACGCTCTGCTGAGCAGCATGGGCTTTACCGCCGATCGCTATGCGGAAGCGCTGCGCAAGCAGCTGGCGACCCAGCAGCTGATCAACGCCGTCGCTAATACCGACTTTATGCTGAAAGGCGAAACCAGCAAGCTGGTGGATCTGGTGTCGCAGAAGCGCGACATTCGTCAGGCGACTATCGACGTCAACGCGCTGGCGGCGAAACAAACCGCGACGGCCGACGAGATCGCGCAATACTATCAGCAGCATAAAAACAACTTTATGGCGCCGGAGCAGTTCCGCGTCAGCTACATCAAAATGGATGCTGCCAGCATGCAGGCCAGCGTTAGCGACGCCGACATTCAGAGCTGGTACGACCAACATAAAGCGGACTACACCCAGCCGCAGCGTAACCGCTACAGCGTCATCCAGACCAAAACCGAGGCGGATGCCAGCGCCGTGCTGGCGCAGCTGAAGGGCGGGGCGGACTTCGCCGCGCTGGCGAAAAGCAAATCGATCGATCCCATCTCTGCGCGCAAGGGCGGCGATATGGGCTGGCTTGAGCCGGCCACCACGCCGGACGAGCTGAAAAACGCCGGGCTGACGCAGAAGGGCCAGCTTTCGGGCGTGATTAAATCGTCGGTCGGCTTCCTGGTGGTGCGTCTGGACGATATCCAGCCGGAACAGATCAAACCGCTGGCCGAAGTGCGCGACGCGGTGGCCGACAAAGCGAAGCAGGAGAAAGCGGTCGACGCTTTCTACCAGCAGCAGCAGAAAGTGAGCGAAGCGGCGAGCAACGACAATGAGTCGCTGGCCGGCGCCGCGCAGGCTTCCGGCCTGAAAGTGGTTGAAACCGGCTGGTTCAGCCGCGACAGCGTGCCGCAGGAGCTCAACTTCGACGCGGTGAAAAACGCCATTTTTAACGGCGGCCTGACCGGCCAGAACGGTGCGCCAGGCAACAACTCCGACGTGATTACCGTGGATGGCGACCGCGCGTTCGTGCTGCGCATCAGCGAGCACAAACCTGAAGCGATTAAACCGCTGGATGAGGTGAAAGCGCAGATTGCCGACACGCTGAAGCACGATAAAGCGGAACAGCAGGCGAAGGCGCAGGCGGACAAACTGCTGGCCGATCTCAAAGCGGGCAAACAGGATGCGCTGAACGCAGCCGGTCTGACGCTGAGCGCCAGCAAAACCGTCGACCGCAACAGCCAGGATCCGGTCGCGCAGACCGCCTTCAATCTGCCGCAGCCCGTTGACGGTAAAGCGTCGTGGGGCGTGAGCGAAGATATGCAGGGCAATGTGGTGCTGGTGGCGCTGGACAAGGTCAGCAGCGGTACGCTGCCGCAGGAGCAGGTAGACGAAATGATTAAGGGCGTGACGCAGAACAACGCGCAGCTGGCGTTCGAAGCGCTGCTCGCAAATCTGCGCAAAGAAGCCAAAATTAAATACGGCGCCGCAGCGCAAATGCAGTAACGCTCGCAAAAAAGTGTTTTGCAGTGAAAACCGAAAAGGCCGCTTGCGCGGCCTTTTCCATTTCTGGATGTTGCCTTTTGAGGCCTTCTCTCTTCTCTGTCACGCTCTCCTTGCTGTTAAACATAAGGAGAAACAGAGCATGTCTAAATCACTATTGTCCGTTCTTTGCTTTACCCTCGCGCTTGGCGGCGCAATCGGCTATTCCAGCGTGACGGCGGCGGAAACCGCAGGCGAAACGCCGACTGCCCAGGCCGCGCAGGCGGCAGGCGAAAAAATCAGCATTAACGAGGCGACCGCCGAGCAGTTGTCGGCGGCGATGAACGGCGTCGGGTTGAAAAAGGCGCAGGCGATTGTCAGCTACCGCGAGCAGTACGGGCCGTTTACCGCCGTCGAACAGCTAAAGGAGGTGCCGGGCATCGGCAATTCGCTTATCGAACGTAACGCCGGGCGGCTGAAACTGTGAGCTAAGGCGCAACCCTGACGCTTTTGCCGCGCGGCAAAAAGGCTTTTGCTACGCTAAAGAGGTCATACCAGTTAGGTCCTCTTTAACGACAGGAGATGTCAGGCATGCAGACCACGATTAAAGTTCGCGGCTATCACCTCGACGTGTATCAGCACGTCAACAATGCGCGCTATCTGGAGTTTCTGGAAGAGGCGCGCTGGCAGTGGCTCGAAGAGGCGGACGCGTTCAACTGGCTGCAGCAGCAGCAGCTGGCGTTCGTGGTGGTGAATATCAATATCAACTATCGTCGCCCGGCTGTGCTGGGCGACGTTCTGGCCATACACAGCGAAATGACGCAGCTGAACGGAAAAAGCGGCGTGATTACCCAGCGCGTAACGCTGGCGGGGAGCGAAACTTTGGTGGCGGATGCGGCGCTGACCTTTGTCTGCATCGATCTGCGCACGCAGAAAGCGGTCGCGCTGGAGAGCGAGCTGCGCGCGCGGCTGGAGGCTTTCTCCGTCTGAGTCAACAGCGCGGCGCATCTGTGCGGCGCCGCGCCGATATCAGATCAGGCCGCTTTTGCTTTTCATCGCCGCCATCACGGCGTCGCGATCGGCGAGATAGTCGTTCAGGCCGCGTGCGCGCAGATGACAGGCGGCGCATTCGCCGCAGCCGTCGCCCTTGACGCCGTTATAGCAGGTCAGCGTTTCTTCGCGTACCAGCGTCAGGCTTTGCCAGTAGTCGGCCAGCGCCCAGGTCTCTGCTTTATTGAGCCACATCAGCGGGGTTTCAAAACGCACCTCGCGCGCCATGCCGAGGCTGACCGCGTGGTTCAGCGCTTTAACGAACTCGTCGCGGCAGTCGGGATAGCCGGAAAAATCGGTTTCGCAGACGCCGGTGATGACAGCCTCCGCCTCGACCTGATACGCGTAAACCGAGGCGAGGGTCAGAAACAGAATATTGCGTCCCGGCACAAAGGTGCTCGGCAGGCCGCTGGCGGCGGGATCATAAGAGGGAACCGGAATGTTGTCGCGGGTCAGGCTGCTTACCGCCAGCTCGTTCAGCAGAGTGACGTCGAGCACCTTATGGGCGCGTGCGCCCAGCTTCAGCGCCAGCGCGCGGGCGACCTCGATCTCTTCGCGATGGCGCTGGCCGTAGTCGAAGGTGACGCAGTGCACTTCGTCATACTGCTGCAACGCCTGGATCAGGCAGGTGGTGGAGTCTTGTCCACCGCTAAAGACTACAACGGCTCGCTTCATCATTTTGTCCTGGTCGAAAATTTTGCGTCTATGGTAATCACTCTCCCGCCCGCTGAACAGCGCGAAGCGCGGCTTCACGCCGTCAGCGGCGGCGGAACCCAGGCGCGGCTGAAGTCGAACCAGCCGAGGGTATTTAGCTGGATGCCCTCTACGCCTGGGGGCGCGAAGATTTGATAGCGATAGTTGAACAGCGGCAGCAGCAGGCCGTCGCGCATCAGGCTGTGGTAGAGCTGGTGCAGTGCGGCACGGCGCGCCTCGCCGTCGGCCAGCCGCTGTATCCTCGACAGCTGCTGACGAAGATGCTGGCTGGTTTCCGCAGGCCACAACCGATCGATCTCCAGCCAGCTTGCCAGCGTAAAAAGCGGCGCGTCGCCGATCAGCCGGTCGCCCATCACCAGATCGGCCTGCGCCAGATCCTCGCTGTTCTGCCAGCTTTTTACGTCGTGAAAGATCAGGGTGAGCTCACAGCCCTCCGCCCGCAATAGCTCACGCAGCGCCTGCGCCATCTCATGCAGTTCGACCGGAAGCTGGTAGTGCAGCGTCAGGCGCGGCGGCAGATGCGGCGCCTCATCCTCCACCTGCGGCACCGGCCAGCCCGGCAGCAGCTCTTTGCTCGGCGTAATCAGCCCTTCTTCCAGCGGCAGCTGCGCAACGATGCCGCTTTGCTGCAGCAGGCGGAGCAAACGACGCGCCTGCGCCGGGCTAAAACCGGCGCGCGGACGACAGGCGAGGTAGCAAAAACCGAGGCTGATGCTGCGGCTGACCGGACGCAGCGACGCCAGATCCGCCGCATCGCCAATGGCGATCTGCACCGGATGACGGCAGCTGGTGCCGAGTGCGCGATCGAACAGCGTCGGCGTAATCCAGTACTCAACGGCCTGCATCAGCGGCAGCTGCAGGTGACAGCGCGTATGGCTCTCGATACGCACCAGTTCGGGCGTAAAGTGCGCCAGCTTCCAGGGGCCGCTGCCGAGGCGCAGCTGCTGCGGATGGGGCAGCAAACAGAGCTGATGCGCCAGTCGCCAGGGCAGCCAGTAGTCGCTGCGGCTCAGCCGAAAGCGCAGCGCCAGCGGATGCGGCGCGTCTACGCTTGCGACGTCCGCCAGCAGGCGCTGCGCGCGCGCGTCCTGCAAAATGCGCTGAAACTGCTCGACCAGCTGCGCGGCCTGAAGCGGCTCGTCGTTATGCCAGAACAGCTGCGGACGCAGCCAGAACAGCCAGACGCGCCCCTTGTCGGCGTGCTGCCAGTGATGCGCCAGATCGCCGACCGGCTCATCCGCTTCGAATCGCGTCAGGCCGGAAAAGAGCTGACGCGCCAGGTGCTGTTCGGCGCGCCCGACAATCTGCAGCGGCGCGACGGAATCGAGCGGACGATAGTAGGGAATGCGCAGCACAGGGGCGTCGTTTTGCCACTGGCCGCCCATCAGCGGACGCAGCAGATCCACCAGCCGCTCCGGCGCCATATCCAGCACCTGCAGCGCTTCGGCTGCATTTCCCGCCTGCAGCTGCGTCTGAAGCAGCTGTTGCCGCAGCTGTTCGGGCGATCGAAGAAAGGTCAACGTGCCCAGCCTGCCGCGCCCCGATTCGCCCTGCCAGCGCAGCCAGCCTGCATGCTGCCACTGCGACAGCAGGGTGCGCAGGTGACGATCGCTGCAAAAGCAGCGGCTGGCCATCTCGGCCACGCAGGTCTGTTGGGGGGCGCCCTGGCTCTGCTGCCACAGACGCTGAAACTGATTAAGGCGATTAAGCTGGCGCATAGAAAACCCGGAACAGTTTTCGAAAAGTATTCACTATTAGTTCCGGGATTGCCAGGCGATAGTGAATGCTGATTTATCAACGGGAGAGAGCAATGGCGCGACTTGCCGCATTCGATATGGACGGCACGCTGCTGCTGCCCAGCCATCAGCTGGGCCAGCAGACGTTAAGCATTTTGCTGGCGCTGCATCAGCGCGACGTACAGCTGGCCTTCGCCACCGGCCGTCACCTGCTGGAGATGCAGATCCTGCGGCAGCGCATCACGCTGCCCGCCTGGCTGATCACCGGCAACGGCACGCGCGTGCACGATCTGGACGGCAATCTGCTGTTCGCCAGCGATCTCTCGCCGTCGGTGGCAGAGGAGGTGCTGCACAGCCGCTGGGATAGCGCCGCCACGGTGCACGTTTTCAACGACGACGGCTGGTTTACCGACGTACCGGTGCCACAGATGCTGCAGGCGCACGCGCTGAGCGGCTTTCGCTATCAGCTGCGCGACCTGAAAAGCATTCCCGCGCACCAGGTCACCAAAATCTGCTTCGTCGAGAGTCACGACCGGCTTTGCCAGCTGAAAACGCAGCTGGAGGCGGCGCTCGGCGACCGCGCCCATATCTGTTTCTCGGCGCTCGACTGTCTGGAGGTGTTGCCGCTCAACTGCAACAAAGGCAGCGCGCTCGCCATGCTGTGTCAGCATCTTTCGCTGCCGCTGGCGGAGTGCATGGCCTTCGGCGACGCCATGAACGACCGCGAAATGCTGGGACTGGTGGGGAAAGGGTTTGTGATGGGCAACGCCATGAGCCAGCTCAAGTCCGCGCTGCCCCATTTGCCGGTTATCGGCCATTGCGAGACACAGGCGGTGTCTCACTATTTAGATCACTGGATGGCGACGCCGCACCTCGCGTATTCCCCCGAATGCTGAGGATTACAGTGAAGCGGACAGGGAGTCCGCGATTTTATTCCAGCTCGCGCTGCCAGCGGCTGATATCGCCAAACTGCCGCGTGACCCAGCTTTCATCGTAATAGCTGTCGGGATAGCGCTCGCCGCTGTCGCACATCAGCGTCACCAGCGCGCCCCGTTCGCCGTTCGCCCGCATCCGCTTCGCCACCTGCATCATGCCCCAGAAATTGGTGCCGGTTGAGGCGCCTGGCTTACGGCCGATAATGTGCGCCAGCTTCAGCATCGCCGCCAGCGTGGCGCCGTCCGGCACCTTCATCATTTCGTCAATCACGTCGGGCATAAAAGAGGGCTCGACGCGCGGACGACCGATGCCTTCGATCTGGCTGCCGCGCGGGCTGCGCAGCGTCGCGTCGCGGCTGTGCCAGTAATCGTAAAACACCGAGTGCTCGGGATCGACCACCAGCAGCCGCGTGGCAAAGCCCTGATAGCGAATATAGCGGCCCAGCGTCGCCGAGGTGCCGCCGGTGCCGGCGCCCATAATAAGCGTATGCGGCACGGGACAAGGCTCAAGCGCCATCTGGCGGAAAATACTCTCGGCGATGTTATTATTGCCGCGCCAGTCGGTGGCGCGCTCGGCGTAGGTAAACTGATCCATAAAATGGCCGTCCAGCTCGCGCGCCAGCTCCATTGAGGCGTTGTAAAGCTCGCACGGGTCGGCGACGAAGTGGCACTGGCCGCCATAGAACTCAATCTGCTCGATTTTGCGCTTCGCGGTGCTCGCTGGCATGACGGCGATAAAGGGCAGGCCGAGCAGCTGAGCGAAATAGGCTTCCGAGACCGCAGTGCTGCCGGAAGAGGCCTCGATCACCGGCCTGTTCTCGTTGATCCAGCCGTTCGCCAGCCCGTAAAGAAACAGCGAGCGCGCCAGCCGATGCTTCAGGCTGCCGCTGGGATGGGTGCTCTCATCTTTCAGATAGAAATCGATGCCGGGATAATCCGCCAGGCGAAAGCGAATCAGGTGGGTTTCGGCGGAGCGCTGAAAGTCCGCGTTGATTTCATTAATGGCGTGGCGAGTCCAGTTACTCATGATGCGATTCCGGCTAAAAAGATGGGCTGATTGTAAGGCACGCGCAGGAAAAAGAGTTGGCTTTATTCTCGCTATAATGGCGTATCTGGAGAAAAATATTCTCCCGAGGAGAGAAATGTTAGATAAAACTGACCGTCATTTACTTGATTTGCTGCAGCGGGACTGCACGCTATCGCTGCAGGCGCTGGCGGACGCCGTTAACCTCACCACCACGCCGTGCTGGAAGCGACTGAAAAAGCTGGAGGATGACGGTATCATCCGTGCACGCGTCGCGCTGCTGGATGCGGAAAAGCTCGGTCTCGCGCTGACCGCCTTTATGTTCGTTAAAACGCAGCAGCACAGCCGCGAATGGTATCAGCGCTTCGTCACGGCGGTGCAGGAGATGCCTGAGGTGCTGGCGTTCTACCGCACGGCGGGCGAGTTCGATTATCTGCTGCGCATTCAGGTTGCGGATATGAAACGCTACGACGACTTTTACAAGCGTCTGGTCAACAGCGTGCCGGGCCTGATCGACGTCACCTCCAGCTTCGCCATGGAGGAGATCAAATACACCACGGCGTTACCCGTTGCCCCCTGAGGCAAAAAGAAAGAGAAGAGCGTAGTGCGACTATTCAGCCAGTTAAGTTGGTATTTCATCCGCGAGTGGCGACGCTATCTGGGCGCGATCACTCTCCTGATCGTTATCGCTATCCTGCAGCTGCTGCCGCCGCATCTGGTAGGCGTGATCGTCGATGGCGTCACGCATCACACCATGAGCGGGCGCACTATTATGATGTGGATCGGCGTGATGCTGGTCACCGCCGTGGCGACCTACCTGCTGCGCTACGTCTGGCGCGTGCTGCTGTTCGGCGCCTCCTATCAGCTTGCCGTCGAACTGCGCGAAGATTTCTATCGCCAGCTCAGCCGTCAGCATCCCGCTTTTTACCTGCGTCATCGCACCGGCGATCTTATCGCACGCGCCACTAACGACGTGGATCGCGTGGTGTTCGCCGCCGGCGAAGGGGTGCTGACGCTGGTGGATTCGCTGGTGATGGGCTGCGTGGTGCTGCTGGTGATGAGCCTGCAGATCAGCTGGCAGCTGACGCTGCTGTCGCTGGTGCCGATGCCGATCATGGCGCTGTTTATCCACCGCTACGGCAACCAGCTGCATGACCGTTTTAAGCTGGCGCAGGCGGCTTTCTCCAGCCTGAACGACCAGACGCAGGAGAGCCTGACCAGCATCCGCATGATTAAGGCGTTTGGCCTGGAGTCGCACCAGTCGGATCAGTTCTCCGCTATTGCGCGCGATACCGGCGCGAAAAACCTGCGTGTGGCGCGCGTCGACGCCCGTTTCGACCCGACCATCTATATCGCTATCGGCTTCTCGAACCTGCTGGCGATTGGCGGCGGCAGCTGGATGGTGTGGCACGATCAGCTGACGCTCGGTCAGCTCACCAGCTTTGTGATGTATCTCGGCCTGATGATCTGGCCGATGCTGGCGCTGGCATGGATGTTCAACATCGTCGAGCGCGGCAGCGCCGCCTGGAGCCGCATCGGCGCGCTGCTGGCGGAAGCGCCTGCGGTCGAGGATGGCGAAAGGGAGCCGCCGGCGGAAGCGGGCGTGCTGCAGGCTTCGATCCGCGAGTTTCGCTATCCGGCCAGCGCCGCGCCGGTGCTGCGCAACCTCAACTTTGCGCTGAAGCCCGGACAGATGCTGGGCCTGTGCGGCCCAACCGGCAGCGGAAAAAGCACGCTGCTCAGCCTGCTGCAGCGCCATTTCGATATCGACCAGGGGGATATTCGCTACCACGACATTCCCCTGACGCAGCTGCGCATCGACAGCTGGCGCAGCCGGCTGGCGGTCGTCAGTCAGACGCCATTCCTCTTCTCCGACAGCGTGGCGAGCAATATCGCGCTGGGCAAGCCCGACGCCACTCAGGAGGAGATTGAGCGCGCGGCGAAGCTGGCCTGCGTGCATGAGGATATCCTGCGGCTGCCGCAGGGTTACGCCACCGAAGTGGGCGAACGCGGCGTGATGCTTTCGGGCGGCCAGAAGCAGCGGCTATCAATTGCGCGCGCGCTGCTGCTCGACGCGGAGATCCTGATCCTCGACGACGCCCTGTCGGCGGTCGACGGCCGCACCGAGCACGATATTCTGCATAACCTGCGCCTCTGGGGCCGGGGCCGCACCCTGATTATCAGCGCGCATCGCCTGTCGGCGCTGGCGGAAGCGAACGAAATTCTGGTGCTGCAGCAGGGCGAGATCGCCCAGCGCGGCGATCATGACGCGCTGGCGGCGCAGCCGGGCTGGTATCGCGATATGTATCGCTATCAACAGCTTGAGGCGGCGCTGGACGAAGACGAATCGGCAAAAGGAGCGCTCGATGGCGACCTCTAAACGCTTATGGCCAACGCTGAAGCGGCTGCTCGCCTACGGCAGGCCGTGGCGCAAATCGCTGAGCCTGGCGGTCGGTCTGCTCTGGATCGCCGCCGCGGCCGAGGTGACCGGACCGGTGCTGGTCAGTTACTTTATCGATAACCTGGTGGCGAAGCACCAGATGCCCTGGGGCATCGTCGCCGGGCTGGTGACGGGCTTTATTCTCCTCCAGCTGCTGGCGGCAGGGCTGCACTATTTCCAGGCGCTGCTGTTTAACCGCGCGGCGATCGGCGTGGTGCAGCAGCTGCGCAGCGACGTTATGGACGCGGCGCTGCGTCAGCCGCTCAGCGCCTTCGACACCCAGCCGGTTGGACAGATTATCTCGCGCGTCACCAACGATACCGAAGTGATCAGGGATCTTTACGTGACGGTGGTGGCCACGGTGCTGCGCAGCGCGGCGCTGATCGGCGCGATGATGGTGGCGATGTTCAGCCTCGACTGGCGCATGGCGCTGGTGGCGATGGCGATCTTCCCGCTGGTACTGACGGTGATGCTGATTTATCAGCGCTACAGCACGCCCATCGCGCGCCGCGTGCGCAGCTATCTGGCGGATATCAACAACGGCTTTAACGAAGTGATCAACGGTATGAGCGTGATCCAGCAGTTTCGCCAGCAGGCGCGCTTCGGCGAGCGCATGAGCCAGGCCAGCCGCTCGCACTATCAGGCGCGCATGCAGACGCTGCGGCTCGACGGTTTTCTGCTGCGTCCGCTGCTCAGCCTGTTTTCGGCGATGATCCTCTGCGGGCTGCTGATGCTGTTCAGCTTCTCCTCGCCGGGCATTTTCGAAGTCGGCGTGCTCTATGCCTTTATCACCTATCTTGGCCGTCTCAACGAACCGCTGATCGAACTCACGACACAGCAGTCGATGCTGCAGCAGGCGGTGGTGTCGGGCGAACGCATTTTCGAGCTGATGGATGCCACGCAGCAGCGCTACGGCAGCGACGATCGTCCACTGACTTCGGGACGCATCTCGCTGCGTCAGCTGAGTTTCGCCTATCGCGCCGATCGCGAGGTGCTGAGCGATATCAACCTTGAGGTGCCGGCGCGCAGTTTCGTGGCGCTGGTCGGCCATACCGGCAGCGGTAAAAGCACCCTCGCGAATTTGCTGATGGGCTACTATCCGGCGACGCGCGGCGAAATCTGGCTGGACGATCGTCCCATTGGTCAGCTCAGCCATCAGACGCTGCGTCGCGGCATCGCCATGGTGCAGCAGGATCCGGTGGTGCTGGCGGACAGCCTGCTGGCTAACGTGCGCCTCGGTCGCGATATCAGCGAAGAGGCAGTCTGGCAGGCGCTGGAGCAGGTGCAGCTCGCATCGCTGGCGCATGCGTTGCCAGACGGCATTCATACACGACTCGGCGAACAGGGCAATAACCTGTCGGTCGGGCAGAAGCAGCTGCTGGCGCTGGCGCGCGTGCTGGTGGAGATGCCGCAGATTCTTATCCTCGACGAGGCGACCGCCAATATCGACTCCGGCACCGAGCAGGCGATTCAGCAGACGCTGAGCAGACTGCGCCAGCACACGACGCTGGTGGTGATCGCCCATCGTCTGTCGACCATTACCGAGGCCGACACTATTCTGGTGCTGCATCGTGGTCAGGTGGTAGAGCAGGGCGATCACGCCGCGCTGCTGGCGCGACAGGGGCGCTACTGGCAGATGTATCAGCTGCAGCAGGCGGGCGATGAACTCGCGTCGGGCAAGGCGGTCGCTACCGTAGAGTAAATTGCACCTTTTTTGCGCGCATTTATCAGAATGTTCTCACTCTTTGCACTTCTTTGAGGCCACAAGCACCAAAGAAGTGCAGTTTATTTAGCTTCTGGTTTCGCTTTTCTTTTTCCACTCTCTTCTTTTGCCAATTCAGGCCAGGCCGGGCTGCATTTATGCCGCGCCGCCTGCGCGTTTTCATTCCTGGCACAGCCTTTGCTTCTGTCTCTGCGTGTCTGAGGCGACTCACTTGTCTATTACCCGGAGGGGATGCAATGAAGCTGGTTACCGTGGTCATCAAACCGTTCAAACTGGAGGATGTGCGCGAAGCTCTCTCCTCTATCGGCATTCAGGGGCTGACCGTCTCTGAAGTTAAAGGGTTCGGTCGCCAGAAAGGCCATGCAGAGCTCTATCGCGGCGCCGAGTACAGCGTGAACTTTCTGCCCAAGGTCAAGATCGACGTCGCGATCGCCGACGACCAGCTCGACGAAGTGGTGGATGTGATCAGCAAAGCGGCCTATACCGGCAAGATCGGTGACGGCAAAATTTTTGTCGCCGAGCTGCAGCGCGTTATTCGTATTCGTACCGGTGAAACCGACGAAGCAGCGCTCTAATTTCGGCTACGTTATCTGATGGGATGGAAAAAAATGAATAAAGCACTCACCTTGTTGGGCCTCATCAGCCTGTCGCTGTTACCGTCGCTGGCGATGGCTGCGCCTGCCGTAGCGGATAAGGCCGACAACGCATTTATGATGATTTGCACCGCGCTGGTGCTGTTTATGACGATTCCAGGGATCGCGCTGTTTTACGGCGGTCTGATTCGCGGCAAAAACGTGCTCTCTATGCTGACGCAGGTGGCGGTGACTTTTGCACTGGTCTGCATGCTGTGGATCGTGTACGGCTATTCGCTGGCCTTTAGCGAAGGCAACGCCTTCTTCGGCAGCTTCCAGTGGGCGATGCTGAAAAACATCGAGCTGAAAGCGGTAATGGGCAGTTTCTATCAGTATATCCACGTGGCGTTCCAGGCGTCGTTCGCCTGTATCACCGTGGGTCTGATCGTCGGCGCCATCGCCGAGCGTATTCGCTTCTCCGCCGTGCTGATTTTTGTCGGCGTGTGGGTAACGCTGGCCTATCTGCCGATTGCGCACATGGTCTGGGCGGGCGGTTTTCTTGCGCAGGATGGCGCGCTGGACTTCGCCGGCGGCACCGTGGTGCATATTAACGCCGCTATCGCGGGTCTGGTCGGCGCCTATCTGGTGGGCAAACGCGCCGGCTTCGGCAAAGAGGCGTTCAAACCGCATAATCTGCCGATGGTCTTCACCGGCACGGCGATCCTCTATGTGGGCTGGTTCGGCTTCAACGCCGGCTCCGCCTCCGCCGCTAACGAAATTGCCGCGCTGGCCTTCCTGAACACTGTGGTAGCGACCGCAGGCGCGGTGCTGTCATGGACCTTCGGCGAATGGGCGGTGCGCGGTAAACCGTCACTGTTGGGCGCCTGTTCGGGCTTTATCGCCGGCCTGGTGGCCATTACTCCGGCCTGCGGCTATGTGGGCGTCGGCGGCGCGCTGATTATCGGCCTGGTGGGCGGTCTGGCCGGGCTGTGGGGCGTGACCTCGCTGAAGAAAATGCTGCGCGTGGACGACCCGTGCGACGTCTTCGGCGTGCACGGCGTGTGCGGCATCGTCGGCTGTATCCTGACCGGCGTATTCGCCTCTTCTTCGCTGGGCGGCGTCGGCTATGCGGAAGGCGTCACCATGGGCCATCAGGTATGGGTGCAGCTGTTCAGCGTCGGCGTAACGATCGTCTGGTCTGCGGTGGTCGCCTTTATCGGCTTTAAGCTGGCGGATATGATTGTCGGCCTGCGCGTGCCGGAAGAGCAGGAGCGCGAAGGTCTGGACGTCAACAGCCACGGCGAGAACGCTTACAACCAGTAAGCTGCTGGGCAAGAAAAGCAGTGCGCTAAAAACAGAAAAAACAAAAAGGGGCGACGATTCGCCCCTTATTTTTTGCTTTTGCGCGGCCTGATAGCTTATACGCTGCGCTGACGCATCACGCCTTCCTGCACGGTCGAGGCGACCAGCACGCCCTGCTGGTTATAGAACTCGCCGCGCACAAAACCGCGCGCTCCGGAGGCCGAGGTGCTCACCACGCTGTAGAGCAGCCAGTCGCTGAAGTTGAACGGGCGGTGAAACCACATCGAATGGTCGATGGTAGCGACCTGCATATCTGCCTCAAGAAATCCTTTGCCGTGCGGCTGCAGCGCCACCGGCAGAAAGTTGAGATCGGAGGCGTAGCCCAGCAGGTACTGGTGAATGCGCAAATCGGCAGGCAGCCCGCCGTTGGCGCGGATCCAGACCTGACGTACCGGCTCGTCGACGCGGCCTTTCAGCGGATTGTGGATCTGAACCGGGCGTATCTCCAGCGGCCGCTCGGCGATAAACTTCTCCCGCACCTTTTCCGGCAGCAGATGCGCCATCTTTTGCGCCAGATCCTGCTCCGACGCCAGCGTCTCCGGGCCGGGCACTTCAGGCATCGCGTTTTGATGCTCGAAGCCGCTCTCGGGCGCCTGGAAAGAGGCGGTCATATAGAAAATAGGCTGCCCGTTCTGTACCGCGCTGACGCGGCGCGCGCTAAAGCTTTTGCCGTCGCGCAGGGTTTCCACATCGTAAATAATGCCTTTCTTGCTGTCGCCCGGCCGTAAAAAGTAGCTGTGGAAAGAGTGGATAATACGCTCTTCCGGCACGGTCTGTTTCGCCGCGTAGAGCGCCTGGCCGACCACCTGACCGCCAAACACCTGACGCAGTCCTAAATCCTCGCTCTGGCCGCGAAAGAGACCCTCTTCCAGCTTTTCCAGATTTAATAAATTCAGCAGATTTTGCAGCGCCTGGCTCATAGTGCAATCCTCACAAAGTTAACCCGCTCAGTGTGAAAGATCCGACCAGTTGCCGTCAATCAAAGAGTGCAGCGGACGCCACGCGGGGAGAGAGAGGAAATATCTGGATTTTATGCCAGGATTAACCACATAAGGCGAATGAAACCCCAGGCGATAAATTCGCAGCCGATAATCATAGTGATCAGATGGAGACGACATCAATGAAACTCTGGCAAGTGGTAAGTGGTATTACCTTGATTGCAGCTGCCGCAGGCTGTGCCGATCACAGCAAGCCGGTACCGGTACCGACGCTGGGCGCCAGCGCGGCAGGGCAACAGGCGGCGATTGCGCAGCCTAACGTGAGCGGTTCGGTCTATATTCGTCAGCGGATCGCATTGCCGCCTGACGCGGTGCTGACGGTCACGCTCTCCGACGCGACAGTAGCGAACGCGCCGTCGAAAGTGCTGTCGCAGCGCGCCGTACACACACAGGGCAAGCAGGCGCCGTTCCAGTTCGTGCTGCCGTTTAACCCGGCGGATATCCAGCCCAACGCGCGTATTCTGCTGAGCGCGGCTATTACCATCGACGGCAAGCTGGCCTTTATCACCGATTCGGTGAAACCGGTCATCAACCAGGGCGGCACCAAAGCGGAACTGCTGCTGGTGCCAGTACCGCAAACCGCGCTGCCTACGCAGCCCGGCGCGGTCAGCACTGTGCCCTCGACCTCGCCGACTCAGGTCACGCCATCTTCCGCCGTGCCTGCACCAACCAGTCTGTAATCATCTCAGAGCGGGGCGGTTTCGCCCCGCTGTCAGGGCTGCCAGCGATAAACATCCAGCGCGACGCGCCCGTCGTCACTTATTTCAATGCCTTCCGCCGCCAGCGCGTCGCGTTGTCTTAACAAATCGTCGCCCTGTAGCGAAATGGTGCCGTGACGGTTAATGACGCGATGCCACGGCAGCCGACTGCCGACGGGCAAACGACGCAGTACGCCACCCACCTGACGCGCCGCACGCGGCGAACCCGCCAGCCGGGCGATATCGCCATAGGTAGCGACTTTGCCTGGCGGAATAGCGGCCACGATGTGCCATATGCGCTGCTGAAAACTCTCTTGCGGATCCATAACGACCTTGCGCAGAAGCAAAAACGCTACTGTAGCACAGCCATGCGGCCCTCTGGCGAGACGCATTGTTCAAGAAAACAACGGTCATCCGGTCGGCGCTTGCAATTGCCGGGGGCTTCCCTGATAATGCCCCCGCCTTCGAAAGAGGGCTTGTCAATGGAGGCTCTGTTGGTCCTCCCGCAATGCTAACTTGTGAACTCGGTCAGGTCCGGAAGGAAGCAGCCGCAGCAGGCGACGCGTGTGCCGGGATGTGGCTGGCAGGGCCTCCACCACTTTCTCCTCTCGGAAAATCCCCAGACGTCTCTCATAACCGCCACTCCATGGCCAGTTAAAGATTTATTCAGAATAAAGCGGGTGTGTTGTAGCTAAGAGGAAGGAAAAACAGTGTGTTAACGCACAAACTTCCATACCGAGCCAGGAACTTTATCGTAAAGCTTATTCATCGTCAGTTCAGCCAGACGATGATCGGCAGCGGAGTAAAATACCGCCAGTTCGTCATCGGATAATTCGTACTTATTCTTTTCAATCACGCGTTCGAGCGTATCGATCGAGCGGCAGCGTCTCAGCCGCATCAAATAATCAGTTTTAGTCAGATTTTTATCGTTCATAAATAAACCGGTCTCGTGTTTACCTAAATGGAGTGACTGGGTTGCTGAAGGAAAGCGCACTCTTCGCTAAAAAGATTAAATAAGCGTCGGGCGGAACGCTGCCACCGATTCAGATCCTGGGCATTGATACCGTAATTAGTGAATAGCATAAAGGTATCGTCAAGATAGTCGTCGATTTGCGTTATCAGATCTTCATCTTCAGCATGCTTAATTTTGTAATTCATCGTGAAAGAAGCAATGTGCTCAATCAAATCATTAAGCTGTAAATTGTTCTCAGAAGTCGGGTCGTTAACCCAGCCGTGATGGCTGTCGGTCAGCGTCGCCATGCTTTCGTCAAACAGGCTCTCACACAGGAATTTAAGCTGGGCAATATCATGCCGTTTCGGTGAGTACTCGTCCATCTTTTTCCCCTCCATAGCTTGCACGGATACCGCAACGCGGCGAGTTAAGGTTAAGCGGCCAGGAAGTGATTACGAATAGCGGTCAGAGCTTGGGATACATTAAATATAAAACACAATCATTAGATTTGCTCACCTCAATTACCAAATATTACAATTCGTCAGCGGGTGAAGGTTGCTGGCTCTCTATGAGCTCAAACTCAAGTCTGCCGGGAAGAACCTGAAACAGAACCTGTTCTTCGCGAGTAAAAACTTCATTTAAATCCAGGCAAGGACTAAATATATGTCCATCGAATTGATAAAGCATTTTAAAACGATTGCTGGCTAACTTTTCTACAGACTTTATTTTAAAACTCTCTGGAACTAACTGCGCGTGCGGTGAATACCATTGCAAATCACCTGCCAGAGGTTGCGCTATTTTGGGAATATTCCGTTGGATAAACGCCGTTAATTCTGGGACGGACGGGTTATCCGGGTTGATATTGCTTTCAAGCTGCAGAGACATTTCATTTACCGCTCAATAGATTGTTAAACCGATCATTAGACTTGTGCAACCACTTTGCAACTCCTCTCTTAACGACAAAACCTATTGTTATTATTCGTAAAGCTTTTTTCCTCGCTGAATCAGATAAATGGCATCTCCTTTTAAGAAGACGTACAGAACTGCTGATACCTTTTGAAACATATTGCATGCACACCTCGCGCTAAAACCAGGATAGATTATTGTTATGTTATAACATAATGAGTGAGTTATGAATCAGAGCGGAATGCTGCTTTCACTGGGCGGACGAGTCGCTGTCGCCTTGTTCATCGTCGTCCTGCTGGCGCTGGCGATAAAGTGGGGAGTCGCATCATGATGCGCTTCGCCCAGCTGCAGGCTGGCTATCAGAACAGGGCAGTAACGCCGGTCATTAATGCCGAATTAACCTTTGGCAGCATGACGGCGCTGGTCGGCGCCAACGGCAGCGGCAAATCAACGCTGCTAAAAACCATCGCCGGACTGATAAAACCGGTTGCCGGAAAGTGCGAGCTGCAACTTCCCCGCAAGGCTATCGGCTGGATGCCGCAGCGCAGCGAGCTGGAGACGCGCTTTCCGTTAACCGTTTTTGAACTGGTGTCGATCGGCTGCTGGCCGCGCTGCGGCTGGTTTGGCGGCATCAGCCGCAGCATGCGCCGGGAGATCGAGCAAGCGCTGGATGCGGTGCAGATGCGCGATTTCGCCAGCGCGCAGCCCGCCACGCTGTCGGGCGGTCAGCTGCAGCGCGTGCTGTTCGCCCGGCTGCTGCTGCAGCGCAGCGCGCTGTGGCTGCTGGATGAGCCTTTTAACGGCATCGACAGCAAAACCGTGACGCTGCTGATGTCGATCCTGCAACAGCAGCGACAGGCGGGCACCACGCTGCTGGTGGTGCTGCACGACCGCCCGCTGGTAGAGCGCTATTTCAGCGAGGTGCTGTCGCTGGACGATGCTGGCGAACACTCTGCCAGAGAGGCGTCGGTCGCATTGCGGAGCCCGGCTTTATGACGCTGATTCAGCCTTTTATCGAATTCGGCTTTATGCGGCGCGCGCTGATCGCCTGCGTGGCGCTGGCGGTCAGCGCCACGCCGCTCGGCGTCTTTTTGTCGCTGCGTCGCATGAGCCTGATTGGCGACGCGCTGTCGCACGCGGTTTTGCCGGGCGCGGCCATCGGCTATCTGATATCGGGCCTGTCGCTGGTGGCGATGGGCGTTGGCGGGCTTATCGCCGGGCTGGCGGTGGCGCTGCTCTCCGGCGCGGTAAGTCGCTACACGCCGCTGAAAGAGGACGCCAGCTTTGCCGGTTTCTACCTGGGCTCGCTGGCGCTCGGCGTGACGCTGGTATCGCTGCGCGGCTCGAGCGTCGATCTGCTGCATGTGCTGTTCGGCTCGCTGCTGGCGGTGGATAAGCCGGCGCTGCTGCTGGTCGGCGCTATTGCCGCCTTTACCCTGCTGATGCTGGCGGCGATCTACCGGCCGCTGGTGATTGACGCTTTCGATCCCGATTTTCTGCGCGCGCAGGGCAAATGGAGCGCGCCGCTGGTGCACGGCCTGTTTCTGCTATTAGTGGTGCTGAATCTGGTGGCGGGCTTTCAGGTGCTCGGCACGCTGATGTCGGTCGGGCTGATGATGCTGCCCGCCGCCAGCGCCCGATTCTGGAGCCGGCATCTGGCATGGATGCTCGCCGCTGCGATGGGGCTGGCGATCGCCGCGGCCGTTATCGGACTGATGCTCTCCTGGCGCTTCTCGCTGCCGGCGGGCCCGGCGGTGGTGCTAAGCGCCGCGCTGCTCTTTTTTCTTTCTATTCTGGCAGGTCCATGCGGCGGCCTTCTGCGCCGTCATTAAACAGGGGTATTTATGAAGAAGTTACCGTTAAGCCTGGCGATCGGCGCGCTGCTGATCAGCCCGCTATCCATGGCGAAAACCGTGAATGTCGTCGCCAGTTTTACCGTACTGGCGGATATCGTGAAGCAGGTAGGCGGCGAACACGTGAACGTAAAATCGCTGGTCGGACCGAATGGCGATCCCCATACCTTTGAGCCGACGCCGCAGGATAGTCAGGCGCTGGCCAGCGCGGATCTGGTCATCGTCAGCGGTCTGGGACTGGAGGGATGGATGGATCGTCTGGTGAGCGCTTCGGGCTATAAAGGCGACGCCGTGGTGGCCTCGCGCGGGATAGCGACGCGCACGATGGAAGAGGAGGGGAAAACCATGGCCGATCCCCACGCGTGGAATAGCATGCACAACGGCGTCATCTACGCCGCCAACGTGATGAACGCGCTAATTAAGGCGGATCCGCAAGACGCCGATGCGATTCGCCGCAGCGGCGAAAAGTATATTCAGCAGCTGCAGACGCTGGACGGCTGGGCAAAAACCGCCTTTGCGGCGATACCGGCGGCGAAGCGCAAGGTGCTGACCAGCCACGACGCGTTTGGCTATTTCGGGCAGCGCTACGGCGTGACCTTTCTGGCGCCGGTCGGCTTCTCTACCGAAGCGGAAGCGAGCGCCAGCCAGGTCGGTGGGCTGATCCAGCAGCTCAAGGCTGAGCATATCCATAGCTATTTTATTGAAAATCAAACCGACCCACGCCTGGTGAAGCAGATCGCCAGCGCAACCGGCGCGCAGCCGGGCGGCGAGCTCTATCCAGAAGCGCTGTCGCAGCCTTCCGGTCCTGCGCCCACCTATGTCGCGGCGTTCCGTCACAATGTCGAAGCGATGATCCGCAGCATGAAATAAAAAAGGCCGGGGATTTCCCCGGCCAGCTGTCACGACACTCACTAACGTTTCTTCTTTCTTCCCTGCACCGCTTTAAAGCGCGGATTCGATTTGCAAATCACAAAAACGCGTCCGTGACGGCGCACGATCTTGCAATCCTTATGGCGCTTTTTGGCCGACGCCAGTGAACTCAATACCTGCATCTGTAGCGTCCTTATTTATTAAGAAAACGGCCGAAGCGCTGGTTGAAGCGTGCGGCGCTCCCCTCTTTGGCGAACTCTTTCTGCTTGCCGGTGTAGTAGGGGTGGGAAGCAGACGAGACGTCCAGCGTCATATAGGGCAGGGTTTCGCCTTCAAAATCGATGGTACGCTCGGTTTTAATGGTGGAGCCGATTTTGAAATATTTATCGACGGTTGTGTCGTGGAACACCACAGGACGATAGTCAGGATGAATAGTCGGTTTCATAACGCCTCGCAAATGTTATGTTATAAAGTAACAATATTATGGCGCGCGTTGGCGATAAATGCAACCTGTGTCGGCTACGATGGCGAAAAGATCCCTGAGCGATCTTTTGAGGGATTACTCGCGGGTAAGCGAGTGAAGAGGGGCGAACAGGCGCGCCAGCAATAAAAAAGGCCGCTTGCGCGGCCTTTTGTCATTCAGCAAAGATTAATGCTGATGGCTCTGTTCGGTTGGGTGACCTTTTTCCAGCTCCGCTTTGTTCTTGCCGAAGCGGCGGCGCACCACCACGAAGAAGACCGGAACGAAGAAGATCGCCAGCGCGGTCGCCGTCACCATCCCGCCCATTACGCCGGTACCGACGGCGTTCTGCGCGCCGGAACCTGCGCCGGTGCTGATCGCCAGCGGCAACACGCCGAGGATAAAGGCGAGCGAGGTCATCAGAATCGGACGCAGACGCATACGACAGGCTTCCAGCGTCGCCTCTACCAGACCTTTGCCCTCTTTCTCCATCAAATCCTTGGCGAATTCGACGATCAGAATGGCGTTCTTCGCCGATAGCCCGACGGTGGTCAACAGACCCACCACGAAGTAAACGTCGTTGCTTAGTCCGCGCAGCGTGGTAAAGATCAGCGCGCCGATAACCCCGAGCGGCACCACCAGCATGACCGAGAACGGAATCGACCAGCTCTCATAGAGCGCCGCCAGACAGAGGAAGACCACAATCAGCGAGATCGCATAGAGCGCAGGCGCCTGGTTGCCGGAGAGGCGTTCCTGATAGGACATGCCGGTCCAGTCATAGCCGATGCCCGCAGGCAGTTTCGAGGCCAGCTCTTCCATCAGGTTCATGGCGTCGCCAGAACTCTTGCCTGGCGCAGCCTGGCCCAGAATCTCCATTGACGGCAGACCGTTATAGCGCTCCAGACGCGGCGAACCGTACTGCCACTTCGCCGACGAGAAGGCGGAGAAGGGCACCATGTTGCCGCTGCTGTTGCGCACGTACCATTTGCTGATATCGTCAGGCAGCATACGATCTTTGGCTTCGCCCATCACGTAGACCTTCTTCACGCGGCCGCGATCGATAAAGTCATTGACGTAAGAGCCGCCCCAGGCGGAACCGAGCGTGGTGTTAATATCGGAAAGCGATACCCCCAGCGCCTGCGCTTTTTCCTGATCGATAGTCAGCTTGTACTGCGGCGTATCTTCCAGGCCGTTGGGACGCACGCCCACCAGCGTATCGGAGTGTTGCGCCACCATACCCAGCAGCTGGTTACGCGCTTCGGTCAGTTTTTCATGGCCAAGGTTGTTCTGGTCGATCAGCTCAAAGTCGAAGCCGGTGGCGTTACCCAGTTCGATAATCGCCGGCAGGTTGAACGGGAACACCATCGCATCTTTGATCTGGCCCAGCGCGCCCATAGCGCGACCGGCGATAGCCGGCACCTTCAGATCGCTGCTGCTGCGTTCATCCCAGGGTTTCAGACTGACGAAGGCGATACCGGTGTTCTGACCGCGGCCGGAGAAGCCGAAGCCGTTAACGGTAAACACCGACTTCACGCTGTCCTTCTCTTTATTCAGGAAGTAGTCCGTGATCTGATCCATAACCTTCTGCGTACGCTCCTGCGTCGCGCCCGCAGGCAGCTGCGCCTGAGCGAGCAGCTGGCCCTGATCCTCTTCCGGCAGGAAGGAGGAGGGGAGACGCAGGAACAGATACGCCATGCCCACCACGATCACCAGATAGATCAACAGATAGCGACCGGTGCTGCGCACGATATGGTTGACGCTGTCGACGTAATGGTTGGTGCTCTTGTCGAACAGGCGGTTAAACCAGCCGAAGAAACCGGTGGTTTTGCCGTGATCGCCTTTCTTGATCGGCTTCAGCATTGTGGCGCAGAGCGCCGGCGTCAGGATCAACGCCACCAGCACCGACAGCGCCATCGCAGAAACGATGGTAATAGAGAATTGACGGTAGATAACGCCGGTTGAGCCGCCGAAGAAGGCCATCGGGATAAAGACCGCCGCGAGCACCAGCGCGATACCGACCAGCGCGCCCTGAATCTGCTCCATTGAGACCTTGGTCGCCTCTTTCGGCGGCAGGCCATCTTCGGCCATCACGCGCTCAACGTTCTCCACGACCACGATGGCGTCATCCACCAGCAGGCCGATGGCGAGCACCATACCGAACATCGTCAGCGTGTTTATCGAGTAGCCGAAGGCGCTGATGATAGCGAAGGTGCCGAGCAGCACCACCGGCACCGCGATAGTCGGGATCAGCGTGGCGCGGAAGTTCTGCAGGAAGAGATACATGACCAGGAACACCAGCACGATCGCTTCAAACAGGGTTTTCACCACTTCGAAGATCGAGATCTTAACGAACGGCGTGGTGTCATAGGGGTAAACCACTTTCAGGCCGGCCGGGAAGGTCGACTGAAGTTTGCCCAGCTCCGCCTTCACCGCGTTGGCGGTATCCAGCGCGTTCGCGCCGGTCGCCAGTTTGATACCGATACCGGAAGCCGGTTTGCCGTTATAGCGCGCGATAACCTCGTAGTTCTCGCCGCCCAGCTCGATTTTCGCTACGTCGCGCAGGCGAACCTGCGAGCCGTCGGTATTCACCTTCAGCAGGATCTTGCCGAATTCGTCGGTCGAGGTGAGACGCGTCTGGGCGATAATCGAGGCGTTGAGCTGCTGGTTCGGTGCGGCAGGCGCGCCGCCAAGCTGACCCGCCGCGACCTGGGCGTTCTGCGTATTGATGGCGCTAATGACGTCGACCGGCGTCAGCTGGTAGTTATTCAGCTTGGCCGGGTCCATCCAGATACGCATCGCATACTGCGCACCGAAGATCTGGGTATCGCCCACGCCGGTGGTACGGCTGATGGGGTCCTTGATATTCGATGCGACGAAGTCGGAGATATCGTTCTGGGTCATTGAGCCGTCATCGCTGACGAAACCCGCCACCATCAGGAAGCTGCTGGAGGATTTCTGCACCTGAATACCCTGCTGCTGCACTTCCTGCGGCAGCAGCGGCATCGCCAGCTGCAGTTTGTTCTGCACCTGGACCTGCGCGATATCGGGATCGGTGCCGGATTCAAAGCTCAGGGTCAGCTGCAGGTTACCGGAAGAATCACTGTTTGATGAGAAGTACATCAGCCCATCAATACCGTTCATATTCTGTTCGATAACCTGCGTCACGGAGTCCTGCAGCGTTTTCGCATCGGCGCCCGGATAGGCGGCACGAATCTGCACGGCCGGCGGAGCAACGTTGGGATATTGCTCGATCGGCAGCTTAAGAATCGATAGCGCACCCGCCAGCATCACGATGATGGCGATTACCCACGCAAAGATGGGGCGATCGATAAAGAACTTAGCCATGTATCAACGGCTCCTGTTAAGACGAAGTTTTTTCAGACTGGGTCTGAGATTGCGCGTTCGCGTCAGATTTCTGCTCGGCAGAGACTTCCTGCGGCGTCACCTGAGCGCCTGGCTTCGCGCGCTGCGTGCCGACGCTGATCACGCGTTCACCCTCTTTCAGACCAGAGGTCACCAGCCATTTGTCGCCGATCGCCTGCGCGGCGTTGACGCTGCGCACTTCAACCTTGTTGTCCGCGCCAACCACCATCACGGTCGCCTGACCGGTCGGGGTGCGGGCGACGGCCTGCTGCGGAACCAGCAGCGCATTCGGGTTGGTGCCTTCCTCCAGACGGGCGCGGACGAACATGCCCGGCAGCAGTTTGTGATCCGGGTTCGGCACGATAGCGCGCAGGGTGATAGAGCCGGTGGTTTCGTCAACCGTGACGTCGGAAAACTCCAGCGTGCCTTTCTGCGGCGATTCGCTGCCGTCCTGCATCAGCAGGGTAACGGTCGCTTTGCCGTCGACCTGTTTCAACTGGCCAGATTCCAGCTCCGCGCGCAGGCGCATAAATTCGTCGCTGGACTGGGTGACGTCGACATACATCGGATCGAGCTGCTGCACAGTGGCCAGCGCGGTGGTCTGCGCACTCTGCACCAGCGCCCCTTCGGTCACGGACGATTTGCCGATACGACCGCTGATAGGCGAGGTCACTTTGGTGTAGGCCAGATTAATACGGGCGGTTTCGACGTTCGCTTTCGCAACCTGCACCGCAGCGGCGTTCTGCGCGGCGGTAGCGACGGCGTTATCGTAATCCTGCTGGCTGATATATTTAGTGCCGAGCAGCGGCTTGTAGCGGTTAACCGTCAGCTGCGCGATGCGGGCGTTGGCTTCTGCCTGCGCCAGATCGCCTTTCGCGCTGTCGTAGCTTGCCTGGTAGGTGGCAGGATCGATCTGATAAAGCGATTCGCCCGCTTTAATATCGCTGCCTTCCACAAAATTACGCTTCAGAATGATACCGGAAACCTGAGGGCGCACTTCAGCCACGCGATAGGCAGAGGTACGGCCCGGCAGCTCCGTGGTGATCTTCAGGGGTTCGCTTTTAAGGGTGACAACGCCCACTTCCGGCGGGTGCTGCTGGGCGGCTTGCTGGGATTTATTATCATCACATCCTGTTAACACAAAGCTGCCTGAAAGCATCAGGACGGCCGCCAGAGGCGCTAATCCTCTGTTTTTATTCATAAATAAACCTCTAGTGTCCGATATCAATTGATCAATGGATCACAAACCGATAAACCCATTGCTGCGCTAAAACCCGGGTCGTGCTATGGTACATACATTCACAAATGTATGTAAACTTGCCAGTTTGTAAAAAAAGCTCCCTATGGCACGAAAAACCAAAGCCCAAGCACTTGAAACGCGTCATCAAATTCTTGATGCCGTCCTTGCGTTATTTTCCTGCCAGGGCGTTTCCGCCACCTCGCTTGCGGATATTGCCGCAGCGGCTGGCGTAACGCGGGGCGCAATTTACTGGCACTTTAAAAATAAAGCCGATGTGTTACACGAAATCTGGCTGCGCACCGACGCTGGGCTTGATGATGTGGAACTTGAGTATCAGACAAAATACCCTGGCGATCCACTTTCTGTATTGCGCGCGATGCTGATCTATATCTTTGAAGCAACAGCAAAGGATCCGCAGCGCCGCGCGCTGATGGAGATCATCTTCCATAAGTGCGAGTTCGTCGGCGAAATGGCCGCACTGCAAATCATGCAGCAAAGCCTGCTGTCAGAGTGCTATGACAAAATAGAAGATGTTTTGAAAGAGTGCATTGAGGCAGGGCAATTACCCGTCACGCTCAATACTCGCCAGGCGGCGCTGCTGATGCGGGGCTACGTCAACGGCATGATGGAGAGCTGGCTGTTTACGCCGGAGAGCTTCGACCTGGCCGCGAGCGCGCCGCAAATCGTCGAAGCCTTTATCGATATGCTGCGTCTGAGCCCGACGTTAACCGCGTCGCATCAGGCCTGACGCTCCGCGTCGCGCTTTTTCTCGAAGTCGCGCTGCACGATCGCCAGCGCCGCCAGCACGGTGTCGGCTGGCAAGCGGTTCTCTTCCAGCAGCTGAATCAAATCTACCGCCAGTTTTATCTCGTCAGGCGCGTTTTCCAGTGACATTCTCATTCCTTATATACGCAGTTTCGCCGCTACCAGCAGCATAAGTAACGCGCCGGTCAGCGCGATGCCGAGTGCGGCGGGATGCAGCGTGGCCAGCGAGCCAAGCTCGAAATAGCTGGCGATGTAGCCGCCGACCAGCGCGCCGATTACCGCCAGCACCAGCGTGGCGACAAGGCCGCCGGGGCGTCCGGGGAAAAAGCGTCGCTTCAGCCAGCCCGCGACCGCTCCCGTGATAATCCAGGCGATGATTCCCATTTCAGGCTCCTGAACAGATGGCGCTAAGTATAGGCGTCAGAGAGCGTCGCCGCGCAGCGAAAGCGCCCAGTTCACCGCATGAATCGCCTGACGACAGCGCGCCATGCGGCCCTCCAGCACCTCGAGATCCTGCTTCAACTGCTGCTGCGCCGCCAGGCTCTCCGCCAGCGCCAGCCGCTGTTCGCGCTGGTCGATCATCGCCTGCAGCCGCCGCTCATACTCGCGATATTCTGCCAGCTTCTGCTGGCGCGGCGTCGCCGCGGGCCGTTCGCGGCGCGGGCGCAGCTGCTGCGTGTTCGCTTCGCGCTGCAGGGCGGCAATCTGATTCACCAGCTTCTCCGCCAGCCAGACGCGCTCTTGCGCATTCGACGAGGCGCAGAGCAGCTGCAGATTGCGTTCAATCTCCTGCAGATAGTCCGCCAGCCGCGTGCCGCTGGCGGTAAACAGCTGGCGGTCGAAGCGCGGCGTGCGGCAGTGGCCGTCGGGATGGCGCGCGATCTGCGTTTTAAGCGCCGCCAGGCAGGCGGCCAGGCGCTGTTGTGTGGTGGCGTCCGCCATTATCTTTTCCTTATCTGTGCTAACGTAGCGCGCATGCAAAGGATTCAGGCAAGGCTATGCAACGTATTTTACTGCTGACTCTCGGCTGGCTGGCTATCATACTCGGCGCGCTGGGCATTGTATTACCATTATTACCGACCACGCCATTCGTGCTGCTGGCGGCCTGGTGCTTCGCCCGATCGTCGCCGCGCTTTCATCACTGGCTGCTATGGCGCTCGCCGTTTGGCCGCTATCTGCGCCATTGGCAGCGCCACCGCGCGATGCCGCCGGGCGCGAAAGGGCGCGCCATGGCGCTGACGCTGGTGACCTTTTGCGTTTCGATCTGGCTGGTGAAAATTCTGTGGGTGCGCCTTTTTCTTGGCGTAATGCTCTGCTTTTTGCTGTTGATGATGTGGCGTATTCCTGTGGTGGCCGAATCGCCCGACGATCGCGCGCCGCCGCGATAAGGTTGCATTTAGCCGGCCATTTGCTTAGATTTGGGCATCTTCGTGCGTGGCTTCCCTTTTTTTACTCTCTGCGTCTGATTCATTTTGGAATCTGACGCTATGGAAGCTGCGCGATATAAAGTTTTTACCAGGCGTAACATTATGACCGCAACTGCGCAGCAGCTTGAATTCATTAAAGAGAGCATTAAAAGCATTCCGGATTACCCGAAACCCGGGATCCTCTTCCGCGACGTCACCAGCCTACTGGAAGATCCGCAAGCCTACGCCGCGACCATCGCGCTGCTCGTTGAGCGCTACCGCGATCGTGGCATTACCAAAGTCGTCGGCACCGAAGCGCGCGGTTTCCTGTTCGGCGCGCCGGTCGCGCTGGGATTAGGCGTCGGCTTCGTGCCGGTGCGCAAACCTGGCAAACTGCCACGCGAGACCTTCAGCGAATCCTACGAGCTGGAATATGGCACCGATGCGCTCGAGCTGCATAAAGACGCCATTAAGCCTGGCGACGTGGTACTGGTGGTAGACGATCTGCTGGCGACCGGCGGCACCATCGAAGCCACGGTCAAGCTGATCCGCCGCGCAGGCGGCGAGGTCAAAGACGCCGCGTTCGTGATTAACCTCTTCGATCTGACCGGCGAATCTCGCCTGAAAGCGCTGGGCGTCAACTGCTACAGCCTGGTCAACTTCCCGGGTCACTAAGTGACGATGGCCTCGCCGCGCGCGAGGCCAGCAAGTGATAGGCAATGCCCGCCGTCGCTGTTAAACTACTGCAACGATATACAGGGGTTGCAGCGCGTCTGCGCTCATCTTTCCAACCACATCCAGTGATCGAATCCACATGAGCTATCAGGTACTTGCGCGAAAATGGCGTCCTCAGGCATTTGCTGACGTTGTCGGTCAGGAACATGTCCTGACCGCGCTGGCGAATGGACTGTCACTGGGACGTCTCCATCATGCTTATCTCTTCTCCGGCACGCGCGGCGTGGGCAAAACCACCATCGCGCGCCTGCTGGCGAAGGGACTCAACTGCGAAACCGGCATCACCGCCACGCCGTGCGGCCAGTGCGACAACTGTCGCGAGATCGAACAGGGCCGCTTCGTCGATCTGATCGAGATCGACGCCGCCTCGCGCACCAAGGTGGAAGACACGCGCGATCTGCTGGACAACGTGCAGTATGCCCCCGCGCGCGGCCGTTTTAAGGTCTATCTGATCGACGAAGTGCATATGCTGTCGCGCCACAGCTTCAACGCGCTGCTGAAAACGCTCGAAGAGCCGCCGTCGCACGTTAAATTCCTGCTGGCTACCACCGATCCGCAAAAGCTGCCGGTGACGATCCTCTCCCGCTGCCTGCAGTTTCATCTCAAGGCGCTGGACGTCGAACTGATCCGCAAGCAGCTCGACTATGTGCTGCAGCAGGAGCAGATCGAAAACGAACCGCGCGCGCTGCAGCTGCTGGCGCGCGCCGCTGACGGCAGCATGCGCGACGCGCTTAGCCTGGCCGATCAGGCGATCGCGATGGGGCAGGGCGTAGTCAGCAGCGTCGTGGTCAGCCAGATGCTCGGCACGCTGGACGATGAGCAGCCGCTGGGCCTGATCGAGGCGCTGGTAGACGGCAGCGGCGAGCAGGTGATGACGCTGCTCAACCAGGCCGCGTCGCGCGGCGTGGAGTGGGAAGCGCTGCTGGTGGAGATGCTGCGTCTGCTGCACCGCATCGCCATGGTGCAGCTGCTGCCCGGCTCGATCAGCGATGAAGAAGAGAGCCACGCGCCGCGCCTGCGCGAACTGGCGCGCGTGGTGCCGCCCGCCGACGTTCAGCTCTACTATCAGACGCTGCTGATGGGGCGCAAAGATCTGCCGCTGGCACCCGACCGCCGCATGGGCGTCGAAATGACCCTGCTGCGCGCGCTGGCGTTCCATCCGCAAACGGCGATTGCCGAACCGGCAGCGCGCCCAACCATGACGCCGCAGGCGGAGCCGTCCGCCGCAGTCGCGCCGCCGCAGACGCACGCCGTCGCGCCGCAGCAGCATGTCGCCGCCGCGCAGCCGCAGATGGCGCCGCCCGCGCCGCCACAGGAACGGGTCGCGCCGCCGGTCGCGGCACCGCCGGCCGCCGCGCCTGACGGCTCGTTTTCCGATACCACCAGCCAGCTCCTGCAGGCGCGCACCCAGCTGCTGCGCCAGGGGGCCAGCAAACCAAAAAAGAGTGAGCCGGCAGCGTCCCTGACGCGGCCGGCTACCTCCGCGCTGGAGCGCCTGGCCTCCGTCACCGAACGCGCGCAGGCGGCGCGTCCGCGCGAGACGGCGCCGGCGAAAAAAGAGGCGTATCGCTGGAAAGCGCAGTCGCCGGTCGAGGCGGCGCCCGAACCGGTGGCGACGCCAAAAGCCTTGCGTTCGGCGCTTGAGCATGAGAAAACCCCTGAGCTGGCGGCGCGCCTGATGGAAGAAGCGCAGCAGCGCGATCCCTGGGCGGCGGAAATCGCCGCGCTGCCGCTGCCGAAGCTGGTGCAGCAGCTGGCGCTGAACGCCTGGAAAGAGCGCACGGAGCAGGGCGTCTGCCTGCATTTGCGCTCCACGCAGCGTCACCTGAACTCCGCGTCGGCGCAGCAGGTGCTGGCGGCCGCGCTGAGCGACGCCGCCGGTCAGTCCGTTGAATTGACTATCATTGAAGATGATAATCCTGCGGTATTGACGCCACTCGAGTGGCGACAGGCCATTTATGAAGAGAAGCTGGCGCAGGCGCGCCAGTCTATCATTAGTGATACCCACATCCAGACGCTGCGCCGGTTCTTCGACGCCGATCTGGATGAAGAGAGTATCCGACCCGTTTGACCACGCTGCCGCTGTCTTATGGATAGCGATGCGGCCTTAGCTGAGAGAGAAAACTATGTTTGGTAAAGGCGGACTGGGCAACCTGATGAAGCAGGCCCAGCAGATGCAAGACAAAATGGCCAAAGTGCAGGAAGAGATCGCCGCGCTGGAAGTGACCGGCGAATCGGGCGCGGGCCTGGTGAAAGTCACCATCAACGGCGCGCACAACTGCCGCCGCGTGGAGATCGATCCCAGCCTGCTGGAAGATGACAAAGATATGCTGGAAGATCTGGTCGCCGCCGCATTCAACGATGCCGCTCGCCGTATCGACGAAACGCAGAAAGAGAAAATGGCCTCTGTTTCCTCGGGCATGCAGCTGCCGCCCGGCTTCAAGATGCCGTTCTGATGCAAACCAGTCCACTGCTTGAATCTCTGATGGAGGCGCTGCGCTGCCTGCCCGGCGTTGGGCCGAAGTCGGCGCAGCGCATGGCGTTTCAGCTGCTGCAGCGCGATCGCAGCGGTGGCATGCGGCTGGCGCAGGCGTTAACGCGCGCCATGTCCGAAATCGGCCACTGCGCCGACTGCCGCACCTTCACCGAGCAGGAAATTTGCACCATTTGCGCCAATCCCCGGCGTCAGCAGAATGGGCTAATCTGCGTGGTGGAGAGCCCGGCGGATATTCACGCCATCGAGCAGACCGGCCAGTTCGCCGGTCGCTACTTTGTGCTGATGGGCCATCTTTCCCCGCTGGACGGCATCGGCCCGCAGGATATCGGGCTGGATCGACTTGAGCAGCGGCTGGAGAAAGAGCCCCTGAAAGAGGTGATCCTCGCCACCAACCCTACGGTTGAGGGCGAAGCGACCGCCAACTATATCGCCGAGCTCTGCGGCCAGTACGGCGTCGAAGCCAGCCGCATCGCTCACGGCGTGCCGGTTGGCGGCGAGCTGGAGATGGTAGACGGCACCACGCTCTCCCACTCGCTGGCGGGACGCCACAAGATTACTTTCTGAACGCTTGCCGACGTCGTTAACGACGTCGGCTTGAAATTTTCCGCACCATCCCCACATCAACCTCAACGTTCGTTCAACCTGATTCCGTTGAGGTAACAATGACCATGAAAGGACAAGAGACGCGTGGCTTTCAGTCAGAGGTAAAACAGCTTCTGCATCTGATGATCCATTCCCTCTATTCAAACAAAGAGATTTTCCTGCGCGAGCTGATTTCCAACGCCTCGGACGCCGCCGACAAGCTGCGCTTCCGCGCGCTGTCGGACGCCAGCCTCTATGAAGGCGACGGCGAGCTGCGCGTGCGTCTCTCTGTGGATAAGGACAAACGCACCCTGACGCTGTCGGACAACGGTATCGGCATGCGTCGCGACGAGGTGATTGAGAACCTGGGCACCATCGCCAAATCCGGCACCAAATCTTTCCTTGAATCGCTGGGCTCAGACCAGGCGAAAGACAGCCAGCTGATCGGCCAGTTCGGCGTCGGTTTCTACTCGGCGTTCATCGTGGCGGACAAAGTGTCGGTGCGCACCCGTGCGGCCGGCGCGGCGGCTGATGAAGGCGTATTCTGGGAGTCGGCGGGCCAAGGCGAATATACCATCGCCGATATCACCAAAGCCGATCGCGGCACCGAGATTACGCTGCATCTGCGCGAAGGCGAAGATGAGTTCCTCGACGCCTGGCGCGTGCGCAGCATTATCGGCAAATATTCCGATCACATCGCGCTGCCGGTAGAGATTGAAAGCAAAGACGAAGAGAACGACACCACCACCTGGGAGAAGATCAACAAAGCCCAGGCGCTGTGGACGCGCAACAAGTCTGACATCAGCGACGAAGAGTACAACGAGTTCTATAAGCATATCGCGCACGACTTTAGCGATCCCGCCATCTGGAGCCACAACCGCGTCGAGGGCAAGCAGGAGTACACCAGCCTGCTCTATATCCCGTCGCGCGCGCCGTTCGATATGTGGAATCGCGATCACAAGCACGGCCTGAAGCTCTATGTGCAGCGCGTCTTTATTATGGATGACGCCGAGCAGTTTATGCCGAACTACCTGCGCTTCGTGCGCGGCCTGATCGATTCCAGCGATCTGCCGCTGAACGTGTCGCGCGAGATCCTGCAGGACAGCCGCGTCACCCAGACCCTGCGCGGCGCGCTGACGAAGCGCACGCTGCAGATGCTGGAGAAGCTGGCCAAAGACGACGCCGAGAAATACCAGACCTTCTGGAAAGAGTTTGGTCTGGTGCTGAAAGAGGGCCCGGCGGAAGACAGCGCCAATCAGGAAGCGATCGCGAAGCTGCTGCGCTTTGCCTCGACGCACAACGACAGCGCCGAGCAGAATGTGTCGCTGGAGGCGTACGTGAGCCGCATGGTGGAAGGTCAGGAGAAGATCTACTACATCACCGCCGACAGCTACGCCGCCGCGAAGAGCAGCCCGCATCTGGAGCTGTTCCGCAAGAAAGGCATCGAGGTGCTGCTGCTCTCCGATCGCATCGACGAGTGGATGATGAGCTATCTTACCGAGTTCGACGGCAAGGCGTTCCAGTCGGTCAGCAAGGCAGACGAGTCGCTGAGCAAGCTGGCGGATGAAGAGAGCGAAGAGCAGAAAGAGGCGGAGAAGGCGCTGGAGCCGTTCGTGGATCGTGTGAAAACGCTGCTGGGTGACCGCGTGAAAGAGGTGCGTCTGACGCATCGTCTGACCGATACGCCCGCTATCGTTACCACCGACGCCAACGAGATGAGTACCCAGATGGCGAAACTGTTCGCCGCGGCGGGCCAGGCGGTGCCGGAAGTGAAGTATATCTTCGAGATCAACCCGGACCACCAGCTGGTGAAACGCGTGGCGGATACCCAGGACGACGCGCGCTTCGGCGAATGGGTCGAGCTGCTGCTGGATCAGGCGCTGCTGGCTGAACGCGGCACGCTGGACGATCCTAACCAGTTTATCCGTCGAATGAATCAGCTGCTGACGGCTTAAGTAACGCTCAATGTCTGATTATTCCAGACGACGCGTCTGCTAAAACGCAGGTAGCGCTGACCGAAGAGCAAAGCGTCCCGCGACAAGGATGTCGCGGGCCGAGCGGCAGGGATGCGAATAGCGACTTTGCGATCGGTCAGCGCTATCTGCGTAAGCTCGCAGCTACAGACATGAAGGCCGGTGCGTATGCATCGGCCTTTTTTTACAGCGATGCGGTCGCGGGTGGCCTGTATGATCTTACTGCTGCGCCGCCTCGCGCAGCCAGTCGCGAAACAGCGTAATCTCCCCGTCGTTGCGCCGCGACTCCTTGGTCATCATCCAGGTCGCGCGATCGGCGCGCACAAAGCCGAGCGGGGCGATCAGCGTTCCCTCTTCAAGCTCTTTGCGCACCAGAAGCCGCGGCGCCACAATCACGCCCAGTCCGTTTTTCGCCGCCTGAATGCCGAGCGTCAAATTGTCGAAATGCTTACCCGACCAGAAATTGCCGCGCACCTCGGCGTTTTTCGCCCACTCCGCCCAGGCGTGCAGGCGCGTATCGACGTGCAGCAGGGGAAGCGCAGCGAGATCCTGCGCGCAGCGAAAGCGCGAGGCGAACAGCGGCGCGCAGAGTGGCCCAAGATAGTCGTCGCCGATCAGCGTCGCGTCGATATCCCCTTCGGGCGGCTGCTCATAGCTGAGGATCAGCACGTCGATATGCTCGCTGCGCAGCTGGCTTAGCTCCATCTGCCCCTGAAAGTGGATCTCGATATCGGGATAGCGCTGATAAAAGGTGCTGATGCGCGGGATCAGCCACTGCGACAAAAAGCTCGGCGCGCAGGAAAGGCTGAGATGATGGCGCATACCGGTGCGAATGCTGGCGCAGGTGGTGGAGAGTTCGCTAAAGGCTTTTTGACAGCTGAGCAGCAGACGCTCGCCGTGCGAGGTTAACTTCACGCGTCCATTGGTGCGCACGAAAAGCGGCTTGCCCATCCAGCTCTCCAGCTGACGAATCTGATGGCTTACGGCGCTGTGCGTAACGTGCAGGTGCTCGGCCGCCACGCTAAAGCTGCTATGCAGCGCCGCCTGGTGAAAATGGTGCAGCGCCCTTAGCGGAGGTAGCCGGGTCATACTCATCCCCTGTGTAAAAACCTAACAGGGATTGTCAGTTTATATCATTTTAAAGTCCAGCCGCATTCCGCTAACCTGGCCCGCTGATTATAGCGGGTTGACTGCCAGGCAAAGCTATGCCTGGTCTGCTGTTGCCGCCATCACCTGACCGATAAAAGAGAACCACGACGCGATGGCATTTCATCCCTGGGCCGATCGACCTTCCGAGGCGCGAGACCGGTTACGCACCCTGTTGTCACGGCATTACCGGCTGGAGCAGTATGATCTGTTCTTCGCCCCTTCGCTGCATGTGGCGCGCATCCTGCTTTCCCAGCTGTTTCTGCGTCAGGAGCAGGCGCGCAACCAGACGCGCTACGCTACCCACTATCCCGTGACGGAGCTGAACGTTTTGCCTGCCGTGCCGCTGATGGCCGGGAATATCAGTTTCGTTGCCCACGTCGCGCTGCCGCAAGGCCGCGTGCGGCCGCTGCAAGCGGCCATGCAGCAGGGCGTGGTCGACGCCAGCGAAAGCTTCGCCAGCGTGCTGCATGAAGTGGTGATCGCTCACGCCGGCCTCTTCGTGGCGCGTCTCGACCGCCATGCCGATCTGCCGGGCGGCCTGGTGCTGGTGGCGCTGCGCACCGCCGACTTCAGCACCCTGGTACGCAGCGAGCTGCGCCTGTTCGAACAGGGCCTGCCGCTGGCGGCGCCGGTGCTGGCCGCGCTGGGCCGTCTGCGCGAGCAGGGCTGGCGTCCTTACAATCACGCCAGCGTCGAGGCGATCAGTCTTAATGCGCCGCAGCCGCTCATCTCCAGCCATACGCCGGGCATGCCGTTCGCCAGCTTTTCGCTGCCGCCGAGGCTGCTGGCCGCGCTAAGTCCCGCCAGCGATCTGGAGCTGTGGCCGCAGCAGGGCTATCTGCTGGTGCGCGCCACCCAGCGCGGCGGCGCGCGCAAGCAAACCAACCTGACGCCGCACATCCTCAGGCGCGTTCAGGCGCTGTTCAATCCTGGCGGCGAATCTGAAAAAAGCGAGTAGCCGTGCCTGCCCGTCGCCGTTTATGGAGAAACGGGCTGCCGTTGCCGGCAAGGAAGCCGCGCCTTTCTTGTGGTGAGCGGGTCATAATGGTATGGTCTTCGCCTTCTAGATTGATCAATGCGATTCGCAAGGGGATTTACGCAATGCGTATTATTCTGCTCGGTGCTCCGGGCGCAGGTAAGGGCACTCAGGCTCAGTTCATCATGGAGAAATACGGCATTCCGCAAATCTCCACGGGCGATATGTTGCGTGCGGCGGTTAAAGCCGGCACCGAGCTCGGCAACCAGGCGAAAGCCATCATGGACGCCGGTAAACTGGTCACTGACGAGCTGGTTATCGCGCTGGTAAAAGAGCGTATCGCGCAGGAAGACTGCAAAAACGGTTTTCTGCTGGACGGTTTCCCACGCACCATCCCGCAGGCGGACGCGATGAAAGAAGCGGGCATCAAAATTGACAGCGTGCTGGAGTTCGCGGTGCCTGACGAGCTGATCGTCGATCGCATCGTCGGCCGCCGCGTGCATGCGCCGTCGGGCCGCGTTTATCACGTAAAATACAATCCGCCGAAGGTGGAAGGTCAGGACGACGTCACCGGCGAAGAGCTGACCACGCGTAAAGACGATCAGGAAGAGACCGTGCGCAAGCGTCTGGTGGAATACCATCAGCTGACCGCGCCGCTGATCGCCTACTACAGCAAAGAAGCGGAAGCGGGCAACACCGCTTACCACAAAATCGACGGCACCCAGCCGGTCGCCGAGGTCAGCAAGCAGCTGGCGCGCATTCTCGGCTAACGCCGTTGGGGCTGGCAGTGCCAGCCCCTTTTGCAGTAATTGCTTTTCCCTCTCCCGCTTTCCGCTACAATTCCTCCTGTTTTCACGCATCTCCGCTATCAAGGAATAACAATGAGGCAAGACAAGCCCGGCGTGTTACTGGTTAATCTCGGTACGCCAGACGCCCCCACAACTCCCGCTGTAAAGCGCTATCTGAAACAGTTTCTCAGCGATCCTCGCGTCGTCGATACGCCGCGCTGGCTCTGGTGGCCGATCCTCAATGGCGTCATTCTGCCGTTTCGCTCGCCGCGCGTGTCGAAGCTCTACGCCTCTGTCTGGATGGAGGGCGGCTCGCCGCTGATGGTCTATAGCAAGCAGCAGCGCGAGGCGCTGGCGGCGCGCGTCGATATGCCGGTGGCGCTGGGCATGAGCTACGGCAACCCCAGCCTGCAGAGCGCGGTGGACAGCCTGATGGCGCAGGGCGTCACGCGCCTGATCGTGCTGCCGCTCTACCCGCAGTTCTCCTGCTCCACGGTGGCGGCGGTGTGGGATGGTCTCTACAGCGCCTTCAAAACCGCGCGTACCCTGCCGGATATCAACTTTATTCGCGACTACGCCGAACATCCGGCCTATATCGCCGCGCTGAAAGAGTCTGTCGAGCGCTCTTTCGCGGCCCACGGCCAGCCGGACCTGCTGGTGCTCTCCTATCACGGCATTCCGCAGCGCTTCGCCAGAGAGGGCGACGACTACCCGCTGCGCTGCGCCGATACCACGGCGCTGCTGCAGCAGGCGCTGGGCCTGCGCGACGACCAAATTATGATGACCTTCCAGTCGCGCTTTGGCCGCGAACCCTGGCTGCAGCCCTACACTGACGAAACCATGCAGGGTCTGGCGAAAAAGGGCATTAAGCATGTGCAGGTGATGAGTCCGGGCTTCGCCTCTGACTGCCTGGAAACGCTGGAGGAGATCAACGAGCAGAACCGCGAGTTCTTCCTGCATGGCGGCGGCGAAAAGTTCGAATATATCCCGGCGCTCAACGCCGACGCGGCCCACATCGAGATGATGGTGCAGTTGGTCAACGCGCGTCGTTAAAGCCGCGGCGGAGAATGTGCTATCATCCTCCGCCTGTTTTTCTGACGGCGCCCATCATGAAATTTCCCGGCAAACGCAAATCCAAACACTATTTTCCCGTTAGCGCTCGCGATCCCTTGCTGCACGCCGCCTCGCAGGAGGTGGAAGAAGGCAGCTGGGTCGTGGGAATCGATCAGACGCTGGTGGATATCGAAGCCAAAGTCGATGACGCCTTTCTGGTTCGCTACGGCCTGAGCGCCGGGCACTCCTTAGTGATCGCCGACGACGTTGCCGAAGCGCTCTACCACGAGCTGCTGCGCGATAACCTGATTAGCCATCAGTTCGCCGGCGGCACCATCGGCAATACGCTGCACAACTACTCGGTGCTGGCCGATGACCGGTCGGTGCTGCTCGGCGTGATGTGCAGCAATATTCAGATCGGCGGTTACGCCTATCGCTACCTCTGCAACACCTCCAGCCGGGTCGATCTCAACTATCTGCAGGGCGTCGACGGCGCCATTGGCCGCTGCTTTACCCTGATCGGCGAGCAGGGCGAACGTACCTTCGCCATCAGTCCCGGGCAGATGAACCAGCTGCGCGCCGAAAGCATTCCCGAAGCGGTCATCGCCGGCGCGTCGGCGCTGGTGCTCACCTCTTACCTGGTGCGCTGCGGCGAAGGCGAGCCGATGCCGCAGGCCACCCTGCAGGCGATTGAGTACGCGAAACGCCACAACGTGCCGGTGGTGCTGACGCTGGGCACGAAGTATGTCATCGGCGACAACCCGCAGTTCTGGCGCGACTTTCTGCGCGACCACGTCACCATTGTGGCGATGAACGAAGAGGAGGCGCTGGCGCTGACCGGGGAATCGGATCCGCTGCGCGCGGCCGATATGGCGCTGGAGTGGGTCGATCTGGTGCTCTGCACCGCCGGTCCGACCGGCCTCTATATGGCGGGCTACACCGAGGAAGCGTTCAAGCGCAAAACCAATCATCCGCTGCTGCCTGGCGCGATCGCGGAGTTCAACCAGTATGAGTTCAGCCGCGCCATGCGTCAGCAGGAGTGCGAGCAGCCGCTGCGCATCTTCTCCCATATTGCGCCCTATATGGGCGGACCGGAGAAAATCATGAACACCAACGGCGCGGGCGACGGCGCGCTGGCGGCGCTGCTGCACGACATCACGGCGAATAACTACCATCGGCAAAAAGTGCCGAATTCCAGCAAGCATGCGCGCGAATACCTGACCTATTCGTCGCTGGCGCAGGTGTGCAAGTACGCCAACCGCGTCAGCTATCAGGTGCTTAACCAGCATTCGCCGCGTCTGACGCGCGGCCTGCCGGAGCGCGAAGACAGCCTGGAAGAGTCCTACTGGGATCGTTAAGCCTTGCAGGAAGAGGGCAGGCGCCTGCCGGAGCCTGCTTTCTTTCCGCGCGGGCGTCGTGGTAAAACGGCGCTCTGCCTCTGCAGCTTAAATCGGGCACTCGCGTACGATAGGGCGCTCGGCGATCTCCGCCTCCAGCATATGCAGCATGCTGCTGGCGATCTCGCGCTCGCCCATCACGACGCGCGTGGCGCCGCGCGCCATAATGTATTCCACTTCATCGTCGTAGTGCGCGCGCGCGATAATCTCGATGTCGTTAAACTTCTCGCGCGCGGTGGTGACGATCTCGCCCGACTCGAAGCCGTTGGGAATGGTCAGCAGCAGCCAGCGCGCGCAGTCGAGCCGCGCCAGCTCCATGGTCTCGGCGCGCACCGCATTGCCGAGCACCGCGCGAATGCCCTGTTCGCGCAGCGCCTCGACGCGCGCGCGCGAGTTCTCCACGACGACGAAAGGCACGTCCGCCTCCAGCAGCTTCTGGCCCAGCAGGCTGCCGACCCGGCCATAGCCGACGATGACCGCGTGATGGCAGATATCCACCGGAATCTGCTTCTCCTCCTCAACCGCCTCTTCCTGCGCCTGCGCCTGACGACTTTCGCTCCTCGCCAGGAATCGCTCCAGCAGGCTGAACAAGATAGGGTTGAGCATAATCGAGAGGATCGCCGCCGCCAGCACCAGGTTACGCCCCTCGCTGCTGAGCAGGTTGAGGGAGATGCCGAGTCCGGCCAGAATAAAGGCGAATTCGCCGATCTGCGCCAGGCTGACAGAGATAGTCAGCGCGGTGCGGCGCGAATGGCCCAGCAGCGTCACCAGCAGCCAGGCGGCGACAGATTTGCCCAGCACCACAATCACCAGCGCGCCCAGCACCGCCAGCGGCTGCTCCACCAGGATCATCGGATCAAACAGCATGCCTACCGAGACGAAAAAGAGCACCGCGAAGGCGTCGCGCAGCGGCAGCGTATCGTGGGCGGCACGATGGCTCAGCTCTGACTCGTTCAGCACCATGCCGGCGAAGAAAGCGCCGAGGGCAAAAGAGACGTCGAAAAACTCCACTGCGCCGAAGGCGATGCCGAGCGCCAGCGCCAGCACTGCCAGGGTGAAGAGCTCGCGCGAGCCGGTGGCGGCGCTTTTCGCCAGGATCCATGGCACTACGCGGCGGCCCACCACCATCATCAGCACCATAAAGGCGGCGACCTTGCCGATGGTGAGCAGCAGATCCCACGCCAGCAGCTGCGGGCTGGGGTTGCCCTGTTCCAGCATGCCGGCAATAGCGGGCAGCAGCACCAGCGTCAACACCATCACCAGATCCTCAACAATCAGCCAGCCGATAGCGATCTGGCCGCGCTGGCTGTCAATCAGCTGACGCTCTTCCAGCGCGCGCAGCAGCACCACGGTACTGGCGGTGGAGAGACAAAGACCGAACACCAGTCCGGTCATCAGCGACCAGCCCAGCCATGCGGAGAGGCCCATTCCCAGCAGCGTGGCGACGGCGATCTGCGCCACCGCGCCGGGAATGGCGATACTCTTTACCGCCATTAAGTCCTTCAGCGAAAAGTGCAGCCCGACGCCGAACATCAGTAGAATAACGCCCAGCTCCGCCAGCTCCGGCGCAAGATTGGTATCGGCGACAAAGCCCGGCGTAAAAGGTCCAGCCAGCACGCCCGCCAGCAAATAGCCGACCAGCGGCGAAATGCGTAGCCGCTGTGCGAGCATGCCAAGGAGAAACGCCAGGACCAGCCCCCCGACGATGGTGGTGATCAGCGGTGTGGTGTGATGCATGCCTGTCTCCTTGTGTGCAAATGTATCTGCCTGTAACAATTAAGTTTAAGGCAATGTGCTAATTTTCGCTGTGCTATTTGCGGGATAATAAGAAAAAAGTTTGAAAATAAGAGGAAAGCGGAGTCGAATCGCTGTTTTTCTCTGTTTTCGTCAATCTGAGCCGTAAAGAAGCAAGATTGCGCGGCGCGTAATAACAATATCCTCCTGAAAAATGGCGTTCTGATGACCACTATCGCGCTGGAATGCGTCCCGAAGGGCGCCAGCCGACCTCAGGCAGAGCTTTGCGCCAGCTTTAGCGCTTCGATTCTTCTTTGGCGATGAGTGTTAAAAGAAATTCAGTGCCAGCGATAGCGGCGTTTCATCTTGAGTTAAACAGTGGAATATGCGACACAGTGGGTCAGCATGCTGACACCACCCGGAACGGGACTGCTTAAAATAAGGAGACAGGCTTTGCTGTTATCACGATGGGCTACCACCGGCCTTGCGCTGCTGGCGCTGACCCCCCTGCTTTCTCAGGCTGCCGAGCCGGATCGCACTTACCGCTTTAGCGTTCTCCACACCAACGACCAGCACGGTCATTTCTGGTACAGCGCGCAGGGCGAATATGGCCTGGCGGCGCAAAAGACCTTAATGGATACGCTGCGCTACGACGTGCAGGCCAAAGGCGGCGGCGCGCTGATCCTCTCGGCGGGCGACGTCAACACCGGCGTGCCAGAGTCGGACGCGCTGGAGGCGGAGCCCGATATTCGCGGCATGAACCTGATCGGCTATGACGCTATGGCGCTCGGCAATCACGAGTTCGACCATCCGCTCGAGGTGCTGCGCAAGCAGGAGAGCTGGGCGCGTTTTCCTTTTCTCGCCGCTAACCTCTACCAGAAAAGCACCGGCCAGCGGCTCTTCAAACCCTGGGCGATTTTCAATCGTATGGGGCTGAAGATCGCCGTGCTGGGCCTGGCGACGCCCGATACCGCTAAGCTGGCGAATCCGGCGCATCTGCGCGATATCGAGTTCCGCGATCCGGTGAGCGAAACGGAAAAAGCGGTGGCGGAGCTACGCGCAGGCGAGAAGCCTGACGTTATCGTGGTGCTGAGCCATCTCGGCTATGACGACAACGGCGAGCATGGCAGCAACGCCCCTGGCGACGTGACGCTGGCGCGCAGCCTGCCGCCCGGCACCGTCGCGATGATCGTTGGCGGCCATTCGCACGATACGCTTTGCATGGCGAAAGAGAACGAACGGGTAAAGGCCTGGCAGCCAGGCGCGGCCTGCCAGCCAGACAAGCAGAACGGCGTCTGGATCATGCAGGCGGGGCAGTGGGGCGAATATGTGGGACGCGGAGATTTTACCTGGCGCAACGGCGAGGTGGCGCTGGAGTCCTACGCGCTGGTGCCGGTCAACCTCAAGCATCAGATCAAAAACGCTGACGGCAGCGAGACCTGGCTGACGTATCAGCAGGAGATCCCGAAAAATACCGCCATGATGAAGCTGCTGATGCCTTATCAGAAACGGGCCGAGGCACATCTGAACGTCGCCGTCGGCAGCGCGGCGGGGCCGTTTGACGGCGAGCGCGAGCAGGTGCGTTTTACCCAGACCAATCTCGGACAGCTGATTCTGCGCGCGCAGATGGCGAAAACCCAGGCGGACTTCGCGGTGATGAGCGGCGGCGGCATTCGCGCCTCGCTGCCGGCAGGCAAGCTGAGCTGGCGCGATCTGCTGCAGGTGCAGCCGTTCGGCAATCAGGTGGTGTCGGTGACGCTAACCGGCGCCGAGGTGAAGAAATATCTCGACGTGGTGGCGAACATCAAGCCTGATACGGGCGGCTTTGCGCAGTTTGCGCACGTCAGCCTGGTGGCGGACGGCAGCACGGTAAGCGATGTGCGGATAAACGGCCAGCCGCTGCAGGAGGATAAAACCTACCGCATGGCGACCAACAGCTTTAACGCCGCAGGCGGCGACGGCTATCCGCGCCTCGATACCCATCCGGGCTATCAGAATCCGGGAGATATCGACGCCGAGGTGCTGCGCGACTATGTCAAAGCCCATTCGCCGCTAAAAGCCACCGACTATGCGCCAACGGATGCGATCCACAGGCTCACGGAAGCGGAGAAAAAGGCGCGTGAAAAGTCGCATAAGCGCAGCTATCCGCAGATGATTCTGGCGTGGCTCTGGCCATGGGGACGGGAAACGGCGCATAACGCGCCGTAACCCCTGGCGATATCCCTGTCGCGGGACGCTTTGCTCCTCGGTCCATACTACCCGCTGTTTGATATTGTAGCCGCCTGAGAGGTCATGCCTCGCAGGCGCTACGCCCAAACCAGCGCGGACGCAGCCTGTCCCACACCCAGTTGTACGCCATGGTGTAGGGCAGGAAAAACAGGAAAAAGGCCACCTCCAGCAGAAACGCCTGCCACAGCGAAATGCCGAGCATCCACGCAGCAATCGGCAAACCGATCAAAATAAAGCCGCCTTCAAACAGCAGCGCGTGCAGGACGCGGATCAGCACGCCGCGATGAACCCTGCCTGGCGGACAGATACGGTCGAAAATGGCGTTGTAAATCATATTCCACAGCATCGCGACGGTTGAGAGCATCAGCGCCAGCGCGCCCATCTCAAACAGCGGCTTATCCATTGCCCAGGCAGCCAGCGGCGAAACGGTGAGGATCGCCAGAGTTTCAAACCCCAGCGCATGTAAAAAGCGTTCTTTCAGCGAACGGGTACGCATTATCAACCTCCAACAGTAAGGCGCGCATTCTGTCATCTCCGGGTGATAAGATAAAATGATGACCTATCGATAAAAGCGATGGATGAAATGCGTTACTCACCGGAATCCTTAGAGGCTTTTGTGCAGACCGTCAGCAGCGGCTCCTTTTCCGCTGCGGCGCGCGCGCTGGGCAAAAGCCAGTCAACTATCAGCACGGCGGTTGCCGGGCTGGAGGACGATCTCGGCTTTAAGCTGTTCGATCGCAGCGGACGTCAGCCGATCCTGACCGATCAGGGCAGGGGCGCGCTGGCGCAGGTGCAGCAGATCCTGGCTGCCAGCGAGCGGCTCGACGCGCTGGCTATCCGTCTGGCGCAGGGAATCGAGCCGCGCCTCAGCTTCGCCGTATCGGACTTCTGGCAGACCCAACACCATGAGCAGCTATTGAAACAGTTCGACGCGCGTTTCCCGGAGATCGAACTGGAGTGCATGATCGCCGAAGATGAAGACGTGCTGGATCTGCTACAGGCGGGACGGGTACATCTGGGCGTGGTGCGCGCCCAGCCCGCGCTGCCGCCCGATATCGCCGTCGCGCGGCTGCAGGTCAATGCGGAAATGGCCATCTATATTCATCGCGATCATCCGCTGGCGCAGCACACTGGCCTGACGGAAAGCGCGCTGGAGCAGGTGCGCCAGCTGCGGCTCAACACCTGGGTCGAGCCGCACGCGATTGCGCCGCCGGGACGCGTCTGGTCGGCGCCGACCTATTTGCTGCTGCTGGAAATGGCGGAGCAGGGATTTGGCTGGAGCGTTCTGCCGCGCTGGCTGGTTACGCAGTTTGGTCATGGGCTACTGCAGGAGCTTGCGCTGCCGGGCTGGCCGCAGCAAATCGCGGTAGAGGCGATCTGGTCGCGCCGCAATCCGCCGGGACCGGCGGGACGCTGGATGATCGACCAGCTCTGCGCCCAGCCGCGCAGCTAGTCGCGTCGCGCGATATCCGCCAGCGGCGCGTCGAGCAGGCGCGCCAGATCCTGCGCTGCCAGCTCCAGATCCAGGCCGCGCTTGCCGCCGGAAACGAAAATCGTGGCGAAGTCGGCGGCGGAGCGGTCGATCACCGTCGGCAGCCGCTTTTTCTGGCCCAGCGGGCTGATGCCGCCGACCAGATAGCCGGTCACGCGCTGCGCCAGCTGCGGATCGGCCATATCCGCTTTCTTCGCGCCTAACGCTTTCGCCACCTTTTTCAAATCGAGCTGGCTGGCGACCGGCGTAACCGCCACCGCCAGATGTTTCGCGTCGCCGTTAAGCGCCACCAGCAGCGTTTTATAGACCTGCCGCGCGTCCAGATTAAGTTTGCGCACTGCTTCGTCGCCAAAACTGGTTTCCTGGCTGTCATGCTCATAAGGATGAAGAGTAAAGGGGACCTTTTGTTTTTCCAGCAGTTTTACGGCAGGCGTCATAAACTTCTCCTTATAGGAAAAATCCCATTCCTAAATTAAATAAATTAATGGTGGCGAAAGTTTGTGCTTTGCGTGAGAATGGTTCCCGCGCCAGCCGAAAGGCTGAGCGATAACCAAAATCATAAACAAATTCCTCTTTGACGGGCCGATAGCAATACCGGCCTGCTTTTTTTTCTAGCGCCGTAAAAGCTGAGGCAGATTCTCGTCGCCATAGAGATGCAGCGCGCCCACCGCCACCACGTAATGCCCCGCCGGCAAGGCTTGCAGCCGCTCGCACCACTGCGCGTTGCGCTGCGCGATCAGCGTATCGTTGAGCGCCGTGCTGAAGGTCGAGGGCAAAACGATGCGCGGCTCACGCGGCGGCGTATCCAGCCACCAGCTCACCATCATCTGCAGCAGCCGCGCGTTGGTATGCCAGTGCGTCAGCGTATCTTTCAGCAGCGCCATGCCGTCATCCGGCAGGGACTTGAGCAGCGCGATTTGCGTCTCCGCACCTTCCAGCTCAATGACCGGCTTATTCAACGTTTTCGCCGCCTGCAGCAGCTGGAAGTCGATGCCGTAATCGGGACGCAGACCCAGCCGCTGCGCCTGCTGCGCCTGCAGCATCAGCGCGATTTGCCAGGCGGGGAGGGCGTCGAACATCGTCAGCGACAGGTGCAGTTCGCCGCACAGCGCCGCCAGCCGCGCCTGCTCGTCCGGCGCCAGGCGCGTCTCCAGCGGATCGCGCAGGTCGATATCGTCGAACGGCGAGCCGCCCTGCGTAATATCCGCCTCGACAATCAAGGCATCCGCTTTATCCAGCTGCCGCAGCAGACGCGCGGGCAGCGGCTGCATATCGCGCGTGCCCATATGAATGCTGCCGACCAGATGCAGCAGGCGATCGTCCAGCCGAATATCCTGGGCTGGCCAGCGATAGCTGGCGGGAAAAAGTCTGCCTGCCAGCCCCTGCACACTGCGCCATATGCTGCCTGTCATGCCCCGTCCTTACTGAGTCAAAACGCCATGCTAGCGATTCCCGCCGCTGAAAAACAGGGCATTAGCGGCTATTGTCGCGTCGTCGGGCGAAAGCGCAGCAGCCGGTTGGCGTTGCCGACCACGGTAATCGACGACAGCGCCATCGCCGCGCCCGCCACTACCGGACTGAGCAGTGCGCCGGTCAGCGGATAGAGCACGCCTGCCGCCAGCGGAATGCCCAGGCTGTTGTAGATAAAGGCGCCCAGCAAATTCTGACGAATATTACGCAGCGTCGCGCTGGAGAGCGCCAGCGCGTCGGCGACGCTGTTAAGATCGGCGCGCATCAGGGTAATGGGCGCGGTTTCCACCGCCACGTCGCTGCCGCCGCCCATGGCGATGCCGACATCCGCCTGCGCCAGCGCCGGGGCGTCGTTGATGCCGTCGCCGACCATGGCGACGCGGCGTCCCTGCTGCTGCAGCGCGGCGATAGTTTGCGCCTTCGCTTCCGGCAGCACGCCGGCGATCACCTCGTCGATGCCCGCCTCCTGCGCAATGGCGCGCGCGGTTTCTTCGCGATCGCCGGTCAGCATCATCAGGCGGTAGCCCGCCTGACGCAGCCGCGCCAGCGCCGCTTTGCTCTCGGGACGCAGCTGGTCGCGCAGCGCAATCAGGCCGACAAGCTCGCCGTCCTGCGCCAGCAGCACCGGCGTCGCGCCCTGACGCGACAGCCGCTCGATATCCGGCTGCGCCTGTTGCAGCGCGACAGCGTTATCCTGCATCAGCGCCGCATTGCCCAGCAGCAGCGGCTTGCCGTCGAGTATGCCGCTGACGCCTTTGCCGCGTATTGTACGAAATTGCGCTATTTCGCCCGTGGCCGCCGCGCCCGCTGCGTTGGTAATCGCCTGCGCCAGCGGGTGGCTGGCGTTCTGCTCCAGCGCGGCGGCGGTCTGCACCACCGCCTCGCGCGACCAGCCGTGCCACGTCAGCACCTCGTCGAGCTGCGGCGTGCCGGCCGTCAGCGTGCCGGTTTTATCAAAGACCAGCGTATCGATGCGGCTGGCGCGCTGCAGCGCGTCGGCGTCGCGCACCAGCACGCCCAGCTCGGCGGCGCGCCCGACCCCCGCGATAATCGACATCGGCGTCGCCAGACCCAGCGCGCAGGGACAGGCGATAATCAGCACCGTAGTGGCGATGACCAGCGTATAGGCGATTTGCGGCTGCGGACCGAACAGATACCAGATGGCGGCGCTAATCAGGGCGATGGCGACCACCACCGGCACGAAGACCGCCGAGATACGGTCGGCAAGGCGACCCACGTCCGGCTTGCTGCTCTGCGCCTGACGCACCAGATGAATAATGCGCGACAGCGCGGTGTGCTGGCCGGTGGCGCGCGCCACGAAGCGCACCGCGCCGTCCTGCACCAGCGTCCCGGCGTAGACTTTGTCGCCAGCGCGTTTGCCCTGCGGCACCGCTTCGCCGGTCAGCATCGCCTCGTCAAGCCAGGCTTCGCCCTCGGTAATCTCGCCGTCCACCGGCACGCGATCGCCCGTAGTCAGGCGCAGCGTCATGCCCGGCTGCACCGCGCTGAGCGGCACCAGCATTTCGCCCTGCTCGCTAACGAGGCGCGCCTGCGCGGGCGTCAAATCGAGCAGCCGCTCAAGCGCTTTAGAGGAGCGCTGGCGCGCGCGCTGCTCCAGCGCGTGGCCGAGATTAATCAGGCCGATAATCATCACGCTGGCTTCGAAATAGAGATGTCGCGCCTGGGCGGGGAAAAAGGCGGGCCAGAGGGCGACGCTGATGGAGTAGATCCAGGCGGCGGCGGTGCCGAGCGCTACCAGCGTATCCATTGTGGCGCTGCCGTTGCGCAGGCTGCGCCACGCGCTGCGGTAGAAGTGGCCGCCAGCGACCGCCATAATCAGCAGCGTGACGGCGCCGATAGCGAGCCAGAGCGTGCGGTTGGCGTCGCTGAGCATCATATTGTCGCCGAGCATGCCCCAGAACATCAGGGGCACGCCGAACGCCAGCGCCAGCGCCGCCTGCCAGCTAAAGCGGCGCATCGCCTTGCGCGCGCTGCTCTGCTGCCTGTCGCGCCGCTCCTGTTCATCCTGCACCGGCTGAGCGTGGTAGCCCGCCGCGTCGACCGCCTCGACCAGCTGCTGCGCAGAGGCGTCGCCCATCACCAGCGCGCTGCGTTCGCCAAGGTTGACGCGCGCCTGGGTCACGCCAGGCACTTTTTCCAGCGCCTTCTCAACCCGGCTGACGCAGCTGGCGCAGCTCATGCCTTCGATAAGCAGAAACTGCGCGCTTTCATGCTGCTGTGCCGGTTCGGTTTCCACCACCGTTGTCAGCGCCTCCGGCGGCGGCTCTGAAGCTGTCAACGGCTCAGGCTTTGGGTGGCTGTCGCCGCTGAGCGTAGCGTGATAGCCCGCTTCTTCCACCGTTGCGATCAGCGCGGCGGCGTCGGCGCTGCCGACGACCTGCGCTTCCTGCTGCGTGACGCTGGCCTGTTCGACATCGTCGCGCTGTTCGAGCGCTTCTTTAACGCGTTTGACGCAGTGGCCGCAGGAAAGGCCTTCCAGCGCCAGCGAGATAGTGTGAGACATAGCGTTCTCCTGTTGTGTCGACGTTAACAATGCGAGCTTTTTATCACTCGTGATACAGGCTAAACCTTCCATCAAGGGGAAGGTCAAACTATTTTTACAGAGACTGGCCGCGATCGATTTTTAAGGGGGAGCAGGGTGAACATCAGCGATGTCGCGAAAAAAACCGGGTTGACCAGCAAGGCGATCCGTTTCTATGAAGAGAAGGGCGTGGTGACGCCGCCGTTGCGCAGCGACAATGGCTATCGTCGCTACAGCGCGCATCATCTCGATGAGCTTAATCTGCTGCGCCAGGCGCGTCAGGTGGGCTTTACGCTCGACGAGTGCCGCGAGCTGGTGGCGCTGTTCAACGATCCAGCGCGCCACAGCGCCGACGTGAAAGCGCGCACCCTGCAGAAAGCGGCGGAGATCGCCGTCCATATCGAAGAGCTACAGGCGATGCGCATGCGGCTGCTGGCGCTGGCCGACGCCTGTCCGGGGGACGAAGGGGCGGAGTGCCCGATTATCAATAATCTGGCGGGATGCTGCGGCCATAGCCAGCCCGATTAACGCGGCCTGATGTGCAGCGTAATGCCCTCAACGCCCGTCACGACGACCTGAGCGCCCGCGGGCAGATCCCGATCGGCCTGCACGCGCCAGCTGCTGTCGCCCAGCCGCACGTGACCGATGCCGTTGACCAGCGGCGCATCCAGCGTCAGAAGCGTGCCGATCAGCTGATTGCCGCGCTGGTTAAGGGAGTTGGGCTGCTGATGGCGCTCGCGATGGCGCATCCAGCGATACCAGAGATAAACGCAGACCAGCGTCAGCAGAGCGAACAGCGAGCCCTGCGCCGTCCAGCTGAAGGGCGCCAGCCACTCTACAATGCCTACCAGCACCGCCGCGATGCCGCTCCACAGCAGATAGCCGCTGGTGCCGAGCATCTCCGCCGCCAGCAGCAGCCCGCCGAGCGTCAGCCAGAACCAGTGCGGATGGGCGATGATCTCCATTAACATCAGCGTTTCGACTCTGAAGCGGCGCCTTTAAGCAGCTCGCTGATGCCCGCCACCGAGCCGAGCAGGCTGCTGGCGTCCAGCGGCATCATGACCACCTTGCTGTTGCTGGCTTCGCCAATTTTTTGCAGCGCGTCGGTATATTTCTGCGCCACGAAGTAGTTCACCGCCTGAATGTCGCCCGCCGCGATCGCTTCGGAGACCATTTTCGTGGCGCGCGCTTCAGCTTCCGCCTGACGTTCGCGCGCCTCTGCCTGCAGGAACGCCGAGGTGCGTTCGCCTTCGGCCTTCAGAATGCGCGACTGCTTGTCGCCCTCGGCGCGCAGAATCGCCGCCTGGCGCACGCCTTCCGCCGCGAGGATGTCGGCGCGCTTGGTGCGCTCCGCCTTCATCTGCGCGTTCATGGCGGCGATCAGCTCCTGCGGCGGACGCACGTCGCGGATTTCGATGCGGGTGATTTTCACGCCCCAGGGATTGGTCGCCTCGTCGACGATGTGCAGCAATCGGGTATTGATGTTATCGCGCTGCGACAGCATCTCATCCAGCTCCATGCCGCCGAGCACGGTACGGATGTTGGTCATGGTGAGATTGATGATCGCCAGTTCGAGATTGCTGACCTCATAGGCGGCGCGCGCCGGATCCACCGCCTGAATAAAACAGACGGCGTCGATGGTGACGTTGGCGTTGTCTTTGGAGATGACTTCCTGCGAGGGGATATCAAGCACCCGCTCCATCATATTGATCTTGCGACCAATACGATCCATAAAGGGCACCACCAGGCTCAGCCCGGGCTGCAGCGTGCGGGTGTAGCGGCCGAAGCGCTCCACGGTCCACTGATAGCCCTGCGGCACGATCTTGACGCCCGCCCACACCGTGACCAGCGCCAGCACGATCAGCGCGGGAATGACTGTTAACATATAACCTCCCGATTGTTAATTTACGGGCCGAGTCGCTTCGGCCCGGATGTCGCCCCGCCGGCTTAGTAGAGCAGCGAGTAGAGCTGGCGACGGTAGCGGGCCGCGAGCGCGTCGCCGGTGCCGAGCGCCGCAAGGATCTCCTGCAGCATTTTGCGCACCTGGCCGTCCGCCGCGTTCATATCGCGCTTCAGGAAGCCGAGCAGCAGCTCCAGCGCCTCTTCGTTACGGCCTACCTGATGCAGCTGTAACGAGAGCTTAGCAGCCAGCTCGGCATTCGCGGGGTCGCTCTCCAGCTGCGCCTGCAGCTGCTGGATTTCCGGCGTATCGGCCGCCTGCTTCAGCAGATCGATCTGCGCCATCAGGCTCTGATAGCGGGTATCCTGATCCTGCAGCGGCACCTTCGCCAGCACCTCTTCCGCTTCGTCGCTGCGGTTCAGGCCGATCAGTACTTCCGCCAGCAAAAAGCCGATTTCGCTCGCCTGATGGCTGAGCTGCCAGGCCTCTTTCAACAGCGGCAGCGCCTCCAGCGGTTTGCCTTCTTCCATCAGCGCCAGCGCCTGCTGCGCCTTCAGTTCCTCTTCGCGCGGCAGCACTTTTTCCAGCAGCGCGCGAACCGCCTCTTCCGGCTGCGGCCCCTGGAAGCCGTCGACCGGCTGGCCGTTCTGGAACAGATAGACCGTCGGGATCGAGCGCAGGCCGAACTGCGACGCCACCATTTGCTCTTTGTCGCAGTCGAGCTTCGCCAGAATAAACTGGCCGGCGTACTCCTGCGCCAGACGCTCCAGCAGCGGCGTCAGCTGCTGGCAATGTTGGCTGCGATCCGACCAGAAATAGAACAGCACCGGGATCTGCATGGACTGTTCCAGCGTCTGATGCAGGTTGGATTCGTTAATGTCGATAATCGAAGCTTGTGGTGACATGACTAAGTCTCTTGGCAGAAAGTGTTTAAAGAATATGGGGCCGGACAGCCCCGCTTCAAGATGAATTCTCAGCGGCTGCTTAAAATGCGATCCAGCATCCAGCCTGGCAGCACTCTTTTCAGGATGCTCATCGCATGTGCGACTAGCGTCACCGGATAGCGCAGGCGCGGATGGGGGCTCTCCAGCGCGTGCCGCAGCTTCGGCAGAATCGCCTCCGGCGGCAGGGTAAAGCGCGCGGCGATGCCAGGGTTGCGCACCGGCTGGTCCGGCTCGCCCTGGGTCACGTTATCGGTAAAACGGGTGTGAATAGGCCCCGGCTCGATCAGGCTGACGCGCACGCCGCTGCGGCGCAGCTCAAGGCGCAGCGCGTCGCTCCATGCCTCCAGCGCGTATTTGCTGGCGGCGTAGGCGCCGCGGCCCGGCGTGGAGATCAGCCCGAGCACGGAGCTGGTGTTGACGATGCGCGCGTCGCCGTGCGCTTCCAGCGCGGGCAGCAGCCGCATCGTCAGCTGATGGGCGCCGAAGAAGTTGGTAGAGAACTGCTGCTCCAGCTGCTGGCGCGACAGCGTGCGCAGCGGGCCGTAGAGGCCGAAGCCGCCGTTGTTGAACAGCGCGAACAGACGATGCGCCGTCAGCGCCAGAATTTCATCGGCGGCGCGATCGATGCTCGCCGCGTCGTCGAGATCGAGCGTGACGGCGACAAAGCCCTGCGCGCGCATCCGCTCGACATCCTCAGGCTTGCGGCAGGCGGCAATCACGCGATAGCCGCGCGCCAGCAGATACTGCGCCGCTACCAGGCCGATACCGCTGGAACAGCCGGTAATTACAACGGTTTTTTGCATATCTTTACCCATAAAAAGCGCGTCGCCCCAGGTTACTCATGCTTAACTAAAGGGGCCAGTTCTTTCGCCATCAGCTCGGCGATAAAGGGCTGCGCATCGGGGTTCGGGTGGATGCCGTCCTGCTGCATCCATTCAGGTTTCAGGTAGACCTGCTCCATAAAAAAGGGCACCAGAGGAATGTTGTACTGCTGTGCCAGTCTGGGATAGATCCCGCTGAACGCTTCCGTATAACGCCGCCCGTAATTAGCGGGCAGACGCACCTGCATCAGCAGCGGCTCGGCGTTCGCCGCCTTTACGTCGTCGATGATTTTACGCAGATCCTGCTCGATAGCCTGCGGCGGAAAGCCGCGCAGGCCGTCATTACCGCCCAGTTCGATTAACACCCACTGCGGCTGATGCTGTTTTAATAACGCCGGCAAGCGCGCCAGACCCTGCGCGGCGGTGTCGCCGCTGATGCTGGCGTTGACCACTTTTGGCCGCTGCTGCCAGCTGCCGTTCAGCAGGCTCGGCCAGGCGGCGCTGGCCGACATACGATAGCCAGCGCTCAGGCTGTCGCCTAACACTAACAGGGTGTTCGCAGCGGCCAGATGCGATGCCAGCAGAAGAACGAAAAACAGGAAAGAGTAATGCCAGCGGAAAACATTCTTGAAGTTCATCATCTTACAAAGTCCGTCGGTCAGGGGGAACACCAGTTGTCCATCCTTACCGGAGTTGACTTCATTGTCAAACGGGCTGAAACCATCGCGCTAATCGGCGAGTCCGGCTCCGGCAAGTCGACGCTGCTGGGCATTCTGGCGGGCCTCGACGACGGCAGCAGCGGCGAGGTCAGGCTGCTGGGACAGCCTCTGCACCTGCTTGACGAAGAGCAGCGCGCCGCGCTGCGGGCGACGCAGGTCGGCTTCGTTTTTCAGTCTTTTATGCTGGTGCCTACGCTGAACGCGCTGGAAAACGTGCAGCTGCCCGCGCTGCTGCGCGGCGAGAGCGACCGCCGGAGCCGCGAGCAGGCGCGCGAGCTATTAACCCAGCTGGGGCTGGGGGAGCGCCTGACGCATCTGCCCGCGCAGCTCTCCGGCGGCGAGCAGCAGCGCGTGGCGCTGGCGCGCGCCTTTAACGGGCAGCCCGGCCTGCTGTTCGCCGATGAGCCTACCGGCAATCTGGACCGGAAAACCGGCGACCGTATCGCCGATCTGCTTTTCTCGCTCAACCGCGACTACGCCACCACGCTGATTCTGGTGACGCATGACGAACAGCTGGCGGCGCGCTGCGACCGCCGCCTGCGGCTGCGCGACGGCAAAGTGTGGGAGGAGCGATGATCTGGCGCTGGTTCTGGCGCGAGTGGCGCTCGCCCTCGCTGCTGATCGTCTGGGTGGCGCTGACGCTGTCGGTGGCCTGCGTGCTGGCGCTGGGCGCCATCGGCGACCGCATGGAGAAAGGGCTCAGCCAGCAGAGCCGCGACTTTATGGCGGGCGACCGCACGCTGCGCAGCAGCGCGGCGGTGCCGGACGCCTGGCTGGCGAAAGCGCGGGAAGAGGGGTTAAGCGTCAGCGGGCAGCTCATCTTTATGACCATGACCTTCGCCGGCGAGACGCCGCAGCTGGCGGCGGTCAAGGCGGTCGATAACCGCTATCCGATGTTCGGCGATCTGCAGACCGATCCGCCGGGCCTGAAACCCGCGCCCGGCACGGCGCTGGCTGCGCCGCGGCTGATGGCGCTGCTTAACCTCAAGGTGGGTGACAGGCTGGATGTCGGCGACGCCAGCCTGCGCATCGCGGGCGAGGTGATTCAGGAGCCGGACGGCGGCTTTAATCCCTTTCAGATGGCGCCGCGCCTGCTGATCAACCTCGACGACGCGCAAAAGACCGGCGCGATCCAGCCGGGCAGCCGCCTGACCTGGCGTTATAAGTTCGCCGGCGAGCCGCAGCAGCTGGCGCGCTACGATCGCTGGATCCAGCCGCAGCTGAAGGCGGATCAGCGCTGGATCAGCGTAGAGAATTCCGAAGACGCGCTGGGGCGCTCGATGCAGCGCGCCCAGCAGTTTCTGCTGCTCTCCGCCTTGCTGACCCTGATGCTGGCCATCGCCGCCGTCGCGGTGGCGATGAGCCACTACTGCCGCAGCCGTTACGATCTGGTGGCGGTGCTGAAAACGCTGGGGGCGACGCGGGGCGCGCTGCGACGGCTTATCGTCGGCCAGTGGCTGGCGGTGCTGCTGCTGGCGGCGCTGTGCGGCGGGGCGCTCGGCCTGGGCGTCGAGGCGCTGCTGATGCAGATGCTGAAGCCGGTGCTGCCCGCGACCCTGCCGCCCGCCAGCGGCTGGCCGTGGCTCTGGGCGATCGGCTCGCTGTTCGTGATTTCGCTGCTGGTGGGGCTGCGTCCCTACCGGCTGCTGCTGGCGACCCAGCCGCTGCGCGTGCTGCGTCGCGACGCAGTGGCCGATATCTGGCCGCTGAAGCGCTATATCCCGGCGATGAGCGTGGTGGTGATTGCGCTGCTGGCGCTGCTGGTGGGCGGCAGCAAGATGCTGTGGGCGCTGCTGGCGGGCGTGGCGGCGCTGGCGGGCGTGCTGGCGCTGCTGGGCTGGGGCACGCTGTTGCTGCTGCGGCGGCTGGTGGTGCGCAGCCTGGCGCTGCGGCTGGCGATCAACCGTCTGCTGCGTCAGCCGGGCATGACGCTGAGCCAGCTGGCGGCGTTTTCGCTCTCTTTTATGCTGCTGGCGCTGCTGCTGGTGATGCGCGGCGATCTGCTGGACCGCTGGCAGCAGCAGCTGCCGCCAGACAGCCCAAACTATTTCCTGCTCAATATCACCCAGGATCAGGTGCCGCAGGTGCGCGCTTTCCTCGCCTCGCATCAGGTGAAGCCGGAAACCTTCTATCCCGTGGCGCGGGCGCGTCTGACCGATCTGAACGGCAAAGAGGCCGATCCAAAGCTGGATAACGCCCTGAACCGCGAGCTGAACCTGACGTGGACGGGCGAGCGGCCCGATCACAATCCGCTGACGGCGGGCAGCTGGCCGCCGCAGCCGGGTGAAGTGTCGATGGAGGCGGAACTCGCCGGCCGTCTGGGGGTGAAGCTGGGCGATACGCTGACCTTTACCGGCGATACCCAGACCTTTAGCGCAAAAATTACCAGCCTGCGCAAGGTGGACTGGGAGAGCCTGCGGCCTAACTTCTTTTTTATCTTTCCGCCCGGCGCGCTGGATGCGCAGCCGCAAACCTGGCTGACCAGCTTCAGGCTGAATAACGATCCGGCGCTGCTGGCGCAGCTCAACCGCGCCTTTCCGACGCTAAGCCTGCTCGATATCGGCAGCATTATGCGGCAGATCGGCCTGGTGCTGACGCAGGTGAGTCAGGCGCTGGAGATTATGGTGGTGCTGGTGACCTTCTGCGGCGTGCTGCTGCTGCTGGCGCAGATTCAGGTCGGGATGCATCAGCGGCGCCAGGAGCTGGTGGTCTGCCGCACGCTGGGCGCCAGCAAGAGGTTGCTGCGTGGGACGCTGTGGTGCGAGTTCGCGCTGCTCGGCGTAGTTTCCGGCGTGGCGGCGGCGCTGGGGGCCGAAGCGGCGCTCTGGGCGCTGCAGCGCAAAATCTTCGACTTCCCGTGGCAGCCCGACTGGACGCTGTGGCTGGCGCTGCCGCTGGGCGGCGCGCTGCTGCTCTCGCTGTGCGGCGGCTGGCTGGGGGCGCGGCTGCTGCGCGGCAAGGCGCTGTTCCGGCGCGCGGAGTCAGCATAAAAAAAGCGGGCCTGGGGCCCGCTTGTAGGCTTTAGCGCTGACTAATCAGAACTTCGCTACGGCCCAGGCGATGCCGCTGGCGTACTCCGGCGGCAGCATCGGCACCAGCGCCGCTAGCGCCGCGGTCAGCCGTGCGCTGTCGCTGTCGGTCAGGTTGAGGTGTCCAACCTTGCGGCCCGGGCGCACCTCTTTGTCATACCAGTGCAGATGCACCAGCGGCTGCTGCAGCCAGTCGCTGTTCAGCGCGGTGCCGATCAGATTGACCATCACCGATGGCGCGAACACCACCGGCTGCGGCAGCGCCAGGCCCAGCACGGCGCGCAGATGCAGCTCGAACTGGCTGATGGAGGCGCCGTTCTGCGTCCAGTGCCCGCTGTTGTGCACGCGCGGCGCCAGTTCGTTAATCAGCAGCCCTTCCGGCGTAACGAAACACTCCATCGCCATCACACCGACATAGTTCAGCTCCTGCATAATGGCGCCGAGCATCGCTTCCGCCTGCGTCTGCTGCGCGGCGTCCGCCTGCGGGAAGGCGACGCTGGTGCGCAGAATGCCCTCCTGATGCAGGTTGTGAGTCAGCGGGTAGAACACGGTACGGCCATCCTGACCGCGCGCGCCCACCAGCGACACCTCGCCGGAAAAATTAATGCCCTGTTCGACGATGCACTCGCCGTAGCACTCATCCGGCAGCGTATCGGTTTCATCTGCACGCAGCCGCCACTGGCCGCGGCCGTCGTAGCCGCCGGTGCGGCGCTTAACAATCGCCAGCTCGCCCAGCGAGGCGAACACCTGCGGCCATTCGCTTTTATCGGCCAGCAGCTGCCAGGGCGCGGTGGCGAGATGCAGCTGATCGAGCAGCTGCTTCTGCGTCAGACGATCCGCCAGACGCGGAAAAATATCGCGGTTCACAAAGGCGGGATGCACCGCCAGTTCGCGCGTCAGCGCGGTCTCCGGCCAGCGCTCGATTTCAGCAGTGATCACGCTCTGCGCAATCGGCAGGGCGTCCGGTTCGGCGTCGAGGCCGACCGGGTAGACGGCGATGCCCAGCGGCTCGCCCGCCTGGCGCAGCATACGGCCCAGCTGACCGTTGCCCAGTACGCAAACCGGCTTCATGCATCCTCCCGCGGATCCGGGTTATTCAGCACCTCGTCGGTCTGCGTCTGGCGCCAGGCGCCGAGGCGCGCGGCCAGCGCCGCGTCGTGGATCGCCAGGATCTGCGCCGCCAGCAGCGCGGCGTTGGCCGCGCCCGCTTTGCCGATCGCCAGAGTGCCGACCGGAATGCCGCGCGGCATCTGCACGATAGAGTAGAGGCTGTCGACGCCGCTCAGCGCCGCGCTCTGCACCGGCACGCCCAGCACCGGCACCAGGGTTTTCGCCGCCAGCATGCCCGGCAGATGCGCCGCGCCGCCCGCGCCCGCGATAATCACCTGATAGCCGTTATCGGCGGCCGTTTCGGCGAAGCTGAACAGCTTGTCCGGGGTGCGATGCGCGGAGACCACTTCAACGTGGAAGGGCACGTCCAGGCTGGTGAGGATTTCCGCAGCGAACTGCATGGTGGACCAGTCACTTCTGGAGCCCATTACAATAGCAATGCGGGCCGGGGCGGCGTTGGATGACATGCGGTCAACTCCTGTGAATAAACAAACGAACCTGGCCGGTCGGGCAGGTAAAGAAGGGCACAGAGAATAGCATGAGAAAGGCGGAAGGAAAACGGTTGCGTCGCCGCCTTTCCGGCACGTTGAGCGCCGTTTTAAAAGTCGAATTCGATAAGGCTGATGCCGCTGGCATCCAGTTGGATCATCGAGCCGCGCTCGTGCCACGCGCCTAACACTGCGCGCTCGGCAGGTTCTCCCTGCAACCTGAAGCGATGGATCGCCGGACGATGGGTGTGGCCGTGGATCATCAGGCGCGTCTGCTGGCGCACCATCGCCGCCTCAACCGCGTCGGCGTTGACGTCCATAATGGTGAGCGACTTATGCTGGTTCGCCTGTTTGCTGCCGTCGCGCATGCGCGCGGCGATGCGCTGGCGAATAAACAGCGGCAGGGCGAGAAAAAGGCGTTGCAGCCAGCGCTGATGCACTTTGGCGCGAAAACGCTGATAGCCCGCGTCGTCGGTGCAGAGCGTATCGCCGTGCAGGATCAGCACGCGGTGACCGTAGCAGGTCAGCACCTGCTCTTCCGGCAGCAGCGTCATGCCGCTGGCGCGGCCGTAAGCCTTGCCGAGCAGGAAATCGCGGTTGCCATGAATAAAGTAGACCGGTACTGGCAGCGCGCGCAGCGCGTCGGCGACCTGCTGGTGCAGCGGGTTGGGATCGTCATCGCCAATCCAGGCTTCAAACAGATCGCCAAGGATATAGAGCGCGTCGCAGCGCGGCGCTTCACGCGCCAGAAAACGCAGAAAACCGGCGGTGATCGCCGGTTCTTCCTGACACAGATGCAAATCTGCGATAAACAGGGTGCGCGACATTACTCGCTGACGGTAACTTTCTGGATGACGACGTCATCTTTCGGTACGTCCTGGTGCATGCCGCTGCGGCCGGTAGAAACCGCTTTGATTTTGTCGACCACGTCCATGCCTTCCACTACTTCTGCGAACACGCAATAACCCCAGCCCTGCAGGCTTTCGTCGCGGAAGTTCAGGAAGTCGTTGTCGGCGACGTTGATAAAGAACTGCGCGGTAGCGGAATGCGGAGCGGAGGTACGCGCCATCGCCAGAGTGCCGCGGGTGTTTTTCAGGCCGTTGTTCGCTTCGTTGCGAATTTCAGCTTTGGTCTCTTTCTGCTTCATGCCCGGCTCAAAACCGCCGCCCTGGATCATAAAGCCGTTGATAACACGGTGGAAAATGGTGTTGTCGTAAAAACCTTCACGGCAGTATTCGAGGAAGTTTTGCACGGTAGCGGGGGCTTTATCGTCGAAGGTTTTAATTACGATGTCGCCGTGGTTGGTCTGGAAAGTAACCATCATTCTCGTCCTGTAAAGGTTGTCGTCAGCTGTCTGGCCGCCGCAAAACGCGCTGGCCATTTTTGTCGACGCCTCTTATATCATAAATTCCAATGACGCGTCAGCACGCCCGCGGCGCTCTCGGCACGCTGCCGTCGCGCAAGCGCGAAAAATACGGCACAATAACTGAATAACCTGATAAAAGTGTTTACCGCACTCGTCTAAACGGAACTGTTCAATGCTAAAGATTTATAACACCCTGAGTCGACAGAAAGAGGAATTCAAACCTATCCATGCTGGTGAAATCGGCATGTACGTGTGCGGTATCACGGTGTACGACCTCTGTCATATCGGCCATGGGCGCACCTTCGTGGCGTTCGACGTGGTTGCTCGCTACCTGCGCTACAGCGGTTATCGTCTGAACTACGTACGCAACATTACTGATATCGACGATAAGATCATTCGACGCGCCAATGAAAACGGCGAAAGCATCGAAACCCTCACCAACCGCATGATTGGCGAGATGCATAAGGATTTCGCCGCGCTGGGCATTTTGCCGCCGGATCAGGAGCCGCGTGCCACGCGCCATATCGCTGAGATTATCGAGCTGGTGGAGCGTCTAATCGAACGAGGCCACGCCTACGTCGCCGACAACGGCGACGTGATGTTTGACGTGCCGAGCGATGCCGATTACGGCGCGCTGTCGCGTCAGGACCTGGAGCAGCTGCAGGCGGGCGCGCGCGTGGAAGTGGCCGAAGTGAAGCGCAACCCGATGGATTTCGTACTGTGGAAAATGTCGAAAGCGGACGAGCCCGCCTGGCCTTCGCCCTGGGGCAACGGCCGTCCCGGCTGGCATATCGAGTGCTCGGCGATGAACTGCAAACAGCTCGGCGCGCACTTCGACATTCACGGCGGCGGCTCGGATCTGATGTTCCCGCACCATGAAAACGAGATTGCCCAGTCGACCTGCGCCCATGACGGCCCCTACGTTAACTACTGGATGCACTCCGGCATGGTGATGGTGGATCGCGAGAAGATGTCGAAATCGCTCGGCAACTTCTTCACCGTGCGCGACGTGCTGCAGCACTACGATGCCGAAACGGTGCGCTACTTTCTGATGTCGGGCCACTACCGCAGCCAGCTTAACTACGGCGAAGAGAACCTTAACCAGGCGCGCGCGGCGCTGGAGCGCCTCTACACCGCGCTGCGCCACACCGATCGCAACGTCGCGCCGGCAGGCGGCGAAGAGTTTGACGCACGCTTCCGCGCGGCGATGGACGACGACTTCAACACGCCGGAAGCCTACTCGGTGCTGTTCGATATGGCGCGCGAGGTCAATCGTCTGAAAGGCGAAAACAGCGATGCAGCCAGTGCGCTGGCGGCGAAGCTGCGCGAGATCGCCAACGTGCTGGGCATTCTGCAACAGGATCCCGAGCAGTTCCTGCAGAGCGGGGCGCAGGCCAACGCCGACGACGTCGCCGAGATCGAGCGCTGGGTGCAGGCCCGCGCCGACGCGCGCAGAGAGAAAAACTGGGCGCAGGCCGATATCGCGCGCGACAAGCTGAACGAGCTGGGCGTGATTGTCGAAGACGGGCCGCAGGGCTCTACCTGGCGTCGTAAGTAACACCGGAAAGGGCGCTCAGGCGCCCTTTTTTATGCCTTAGCGGATAGCCTGTGCCTGCTGCAAAGGCTATCTGCTAAGGCATCGCGGGTTGATGAGGGCAGTGTTCAGAAAGTGGCAGGGCGGGACGCCTGGCCTTTACGCCAGACGCCCGCTTGTCGCCGCCGTCAGGCGGTAACGGTAATGCGCTGTCCGGCGAACGCGACGGTCTGTCCGGCCACGATTTTGCAGCGCTTGCGGGTTTCCACCGCGCCGTCAACCGTCACTTCGCCGTCGGCGATAACGATTTTGGCCTGCGCGCCGCTCTCTACCCAGCCTTCCAGCTTCAGCAGATCGCACAGATCGACGTGTGGATGTTTACCCAGGCTAAAAGTCGCCATTATGCTTCCTCTCTATCGTGATAGGTTTCGCACGCGTGCAGCGTGTTTTCGATCAGCGTAGCGACGGTCATCGGACCTACGCCGCCCGGCACCGGCGTGATGTACGACGCGCGCGCCGAGGCCGCCTCGAAATCGACGTCGCCGACCACTTTGCCGCTCTCCAGTCGGTTAATGCCGACATCGATCACCACCGCGCCCGGCTTAATCCAGTCGCCGGGAATAAAGCCCGGCTTGCCGACGGCGACCACCAGCAGATCGGCATGCTCGACGTGGTGACGCAGATCTTTGGTGAAGCGGTGGGTAACGGTGGTGGTGCAGCCCGCCAGCAGCAGCTCCATGCTCATCGGACGGCCCACGATATTGGAGGCGCCAACCACCACGGCGTTCAGGCCGTAGGTGTCGATATTGTAGCGCTCCAGCAGCGTCACGATGCCGCGCGGCGTGCAGGGACGCAGCGTCGGCGCGCGCTGGCAGAGACGGCCGACGTTGTAGGGATGGAAGCCGTCGACGTCTTTATCCGGCGTAATGCGTTCCAGCACCTTGACGTTGTCGATGCCGGCCGGCAGCGGCAGCTGCACCAGAATGCCGTCAATCTCCCGATCGTCATTGAGATCGTCAATCAGCTGCAGCAAATCGGCTTCGCTGGTGGTCGCCGGCAGATCGTAAGAGCGCGACACGAAGCCGACCTCTTCGCAGGCGCGGCGTTTGCTGCCGACATAGATTTGCGAAGCGGGGTTTTCGCCCACCAGCACGACCGCGAGACCCGGCGCGCGTTTACCGGCCGCCAGGCGCTGCTTTACTTTTTCCGCAACCTCAAGGCGCACCTGCTGCGCAATCGTTTTACCGTCAATAATTTTTGCTGCCATCAGAGAGGAAATCCACTGTGTTGTGTTGAATCGGGGAAAGGCGCCTATTCTGTCAGAAGCGCGGCGCGCTGTCAGGTTCTGAATCGCCGCCCGTTGTCTGATTCTTCGGCATACGCATTGTGGCAGCGGCCAAAATCGTTGACTCGTCGAGGTCTCGCCGTATAATCCTCGCCATCCCCGTGCGCCCTTAGCTCAGCTGGATAGAGCACCGGCCTTCTAAGCCGTAGGTCACAGGTTCGAATCCTGTAGGGCGTGCCATTTTCACTTCTCCTGTCGTCTACTAAAGTCCACAAAACCCCAGCCAGTAAGCACCTTCCTGCGAGTCTCGTTATCTCAACGTCTACTATCATCTATTGAAATCAACAATCATGTGGGGGTACATTTGGGGGTATAGTTCTGTTCAATGAGATGAGATACCCCCAAATTGAAACTTAATGCCCGCACGGTGGACACTTCAAAGGCCAAAGATAAAGCCTACAAGCTCTCTGACGGCGGCGGTCTTTACCTTCTCGTTAACACCAATGGCTCACGATACTGGCGCTTGAAGTACCGCGTTGCGGGAAAAGAAAAGCTGCTGGCGCTGGGGGTATATCCTGATGTCTCTCTGGCCGATGCCAGGGCAAAGCGTGATGAAGCAAAACGCACTTTAGCTGCTGGTGGTGATCCGGGTGAGGTTAAACAGACGGAAAAGCAGGCTAAGATTCTGGCGGTCAGTAACAGCTTCGAAGCACTGGCGATTGAATGGCATGAGCATAAGCGCCCTAACTGGTCACAGGGCTATGCCAGTGACATCCTGGAGTACCTGCAAAAAGATGTGTTCCCGTTTATTGGTAAACGTGCCATCGCAGAAATCAAAGCGGCAGAGATGCTGCTGGTGCTGAGAAAGATGGAGCAGCGCGGCGTTCTGGATAAATTGAAGAAAACACGTCAGGCTTGCCGCCAGATTTTTACCTACGCCGTCATCACCGGCAGGGCAGAGCATAACCCTGTTACCGATCTCGCCGGCGCACTAAAAGCGCCAAAGCAAAAGCATTTCCCTCATCTTATCACTGAACAGATTGGCGGCTTCCTTCGCGCACTTAGTGAATACACTGGCAGCAAGGTTACACAAAATGCCACACGGCTGTTGATGCTTACTGGCACACGCACGATTGAATTACGTGCTGCTGAATGGGCTGAATTCGATTTAGAGAAAGGCATCTGGCAGATACCTGCAGAACGTATGAAGATGCGCCGCCCACATGTAGTGCCGCTTTCCATCCAGGCTAAATCTCTCCTCAAAGAAATCCACCAGCTGACGGGAAGAGGGCGCTTCGTATTCCCCGGACGCAACGATGCCGGAAAGACGATGAGTGAAGCCAGCATCAATCAGGTGATCAAACGTATCGGCTACGAAGGTAAAGCTACTGGGCATGGCTTCAGGCACACCATGAGTACCATACTGCATGAGCAGGGCTATAACACTGCCTGGATTGAAACCCAGCTGGCTCACGCAGATAAGAACAGCATCCGTGGAACATATAACCATGCCCAATATCTGGACGGGCGCCGGGAAATGCTTCAGTGGTATGCCGACTATATGGATGCGCTAGAGAAAGGTGAGAACGTGGTTCATGGTTCGTTTGGGAAACGTGCATAACTGGATGAATAGACAGTGTTAGATGAAGGTAGTAGACTTCAGTAGACGAACAAAGAATAGGCTATGTCTAGGCTGATCCCCGAAAACCCGTACACCTCTATGGGCTGGCATAGCCGCCAAAATCAGAGGGCGTGAGGTGGCGTTATGTTAGACATCGCTGAAGTGCTCAAAGCACGAGAAAATGAGTTTATAAGTTTAAGAGAATTGATTACTCGTATCAGACTACAGCAACCACATGTCAGTGAATCTGATATCGCAAGCTTCCTTTACATCGAAAATAGTAATAGAGAACTCCCTGAGTGGGTGAAGAAAGGTATTGCAAGCACAATTGAGGGGACCGATGGTGGATACCAAGATTCAGAATTGGTAACTCTCCTGAAGGTTATTCATGAGGAAGGGCATATGCCTGAGGTGACTCCACCACCAGAGCCTCCTATGAACTTCGATGATATTCCATTCTAGAACTGGAGGTTAATGTTATGGCGGGATGGGGAAAGCCGGTGGAAGATCATTGGTCAGCACCAGCGTTTGATACTTATGGATTCAGGCGTTCCGAGTTGAAGCAGTTAGCGGATAAGCTTGGAATTGACCTTTCAATTCCTCTTGAGGATGTTAAGCCCACACCACTGAATGGTGTTGAGCAAAAACCACTCAGCGAAGCTGATGTTGAGATCCTGAAAATGGAAATCGACTCGCTTAAAAAGCAGGTTAGAAAGCTCGAAAATGAACGTCCTATTTTGATTAACAAATATCGGGAAGATGACCCTCTCTACCTTGCAATTAAAATTCGGAACCAAGAATGGGCAAAGTACGACCCTGATAGTGATAGGCAAACAAGAGGCAACCAAACTGCGATTGTTAAAGACTTAGAGGATAAAGGTTTTTCGAATGTCCAGGCCAAAGCAATCGAAATGGTGGCTTGCCCTATTAAACGTTGAACAATCAGCACCCTTAGGGATTATGCAGCATGAGGCTTACCCTCAGGGTGAAAATGAAATTTTATCCATACCCTTAAGGCAGTCTCTAGCTTACCCTGAGGGTGCAATTAGACATAGAGCCACTGAGCACCCTTAGCCCTTAGGGTATTTGAAAAAGTAAAATCCCTCATGCCTGAGGGTATGATTTTTTTTTGTTTTTCCATGCCATCATTTATCTCGTAAACCGCAATAGACGTTACGAGGTAAACATGTCTAACAGCCTTATCCGCTTATCAGAAGTTCAACGCCGCACTGGCTATAGCAAGGCATGGATTTATCGCCTGCTTAAAGAAAGTCGCTTTCCTCAATCTGTGAAAATTGGCTCACGCGCTATCGCTTTCGTCGAAAGTGAAGTTGATGACTGGATTAATCAGCGCATCGCTGAATCACGCGGTGAGGTGGCGTAATGGAAATGAAAAACCGCCCATCACAGGCGGCTAATCAGGGAGTTGGCACCTCTGATATTACGCCTGCCGCAATCATTAAGCCAATCCCAAAGAAGCACCGCGCCCGCGTCTATATGATGCGAACCGGAGTTAATGGTTTCACTGAGAACGAAATCCTCCGCTACTGCCGATTGTCTAGCGCCCGTAATTACGCGACTGAGCTGGAAAGAAGGCTTGATATTCGCCTGGAGCGCATTGACGAGCCTAATGGTGATGGCATCGGTAGCCACTTCCGTTACCGGATCACCTGCCGCGCTGACGTGATGCGAGTGATTCAACTCGTTAATAGCAATGCCGCTGCTGGTGGCTATACCGGCCTGTCTCAGCATGAGATTAACGACATTCTTTCCCTCTACCCGGATGCGTTCAGCGCCGCTTAACGGAGCCTGACAAATGAAAACTGAAAAAAGCAGATTAAATTCTGAGGCCGCCCCTCAGCCCACAACCAGCATCAGCGATATTTCAGAAAACGACTTTGCCACTATTGTCCCGGTTATTTCCGGCCAAATCGGTGGGCGTGAAACCAATATTGTAAGTGCAAAAGCTCTGCATAAAGCATTAGGCGTGGGTAATGACTTCTCTACTTGGGTAAAACTCCGCATTGATGAATATGGGTTTACCCTCGGTGCTGATTACGTGGTTTTTGATTCCTCAGATTTCAGGAATCAAAGTGCAAATATTGAGCAGGCCGAGCGCGGATGGGTCACGAAGCGCGGCGGTGATCGTCGCAGTAAGGATTACGGCCTTTCGCTTGGGATGGCAAAAGAAGTGGCTATGGTTGAGCGCAATGAGCAGGGCCGTGCCATACGCCGCTACTTCATCCAGTGTGAAGAGGCACTACAGCGCAGCGTGCCTGAGATTGCCGCACAGTATCGCCGCCAGCTTAAAGCCCGCCTGAGTGCCGCCAACATGTTTAAGCCGATGTGCGCCGCTCTGGATGTTGCCCGTGCAGAACAGGGGAAACAAACTTTATCCCGTCACTACAGCAACGAGAGCAACATGATCGCCCGTATTGTCTTGGGTGGCCTCACGGCTAAGCAGTGGGCGCAGGTAAATGGCGTTCAGGGCGAACCACGCGACGGCATGAATTCATCTCAGCTGGAGCACCTCACCTATCTTGAAAGCACCAACATCACGCTGATTGATATGGGCATGGCCTATGACCAACGGAAAGCCGAACTGATGCGTCTGTCTCAGCGGTGGCTGGCTAAACGCCTGGAGGCAGCCCATGACTAAGCCCACCAGAAATCCAACCCCAAACGCTCGCTATCAGGACGCCAGCGGCGCGATGGTCACAGTACACAGCGTGCAATTTAATCGCGTGACGTTCTACCGAGACGGGTACTCATCGCCCTGCAAACAACCACTAGAGCGCTTTATGCGTGAGTTTACGGAGATAAAGCCATGATGGCCGTTCAGAGCAATGCTTACCCGCTGGCTGGCCTGTCACTATGCCCGGAAAACTTAGCCAAACTTAGCCAGTTGATGACAAATGATGACGTCAGCAACCTCACAAAACCTGACATTTACTCAGCCAGTAATTTGGCTTTGTGCCTGACGATGCGTAAAGCCATGATGCGTAAGGCAGTGTCTTACGCTGTCGGCAGCGCCTGTCACAAACACTTAAAAAACCGCTTGCCCTCTTTGCAACCTTCGGACTATCCTCAATCTGCATCGGCAAAATCCGGTGTCAGGATTGGCGTCCTGGGAATGTTGTCGGCGACAAGTGACGCGCCTAGCGTCTTTTTTTGTGTCGTAAATCTGACTCACCCTTTTTTCGGCGATATGGTTATAATCCGTGTCGCTCACGAAGTAATGGTGGGCTGGATGGGGGCGGAGAAATCCGCGCCGGTTTCCGATAACGCCGGTTACGCCAACCCTGTTCAGTCCACCACCAGTGAAATTGGCGTTTCCGGTGGTGGTATCAAATACCAGTTATCGGAGGCTGCCATCATGGCTACTACCCCCACCCAAGCCACATCCAAATTTGAGTTTCGTTTTCTGGCTTTGTCACGCGCTGACATGCAGGCCAAACCTTGCCGCGTATCCGTTCAGGCTGTTAGCGAGAAAGAAGCCCGCCGCGTTCTGGCGCCTCACTTCAGCCTGTCATTAGCCGCACGCCTGCCAGTTCAGGAGGTGGCTCATGCATAACGACACCATTAAATCCCACACTGAAGATTTCAAGCGTACTCAGGCCATCATCGGCAATGAGAGCGCCCCGACGCCAAACACGCCTGAGAATATCTCTCGTGATCGCCTGCTGCGCGCTCAGGCTGGCTTGCTCCACCTGCTGACTGTGGTAATCCCTCAGATTACAGACGAAGAGCAGCGCCGTGAGATGTACCTGCTCGTAGATGGCATCCACAATCTGACTCGCTTTGAGGAATGTGATGCTGCGAGAGAACGTCAGGCGCAGGAGGGAAAAGCATGAAACATCTCCACGTCGCCGTATCTAACAAGCACCCGCAGCCGGTTGCCGTTCTTACTGAGCAGCAATCGCCCCTCAGATCTGTGTCTATCGACATTCATAACGCTGACAAATACGCGAATCTGCTCGCTGAAATCTACAACGGCAGCGTGCACGCAGCCCTTATGGAGCACGATCCAAGAGCCGCAGTCCGCATCGCCACACTGTTTGCAGAGCTGTGCTCAACCACTGATCGGGCTGGTATGCGTATCGCCAGACTCTCCAGCCAGCTTGCTCATGGAGGTGCTATCTGATGGCTATTTCATTTGCTGATATTGACGGGCAAGCAGCCAATCTGAAGAAGGCTCGTGCCGTTCTCTCAATCCTTCTCGATACGATGCCTGGCACCGACATTAACGAGGATTACACCTGGCTCATCAATCTGGCGCACGACACCGTTCACGACACCATTGAGGCGCTTGAGGCGGCAGTAGATACCGAGCTGAAATCACGCGAAAAGGGGGCAAAGACAAAATCATGAGTAACGTCCTCAAATTCCCGAAAATGCCGGAGAAATCCGGCTCTTTCTCAGCAGAAGCCACTTCTGATGGTGTGCGCTGTGGCAACAGAGTTATTGGTTACTCATCAGCTATCCGCCAGCTGAATGACGGGCGCTTTGATAACCCGCTTTCAGAGAGTTTTGGCGTGATTGCTGAGTTATCCCTGGCTGAAATTAACGGCTGGTTCAAACCCAGCCTGGAGCAGCAAGTAAGCGTCTGGCGCTGGATGGTGGCGGGCGTTTTTATCGTCGAGCAGATGAAGGCAAATGGCACAGTTGCGGTCAGCCAGAATGACGGCACAACGACTCATGCGGTGCGTTACGTGGGTAAACATGGCGGCATTGTGATTTATCCGGCAACCGAACGGTTTTCTCTGGCGCTCAACGTTGAGGAGCTGATGCTGAAAGACTTCACACATGATGAGCCGTATCAGAAAGCGCTCATGCTTTATCAGTCAATGCTTGAACCGTCTGCCGATGGTGGCATGACTCTCTCTGCGTGGGGGCGCGACGGCATGGCCATGCTTCATGATGGCTTTATCGAGCTTCTCAATACCGAAGGCATTCCTGCCGCACCGACAGCGCATTAAAGGGGGAACCATGACGCTAATCACTAAAAACTTCCGACTTAATGCGTTGGCCAACCAGTATTCAGTGGCCATTTATAACCATGTCAGGCAGCTGAACAGGGGCGACTGGTTCCCGATGGAAATCAGCGGGCAGAGGATTGAGGTTGCCATTGTGGATGGATCAGCAGGCATCAGGTTGCTGGTGGACAGTTATCTGCTGGAGGCATTGAAACGGGAATATCCACACTGGGAAGCGCTGGCTGTCAATCTGTTGACCCTCTGCATAGAGGGCAGCGGACTGAGCGAGCGAGGGGAAAGCATCTGGCAGAGCATGATTAACGACATGAGCGCCTCTCTTTCAAAAGGGGAGGTGAGCTTCCATGCGTAATTACGACCTGATCCGTGAGACAACCAGCGCCGCAGCTGACCGCTGGCCGATGGTGCTCAGCCAGCTGGGGATTGATGTGCCACGCTCACCCCGCCAGCACGCGCCATGCCCGGCCTGTGGCGGTAAAGATCGCTTTCGCTTTGATGATAAAGGGCGCGGCAGCTTCTTCTGCAACCAGTGCGGCGCGGGTGATGGTTTAGACCTCATCCAAAAAGTTAATCAGTGCGGTACTACTGAGGCCGCCCGCATGGCGGCTGATGTACTGGGTATTGATTACCGGGTGACTGAAATTGACCAGAAAGCAGCCAGCCAGAGAAGGCGGCAGCTTGATGAACAGCGCCACCAGCATGAGCAGGATCGTCAGAAGAAAGAGGCAATAGAAGCAGAACAGCGCCGTGAAAACTTTGTGGGCCACTACCAGAGGCTCGCAGGACAAACCATGCCAGGCGAAAGCGAATACCTGATTGCCAAAGGACTTGATGGCTTCGCTCTGCCATGCCTGCCCGATGGATCAATTCTTCTTCCGCTGGTGGATGAGTCCGACGATGTGGCCGCAGCACAGACCATCACGCCACAAGGTGAAAAGAAGGTGCTCTTTGGCTCAGCCAAGCGCGGAGCGTGGCACCTTGTTAATCAGCCGCAGGAAGTGAAGGAAATTATCATCGCTGAAGGGCTTGCCACAACGCTCACAGCTCACCTGATACGCCCTGCAGCGCTCGCTGTCGTAGCTCTTGATGCCGGCAATCTGCCATCTGTTGCGAAAGCTATGCGTCAGCAGTACCCGAACGCCGCAATCGTCATTGCCGGCGATAACGACTGGCATGAGCCTGGCGAGCTTGATGACCGCGGCAAACCAAAAGTGAACAGCGGGAAGATATTCGCTGATAAAGCTGCCGAGGCTATCAATGGTTCGGTTTCATTACCGCCCACCAGCTATAAGGCCGACTGGGATGATTACCGCCAGCAGAATGGCCTTGAGAGCACCGCAGCAGCATTTAACGAATCACTGTACCAACCGCAGGGGGAAAGCATGGGCGCTCAACTGGAAGTGATTGAAGGTGGCAAAGCAACAGCGCCGGATCGCGACGCGCTAAAGCCCCGGATTGAAAGCCGTCAGGATGGCGTGTACTGGGTTGAGCCAAACACCGATAAGCAGACAGGAGAAATCATTAACCGTGAAAGCTGGCTGTGCTCCCCTCTGCAGGTAGTCGGCACCGGTCGCGATGACAAAGACCAGTTTCTCATCCTCCGCTGGCAGGCGTGGGGTTCAGAGAGTGAAACCACTCAGGCTATCCCGCTGGCTGACATTGGCGAGCGAGAAGGATGGAGAACGCTCAAGGCTGGTGGCGTGAACGTGACCACCAAAAGCGGCCTGAGAGCAATTCTGGCGGACTGGCTACAGCGGAACGGGTCAAAGGAGGTCTGGAGAGTGGCGCACGCTACAGGGTGGCAGTGCGGCGCTTATATCATGCCTGACGGGGAGATCATCGGTGCGCCTGATAAGCCGGTACTGTTCAATGGCCGCAGTTCTGCCGCAGCCGGTTACACCTGCAGGGGAAGCGCTGAAAGCTGGCGCCAAAGCGTTGGAGCGCTGGCCGCCGGTAACTATTCAATGATGACTGGCGTTGCTGCGGCGCTGGCTGCCCCGCTGATTGGCCTGGCGGGTGCTGATGGCTTCGGCATTCACTTCTACGAGCAATCAAGCGCCGGTAAAACCACCACCGCCAATGTGGCCAGCAGCCTCTACGGTAATCCTGACCAGCTGCGCCTGACGTGGTACGGCACCGCGTTAGGCCTGGCTAACGAAGCTGCCGCCCATAATGATGCGCTGATGCCACTGGATGAGGTGGGGCAAGGCGCTGATCCGGTTAGCGTCTCACAGTCAGCCTATGCGCTCTTTAACGGCGTGGGGAAACTGCAGGGAGCCAAAGAAGGCGGTAACCGTGACCTGAAGCGCTGGCGCACAGTGGCGATCAGCACCGGCGAGATGGATTTAGAAACCTTCATCGCTATGGCGGGCCGTAAAGCGAAGGCCGGGCAACTGGTCAGGCTGCTGAATATCCCACTGAGTAAGGCTGTGAGATTCCACCAGCACGAGAACGGCAAGCAGCACGCCGACGCGCTGAAGGATGCCTGGCAGAATCACCACGGCGTAGCAGGCCGGGAGTGGATTAAATGGCTAGCCGGCAATCAACAGCAGGCTACTGAAACAGTCAGAGAGGCAGAGGCGCGCTGGCGCGGTCTGATACCGGCAGAATATGGCGAGCAGGTTCATCGCGTAGGCGCACGCTTCGCCATTCTTGAGGCTGCGCTACTGCTGGGCCGCGTTATCACTGGATGGGACGAGCAGACGTGCCGCGACGCCGTTCAGCACAGCTATAACGCCTGGGTGAGAGAGTTTGGTACCGGCAACAAAGAACATCAGCAGATCATCGCCCAGTGTGAAGCGTTTTTAAACGCCAATGGCTACAGCCGGTTTGCCCCTTTCCCGTATGACCCTCAATCGCTTCCTATCCGCGATATGGCTGGCTATCGCGCCAGCGGCAACCATGACGATGATCCGATCGTCTTTTACACCTTCCCGGCAACGTTCGAGCAGGAGATAGCCAGTGGATTCAACCCCAAGCAGTTCGCCCGGGTGCTGGCAGAGAGCGGCATGCTGACACCACCGACCAGCGGCAGAGGATTCCAGCGTAAGTCTCCGCGGATTAACAAACGTCAGTACAACGTCTATGTAATCCAGTACCGGCCAGAGGATGAGGCTCAGGAAGAGTAAGCCTCACATGTGAGGATTTTAGTGTTGGTTCAGTTAGTTCAGTTGGTTCAACTCCTCGTCCCCTTTGATTTATAAGGAATTTAAATTTAAAAGTGAACCAACACTGAACCAACAAAGGGCTGTTTTGAACCAACATCCTCAGCGGAAAAACATGCTTTTCAAGACGGTACAGATGGTGAATGACAAGATAGCTGAAGAACTTGAGGCGAAAGGCCTCTACAGCAGGGCAGCTTCTCGCTGGCTGGAGGTGTTCGACAATTGCGACTCAGAAGCAGGCCGAGAGTGACTCAGATCCCGCCGCAATCAGTGTCTGGCGAAGCGTGTTCGCTTAACTGTGCTTATTGACACCTTTGGAGATGTGACCAAGGCCGCAGTCGATACACAGCGCAGAATGGGGTTAGCCAAACCAGACGGTGAGGCCTTCAGGTTGAAAGATGAAGTGAGTTATCAATCAAGGAAGGTCGGAAAACAAAGAAAGTAACAACAATTGCAATGTTAATAATTATTGATAGGATGTTTCCGATTGCAATCAATGGAAATATAAAAAATGAAAAAGGTTTTGGCAGTGGCGCTTGGGGCGTTGTTACTTTCAGGATGTACTGTGCGTGTCGCTGATATGACTGTCGCAAGCACCAAAAACTACAACTTGAACGCAGCTAAGTTTGAGAAAGGTGCTCGCGTGACCGGCGAAGATAAAGCGCCAATCGTAATTTTCCCTTTAGGTATTCCGAACGTTAAAACGGCTATGGATCACGCTATTGAGAAAGATAAGTGTGCAGTTGGCTTGAGCGATGTGGTTATCTACCAGTTAAACCACGCCTTCCTCTTCGGCACATACGGTTTCCGTGTTGAGGGTACGCAAATTATCGACAAATCACAGATGGGATGTGAAAACCACATCTGATAGCAAGCCACCTTCGGGTGGCTTTTTTCTAGGGGGCAAGGAAATGAAAAAGTCTATTCTGGCATGTTTTATATCTGTGTTCATTTTGACAGGATGTGGTCCAAAAGAGCTTTCTCCGGAAGAGAAACAAAAAGTAGAACAACTCAAGGTGGAATTATCACAAACAGAAAGTGAGATTTCATCTGCGAATGCCGCCAATCAGAACTACTCTGGCGGGCTGATCAAGACTTTAATCAGCGCCAGAGTTGAGATTCTCAAAACAAACCAGGCGCTGATTAAGCAGCGAATTGATGGTATTGAGTCAGGCGCAAAAATAACAATGGATGTACCCGGAACAAAGCCGGATGAGGTGGCGGCTGAGTCAGTTAAGAGCGAAATAGATGCGTTAAATGCTCAGATTTCTCAGGCTAAAGCAGAAGCCAACCAATATAGCGGTGGCCTGGTTCTTGCGATGAAACTAGCAGCAATCGCAACTCAGGAGCAAACCATGGCGATGCTTCAACAACGATATTTGTCAGCCAAGTATGGACTTGCTAACGCTATGCCATCTGATTTGAAGCAGAGCAACGTTGCTGAAGCAAAGCAAATCGAGAAGCCAGCCCAGGCTAGCAATAGCCAGCCATTGCTTCCGCCGGGAGATGGGCCATTTGGCCTGGAGTCAGGTTTAAGCAAAAAGAATATCGAAGATATGACCGGTGAAGAGCTTAAGCCTTATGAGGGCGTGCCGAATCTCTACACGATAAAATCGCCACCGAAAAAGAACGCTGAATTTGAGGGTTTTGGTCTACTCATTTCTCCAAAATCTGGCCTATGCCAAATTAGAGCGTTAGGTAAAAACATTGATACAGACAGCTATGGACTTGCGCTCCAATCAAAATTCAAAGAGCTCTTAGATTCTCTATCTTCAATCTATGGCAAACCTAAAAGTACCGATTTTTTACTTTCAGGCTCAATCTGGAAAGAACCTCAAGACTGGATGATGGCGCTGAACAAAAAGGAACGTTTCCTCTCAGCCCAATGGGGAGGATCTCCCGCAACACCTCTTAAAAACAAGCTTGCATCAGTATCTATGGAAGCAAGAGCCAATGGCTCTAGCGAGGGATATGTTTTCCTTCAGTATGACTTTGACAACATAGATGCTTGCAACGCAGAAATTGAAGAAGCTAAGAAAAGCTCGTTATAAACCTTTCCTCTATATTGCTATATAAACGCTTATAAAATTTTGTAACCACACCTCGCTCCGGCGAGGTTTTTTATGAGCAAAATATTCGATCAAAACGATCCAATCATCATTTCATAAATCGGCATATAAATAGAGATCGTTTCACTTTTTGCAATTATAATCACTGTATATTTATCAGGAGGTGGTTATGCAAAAGTGCACAGTAAAAACAGTCCTCATTAAAGTCGAACAGTATGAAGAACTCCGTAAATTACAGGAAAAAGAGCGAGCAAAATCCCCTCTAGGTGTTGCCCCAACAATTCACGTTATCGCTCGCGGCCTGATGGATAAGGCATTGGCTCAACTTGCTCAGGAGGCGTAATGGAACAATTACAACGCCTGGCCGAAGCTGTTGCGGACGCTTACCTTCGTAATCGGCTCCGAGAGCATGGGAATACTCAGTTTTCGCATGACGGAAAAACAGGTGAAATTCGCCGTGATTTACTGGCGTCCGGGCTGGTGGATAACTGCGTTTATGCTGCCCGAAATAGCGGCAAGGCCGATTATGAACAGGAGGCATACTCAATGCTAATGGAGATGATTTCTCTGGACGGCAGAGAGTACCGGGTAACAGACCACGGCCTGAACGTAATCGAACATATGCATCGCATAGCGCTGGTTAAAGCCACGCCCCGCGTCAATCATTAAGGGGGATGAATGGCTGATACCAAATTAGGGGGCGTCTATTACGAAGTTGATATTGATCTGGAGAAGGCCCTTGAAGCAAATCAGCAACTCAAGCGAGAGCTGAAGGCACTAAGTGACAATGCCAAGAACTCCGCAGGTGGAATCAAAACGCTTGAGACACAGGCCAAAACCACTGCCACAGCGGTCAACCAAGCCACTAAAGCAGGAGGCGCTTTCCGCAGCCAGTTCCAGCAAGCCGGTTATCAGATTCAGGATTTCATCGTACAGGTTCAGGGCGGACAATCTGCACTGGTCGCTTTCAGTCAGCAAGGTTCTCAATTGGCGGGAGCATTTGGCCCAGGTGGTGCCATTGTGGGCGCGGTGATTGCTTTGGGTACAGTAATCGCAGGCACGTTAATTACCGCTTTAAACGGCGGTAAAAACGCAATGGATGCTCTCCGAGAAGCAGCAGACGCAATGGATAAGGTGATCACCATTTCACAAAATGGGGTAGCCGCGCTGTCAGATAAGTATGCAAATCTTGCCAGGGTAAACGCAGAAGTTGCCACGCTGATGAGAAATCAGGTGCTGCTGGAATACAACCAGGCAATGACGAAGGTTTCAAAGACTATATCTGATACCACCAGCGAGTTTTTCTCCTTTGGCGATACAGCTAAAGCCGCACTGTCTGGCGGCACAGTCAGTGTTAAGTTGCTTAGCACTATCCTTGACGCCGCTGAAGTCAAAACCAATAACTTCACCGATGCGTTCAATGAGATAAGCAAAAGCAGCATTGCGAACGAAGCGACTATCTCAACATTTACAAACACCGTTGGGGCATTATCTTCCCGGCTGGGTATTACTGATCAAGCTGCTTTTGAACTGGCAAAACAGCTGAATGACCTAAGTAAAAACCCTTCTCCACAGGCATTAACTACCTTAGCTATTCGCCTGCAAAATATGACCTCATCTAGCAAGGAGGGACAGGAACAAATCACCAGTCTGTCTAAGACGTTAGTAGGATTAGCTGTAGAAGCTACCAACGCTAAATTAAACATGGATAGCCTCAAGCGCACCACTGACAACCTAACTGACGGGCAGAAAAACCTGTTAAAGCAGGCAGAACGAAACCTCTCGCTGTCAAAACTTCAGGGAGAAGCTCGCGCCCGACTCGCAGCCCAATATGCTGCTGAAGATGCAGGATTTGCTAAAGACGACCCTCACGCCAAAAAGATGGAAGATGATGCGGCCGCCACTTATAAAAATTTAGAAGCGACGAAGAAGCTTAACTCTGAGCAGAAGAAATCAGCCGGCCAGGCATCCCGTAATGCTCAGGTACTGGAACAGTATCGGCAAAAGGCCGAGCTTTCTGCTGATTCGGTTGATGGACTATCCCGTGCTCAGGCAGTTCTTCAGGCACGTCAGAAACTGGTAAACCCTACACCAGCTCAAATAGCGCAGGTAGAGAAGGATGCTGGCGCAGCGTGGGATAAAGCCGCCGCAATACGCGCTCAGGCAGCGGCTATGAAGCTAATCCCGGAGCAGGCAGAGAACACTCGATACAAACAAGATGTTGCCGATCTCAAAACCGCCCTGGAACAAAAGACCATCACACAGAAGCAGCACGACACGGCTGCCGAGCAGATGGAGCAACAGCACCAGGTAAATTTAGCCCGAATAAGGGCCACGCAGAACGTCGGAGTTACCCCACTGCAGGAAGCACAAGGCGCTATCGATCCTGTTCAGGCAATGGCTAATGAGAACGCCAAAAAGCTCGCATTAATACAGGAGTTCGAAACCGCTAAGGGGCAAATCACCCTCAATGGTCTGGCATTGATGAATGCTGCTAACACGCAGTATGAGCAACAGCGCATCGCTGCTCAGTGGGAGATATACCGCAACCAGAGCGCCGCTAACAGCCTGCTGGCTGACGCGGTTGATTCTCTTCAAGGTGGCGCGACAAATGCCATTACCGGCCTTCTGAATGGCACTCAGAGCCTTAGTGAAGCATTCGCCAACATCGGAAGCACGATCCTCAACAGCGTTGTGAGTGGGCTGGTGGAGATGGGCCTACAGTATGTGAAAAACATGGTTATGGGGCAGGTGGCGGCATCAGCGGCACTTGGAGCAACAGCAACTCAGGCTACTGCCGCTGCGGGCATGTGGGGACCAGCAGCTGTGAGCGCCTCTATCGCCACTATGGGTACAGCCTCAACTGTTGGCACAACGGCCTACTCAACCGCATTGATGGCTTCCAAAGGGCTGGCAGTAGCTGGAGCCCGTGAGCATGGCGGGCCTGTTCTGGCTAACTCAATGTACCGGGTAGGTGAAGGCGGTAAGCCCGAAATCTTCAAGGCGTCTAACGGCAGCCAGTACATGATCCCGGGTGATAACGGCTCTGTTATCAGCAATAAGGATATTGGCAACGCTAATGGTAGTGGTGGTGTGAGCCTGGAAGTCAATTTCAACATCACTACCACTAACGGTATTGATGAAGCCACACAGAAGCAAATGGCCCAGCAAATGGAAATAGTTGCCCTGAAAGTCGCGCGGGAGCAAAGCACGCGTGATGGGGGCTTTCTTCAAAAGCGGATTAGGAAGTAATTGAACGGTCGCAGGGACGCGATCATGTTGAGTTTGGTCAAGGTGAAACGGGTATGAGAAATAGCGAAAGGTGGCAGACAGATGCCTGACAGCACGAAAGAACAGGCCAGCCGTGATAAAGGCGGCAAATGGAAGAAAGGCGCATCGGGTAATCCCGGTGGGCGCAGCAGCAAAGCAGCTGAACTGAGGCGTGTGCTGGAAGGTGGCGCTGATGATGCTGTGAAAACCATCATGGACGCGGCTAAAGAAGGCGATATGGCTGCTTGTCGCCTCATCCTGGACAGAGTTGTCCCGCCGAGTAAGCCGGTTTATCAGCCTGTTTCGTTTGAGCTGGACGACAGCGATTTACCTGCAGCAGCCCGTTCGGTAATTAAGGCGATAGCCGCGGGAGAACTGCCGGCCGACCAAGGGAAAATGATTCTGGATGGCCTGGCGAACATGGCGAAGATTATCGAAATTACAGAACTGGCTGAGCGTGTAGCTGAGCTGGAGAAAGCACAGGAGAGCGGACAATGAGCCTGTTAAGACGAATTGAAGCACTGGAAGCCACCAGCAGCGCCCAGACCAACAGCGGCGGCCCTGATGAAATATGGTTAATCGGTGTTAGCCCTGACGGTTCACGCGAGTGTAGGGGCGGCTGGGTCAAGGATGAAGGGCTTTTCCGCAACGCCACAGCTGAAGAAGCACAGCGACATAATCAGCTTATCCTGCAGTGGGATCATCATGGGTAGCCTGCTGGCGCGACTGAACCGGCTGGAAAAGACCATGACGCCCAAGGATGGCGATACACAGGTGATTTCAGCCCTGATGGATGAGTTAGCAGGCAATGCCCCTGCAGGAGTGTATGAGAGGGCCATAGAGCGCCTGTCACTGCGCGGGCATAACTTCCCGCAGTCACCAGAACTGAGAGTGTTGCTAATGGGCGGTAACGATGAACATTAAAGCTCGCCTGGCTGCGCTGGAGAAGGTAGCTAGAGATAAAGGCAGCAAATCCATTGACGGGCCACAGCCACCCGTCAGAGCGGACTATGTGCGCGAGGATGGCACCTTTGATCATGTTGGTTACAGAGCGGCGACTGACCAATGGAGCGTCGAGGTATTTGGCAAGCCACTGGAGCAGGTGGCTGAAGAGATTGCTGAAGCTGAAGGTTTCTAACTAATAACCATGACTGAGTTCACCATGCTGCTGGCAGCCAAGTACCCTGACCAGAAAGGCTTCACGCGCGACGAGTACGATAAAGTTTCTGATGACTATTTCGCACGGAAAGCTCGTAAACTGGCAAAGGCGGCTTGAACCGCCTATCGAGGCAAGATGAAGATAAAAACACTCTTGGCAGAACTTCCTTTACGGGAATGTGAGATTATTCCCTTCGGAGAGCGCACTATTCAGCCTTTTGGTGGCATTCCAGATACTTTGGAATACGGTTGCAAGGCAAGCCCAAACTTCAACTTCCCCGTTACCATAGGCATTGAAGGTAATCCTGATTCGATGTCCGGAGTTCTCATCGCCAGGAAGCAGGACAAAATCAGTAGGCGCACTCTCCAGGTCGATAAGGGCATCGAAGAAGTCGGGCCGTTCTACCTGCAGATAAAGCGATAGCATCCTGAAAAGCCATGTGACAGCTTGCGCAAGGCAATTTACCTCGTGCTGCCGGAGAAGAATTTCGACACGCCCGTCTATCTTATGGCTGAATTTGAAAAGAGCGTCAGGATTCTTAATCACCCCTTCACGCAGAGCGCAGTCATTCGTTTCAAGCTGGGAATCTGGCCCATTTATCCAGCGCAGGAAGTCGTAAAATGTTTGAACGGCTTGCTTATCTTCGTGAGGGTTAAAATCCTCAAGCATCGTCGTAATTAGCTCAGGATTTGTGATGAAATTGGAGTATTGGCCTGCTCTCTCCTCATATTCGGTCTTGCCCCATGGATGCGACCTGGCATGCTCTTCCTCTAATTTCAACGGGTCGAAATTCACTAACATAACTGCGTCCTCTGCTGTTTTTATCAGCCTACCCTGGCCTCATATTTTGGCCTATCCTGACAAATGATCAGTGCTTATGCTTTGGCATTCATGACATGCCTTCTAAACAATGGGCTGCGTCACTATTTTTGTTTAGCATTAACCTGTTTTCTTCTCGTGATAGCATTTCTTGAGGATTAGCGAAGGAGGGCGTTATGAAGTATCGGATCGAACTGGAATATGCACCATTCCCCTTAGATAAACTGTGGCTTGATGTTACGTTGACCGGCAGCAAGATTATCGATGAGACTGGAGAACGCTTTGGTTTTGGTGGGGTATACAGCTCAAGAGATGCAAGAGAATACAAATTCTCTTTATATGAAAGCTCTGAGATCATAGCTGGACTAGATTGGATCGACGGCGAGTTTGCTGCAGGTGAATTGCATATTCTCAAGCAGCGCCTGGCAGTTGGGAGCAGTCACCTTTTCAAAGATGCTGGTGAGAGCTACCACTACAAAATTAAAAGAATCATCCCATACACTTAACCCGCTTCGGCGGGTTTCTTGTTATCTGGTGCTTACTTCATCAGAACAGCGAGGCCTGCTGTAGTAATGGTTTGAACAACCGTTTTGAGTGACTCCGTTGTCAATTCAGATAGTTTAGACTTCGCCTTTTCTTTATCTGCATCGTTCATGCCTGATAGGGTAATAAGGTCTTCAAGTACGACAACAGCATCGCGGTGGAATCTGATGGTCTGGACGTTAAGAATTGCACTTAGCCCGCCATCTTTTTGCATAAAGTCGATGCCTTTGACTGTTATTTTTAGCCCGGCAGTATTTATAGAATAATTGTTTGCTCCAGCTCTCAGACCACTTTCAATAAGGTCATGCCCTTCAAGGTAAAGAAGGTTAGAAATCAATGCGTTATCATCAGGAAATAAATTGGTCACTTCTTTATATTCTTCGCTTGTCATCCTGTTTGGGTAAAGATTGAAGAGTATTTGCAGCAGTTCATTCTGAAGCCGTCTATCGAACTTATCCATTTTCGCATCCTCTGCCGTGTGTCATCTAAGGCTACCCTGAAAGAACCGCTTCGCCCATCCTGATAGATGATCAGTGCTTAGGGTTTTGCAAATGATCCAAGCGATGGTTAAGATGCTCCTGCTTTAGGTTAGCGGTGGTGGGTGTGGGTTCAACTCCCGCTCTGTTGTATGTGCTCTCCCTGTTTGCACTGGCAGTTTTCTTGATGTACATGGCAATTCGTTTACCAATTTATTTTCAAAGCAAGGGGGTTTATATGGGCGCACTTCACTACATGGTTACAGCATTTTTTTCAGTTGCTTCAAATTACGTTCTGGGATTGGGCATTAATACAACAGGTACGGTTACCTCGCTAACCTAAAGCAAACATTTAAACTCGCTTATCTGCTTTATTTTCAACTGAGTGAAAGTTGAATTCTGATGCTACTAGCCGCATTTAGCATAGATTTTGCCTGACGTTTCCTATAAACAGGCAGGGGGTAATGATTGACCGACAGCCGATTGAGATGACGCTGCTACATATTGCCCGCCAAGACGGTGAGCCACTGTACAGGCATACGCTGTACACCATCAGGAACGGAAAAGCTCAGGCACTTCAGGCTAAAGAGCGCCACCAGCAGAGGATGGCTGCGTCAGGGGCTAAATGGCAAAAGCCGGCTGAAAGAAGAAATATCAAGTGTTAGGATATAAATGCTTATCCAGCGTCTCTTTGAGAGAAATAGCAGCGTTTCCCAAAGAACTAATATCTGAAATCTGGTGCGCCTGGAAGGATGTTATCTCACCGATAGTCATCGTTAGGGAAACATTGAGACCGTCGAGGACCAGCATATCCGGGGCGTAGCTATGTGAGGATAAAGCGCGCGCCAACTTCTCTATTTTGGTTGTATCAGTATCACTAATTGTCACTGTCAAAGATTCAGGCTCAGAGTCAATGCTGGGAAGGTAGGCATATGAGAGGACATTTCCCTTAATTGAATAGTGTTCTTGTGGATTGAATGGTGCCGAAGTTAGATCAAGCCTAAACCATTCATTCTGCTTTGATAATTGATAATTCCTGCGGCTTTTCTCGGCTTCCGTTTTGTCTAATCTGTAAAAGCTATAGCCAGCCAGAGTTAAGGCACAAATAAGCGATATTCCCCCTCCGCTTCCTACGCCGCCATGGTGTGAGCAAGCTCCCTGTATACCAATTGAAGGTGACTGCCAGCCATCTGAACACCCACCACCCAATAAAGCTTTCATTCCAAAAAACACAGTAACAAACACAATACCTGGAACTAGCCAAAAGCGTTTTTTCATTTTTCATCCATGCAACATCAATAAGCCTACCCGTTCAGGTTACTAATTTCTGAGCATGGCCGCATCGACTTTAGCTTTATGGTCTGCCTGACGTTTCCATGCGCTATATATATCTTTAGTCCACGCCTTACCAGCTTTCGTCTGATAGCCTGCATCGTTAAGTCGTTCTGCGATGATGCGACCATTGTCAAAGCCCTGATTGATAGTCTCTGCAATGATGCGGATCACCTCCTGTTCATCGTATGGCAAACCCGGCACACCCTGCTTACCGATGATAAGAGCAGCCGCGGCCACTTCCATACGTTCCACCAGCGACATTAAGCGAGCGTTAGGATTAGTCTCTGGCAGGCTCATCTTCTGCCGAATAGCATCGACCAGCCATGCTGTTTTATCACCACCAGCAGCGCTAACAGCATCAGTAAAAGCTTCGCTTAGTTCGGCTGGTACACGGAAAGTAACGGAAAGGGATTTGCTCATAGGTCACCAGCATCAGGGGAGAAGTGAGCATTTTAGCATCGTAAGACAGTGTAAGACATGAAAAATTGTTGGTTCATACTGTCCCGTTGTTGGTTCAATTGGGGGCTGTGTTGGTTCACTTTTTCCAAAATAAACCTTACAAAACAAGAATCTTTACAAATTGAACCAACTGAACCAACTGAACTACATGTTTTTGCATATATATAACGCAAGCGCGGCCTAAGGCTCATCATGCGCTTTCCTATTTGATGATCCAGATCTTTCAGTATCTATAAGACATATCAAAACATCTGGATCAGCTATCTAGGTCAGCGTCAAAGTAGAAGTGTGACGCAGTCATTAATCGCTGTTCAAAAAATGGGCTGACTTTGAGGTCATAAAAACATTTGGGGGTACTTTTGGGGGTATGTGGAATTATCTAATGCATAAAAAACATTATATAACATATACATATGTTTTATTATTCAATCCTGTAGGGGTGCCATTTTCTCTTCTTTCACTCCTTCGTGAATGCTTCAAAATATATAAAAAAGAAATCGGCCTCTGATGCGGGTTTGTCGATATGCCGTCCCTCTATGGCGACACCTCGTTGAAAAGAGTGCGGCTCGACGTACGGTTATTCCCTGGCGGGTCGCTGTATTACGCTACAGCGACCCTCAGTGTGCAGAGGTTATTTTTTCCAGAAGCTGCGCTGTGTTTAAACTTTCGGCCATAGCAACGAGTAAAGCCCTCACGTAAGAGGGCAAAGTACTTTTTAATTTTAAACTTACCCTGGTGAGGCTATTACAGTTAACGTCACTTTTATTATTTACTTTAGGGCGGAAGAGGGCTTTCTACGTTTTAATCTCTTGAAGCCGATATTTCGGCGCATACTTTGTTTGCAAATGAACAGGGCGCCTGTTCTGCTATTCGAAGAGTAAAAAAAAAGATTGCGGGGCCGAAACGGCCTGTCATTTTCACTCTATTCATTTCCTGTTTCTGACGTCTGGGGAAGCGAAGAGTAGGCGCACATTATTTCTTTTTATGGTTATCTTTGCACAGGAAATAGTTAGATCCCTTAATGTTCTGCCTCTTATTTTTAGCGAGAAAAAAGTGATCGTTGTCAATTTTAATGCAGATGGATGAGCTATGTCGCAAAATTAATATAAATTTTATGGCTGCTTTCCCGATAAAGCAGATATCCAGCAGGGCTTTTCGCCACTGGGAAAACTGCCAAACAGGGGCTGCATCAATGAAAGTCATGAAAATTTTCCCAAATTTAAAAATAGGCGGCAAACTAACGCTGGGTTTTGCATTAGTCATCTTCGCCTCTGTCATCATTGCGCTGCTTGCGTTCCGCTGTTTTTTTAGCATTCAGGAAAACTCGGCTAAACGTGACATTATTGTGAATATGGCCAATACGCTTAGTGACGCCAGGCTCAATCGGACGCTGTTTCAATATACCAGGGATAAAAGGTATTTTGAGCTTAACGGGATGGCGATGAATAAGCTGACCGTATTGAAAGATAATCTGGAAGAGCACGTATGGTCTGCCGAAGGCGAGGCAAAAGTCATTCGGCTCGAACAAAATCTGAAACAGTATCAGGATAAACGAGCGAGCTTTCTTGCCGCGACGAACAACACCGACAGCGCGTTAACAGAACTCACCGCGATGGCCTTTCCTTCATTCGCAGAGCAGCTCAGCTCACGTGTCTCTTTTGTACCATCTGAAACAGCGGCGGCGCTTTTTGCCCTGAAATCGAAAATTGATTCTCTCTCTTTGACATTACGAGATTATCTGACAAAGCCAGATGAAGCGTTGTTGAATACCCTTATCAGACAACTTGATGAGATTCAGTCGCTCATGGCAACGGCTGGCACCTCTGATGATGCTTTACTCAGCGAGTTATTGACAGCCATACAACAGAAAAGCGCAGTCATGCCCGGTCTGTTGCAAAAATATCTACAGCAGGCACATTTAGAAAAACTGGCTTCAGACGAGATGACCGGGGCCGCAGTTACGCTGAATAAAACGATGACAGATTTGGCGCTTTATCAGTCAGAAATGGCAGGCAGGTATATTCAGACGGCGCTCTGGCAGATTGGTTTTACCACTATCGCCTGCATTGTGCTTAGCCTTCTGGTTGCATGGCAGATGACCCGCAGTATTACCCGGCCCCTTAAAGAAACCCTCTCTTCCGCGCAACGTATTGCGGAAGGCGATTTGACGTCGGAAATCGCCAGCACACGCTCTGACGAACTGGGCCAGCTGATGACCGCCGTCAACACCATGAACCTGAGCCTTCGCACCATCATTTCGCGCGTGCGTGACGGCGTAAACGGCGTGGCGCGTGCATCCTCGGAGATTGCCGCAGGCAATATCGATTTGTCATCGCGAACAGAGCAGCAATCCGCAGCCGTCGTTGAGACCGCAGCCAGTATGGAAGAGCTGACTTCGACGGTAAAACAGAATGCCGAAAACGCGCATCATGCCAGCCGGCTGGCCACTGAGGCTTCGCATAATGCGGGGCGGGGTGGGGAAATTATCAGGGATGTCATTACCACGATGGGCGGCATCAGCCAGAGTTCTGGAAAAATCGGCGAGATCATTGCCGTAATAAACGGTATCGCCTTTCAGACCAATATTCTCGCACTGAACGCGGCTGTTGAGGCGGCGCGGGCGGGTGAACAGGGACGTGGATTTGCAGTCGTTGCCGGCGAGGTAAGAAACCTGGCGCAGCGGAGTTCGCTGGCTGCAAAAGAGATTGAAACGTTAATCCGGGAATCGCTGGATCGGGTCAACGGCGGGACTGAACTGGTTAATCGCGCCGGGGATACGATGCAAGACATCGTCCGATCCGTTTCGCAGGTCAGGGATATCATGGGCGAGATCGCCGCGGCATCGGATGAGCAGAACCGGGGCATTACCCAGATTGCTCAGGCGATGACGGAAATGGATACTACGACACAGCAGAACGCGGCGCTGGTGGAGGAGTCTTCAGCTGCGGCCAGCAGTCTTGAAGAGCAGGCGCTTGGGCTGGAAAAAACTGTTTCCGTCTTTCGGCTGCCGTCATCCACGCCGGCGATGCATCAGAAAGTGCCAGACAACAGAACCAGTCATAAGGTGCCGGCATCCGCTACCTCTGCTGAGAATGACTGGGTAACCTTCTGATTAATCATAGCCCCTCGGGAAGAGGGGCGCAGAACGGTAACTGCCCAGCGAATGCCCATTATTCACTCAGCAACGCTTAAAAGCTGCTTAACCAAATAGCGTAAATCCTCTTTCGCTTGCTGAAAGCCCGCTGCTGTGGGGTTTACGCTAAGAATATCGGCATAGCCATTCACCGCGCCGCCTATCATACGGGCGGTGCGCGCCACATCGACCTGCCGGTAAAGTCCCAGGCCAATGCCCGTCTCAATCAGTCTTTCTAAAAGGCTAAACCATCTGTTCATGTTGCTCATGGCCAAATCGGCATAGGCCGGATCGTGCTGGGCCTGCGTCCAGACCGCATTGTACAGCTGCCAGTCCGCATCCTGGGTGGCAGGCAAACTGATAATAAAAGCATCAAGCGCGGCATCAGGCGCGAAACCGGCGATAGTCTCTTTAAAAGCATCAAGATCGGCCTGCATGAAACGCTCAACCGCCTCCAGCCTGAGCGAACGCCAGTCGCGGAAATAGTGATAGATATGGCTACGTGAGATACCGACATGCTCGGTAAGCTCCCGGGTCGTCACGTTATCGATGCCTTTATCGATAAAAAGCGCTATCGCTCCGTCGAGGATTTTAGTCCGAAGGTTTTCTGCTGGCATAGGTTCGATATTTCCCTGCATTGACTTTGAGCAAGCGCTCAAATAGACTCGCTTCAGTCTTGAGCAACCGCTCAAGCACATCATAATCAGAAGTTAAACATGCAAATATTCAAAACGCCAGCGCCGCCTGCGCCTGCTCGCAGCGCCCTCAAGACCCTGAAAATGTTGGGGCGTCGGCATCGTAAAAAGCTGCTGCTCACATTTTTTCTGGTCGTTGCCGAGAACGTTATGTATCTGCTCTACCCGCTACTGGCGGGATTTGCCATCAACGCCATGCTTTCGGGACGGGCGCTGCACGCTATGTTATATGCGGGCATGGTATTTATCATGTGGGCGATTGGCGCCGCGCGCCGCAGCGTAGATACCCGCACTTTTGCCCGTATTTACGCCGAGCTGGCGGTACCGGTGATCCTGACGCAGCGCAGCGAAAATCAGGGCGCATCGACTATTGCGGCGCGCGTCACGCTGTCGCGCGAATTCGTCGATTTTTTCGAGAAGCATCTGCCGGTGCTTATCACTTCCGTCGCGTCGATTACGGGAGCCGCTGTGATGCTGCTGACTATTGAGTTCTGGACCGGCATCGCCTGCATCGCCATCCTGGTTTTCTTTGGCGGCTTTCTGCCCGGCTTTACGCGTAAAAACGAAGCGCTGTTTGTGCGTCTGAATAACCGGCTGGAAAAAGAGGTGGGCTTTGTCAGCACCGCCACAGCGCCTGCGCTGACGAAGCATTACGGCGTGCTGGCCGGCTTGCGTATCCGCCTTTCCGATCGTGAAGCCATGGGATATCTGGCCATTGGGTGCGTGGCTGCGCTGCTGTTCGCCATGACCATTCTCTACATGACGCTAAACGGCGTTCGCGACGCCGGCCATATCTATTCGGTGATGACCTATATGTGGATGTTCGCCATGAGCCTGGATGACGGCCCGCAGCTGCTGGAAAAGTACTCCCAGCTCAAAGATATCGGCCGCCGCGTCAACACCGGGCACATCTGAGCCAGACGCAAAAATGATCTCCTGCCGCTTAACCACCGGATATACCGATGCCGCAATTCTTTATTGAAAGGCCTGTTTTTGCCTGGGTTATCGCCCTGTTTATCGTCCTGGCAGGCCTCATTGCCATTCCGCAGCTGCCTGTGGCGCAGTATCCGTCGGTGGCGCCGCCGAGCGTCAGCATTACGGTAACCTATCCAGGCGCCACGCCGGAAACCATGAATGAGTCGGTTATCTCGCTGATTGAAAGAGAGATCTCCAGCGTCGACGACATGCTCTACTTTGAGTCTTCAAGCGATACCTCTGGCACGGCCAGCATCACGGTGACCTTTAAACCCGGCACGGACATCAGGCTCGCTCAGGTTGATGTGCAGAACAAAATCAAGGTGGTTGAACCGCGTCTGCCGCAAACCGTCCGCCAGAACGGGCTGAACGTAGAGGCGGCCAACTCAGGCTTTCTGATGATTGTCGGGCTGCGTTCGCCCACGGGGCAGTTCAGCGAGCAGGACCTGAGCGACTATTTTGCGCGTAACGTTTCTGAGGAGCTGCGGCGCGTGCCGGGCGTCGGCAAAGTTCAGCTGTTCGGCGCGGAGAAAGCGATGCGCATATGGCTGGATCCAATCAAACTGTTCAACTATAAGCTGTCGGTCAGCGACGTTACTACTGCCCTGAGCCAGCAAAACGCACAGGTCTCGCCCGGCAGAATCGGCGATGAACCGGCGCAGCCCGGACAATCCGTTACTTACCCGCTCACGGTGCGCGGACAGCTCAGTTCGGTGGAAGATTTCCGCAACATTACGCTTAAGGCGCTGAATAACGGCTCGCGCGTCCGGCTGGCTGACGTGGCGCGCGTGGAGCAGGGGCTGCAAAGCTACGCGTTCGCTATTCGCGAAAATGGACACGCCGCCACGGCCGCAGCGATTCAGCTGATGCCCGGCGCCAATGCCGTCAGCACCGCAGAAGGCGTGCGTTCACGACTGAATGAACTCTCAACGGTGCTGCCGCAGGGCATGGCGTTCTCGGTGCCGTTTGATACCGCGCCTTTTGTGAAGCTCTCGATTGAGAAAGTCATACACACCTTTATTGAAGCCATGGTGCTGGTTTTCCTGGTGATGCTGCTGTTTCTGCAAAATCTGCGCTACACCTTTATTCCGGCGATTGTTGCGCCGGTGGCGCTGCTCGGCACCTTTACCGTGATGCTGGTGAGCGGTTTTTCCATTAATGTGCTGACCATGTTCGGCATGGTGCTGGCCATCGGCATCATCGTGGACGATGCGATTGTGGTGGTGGAGAGCGTTGAGCGCCTGATGGCGGAAAAAGGTCTGTCGCCGAAAGAGGCGACGCGTGAGGCGATGCGCGAGATCACGCCGGCGATTATCGGCATTACGCTGGTGCTGACCGCCGTGTTTATCCCGATGGGGTTCGCGACCGGCTCGGTCGGCGTTATCTATCGCCAGTTCACGCTCTCCATGGCCGTTTCTATTCTGTTCTCGGCTTTCCTTGCGCTGACCATGACTCCCGCGCTGTGCGCTTCGCTGCTGAAGCCGATTGCGCAGCACGGCGAGGAGAAGAGGGGCTTTGCAGGCTGGTTTAACCGCCGCTTCAATGCCCTGACCGCCCGCTATGAGCGAGGATTGCACGCCACGCTGCGCCGCAGCGGCCGCGTCATGCTGATTTACGCGGTGCTGTGCGCGGTAATTTTTGCTGCCTGGTCGGCGCTGCCTTCATCGTTTATTCCCGATGAGGATCAGGGCTACTTTATGACGTCGATCCAGCTGCCGTCAGACGCCACGCAGGAAAGAACCCGCTATGTGGTCGATCGGCTTGAAAAAGCGATTATGGAAAGGCCCGGCATTGCCAGCAATATCTCTATTTTCGGCTTTGGTTTTTCCGGCTCCGGCCCGAACACCGCGATGGCCTTTACTACGTTGAAGGACTGGGGCGAGCGGCAGGGCGCAACCGCGGATGGCGAAGCGGAATTTGTTCAGACCACCATGAGCAACGACGCTGCCGCCACGGTAATGAGCCTGATGCCGCCCGCCATCTCCGATATGGGGACGTCATCAGGTTTTAATCTTTACCTCGAGGATCGCGCCGGTCGCGGCTACGCCGCCTTGTTGCAGGCGGCCACAGCGCTGACGGAAAAGGCCAACCAGAGCGGCGTGGTGAGAGATGTCTACATTGAGGGGTTGCCCGAGGGCGTCAGCGCCGCGCTTGAGGTGGACAGGGAAAAAGCGCAGGCGATGGGCGTCAGCTTTGACGACATTAATCAGATGCTGTCAGCCGCCATCGGCTCAAATTACGTGAATGACTACGTGGATAACGGGCGCGTGCAGCAGGTTATTGTGCAGGCGGATTCCGCCTACCGCATGCAGCTGGCGGATTTACTCAAGCTCTACGTCAGGAATGCTTCGGGCGAGATGGTACCGCTGTCGGCCTTTGTCACGGCAAACTGGTCGCAGTCGCCGCAGCAGCTCAATCGTTATCAGGGCTATCCCGCCATTAAAATCGCTGGCAGCCCCGGCGACGGTTACGCCAGCGGCGCGGCGATGGCTGAGATGAATAAACTCGCGGCATCATTGCCGACAGGCTATTTCGCCGAGTGGACCGGCGCCTCGCTGCAGGAGCGCAGCACGGCGGCGCAGATGCCCTTGCTGATAGCCTTATCCGTGCTTGTTGTTTTCCTGGTGCTTGCCGCGCTGTATGAGAGCTGGTCCGTGCCGCTTTCAGTCATTCTTGTCGTTCCGCTGGGTATGGCTGGCGCGCTGCTGGCGGTGTTTATCGCGGGGATGTCTAATGACGTTTTTTTCAAGGTCGGCATGATTACGCTCATCGGACTTTCCACTAAAAACGCCATCCTGATCGTAGAGTTTGCCCGGCAGCTTTATGCGCAGGGTAAACCGCTAGCTGAGGCCGCCAGAGAGGCCGCCCGGTTACGCCTGCGCCCCATTATCATGACGTCGCTGGCTTTTACCCTTGGCGTGGTGCCGCTGATGCTGGCGAGCGGCGCCAGTAAAAGCACCCAGAATGCCATTGGTACAGGCGTTTTTGGCGGGATGATAAGCGGCACGCTGCTGGCCATCTTCTTCGTGCCGGCGTTCTTTGTCATTGTTACTTCTGGGGTGCAAAGGCTGAGTGGCGCGCTAAAAAGAGTTAATAAAGCCTGATCGATCGGCTCAGGGCAGTCATTGCTGCCCTGAGGTGACTCTTTACTGAAACGTCCGCTTGATTGCCGTCGCCAATCTTCAGGAAGTGAGTTTCAGGCACGTTAAAAGTGACGCCAGCGAGTCGACAGGTCCGGCATGGCATTGAGGTGAGCGCGTCTTATCCCAGGGCATGGCATCATCAGTACAGAAGTCTCCTGCGCATTGCATTTCAAGCCGCTCATCCAGCAAGCCAACGGGGATCCAGACATAAGGCTCGCCGCGCAAGGGGTTAGGCACCGTTGAGCCGCACAGGCTGCAAAAATCTGTCCGGTAGCCAGTCGGTTTTGACCATGAAACAATGCCGTTTTCGCCGTTAATCCACCTGAATCCGGCGCTTTTCACCAGCGTGGCAAGATTGTAGCCGACGCCACTCTGCTTTCTGCAAAGCGAGCAATGGCAACGATAAAACAGGGCAGGCTTTTCAGCTAGTTCAAATACGACTGCTCCACACAAACACGATCCGTTCATTTCAAAACCATCCTGGCACAGCCATATAAACTGCAACAGACAATAGCGGCTGCAGCCGTATTGCATCGATAATTGCCTGACAGAGGAAGAGTCGCACGATGACAGGATACGCAAGGGTATCCTGTCGACATCCACATTTCAGATGTTATTTTCTACTGGCCAACGTCAGTTAAGGTTTAAGGATAACCTTTGTCCATCCTTCGTCGCGATCGTCAAAATGTTTATATCCCGTAGGCGCCTCTTCAAGCGAAAGGCGGTGTGAGATGATGTCGCCCGGGCTGGCTTTACCCTGATGGATTAGACGGGCCAGTTGACGATTATAGGCTTTGACGTTGGCCTGCCCGGTACGTATTGCCTGTCCTTTAAACCAAAAGCTTCCGAAATCAAAAGGCATTTTACCTTGTTTGGCGAGGTCTGAGGCCGCTCCCGGATCCTGAGGTATAAATACGCCAACCACACCAATTCCCCCGGTTGCTTTGGTTGACGCCACAAGACTGTTCATCGTGATCGAATTGTCTTCATGGCCATGTTTGTTACAGCACTGGTAGCCCACACACTCACAGCCGCAATCGGTGCCACGTCCATCCGTCAGGTCGAGAATTCTTTGTACGGCTTCATCGCCGGTCGCATTGATGGCCGTCGCTCCCAGTTTCTCCGCCAGGGCCAAACGGTCTTTGTGTGTATCCACCACAAACACCTGTGAAGCACCTTTTATGATGGCTGAATGGGCAGCCATCAGACCCACCGGCCCCGCGCCGTAAATGGCTACGCTTTCGCCTGGCTTTAATCCTGCGAGTTCTGTTGCGTGCCAACCGGTAGGAAAGATGTCAGAGAGCATCACATAATCATCTTCTTTTTCTACTGCGTCAGGCGGGAGCACGAGGCAGTTAAAGTCCGCGAAGGGGACCCGAAGCAGCTCCGCCTGACCGCCTTCCCACGCGCCCATTTCAGCAAACCCATAAGCAGCGCCTGCGGTTCCCGGATTGGCTGTAAGACAGAAGCCCGTCAAACCTTTCTCACAATTCTCGCAAAAACCGCATCCGATGTTGAACGGCAGACAGACGTAGTCTCCGACCTTGACGCGCTCAACCCCTGAGCCAATTTCAACCACTTCACCCAGGTTTTCGTGCCCTAAAATACGGCCCTGCTCAAAGCTGGTCCGGCCCTCATACATGTGCAAATCAGAGCCACAGATGTTGGTGGTGGTAATGCGGACAAGGACATCTGTGGGGCGGACGATTTTCGCATCCGGCACCTCTTTTACTTTTACATCATAGGGACCGTTGTAAATAACTGCTTTCATGATCTTCTCCTGCTTGCGTCCGGAAAGGAACGGCTGCCCGGCCGAGTGAGTGTCGACTAAGCTTAGCTGCCATGACCGATAACGCGATTGATAACGCGGCGATCGGGATAGTTCTTATCTGCATAAGCTGGATCTCCCGGCCAACCCTCAAGACCTCTGGCGCTAAGAAGGAATAAGCCATGAAAAATTTACGCACCGTTCTGATTTCTCTGCTGGTTGTACTGCCGGCTGCGGCTATGGCGCAGAAGCCCGGTATGAACATGACGCAGTCCATGCCTCTCTCTCCGGCGTCAAAAGAGTACATGTCGGGCATGCAAAATATGCATCATGGCATGATGGAGGCAATGAAGGAGCCGGATGCTGACCGGGCATTCGCAAAAGGTATGGCTGAGCATCATAAAGGGGCGATAGCCATGGCGGAAACAGAGCTAAAATATGGAAAAGATCCTGAGATGAGAAAAATGGCCGAAGCTGTCATCAAAGCGCAGAAAGCTGAAATTGAGCAGCTGGAAAAATGGCTGAAGGAATAGCCCACTGCTATCCGGGTTTGTTTCATTAAGATATGAGTCCGCTATGCGCGCATAGCGGACGGTAAAATGGGGTTAAGTTCACCCCTGCAACTTCCTCAGACAGCGATCCATCGCGCTGACCACCCAGTCGATATCGTGCGTCTGGAAACAGAGCGGCGGGCGGATTTTCAGCACGTTGCCGTAGGGCCCGGCGACGGAGGTCAGCACAAACTCTTCGCGTAGCGCCTCCACCAGGTCGAGCGCCAGACGCTTGTCAGGCAGCTTGCTTTCCCTGTCCTTCACCAGTTCAAACCCGATAAACAGCCCTGCGCCACGCACTTCGCCGATGCAGGGGTAAGCCGCCTGCAGCGATTGCAGGGCCGCCAGCAGCGCAGCGCCGGTTGTCAGGCTGTGCGCCTGAAGCGCTTCCTGCTCAATGACATCCATCACCGCATGGGCCGCCGCCATGGAGACCGGATTGCCGCCAAAGGTATTAAAGTAGGGCAGCGCATCGCTAAACGCCGCCAGCACCGGCGCTTTCGCCATTAGCCCCGACACCGGAATGCCGTTCCCCATAGGTTTGCCGGTGGTGACCACATCGGGCACCACGCCGTGTCGGGCAAAGCCCCAAAAGGCCTCGCCGGTGCGGGCAAAACCTGGCTGCACTTCGTCAGCGATAAAAATTCCGCCGTTCTGATGCACGACATCAATCGCCTGCTTTAAAAAGCCTGGCTGGCCGGGTAATACGCCGTCTGACGAGAAGATCGAATCGGCCAGAAAACCGGCAAACTTGATGCCGTGCGCGGCCATATCGTCGATCTGCTGCTGAATTTCCCGCGCGAACCATGCACCCTGGTCCGTCGTCTGAACGCGATAAAAGTCGGGCGGCGCCACCAGGCGGGTATGCGCTGAAAGCGGCTGGCCGCTGCCCAGCGCGGGCGAGACGCCGGAGGTGAGCGCGCTGGTGCCGTGATAGGCTTCTCTGGATACGATGATCCCGGTGCCGCCGCTCCAGCACTGGGCAATGCGGATAGCCAGATCGTTCGCTTCGGAGCCGGTACACATATACATGGCGCGATCGATTTCAGCGGGCAGGGTGGCCAGAATGCGATCGCTGTATGCCAGGATCGACTCGTGCAGATAACGCGTATGCGTATTCAGCTGCATCATCTGTTGATGCACCGCCTCTACGACCGCCGGATGACAGTGACCAATACTGGCCACGTTGTTGTACATATCCAGATACTGATTGCCCGCCTTATCCCAAAGATACTGGCCCTCTCCGCGCACCAGATGCACCGGGTTGCGATAAAACAGCCGATAGGACTCCCCCAGCACCCGGCTGCGCTTATCGGTCAGCTGTCGAATGTCCGGCGCCAGCGTTTCCGCGTGTTCAGCACGAAAGCTGTTGGTATCCATTATGGTTGAACGTACCGTCATCGTGACTCCTTGGTCTTGGTGCTGCCCTGCCGCAGGCTACGCGCAGCAGGGCTTATAGATGCGTTAGTCGGCTTCTGCGGCAACAGAGGTCTGCGCGATGGCGCCGCGGCGGGAATGGGTGGTCAGGAAATAGAGATAGCCTGTCACCATAAAGCCGACAAACAGCGCGCCGATCTGCGGGTTAAACCACAGCATCGCGATCAGACAAATCACCGATCCACACAGGGCAATGCCAGGGATCACCGGGTAACCCGGCGCGCGATAGCTGCGCGGCAGGGTCGGATCTGTACGACGCAGTTTAAACAGGCTCAGCATGCTCATGATGTACATGACGATGGCGCCAAACACCGACATGGTAATCATCGCTGCGGTCAGGCTCATTCCCTGAAAGCTGATGCCGTCAGAGAAAATCGCGAGGATGCCGACCGCGCCGCCCGCCAGAATCGCGCGGTGCGGCGTGTTAAAGCGCGACAGCTTCGCCAGCGACGGCGGCAAATAGCCTTCCCGCGCCAGCGCAAAGAACTGGCGAGAGTAGCCCATGATAATGCCGTGAAAACTGGCGATCAGACCGAACAGCCCAATCCATACCAGCATATGCATCCAGCGCGAATCGTTGCCTACCAGCATTTTCATCGCCTGCGGCAGCGGATCGTTGATGCCGGAGAGGGGGCGCCAGTCGCCTGCGCCACCTGCAAACACCATAACGCCAACCGCCAGCACCACCAGCGTTAAAATGCCGCTGATATAGGCACGGGGAATGGTGCGACGCGGATCTTTTGCCTCTTCGGCCGCCATCGCGACGCCTTCGATGGCCAGGAAAAACCAGATGGCAAAAGGAATAGCGGCAAATATGCCGGATACCGAGGCCAGCGAGAATGTCTCCTGTCCCGCCCAGCCGTGAGCCACAAAGTTCGTCAGGCTGAAGCCTGGCGCCACCACGCCCATAAACACCAGCAGTTCAATCACCGCCAGCAAAGTGACCAGCAGCTCAAAGGTTGCCGCAATGCTGACTCCGATGATGTTGAGGCCCATAAAGATCAGATAGGCGCAGACCGCGATAAGTTTGGGGTTCACTTCCGGAAACTGCACATTGAGGTAGGCGCCTATCGCCATGGCGATGGCCGGGGGCGCGAAAACAAACTCGATTAAGGTGGCAATGCCCGCAATCAACCCACCGGTATCGCCGAAGGCGCGACGGCTGTAAGCAAACGGCCCGCCTGCCTGCGGAATGGCGGTCGTCAGCTCGGTAAAGCTGAAGATAAAACAGGTGTACATGGCGGCGACAAACAGCGTCGTGACCAGAAAGCCCAGGGTACCCGCGGCGCCCCAGCCATAACTCCAGCCAAAATACTCGCCCGATATAACCAGTCCCACGGCGATACCCCAGAGTTGCAGGGTGCCCAGGGTGGGTTTCAGTTTCTCTTTCATCACTGCGTTCCCCGTCTGCGTAAAGTGAAAAGCGATGCCTTAAAAGCTGACGGGTAGATGATGGACACAGCGCTAACAGAAAAACTTGACCGCAGAAAACAGAAATTCGTCGGCTGGGGTCAAGTCGCCCCAGCTCAGGCCGTCGTTACTCTGCTGAAGTCAATTTTTGCCTGCTCTCCTGTCAAGCGTGCAGGGAAGGTTCAGCGCCATGCTGAAGCCACACGCAGAGAGAGGGAGCCAGATATGAGCATTAAGCAATATGACACCTTGAGTAACGACGCCATTCTTCAGCTTGCCCATCAGGCATTGCAGGCCTATCCCGGCTGTCTGCACGCTGAGATCAGACTGCTGTGCCGTTCTGAGAACGCGACCCTGTCTGTCAGCACGCCGCAGAGCCGCTATGCGTTGCGTATTCATCGGGGCGACTATCACGCTAAGCAGGATATTGAAAGCGAGCTTCACTGGCTGGACGCCCTTCAGGCTGCTGAAATCTGTGTACCGGTTGCCGTCAGCGACGGGCAGGGTAACCGGATTCAGACGCTTCCTCTGCCTGACAGCGGCGAACGTTATGCCGTGCTGTTTCACTGGATAGAGGGCGATATGCTCACCGATGCGGTCGAGCCGGCGGCATTTCGCCAGTTAGGCCGCATCACCGCGCAGCTGCACCACCACAGCCGGCGCTGGCAAAAACCGCAGGGCTTTCGCCGTATCGTCTGGGATCATCACACCATGGTTTCTCCTGCTGGCCACTGGGGCGACTGGCGGGATGTCGCTGGCCTGGCGCGGTCGCAACACGCGGTCGTTGAAGAGACGCTGGCTCATGTGAGACGCGAGATGGCGGCATTTGGCCAGTCGCCCGATCGCTATGGTTTGATTCATGCCGACCTGCGGCTGACGAATCTGCTGGTTCACAAAGGCGAAACGCGGGTCATTGATTTTGATGACTGCGGAATGGGCTGGTATTTGCACGATCTTGCCGCTGCCATCAGCTTTGTCGAGCACCATCCGAGCGCGCCGCAGTGGGTGGAAAACTGGTTAAACGGCTATGAGCAGGTGGCGCACGTCAGCGATAAAGAGCTGGCTATGATCCCCTCGCTGCTGATTCAACGCCGCATCCAGCTGACGGCCTGGGTGGCCTCCCACAGCGAAACGGAGATGGCCCGCAGCCTGGGCAGCGGTTGGGCCAACGACACGCTGCGCCTGTGCCATCGCTACCTCGAAGGCGCCCGTTTGCCGATTGGCGTTTAGCGCACTCCGGCGGTGCCTGAATGGATGATTGCAGTGCAATCTATTCTGAGGCGGCGCTAAGTCGCTGTTATCACGCGCCTGACGGCTGGTATGTTTTTTGCAGAAATAACAGATGTTCAGTTTCAGGCGGAAAACATCATGACCAGCAGATTTCCAGAGGTGGCGCTCACAGCCTTATCCAGCGCAGGAAACCAGCACCGTGGCGTCCTGTCGGCCGCCGCGACAGGACTGGGCGATTTCATTAACGCTCAGGGCGGCGATGTGGACCGCATTTTTGGCGTCAGCGGCATCGATCCTGATACGCTCGCCTGCCCGACGCTGAGTCTGGATCTGGTGAATTACTGCCGGGTGCTGGAGGAAGCCGCCAGCCAGGCGGGCGTGGACAATTTCGGTTTGCAGTATGGCCATCAGTTCCGCCCGCAGTCTCTGGGACTGATCGGCTATATCGGCTTATGTTCGGCCACGCTGGAACAGGCGCTGCGCAACGTAGTCAATGCGTTTCCCTGGCATCAGCACAATACCTGTATCCGTCTGACGGAGCACGGCGACTGCTGGCAACTCGATTATCAGGTGCGTCACGGCGCGATTCTGCTGCGCCGACAGGATGCTGAGTTGACGTTAGGTATGTTTCTTAACCTGATTCGCCACGCGGCAGGACGGCACTGGGCGCCGCGAGAAGTCCACTTTGAGCATCCGCGCCCTGAACACTGGCATGAACACTGTAAAGTCTTCGATGCGCCGGTTTATTTTGATCAGCCCTTTAACTCGATGATCGTGGCTAAAACGGATCTAAGCCGCAAAATGCCGGATCACGATCCCATGCTGCTGCTGGTTATGCAGGATGCGATCCGTCGGCTCAGCCCGCCAGCGGTAAATCAGGACACCGTTAATCAAACCCGCACAGATATTCATCTTCAATTATTAAGCGGCGAACCCTCGCTGGAAATGATCGCCGAGAAACAGGGGTTATCCGCCTGGTCGTTACAGCGGCGGCTGCGCGATGAGCAGACCTGTTTTTCCGCCCTGGTCGACAGCGTGCGCAAGGAAATGGCGACCCACTATCTGAAGCAACACCATCTGTCGGTGTCAGAAATGGCGCTGTTACTGGGCTATTCTGAAGTCAGCGCCTTCTCCCGCGCGTTCCGGCGCTGGTTTGGCTGCAGTCCGCGCGACTGTCGTAAATCGCAAAGTAACGTTTTTCTTTGACTTCGCCCGCTTATTAGCCAGCCGGTAAAGCTATGTGGGGATAAAAATAGCGCTTAAATAGACAGAAGCGTGCGCAAAAATGGGCACGGATTAAAGAACATATTCAGAGTTACGACGAAAAAATTTAGCAATAAATGTTTTCTGCCCGCAAAAATAGATAGTTTCCATCTGAAAATCCTCCTCCTTTAAAATAATCCTAAATACGCAAGGCCTGTTCTGAAGAGAGCATTATTAATTCAGGTATGCCCGGCAAACCAGACTGCATCTTATTTAATCGATATAGGATTTTACGTGATGAATTATCTGATTGTTAAGAAGTGTCTGAAATATTAAAATTATAAGAATCATTTTCTTGGTGGTTATTTATACAAAGCAGCGCTTATTTTTTAAAATAATCTTAATGGCTCTCAAATATCCTTTTTTTCCAGCTTGAGAACGCCTTTTATTTAATGGAGTTATTATCAGCATGGTCGCTTGCTACCCGCCTCGTCTTAAGCGTAAGCATGGACTTTATATTGTCTTATTTATTCAACCAGGACTGGCTGTCGGCAGCGCTAACGACCCCCGCAACGAGTCGCTAACGGTGAGAGAGAGCGTTTATCGCGCCTTCCAGACGCAGCAGCAGCACAGCGAAGAAAAGAGCCTGCAGGCGAGAGCGGGCGCAGGCGCCAAACTGGCGCAAATGCTCGGCCAGGATGCTTCAGCGGATCGTCTCGGCACCGTTGGGGGAACCATGGCCTCCGGCCTATTTAGCTCTGCCGTTCAGCAAAGTCTGGCCTCTTTCGGCACCGCCCGCGCCAGACTCAATCTCAGCAGCTCGCATTTTGACGGCAGCGAGTTCGATTTTTTATTTCCCCTTAACGAAAATCGCCGCCATCTGCTGTTTTCTCAGACAGGTATAAGGCGCATTGACGGCAGAACGATGACGAATATCGGGCTCGGTTATCGATTCTGGCCCTCAGATAACACCCTGCTTGGCGCCAGCGTTTTTTATGACTATGACATCAGCCGTAAGCATAAGCGTCTGGGTACCGGTCTTGAATATGGCCGCGATTTTTTCCGCGTCTCTGCCAACGGATATTTCCGCCTTAGCGACTGGAAAAGGTCGCAGGATTTTACCGATTATCACGAGCGCGTTGCGAACGGTTTTGATATCCGAACGGAGGCGTGGCTTCCTTCTTTACCTCAGCTGGGCGGCAAGCTCTCCTGGGCGCGTTATTATGGCGATCGGGTCGGCGTTTTTGGACCGGACGATCTGCAAAAGAACCCTCAGTTGCTTACCGTTGGCGTCAGTTATACCCCCGTGCCGCTGCTGGGCCTCTCGATGCAAAAAACGCTTAATACGCGCGGCGGTCGAGATGAATTTTCCGTAGGGCTTAACCTCTCCTGGCAGTTCGGAGCGCCGCTTAAGACCCAGCTGGATCCCGACCGTGTCCGCTTTAACCGTACGCTGGCAGGATCCCGCTACGATCTGGTGGACCGAAACAACTTTATCGTTCTGGAATATAAAAAGGATCGTCTGTTTTCTATTGCCGCCAGCCAGAAGGTTTCGGGTATCGAAAGCAGCAAGCTGGCGCTCAACCTGAATATCTCTTCACGCTATACCGTTACCGGAATTGGCTGGCGGGGCGATGATTTTTTCGCCGCAGGCGGCAGCGTGGCGTATGAAAACGGCGTCTATCTGCTCTCGCTGCCCGAATGGCGACCTGTCGGTACCAATCGCTATCAGCTTGAAGGACGCGCGGCAGATGAAAAGGGCAATCTGTCGGCACCGTTCCGCGTTGAAGTAGAGGTGCTGCCGATGAACGTCAAAATCTCGCTGGCTGGAGATCTCAAAGGGGAAGAGGGCCAGACCCTGGCGACAGGGCTCAATGTGCGCAGCGAAGAGAGCATAAGTAAAGTTGAGTGGAAGGCGCCCGCCTTCCTGGCTGCTGGCGGCAAGTTTATTCAAACGCGGCCGGTAAAAGCAGATAGCCCGAGCCTGAACTATGAGGCGGCGCTGCCGCCCTATCGCGCTGGCGGTGAAAACCGTTATCCAGTGGAAGTAACGGTAACCGACAGCGAGGGAAATATTTCCAATACCGCTTCGGCAACGATTGTCGTTGAGCCTCGCTCAATCGTACTGGCGCTGCCGCAACAGCTTTCGGGCGCTGAAGGCACACGCATCGCGCTGCCGCTGAAGGTAGAGGCAAAATCCACCGTGACGCGGCTGGAGTGGGAAGCGCCGGAATTTATCGCCAGCGGAGGAAAAGTCGACGTCGAAAAAGATAAGCTGTGGCTCACGCTGCCGGCATGGTCGGATGGAGGCGCCAACCAGTATGCGATTACGGTTACTGCGGCTGACGACCAGAACCACCGCTCCTTGCCGGTGACGACCCGCATTTCGGTGGCCTCGTCGAGCATTAACATGGTGCTCGACGATAGCCTGACGGGAAAATCGGGCGATCAAATTGTGGTGACGCCACAGACCAGCGCTCAGGCAGGCATTGACCGAATCGAGTGGCAGGGCGACGCCTTTTTTAATGCCGGAGGCAAAATTATCCAGGATGGCGCAAATAGCTTTCGTTTCACTTTGCCCTTGTGGAAAAAAGAGGGCAATAACCGCTATACCCTGACCGCTATCGCCTGGGATAAGCAGGGCCGTTCGTCAAAACCGGTAAGCCTGACTCTGGAGGTACAACCCGTCAATATCGCAGTAACTGCGCCAGGTACGCTAACGGGAACCGAACAGCAGACGGTGGACGCATCGATTAACGTAGTCTCTGAAGGCGCAACGGCGAGTGAAGTTCAGTTCAGCGCAGAAGAGTTTATCGCCGCGGGAGGAAAAATCACCGGAACCCCGCCGGACTTTCACTTCGTTATGCCTGAGTGGCGGGCAATAGAGAGTAACCACTACGCCATTATCGTCACGGGTAAAGATGCCCTGGGGAATAGCAGCGAACCTGTGACCATGACTATTTCCGTCAGCCAGGCGCCGTTCTCCATCACCGCCGATACCGCCGTAACCGGCCCCGAAAGCACTACCGTAGTGGTGACGCCGGAGGTGCAGAGTTTGTACGGCATTGCGCGCTATGAGATTGACGCTTCCGCTTTCAGGGCGGCGGGTGGCGCGATTAACGAGAAGGAGGGCGTCTTTCGACTGACGCTGCCTGGCTTTGTGGTCGGCGGCGAAAATCGCTATCCCGTCAGGATTAGCGCGGTGGATAAAAAAGGTCACGTCTCCGCTCCGCTGGAGCTAAACGTCGTGGTGACTACCCACCTGCTCGATGCCAGCGGGCAGTGCTCGGTCGTTGGAGGCGGAAGCGGCTATGCGCAGCAGATTGATAAAAACAGCGTTAGCTATCAGGAAGCTCGGGATTACGCCACGCTGAAAAAGCTGGTCGATGCCGGCACCGCTTATATCTACATTCCCGGCGACGTCGAAATTGAGCTGCCGGTCCAGCAAAACGCGCTGTTTGTCAAAAGCGGAACCACCATTTTCAGCGATCGCGGCCTGAACGGCAGCGACGGGGCGCGCCTCAGCATTCCCTATATAAGCGAGCTGAAAAATGAATTCCCTATTATCGCGATGGACAGCAACACGCGTATATCGGGCCTTCGCTATGAAGGACCCTATAAAGGCACCGTCACCAATAATTCCACTATCGGCATTCAGACCGTGCCGGGCAGCCACAATGTCGAAGTGGACAATATGGAGATGTGGGGCTGGCCATGGGCGGCGGTAAGCGTGAAAACGGCCACTGACGTACGCGTCCATCACAGCTACATTCATGACAATATTAAATCGGGGCTCGGCTATGGGGTGGTGACGCAAAATGGCAACGCAACCGCGGAAGTCGCCTGTAACGTCTTCAACAGCAACCGACATTCGATTGCCGGAAACGGCCGATCGGGCGAAGGCTATGCAGCGCACCATAATCTGGTGCTTAACGGCGGCGAACGCGGAGCTTTCCATCAGTTTGATATGCACCTGTACCAACCAGAAGGCATTGCCGGCGCATTTATGGAGGTGACGCAAAACTGGTTCGACTACGGACGGTACGGCACAAATAACCGCTCCTCAATCGGCGTACGAGGACAGCCTGAGCGCGGCCCCATTACCGTAACGGATAACTGGTTCAGCCAGCCCTGGAAAAACGGAACTCAGTATGCCGTCGCGGGAGAGTATGGCACCTGGGTGCCGACCGTAGACGCTATTCTGGCCACCAATCAGTTTAGCGTTAAATTCAACTATCTCGACAAAGGCAATAACCAGTGCGTCCTTGACTGGTTGAATAACAGTCAGGGCGTTAACTGTACGGGAGTGGGCTTCTGATTCAGCAGCGCCGCATATTTTATGCGGCGCTGCTGTTTTGAGCATCTGGCCATCACCTCATTCTCCATTATAGGGCTCTTTATTATCCGGCCTGGTTTTAACGCCTTTCTCCCGCGAAGTTATTATTGCGACATTATTAATTGTTTTAAGTGACTAAGCGCCAAAATACTCATAAAGGAGTAGTTGCTGTCACCAGTAAATATCCTTATGCCCCAGAGGTACGTCGCAAGATTAATAATGCTTCAGGTTAAATGAATCGCAGGTTTTGATTCAGATTAATTATGCAGAAATAGTGCCGTTTTGCTGGATTTGATCAAGAGCCCTGTTTTTACATCTTTTTGTTTTTCAATGGTTTTATGGTTGTTTTTTGAGGCTGGTAATGTGCAAAATAGGGTAGGTTGTAAAATTAAATTTATTTGTGTATGCGGGTTTATAGCAGAGATTAAAGAATTGTCCTGACTATTCCTAAATTACATTGGTTAAGATAATATTTAAGAAACTTCTGCATTCAATTTAAATAATTGATTTTGTTGTTTTATTTTTTATCTTTAGCATTTTTAACCAAGATGAGGAAATATTTAGATAAATTATCTATGGTTAATTTTTTGTAAAAACAACTCTTCTGGAGATAACATTTTGTTTTCATTTGGGATTTAAATCTGCCATTTGTATAAAGACAGATTATTGTGTTCTGTTTTTGTTATTTTTTGGTTTTTATTTTTTATAAAATTGTCTCATTGTCACACTTTCTTCATTGAAATAATATTTTTAACGTATCAGGTGGCTGTGAGCTTATCACCCGCATACGGAAAAGGTGTCATAGATATGGGATAGTTACCCCCTAAGGAGTCATTATGCCTTTTGTCTCTGACAAGGTTCTCTATGGATACAATATATTTCAAAGTCTGGAATACCGAATTTCTACCAGAACGCTAATCAATATTAAAAATGGGCGTATAAAAAGATTTGGAGCAACAAAGGCCAGACTATTCGAATATTTACTTGCCGGAATGGACGCCGGAGTAGTGTACGATAATGACATTATTGTGCATGTCTTTGAAGATTACGGTCTGCGCTGCTCGAAATCATATTTGCTCTCCATGATAAAAAAAATTCAGTTCGCATTTAATAGTGTGGGATTTGAAAGATATCCTTTTTTAAGGCTGAATGGAAAGGCCTATAAAGTAGAGAAAGATGTTCTGGAACGCGTATATGTTGTCAAAACCTCGCCTTAGTTAAGTGTTTTTTTTATTACAAAAGGAATAGACGTTGACGACAGTACTGGTATTTACCCGTAATTTTGCTATCCGACAAGCGATAACGTCGCTCTCTGCTAAAGACAGGCAGGTATATTTTTTTGATAATCGACTTGAATTTTTAGTCTGCGCGACGGTTTTTGATAAACCCTGCGTTATTATCGACACCCTACATGAGTGCGGAGAAAACATACGCTGGATTTACTCGCAGTTAAGCGCTCGGGGAGGAATAAAGAACATTTATTTTATTGCGCCTGAGGAGATAGCCGAAAATAATTATTTGAAACTGTTTTGGCTGGTGACAACCATCAAGGAACTCAATCAGGTATGCGATCAGGCCTCCAGATTTCCGGTGGCAGGAAAATATTACGGATTGAAAGAGGCGTTATACCATCAGTTGTCTGTCATGTTATCGAAAGATCATATGAGGTTTCTAACGGCGGTTTATGATCCGATAAATAGTCACTATGTTTGCGAAAATAAGAGTGATATTAACAAAATGCTTTACTTAAGAAAGCGGCTTTCTCTTGGTACCAGTCTGGAGATGAAGCAGTTAATTGCGCTTCTAACTTCGAGTCGTTTTTAAAAATAAAGGTTTTGCTATTTTGAATTGCAGGCGCTCGCGCTGCCTGCCCTGTTACGCCAGGGTTTTTTATTTCAATTTTTAAATATGTTGAAAGTGAATTTGGTTGTCTGAATTTTCTTTTTTCTGCGTCGAGATGTCATCGCTGCAGATATATTCAATACGGAGGACATAGACCTATGCAAAAAAAGTTAACTTATGCTATTCGCAACCTGATGGCGGCGGCAGTCGTTACGGGCAGCGCATTCGCAGCGCATGCGGCCGACGGCACCATTAATTTCACCGGAGAGATTCTGGATTCGGCCTGTACTGTTGATACCAGCACAGCCACCCAGACCGTTAACCTGGGCAAGATCCCTAAAAGCGCATTCACTGGGGTCGGTCAGGTAGCCGCAGCAACGCGTTTTAGCATTGTGCTGAACAACTGTCCGGCCGCGGTAACCTCTGCCTCCGTTAAGTTTGATGGTACGGCAGACGCGATCGATTCTGACATTCTGGCGTTAAGCAGCGATCAGACGGCGCAGGGGGTGGGTGTCGCGCTTTATGAAGAGGATGGCGTCACGCCTGTTCCGCTGGCCACGCAGTCTAAAAGCCTGACGCTGGATACCTCTTCCGCAGGGTCGCCCGCCGTCGCTGCAAACAGCAACACCATGACGTTCGTGGCGAAATATAAAGCCACTAAGGCGACGGTTGTGGCCGGTACTGCGAACGCAACATCAGATTTCACTATCACCTATCAGTAATACCCAGGGCGTGCATGCGCACGCCCGTCTCTCTCCTGATGGCATTTTGGAGCTAATAAATGAGCCTGTTCATTCGCGCTATTTTTTTGCTGGCGGCGTCTTTTTTTACTCACACTGTGCAGGCCAGCATTACCGTTGGCGGCACGCGTTTGATTTATAACGGCGCGGAAAAAGAAGCATTCATTTCAGTGACCAACAGTAAAAGTTCAGTTCCCTATCTTATTCAGTCATGGGTTGAACTGGATGAAAAATCCTCCGAGAAAGTACCTTTTATTGTTACCCCGCCGCTGTTTCGTCTGGACGGAGGGCATGAGAACACCCTCAGGGTTATTTATACCGGTGAAAAACCGCTGCCGAATAATCGTGAATCCGTCTTCTGGCTAAACGTTAAATCCATTCCTGCTATGGAGAAATCAGAGCAAAACCGGCTGCTGATTGCCGTTAAAACGCGGATAAAGCTTTTCTATCGTCCCGCAGAATTGAAAACGGATAACGCGAACGAGGCCTGGAGAAATTTAAGCTTTAAGCAAAAGGGCAGTCAGACGGTGATAACCAACGGTTCGCCCTATTTTATCTCGCTCTACGCCTTAACGTTGGGAGGAAAGCGTATTAAACAGCCGCCTATGATTGCACCCTTCGCGTCGGTGACGGTTGCTGGCAGCGGGCGAGAGGTGGCCTGGAAGGCCATAAATGATTTTGGTGGCGTCACGGAAGAAGCGCGTCAGGCGTTACCCTAATCCACAAACAGTATCAGCCATGTCACACGAGCAGGAAAGCAAAGTGAAGACTGTTTTTGACACCCGATATTTATTTTCCTCAGGCATGCGCCCTAATACGGTTGCCCGGTTTTCAGCCATCGCGTTTTTTATTTCCGCTCTCTCTCCCGCAAGAGCGGGTGAGCTCTATTTTATGGCGGATGCGCTTGAAAAAACGAGCTCAGCGGCAAAAAGCATCGACCTCAGCCGTTTTGAACGAGGAGAGCAATTACCTGGAACCTATCGGGTTCAAATATGGCTTAATCATGAGTATGTCTGCACAGATAATATCTCTTTTGTGGCCATCAATGGTCTGGGGCTATCGCCTGAACTCAATCGGTCGATGTTAAAGAAGCTGGGCGTCCGAATCAGCGCCTTTTCAGAATTAGCTGCGCTTCCGGCAAACACTATTATTACTAACCCAGGCGACTTTATACCTGATGCGAAGGCGAGTCTGGATTTCGATAAGCAAAGGCTGGATATCTCCATTCCTCAGTCTGCGCTGGAAACCCGGGTGCGTGGAAGGGTCGATCCCGCTCGTTGGGATCAGGGTATTCCCGCTGCGTTGCTAAATTACAGCTTTAATGGTGCTCGCAACTGGACAAAGCAGGGGGAAACGCAGGATCAGTTTTACCTTAATGTGCAGAGCGGGCTCAATTTCGGCCCGTGGCGCCTGCGTAATTACAGCACCGCCACCAAAAGCAGCGGCAAGCATGCCTTTTCTTCTTTGAGTACCACCCTGAGTCGCGATATCCAGTTTCTGAAAGGACAGTTCCAGATAGGGGAAACCAGCACGCCCGGGGATATCTTCGACAGCATTCTGTTTCGCGGCATGCAAATCTACTCTGACGATACGATGCTGCCCGAAAGCATGCGCGGCTTTGCGCCGGTGATCCGCGGTATTGCGCGTACCAATGCCATGGTCACCGTAAAACAGAATGGCTATACGATTTATCAAACCTATGTTGCGCCAGGAAGCTTTGCGATCCGCGATCTCTATCCAACCTCGGCGAGTGGCGACCTTGAGGTGACCGTAACCGAGGCTGATGGAAGCGAGCAGCGTTTCGTTCAGCCCTTTTCAGCCGTGCCCGTTATGCTGCGGGAAGGGCGCATAAAATATGCCCTGAGCGGAGGCGAATATCGTACGACGAAAAAAGCGGCGCAAACGCCCACGTTTGGCATGGGGACGCTGGCCTATGGCGTATCGAATCATCTGACGCTCTACGCGGGCGGACTGGGCGCGGATAACTACCTTTCCGGCGTTGTCGGGGCCGGCTTGAGTTTTGGCGAACTTGGCTCGCTCTCCGCGGATATAACGCTGGCTGACAGTAAGCTGGATGAGGAGACAACCACCCGCAGCAGGGGACAATCTTACCGGATACAGTACTCCAAAACGGTTACGACAACCGATACCACCGTTACGCTGGCCAGCTATCGTTACTCGACGCAGGGGTTTTATACCTTTCAGGAGGTTAACGAATACGCGACCCAGCGTTACAACAAACGTAGCCGCCTGCAGCTTAATCTGAACCAGTCGCTGTCAAGCTGGGGCAGTTTTTATATCAGCGCCTACCAGCAGGACTACTGGCGTCGAACAGGCTACGAGCGCAGCATCAGTACGGGCTTCAATACCAGTTTCCACGATATTAGCTACTCGCTGGGCTACACCTATAGCGAAACGCCAGGCTATGAAAAAAAAGATCAGATACTGGCTTTCAGCATGCAGGTGCCGCTCAGCAAATGGCTGCCTCAAAGCTGGGTCAGCTACAGCGTAAACGCGCAAAAAAACGGCCCGGAAACGCACCAGGTTGGGCTGAGCGGAACGGCGCTTGCTGATAATAATCTGAGCTACTCACTGCAGCAGGGCTATACCTCGTGGGGCGGTGAAGCCAGAAGCTCGGTAAGCGGCACCTATAAAGGCGGCTATGGCACCCTGAGCGCCGGATATAACCGCAGTCGGGAAAACAGCCAGGTTAATCTCGGTTTGCAGGGCGGCATTCTCGTTCATGAAAACGGTGTGACCTTTTCGCAGCCGCCGGGCGACACCGTGGCGCTCGTCCAGGCTAAGGGCGTGTCTGGCCTGAAGATTCGCAATAATCCAGGAGTCAAAACCGACTGGCGAGGATACGCGGTTGTCCCCTATGTCAGCGCTTATCAGGAAAACGCTATCGCAATTGATACCCGCTCGCTGGGGCCTGAAACCGATATTGCGGAATCGGTCGTCAGCGTGGTGCCCACTCGCGGCGCCGTTGTGCGCGCCTCGTTCAAGGTGGCAACAGGCTATCGCGCGCTGGTTAAGCTGCTTTTCAAGCATAAACCCGTGCCCTTTGGCGCTGTCGTTAAGATGCACGACAGCGACATGATGAGCATCGTCGGCAACGAAGGAGAGGTTTATCTAAGCGGACTGAATAACGGAGACCTGGTTTCCGTGAGGTGGGGGCAGGCTTCCTGCCAGGCAAAAATAAACGTTAAGCCTCGGCCTGGCGCTATTCAACGCGCCACGGCGACCTGCAGTTGAATCATCAACGTATCGCGCAGTGAAACAGTCGCCGGGCATCTCCTTCTCTACCCTTTGCATGATTAAGGAATCAGGTATGTACAGGTTTTTTATTATTGTCGCCCTTTTAACGAGCAGCGTTCTGTCGACGAAGACCTACGCGTTATGTAGCGCATCAGATGTTGCCGTTAATTTTGATAATAATATTCTTATTCAGCGCGATGTGCCGGTGGGAACGGTGCTCGGCTCGGTGACGATTAGTCATGCCATTAATTGCGATGCTAAAGGCCAGACAACGGCGGAAAGTTCCTGGTACATTCAGCTGGCAGGTTCAAACTCAGACAATGGCGCTTCGGTGCTGGCTGGCGTCCGCGCCACCAACGTCGACGGGATCGGCCTGAGGTGGAAAAACTATTCCAGCGCTACCGGCACAACCAGTCCGGTCACCAACGGCAGCCTTAACTTAAGTACCTGGAATCGAGGGATTTCTCAAAAGGGGACGACGACTTTTATCGACACGTTTGAACTTGTTAAAACGGCGATGACGCCGAAAACAGGCAGCGTCTCCCCAATCACTATCGCTATGCAATACAGCACGCCGGTCAGTAAAAATGTGCAGAGGCAGCCGCTCTTTAAATATATTCTTTCAGCGGTCAATACCAGCACGGTTTCATGCCAGGTGCTGGATACCAATTTAAATATCGATATGGGTTTTGCGGTTGCCTCTAAATTCAACGGCGTAGGGAGCACGCTAAATCCCGTTGATTTTAATCTGTCGCTTAACTGCGATGCGCAGACCTCGGTGAATGTGACGCTGGACAACGTCACGCCGCTCGCGGACGCGTCCAATGGTGTTTTAGGGTTAAGCAGCGGATCGACGGCAAAGGGGGTCGGTATCCAGCTCCTCTATAATAATGCGGCAGTAAAATTCGGCAGTTTAATCAATTACGGCACTACGTCAACCGACGGAGAAAGGGTCAATATTCCCTTCCGCGCCGCTTACTATCAGACATCCAGTACGATTCAGCCGGGTAAGGTGAATGCGACAGCCTCCTTCACCATGACCTACCAGTAACAGGCGTCGGCTTCCATGCCGGCGCAGTCGGGCGCTTTAGCTGCCGAGCCTGCCAGTACAACCGGATTGTACTGACAGGACGGGGTCAGATATGACGATAGGGATCTTTCACCAGCGCGACAGCCAGGGAGCCTAGCAGCAGGACAGCAGACACTGCCAGCAGTGGCCACATAAAACCGTCAGTCATCTGTTTGATGTAGCCGATCAATGAAGGTCCAAAGAAACCGCCCAGGTTACCAATGGAAACTATCATCGCCAGTCCCCCTGCGGCTGCGCTGCCGGTCAGAAAGCCGGAAGGCAGTGCCCAGAATGATGCCTGAAAAGAGAGGATGCCGCTGACGGTAAAGCAGAGAGCGATCATTTTCAGCACCGGCTCATCCACCAGCGCACTGGCGGCAAGAGCAACCGCGGCGATGAATAGCGCCCCACAAATCCAGACAATGCGGTTTTTTGCCCGGTTGGCTCGCTGCGCCCACAGCAGCATCGATACCGCGCCGCACAGATAGGGGACGGCAGTCAGAAAGCCTGTCTGCGTGTGGCTGACGCCGAGTTGTTTAATGATCTGAGGCATCCACAAGCCAACCCCAATGGATCCGACGATGCCGCAAAAGTTGATGAAGGCCAGCAGGTAGAGCAGCGGATTTTTCAGCGCATCCTTCATGCTCGAGCCGTGAGAGGCGGCGATCTTTTGCTGTTCCGACTCAAGGCGCCGGGTCAGCACGCTTTTTTCAGCGTCACTGAGCCAGTTGGCTTTTGCCGGCTTATCGCTCAGAAAGAACAAACAGACGATGCCTAAAATTACCGCCGGCGCTCCCTCAATCAACAGCAGCCACTGCCAGTTACGAATATGCTCATGATGGGTGATTTGCATCAGCGCACCTGAAACCGGCGCGCCAATGATATTGGCGACAGGTATTCCTACCAGAAAGGCCGCCGTGATTTTGGCGCGCCAGGTGCCGGGGAACCAGTAGGTGAAAAAGAGATAGATGCCCGGGGTAAAGCCCGCTTCAGCCACGCCAAGCAAGAAACGCGCAACGGCAAAGCTCGTTGGGCCGGTCACAAAGGCGGTGAGCATGGAGATCAGCCCCCATGAAATCATAATGCGCGCAATCCAGATGCGCGCGCCGACCTTTTGCATAATCAGGTTACTGGGAATTTCAAACAGGAAGTAGCCAATAAAAAACATCCCGGCGCCAAAACCGAACTGTTCGGCGGTGATCCCTAAATCACTGTTCATCCCCAGCGCGGCAAAGCTTACGTTGGTTCTGTCCAGGTAGCTGACGACATAGCAAATGAAAATAAATGGCAACATGCGCGTGAAGGCTTTTCTCGCCGCCGTTTCGCTGAGCGTAAAATCATGCTCGTTAAGGGAACTCTGTACGCCTGGCGAGCCCGGCGATGAGGTCACATTATTCTCTTCAGTCGAAGTAAGCAGGGCCATAACGATCTCCTGTGCGCATGCCGCGCACATCTTTTTATTTGGCAGGAACCTGTGGCGATACGGGAACAGGCTTGCCAGGCGTAGCCATTGAGCAGGTCAGTATCGAGCCTGAAACGGATTCGGTGATGTACAACTGGCGCAAATCAACACCGCCATAGCAGAGGTTGGTGGTCGAACGCCCCAGCGGGCTGGTCAGGATCGCTATCGGCTCAGCCAGTTCATTTAAATGCCAGACGCGTCCCAGTCCTGGATTGGCAATCAGTAGCTCGCCCCTGGCATTGATCGCCAGCCCGTCAGGCCCGCTGGGGCCATAGGAGGTAAAGAACTGACCAACTTTACTGACAGATCCGTCTGGCTGTAACGGACAGCGCCAGATGGTATTGCCACGCGTCATAGCGACATAAAGGATTTTTTCATCTGGCGATAACACCAGCCCGTTTGGGCTGGGGCAGTTATCGAGCAGCAAATCCAGTTTGCCCTGCGGTGACAAGCGGTAGACGCGGCCGGTGGGATCGTGCAGCCCGGTTTGGCCCTGATCGGTGAAGTAGAGATTCCCCTGGCTATCTGGCGTTAGATCGTTAACGCCGCGAAAGCTTTCGCTGTTGCGTCGCGCCAACCAGGGCGTCACGCTGCGATCATCCAGCGACAGCTTCATTAAACCGTGGCGATAATCGGTGATAAGCAGCGTATTCGCCGATATCAGTTTCATGCCGTTCGGCTCACCGTCGTACTGTACGATAAGCTCCCAGTTGCCCTGCATATCGACTTTGAAAATGCGGCCGTAGGGGATGTCGGTGATATAAAGGCAGCCCGATGGATGCCATACCGGACCTTCCAGAAACGAGTCGACCGGCTCGCCGCCCCGGTTGGCCTGTGCCCACGCATTGCTGGGGTCTGGCTGGCGGAACGCATCAGGCAGGCGCGTAAACAGCGTTGTGGCGCGTATTTCTGGCGGGTGCTGGAACATCATAACAGCGCACCTTCTTTTTTCAGCGGTTTAGCCAGCACTTTCAAGAGGTTGCTGGCCGCTGCCGTGCCCATTTTAATGAATGACTTGTGCTTGCCGTAGCGTACGATGAAGGCAACAGGATGGTACCGCTCACACAGCCGGCATAAGTCATCTTCGGCTGGCTGCCTGCCCGCATAAATCAGCTTAAAATTAGTCAGCCGTTCCAGCGCCTCTGGCGCAATATCGCAGCCTGTAGTCAAAATGACCGGTTTAGCGTGTCCCATTACAGATTATCCCCTTCTACTAAGATGCCGACATTACGCAGCGCTTCTTTCAGCCAGGGCGCGCGAATATCGCCATTGCGAATGCCCGCAATATCGAGGCTTGAGCTGGATCGACATAATTTCACCAGTCAGCGCGCAGCTACGATAACCTTTACCATCAATCGCGTTTTACTGTGTAAAACATGGTTGTACAATATAAAACTACTATAGCGATGTTAATTTATGCTCCGCTACTGTTAAGGTTTTATTTGTAATGTAATTAAGATGTGAATCACAATTTGCTCGGTTATTGCGCGATAACAGAAAAGAGGCGATTTTGCGTTGGGAAATGAGGGAATAAGTGCCGGGCAAGCGGCGCGGGCGCAAACACAAAGAAATATGCGAGAAATCTGTTGCTTATCGCTGCGGCCGCGTTACCGCCTACACAGGGCACTCACAGCTGTACGTAAACCGAAGTGCAGGACAAACAAGCATCGGCGCCAGATATTGACACGGTTTATGCCTTTTCGGCTGATTGTCGAGGCTGCGGCAAAGCGCGCAGCTGGCGTCTGCTACGCATGCTCATCTTTTTGATGGTAAAAGGTAATTAACGGCGGATAAACAGAAAGGGGTCGAGCAAGACGCTGTTGGAGAACGAGAAAGCAGACGCCGCGGCGTGGGCCACGGCGCAGGAAATCAGGCAGACTGCCACTCGCTTTCCACATCTTCTTTCGATTTGGACAGAATCACTTTGTTATCGTCCACCTCTTTTACCCAGCTGAAGGGAATGATGTGGTGTTTGCCGCCAGCTTCAGGATCGCTTTTAGCAAGCTTGATTTTGTCTTCGCCTTCGAAATGGTCAACGATGCCAACGTGTTCACCGTTAACGTCTACAACCTGAGCGTGATCTAAAATTTCTGATTTGCTTACCATAATGCCTCCGTCCTGGTTTCGATTTTTGAAACGCATCGTCTGATGTGCTTCAAGACCCTCTAAGCCTGGTCACTATTCTCTGGTTCGGTCAAGTCAGTAACAAAATGAAATATCTGCTGTGGGCGTTAAAGTAGAGTAATCCACTGCTTTTTAGCGCCATAAACCCTTTTGTAATCTGTTCATGCCGCACCCGCTGACGGTGTGTCGAGCAGGACAGCGTAGCTGTCTGCTGGACCTGATGCGCTAAAACGCTAAAAAAGAAAACGGCGATCTTGTCTACACATTACCGCTCGATTAATCGCCGTTGACGGAGCGCACCACAGGGTGCGCTCCGTCAAGGCTGAGCAACAGTTGTCGCTGGCTCGCGGACGCAGCGGCAACGTCCGTTTGTTATTTTGCGCTCTCCATAAAGCCCGGCACAAAGCGATTAACATCGACCTCCATAAACTGCGAGCGCTGGAAGTTCGACTTAAGGTCATAAGGCACCGTGCAGTCGTAAATCGTTTTGCAGGTGATGCCGTGCGCCCGGATAGAGGGGCTGAACGCGGGATCCTGTGACGGATCGAGCGGATGGCAGCGCACGCCGGGAATAAACACCGTATCCACGTCGGCCTGATAGCGGGTGGTCATCGCCCAGATCACATCGCTCAAATCGAAGATATCGACATCGTCATCCACCAGGAAGACATGTTTAAGCTCTGAAAAGGCGGAGAAGGCGAGTAACGCCGCCTGACGCTGGCGTCCCTCATCCTGCGGACTACGCTTGTTGATCTGCAGCACCGCCATATATTTGCCGGTGCCTGGCGACGGGCAGTGTACGTTTTTCACCAGCCCCGGCAGCGCACGCTCCACCATATCGAGAATGCTTGCCTCGGTCGGAATGCCGGCGAGATTGGTGTGCTCGTCGCTTGGCCCGATGCAGGTCTGCAGAATAGGGTGCTTACGGTGCGTGACCGCCTTTACTTTGATGACCGGCACGGCCGCCTGCGCTTCGCCGGTGTAGCCAGGGAACTCCGGCATCGCTTTGCCGGTGTGGGTATGCTGATCTTCCTGAACGCGATAGTTGGGGATCAGCTCGCCTTCAATCACAATCTCCGCGTTGGCGATAGCGCGCGCCTTGACCGCCACCCCTTCAACCAGCTCTACCGCGCGTCCGCGCAGCCCGCCGGCGATGGCCAGCTCGTCGAAGCCCAGCGGCGTCGTAGGCGGCTCGAAGCAGGCGCCGATTTCAATTGCCGGATCCACGCCGATGCTGATGGTGACAGGCAGCGGGTTGCCGGCCTGTTCCGCTTTGATGCGGAACTGATCGAGATGACGGCCCGGCACGAAATACATTGAGATTTCATCTTTGCCCTGCACGCAGAGGCGGTGAATAGTTACATCATGCTCTCTCGTTTCCGGATCGGCGGCGTAGCACATGCCGAGCGTGAAGTAGGGGCCTGCGTCTTCAGGGGTATTGGTCGGCGCCGGCAGCAGCGTACGGATATCGAATCCTTCGTCGGATGCCAGATGCACCACTTCCTGACAGACCGCCCGCTCGTTGGGGATCACCACCGGCGCGATAGCGCGATGCACCGATTCGCGCAGCAGGTTAGCCAGATTCTCTTTCGGCACCCCCAGCAGTCGCGCCACCCGCTGACGCGAAGCCAGCAGGCCGATCAGCACGCGAAAATCGTCATAGCCTTTCACTTTGTTGAAGACCATCGCCGGCCCGGTGCGGGTCGGGCGCATCACCGTGCCGCCTGCGCCGACATAGCGGTAAACGCCCGACAGCTCAGCGGCCGGATCCACCGGTTCGCTGGTTTCAATATATTCGCCGTCATACTGTTTCAAAATGTCGATGGCGGCACGCAGATCGAAGCTTTTTTCCTCTGCGGGACGCTGTGCAATGTCTGTCATATTTTTCTCCTGGAGCAAAGTAAGATTTAACCGGGCGTTTAGCGGGCCAGGCCCTGCCAGCGGGTCGATTGCGCGGTCTCCAGCCCGAACTGATCGAGCACGCGACCGGCGATATGGTTTTCAACATCCGCGATGGTCTCGGGATGGTTGTACCAGGCAGGAACAGGGGGAATGATGCTGACGCCCATGCGCGAAAGGGCGAGCATATTTTCCAGATGGATGGTGTTCAGCGGCGTTTCCCGCGCCACCAGTACCAGTTTGCGCTGCTCTTTCAGCACGACGTCCGCCGCGCGGCCAATCAACCCTTCAGCATAACCGCTGCGAATGCCCGCCAGCGTTTTCATGCTGCAGGGAATGATGATCATCCCGTCAGTGACAAAGGAGCCGGAGGAGATAGTCGCGGCCTGATCGCCGGCGCTGTGGTAAACGTCCGCCAGCGCTTTAAGGTCGTTTAGCTGCAAACCTGTCTCGTGCTCAAGGGTGGTTTTACCCCAGCGGGAGACGATCAGATGCGTCTCTACATGCGGCATCGCCGCCAGCTTGCGCAGCAGGGTCACCGCGAGCGGCGCGCCCGTCGCGCCGGTCATGCCGACAATAATTCTCATGTAGCCTCCTGAAACAGGTGGAAAGATGCCGAGCCCGAAAGGGCTGGATGGCGGTATGGGAGGAAGATAACGCCGAGACTGATAAGGGTCTAATTGCTATTATGCTTTTATTAATAAGTAACTGTTATCAGGTGAGTCATGGAATACCCTAAGCTGCGATCCTTCATTACCCTGGCGCGCACCCTGCATTTTGCCCGCGCGGCGTCGGAGGTCGGCCTGACGCAACCCGCGCTGAGCCAGCATATTCAGTCGCTGGAGCAGAGCTGGGGCGTCAGGCTGTTCGAGCGTAACAAACGTCAGGTCAGCCTGACGGTCGAAGGGCAACTGCTGCTTGAGGAGGCGGAGCGCACGGTGCAGAGGATCGACAACCTGCGCGCCACCGTCAAAGAGGTCGCCGCCGGCAGCCGGGGCCTGTTGCGGCTCGGCTATGTCGGCACGGCGGTGTTGGAGCCGCTGCTGGTCAGGGCGCTGCGAAGTTTCAGAAGCCAGTTCCCGGCGATCCGCCTTGAGCCGATGGAATATAACGTCAATCAGCAGATCGGCCTGCTGCAAAGCGGCGAGCTGGATGCAGGCATTCTGCGCGGGCCGCTGCCCGATTTTCGCTTTATCGCCTGCCGGGAAATCCATCAGACGGCGCTGAGCGCGGTGATACCCGACGACCATCCGCGCGCCGGGGACAAGCAGGTCAGCCTGCGCGATCTGGCGGGCGAAACCCTGATTGTTCAGCAGGATCCCGACGGCGTTGGGCTGGGCGGCACCGTGCTGCGCATGTATACGGAAGCAGGCCTGGTGCCGGCGAAAATAGTGCGGGCGCGGGACGTCAACACCGCTATCGACCTGACGGCGATGGGGGTGGGAATAACCTGCATTCCCGCTTCGCAGCGTAATTTTTTACGCCAGGATGTGGCGGCGTTAGATATTACCGGCACCGATATCACCACCTCTTTGTATCTTTGCTGGAAAGAGGGAAGAAAAAATAGCGACATAATGCATTTTATTAAAAATACGCAGTCGCTGTTTATGCCATCTGACGACAAGAAAAAATAACCTGCATAATCCGCGTATTATCCTGGCCGCTTAGCTGTTACGGCGCATTAAAAAACAGAAATGCGCGGGAAATATATATTACAAACTGAAGAAATATTTTGTTTCCGCCTTTTTCTCCTGAAGATGACGTCTACACTCAGTTTTCGTGTTTCGTTTATCTCCACTCCGATACCTGAATCATTACTCTAAGACTAATGATCTTCCCGTTGCCTTAATTGAATCACTTGAGCAGAAAGCGCAGACTCCATCCAGCATAAACGAAAGAATGATTATCTGAATCAGGAGGTTATAATGCACACTGGCCAAGCGCCGGTCCGGGAATGGAACACGCGCCGCAGTGAAAAAGCGCGTCGTCTCGCCTCTTTTCCCGTAGACGGTAAAGTGATCCCTACTGAAAGAGCGGTAGAAGCGCTGGAGAAATTAATTGCTCCAGGCGACCGCGTTGTCCTTGAAGGAAATAACCAGAAACAGGCCGATTTTTTATCGCGGACGCTGGCTGAAGTGGATCCGGCGAAAGTCCACGACCTGCATATGATTATGCCCAGCGTGGGCCGTAGCGAACATCTCGATATTTTTGAAAAGGGCATCGCCCGCAAACTCGATTTCTCATTTTCCGGCCCGCAGAGCTTACGTATTTCCCAACTGCTGCAGGATGGCCAGCTGGAAATTGGCGCCATCCACACCTACATCGAACTCTATTCCCGACTCTACGTCGATCTCAGTCCGAATGTGGCGCTAATTGCCGGTTATAAAGCTGACCGCAAAGGCAATCTCTACACCGGCCCCAGCACCGAAGATACGCCGGCGCTGGTGGAAGCCGCCGCATTCCGCGACGGCATCGTTATCGCCCAGGTCAACGAGCTGGTGGATGACGAAAGCGACCTGCCGCGCGTCGATATTCCCGCCTCCTGGATTGATTACATCGTCGTCGCCGACAAGCCTTTCTTCATCGAACCGCTGTTCACGCGCGATCCGCGCCTGATCAAACAGGAGCATATCCTGATGGCGATGATGGCGATCAAAGGCATCTACGCCGAACATCAGGTGCAGTCGCTCAACCACGGCATCGGCTTCAACACCGCCGCAATCGAACTGCTGCTGCCGACCTACGGCGAGCAGCTCGGGCTGAAAGGCAAAATCTGTAAACACTGGACGCTGAACCCGCATCCGACGCTGATCCCGGCGATTGAGAGCGGCTGGGTAGAGAGCGTGCACTGCTTCGGCGGCGAGCTGGGTATGGAAGAGTATATCCGCGCCCGTCCGGACATTTTCTTCACCGGCAGCGACGGCTCGATGCGCTCTAACCGTGCGTTCTGCCAGCTGGCCGGTCAGTACGCGGTTGATATGTTTATCGGCGCGACACTGCAGGTCGACGGGCTGGCGAACTCCTCTACCGTCACGCGCGGTCGCCTTTCCGGCTTCGGCGGCGCGCCCAACATGGGCCACGATCCCCACGGTCGCCGCCATGCGACGCCCGCCTGGCTCAATATGATTACCGAGCCGGACCCGATGCAGCGCGGTAAAAAGCTGGTGGTGCAGATGGTGGAAACCTTCCAGGCGGGCGCGAAGCCGACCTTCGTCGAGCAGCTCGATGCCGTGGACGTGGCGAAATCGTCCGGTATGCCGCTGGCGCCGGTCATGATTTACGGCGATGACGTGACCCACGTGCTGACCGAAGAGGGCATCGCCTATCTCTATCGCGCCGACAGTCTTGAAGAGCGCCGCGCCATGGTGGCCGCGGTAGCGGGCATCACTGATATCGGTCTGGGCGTCGACGCCGCGCGCGTGGCTGCGCTGCGTAAAAGCGGCAAGGTCGTCTATCCGGAAGATATGGGCATTCGCCGCTCAGACGCCACGCGCTCTCTGCTCGCCGCAGGCAGCGTCGCGGATCTGGTCGAATGGTCAGGCGGCCTCTACAACCCGCCGGCAAAATTCCGGAGCTGGTAATGAAACTCCTGTCACAGACTCAAGCCGAGGCGCAGGTTAGTCAGCTGGCGGCCATCGCGCGCGACTGCCTGATCGATGAGGCGCGCCTCAGTCCGAAGCCGGGTCTGGTGGACAGCCGCGGCAACGGCGCGCATCAGGATCTGACGCTGGCGCTGATGGAGCGCTCGGCCTGTAGCCTGCAGCCGACCTTTCTGGAGCTGGCGCGTCAGTGCTGGCAGCGTCCGGCCGCCTTGGGCGGGAAGGGGAGCGGCAGATGATGGCGGCTACCGGCGGGGTCAACACCCATCGGGGCGCGATCTGGGCGCTGGGCCTGCTGGTCAGCGCCGCGGCGATGAACGGCGGCCGCGCCGACGCGGAGCGGCTCGCCCGTACTGCGGCGTCGCTGGCCAGCCTGCCCGATCGCGCCGCGCCGAAGCTGTTCAGCAAAGGGCTGAAGGCGACGCATCGCTATCGCGTGCCCGGCGCGCGGGAAGAGGCGCAGCAGGCCTTTCCTCACGTCGTCAGGCTGGCGCTGCCGCAGCTGCTGCGCAGCCGCGCGGCGGGTGCGAGTGAAAGCGAAGCCCGGCTTGACGCGCTGATGGCGATCATGACCTCCCTCAGCGATACCTGCGTGCTTTCCCGCGCCGGCCTCGAAGGCCTGCAGGCGATGCAGGCGGGCGCCCGTGCGGTGCTGCTGGCCGGAGGCTGCATGACGGCGCAAGGCCAGCGCGCGCTGGCGCAGCTGGACGCCGACATGCTGGCCCTGAACGCCTCGCCGGGAGGCGCCGCCGATCTGCTGGCCGCCACGCTGTTCATTGACAGGGTAGCCGTTACTGCCCATCACTCTTTTCTTTAGAGGACGTTATGGAACACATCACATTATCTTTCCCTGCTAACCGCACCTTCAGCGGCAGAGCCCTTGCAGGGGTCGTTGGTTCCGGTGATATGGAAGTGCTGTTCACCGCAGCCGAAGGGCAAACGCTGAGTATTGATATCACCACCTCCCTCGACAATAGCGACGCTCGCTGGAAGGCGCTGTTCGATCGCCTCAGTCTGCTCAACGGCCTGCCTGCCGGGCAGCTGGTTATCCACGATTTCGGCGCGACGCCGGGCGTTGCGCGCATCCGTATCGAACAGGTTTTTGAAGAGGTAAGCCATGCGTAACGATCCGAGTTTTATCGAACTGCGCGCGCGCGAGCGCGCTCATGCGCTGCTGGACGAGGGCAGCTACCGCGAACTGCTCGATCCCTTTGAGGGCATCATGTCGCCCTGGCTGGCGCCGCAGGGCGTCGTGCCGCAGTCCGATGACGGCATGGTGGTGGCGCGCGGCACCATCAACGGCCAGTCCGCGGTGGTCATCGCCATCGAGGGGACCTTCCAGGGCGGCAGTATGGGCGAAGTCTCCGGCGCGAAAATGGCGGCGGCGTTAGAGCTGGCGGCGGAAGACAACCGCAAAGGTATTCCGACCCAGGCGGTGCTCTGCCTGGAAACTGGCGGCGTGCGCCTGCAGGAGGCGAATCTGGGACTGGCGGCGATTGCCGATATCCACGCCGCTATCGTCGATCTGCGCCGCTATACGCCGGTTATCGGCATTATCGCTGGCACCGTCGGCTGCTTCGGCGGCATGTCGATCGCCGCCGCGCTCTGCAGCTATCTGATCGTCACGCGCGAGGCGCGTCTGGGGCTTAACGGCCCGCAGGTTATCGAGCAGGAAGCGGGTATCGAAGAGTACGACTCGCGCGACCGCCCCTTTATCTGGAGCATGACCGGCGGCGAAATCCGCTACGCGAGCGGCCTGGCCGACGCGCTGGTCGATGACGGTATCAGCGCGGTGAAAACCGCGATGAATACCTTTATCGAGAAGGGCGTGCCGGCGCAGCACCGCAGCGACAAGTATGCCGACTTCCTGCCGCGTCTGACCCGCTTCGATACGCGTCAGCAGGCAGATACGGCGCAGATTAAACAGCTTTTTGCCCGGGAGGATAAATAATGACCCAGACTATCAGCCGCGGTGCGACCTGGCTGGAAAAACTGGCACCTAATGCGCAGCGCCTGAGCGGCCTGTGCGACTCGGTTCAGGTGGCTGACGGCGAACTCAACGGCGAGCGCGTACGTCTGATCGCCGTGGTTCCCGATGCAAACAACCACTACCCGCGCGCCGCGCGCGGCGAAGTCGGGCTGCTGGAGGGCTGGACGCTGGCGAAAGTGGTGAATGAAACCATCGACGCAGATAAAAACAGCGACGTGAAGCGCCCGATTATCGCGGTCATCGACGTGCCGAGCCAGGCCTACGGTCGACGCGAAGAGGCGTTCGGCATTCATCAGGCGCTTGCCGGCGCAGCCGGCGCCTATGCCAAAGCGCGTCTGGCGGGACATCCGGTGATCGGCCTGATTGTCGGCAAGGCGATGTCGGGCGCGTTTCTGGCGCACGGCTATCAGGCAAACCGTCTGATCGCGATTAACGATCAGGGCGTGCTGGTGCATGCGATGGGCAAAGCGTCCGCCGCGCGCATTACGCTGCGTACGGTCGAGGCGCTGGAAAAACTGGCGGCGACCATTCCGCCGATGGCCTATGACGTCAGCAACTTCGCCACCCTTGGTTTGCTGGCCGATCTGCTGACCATCAGCAACCCGGACGCGCCTTCCGACGCCGATCTGGCGCAGGTAGAAATCGCGCTGCAAAAGGCGATCGCCGACGCCCGCCAGGATCCATCGCTGAAAACCCGGCTCGGCGCGGAAAACCGCCGCAGCTCCTCCCTGGTGCGCGAGCGTATGCGCGCCGCCTGGTAAAACACAGAAACAGATAAAAAAGACCTGCCGAAATCGGTCTGTTCGGGGCGCGTCGCCGCGCCCCGGAGTGAGGGCCGCTTTTAGAAATTATAAACATCGCGTGACTGGAATCTTATTTCTTCAATACAGGTGATTTATGATTTACATAATTGTTCATGCCCTTGCTCCAATCTTTGTGATTATGCTGCTGGGTTTCTGGGCCGGTAAAGCCGGTATGGTCGACAATAAAGACGTCTCGCTGCTGAATATTTTCGTGATGGATTTTGCGCTGCCCGCCGCGCTGTTCAGCGCCACGGTGCAGACCTCCTGGCCCGGCATTGTCGCCCAGTGGCCGCTGATTGTGGTGCTTACCGGCGCCATGTGGATCACCTATGCGGCAATCTATTTTCTCGCCACCAAAGTCTTTAAAAAATCCCCGCAGGATGCGGCGGTGCTGACGCTGACCGTGGCGCTGCCGAACTATGCCGCGCTGGGGCTGCCGATCCTCGGCAGCGTACTGGGAGAAAATGGTGCCACTTCGCTGTCGGTGGCGATCTCTATCGCCTGCGGCTCGGTGCTGCTGACGCCGCTTTGCCTGCTGATTCTGGAGCGCGAAAAGGCGCGCGCCGCCGGCGAGGACCACGGTTCGACCTCTGCCATGCTGCCGGTGCTGATGTGGCGTTCAGTGAAAAAACCGATCGTGGTTGGCCCGCTGGTGGGCGTGGTGCTGTCGGCCATCGGCATTAAAATGCCGGATCTGGTGCTGGCGGCGATTAAACCGCTGGGCCTGGCGGCGACGGCGGCGGCGCTGTTCCTGACCGGCGTCATCCTCTCGGCGCGTAAGCTGAAACTCAACGCCGTGGTCGGCGTCGGCACCGTCGTCAAGCTGCTGATTCAGCCCTTTATCGCCTGGGGTATCGTCGCCGCGCTCGGCCTGAGCGGCCCGGTGGCGATTACCGCGATTCTGATGATCGCGCTCTCCGCCGGCTTCTTCGGCGTGGTGTTCGGCAACCGTTTCGGCGTGCAGTCGCCCGATGCGGAAGCGGTGCTGCTGCTTAGCTCGGTGCTCTGTATTCTGTCGCTGCCGCTGTTTATTACGTTGACTTCAGGAATTTGATATGACGATGACCCCGCGCCCTCACGACCTGCTCTGGCTTCGCGCCGACAGCGCGCTGCTGTCGGTGAAAGAGGCGTGGGTCAGCCAGCACTGGCACGTCGGCTTGCCGGTGGTGGTAAGGCGCGACGTCGCGACGGCGGAGCGGATCCCGGTCGGCGTGCGCGGCGAGCGACGGGAGCAGCGCGCCGCAGCGTGGGTGCAGGCGGCGGATATCCTGCGCGTCACCACGCCGGAAATGCTCGCCGATCGCGCCTGCCTGCTGGCGTCGCCTTTTGTCGCTTACCGCCCGATCCAGGCGGCGCTTGCGCTCAGCGAGCACCGCTGGCCCTGGCGCTGGGGCGTTACCGGCAGCGTCGGCTATGCGCTGGCGACGGCTATTTCGGTGCTGCATCCCGGCAGCGATCTCGATTTAACCATCCGCGCGCCGCAGCCGCTGGCGCGCGACCTTTTACAGCAGTGGCAGGCGCAGACGGAGAGTTTGCCCTGCCGCGTCGACACCCAGGTTGAAACGCCGTCAGGCGCGTTCGCGCTCAGCGAGTGGCTGCGCGACGGGCGCGCGCTGGTGAAAACCGTCACCGGCCCGGTGCTGACCGCGTCGCCCTGGAGCAGGGAGACTTTATGAAAATCCTCTTTACCTTTCCTGGCCAGGGCACGCAGCGTCCCGGCATGCTGCGCAATCTGCCTGACGGAGACGCGCTGCTGAGCAGCGTGCGCGCCGTGCTGGGAGAGGAGACCGACGCGCTCGACAGCCCAGAGGCGCTGCGCCACACACGCGCCGTACAGCTCTCTCTGCTGATCGTCGGCGTCGCCTGGGCGCGCGAGCTGATCAGAAACGGCGTGAAGCCGGACATCGTCAGCGGCTTATCTATCGGCGCCTTTCCCGCCGCCGTGGCGGCGGGCGCGCTCGATTTCAGCGACGCGCTGCGGCTGGTCGCCCTGCGCGGCGATCTGATGGAGAGCGCCTATCCCCACGGCTACGGCCTGACCGCCATCGTCGGGCTGACGCTCAGTCGGCTGGAAAAGCTGATGGCGGGCAGCAATACCTATATCGCCAATATCAATGCGGAAACCCAGACGGTGATCGCCGGACGCGACGAGGATATGGCTGCTGTGGCGCAAAAAGCGCTCGACGCGGGCGCCAGCAAGGCGGCGCGGCTGGCGGTCAGCGTGCCGTCCCACTGCGCGCTGCTGGATAAGCCAGCGGCGGAGCTGGCCAGCGCCTTCGCCTCGGTTTCGCTGTCACGGCCCTCATGCGCTTATCTGAGCGGCTCGACCGGCCGCGTGATCTGGGAGCCCGCCAAAATCGCCGACGATCTGGCGTTCAATATGGCGCGTACCGTGCAGTGGAGCGACGCCGTGATCGCGGCCAATCAGCGCGACGCCAGGCTGGCGATTGAGATGCCGCCGGGCAATGTGCTGACCGGGCTGACGCACCAGGCGGGCTGGCAGGGAGAGGCGATCTGCATGGAGCGCAACAGCGTCGAGGTCGCGCGCCACCTGGCTAAACGGCTGAGTCAGTAAGGCTGCGCGCGTACATGCGGCCTTCCGCTGCGAGCGCCAGCAGATCCTGATCGCGCTCGCGATGGTGCGAGTAGACGATGGAAACCCGCTGGCGCATCTGGTAGGGCTCTGCCAGCCGGACCAGCTGCACGCTGTTTTCATAAACCTTTTTCATGCGGCCGGGGATCAGCGAGAAGCCCATGCCCGCCTGCACCAGACTGACCAGAGAGAAGATGTCGTTTACTTTGGTGACGATGCGCGGTTCGAATCCGGCCACCTGAAACGCCTCCTGAAAGCCGGCGTAGGTGGCGAAGCCCTCCGCCAGCGAGACAAAATCGCGATCGGCGAAGTCGCGCAGATCCGCGTCGCGCGAGGTATCGAGCTTTTCGCCTGCCGGCGCGGCGAGAAAAATATGGTCGTGGAACAGCGGGATCACATCAAAATTGGGGTTGCTGAGTTCGCCGCTGTCGGTGGCGATTAAAATCGCGTCGAGCGCATCGTCCTCAAGCATATTGAGCAGCATCTGGTTGGAGCCCATAGTCAGATCGAGCTCAAGCGCGGGGCGTCGTAGCTTCATGCCCATAATCAGACGGGGAATGGTCTCCAGCGTAAGCGAGTAGAGCGTGCCGAGCCTTAATCGACCGCAGCCTACGCCTGCCACCTGTCTTGCCTCTTCTATGCCTTTGCTCATCAGCGCGGTAACGTCCTGGCAATACTCCAGCAGCGTCCAGGCGGCGGGCAGCGGCACCAGATTGCGCCCTTTATGGATAAACAGCGGGCAGTTGATTCCCTCTTCCAGCGTGTGCAGCGCGCGGTGCACGCTGACGCTGCTCAGATCGAGCGCCTCCGCCGTGCGCGCGATATTGCCTTTGGTCATAAACATCATAAACACGCTGAGCTTACGGAAGGTAATCTCCTGATTGATATCGTTATTCATGCTTTTTCCTTCGCAGGTGTCCTTAAGCGGGCGTAAAGAGTAATCCTGGCGCGACAAAAGAGGCAAAGCCCAACGCGCGGGATCGCCAGCGCGCAGCGTAAGAGAATGAGTGCTTCTTCGGCTAAGTGTACCGTTAATCCTGCATTCCGCAGGGAATATAAGCTGGCGCCGCAGAGCAGGTATTGATCCGGCAAAGAGAAGAGTGAATAAACGCAGAGAGGGGAGAGGTCAGTAGAGATTTAACAACCAAAGGCCGCGCAGGCGGCCTCTGAAAACGCTTATTTGGTCAGCTCGGCTGAAACATAGGCGCCGTTATTAAAGCGCGCGCCGGTAATTTTATAGGAGGCGCCCGCCTGATGCGCCTGGGCGGCGATCTGCGCTTCCGCCGCGTCCAGGGTAGAAGCTGAAGCGGTAATGGTCTGCGCGAAGCTGCCGAAAGAGATCAGCGAAAGTGCGATAACAGCGACGAAATTTTTGATGGTTTTCATGGTCAGTTCCTTAATGAGTTTTTCAGTTTGTGAGGCGGTTTGCCTCGATGGAGTGATAGTGCGCCTGACGGTGATAATTTAAAAGCTGACATAATTGCTTTACTTAATCAAAAAATATGAATGATTAAACGGCGCGCCTTTTCTGTTAACACCAGGCAGGCAGGGCGATGTGCGGCAAGGAGGGAGAGAGCCCCGATCGCATCAGGGCTTGAGAGCAGGCTGTTCAGTAAAGGGTGTTCTTTAAGCGCTCCGGCAGCGCCTGGTCATAGGCATCGCCGTCTATTTCCGCCTGCGAAAGCTGATGCAGAATTGCTCCCGGACTGGGCAGCCTGTCACGCGCGATCTGCGCGGCGGGATCCCAGAGTTTTGAGCGGATAATCGCCCGGCTGCACTGAAAAAAGACGCTCTCCACCCTAATGCGCAGCACCGTTTTCGGCAGCTGATTGTTGACGGCAAAGCGGGTAAGGAGATCGGGATCGTTGCAGATCTCCGCGGTTCCGTTCACCCGCAGCGTTTCGCCGATGCCGGGTAGCAAAAAAAGCAGTGCCACGCGATTATCGTGTAGAATATTGCGCAGGCTATCGATGCGGTTATTGCCGCGTCGGTCAGGCAGCAACAGCGTCTTCGCATCTTCGATAACGATGAAGCCTGCCGGATCGCCTCGCGGCGAGACGTCAAGCCCGCCCGGTCCCGAGGTCGCGAGGGCCGCAAAGGGCGCCGCCTCGATAAAAGGGCGGTAGGCGGGATGGATATGGTCGATCTCCTTGGTCAGCGAGGGTCTGGCGACCGCGCCATAGATCCGTTCCAGTTCCGCTTCGCAGGTAATGTTTCTCTTTTCATCCGTCATTACGTCACCGCCTCAGTATGCAGGAATGCGCCTTACTCTTTTATACAGCAGCACGCCCGGCGACGCACCGGCTGTCGAGGCTACGCCGGCAACAGCCCGGCCTGAGCGTAGCTCTTCACCAGGCTGTCGAACAGCGCGATATCCGACCGGCCGCGCGCCATCAGCTGGGCGCCCGCGATAGCCGCATAAATCGCCTGCGCCCGGCTGTTGCGCTCTTCGTCGCTGGCGATGCCCGCTTCCTCAAGCTGAGCGGCGAGCCAGGCGATATTGACCTCGGCGAAAATCTTCACCTCCTCTTTTACCTGATCTGGCAGATCGTCATACTCCGCCGCCATAAAGCTCGCCATGCAGATGCGGTTGTCGCGCTCCAGCGAGCGGCGAAAGATCTCGGGGTAGCGCCGCAGACGGCTGATCGCATCCGGCTCGCTTTCGCGCAGCGCGTCCAGATCGGCCGCCGTCTCTTCCCAGTAGCGTCTGGCAACGGCCGCGCCCAACTCCGCCTTGCTGGGAAAGTGGTGATAAATGCTTGCCGCCTTAATGCCGACCTCGCTCGCCAGGCTGCGGATATTCAGGCCGCTATAGCCATGCGCCTGCGCGCTCAGGCGCGCCGCGTGAAGAAGGGCCTCTTTAGAGGTTTTGCTCATACTCGTTCTCCTGTCAGTTAATGAATATTCTAACATGTGTTAGGTAGGTGTTGACAAGAAGAGGATTAAACCGCTAACTTAAAACCTACCAAACGTTAGATAGGTAATTAATCATGAGCAAAGAGATCTTTTTTTCCGACGCTACCCGCCTTGCCGAACTGATCCGCCGCCGCGACATCTCGCCTGTTGAGGTGATGCAGGCCCATCTTGATCGTATTGAAGAGACTAACCCGCAGGTCAACGCGATCGTCACTGTCGCCGCTGGCGCGCTGGAGGCCGCCCGCGCGGCAGAAGCCGCCGTGATGGCGGGCGAACCGCTCGGCCCGCTGCACGGCGTGCCTTTTACCGTCAAGGACTCGATCGACACCGCTGGCGTGATGACCCAGCGCGGATCGCCCATTTTTAAAAATCGGCTGCCGACCGAAGATGCCACCAGCGTGGCGCGTATCAAGGCTGCCGGCGGCATTCTGCTGGCGAAAACCAATCTGCCTGAGTTCTCATACTGGATTGAAAGCGACAACCTGCTTTCGGGCCGGACAAACAACCCCTGGGATTTAAGCCGTACGCCGGGCGGCTCCAGCGGCGGCGAGTCGGCCGCCATCGCGGCGGGGATGTCGCCGCTGGGACTGGGCACCGATCTGGCTATTTCGGTTCGCGGCCCGGCTGCGCAGACCGGCATTGCCTCCATGAAGGCCACCCACGGCAGCGTGCCGATGACCGGCATCTGGCCGCGCGCGCCGCGCCGCTTCTGGCACGTCGGCCCCATGGCCCGCTCGGTGCGCGATCTGACGCTCGCCTTTTCACAGCTCGCAGGCCCCGACGGACAGGACGCCTTTTCCAGCAGCGCGCCGCGCCTTTCTGACGGGCTGCGGTTTAACGCCAGCCGACCGCTGCGCATCGGCTGGATGACCGGCCCCGGTTTTGGCCCGATCGATGGCGAGGTGGCGGCCGTGGTCAGGGCGGCGGCGCAGGCGTTGAGCAGTATGGGGATAGCCGTTGAGCAGGTGGGCATTCCGGCGCTGGAGCGGGACGTTGCGCTGGATATTTTCAACCGCATCCACGTTATGGAGATGAAGCCGGCCTTTGCAGCCGCTACCGCAGGGCGTCGACCAGATGAGATCTATAAAATGGCAAAAACCATGCTTTCGCTGCCTGATTCCTCGATGGCCGAGTTTATTGAGGCCGAGCAGGCGGCAGAACGGCTAAAAGATGGCTTCGCCGACTACTTTTCGCGCTACGACGCACTGATCACCCAGGTGCTGCCGATCCCGGCCCATAAGCACGGCGTCGATCGCTTTATCATTGAGGGTCAGAGCGTGGATGCGACCTGGCTTCAGGGCGCGACCGTGCCGCTTAACGTGACGGGGCTGCCCGGCGTCGCGCTGCCTTTTGGCCGCAGTCGCGAAGGGCTGCCGATTAGCGTACAGATTGTCGGCAAATGGCACGACGAGGCCGCAATTCTGCATATCGCCTCGCTGCTGGAGGCCGTCAGCCCGATGAAAGGCGCGCATCCCGCGCTGTAACGGCGAACGGCGACGGACGCCGTTGCGGCCTGTTATTTCAGGCCGAGCTTGCGGGCCAGACGGTGCAGGTTGCCGGGATCGATCTCCAGCTGGCGCGCGGTTTTGGCCCAGACTTTGCCGCTGTTTTCGTAGACATAGCGAATGTACTCATACTGAAACTGCCGCGTCGCCTCCGCCAGGCTTCTTATCGGCAGCGAGGTCAGCGGCGCGGTCGGCACGCTGCCTGCCGCTGCGTCCGCCGGGGTTTCGCCTTCCAGGCTGAAGTGCTGAGGCAGCAACACGATTTCGCCGCTGCGTGACTCCGCCTGCGCGATAATCACCGCGCGATAGATGGCATGCTCCAGCTCGCGCACGTTTCCCGGCCAGCTCGCCGTTTCGAGCAGGGCGCGGGCGGCCGGGCTGAGGGCGATAGTGCTCAGGCCGAACTTTATTCGGCACTTTTCACAGAAATAGCCGGCAAGCAGCACGATATCGTCGCGCCGCTCCTGCAGCGACGGCACGAACAGCGGGAAGACGCTGAGTCGGTGATAAAGATCCGCGCGGAATTTTCCCTCCGTGACCGCTTTGCGCATATCCATATTGGTCGCCGCGATAATGCGTACATCGACAGTCAGGGCTTTATCTTCGCCCACGCGCTGCAGATCGCCATACTGCAGCACCCGTAGCAGTTTGGCCTGCAGCGAGAGCGGCAGTTCGCCAATCTCATCGAGAAACAGCGTGCCTTTATCTGCCAGCTCGAACTTGCCTGGCCTGTCGTGAATCGCGCCGGTAAATGCGCCTTTGACGTGGCCGAACAGCTCGCTTTCCGCCACGGTTTCCGGCAGCGCGGCGCAGTTGAGGTAGATCAGGGGCTGGGTAGCGCGATGGGAGAGGCGATGCACCGCCTGGGCGACCAGCTCCTTGCCGGTGCCGGTCTCGCCCATAATCAGGACGCTCAGGTCAGAAGGGGCGACCACGGCGATCTCTTTTTTCAGATGGGTGAGCGGCGCGGATTGGCCGACGATCTGCATCTCCTCGCGCTCTTCCGGCCGCCTGTGCGGCGGGATAAACGAGGAGGCGGGCTGCTCGAGCTGCTCCACCAGCAGGGCGTTGTTCAGCGCGCCGGCGGTCAGGCTGGCCAGCACGCGCAGCTCCTCGTCGCTATAATCATCGAACTGGTGCGCATCCATGCCGTCCAGGGTAAGGGCGCCGATCAGGGTCTGACCCGCAAACAGCGGCATGCCGACGCAGGCGTGCACATGCAGTTCGCCCTGTTCGGGGATCAGGCCGTCGTAGGGATCGGGCAGGTCGTTATCTGCGGGAAAGCGCACCACGTCGCCCGCGCGCGCGATCGCCTCCAGCCGCGGATGCGCATCAAGACTAAAGCGGCGGCCCATCACGTCAGGCGCCAGCCCGGCGGTGGCCAGCGGTCTGAACTGCTGGTTTTCATAGCGCAGCAGGGCGGTCGCGTCGCAGTTCAACGCCTGGTGGATGCCTTTCACCATCTGCATAAAACGGTCGCGCTCGCGCACGCCGTTTTGAATATCCACGGCTAGCGCCGCCAGGGTGTCGACTGAAAGAGCCATGTAGTCACCTGTACAGGGAGTGTCTTAATAACAATAGAAAGGCTTGTTATAAATACAATGCTTGTTTTCTCTTTTGACCAGAATCAATAGCTTAAGAAATGGCACGGAATATGCCTTATTAGCGTAGTGAATAACGCTAAGGAGCAAACCGATGTCCAGCCACGCAACGTTAAAAGCGCTCAGCGCAAAACAGATCAAAGCCGCTGCCAACGCCCTGCGCTGGGCGGCGTTCGGCGGCCGCCGCGGGCCCGATTTTACGTACTATCAGGCCTCGCCGGACCGGCTTCATTTCGAAACCGAATATGACGGACGCAAAGCCTGGGTAGACTTAGATATTCCCTATACGCCGTTGTCGCTGCTGATCGCCGGTTCGCTCCTGCTACAGCAGCTTAATACTTATGTCGGGTGAAACCATGACGCATCTGGACGAAGTGATTACCGCGGTCGACGCCGCCATCGCCAACAACGTGATTCGCGAGATGAACGAGCTGCTGTGCGAACTCAGTGAGGATGGCCGGCTGACGCGCGAAGAGCGCTTTGCCCAGCAGCAGCGCCTGCGCGTTGCGGTTTTTAAGCACAGCACCGAGAAACACGAACTCGCCGAGCAGCGCCGGGAATGGCTGACGCGCGGCGGCATCATCAGCTAGAGGAGGCCCACCATGGCTCACAGCATTCCTGAACATTTCGTTCATACCCGCTCCACGCCTTTCTGGAAAAGAGAGAGCGTGCCCAACGCGCTGTTAACCCATCACAACACCAAAAAAGGGGTATATGGCCGGCTCTCGGTGATGCGCGGCGCGGTGAACTATTTCGGCTTCGCCGGCGAAAACGAGGCGGAACCCGAGATGACGCTAACCATCAACGCCGGTCAGTTTGGCATTAGCCCGCCGCAGTACTGGCATCGCATCGAACTGTTGACCGAGGACACCTGCTTTAATATCGATTTTTTCGCCGACCCCGATATCGCTCTTGAGGGCGAAGGGTTTGCGCGCGAGGTGCATATTCCTGCGCGCTAACCAGCGTTATGACCCTGGCCCGCTTCGGCGGGCTTTTTTGTCTCTGTCACATTGTGTTTAAGACAATGGCATGTGAATAAAACACGCTTTCTTATTGTCTTTTAAACAGCGTATTAAATTAATAGACATATAAATCAATAAGATAAAAACTGGCACGTCAGATGCAAAGCAGTAAGGGAATCCACCTTAAGCTAACAGGGCATCTGATGAACATTCACGTCAAAAACAATATTTTTTGGGTCGGCAAACGGGACTGGGAAGTAGAGCATTTTCACGGCAAAGAGTACAAAATGCAGCGCGGCACCAGCTACAACAGCTACCTAATCCGTGAAGGAAAGAACGTTTTAATCGATACCGTGGATCTCAAGTTCCGCAGCGATTTCGTCAAAAACCTCAGCGAAGAGATCGATCTGAAACAGATCGACGCCATCGTGATCAACCATGCGGAGGAAGATCACGCCGGCGCCCTGGCTGAGCTGCTGGCGCTGATCCCCGGCACGCCGATCTACTGTACCGCCAACGGCGTGGAGTCGATTAACGGTCATCACCACCATCCCGAATGGAACTTCAACGTGGTGAAAACAGGCGACTCGCTCGATATCGGTAACGGCAAAAAGCTGATCTTCGTGGAAACGCCGATGCTGCACTGGCCAGACAGCATGATGACCTATATGACGGAAGACGCGGTGCTGTTCAGCAACGACGCCTTCGGGCAGCACTACTGCGATGAGCATCTGTTTAACGATGAAGTTGATCAGCACGAGCTGTTCGACCAGTGCCAGCGCTACTTCTCCAATATCCTGACCCCTTTTGCGCGCCTCGTGACGGCGAAGATCACCGAGATCCTCGGCTTCAATCTGCCGCTCAGCATGATCGCCACCTCTCACGGCGTAGTGTGGCGCGATAACCCGGCGCAGATTGTCGAGCTCTACCTGAAGTGGGCCGCCGATTACCAGGAAGATCGCATCACCATCTTTTATGACGCCATGTCGAACAATACCCGCATGATGGCGGACGCCATCGCGCAGGGCATTCGCGAGACCGATCCGCGCGTCGCCGTGAAGGTCTACAACGTCTCGACCCACGACAAAAATGAGATCATCACCTCCTGCTTCCGCTCCAAAGGCATTCTGGTCGGCTCCTCCACCATGAACAACGTGATGATGCCGAAGGTGGCGGGCATGCTGGAAGAGATCACCGGGCTGAAGTTCCGCAATAAACGCGCCTCCGCGTTCGGCTCCTATGGCTGGACGGGCGGCGCCGTCGACCGCGTGGCGACCCGTCTGCAGGATGCCGGTTTCGATATGACCATCGCCCTGAAAACCAAATGGCGTCCCGACCTCTCCGCGCTGGAAGCGTGTCGCGAACACGGCCGCAGCATCGCGCGCGCCTGGGCGCTCTCGCCGATCCCCACGGCCGCGGCTGCCGTCGACAGCGCCGCCGCCGCGATCGCCGCCGCCGCGCCCGAAAGCAGCGGCTGCGGCACGGCGGAAGCGGACAGCGCGAGCGGTCAGAAAATGATTTGTACCGTATGCCAGTGGGTTTACGACCCGGCAGAGGGCGAACCCGGTCAGGAGGTCGCGCCCGGCACGCCGTGGGAGGAGGTGCCGGACGATTTCTTATGCCCCGGCTGCGCGCTGGGCAAATCCGTGTTCGATCCTTATGAGGGCTAAACCTGTGTCAGCAGATATCGTTATTATCGGCTCCGGCTTCGCCGCGCGGCAGCTGGTGAAATTTATCCGGCAGCAGGATAAAAGCGTGCCGGTTCGCATTATCGCCGCCGACAGCTGCGATGAATACAACAAGCCCGAGCTCAGCCATGTCTTCAGCATGGGCTATCGCGCCGAGGCGTTAACCCGCCAGACGGCCGCGCAGTGGGCGGAAAGTCAGAACATCATGCTGTATCCCTTTACCCGCGTCAGCGGCATCGATCGCGCGGCGCGCCTGGTGCAGACCAGCGCCGGAGATTTTCCCTACGGCAGGCTGGTTCTCGCCACCGGCGCCGGCGCCATGGTACCCGCCGTGAAGGGCAGCGAACTCATCTATACCCTGAACAGCCAGCAAGAGTACCGGCAATGCGAAGCGGATCTGATTAACGCGGAGCGGGTGCTGATGATCGGCGGCGGCCTGATCGGCACCGAGCTAACGATGGATTTTACCCGCGCCGGCAAGCAGGTGACGCTTATCGACCGCAGCGCATCACTGCTTTCCGCGCTGCTGCCGCCTGAGATCGGCGGCCGCTTGCAGCATCATCTGGTGCGCAGCGGCGTTCAGTTCCGGTTCCAGACCGAACTCGTCGAGCTGGCGCGCGACGGCGACGCGCTGGAAGCGCGCTTCAGCAACGGCGAGCGAGGGCGCTTCGACGCCGTGGTGTGCGCCATCGGCCTGCGTCCCGATCTCGATCTGGCGCAGAAGGCGGGCATCGAGGTGCGGCGCGGCATTGTGGTCGACGACGCGCTCGCCACCTCCGCGCCCGATATCTACGCGCTGGGCGACTGTGCGGAAATTCAGGGCAGGCTGATGCCCTATCTCCAGCCCGCCATGCTGGCGGCGATGACGCTGGGCCGGAATCTCACCGGCGGCGGCGCGAAGCTGACGCTGCCCGCCATGCTGATCAAGGTGAAAACGCCCGATATGCCGCTCCACCTGGCAGGCGATCCGGCGAATCCCGCTTATCAGTGGCAAATGTCGTTTTCAGCGACCGGCCTCGTCGCCAAAGGCTATGACGAGCGCGGCGTCTTCAGGGCGTTTGTCGTCAGTGAAGATCACATGAAAATGGCGTTCAGCCTGCTGAAGGAAATTAAGCTGGCGGACGCCGCTTAGCCGCTGAACGATCGCGCCACGCGCTGTTACCGGCTGCCGACAAGGCAGCCATTGCCGCCAGGCCGGCAGATAACCGGCCTGCAACGCGGCCTCTATTCGCTTAATGGGCTCTATGATGAACACCACAGAAACCTCAACGTCAGTCACCCTGCATAATCCTTCATCCTGCACCTGCGGCAGAATAATCTGGCTAAGCCAGCACTGCGATGGCTTCGTGCTGAATCTCGGCACCGGCAAGTGCGAGGCGCGCATCGAGGCCGTGCTCGGCCCCGCCTGCAGCAGCGTCCAGTTTCAGCCGGAAAACCTTAAAGAGGTGGTCGCCGACGTTTTTTGGCGGATGTGGAACGCCTGGCAGCCTGCTGAGGGGATTAAAGTGGCGGGATAGCTCCGGCGCTGTAGCAAAGATGCCCGCAACGGCGGCGTATCTCTGTAGAATAAGGCGCTTACCGCCGTCAACCTGGAACCCACTGCGATATGAAGCCGATGACGTTAAACGTCGACCTTAACGATCTCTACGCTTTTCAGGCTCTGGTGACATTCAGAAGCTTTAAAGCTGCCGCAGAGGCGATTCATCTTTCTCAACCGGCGCTGAGCCGACGCATCGATAAGTTAGAGACGTCGCTTGGTGTCAGGCTGTTCGAAAGAACCACGCGGCGCGTTAGCCTGACCATGGCGGGCCGCAGTTTCGCGCCGCGCGCGCAGCAGATCCTGAAAGATCTAGAGAGCGCCATCGCCGACGTCGGGGATGTCAATCCGCACCGAACGGGCCTGGTTACGGTCGCCTGCGTGCCGTCGGCCGCCTACTATTTTATGCCCAAAGTCATCGCGCAGTTTCAGCTTCACTACCCGCGCGTACGTATTAAGCTGATCGATTCCAGCGCCGGCGACGTCTACGACGCGGTCATCTCAGGACAGGCCGATTTCGGCCTGAGCTTTACCGGCGCGCCGCAGCCGGATGTCAGATTTCTGCCGCTGGTGGATGAGGCCTACGTCGCCGTCTGCCCGCGCGACCATCCGCTCGCCGGCAGGAAGAGCCTGGGCTGGCGGGAATTTTATAGCTGGCCCTATGTCTGGCTGGATAAAACCTCAGGCAACCGCAACCTGCTCGATCAGGCGCTGACGGGCATCGTGCCGGAAAAGCCGAGCGTTTGCGAAACGCGTCACGTTACGACGCTGCTGGGCATGGTGGAGGCCGGGCTGGGGATCGCCGCGGTGCCGGGGATGGCGATGCCGAAGGCGGGCCACCCGTTTTTAGCCACCATTCCGCTGAATGAGCCGACGGTACGCCGCACGGTCGGCATCGTGAAGCGCACCGGTCAAGAGCTGCCGCATCTTGCCGGTGAGCTGGAGGCGATGATTATTGCGATAAACGCGTCTAAGGGGCAGGCGAACGACCGCTAACGGAATCGAGACCGGTTGCCTGAATCTGCTGTTGCACCCCGGGAGAGGAGAGGTACGCCAGCAGGGCTTTCGCCTCTTCCGGCTGGGCTGAGTGGCTGGAGACCGCGCCGGCGAAGCGGGTGACATACTGCATATCCTCCGGCAGCTTGCCGATAAAGGTCACCCCGGCCACCGGCAGCAGTTCGCTGACCTGCTGGAAACCGATCTCGTAGCGGCCGCTGGCGACGCTTTGCGCCACAGGGGTTTTCTCAACCATCGTCGCCTTAGGCTTTAGCTGCTCAGCGATGCCCAGCTTGTTAAACAGCGTCGTCTCGACATATTTCCCGCTGGCGCTGTCGGAATAGGCGACCGAGTGCGCCTTCAGCAAGGTAGCCCTGAGCGCGTTCGCCGTCGTGATATCGGGCACGGCGGCGCCTTTTTTCACCACTGCGCCGATTTTTGAGTCGGCGAGCTCGGTGCGCGTGCCGGGCAGCAGGCGTCCCTCTTTATCGAGCTTATCCAGCGCATAGCCGACCATAATAATGACGTCCGCTTTTTCGCCCGCGGCTAACCGGTTGGGAATCGCCTCCGGCGACTGCCCCATCGACGGCCCAGGCACCGTCTTGACGGTATAGCCTTTTTCAGCGGCGAAAGCGGGCCTGAGCTTTTCCCAGGCGGCCTTGAAGCCGCCTGAGATCATTACCGTGATCTCTTTTGCCGACGCATCCCAGCTCAGGATAAACAGCGGCGCGATAAGCAGCAGGCGGGATAACCATCGTTTCATCTTTTTTTCCTTAACCGAACGTTTTTTTAGCGGCGTGATGATGAACCGCCTCTTGCTTATAGAGAAACAGGGTCGCCAGCAGCGCGCACGCGGCGGCGAAGCTCATCCATAAACCAGGCGCGGCTTTGTCGCCGGTCACTTCAATCAGCGCGGTGGAGATGGCGGGCGTAAAGCCGCCGAACAGCGCGGTGGCCAGGCTATAGGCCAGCGAGAAGCCCGCGACCCGGACCGAGACCGGCATGATCTCCGTTAACGCCGGGATCATGGCGCCGTTATAGAGCCCGTAAATAAACGAGAGCCACAGCAGCACGCCCAGCATCGAGTAGAAGCTCGGATCGGCCGCCAGATATTTAAGGGCAGGGTAGGAGGTCGCGATGGCGATGAGCGCCATGGCGATCAGCACCGGTTTACGCCCGTAGCGATCTGAGATAGCCCCGCCAATCGGCAGCCAGATGAAGTTTGATACCGCCACCAGCAGAGTCACCAGCAGGCTGTCCGATGCGCTGAGCATCAACACTTTTTTGCCGAAGGTGGGGGCATAAACGGTGATCAGATAGAAGGCGGTGGTGGTCATCGCCACCATCAGCATGCCCGCCATCACGGTTTTCCAGTTGCCGAGCAGGGTGCTAAAGACCTGACGCATTTCAGGATGTTGACGGCGGGCGCTGAATTCCGCCGTCTCCTCGAGGTTGCGGCGCAGGAAGAAAATAAACGGCACGATCAGGCAGCCGAACAGGAAAGGAATGCGCCATCCCCAGTCGCGAATCGCGCTCTCCTCCATCAGAGCGTTGAGGGCGAATCCCATCGCCGCCGCCACCATAATAGCGACCTGCTGGCTGCCGGATTGCCAACTGGTATAGAAGCCTTTTTTGCCCGGTGTGGCGATTTCAGAGAGATAAACCGAGACGCCGCCCAGCTCGGCGCCGGCGGAAAAGCCCTGCAGCAGCCGTCCCATCAGCACAATCAGCGGCGCCCAGTAGCCGATCGCCGCATAGGAAGGAATCAACACGATCAGAAAGGTGCCCGTCGCCATAATCGAGAGCGTGACGATAAGCCCTTTGCGTCTGCCCACTTTATCGATATAGGCGCCCAGCACCACCGCGCCGATGGGGCGCATCAGGAAGCCGGCGCCGAAAACGGCGAAGGTCATCATCAGCGAGGCGAATTCGCTGCTCGCCGGAAAGAAGGTATGGGCGATATAGGTGGCGTAAAAGCCGAACAGGAAAAAGTCGAACTGCTCGAGAAAGTTTCCCGAGGTGACGCGAAAGATCGCGCCTGCCCGGGCGCGAACCGTGTTGATTGATGCAGAGGATGTTTCCATTAAATGCTCCAGCGTTTACGTAATGTTAATGATTCATTACTTTGTTGTGACTCAAGACTGGAACAGGAAGGCGGCGTTAATAAGTGCATTTTGCGTATCGATTAATGCGTGCGGCGCATGAGTTTTCGGCCTGCTGAGAGCGACCTCCGGCAGCGACTGGCGATAGCGCGCCTGAGCGGTCGCTCGCCGTCTCTGACGACTCCTTTTTGCCTTATCAATTTCGTGACCGGCTTCATACCGGCGCGGTACGACATCCGCTCGCCGCCGGTCTCTTTGGTTGGCTTCGCGCCTGCTCTCAGGCACACTATCCGCAGCGAAATAGATTCCCTGCTGAGACAAGGTTCTCTCACCCGACTTTCCACAGGGCTGCCTGCCAGCGCGCGCCGCCCACCCCTTCGACACACCACAAGAGGAATTACCATGGCTACAGGCCCACTGAACGCAGACGAAATCGAGTGGATGGAAGATGTGTTGATGGAGCACGACAGCGAAGACGGCTTGATCGATATCAGCGAGCTGGACGGTCTTTTCACTGCGGCGCTCTCCAGTCCGTCGCCGCTGGCGCTCGATGCGATGAAGCCGGTAATCTGGGGCGAAAGCGCGCCGGACTGGGCTGATCCTGCGGATGAGCAGCGTTTCAATACTCTGGCGGCGCAGATGATGAACGATATCGCCGAGCGCCTCAGCCTCTATCCGGAGCAGTTTGAGCCGCTGTTCGGCTATCGTGAAATGGACGGCCGCGAACTGCTGGTGGTGGAAGAGTGGTGCTTTGGCTATATGACCGGCGTGGCGCTGGCGGAATGGCCGGAGCTGCCCGCCGAGCTACAGCCGTCGCTGCAGGCGATTGCGCTGCATGGCGCTATCGATGAGGTCGAGAAACTCGACGGTATGGATGAGATCGCCTACCTGCAGAGCACTGACGCGATACAGCCTGCGGCGCTGCGTCTCTATAACTACTGGCATGGCAAAACCGACGCGATTCACTAAGCGCGCCAGAGCCGCCTGAGTGCGTCCCACACAGACGGCTCCCAGAGCCTGTAAAAGGTGCGCTGGCCCGGCAACTGCCGCACCTCAGAGATGAGGTGCCTGTTTGCGCGGGCCGCGTCGGCAGGGATGCCGTTTACGCACCACTACCCGCGTCATTCCCGAGAGCGGCCTCGTCCGACAGCTTTTTCCCTTCCTCGATAAACTCTTCGTCAATCTCTTCGACGTTGTCGCGGTTATCCTTGCCCGACAGCAGGTTCCAGCAGGCGATAAACAGCGCGGCGATCAGCGGACCAATCACAAAGCCGTTAATGCCGTAAATCTCCATGCCGCCTAAGGTGGCGATCAGGATCAGGTAATCAGGCATTTTGGTATCTTTGCCCACCAGCAGCGGACGCAAAATATTGTCCACCAGTCCGACGATCACCACAAAGAAACCGACCAGGAACAGCCCCTTCCACAGCGCGCCGGTTGCGAAGAAGAAGATCGCCGCAGGCACCCAGATAATCGCCGAGCCCACGGCGGGGATCAGCGACAGGAACGCCATCAGCGCGCCCCACAGCAGGCTGCCGTCGATATCCACAAACCAGAACGCCAGCCCGCCCAGAATTCCCTGCACGATGCCGACCACCACCGTGCCTTTGACCGTGGCGCGTGAAACGGCGGCAAACTTCATAAACAGGTGATGCTTCACGTAGGTCGAAAGCGGCAGCGCCTCCAGAATCAGATGCACCAGATAGGAGCCGTCTTTCAGCAGGAAGAAGAGCAGATAGAGCATCACGCCGAAGCCGACGGTAAAGGTGAAGGTGCCTTTGCCGATCAGGAAAACGCTGCCCGCCATATACTGGCCGCCCTTCAGCGCGAAGGTCGACAGCTTCTGCTGGATCTGCGCCGCGTTATTCATCTGATGCTCAGAGAGGAAGTTGCGTAGCCAGCCGGGCAGGTGATGCAGCAGATCGGCGAATACCGTCGGAAACTGCGCCGAATTGCTCTGCAGCTTGAGATAGACGGCGTTAACCTCCACCACCAGCGAAGAGGCGATAATCGCCAGCGGCGTAAACACGATCAGGCAGATAATCAGCAGCGTCACCAGCGACGCCAGACCGTTACGATCGCCCATTTTGTGCCGCAGCCAGGTCTTCAGCGGGGCGAAGATCACCGCCAGAATGGCCGCCCAGAGAATGGGTGAAAAGTAGGGCGCCAGTACATCGAAAAACGCAACGGTCACTATCGCCAGAATCACGATGAAGAAACCGATATTTAGTCCTTTAACACGCATGCATAAACCTCAGGGTTAAGTGTTGCGGGTGAACTATAGAACGCCCGGCGCGCTTTGTAATGCCAATCTGTGGTTTCGTTTAAAAATTTAAATCCAGCGCGGCGGAGCGCGCGCGACAACGCGGGCGCATCGCCGCGTTAACGGATATTCGACCTAAATATGCACGATTAGCGCATCGCGGTTGAAGCCTGTCGTTAAGGTGTGTAAAAATCCTGCGCAATCGTTTACTCCCGCCGTGGAGAGACATTTTTTTGCCGCAAATCGCCGTGCTGCCGCAAAGCGGCAGAGCAGGGCGGCGCGGTAATGTGGCCGTCGATGCCCACTCACCGTCGACGGCGTTGAGGTTATGAAGACAGGACAGGCAGATGAAAACCACGCAAACCGGCGCGCTGACCGCAGCCGCAGAGGCGCCCGCCGAACGCGGCTGGCGCAAAACCGATACCACCTGGATGCTGGGGCTTTACGGCACCGCAATCGGCGCAGGGGTACTCTTTTTGCCGATCAACGCGGGCGTCGGCGGGCTGCTGCCGCTGATCATTATGGCGATCCTCGCCTTTCCTCTGACTTTCTACTCCCACCGCGCGCTGACCCGCTTTGTGCTCTCTGGTAAAAACGCGGGAGAAGATATTACGGACGTGGTGGAAGAGCACTTCGGCGCCGGCGCGGGCAAAATCATTACGCTGCTCTACTTCTTCGCCATCTTTCCCATTCTGCTGATGTACAGCGTGGCGATCACCAATACGGTAGAGAGCTTTATCGAACATCAGTTAGGGCTGGTGTCGCCGCCGCGCGTGCTGCTGTCGCTGATACTGATTATCGGCCTGATGACGGTAGTGCGCTTCGGCGAACAGATGATCGTCAGGGCGATGAGCATTCTGGTCTTTCCCTTTGTCGCGGTACTGATGCTGTTGGCGATTTATCTGATCCCACACTGGCACGGCGCGGCGCTGCAGACCCTGTCGCTGCACCACAGCGGCGGCGGCAAAGGCATCGCGATGACGCTGTGGCTGGCGATCCCGGTGATGGTCTTCTCTTTTAACCATTCGCCAATCATCTCCTCGTTCGCCGTGGCGAAGCGCGCGGAGTATGGCGAAGGCGCGGAGCCCAGGTGCTCGCGCATTCTCGCCTGTTCCCATCTGCTGATGGTGGCGACGGTGATGTTTTTCGTCTTTAGCTGCGTGCTCAGCCTGTCGCCGCAGGATCTCGCCGCGGCGAAGGCGCAGAACATCTCGATTCTCTCCTATCTCGCTAATCACTTTAACGTCCCGGTGATCGCCTGGCTCGGCCCGCTGATCGCCATCGTCGCCATTACCAAATCCTTTCTCGGCCACTATCTCGGCGCGCGCGAAGGCTTTAACGGTCTGGTCAATAAAATGCTGCACAGCCGCGGCAAAAGCCTGGCGCCTGCGAAGCTGAACCAGGCGACGGCGCTGTTTATGCTGCTCAGTACCTGGCTGGTGGCGAGCTGGAATCCGAGCATTCTCGATATGATCGAAACCCTCGGCGGGCCGGTGATCGCGATAATCCTGTTCCTGATGCCGATGTACGCCATCCGCCACGTTCCCGCAATGCGCAAATACAGCGGGCATCTCAGCAATCTGTTCGTGGTGCTGATTGGACTGGTGGCGATCTCCGCCATCTTCTACTCCCTGCTCAGCTAACGAGAAGGCGCCCGCTACGCGCGGGCCGTTTAGCGGCGGTTTAGCTTTCCCGTCCCGCAACATGCTAGCTTTGTTGAGAATAATTATTAGTTACTGAGGTAGTAAGCGATGAAAAAGGGACTTCTGCTGGCCGGACTGCTGACGTCGGCAGCGTGCGGCGCCACCACTTATCCGCTGCAGATCACCGATCTCGACGGCAACGCCATTCGGCTCGATCATGAGCCGCAGCATGTGATCCTGCAGGATGGCCGCGACGTGCTGGCGCTGGCGCTGCTCGACCGCGACAATCCCTTCAGGCGCGTGGTAGCCTGGAATAACCTGCCGAAAAAGCAGGATACCCAGACCTGGGATCTGCTGAAGCAGCGCTGGCCGCAGGCGAGCAACATTGTTGATATGGGCTTCAACGATCAGGGGCAGGTCAATCTCGAAAGCGTGCTGGCGCAGAAGCCGGACCTGATGATCGCCCAGCTGCGCGCGAAATCGGCGCTGCAGCAGTCAGGCGTGCTGGATACGCTGAAAGGGCTCAATATTCCGGTGCTGTTTATCGACTATGAGCTGCACCCGAAAGAGAACACCGCGCGCAGCGTGACGCTGCTCGGCAAGGTGCTTAACCGCGAGAAAGAGGCGGCCGACTATACCGCCTTTTATCAGCAGCGCTTACAGCAGCTCGACGCGGCCATCGCAAAAGTGCCGCAGAAGCCGACGGTGTTTATCGAGCCGATTGCCGGCAACAGCGACAACTGCTGTTTCACTCACGGCCATAACGGCTGGGGCGGGCTGGTGGAGGCGGTGGGCGGTAAGAATATCGGCTCTGCGCTGCTGCCGGGCAACGCCGGCTTTGTCTCGCTGGAGAAGATTATCGCCATGAAGCCGGACGTTTATATTATGACCGGCTCGAAGCGTCCTAATCCTGGGGTGCTGCCGTTTGGCTATAACACGACGCCGGAAGAGGTTTCAGCGACCTTTAGCGGCCTGCTGAATCGCAGCGGCCTGAAGCAGATCGCGCCGGTCGAGAATGGCCGCGTTTATGGGGTTTATCACCACTTCTATAACCATCCTTACAACATCATCGGCATGGAGATTCTGGCGAAAGATCTCTATCCGCAGACGTTTGCACAGCTCGATCCCACGGCCGATTTCCACTACATCGTGACCCACTTTACCCGTCTGCCAGATGCGCCGGTGACCCTAAGCGCGCCCTGAACCGCCGACCGCGCGTTGACAAAACGCGCGGTTAATTTACCTTCCCGTCGCTCTATCTTTCGCTACTCTTAAATAAACCGCAGCCAGTCTTAACGTGCGTTATGCGGTCGATCGCTGCCGTTTGGGCTCTGCCCGAGGTATTTATGAATTCACACTCCCTGGCCTCTACGCTGAGTAAAAAATTTATCCTTGAGCCGGTTATGTCGCAGAGCGGCCGCTTTGTCGGTTTTGAGCTGCTGACGCGCTATACCTCGCTGGCGGGAAAATCGCGCAATCCCTTTATGGTGATTGAAAATATGCCGTGCAGCGAAAAGCGCGATTTGCTCTATGAGCAGCTGAGCGATTTGTCGCCGGTCGTGGCGCAGCTTGAGGCGTATCACCTGTTTGTCAGCATCAATGTTGATCGCGATATGGTGACCATGCTGGAGGAGGATGCGCGGCTGGGCTGGCTGCTCAGCACCGCCAGCGTCATACGGCTGGAGGTCTCTGAAGCTATCGACTTTCATCAGGATTACGAGGCGCGCGAAACGCTGCATCGGCTGAAGGCGCGCGGCATCCGTTTCTTCCTTGACGATCTTGGCACCGGCTTCGCCAATCTGGAAGCGCTCTATACCGGCCTGTTTGAGGCGGTGAAAATCGACAAGCGCTTTTTCTGGGAGCAAAAGGATAAATCGATCTTTCCGGTATTAATGGCCAATATTCAGCGCTATTGTCCGCAGATAATCGTAGAGGGCGTCGAGAATAAAGAGGATCTGGCGGCGCTGGAACATATTCCGCTTTACGGTCTGCAGGGATACTATTTTAGCGCGCTGGAAATAGAAGATTTACCGCAGCTTTTCTGCTGAGTCTGTTTTTATTATGCGCAGCGCATATCGCAAGATTTATCGCCTTCGCTAAAAAAGTGTGATTAATGAAGCTGGCTAAGCCGAGCGGATAAAACGTAAATAAAATGAAAACAATATTGCTTTTTTAGTTCGCGCTGTGCTTCGTTACGGGCAGGGCTGGCGTGGAATACGGGCGAGTAGCCAGACCGTGCGCTAAAGTTTCCGTAAGGCAATATTTAGCAGCCAAATTAATAGCCCGAATAATTAATTTCTCTCGCTGGTCAGACCCCATACCTGTTTTGCCTGAATAGAGATGCCCGAAGCAGATATTTAACGGAACGTCTAATTCACGCTAAAAAATAAGTCGGCGCAGGGTGATATAAATCAGGAAATATCCTAATCAGGAAAATTAGTGGTGCCAAAATAATAGTTGCAGTGTTACTCTCTTTGTTCAACACTGGTGATGTGGTGTTGTCTCCTCTAGTTTTTTCCTTGATTTGGCAAGGATTAGCCGGCCTTCGGTTTAAAGGAATTTCGATTCCCCCGATCGATTTCGATCGGGTTTTCATTTCTGTTTGATTCTATTTTCCGCTTTGTTAAACCGCCCTTTTACGTGCTACCGCCCGCTCTGTTCGTCGCACCGCCCGCAGGTCCAGCGGTCTCCACAATTTCTGCCGAGTGTTAAGGAAGCGCTAAACGGCGTAATAGTCTGTAAGTTAGCGATTTTTAAGAGTTTTGGAGGTGCAGACGCCATGCAAATCGCCGATAGTAGAGCTCAACGGCGCGACGTTCGCTGTTGCCACTGGAGGTTTACGATGAAAAAAACAACATTACGCGTTATCGCGACTTTTATTGCATGCAGCTCATTGATTTCTACCCTTTCCTGGGCTGACGGCCCGGGCGACCATCATGGCCAGCCCTGGCAGCAGCATGACGGCGACCGTCGCGATGGCGACCGCCACGACGATCGCGGCCGTGGTCCGCAGGGCCATGGCCCGGATCGCGGTCCGGATCGCGACCGTTTCGCCGGCAACCCGCATGGCGACCGACATGACTATCGCGACCGTGACCGCGATCATTTCGCCTGGAACGGGCACGATTTTCGCCGCGGCCACCCGATGCCGCACGAATATCGCGGCCCGCACTATCGGGTAGACGACTGGCGCGAGCGCCGTCTGCCGGAGCCGCCGCGCGGCGAGTACTGGTCCTATATCGACGGTAACTATGTGCTGATTGCCGCCGCGACGGGCATTATCACTTCGCTGATCCTCGGCAACGCCTTTAACTAAGCCTGCTCTTCGGGCGGCCCCGGCCGCCCGTTCTCCTTGATTTCCGCCTCAATCCTCTGAAAACCGGCTGCCTGCGCGCGCGCCTGTTCCTCTTTTTTTCACGCTCTCCAGGCTATGCTTTGCTTCCACACTGTTCCCTTTCGCCTGATAAGGAGTCGAGATGACAGCGGTAAAAATGGTGGCGGTCGATATGGACGGCACCTTTCTTGATAACCAGAAGCAGTACGATCGCCCGCGCTTTATGCGCTGCTATGAAGAGATGAAAGCGCGCGGCATTAAGTTTGTCGTCGCCAGCGGCAATCAGTACTACCAGCTGAAATCTTTCTTTCCCTCTATCGCCAGCGAGATCGCCTTTGTGGCGGAGAACGGCGCCTGGATTCTGGATGGTGAAGAAGAGCTGTTCTGCGGCGCATTTTCTCGCCCGGACGTGCATGCGGTGCTCGATACGCTGCAAAACGGCAACTATCCAGGGCTGCGTTATATCCTGTGCGGGCGTGAAAGCGCCTACTACTTCAGTGGCGTGGTGGAAGAGCAGTGGCTGGCGAAAATGCGCCACTATTGCCATCGGCTGAAGGCAATTAACTCGCTGGAAGAGACGGGCGACGATCGGCTGTTCAAGTTCGCGCTTAACCTCTCCGACGACTATGTCGAACCGCTGATGGCGGATATTCAGCGCCTGCACGCGGGCGCGGCGGCGGCGACCTCGAGCGGCCACGGCTCGGTGGATCTTATCGTGCCGGGCCATCACAAGGCCAACGGCCTGAATATTCTGGCGCAGCGCTGGGGCATCGATCATCAGCAGGTGCTGGCGTTTGGCGACGGCGGCAACGATCTGGAAATGCTCAGGCAGTCCGGGTTTAGCTTCGCCATGGCCAACGCGCCGCAGCGGGTAAAAGAGGCGGCGCGCTACGCTGCGCCCGGCAACAACGAGGCGGGCGTTCTGCAGATTATTGAGAAGATGCTTGCGGGCGCGCCGCCGTTCGCCTGAATGCTGCGCGGGCGGGCGGCGTCGCTGCCCGTTATGCCTGCGCTGGCACCACGCGCCACGCCTGCGTCAGCATCGCGCGCATCGCCTGCTGGCTGTAGTTCACCAGCGAGTTTTTGCTGTTGGCGCGCGCCAGAATCCACTCCGCCTCTTCGCTGCTCAGCGTCTGGGTCTCCTGCCAGAAAGGCGCGATCGCCTGCTGCTGCAGCCAGTTTTTCAAAAAGCGCGCTGGCTGCGCCTCCGGCACGGCGAAAAGCTGCTGCTGCAGATCCTGCATCAGCTGCTGCTGCTGCGCATCGTCGCTTTCTGCCAGCAGATCGAGGAACGGAAAGAGCAGCCGGCCGCAGACTTCGCCGTGATGATAAGGCTTGATGGCGCCCAGCTCGCCGGCGATGCCGTGGATCACCCCCAGACCGGCGCTGCTGAGGCAGACGCCGCCCAGCCAGGAGGCCATCATCATCGCTTCGCGCGCCGCGTCGCCTTGCGCATCGTCGCGGTTTAGCGCGGGCCAGGCCTGAACGAACTGGCGCAGCCCGGTCAGCGCCAGCTGGCGAGTAAACAGATTGCCCTTGCTGGAGAGGTAAGCCTCGAACAGATGGGTAAAGGCGTCGATGCCGCAGGTCGCCAGCACCTTATCGGGCGCGCCTTTCAGCAAATCTGCATCCAGAATCGCCACCTGCGGAACAAATACCGGATGGCGCAGTGAAGCCTTAACCTTAATGTCATGCTGGTCGGTCACCACGGCGTTCTGCGTCGCTTCGCTGCCGGTGCCGGCCGTGGTCGGCACGGCGATCAGCGGCAGCGTCACCGCCTGCACCGGCGTGTCGCCGACCTTTTCCAGATAGCGCGCGGTGGGCAGTGGATGCTGCATCATGGCGCTGAAAGCTTTGGCGCCGTCGAGCACGCTGCCGCCGCCAATCGCCACCACGCGGTCCACGTGACCGCGCCAGCGTGTGACCCAGGCGTCAATCTCAGCCGGTGACGCTTCATGCGCCACGATTTCATAACCAATAATAAGATCGTTCAGTTCGCTTTTCAGACGCGCATAGACGGGGCCGTTAAGAAAAGAGCGCCCGCAGAACAGCAGCGTAGGCTGAGGATCGGCGCTCAGCAGCGGCACCAGCTTACTGATGCTGCCGCGTCCAGAAAGGGTTCGTTGATTGCTGTACAGCTCGATCAGGTTCTCACTCACCGCAACATCCTTATGTCATCAGGAAAAGAGAGAGTGTAACCAAAAGCCGAACGGCGGCAGCGGCAAACTTTCTGATAACGCCGCGATGAAAAGTTGATCACCTTCGCAAAACAGAAATTCAGCCTCTGCGGGGAGGTGCTTTCATCAGGATGTTACCCTTAACATGTTACTGGTAACAGGCTGTGTCTGACTGTTAGTTCGTTTTTTCGATGCCGTACCCAATGTCCGTTTCGGACCCATGATAACAATATGCTGCTGGCGCTGGCCGGTCAGTAAGGTGGAGAAAACCTATGCCCTTACTTATTGTGGCGATCGGCGTGGCGTTACTGCTGCTGCTGATGATTCGCTTCAAACTTAATGGATTCATCGCGCTCATTCTGGTGGCGCTGGTGGTCGGCATGATGCAGGGCATGCCGGTCAATAAAGTGATCCTTTCGATTAAAAACGGCGTCGGCGGCACGCTCGGCAGTCTGGCGCTGATTATGGGGTTCGGCGCCATGCTCGGCAAACTGCTGGCCGACTGCGGCGGCGCGCAGCGCATCGCCACCACGCTGATTGAGAAGTTCGGCAAGCAGCATATTCAGTGGGCGCTGGTGCTGACCGGCTTTACCGTCGGCTTCGCGCTCTTTTATGAAGTCGGCTTCGTGCTGATGCTGCCGCTGGTGTTCAGCATCGCCGCTTCGGCGCGCGTGCCGCTGCTCTACGTCGGCGTGCCGATGGCGGCCGCGTTGTCGGTAACGCACGGCTTCCTGCCACCGCATCCCGGTCCGACGGCGATCGCGACGCTGTTTAACGCCGATATGGGCAAAACCCTGCTGTGGGGCACGCTGCTCGGCATCCCGACGGTGATCCTCGCCGGCCCGGTTTACGCCCGCTTCCTGAAAAGCATCGATAAACCGATTCCGGAAGGGCTCTATAACCCGAAAACCTTTAGCGAAGAAGAGATGCCGGGCTTCGGCGTCAGCGTCTGGACCGCGCTGGTACCGGTGGTGCTGATGGCGCTGCGCGCGCTGGCGGAAATGGTGCTGCCGAAAGGACATGTGCTGCTGCCCTACGCGGAGTTTTTCGGCGACCCGGTGATGGCGACGCTGATTGCGGTGCTGATCGCCATCTTCACTTTCGGCCTTAATCGCGGACGCAGCATGGATGAGGTGATGGGCACCATTACCGATTCGATTAAAATTATCGCCATGATGCTGCTGATTATCGGCGGCGGCGGGGCGTTCAAACAGGTGCTGGTGGACAGCGGCGTCGATAAATATATCGCCGCGATGATGCAGGAAAGCAACGTGTCGCCGATCTTTATGGCCTGGTCGATTGCCGCAGTGCTGCGTATTGCGCTTGGCTCCGCCACCGTGGCGGCGATTACCGCGGGCGGCATTGTCGCGCCGCTGATCGCCAGCAGCGGCGCCAGTCCGGAGCTGATGGTGATTGCGGTCGGCTCCGGCAGCGTCATCTTCTCCCACGTCAACGATCCCGGCTTCTGGCTGTTTAAAGAGTATTTCAACCTGACGATTGGCGAGACCATTCGTTCCTGGTCGGCGCTGGAGACCATCATTTCGGTGTGCGGTCTGGTGGGTTGTATGCTTCTGTCGATGGTGATTTAAGCTTTACCGCCGGGCGTTGCCCGGCGGATAGCCTTAACTGGCCAGCGCGCGAAACGCGGCCAGCTCCTCGTCAGGCATTCCCGCCTGGGTCGCCGCCAGACAGATTTGTCCCCAGCTGTTGGCGTCCAGCGGGATCCCCTCACGCTCGCGCTGCGCGCGATTAGCCTCTTCCCATTCTCCCGGCACCTGAATCGGCTCGCTGCCGCTCTGCGGCGATCGCTTCACCCAGTCGAGAAAGGCTTCCGCTTCCTCCTGCATCGCCGGCGCGTTGAACGCTTCCGGGTTAAGGATGATGGCGGTCATGCAGTTGTAGATCGCATCATGGCTGGCAAGCACCGTTTCGTCATGGGTGGTGCGTCCGCCGGAGAGCGCGCCGCCGAGGATTTCACACAACGTTGCCAGCGCATAGCCCTTGTGCAGGCCAAAGGGCAGCAGCGAGCCGTAGGGCGGCTCATGCATAACGGCAGGATGTTCGGTCGGCTTGCCCTGATGGTCGATCAAATAGCCGGGCGGCACGTCTACCCCTTTATTCCAGGCGACGCGCGTTTTGCCGAAGGCGATGCCGCTGGTGGCGAAATCGAGCAGAAGAGGGCTGGCGTCACGGCGCGGAAAAATGGCGCAGAAGGGGTTGGTGCCGAAGCGGCGATCGCTGCCGCCGAACGGCGCCACCATCGGGTCGCCCATCACGTTGACGAAATGAAAAGAGACCAGACCCGCCGCGGCGCACTGTTCAGCCCAGTGGCCGATGCGGCCGATATGGTGCGAGTGGTGCAGGCCGACCGCGGCGATCCCCAGCTGTTGCGCGCGCGCGATGCCCTGTTGCATCGCCTCATAAGCGGCCACCTGGCCGAAGCCGGAACGGGCGTGAAAGGTCAGCACCGCGCCGGCGTCTTTTTCCAGCACCGGATGCTGATTAAGCTGCAGATGGCCCTGGCTGAACGAGCGCATATAGCTGGGGATCATGCCGACGCCGTGGGAGTCGTGTCCGGCCAGATTCGCCGCCACCAGATGATCCGCCACCAGACGCGCCTCGTCGGCTTCGCTGCCGGCGTGCAGCCATATCGCCTGCACAAACTGATGCAGCCGCGCGGCATTGATTCGATAGAGTTCACTCACTTTGCTCTTCTCCTTTTTATGGGTACATCGCATCCTGCGGCTAAAAAAAAGCGACGGCAAGTGATGGTTTCAGGGGAGGAGATGGGCCACAACGCGTGGCCCAAAGAGGGGGTTAATGCGGCTGTTCAAAGCCGGCTTTGACCATTTGCTCGCGCAGCGCGCGCGAAATTTCGCGATTACCGCCGGTAACGGGGTAGATCACGTTATTGATAACATCATCAATATAGTGCTCATCAAACTCTTGCATGCTGAGCTGCGTGCCGCCTTCATCATTGATAGCGAAAGACCCTTTAATGTGATCGCCAGCATTTTTCGCCTTGAGGCTGTAGCGACCCATACTGGTATTTATCATGCTCATAGTGTCTCCTTGTTGCTCATCTTACGGTGATCGTCGCAGAGGCCTGCCTTTGCCGCTAAAAGTTTAGCGGGTGGAAAAGGCGGAAACGAAGCGTGAAGTGGTTAAAAAAACAGCTGCTGCGGCCGGCGTCGCAAAAATAGTTCGGGCTTATCTGGAAAGCGTGCACGTCAGCCAGCGCGGAAAGTGGCCCAGCAAAAACGCAGCGATAGGCTATACTCTTATCCGGAAAGGTTTTTTACTGGCAAAGGAACATGGATATGAAAATAATTTTGTGGATTATCGCCATCATTTTCATTGTTGGGTTACTGACGCTGACCGGCGTATTTAAGTTAATTTTCTGAATCAACGCGGGCACCGCTCAGGTGCCCTTGCTTCTGTCCTTCTTAGACGCCTGCGCGACCAGACAGCGCGCGATAGGGTCGACGAGCGTATTCGGCAACAGATCCCGCGCCGTCAGACGCTTATTGCAGCTGGCGCAGCGTGCGCCATGAAACGCTGGATCTGCTGAAGGATCGTGGGTAAAAGTAAACTTCGCACTGCCGCAGGCGGTGCAGCGAATCTTCATTACCATACTAATGCTCTCCATGCCTGAATCGAACAGGCGCTATTCTAACAAATCCCACCACTTTATTTATCAAAAATCCTAAACAATTAATGCGCGTTATCTTTTGGGGTTGCTGATTAATTATTTAATAATTACATGGCGTTATTGTTGCATTTTGTAACCTTGACGCGCACTGACATATCAGAAGCTATCTGATGAGGCGCTGAAATGGCCTCGGGCGCGCCTGTCGAGGCAGCTAAACGCAGTTATTTTTCTCTGTTTGGTCCCGGTTTGATTTCGGTTGGGCATAATCGCGCCCCTGACGCAGGATTGTATTCAACCAGGATGCGTGCGGCCGGAAAGGAGCAAGCTGGTCGGCGCGCCGTCGATTTGTACAGGAAAAGAGTTGTGAACCGGTCTTCTTCGAGCGCCGTAGTGGGCGCCTGCTCCGCGCTTATTTTTTCATGTTCCCTTCAGGCTGCCACCCTGACGCAAAGTATCCAGAGCGGCTGGAACACCTTTACCAGCAACGTGCAGCAGACCTGGCAGCCGCCGCAGAACAGCGACTTTTATCTGCCCGCCATCACCTGGCATAACCGCTGGACCTACGACGACGAGCATATCAAGCGCTACAACGAGCGTCCCTGGGGCGCAGGCGGCGGCATCTCGCGCTATGACGATAAGGGCAACTGGCACGGCCTCTATCTGATGGCCTTTAAAGATTCCTATAACAAGTGGGAGCCGTTCACCGGCTACGGCTGGGAGGCGACATGGCATCCGATTGACGGGAGCCGTTTTCATCTCGGCGCTGGCTACACCGCCGGCGTCACGGCGCGCGATAACTGGCGCTATATTCCGGTTCCTGCGCTGCTGCCGCTGGCGTCGGTGGGTTATGGCCCGCTGAATTTTCAGATGACCTATATTCCGGGCACTTACAATAATGGCAACGTCTACTTCGCCTGGCTGCGGTTTCAGTTTTAACTTTTCGGGGCGTCTGTCAGGGGAGGACGAAGTGAAAAAAAAGGCGATATTTATCACTTTTTCATCAATTCTCACTGGACAAATGTCACGGCAATTGCTGTACTAGACGGCGACACAGTTTAGTGTCCATTTTTCATGTAAAGGTAATATAGATGTCCAAGATTAAAGGTAACGTTAAGTGGTTTAATGAATCCAAAGGATTCGGTTTCATTACTCCAGAAGATGGCAGCAAAGACGTGTTCGTACACTTCTCTGCTATCCAGAGCAACGGCTTCAAAACTCTGGCTGAAGGTCAGCGCGTAGAGTTTGAAATCACCGAAGGCGCCAAAGGCCCATCTGCTGCTAACGTTATCAGCCTGTAAGTTAACAGTCAGAATTTCAAAAACCCGCCTTATGGCGGGTTTTTTTATGCCTTAAAAAAGGCGCAAAACCCGCTCGTTACGCTGCCTGACCTTGCCGACAAAGATTTACTCCGCCTCAATCGCTTAGGATGAATGCGTAACGCCGCACGAACTGCGGCGTCAGTCACATAAAAGCCTCGTAACATTATTATAACAACCCGTAGTTGCAGCTTTTTGTTTGCTGACGCTATATAACAGAGCGGCAGCATTATCTTCTTCAGGAGGCAGGATGAATATACGTCAGGCACAGGCGAAAGACAGCTTTGCACTCAGCGCGCTGCTGGCCGAATTAGGCTACGGCGGCACCGAGAGCTTTATCGATAAACGCCTTGCCCAGCTGAGCAGCGATCCCGACGAGATGCTGCTGGTGGCGGAGTATGGCACCCAGGTGCTGGGATTCCTGTCGATGCATTTTATTCCTCAGCTGGCGCTGGCGGGGGACTTTGCGCGCATCAGCTACTTTTGCATCGCAGAAGGGGAACGCAGCAAGGGCGTCGGCCAGCAGCTATTGCAGCACGCCGAAGCGATGGCGATGCAGCGTGGCTGCGACCGCATGGAAGTGCACTGCCACGCATCGCGGCTCAAGGCGAACCAGTTTTACCTGCGTGAAGGCTATGAAGAGTCGCCGCGCTACCATATCAAAGGTCTGAACTAAGCCGCGCCTCGCGCCCGGCGGCGATCGCCAGCGCGCTGGCCAGCATCTCCAGCTGCCTCTCCTGCAAACAGGCGATGCTGACGCGGATAAACTGCGTCGGCCCCAGCCGACAGCGCTCCCCGGGCAGCACGGCGATGCCGCGCGCCGCCAGGGTAATCATCGCATATTGCTCCGACGCCACCGGTATGCAAATGCTTAGCCCGTCGCGCATCGGCAGCCTCAGCCCATGCGCCGCCAGCGCCGCCAGCATTTGCTCGCGACGCTGGCGATAGATTGCGCGCGCGGCGGCGATCGTCTCCTGCGTCGCGGCGTCCTGCAGCAGCCAGGCGACGCTGTCCTGCAAAATTCGGCTGGTCCAGCTGACGCCGAAATTGCGCCACGCCTGAATGCGCCTCACCATCTCCGCCGTAGCGGAGAGAACCGCCAGCCGCAGATCGGGGCCGTAAGCTTTGGAAAACGAGCGGACGTGCAGCGTGCGGTCAGGAAAAATAGTGCCGAGGCTCCAGGCGGGCGTCGCGGAGAGATCGCCCAGCCCATCATCTTCGACAATCAGCGTCGCGCTCTGCGCCAGCGTCTGCGCCAGCGCGGCCTGACGCGCTCGGCTGACGCTGCTGCCGGTCGCGGAATGGGTACGCGGCTGGTAAATCACCATCACCGGCGACTTCTGCAGCAGCGCGGCGAGCATCTCTGGCAGCGGTCCCTCATCGTCGCAGGCCAACGGCAGGATCTCCGCGCCGACGTTATCAAGCATATCCAGCAGCCGCGTCGCGGTGGGATCCTCAATCACCACGCGATCGCCCGGCGAGACCAGCGTCTGCACCACCAGATTCATCGCGTCGAAGCCGCCGTCCGTCGCCAGAAAGGCTTTGGCCGCATAGGGCCAGCGCGGCTTGATGGCGGACAACAGCACCGGCGAAATCGCCTCGCGAACATAGCTGTTAAGATGCGGCGACTGCAGCGCCGCCAGCAGGGCAGGTTGCAGATCGGGCAGCAGCGCGGCATCGGGCGAGGCCATCGACAGATCGGCGCGGATGTTGTCGCCGTAGTTGCCTATCTTTTCAAAGCGAATCGGGCGCGGCATCACGGTATTGCCCGACACCCAGACGCCGCTGCGTCCTTTGCCCGCCAGCACCTTATGCTTTTTGAGCTGCCCCCAGGCCGCCGACACCGTCGCCGGACTGACGCCCAGCTTCTCCGCCAGCTCGCGTACGGCAGGCATCTGCATACCTACCGCAATCTTGCCTTCGCGGATCAGCGTGGAGGCTGCCAGCGCAATGCCTTTTACTGAGGCGTCGCTTATCTGCTCGCTCAGCCAGTCGATATCCACCGTTTGCGTCATAAGAAAATACTTTGTTCAGTAACGAATTAATGATTGTTCAGATAAGTATTCCCGAACTAGTATCAAATTCAAGCACTATTTGATGAATAAATCATCGGCGCCGCAGGACGCTACCTGCTAACGGGGCAAACATGAGCAGATTAACCGTCAGACTGGCCGTGCGCGACTGGGATTACTTTACGCCGCTGGCGCTGGGCGACCTGCGACCGGAGGGCTTTGAGCTGGTGATTGACCGCGTCGGCACGCTGGTCGATCACCTGGCCGATAGCCCCGACTATGAGGGCGGCGAAGTCTCTTTCAGCCGCTATGCCCAGGGACGCGCACGCGGCGAAACCGGCCTGCTGGGACTGCCGCACTTTCTGATGCGCGGCTTTCGGCAGCGCTGCATTATCACCACTGCCGACAGTCCGCTCACAACGCCGGCGCAGCTGAAGGGCAAGCGCATCGGCGTCACCGGCTGGCAGGACTCCGGTAACACCTGGACGCGCGCCGTACTGCGCGAAGCGGGCATAGAGATCGACGATGCTTACTGGTTCGCCGGTCGCCTGACGGAGTCGCATCCCGTTGTCGATCGCCTGGCGGGGTTTGGCCGTCCGGGCCGCATCGAAGCCGCGCCGGGCGAGCGTCCGCTGCTCGATCTGCTGCGGGCAGGGGAGCTGGACGCGCTGTTTACGCCTTTTATGCCGGAAGGCTTTTTCCAGCCGGACTCCGGATTGCGTCAGCTACAGGTCGATTTTCAGCAGGCGGAGCGCGACTATTTCCATCGCGTCGGCTACGTGCCGGGCATCCATATTCTGGCGCTCAAGCCGGCGCTGGCGGAGGCGCATCCCTGGCTGCCGCAGGCGCTCAGCGAGATTATCGATCGCTCAGGGCGGCTGTGGATGCAAAAGCGGGAGAAGTACGCCGACACCACGCCCTGGCTGCTGGACGATTTGCGACGCACCGCCCAGGAATTGCCCGCCAGCTGGAATCAGAACGGGTTTGAGGTTAACAAGAAGATGATTGCCGACTTTGCCGATGAGCTTTATCTGCAGGGTTTGACGAAAACGCGCCTGACGCCGGAAGCGATCTTCCCGGCGGCCAGCAAGGGGGACATATGATGAAAGTAGCGATGGGACAGTTCGCGGTCAGCCGCGAATGGCAGGAAAATGCGGCTATCTGCCTCGATCTCATGGCGCGCGCCGAAGCGGGCGGCGCCGATCTGCTGGTGCTGCCGGAAGGGGTGCTGGCGCGCGATATCGCCGATCCCGATCTGGTGCTGAAGGCGGCCCAGCCGCTGGATGGCCCTTTTCTGACGCAGCTGCTGGCAAAAAGCCGTGACAGCGCGCTGACCACCATGATGAGCATTCATGTGCCGACCGAGGGTGACAAAGCGCTGAACGTGCTGGTTGCGCTGCGCAACGGCGAAATCATCGCCGCCTATGAAAAGCTGCACCTCTACGACGCCTTCGCTATGCAGGAGTCGCAGCGCGTCAATCCCGGCGCCGCTATCCCGCCGCTGGTTGAGGTCGCCGGTATGAAGGTGGGGCTGATGACCTGCTACGACGTGCGTTTTCCCGAACTGGCGCGGCGTCTGGCGCTGGACGGCGCCGAGGTGCTGGTGCTGCCCGCCGCCTGGGTAAAAGGCCCGCTGAAAGAGATGCACTGGGAGCTGCTCACGACGGCGCGGGCGCTGGAGAACACCTGCTATATGGTGGCGGTGGGCGAGTGCGGCCCGCGCAATATCGGCAACAGCCTGGTCGTCGATCCGTTGGGCGTCGCCATCGCCAAAGCGCCGGAGTCGACCGCGCTGGTGTTTGCGGAGCTCGATCCGCAGCGTATCGCCTATGCGCGCAGCGTGCTGCCGGTGCTGGAAAATCGTCGCTTCGCCCGTCCGGAACTCAAAACAGAATAAGTACGCTTGGGAGAAACCACCGTGAAAAAGAGTGCAACCGCCATTTTGCTGGCGCTTGGCCTGAGCGCCTCGCTGGCCCACGCCGCCGACGCCATACCGACGCAGCAGGTCGACAAGGGGCTGCATGACCGCCTGCCCGACGCCATTAAGCAGGCGGGCAAGATGATCTCGGTAAACAACGGATCCTTTCCGCCCTATGAAATCGTCAACGGCCCGCACGCCATGGACGGCGCCTCTGCCGATCTCAGCAGCGCGCTGAGCCAGCTGCTGGGCGTAAAAATCGAGCACGCCACGGTCAGCGGGCTGTCAGGGGTGCTCTCCGGCATTAACTCTGGTCGCTACCAGCTGGCGATCGGCCCGATAGGCGACTACCCGGATCGTCAGCAGAAAGTGGATTTTATCGACTTCGTGCAGGAGTTCGTGGTGTTCGGAGTGCAGAAGGGCAATCCGCAAAAAATTAACGGGCTGGAGGATACCTGCGGCAAGCGCATCGCGGTGATGGCGGCGGGATCGGCAGAACAGGTGATCCGCAAACAGTCGGAAGCGTGCGTAGCGGCGGGCAAACCGGCCGTGGTGGTGCAATCCTTCACCGATCAGCCCTCGTCAATTCTTGCGGTACGCTCGAAGCGATCGGACGCCTTCTTCTCCTCGCAGGCGCCGCTGACATACTTTATCGAGCAGGCGAGCGGCCAGCTTGAGCTGGCGGGCAAGGGGCAGAAAAACGGCTTCGGCGATATTTTCCAGGGCACGGTGGTGCCGAAAGGGTCGCCGCTGGGCCAGGTGGTGCTGGATGGCTATAAGGCGCTTTACCAAAACGGCACCTACGCCGCCATCATGAAAAAGTGGAAGCTGGACGGCAATATGATTAGCGCGCCGGGTCTCAACCTGGCGAAAGGGGCGGCAAAATGAGTCCAGACATCCACAATACACGAGCCACGGACAGGGCCGACGTGCAGCAGCGCGACGTGGCTTTCGCCCGCAGCGTGCCCGCCTGGGGACGCTGGGTCTTCTGGATTGTGGCGCTGATCCTCGCCTCCAACTTTCTCTGGCTGGTGGCGACCAACCCCAACTTCGAATGGAAGGTGGTGCTGCAGTGGTTTACCGAGGAATCGGTGCTGAAGGGGCTGGAAATCACGCTCGGCCTGACTGTGGTCTCGATGATCCTCGGCACCGGGCTGGGACTGCTGCTGGCGGTGTGGCGTCTGTCGGAGAACCGGCTGCTGAGCGGCATCGCCAGCCTCTATATCTGGTTCTTTCGCGGCACGCCGCTGCTGGTGCAGCTGATATTCTGGTACAACCTGTCGACGCTGTTTCCCACGCTTTCGCTGACGCTGCCCTGGACATCCGTGACCTGGGCCAGCTGGAACACCAACGATCTGATTACGCCGCTGACGGCGGCCATCGCCGGGCTGGCGCTGAACGAGGCGGCCTATATGGCGGAGATTATCCGCGCCGGACTGCTGTCGGTGGATAACGGCCAGGTCGAAACCACCCAGGCCTTCGGCATGAGCCGCAGTCGCGCGCTGCGACGCATCATCATTCCGCAGGCGATGCGCGCCATTATTCCGCCCAGCGGCAACCAGCTGATCAGCATGATTAAAGCGACCTCGCTGGTGAGCGTCATCGCCATGGGCGATCTGCTCTATTCAGTGCAGGCGATCTATAACCGCACCTTTGAAATTATCCCGATGCTGATGGTGGCGGTGATCTGGTATTTGCTGATTACCTCGATCCTGAACGTCGGCCAGTCGGCGATAGAGCGCTACTACGCGCGCGGCACGCGCCGCACGGTAGAGGCGGCGAAATCGCGCGCATCCACGCCGCTCACCGGCGCGCGCCTGCTGCAGAAGGAGGATGTATGAGTGCTGTCGTGCCGCTGGTCAGCGCGCGTAACGTTCATAAAAGTTACGGCCATAACCAGGTACTTAAAGGGATCGATCTCGACGTCTTTCCAGGTGAGGTAGTGGTGATCCTCGGACCGTCCGGTTCGGGCAAATCGACCTTCCTGCGCTGCATCAACCATCTGGAAGATATGAACGGCGGCTCGATCATGGTAGGAGATGAGCAGATTGGCTACGAGCTGAAAAAGGGCATTCTGCATCGCCTCTCGCCGTGTAAAATCGCCCTTCAGCGCCAGAAGATAGGCATGGTGTTCCAGCAGTTTAACCTCTATCCCCATCTGACGGTGCTGCAAAACATTATCGAGGCGCCGATCGGCGTGCATAAATTTCCGCGTCAAGAGGCGATCGCCTATGCGCGTTCGCTGCTGGCGACGGTAGGATTAAGCGACAAGGCGGACGCCTGGCCGCGGCATCTGTCCGGCGGTCAGCAGCAGCGTGTGGCGATCGCGCGCGCGCTGGCGATTAAGCCGACGCTGATGCTGTTCGACGAGCCGACCTCGGCGCTTGACCCTGAGCTGGTCGGCGAAGTGCTGGCCACCATGCGCACGCTGGCGGATCAGGGGCTGACCATGATCGTAGTGACCCACGAGATTGGTTTCGCGCGCGAAGCGGCCGATCGGGTGGTGTTTATGGATGGCGGCGTGGTGGTGGAGCAGGGGCCGCCCGAGCAGGTGATCGCGCAGCCGCAGCATCCGCGCACCCAGGCATTTTTAAGCCGTTTTATTTAACGCTGCATCAACAATCTTACTCTGTTACAGAATCTAGTTGAGGTTGGCGGCGATCTGCGCGTAAATAGCACTGTTCATTTTCGCTTAGGTTGAAAGGTAAAGTATGGAAGGTATCAGTATTGCCAAACTGCTGATCATCGGTGCGCTCATCGTACTGCTTTTTGGCACCAACAAGTTACGTTCACTGGGTGGCGATCTGGGCTCCGCAATCAAAGGCTTCAAAAAAGCCATGAAAGATGAAGAACCCATCGCAACCAAGACAACGGCTGAAGATGTTCCGGCAGAGCGCGTCACCCATAAAGAGTGATGCATGACCGCCAGAGAATAGATGTAACCATTTATTTCTCACGGACATAAAAAAACCAGACCTAATAGCGTCTGGTTTTTTATTGCCTGCGACAGGGCTGAGTTTATTTCACTTCCAGACCTTTCGCCTGCATATCCGCATGATAAGAAGAGCGCACAAAAGGCCCGCATGCGGCATGGGTAAAGCCCATCGCCAGCGCTTCCTCTTTCATCTCGTCAAACTCGGCCGGGCTGACGTAGCGCTGAACCGGCAGATGGTGACGGCTCGGCTGCAGGTACTGGCCCAGCGTCAGCATGGTGACGCCGTGACGGCGCAGGTCGCGCATCACTTCGATAATTTCCGCATTGGTTTCGCCCAGGCCCACCATCAGACCCGATTTAGTCGGGATCGACGGATGCGCTTCTTTAAAGCGTTCCAGCAGCTTCAGCGACCAGTCGTAGTTTGCCCCCGGACGCACCTGGCGGTAGACGCGCGGCACGTTCTCGAGATTGTGGTTGAAGACGTCCGGCGGCGTGGCGGTGAGGATCTCCAGCGCGCGATCCATACGGCCGCGAAAATCGGGTACCAGGGTTTCGATTTTAATGGTCGGGCTCTTTTCGCGGATCGCGCTGATGCAGTCGGCGAAGTGCTGCGCGCCGCCGTCTCGCAGGTCGTCGCGGTCTACCGAGGTAATGACCACATAGCGCAGCGCCATATCGGCGATAGTCTGCGCCAGCTTCAGCGGTTCGCCGGCGTCCGGGGCGTTAGGGCGGCCGTGCGCCACGTCGCAGAACGGGCAGCGGCGGGTACAGATGGCGCCGAGGATCATAAAGGTCGCGGTGCCATGGTTAAAGCATTCAGCCAGGTTAGGGCAGGAGGCCTCTTCGCACACCGAGTGCAGGCCGTTTTTGCGCATCGCCGCCTTGATGCCCTGGATTCGACTGGAATCCGCAGGCAGCTTGATTTTCATCCATTCGGGCTTGCGTAACAGCTCCTGACGTTCTGTCACCACGGTTTTCACCGGGATCAGCGCCATTTTATCTGCGTCGCGATATTTGACGCCGCGTTCCATCTGAATTGGTTTACTCATAAGTCTGCAGGTTCCGGTCGGATTGCGTGATGAGAGCTTTCGCCTTCAGGCCAGCGGTAAAGCTTTCAACTTTATTTGATAAAATTTCAAAAATTATATCAGTTCCGCCTGGCAGAAGCAGCCGTCCGGCGGCGGGAAAAGTTACAATTTTGTAAATTCGCATGCACGGTTAAGGCAGCGGCGCCGATTCAGCCGCCAGCCACTCAACCTGGGCAAAGCCCAGCTGGCGCGCGAAGGCCGCCACCAGCAGCGGCTGCACGTCCGCCAGACTGACGCCGGGCTGAAATGCGCTGAGTTGCGTCATGCGCATTCCGGCGTAGCCGCAGGGATTGATGCGCAGAAATGGGGTTAAATCCATCGCGACGTTAAGCGCCAGACCGTGAAACGAGCAGCCCTTACGGATGCGCAGACCGAGCGAGCAGATCTTCTCCTCGCCGACATAGACGCCCGGCGCGTCGGGACGCGCGCATGCCTCTACGCCGAAGTGTGCCAGCGTGCCGATCACCGTCTCTTCCAGCGCGGTCACCAGCTGACGCACGCCGATCTTGCGGCGCTTAACGTCAATCAGCACGTACATCACCTGCTGGCCCGGGCCGTGATAGGTGACCTGACCGCCGCGATCGCTCTGCACCACCGGAATATCGCCCGGCATCAGCAGATGTTCGGCCTTGCCGGCCTGGCCCTGGGTGAAAACGGCGTGATGCTCCACCAGCCAGACTTCGTCGCGGCTGTCGCCGTTACGGCGATCGGTGAACTGATGCATGGCATCGGAGACGGGTTGCCAGTCGCGCTGGCCGAGCTGACGAATAAGAAGCGTATCTGCTGACAAAACGGCGGTCCGGTTAAGGAGGAAAGGCTGAGTATAACGTCGGCAAAGGGCAAGACCAAGACCCTTCGCCGACGCCGGCACTTACAGCACCATGCGCACGATATCGATATTGCCCAGCTCTTCATACAGGGTTTCCACCTGTTCGATATGCGTGGCGTTAATGGTGATCGATACCGAGTGGTAGTTGCCTTTGCTGCTTGGCTTGACGTCGGGCGAGTAGTCGCCTGGCGCATGGCGTTGCACCACTTCAACCACTTGATCAACCAGCTCCGGCTGCGCCAGACCCATCACTTTATAGGTAAAAGGGGTAGGGAATTCGAGCAGTTCATTCAGTTTGGTTTTCATATTGACTCCGGTGCATAAAAAACAGGCTCCCGCCGAAGCGGGAGCATTATCATAGCGTAGTTATGGCGACGACGTGGCGACTTTTCAACCGCCAGGCCGCTTAGCCGAACCAGTGATGGAACATCAGCTTGATGTAATCGATGATGCGGCTGAAGAACCCGCCTTCCTGCACTTCGTTCAGCACCACCAGCGGACGCTGTTCCACGGTCTTGCCGTCAAGCTGGAAGTTGATGCTGCCCACGACCTGATTTTTCTGCAGCGGGGCGTGCAGTTCGCTGTTGTTCAGCACATAGCTGGCTTTCAAATCTTTCATGCGGCCGCGCGGAATGGTCAGGTAGGCGTCTTTCTCTACGCCGAGCTGTACGCGATCGCTGTTGCCGAACCAGACCGGCTCAGAGGCGAACTCTTTGCCCGCCTTCAGCGGCGCCACGGTTTCAAAGAAGCGGAAGCCCCAGGTGAGCAGCTTTTTGCTCTCGACTTCGCGTCCTTTGAAGGTGCGGCCGCCCAGCACCGCCGAGATCAGACGCATCTGGCCTTCGGTGGCGGAAGAGACGATGTTGTAGCCTGCCGCTTCGGTGTGGCCGGTTTTAATGCCGTCGACGTTGAGGCTGGTATCCCACAGCAGACCGTTGCGGTTGGTCTGGCGGATATTGTTAAAGGTGAACTCTTTCTCTTTATAAACCGAATACTCGTCCGGCACGTCGCGGATCAGCGCCTGGCCGATCAGCGCCATATCGCGCGCCGAGCTGTACTGGCCGTCCGCATCCAGGCCATGCACCGTCTGGAAGTGGGTATTCTGCAGGCCCAGCGCCTTCACGTAGTTGTTCATCAGGCCGACGAAGGCGTCCTGGCTGCCGGCGACATAGTCCGCCATCGCCACGCAGGCGTCGTTGCCCGACTGCAGCACGATGCCGCGCGTCAGCTGGGAAACCGGCACGCGATCGCCCGGCTTCAGGAACATCAGCGACGAGCCTTTGAACACCGGGTTGCCGGTCGCCCAGGCGTCTTTGCCGACGGTCACGATATCTTCCTGGTGAATCTTGCCTGCTTTGACCGCCTGACCAATCACATAGCTGGTCATCATTTTGGTCAGGCTGGCGGGATCGCGACGGGCATCGGCGTTCTTCTCGGCCAGCACTTTGCCCGAGTTGTAGTCGATCAGCACATAGGCTTCGGCATCGATATCCGGCACGCCCGGGATCATCGTTTTAAGGTTGACGTCATCAGCAAATGCTACATGGCTGAGCGAAAAGGCGACCAGTGATCCCACTGTCAGGCGTTTCAGAAAACGAGAGGGTTTCAGCGTGTTCATGTTATGGACTACAACATCCGTGAGTTAAGGTTAAAAAAAAAGTGGCTCATCATAGCAAATGCCTGTTTTACAGGCATCTTGCTTTGGCATTCTGTTGTTAGCAGAGATGTCCAGCGCGGCGAGCCGGGAATTCAACGACGCGCGCTGGTGATAAATGAAGCCTGGCCGTTGGCGTTCAGGCGCTGCTGCAGCGCAGCGGCATCGGCGCGGTTTTTAAAACCGCCGAGCTGAATGCGATAGACGTTGTTGCCGGCATTCTCGACCGAGCCGGGCACGCCATATTTCTCTCCGAGGCTATGCGCCATCTGCTGCGCGCGCGCAGCGTCGTTGATGGCGCCCACCTGCACCACGAAACCGCCGGACGGCTGCGCGGTTGCGCTGCTGGCGACAGGCGCCGCTGCCGCTGGTGCGGCTACAGGCGCGGCGACCGGCTGCGGTGCAGGCTCGCTGCCCTCCAGCACGCCGTTTGCCAGCGGCTGAGGAGCGCCGAGGAAGCCGCTGCTGCTGACAGGCGCGCCCATCTCGCCGTTGCTCTGCAGAGTACGGTTGTCGACGGCGCGAATATCCTGCGCCGGCACCGGCGCGGCGGCAGGTTCGCTGCTGCCGTTCATCACGCCGCTGCCGCCGAGATCGGGGCGCGCGGGCAGGGCGTAGCTCTGCTTCGCCACCACGGTGCCTATGGTGCCGGGGCCGGAGAGCGTGCCGTCCGGCGCGACCTTGATGTAATCGACGCGCACGCGGCTATTGTTAGAGATATTGAGGCGATCGCCCGCCGCGCGCGACAGGTCGATAATGCGTCCCGGCGTATAAGGACCGCGATCGTTGACGCGCACCACGATCTGGCGACCGTTGGCAAGGTTGGTGACGCGCACGTAGCTGGGCAGCGGCAGCGTAGGGTGCGCCGCGCTCAGCGCGTCGGGATCGTAGCTTTCGCCGGTAGCGGTGCGCTTGCCCTGCGCTTCTTCGCCGTACCAGGCGGCTAATCCCACTTCGCTGAAGTTAGAGGGATCCTTGACGATACGGTAAGACTTGCCGTTCGCGCTGTAATCCTGGCTGGTGCCGGGATTAATGGGCTCATATTTTGGCTCGACGCCCGGGATTTCCACCACCGGGCCGTTATAGGCCGGTTGCGGCGGCGCGGTGTTTTGCGGTTCCTGAGTGGTGGTACAGGCGGTCAAAACCAGTAGTGCCAGAGCAACAGCAGGCCATTCCTTACGCATGTGCAGCCTCTTAAACGCTTTTAGATAACATTTTTCTGTGAGTATGGATCGACATTACGATGCCGAATCCCGCCATAAGGACAATAAGCGCCGAGCCGCCATAGCTGACCAGCGGCAGAGGAACGCCAACCACCGGTAAGATACCACTTACCATGCCAATATTAACGAAAACATAAACGAACAAAATCAGCATTAATCCGCCCGCCATTACGCGGCCGAAGGTGGTCTGGGCACGCGCGGCGATCACCAGCCCGCGCAGGATCAGCAGCAGATAGAGCACCAGCAGGATCAGCACACCCACCAGACCGAGCTCTTCCGCAAGCACGGCGAAGATAAAGTCGGTGTGGCGCTCCGGCAAAAACTCCAGCTGCGACTGGGTGCCGTGCAGCCAGCCCTTGCCGCGCAATCCGCCGGAGCCGATAGCGATTTTAGACTGAATAATATGGTAGCCCGCGCCGAGCGGATCGCTTTCCGGATCGAGCAGCATCATCACGCGGTCGCGCTGGTAGTCGTGCATCAGGAAGAACCAGAGCACCGGAATAAAGGCCGCGACCAGCAGCACCGCCACGCCGATCAGCTTCCAGCTCATGCCGGAAAGAAACAGCACGAACAGCCCGGAGGCGGCAATCAGGATAGAGGTGCCAAGGTCGGGCTGCGCCGCGACCAGCAGCGTCGGCATAAAGATCAGGATCAGCGCGATGCCGGTATTCTTTAAGGTCGGCGGGCAGACGTCGCGGTTGATAAAGCGCGCCACCATCAGCGGCACGGCGATTTTGGCGATCTCCGAGGGCTGGAAGCGCACCACGCCGAGGTCGAGCCAGCGCTGCGCGCCTTTACTGATATGGCCGAAGGCGTCCACCGCGATCAGCAATATCACGCAGATAATATAGAGATAGGGCGCCCAGCCCTCATAGACGCGCGGCGGCACCTGCGCCAGCACCAGCATCATCACCAGGCCCATCGCAATCTGGCCGATTTTGCGCTCCATCATGCCCGGATCCTGGCCGCTGGCGCTCCAGATCACGATGGCGCTATAGGCGAGCAGCGCCAGAATCACCAGCATAAACAGCGGATCGATGTGGATACGCGTCCAGATCGATCTTTTCTGCGGACTATCGTTCATCGACATCGTTATTCACCTTCATAGCCGGGCGGAGTAGGGGCCGCGTCCGGCAGAGCCGTATTGTTGTCGCCCAGCATAATGTGGTCGAGAATCTGTCTCATCACCGTGCCGACCGCCGGGCCTGCGCCGCCGTTTTCCAGAATCATGGTGACGGCGACGCGCGGTTTGTCATAGGGGGCAAACGCAGTCATCAGTTTATGGTCGCGCAGACGCTCGGCGATTTTGTGCGCGTTATAGGTCTCGTTCTCTTTCAGGCCGAAGACCTGCGCGGTACCCGATTTGGCGGCGATTTTATAGGGCGCGTCGGCGAAGCTTTTATGCGCCGTGCCGTTGGCGCGGTTCGCCACGCCGTACATGCCGTCTTTGGCAATCTCCCAGTAGCCGGAGTGAACGTCGCCGATCGGCTCGCCCGGCGGCTGACGCCAGGGCACCATAGTGCGTCCCTCGCGGGTGGCGCGCAGCAGGTGCGGCACTTTGACCACGCCGTCGTTAATCAGGATCATCAGCGCCTTGTTCATCTGCAGCGGCGTCGCGGTCCAGTAACCCTGACCGATGCCGACCGGAATGGTGTCGCCCTGATACCACGGTTTTTTGAAGCGCTTCATCTTCCAGTCGCGCGTCGGCATGTTGCCGGCGCTCTCCTGCGGCAGATCGATGCCGGTGCGGTGGCCGTAGCCGAATTTGTTCATCCACTCCGACAGGCGATCGATGCCCATGTCATACGCCACCTGATAAAAGAAGGTATCCGCCGACTCCTCCAGCGATTTGGTCACGTTGAGGCGGCCGTGACCCCATTTTTTCCAGTCGCGATAGCGCTTTTCCGAGCCGGGCAGCTGCCACCAGCCGGGATCGAACAGGCTGGTATTGCGGTTGATGACGCCGGCGCTCAGCGCCGAGACCGCTACATAGGGCTTCACCGTCGAGGCGGGCGGATAGGAAGCCTGAATGGCGCGGTTATAGAGCGGGCGGTTTTCGTCGTTGAGCAGGCCGCGATAATCTTTACCCGAAATGCCGTCGACGAAGAGATTCGGATCGTAACTGGGCGTGGAGACCATCGCCAGAATCTCGCCGGTGCGCGGATCGCTGACCACTACCGCCGCGCGACTGCCGGCCAGCAGCGTTTCGATATATTGCTGAAGCTTGAGATCGATGGTCAGCCAGATGTCGCGTCCGGCCTGCGGCGACTGCTCGTGCAGCTGGCGGATCACGCGGCCGCGGTTATTCACCTCGACCTCTTCATAGCCGGTAATACCGTGCAGCACATCTTCGTAGTAGCTTTCGATGCCCAGCTTGCCGATATCGTGCGTCGCGGCGTAGTTCGGCCACTTGCCCTCTTTATCGAGGCGCGCCACGTCGCGGTCGTTGATTTTGGAGACGTAGCCGACGACGTGCGTCAGCGTCGGGCCGTAGGGATAGTAGCGACGCTGATAGCCTTTCACCTCGACGCCGGGAAAGCGGTACTGGTTGACGGCGAAACGCGCCACCTGCACGTCGTTAAGGCCGACCTTAACGGGAATCGAGGTAAAGCGACGCGAGCGCTTGCGCTCTTTATCGAAGGCGTCGAGATCCTCGTCGGTGATATCCAGCACCGGGCGCAGATCTTCCAGCGTTTGCTTGAGGTTGTCGACTTTTTCCGGCACCAGCTCCGCCTGATAGATGGTGCGGTTAAGCGCCAGCGCGGTGCCGTTGCGGTCGTAGATAATGCCGCGGCTCGGCGCGACCGGCACCAGCTTGATGCGGTTTTCGTTAGAGCGGGTACTGTAATCTTCAAAGCGCAGGATTTGCAGGTGGTAAAGATTGACCACCAGCACGCTGGAGAGCACCAGAATTCCGAAGAACGCAATTAACGCCCGACGGACAAAGAGTTTCTGCTCGGCACTGTAATCGCGAAAGGCGTTGCTTTGTAATTTCATCCGCTACTTAAAATGTCGGGGTTAGCCTTACCGGTTATTCACGATGATAAGGATGATTGGCGGTGATGCTCCAGGCGCGATAGAGGCTTTCAGCGACCAGCACGCGCACCAGCGGATGAGGCAGCGTCAAAGTGGAAAGCGACCAGCTCTGCTCGGCGGCGGCTTTGCAGGCAGGCGATAATCCTTCCGGACCGCCAATCAACAGGCTGACGTCGCGGCCGTCCTGTTTCCAGCGCTCCAGCTGCTGAGCAAGCTGGGGCGTTTCCCACGGCTGGCCGGGAATATCGAGCGTAACGATGCGGTTGCCCTTGCCGGTTGCGGCCAGCATCGCCTCGCCTTCTTTTTCCAGGATACGCTTGATATCGGCGTTTTTGCCGCGTTTTCCGGCAGAGACCTCCACCAGCTCCAGCGGCATATCTTTGGGAAAACGACGCAGATACTCAGTAAAACCGGTTTGCACCCAGTCGGGCATCTTCGTGCCCACGGCCACAAGCTGCAGTTTCACGCGTCAGCTCCAGAGTTTTTCCAGCTCATACAGCTGGCGGCTCTCTTCCTGCATGACGTGCACGATGACGTCGCCCAGATCGACCACCACCCAGTCAGCGGCATTTTTGCCGTCGACGCCGAGCGGGATCAAACCGGCAGCGCGCGACTCCTGCACCACGTGATCGGCGATAGACGAGACGTGGCGCGTCGAGGTGCCGGTGCAGATGATCATGCAGTCGGTGATGCTGGATTTACCCTGAACGTCGAGCGCGACGATATCCTGACCTTTAAGATCATCAATCTTATCAATAACGAAATCTTGGAGTGCTTTACCTTGCAAAAGGTTCCCCTTTAATACGGATAGTAGCGGGCCGGCTGCTGGCCCCGATGAGGCAGCCAAAAAATTAAGCCGCGCAGTATAGCACGCCTTTGCCCGTGCGATATATGCCCGGTGAGCGCTTATTTCAGATAGAGCCCTGCGCGGTCGATATAGTCGATAACGGCCGCCGGCAAGAGCTGCTCGCACGACAGGCCGGCGTGACGGCGCTGCCGGATTTCCGTGGCGGAGATATTCACCAGTGGCGTATCGGCCAGCCAGATAAAGCCGGCGGGCTGCTGGTGCAGCTGCGCCGTATCAACAGCCAGATGGTTCTCCAGCCAGCGCTGCATCTCCGGCGACGCCATCTCGGTCGGGTAACCGGGACGCTTGCATACCAGCAGATGACAAAGCGACAGCAAATCGTGCCAGCGGTGCCAGCCCGACAGGTTAAGCAGCGAGTCCTGACCAATGATAAATCCCAGCGGCTGATCCGGCCCGCGTTCGGCGCGCAGCGCCTCCAGCGTCGCCACCGTCCACGACGGCGTTTCGCGCATCAGCTCGCGAGTATCGATATCGAACAGCGGCCGATCCTGAATGGCACAGCGCAGCATCTCGACGCGCTGCGCCGCGCTGGCTTCCGGCTGCGGACGATGCGGCGGTACGTTATTGGGCAGCAGCAGCACGCGCGCCAGCCCGGTTTGCTGCGCCAGCGCTTCTACCGGCCGCAAATGGCCGAAGTGGATGGGATCGAAGGTGCCGCCGAACAGGGCGTGAAGTTCAGACACTGGCGAAGCTCGCAGGAAAATGTCGGTGACAGAGCAGCAGCGAGAGCGTCTCCAGCTGCGGCCAGATACGCTGCCCGTAATCTTGCTTCAGGGTGAGTTCAATCTGCGTCAGCAGGCGAATCGCGCGCTGCAGGCGCGCGCCGTCCACGCGCTGCAGCGCCTCGGTAAACAGCGCGCGGCGATTCTGCCAGATGCGCTGCTGATCCATCAATGCGCGCAGCGGCTGCTGCGCCTGATGACGCTGCAGGTGCAGCAGCGTCATCAAATCGCGCTGCAGGGTGCGCAGCAGAATAACCGGCTCGCTCTCTTCTTTTTCCAGCTGATGCAGAATGTGCAGCGCGCGTTTGCTTTTGCCCGCCAGCAGCGCGTCCACCCAGTGAAACGGGGTAAAGTGCGCCGCATCGCTGACCGCCTCTTCCACGCGCGGCAGCGTCAGCTTGCCGTCGGGCCAGAGCAGCGACAGGCGCTCAAGCGCCTGCGCCAGCGCCAGAAGATTGCCCTCATAGCAGTAGCAGAGCAGCTGGATCGCCGCGTCGTCTACCGAGAGTTTCATGCTTTTGGCGCGCGTCGCCACCCAGCGCGGCAGCTGCGCCTGCTCCGGCGTCTGGCAGGGTACCAGCACGCCATGAGAGGAGAGCGCTTTAAACCAGGCGCTGTTCTCCTGGGCTTTGGTCAGCTTCGCCAGGCGGCAAATCAGCAAAATATCGGCATGCAGCAGGCCCGCCAGCTTATTCAGCTGTTCGGCCATCGCGGCGTTGGGGCCGTTTTCCGGGAAGAGCAGCGTCATCGTCTGACGCTGAGCGAACAGGCTGAGCGCCTGACAGCTGGCAAAGAGGCTTTCCCAGTCGGTCTGGGCGTCGAGCGTAAAGCTTAAATGCTCCTCGAATCCCTGCGCAACGGCAGCGGCGCGAATCGCGTCGGCGCTCTCCTGCAGCAGCAGCGGTTCGTTTCCGGCTAACAAATAGCAAGCGCGCAGCCCCTCGCGGAGCTGCGCGCCAAGTTGCTCAGGATAGATCCTGATCATTGCGTACTGGTAGCGGAAGAAGAGGAGGCTGGCGCGGGCACCGCAGGTTCGCTGGCCGACGCTGGCAGCGTCTCTTTCTGGTTCATCTGCGCGGCATGCACGGTCAGCAGCTTACGCACCAGCTGCTCTGCGGCGCTCTGACGCATCTCCTGCACGATCATGTCCTGCTCGGCATCTTTCGCCAGCGCCGCGTTCGGGTTATCGAAGAACGAACGATACACCGTGGTGCTGATCGGATAAATGCCTTTGCCCGGCAGCAGAACCTGCGCCGTCACGTTCATCATCAGCGAGTATTCCGCCGTGGTACCGCTGATAAACACCGAGGCGGTATCGCGGCCCTGCGTTTCAGCGCCCAGGCGCAGCGTCGGGATGTCGGTACGGTTCTGCTTCGTATCTTCAACGATGGTGACGTTGTTGATGCGCAGCTGCTGACGCACCGTGCGCGCCAGCGGACCGTACGGATCGCCGCTGTTCAAGATCAGCGTTTTCAGCTCGCTCGGCACCTGCGTGGTGCCGCGCGGATGAAAACCACAGCCGGCGGTAATCATCACCGCCAGCAGGACAAACAGCCTGATAATCAGATGTCGCACAGTTCCTCCTGAACTTAACCTACGACCAGGTTAAGCAGTTTGCCGGGTACATAAATCACTTTGCGGATGGTGACGCCGTCAAGGTACTTCGCTACCAGATGTTCCTGGGCGGCGCGAGCCTGAACCTGCTCCTGCGTCGCGTCGGCGGCCACGGTAATTTTACCACGCACTTTACCATTTACCTGCACAACCACCAGCAGTGACTCTTCCACCATCGCCGCCTCGTCCGCTACCGGCCAGTCGGCGTTGTCCACGCTGCCTTCGCCGCCCAGCTCCTGCCACAGCACATAGCTGGCGTGCGGGGTGAACGGGTAGAGCATGCGGACGACGGCCAGCAGCGCTTCCTGCATCAGCGCGCGGTCCTGCTCGCTCTCCTGCGGCGCGCGCGCCAGCTTGTTCATCAGCTCCATAATCGCCGCGATGGCGGTGTTGAAGGTCTGACGGCGGCCGATGTCGTCGGAAACTTTGGCGATGGTTTTGTGCAGATCGCGACGCAGCGCTTTCTGATCGTCGTTAAGGCTGCCGATATCCAGCGCTGCCGTCGCGCCTTTCGCCGTATGCTCGTAGGCGAGTTTCCACACGCGCTTCAGGAAGCGGTTCGCGCCTTCGACGCCTGACTCCTGCCACTCCAGCGTCATTTCCGCCGGCGAAGCGAACATCATAAACAGGCGAACCGTGTCGGCGCCGTAGCGCTCGACCATCAGCTGCGGGTCGATGCCGTTGTTTTTCGACTTCGACATTTTACTCATGCCAGCGTAAATCACCTCGCGGCCCTGGCTGTCGGTCGCTTTCACGATGCGGCCTTTCTCGTCGCGTTCGACGGTGACGTCCACCGGAGAGACCCAGTTGCGCTCGCCGTTGGCGCCGTGGTAGTAGAAGGCGTCCGCCAGCACCATGCCCTGACACAGCAGACGCTTCGCTGGCTCGTTAGAGGTTACCAGGCCCGCGTCGCGCAGCAGCTTGTGATAGAAGCGGAAGTAGAGCAGGTGCATGATGGCGTGTTCAATCCCGCCGACATACTGATCGACCGGCAGCCAGTAGTTGGCCGCAGCCGGATCCAGCATGCCTTCATCGTAGTTGGTGCAGGTGTAGCGCGCGTAGTACCAGGAGGACTCCATAAAGGTGTCGAAGGTGTCGGTTTCACGCAGCGCCGGCTGGCCGTTGACAGTCGTTTTCGCCCACTCCGGATCCGCCTTGATCGGGCTGGTAATGCCGTCCATCACCACATCTTCAGGCAGGATCACCGGCAGCTGATCTTCCGGCGTCGGCATCACGGTGCCGTCTTCCAGCGTCACCATCGGAATCGGCGCGCCCCAGTAGCGCTGACGGGAAACGCCCCAGTCGCGCAGACGGTAGTTGACCTTGCGTACGCCGACGCCTTTCGCGGCCAGCGCGTCGGCGATAGCGTTGAAGCCCGCTTCATGGCTCAGGCCGCTGAATTCGCCGGAGTTGAACAGGGTGCCTTTTTCCGTCATGGCGGCGGCGCTGACGTCCGGCTCGCTGCCGTCCTGGTTCAGCACGACCGGCGTAATCGGCAGATCGTATTTGGTGGCGAACTCCCAGTCGCGCTGGTCGTGCGCCGGAACCGCCATAACGGCGCCGGTGCCGTACTCCATCAGCACGAAGTTGGCGACCCAGACCGGCACTTTGTCGCCGGTCAGCGGATGGATGGCGAACAGGCCGGTCGCCATGCCTTTTTTCTCCATCGTCGCCATCTCTGCCTCGGCGACTTTGGTGTTGCGGCATTCGGCGATAAAGTCAGCCAGCACCGGGTTGCCCATCGACGCCTGCAGCGCCAGCGGATGGCCAGCGGCGACCGCGACGTAGGTGGCGCCAAGGAACGTGTCCGGACGCGTGGTGTAAACGGTCACTTTCTCTTCGCTGTCGGCGACGTCGAAGGTGATCTCGACCCCTTCGGAACGACCAATCCAGTTGCGCTGCATGGTTTTGACCTGCTCCGGCCAGTCTTCCAGCGTGTCGAGGTCGTTAAGCAGCTCATCGGCATAGTCGGTGATTTTAACGAACCACTGCGGGATCTCTTTGCGCTCGACTTTGGTGTCGCAGCGCCAGCAGCAGCCGTCGATAACCTGTTCGTTCGCCAGCACCGTCTGATCGTTCGGGCACCAGTTCACCGCCGAGGTTTTTTTATAAACCAGGCCTTTTTCATACAGTTTGGTGAAGAACCACTGTTCCCAGCGATAGTATTCCGGCTTGCAGGTGGCCAGCTCGCGGCTCCAGTCATAGCCGAAGCCCAGCAGTTTCAGCTGGTTCTTCATATATTCGATGTTGTCGTAGGTCCATGGCGCGGGCGCGGTGTTGTTTTTTACCGCCGCGCCTTCCGCCGGCAGGCCGAACGCGTCCCAGCCGATCGGCTGCAGCACGTTTTTGCCGAGCATACGCTGGTAACGGGCGATCACGTCGCCAATGGTGTAGTTACGCACGTGGCCCATATGTAGGCGGCCGGAAGGATAGGGCAGCATGGAGAGGCAGTAATATTTCTCTTTGCTCTCATCTTCGGTCACTTTGAACGTTTGGTTTTCGTCCCAGTGTTGCTGGACGCGGGATTCTATCTCTTCCGGGCGGTATTGCTCTTGCATGGCAGCCTGTGGTCCTTAATGAATAACGCTTAGCTTACTTTAAGATCCGCATAGCATACCCATATGGCTGCCGGTCAACAACACTTCACCGCCCTGTTACGGCGATTTCTCGCGGAAGGCCGCATCCTGCTCTCATATTCCGATTCGCTTTGCTAAACAACGCGGCAAACGGCGCAAAGCGGCTAAACTTAAAGCTGGCTTACCCGCGCAGAAAGGAGAATAAAATGAACAAAGTGGCGCAAATTTACCGTGAATCTCTGGCCGCGTTGACGGAGCGACTGCGCCAGGGCGATCGGGATATCGACGCGCTGGTGACGTCGCGACGTCAGCAGCTCATGGCCAGCGAGTCCGCGACGCCGGGCGAGATCGACCAGGCGCTGGCGGCGGTTCGACGCGATTTAGAGGAGTTTGCACGCAGCTATCAGGAGGTCCATCAGCCAGAGAAGGCGAACGATTCGCTGTTTATGCGCATTATGCGCGAGAGCCTGTGGAAAGAGCTGGCGGATATTACCGACAAGAGCCAGCTGGAGTGGCGCGAGGTGTTTCAGGATCTCCATCATCACGGCGTGTATCAGAGCGGCGAGGTGGTGGGACTGGGCAATCTGGTGTGCGAGAAGTGTCACTTTACGCGCGCGATTTATACCCCTGAGACGTTAACGCGCTGTCCGGAGTGCGGACACGATCAGTTCCAGCGGCAGCCGTTTGAGCCGTAAGAACGGCGACTGTGCTTACGCGGATGAGACTGTCCGAAGAGTAAAACGGCCCGCGACAAGACTGTCGCAGGCCGGATGGCAGCCAGGCGGTTCTGGCGCATAAGCGCCAGGACCAAGCTATCCCTTAGTGCAGAATCTTCGCCAGGAAATCCTTCGCGCGATCCGACTGCGGATTATTAAAGAAGTCGTCTTTACGCGTATCTTCGATAATCTTGCCTTCATCCATAAAAATGACGCGGTTCGCCACTTTGCGGGCGAAGCCCATTTCGTGCGTCACCACCATCATCGTCATGCCTTCCTGCGCCAGCTCCACCATTACGTCGAGCACTTCGTTGATCATTTCCGGATCGAGCGCCGAGGTCGGCTCGTCGAACAGCATGGCGATAGGATCCATGCAGAGCGCGCGCGCAATCGCCACGCGCTGCTGCTGGCCGCCCGACAGCTGGCCGGGAAACTTCTGCGCATGAGCGGTCAGCCCGACGCGATCCAGCAGCTTCAGACCTTTATCCCGCGCGGCGGTTTTGTCGCGCTTCAGCACTTTCACCTGCGCCAGCACCAGGTTATCGATGATGCTGAGGTGGGGAAACAGCTCGAAGTGCTGGAACACCATACCGACCTTGCTGCGCAGCTGCGCCAGATTGGTTTTCTTGTTGTTCACTTCGGTGCCGTTCACCAGAATATGGCCCTGCTGAATCGGCTCCAGACCGTTAACGGTTTTGATCAGGGTCGATTTGCCCGAGCCCGACGGCCCGCACACTACCACGACTTCCCCTTTCTGGACTTCGGTCGTGCAGTCGGTCAGCACCTGAAAGTGACCATACCACTTAGAAACATTTTTCAGGCTAATCATTTAAACCGTCCTTTTTCTTTTTAGATAGCTGACCAACAGCGAAGCGCTCAGGCTGATAACGAAGTAGACCAGACCGGCGAAGAGAACCATTTCCACCTGGGTGCCGTCGCGCTCGCCGATGGTGGACGCGGTGCGGAAAAAGTCCGCCAGGCTTAAGACATAGACCAGCGAGGTATCCTGGAACAGCACGATGCCCTGCGTCAGCAGCAGCGGCACCATGGCGCGAAACGCCTGCGGCAGAATAATCAGCTGCATCGACTGCCAGTGCGTCATGCCGAGCGCCAGCGCGGCGTTACCCTGTCCACGTGAGATACTGATGATGCCGGCACGAATAATTTCTGAGTAGTACGCCGCTTCGAACAGCGAAAAAGCGACCATGGCTGAAATCAGTCGGATATCGGTTTTGGGCGACAGGCCCAGCACCTGCTGCAGGAAACTCGGCACCACCAGATAGAACCACAGCAGCACCATTACCAGCGGCACCGAGCGGAACAGGTTGACATAAATTTTGGCGAACCAGCTGATGGGCTTAAAGCTCGACAGCCGCATCACCGCCAGCAGCGTGCCCCAGATAATGCCGAACACCACCGCGGTCACGGTGATCTTCAGCGTAATCACCATACCGTTAAGCAGGTAGGGCAGGCTGGGAGGAATGGAACTCCAGTCAAACTCGTACATTATTTTCCTCCCAGGTTACCCGGCAGGCGCACCTTGCGCTCCACCAGACTCATAATCAGCATGATCACCAGGTTAATGGCGATATAGGCCAGCGTAATCGCGGTAAAGGACTCGTAGGCGTGGGCCGAGTAGTCGAGCAGTTTGCCCGCCTGCGCCGCCATATCCACCAGCCCGATGGTCGAAGCAATAGCGGAGTTTTTCACCAGGTTGAGCATTTCCGAGGTCATCGGCGGCACGATCACGCGGTAGGCGTTAGGCAGCAGCACATAACGGTAGGTCTGCGGCAGGGTCAATCCCATCGCCAGACCGGCGTTCTTTTGCCCGCGCGGCAGCGACTGAATGGCGGCACGCACCTGCTCGCAGACGCGAGCGGCGGTAAACAGGCCGAGACAGATCACCGACGCGGTGAAAAACTGGACATTGGGGTCCAGCTCCGATTTAAACCACATGCCGAGCTTCTCGCCTACCAGTTCCGGCGCCACCAGATACCAGAAGAAAAACTGCACGATCAGCGGAATGTTGCGGAACAGCTCTACGTAGCAGGTGCCGATCGCCGAAAGCAGGCGGTTAGGCACGGTGCGCAGAATGCCGAAAAAGGATCCTACAAGAAAGGCGATAATCCAGGCGCAGCAGGAGACCGCAATGGTCACCTGAAATCCGGACCACAGCCAGCCAAGGTAGGTCGTGTTGCCGAACGGGGCCTGTTCGAGAAAGATGCCCCAGTTCCAGTCGATACCCATAACGAGCTCCGGTAAAAAAGGGTAGCTAAGCTACCCTGAAGATTGATGAACGGCGTCTGTACTGCCTGCTTCAGGGGAACGACCTGAGCAGCTTGTCTGTCCGCGCCGGGTTTTCAGCAATCGAGAGGGCAGCGAGGCCGCCCTTGTTGTCGTTGTTAGTTCAGTGCTTTGTCGTTCGGCGTTTTGAACAGCGCCTGCATATCCGTTGAGAGATCGAAGTTCAGGTTCAGATTCTTCGGCGGAATCGGCTGCTTGAACCAGGTATCGAACCACTTCGCGGCTTCGCCCGAGGTCTGCGCTTTGGCGATGGTATCGTCCACCAGCGTTTTGAACGACGCGTCGTCTTTACGCAGCATACAGCCATAGGCCTCTTTCGACTGCGGCGTGCCGACGATCTCCCAGTTATCCGGCTTCTTCGCCTTAGCGCGTTCGCCGGCCAGCAGGGCGTCATCCATCATAAAGGCGACGGCGCGGCCGGTTTCCAGCGTGCGGAACGAGTCGCCATGGTCTTTCGCGCTGATGATGCGCATATCCATTTTCTTCTCGTCGTTCAGCTTATGCAGCAGCACTTCCGAGGTGGTACCGGAGGTGACGACCACGGTTTTGCCTTTCAGGTCGGCGAAATCTTTGATGTCGCCGCCTTTTTTCACCAGCAGACGCGTGCCGATAACGAAAATGGTGTCGGAGAACGCCGCCTGTTTCTGGCGCTCGAGGTTATTGGTGGTGGATCCGCACTCGAAGTCGTAGGTGCCGTTCTGCAGCAGCGGAATACGGTTCTGCGAGGTGACAGGGATCATCTTGACCTGCAGATCCGGTTTGTTCAGCTTCGCTTTAATCGCCTCGATGATGGCGTTGGAGTAAGCCTGCGAATAGCCCACGACTTTTTGCTGGTTGTCGTAATAAGAAAAAGGAACAGAGGACTCGCGATGCCCCACGACGATAACGCCATTATCGCTGATTTTCTTCAGGGTGCCGCTGAGGTCTTCCGCCTGGGCTGCGCCCGCTGCTGCAACGCCTGCCAGCAAAAGCGATAGTGCCACTTTGCGAATCTGCATGGTCCAACTCCTTCAAGAGATGTCGCGCAGAATATAAACTGCGCAGATGTGTGATGTTGTGTGTATTTCCTGCTGCTTTTTTTGTTATCTCATCGCGTCGGCGCGCTAAGAATATTCACTAACATAGCGGATTGTTAACGTTATGAAACGAAAAAGTTTCTTATTTTGCGAAGTGTTCCGCACCAAATTGAGGCGTATTTCTCAGGTTGCGCGCTCAGGGTGCGTCGCTCTGCCTTTAAACGGTGCAGCGCAGCTCGCGTTAACGCGTTAGTCCGCCAGGTTTACAGGAAACAGGGTTACTGATAGCAAGCATCGTGCCAGGTCAGCGACACAGCAGAAAATCGGGGAAGACGGCGAGAAAGCGAGCGGAATATGGCGAGAAGGCGGCGAGCAGGGCGCTCGCCGCCGTACGGCAGGTCAGGCTTTGCGGCGCCACAGCGCCAGCATCGCGGCGCCCAGCGTCAGCAGCCAGACCGGCCACAGGCCGGCATGGGCGTAAGGCGTTTCGCCAGTGGTCGGCGTCACCTTATCCAGCAGCACGCCGCGGGTAAACTGCGGCAGGATTTTCTCGACTTCGCCCTGCGCATTCACCACCGCGGTCACGCCGTTATTGGTGCCGCGCAGCAGCGGACGCCCCAGCTCCAGCGCACGCATACGCGCCATCTGGAAGTGCTGCCAGGGGCCAATAGAGTGGCCGAACCAGGCGTCGTTGGAGACGGTAAGCAGAAAATCGGTGTCGGGATGGAAATTGGCGCGCACCTGCTCGCCCAGCACGATCTCATAGCAGATGGCGCTGGTAAGGTGGTAGCCCGCCGCCTGCAGCTGCGGCTGCAGATAGGCGCCGCGGCTGAAGGAGGACATCGGCAGATCGAAGAAAGGTGCAAGCGGACGCAGCAGGTTCTCCAGCGGCACGAACTCGCCGAACGGCACCAGATGGTTTTTCTGGTAGCGGTTCATGCTCTGATAGCTGTAGGGCTTCTCGCCGCCCAGCACGATCACCGAGTTGTAGTCGTGATAGCGGTTCTGCTCCAGACGGGAATCGACGATGCCGGTGATCAGCGCGCTGCCGCGCTGGCGCAGCTCGCCGTCCAGCGCGCGCAAAAAGGGCTGCTGATTGCTTTCCAGATCGGTAATCGCCGACTCCGGCCAGATAATCAGCGGCGCGTTGCCCATCAGCGGCTGACTCAGGCCGTTATAGGCGCGCAGCGTGTTGAGCAGCTGCTGCGGATCCCACTTCATCGACTGCGGAATATTGCCCTGAACCAGCGCCACCTCGACGCTGCGCGCCGGCTGCGGCTGGGTCCAGTGGATATAACGCAGCGGCCACGGCAGCGCCAGCAGCAGCAGCGCGGCGATCGCGCTTTTTACGCTGCGCTGGTGAAGGGCGTAAGCCAGCAGGCCAGCGACCACCATCAGAATAAAGGTGAGGGTTTCCACGCCCGCCAGCGGGGCCAGGCCTTTTAGCGGGCCGTCGATCTGGCTGTAGCCGAACTGCAGCCAGGGAAAGCCAGTCAGCACCCAGCCGCGCAGAAATTCGCTAAGCTGCCACAGCGCCGGCGCCGCCAGCGTCAGGCGCCACAGCGTCGCGCGTGGCCAGATGCGGTTAAGCACGCCGGCAAACAGCGCCGGGTAGAGCGACAGATAGGCGGCCAGCAAAATCACCAGGAAGACGTTGACCGGTCCGGGCATGCCGCCAAAGGTGGCGATACTGACGTAAACCCAGTTTATGCCGCTGCCGAACAGGCCGAAGCCCCAGGCGAAGCCGATCGCGGTAGCCTGGCCGCTGCGCCGATCCAGCGTCAGCAGCTGCAGGCCGCCTAGCGACAGCAGCGCGGCGGGCCAGAAATCATAGGGGGAGAAGGCGAGGGTGCCGATGGCCCCCGTTAACAATGCCAGCAACAAACGTACCCGCTGGCGCGGGTATAGTAGGGCCAAAGACATAGGGTTATTCGTCATCCAGTTGAGGTAACGGCGCGTTTTCCGGAATCTTTACGTGTACCTGGATGATGCGGCGGCTGTCGGACATCGCGACCTTGAAATGATACCCGTCGATGTCAATGCTCTCTCCCCGTCCGGGAAGATGGCCGAATCCCTGCATGACCAGTCCGCCAATGGTGTCGACTTCTTCGTCGCTGAACTGCGTGCCGAACACCTCGTTGAAATCTTCAATCGGGGTCAGGGCGCGCACCGTATAGGTCTGACGGTTCAGCTGACGGATATCGCGATCTTCTTCGTCGTCATACTCATCTTCGATTTCGCCGACGATCAGCTCAAGGATATCCTCGATGGTGACCAGGCCGGAGACGCCGCCGAATTCATCAATAACGATCGCCATATGATAGCGCTGAGAACGAAACTCTTTCAGCATGCGGTCGACGCGCTTGCTTTCCGGCACCACAACCGCCGGGCGCAGCACTTTTTCCATGCTGAACGGCTCTGATTCGCTGCTCATAAACGGCAGCAGATCTTTCGCCATCAAAATGCCTTCGACATGGTCTTTGTCTTCGCTGATTACCGGAAAACGTGAATGCGCGGATTCGATAATCACGTCCAGGCACTCGTCCAGCGTCTGGTTGCGCTTCAGGGTAATCATTTGCGAACGCGGGATCATGATGTCGCGCACGCGCTGCTCTGCAATATCCAGCACTCCTTCGAGCATGTCGCGGGTATCTTCGTCAATCAGCTCTTTTTGCTCGGAGTCGCGGATCAGCTCCAGTAGTTCATCACGGTTTTGCGGTTCGCCGTGAAACAGTTGGTTGATAAGCAGGGAAAAAAATCCCTTTTTACTACTGGGTGCATCGCTGTTTTGAGAATGGTCGTCGCTCATGGCGTTTTTTTAGAGATCTCTCTGATGGGGATGGTCGCTGCCGGCGTCCTCGCCGACAGCAGGATAAACTGAGCCAGCGGCTCAGGCGTCTTCTTTTTCCGAAATGTACGGATCGGGATAGCCAAGAGCAAGCATTATCTCAGTCTCGATCCCTTCCATCTCTTCAGCTTCGTCATCTTCGATATGGTCGTAGCCGAGCAGATGCAGCGTGCCGTGCACCACCATATGGGCCCAGTGCGCTTCAACGCTTTTGCCTTGCTCTTCCGCCTCTTGCTCCACCACCTGACGACAAATGATCAGGTCGCCCAGCAGCGGCAGCTCAATGCCCGGCGGCGCCTCGAAGGGAAAAGAGAGCACGTTGGTCGGCTTGTCTTTGCCGCGGTAAGTCAGATTAAGCTCATGGCTCTCCGCCTCGTCCACCAGGCGAATGGTGACTTCGCTTTCCGGCTGAAAAGGGGTAACCGCCGCCTCCAGCCAGCGCTGGAAAGCGGCCTCGTCAGGCAGGCCGCCGGTCTGCTCGCAGGCCAGCTGCAGATCAAGAATCACCTGGCTCATTTACTCTCCTGCGCCTCGATCTGTGCCGCCAGCGCGTCGCGTTTACGCTCTTCTGCCAGCTTGTCGCGGCGTTTCTGATCCGCCTCTTCCCAGGCTTCATAGGCGGTGACGATTCGGGCCACAACCGGATGACGCACCACGTCTTCGCTGTGGAAGAAGTTGAAGCTCAGCTCCTCGACATCGGAGAGCACTTCAATGGCGTGGCGCAGGCCCGACTTGGTGCTGCGCGGCAGGTCGATCTGCGTGACGTCGCCGGTGATCACCGCTTTGGAGTTGAAGCCGATGCGCGTCAGGAACATCTTCATCTGTTCGATGGTGGTGTTCTGGCTCTCATCAAGAATGATAAAGGCGTCGTTTAGCGTGCGGCCGCGCATATAGGCCAGCGGCGCGACCTCAATGACGTTGCGCTCCATGAGCTTTTCAACGCGCTCGAAGCCGAGCATCTCGAACAGGGCATCATAGAGCGGACGCAGGTAGGGATCGACCTTCTGGCTCAGGTCGCCTGGCAGGAAGCCAAGCTTTTCGCCCGCTTCCACCGCCGGACGCGTCAGCAGAATACGGCGAATCTCCTGGCGCTCCAGCGCATCCACCGCCGCCGCAACCGCAAGGTAGGTTTTACCCGTACCGGCCGGGCCGACGCCGAAGGTGATGTCGTGATCGAGAATATTGGCGATGTACTGCGCCTGATTTGGCGTGCGCGGCTTGATCACGCCGCGTTTGGTCTGGATATGCACGGCTTTGCCGAACTCCGGCACGCTGTCGGCGGTCTGCTCCAGCACGCGGCTCTCTTTAATCGCCAGATGGATCTGCTCTGGATCGATATCCGGGATGACGCCGCGCACCGGCGCGGTATCGACGTAAAGGGTACGCAAAATATCTTCAGCGGCGTTAACGCAGAGCGCACGGCCAACCAGCTTAAAGCTGTTGTCGCGACGGTTGATTTCAATGCCCAGACGACGCTCAAGCTGTTTGACGTTGTCGTCGAACGGACCGCACAGGCTCATCAGTCGGCGGTTATCTGCCGGTTCAAGGGCGATTTCACGAGTTTCGATATTCAAACGAATCCTTTGGGTCACTCAGGGCCAGTTAGAATGTGTGCTGATGCCGGGTTGATTAACGACGGCACTTTGAGAAATTATTTATGGCATGTCGCCGGGGCGCAAGCGTAGCTAGTGATATTTGGGCAGCGCGTCCAGAAAGCAAGGGCGTGCAGAAGAAAAGAGCGACGCCGCCGCAGGCGCCGCCGCTGAGTGAAGCGCGTATCAAGGCTGGAAGGTGCCGACGCCGATCTCGTTCTCTTTGCGCGTGCGCGCGATAACTGATGCCGGGCTTTCTACGATGCGCAGGCCCATCTCATCTTCGGTGCGCACTACTTTGCCGCGCAGCGAGTTGGTGTAGACGTCGACGATCTCCACATCGACGAACTTACCGATCATCTCCGGCGAACCTTCGAAGTTGACCACGCGGTTGGTTTCGGTACGGCCCGACAGCTCCATCACGTTTTTACGCGAGGTGCCTTCCACCAGAATGCGCTGCACCGTGCCGAGCATACGGCGGCTCCAGGCCATCGCCTGCTGGTTGATGCGATCCTGCAGGATATAGAGGCGCTGCTTTTTCTCTTCTTCCGAGACGTCGTCCGGCAGATCCGCCGCCGGCGTGCCGGGACGCGCGGAGTAGATAAAGCTGAAGCTCATGTCGAAGTTGACGTCGGCGATCAGCTTCATGGTCTGTTCGAAGTCCTGCTGGGTTTCACCCGGGAAGCCGATGATAAAGTCGGAGCTGATCTGGATATCCGGGCGCGCAGCGCGCAGCTTGCGGATAATCGCTTTGTACTCCAGCGCGGTATGGGCGCGCTTCATCAGCGTCAGAATGCGGTCCGCGCCGCTCTGTACCGGCAGGTGCAGGAAGCTTACCAGTTCAGGCGTGTCGCGGTAGACCTCGATGATGTCGTCGGTGAATTCGATCGGATGGCTGGTGGTGAAGCGAATGCGGTCGATGCCGTCAATGGCGGCCACCAGGCGCAGCAGTTCGGCAAAGGTGCAGATTTCGCCGTCGAAGGTCGCGCCGCGATAGGCGTTGACGTTCTGGCCGAGCAGGTTGACTTCACGCACGCCCTGCGCCGCCAGCTGTGCGATCTCCAGCAGGATGTCGTCGCAGGGACGGCTAACCTCTTCGCCGCGCGTATAGGGCACGACGCAGAAAGTGCAGTATTTGTTACAGCCTTCCATGATGGAGACGAAGGCGGTGGGGCCTTCCGCGCGCGGTTCCGGCAGACGGTCGAATTTTTCGATTTCCGGGAAGCTGATATCCACGACCGGGCTTTTGCTGCCGCGCACGCTGTTGATCATTTCCGGCAGACGATGCAGGGTTTGCGGGCCGAATACGATATCCACATAGCTGGCGCGCTGGCGAATATGATCCCCTTCCTGCGACGCCACGCAGCCGCCGACACCGATAATCAAATCAGGGTTGCGCTCTTTTAAGTTTTTCCAGCGTCCAAGCTGGTGGAAAACTTTTTCCTGCGCCTTTTCGCGAATTGAGCAGGTGTTGAGCAGCAGAATGTCTGCCTCTTCAGCTTCCTCGGTCAGCGTGTAGCCGTGGGTGCTGTTCAGCAGGTCAGCCATCTTGGATGAATCGTACTCATTCATCTGACAGCCCCAGGTTTTGATATGCAGTTTTTTCATTGTCGAACTAGCCATTGATTCAGTGCAGTGAGGTGCAGGGCGCGTATTGTAATGCTTTGACGCTGTTGTGACCAGCGCATAGCCGCCATACTTCGCATATCTGCGGCGCGAGCGACGATCCGTCTCTTGTCGGGCAGGCCATTTCTGCCGCCAGGGCGTTTTTCCGGTACACTTTGCGCCAGTTATCCCGCTTTTTGCGGCGGGTAGAGATTCAGAAGGAGATGAGCAATGCAGGATAACCGCTTTGATGTGGTGGTGGTGGGCGGCGGCATGGTCGGCGCCGCGCTGGCGTGCGGTCTGGCGCTTCAGCAGTTTCGCGTCGCGGTGGTGGAGCGCGCGGCGCCTGCGCCTTTTGACGCCGACAGCGATCCCGACGTGCGTATCTCCGCCATCGGCAGCGCCTCGGCGGGTCTGCTGAAGCAGCTCGACGTCTGGCCGCGCGTGCAGGCGATGCGCTGCGCGCCCTATCGCAAGCTGGAAACCTGGGAGTGGCAGACGGCTCACGTCAGTTTCGACGCCGCGTCGCTCGGCCTGCCGGAGCTGGGTTTTATGGTCGAAAATAGTGTGTTGCAGCGCGCGCTGTGGGAAAGAATGGAGCAGCTCGGTATTACGCTGCGCTGTCCCGCGACGCTCGCAGGTTTACAGCAGGAGAATGGCGGCTGGCGGCTCGATCTCAACGATGGCGAAGCGCTGCATGCCCGGCTGGTGGTCGGCGCCGACGGCGCCAACTCGCAGGTACGGCAGATGGCGGGCATCGGCATCGACGGCTGGAGCTATGCGCAATCCTGTTTGCTGATTAGCGTGACCTGCGAGCACCCGGCGGGCGACGCGACCTGGCAGCAGTTTACGCCGCAGGGGCCGCGCGCTTTTCTGCCGCTGTATGATAATCGCGCCTCGCTGGTGTGGTATGACGCGCCGGCGCGCATTCGTCAGCTGCAGGCGATGCCGCTGCCGCAGCTGGAGAAAGAGATCGCCGCGACTTTCCCGGCGCGGCTGGGCCGTTTTAAAGCGCATGCGGCGGGCGGTTTTCCGCTGGTGCGCCGTCATGCGCAGCGCTATGTGCTGCCTGGGCTGGCGTTGATCGGCGATGCGGCGCATACCATTAATCCGCTGGCGGGGCAGGGCGTTAATCTGGGCTATCGCGATGTAGACGCGCTGGTGGATGTGCTGGTGGAGGCGCGCGCTAACGCGCAGGAGTGGGCGTCCGAGAATGTGCTGCGTCGTTATCAGTCACAGCGTCGTCGCGATAATCTATTGATGCAGGGCGGGATGGATCTGTTCTATTTCGCCTTTAGCAATCGGCTGCCGCCGCTGAAGTTCGCCCGCAATCTGGGGCTGATGGCCGCGGAGCGTTCGGGCGCGCTGAAGCGCAAGGTGCTGCGCTACGCGCTGGGATTGTAGGTAAGAGGTAGGCGCGGCTGCGGTCTTTGGGGCCGAAGAGCAGAGTGTTAAGTACTTGAGAACAGGTGTGGCTGTGGTATCCGTGCGCGGCCACAGAGGGGCTCCCCGATCGCAAAGTCGCTGTTCGTCATCCATGACCGCTCGGCCCGCGCGATTACGCACCTCATCCCTGAGGTGCGCCCGTAAACGGGCCAACGCGTTGCGTTGTTCAAAAACGCTCCCGGCGTTTTTGTCCTTGCGCGGGACGCTTTGCTCTTCGGGAAGCGCCTCTGTGACCGGACTTAACAGCAGTGTTGCTGTTTTAAAGCAAAAGTGACCAGACGACAAAAACAACAAAGCCCGCAAAAGCGGGCCTGTTGTCAATTTGGCTGGGGTGCAGGGATTCGAACCCCGGAATGCCGGAATCAGAATCCGGTGCCTTACCGCTTGGCGACACCCCAATAGTGTCTTTTCAAATTGTCTTGTATGGCTGGGGTACGAGGATTCGAACCTCGGAATGCCGGAATCAGAATCCGGTGCCTTACCGCTTGGCGATACCCCAATAATTTGGTGGCTACGACGGGATTTGAACCTGTGACCCCATCATTATGAGTGATGTGCTCTAACCAGCTGAGCTACGTAGCCAAATGTACTGCTTACTGCACCCGATGTGGCTGGGATACCTGGATTCGAACCAGGGAATGCCGGTATCAAAAACCGGTGCCTTACCGCTTGGCGATATCCCATTCGTCGACTCGTATCCACGAGAGCGCATCGGATTGGCTGGGGTACCTGGATTCGAACCAGGGAATGCCGGTATCAAAAACCGGTGCCTTACCGCTTGGCGATACCCCATCCGGCTGCCGAAGACTGAAATGGTGCGGGAGGCGAGACTTGAACTCGCACACCTTGCGGCGCCAGAACCTAAATCTGGTGCGTCTACCAATTTCGCCACTCCCGCAAAAAAGATGGTGGCTACGACGGGATTTGAACCTGTGACCCCATCATTATGAGTGATGTGCTCTAACCAGCTGAGCTACGTAGCCATCTTTTTTCGCGTTACCTTCATCGGCGTTGCGGGGCGCATTATGCGTATTGAGCTCTGGAGCGTCAACACATTTTTTGTCGATTTTCGCCTCCGCGCGCCTGTTTGTCTGGCTTGTAACCAGGGTGGCGAATTATTCGGCAGGTTTTGATCGTAACCACATCAAAGCTAAAAAAAAGGGGCCCCGCAAGGCCCATTTTGTTATGGCTTATTTTGCTTATTTATAAGCGGACTGATGCACGCCCACCGCGCGACCTGAAGGATCGTCCATCGATTTGAACGCTTCGTCCCACTCAATTGCTTTAGCGGAGGAGCAGGCGACCGACGGACCGCCCGGCACGCACTCCGCCGCGCTCGGCAGCGGGAACAGCTCTTCAAAAATTTCGCGATAGAGGTAGCCCTCTTTCGACGCCGGCGTGTTGTACGGGAAGCGGAAGTGCGCGGTCGCCAGCTGCTGATCGCTGACCTGCTGCGCCGCGACCTCTTTCAGCGTATCGATCCAGCTGTAGCCTACGCCGTCAGAGAACTGCTCTTTCTGGCGCCAGGCGACGCTTTCCGGCAGATATGAGGAGAAGCATTCGCGCAGGATATGTTTTTCCATCTTGCCGTTGCTGCCGCACATTTTGTCCTGCGGGTTGATGCGCATCGCCACGTCGAGGAATTTCTTGTCGAGGAAAGGCACGCGCGCTTCCACGCCCCAGGCGGACATCGCTTTGTTGGCGCGCGCGCAGTCGTACATATGCAGCGCCATCAGCTTGCGCACGTTCTCTTCATGAAACTCTTTGGCGTTCGGTGCCTTATGGAAGTAGAGGTAGCCGCCGAACACTTCGTCCGCGCCTTCGCCGGAGAGCACCATCTTAATACCCATCGCCTTGATTTTACGCGACATCAGGTACATCGGCGTCGAGGCGCGAATGGTGGTGACGTCGTAGGTTTCGATGTGATAGATCACATCGCGAATCGCATCCAGCCCTTCCTGCACGGTAAAGTGAATCTCGTGATGCACCGTGCCCAGATGTTCAGCCACCGCTTTCGCCGCTTTCAAATCCGGCGAGCCCTCCAGGCCGACCGCGAACGAGTGCAGCTGCGGCCACCAGGCGTCGCTCTTGTCCTGATCTTCGACGCGTTTCGCGGCGAAGCGTTTGGTTACCGCCGAGATGATCGAGGAGTCCAGACCGCCGGAGAGCAGCACGCCGTACGGCACGTCCGACATCAGATGGCTTTTCACCGACTCTTCCAGCGCATGCTTCAGGCCCGCCGCATCGGTGACGTTATGTTCTACCGCGGCGTACTCCATCCAGTCGCGCTGCCAGTAGCGACGAATTTCGCCGTCGGTGCTGGAGAGATAGCTTCCCGGCGGGAACTCTTTAATCGAGCGGCACACCGGTACCAGCGCTTTCATTTCCGACGCGACAAACAGGTTGCCGTGTTCGTCGTTGCCCATATAGAGCGGGATGATGCCGATATGGTCGCGGCCGATCAGGTACTGCTGCTTCGCGCTGTCCCACAGGATAAAAGCGAACATGCCTTCGAGATCGTCGAGGAAGTCGACCCCTTTTTCCTGATAGAGCGCCAGAATGACTTCGCAGTCGGAGCCGGTCTGAAACTGGTAGCGATCGCTCAGCTCGGCGCGCAACGCCTGATGGTTGTAAATCTCGCCGTTAACCGCCAGAACATGGGTGTGATCGGCGTTGTACAGCGGCTGGGCGCCGTTGTTGACGTCGACGATAGACAGACGTTCATGCGCGAGAATCGCTTTATCGTCGGCATACACGCCGGACCAGTCCGGTCCGCGATGACGCATCAGGCGAGAACTCTCCAGCGCTTTTTTACGCAGATCAATCGGATCGCTTTTCAGATCCAACACACCAAAAATAGAACACATATTCTGACTCCTGAGCTCGCCTGTCGGCGATGTTATCGTTGCCTTGTCCGGCAGCCAGCGGCTGCGTGATGTATAAGAAAATGCGCTATTTCATGCAGTCAATGCAAGCATATTCACCTTTTACTGATAAAAAGATTGTTGCTGAGGCTTTTAATTTGAATAATGTTCAATTTAAAGCGCGTTTCATTAACGGATCGGCAATGGATAGCCAAATATGACTAAAAAATAGTCAAGTTAGAGAGGGCTTCAGGGGAAAAAGCGGCCGCCTGACGTCAGGCGGCGCGAAGAGAGCGATTAAAAGAGATCGATATCGGCGACAGAAGGGTAGATCCAGTCGGGACGGAAGGGCATGGCGTCGATATCGCTCAGCGTCGAGACGCCGGAGAGCACCAGAATGGTTTCCAGACCAGCCTGAAAGCCGGCCAAGATGTCGGTGCGCAGGTTGTCGCCGACGATCACCGTCTCCTCGGAGTGAGCCTGCATTTTATTCAGCGCGGCGCGCATGATGTAGGGGCTAGGCTTGCCGACGTAAAACGGGCGACGGCCGGAGATCTTTTCGATGCCGGCGCAGAGGGCGCCGCAGGCGGGCACAAAGCCGCGCGCGTGGGTATCGGGGTTGGTGGCGATAAAGCGCGCGCCGCTGGCGACGAAAAAGGCGGCCTTATGCATCATCTCCCAGTTGAAGGAGCGCGTCTCGCCGACGATCACGAAATCGGGATTGACGTCGGTAATGGTAAAGCCCGCTTTATAGAGTTCATGGATCAGCGCGCCTTCACCAATCACGTAGGCTTTTTTACCTTCCTGACGACGCAGGAAATCGGCGGTCGCCATCGCGGAGGTATAAAACACCGAGTCGGGCACCTCGACGCCGGCGTTGGCGAAGCGGTTCGCCAGATCCTGCGCGGTCTGCGAAGGATAGTTGGTCAGCACCACCAGCGGCATCTCTTTTTGCAGGATGCGCTGCAGAAACTCCTGCGCGCCGGGCACGGCGGTGTTGTCGTGCATTAACACGCCGTCAATGTCGCAAATTACGCTTTTTATCGTCATAGGTTCAGTCCGGGTGGCGTTTACTCTTCCAGTAAATGTTGCAGCAGAATGCCGTTGAGCATAGCGCGTTTTGCCAGCGCAAAGGCGCCTATCGCCGATCGATGATCGAGCTCGGAACGCACCACCGGCAGATTTTTGCGGAAGGCGTTGAGCGCTTGCGTGTTGATACAGCCTTCAATAGCGGGGAACAGCACTTTCTCGGCGTCGGTGATTTCGCCCGCCAGCACCACTTTCTGCGGGTTGAACAGGTTAATCGCAATGGCAATCGCTTTGCCCAGATAACGTCCGACATATTCAATCACTTCACAGGCCAGCGCGTCGCCCTGGTTGGCCGCTTTGCAAATCTGCGCCATCTGGCAGGCGTCCTGCGTCAGCACGCTGGGGTAGCCCTGGCTGAGCAGATGGCGCACGCGGTTTTCAATCGCGCCGTTAGCGGCGATGGTTTCCAGACAGCCAAAATTGCCGCAGTGGCAGCGTTCGCCAAGCGGATCGACCTGAATATGGCCGATTTCGCCTACGTTGCCGTTGCTGCCGAGAAAAATATGACCGTTGGCGATTATGCCGGCGCCGGTGCCGCGATGGAGCCGCACCAGAATCGAGTCGGCGCAGTCGCGGCTTGCACCAAAGTAGTGCTCAGCCAGCGCCAGGCTGCGGATATCGTGACCGACGAAGCTGGTGACCTTAAAGCGATTTTGCAGGCCGGCCACCAGCGGCCAGTGGCTGACGGCGATATGGGGCATATAGCGGATAACGCCATTTATCGGATCGACCAGGCCGGGCAGAATCACCGAGATGGCGATGAGCTCGCGGATTTTACGCTGGTGGGTGTCGATAAAGCTGTCGATAGCGGCGAACAGCGCATGCTCCAGCGTCTCCTGCGTGCGCTCCGGCAGCGCATAATCCTCCTGCGCCAGCGATTTGCCGCTGAGATCGAACAGCGTCAGGGTGGCGTCATGGCGGCCGAGCCGCACGCCGATGGCGTGGAAATTGCGCGTTTCGGTTACGATGGAGATAGCGCGGCGACCGCCGGTGGACGCCTGTTGATCCACCTCTTTGATCAGCCCGCGCTCAATGAGCTGGCGAGTAATTTTAGTGACGCTGGCGGGCGCAAGCTGACTGAGTTCGGCAATCTGAATGCGCGAAATAGGGCCCTGCTGGTCAATCAGCCGGTAAACGGCCGCGCTATTGAGTTGCTTGACAAGATCGACATTTCCTATTTGTGTCTGGCCGCCAGTGGTCATTCAGTGCTTACTCGCTCAGGACGTCGTCTCCGTTGACAAACGTCTTAGTGATCTTGAAATCACGCGTAAAAACAGTGAGGTTGGCGACTTTTCCCGCTTCGACCGTGCCCAGCTGTTTTTCCACGCCCATTGCCTGCGCCGGAAAGAGCGTCGCCATGCGCAGTGCTTCATCCAGCGCGATACCGACATGTTCGACGGCGTTGCGCACCGATTCAATCATCGTAATCGCAGAGCCGCTCAGGGTGCCGTTCTCGTCCACGCACAGGCCATTGCGATAGTATATTGTTTTGCCAGCGAAAATGAATTTATCAATTTCGGCGCCTGCGGGCGCGGTGGCGTCGGTGACCAGCACCAGCTTATTGCCTTTAATACGTTTCGCGTTGCGTACGTTAGCGTAATGGACGTGCAATCCATCTGCAATAATGCCGCAATAAACATCCGGCGCATCGAACAGCGCGCCGATCAGGCCCGGCTCGCGTCCGGCGAAAGCGGGCATGGCGTTATAGAGATGGGTAGCGAAGGTCACGCCCGCGCGGAAGCCCGCTTTGGCTTCGTCATAGGTGGCGTTGGAGTGGCCGGCGGAGACGATGATGCCCGCCTGCGTTAGCTGACGGATCACTGCGTCGCCGGCGTTTTCCGGCGCCAGCGTCACCTTGGTAATGACGTCGGCGTTATCACACAGATAGCGCACCAGCGCCGGATCGGGCAGGCGGATGAGATCGGGATTATGGGTGCCTTTTTTGGCTTTATTCAGCCAGGGGCCTTCCAGATGCAGGCCGAGCGCCTGATGTTGATGCTTGCGTTTATAGGCGCGCATCGTGTCGATGGCGCGCTTCATCAGCTCGTCGCTGCTGGTGATCAGCGTGGGCAGAAAGCTGGTGCAGCCTGACTTTTCATTGGCGCGCTGCATAATTTCCAGCGTCTCGACGCTCAGGGCGTCAATGTCGTCGTTGAACTGCACGCCGCCGCAGCCGTTCAGCTGTAAATCAATAAAGCCGGGAGCGATCAGCGCGCCTGAAACGTCGCGCAGCGCGATATCGGCTGGCAGCGCGTCGCGCGGACAGACGCGTTCGATCAGCCCATCGGCGATAACCACCGCGTGGTTATCCAGAATTTCATGACCGGTATAAATTCGGCCGTTAACTAATGCGTACATCGTGGTTCTCCCGGCTGAGCCCGCCAGAGCCTCGCGGCGGGCATTTACAACATCGTCTTACACGCCTTTCATATTTTCCGCTTCCATTTCGCGGAAATATTTAACGGTTTTCACTTTCAGTTCCATGGTGGCGGGTTCGTCGCATACCACCACCGATTTCGCATGCAGCTGCAGGCAGCTGATGGTCCACATATGGTTGACGTTGCCTTCTACGGCGGCCTGCAGCGCCTGCGCTTTGACATGGCCGGTCACCAGAATCATCACCTCTTCCGCATCCAGCAGCGTGCCGACGCCGACGGTCAGCGCATATTTCGGCACCTGATCCACATCGCCGTTGAAGAAGCGCGAGTTCGCCACGCGGGTATCGTGCGTCAGCGTTTTGATGCGGGTGCGCGAGGCGAGGGAAGAGGCCGGTTCGTTAAAGGCGATATGGCCGTCGTTGCCGACGCCGCCCATAAACAGGTGAATTTTGCCCAGCGCGCGAATCTTCTCTTCATACTGGCGACATTCTGCGTCAATATCTGGCGCATTGCCATTCAGAAGATTGATATTTTCTGGTTGAATATCAACGTGATCGAAAAAGTTGCGGTACATGAAGCTGTGATAGCTTTCCGGGTGCTCTTTCGGCAGGCCGACATATTCGTCCATATTGAACGTCACTACATGCTTAAAGCTGACCTGGCCCGCTTTGTGCATCTCGATAAGATGCTTGTAAGCTTCCAGCGGCGTGCCGCCCGTCGGCAGACCCAGCACGAAGGGACGATCCGCGGTAGGGTTAAAAGCATTGATACGGTTGACGATATGACGGGCTGCCCATTTACCGACCTGCGTAGGGGTAGCCAAAGGAATAAGTCGCATGTTTCACCTCATTCTGAGAAAAGAAAAGGGGACGACGCGCCCATCGCGGCGGTCATTATCACATTAAAGCCGTGAGACCGTTTCAGCTCGCGATCGCTGCGTCTTGATATTTTTCATCATAAAATAAGTTAGGGTCGTTCGCCAGACGTCTCGGCAGTTAATGGTGCTTTTTGGTGATAATTATCACAGAAGAGACGCGTATAATTTGCGAGGCGAATTAATTTGTCATTACACTGCGCAACGTGAAGTGTAGTGTCAATCAACCCCTGCGGCTGACAATAAAAAGCAAGCGGCGCAGGGCGACAAGCCAGTCTCATAGGGGGAAAGGACAAATGTTAGGTTACTTACAGAAGGTTGGCCGCGCGCTGATGGTGCCGGTAGCGACCCTGCCGGCAGCGGCGATATTAATGGGGGTCGGCTACTGGCTCGATCCGGACGCCTGGGGCGCAAGCAACGCGCTCGCCGCGCTGCTGATAAAATCGGGCGCGGCCATTATTGAGCATATGTCCGTACTCTTTGCTATCGGCGTGGCTTATGGGCTGTCAAAAGATAAAGATGGCGCAGCGGCGCTGACCGGCTTCGTCGGTTTTCTGGTGGTGACGACGCTCTGCTCGCCGGCTGCCGTATCGATGATCCAAAAAATACCGCTGGATCAGGTGCCCGCCGCCTTTGGCAAAATCGAAAACCAGTTTGTCGGCATCATGGTGGGCATTATCTCCGCGGAGGTCTATAACCGCTTTAGCCATGTCGAACTGCCGAAGGCGCTCTCTTTCTTCAGCGGACGCCGCCTGGTGCCTATCCTCGTCTCATTCCTGATGATCGCGGTTGCCTTCATTCTGATGTATATCTGGCCGCTGATCTTTAACGGACTGGTGAGCTTTGGCGAACATATTCAGAAGCTGGGCTCGGTCGGCGCGGGCGTCTACGCCTTCTTTAACCGTCTGCTGATCCCGGTCGGCCTGCATCATGCGCTTAACTCGGTGTTCTGGTTCGACGTCGCGGGCATCAACGATATTCCTAAATTCCTCGGCGGCGCGCAGTCAATCGCTAACGGCACCGGCATTGTCGGCATCACGGGACGCTATCAGGCGGGCTTCTTCCCGATCATGATGTTCGGCCTGCCTGGCGCGGCGCTGGCGATCTATCACTGCGCGCGACCGGAAAACCGCGTTAAAGTCGGCAGCATCATGCTGGCCGCGGCCTTCGCGGCCTTCTTCACCGGCATTACCGAGCCGCTAGAGTTCTCCTTTATGTTCGTCGCGCCGGTGCTTTACGTCATCCACGCGGTGCTGACCGGCATCTCGGTATTTATCGCCGCCAGCATGCACTGGATCGCCGGCTTCGGCTTTAGCGCCGGTCTGGTGGATATGGTGCTGTCGAGCCGCAACCCGCTGGCGACCCACTGGTGGATGCTGATCCCGCAGGGCATCGTCTTCTTTGCGCTCTACTATGTGGTATTCCGCTTCACGATTAAGAAGTTCAACCTGATGACGCCGGGCCGCGAGCTGGCGGTGGCGGGCGACGAAACGGACGGCTACGACGTTAACGTCGACACAACCGACAACGGCGAGAGCGCGACCGAATCGCTGGCGCGTCGCTATATCGGCGCCGTCGGCGGCTCCGATAACCTGACCGGCATCGACGCCTGTATCACGCGTCTGCGTCTCAACGTAAAAGACTCGGCGCAGGTCAATGAGTCCGTTGCCAAACATCTGGGCGCGTCCGGCGTTATCCGCCTGAATAAACAGAGCGTGCAGGTGATTGTCGGCACCCAGGCGGAAAGCATCGCCACCGCAATGAAAAAAGTGCTGACAAAAGGGCCGGTCGCCTCGGCGGGCGGCGCTTCAGCAGCGCCTGCCGCGCCAGCGGCAAAACCGCAGGCCGTGCTGAATCGCGAGACCAAAACCATTGTGACGCTGATGGCGCCGGTGAGCGGCGAAGTAGTCGCGCTGGAGGTGGTGCCTGACGAAGCCTTCGCCAGCAAGGCGGTAGGCGAAGGGCTGGCGATCAAGCCGAGCGGTAAAACCGTGGTGGCGCCGGTTGCCGGCACCGTGGTGAAGATCTTCGACACCAACCATGCTTTCTGTCTGGAAACCAGCAGCGGCGTCGAAATTGTGGTGCATATGGGCCTCGACACCGTGGCGCTGGGCGGCAAAGGCTTTACCCGCCTGGTGGAAGAGGGCGCAACGGTCGCGGCGGGTCAGCCGGTGCTGGAGATGGATCTTGATTTCCTTAACGGCAACGCACGTTCGATGATCAGTCCGGTGGTCGTCAGCAACAGCGAAGATTTCGCCGGGCTGACGCTGCTGGCGACCGGCACGGTAGTAGCTGGCGAAACCCCGCTTTACGAGGTAAAAGGCTAAGCCCCTAACCGCATCGCCATAAAAAAAGCAGGCAGGAAGCGATTCCTGCCTTTTTTCGTTTTATCGCCTTAACAAACCGGTTGTTTCCCTTCGACGCTTTGTGGATCATACTCCGTTACTTCGTGGTACAAACCACCCGCTATACGTATTGAGGATTGAGAGATGAGTGAGGCTGAAGCCCGCCCAACTAACTTTATTCGTCAGATCATCGACGAAGATTTGGCGAGCGGCAAGCACAGTAGCGTGCATACCCGTTTTCCGCCTGAGCCCAATGGCTATCTGCATATCGGCCATGCTAAATCGATCTGCCTGAACTTCGGCATCGCTCAGGACTATCAGGGGCAGTGCAACCTGCGTTTCGACGATACCAACCCGGTTAAAGAGGATATGGAGTTCGTCGAGTCCATCAAGCGCGACGTGCAATGGCTGGGCTTTGAGTGGAGTGGTGACGTTCGTTATTCCTCAGATTACTTCGATCAGCTTTATCACTACGCGGTTGAACTGATCAATAAAGGTCTGGCCTATGTCGACGAGCTGACGCCGGAAGAGATCCGCGAATATCGCGGTACCCTGACCGCGCCGGGCAAAAACAGCCCCTATCGCGACCGCAGCGTCGAAGAGAACCTGGCGCTGTTCGAAAAAATGCGCAACGGCGAATTCGCCGAGGGTAAAGCCTGCCTGCGCGCCAAAATCGATATGGCGTCCAGCTTTATCGTGATGCGCGATCCGGTGCTCTACCGCATTAAGTTCGCCGAGCATCACCAGACCGGCAAAAAGTGGTGCATCTATCCGATGTACGACTTTACCCACTGCATCTCCGATGCGCTGGAAAACATTACCCATTCGCTCTGTACGCTGGAGTTCCAGGATAACCGTCGCCTCTATGACTGGGTGCTGGATAACATCTCTATACCGGTGCATCCGCGCCAGTATGAGTTTTCGCGTCTTAACCTCGAATATGCGGTGATGTCGAAGCGCAAGCTGACGCAGCTGGTCAGCGAAAACGTAGTGGAAGGCTGGGACGATCCGCGCATGCTGACCGTATCGGGCCTGCGCCGTCGCGGCTACACCGCCGCCTCGATCCGCGAGTTCTGCCGCCGTATCGGCGTTACCAAACAGGATAACGTGGTCGAGATGGCGTCGCTGGAATCCTGCATTCGCGACGATCTGAACGAAAACGCGCCGCGCGCCATGGCGGTGCTCGATCCGCTGAAAGTGGTGATTGAGAACCTGCCGGCCGGCCATAACGAAATCATCACCATGCCGAATCATCCGAACAAGCCGGAGATGGGCACCCGCGAAGTGCCGTTTGGCCGTGAAGTCTGGATCGATCGCGCTGACTTCCGCGAAGAAGCCAATAAGCAGTACAAGCGACTGGTGCTGGGCAAAGAGGTACGCCTGCGCAACGCTTACGTGATCCGCGCCGAGCGCGTGGCAAAAGATGAAGAGGGGAATATCACCTGCATCTACTGCACCTGCGACGTCGATACCCTGAGCAAAGATCCGGCTGACGGCCGCAAGGTGAAAGGCGTGATCCACTGGGTCTCCGCCGACCATGCGCTGCCGGCGGAATTCCGCCTTTACGATCGCCTGTTCAGCGTGCCGAATCCAGGCGCGGAAGAGGATTTCCTGACCACCATCAACCCGAATTCGCTGGAAATTCGTCAGGGATTCGTCGAGCCAGGTTTGCAGAACGCCAGCCCGGAAGCGCCTTACCAGTTTGAGCGTGAAGGCTACTTCTGTGCCGACAGCCACTATTCGCGTCCGAACCAGCTGGTGTTTAACCGCACCGTGGGTCTGCGCGATACCTGGGCGAAAATCGGCGATTAAATTTTTGCATTAACGGCATGATAAAATTACTACAGGGCGAGCAATCGCCCTTTTTTATATCTGCAATTAGCTGCAAGGCAATTTTTTGTTCTGTAACAAATGATTACCGCTTGTCTGACCAGTCTGGGAGTTGTCTGAGTTAACGAAAATTAATCAATTTCCAGATGTGAATTTCGTTTTTTCAGGTAGGCTATTCGCTCTTTGAAGAGGCTATGCGGGCATAAAAAGGAAAAATGATGACGGCTCTTGGTCAGGAAGCAAAACACAGCGTGGTAGTTTTACATCAGTTAATCGAACGTATATTCAATCAGCCTTCAGGCGAAGACGATACCTTCGAACTGCTGCTTTCGCACTTCCATCCCGATTTCCGCATGGTCACGCCGCAGGGTCGGCTGCTCGATTTGAATCAAACGGAAGAGTTGTTTCGTCAGCTACAGGGGCGTCGCGAAGGCATGCGCATCGCCACCAGCGAACACGCGGTAATCTCTCAGGGCAAAGATGAGGTCACTATTCAGTATCGCGAGCTGCAGATGATTAACGGCAGCGATCAGGCGCGCATCTCGCTGGCGATCCTCGACTGCACCACGTCGATTCCCCGCTGGCGCTATCTGCACGAAACGCTGGTCGGCTGACGGCATAAAAAAAGCCGGTACACAGACCGGCTTATAGAATTACTGCATAGCACACATCTTTACTGATCGTGGAGCGTTTCGTCTTCGCGGCAATCGCCCAGCGAGCAGTGTCCATAGAGATAGAGGCTGTGGTTCGTCAGCTTGATGCCGTGGCGGGTAGCAATATCTCGCTGGCGCGATTCGATTGATTCGTCGCTAAATTCGATAACTTTACCGCAGTCGAGGCAGATCAGGTGATCGTGATGATGCTGCTGGGTCAGTTCGAAAACCGATTTTCCGCCTTCGAAGTTATGACGCGTCACGATGCCCGCATCGTCAAACTGGTTCAGTACGCGATAAACGGTAGCCAGACCAATCTCTTCGCCCATATCAATCAGGCGTTTATACAGATCTTCCGCGCTGACGTGATGGCACTGAGGTTCCTGAAGCACTTCCAGAATTTTAAGTCTGGGCAGCGTGACTTTCAGGCCAGCCTTCTTTAATGCGGTGTTGTTGTCAGTCATGCGGATATTGTCCTGTTACTTTGCTGGTTACTTGAGGCGCCTTGCCTTGAATGTCGTTCGGTGTCTATTCTCATTTGCGTCTCATTATAGAGGTGAAGTTTTGAAATGAAAACCGAGGGAAACGCCTGAAATCAACACGGGCTGTAAGAAGATGCGTAACGGCGCCGGGCGGAGAAATGCAGGAGGTTCGTTATCATCTCGCTAACTTCCTGACCTCGCGGAAGAAATAAGCAGATAACCGATGTGGGTATTGTACAGAATCAGAGATAAAAGTTAAAAATCTGTAGCTATTATTTCTATAGGAAAAACCATTAACTCAATGTGAGCCAGCGCCCACATTGAGTATGTGGGTAATCAGGCTTCGATGATCGCCTGCAGCTGCAGCTCATCGGAAATCTGCTTAACCCAGGCCTCGACGCGCTGATTGGTCAGTTCCGGCTGACGATCTTCGTCAATCGCCAGGCCGAGGAAGTGCTTGTCGTCCGCCAGACCTTTAGAGGCTTCGAAATGGTAGCCTTCGGTCGGCCAGTGGCCGACGATCACCGCGCCGTTCGGCTCGATAATGTCGCGAATGGTGCCCATCGCGTCGCAGAAATATTCCGCATAGTCTTCCTGATCGCCGCAGCCGAAAAGCGCGACCAGCTTGCCGTTGAAATCGATCTCTTCCAGCGTCGGGAAGAAGTCGTCCCAGTCGCACTGCGCTTCGCCGTAGTACCAGGTCGGAATGCCCAGCAGCAGGATATCGAACGCCTCGAGATCTTCTTTCGTGCTCTTGGCAATGTCATGCACTTCCGCAACCTCTTTGCCCAGTTGTTTCTGGATCATTTTTGCAATGTTTTCGGTGTTGCCGGTATCGCTGCCAAAGAAGATGCCTACGATTGCCATGGGGTAAATAACCTCTTAAATCCTGATAATGAGTGCATGCGCAGAGCGCACAATTAAGCGAATGATAGCAGAGCGGGCAAAAGGGCGGAACTCGAAAAGCCGCTCCATTTGCTTCTGCGTGCGCTTTGCGCTATTCAGCCCAGTTTGAGTTGCGCCAGCAGCATTTGTTCAATCAGTTCGCTGCGGCTGATATTGCGCTGCTCAGCCAGGGTGTTTAACGCATCCACGGCTTCGCTGGTCATTTTGAGTTCGACACGACGCAGCCCGCGCACTTTGTCACGTTTCAGTTGATTGCGCTTATTGATGCGCAGCTGTTCATCACGCGAGAGCGGACTGGTTTTCGGTCGACCGGGCCGACGCTCGTTTGCAAACAGATCCAGCGTAGTGCGGTCAGTGTGTTCTTTTGCCATGGGTTAGTAAAACTAGCGGCGCGAGCAGGCGCGTTTATAACGAAATGGGCCATTGCCGCGGCAAAAAAATGAGCAGCGGCAAAATTTAGCGCGCCATCATACTCCAGCCGAAGTGATGACGCCAATGCTAAACCGCGAACGGCAAGCTTTTGCTTTTAAAGCGCAAAAAAGCGGCGGACGCTGCGCAATACGGCATCAGGTTTCTCGGCGTGCACCCAGTGGCCGGCGCCGCTGATGACGTGCGCATGCGCGGCGGGAAACTGACGTAGCAGCGCGTCGCGATGCTGGTTGTCGAGATAGGGCGAGTCGCCGCCGCGTATAAAGAGCGCGGGATGCGGCCAGGGCGGCACCGCTTCCCAGCCAGATATTGTAGCGTAATTTTCCCATAGCGCCGGAACGTTGAAGCGCCACTCGCCATCCTGAAACGATTTGAGAATAAACTGGATGACGCCTTCTTCCTTTATATGAGCACGCATCACCTGCGCGGCCTCGCTGCGCTGGCGCACGCCCGCGTCGCTAACGGCACGGATGGCGGCGAAAATCTCGTCGTGGCGTCGCGTCTGATAATCTACCGGCGCGATGTCGATCATCACCAGCCTCTCCAGGCGCTGTGGCGCCAGCGCGCTCATCGCCATGGCGATTTTTCCGCCCATTGAGTGGCCGATAACGGCGACGCGATCGATCTGGTGCGCATCCAGGGTGTCGAGCATATCCTGCGCCATGGCGCGATAGCTCATCTCGTCGGCGCGCGGCGACAGGCCGTGGTTGCGCACATCTACCTGTATCAGCGGGCCCGCGTCTTTCAGGCCGCGCGCCAGCACGCCGAGGTTATCCAGACTGCCGAACAGGCCGTGAATAAACAGGATGGGCAAGGAAGCAGCGATTGATTGGTCAGTTTGCAGACGAGCATTTAAAATCATGGCAAAGTTCTTAAGATGGGGACCTTGGGTTAGGTTATCATGCTTTCACCTTTCCAGGCGCGACGACACGGCAGGCTTTAGGGCATATTCCGACTTTTGCCGTCTGAGCGTGCGAAGGCTATCAGCCCGCCTGGATTTAACTTTATAATCCTTATGTTAGAACCCGCCTGTCTCGCCAGCAACCGAGCGTTGCAACGGCGTTTTTCAGGCTGGCGTGGTTCTGTCACGAGTCGAAACCGTACGGAAAAAGATGAAAACGATCGAAGTTGACGAAGACCTCTACCGCTATATCGCCAGCCACACGCAACATATCGGCGAGAGCGCCTCTGACATTTTACGGCGGATGCTAAAATTTAATGCCGGTCAAAGTGCGCCTGCGGCAGCGGCGCCGTTAGCCGCTGGCGACGCGGCGCAAAAAACGATCCAGCCTGTGCGCGCGGAAAACCGCCCGCAGGATCGCGTGCGCGCCGTGCGTGAGCTGCTGCTGTCCGACGAATATGCCGAACAGAAGAAAGCGGTTAATCGCTTTATGATGGTTCTTTCAACGCTCTATCGTCTTGATCCTTCGGCGTTTGCTGAAGCCACTGCGTCGCTGCAGGGCCGTACTCGCGTCTATTTTGCGGGCGACGAGCAAACGCTGTTGCAAAATGGCACCCATACTAAGCCGAAGCATGTCCCCGGCACGCCGTACTGGGTGATCACCAATACCAATACCGGCCGTAAATGCAGCATGGTGGAACACATCATGGTCTCAATGCAGTTCCCGCAGGAGCTGGCAGAGAAAGTTTGCGGCACCATTTAAACTGAAGCGTCAGGGAGAAGCGCCAATGGCCAGTCACCCCCGTGCCGGGCAACCCGCCCAGCAGAGCGATTTGATTAACGTTGCACAGTTAACATCACAGTATTATGTCCTGCAGCCCGACGTGGCGAATCCGGACCATGCGGTGAAATTCGGCACCTCCGGGCATCGCGGCAGCGCAGGACGCCAGAGCTTTAACGAGCACCATATTCTGGCGATCGCGCAGGCCATCGCGGAAGAGCGCAAGAAAAACGGCATTACCGGACCCTGCTATGTCGGTAAAGATACGCACGCGCTCTCTGAGCCGGCGATTCTGTCGGTGCTGGAAGTGCTGGCCGCCAACGGCGTAGACGTCATCGTGCAGCAGGACAACGGCTACACGCCGACGCCGGCTATCTCCAACGCTATTCTTGAGCACAACAAGCAGGGCGGCGCGCAGGCGGACGGCATCGTGATTACGCCGTCGCACAACCCGCCGGAAGATGGCGGCATCAAGTACAACCCGCCGAACGGCGGCCCGGCCGACACCAACGTGACCAAAGTGGTCGAAGATCGCGCCAACCAGCTGATTAAAGCGGGCCTGCAAGAGGTCAAACGTCTGCCGCTGGATCAGGCATGGGCAAGCGGCCGCATCGTCGAGAAAGATCTGATCCAGCCTTACGTAGAAGGGCTGGCACAGGTGATCGACTTCGCCGCTATCCAGAAAGCGGGCCTGAAGCTGGGCGTCGATCCGCTGGGCGGCTCCGGCATGGAGTACTGGAAGCGCATCGCCGAGCACTATCAGCTCGATCTGACCATCGTGAACGACGCCATCGACCAGACCTTCCGCTTTATGCATCTGGATAAAGATGGCGTGGTGCGCATGGACTGCTCTTCCGAATGCGCCATGGCGGGCCTGCTGGCCTATAAAGACAAATTCGATCTGGCGTTCGGCAACGACCCGGACTATGACCGTCACGGCATCGTTACGCCGGCGGGCCTGATGAACCCGAACCACTATCTGGCCGTGGCGATCAACTATCTGTTCCAGCATCGTCCGCAGTGGGGCAAAGAGGTCGCCGTCGGTAAAACGCTGGTCTCCAGCGCGATGATCGACCGCGTAGTTAACGATATCGGCCGTAAGCTGGTGGAAGTGCCGGTGGGCTTTAAGTGGTTCGTCGACGGTCTGTTCGACGGCAGCTTCGGCTTCGGCGGCGAAGAGAGCGCGGGTGCCTCTTTCCTGCGTTTCGACGGCTCCGCCTGGTCGACCGATAAAGACGGCATCATTCTCTGCCTGCTGGCGGCGGAAATCACCGCGGTTACCGGCAAAAACCCGCAGCAGCACTACGACGAGCTGGCTGCACGCTTCGGCGCGCCGAGCTACAACCGTCTGCAGGCGCCTGCGACCTCTGCGCAGAAAGCGGCGCTGTCGAAGCTGTCGCCGGAGATGGTCAGCGCCGACACCCTGGCGGGCGATCCGATCACCGCGCGCCTGACGGCGGCGCCGGGCAACGGCGCCTCTATCGGCGGTCTGAAAGTGATGACGGAAAACGGCTGGTTCGCCGCGCGTCCGTCAGGCACCGAAGACGCCTACAAGATCTACTGCGAAAGCTTCCTGGGCGCGGAGCATCGCGCGCAGATCGAGAAAGAAGCGGTAGAGATCGTCAGCGAAGTGCTGAAAAACGCCTGATAATATTGAGCTGGCTGGTAAACCAGAGGGTTTTTCAGGCGGCTCAATAGTCAAAACGCGGATGGTATGGACCGAAGAGCAAAGCGTCCCGCGACAGGGACAAAAACGCCGGGAGCGTTTTTGAACAACGCAGCGCGTTAGCCCGTTTACGGGCGCACATCAGGGATGAGATGCGTAATCGCGCGGGCCGAGCGAGCATGGAGCCATGGACTTTGCGATCGGTCCATGTCATCCGCGTCTGCACAGTGACACAAGCATCAAGCGCCCCCTGGGCGCTTTTTTTATGGCATAAAGCGGTAGCCGATGCCGGTTTCAGTCAGCAGATGCTTCGGCTGCGCCGGATCCGCCTCCAGCTTCTGCCGCAGATGCGCCATATAGATGCGCAGATAGTGGCTGTGCTCCACCGCATTCGGCCCCCAGACCTGACTCAACAGCTGGCGCTGCGTCAGCACCTTCCCGATATTGCTCAGCAGCACGCCCAGCAGACGAAACTCAATCGGCGTCAGATGCACCTCGCGATCGGCGCGCACCACGCGGCGCGCGGCGAGATCGACGCTAACGTCGGCGAAACGGATCACCGGCTCCGGCTGCTGGCCGGGATGACGACGCAGCGCCACGCGCACGCGCGCCAGCAGCTCGCCAATACCGAAAGGCTTGGTCAGATAGTCGTCTGCGCCGACGTCGAGCGCGTCGATCTTATCCTGCTCGTCTACGCGCGCCGACAGCACAATCACCGGCACGGCGCTCCACTGGCGCAGCTCGCGAATAAAGTCGCGTCCGTCGCCGTCCGGCAGGCCCAAATCGAGGATCACCAGATCGGGCTTGCGCGTCGCCGCCTCAATCAGCCCGCGCTGCAGCGTGTCGGCATCAAATACCTTCAGCGCTTCGCCTTCCAGCGCAAGGCGCACAAAGCGCCGGATCTCTTTTTCATCTTCAACGATTAGTACGGTGGCCACGCAGCGGTGCTCCATGCCTGAAAACCTGGCGCTACTGTAGCAGTAAAATATCCGGCTGCGAATTGATCATAAGGCGATCAAGTCTTTAACCATTCTGTAACTTACTTACACTATTATCTGAAGGTGAGTCTTAAAAGCGAAAAATAGTGGTCGGATGAGTAGTAAAATTACACAGGGAAGCGTAATATCTGAGCAAGATCACATTTCAGTCACAGCTCTCAAGGAGGCCAACGATGTATCAAAAGTATCCTGTGTATAAAGTCCTGTTGCGGCGCGCGCTGGTTGTCCTGCTGGGCGTCGCGGCGCTGCCGGTTATGCTGTTTCGCCAGGATCGGGCACGTTTCTACAGCTATCTTCATCGCATGTGGTGCAAAACCAGCGCTAAGCCGGTCTGGCTGGCGCAGAGTGAAGCCGCCGGCGGCGTCTTCTGGTAATCCCGTTGCATCGCAAAAAAGAGCCCGATTCCCCCATCGGGCTTTGTTGTTTCTGAAGCCCCGTCACAGAGAAAAGCCTCTCCAGCCCTGACTTGAGGCTGTTATTCATTCAATTTTCAGCTACACTTAAACCTCTACAAGATTTCGGAGGTTGTACAAGTATGAGCGTAAAAATTCCGCTGGGTATCAGTGCCTGCCTGCTGGGAGAGCAAGTCCGTTTCGACGGCGGTCATAAACGTCTGGCGTTTGCCGTCAACGAGCTTGCGCCCTTTGTACGCTTTGAACCGATCTGCCCCGAAATGGCGATAGGCCTGCCGACGCCGCGTCCGGCGCTGCGGCTGGTAAAGCAGGGCGATGAAGAGATCCATCTCTGCTTCAGCAAAGAGGGCGGCGAAGAGCTGACCCAGCAGATGAACGACTGGTCTGCGGAACGGGTTAAATCGCTGCATCACCTGTGCGGCTATATTCTGTGCGCCAAATCGCCCAGCTGCGGTATGGAGCGCGTGCGCGTCTATGAACCCGACACCAACAATAACCGTAAAGCGGGAATGGGACTGTTCGCCGAAAAACTTAAGGCGGAGCTGCCCTGGCTGCCGGTCGAAGAGGATGGCCGGCTGCACGATCCGGCGCTGCGCGAAAACTTCGTTGGACGCATCTGCGCGCTGCACGAATTTAACCAGATGTGGCGACGCGGGCTTACGCGCGCGCAGCTTATCGCCTTCCACAGCCGCTACAAGCTGCTGATGCTGGCGCATTCGCAGGAGAAATATCGCGAGCTCGGCCCGTTCGTCGCCTCAATGAGCCAGTGGGATTCGCTGGAAGCCTTCGCCTTTGAATACCGTAACCGCATGATGGAACTGCTGTCGCAGCCCGCATCGCGTCGTAACCACACCAACGTGCTGATGCATGCGCAGGGCTATTTCCGCCGTCAGCTTAGCTCGCCGCAGCGTCAGGAGCTGGCAGAGCTGATCGATCGCTATCGCTGCGGCGTGCAGCCGCTGCTGGCGCCGATCACCATGCTTAAGCACTACATGTCGCAGTATCCGCATCCCTGGCTGACGCAGCAGCGCTACTTCGATCCCTACCCGGAGGCGCTGCGCCTGCGCTACGGCCAGTAAGATGCGCACCCATTTAGTCTGGCTGCGTAACGACTTACGCGTGAACGATAATCTGGCGCTGAGCGCCGCCTGCCGCGATCCCGACGCAAAGGTGATCGCGCTGTTTATCGCCACGCCGCAGCAGTGGCGTCAGCACGATATGGCGCCGAAACAGGCGGCTTTTGTCTACGACAGCCTGCTTGAGCTGCAGCAGGCGCTGGCCGATCGCGGCATTACGCTGTTTACGCAGGCGTGCGATGATTTCGCCGCGTCGATCGATTTGCTGAGCGCTTTCTGCGAAAAGCACCGCGTCGATGCGCTGTTTTACAACTACCAGTATGAGCTGAACGAGCGCAGGCGCGACGCCGAGGCGGAAAAGCGCCTCGATAAGGCGGGTGTGATCTGCCAAGGCTTCGACGACAGCCTGCTGCTGCCGCCGGGCAGCGTACAGACCGGCGACGGCAAGATGTACAAAGTCTATACCCCGTTCAGCAAAGCCTTTGTACGGCGGCTGCAGCAGGCGCTGCCGGAGTGCGTCGCTGCGCCGAAAACGCGCGGCGACGGCGCTATTAAGGTTGGCGCCGCGCCAGCGCGTTTTGACTATCCCACCGAAGAGTATGACCGCGAACGCTTCCCGCCGGGCGAGCGTGCGGCGCTGGAGCGGCTGCGTCATTTCGCGCGCCAGCCGATCGTCGACTACAGTACGGCGCGCGATACGCCTGCGGTAGACGGCACCAGCCGCCTCTCGGTCTATCTCGCCACCGGCGTGCTGTCGCCGCGTCAGTGTCTGCATCGCGTGCTGAAAGAGCATCCGCGCGCGCTGGAGGAGAGCAACCTTTTCACCTGGCTCAACGAATTAATCTGGCGCGAGTTTTATCGTCATTTGATGGTCGCGTTTCCGGCGCTTTGCAGGCATCAGCCTTTTGTCGAATGGACGCGCCACGTTGACTGGCAGCGCAACGACGCGCACTTCGCCGCGTGGCAGGCGGGCAAAACCGGCTTTCCCATCGTGGATGCGGCGATGCGGCAGATGAAAGCGCTGGGCTGGATGCATAACCGGCTGCGCATGATCACCGCCAGCTTTCTGGTGAAGGATCTGCTGATCGACTGGCGCGAAGGGGAGCGTTACTTCATGCAAAACCTGATCGACGGCGATCTGGCGGCCAACAACGGCGGCTGGCAGTGGGCGGCGTCGACGGGAACCGATCCGGTGCCGTACTTCCGCATCTTTAACCCAACCACACAGGGCGAACGCTTCGACAGTCAGGGCGAATTTATCCGCCAGTGGCTGCCGGAGCTACAAGAGGTGCCGGACAGCGATATCCATCAGCCGCAGCGCTGGGCAGAGAAAAACCATAAGAGACTCGATTATCCGTTGCCAATCGTGGAACATAAGCAGGCCCGTAAAAAGACATTAGACGCCTTTGTGCGCGCGAAAAACGCAGCCTGAGGCGGCATGGAGCCGTTATGAATCATTACGAACTGGAAAAGATCGTCAACCAGCAGCTCAACAGCGGCGCCTTCAGCGACTACGCGCCCAACGGTCTGCAGGTTGAGGGACGAACCGAGGTTAAAACTCTGATCACCGGCGTGACCGCCTGCCAGGCGCTGGTGGATGAAGCCGTGGCGCGCAACGCCGATGCGATTCTGGTGCATCACGGCTATTTCTGGAAAAGCGAGCCGGCGGTCATCACTGGCATGAAGCGCAAACGCCTGCGCGCGCTGCTGGCGAACGATATCAATCTTTACGGCTGGCATCTGCCGCTCGACGCCCATCCGACGCTGGGTAATAACGCCCAGCTGGCGAAGCTGCTGGATATCGAGGTGAAAGGCGAGGTGCAGCCGCTGGTCTTCTGGGGCGAACTGGCTACGCCGCTGAGCGGCGAGGCGCTGGCGCAGCGTATCGAGGAAAAACTGGGTCGCACGCCGCTGCACTGCGGCGATAATGCCCCGGCGCAGATCCGTCGCGTCGCCTGGTGCAGCGGCGGCGGCCAGGGGTTTATCGACAGCGCGGCCGCATTTGGCGTCGATGCTTATATCACCGGCGAAGTCTCCGAGCAGACGATTCACAGCGCCCGCGAGCAGGGACTTCACTTCTTCGCCGCCGGCCATCACGCTACCGAACGCGGCGGCATCAAAGCGCTGGGTGAGTGGCTGGCCAGCGAGCATGGTCTGGACGTAACTTTTATCGATATTCCCAATCCCGCCTGATTTTTCTCCTCCACTGCGCCCGCTTTCGGGCGCAAATCTGTTGACACCGTTCTGACACTTTCGCATAACTATTCGCTTTCTTCTGATAATCGTCAGCCGCCGCGCACGTCGCGCAGCGGAAAAGTGGAGGTGGGATTTGCAACGAGCACGATGTTATCTGCTTGGCGAACAGGCGGTGGTGCTGGAGCTTGAACCACCGGTATCGCTGCAAAGCCAGCAGCGCATTTGGGGATTAACGCAGCATCTGCAGCAGCATGAGCAGGTGGCGGAAGTGATCCCAGGCATGAACAACATCACGCTGCTGCTGCGCGACCCGCAGCAGAACGCGCTGGACGCCATCGAACATTTGCAGCGCTGGTGGGAAGAGAGCGAGGCGCTGGAGGCGACGTCGCGGCTGGTGGAGATCCCGGTGATCTACGGCAACGAGGCTGGGCCGGATCTGCAGGTGGTGGCTGACCACGCCGGCCTGACGCCGCAGCAGGTGGTGGAGCTGCACAGCAGCACTGACTACGTGGTCTATTTTATCGGCTTTCAGCCGGGATTCCCCTATCTGGGCGGCCTTGACGACCGTCTCCACACGCCGCGCCGCGCCGAACCGCGCCTGAGCGTGCCGGCCGGCTCGGTGGGCATCGGCGGCAGCCAGACAGGCATCTATCCGCTCGCCACGCCGGGCGGCTGGCAGCTGCTGGGGCGAACCCCCGTCGCGCTGTTTAATCCGCAGCAGCAGCCCCCGACGCTGCTGCGTCCCGGCGACAGCGTGCGCTTTGTGCCGCAAAAGGAGGGCATATGTTGAGGATCCTGCGCGCCGGACTGGCGACCACGCTTCAGGACAGCGGCCGCACCGGCTGGCGGCAGTCCGGCATCAGCGTCGGCGGGGTGCTCGACCTGCCTGCGATGCGCACCGCCAACCTGCTGGTCGGCAACGCGCCGGACAGCGCGGTGCTGGAAATCGTACTGGGCCAGTTCAAGGCCGAGTTTATGCGCGACGGCTGGTTCGCTCTGACCGGCGCCGCCTGCAATGCCGAACTGGACGATAAACCGGTCTGGACCGGCTGGCGGCTGCCGGTGAAGAAAGGGCAGGTGCTGACGCTCTCCATGCCGCTGCACGGCATGCGCAGCTATCTGGCGATCCACGGCGGCTTCGACGTCGCGCCGATGCTCGGCTCCCTCAGCACCGATCTGAAAGCGGGCTTCGGCGGCTGGGAAGGACGCAAGCTGGAAGATGGCGATCGCTTGCCGCTCGGCAAGCCGACGCGGGCCTTTACGCGCAAAGCGGGCGTTCGCCAGCTGCTGTGGGGCAATCGCATCCGCGCGCTGCCGGGGCCGGAATATCACGAGTTCAGCCGCGAGGCGCAGCAGGCCTTCTGGCGCACGCCCTGGCTGCTTAGTCCGCAGAGCAACCGCATGGGCTACCGTTTGCAGGGACCGGAGCTAAAGCGCGAAACCGCGCGCGAGCTGCTGTCGCACGGGCTGGTGCCCGGCGTGGTGCAGGTGCCGCCGAACGGTCAGCCGATCGTGCTGATGGCCGATGCGCAGACCACCGGCGGCTATCCGCGAATCGCCTGCGTGATCGACGCCGATCTCTATCAGCTGGCGCAGATCCGTCTGGGCGAGCCGATTCACTTTCTCCAGTGTTCGCTGCCGGTCGCGATGCAGGCTCGCATGCATCAGCGGCGCGCGCTGGAGCATATGGCATGGGGACTTGCTAATGAAAACTGATTTGAACGCCGATCTCGGCGAAGGCGGCGACAGCGATCGCGCGCTGCTGCAGCTGGTCAGCTCGGCCAATATCGCCTGCGGCTTTCACGCTGGCGACGCGCAGACCATGCTGCAGTCGGTGCGCTGGGCGAAAGAATTCGGCGTAGCCATCGGCGCGCATCCCAGCTTCCCTGATCGTGAGAACTTCGGCCGCACCGCCATGCAGCTGCCGCCGGAAACGGTCTACGCGCAGATGATCTATCAGATCGGCGCACTGAAAAGCCTGGCGGAAAGCGAAGGCGAGCGGCTGGCGCACGTTAAGCCACACGGCATGCTCTATAACCAGGCCGCCGTCGACGCGACGCTGGCGGACGCCATCGCGCGCGCGGTCAAGGCGATCGACGCGGATCTGATCCTGGTCGGGCTGGCGGGCAGCGAATCGATCCGCGCCGCCGCGCGCCATGGGCTGCGCACGCGCGAAGAGGTCTTCGCCGATCGCGGCTACCTCAGCAGCGGCGCGCTGGTGCCGCGCAGTCAGCCGGGCGCGATGATTGAAGAAGAGGCGCGCGCTATCCAGCAGACGCTGACCATGGTGAAAGAGGGAAGGGTAGAGAGCGTCAGCGGCGAGTGGGTCGCGGTTAACGCGCAGACCGTTTGTCTGCACGGTGACGGCGCGCACGCGCTGCTGTTTGCAGAGCGCCTGCGCGACCTCTTCGCCGCCGAGCAGATCGCCGTCACCAGCGCCTGAATTTTCATTTTTTGCCCGGCCTCGCAGCCGGGCTTTTTCAACATAAGGGTAAACATGGATAACGTGATAAACCTCTGGCCGCTTCTGGGCATTGCGGCAATCGTCGTCGGCTTTTTGCTGCGCTTCAATCCGGTGCTGGTGGTGATTGTCGCCGGCTTCGTCACCGGCTTTGCCGCGCTGATGCCGCTGGGCGATATTCTGGAAAAACTGGGTGCGGGCTTTCTCAATACGCGCAATCTGCCGCTGATCCTGCTGCTGCCGCTGGCAGTCATCGGCCTGCTGGAGCGGCACGGCCTGAAAGAGCGCGCGCAGGCCTGGATCGCGCAGATCAAAACCGCCACCGCCGGACGCCTGCTGATCGTCTATCTCTTTGTGCGCGAGGTGACGGCGGCGCTCGGCCTGACCAGCCTCGGCGGTCATCCGCAGATGGTGCGTCCGCTGCTGGCCCCGATGGCGGAAGGCGCGACCGAAAACCGCTATGGCGAGGTATCGCCGGAGGTGCGGCATCGTCTGCGCGCCATGTCGGCGGCGACGGATAACGTCGGGCTCTTCTTCGGCGAAGATATTTTCGTCGCCTTCGGCGCGATTATCTTTATGCACAATTTTATGCTGGAGTCGGCCAATATTCAGACCGAGCCGCTGCATATCGCCGTCTGGGGCATTCCTACCGCGGTGGCGGCCTTTCTTATCCATTCGACGCGCCTGGTGCGTCTCGATCGTCGGCTGGCGCGCGAGCTGCAGGCGTTGAACAACGACGCGCTGAAAGCGAAAGGAGGTCGCTAATGTTTCAACAACAGTATCTGATGTGGCTGGCTGGCCTGATTCTGCTGGTGGTCGCCGTCCTCTCCTGGCGCGATGCGCATAATCCGCGCCGCTTCACCACCGGCCTGTTCTGGGCGCTGTACGGCCTGATTTTTCTGGTCGGCGACTGGACCACGCAGCTGATGAGCACGCTATTCGGCACCACAGAGCTGGGCACGCGCTATCTGCACATCGGCGTCGGCGTGCTGGTGGTGGCGATGGCGCTGATCGCCGGCTGCGGCGGCGTGCGCCTCGGACGCTACCATCAGCGCAGCGACGAGGAGAAGCAGCTCAGCGCCCGCCGCCTCGGCAACCGGCTTTTCCTGCCCGCGCTGGCGATTCCGGTGGTGACGGTCATCGGCGTGCTCGCCTTTAACCATATTCCCGGCCTGCAGGAAGCGGTATTCGGCGCAGGCAACCATTCAACGCTGGTGACGCTCTTCTCCATGATGATCGGCTGTCTGCTTGGCTGGCTGATTGCGCTGAAGATGACGCACGAGAAGCCGGTGCAGTCGATGCAGGAGACGCGACGCCTGCTGGATGCCATCGGCTGGGCCTTTATCCTGCCGCAAATTCTCGCCACCCTTGGCCTGCTGTTCACCAGCGCCGGCGTCGGCAGCGCCATTTCCCATCTCACGGAGAACTATCTGGCGGTCGATAACCGCTTTGTTGCCGTCACGGTCTACGCTGTCGGCATGGCGCTGCTGACCATGGTGATGGGCAACGCCTTCGCCGCATTCCCGATTATTACCGCTGGCGTCGGCATTCCTATTCTGGTGCTGCAGCATCATGGCGATCCCGCCGTGATGGCGGCGATCGGCATGTTCTCGGGCTACTGCGGCACGCTGATGACGCCGATGGCGGCCAACTTCAATATCGTGCCTGCCGCGCTGCTGGAGCTGCCGGATCGCAACGCGGTGATCAAGGCTCAGGTGCCGACCGGTGTGCTACTGTTAATCGTTAACGTATTTCTGCTCTATTTCCTGATGTTCCGGTGAGGTCAGTATGAAGACGGTATTAGTGACGGCGTTCGAACCCTTCGGCGGCGAAACGATCAATCCCTCGTGGGAAGCGGTGCGTGCGCTCGAAGGCAAAGCGATCGGCGGCGCGCGCATCGTGGCGCGTCAGCTGCCGGTGGTCTTTAGCGACGTGCTCGGCGTGCTCTATGCCGCCATGGATGAAGTCGAGCCCGATTTGATTCTCTCGGTCGGCCAGGCGGGCGGGCGCAGCGATATCACCGTCGAGCGCATCGGCATTAACGTTGACGACGCGCGTATCGCCGATAACGCAGGACAGCAGCCGGTGGACGAGCCGATCGTGGCGGACGGCCCGGCGGGCTATTTTTCCACGCTGCCGATTAAGGCGATTGTCGCCGCGGTGCGTGCGGCCGGGATCCCCGCGTCGGTGTCGCAAACCGCCGGCACCTTTACCTGCAATCGCGTGATGTACGGTCTGCTGCACCGGCTGCATTCTCAGGGCAACCGCGTGCGTGGCGGCTTCGTGCATATTCCCTATCTGCCGGAGCAGGCGGCGCAGCATCCCGGCGCGCCGAGTATGGCGCGCGATCACGTGATGCAGGCGCTGGAGATCGCGATCCGCGTCTCGCTGGAGACGGAAACGGACCTGAAAGTCGGCGGCGGCGCCACGCACTAAGAGACGACTATGCCTGAAGGACCGGAGATCCGCCGCGCGGCGGATCAGCTTGAGGAAGCCATTGTCGGCAAACCGTTGACGGATGTCTGGTTTGCCTTTCCTGAACTCAAGACCTACGAACCCGCGCTGCTGGGCGAGCAGGTCAACGCCATCGAGACGCGCGGCAAAGCGCTGCTGACGCACTTTTCCAACGGCCTGACGCTCTATAGCCATAACCAGCTGTACGGCGTCTGGCGCGTGGTGGAGAGCGGCACGGTGCCGGAAACCAAACGTCAGCTGCGCGTGCGGCTGGCGGTCGCCGATCGCGCCATTTTGCTCTACAGCGCCTCCGATATCGAACTGCTGAACGCCGAGTCGCTGGCGGCGCATCCGTTTTTAAATCGCGTTGGCCCCGACGTGCTCGATGCGCAGCTTGACGTGGCGACGGTGCGCGAGCGGCTACTGTCGCCGCGCTTTCGCCGTCGTCAGTTCAGCGGGCTGCTGCTCGATCAGGCGTTTCTGGCGGGGCTGGGCAACTATCTGCGCGTGGAGATCCTCTGGCAGGCGGGCCTGCTGGCGCAGCATCGCGCGCAGGATTTAACGGATGAGCAGCTTGACGTGCTCAGCGAGGCGCTGCTGGCGATACCGCGTCACTCCTACCGGATGCGCGGCACGATGAAGAAGTACCATCACGGCGCGGCGTTTCGCTTTGAGGTGTTTCATCGCCAGGGCAAGAAGTGCCGCCGCTGCGGCGAGATTATTCAGAAGGGGACGCTGTCGTCGCGGCCGTTTTACTGGTGTCCGGGCTGCCAGCACTGAGATAAAAGTGCGCACAATTTACCCTTACAGGCGGATCAAAAGCTTAGGGAGTGGGTAACCGGACCCGAGGAGCAAAGCGTCGCGCGCCGAGCTGGCAAGGATGCCGTTTTTTGCGTCTTTGCGATCGGGTCCGGTTACCCGCGACCGGCACCTTTCCTCCAGACAATGGAATCTCACCACCATAAAAAAAGCGGAGATTTCTCTCCGCTCATAGTCTGATATATCGAGCCGACGCGGGTAACATAGCCCGATCGCAAAGTCGCTTTACGCATCCCTGCTCGCTCGTCCCACGCCATCCCTGGCGTGGGACGCTTTGCTCTTCGGGCCATGTTACCCGCTCTTCAGGCTTCTGTGCGGCCTGAAGCAGAGTCCGCTGCGGTTATTTCTTCAGCGCAGACGTAAACTCACGCTCGGTATAGCCGGTATAGAGCTGACGCGGACGCGCAATTTTCATGCCTTCGTCATGCATCTCTTTCCAGTGGGCGATCCAGCCGACGGTACGCGCCATGGCGAAAATCACGGTAAACATCGAAGACGGTATACCCATCGCTTTCAGAATAATGCCGGAGTAGAAATCGACGTTCGGATAGAGTTTACGCTCGATAAAGTAGGGGTCGTTCAGCGCGATATGTTCCAGCTCCATCGCCACTTCCAGCAGGTCATCCTTCATGCCCAGTTCGTTCAGCACTTCATGGCAGGTCTCACGCATCACGGTGGCGCGCGGGTCGTAGTTCTTGTAAACGCGGTGACCAAAGCCCATCAGGCGGAAAGAGTCGTTTTTATCTTTCGCGCGACGCACAAACTCCGGAATATGCTCAACGGTGCTGATCTCTTCCAGCATACGCAGGGTGGCTTCGTTTGCGCCGCCGTGCGCCGGTCCCCACAGCGAGGCGATGCCCGCGGCGATACAGGCGAACGGGTTGGCGCCGGACGAGCCTGCGGTGCGCACGGTAGAAGTCGAGGCGTTCTGCTCATGGTCGGCGTGCAGGATCAGAATACGGTCCATCGCGCGTTCCAGCACCGGGTTCACCTTGTACTCTTCGCAAGGGGTGGCGAACATCATATGCAGGAAATTGCCGGCGTAGGAGAGATCGTTGCGCGGATAAACGAAAGGCTGACCGATAGAATATTTGTAACACATCGCCGCCATGGTCGGCATCTTCGACAGCAGACGGAACGCGGCGATTTCACGGTGACGCTCGTTATTCACATCCAGCGAATCGTGATAGAAGGCAGCCAGCGCGCCGGTCACGCCGCACATCACCGCCATTGGGTGAGAGTCGCGACGGAAGCCGTGGAACAGACGGGTAATCTGCTCATGGATCATGGTATGACGGGTTACGGTCTCGCGGAACTCTTCAAACTGCTTCTGCGTCGGCGCTTCGCCGTTCAGCAGGATATAGCACACTTCCAGATAGTTAGAGTGGGTCGCCAACTGATCGATAGGGAAGCCGCGATGCAGCAGAATGCCTTCATCGCCGTCGATAAAGGTGATTTTGGATTCGCAGGACGCTGTAGAGGTGAAACCCGGGTCAAAGGTGAAAAGGCCGCTGGAGCCCAGGGCGCGGACATCAACCACATCCTGCCCAAGTGTGCCTTGCAGCACGTCCAGCTCAAGAGCCGTGTCATCTTGTAGGGTTAGCGTCACTTTTTTATCTGTCATTTTCGTCTCCATAGCGCCTTATGTAAGTATGGATCTTAGACACCTGAAAAGCGGTCATGTTGCGGTCGCCATTAACTTCACAATAACACTCTGCGGTAACAACGCGGGTGCAGGGTACAGAGTGAGAGGCGTTTCCCGGCAGGGAACGTGGCAGTCATGAAATTCTGCATATCGCGGTTGTTAAAGATCCGGTCTGGACATAACTTTCTGGTAATCAACAACCTGTTGTTTTAGGGTGCTCATAACCAGAATGTTACATAACTTGTGCTTAGGGGAAAGTGTATCCCCATAACTTTTGTGCATCACTGGGGTTTGATGCCCTAGTTTGTAACTGAATTGTTGAACTTTTGTCAAATCAGATAATTAAATTTGTATTAAATGTGAAATTCGTGAGTCGGATCACTGTTTCACGCAAATGTACCCAAAGAGATTGTAGGGTAATTGTAATAAGAATGTGATCGTCCTATACTGCCGCCAGGTCTCCGGAAACCCCCTGACACCAGGAGCCACCCAGCGTTTCTACCGCGTCAATTAACACTGGATGTTGCTGATTTGGTGACGGTTAAAGTCTGAACACACCTGTGATTCGACTCCGCCTCAGGGACCGGAGGAAGCAAAATAAAAAAGAGCTGTGTGGGCAAAACCGTGAAAAAACAAAGACCTGTCAACTTGGATCTCTCGACGATCCGGTTTCCCGTTACTGCAATATCGTCCATTCTCCACCGCGTTTCCGGCGTCATAACCTTTGTGGCTCTCGGTATCCTGCTCTGGTTGCTGGGCACTTCTCTCTCTTCCCCGGAAGGTTTCCAGCACGCTGCCGCCATTATGGATAGCTTCTTCGTGAAGTTTATTCTCTGGGGCATCCTTACCGCGCTGGCATTCCACACGGTGGGCGGGATTCGTCATATGTTGATGGACTTTGGTTACCTTGCTGAGACGCTGGCTATCGGCCGCCAATCCGCCTGGGTCACCTTCGGCATTACTGTCGTGCTTTCAATCCTGGCAGGAGTTCTCGTATGGTAAGCAATGCATCCTCGTTGGGCCGCAACGGCATTCAGGACTGGCTGCTGCTGCGCGCTTCGGCAATCCTCATTACGCTCTACATCCTCTACATCGTGGGCTTTATCGCCCTGACCGACACGCTGACCTATGATGTCTGGCGCGGCTTCTTCGCCTCGTCTTTCACCAAAGTGTTCACTCTGCTGACGCTGTTCTCGATTCTGATCCACGGCTGGATTGGAATGTGGCAGGTGCTGACCGACTACGTAAAAGGTCTGGCCGTGCGTCTGATTCTGCAGTTTGCGATTGTGATCGCGCTGTTGTCGTATGCAATTTATGGAACTGTTGTGGTGTGGGGTGTGTAAATGAATTTGCCAGTCAGAGAATTTGATGCCGTGGTGATCGGCGCAGGCGGCGCGGGAATGCGCGCCGCACTGCAAATCTCCCAGTCGGGCCAGACCTGCGCCCTGCTGTCGAAAGTCTTCCCGACCCGTTCCCACACCGTGTCTGCGCAGGGCGGCATTACCGTCGCGCTCGGCAACACCCATGAAGATAACTGGGAATGGCATATGTACGACACCGTCAAAGGTTCCGACTATATCGGCGACCAGGACGCGATCGAATATATGTGTAAAACCGGCCCGGAAGCGATTCTGGAGCTGGAACATATGGGTCTGCCGTTCTCCCGTCTGGAGGATGGCCGCGTTTATCAGCGCCCGTTTGGCGGCCAGTCGAAAAATTTCGGCGGCGAGCAGGCGGCACGCACTGCGGCGGCGGCTGACCGTACCGGCCATGCGCTGCTGCATACGCTCTATCAGCAGAACCTGAAAAACAAAACCACCATCTTCTCCGAATGGTATGCGCTCGACCTGGTGAAAAATCAGGACGGCGCCATCGTCGGCTGTACGGCGATCTGCATTGAAACCGGCGAAACCGTCTACTTCAAAGCCAAAGCGACCATTCTGGCCACCGGCGGCGCCGGCCGTATCTATCAGTCCACCACCAACGCCCATATCAACACCGGCGACGGCGTCGGTATGGCGCTGCGCGCAGGCGTGCCGGTGCAGGATATGGAGATGTGGCAGTTCCACCCGACCGGCATCGCCGGCGCGGGCGTGCTGGTAACCGAAGGCTGCCGTGGCGAAGGCGGCTACCTGCTGAACAAACATGGCGAGCGCTTTATGGAGCGTTACGCGCCGAACGCCAAAGATCTGGCGGGCCGTGACGTGGTCGCGCGCTCAATGATGATCGAAATCCGCGAAGGCCGCGGCTGCGACGGCCCGTGGGGCCCGCACATCAAACTGAAGCTCGATCACCTGGGCGCCGAAGTGCTGGAGTCGCGTCTGCCGGGCATCCTCGAGCTGTCGCGCACCTTTGCGCACGCCGATCCGATCAAAGAGCCGATTCCGGTGATCCCGACCTGCCACTATATGATGGGCGGCATTCCGACCAAAGTGACCGGCCAGGCGCTGCGCGTCAACGCGCAGGGCGAAGATGAAGTGATTCCCGGCCTGTTCGCCGTCGGTGAAATCGCCTGCGTCTCGGTGCACGGCGCCAACCGTCTCGGCGGCAACTCGCTGCTGGACCTGGTGGTATTCGGCCGCGCGGCCGGCGTGCATCTGATGGAGTGCATCGAACAGCAGGGTCCGCTGCGCGACGCCACGCTGGATGAAATCGACGCCGCCATGGCGCGCTTCAACCGCTGGGAAAGCAACACCACCGGCGAAGATCCGGTAGAAATTCGTAAAGCGCTGCAGCGCTGCATGCAGAACAACTTCTCAGTATTCCGCGAAGGCGATGCGATGAAGCAGGGTCTGGAAGAGCTGAAACAGATTCGCGAGCGTCTGAAATCAGCCCGTCTGGATGACCGTTCACCGGACTTCAATACCCAGCGTATTGAGTGCCTGGAGCTGGATAACCTGATGGAAACGGCTTACGCCACGGCGGTTGCGGCGAACTTCCGCACCGAAAGCCGCGGCGCGCACAGTCGATTCGACTTCCCGGATCGCGATGATGAAAACTGGTTGTGCCACAGTCTCTACGTCCCCGAAACCGAGAGCATGACGCGCCGCGAGGTGAACATGCAGCCGAAACTGCGCGCGGCCTTCCCGCCGAAAGTGCGTACCTACTAATAGCGGAGACGATCATGAAACTCGAGTTTTCAATTTATCGCTACAATCCTGAAGTCGACGCCGCGCCGCGCATGCAGGATTACACGCTGGAATCGGAAGACGGCCGCGACATGATGCTGCTGGACGCGCTTATCCGGCTGAAAGAGAAAGATCCGACGCTGGCGTTTCGTCGCTCCTGCCGTGAAGGCGTGTGCGGTTCCGACGGCCTCAATATGAACGGCAAAAACGGCCTGGCGTGCATCACGCCGGTGTCGGCGCTGGGCAACGGCACGAAGAAGATCGTCATTCGTCCGCTGCCGGGCCTGCCGGTGGTTCGCGACCTGGTCGTGGATATGGGGCAATTCTACGCGCAGTATGAGAAGATTAAGCCTTACCTGTTGAATAACGGAGAGAATCCGCCGGCGCGCGAACATCTGCAGTCGCCTGGCGAGCGCGAGCATCTGGATGGTTTGTACGAGTGTATTCTCTGCGCCTGCTGCTCGACTTCCTGTCCGTCGTTCTGGTGGAATCCGGACAAGTTCGTCGGTCCTGCGGGTCTGCTGGCCGCGTATCGCTTCATCATCGACAGCCGCGACACCGAAAGTGAAGCGCGTCTGGACAATCTGAGTGACGCTTTCAGCGTTTTCCGCTGTCACAGCATTATGAACTGTGTGAGCGTGTGTCCGAAAGGGCTGAACCCGACGCGCGCCATCGGCCATATCAAGTCGATGCTGCTGCAGCGGGGCGCGTAAAACAGTATCCGTCCGGGAACCTCAGGTTCCCGGCGTTTTACGGAAGCCTTGCTAAGCGCGGCGACGCCACGCTTAGCAAGGTTCCCTTACGGGCAGGGCGCGTGTGAGCGCACAGGCTCGTATCGCTGAACTCACTACGGCAAACCGCGAAAGCGGCAACAAATGAAACCTCAAAAAAGCATAGTAATGCTTAAGGGATCACAATGCAGAACAGCGCGATGAAGCCCTGGCTGGACTCCTCCTGGCTGGCCGGCGCGAACCAGTCTTACATAGAGCAACTCTATGAGGATTTCCTGACCGATCCGGACTCTGTCGATGCAGTGTGGCGCACGATGTTCCAACAGCTGCCGGGCACCGGCGTGAAACCTGAACAGTTTCACTCCACCACGCGCGAATACTTTCGTCGCCTGGCGAAAGATGCATCTCGTTACACCTCCACCGTCTCCGATCCGGCCGCCAATTCAAAGCAGGTAAAAGTCCTGCAGCTGATTAACGCCTTTCGTTTTCGCGGCCATCAGCATGCGAATCTCGACCCGCTTGGCCTGTGGAAGCAGGATCGCGTCGCTGACCTCGATCCCGCTTTTCACGATCTGACCGACGCCGATTTTCAGGAAAGCTTTAACGTAGGCTCTTTCGCCATCGGCAAAGAGACCATGAAGCTGGCCGACCTCTTCGATGCGCTGCAGCAGACCTATTGCGGCTCTATCGGCGCAGAGTACATGCACATCAACAACACCGAAGAGAAGCGCTGGATCCAGCAGCGTCTTGAATCGGCGGCGGGCCGTGCAGCTTTCAGCAGCGAAGAGAAAAAAGGTTTCCTGAAAGAGCTGACCGCAGCGGAAGGGCTGGAAAAATACCTGGGCGCGAAATTCCCGGGCGCGAAACGCTTCTCGCTGGAGGGCGGCGACGCGCTGATCCCGATGCTGCGCGAAATGATCCGCCACGCGGGCAAGAGCGGCACGCGCGAAGTGGTGCTGGGTATGGCGCACCGCGGTCGCCTTAACGTGCTGATCAACGTGCTGGGCAAAAAGCCGCAGGATCTCTTCGACGAGTTCTCCGGCAAGCATAAAGATCACCTCGGCACCGGCGACGTGAAATACCATATGGGCTTCTCGTCTGACGTAGAGACCGAAGGCGGTCTGGTGCATCTGGCGCTGGCGTTCAACCCGTCGCATCTGGAAATCGTCAGTCCGGTCGTCATGGGCTCGGTGCGCGCGCGTCTCGATCGTCTCGATTCGCCGGGCAGCAACCAGGTACTGCCGATCACTATCCACGGCGACGCCGCGGTTATCGGCCAGGGCGTGGTGCAGGAAACCCTGAACATGTCTCAGGCGCGCGGCTATGAAGTCGGCGGCACCGTCCGTATCGTGATCAACAACCAGGTGGGCTTTACCACCTCCAACCCGCGCGACGCCCGTTCGACGCCGTACTGTACCGATATCGGTAAAATGGTGCTGGCGCCGATCTTCCACGTCAACGCGGACGACCCGGAAGCGGTAGCGTTTGTCACGCGTCTGGCGCTCGATTATCGCAACACCTTCAAGCGCGACGTCTTTATCGATCTGGTTTGCTACCGTCGTCACGGCCATAACGAAGCCGACGAGCCGAGCGCGACCCAGCCGCTGATGTATCAGAAGATCAAAAAGCATCCGACGCCGCGTAAGCTCTATGCCGATCGTCTGGCGGCGGAAGGCTCTGCCAGCGCGGAAGATGCGACCGAAATGGTCAATCTCTATCGCGATGCGCTGGACGCGGGCGAATGCGTGGTAGCCGAATGGCGCCCGATGAGCCTGCACTCCTTTACCTGGTCGCCTTACCTCAACCATGAGTGGGACGAGAGCTACCCGGCCACCGTCGAACCAAAACGTCTGCAGGAGCTGGCGCGCCGCATCAGCCAAATCCCGGACGCGGTCGAAGTACAGGCGCGCGTGGCGAAAATCTACAACGACCGTAAAGAGATGGCCGAAGGCAACAAGCCTTTCGACTGGGGCGGCGCCGAGAATCTGGCCTACGCCACGCTGGTGGATGAGGGCATTCCGGTGCGTCTCTCCGGCGAAGACTCCGGCCGCGGCACCTTCTTCCACCGTCATGCGGTGATCCACAACCAGGCTAACGGCTCAACCTACACGCCGCTGCACCATATCCATAATGGACAGGGTCAGTTCAAGGTGTGGGACTCCGTGCTGTCGGAAGAGGCGGTGCTGGCGTTCGAATATGGCTACGCCACCGCAGAGCCGCGCACCCTGACCATCTGGGAAGCGCAGTTCGGCGACTTCGCCAACGGCGCGCAGGTGGTGATCGACCAGTTCATCAGCTCCGGCGAGCAGAAGTGGGGGCGTATGTGCGGCCTGGTGATGCTGCTGCCGCACGGCTACGAAGGCCAGGGCCCGGAACACTCCTCCGCGCGTCTGGAGCGCTATCTGCAACTCTGCGCCGAGCAGAACATGCAGGTGTGCGTGCCCTCCACGCCGGCGCAGGTTTACCACATGCTGCGTCGTCAGGCGCTGCGCGGTATGCGCCGTCCGCTGATCGTCATGTCGCCGAAATCGCTGCTGCGTCATCCGCTGGCGATCTCGTCGCTGGACGAGCTGGCCAACGGCAGCTTCCAGCCCGCTATCGGCGAAATCGACGCGCTCGATCCGCAGCAGGTAAAACGCGTAGTGCTCTGCTCCGGCAAGGTCTACTACGATCTGCTGGAGCAGCGTCGCAAAAACGAGCAGACCGATGTCGCCATCGTGCGCATCGAGCAGCTCTATCCGTTCCCGCATAAAGCGGTGCAGGAAGCGTTAAAAGATTATGCCCATGTGCAGGATTTCGTCTGGTGTCAGGAAGAGCCGCTGAATCAGGGCGCATGGTATTGTAGCCAGCATCACTTCCGCGAAGTGGTTCCGTTTGGCGCGTCGCTGCGCTATGCGGGCCGTCCGGCCTCCGCTTCGCCGGCCGTGGGCTATATGTCCGTACATCAACAACAGCAGCAAGACCTGGTTAATGACGCGCTGAACCTTGGTTAATTTAAAAGGAAAGATAATGAGTAGCGTAGATATTCTCGTTCCCGACCTGCCTGAATCCGTTGCCGATGCCACCGTGGCAACCTGGCACAAAAAACCAGGCGATGCGGTAAGCCGCGACGAAGTGCTGGTAGAGATCGAAACAGACAAAGTGGTACTGGAAGTGCCGGCCCAGGCTGACGGCGTGCTTGAAGCCGTGCTGGAAGAAGAAGGCGCGACCGTCACGTCGCGTCAGATTCTGGGTCGCCTGAAAGAGGGCAACAGCGCTGGTAAAGAAACCAACGCTAAAGCCGAAGCTAACGAATCCACGCCGGCGCAGCGCCAGACCGCGTCGCTGGAAGAAGAGAGCAACGATGCGCTGAGCCCGGCCATTCGTCGCCTGATCGCCGAACACGATCTCGACGCGACGCAGATTAAAGGCAGCGGCGTCGGCGGTCGAATCACGCGCGAAGATGTGGAAAAGCATCTGGCGAACAAACCTGCCGCGGCCAAAGCCGCGCCGGCCGCCGCTGAAGCTGCGCCGCAGCCAGCCGTCGCCAACCGCAGTGAAAAACGCGTGCCGATGACCCGTCTGCGCAAGCGCGTGGCCGAGCGTCTGCTGGAAGCGAAAAACAGCACCGCCATGCTGACCACCTTCAACGAAGTGAATATGAAGCCGATTATGGATCTGCGCAAGCAGTACGGCGACTCCTTCGAGAAGCGTCACGGCGTGCGTCTGGGCTTTATGTCCTTCTACCTCAAGGCCGTAGTGGAAGCGCTGAAGCGTTTCCCGGAAGTGAACGCTTCTATCGACGGCGAAGATGTGGTGTACCACAACTACTTCGACGTCAGCATCGCTGTCTCCACGCCGCGCGGCCTGGTGACGCCGGTGCTGAAAGATGTCGACGCGCTGAGCATGGCGGACATCGAGAAGAAAATCAAAGAGCTGGCGGTGAAAGGCCGTGACGGCAAGCTAACGGTCGACGAACTGACCGGCGGCAACTTCACCATCACCAACGGCGGCGTTTTCGGCTCGCTGATGTCGACGCCGATCATCAACCCGCCGCAGAGCGCCATCCTGGGCATGCACGCCATCAAAGATCGTCCGATGGCGGTCAATGGTCAGGTCGTGGTGCTGCCGATGATGTATCTGGCGCTCTCCTACGATCACCGCTTGATCGATGGCCGTGAATCGGTCAGCTATCTGGTGGCGGTGAAAGAGCTGCTGGAAGATCCGGCACGTCTGCTGCTGGACGTCTGATTTTTGCCGGGCGCGCCGACGAAACGCGCGCCCAACCTTATTACTCTTTTCAGACCTGAATGGATAGAACATCATGAACTTACACGAATACCAGGCGAAACAGCTGTTTGCACGGTATGGTATGCCGGCACCCACCGGCTACGCCTGCACTACGCCACGTGAAGCAGAAGAAGCGGCCTCTAAAATTGGTGCTGGCCCGTGGGTAGTGAAATGTCAGGTTCATGCCGGCGGACGCGGTAAAGCGGGCGGCGTGAAAGTGGTTAACAGCAAGGAAGAGATTCGCGCTTTCGCTGAACACTGGCTGGGCAAACGCCTGGTGACCTATCAAACTGACGCCGACGGCCAGCCGGTAAACCAGATCCTGGTTGAAGCGGCGACCGACATCGATCAGGAACTCTATCTGGGCGCGGTGGTTGACCGTGCGACCCGTCGCGTGGTCTTTATGGCCTCGACCGAAGGCGGCGTTGAGATCGAGAAAGTGGCGGAAGAGACCCCGCACCTGATCCACAAAATGGCGCTCGATCCGCTGACCGGTCCGCAGCCTTATCAGGGCCGCGAGCTGGCGTTCAAACTCGGCCTGACCGGCAAGCAGGTCAGCCAGTTCACAAAAATCTTTATGGGCCTGGCGACGCTGTTCCTGGAGCGCGACCTGGCGCTGGTTGAGATCAATCCGCTGGTGATTACTAAGCAGGGCGATCTGGTCTGCCTCGACGGCAAGCTGGGCGTGGACGGCAACGCGCTGTTCCGTCAGCCGGAGCTGCGCGAAATGCGCGACCCGAGCCAGGAAGACCCGCGCGAAGCGCACGCTACGCAGTGGGAACTGAACTACGTGGCGCTGGAAGGCAATATCGGCTGTATGGTCAACGGCGCAGGTCTGGCGATGGGCACCATGGACATCGTTAAGCACCACGGCGGCCAGCCGGCTAACTTCCTCGACGTGGGCGGCGGCGCGACCAAAGAGCGCGTTACCGAAGCCTTTAAAATCATCCTTTCCGACGACGCGGTAAAAGCGGTATTCGTTAACATCTTCGGCGGCATCGTGCGCTGCGACCTGATTGCCGACGGCATCATCGGCGCGGTGGCGGAAGTCGGCGTCAACGTGCCGGTCGTGGTGCGTCTGGAAGGAAACAACGCTGAGCTGGGCGCACAGAAACTGGCGGACAGCGGACTGAATATCATTGCAGCAACCAGCCTGACAGATGCGGCACAGCGCGTCGTTGCGGCTGCGGAGGGGAAATAATGTCTATTCTGATCGACAAAAACACTAAAGTGATTTGCCAGGGTTTTACTGGCGGTCAGGGTACGTTCCACTCTGAGCAGGCGCTGGCTTACGGCACGCAGCTGGTTGGCGGCGTGACGCCGGGCAAAGGCGGCACCACCCATCTCGGTCTGCCGGTGTTCAACACCGTGCGCGAAGCGGTAGAAGCCACCGGCGCGACGGCGACCGTGATCTACGTTCCGGCGCCGTTCTGTAAAGACGGCATTCTGGAAGCGATTGATGCAGGCATCAAGCTGATCATCACCATCACCGAAGGCATCCCGACGCTGGATATGCTGACGATTAAAGTGAAGCTGGACGAAGCGGGCGTGCGCATGATCGGCCCGAACTGCCCGGGCGTGATCACCCCAGGCGAATGCAAAATCGGCATAATGCCGGGTCACATCCATCAGCCGGGCCGCGTCGGCATCGTATCGCGCTCCGGTACCCTGACCTATGAAGCGGTGAAGCAGACCACGGACATCGGCTACGGCCAGTCGACCTGCGTCGGCATCGGCGGCGACCCGATCCCGGGCTCCAACTTCATCGACATCCTGAAAATGTTCCAGGATGACCCGCAGACCGAAGCGATCGTCATGATCGGCGAAATCGGCGGCAGCGCGGAAGAAGAGGCGGCGGCGTTCATTAAAGAGCACGTCACCAAACCGGTTGTTGGCTATATCGCGGGCGTTACCGCGCCGAAAGGCAAGCGTATGGGCCATGCGGGCGCCATCATCGCAGGCGGCAAAGGCACGGCGGATGAGAAGTTCGCGGCGCTGGAAGCGGCAGGCGTGAAAACCGTGCGCAGTCTCGCGGATATCGGCGACGCGGTGAAAGCGGTGCTGCCGGCTAAATAAGCGCGCATGCATCAGCTATCAGGCCACCCTTCGGGGTGGCTTTTTTTTGCCTGTAGAGAGAGCAGGGCGCTGAAAATTCTTCTCCGGACGCGGGCAGCGAGAGGTGTAACGGGCGAGAAGCAATAAGTTCTTTTTAAGGCGGAAAGTTAAAAATTAAAATTAAAGGTAATGCTTTTCTAAATTACGCTATTTCTCAGTGACAACTAATTAACAATCTTCTCAAGGCTACACATCTGGAAATTAAAAGCGTTAATCCAAATCAATAATTATCGATATTTAACAAACTTTACCGCTGGCAAAGCGTAAGCCAACCGGTTTTAATTGCGCTGCATCAATTCAGTCGTTTCCAATAACATCCAGGAGATTGCGCCAGGTCGCGCTAAATCAATGCCGCCGGCTTTTCTCGCTCGCCTGCCTGAAATCGACTGAATGATGCTTTTCGGGGAAGTTTCACCACTGTTACTCGCTCACGTCGGGCCGCGGATGCGTCTTATCCGTCGGTAACAAAAAGCTGGAATTAATAATCAGTCGTTCCTGAATCTTATTCTCTGCGTCTATGCCCGTTGTTCGCCGTTGTTATTCGCAGAGTAAGGTCATGCGAGGAGCAAGGAGTCATTATGCTAGATATTGTCGAGCTGTCGCGTTTACAGTTTGCCTTAACGGCGATGTACCATTTCCTGTTCGTCCCGCTTACGCTCGGTATGGCGTTTTTGCTGGCGATCATGGAAACGGTTTACGTCCTGAGCGGCAAACAGATCTATAAAGATATGACCAAATTCTGGGGCAAGTTATTCGGCATTAACTTTGCGCTGGGCGTGGCCACCGGTCTGACCATGGAGTTTCAGTTCGGCACCAACTGGTCTTATTACTCTCACTACGTCGGCGACATCTTCGGTGCGCCGCTCGCCATCGAAGGGCTGATGGCGTTCTTCCTGGAATCCACCTTCGTCGGGCTCTTTTTCTTCGGCTGGGATCGCCTGAGCAAAACGCAGCATCTGGCGGTCACCTGGCTGGTGGCGCTGGGTTCTAACCTGTCGGCGCTCTGGATCCTGGTGGCGAACGGCTGGATGCAGAATCCTATCGCCTCCGCGTTCAACTACGAAACCATGCGAATGGAGATGCTGAGCTTCTCCGAACTGGTGCTCAATCCGGTGGCGCAGGTGAAATTCGTGCATACCGTCGCGGCGGGCTACACCACCGGCGCCATGTTTATTCTCGGCATCAGCGCCTGGTATCTGCTTAAGGGACGCGACGTCGCCTTTGCGAAACGTTCGTTCGCCATCGCCGCCAGCTTCGGCATGGCAGCGGTGCTGTCGGTTATCGTGCTGGGCGACGAATCGGGCTACGAAATGGGCGACGTGCAGAAAACCAAGCTCGCCGCTATTGAAGCCGAATGGGATACCCAGCCCGCGCCGGCGGCCTTCACGCTGTTCGGCCTGCCGGATCAGGAGAAGCAGGAAAACGCCGCGGCGGTGCAGATCCCTGGCCTGCTTGGCCTGATTGCCACGCGATCTGTCGATACGCCGGTCACCGGCCTGAAAGATCTGATGGCGCAGCATGAGGTGCGCATCCGCAACGGCATGAAAGCCTACGCGCTGCTGAATCAGCTGCGCAGCGGCAGCGAAGATCCGGCGGTGCGCGAGGCCTTCGACCAGAGCAAACAGGATCTGGGCTACGGCCTGCTGCTGAAACGCTATACCCCGAACGTGGCGGATGCCACCGAGGCGCAAATCAGTCAGGCGGTGAAAGACTCTATTCCGCGCGTGGCGCCGCTCTATTTCGCCTTCCGCATTATGGTGCTGGCGGGCGTGCTGCTGCTGGGCATTATCACCTTCTCGTTCTGGAGCGTGATCCGCAACCGCGTCGGCAAGCATCGCTGGCTGCTGAAAGCGGCGCTCTACGGCATACCGCTGCCATGGATCGCGGTCGAGGCGGGCTGGTTCGTCGCCGAATATGGTCGCCAGCCGTGGGCGATCGGCGAAGTGCTGCCGACCTCGGTGGCCAACTCGTCGCTGACCGTGGGCGATCTGCTCTTCTCCATGCTGCTGATCTGCGGTCTTTACACGCTGTTCCTCGTGGCGGAGATGTATCTGATGTTTAAATTCGCGCGCCTCGGGCCGAGCAGCCTGAAAACTGGACGCTATCACCATGAGCAGGTCGCGGCGACGGCTGAGCCGGTACGCGGTTAAGGAGAGCAACCATGTTTGATTATGAAGTTTTGCGCTTTGTCTGGTGGCTGCTGATCGGCATTCTGCTGGTGGGCTTCGCCGTAGCGGACGGCTTTGATATGGGCGTCGGCATGCTGACGCGACTGATGGGGCGTAACGATACCGAACGCCGCATTATGATCAACAGCATCGCGCCGCACTGGGACGGCAACCAGGTCTGGCTGATCACCGCGGGCGGGGCGCTGTTCGCCGCGTGGCCGATGGTGTATGCCGCCGCCTTCTCCGGCTTCTATGTGGCGATGATTCTGGTGCTGGCGTCGCTCTTTTTTCGTCCGGTAGGTTTCGATTATCGTTCTAAAATTGAAGATATGCGCTGGCGGGGCATGTGGGACTGGGGCGTCTTTATCGGCAGCTTCGTGCCGCCGCTGGTGATTGGCGTCGCGTTCGGCAATCTGCTGCAGGGCGTGCCGTTCCGCGCGGATGAATTTTTGCGCCTCGACTACACCGGTAACTTCTTCCAGCTGCTCAATCCGTTCGGGCTGCTGGCGGGCGTGATCAGCGTCGCGATGATCCTGACGCAGGGCGCGACCTATTTGCAGATGCGCACCGCAGGCGAGCTGCATCTGCGTTCGCGCGCGGTGGCGCAGGTGGCGGCGCTGGTGATGATGGTCTGCTTCGTGCTGGCGGGCGTCTGGGTGAAATATGGCCTCGACGGCTACGTTATTACCAGCGCCATCGATCACCACGCCGCGTCGAACCCGCTGGGTAAAACCGTGGTGCGCGAGGCGGGCGCCTGGCTGGCGAACTTTAACCATATGCCGGCGCTGTGGCTCTTTCCGCTGCTCGGCGTGGTGCTGCCGCTGCTGACGGTGCTGTTCTCGCGCTGCGAGAAGGGCGGCTGGGCGTTCGTCAGCTCATCGCTGACGCTGGCGTGCGTCATTATGACCGCCGGTATCGCGCTGTTTCCCTTTATCATGCCGTCGAGCATCGAACCCGGCATGAGCCTGACGATGTGGGATGCCACCTCGAGCCAGCGCACGCTGACGGTGATGACCTTCGCCGCCATTATTTTCGTCCCGATTATCCTGGCCTACACCAGCTGGTGCTACTACAAGATGTTCGGGCGGATCACGAAAGAACATATTGAGCGCAATACGCACTCTCTCTACTGATTAAGGAGACGACGCATGTGGTATTTTGCTTGGATTCTCGGCACCCTGCTGGCCTGCGCTTTCGGCATCATCACCGCGCTGGCGCTTGAGCACGTTGAAGATAGCGCCGCGCAGGACGAGCGCGCCTGATGCGCAAACTGATTCGGACGTCATACCGTCTGATGAACAAAGGGCCTTTACGGGCCCTTTCGCTCATCCTGGCGCTGATTGTCGCGGGCTGTTTGTTCTGGGATCCCTCACGCTACGCCGCGCACACCAGCACGCTCTCGGTCTGGCAGGGCATTCTGGTTATCTGGGCGGTCTGCGCCGGCGTGATCCACGGCGTAGGCTTCCATCCGCGCCGCACGCGCTGGCAGGCGCTCTTCTCGCCGGCGGTGGCCCTGATCGTTCTGCTGTTCGCGCTCTACTGGTTCTGGCGCTGACGCGCAATGCCCGCCGCTGGTGGTGAGGTATTGTCAGCGGCAGGTCAAGAAATCTACTGAAAATCCTTCTGATTGTTACCTTCCGATAATTATTTTCTCCTGGCTCTGGCATCCCATTCCCAACCCCAAATCTCTTGCGTATAGTAGCAACGTTTAAAAACGAGACCGGGATGTAGAGTGAGTACAACGCTGTTTCGCTGGCCGGTTCGGGTCTATTACGAAGACACCGATGCTGGTGGCGTGGTTTACCATGCCAGCTATATCGCTTTTTATGAACGAGCACGTACCGAAATGCTGCGTCAGCGCCATTTCAATCAGCAAACGCTGCTGGAACAGCAGGTTTCTTTTGTGGTGCGGCGCATGACGGTGGACTATGTTGCGGCGGCGCGTCTTGACGACCTTCTGGAGATCCAGAGCGAAGTCACCGCTATGACGCGCGCAACCATGACATTTTCCCAGCGTATCGTGAATGCAGAAGGCAGAGTCCTGAATGAAGCAGAAGTCCTGATTGCCTGCATTAACCCACATCTTATGAAGCCGATTGCGCTTCCCAAGTCTATTGTCGCGGAGTTCAAGCAGTGACTGACATGAACGTTCTTGATTTGTTCCTGAAGGCGAGCCTTCTGGTCAAACTTATCATGTTGATTTTGATCGGCTTTTCTATTGCCTCATGGGCCATCATTATTCAGCGCACCCGAATTCTGAACGCGGCGGGACGCGAGGCGGAAGCCTTTGAAGATAAATTCTGGTCCGGCATCGAGCTGTCGCGTCTCTATCAGGAGAGCCAGGGACGCCGTGAAGAGCTGAGCGGTTCAGAGCAGATCTTCTACGCCGGCTTTAAAGAGTTCGCTCGTCTGCACCGCGCCAACAGCCATGCGCCAGAAGCGGTGGTGGAAGGCGCCAGCCGCGCGATGCGCATCTCGATGAACCGCGAGCTGGAAACGCTGGAAAACCATATTCCTTTCCTCGGCACCGTCGGCTCTATCAGCCCCTACATCGGCCTGTTCGGCACCGTATGGGGCATCATGCACGCCTTTATCGCGCTGGGCGCGGTCAAGCAGGCGACGCTGCAGATGGTTGCGCCGGGCATCGCCGAAGCGCTGATCGCCACCGCGATCGGCCTGTTCGCCGCGATTCCGGCGGTCATGGCCTACAACCGACTGAACCAGCGCGTCAACAAGCTGGAGCAGGGCTACGACAACTTTATGGAAGAGTTCACGGCCATCCTGCACCGTCAGGCCTTCTCCAGCGACAGCGCGAAGTAAGCGGAGGTAACCCATGGCCAGAGTACGTGGTCGCGGCCGCCGCGACCTGAAATCGGAAATTAATATCGTTCCGCTGCTCGACGTCCTGCTGGTGCTGCTGCTGATCTTTATGGCGACAGCGCCGATTATTACCCAGAGCGTAGAAGTGGACCTGCCGGACGCCACCGATTCGAAAACGGTCTCCAGCGACGATAATCCGCCGGTGATCGTTGAGGTCTCAGGCGTCGGTCAGTACAGCCTGGTAGTGGATCACGATCGTATGGAGCAGTTGCCGCCGGAACAGGTGGTGAGCGAAGCGCAGCGTCGCATCGAGGCGAATCCGAAAACCGTCTTTTTAATCGGCGGCGCAAAGGATGTGCCCTATGACGAAATTATTAAAGCGCTCAACCTGCTGCATCAGGCAGGCGTTAAATCTGTCGGTTTGATGACGCAGCCGATTTAAAGTCGAACCGTTTTTTGGGAACCGAGTGTGTCGAAGGCAACCGAGCAAAACGAGAAGTTAAAGCGCGCGATAATTATATCGGTGGCTCTGCACGTGGTACTGATCGCCCTGCTGATCTGGAGCTCCTTCAACGAGAATATTGAGGCGAGCGGCGGAGGCGGCGGCAGCGATATCGACGCGGTGATGGTCGATCCTGGCGCCGTGGTAGAGCAGTACAACCGTCAACAGAACCAGAAAAGCGACAGCCAGCGCGCCGAGCAGCAGCGTGAGAAGCAGGCGCAGCAGCAGGCTGAAGAGCTGCAGCAGAAGCAGGCCGCGGAACAGCAGCGTCTGAAGGCGCTGGAAAAAGAGCGTCTGCAGGCGCAGGAAGCGGCAAAAGCGCAGGCTGAACAGCAGAAACAGGCGGAAGCGGCGGCTAAAGCGGCGCAGGAGCAGCAGAAAGCGGCCGAGGCGGCTGCGGCGCAGGCGAAAGCCGATGCCAAAGCGGAAGCGCAGGCGCAGTCCAAAGCGGCTGCCGAGGCGGCGCAAAAGGCGGAAGAACAGGCTAAGCAGGCCGCCGCCGACGCGAAGAAAAAGGCGGAAGAGCAGGCGAAAGCCGCCGCCGCGTCCGCCGCCAAAGAGAAAGCGGTAGCCGACGCGAAAGCGGCAGCCGATGCGAAGGCCAAAGCGGCGGCGGAGGCGAAAGCTAAAGCGGCGCAGGAGGCGAAAGCCAAAGCGGCCGAGGAAGCGAAAGAGAAAGCCGAAGCGGCTAAAGAGAAGGCGGCTCAGGAAGCGAAAGAGAAAGCCGAAGCGGCCAAAGAGAAAGCGGCGCAGGAAGCCAAAGAAAAAGCGGAAGCCGCGAAAGAGAAAGCGGCGGCCGAAGCGAAAGCGAAAGCCGATGCGGCCGCCAAAGCCAAAGCGGACGCCGCGGCGAAAGCCAAGGCCGCCGCCGACGCGAAGAAAAAAGCGGCGGCGGAAGCGGCGAAAAACAGCAGTGACGTCGACGATCTGCTTGGCGGCCTGACCTCTGGTAAGAATGCACCGAAAAGTGGCGCGGCCGGTGGCGGCGGCGCGGCAGGGCAGGGCAACCAGAAAAAAGCCGGCGCATCGGGCGCAGAGATTAACTCTTATCTGGGACAGGTTGTGGGCGCGATTCAGAGCCGCTTCTACGATGCTGATACTTATAAGGGGAAAGAGTGTAACCTGCGTATCAAGCTGGCGCCTGACGGTTTGCTGATTGACGTCAAATCTGAAGGCGGCGACCCGGCGTTATGCCAGGCGGCTATCGCTGCCGCGAAGCAGGCTCGCATTCCTAAGCCGCCATCGCAAGCAGTGTATGAAGTGTTTAAAAACGCGCCAATGCGTTTCAAACCGGAATAATGCAGTAACCCGCGGCAGGTTGGACTAAGGTTAGCTTGCCGTATTAGATGAATACTCGTGTTTTTCAGGAACTGTGCGAATTATCATGAACTCAGGTTCAGGTAAGGGAGAAAAGATGAAGCAGGCACTTCGTGTAACCTTAGGTTTTTTTGTTCTGCTGTGGGCTGCGATGCTCCACGCAGAAGTACGCATTGAAATTACGCAGGGCGTCAACACCGCGCGCCCAATTGGTGTGGTGCCGTTTAAATGGGCTGGCTCAGGCGCCGCGCCTGAAGATGTGGGCGGCATCGTCTCCGCTGACTTACGCAACAGCGGTAAATTCAATCCAATCGATCGTTCACGTCTGCCGCAGCAGCCGACCAGCGCGCAGGAAGTACAGCCTGCCGCCTGGAGCGCGCTGGGTATCGATGCGGTGGTTGTCGGTCAGGTCACCTCTAATCCAGATGGCAGCTATCAGGTTGCGTATCAGCTGGTGGACACCGGCGGCGCGCCGGGCACCGTTCTGGCGCAGAACTCTTACAAAGTCACCAAACAGTGGCTGCGCTATGCTGCGCACACCGCCAGTGACGAGGTGTTCGAGAAGCTGACGGGCGTTAAAGGCGCGTTCCGCACTCGTATCGCCTACGTGGTGCAGACCAACGGCGGCCAGTTCCCGTACGAACTGCGCGTGTCAGACTACGATGGCTTCAACCAGTTTGTCGTGCATCGCTCGCCGCAGCCGCTGATGTCTCCGGCCTGGTCGCCAGACGGCAGCAAAGTGGCCTACGTGACCTTTGAAAGCGGTAAATCGGCGCTGGTGGTACAGACGCTGTCAAACGGCGCGATTCGCCAGGTTGCCTCTTTCCCGCGTCACAACGGCGCGCCGGCCTTCTCGCCGGATGGGACTAAACTCGCTTTCGCCCTGTCGAAAACGGGCAGCCTGAACCTCTACGTGATGGATCTGGCTTCCGGCCAGACGCGTCAAATCACCGACGGTCGCTACAACAGCACTGAACCGAGCTGGTTCCCGGATAGCCAGACGCTGGCTTACACCTCGGATCAGGCTGGAGCGCCGCAAATTTATAAAATTGGTATCAACGGCGGTGCGCCACAGCGTATTACCTGGGAAGGTTCGCAAAACCAGGATGCGGACGTCTCTGCCGATGGTAAAACCATGGTGATGATTAGCAGCGCCGGTGGCGCTCAGCACGTCGCCAAACAGGATCTGGTAACGGGAGCCGTTCAAACGTTAACGAGCACGTTCCTGGATGAATCGCCAAGTCTGGCTCCAAACGGCACGATGGTAATCTATAGCTCTACTCAGGGGATGGGTTCCGTGTTGCAGTTGGTATCAACAGATGGGCGTTTCAAAGCGCGTCTTCCGGCAACTGATGGACAGGTAAAATCACCTGCCTGGTCGCCGTATCTGTAATGCATAGGTCCCCTGCGCAGCAGGGGGTTAAATGTATGATAAACAATATAACAGGATAACAAAATGCAACTGAACAAAGTGCTGAAAGGGTTGATGCTGGCTCTGCCGGTTCTGGCTGTAGCCGCTTGTAGCTCACACAAAAACAACAACAATGACCAGACTGGCATGGGCGCTGACGGCGCTTACGGCAACGGTGCTGGCATGAACGGCAGCGGCAACGGCAACATGTCTTCTGACGAGCAGGCGCGTCTGCAGATGCAGCAGCTGCAGCAGAACAACATCGTCTACTTCGGTCTGGACAAATATGACGTGCAGTCTGACTACGCTCAGATGCTGGACCAGCACGCAGCCTTCCTGCGCAGCAACCCGTCATACAAAGTGACCATCGAAGGTCACGCGGATGAGCGCGGCACGCCGGAATACAACATCGCACTGGGCGAGCGTCGTGCTAACGCCGTGAAGATGTACCTGCAGGGCAAAGGCGTATCGGCTGACCAGATGTCTATCGTTTCTTACGGTAAAGAGAAACCGGCTGTTCTGGGTCATGACGAAGCGGCTTACTCTAAAAACCGTCGTGCCGTTCTGGTCTACTAAGAGAATCACATGATTAGTAACTTCAGACTTCACCTGTTGGGTCTGTCGTTACTGGTTGGCGTAGCGGCCCCCTGGGCCGCTAATGCCCAGGCATCAATCAGTAACGTCGGCTCTGGCTCGGTCGAAGACCGCGTCACCACTCTTGAACGCATTTCCAACGCCCAGGCTCAGCTTCTGCAGCAACTGCAGCAGCAGATGAGCGACAACCAAAGCGATATCGATTCGCTGCGCGGGCAAATCCAGCAAAACAGCTACCAGCTTAATCAGGTCATCGAGCGGCAGAAGCAGCTCTATCAGCAGATCGACAGCCTGAGCAGCAGCGGCGCGAACAGTGCGGCACAAAGCGGCGCTGATGCGCCGGCGGCGAGCGCCGATACGGGCGCAGCGGCCAGCGCAGACGGCGCGGCGGCAGCCTCATCAGGCGCGCCGGTGCAGAGCGGCGACGCCAACAGCGACTATAACGCCGCGGTGGCGCTGATTCTGGAAAAAAAACAGTATGACCAGGCGATCGCTGCGCTGCAGGCGTGGGTCAAGCGCTATCCTGACTCAACCTACCAGCCGAACGCCAATTACTGGCTGGGGCAGTTGAACTACAACAAGGGTAAAAAAGACGACGCGGCCTATTATTATGCCACCGTGGTTAAAAATTACCCGAAGTCGCCGAAGGCTTCTGAAGCGTTGCTAAAGGTTGGCGTTATCATGCAGGAGAAAAAGGATACGGCGAAAGCCAAGGCCGTTTTCCAGCAGGTGATAAAACTTTACCCCAATACCGATTCAGCTAAGCAGGCGCAAAAACGCCTCGACGGGCTGTAATTTGTGCAGCCAGCACCGGATTTTGCCTGATTTCTGGTCTGGCAGCATGAAAGGTAAGCAGTTGACGCCGCTGGTGGAAAATAAGGGTTGCGCTACCTCGGTAAATCAGTAATATATGCCGCCGTTGCCGGGACAGATTGCAAATGTGTCTGGCAAGCCTGAAGATGGGTCGTTAGCTCAGTTGGTAGAGCAGTTGACTTTTAATCAATTGGTCGCAGGTTCGAATCCTGCACGACCCACCATCTTCTCAGCAAACAGGTTTTCTGCTCTGTTGCTGCGAAACTTCAGCATCGCTTCACAACCTAAAGATGGGTCGTTAGCTCAGTTGGTAGAGCAGTTGACTTTTAATCAATTGGTCGCAGGTTCGAATCCTGCACGACCCACCATCTTTTACGCAGGCTTCAGGTTTGCGGGTTGTAAGCCCCAAGCGGGTCGTTAGCTCAGTTGGTAGAGCAGTTGACTTTTAATCAATTGGTCGCAGGTTCGAATCCTGCACGACCCACCAATTCAGGAAAAAGCGCCCAATGGGCGCTTTTTTCGTTCAGGCACGCTGAGATGTCTGACGTGCAGGATGAGAACCTGCGCAGGTTCGACTGAATCGCCGGGAGCGATTCAGGCTGATGCAGCGCATCACCCGAAGGGCGAGGCCCCGGACGGGCCGAGGCAAATCCTGCACGACCCACCAATTCAGAAAGAAGCGCCCAATGGGCGCTTTTTTCGTTTCTGCGCTATGCGGCTATAATCAGCCGTTTCGTAAAGCTAAACCGCAGCCAGACTGGCGCAGGGGTGGCGAGCGCGAAGAGCAAAGCGTTCGAGCCAGGATGGCGAGGCCGACCCACAGGGATGTGGGATTCCTTTGCGATCGCGCTCGCTACCTCTGCGCCGCGCACTATACCTGCAGCTATGGCTATCCCGCGCCTCGTTAAGATTCTTTCTTCGCCTTTGCTACGGTGAGATTCTCCCAGATATGCATCACCGCGTAGCTGCGCCACGGACGCCACTGCTGCGAACGCGCCTCCGCCTCGGCGGGCTTCAGGCCGCCCAGATTATTACGAATGGCGATATCTTCCTTGGGGAACGCGTCCGGCCAGCGCAGGGCGCGCATCGCAATATAGTGCGCCGTCCAGGGGCCAATGCCCGGCAGCGCCACCAGCTGCTTCATCACCGTCTCCGGCGACTGCGTGGCGTTAAAGCGCAGCGAGCCGCCGGCACACGCCTGCGCAAAGGCGATAATGGCGCGCGAGCGCGCGCTCACGATGCCGAGCGGCGCAACGTCGTCCACCGTCAGGCTGGCGACGCGCTCCGGCAGCGCGGCGTAGCGCGTCAGATCGGGAAAAGGGGTCACGCAGGGCTCGCCAAAGGCGGCGGCAAAACGGCTGCTCACGGTGGTCGCGGCCTTCACCGTCACCTGCTGCCCGATAATGGCGCGCACGCCAAGCTCAAAGGCGTCAAATGCGCCCGGCACGCGCAAACCGGGATTGCGCGCCAGGCTCGGCGCCAGCAGCGCATCCTGCGCCAGCCGGTCAGCGATAAGCTGCGGCTGTGCGTTAAGGTCGAAAAGATCGCGCAGGCGGCGCAGCAGTAGCGGCAGCACCGGCGTCAGCGAGGTGGAAAAGGTCAGCTGCAGCGCGCACTTCTGCGGCAGATGCGACACGCTAACCCAGCCGCGACAGCGTCCCAGCGCCACGGTGCGCCGATACGCGCCATCCTGCACCGCCTCGACCTCTTTCATCAGGTGGGTCTGCAAAAAAGCCAGCATCGCCTCCCAGTCGTACGGCGGACGATAGACCATCAGCAGGGTGGTGCTGTCGCCCGGCTGCGCGCGCGTCGAAGCGCTGACGCCCTTGCGCAGCGCGCTCGGCGTCATGCGGTAGCGCGCCTGAAACACATCGTTAAAGCGGCGCAGGCTGCTAAAGCCGCTGGCATAGGCGACATCCGTCACCGGCAGCTGCGTCTCCGTCAGCAGCTGCTTCGCCAGCAGCATGCGCCGCGTCTGCTTCAGCTCCAGCGGCGACACGCCCAGCTCCTGCTGCACGATGCGGCGCAGCTGGCGCAGGCTGACGCCAAACTCGGCGGCGATCGCCTCCAGCCCTTCGCTCTCCTCCAGCATGCCCTCCTCGATGCGCTGAATCAGCCTGTCCGCCATGCGGTGAGGCTGATCGACCGGCGCGTTGCCCGGCGCAAGCTCGGGGCGACAGCGCAGGCAGGGGCGGAAATGGGCCTTCTCCGCCGCTTCGGCGCTGGCGAAAAACAGACAGTTCTTCTGCTGCGGCGCTTTAACCGGGCAGATGGGTCGACAGTAAATGCCGGTCGAGGTGACGCCAACGAAAAACACCCCGTCGAAACGGGTATCGCGCGAGGTGAGCGCCTGATAAGCAATCTCAGGATCGAACATAGTGACTCCTGCAAATAAACAGAGCCTATACCCGCTTTCTGATGCAGACTCGCTGTTTTCGGACAGCAAAGCAGTTTAGTCTGATGGCCGAAAACGGCCAGCGCGCAGTGGCTAAAATGCGACAATAGCGGATGTCTCAAACAGGGAGAACAGCATCATGTATCACTACAAACTTGTCTCCACGCCGGTGGGCGAACTGAAACTGGTGGCGAGCGATCGCGGACTTGCAGGCATACTCTGGAAAAACGACGACCCGCACGGCGCGCGCTTTCTGCCGCAAACGCGCGACGAGTCGCATCCAATCCTGATCGAGGCGGAGCGCCAGCTGCGAGAGTACTTTGCCGGCGAGCGCCGCTGCTTCACGCTGCCGCTCGACTTCGTCGGCACTGAGTTTCAGAAAAAAGTGTGGAACGCGCTGGTGGCGATCCCCTTCGGCGAAACGCGCAGCTACAGCGAAATCGCCCGCCAGATCGGCCATCCGCAGGCGGTGCGCGCGGTCGGCGCGGCGAACGGCAGAAATCCGATCTCTATCGTCGCGCCTTGCCATCGCGTCATCGGCGCCAACGGCAAGCTGACCGGTTTCGCTGGCGGTCTGGAGGTCAAAGCCTTCCTGCTGGATCTGGAAATGCCGCAAAAGGGGGCCGTGCTGCCGCTATTCACCGAGGAGCCTTCGCCGCCGCGCGTCTAAAAAAGAGCACGACACCGCCGCGCGTTTCCGCTATCGTGTTTAGCATATAAAACACGATGGCGGGATGAACGTCAGTTTTCGCCGTCTTAAGCGATTTTCGTTCATTTAATAAAACGAGAGCGGTGTAATGAGTGCTTTATTCGATACAGACAGCGCGGCCTGGCCCTTTCCCGCGAAACCTGCGCGCCTCAGCGGCGACGAAAAAGAATTTTATCTGAGTAAAATCAAACGCCTGCTAAAAGAGCGCGACGCGGTTATCGTGGCGCACTACTACACCGACCCGGAAATCCAGGCGCTGGCGGAAGAGACCGGCGGCTGCGTGGCGGACTCGCTGGAGATGGCGCGCTTCGGCAGCGCGCATCCGGCGTCGACGCTGCTGGTGGCGGGCGTGCGTTTTATGGGCGAAACCGCCAAAATCCTCAGCCCGGAGAAAACCGTGCTGATGCCGACGCTGCAGGCGGAGTGCTCGCTCGACCTCGGCTGCCCCATCGACGAATTCAACGCCTTCTGCGACGCCCATCCCGACCGCACCGTGGTGGTCTACGCCAACACCTCGGCGGCGGTCAAAGCGCGCGCCGACTGGGTGGTCACCTCCAGCATCGCGGTAGAGCTGATCGACCATCTCGACAGCCTGGGCGAAAAAATCATCTGGGCGCCGGATCGCCATCTCGGCCGCTACGTCACGCAGAAAACCGGCGCGGACGTGCTCTGCTGGCAGGGCGCCTGCATCGTGCATGACGAATTTAAAACCCAGGCGCTGCTGCGCATGAAGGCGCTCTATCCCGACGCGGCGGTGCTGGTGCATCCGGAATCGCCGCAGGCGGTGGTCGATCTTGCCGACGCGGTCGGCTCCACCAGCCAGCTGATCCAGGCGGCGCAGCAGCTGCCGCATCCGCAGATGATCGTGGCGACCGATCGCGGCATCTTCTACAAAATGCAGCAGGCGGTGCCGGAAAAAACGCTGCTGGAAGCGCCGACTGCAGGCGAAGGGGCGACCTGCCGCAGCTGCGCGCACTGCCCGTGGATGGCGATGAACGGCCTGAAAGCTATCGCCGAGGGGCTGGAGCAGGGCGGCGCGCAGCATGAAATAGAGGTTGATGCCGCGCTGCGCGAGGCGGCATTATTGCCGCTCAACCGCATGCTCTCTTTCGCTGCGGATCTCAAACTGAAGGTAAAAGGGAACGCCTGAGGAACCGATGATGGATTTTTTCAGCACAAGCAATATCCTGGTTCATATCCCGATCGGCGCGGGCGGCTACGATCTCTCGTGGATTGAAGCCATCGGCACGCTGGCGGGTCTGCTCTGCATCTGGCTCGCCAGCCTGGAAAAAGTGATCAACTATCCGTTCGGCCTGATTAACGTCACGCTGTTCGCCGCCATTTTCTTCCAGATCCAGCTCTACGCCAGCCTGCTGCTGCAGCTCTTCTTTTTCGTCGCCAACGTCTATGGCTGGTACGCCTGGAGCCGGCAGACCGACGATCGCCAGGCGGCGCTAAAAATCCGCTGGCTGTCGCTGCCGAAGGCGCTGGGATGGGGCGCGGTCTGCGTCGTCGCCATTGCGCTGATGACGCGCTATATCGATCCGGTCTTCGCCTTCCTGACGCAGATCGCCGTGTCGCTGATGAACGCGCTCGGCCTGCAAGTGGCGATGCCGACGCTGCAGCCTGATGCCTTTCCGTTCTGGGACGCCAGCATGATGGTGCTCTCCATCGTGGCGATGATCCTGATGACGCGCAAATATGTCGAGAACTGGCTGCTGTGGGTGGTAATCGACGTGATCAGCGTGATGATCTTCGCGCGCCAGGGCGTCTACGCCATGGCGCTGGAATATGTCATCCTGACGCTGATTGCCCTTAACGGCTCGCGCCTGTGGATAGCGAGCGCGCGGCAGCACGGCTCGCGCGCGCTGGCGCGTCAGTGATGGTGCGCCTCTTCACCGTGATGATGATGGTGATGCGCCGTCGCTGAGCCGCCGTCGAAGCCCAGCTCGCAGTCGGGCGTGGCGCACGGCTGATACTCCATCTGCACCGTGGCGTGTCCAATCTGATACTTCTGGTGCAGATAGCGGTGGATACGCTGCAGCAGCGCATCGTGGTCGTAAGGCGGGATCACATGCACATGCAGCGTCACCACCGGCTTCTCGCCGACCTGCCAGACGTGCACATGATGCACGTTGCGCACCTCCGGAATATTCAGCGTCAGGTCGCGCGTCAGCTTCTCTGCATCGATCACCGCCGGCGCGCCCTCCAGCAGCTCGTGCAGGCTCTCGCGCAGCAGCGCCCAGGCGCTGCGCAGCACCAGCAGCGACACCAGCAGCGACAGAATCGGGTCGATGGGCGTCCAGCCGGTATAGAGGATAATCAACGCCGCCACAATCGCGCCCACCGAGCCGAGCAGATCGCCCATAACGTGCAGCGCGGCGGCGCGCACGTTGAGATTCTTCTCTTCGCTGCCGTGATGCAGCAGCCAGAAAGAGAGCATATTGGCCAGCAGGCCCGCGACCGCGATGCCGAGCATCAAACCGCCGGTCACCGGCTGCGGCTGGTAAAAGCGACGCAATGCCTCCCAGACGATCAGCGCGGTAATCACCAGCAGGGCGATGGCGTTAACGAAGGCCGCCAGCGTGGTAAGACGCAGCAGCCCGAAGGTATGACGAGCGTTGGGCTTGCGCTGGGCGAACTGCACCGCCAGCAGCGCCATTAGCAGCGCGGCGGCGTCGGTAAGCATGTGTCCGGCATCGGCCAGCAGCGCCAGCGAGCCGGAAATCCAGCCGCCGACCGCCTCCGCCAGCATAAAGATTGCCGTAACGGCGAAAGCGGCCGCGAGGCGTTTGCGATTGCCCGCCGGCGCGCTGTGAGCGTGGTTATGAGCCATAAGAGTCCAGTTTTATCAGTAACCTGTTGGTGAGTAATAGTAGCAAATCCCATTCATCCGGCGCGTCCTGCTGCGCTTTAGCCCGATCCGCCAGCCGCTGGCTGAGTTCGGCGCCTTGCTCCAGACCGATAAGCAGCCAGCTTCCCTTCATGCGGTGCGCCGCTTCCGCCAGCTGCGGCCAGTCGCCCGCCGCGCGCGCCGCCGTGATGCGCGCCACGTCGTTGTTCAGCGCGTCGCGCAGCGTTCGGCTCAGCCGCGCCAGAAACTTCTCGCTCTGCTGCGCCAGCTGGCGCAGGTTGTCATCCAGCGCCGCCAGCGGATCCCGATCGAAATGCGCCAGCAGCGCGGCGAGATCGCCTAACTGCACCGGCTTAATCAGCACGCGCTCGTTCGCCTGCAGCGGCAGGCTGAGCAGCTGTGCGTCGGCGGAGCAGAGCACACGCATCGCCGCTCGCTGACGCTGACGATCGCGGCGGCGCAGCAGCCGCAGCAGCAGCTGGCCGTCCGGACGCGGCATCATCTGATCGATAAACAGCAGATCGTAGGGCCGTTCGGCATCCGCGCGGAGCAGGGCGCGCCCGTCGGCAAAGCAGTCCGCCTCGACGGCGAAGCGCGCCAGTTGCTGCTGCAGCACCATCAGGTTGGCCGGGTGATCGTCGACGATGGCGCAGCGCAGCGCGGCATAGCGCGGCAGCACGGCGTTCTCCTGCGGCGCGGCCTCGCAGCGCTCCAGCGGCAGCGTCACCCTGACCTCGGTGCCGTGGCCGGGCTGCGAGCGCAGCGCAATATCACCGCCCATGCGCTGCACGATCTCCCGGCAGATAAACAGGCCCAGGCCGCTGCCCTGCACCGATACCTTCTTGCCCGACGGCGCCTGATACCAGGGATCGAACAGCTTCGGCTGCTCTTCCGGCGGAATGCCGCTGCCGCTGTCGCGCAGGGTGAAGATCAGCCGTTCATCGGCGGCGAGCGTCAGGCGTATCTCGCCCTGAGCGGTAAACTTCAGGGCGTTGGTCATCAGGTTATTGATCACCTGCTGCAGCCGATCCGCGTCGATCAGCACGCGCTCCGGCAGCGGCGTCAGCGCCTCGACGATCAGCGTCGGGCCGCCGGCGCGCATCAGCGGATGATAAAAGCGCTGCTGCTGCGCCAGCCACGCCTCCAGCGCCAGCGGACGCGGCGCGAGGGTAAAACTGTTGCTCTCGATGCGCGCGTGATCCTGCAGATCGTTCAGCAGCGTCAGCAGCGAACGGGCGCTGCTGTAGACCAGCGACAGGTTAGCGGAGCGCGCTTTTTCCAGTTCCAGCAGACCGAGGATCGCCTGCATCGGCGTGCGCAGCTCATGGCTGACGGTGGCGAGGAACTGGCTTTTCATCGCGTTGGCGCGCTCGGCCTGCTGGCGCTGAAGACGTTCGCGCCGCTGCTGCCAGTAGCGGCGCGCCAGCAGCAGCAGCAGCACGACGATGGCCGCGCCCGCTGCGGCCAGCACCAGCTGGGGCAGCGCGCGCATCGTCATCGCATTGCCCGGCTGCGGCGGCGTCAGCCAGCCGTCGCGCATCTGCCGCTGCGTATCAACGGGAATCTGCTGCAGCGCGCGGTTGATCAGCGGACGCAGCAGCGGCTGGTCGGCGGCGACGCCCAGCGCCACCGGCCAGGCGATATCGCTGGCGGCGAAGGCGAGACGTAGTCGATCGCCGTAGCGCGCGGCAATGCGCCAGCGCGCCGACAGCACGTTATCCGCCAGCGCGTCGATCTGTCCGTTCGCCAGCGCGTCGTACAGGCTGGCGCGATCGGCAAACACCTGCGGCGTCACCTCGGGCGGCAGCAGCCGCGTCGCGACGTCGTCGCGCAGCATGCCGACCCGCTTGCCCGCCAGATCGTGCCAGCGGCTGAAGCTGGCGTCGCGCCGGCTGTAGATGCCCCACAGGGCGCGCCAGACCGGCAGCGTGGCGTTTTGCGCCGCGTCGCCGCTGAGCGGCAGCGTGAGCCGCAGCATCACCTGACGCTGCGCCAGCAGTTCGTCCGCCTGCTGCGGTCCGGCGACCCAGCGCGGCGCGAAGCGCACGCCGCTGCTCTGCGCGATGGCGTTGAGCAGATCGACGCTGTAGCCGCGCGCCGCGCCGCTGCCGTCACGGTAGCTCCAGGGGGCGTTGTCGCTCTCCGCGGCGTAGTAGATCACCGGATGGGCGCTGAGCCAGGCGCGCTCTGCCGCGCTCAGCATCAGGGTTTGCGTATCCTGATAGCGCGGCAGCGGGGCGCCCCAGCGCGACTGCAGGCTGGTCGCCAGCTCGGCGGGCAGCTGACGCAGACTCTGGTTGATCCAGTCGATCAGCGCGGCGTCGCGGGCGAAGGCGCGCAGCGTCAGTTGGCCGACATCCAGCTGCGAGGCGATCTGGTAGATTTCGCCCTGCTGCAGCTGACTGAGCAGAAAGCTGGCGCTGATCTCATCCGCCACCACATAGTCGTTCTGCTGATTAAGCAGCGTCGAAATCGCCTGCAGGTCGTTGCTGTAGGTGCGCCAGCGATGCTTTTGCGCCACCGTCGCCGGCAGCTGCGCCAGCGTGACCTGGCTGATGGCGAGCTGCGCATTCTCGCTGTTGAACATCACGGCACGCGCGTTGCGCTGGCTGCGATAGATGCGCAGCGGGCTGCTGAACCAGCTTTCGCTGTGCAGCACGCCCGCCGGCAGTGGGTTCGGCAGCGCGCCCAGCGCAAAATCGATCTGGCCGCTCTGCAGCGCCGCCATCAGCTGCGCGCGATCGGCGAACAGCCTGAGCGTAAACCGGGCGCCGGTAAGCTGATGCAGGGCGGCCAGCGCGTCGGCGTCCAGGCCGTAGAGCTCGTCGCCGACGCGCATCGTCCAGGGCGCGTTGCTCTCCTCCAGCAGGCCGACGCGCAGCGTCTTTCCCTGCATCGCGTCGGCGCCGCTGACCGGCATCATCATCGGCAGATCCAGGCTGCTGACCGGCCGCAGTTCGGCCCAGGTCAAAGTGGCCGAGAGAGAGAGCAACAGCAGCAGCAGGAATCGCCTCACTGCTGCGCTTTCCACAGGTCGGCCAGCTCCACCACCGAGCGCGCGCCGGTTTTTTCCAGAATATTCTTTTTATGGGTGCTGACGGTTTTATTGCTGATATGCAGCTGCTCGGCGATTTGTAGATTCGAGAGACCGCTTGCCAGCAGCGCCAGCACCTGCTGCTCTTTGCTGGTGAGCGGCAGGGCGGAAGCGGTCACCTCAGGCGGGAAGGCGAGCTGGCCGCCCAGCACCGCGAGGATCGCGCTCAGCAGCTGCTCCATACGCTGGCTTTTGACCACGTAGCCCGCCGCGCCCAGCGCCTGCGCGCTGCGCACATAGTGGCTGCCCTGCTGCGCCGAATAGATCAGCACGGGGATCTGCGGAAAATGGATCCTAAGGCGACGCAGGATTTCCAGCCCGTCGCCGTCCGGCAGGCCGATATCCAGCACGATAATGTCGGTGGGCTGCGTCAGCAGCTGGCGCGCCTGCTGTTCGCTGGCGGCGGAACGTAAAAGGATGGAGAAGGGGGCCCGATCGAGCGCGGCTTCCAGCGCCACTTCGACCAGCGGATGATCGTCTATTAACAACAGCGAGGCCATGAACGTTTCCTGACAGAATTCATTGCCCCAGCATAGCGGAAGTTAACGCAGAGAAAAATAATGGAGAGCCGAAGCTCTCCAGAAGATATTACTGCGAGGTGCCGTCAGTTTTGCGGTCGACTTTGCCGCCGCCCTCTTTGGTTTGCACTTTGCTGTTAATATCGGGGCATTTGCCGTCTTTACACTGGCTATTCTGGTCCATCTCATTGGCAGACATATTGCTGCCGCTGGTGCTGCCGCCGTTGGCCGCAGGATTGGTATTGGTGCCGGTGTTATTAATGTCGTTGTTATCGACATTATTCGGCGGCAGATTCTGTTTCGCGCCGCCCGCTGCCGCGCCTGCTTCAGCCGCCTGGTTAGCCGTGCCGTTATTGTCGGCCATCGCCGCGCCGCTGCCTAAAGTCATTGCTGCCGTCAGAAAGATAATTGCAAACTTATTCATCATTATGCTCCTGTAATCAATGATAGCTGCTGTTTTGAACCCGATGGTGCAGTTTGACGTAAAGAGGTTCCGGCGAAATTTAATTTCACCCAAAGGTCGTCCGGAAGGGATAAATAATGTAAGCGAAGCGTTCCTCAGTGCTTACATGTAAAAGCCTAGTTGAGAACCCTATAAATGCAAATCTCACGCATGCATTTAAGACGCGCCCTGAATTTACACTCCGGGCGCAACGGGATAAATTGGTCGGGTTGTGCCCGACCCGCGTTGGGCCAGGAATAAATGGAATGATTTATGAATTACCAGAATGATGATTTACGTATTCGGGATATTAAAGAGCTGCTGCCTCCCGTTGCGCTGCTGGAGAAGTTTCCCGCCACCGATAATGCCGCGCGCACCGTTGCCCGCGCGCGTGACGCTATCCATCAGATTTTGCAGGGCGAGGACGATCGCCTGCTGGTGGTAATCGGCCCCTGTTCGATTCACGACCCGCAGGCGGCGAAAGAGTACGCTTCGCGCCTGCTGAAGCTGCGCGACGAGCTGAAAGGCGAGCTGGAAGTGGTGATGCGCGTCTATTTTGAAAAACCGCGCACCACCGTCGGCTGGAAAGGGCTGATCAACGATCCCTATATGGACGGCAGCTTTCAGCTGAACGACGGCCTGCGCCTGGCGCGCCAGCTGCTGCTGGAGATCAACGACAGCGGCCTGCCGGCGGCGGGCGAGTTTCTCGATATGATCACGCCGCAGTACGTGGCGGACCTGATGAGCTGGGGCGCTATCGGCGCGCGCACCACCGAGTCGCAGGTGCATCGCGAGCTGGCGTCAGGGCTCTCCTGTCCGGTCGGCTTTAAGAACGGCACCGATGGCACCATCAAGGTGGCGATCGACGCCATCAACGCCGCGGGTTCGCCGCACTGTTTCCTGTCAGTGACCAAGTATGGTCATTCGGCGATTGTCGAAACCAGCGGCAACGCGGACTGCCATATTATTTTGCGCGGCGGCAAAGAGCCGAACTACAGCGCGCAGCACGTTAGCGCGGTGAAAACCGGGCTGGAGAAGGCGGGTCTGCCGCCGCAGGTGATGATCGACTTCAGCCACGCCAACAGCAGCAAGCAGTATCAGAAGCAGCTGGAAGTCGCGGATGACGTGGCGGCGCAGATTTCTGGCGGCGAGCGCGGCATTATCGGCGTGATGATCGAGAGCCATCTGGTCGAGGGCAACCAGAGCCTGGAGAGCGGCGAGCCGCTGGTCTACGGCAAGAGCATCACCGACGCCTGCATCGGCTGGAGCGACACCGATAAGGTGCTGCGTCAGCTGGCTGCTGCGGTGAAGCAGCGCCGCGGCTGATTAAAAGCGAAGGACAGCAAGGTGCTGACGTGGCAAGCATGGACCGATCGCAAAGTCGCTCAAGGCATCCATGCTCGCTCGGCCCGCGCCATCCCTGGCGCGGGACGCTTTGCTCTTCGGTCCATGCTTGCCGCGTTTTGAATGCCGTGCGCCTTTATAGTGTTCAACATTCAATTCGCAGCCATAAAAAAAGGCCAGACATTGTCTGGCCTTTTTACCTTTCAGCTCACGCTTACTTTGCTTTACCCTGGTTAGCGACGGCGGCGGCTTTCGCGGCAATCTCGTCGGCATCGCCCAGATAGTAGTGTTTGATCGGTTTGAAATTCTCGTCGAACTCATACACCAGCGGCACGCCGGTCGGGATGTTCAGCTCGAGGATCTCATCTTCGCTCATGTTGTCGAGGTATTTCACCAGCGCGCGCAGCGAGTTGCCGTGCGCCGCGATGATCACTTTCTCGCCGCTCTTGATGCGCGGCAGAATGCTCTCGTTCCAGTAAGGGATAACGCGATCGATGGTCAGCGCCAGGCTCTCGGTGGTCGGCAGCTGCTCAGCGCTCAGCTTCGCATAGCGCGGGTCGTGGCCAGGGAAACGCTCGTCGTTGCGATCCAGCTCCGGCGGCGTAACCGCAAAGCCGCGACGCCACTGTTTCACCTGATCGTCGCCATATTTGGCCGCGGTTTCCGCTTTATCCAGACCCTGCAGCGCACCGTAGTGACGCTCGTTCAGACGCCAGGATTTCTCTACCGGCAGCCAGGCCTGATCCAGCTCATCAAGAACATTCCACAGAGTGTGAATGGCGCGTTTCAGTACGGAGGTGTAAGCGAAATCAAAGACGAAACCTTCTTTTTTCAGCAGCTGACCGGCTGCTTTGGCTTCGGTGCGACCTTTATCAGAAAGATCCACGTCATACCATCCGGTGAAGCGGTTTTCCTGGTTCCACTGACTTTCGCCGTGGCGGACCAGAACCAGCTTAGTTACGGCCATAGTTAACTCCTTAACTCTTTGATGTTTCTACGATAATGGAAACCTTGCTGCAACCAACCCGACGCGCGCGCCCGGCGGCACATGGATAGCGCCATACCATAGCGGAAAACGGCGCAGGGTGTAAGCCTGTCGGCAACGCACTGCGCGTTTTTCAGGCGGTTCAGCGCGGCGTGAAGCGGTAGCGCGTCACCGACTCCCAGCGCTCGCCCGGCTGCAGCCAGCATGAGGGCTGGGGCCACTCGGGATGATTCGGCGAATCGGGTAAAAATTCGCTCTCCAGCGCAATGCCCTGGAAAGCAGTATAGCTTTCCTGTTCGCGCGCGCGCGTTCCCGCCAGATAGTTGCCGGTATAGAACTGCAGCGCGGGCGCGGCAGTGGTCACGGTCAGCTGCAGTTCGCCGTCGGCAGACCAGAGGTGCGCGGCTGGCTGGCTGGCGTCGCCGGCGCTGTCGAGCAGAAAGGCGTGATCGTAACCTTTTACCGCCTGCTGATCGGCGTCGGCGAGAAAATCCTGCGCCACAACCTTGCCCGCGCGAAAATCGAAGCTGGTGCCCGCCACCGCTTTCAGCGGCGCATTGGGAATACCGTCGCTGTCGACAGGCAGATACTGTTCGGCCAGCAGTTGTAAGCGATGCTGGCGCGCGTCGCCATGATGCGCATCAAGATTAAAGTAGGCGTGGTTGGTCAGGTTGACCGGGCAGGGCCGATCGACCTCTGCCTGATAGCTGATCGACAGGCAGTTGTCGTCGTCCAGCTCATAGCGCACCTGCGCCAGCAGATTGCCGGGATAGCCCTGGTCGCCGTCCGGCGAGTCCAGACGGTAAACCACGCTGTTCTCGCTCTGGCTGACGATCTGCCAGCGGCGCTTGTCAAAGCCCTGCGGCCCGCCGTGCAGCTGGTGCTCGCCCTGGTTCGCCGCCAGCTGAATAGCCTGCTGCGTCAGCGTCGCCTTGCTGATGCGGTTGGCGTAACGTCCGATGGTGGCGCCGAGATAGGCGTCCTGATGCAGATAATCGGACGGCGTGGCGCAGCCGAGCAGGGTTTCGCGCACGCTGCCGTCGCGCATCGGCACCCGAGCCGACAGCCAGGTGGCGCCCCAGTCCATAAAGGTCGCTACCATGCCGCTGGCGTTGCGCAGCACCGTAATGCGCCACGGCTGGCCGTCCGGGGCGTGTGAATTCACGTCGCTTAGCATTGACCCGCTCCTTCTGAGGCGGTGCAAACGTAAAAGGTCTCTTTGATGCCGGTTTTCGCTTCGTACTGTTCCGCCACCGCCGCTTTCACTCGATCCACCAGATCGAACGGCATCAGCGCCACCACGCAGCCGCCGAAGCCGCCGCCGGTCATGCGCACGCCGCCGCGATCGCCGATCTCCGCCTTAACGATCTCGACCAGCGCATCGATCGGCGGCACGGTGATTTCGAAGTCGTCGCGCATCGAGGCGTGCGATTCCGCCATCAGCTCGCCCATACGTTTCAGGTCTCCCTTGCTCAGCGCGTCGGCCGCCTCCAGGGTACGGGCGTTCTCCGTCAGCACGTGACGCACGCGTTTTGCCACCTGCGGATCCAGCTCATGCTCCACCGCTTTGAACTGATCGATATCCACGTCGCGCAGCGCTGGCTGAGCGAAGAAGCGCGCGCCGGTTTCGCACTGCTCGCGGCGCGTGTTGTATTCGCTGCCCACCAGATTGCGGCGGAAGTTAGAGTTGATGATCACCACCGCGACATCTTTCGGCATTGAAACCGGGCGGGTGCCGAGGGTGCGGCAGTCGAGCAGCATGGCGTGATCTTTTTTGCCCAGCGCGGAGATAAGCTGGTCCATGATGCCGCAGTTGCAGCCCACGAACTGGTTCTCCGCCTCCTGACCGTTGACGGCGATGGCCGCGCCGTCGAGCTTCAGGTGATAGAGCTGCTGAAATACGGTGCCGACCGCCACTTCCAGCGACGCCGACGAGCTGAGGCCCGCGCCCTGCGGCACGTCGCCGGCGATCACCATATCAACGCCGCCGAAGCTGGCGTCGCGCTGCTGCAGGTGTTTCACCACGCCGCGCACATAGTTGGCCCACATTGGCTCTTTCACGCTGAGGATCGGCGCGTCGAGCGAGAAGCTGTCCTGCTGATTATCGTAATCCACCGCCACGACGCGCACCTGACGATCGTCGCGCTTCGCGCAGGCGATAACGGTCTGATAATCGATAGCGCACGGCAGCACGAAGCCGTCGTTGTAGTCAGTATGTTCGCCAATCAGGTTCACGCGTCCCGGTGCCTGAATGGTGTGGGTCGGGGCATAGCCGAAAGTTTCGTTGAAAATCTGCTGCGTGGTGGTTTTTAACATTATTGTGCCTCGCGGAAATGAATATCGCTAACGGCGCGTAGACGTTCTGCCGCCTGTTCCGCCGTTAAATCGCGTTGGGTTTCAGCCAGCATTTCGTAGCCGACCATAAATTTGCGAACCGTAGCCGAGCGCAGCAGCGGCGGGTAAAAGTGCGCGTGCAGCTGCCAGTGATCGTTTTCTTCGCCGTTGAACGGCGCGCCGTGCCAGCCCATGGAGTAGGGGAAAGAGCACTGAAACAGGTTGTCGTAGCGGCTGGTCAGCTGCTTAAGCGCCTTCGCCAGATCTGCGCTCTGTTCCGGCGAGAGATCGTTGAGACGTTTGATATGGGCTTTCGGCAGCAGCAGGGTTTCGAACGGCCAGGCCGCCCACCAGGGCACCACTGCCAGCCAGTGTTCGGTTTCGACCACGGTGCGGCTGCCGTCGCTCAGTTCGCGCGCGGCGTAGTCCACCAGCATCGGCGAGCCGTGCGCAGCATAGTAGGCGCGCTGATGCGCATCTTCGCGCTGCGCTTCGTTAGGCAGAAAACTGTTGGCCCATATCTGGCCGTGCGGATGAGGGTTAGAGCAGCCCATCGCCGCGCCCTTGTTTTCAAAAACCTGCACCCAGGGATAGTGCTGGCCGAGATCGGCGGTCTGCGCCTGCCAGGTTTTAACCACCTCTTCCAGCGCGGGCAGCGACATCTCCGGCAGCGTCTTGCTGTGATCAGGCGAGAAGCAGATCACCCGGCTGGTGCCGCGCGCGCTTTCGCAGCGCATCAGTACGTCGCTGCTCTCCGGCGCTTCCGGCGTATCGGTCATCAGCGCGGCGAAATCGTTAGTGAAAACGTAAGTGCCTTTATAATCAGGGTTTTTGTCGCCGGTGACGCGCGTGTTGCCCGCGCAGAGGAAACAGTCGGGATCGTGCGTCGGCAGCTTCTCTTGCGAAGGGGTTTCCTGCGCGCCCTGCCAGGGACGTTTGGCACGGTGGGGCGAAACGAGGATCCACTGATCGATCAGCGGATTGTAACGGCGATGCGGATGATCGACCGGGTTAAATTTTTCCATGTTGAGTCCTGGTTAACGTCAAAAAGCCAGACAGGCAGGGTTAAAAAGTAGCACATCATCGCGCGGTAAAGCGTGATCAAGTCTGGATAAATGGAATCGTTTACACAAGCTGAAAATTCTTATTCAAAGCCTTTTGCTTGCGATTATAGGGGTGAAAAGGGCAAAGCAATGGTAGCGGTTACATAGATAGGGCCGGAGTAAGTAGGCGAACGCCGCAGAGCGGCGTCGCGGGAGTTATTACAGACTTTCTTGCTGATAAGCGTAGCCATCGGCGGCAGGTACAAAGCTGAGTCGATGGGTGATGCAGCGCGGCGCGTCTTCCGCGTGGTGAGAAACGAACAGCAGCTGGGTGCGGCCTTCGCCGATGAGAATATCGACGAAGCGGCGCACTAGCTGGCGATTGATGGGATCCAGCCCCTGCAGCGGTTCATCAAGGATCAGCAGCGTCGGATGCTTCACCAGCGCGCGGGCGATCAGCACCAGCCGCTGCTGGCCCCAGGAGAGGCTATGGAACGGCGCGTCGGCCAGCGCGTTATCCATGCCGAGCAGCGCCAGCCACTGCCGCGCCAGCGCCTTCTGCCGCTCCGACGCCGCCTGATAGAGGCCGATGGAGTCGAAGAAACCGGAGAGGATCACGGTGCGCACGTTGACGCTGACGCGATACTCCAGATGCAGGCTGCTGCTGACGTAGCCGATATGCTGTTTGATATCCCAGATGGTTTCGCCGCTGCCGCGTTTAATGCCGAACAGCCAGAGATCGTTGCTGTAGCCCTGAGGATGATCGCCGGTCACCAGGCTCAGCAGCGTCGATTTTCCGGCGCCGTTAGGCCCGACGATCTGCCAGTGTTCGCCGACGTTGACCTGCCAGTTCAGCCCGTTGATCACCGCTTTGTCGTTATAGCAGACCATGCCGTTGCGCAGGATGACGCGCGGCGTACCCTGCGCCAAGGGCGGCAGCTGGTCGGGCGCATCCGGCTCCGGCAGGGCCATGCCCTCCAGCCGTTCGCTGTGCGCCAGCTGCGCCACCAGCGCCTCCGCCAGGATCGCATCGCGCGCGCCGACGTGAGTCAGGGTGCACTCCGCCAGCACGCCGACCTGCTGAATAAAATCGGGGATGTCGTCAAAGCGATTGAGCACCAGCACCAGCGCGACGTCGGGCTGCTGCAGGTTCGCCAGCGTCTCCGTCAGGCTGGCGCGCGAGGCGACGTCAAGGCCGTCGAAAGGCTCGTCGAGGATCAGCAGATCGGGCTGTTTCATCAGCGCCTGGCAGAGCAGCACCTTGCGCGTCTCGCCGGTGGAGAGGTATTTAAAGCGCCGATCGAGCAGGTAGCCGATGGCGAACCGCTCCGCCAGCGCCTGCGCGCGCGCCGCCTCCTGTACCTCATCCTGGATAATCTCCAGCGCGGTGCGGCCGGTATCGGTTTCGCCTTCGCTCAGCAGATCGGTGTTGTTGCGTTCCCATTCGTCGGCAACCAGCTTTTGCAGCTGTTCCAGCGACAGGCGCGTCGGGCGCGCGAACCGGCTGGCGAACGTGCCTTTTTCCGGCGCCAGCTCGCCTGCCAGCGCGCGCGCCAGCGACGATTTGCCGCTGCCGTTGGCGCCGACGAAGGCCCAGCTCTGGCCGCCCGTCAGTCGCAGATCGTTCAGGTTCAGTAATCGCGTGTCGCTGAGACGAAACGTGCCTTGCGAAATTTGCAATAATGCCATGATATGTTCCATTTTATGCACTGTAATACCGGGTTGTACCCAGTGCCGCCAGGGAAGTCAAATCATGGCGCGCAGGTCAGAGTAGCGTAGCGATAATCGCGTGTTCGGCATTGAAACTTGCCGTGACGGCGTCGCCCGGCTGCAGATTCTGCTGCTGCACCTGCTGGTTAGAGAGCGTGGCGCAGAGCGATTCGCCGCTCGGCAGCGTCATCAGCACTTCGCTCATCTGCTCGCCGGGTTCAATCTGGCTTACCTGTGCGCTCAGCTGATTATCCGCCTGCGACGCCTCGCGGCTCACCTGGATCCATGGCGCTTTGATCAGCACCAGCACCTCTTTGCCCGCCTCGAGCTGCAGGCGCGCCACGCTGCGCTCGGTCAGCGCCACGTTAAGCAGGGTGGCGCCGTCGGCCAGCCGCACCTGAAGATGCTGCACCACATGCCGATCGTCATGGGCCACCACGGTGCCGAACAGCTGATTGCGCGCGCTGGTCTGCAGAGAAAAACGCGCGATGGTCGCCAGCAGGCTGTCGAGCGGCACCGTGTCGTTATGCAGCGCGTCGAACGCCTTTTGCTGAATCTGCTCCAGCAGCTGGAACAGCTGGATAAGCCGCTCGCCGTAGCGCGTCAGCTGCGCGCCGCCGCCGCCTTTGCCGCCGGTAACGCGCTCTACGAGGGTCTCGTCAGCCAGCTGATTCATCTCATTGATGGCGTCCCAGGCGCTTTTGTAGCTGATGCCCGCCAGCTTCGCGCCCTGGCTGATAGAGCCGGTTTCGCGGATGCGTTTCAGTAGCGCTATACGGCGCGGATCGGCGAACAGCTTCTGCTGCAGCCGGATAGAGAGGGAAAGTTCAGCCTGCATAGTGGCGTCTCCAGAACGTGTGAATGCAACGATCATAGCGGTGAGCGGCGTAAAAAGTAAAAGCACGAAAAGGGCAGTGCGTTTTTTTCCTCAGACGTTACAATCACTTTTTTGCTTTGCTGAGTGAGACTTCCATGCTGGAACTGTTAAAAAGCCTTGCTGTGGCGGTGATTATGGTGCCGGTGGTGATGGCGATTATGCTGGGCCTGATCTATGGTCTGGGCGAGGTGTTCAACGTCATCTCGAAATTCGGCCGCCGCGAGCACGCTTCACGCTCCACCCGCTGATTTTACGACGCCCGCTCAAGCGGGCGTTTTTATTTGCTTTCGCTCAACCTTCCTCTCTTTCTGCCGATAATTTTATCACGCTCCCCCAGGCGGGCGTTGTATCATCGACTATACAACGCAAAACAGGAGAACACCCATGTCATTACCATCAATCCGCTGGGGCATCGCCGCCGCGCTGAGCGTCACGCTGGCCGGTCAGGCGGCCGCCGCTGAGAAAGTTACCGTCTTCGCCGCCGCGTCGCTGACCAACGCGCTGCAGGAGATTGCGACGCAGTATAAAAAGAAAACTGACGTCGAAGTGGTGTCGTCGTTTGCTTCCTCTTCGACGCTGGCGCGTCAGATTGAGCAGGGCGCGCCCGCCGATCTTTTTATCTCAGCGGACCAGCAGTGGATGGATGACGCCGTAGCGAAAAAGAGCATGGAGGACGCCACGCGCGTGACCCTGCTCGGCAATGAACTGGTGCTGGTGGCGCCGCGCGGCGACAGCGCGAAGCCCGTTACGCTGAATCAACAGACCGACTGGAAAAGCCTGTTGAAAGGCGAGCGTCTGGCGGTCGGCGATCCCGATCATGTGCCTGCCGGCATCTATGCGCAGGAAGCGCTGCAAAAGCTGGGCGCCTGGGAGCAGGTTTCTCCGTCGCTGGCGCGCGCCAATAACGTGCGCGCCGCGCTGGCGCTGGTGGAGCGCAACGAAACGCCCTACGGCATCGTCTACGGGTCAGACGCGGTCGCCAGCAAGAAAGTGCAGGTTGTCGGCACTTTTCCGGCCGCCAGCCACAAGCCGGTGGAATATCCGATGGCGATAGTAAAAGCGCATAACAACGCTGCGGTGAAGGCGTTTTATGACTATCTGAAAGGGCCGGAAGCGGCCGCGGTGTTTAAACAGTACGGATTCTCCCCGAAAGCATGATACTCAGCGATCCCGAATGGCAGGCGGTGGTGCTTAGCCTGAAAGTCTCCAGCATCGCAGTGCTGTTCAGCCTGCCGTTTGGCATCCTTACGGCCTGGATTCTGGTGCGCTGCCAGTTTCCAGGCAAATCGCTGCTCGACAGCTTTATTCATCTGCCGCTGGTGTTGCCGCCGGTGGTGGTGGGCTATCTGCTGCTGATCGGCCTGGGCCGACGCGGCGTGATTGGCCAGTATCTCTACGACTGGTTCGGCTTTAGCTTCGCCTTTAGCTGGCGCGGCGCGGCGCTCGCCTCCGCGGTGATCGCCTTTCCGCTGATGGTGCGCGCCATCCGGCTGGCGCTGGAGGCGGTGGATATGCGGCTGGAGCAGGCGGCGCGCACGCTCGGCGCCGGGCGCTGGCGCGTCTTTTTCACCATCACGCTGCCGCTGACGCTGCCCGGCATTATCGTCGGCACCGTGCTGGCCTTTGCCCGCTCACTGGGCGAGTTCGGCGCCACCATTACTTTCGTTTCTAACATTCCGCAAGAGACGCGCACGCTGCCGCTGGCGATGTTTACCCTGATTGAAACGCCAGGCGCAGAGGGCGCGGCGGCGCGATTGTGCGCTATCGCCATCGCGCTGGCGCTGCTGTCGCTGCTCGTCTCCGAATGGCTGGCGCGCTGGGGCCGTAAAAGGATGGGCGCCTGATGCTGACGCTGAACTTTTCGCAGCGGCTGGGCGATCACCAGCTCGATATCGACGCACAGATCCCGGCGAAGGGGATTACCGCAGTATTCGGCGTCTCCGGCGCAGGCAAGACGTCGCTGATCAACGCCATTAGCGGGTTGACGCAGCCGCAGCGCGGTACGATTGCGCTTAACGGCCGTGTGCTGCTCGACGTTGAGAAGGGCGTGATGCTGCCGCCGGAAAAACGCCGCGTCGGCTATGTGTTTCAGGATGCGCGGCTGTTTCCCCACTATCGCGTGCGCGGCAATCTGCACTACGGCATGTCGCCTGCGATGAAAGGGCAGTTCGACGCGCTGGTGGCGCTGCTGGGGCTGGAAAGCCTGCTGGATCGCTTTCCGCTGTCGCTCTCCGGCGGTGAAAAGCAGCGCGTCGCCATTGGCCGCGCGCTGCTGAGCGCGCCCGATATTTTACTGATGGACGAGCCGCTCGCCTCGCTCGATCTGCCGCGCAAGCGCGAACTGATGCCCTATCTGCAGAAGCTGGCGAAACAGGTCGAGATCCCGGTGCTCTACGTCACCCACAGCCTCGATGAAATTTTGCAGCTGGCGGAAAACGTGCTGGTGCTCGATCGCGGCGGCGTCAGGGCGTTCGGACCGCTGGAGAAGGTCTGGAGCAGCAGCGCGATGCGGCCCTGGCTGCCGGTGAGCGAACTGACCAGCGTGCTGCGCGTGCAGGTGCTGGAGCATCATCCCGACTATCCAATGAGCGCGCTGTCGCTCGGCGACCAGCATATCTGGGTGAGCCGGGTTAACTATCCGGTGAAAACCCCGCTGCGCATCCGTATCGCCTCGGCGGACGTCTCGCTGGCGCTGCAGCCGCCGCAGCTCAGCTCGATACGCAATATCCTGCCGGCGCAGGTGGTGGAGCTGCTGGAAGTGGGCGATCAGGTCGAAGTGCGTTTGCGCATCGGCGTCAGCGAACTCTGGGCGCGCATTTCGCCCTGGGCACGGGATGAGCTGGGCATTCGGCCGGATCAGTGGCTCTATGCCCAGATTAAAAGCGTATCGGTCGCCGCCTGATTACAGCAGCTGCTGCGCGATCACCTCGGCGATGCCCGGCTCAAGGTTGGTGCCGATCACCTGCTTCGCGCGCGCCTTGATCGCCTCGTCGGCATTGCCCATCGCCACGCCCAGCCCGACGGCTTCCAGCATGCTGAGATCGTTATAGTTGTCGCCGAAGGCGATGACATCCTGCATAGAGAAGCCCAGCGAGGCGACCCACTCCGCCAGCCGCTTGCCTTTGCTGTTGCCGCGCTGCGCGATATCCACCTGATCGTGCCACGACCATTCGCACGCCAGTCCCAGCTCCGCTTCCACAAGCGTGGCGAACCGCTGCAGTTCGGCAGTGTTTTCATGGGAAAGCGCGAACTTCCAGATCGCCTGCGCGTCGCGCGCCGCCTGCGCCAGGTCCGGCACCTGAACAAACAGCGGACGCTGATGCGGCGGCAGCGATTCCGCCCATTTCAGGGTGCGTATTACGTGGCCGGTCGGCGTCTGATAGAGCATCGCATCGTCGACGTAGAGCAGACCGTGAATGTGGTGCTCATCCAGCATCTCAATCACGCGCAGCGCCTGGTCCTTATCCAGCGGGTCGGCAGCCAGCACCTTTTTTGCCTGATAATCATACAAATAGGTGCCGTTGCAGCAGATTGCGGGTGTATCGAGTTCCAGCCCCTGATAAAAAGGGTGGATGGCGCAGTGGTGACGGCCGGTGACGATAGCCACCTTGACGCCAGCCTGACGGGCGCGCTTCAGCGCCTCGATGGACTGAGGCAGAATGGTTTTCGCGGGCGTCAGCAGGGTGCCGTCAAGGTCGAGGGCGATTACGCGATAGCTCATGGCTTATTCCGAGTGAAAGGATTAAAGAGGCACCGAGTCTACACCCGGGCGCGGGCCTGAGACAAAAAGCAGGGCACAAATGATTCCGGCGCACCGTGGCAAAACAGGCTACAGTGAGCCACAGACACAAACTGACAGGCTGCGAACAAGGAGAATGCATGAAACAAGTCGTTTATACCGCCAGTCCCGAGAGCCAGCAGATCCACGCGTGGCGGTTAGATGAAGAGGGCGCACTTTCGCTGTTGCAGGTGACGGACGTCTCCGGCCAGGTTCAGCCGATGGTGGTCAGCCCGAAGAAAGATTTTCTCTACGTCGGCGTGCGCCCGAACTTCCGCGTGCTGGCGTTCCGCATTGCCGCCGACGGCACCCTGAGCGAAGCGGGCGAAGCGCCGCTGCCGGGCAGTCCGACCCATATTTCCACCGATCGCGCTGGCAACTTTCTGTTTTGCGGCTCCTATAACGACGCCTGCGTCAGCGTCAGCCCGATTGGCGATGACGGCCTGCCGCAGGCGCCGTCTCAGGTGATCCGCGAGCTGGACGGCTGCCACTCCGCCAATATCGACAATGCCAACCAGACGCTGTTCGTTCCGGCGCTGAAGCAGGATCGCATCTGCCTTTACTCCCTGAGCGCCGACGGCACGCTGGCGCCGCGCGAGCAGGCGCAGGTCACCACGGTAGAGGGCGCGGGTCCGCGTCATATGGCGTTTCATCCCAACGGCAGCTACGCCTACTGCGTTAACGAACTCGACAGCACCGTCGACGTCTGGGCGCTGAGCAATGCGCGCGGCGAAGTTGAGCGCGTGCAGTCGCTGGATATGATGCCGCCGGGCTTTAACGAAACGCGCTGGGCGGCGGATATCCATCTGACCCCCAACGGTCGCTTCCTTTACGCCTGCGATCGCACCAGCAGCACCATTACGGTGTTCAGCGTCAGCGAAGATGGTGGCTTGCTCTCTATCGAGGGCTATCAGCCGACGGAAACCCAGCCGCGCGGCTTCAATATCGATCACAGCGGTCGTTATCTGGTGGCGGCGGGTCAGAAATCGCACCATATCGAAGTGTACCGCATCAGCGAGCCGCAGGGATTGCTGACTCCGCTGGCGCGCTATGCGGTGGGCCAGGGACCGATGTGGGTGGTGATCCACCCGCTCGATTAAGAAGAGAACTCCGGCGCAGCGGCCACGCTGCGCCGCCTTCAGGCTCCGTTACGAATAGTTCACCGTAATGCTGGCGCTCGCCAGCGCATGAAAATGCACGTTAAAGCCGACCATCGCGCCGCTCGCCTCGGCGTCCACCTCGATCGTCTCGACATCCAGCGCATGCACGGTAAAAATATAGCGATGGCTTTCGCCCTGCGGCGGCGCCGCGCCGCCGTAGCCGGCTTTGCCGAAATCGGTGCGCGTCTGCAGCGCCCCTGGCGGCAGCATCGCCAGGCCGGAACCGGCGCCTTGCTCCAGCAGCTGGGTGCTGGCGGGAATATTCACCACCACCCAGTGCCACCAGCCGGAACCGGTCGGCGCATCGGGATCGTAACAGGTCACGACGAAGCTTTTGGTGCCTTCCGGCGCATCGTCCCACGCCAGGTGCGGGGAGATATTGTCGCCCTGATAGCCCATGCCGTTAAACACCTGGCGCTCCGGCATCTTGTCGCCGTCGTTAAAATCATTGCTGTAAACGCGCATCTTCTCTCCTCGGTTGGGATAAACCTTCAGTATCAACGTCTTCCATCTTAGCGAAAAAAGGAGGCGGTTCCAGCTGTTAGCGACGATCAGGCGTTAAAGTGCGCCTCACGCGTCAGCGCCTCGGCAATCGCCTCGGTCAGCTGGCGCAGCGCCTGCGGCGTAATGATATAGGGCGGCATCAGGTAGATCAGGCGGCCAAACGGGCGGATCCAGACGCCGCGCTCGACGAAAAAGCGCTGCAGCGCGGCCATATTCACCGGACGGCGCGTCTCAACCACGCCGATAGCGCCCAGCACGCGCACATCCGCCACCTGCGGCGCAGCGCGCAGCGGCATCAGCTCATCGCGCAGCTGCCGTTCAATGCGCGCCACCTGCTGCGGCCAGTGGCCTTCGTTAAGCAGAGAGAGACTCTCTGCGGCCACGGCGCACGCCAGCGGATTGCCCATAAAGGTCGGCCCGTGCATAAAACAGCCCGCCGGACTGTCGCTGATGCCGTCGGCGACGCGGCGCGTGGCGAGGGTCGCCGCCAGCGTCATCATGCCGCCGGTCAGCGCCTTGCCGACGCAGAGAATATCGGGCGTCACCTCTGCATGCTCGCAGGCGAAAAGCTTGCCGCTGCGGCCGAAACCGGTGGCGATCTCGTCGGCGATCAACAGCACATCATAGCGATCGCAGCACTCGCGCACCCGCTGCAGATAGCGCGGATGATAGAAGCGCATGCCGCCCGCGCCCTGGACGATCGGCTCAAGGATGACCGCGGCAAGTTGCGCATGGTGTTGCTCAATTAGACGGACAAAGTCATCCGCGTCGCGCTCGTCCCAGATATCGTCAAAGCGGCACTGCGGCGCGGCGGCGAAGTGGTGCTCCGGCAGATAGCCGCGCCATAGGCTGTGCATCGAGTTATCGGGATCGCATACCGACATCGCCGCAAAGGTGTCGCCGTGATAGCCGCGCTGTAGCGTAAGAAACTGCTGGCGCGTTTCGCCGCGCCCGAGCCAGTACTGCATCGCCATCTTCATCGCCACTTCCACCGCGACCGAGCCGGAATCGGCGAGGAACACGCACTCCAGCGCGGCGGGCGTCATCGCCACCAGCTGGCGGCAGAGCGCGACCGCCGCAGGATGCGTAATACCGCCGAACATCACATGCGACATCTGCGCCATCTGATCCTGCATCGCCCTGTTCAGCCGGGGATGGTTATAGCCGTGGATCGCCGCCCACCAGGAGGACATGCCGTCCACCAGTTCGCGGCCGTCCGCCAGCTGCAGTTGCGTACCCTGCGCCGCCACTATCGGGTAGCAGGGCAGCGGATCGCGCATCGAGGTATAGGGATGCCAGATATGCTGGCGGTCGAATTCAGCGTCCTGAGGGGTAAACATGGTAGTTGTAAACCAAAATAAAAAGATTTAGTTTACAAGTATAACCACGTTAACTGTCGGGATGACACCCTTTTTTTGGAGTAGGCAATGGCACAACACTGGACTCTGGCGCAGGCGCAGGCGCTGTTTGATAAACCTTTTCTTGAGCTGATGTTTGAGGCGCAGCAGGTTCACCGCCAGCATTTCGACCCGCGTCAGGTTCAGGTCAGCACGCTGCTGTCGATCAAAACCGGCGCCTGCCCGGAGGACTGCAAATACTGCCCGCAAAGCGCCCGCTATAAAACCGGCCTGGAATCCGAGCGGCTGATGGAGGTACAGGAGGTGCTGGCGTCGGCGCGCAAAGCGAAAGCGGCAGGCTCGAGCCGCTTCTGCATGGGCGCTGCGTGGAAAAACCCCAACGACCGCGATATGCCTTACCTTGAGCAGATGGTGCAGGGCGTGAAGGCGCTGGGAATGGAAACCTGCATGACGCTCGGCACGCTAAGCGATCGGCAGGCGCAGCGTCTGGCGGGCGCCGGGCTCGATTTTTACAACCACAACCTCGACACCTCGCCGGAATTTTACGGCAGCATCATCACCACGCGCTCCTATCAGGAGCGGCTGGATACGCTCGGCAAAGTGCGCGATGCCGGTATCAAAGTCTGCTCGGGCGGCATCGTCGGGCTGGGCGAAACCGTGAGCGATCGCGCCGGGCTGCTGGTGCAGCTGGCGAACCTGCCGACGCCGCCGGAGAGCGTGCCGATCAATATGCTGGTGAAGGTCAAGGGCACGCCGCTGGCGGACAACGACGACGTCGAGCCGTTCGACTTTATCCGCACTATCGCCGTGGCGCGCATCATGATGCCGACCTCGCACGTGCGTCTCTCGGCGGGCCGCGAGCAGATGAGCGAGCAGACCCAGGCGATGTGCTTTATGGCAGGCGCCAACTCGATTTTCTACGGCTGCAAGCTGCTCACTACGCCGAACCCGGAAGAGGATAAAGACCTGCTGCTGTTCCGCAAGCTGGGCCTTAATCCTGAACATACTCACACCGCGCACGGCGATAACGAACAGCAGCAGCAGCTGAGCGAACAGCTGTTCCACGCCGACACCGACCAGTTCTACAACGCGGCGCTGTAATGAGCTTCTCCACGCGTATGGCGCAGGCGCTGGAGACGCGCCGTACCGCTGACGGCTGGCGTCAGCGTCGGCTGGTGGCGCGCAACGATACCCGCACGCTGCAGGTCGAGGGAAAGCGGTACCGTCACTTCTCCAGCAACGACTATCTCGGCCTGAGCCAGCATCCGGCGGTGATCGCCGGCTGGCGTCAGGGCGCGCCGGGCGCCGGCGCGTCGGGACACGTCACGGGGTATAGCACCCGCCACGCCGAGCTGGAGGCGCAGCTCGCCGACTGGCTCGGCTATTCGCGCGCGCTGCTGTTTATCTCGGGCTTCGCCGCCAATCAGGCGATCGTGCATCTGCTGGCGCAAAAGCAGGATCGCATTATCGCCGATAAGCTGGCGCACGCCTCGCTGCTCGATGCGGCGGGCCATACGCCCGCCACGCTGCGCCGCTTTCACCATAACGATGTCGAGAGCCTGACGCAGCGACTGGCGTCGCCGTGCGATGGCGAAACCCTGGTGATCACCGAAGGGATCTTCAGCATGGACGGCGACAGCGCGCCGCTGGGGGCGCTCGCCGCCGCCGCTCGCCGCGCCGACGGCTGGCTGCTGGTGGATGACGCCCATGGCATCGGCGTGGTGGGCGAGCAGGGGCGCGGCAGTTGCTGGCGGCAGGGCGTGAAGCCGGAGCTGCTGGTGGTGACCTTCGGCAAAGCTTTTGGCGTCAGCGGCGCGGCGCTGCTGTGCGACGACGCGACCGCCGACTATTTCCTGCAGTTTTCTCGCCACCTCATCTACTCGACGGCGATGCCGCCCGCCCAGGCGAGCGCGCTGCTGGCGGCGCTGCATGAGATTCAGGGCGGGGACGCGCTGCGTCAGCGGCTCAGCGACAATATTCAGCGCTTTCGCCGCGGCGCGGCGGGCTTACCCTGGGCGCTGATGCCCTCAGAAAGCGCAATCCAGCCGCTGATCGTCGGCGAAAACGGCGCCGCGCTGGCGCTGTCGCAGCGGCTGATGCAGGCGGGCTGCTGGGTCAGCGCCATCCGGCCGCCGACGGTGCCGCCCGGCACCGCGCGGCTGCGCATCACCCTGACCGCCGCCCACCGGGCGGATGATATCGACGCACTGCTGGAGGCGCTGCATGACGCTGCGGGTTAACAAAGCGGCGGTGGCGCGCGCGTTCGGCCGTGCGGCGGGCCACTATGAACAGCACGCCGAGCTGCAGCGTCGCTGCGGCGACGCGCTGCTGGCGCTGGCGCCGCCTCTGGCCGATGGGGATCTGCTTGACGCAGGCTGTGGCACCGGCTGGTACAGCCGCCTCTGGCAACAGCGCGGGCAGCGTGTCGTGGCGCTCGATCTCTCGCCGCAAATGCTGCGGCAGGCGCGCGGCCTCGACGCGGCGAGCAGCTATCTGGCGGGCGACATTGACGCCTTGCCGCTGGCGAGCCAGAGCGTCGATTGCGTCTGGAGCAATCTGGCGGTGCAGTGGAGCAGCGACTTGCGCACCGCGCTGCACCAGTTCGCCCGCGTGCTGCGGCCCGATGGCGTCATGCTCTTCTCGACGCTGCTGGCCGGCTCGCTGCAGGAGGTGCACGACGCCTGGCGGCCGCTGGGCCTCGGCGAGCATGCCAATCGCTTTCTGACCGAGGAGCAGGTGCGCGCGGCGGGCGCCGGGCTCAACCTCCGCTTTATCCGTCAGACGCAGGTGATGCATTTTCCCAACGCCCTGAGCGCGATGCGATCGCTGAAGGGCATCGGCGCCACGCATCTGCACCAGGGCCGGGACGGCGCGCCGCTTACGCGGCAGCGGCTGGCGCAGCTCGAGGCGCTGTGGCCGCGCGATGCGCAGGGTTGCCGTCTGACTTATCAACTGCTTTTTGGAGTTACGCAACGATGAAATGGTTTATTACCGGCACCGACACTGAGGTGGGTAAAACCGTCGCCAGCGGCGCGCTGCTGCAGGCGGCGGGCGCGGCGGGCTATCACACCGCTGGCTACAAGCCGGTCGCGTCCGGCTGCGACGTCACGCCGGAGGGCGTACGCAACAGTGATGCGCTGGCGCTGCAGCGCTACAGCAGCCTGACGCTGCGCTACGAACAGGTTAATCCGCTGGCGTTTATCGAGCCGACGGCGCCGCATATCGTCAGCGCGGAAGAGGGCAGGCCAATCGCTTTCGAGGCGTTGTCGCAGGGGCTGCGCGCGCTGGAGGCGCAGGCGGAGTGGGTACTGGTGGAGGGCGCCGGCGGCTGGTACACGCCGCTGTCTGAGACGCAGACCTACGCCGACTGGGTAGCGCAGGAGCAGCTTCCGGTGATCCTGGTGGTCGGAGTCAAACTGGGCTGCATCAACCACGCCATGCTGACCGCCGATGCGGTGCAGGCGCGCGGCCTGCGGCTGGCGGGCTGGATAGCCAACGATATCGAGCCGCCGGGCAAGCGCCATCAGGCCTATATGGCGACGCTGAAACAGCGCATTCCCGCGCCGTTTCTCGGCGAAATCCCCTGGCTGCCCGATGCGGCGGCGCAGGCGGACTGCGGCCGCTTTATCACGCTGCCCAGCTAGCCTTCAGCTCACCGTCAGCCACTTACTGACGGTGAGATCGTCCAGCTGCGCCACGCGTCCCTGCGCGACGTTGCGTCCGCGGTGCAGCAGCAAAAAGTAGTCGGCGACGCGGCGGATCAGCGAGACGCGCTGTTCCAGCAGCAGCACGGTCAGGCCGTAATCGAGATTCAGTCGGCGGATCAGGTTGCCCATCTCCTCTTCCAGCCAGGGCGACATGCCGTCGGTCGGTTCGTCGAGGATCAGCAATCTGGGCCGCAGCACCAGCGCGCGCGCCAGCGCCAGCTGCTGCTGCTGGTCTATGGGCAGTTCGCCGCTGCGCTGTTGCCGCAGCGAATAGAGCGCCGGAAACAGGTCGAACACCATCTCGGGGATGACGTGCGGTTTGTCGCTTTGCCCGCTGCCCGCCAGCAGGGCAATCAGCAGGTTATCCTCTACGCTCATCTGCGAGAAGATATGGCGGCCCTGCGGCACATAGCCGATCCCCATGCGCGCACGCTGTTCAGCCGGCTGCAGCAGCAGATCGCGCGGCGGCGAGCCATCTTCCTGCCAGGTCATCGAGCCGCTGTTAATTGGCAGGCGACCCATAATGCAGTTCACCAGCGTGGTTTTGCCCATGCCCGGACGGCCCAGCACGCCGGTGCAGGTGCCGGGCGGCAGGTCGAGATCCACATCCCACAGGATATGGTTCTGTCCGTAAAACTGATTCACCGAACGTAAACTCAGCATCTGACTCTCCTCTTACAGATCTTGCCTGAATGCTTCCGCTCTTTGACGTCTGGCAAACAAGTCTTCAACGGTGGCGGTAGCGCGAATGTCGCCATGCCTTACTTTCCTCAACCCTCCCGCTAAACGCTGCAATTACCGGGCCAGAATCACTTTGCAGGTCGTGAAGCGCCAGCAGGGGGCAATTAGCCGGTAAAAGATGAAAAATGCTTAACAATTACTGCGGGTAATCAGGGTGCTGCACTTTCACGGTGCTGATGAGTTGACGTTTCTGGTGCAACGGGGCTGCGGCACGGCAGCTTGTTGAATTTTACTGGTCTTAAAGGCGGTCGCGGCTGGACGAAAATTCAGCGGCGGGCTGAAAAAGCATAGTTAACCGCCACGTTTCCGGCAGGAATTTAAGCGGAAATATTTTTTTTTTCACGCGGGCGGCTTAAGGACAAAAAATTATGCACAGCCGATGGCGAAAGGGCTGTCTTTAGTTATCCACCATTCCTGTGGATAACCTTGTGCATTAGACAGTGAAAACAGAGCGCAAGCGAGGAAATACGCGGCCTGGTTACATAATGCTGAGAAACTGGGCTTTTATCTTATTTATTTAAAAAACAGGTAGTTAGTAAAAAACAAGCCTGAGAATTTTCCGCTGCGTAACAGAGCTGAAATTTAATGACGGTCTCTTGACAAATGTTATAAATCCGCTCCGGCTGGGGATAACCTTGCGCAACAGCGAAAATGTTGTGGCGTTGTTACAGCCAGCGAGACGTTGTGCCGCGCCAGCGTTCCACTGTGCCGCGTTACTGGTGATTTATCCAGTATTATTTTCTGGCAAAATCGCCACGGCAGAGTAAAATGACTCGGCTAGCCGCCGCATTCTTCAGCAGGAACCGCATCTCATGAGTAAAGTCTTTAAACTAAATTCCGCCTTCCAGCCCTCCGGCGACCAGCCAGAGGCGATTCGTCGCCTCAAAGAGGGGCTGGAGGATGGTCTTGCCCATCAGACGCTGCTCGGCGTAACCGGCTCCGGCAAGACCTTTACCGTCGCCAACGTTATCGCCGATCTTAACCGGCCTGCGATGGTGCTGGCGCCGAACAAAACCCTGGCGGCGCAGCTCTACGGCGAGATGAAAGAGTTCTTCCCCGACAACGCGGTGGAGTTTTTCGTCTCCTATTACGACTACTACCAGCCCGAAGCCTATGTGCCGAGCTCCGACACCTTTATCGAAAAAGATGCCTCGGTAAACGAACATATCGAGCAGATGCGTCTGTCGGCCACCAAGGCGCTGCTGGAGCGTCGCGACGTTATCGTCGTGGCGTCGGTTTCCGCTATCTACGGCCTGGGCGATCCCGATCTCTATCTGAAAATGATGCTGCACCTGACGCGCGGCATGATTATCGACCAGCGCAGCATTCTGCGCCGTCTGGCGGAGCTGCAGTATGCGCGCAACGACCAGGCGTTCCAGCGCGGCACCTTCCGCGTGCGCGGCGAAGTGATCGATATTTTCCCGGCGGAGTCGGAAGATACCGCGCTGCGCGTCGAGTTGTTCGACGAAGAGGTCGAGCGGCTGTCGCTGTTCGATCCGCTTACCGGGCAGATCCTTTCTACCGTGCCGCGCTTTACTATCTATCCCAAAACGCACTACGTGACGCCGCGCGAACGTATCGTGCAGGCGATGGAAGATATCAAAGTCGAGCTGGCGGATCGTCGTCGGGTGCTGCTCGAGAACAACAAGCTGCTGGAAGAGCAGCGCCTGACGCAGCGCACCCAGTTCGATCTGGAGATGATGAACGAGCTGGGCTATTGCTCGGGCATCGAAAACTACTCGCGCTATCTCTCCGGGCGCGGGCCGGGCCAGCCGCCGCCGACGCTGTTCGACTACCTGCCCGCTGACGGTCTGCTGATTGTCGATGAATCGCACGTCACCATTCCGCAAATCGGCGGGATGTATAAGGGCGACCGCGCGCGTAAAGAGACGCTGGTGGAGTATGGCTTCCGCCTGCCTTCCGCGCTCGATAACCGTCCGATGAAATTCGAAGAGTTTGAGGCGCTGGCGCCGCAGACCATCTACGTTTCGGCAACGCCGGGCAACTACGAGCTGGAGAAATCGGGCGGCGAGGTGATCGATCAGGTGGTGCGTCCGACCGGTCTGCTCGATCCGCTGCTGGAGGTGCGTCCGGTGGCGACTCAGGTGGACGATCTGCTGTCGGAGATCCGCAAACGCGTCACCATCAACGAGCGCGTGCTGGTGACGACGCTGACCAAGCGTATGGCGGAAGATCTCACCGAATATCTCGAAGAGCACGGCGAGAAGGTGCGCTATCTGCACTCAGATATCGATACCGTCGAGCGTATGGAGATCATCCGCGATCTGCGTCTTGGCGAGTTCGACGTGCTGGTGGGGATCAACCTGCTGCGCGAAGGGCTGGATATGCCGGAAGTGTCGCTGGTGGCGATCCTCGATGCGGATAAAGAGGGCTTCCTGCGCTCCGAACGCTCGCTGATCCAGACCATCGGGCGTGCGGCGCGTAACGTTAACGGCAAGGCGATCCTCTACGCCGACAAGATCACCAACTCCATGGCGCGCGCCATCGAAGAGACCGAACGCCGTCGCGAGAAGCAGCAGAAGTACAACGAGGAAAGAGGCATTGTGCCGCAGGGGCTCAACAAGAAGATCACCGATATTCTTGAACTGGGTCAGAACGTCATCAAGACGCGCGGCAAGGCCAAAGCCAGCAGCCGCGGCGCTGCCGAGGCGGATGCCAGCTATCTGGCGCTGACGCCGCAAGCGCTGCAGAAAAAGATCCACGAGCTGGAGTCGCAGATGCAGCAGCACGCGCAGAACCTCGAGTTCGAAGAGGCGGCGAACGTGCGCGACAAGCTGCATCAGCTGCGCGAACTCTTTATCGCCGCCTCGTAGCGGCTTAGCTAAACCGCTGAATGGCGTGTTCCAGCGCCAGGCGCAGCAGCTGGCGGTCGTGACGATAGGGAATATCGGCGGCCTCCAGCGGCTCGCGCACGATCAGACGCTTCTCTACGCCGGCGGTATCAGCGGCCGGGCTGACCACTACCGCGTCAATCACCCGTTTGCCGATATATTTCTCCATCATTGCCAGCTTATCCGCCACCGTCAGGCTGGCGGCGGCTGGACTCAGCTCGCGTCCCAGATTGCCGATAAACACCATGGTGGCGGGCGTACGGCGTAGCGCGCGCGCCATCTCCTCCATCAGCAGGCTCGGCATCAGGCTGGTGTAAAAGCTGCCTGGTCCGATCAGAATCAGATCCGCTTCGGCAATCGCTTCCAGCGCCTCGCGGGTCGGCGCCACGTTCGGGTGCAGCATCAGCTCCTGCGGCGGCTGTGTCATGGCGTCGATATCGGTTTCGCCGTAAACCATATTGCCTTCGCTGTCTAACGCTACCAGATCGACCGGCTGCTCTGACATCGGGATCAGGAAGGCATCGACCTTGAGCAGGTTGCGAATGATATTGATCGCCTCCAGCGGCCTGACGCTGAGGTGGTCCAGCGCCTTAAGCATCAGGTTGCCCAGGTTGTGGCCGGAGAGCTCGCCGTTGCCGGCAAAGCGATATTCGAACATCGCCGACGCGACGCTCGGCTCGGTGATCAGCTGGTTGATGCAGTTGCGCATGTCGCCCCAGGCGATGCCGCCTTCGGAACGGCGTATGCGTCCGGTAGAGCCGCCGTTATCGGTGGTGGTGACAATGCCGGTCAGGCGCGAGCCCAGCGGCGACAGGGCGGACATCACGCGCCCCAGCCCGTGTCCGCCGCCCAGCGCCACCACGCGATCGAGGTCTGCCAAAGTTCGGTTCATATTTCCTCTTTACACCCGCTGCCGACTTACCGTACCGGCGTCTTTTTCAGCGGGCTATGTTAACCTTACTGCCGCGAAAATGCGGCGAAAAATCGTTATGTATCAATATATATAGCGCACGTAGTGGATGGCAGAGCGGCAAAATTCGCGCTACCATTTGCCAACCATGTCGTCCATGTGGGCGACATACACTCAAAGCCTGAACGCCTAAGTCAAACGATACGGGGTTCAGGCCGCAGCCGACGCGCTGCCAGGGTGCAGAAAGAAATGCCTGCATCTCCCGTACTTGGAAAAGGTGTTCTGGTGTCACAATTTACTGATGCATTTGCACGTCGGTTTTACTACCTGCGTCTCTCGGTGACGGATGTCTGTAACTTCCGCTGCACCTACTGCCTGCCCGACGGCTATAAGCCGCAGGGCGTGAGCAACAAAAGCTTTCTCTCGCTCGATGAAATTCGACGCGTCACGCGCGCCTTCGCCGCGGCCGGCACTGAAAAAGTGCGTCTGACCGGCGGTGAGCCGTCGCTGCGTCGCGATTTTACCGACATTATCGCCGCCGTGCGGGAAAACCGCGCCATTCGGCAGATCGCCGTCACCACTAACGGCTATCGGCTGGCGCGCGACGTCGCCGCCTGGCGCGCTGCCGGGCTCACCGCGCTGAACGTCAGCGTAGACAGTCTCGACGCGCGCCAGTTCCACGCCATTACCGGACAGGACAAGTTCCATCAGGTGATGGCGGGCATCGACGCCGCCTTCGACGCGGGCTTCCAGCAGGTCAAAGTCAACAGCGTGCTGATGCGCGACCTCAACAGCCGCAGCCTGCAAACCTTTCTGGACTGGATCCGCACGCGCCCGATTCAGCTACGATTTATCGAGCTGATGGAGACGGGTGAGGGTGGCGCGCTGTTCCGTGACCAGCACGTTTCAGGCGCGGTGATCCGCGACCAGCTGATCGCCCAGGGCTGGCAGCGCCGCGAGCGCGGCCGCAGCGACGGCCCGGCGCAGGTCTTTTACCATCCTGACTACGTCGGCGAGATCGGCCTGATTATGCCCTATTCGCGCGATTTCTGCGCCAGCTGCAACCGTCTGCGCGTCTCGGCGCATGGCAATCTGCATCTTTGCCTGTTTGGCGACAGCGGCGTGCCGCTGCGCGATCTGCTGGTTTCCGACGCGCAGCAGGCGGAGCTGCAGGCGCGCATCGCCCACAGCCTGGGCGCGAAGAAGCAGACGCACTTCCTGCACCAGGGCAATACCGGCATCACGCAGAACCTTTCCTTCATCGGCGGTTAATCTCAGGAGCGAGTTAATGGGCAAATCTACGGGTGAATTTATTCCGGTCAACCTGGCGGTGCTGACCGTTTCCGATCGACGCGACGCCAGCAGCGACACCTCCGGCGACTATCTGCGCGCTGCGGCGCACGAAGCCGGTCACGTGGTGGTGGATCACGCCATCGTCGGCGAAGATCGCTATCGCATTCGCGCCATCGTGTCGCGCTGGATCGCCAGCCTGGATGTCCAGGTGGTGGTGATCAACGGCGGCACGGGGTTCAACGCGAAAAACATCACGCCAGAGGCGATTGAACCGCTGTTCGATCGCAAAATAGAGGGCTTCGGCGAGCTGTTCCGCATGTTCTCCTGGGAGGATATCGGCGGCTCGACGCTGCAGTCGCGCGCCGTCGCCGGCATCGCCAACGGCACGCTGATCTTCGCGATGCCAGGCTCTACCAGCGCCTGCGAAAGCGCCTGGGAACGCATTATCGCCGACCAGATTGACGCCCGTACCGGCCCCTGTAATTTCGTTTCACACTTAAAGAAGCTGTAAGCCATGCAACTGACACACATTAACGCCGCGGGCGAAGCCCATATGGTCGACGTCTCCGCCAAGGCGGAAACGGTGCGCGAGGCGCGCGCGGAAGCGCTGGTGCTGATGGCCGCCGAGACGCTGCAGATGATTGTCGACGGTAGCCACCATAAAGGCGACGTCTTCGCCACGGCGCGCATCGCCGGCATTCAGGCCGCCAAACGCACCTGGGAGCTGATCCCGCTCTGCCATCCGCTGATGCTGAGCAAGGTTGAAGTCAACCTGATCGCCGAGCCGGAACATCAGCGCGTGCGCATCACCTCGCTGTGCCGCCTGAGCGGCAAAACCGGCGTCGAAATGGAAGCGCTGACCGCCGCGTCGGTGGCGGCCCTGACCATCTACGACATGTGTAAAGCGGTGCAGAAAGATATCGTTATCGACCAGCTGCGCCTGCTGAGCAAAAGCGGCGGCAAATCCGGCGATTTCCAGGCGGTGGCCCATGATTAAGGTGCTGTTTTTCGCGCAGGTGCGCGAGCTGGTGGGCACCAGCGCGCTGGAAATGCCTGCTGACTTTCCCGACGTGGCGACGCTGCGCGACGCGCTGGCGCAAAAAGACGATCGCTGGGCGCTGGCGCTCGACGCAGGCAAACTGCTGGCCGCCGTTAATCAGACGCTGGTGCCGATGTCGCATCCGCTGAAGGCGGGCGACGAAGTGGCCTTTTTTCCGCCGGTCACGGGAGGCTAAGATGGCAACGCAAATTCGCGTCGGCGCGGCGCCCTTCAGCATGGCCGACGAATATGCCTGGCTCTCAACCTCTGACGCCGACGGCGCGGTGGTGACCTTTACCGGCAAGGTACGCAATCACAACCTGGGCGACAGCGTCGCCGCGCTGACCCTTGAGCACTATCCGGGCATGACGGAAAAAGCGCTGCACGAGATTGTCGACGAGGCACGCAGCCGCTGGCCGCTCCAGCGCGTCAGCGTTATCCACCGCATCGGCGAGCTTTTTCCCGGCGATGAGATCGTGTTCGTCGGCGTCACCAGCGCGCACCGCGGCAGCGCCTTCGCCGCCGCGGAATTCATCATGGACTACCTGAAAACCCGCGCCCCGTTCTGGAAGCGCGAAGCCACCGAGCAGGGCGATCGCTGGGTCGACGCCCGCGACAGCGACCATCAGGCCGCGCAGCGCTGGGATTAAGGCTTGCTGAGCTGCTCCGCCGGACCGAAATGGGTATGGCCGTGAGCGTGCTCGCCGCCGCCGGAGACGCGTTTTAGCTGGATCACCTCGCCGCGCTGCCAGGCGTTAGCGCCCGGCACCACCGGCTGGGTGACGATATCGGCGCGCGACGCCCGCAGCTTGCGGCTGTCGATATCAAAACGTTTGTCGCGATCCGCCAGCAGGCGATTATCAAGCTGGCCGTCGGCGGTAAAGCCCATCATCAGCGCTGGAATGCCGATCGGCAGGGTTTTGTCGCGATCGGTATGCCAGGTGTGCCAGGTTTTGCCGTAGGTATTGGCGATGCGCGCCATCAGCGCGTGATCCGCCGCCTGTGGCAGGCCCGGCGCAATCAGCGTGCCCGATTTCACTTCATAGTCGTGGCTGTGCCACAGCTTTTTCTCTTCCGGCGGCAGGCTTTGATAGAGCCGCGCGCTGATAATGTACTCCACCCCCATCAGCCGCGCGTCTTTGGTATTGCCGTCGTAAATCACCGCCTGCATCACGTCGTCGTTCAGCACCGTCACGTAGTGGTGCGCCTCCATCTGGCCGTTCTGATCGCCGTTGTAGAAGTGAAAGCCGTCGAGATAGGTGTTGATCGCCTCGATAGGCGGACGCGACTGCAGCAGGTCTGCGCCGGTGGCGAGCGCTTTCATTTTTGCCGAGGTGGGTGCGCCGGGCGAGGCAACCTGCGCGGGCGTGTTATTTGCGCCGCAGCCGCTGAGCAGCAGGGCAATGGCGGCACCGAGCCAGAGTTTATGCATAACTATTTCCTTTTACGCGAGAAAACCTCAGCCTGGCTGAGAAACGCCGATACGCAAGCGCGACGGCAGCGCGGGAATTTACGCCTCGTCTGATGGTTTGTCCGCGCTTCGGTGCTAAGGTAAGGGTTTTGTTTTCCTGCAAGGACCGCTATGTCAGTTTCCGCATCGCTCAAACGTTTCTCACTGCTCGCCGCGCTAGTGCTGGCGGGCTGTAGCACCAAAAAAACGCCCGAGGCGCCGGTGCGTCAGCCGGCCGACGTCAAGGCGCAAATTCAGCGTCTGCTCCCCGCGCACGTTAGCGACAAACCGGGCTGGGCCACCGATATCTATACGTCGTTTCGCACCCAGCAGATCGACCCTAGCGTCAGCAATCTGTGCGCCGCCATCGCCGTCGCGGATCAGGAGTCGAACTTCAGCGCCGAGGCGGCGGTGCCCGGCCTGCCGAAAATCGCCTGGGGCGAGATCGACCGCCGCGCGGCAAAGGTGCACGTGCCGGCTTTCCTGGTGCGCACCGCGCTGATGATTAAATCCTCTAACGGCGAAAGTTATGCGGCGCGGCTCGACAAAGTACGCAGCGAAAAAGAGCTGAGCGCCATTTTCGACGATTTTATTGATATGGTGCCGATGGGTCAGACGCTGTTTGGCAACCTGAACCCGATTCATACCGGCGGCCCGATGCAGGTCAGCATCAGCTTCGCCGAGGCGCACGCCAAAGGCTATCCCTGGCCGATCGACGGCTCGATCCGCCGCGAGGTCTTTACCCGCCACGGCGGCATGTACTTCGGCATTATGCATCTGCTTGGCTATCCGGCGGACTACAGTAAGCCGATCTACCGCTTCGCCGACTTTAACGCCGGCTGGTACGCCAGCCGCAACGCCGCTTTTCAGGCGGCGGTGGCGCGCGCGACCGGCATGAAGCTGGCGCTGGACGGCGATCTGATCCTTTATGGCTCAGACAAAGCGGGCGCGACCGAGCTGGCGGTGCGCACCCTGGCGAAGCAGATCGACATGAGCGACAGCGCCATTCGTCGCGACCTGGAGAAAGGGGAGCAGGCGAGCTTCAGCGACAGCACGCTGTGGAAGCAGGTCTTCGCGCTGGCTGACAAGATGGCTGGCCGCCCGCTGCCGCGCGAGATGCTGCCGGGCATCAAGCTGGAGAGCCCGAAAATCACCCGCAATCTCACCACGGCCTGGTTCGCGCAGCGCGTCGACAGCCGCTATCAGCAATGTTTATCGCGCCGCTGAGGCGCGCATTGTGGGGCAGTTAAGCCATGCTGTGCCACAATTAGGCATATCCGTCGGCTTGCCGACGCCTTTTCACTCACATGAGGTGCATCATGGATCGATATCCACGCAATGATTCTCTGGTGCAGCCCGCGACGAGCGGGTTGCAGGCTTTTATGGCGCAGGTTTACGGCTGGATGACCTGCGGGCTGCTGCTCACCGCCTTCGTCTCCTGGTATGCGGCGGGCAACGAGCGCATCATGTTCTTTATCTTTTCCAACCGTATGACCTTCTTCGGTCTGATTATCGCCCAGCTGGCGGTGGTGTTCGTGCTTTCCGGCATGGTGCACCGCCTGAGCGGCGCGCTGGCGACCGGGCTGTTTATGCTCTATTCGGTGCTGACCGGCCTGACGATGGCCAGCATTTTCCTCGCCTACACCTACACCTCCATCGCCAGCACCTTCTTTGTGACGGCGGGGATGTTCGGCGCCATGAGCTTTTACGGCTACGCCACTAAACGCGACCTGAGCCGCTTCGGCAGCCTGCTGTTTATGGCGCTGATCGGGATTTTGCTGGCGTCGCTGGTGAACTTCTGGCTGAAGAGCCCGGCGCTGATGTGGGCGATTACCTATATCGGCGTGGTAGTGTTCGTGGGGCTGACTGCTTATGACACCCAGCAGCTGCGTCAGATGGGCGAGCAGATCGACGTGCGCGACCGCGAGTCGCTGCGCCGCTATTCGATTATGGGCGCCCTGAAGCTCTATCTCGACTTTATCAACCTGTTCCTGATGCTGCTGCGTATCTTCGGCAACCGTCGCTAAGGAACGATGCGCTCCATCCCGCCCGTCAGGCCGGGATGGAGCCATTGCGTACTACGCACTCTTCTGCAGTTTCTGTTCATTCTTCGCGCGCAGATGCTTCGCGCGACTCTCCAGCATCAGATAGAGCACCAGCGCCAGCAGCAGCGGCAGAATAAAATAGAGCACGCGATAGGCGAGCAGCGCCGCAATAATGGTGCCGTGCGACGCATGCTGCCCGCTCAGCAACGCCAGGAACACCGCCTCCAGCACGCCGATCCCGGCCGGAATATGAATAATCACCCCCGCGATGCTGCTGATCAGCAGCACGCCGAGCACGATGGGATAATCCACCTGCCGCGCCAGCAGCAGCCAGATAATCGCGCCCATCACCAGCCAGTTGGCGGAGGAGACTGCGAACTGAAACAGCGCCATGCGCAGCGACGGCAGCTGCAGCGTCTGACGGCGGATGGTCCACTTGCGGCGCTTTGAAAAGGCGCAGGCCCAGAGAAAGACCGCCACCACCGCCAGCAGCACCACGCCGATAATGCGCAGTGTGCTCTCGCCGATAAACCAGCCGCCGGGGATCGGCACCATGCCCGCGCTAAACACTATGCCCGCCAGCAGAATATAGCCGAGCCAGTTGGTGGCGATGCTGAGCGAGAAAATACGCGTGATGGTCGCGCTGTCCAGCCCCAGCCGCGAATAGAGCCGGTAGCGCATCGCCACGCCGCCGACCCAGGTGCTTAGCGTCAGGTTAAAGGCGTAGCAGATAAACGACACCAGCATCACCTGTCGCTTCGCCAGTTTATGGCCGCAGTAGGCGCGGCCGATCAGGTCATAGCAGCCGTAGGTGAGGTAGCTGACAATCACCAGCGCGACCGCGCTCAGCACCGCCAGGCGGTTATAATTGACGATAACGTTGTAGACATCTTCCCAGTTCACTTTGCGGGCGTAGACCACCAGCAGCACAATGACCGCGATGAAAAAGAGCCAGGTCAGCACCTTCTTCGCCAGCTTCCATTTAGGATGTTTTTCCGCCATCAGGATTTCGCCCCTTCATTGTCTGTTTCGACACGGTCCTGCGTTTCCATTTCCGGCTGAACCGGCGGATCGACCTGCGCAATCAGTGGCGTATGCGCGGGCAGCCAGCCGGCGATAGCCGGGAAATGGCGTAAGAAGTGAAACACCACCACGCTTTTGGTCAGCTGCCACCAGTTGCGCGGCGGCAGGCGATCTTCCTGCACGCGCTGGCAGTCTTTCGCCAGCAGCTGCTCCAGGTTATCGCGCAGCGTCTGGTTGAAATCGCGATCGTAGACGATCAGGTTAGCTTCGAGGTTGAGCGACAGGCTTAGCGGATCGAGGTTGCTGGAGCCGACGGTGGCCCACTGGCGATCCTGCACCGCCACCTTGCCGTGCAGCGGGCGGCGAATATATTCGTAGACCTCGACGCCGCCATCCACCAGGTAGTTATAGAGCAGCTCCGCGCCGACTTTGACGATTGGCATATCGGGCTCGCCCTGCACGATCAGCCTGACCCGCACGCCGCGCTGCGCCGCGCTGCGCATCTCGCGCAGCAGCCGATAGCCGGGGAAAAAGTAGGCGTTGGCGATAATCACATCCTCTTTCGCGGTGCGCAGCATATCGAGATAGTGCTTTTCGATATCGTCGCGGTGGTCGTCGTTGTCGCGATAGACGAACAGCACCTGCGCGTTGCCGGGCACGGCATTGACCGCAGGGCGATGCGAGCGGCCGCCCCACCAGCGGCGCGTCACCGCTTCGCTGCCCATCGCCTCGCGCACGTAGCGGGTGATATCCTCCACGATGGGGCCTTTGACCTCAACGGCATAGTCCTGCTTCGCCTCCGGGCCGTAGCTGGTGTTGTGCTCGGCGGAAAAGTTAATGCCGCCGACGAAAGAGATGACGTCGTCCACCACCACGATTTTCCGATGCAGGCGGCGGAAGACGTTGGTGCGCATCCCCATCACCAGCGGACGCGGATCGTAATAGATAAAGCGCACGCCTTCAGCCGTCAGGCTGTTGACGAATTTGTCGGAGAGATCCGGCGAGCCGTAGCCGTCCACCATCACCTCTATCTTCACGCCGCGCTGCGCGGCGGCCAGCAGCTCGCGATGCAGCGCGTTGCCGACCTCATCCTCAAACAGGATAAAGGTTTCCAGCATCACGCTGCGTTCGGCACGCTGAATCGCGCCGAACACGCGCGGGAAAAATTCTTCGCCGTTCTCCAGCAGACGCAGGCTGTTGCCTTCTCGCCATTCAAAATTCATAGGTGGATCTCCACGGCGAGCGGAGCGTGATCCGACAGGTGCGACCAGGGTTTGCGCGGCAGCGCCCAGGGATGACTGACCGTGGCGTTGCGGACATAGATACGATCGAGCCGCAGCAGCGGAAAGCGGGCAGGGAAGGTGCGCGCCGGGCGACCGTGTTTCATGCTAAATACCTCTTTTAATCCTGCGCCATGCTTCAGAATGTGATTGGCGCGCAGCTGCCAGTCGTTGAAATCGCCCGCGACGACCAGCGGCGCGTCGTGCGGCAGCGAGGCCACCATGTCGCACATCATTTTCATCTGCGCGTGGCGGTGCGCCTCTTTCAGACCCAGATGCACGCAGATCACGTGCAGGGTGCCGTGCGGCTCCGGCAGGCTGATTTTGCAGTGCAACATGCCGCGGTTTTCACTTCCTGCAACAGAAATATCGCGATTTTCGTACTCCTGAATGGGAAACCGTGACAAAATCGCGTTCCCGTGGTGTCCCTCCGGATAGACGGCGTTGCGGCCGTAGGCAAAGTCGTTCCACATGGTGTCGGCCAGAAACTCGTAGTGCGGCGTGCCCGGCCAGTTCTCGTGATGCAGCGGGTGTACGGCATGCGTGCCCATCACCTCCTGCAAAAAGACGATATCCGCTGAGGTGGCGCGTACCGCTTCGCGCAGTTCCGGCAGGATGAAGCGACGGTTAAAAGTAGTAAATCCCTTGTGGGTATTGATCGTCAGGACTTTAAGGGAAAATCCTTGCTTGGTTTGTGGCATACTCTCGACGCACTCCTTTTCATCAGCAACAAAAGTAAAGTGTAGTCTTTGTCACAAACGGGTGCGGATAAGGATGGAAATTTAGGGCGTTATCCGAAAATTGCTTTACATTGAGGAAACCGTTACCGGCCTGTGCCGGTTGCACTTGGGCGACCTGTTGGGTCTGCCAGGAGAAAAGAATGAAATGGTCTAATCGTGTTCAAATCATCACTGGACAAACCTGCGTGCATATCGCAATGCACGCGCTGGTGATCGCCGCGCTGATCTGGGGCTGGAAGCACAAAGCTCTGATCGAAGTGTGCAGCACGCTGGTAGCCGCCTATGCCGTGGTGTTTATCGCCATGCTGGTCCTGCAGCGTAGTGTTCGTTTGCGTCGCATCGGTGATTATCTTGAAGAAGCGACTACCACCTACTATTTTGGCGCGGCGATGATGACGCTGTTTATCGTCTCGCGCTACATCCATAACGCCCTGCTGATCGGCATGCTGGGCGTGGTGATGCTGGTAGGGCCGGCGCTGGTCTCGCTGCTGGCGAAAGAGCCGGCAGGGCGCATCCAGAAGAAGCGCAGCTAAGCTTCCGGGTTCGCTATCAGGGGCTGCCGCAAGGCGGCCCTTGTTGTTTCTGCCTTTCTCGCACCCCGCGACGAAAGCTGCTACACTGCCTGCCTTACGCATCGTAGTTTGTGCCCTTTTCACACGTTAGCCCTCGGCTGGCGTCACTTTCCCCCCTGAAAACTACACCGTGAATCGCGGTCAGGGCGGACCGGAGTAACACACTTAATGTCTTTTGACTCTCTCGGCCTGAGCGCCGATATTTTGCGTGCGGTCGCTGAACAGGGCTACCGTGAACCTACGCCTATCCAGCGCCAGGCGATCCCTGTGGTGCTCTCCGGGCGCGATCTGCTGGCCAGCGCGCAGACCGGTACCGGCAAAACCGCCGGTTTTACGCTGCCGCTGCTGCAAAAGCTTTCTACTCAGGCTGCCTCGGGACGCGGTCGTCGTCCGGTACGCGCCCTGATCCTGACCCCGACGCGCGAACTGGCCGCCCAGATCGGCGAAAACGTGCGCGACTACAGCAAATACCTGGAGCTGCGTTCGCTGGTGGTGTTCGGCGGCGTCAGCATTAACCCGCAGATGATGAAACTGCGCGGCGGCGTCGATATTCTGGTCGCCACGCCGGGCCGTCTGCTCGATCTGGAACACCAGAATGCGGTCGATCTGTCGCAGATCGAAGTGCTGGTGCTGGACGAAGCGGATCGCATGCTCGACATGGGCTTTATCCACGACATCCGTCGCGTGCTGGCCAAGCTGCCGGCTAAGCGTCAGAACCTGCTCTTCTCCGCAACCTTCTCCGACGACATCAAAACGCTGGCGGAAAAATTGCTGCACAACCCGGAGCAAGTCGAAGTGGCGCGCCGCAACACCGCCTCCGAGCAGGTATCGCAGCTGGTGCATTTCGTCGACAAGAAGCGCAAGCGGGAACTGCTTTCGCAGCTGATCGGCGAAGGCAACTGGCAGCAGGTGCTGGTATTTACCCGCACCAAGCACGGCGCCAACCACCTGGCGGAACAGCTGAATAAAGATGGCATCACCGCCGCGGCGATCCACGGCAATAAAAGCCAGGGCGCACGTACCCGCGCGCTGGCTGACTTTAAAACCGGCGCGATCCGCGTGCTGGTAGCGACCGACATCGCCGCGCGCGGTCTCGATATCGAAGAGCTGCCGCACGTGGTGAACTATGAACTGCCGAACGTGGCGGAAGATTATGTGCACCGCATCGGCCGTACCGGCCGCGCCGCCGCAACCGGCGCCGCGCTCTCTCTGGTCTGCGTGGATGAGCACAAGCTGCTGCGCGATATCGAGCGTCTGCTGAAGCGCGAGATCCCGCGTATGGCGGTGCCGGGCTACGAGCCGGATCCGAGCATCAAGGCGGAACCGATTCAGAACGGTCGCGGTCAGCAACAGCAGCCGCGCGGCCGCGGTCGTGGCCAGGGCGGCGCGCCGTCATCTGCACGTCCGCAGGGCGACAAACGCGCGCCGCAGCCGCGCCGTCAGAGCCAGTCTGAGCAGGGCGCTAAGCCTGCGCGTCCGTCGCGTCGTCCGGCTGCGAAGAAAACCGGAACCGCGTAACGCCATGCGGGTGTTGCTTGCCCCGATGGAGGGCGTGCTGGATTCGCTGGTGCGCGAGCTGCTGAGCGAGGTCAACGACTACGACCTCTGCGTCACCGAGTTTTTGCGCGTAGTGGATCAGCTGCTGCCGGTAAAATCGTTTTACCGGCTCTGTCCCGAGCTGCGCAATAACAGCCGCACGCCTTCGGGCACGCGGGTGCGTTTGCAGCTGCTCGGTCAGCATCCTGAATGGCTGGCGGAGAACGCGGCGCGCGCGGCCGAGCTGGGTTCCTGGGGCGTCGATCTTAACTGCGGCTGCCCCTCGAAGCTGGTGAACGGCAGCGGCGGCGGTGCTACGCTGCTGAAAGATCCCGAACTGATCTATCGCGGCGCGAAAGCGATGCGCGAGGCGGTGCCGTCGCATCTGCCGGTCACGGTGAAAGTGCGTCTCGGCTGGGATTCCGGCGAGCGGCGCTTTGAAATCGCCGACGCGGTGCAGCAGGCGGGCGCCAGCGAACTGGTGGTGCACGGCCGCACCAAAGAGGATGGCTACCGCGCCGAGGCGATCAACTGGCAGGCGATTGGCGAGATCCGTCAGCGGCTGCGCATCCCGGTGGTGGCGAACGGCGAGATTTGGGACTGGCAGAGCGCGCAGGCGTGTCTGAGCGCCACCGGCTGCGATGCGGTGATGATCGGTCGCGGCGCGCTCAACGTACCGAACCTCAGCCGGGTGGTGAAGTACAACGAGGCGCCGATGGCCTGGCCGGACGTGGTGGCGCTGCTGCAGAAATATACGCGGCTGGAGAAGCAGGGCGACACAGGCCTCTACCACGTCGCGCGTATCAAGCAGTGGCTCGGCTACCTGCGCAAAGCCTATCCGCAGGCCGACGGCCTGTTCACCGACATTCGCGCGCTAAAACACTCCGCCGCTATCGCCGAGGCGATCGACCGACAGGCCCTCTCGCTGGCCCTGTGACAAAAATTCAGGCGACCCGTTAGCAGGCTAAGCGTATAGTGAAAGCCATTTTTCACAACAAGCCAGCCTGCTATGTCTGATGTCGCGGTACTGACTAACGGTCAACTCAACAAACGCATTCTCTCGGTTCTGATCTTCACCTTCTTCTGCTATCTCTCCGTCGGGCTGCCGCTGGCGGTGCTGCCGGGCTTCGTGCATAACCAGCTCGGCTTCAGCTCGTTTGTGGCGGGTCTGATTATCAGCCTGCAATATTTCGCCACGCTGCTGAGCCGTCCTCAGTCAGGCCGGCTGGCGGATCGCCTGGGGCCGAAACGGGTGGTGATGCTCGGCACGCTGCTCTGCGGCATGAGCGGCGTGATGACCATTATCGCCGCGCTGTGCCGCGACTGGCCGCTGGTCAGCCTGCTGCTGCTGGCGGCTGGACGCCTGTTCCTCGGCGTCGGCGAGAGCTTCAGCAGCACCGGCTCCACGCTGTGGGGCATGAACATCGTCGGGCCGCTGCAGACGGCGCGCGTGATCTCCTGGAACGGCGTCGCCACCTATCTGGCGATGGCGATCGGCGCGCCGCTCGGCGTGATGCTGAACCAGGGGCTGGGCATCAGCGGCTTTGCCGGCCTGGTGGCGCTGATGGGCGTCGTGGGTTATCTGCTGGCGAGCCGCAAACCGGCAGTCGAGGTGAGTCAGGGGCAACGCATTCCGTTTCATCGCGTCTTTTCGCGCGTCTGGCTGTTCGGCCTGGCGCTCGGCTTCGGCACCATCGGCTTCGGCGTCATCTCCACCTTTATTACTCTCTACTTTGCCAGCCGCGACTGGAGCGGGGCCGCCTTCGCGCTGTCGCTGTTCAGCCTCGGCTTCGTGCTGTTTCGCCTGTTGTTCAGCCGCGCCATAACGCGCTTCGGCGGGCTGCGCGTCGCTATCGTCTCTCTGCTGCTGGAGTGCGCCGGGCTGCTGATTATCTGGCAGGCGGAGAGCAGCCTGCTGGTGGATCTCGGCGCGCTGCTCACCGGCTGCGGCTTTTCACTGATTTTCCCGGCGCTGGGCGTGGAGGCGGTGAAGCAGGTAGAGCGGCAGGATCAGGGCTCGGCACTCGGCGTCTACTCAGCGTTTCTCGATCTGGGACTTGGCCTGACCGGGCCGGTGGCGGGATTGCTGATTGGCTACTGGGGCATGCAGTCGGTCTACCTGGCGGCGGCGATGATGGTGCTGGGCGCCTTCGCCATTACGCTGCGCCTGATGCAGCGCTACAGCGGCGCGGCGTAACGCCGCGCCGACGGCCACTAGAACTGCGAGAAAAGGGCGTAGAGTCCGGCGGCCAGCAAAACAGAAACCGGCAGCGTCAGGATCCACGCCATCGCCAGATTGCGCAGCGTGGCGAGCTGCAGGCCGGAGCGGTTGGCCGCCATGCTGCCCGCCACGCCGGACGAGAGCACATGGGTGGTAGAGACGGGCAGGCCGAAGCTGTCCGCCGCGCCGATGGTCGCCATCGCCACCAGCTCCGCGCTGGCGCCCTGCGCGTAGTTAAGGTGGGTTTTGCCGATGCGCTCGCCCACGGTCACCACGATGCGACGCCAGCCGACCATGGTGCCAAGGCCCAGCGCAATCGCCACCACCACTTTCACCCACATCGGAATAAAGCGCGTGGCGCTGTCCAGCTCATGCTTGATCGCCGTCAGATTGCGCTGCGTCTCTTCCGGCATCGCCACTTTATTGGTCTGGATATGCTTGATCGATTCCGAGGTCAGGTACATCTGGTTACGGGTGTTCGACACCGCCTGCGCCGGAATATTCTCCATGGAGCCATAGCGGCGGATCTGCTCGCTGATATCGCCCAGCGTCAGCGCCAGCGCGGGCAGCACGTTGGGGTTCATCTGATTGGTGCGCACATAGTCGGTCAGCACGTCGCGCGCGACCGGCGGACGGGCGCTGGCGGGCTGTAGCTGCAGCAGCTGGTTTTCCGTCACCTGCGCCAGCGCCGCCACGCGCGGGATCTGATCCGGCGGCAGCGAACGGTTTAGCGCATAGGCGATCGGCATGGTGCCCACCAGAATCAGCATAATCAGCCCCATGCCTTTCTGCCCGTCGTTGGAGCCGTGGGCGAAGGAGACGCCGGTGCAGGTCAGGATCAGCAGGCCGCGGATCCAGGCCGGTGGCGGCTCGTTGCTTTTCGGCGCTTCATAGAGGTCGCGGTTGCGAATAAAGGCCTTCATCGCCAGCAGCAGCAGCGCGGCGCAGATAAAACCTACCAGCGGCGAGAGGATCAGCGAATAGCCGATTTTAATCGCCTGATCCCAGTCCACGCCGCTCATGCCGCTGCGACCGTGCAGCAGCGCATTGGCGGCGCCGACGCCGATAATCGAACCGATCAGCGTATGGGAAGAGGAGGAGGGCAGGCCGAGATACCAGGTGCCCAGATTCCAGATAATGGCGGAGAAGAGCAGCGCATAGACCATGGCGAAGCCGCCGCCGCTGCCCGCCTGCAAAATCAGCTCGACCGGCAGCAGCGAGATAATGCCGAACGCCACCACGCCGCTGGAGAGCAGCACGCCGAGAAAGTTGCACAGTCCTGACCAGACCACCGCGACGCCGGGCGTCAGCGAGTGGGTGTAGATCACCGTCGCCACCGCGTTGGCGGTATCGTGAAAGCCGTTAACGAACTCAAACCCCAGCGCGATCACCAGCGCCAGGCCCAGCAGAAAGAAGGGGACGTAGCTGGTGACCGGCGTGTCGGTCTCCTGTACGTCGCTGAACAAGTTGAACCCGGCAAAAGAGAGCCCGGCGATCAGCAGGATAAGAAACAGCGGTTTTGAAAAACGGTTGCGCTTGCCAGTAAGGTTGGGACGCCCGGCAACCGATGGGGATGACGATAAGCTGTTTTCGCTCATAAACACCTCGGTGGATAGTGACGGGCGCGCCCTGTCCGCACCCATTACTGGCAGGGATACGCGCTTTATATGACAGAACAATGATGTTGCGCGGCCGCTGTCATTATTCTGTCATCACTCTGCATCAGGCTGTGGATCTGGTCCGCTCTGATATTTAGTCCATCCATGGTTTCTGAGCTATTGCTGGCGCCTAATAAATCCGATTTCGACGACGAGGTCGCCGGTTTAATACACGGCTACCTGATGTCGCCCGACGCGCCGCCGCGTCGCCTGAACGCGCGCGAAGCGGTGCAAGCTGGAGAGAGCCCGCGCCGCGACGGCGAGTTTCTCTGGCTGCATATCAATCTTAATCACGCCCGCGCCCAGCACTGGGTTCAGCGCCATTTTCAGGTTGATGAAGATTTCTTCGAAGAGATCCATTCCGCCTCGTCGCGCACCCGGCTGGCGGAGCAGGGCGAGGCGCTGATGGCGATCCTTAACGACGTCACCTTTAGCCAGGAAGAGCACAGCGCGCAGAACGCCACCCTCTGGATCTGGTGCCGTCGCCAGCTGCTGGTCAGCGCGCGCTATCGCCAGGTCGATATGATCGAACGCATGCACCAGCGCCTGCAGTCGTGCGCCTTTCGCAACGCTGAAGAGATGCTGCTCAGCCTGCTGGGCGAGCAGGAGCGGCAGCTGGAGCAGGTGGTGCGGCGCACCAGCCTGGCGGTGGACGCGATCGAGGAGCGGCTGCTCAGCCCGGCGATCAAGGCGAACCGCAGCGAGCTGGGGCAGCTGCGCCGCATGCTGCTACGTATTCAGCGTCTGCTGGCGCCGGAGCCGGCCGCGCTGTTTCGCCTGCTGAATCGTCCGCCCGCCTGGCTGAACCGCGATACGCTGCGCGAGCTGCGCGCCTTTACCGAGGAGTTCAGCGTAGTGCTTAACGACCTTGCCAGCCTGATGGAGCGCATCCGGCTGCTGCAGGAGGAGATCGCCGCGCGCCTGATGGAGCAGAGCAACCGCACGCTGTTTCTGTTAACCGTGATTACCGTACTGGCGCTGCCGATCAATATCGTCGCCGGCTTCTTCGGCATGAACGTCGGCGGCATCCCGCTGGCGGGCAATGCGCACGGCTTTTTGATTCTGGTGCTGGTGGTGCTGGCGTTTACCGTTGTGGCAGGCTGGCTGGCGCTGAGAAGGCCGCGGAGGTGAAGGAAAGGCTATCGGGGCAGTGCGGTTGTGCGCGCTTCCGTGATGGGGGACAAGCAGAGGAAGCGTTGGTTGTTTGCTATAAGCGAAGAGCGGACGTTAGCACCGCTCTTAAAATGAATAAGCTCAGGACATTGTGATGCAATTTAGAGCAGATTAGAAGAGACTGCCCCAGGCAGTAAAATCGACAGACTTTATATACCCTTTGCAATTAAGACGTTACTTACGTTTTTGTAAGTCTGCCAGAGCATATTTTCCTCTTTCTGCTACTGAGGCTGATATATCGGATGCCAGCATTTTTGCCAGGCTGAAAGCTTCATCACCGATATTATCTAACTCTTTAATAAGCATTTCGCCAGCTATACGCCGAACCATTGGAGAGCGATCGATTGCCGCCGCCCTCAGATTTTCAAGGAAAGGGGTTGTTATCGATATTGTTCGTTCTTTTAAAGCAGGAATGCGCCGTCTTATGCCGTATGCTTTGTCGATCCACTGCCATTCTGTCCCCTCAGCCCAGACAAATTTTCCTTCAAACTGACAGCGATATGCTCTTGCTCGCAAAGAGGGTTGAACCGATGATTCTGCAATCTCAGCCACAAAATTGTCTAAGGCTGACGTTCGGCCTGTCTGCATAAATATAGTAGCAGCAGGTCCTGAGGTAGATAATATAAGTCGTTTTTTTAGACAGTGAGTTACTTTGTCCATTAAAATAATTTTCATCAGCGTCTCTTTTTCTTTTTCTCCCATTCTCCCCCATGAATCCCAGTAGGGCAGTGTTATAAACAAAACATCAACAATAATTTCCGGGTCAGAATCCTTAGCTATCAAAAGTAGGGCATCACGTGCTGCTTCTCTTACCTGAGGAACCCAGTCATTTAGTTTTCTGACGATCAAAGCGAATAAAAAACTATTAGGTGCACCACCTGCTAATATCCTTAAAGCTCTCTCCCTTCTGAAACCATTAGCGTTACATATATCAAGCCATCTGAGAGAGCCAACCAAACGGTCTTCGACCCTTGTACGTAACGAATTAAACCGCTGAAGAGACAAGGAAATCGTCTGTTGAATGAGGCGCTCCCATTCATCAAGGCTTTTTAAAGGCACTTTTGAAGTGGCAGCAATAAACGGTGATATATCTGGCCTTATTCTCTGATAGAAAATATTAAAGGTCAGTGATTTCTTTACAGACTCTATAACTTCCTGTTTAAGGTCATCCTGCAATGGCATAAGCCTGTATCTCCTGAGAAAAGTTACTGTGACTTGCATACTTCTATAAATATGCGTTAATCAAAAGTCAACGTGCGTTTGCCTGTGACTCCCTGGCAGCAGACAGATTCTCACCGAGCCAGAGGCTGAGAACTCTGGAAGGCAATTGTCTACAGGATAAAAAATATTGCATTCTGTACCGCTGTAGAGTTGTGGCAGCTAAGAGAGCGCCGCTTTTGCCACACAGCCGGTTTACGCGGACAAGAAGCAGGCCAGGTGCAAAGGTTTTTTCCCGCACATCTCCCCTTTGCCTGGCGGAAACGCGCCAGGAATCAGTGATTCAAACTACCCAGCCGCTTGGCTCTCAAGCGCCACCCGGATAGCCGCTTCCATTTTCTCCGGCGTGGTGATCGGCGCAAAACGCCTGAGCGGCTTACCGTCGCGTCCAACCAGGAACTTAGTGAAATTCCATTTGATGCGCCCGCCCAGCACGCCGGGCAGCTCATCTTTCAGATAGCGAAAAATCGGGTGCGTTAAGGCGCCGTTGACCGCCACTTTCTCGAACATCGGAAAGCTCACGCCATAGTTGATATGGCAGGTCTGCGCGATCTCCTCCGCGCCGCCTGGTTCCTGCTTTCCGAACTGGTTGCAGGGAAAACCCAGCACCACCAGCCCCTGCGCAGCGTATTTTTTGTAGAGCGACTCCAGGCCGGCGTATTGCGGCGTAAAACCACAGTGGCTGGCGGTGTTGACCACAAGCACCAGCTTGCCGGCGTAGTTGGCCATAGGGATAAGTTCGCCACGTAGGCTGGTGGCGGCAAGTTGATGAAAAGCGGTCATGTCGACATCCTCAGAATAAAAAAGCCCGCAGAAGCGGGCTTTTAGAACAGCGGTTAACCAACAACCCTTACGAAGGATTATTAGCCGGAGCCGGAGCTGGAGCAACAGGCTGCGCCTGCGGTGCCGCATTCGGGTCGACAACGTTCGCGCCCTGCGGCGTAACCGGCGTCATCGGCTGTTCTTGCGGCTGCGCGCCCGGCGCTTCCGGTACTTCGGTCGGCGCGGTCTGCACGCTGTCGGCAACGCCGTTCACTTTGGTCGGCATGCCGGTGCGGTTCTGAATCGCCGCGTTGACCTGATCCTGGCTGACGCTGGCGTCGGTGATCACTTTGGTCACCGCAGAGGTCAGGGTGATCGGCACTAATTCGCGCGAGTTGAACTGCTCTTCGGTAGTAGAGAGCGGATTATGCACCTCTACGTAGCGCGAACCATCCGGCTCTACCGTCGCTTTAACCGGCTGGTCGATGAACTGCACGCGCGTGCCGACCGGCACGTTATCGTACAGCCATTTGATGTCGTCGGCGCGCAGACGCACGCAGCCGTGGCTGACGCGCAGACCGATACCGAAGTTGGCGTTAGTGCCGTGGATGGCATACAGACGACCAATATAGAGCGCGTAAAGGCCCATCGGGTTGTCCGGACCGGCCGGGAACACTGCTGGCATGCTCTCGCCGCGGGCCGCGTACTCTGCATGCATCGCTTTGGTCGGCGTCCAGGTCGGACCCGCTTTCTTGCGCTGTACGGTCGTCGTCCAGTTGACCGGCGTATCTTTGCCTAACTCGCCGATACCGATCGGCAGAACCACAACGGTTTTGGTGCCTTTCGGATAGTAGTAGAGGCGCATCTCCGCGCTGTTGATCACGATGCCTTCGCGCGGGGCGTCAGGCAGAATCAGCTGCTGCGGAATAATCATTTTTTTGCCCGCCTGCGGCAGGTAGACGTCCATGCCCGGGTTGGCTTCCAGCATATTGCTGAGGCCCATCTGGTACTGCGCCGCAAAGGCTTCCAGCGGCAGTTTGTTGTCCGGAGGGACGGTAATCTCAATATTTTGCCCAACCAGACGGCTGTTGGCGGCTGGTAAGGGGTAAACCACAGCGAAGGCGGACTGACTGAATGCAGCCAGCGCCAGAGCCATTGAAGCGAACGCGCGAATCATTTTCATATTTTACAAGTCGTTATGGCCTGTTAGCAGGCTTGTCAGTTTATCGAACCCGTACCGGTCAGCGTGGCCGGCTGCACATTATATGGGCATTGTTTCGATGTTGTGAATCAGGATTTTAGCAGCCATCGCAGACTTTAGGTATCCAGCTGTGTTATCGGGCCTCCTTGCCGCGATAACGAAGCCGGTCAGGGCTGCCATAAGGTCACTTCGCCGCTCAGTTTACGGTTGAGAAAAAAGGCGGCGCTGATCAGGGCCAGATGGGTCAGCGCCTGCGGCATATTGCCCAGCGCGCGGCCGTGATTGTCAAACTCCTCGGCATACAAACCCAGCGGATTGGCGTAGCTCAGTAGCTTTTCAAATTCGAAATGCGCCTCGTGGATGCGGCCGGCGCGCGCCAGACACTCCACGTACCAGAAGGAGCAGGCGCCGAAAGAGCCTTCCGAACCGGTCAGACCGTCGGCAGGCGTCTCGTCGATATTGTAGCGGCGCACCATGCCGTCGCTCACCAGCTCGCGCTTGATGGCGTCGAGCGTCGACAGCCACTCGGGATCGGTCGCGCCGACGAAGCGCACCAGCGGCATCAGCAGCATCGAGGCGTCGAGATGGTCGCCGTGGCGCGTCGAGACGAAATGGCCGCGCTCGGCATTCCAGAAGTTTTGCCAGATATCGGCGCGGATCTCGCTGCGCGCGCTGTCCCAGCGGGCGTAGGGCATCGGCAGCGACCGCTTCATGCCGAGGCGCAGCGCGCGGTCCAGCGCCACCCAGCACATCAGGCGTGAATGAAGAAAATGCTCCGGCTCGCCGCGCATCTCCCAGATACCGGCGTCGGGCTGGTTCCAGCTTTCGCACACCATATCGATCATCTGCGCCACGTGCTGCCAGCCGCGTTCCGAAATCGCCTCGCCATACTTGTTCGCCAGATAGACCGCATCCATCAGCTCGCCGTAAATATCGAGCTGCGTCTGCTGCCAGGCGTCGTTGCCGATGCGCACCGGCCGCGAGTCGGCGTAGCCGGAGAGGTTAAGCAGCTCGATCTCATGCAGCTCGATGCCGCTGTCGAGGCGATACATCACCTGCAGACGCATCTCGTCATGGTGGCTGTTCTCGACGCAGCGGCCGACCCAGCGGGTAAAGTGTTTCGCTTCGTCGACGTAGCCCAGGCGCATCAGCGCATACATGCTGAACGAGGCGTCGCGGATCCAGGAGGCGCGATAGTCCCAGTTGCGCACGCCGCCCAGCTCTTCCGGCAGGCCGAAAGTGGCGGCGGCGGCGATAGAGCCGTGCTGGCTGGAGGTCAGCAGCTTCAGCGCCAGCGCCGAGCGCTGCACCATCTCCTGCCAGCGCCCGCTGTAGTTGCTTTTTTTACTCCAGCGCCGCCAGTAGTCGAGGGTCTCTTCAAAGCAGACTTCCGTGGCGACGTCGCCGATGCGCGCGTCCTCCTGGTTGCCGAACTCGAACTCGACGTGCTCGCCCGACTGGAGTTCAAAACGCGCCGTCGCGGCGTCCGCTTCGCAGGTCAGCGGCACGGTGGCGGCGAGCCGCAGCGTCGGCTGGTTCTGGGCGTAAAAGTCGATGCAGTCGCCAGCGGCCTGCGCGCGGGTTTCGGCGCGGGCGTAGTCGTGACGCGGCGCGCAGCGCATGTTAAACCAGGCGCTGCCGCGCACCATTTTAATCCGACGCACCAGGCGCGGCTGTTTTTTCGCGTCGTCGCAGATCGGCATATAGTCGGTGATCTCTGCGACGCCTTCTGCGCCCAGCCAGCGCGTCTGCAGAATATTGGTATCCGGCAGGTAGAGCTGCTGGCGCCGCACGTTTTCCCACTCCGGCGCCAGCGAAAAAAGCCCGGCGTCGTCGCTGTCGAGCAGCGCGGCGAACACCGAGGGGCTGTCGAGCGCCGGCCAGCAGAGATAGTCAATGGTGCCGTCGTTGGCCACCAGCGCGCAGGTGCGCAGATCGCCAATGATGCCGTGATCTTCGATCGGGCGTTTTATCGTGCTCATCCTCATCTCCATAGCGGGCAATCTGTTAACTATAGACAAAGCGGCAGAAGCGGCTGCGGCTGGACATTACCCGATTGCTTCTATACTTCAGCTTACCCGATACCCTGAGGAGGCAATCATGACCACACCACAGAACAAAGTCGCTGTCGTTACCGCATCTGATTCCGGCATTGGCCGCGCCAGCGCGCTGATGCTGGCGGAGCAAGGCTACGATCTCGGCATCACCTGGCGTTCCGATGAAGAGGGCGCGCAGGAGACGGCGCGCCTGGTGCGCGAAAAAGGCCGCCGTACGGAACTGATCCACCTCGACCTCGCCGATCCGCAGGAGGGCGGCCGTTCGCTTTCGGCGCTGATCGACAAGCTGGGCCGCATCGACGCGCTGGTCAACAACGCAGGGGCGAACGCTAAATCTGAATTCCTCGACACGCCGTTTGAGGAGTGGCGCAAGGTCTTCAGCGTCGATGTCGACGGCGCCTTTGTCTGCGGGCAGATCGCCGCGCGCAAAATGGTGGAGCAGGGCGACGGCGGACGCATTATCAATATCACCTCGGTGCATGAGCATACGCCGCTGCCCGACGCCGTCGCCTACACGGCGGCGAAGCACGCTATGGGCGGCCTGACCAAATCGATGGCCATCAGCCTGATTAAACACAATATTCTGGTGAACTCGGTGGCGCCAGGCGCCATCGCCACGCCGATGAACAATATGGGCGACGGCGACGCGCAGAAGATCAAGACGCCGGAGATTCCGATTGGACGGCCGGGCGACGTGCGTGAAATTGCCAGCCTGGTGGCCTGGCTCTGCTCAGAATGGGCCAGCTACACCACCGGACAATCTTTTATCGTCGACGGCGGCTTTATGCTGGCCAATCCGCAATTTTACGGCGGGAAGGATATTTAACCGGCGCGGCGGGTGTTCCAGCGACGGATCACCCAGCGCAGGGCAAAGGCGAAGACCACCGCCGCGACCAGCCACAGAATATGCTTCAGGTGCTGGTCGAGTTTGTGCAGCCACGGGGCGATAATGCCGCCGGCAAAGTAGCCAAGGGCGACGAAAATCGTCGCCCAGATCGCCGCGCCGATAATATTGAGCAACAGAAATTTCAGCGGCTTCAGATGGCTGGCGCCGATGATAATCGGGCCGATAATGCGAAAGCCGTACATAAAGCGCACGCCGATAACAAACAGGCTGGGATGGCGCTGGATGAGCCGGTTGGCCTTACGCACCTTGTCCTGATGTTTTTTCAGCTTGCGCAGAATTTTTGTGCCGTAGCGACGGCCGATCCAGTAGAGCAGCTCATCGCCGATAATGCCGCCAGCCATCGCCGCCAGCACCACGCCGACAAAGTTGAGCAACCCTTCATGAGCCGCCACGCCGCCCAGCAGCGTAAAGGTTTCCCCTTCGGCGATACAGCCGATCAGCAGCGCCAGATAGCCATATTGCGTAATTAATCCGTTGATATCGAAATGCAAAAGTAAACTCCCTGTTCGGTCAGCGATTCATACATTCTATACCGCTTCGGCCAATCCTTCAGGCAGCCGGCTCGTTCGATCACAATTTTTCGCCTGATCCCCTCGCGCTGGCTACAAAAGCAGCAATGCCGTTTATACTTCAGGGAATGCTGCCTGAGGGATCGGCGACGCGGGTTCTGGGCGGCCTTTCGCATCTGCGAGGTGATGATATGAATCATGTCTGGGGTCTTATGGCGCATCCCGATCGGGAAATGCGCGATATCAAGCAAGAGAATGAAAGCGTTTCGCACCATTACACCCACCACGTTCTGCTGATGGCGGCGATCCCGGTGATCTGCGCCTTTATCGGCACTACGCAGCTGGGCTGGAATCTGGGCGACGGGCAGTTTGTCCAGCTTAATCTGCTGACCGGCATTGCGCTCGGCGTGCTCTTTTATCTGATTATCTTAGGCGGCGTGGCGGTTATGGGCCGCGTCATTCACTGGATGGCGCGCGACTATCCGCAGCGGCCCAGCGTGCAGCGCTGTACGGTGTTCGCCGGCTATGTCGCCACGCCACTGTTTCTCAGCGGTATTGTGGCGCTCTATCCGCTGGTCTGGCTCTGCGTGCTGGCGGGCGCGCTGGCGCTGGTTTACACCGGCTATCTGCTCTACATCGGCATTCCGCTGTTTTTGAATATCGACCGTGACGAGAGCCTGCGTTTTTCCGGCTCGACGCTGGCGATCGGCGTGCTGGTATTTGAAGTGCTGCTGGCGCTGACCGTGGTGCTGTGGGGCTACGGGCCGCGGCTGTTTTAACCCCCTGGCCAACCGCGCCAGCGGCGGATAAAGCGCGCCGCCGTGCAAAGCGTCCTGCGACAGAGATGTCCAGGACGTTTTTTTTAACGCCCGGAAACATTCTCGCCAGGAAATTTCTTACGCTTCCGCGTATTATGCTGCTGCCAGCCTCCGCGTGGTCGGCTCTGCGGCGGGCGGCCTGTGTAAAACACGGCGTACTATCTTAATCGGTCTTTTTATAAGATGCCTGTAACCATTCGCTATTCACTGCTTTCGCTGGCGCTGCTGTTCGGCGGCCAGGCGGCTATCGCGCCCGCGCAGGCGGCTACGTCACTTTCTCAGCTCGCGCCGGTCGCCGAGCCGCAAATCGCCTCAGGCAGCGCGATGATCGTCGATCTCAACACCGGGAAAGTGCTGTTCTCCAGCCATCCCAACCGCGTACGGCCTATCGCCTCTATCACCAAGCTGATGACGGTGATGGTGGCGCTGGATGCGAAGCAGCCGCTCGATGAGCGAATTTCAGTGGATATCAGCCACACGCCAGAAATGCGCGGCGTCTTTTCGCGCGTCAAGCTCAACAGCGAAATCAGCCGCCGCAATATGATGCTGCTGGCGCTGATGTCGTCGGAGAACCGCGCGGCGGCCAGCCTGGCGCATCACTATCCCGGCGGCTACGACGCCTTTATCCGCGCCATGAACGCCAAAGCGCGCGCGCTGGGCATGACCCATACGCGCTACGTCGAGCCGACCGGTTTGTCGACTCAGAACGTTTCCAGCGCGGAAGACCTGGTTAAGCTGCTGCGCGCCACGCGCGACTATCCGCTGCTGGGCGAGCTGAGCACCACCAAAGAACAGACTGCGGTCTTCACCCATCCGAGCTATGCGCTGCCGTTCCGCAACACCAACCATCTGGTCTATAAAAACGACTGGCGCATTCAGCTCACCAAAACCGGCTATACCGACGAAGCGGGCCACTGCCTGGCGATGCGCACCACGATCAATAACCGGCCGGTAGCGCTGGTGGTGCTGGACGCCTTCGGCAAATATACCCACTTCGCCGATGCCAACCGTCTGCGCGACTGGCTGGAAACCGGCAAGGCTGCGCCGGTGCCGGCGGCGGCACTCGCCTATAAAAAGCAGAAGGCGGGGCTGGTGGTGAACAACGTCCACGGCGCGGCGGTAGTGGAATAACCCTTTACCGGCGTCCGCGCGCGCGGACGCCGCAACCTGTTCGACGACAACGGCCAGCATTCCTATAGTTTCCCGGTGCGCCTGGCCCTAAACTACGCGCCAACGCGATGGTCGATCGCCTGAATTTGTGCTGGAACCTCTATATGTTTACGTTACGTCTCTTTTTACCGCTGCTGATGCTGCTGACGGCGACGCTGTTCCCCGCCTGGAGCATGGCAGACGACGATGCGGCCGATGCCGCGCAGCAAGCTGACGCCGCGCCCAAAGTGAACGCGGCGGTTGAACTGCCGAAAATGCAGAAAGTCCTCGACAAGATCAAAGGTCAGGTGTCGGGGCAGACCAACGAAAACCAGCTGACGCAGCTTAACGAGCTGGCGCTGGAGCTGTCGGGCAACGCCGATACGCTCGCGCAGGCGCTGCAGCCGCAGCGTCAGCAGCTCGACGCGCAGCTGGCGGTGCTGGGCCCCGCGCCTAAAGCGGACAGCGGCGTGAAAGAGACGCCGGAAGTGACCCGCAAGCGCAGCTCGCTGGAGTCGCAGAAGAGCAAGCTGGACGATCAGATCAAGCAGGCGGACGGCATTAAAAACAGCGCCCTGATGCTCTCGTCGCAGATCACCAACCTGCGCCGCGATCTGATGAAAACCCAGCTGGCGCTTAACTCCGGCAGTATCCTCGGCCCGCGCTTCTGGGCGCCGCTGTTTGTGAAGCAGGATCTGGACAACGAGAAGATCGACGGCTTCCTGCAGGATTTGCAGGACACCGCCGCGCTGTCGTGGGAGCCGGGCTACCGTTTCGGCACCGTCGCCTGGCTGCTGGCGGCGATGCTGGTGATGACGCTGGGACGCCGCTACAGCGAAGAGTTCCTCGCCTGGATCAGCATTCACAAGATGCCGGAAGGGCGGCTGCGCCGCAGCTTCCTTGCCGCGGCGATCGCCCTGACCACGCTGGCGGCGGTGGTGCTGACCTTTAACTTTACCGCGCTGGCGTTCGCGCGCCGCGATGAGGTCTCCGGCGACGTGCAGGACTTCGTGGTCAGTCTGGTGAAGCTCAGTGTCTTCTGCGGCCTGATTGCCGGTCTGGGACGCGCTTTTCTCTCGACGCGGCGTCCGAGCTGGCGTCTGCCCGCCATCTCTAACGAAGTGGCGATGGCGCTGAAGCCGTTCCCGCCGATTACCGCCGCGCTGGTGTTTATTTTCCAGACGGTCGAGAACTTTAACTACACCGTTGGCACCAGCCTGAACACCACGATTTTCGCCAACGGCCTGACGGCGCTGCTGATCGGCAGCACCGCGCTGGCGATCAGCATGCGCACCAACCGCGTGCGTCGCCGCATGGCGCACGAGGGCAACGCGCCGGAAGTGCGCTCGACGCTGGTGGGGCTGATCCAGATGGCGCTGACGCTGACGGCGGTCGCCATTCTGCTGTCGCTGATTATCGGCTACGTTACCCTGGCGCGCTTCCTGAGCTACGAGGTGGTATGGTGCGGCATTCTGTTCGGTTCGTTCTACTTCCTCAGCCACCTGATTAACGACGGCTGCGAAAGCCTCTTTTCCGTCAACAGCCTGACCGGCCGACGGCTGCAAACCTCGCTTAACATCGACGAGCGCCATCTGCAGCAGGCGGCGACGCTGCTGGCCGCGCTGGGCAAAACCCTGCTGATCGGCTTTGTCGCGCTGGCGCTGCTTAACGGCACCTTCGCCTCGTCGACGCCGATCGAGCTGCTGCAAAAAGCGATTGAGTTCTGGGGCGGCAAAGGGCTGGAGTCGCTGAACATCGTGCCGGCGCACATGGTCAACGCGATTATCTGTCTGGTGGTGGGCATCTACGTGCTGCGCAGCGTGCGCCGCTGGCTCGACAACGATTTCCTGCCGAAAACCACCATGGACGCCGGCATGCGCGTATCGCTGATCACGCTGTTCAGCAATATCGGCTACGTGCTGGTGATCCTGCTGACGCTGTCGATTATGGGTCTGCAGTGGAACAAGCTGGCGTGGATCGTCAGCGCGCTGTCGGTGGGTATCGGTTTCGGCCTGCAGGAGATTGTGAAGAACTTTATCTCCGGCCTGATCCTGCTGACCGAGCGGCCGGTCAAGGTGGGCGATCTGGTAACCATCAGCGGCATTGAGGGCGATATCCGCCGTATCAACGTGCGCGCCACCGAGATCCAGCTGGGCGACAAGTCGACGGTTATCGTGCCGAACTCGCAGTTTATCTCGCAGAACGTGCGCAACGCCACCATGGGCAACGCGCAGGGCGTGGTGACCATTACGCTGACTTTCCCGCTCAATATCGATCCGGTGCGGGTGCGCGAGCTGCTGCTGGAGGTTTATAACGAGAATGAACGTATTCTCGAGACGCCGGAGCCGTCGGTCTCCTTTAAGGACCTGACGGCGCAGGGCATCATCTTGAGCGTGACCGGCAACGTCGCCAGCCAGCGGCAGATTTCCGGCGCGAAGAGCGACCTGCTGTTCGATATTCTGACGCGCCTGCGCAAAGAGGGCATTGTGCTGTCGACGCCGCAGACCATGATTATCGAGCGCCGCCAGCAGATGGCGGAGCAGGCGGCCGATCCGCTGCCTTAAGCCCGCATGGGGCGCCAACGTGGATGACAGGATTGATCGTTATCCGCGTTTTACGCCCCGAGCCGTCTGCAAAAATCCTTTCATCACAGTCCCCGCTTCCTCAGGGCTGCTTCACCGCCCAGCCTTTCTGCTTGCTGGTTTTGCCAATTCCCGGATTAAAGGTATTGGTGGGATCGAGCCGACGATAGAAGTCCGCCAGCTGCGGCTTCGCCCGATAGAGATGGCCAACGTTATGCTCCGCCGGATACTCTGCGCCGCGCGCCTCTAAAAGCGCCAGCATCTGCTCTTTCAGCGCGTGCGCGTCCACTCCTTTTTTCACAATGTAGTCCTGATGGAAAACGTGGCAGAAGAGGTGGCCGTAATAGAGGCGATGGCTCAGCGACTGGGTAATTTCCGGCGGCAGGGTTTCAAACCAGTCGCGATCGTTGCGGCGCAGCGCGATATCGAGCGCCAGAATATCTTCGACCTCGTCGGCGTGCACCGCGTGATAGCGCACCGCCGCGCCCGCCGCGGCGAAACGGTGCAGAAAGGCGTGCGCGCCCTCTTTGCCTTCGCACTCGAAAAACGCGCCGCCGCCTTCACGGAAATATTCTTTCAGGTAGTCGCGCGCCTCCTCGACGCCCGCGCCGGACATCTTCAGCAGCAGGTGATGCGCGTATTTATCGCGATACTGCTTCATGCGCTTCGGCAGATGCGCCGGGAAGAGGGCGCTGACGCGCTGCAGCAGGCGATCGGTCAGGTGCGGCTTAACGAAGCTCAGCTTTGCCAGCCAGGCGTCAACGCGGCCCTTCAGCGTGAAAAACAGCGGCATCTTATCGGTGCCCAGCTTGTCGATCATCACAAAGGTATCTTTGCCGTAGACTTCGGCGATGTCGTAAATATCGCGATGCATATATTCGCCCGCCACCGGCAGATGGGTGAAGTGGGCGAGAATATGGCGGCGAATATCGCTCAGCACCGCCGGATCGTTGGTGCCGATATAGAACACCTGCTGCTGCGGCTCGCAGGGGAAGGTATCCAGCCGCACCGCGAACACCGCCAGCTTGCCCGCGCAGCCGGAGGCTTCGAACAGCCGGCGCGCATCGGCGTTGAAGCGCGCCGGCGTATCGGCGTCAACGTGCCGCACGCGGTCGGCATAGTCGGGGTCGGAGGCGTGACGTCCGTCGTGCTGCACATCTTCCGCTCGCCAGCGCTCATCGTCCAGCCGGCCGAGGATCTCTTCCGGCGAGGCGCCGAGATCGATGCCGAGATGGTTCACCAGCTTCAGCTTGCCCTGCTCGTCCACCTGGGCGAACAGCGCCATCTCGCTGTAGGCCGGGCCGCGTTTGATCAGCGAACCGCCGGAGTTATTGCAGACGCCGCCCAGCACCGAGGCGCCAATGCAGGAGGAGCCGATCACCGAATGGGGCTCGCGGTTAAGCGGCTTCAGCGTTTTCTCCAGCTGATAAAGGGTGCTGCCGGGAAAGGCGAGCACCTGTTTGCCGTCGTCGATCAGCTGCAGCTTATCGAGACGTCGCGTGCTGATAATCACCACCGGCCGATCGTAGTCGTTGCCGCTGGGCGTCGAACCCTCCGTCAGACCGGTATTGGCCGCCTGCATCAGGATAATGGCGTCGGCGCTAACCAGGGTTTGCAGCACGCGCCACAGCTCCAGCAGGGTGCCGGGAAAGACCACCGCCAGCGCCTCGCCTTCGCCGGAGCGAAAGCCTTTGCGGTAGCGCGCGGTCTGCTCCTGGTCGGTAAGCAGGTGGGAGGCGCCAACGTGGCGGCGCAGATCGGAGAGTAAAGCGGAATGAGACGCTGGATGGATCATGTGCAACTCCCTTGTCATTACATGGCGCCATTACTGTAGCACGTCAGGGAAAAGCGCGGCGCAGTGTGACGCTGACAGCTACCTGCTATCCTCAACTTGTGGCACACTGCCGCCTGTTTATTCGATATTGCGCAGTTACTTAAGAGAACCCGACCTGATGAAATGGATTTACTCTGTTAGTCTCGCTGTCTCACTCGCTCTGCAACCCGCGCTGGCCGACGAGCTGACGGGACCGCATCCCATGAACGCGCAGGCGCGCGACGCTTTCGTTAATCAACTCCTGACCAAAATGACGCTGGACGAAAAAATCGGCCAGCTCAGGCTGATCAGCGTGGGGCCGGACACCCCGAAATCGGCGGTTCGCGACATGATAGAGAAAGGTCAGGTCGGCGCGATTTTCAATACCGTGACGCGTCAGGATATTCGCGCCATGCAGGATCAGGTTATGCAGCTCAACCGCCTGAAAATTCCGCTGTTTTTCGCCTATGACGTGGTGCATGGCCAGCGTACCATTTTTCCTATCCCTCTGGGGCTCGCCGCCAGCTGGGATCTCGACGCCGTCAGCGAGGTCGGACGCGTCTCGGCCTATGAAGCCGCCGACGACGGGCTGAACATGACCTGGGCGCCGATGGTAGACGTCAGCCGCGAACCGCGCTGGGGCCGCATCTCCGAAGGGTTTGGCGAAGACACCTGGCTCTCCTCGAAGATGGGCAGCACCATGGTGAAGGCGATGCAGGGCAAAAGCCCCGCCGATCGCTATGCGGTAATGACCAGCGTCAAACACTTCGCCGCCTATGGCGGTATCGAGGGCGGCCGCGACTACAACACCGTGGACATGAGCTCGCAGCGCCTGTTCCAGGACTATCTGCCGCCCTATAAAGCCTCGCTCGACGCCGGCAGCGGCGGCGTGATGGTGGCGCTTAACTCACTTAACGGCGTGCCCGCCACCGCCGACGGCTGGCTGCTGAAAACGGTGCTGCGCGACCAGTGGAAATTCAAAGGCATCACCATCAGCGACCACGGCGCGATTAAAGAGCTGCTCAAGCACGGCGTGGCGACCGATCCCGAGGATGCGGTGCGCGTCGCCCTGAAGTCGGGCATCGATATGAGCATGAGCGACGAGTACTACAGCAAATATCTGCCGGGCCTGGTGAAGCGCGGCGCGGTGAGCATGGCGGAGATCGACGACGCGGCGCGCCATGTGCTGAACGTCAAATATGATATGGGGCTGTTCAACGATCCTTATAGCCATCTTGGCCCGAAAGAGAGCGATCCGCAGGATACCAACGCCGAAAGCCGCCTGCACCGCGCCGAAGCGCGCGACGTGGCGCGTAAAAGCATCGTTCTGCTGAAAAACCGGCTGGAAACCCTGCCGCTGAAGCGCGCCGGCACCATTGCGCTGATTGGGCCGCTGGCGGATAGCCAGCGCGACATTATGGGCAGCTGGTCGGCAGCGGGCGTGGCGAAGCAGTCGGTGAGCCTGCTGCAGGGCATGCGTAACGCCACCGCAGGCAAAGCGACGCTGCTCTACGCGAAAGGCGCCAACATCAGCGACAACAAAGGCATTCAGGACTTCCTTAACCTCTACGAGCAGGCGGTGTCGGTGGACGCGCGCTCGCCGCAGGCGTTGATTGACGAGGCAGTGGAGAAGGCGAAGCAGGCGGACGTGGTGGTCGCGGCGGTCGGCGAAGCGCAGGGGATGGCGCATGAGGCCTCCAGCCGCAGCGAACTCACCATTCCAGCCAGCCAGCAGAAGCTGCTGGCGGCGCTGAAGGCCACCGGCAAGCCGCTGGTGATCGTGCTGATGAACGGCCGACCGCTGACGCTGGTCAATGAAGATCGCATGGCGGACGCGCTGCTGGAAACCTGGTTCAGCGGCACTGAAGGCGGCAACGCCATCGCCGACGTGCTGTTCGGCGACTACAACCCGTCCGGCAAGCTGCCGATCACCTTCCCGCGCTCGGTGGGGCAGATCCCGCTCTACTACAACCATCTGCCGACCGGCCGTCCTTACAACTTCGCCAAGCCGAACAAATACACCTCGCACTACTATGATTCAGTGAACGGCCCACTCTATCCGTTTGGCTACGGGCTGAGCTACACCCGCTTCAGCGTCTCGCCGGTGAAAATGTCGGCGGCCACGATGCCGCGCAACGGCACGGTCGAGGCGAGCGTGACGGTGACCAATACCGGCGACCGCGACGGCGCGACGGTGGTACAGATGTACCTGAACGATCCGGTCGCCTCGATCAGCCGTCCGGTACGCGAGCTGCGCGGCTTTAAGCGGGTTATGCTTAAAGCAGGCGAATCGCAGACCGTCAGCTTTAAGATCGACGTGGACGCGCTGAAGTTCTGGAACCAGCAGATGCAGCAGGTAGCGGAGCCAGGCAAGTTCAACGTGATGATCGGACTTGACTCGGTACGCACCCAGAACGCGCAGTTCGACTATCTCTGACGCTGCACGACACGCTGCTCCCGGCCTGGCGGCCGGGAGCAGCGGGCACACCAGGCCAACCGCAACCTTATGAACAGCATCCGCAACCGTATCCAGAACCAGGTTTTTCGCGTTAACGGCCTGGCGCTTAATGAGTTCGATATTTCGCAGCCGCCCGGCGATCCCGGCCTGTTCGGCCCCGATAGCGTTATCTGGCGCGTGCACGGCGACTTTCCCGCCATGCTGTGCGGCGGCATCAGCGCCTTGCTGTTACAGATGCTGCATCCTTCCGCGCTGGCGGGCGTCTGGGATCACTCCAACTTCCGCCAGGATATGATGGGCCGCCTGCGGCGCACCAGCCAGTTCATCGCCGTCACCACCTTCGGCAATCGTCACGACGCCAGCCTGCTGATTGAGCGCATTAAAAACATTCATCTGCGCGTCAGCGGCGTCGACAATTACGGGCAGCCCTACGCCGCCAGCGACCCGCGTCTTCTTACCTGGGTGCACGTCGCCGAAACCAGCGCCTTTCTCGCCGCGCATCTGCGCTTTAAAAATCCGCAGCTCAGCCTGGCGGAGCAGGATCGCTACTATCAGGAAGCGGCGCTGATCGCCGAAGCGCTGGGGGCCACCGGCGTGCCGAAAAGCGTCGAGGCGGTGGAGCGATACCTGCAGGATATGCGCGGCGAGCTGCGCTATGACGAGCGCACCGCCGAGGTGACGCGCCTGCTGCGCGAGGCGCCTGCGCCAGGCTGGCAGGCAAAGCCAGCGATGAAAGTGATGCTGAATTCCGGCATGGCGCTGCTGCCCGACTGGGCGCAGCAGATGTCCGGCTATCGCTTCAGCCCGCTGTCGCGCGCGCTGCTCGACGCCGAGATGCGGCTGCTGGCGAAAACCCTGCGCTGGTCAATTACGCGCGGCGCATACCATCGCGCCATGCTGCGCATGGGACGCCAGCCTTAACGCCTTCTTAACCTTCTCTGTACGCCAGCCTGTCGACGCTGTGCCGCCGCTTAACAGCGCGGCGGCAGGAAAGATAACCGAAGTTTAATGATGAAATTCGTCGTGCGGCCGCGTATAGCTGCGCGGCGCGCGCGTCTGCCGCTGCTGTGCCGTCCGGCGCTGCTGCAGGCGGTGCGCCAGCAGGCCCAGTCCGGCGCCGATGGCGGCCAGCGACAGCAGGCCGAAGGTGAGGTCGACAGGCAGCAGGATAAGCGCCGCCAGGCCGACCGCTATCAGCGTGACGGCAAGCGTAAGCGTGGTGTAGCGATAAAGAAGCCAGAGAAAAAGCGCGAGAAACGCCAGCTCACGCCAGGCAAAATCGGTAACGGGCTGCATCATGCGCCTCCGATAAAAAGGTGAGATCGACCTTAGCACGCCGCTGCGCCCCAGAAACGCGAATAGCGTTTCACCATCCGGGCTGCCCACTCTTTAGCGGCGTTGCGCCTTTCCGCGCCGCGCCGCGTTCTCCGCTTTACTTTTGCTTACCCTTGCGCAGGCGCATTGCGCCGACTTTGAGAGTTTTACCCTTGTCTCACGTGGCGGCAGTGGGGATCCTGCTCTAATCTCGGGGAAATGGATCCCTAAGCTTTGTCGAGGCGCTATGACTTACCAACCTCTGATTGCTGAGGTCCACAATCAGCAACATACACTGACGGCGATTGTCGAACAGGATGAGCGCACCGCTTACTTCTACATCTGGCCGACGGATCTGTTCCGCAGCCAGTATGCGGTGCGCGGCTGCTGGCTGCGCAATCTGCTGCCTGCGCCGGCGCAGGAAGATCGCGCGGCGATGGAGCAGGGCATCGCGCCGCTGCTCAGCGCCGAGTATTGCCGCACGCTGGAGGCGGAGCCGCCGCTCGATCCGGCGGGCCTGCAGGTGCTGTGGGAGCCGAGCGACGACGGCGCGGCGCTGTGGTATTACGGCCAGCTGCTGGCAGTGATCCCCGGCTGGAGCCTCTACCAGGATAAACAGGTCAGCTTCTCTGCCGGCTGCATCAAAAAAAACCGGCTGACCGCGCCGCTTGGCTCCGCCTCCACCAACGACTACTACGCGCGCGCGGAGCATCAGCGTCAGTTCTGGCGCGACTGGCACGACGGCAACGAGTGGGATCGGGTGCAGCAGGCGCTGCTGCAGCGCTATCAGGCGCAGTTCGGCGAGTCGGTGAAGTATTACGCCATCGATCAGGGCAGCTGGCCGCCGATGGCTATCTCCCAGCACTGGCATCAGGGCGTATGGTATTTCCTTACGCTCGGCATGAGCATTCGCCCGATGCCGCAGGTCGACTATCTGTTCGACGAACTGGCGCCGCAGTATCGCCGCGTCGAGCTGGCGATGGCGGTGGATGGCGAAGTGATGACCGAAGGCAATGCGGTGCAGATGGCGAGCGCGCTGGCGGAGTTCGCCCATCTGCCCTGGGCGCGTCTCACCTGGCTGGGCGAAGGGCATACGCTGGCGTCGGAAGTGGCGCCGGTCGGTTTTGAAAGCTTTCTGCTGGCCAACGCGCTGGCGGACGAGAGCGCGCAGTTTAACCTGCCGAAGCGTGACGGCGATCGGCCTAACCTGCTGTGGGCGACGCCGATCACCGAAGCGGAGCGTCAGTTCGCGCAGGCGGATGAGCTGGGCGGTCAGCAGCTGGTGGAGCTGCTGATGGCGGCGGGCAATAACCATATCTTCCGTCCGCGCCAGCAGGTAGTGGAGAGCGAAATCTGACGGCGGCGCGCTGCTTGCCCAGCGCGCCGCCGGTCGTTAGTGACTAAATAATCACCTGCCTCAACGAGTTGTTAAATTTGTGATCTCGCGCATCTCAAGTTAGCTGCTGCTGCGCCGTTAACCCTGATCAGGCAATCGCGCCGTTTCTGCCAGGGGAAAGCAGATGCTAAAAACAACTCAGTCCCGCTTTACCGCGGTTCTTGTACTCTTTTTTCTCGTTTTGATGCTCATCACCGTAGTAGTGATTAAACAGTTTATCTCGCCACAGCTGACCGCGAATCAGAGCCAGCTGGTGCGCTACCAGGTTGACGCGCTGGCGACCGGCATTGTGGAACAGATGAACCGCGTTCAGGCGCAGCAGCGCGCCATCACCGAAGCCGCGAGCGTGATGGAGAGTCCCGCCATCGATCAGATGCTGCCGGCGCTGGTGAACCAGTATCAGGACAGCAACGTCTTCGGCGGCGGCATCTGGCCGCTGCCTAACCGTCGCGATCCGGCGAAAGAGAAAGACAGCAGCTTCTTTGCGCGCAACGCCAGCAACCAGCTGCAGGTCAACACCTACTGGAACTCCGACGCCGCCGATAAATACTGGGAGCAACCCTGGTACAAGGACGGCATGGCCGCGCCGAAAGGGCAGTGCGCCTGGGCGAAAGCCTATCAGGACGCCGCTAGTCCGCAGCCGCGCACCAACTGCGCCATGGCGATCTACCGCGACGGCACCGTCTGGGGCGTCGCCACCATCGACGTCACCCTCGGCTTTTTCAACCATCTGGCGAAAGAGATGGGCGACGCCATTCAGGGACGCGTGCTGATTGTCGAGGCCGACGGCAAAGTGGTGGGCAACGCCGCGCTGGTGGACGGCACGCCGAAGCTGGAAAACCTGACCGATCTGCAACTGCCGATGGCGGCGCCGCTGAAGGGCCTGCTGAGCGGCGCAGGCTCGCAGCCGACCGAGACGACCTTTGACGGCGAGGATGGCGAACATACGCTGTTCCTGCAGACTATCCCGGGCAGCCCGTGGTATCTGGCCAGCGACGTGCCGACCAGCCTGCTCACCGCGCAGGCGCACAGCATGCTGACGCGTCTCGGCCTGGTGCAGATCCCGCTGGCGATCGTGCTGCTGCTGGTGCTGCTGGGCTTTATCCGCGCGATGATGCAGCGCCTTAACGTGCTGCACCGCAACATCGACGCGCTGGCGCAGGGCGGGGCCGATCTGACCCAGCGTTTGCCGACCAGCAACAGCCCGGAGTTCAACGCCGTGGCGCAGAGCTTCAACAACTTTATCGGCTATCTGCAGGGGCTGATGCGTCAGGTCGGCGACAGCGCGCTGGCGATCACCGCCGCGTCGCGCGAGATCGCCAGCGGCAACGCCAACCTCTCGTCACGTACCGAAGATCAGGCCAGCTCGATCGTCGAAACCGCCGCCTCTATGGAGCAGCTGACCGGCACGGTGCGCCAGAACGCCGACAACGCCACCCACGCCAATCAGCTGGCGGGCAATGCGTCGCAGGTGGCGGCGCGCGGTACGGAAGTGGTGCGTCAGGTGGTGAGCACCATGGGCGAAATCCATCATTCATCGCGCAAAGTGGTCGATATTATCAGCGTCATCGACAGCATCGCCTTCCAGACCAATATCCTGGCGCTCAACGCCGCGGTAGAAGCGGCGCGCGCAGGCGAGCAGGGCCGCGGCTTCGCGGTGGTCGCTTCTGAAGTGCGTAACCTGGCGCAGCGTTCGGCCAACTCGGCGCGCGAAATCAAAAAGCTGATCGAAGAGTCGGTGGCCAATATCGACGCCGGCAGTCAGCTGGTGGAGCAGGCGGGCGAGACCATGGACGAACTGATGCAGGGCGTCAGCAGCGTCACCACGCTGATGAGCGAAATCATGTCCGCCAGCCGCGAGCAGAGCATGGGCATCGAGCAGGTCAACGTGGCGATCACCCAGCTTGACGGCACGACGCAGCAGAATGCCGCGCTGGTGGAGCAGGTTTCCGCCGCTGCCCAGGCGATGGAAGAGCAGAGCGTGCAGCTGGAGCAGGTGGTGCAAAGCTTCCGCCTGTAAGCGTCCCCCGCGTCATCACAACGTAAGCTATCCCACGGGCTCGCACAGGCGAGCCCGTTTTTTTGCGCAAAACCGCACGAATTCACGCGGCATGAAACGGCAGGGATGTGCCAGAATAGTAAGAGTTATCTTAAGGAATCCTCATGTCTGCTATCGAAGTTATTCTCGTCGACCATCTCGATCGTCCCACCGGTAAAATGGAAAAGCTGGAAGTGCATGAGAAGGGGCTGCTGCACCGCGCGGTCACGGTCTACGTATTTAATTCGTCCGGCGAACTGCTGCTGCAGCGCCGCGCCAGCGGCAAATACCACTGCGGCGGGCTGTGGAGCAACACCACCTGCGGGCACCCCTGTCCGGCGGAGCCGACGCAGCAGGCGGCGGAACGTCGTTTATACGAGGAGATGGGGCTGGAGCTGTCGCTGACGCCGGTTTTCGAGCTGAGCTACAACCTGCCGCTCAGCAACGGCCTGATCGAGCATGAGTATGGTCATGTCTACTTCGCCGTCAGCGATGACCAGCCCACGCCCAATCCGCAGGAGGCGGATGACTGGCGCTATCTCTCGGTAAGCGACATCCAGCGCGCGATGCTTGAGGAGCCGCAGCAGTTCACGCCCTGGTTTCTCTACACCTTTCCGCGCATCCCCGCCTATTTAAATGCGCTGAGTATGCCGGCGTAAAGAGAATGGCCGCCCGTTCGGGCGGCCATTTCGTTAACGTCCGGCAAAATCCTCCGCGTCCACATCATAGCCCGACGGCTCCCAGCGGATCGCCAGCAGCGCCAGCAGACCCGCCAGCGGCGCCAGGAAAATCACCCAGAAAACCCCGGTGCCTAGCGCGGCGACCAGCACCGGAAACAGAAACAGCGAAACGGTCGAGCTGCCGCGCATCAGCGTCTGGTTAAAACCGACGCCGACGCCGCGCAGCGAAGTCGGATAGCTGAGCGACGCGAAAGTCATGGTATGCGAACCGGGACCAAAGCCCTGACCAAACAGAAACAGCGCCAGCATCGCGATGGCGATGCCCGCTTCCTGACCGCCTTCGGGACGCCCAATTAGCGCCAGCCCCAGCAGCGCCACGCACTGACAGGCGTAGCCCGCCACCGACATCTTCCACGCGCCCAGCCGTGGCACCAGCCGCACCGCCAGCACGCCGCCGACAAAGGCGAACAGCAAATTGAGCACCAGCGACACCAGAATCGTGGTCAGCATCGACTGGGCGAAAAAGCTGGTGATGATCACCGGCAGGCCGAAGGCCACCGCGTTATAGGCGAAGGAAGAGGCGACCGAGGTGATGGTCGCCAGCAGCGTGCGGCGCAGATAGACGCCGCGCAGCAGCGCGCCGTAGTTGCGCCAGCTGGCACGGCGTGCAGGCTGGACAGGCGCTGTGGACGCATCCTCGGCCACCTGCGCGTTGATATTCCAGCCGCTGCGCAAAATGGCGGCGGCGCCTTTCAGATCGCCCTGATTGGCCGCCCAGACCGGCGACTCGCTCATATAGCGACTGCGTATCGCGATAATAATCAGCGCCGGCACCGCGCCGAAGCCGAGGATCAGGCGCCACAGCCAGCCGGTGTGGCTCTCCGGCAGCACTGCATAGAGCAGCAGCACCAGCAGATAGGAGATGCTGATCGCCGCATACCAGGTGGGACACCACATCGCCACGCTGGCGGCCTTGTTGCCCTTGCCGCGCAGGCGGGAAAACTCGGCGAGAAACGCCATCGCCACCGGCAAATCAATGCCGACCCCCAGCCCCATCACAAAGCGCGCGCCGCCCAGCACATACTCATTGGGCGCGAAGGCGCAGGCGAGCGCTGCCACCACGAAAAAGAACATATCCGCCATAAAAACGCGATAGCGGCCGATCTTATCGGTGAGGTAGCCGCCGATCAGCGCGCCGACAATGGCGCCAAAGGTAATGGCGGAGGCGACCATGCCGGTGCCGGTCGGAGTGAGGTTAAACTCGCGCGCCACATCCTTGATGCCGAACGCCAGCGCGCCGAGATCGTAAGCATCGAGAAACACGCCGCCCAGCGCGATCGCCACCACGATGCGCGCGTTATTGCGCGCGCCGTCGCCGCTGTTGATCAGGCGCGATACGTCCGCCGCGCTGCGGATCCACTGCGTTTCCCCTTCGGGCCGGTTCCCTGTTAACGCCACGTGGGCAGAAGATGAAGTAAGGTCGGTCATAATGTTGTCTGTGATTATTGTGAGTGAATGGACAGCTTACCGTCCAGACGTCTGGACGTAAATTCTTTTCAGTTATAACCGAGCCGATAACAGTATGAAAAAGTTGAGGCGCGACACTTCACGCTTCAGGCAATGTGTTACGCGATGCCTGACGAAACGACTATTCTCTATAAGCACCTCACAAATAACCGAATTAAAGGAACACCTCATGGCAAGGTCTGGTTTTCTGGCATTGACGGCAGCCGCGCTGCTGCTGGCGACAGGCGCGGCGCAGGCCGCCGATCCCGTGCGCGTGGGTTCGAAAATCGATACGGAAGGTTCGCTGCTGGGCAACGTGATCCTGCAGGTGCTGGAAAAGCACGGCGTGAAAACGGTGAACAAAATCCAGCTCGGCACCACCCAGGTGGTGCGCGGCGCCATCACCGCTGGCGAACTGGACATCTATCCCGAATATACCGGCAACGGCGCTTTCTTCTTCAACGATGAAAAAGACGCCGCCTGGAAAAATGCGCGTCAGGGCTATGAGAAAGTGAAAAAGCTCGACGCTGACAAAAACCAGCTGGTGTGGCTGACGCCTGCGCCAGCGAACAACACCTGGACCATCGCGGTGCGCCAGGATGTCGCCCAGCAGAACAAGCTCAGCTCGCTTGACGATCTCAGCAGCTACCTGAAAAAAGGCGGCACCTTCAAGCTGGCGGCCTCGGCGGAATTTATCGAGCGCGGCGACGCCCTGCCAGCCTTTGAAAAAGCCTATGGCTTTAAGCTGACGCAGAGCCAGCTGCTCTCGCTGGCGGGCGGCGATACGGCGGTAACCATCAAGGCGGCGGCGCAGCAAACCTCCGGCGTCAATGCGGCGATGGCCTACGGCACCGACGGCCCGGTGGCGGCGCTGGGCCTGCAAACTCTGAGCGATCCCAAAGGCGTGCAGCCGATCTATGCGCCGACGCCGGTGATCCGCGCCGCGGTGCTGAAAGCCTATCCCGACATCGAAAGCTGGCTGAAGCCGGTCTTCAGCAAGCTGGATGAGAAAACCCTGCAGCAGCTTAATGCGAAGATTGCTGTCGAAGGCCAGGACGCCAGCAGCGTGGCGAGCGAATGGCTGCAGCAGCAGAAGCTGCTGTAAACCATGGCGCTATCGCGGGATGCGATGCTGGCGGCGCGGCGTCAGCCGGTCGCGCTGCTGCTGATGCTGTTGCTAAGTCTGGCGCTCTACTGGCTGCCGTTTCTCAGCTACGCGCCAAACCGGCTGGTCTCCGGCCAGCCGCTAATGCTAGGCCAGGTCAGCGACGCCGGCTGGCTGGCGCTGCCGCTGGCGGCGCTCTGGCTGCTGCTGTGGGCGCGCCCGACGCGTGCGGCGCTGGCGCTGATGCTGCTCGCCTGCGACGCGCTGCTGACCGGCATGGTCTGGCTGAGCGGGCACGAGGCGGCGCGGCTGGCGGCGCAGGGCAGCGCGCTGGCGCGCACCAGCTTCGGCGGCGGCCTGTGGCTGGCGTGCGGCGTCACGCTGCTGCTGGGCGCCGAGCTGGCGCGCACGCTGACGCGTAATAATCTCTGGCGACTGCTGCTCAATCTGCAGATCTGGCTGCTGCCGCTGCTGATGCTGTTCAGCGGCGAGCTGAACGCGCTGTCGCTGCTGAAGGAATACGCCAACCGCCACGCGGTGTTTGACGCGGCACTGGCGCGCCATCTGACGCTGCTCAGCGGCACGCTGCTGCCTGCGCTGCTCATCGGCCTGCCGCTCGGCATCTTGCTGCACCGGCGTCCGGCGTGGCAGAGCGGCGTTTTCAGCGTGCTGAACGTTATTCAGACCGTGCCGTCGGTGGCGCTGTTCGGCCTGCTGATCGCGCCGCTGGCCGGGCTGGCGAGCGCTTTTCCCTGGCTGAAAAGCTGGGGCGTCAGCGGCATCGGCATGGCGCCGGCGCTGATCGCGCTGACGCTTTATGCGCTGCTGCCACTGGTGCGCAGCGTGGTGGCCGGGCTGCAGCAGGTGCCGCGCGACGTGCGCGAAAGCGCGCGCGGCATGGGCATGGGCCAGCTGCAGCGCTTTTTCGCCGTCGACGTGCCGCTGGCGCTGCCGGTCTGGCTCGCCGGGCTGCGCGTGGTGGTGGTGCAGACGCTCGGCATGGCGGTGATCGCTGCGCTGATCGGCGCAGGCGGCTTCGGCGCCATTATTTTTCAGGGACTACTCAGCAGCGCGCTCGATTTGGTGCTGCTGGGGGTGATCCCGGTGATTGCGCTGGCGGTGGTGATTGACGCGCTGTTCCGCCTGCTGATTTCCCTGCTGGAGAGAACCCATGATTCACTTTAACGGCGTCAGTAAGCACTTCGCTGGCAAAGCGGCGGTGAAGGATTTGTCGCTGCAGATCGGCGAGGGCGAGTTTAGCGTGCTGCTTGGCACCTCGGGCTCCGGCAAATCGACCACGCTGAAGATGATCAATCGCCTGGTGGAGTTCGACGAGGGCGAGATCCTGTTCGCGGGGGAGTCGATCCGACGCCTTGACGCGCGCGATTTGCGCCGGCGCATGGGCTACGCCATTCAGTCCATCGGTCTGTTTCCCCACTGGACGGTGGAAAAAAATATCGCCACCGTGCCTGAACTGCTCGGCTGGCCCAAAGCCCGCATCCGCGCGCGAGTTGAGGAGCTGCTGGCGCTGCTTAGTCTGGATGCGCATCTGGCGCGGCGTCTGCCGCATCAGCTCTCCGGCGGCCAGCAGCAGCGCGTCGGCGTGGCGCGGGCGCTGGCGGCGGATCCTGAAGTGCTGCTGATGGATGAACCCTTCGGCGCGCTCGATCCGGTCACGCGCGGCGCGCTGCAGCAGGAGATGCTGCGCATTCACCGCCTCTCGGGCCGCACCATCGTGCTGGTTACGCATGACATCGACGAGGCGCTGACGCTGGCGGATAACATCGTGCTGATGGATCAGGGGGAAATTGTGCAGCAGGGCAAGCCCGCCGCGCTGCTGACGCAGCCGAAAAACGACTTTGTGCAGGACTTCTTCGGCAGAAGCGAGCTGGGCGTGCGTCTGCTGTCGCTGGGACAGGTCGGCAACGCGGCGCGGCGCGGCGAGTGGCTGGAAGGCGAGCCGCTGGCGGCCGCGCAGTCGCTGCGCGAAGCGCTGTCGCAGTTTATCGCCCGGCGCGCCGATAAGCTGCCGGTGGTGGATGAACGCCAGCAGCCGCTGGGCGTGCTCTACTTCAGCGATCTGCTGACGCTGCGCGAGGGTCAATGATGCGCTGGCTGAAGGATCCGCTGCTGTGGCTGATTATCCTGTTTGTGGCGCTGCTGCTCGGCCTGCCCTACAGCGGACCGCTTTTCGCCTGGTGGTTCCCCGAGCAGGCGCGTCCGCTCTACCAGCAGGAGAGCTTTCTCCAGCTGGCGCTGGCGCATCTTTTTCTGGTGGTGACCGCCAGCGCGCTGGCGCTGCTGGTCGGCGTCGGCGGCGGGGTGCTGGTTACCCGGCGCGCGGGACGGCGCTTTCGGCCGCTGGTAGAAACCATCGTGGCGGCCGGACAGACCGTTCCGCCGGTCGCAGTGCTGGCGATCGCCGTGCCGGTGATGGGGTTCGGCGCCTGGCCGGCGGTGGTGGCACTGCTGCTTTACGGCCTGCTGCCGATTTTACAGGGCACGCTGGCCGGACTCGATAGCGTGCCCGCCAGCAGTCGGGAAATCGCCGACGGCGTCGGCATGAGCGCATGGCAGCGTTTGTGGCAGGTAGAGCTGGCGCTGGCTGCGCCGGTGATACTGGCGGGCGTGCGCACCTCGGTGATCGTTAACATCGGCACGGCGGCCATTGCCTCGACCGTGGGCGCGGAGAGTCTCGGTTCGCCGGTAATCATCGGCCTGAGCGGCTTTAACACCGCCTATGTGATTCAGGGCGCGCTGCTGGTGGCGCTGCTGGCGATTGTCAGCGATCGCCTGTTTGAGCGCCTGCAGCGCTGGCTTAGCGTGAGTGGAGAATAAGGGTGTAGCCGACCAGCATCAGCCCACCGGTGCCGCCGACGGCCATAATGAAAAACAGCGTTGCGAAGAAGATTTTTTGCCAGTTCATGCGGAAACCTGAGTAGAGCCCGAAAGCCGGGGATAATAACGCGGGCAGGGCGAGGCGAAAAGGGCCCTGCGTGCGTTTTACTGAAAGCGCGTCTCGTGGGCGCGAATGGTATATCCCTGCTCTTGCCAGTGCGTCAGCTGTTCCTGCTGGCGACGCGTAAGCTTTTTGCCGGTCCAGACAAAAATAGTCTGACCGGGAAAAAGCTCGGGGCGCGGCAGGTCAAGCGGCTCCGCCAGCACGTCAAGCCGCCAGCCCTCCTGCGAGAGCCGCCAGGCTTCCAGCCAGATGCGGGTGCGGTCTTCTACCGCCCAGCCGAGGATCAGCGCGTCTTTACCCGCTTCTTTACGACTGGCGGCCAGACAGAAGGCGACGTAATCTATCAGCGCGCCGTCCAGCAGGCTGCTCATCACGCGTGCGGTATTCTGATCCAGACCGAGTTTCTGCCGAACCGGCATAATGACGTGATCGATAAGCGGATCAACTGGATTTTCACGCCCCAGCGCGGCGATTTTTGCGCGCAGCTTCGACGGTTTGACGTGACGCAGCACGCTCATCAGCTCTTCCTGGAGGTTCACCCAGCCGTCGTGCACGTTCACGCTTTCGCCTTCGAGCAGCGCTTTGACTTTGCCCACCGGCACGCCGCTTTCGATCCAGCGTTTAATTTCTTCGATGCGCTGCACATCCTCGTCATCAAACTGACGATGTCCACCCTCCGATCGCTGCGGCTTTAATAAGCCATAACGTCGTTGCCACGCACGCAGCGTGACTGGGTTTATTCCACAGCGTTCGGCGACGTCACCGATACTGTAAAAGGCCATAACTTCCCCAAACTTCCTGACTGCGATCCAATAACCTTAACCAACCCGATCAACTTGTACAAATGTTTTTTAAGTGTACAAGTTGACCGTGGCGCAAGTTTCACGCTTAATCTCACATATGAGATATTTTTTCCAAATATGAGACGAGAATAGTGCTGACTGAAGAGACTGAACAACGCCTTGCGGCTCGCCTGGCAGAACTCCGCGTTCAGCGCGGCTGGTCGCTGGATGAGCTTGCCACAGCGACCGGCATCAGCCGGGCGTCATTGTCGCGTATCGAGCGCGGCGAAACCAGCCCGACGGCTGCCTTATTGAATCGCCTGTGCGTCGCTTATGGTCTTACCATGTCGCGGCTGTTAAGTGAAGTGGAAGAGGCGGTTAATCTGCTGCTGACGCCGGAACAGCAGCCGGTATGGCGCGATGACGCCAGCGGCTTCGTGCGCCGCAACGTCTCGCCGCCAGCCGCCCACTTTCGCGCAGAGCTGGTGGAAGGGCAGCTGCGGCCGGGCGCGCGCATCGATTACGATGCGCCGCCTGTTCAGGGGCTGGAGCAGCATATCTGGCTGCAGCAGGGCGGCCTGACCATCACCATGGACGGGCAGAGCTGGACCTTACAGAGCGGCGACTGCCTGCGTTTTCATTTGACCGGCCGCTCGGCGTTCGAGGCACATCTTACCGACGGCGCACGCTATGTGCTGGTGGTGTGCAAACCATGACGACGTATGAATGGATTGACGCAGATCGGGCGCGCATCGAGCAGGGCTTTCTCAGCGATTTGCTGCAGGCGTGCGTGGCGGACGGCGCCAGTATCGGCTTTACCGATCCGCAGGACCGCGCGACGATAGCGCGTTTCTGGCAGCAACGCGCAGCCAGCCTCGCCGAGGGGGAGAACGAACTTATCGTGGCGCGCCAGCACGAGCGAGTGGTCGGCACGCTAACCCTGAGCGCCGCCGTGATGCCCAACGGCCGCCATCGCGCGGAGATCAACAAGCTGCTGGTGCATCCCGCCGCCCGCCGTCAGGGCATCGCGCGCCAGCTGATGCAGCTGGCCGAGCAGCGTGCGCAGGCGCTGGGCAAAACGCTGCTGGTGCTGGACACCCGCAGCGGCGACGCCGCCACGCAGCTCTATCTTTCGCTCGGCTGGCAGATCGCCGGCGCGATTCCAGGCTACGCCGAATCGATCGCGGGCGAGCTAGAGGCGACGACGGTGATGTTTAAGCTGCTGAAGCCCCAGCCATGATCCGGGTTATGCGTGAAGATGCGGATCATTCCGACGCTCGCTGGTTGCTGGATCAGCTTTCTGACACCTTGGCGCAGTTAACCGGCAGCAGCGGCCGCGCCCGTTTTGATGCGGCGGAAATGGCGATGCCGGGACGCTGTTTCGCCGTGGCCCGGAATGCGTAGCGGCAGCCTGTCGGATGCGGCGCCTTTCGCCCGTTGCAGCCCGACGTGGCTGAGCTTAAACGCATGTTCGCCTTGCCCGGAAGCCAGGGCGCTGGCGCGGCGCTGTTGCACTTCCTTGAGCAACAGGCGCGGCTGGAGGGATATCGGGAGCTGTGGCTGGAGACGCGGCGCGTCAATGCGCGCGCGCTGGCTTTTTACGCACGCCACGGCTTTCAGCCCATTGCCGCGTTCGGACCTTATGCCGCGATGCCGCATGCGCAATGTCTGGGCAAGCGGCTGGATGGTCAGGGCAGCGCATAGCTGACCGGCGTCACCGCCTGCCGGTCAATCTGCCGGCTTAGCGTGTGAACGGCGCTCTCCAGCGGGCAGAGGGTTCCCACCGGCGTCACGCGGCACCCCGCCTGCCGCCACTCTTCGCGCAGCAGCGGATGCGCGGCGTCGATCGGCTGCAGACGGCGCAGGTCATCCAGGCTTTGTGCCTGAAAATAGACGCGCAGGAAGCGCTGGCCGCTGGCGTTGTCGCGCCAGCGCTCGAAAACCAGGCTGCCGCCGGGCGGGATATTGCCGCGCGCGTAGCCGGGCAGCGTCCAGCTAAAGCCCATCAGGGTGCGCACCATCGCGATATTGGTGTCGTGCGCCACCAGCAGCAGCCAGCGCGCATTCGGCGCGGCATTGTGGCTTTCCGCTGCCTCCAGCATGGCGTTGAGCAGAATCGATCCGCGCCTTTGCGCGCTGTAGAGCACGTCGTTGCTGAGGTCGTAGTTCGCCGACAGCAGCGGCAGAATGGCGGTGATCTGCGCGGAGCGGGTGATATGGCCCCAGGCGATCTGGCTGAGCGGCAGGTTTTCGCTCCAGGCGAGGCGCAGCGTCTCCGCCATGCTCGCCATCACGCTCAGGCCGGCGATATAGGCGTGGCCGCTTTTGCTCTGGCGGATCTGCCAGGGCTGATCGAACAGCGCGCAGTGGGCGTCGGAGAGACATACCGCCTGCTTCAGCGCCTTGACGGCGGGCTGCAGCGCCCGCTGGCGCGCGGCCAGATCGCCCGCCTTCGCCTCGACCGCCGCCCGCTGCTGAGCGGGATCGGTCGCCGTCGCGGCGAAGGCGTCGGTCTGGAACAGCGGATCGGCTTCGCCCATAACGTGATGCACCGGCACGCCGCAGCCGGGAAAGGCACCGTCCACCAGCGCTTCGGCGGTGGCGCGGGTGCGCTGCAGCGGGCTGGCGCGCACGTATATATCCTGCGGCTGCGGGCAGCCGCCCGTCAGCAGGCCGAGCTGGCGATAATGTTCGCCCTCCCAGCGCCCTTTATTGACCACCGCCGCGTAGCCGTGGCCGGTCAGCTCGCCGTCGCGCGTGCTCCATACTGGCCAGGGGCGCTGGGTGGCGGCCTCAATCTCTTTACGGTTGCCCGGCGTGGGCGGACGCACGCCGTGGCGGCTCAGCTCCACCACCTGCTCCAGCTGATATGTCGGCGACTGTGCGGCGGCCTGCGTCGACCAGAGCAGCAGGGCGCAGAGAGCGGCAAAGGCGCGGCGGGGGAAAATCATCTCTTCTTCCTCAGGAGAACGGCGGTGATGCGACACCATAGCGCTGAAGCCCGGCCGCTGGCTACGGCAAGATTTTTCCGCTGCGCAATTCCTCGAGGCGGCGCGAAAAAATGCGCCCCGAAGCTGACGCTGGCGGATTACTGTGTAAAAATACAGGCCATTTTCACCCGGCGGTAAACGACTATGGCCCTGACAGCAGCAATAAAAAGCCAGATAGCGCAGTGGTATAAGGCGCTACAGCAGCAGGTGCCGGACTTTATTCCCCGCGCGCCGCAGCGCCAGATGATCGCTGAAGTGGCGAAGTGTCTGGCGGGCGACGACGCGCGCCATCTGGCGATTGAAGCGCCGACCGGCGTCGGCAAAACCCTCTCTTACCTGATCCCCGGCATCGCGGCGAGCCGCGCCGAAGAGAAGACCCTGATCGTCAGCACCGCCAACGTGGCGCTGCAGGATCAAATCTTTACCAAAGATCTGCCGCTGCTGAAAAAGATCATTCCCGATCTTACCTTTACCGCCGCCTTCGGGCGCGGGCGCTACGTCTGTCCGCGCAATCTGGCGGCGCTGGCCGCCAGCGATGACCAGCAGGGCGATCTGCTGCTCTATCTCGACGACGAGGCGGTAAGCAGCACTCAGGAGGAGCAAACGCAGTGCGGTCGCCTGGAGAAGTCGCTCGGCAGCTACGCGTGGGACGGACTGCGCGATCACAGCGAAGAGAATATCAGCGACAGCCTGTGGCAGCGCCTCTCGACCGACAAGGCGAGCTGCCTCGGCGCGCACTGCCGCTGGTATCGCGAATGCCCCTTTTTCGTCGCCCGCCGTGAAATCGAGCAGGTGGATGTGGTGGTGGCTAACCATGCGCTGGTGATGGCGGCGATGGAGAACGAGTCGGTGCTGCCGCCGCCGAAGCACCTGATGCTGGTGCTGGACGAAGGACACCATCTGCCGGAGGTGGCGCGCGACGCGCTGGAGATGAGCGCCGACATCACGCCCGGCTGGAGCAGCCTGCAGCTCGATCTCTTCGTGCGGCTGGTAGAGGGCATTATGACGCAGATGCGCCCGAAATCGCCGCCGCCGCTCAGCAATCCGGAGCGTCTCAAGGCGCACTGCGAGGAGCTGCGCGAGCTGCTGACGACGCTGAGCCAGGCGCTCAATCCGCTGCTGCCCGCCGACAACCAGCCGGGCGAGTTTCGCTTTGTGCTCGGCGAGCTGCCTGAAGAGCTGCTGGCCCTCTGCGCGCGCCTGTTCAAGCTGAGCGACGCGCTGCGCGGGCTGGCGGAAGGGCTGATCAATGCCCTCAGCGAGCAGACCGGCAGCGTCGATCTGATGCGTTTGCACCGCAATCTGCTGCAGCTTAACCGCCAGTTCGGCTGGTTCGAATCGGTCAGCAAGCTGTGGCGGCTGGCGGCGATGCCGAAAGCGTCGGGCGCGCCGGTGTCGAAGTGGATCACGCGCGAGCTGCGCGACGGCCAGGCGCATCTGCTGTTTCACTGCGCTGGCATTCGCGTCAGCGATCAGCTGGAGAAGCTGCTGTGGCGCAAAATCCCTCATGTGGTAATCACTTCCGCCACGCTGCGCTCGCTCAACAGCTTCGGCCGCCTGCAGGAGATGTCGGGCCTGAGCGAGAAGGCCGGCGACCGATTTGTGGCGCTCGATTCGCCGTTTAATCACGTCGAGCAGGGCAAGCTGGTGATCCCGCAGATGCGCTACGAGCCGCTGCTGGCTAACGAAGCGGAGCATATCGCCGAAATGGCGGCCTTTTTCCGGCAGCAGATGAAAGAGGAGAAGCACAAAGGAGTGCTGGTGCTGTTCGCCAGCGGCCGCGCGATGCAGCAGTTCGTCGCACAATTGCCGGAGCTGCGTCTGACCATGCTGGTGCAGGGCGATCAGCCGCGCTCGCGCCTGGTGGAGCTGCACCGTAAACGGGTGGCGAAGGGCGACACCAGCATTCTGGTGGGTCTGCAGTCGTTCGCCGAAGGACTGGATTTAAAAGGCGAGCTGCTGAGCCAGGTGCATATTCATAAAATCGCTTTTCCGCCGGTGGACAGTCCGGTAATTTTGACCGAAGGCGAATGGCTCAAGAGCCTGAATCGCTACCCGTTTGAGGTGCAGAGCCTGCCGAGCGCCTCCTTTACGCTGATCCAGCAGGTTGGCCGCCTGATCCGTAGTCATCAGTGCTACGGCGAAATCGTCATCTATGACCGTCGTCTGCTGAGCAAAACTTACGGCAGTCGCCTGCTGGCCGCGCTGCCGGTCTTTCCTATCGAGCAGCCGGAGGCGCCCGCCGCGCTGAAGGTGAAACGCGCGCCCACGCTGGCGGGTAACAAACGGCGCCCCACCCGGCGGCCGGCGGCGAAGCGTTAACCACTGACTAACTTTTGGCCGCCGCCTGGCGCGGCCCCTGACCGGAAGCGAAGAATGGAACTGAACAAAGTGATTAAAGAGATCGGACGCGGCAAAAATCACGCGCGCGATCTTGACCTCGCCACCGCGCAGGCGCTTTATACGGCGATGCTGGCGGGTGAAGTGCCGGAGCTGGAGCTGGGCGGCATTCTCATCGCGCTGCGCATCAAGGGCGAAGGCGAAGAGGAGATGCGCGGTTTCTATCAGGCGATGCAGGCGCGCATGATGTCGCTGCAGGCGCCCGCGCAGCGTCCGCAGCCGATAGTTATTCCCAGCTACAACGGCGCGCGGCGTCAGGGCAACCTGACGCCGCTGCTGGCGCTGTTGCTGAATCGTCTGGGCTTTCCGGTGCTGGTGCACGGCGTCAGCGATGATCCGACGCGCATCACCAGCGAGGCGGTGTTCGCCGCGCTCGGCATTGCGGCGGTGACCACGCAGCAGCAGGCGCAGGCGGCGCTGGACCAAAGCGGCCTCGCCTTTATCACCATCGATCATCTCTGCCCGCCGATGGCGAAGCAGCTTTCGCTGCGCTGGCGGATGGGAGTGCGCAGCAGCGCCCATACGCTGGTGAAGCTGGCGACGCCGTTCGGCGAACGCGCCGCGCTGCGTCTCTCCAGCGTATCGCATCCGGAATATGTGCCGCGCGTGGCGAAATTCTTTAGCGATATCGACGCGCCCGCCATTCTGCTGAACGGCACGGAAGGGGAAGTCTACGCCAGTCCGCTGCGCTGTCCGGCAATCAGCTTTATTCCCGGCGCGGGACGCGAAGCGGAAGTCTGGGTTGAGCGTCAGCCGGAAGCGGCGCCGGAGCTGCCAGCGGATAAATCGGCCGAGGCGACCGCGCGCTGGACGGAAAGGGTGCTGAAGGGCGAGATCCCGGTGCCGCAGGCGCTGCGTCTGCAAATCGCCTGCTGCCTGCGCGCCAGCGGAGAAAGCGCGTTGCTGGAGGCGGGCCTGGCACGCCTCAGCGACGCCGGGTTTTAAGTTAGCCTTGCGGCAGCGCCTGTTCGACCAGGCGCTGCCAGAACGTCACGCCCAGCGGGATTAGCGCGTCGTTAAAGTCATATTCGGCATTGTGCAGCGGTGCAGAAGGCGTCGCGCCATCGGCGCCCAGCCAGAAATAGGCGCCGGGACAGACATCAAGCATGCAGGCGAAATCTTCCGACGCCATAGAGGGATTCACCTGCCAGTGGACCTGCTCTTCGCCCAGCATCTGCTGCGCCGCCATGCGTACCTGCTCAGCGGGTTCGGCGTGGTTGGCGGTGACCGGATAGCCGGGAAACCAGTGCACAGCGCCGCTGACGCCGAACGGGCGCGGCAGAGTAGTGACAAATTCTTCGATCAGACCGCGTACCTTGTTGCGTACGTCGGTCTGCAAACATCGCACCGTACCGCGCAGCACCAGCGTTTCCGGAATGACGTTAATCGCTTCGCCGCCGTGGATCTGCGTGACGCTGACCACCGCCGAGGCGAGCGGCGAGAGGCGGCGCGAGGGAATGGTTTGCAGCGCCAGAATCAGTTCGGCGGCCACCACCATCGGATCGGCGCCGCTTTCCGGCATTGCCGCGTGGCAGCTTTTGCCGGTCAGGGTTATTTCAAACGAGTCGAGCGACGCCATCATCGCGCCGGGATTGACCGCCAGCGATCCCACCGGCATGCCCGGCCAGTTATGCAGCGCATAGATCGCATCCATAGGGAAGCGCTGAAACAGACCCTCTTCCACCATTTTGCGCGCGCCGCCCAGATTCTCCTCGGCGGGCTGAAAGATAAAGTGCACCGTGCCGCGAAAGCGACGCGTGGCCGCCAGCTGCAGCGCTGCCGCCAGCAATATCGAGGTATGGCCGTCGTGGCCGCAGGCGTGCATCACGCCCTGACGCGCAGAGCGCCATTGCGGGTTGCCTTTTTCGGTGATGGGCAGGGCGTCCATATCGGCGCGCAGTCCGATAACCGGGCCGTCGCCGTTGCGCAGCGTGCCGACCACGCCGGTGCCTGCCAGCCCGCGATGCACCTGTAGCCCCGCCATTTCCAGCTCCTGCGCGACCAGATCGCTGGTTTTATGCTCCTGATAACCGAGTTCCGGTTCGCGGTGCAGCTGATGACGCCAGTGTTGGGCTTTGTCGAGCAGGGCAGGGGATAGGGTCATGCGGAATCGCGCTCCTGTAGTGATGAGTCTCCACTTTAGTGGCAAGGCGCAGGCGCGTCTATCTTCCGGAGTGGGAATTTGGCTATAGGTCAGAACCAAAGGGAATAAGGGGCAGCGGACCGGCTGGGGCGGTGCGGGGTAGCGGCCCCGCTTGCCTTTTGCGCGCGGCGCGTGCGGCGCTAAAGCGATGAGGTTAGCTCGTGCTAAGGCGCGCAACAGGCCCGGCAGCCTGTTGCGCAGGTGACGCTGTGCGTGTTTCGTTCGCCTGACAGCGAGGGAGTTTCATTTCTCCCGCTGCGGGCGACCGAGCAGGGCCGGTAGGCGCCGGCCCTGCACCCGCGCCCCGGGCCAGCTCACCCGCCCGCTGCGCGGGTCCCTTCGCTTCGTCAGGATTTCTGACGGACCGCGCAGGACAGGCCGTCCTGGCCTGGCCCGCGCTTTCGGCGACGTCCTGTCGCCTCATCCTGAAATCCTTCCTTCGCTCAGCGGCTGCGATGGCCCCCACAACCCCCGCTGTACGTCCTGATTATTGAAGACGCAACTTCGCCGTTGAAAGCATGAGACATGCATTCAGATGATGCCGTAGTTAATGAAAAGCCAGGAAATCACAGGCGGGGGTTAGTAGAGGCATCCGACACGCTGAGGCGCGCATGGCGGCCAGGACGAGCCGACAGGACGTCGGCGAGAGCGCGGCATGAGACAGGACAAAAACGCCGGGAGCGTTTTTGCACCGCGCAAAGCGCTGGCCCCGAAGGGGTGAGCCCCAGGGATGGGGCGAATAGGTCGAATCCGCGCGGTCCGTGCGGCCGACGTAAGCAACGAAGGGACCGCGCGGAGCGCGGCGTGGAGGCTGCCGGAAGCCGGGATTGTTAAGGGGCTGGCGAGCCCCTTAACACGCACGCCAGCAGCGGAGCGGCTGAAACTCCCTGCCGCCTGGCAGGCGGAACCCGCTCAGAGCCGCCTGCGCAGCAGGCAACCCCGCCAGCGGGGGAACCCGCTCAGCGCCCGCCTGCGCAGCTGGCCAACTACCCAGCGGGCGGAACCCGCTCAGCGCCGCCTGCGCAGCAGGCAACCCCGTCAGGCGGGACGGAACCCGCCGCCGCCCGCGCCCGGCCCGGCGTCCCTCACTTCACCATCGGCAGATTAAGCCCGTGTTCGGCCGCGCAGGCCTGGGCGCGCTCATACCCGGCATCCGCATGGCGCATCACGCCCGTGGCGGGATCGTTCCACAGCACGCGGCTCAGACGCTGGTCGGCCTGCTCGCTGCCGTCGCAGACAATTACCACGCCCGCATGCTGCGAAAAGCCCATGCCGACGCCGCCGCCGTGGTGCAGGCTCACCCAGGTCGCGCCGCCCGCGGTATTCAGCAGGGCGTTAAGCAGCGGCCAGTCGGACACCGCGTCGGAACCATCCTTCATCGACTCGGTTTCGCGGTTCGGCGAGGCGACGGAACCGCAGTCGAGATGATCGCGGCCAATCACAATCGGCGCTTTCAGCTCGCCGTTGCGCACCATCTCGTTGAACGCCAGTCCGGCCAGATGGCGCTCGCCGAGCCCCAACCAGCAGATACGCGCCGGCAGGCCCTGAAAGGCGATGCGCTCCTGCGCCATATCGAGCCAGCGATGCAGGCTTTTATGCTGCGGAAACAGCTCCTTGAGCTTCGCATCCGTTTTGTAGATATCTTCCGGATCGCCCGACAGCGCTACCCAGCGGAACGGCCCTTTGCCCTCGCAGAACAGCGGACGAATATAGGCCGGCACGAAACCCGGGAAATCAAAGGCGTTCTCGACGCCCTCGTCCAGCGCCACCTGGCGAATATTATTGCCGTAGTCCACCGTGGGGATGCCCATATGGCAGAAGTCGAGCATTGCCTGCACGTGCACCGCCATTGAGGCGCGCGCCGCTTTTTCCACCGCTTTCGGCGCGCTGGCGCGTTCGGACTGCCAGCGCGCCACGTCCCAGCCGATCGGCAGATAGCCGTTTATCGGGTCGTGCGCGGAGGTCTGATCGGTCACGATATCGGGCTTCAGGCCGCCCGCGCGGGCGCGTTTCACCATCTCCGGCAGGATCTCGGCGGCGTTGCCCAGCAGGCCGACGGAGATCGCCTGTTTCGCCCGCGTCGCCTCTTCAATCAGCGTCAGCGCCTCGTCCAGCGTGTAGGCTTTGTGATCGACATAGCGGGTGCGCAGACGAAAATCGATGCGCGACTCCTGACACTCGATGGCCAGCACGCAGGCGCCCGCCAGCACGCCCGCCAGCGGCTGCGCGCCCCCCATGCCGCCCAGACCGGCGGTCAGGATCCAGCGTCCGGCCAGATCGCCGTTATAGTGCTGGCGGCCCGCTTCGACGAAGGTTTCATAGGTGCCCTGCACGATGCCCTGCGCGCCGATATAGATCCACGAACCGGCGGTCATCTGGCCGTACATCATCAGCCCGGCCTTATCCAGCTCGTGAAAATGATCCCAGTTGGCCCAGTGCGGTACCAGGTTGGAGTTCGCCAGCAGCACGCGCGGCGCGTCGGCGTGGGTGCGGAAGACGCCGACGGGCTTGCCCGACTGGATCAGCAGGGTTTCGTCGGGCTGCAGCAGCTCCAGCGAGCGCAGGATCTGTTCAAAGCATTCCCAGTTGCGCGCCGCTTTGCCGATGCCGCCGTAAACCACCAGATCTTCAGGCCGCTCGGCCACGTCGGGATCGAGGTTATTCTGGATCATGCGCCAGGCGGCTTCGATCAGCCAGTTGGCGCAGTGCAGCGTAGTGCCGTGCGGCGCACGCACTTCGCGCGCCACGGCCTGGGAGAGAGTTTCGCTCATAGCAGATTCCTTATTCACCAGAAGAGACGGTCTGCTGGCTGGGCAGCAGCGCCGTGAGAAAATCGGGCCAGTCGCTACGGCTGGCCCACAGACGCATGGCGTCGATATCGGGCGCCAGCAGGCGGTCTTCCTCAAGGAAGGCAACCTGCTGACGAATACGGCTAATCTCATGCTCAAGCAGGGCGGAGCTTTGCAGCGGACGATGGAACTCGATGCCCTGCGCCGCCGCCATCGCTTCGATACCGACCACTGCGGCGGTGTTAAAGCACATGCTGCCGAGGCGCCGCGCCGCATAGGTCGCCATCGAGACGTGATCTTCCTGATTGGCGGAGGTTGGCAGGCTGTCGACGCTGCCCGGATGCGCCAGCGATTTATTCTCTGAGGCCAGCGCGGCGGCGGTGACCTGCGCAATCATAAAGCCGGAGTTGACGCCGCCGTCGCGCACCAGAAAGGGCGGCAGGCCAGAAAGACCGGTGTCGAGCAGCAGCGCCATGCGGCGTTCGGAAATGGCGCCGATCTCCGCCACCGCCAGCGCGATAATGTCGGCGGCGAAGGCCACCGGCTCGGCGTGGAAATTGCCGCCGGAGATGACATCGCCGCTGTCGCTGAACACCAGCGGGTTATCGGAAGCGGCGTTGGATTCAATCTGCAGCACGCGCGCGGCGTGAGTAAGATTGTCGAGGCAGGCGCCCATTACCTGCGGTACGCAGCGCACCGAGTAGGGGTCCTGCACCCGGCCGCAGTTAGCGTGCGAACCAAGAATTTCGCTGCCGTTGATCAGCGTCTCGACGGCGGCGGCCACCGCGATTTGCCCGCGCTGGCCACGCGCCTGATGAATGCGCGCGTCGTAAGGTTTCAGCGAGCCTTTAATCGCCTCCAGCGACAGCGCGCCCGCTACCAGCCCGGCGGCCATCAGGTTTTCCGCCTCGAACAGGCCGCGCAGCGCCAGCGCGGTCGACACCTGGGTGCCGTTAAGCAGCGCCAGACCCTCTTTCGGGCCGAGCACGAAGGGTTCCAGCCCAACGGAGGCCAGGCCGTCGCGCGCGGGGATCAGCGCGCCCTCGACACGCACCTGGCCTTCGCCGAGCAGCATCAGGGAGAGATGGGCGAGCGGCGCCAGATCGCCGGACGCGCCGACCGAGCCTTTTTCCGGAATACAGGGCATCACGCCTGCGTTAAACAGCGTCAGCAGCGCGTCGATCAGTGCGATACGCACGCCGGAATGGCCGCGCGCCAGGCTGATGATTTTGGTCGCCATCACCAGGCGCGTTACGTTGTCGGGCAGCAGAGCGCCCAGGCCGACGCTGTGCGACAGCACCAGATTACGCTGCAGTTCCGCAAGGCGGGCGGCGGGGATTTGCGTCTGCGCCAGCTTGCCGAAGCCGGTATTGATGCCGTATACCACCTTGCCGGAAGCGACAATCTCATCCACGGTCTGCTGCGCGCGCAGGATAGCTTCCTGCGCCTGCTCATCGAGCGTGAGCGTCACGCCGCCCTGATATATCCTGCGCAGCGCGGCAAGATCCACTTTACCGGGAACCAGGCGCATCGCCTGAGCCGAACCTGACATAGTCTACTCCTGTCTATACAAGTAAGCGCGTTAAGCAAAAACCTGAACCGTTTTCACTCTGCGCAGCGAATGAAATCGAGTGAACCACAAGTGTCTATTCTTGTCTATACAACTGGCAAGCTATAAGCATTTGCTATGCCAGCGCGATCACAAATTAGCGTGCTCAGCTGGCGTGCGATAGCGAGACGGGCGGGGCTGAGGATGTATATACATTTACGCCGCAAGACAGTAAACTTCAGGCACTACCGTGATAAGGAAATGAATATGGTCGAGCATTCGGCAATAGCGCAGCTGGCGGCCGCGATGAGCGATGAGCCAGCCCCAATCTATCAGCGCGTCAAGCAGGCGATCGTTAGCCAGATCCGCGCGGGCAGCTGGAAGGCGAACCAGCGCGTGCCGTCTGAAAGCGAGCTGGTCAACGAGCTGGGCGTCAGCCGCATGACCATCAACCGCGCGCTGCGCGAACTGACCAGCGAAGGGTTTCTGGTGCGGATGCAGGGCGTCGGCACCTTCGTCGCCGAGATGAAAGGCTACACGGCGATGCTTGAAGTGCATAACATCGCGGACGAGATCGCCCAGCGCGGCCACCAGCATCGCTGCCAGATCCTCGCGATCGGCCAGAATAAAGCCGATCCCGAGCAGGCGGCGGTACTTGGCTTAAGCACCGGTCAAACCTTATTTCATTCGCTGATTGTGCACTATGAGGACGATCTGCCGGTACAGCTGGAGGATCGCCTGGTCAATCCGCTGGTGGCGCCCGATTACCTGAGCCAGGATTACCATCGGCTTACGCCCTATACCTATCTGATGCAGGTGGCGCCGCTCACCGCAGGCGAGCATATTGTCGAAGCGGTGCTGCCAGACGCGCGCCAGCGTAAATATCTGTCGCTGGATGAGCACGAGCCCTGCCTGCTGATTCGACGCCAGACCTGGAGCGACACCAAAATCGTCACCTACGCGCGCCTGCTCTATCCAGGATCGCGCTATAAGCTGCTCGGCCGCTTTAAGGGACACGGCTAAGACGCGTCAGCAGCAGCTGCGCACCTGGCGTGACCGGCGTCAGCCGCGTCTCCTCATCCAGCCACCAGACGCCTTGCGCGACGCCTAACCGTTCGCCGTTATCCAGCCGCCATTCGCCGGCGATCGTCCAGGCGACGCCGTGCAGGCTGGCCGCCGCCTGCGCGGTCACCGCTACCTCCGCCGCCCAGCTGTCGCGCCGCGTCATGATGTTAAAATCTTCGCTTTCCCCCTGCAGCGCGGCGTGGATGGCCCATTCGCCGGAAAAGCGCCACGGCTGAAGCGGCTTCAGCCGGTGGGTCGCGTCGGGCGCGCTGAGCCGCACCTCATCACCGCGCAGCAGCGTAATCACCCGATCGATGCCGGGAAAGCGCGAGAAATCGCCGTCGTGGGCGAGGGTGGCGATACTGGCGCGCCAGGCGAAATCCGCTTCGCCCGGCGGATAGCTGACGATTTCGCGCGTCTCGCCGCCGCCGTTGCGCCAGCGGCTGACCGGAAGGTCGGCATAACAGAAGCGCGTTCTCATCGCAGCGCCGCCATCGCCTGGCGAAACGCGGCCGCGCAGCGCTCTTCTGCGGCGTGGCGTCCCGCCTCGATCACCGCGCGACCCGCGACCCATACTTCGCGGATCTGTTCGCGCTGTCCGGCAAACAGCCAGCGGTTGAGCAGCGCCTCGTCGCCCACGCTGTCGAGCCATTCATCCTCCGCCAGCACCAGCCAGTCAGCGCGTTTACCCGGCGACAGTTCGCCGAGCGCAACGCCGCACGCCTGCGCGCCGCCGAGCGCCGCGCCGCGCCACAGCAGATCGCCTACCGAGGGCTGCTCCGCCGTGGTGATGCGGTTACGGCGGCGATCGCGTAGCCGCTGGCCATATTCGAGCCAGCGCAGCTCCTCCAGCGCGCTGAGGGAAACATGGCTGTCGGAGCCGATGCCCCAGCGTCCGCCCTGGGCGATAAACTCAGCCGCCGGGAAGATGCCGTCGCCGAGATTAGCTTCGGTGGTCGGGCAGAGACCGGCCACCGCGCGGCTGGCGGCGAGCTGCGCGATTTCGCGCGCGTCGAGATGCGTGGCGTGGATCAGGCACCAGCGCGCATCGACTTCAAAGCGGTTAAGCAGCCACTCCACCGGCCGCTCGCCGCTCCAGGCCAGGCAGTCGTTGACCTCTTTCTCCTGCTCGGCGATGTGGATATGCACCGGCAGCGCGGTATCGCTCGCGGCCAGCGCCTCGCGCATCTGCGTTTCGCTCACCGCGCGCAGCGAGTGAAAGCAGAGGCCGCGATTAAGCAGCGGCTTATCGCGCACGCTCGCCGCCAGCCGTTCCTGCTGACGCAGCCAGGCGTCGGTTTGCTGAATAAAACGTTTTTGTCCCGGCAGCGGCGGCTGCGCGCCGAAGCCGCTGTGGCTGTAGAGCACCGGCAGCAGCGTCTGGCCGATGCCGGCGATGTCGGCGGCCTGCATCAGCTGCTGCAGCATCTCGTCCTGCGCGTAGGGCGCGCCGCTGGGATCGTGATGGAGATAGTGAAACTCCGCCACCTGGGTATAGCCGCCTTTCAGCATGTCGATATAGAGATACGCGGCGATAGCGCCGACCTGCTCCGGCGTCAGGCGCTGCACCATGCGATACATCAGGTCGCGCCAGGTCCAGAAGCTATCCTGGGGATCGCCCGCGACCTCCGCCAGCCCGGCCATGGCGCGTTGAAAGGCGTGCGAGTGCAGGTTAGCGACAGAGGGAAGGGTTGCGCCGGGCAGGCGGATAGCGTCGTGTGCGTCGCTGTCGGGCGTGACGCGCTCAATGATGCCGGCGTCGTTAACGGTAATGCGCACCTGATGTCGCCAGCCGTCGGCCAGCAGCGCGCGTGGAGCAAAAAAGGTTGCCATAGTTGATCCTCACCGGCTGTAGTTGTATATACATATACATACTTTAAAAGGCGGAGTAAATCGTCCGCAACGGGAGAAAGCGCAATGGCGGAAAGCAAAGCGATCGACAGCCTGTGGCTGGGGGCCGATCTGGTCACCATGCGCGAAGGCAAATATCACATCATCGAGGATGGCGCGCTGGCGGTCACAGGCGACCGGCTGGTGTGGGTAGGGCCGCGCGCAGAGATGCCCGATTTTACGCCGCGTCAGCAGCACCGCTTCGACGGCGGCATCCTGACGCCAGGACTGATTGACTGCCATACCCACCTGGTGTTCGGCGGCGACCGCAGCGCAGAGTTTGAGCAGCGCCTCAACGGCGTCAGCTACGCCGAGATCGCCGCGCAGGGCGGCGGCATTCTCTCGACGGTGCGCGCCACGCGCGAAGCCAGCGAGGCGTCACTGGTGGCGTCGGCGCGCTGGCGGCTCGACCGATTGCTGGCGGAAGGGGTCACCACGGTAGAGATTAAATCGGGCTACGGGCTGGATGAGGCGAGCGAGCTGCGGATGCTGAGCGCTATCCGCCAGTTAGGCGAAAGCGCGCCCGTTGACGTGCTGGCGACCTGCCTGGCGGCGCACGCCTTTCCGCCGGAGTTTAAACAGGATCCCGACGGCTGGGTCGATCTGATTTGCCAGCGCATTCTGCCGCAGGTGAAAGCCAACGGGCTGGCGGACGCGGTGGACGCCTTCTGCGAGCATCTGGCCTTTTCTCCGGCGCAGGTAGCGCGCGTGTTCGATAAGGCCGTGGAGCTTGGCCTGCCGGTGAAACTGCATGCCGAGCAGCTCTCTTCGATGGGCGGCGCGCGGCTGGCGGCGGGCTACGGCGCGCTCTCCGCCGACCACCTGGAATATGCTACCGAAGAGGACGCGCGGGCGATGGGCGAGCGCGGCACGGTGGCGGTGCTGCTGCCCGGCGCCTTCTATCTGCTGCGCGAAACCCAACGGCCGCCGGTGGCGCTGTTTCGCCAGCACGGCGTGCCCATGGCGCTGGCCAGCGACGCCAATCCCGGCACCTCGCCTGCGCTGTCGCTGCGCCTGATGCTCAATATGGGCTGCACGCTGTTCGGCATGACGCCGGAAGAGGCGCTGGCGGGCGTCACGCTCTGGGGCGCGAAAGCGCTGGGGCTGCAGCAGACGCACGGCTCGCTGGAGGCGGGCAAAGTGGCGAACTTCGTCCACTGGCCGCTGGCGCGTCCGGCGGAACTGGTTTACTGGCTGGGCGGCGAGCTGCCCTGTACCGTTATCTATCGCGGAGAAGCGCAATGACACCTTTTGACTTTACGCCAGGCAGCCTGCCGCTGCTGGTCAGCATTCCTCACGCTGGCACGCAGCTTACGCCGGAGGTGGAAGCGGGGCTGAGCGAGGCGGCGCGTGGCCTGCCCGATACCGACTGGCATATTCCGCTGCTGTTCGATTTTGTGCGCGATCTGGGCGCCAGCGTGCTGATCGGCCGCTATTCGCGTTTCGTTATCGACCTGAATCGTCCGCCGGACAATCAGCCGCTCTACGCCACGGCCACTACCGGACTCTTTCCAGAAACCCTGTTCGACGGCTCGCCGACCTTCACGCCGGGCCAGACGCCCTCTGCGGCGCAGCGCGAAGGCTATCTCCGCGATATCTGGCAGCCCTATCATCAGCAGATCCAGCAGGAGCTGGCGCGTCTGAAGGCGGAACACGGCTACGCGCTGCTGTTTGACGCTCACTCCATCGCCAGCGTCATCCCACGACTCTTTGAGGGGCGTCTGCCGGATCTCAATATCGGCACCAACGATGGCAAAAGCTGCCGTCCTGAAGTCACGCAGGGGCTGGAAGCGGTCTGCGCGGCGCAGAGCGACTACAGTTGGGTGGTGAACGGACGCTTTAAGGGCGGCTACATTACGCGCGCCTATGGTCAGCCGGAGGAGCAGGTCGAGGCGGTGCAGCTGGAGCTGGCGCAGCGGAACTATATGGAGGAGACGCCGCCGTTCGCCTGGCGGCAGGAGCGGGCTTCAGCGCTGCAGAAGGTGCTGAAGCCGCTTATGCAAAGTTTTATCGCGCGCGGCAAAAGCCGGTAGCGGGCGGCGCGCCGCGCTTAGCCGCGGCGCGCGTCCGGCCGCATCAGGTCGAAGCGCTCGTTTTCGCTGATGCCGTAATAGGCGCTCGGCCCGCCGGCGCGCAGAATAGGCTGGGCGCGCGCCGTCTGGTAAATCCCCTCATCCAGCAGCGACTCGTCGATATGAATGGCGATCGCTTCGCCCAGCACCAGCCAGCTGTCGAGCGGGTTGCCCTGTGCATCCTGCAGCTGGATCAGCTGCGTCAGGCGACATTCGAAATTCACCGGGCTTTCCGCCACCAGGCTCGCCTTCACCTGCGAGGCGGCCAGCGGCGTGACGCCCGCCAGCGCGAACTCATCCTGCTCCGGCGGCACCGACGCCGAACTCTCGTTCATCGCTTCCGCCAGCGAGCGCGTCGCGAGGTTCCAGACGAACTCTTTGCTTTCGCTGATATTGCGCACGCTGTCTTTCCAGCCGCTGCTGGCGAAGCCGATGATCGGCGGATGGTAGTTAAAGCAGTTGAAGAAGCTGTAGGGCGCCAGGTTGCGCTGGCCCGCCGCGGAAATCGAACTGATCCAGCCGATGGGGCGCGGCCCGATAATGGCATTCAGCGGGTCGTGCGGCAGGCCGTGGCCAGCGCGCGGCTGGTAGGAGTAGCGTTTATGCGTCATCTTTTATCCCGTAGCGAAGTGTTAACAATATCTTAGCGCTACAGCATCGGCTGCATCGGGAAGAAATGTGTAAGCGGATTGTGCGGCTTTCTTTTCCCGGCGCTGCGGCGTATTGTACGCGCCTGCAAAACGGGAGACGCCATGAACAAGCCAGCCAGTAATTTATTCCACGCCCGCAACCGCCATCAGGGCGAATATGACTTTGCCGCCTTAACCGCCGCGCATCCGCCGCTGGCGGCCAAAGTTCGACCCAACGGCTACGGCGCGCAGTCGATCGATTTTGCCGACGCGGAGGCGGTAATGCTGCTCAACCAGGCGCTGCTGAAGCTTTTTTACGGCATCGAGTGGCAGCTGGCGCCCGGCGCGCTCTGTCCGCCGGTGCCGGGCCGCGCTGATTACCTGCACTATCTGGCCGATCTGCTGGCGCTGGACAATCGCGGCACGATCCCGCAGGCGGATATTCTGGATATCGGCTGCGGCGCAAACTGCATCTACCCGCTAATCGGCCAGGCGGAGTATGGCTGGCGCTTTACCGGCACCGATATCGACGAGGCGGCGCTGAAGGCGGCCAGCCGTATCGTGGCGGCCAATCCCGGATTACAGCGCGCGATTCGCCTGCGTCGGCAGAAAGATCCGCAGGCAGTGCTGGCGGGCGTAGTGAATAAAAATGAATTTTTTCACGCGGTGATCTGCAACCCGCCGTTCCACGCCTCGGCGGCGGAAGCGGCGGGCGCCTCGCAGCGTAAAACGCGTAATCTGAAGCTGGAGAGCGCCACGCCGCTCAACTTCGGCGGTCAGCATAACGAGCTGTGGTGCGAAGGCGGCGAAAAAGCGTTCGTCGGCAAGATGATTGCCGAGAGCGCGGCGCTGGCGCGCCAATGCGTCTGGTTCACTTCGCTGGTGTCGCGCCGCGAGAACCTGCCCGCGCTGGAAAAACAGCTGCAGGCGCTCGATGCGGCGGAGGTGCGGGTGGTGAATATGGCGCAGGGGCAGAAGCAGAGTCGTTTCCTCGCCTGGAGCTTTATACCAGCCGCGACGCGCGCGCAGCGGCTGGCGAAATAGCCTTACTCCGGTGCCGGCAGCGCGGGCAGGGCGGCCGCGCTCGCCACGCTGCTGCCGGTCTGCATCACCTCGACCGTCTGGCGCGGCGCTTTAATCCCGGCCGCGTCGAAATGTTTCTTCACCATGCTGTCCAGCGCGAAGCGCACCGTCCACTGCTTTAGCGGCTGGGTGGTAAAGGAGACGCGCACGGTAAAGGCCTGGTTAGTTAAGCCCACCAGACCGGCGAAGTTCGGTTCGCCAATCACCATGCCGCGAATATCCGTATTCTTCAGCAGCTCATCCACCGCCTCCTGTAGCACGCGATTCACCCGCTCGCTATCCTCGCCGCGCTCGACGTCATAATTCGCCACAAAAGAGCCGATGCCGCGCACGAAGTTGGCGAAGGTGGTGATCGAAGACCAGGGAATGATGTGATAGGCGCCGGTATCCTGACGCACGCCGACCGAGCGAATCGACATCCGCTCTACCGTGCCGGTGATGGCGCCAATAGTCACCAGATCGCCGGTATTCATGCCGTTCTCGAACTGGATAAAGATGCCGGTGATAATATCCTTCACCAGGGTTTGCGAACCGAATGAGACCGCCAGGCCGAGGGCGCCCGCGCCCGCCAGCAGCGGCGCAATATTGACGCCGATTTCCGACAGCAGAATCATGATGGTAATGGTGCTGATCACCACCGCCAGCGCGTTGCGGAACAGCGTCAGCAGCGTGCGGGTGCGGGCGCTCGGCATCGGGCGGCCGTGCGAGTCGGAGGCGAGCCGGCTCTCAATCAGGCTCGCCAGCACCGTCCAGCCTATCGCCGAGAACAGCAGGATCATCACGATGCGGATCAGCACATCCACCATCTTCTCTCCGGCACCCACCGTGAGCCAGTGCCAGAGATCGAACAGGTTCCAGGCGTTAAGCAGCAGCAGCAGCGTGGCGAACACCGTGACGACGCGCGCCAGCTTCAGCAGCGCCTTCACCCAGTCGTTGACGCGCTTTTGCAGCGCCGGATAGTTGCGGCGCAGGTCGGCCGACAGCGTAATGGTTTTGCCTATCCAGCGCGTCAGGATGCCGGAGACGAAGGCGGCAATGCCGATAATCGCCAGCGTGCGCACCGTGGCCGCCATCATAAATTTCAGGCTGTCGCCGGGATTGAAAATAGAAAGCAGGAACAGCGCGATAAAGTAGGCGCTTGCCAGCCAGTGCCACACCAGCGCGAAGGCGCGGATAAAAAAGGCGAAAAAGGCCATACTGCGATCCGACAACGCCTGCAGCGCGAAATGAATCGCGCGGCGGTTGGTAAAGATAAGAAACAGCGCCCAGCCGGTCATGATCCCCATAATCAATACGTTGACCACGGCCGCGACCTGCACGTTAACCTGATTGGAGACAATCGGCACGATCACCAGCAGCCCGTAGCCGATCAGCCCGGAGAGCCAGCTTAAGCGCGTACTCCAGTAGCGGGCGCGCCCGTCACTGAGATGAAAGAAGCGCAGGTCGGCGAAGCCGGGACAAAAAATCAGGCGCAGCACCGCTTTAAAAAACTCAATCAGCGCGAAGGCGTTGAGGAACAACCCTTGCTGATAGGCGATAGTGCGGCTGTCGCCGTGATAGTTGTCGCTGAGGATTTGACCGACAAACAGCGTCAGCGCCAGCATCAGCAGGTCGATCGCGAAGGCGCCGATAATCGCCGCCGGCAGCTGCAGCCAGTTATGCTGCTCGTGGTTCCTGGCGCGTCCCCAGCGGCCCATACGGCGATAGAGCGGCGACATCGCGCGGCGCAGCAGCCAGTAAAAGGCGAACAGCGCCGCCGCCAGCACCACGAAGTGGCGCAGCGCGTTGAAGAAGGTCTCCGGGTTGAACGCCTTATGCGGCGCGTCGACGATATTGTCATGCAGGCGGGCGAACTTTTGCGCTACGTTGCCGCCGAACTCGCGGGTGACGTCCGTCACGCCCTGCAGCACGGTTTTATCTTCTTCTTCGGTCGGCGGCGCCAGCGCAGGCGCGTTGTCTTTCGCCGCTGCGCTGGAGGCGCCGCGCAGCTGGTTAATCAGCTCTGCGCGCGACCGATCGTCTTCCAGAATATTCGCCAGCGCAGCGTAAGCGGCTTTTTTCTCGTCGAGCGTCGGCTCGTTTTGCGCGCCGCTGGCGCTGCCGGACGACTGCTGCGCCGCCACCGCCGCCTGCGGCAGCGTGACCGCCAGCGCGGCGGGCAGCGTAAAACAGTAAAGCAGCAACAGCGCGATCCCTTGCCGCACCAGGCGACAATAGTTGTGGGCTGACGACATGGCTTTCTCCTTAGCAACCTCTGGCTCACAGGTGGAGAAGTATAGTCAGGCGCCGGGCGTGAATGGTCAGAAAGGCATTAATCGTACGGTTCAGGAAAGGCGGGATAAAGCGACGGGCCGACAGATGTCGGCCCGGAAAATCAGGAAACGTGCTGCAGGAACTCGCGCAGGCGATCGCTCGGCGGCTGGGTAATCAGCGCATCGGGATCGCCATCTTCCGCGATAGTGCCTTTATCGATAAAGATCAGGCGCGACGCGACTTTCTGCGCGAAGCCGACTTCATGGGTGACGATCACCATGGTCATGCCTTCTTCCGCCAGATCCTGCATCACCTTCAGCACCTCGTGGCGCAGTTCGGGATCCAGCGCGGAGGTCGGCTCGTCGAACAGCATCAGCTTCGGCTTTACCGCCAGCGCGCGGGCGATGGCGACGCGCTGCTGCTGGCCGCCGGAAAGCTCGGAAGGAAAGTGGTGCGCGCGCTCGGCCAGGCCGACCTTCGCCAGCAGCTGGCGCGCCAGCGTATGCGCATCCTCTTTCTTCGCGCCGCGCACGCGAATCGGGCCAAAGGCTACGTTATCCAGCGCGCTCATCTGCGGGAACAGATGAAACTGCTGGAACACCATGCCCGCTTCCTGACGGATCAGACGCTCGTCTACTTTGGGATCGTTGACCTTCAGGCCGTCGACGATCAGATCGCCGCTGGTGATCTCTTCCAGCTTGTTGATGCAGCGCAGCAGCGTCGATTTGCCGGAGCCGGACGGCCCGATAATCACTACCACCTCGCCCTGATTAATCTTCAGGTTGATATCGTGCAGCACCTGGGTGGTGCCAAAGCTCTTTGAAACGTTTTTAAATTCAATCACAGGATTTTCATCCTTTTCTCGATGCGGCGCAGCACAAAGCTCAACACCAGCGTAATCACAAGGTAGATAATCGCCACAGCGCTCCAGATCTCCAGCGCGCGGAAGTTGCCGGCGATGATCTCCTGGCCCTGACGCGTCAGTTCCGCCATGCCGATAACGATAAACAGCGAGGTATCTTTGATGCTGACGATCCACTGGTTGCCGAGCGGCGGCAGCATGCGGCGCAGCGCCAGCGGCATAATCACGTAGCGCAGGGTTTCACGACGCGACAGCCCCAGCGCCAGGCCCGCTTCGCGGAAGCCTTTATTGATCGACAGCACCGCGCCGCGCGTGATCTCGGCGATATAGGCGCCAGAGTTGATCATGATGGTCACCACCGCAGCGGTGAAGGGATCGATGCGCAGATCGGGGAAGGCCATCGGCAGCGCGAAGTAGATAAACATTACCTGCACCACGATAGGGGTGCCGCGGATGATCTCAATAAAGACCAGCGCGAGGTTGTTGGCGATCCAGCCGCCGTAGGCGCGGGCGAAGCCGGCGACCAGGCCGATAATCAGCCCGCCGACCAGGCCGAGCACCGAGATCAGCAGGGTCATTTTCGCGCCTTCGATCAGCGCCGGCATCGCGGGCCAGATGACGCTCCAGTCAAACTCCATGGTGTGACTCCAGTTGTGTTGCGATGGAAAAAAGCAGGGCACGCGTCCCTGCTCAAAATAGAAACAAAAAATTATTATTTAGGTTCGCTGCCAAACCATTTTTTGTAGATCTGGTTGTAAGTGCCGTTCTCTTTCAGGGTCTTCAGCGCGCCGTTTACTTTCTCACGCAGCTCGTCGCTGCCTTTCGGGAACGCGACGCCGTACTGCTGCGCTTCGATAGAGTCGCCGACCGCTTTAAAGCGGCCTTTGCCTGCGGTGTTGATAAAGTAAAGGATGTTTGGCGTGTCGTGCAGCACCGCGTCGGCGCGGTTGGTGCCCAGCTCCATATAGGCGTTGTCGATATTCGGGAACTGACGCAGATCTTTGGTTTTGATATGCGCTTTAGCGTAATCGACCGAACCGGTGCCGCTCTTCACTGCAACCACTTTGCCATTCAGGTCGTCGATGCCTTTGATGTCGTTTTCATTGTTGCGAACCATCACCAGCAGACCGCTTTTGTAGTAGCCGTCAGAAAACTCGATCGCTTTTTTACGCTCGTCGGTAATGGTGATGCCCGCCAGCGCCAGGTCGATATTGCGCGTCTGCAGAGCAGGGATAATGCCGCTGAAGTCCATCGGCTTCAGGGTATAGTCCAGCTTCAGCTCTTTAGCGATGGCGTCCCACAGGTCGACGTCGAAGCCGACATACTTATCGCCCTGTTTGAATTCAAAAGGAACGAACGCGGTATCGGTGGCAACGATCAGTTTTTTTTCTGCTGCGGTGGAAGAGAGTGAGAAGGCCAGCGCCAGCGCGGCCACAGAGACTTTAAACAGTGACTTCATCATTTTTCCTTATTACTACCCGGCCTGAAGGCGGTGTTTACGGCTTACCATATGAAAAAATTATGCCAACTTTTCATTTTAACCACAATCAATGGGTTAAACCTGAAAGCTGACACGATTTTGCACAGGTAAAAACTTTTGCACCATAAACGATCACCAAAATGGTGCATAGGATTATTCTGGTGCAATGCACCTTTGCATGCGGCATTGGGCGAGGGAAGGAGAGGCGTTCAGAAATGTTATGGAGGTCAAAAAATAGTAATTTTGCTGTTAAGCGGGCATAAAAAAGGCGGGTTTCCCCGCCTGATGAGTGCATTCACACTTATTCGATGTTGGACTCGATAAACCACAGGAATTTATCCAGATCGCGCGATGCCGCAGTGAAGATATCTGCAGTGTCTTCGTCTTTCACTTCAGAGATCGCTTTACGGGTATCGTTCGCCACAATGGCGTAGCGATCGGCCAGCGCTTTCAGATGGTCCTGTACGCTGTGAATGTTCAGCGGATAGCTCTGCAGAGGCGTTCTGTCGTTAACGACCTGAGTGGTGCCCAGCGCCACGCCGCCTAACTGTACAACGCGTTCAGCAATGGTGTCCTGATGATCGGTAATGGTGGTACGGAAACCGTCCAGCATTTCATGCACGCCGATAAAGTTGGAGCCGCGCATATTCCAGTGCGCCTGCTTGGTGATCAGCGACAGATCGATAAATTCCACTACCAGACGGTTGAGCACCTCGATGGTGGCTTTTTTCTCGTCATCAGCCACATCGTTACGGGTGTAAAGCAGATCGGAAGCGTTCGTTTTAACCAGTTTTGCGGTACTCATCGTATGAATCCTCTCTTTGATGGGTTGTCCTAATCAAGCACGGGAATAAGTATAGCAGCGCTTTAGGCGTTTGCAGGATTGAGCTTATCAATGGCTGAAATAGATAGCATTTACGGATAAAGAGTGAACGGCAATAACGGCCAGCAGATAAGCCGGTTGTAGATGTTTTAAGGAAAAATAGTTAAATATTAAATGTTTAGAAATTTACCTGGGTTGATATCATACAGTATGTTTCAGAATGATAATAATAATGTTTACCATTGGTTAAAATAAAGCCGCCTGCTGCAGCTGAATATTATTCGCCTGCGTTAGACGCAGGCGGAATAAGTTATTGCGGCGGCGGCGGGGATATTTCGACTTCTTTAAGCGCCTTATTTCTGGGCTTGAGCGTCAGCGTCGCGCCGGCCGACGCCAGAATGATCGCCAGCAAACCCAGGCTCTGCGTCAGCGACAGCGTTTCACCCAGGAACAAAATGCCCGACAGCGCCGCTACCGCCGGTTCCAGGCTCATCAGCGTGCCGAAAATACGTGCTGGAAGGCGCGTCAGCGCCACCATTTCCAGTGCGTAGGGGATGGCGCTGGAGAGCAGGGCGACCAGCAGCGCGACGGGAATAACGCTCCAGTGCCAGATGCCGGGCTCGGCGAACGTCAGCCCCAGCGGCACGAAGATCGCGGAAGCGATTAAGGAGCCCATCGCCACGGTCGCCGGGCCGTGCTGCGCGCCGGCGCGCGGCCCCGCCAGAATATAGAGCGCCCAGCAGGCGCCCGCGCCCACCGCCAGCGCCGCGCCCAGCGGATCGATGGTTTTCATGCTGTCGCCGAACGGCAGCAGAAACCAGAGTCCGGCCACCGCCAGTACCACCCAGATGAAATCGAGCAGGCGGCGCGTGCCCAGCAGCGCCAGCGTCAGCGGCCCGGTAAACTCCAGCGCCACCGCGACGCCGAGCGGCACGGTGCGCAATGACAGGTAAAACAGAAAGTTCATACAGCCCAGCGCCAGCCCGTACAGCAGCAGCGGCAGACGCTGTTCGCGGGTAAAGCGCAGCCGCCAGGGTTTGAAGATCGCGCACAGCATCAGCGTACCGAGGCCGAGACGCAGCGCGGTAATGCCGGTGGCGCCTACCGTAGGGAAAAGCGATTTAGCCAGCGAGGCGCCGCCCTGGAGCGACAGCATCGCTATCAGCAGTACGGCGACCGAGACGGCCGGAGCAGAGGTTTTACCCGAGAGAGAAAGTGACATCCTGTAAACGCGTCCTGATGATCGGCGGAAAGGCTTTATAAGGCCCAGTTTAATCGAAGCAGCAGTAAAAGCAGAGGAGACAATCAGGAAAATCCGCAGACGACTGAGCAAAAATCAGGCAGTTTCAGGGCCAGTAGCGTAAAGAAATGTCAGGTTTTTTTAGGATTTAACTTAAAGGACAATTTTTATTGCGAGAAATTCATTGCAGTTTAATGACGAAAATCATAAGTAAAATGAATAGCATAGGATGCTTCATTAACTTTCTGTTACACCAAACATTCTGTTAGACAATAATTTGCGGGCAGAGTTTCTTGCTAAGTTTTGTTATATTTTCAGCGTTGTCAGGAGAGAAGTATTATCACATTTGAGGTGGTTATGAAAAAAATTGCATGTCTTTCAGCACTGGCTTGTGTTCTGGCAGTTTCTGCGGGTTCCGCAATGGCGCAGAGCACAGTCACCGGCGGTTACGCTCAGTCCGACTATCAGGGCGTGGCTAACAAAGCGAACGGTTTCAACCTGAAATACCGTTACGAAGACGGCTCTAACCCGCTGGGTTGGATCGGTTCTTTCACCTACACCGAAAAAGATCGCACTGATTCTGGCGTGTACAACAAAGGCCAGTACTACGGTTTCACCGCAGGTCCTGCTTACCGTCTGAACGACTGGGCGAGCATCTACGGCGTTGTAGGTATCGGCTACGGTAAATTCCAGCAGAACGAAACCACTTTCCGTTCTAACTCTGATTCCAGCGACGTGGGCTTCTCCTACGGTGCCGGTCTGCAGTTCAACCCGTACCAGCAGTTCGCTATTGACGTGGGTTACGAGCAGAGCCGTATCCGTAACGTCGACGTAGGCACCTGGATTGCTGGCGTAGGTTACAGCTTCTAAGTTTTGCTTAGACCAGTTGCAGAAAAAAACGGCCCTTTGCGGCCGTTTTTTTTATCCCTTTTTTAGCGCGTCTTATTATCGGATCGGCGCAATCGCTTCGCTAAAGAAGGGAAATGGCGCTAAAAGGAGTGAGAAGGGCGAACAGCAAAGCAGCCCAGGCGAAAAGCAGAGGCTGCATCAGAAAGGTTGCGCGTCAGCCGCGCCAGATAAGATTTGGGCAGTTGCGACTGCTGCGTTTTTCGCCCAGCAGTTTTTCAACCAGCATCAGACGGAGCGAAAACGGGGAGCGGCTCAGCAGGCAAAGCCAGGATTTCAGCGTTGCGGATGAAGCCGGTTTTTCAGTCTGGAAGCATTTGCCGCAGTCAAGACAGCATTTCAGGGTGCTCATATCGACCTCCCAATCAGTAACGTCGTAATAGCAGGCAAAGGCCGGCGATAAACAGGAGAAAAAGCAGTAATAACAGATAAGGATCCTGCACGATCGTCTCCTGATTGTCTGCGCGTTTGCCTACAATATCGACAAATATAGCACTGGCTATACCCTGTAGCCAATGCTATTTACGAAAAATTTGAGCTTCTTTGTGCCTGGTTTACAATGAGCGCAGCAAATCCGTCTCGCTGCGCGGGTGCGGAGAATAATAAAGAGGAAGCTGAATGAGTCGTCGTGCCAAAAGTGGGGCGTCCGCGTCGCCTGGACCCCTGAAAGATGTTGAAGAGCATGTCGAAGGATTTCGACAGGTTCGCGAAGCGCATCGTCGCGAACTGATCGATGACTACGTTGAGTTGATCTCAGATTTAATCGGTGAATTCGGCGAAGCGCGTCAGGTCGATATGGCAGCGCGCCTGGGCGTTTCGCAGCCTACCGTCGCCAAAATGTTGAAACGCCTCAGCAGCGCCGGGCTGGTGGAACAGGTTCCCTATCGCGGCGTCTTTCTGACCGGCGAGGGCGAGAAGCTGGCGGCGGAGAGTCGCGCCCGCCATCATATCGTCGAAACCTTTCTGCTTGCGCTGGGCATCAGCCCGGAAACTGCGCGTCGCGATTCCGAAGGCATCGAGCATCACGTCAGCGATGAAACGCTCGCTGTCTTCCAGAAGTTTTACGAAAGCCGCCACTAATCACCGGACTCGCTACCATGCTCACCGTGCTGCGCCCTTTTTTGCATGATCGTATTCTGCATTTGCTGTTAGCGCTCGGCGCGGTGTTGCTGCTGCTGGCGAATTTCCACTGGGCGGATCTGCCCGGCGCCGTCGACTGGCACACTATCGTCACGCTGACGGGGCTGCTGCTGTTAACCAAAGGGCTGGAGACCAGCGGCTACTTCGACGTGCTGGGCGCGCGCCTGATTGGCCGCTTCCGCCATGAACGCGCGCTGGCGCTGTTTATGGTGCTGGCCGCCGCGCTGCTCTCTACCTTTCTGACCAACGACGTGGCGCTATTTATTCTGGTGCCGCTGACCCTGACGCTGCGTAAATATTCGCGCCTGCCTCTGTCGCGACTGATCATCTTTGAAGCGCTGGCGGTCAATGCCGGATCGCTGCTGACGCCGGTGGGCAATCCGCAAAATATCCTGCTGTGGAGTCACGGTAAGCTCAGCGTGGCCGGGTTCATCGGGCAAATGACGCCGCTGGCGGTCTGGCTGCTGGTGACGCTGCTGGCGCTGACGTGGTTCAGTTTTAAGCCGCGCGATATTCAAAAGCAGGGCAGCGACGAGACGCGCGACTGGCAGAAACCGCTGTTCGCCGCCAGCGTGCTGCTCTATCTGCTGTTCGTCGCCGCGCTGGAGTGGCAGATGACCGGCTGGGCGCTGCTGCTGATTATGGGCTGCTATCTGGTCATGGCGCGGAAGGTGCTGCTCGCCATCGACTGGAGTCTGCTGGCGGTCTTTATCGCCATGTTTATCGACGTCTATCTGCTCACCCATCTGCCGATGGTGCAGCGTCACTTCGACGCCGTGTCGCACTTCAGCGACGGCGCAATTTACCTGCTGGCTATCGGCCTGTCGCAGGTTATCAGCAACGTGCCCGCCACCATTCTGCTGCTGCAGAAGATCCCGCCTTCCGACGTACTCGCCTGGGCGGTGAATATCGGCGGCTTCGGCCTGCTGCCCGGCTCGCTCGCCAACCTGATCGCGCTACGCATGGCGAAAGATCGCGCCGTCTGGTGGCAGTTCCATCTCTTCTCTATACCGATGCTCGCCTGGTCGATGCTGAGCGGCTGGCTGCTGCTACGCCTGCTGCACTAACTTCCGCTGCGCTTAAAAAAATGTTGCAGGTTGTGCCTCTTTTGTCGGGAAAGGTCAAGAAACGCTGGAAAATGTCAGTTTACCATCTACTGTTTATCTGACCTTTTATGCCCTGGAATTAGGGCGTTAGCTATGCGGAACTGACTATGAGCGAGAATGAAAAAGGCGAATCTCATCAGGATGATGCGAAGAAAAAGCAGGATCCATCCAGTGAGCAGTCTGACCAGAATAACGATGAGCCTGAACGTAAAAGACCCGGCAAAAAACCGCTGATCATTCTCGCCGTGGTGGTGGTGATCATGCTGATCGTCGGCTTCTGGTTCTGGTTCAGCACGCGCAATGAAGAGACCACCGACGATGCCTTTACCGAAGGCGACGCGGTCACCATCGCGCCCAAAGCCTCCGGCTACGTGGTAAAGCTGCTGGTTAAAGACAACCAGCGCGTAAGGAAAGGCGATCTGCTGGTGGAGATCGATCCGCGCGATACCCTGGCGCAGCGTGACCAGGCCAAAGCGCAGCTGGGTCTGGCGCAGGCGCAGCTCCATCAGGCGCAGGCGCAGCTGGCGCTGTCGAAGGTACAGTATCCGGCGCAGCGCGACCAGGCGCTGGCCGATCAGGCGAAAGCCCAGGCTAACCTGCTGAACGCCGAGGCGGACTATCGTCGTCAGCGCGGCGTCGATCCGCGCGCCACCAGCCAGCGCAATATCGATACCGCCGCCGCGCAGCTGCGTTCGGCCCAGGCGCAGCTGCAGAGCGCCAAAGCGCAGGTGGAAGTCGCCTCGCAGGTGGCGCTGCAAATTCGCCAGCAGGAAACCAACGTAGAAGCGCGACAACAGCAGGTCGCGCAGGCGCAGGCGCAGTTGAATACCGCTGAGCTGAATCTCTCCTATACCCAGGTGCGCGCGCCGTACGACGGCTTCGTCACCAAACGCAACGTGCAGCTCGGCACCCTGGTGCAGGCGGGCAGTTCGCTGTTTTCGCTGGTGTCGCCCGATATCTGGATCACCGCCAACTTTAAAGAGTCGCAGCTGGCGCGTATGAATCCAGGCGATAAAGTCGCGATTAGCGTCGACGCCTGGCCCGATATGGAGCTGGAAGGGCACGTCGACAGCATTCAGATGGGCTCGGGTTCGCGCTTCTCGACCTTCCCGGCAGAGAACGCTACCGGCAACTACGTGAAGATCGTCCAGCGCGTCCCGGTGAAAATCGTTATCGACAAAGGGCTGGATCCGAACCATCCGCTGCCGCTCGGCCTGTCGGTAGAACCTAAGGTCACCGTGGAATGAGTCAGGCGCAGAGCTGGCAACCTTCCAGCAACCCCTGGCTGGTGGCGGTGACCGTCACGCTGGCGGTGTTTATGGAGATCCTGGACACCACTATCGTTAACGTGGCGCTGCCTCATATTGCCGGTTCGCTCTCCTCCAGCTATGACGAATCTACCTGGGTGCTGACCTCTTATCTGGTGGCGAATGGCATCGTGCTGCCGATCTCCGCCTTTTTCAGCCGACTCTTCGGCCGTAAGCAGTTCTTCCTGATCTGCATCGTGATGTTCACCGTCTGCTCGTTCCTGTGCGGTATCGCCACCGAGCTATGGCAAATCATCCTGTTCCGCGTGCTGCAGGGCTTTTTTGGCGGCGGCCTGCAGCCGGTGCAGCAATCGGTGCTGCTCGACTACTTTAAGCCGGAAGATCGCGGTAAGGCGTTCGGCCTCTCTTCTATCGCCATTATTGTCGCGCCCGTTATCGGACCGACGCTGGGCGGCTGGATCACCGATAACTACAGCTGGCGCTGGGTCTTCTTTATCAATATCCCGGTCGGCATCCTGACGGTGCTGGCGATCTACCAGCTGCTGGAAGATCCTCCCTGGGAGCGCAAGTGGGCGAAAGGGCGGCTGAAGATCGACTATATCGGCATCGGGCTGATTACGCTGGGACTCGGCTGCTTGCAGGTCTTTCTCGATCGCGGCGAAGATGAAGACTGGTTTGCCTCGCACTTTATCGTGCTGTTCGCCACTCTGGCGCTGGTCGGCATCGTCGGCGCAGTCTACTGGCTGATGTATGCACGTAAGCCGGTGGTGGATATTCTGGTGATGAAAGACCGCAATTTCTGGGTCTCCGGGCTGCTGATGGCGGGCATGGCAATGATCCTCTACGGCAGCTCCGTAGTGCTGCCGCAGCTGGCGCAGCAGGATCTCGGCTACACCGCGACCTGGTCGGGACTAGTGCTGTCGCCGGGCGCGGTCTTAATTGTGCTCACCATCCCGCTGGTGCTCGCTCTGATGCCGCGCGTGCAGACGCGTTACATCATCGCCTTCGGCTTTACCTGCCTGGCGCTGGCGTTTATGTACTCCTCGACCCTGACGCCGGATGTCGATTTTAAAACGCTGGTGCTGATGCGCAGCGCGCAGTCTATCGGGCTGGGTTTTCTGTTTGTGCCGCTGACCACCATCGCGTTCATTACTATTCCGCAGCGCCTCAACGCCGACGCTTCGGCGCTGTTTACCATGTTCCGCAACGTGGCGGGCTCCATCGGCATCTCGCTCTCGACCGCGGCGATCACCGAGCGCGAGCAGGTGCGCTCGGCGCATATGGTGCACAACATGACGCCGCTGAACGAACAGTTCAACATCACCGTGCAGCACTGGGCGCAGGCGATCCGCGACTTTACCTCAGCGGTGGGCGATCCCGCCACGCTGGCGGCCGGTCAGCTCTATCAGGAGATGGTGGCGCAGTCGCGCATTCTGGCGTACATCGACGTCTTTACGGGCCTGAGTATCGTTGCCCTGATCTTGATTCCATTTTGTTGGCTGCTGTCGCCGATTAAGAGCGAAGGCAGCGCAGGAGCACACTGACATGAAGGTTATCTCTACACGCTCGCTGGCGAGACCGCTCAGCCTGTTGACGCTGGCGCTCTGGCTGGCGGGCTGCGCCGTCGGCCCCGATTACGAGGCGCCTAAGCCGCAGCTGCCCGGCGGTTACCACCTGATGGACGCGCAGCAGGCGTCGAAAACCGCGCCCGGCGCCGTTAATACGCGCTGGTGGCAAACCTTTAACGATCCGCAGCTCAATAGCCTTATCGACCGTGCCGTCGAGGGCAACCTGACGCTGCAGCAGGCGGTGCTGCGCATCGCGGGCGCGCGGCAGGAGCTGGCGCAGGCGCGCGGCGGTCTCTTTCCCAGCCTGAACGGCAGCGCGAAAGTCACGCGTCAGCAGCTGGGGCTGGAAGGCCTGCTGAAAGCGAACGGCGCCACCGACCAGCTGGACAGCGAGACCGCCAGCCAGCTCAGCAGCCTGGAGCAGCCGGTAACGCTCTATCAGGGCAGCTTTGACGCCAGCTGGGAGCTGGATCTCTGGGGTAAAGTGCGCCGTCAGGTCGAACTGGCCGATGCGCAAACCCAGGCAGCTATTGAACAGCGCAACGACGCGCTGGTCTCGCTGGAGGCCGAGGTGGCGCGCGCTTACCTGCAGCTGCGCGGCGCGCAGGCGACGGTCGCCACGCTGGAGCAGCAGATTGCGGTGGCGCAGCAGAGCTGGGAGCTGACGCAGAGCCAGCAGCGCAACGGACTGGCGCCGCTTACCGATGTAGAGAATGCGCGCGCGCAGCTTAGTTCACTGCAGGCACAGCTGCCGCAGTATCAGTCGCAGGCGCGCCAGGCGATGAACGGGCTGGCGGTGCTGCTGGGCAAAACGCCCGGCGCGCTGGATAACGAGCTCTTTGCGCCTAAAGCGATGCCCGCCTTGCCGCAGATCGTGCCGGTCGGCATTCCCGCCACGCTGGCGCGCCGCCGACCCGATATTCGTCAGGCGGAGGCGACGCTGCACGCGCAGACGGCGAATATCGGCGTGTCGGTGGCGCAGCTCTTTCCCAGCCTGTCGCTTACCGGGCAGCTCGGGGTGCGCAATACCGACGTCAGCTATCTCGACAACTGGAGCAGCCACTTCTATTCCGTCGGCCCCTCGCTGTCGATTCCCATTTTTCAGGGCGGTCGTCTGGTCTCCAGCGTGAAGCTGGCGCGCGCCCAGCAGGCGAGTGCGGCGCTCGACTATCGTCAGACGGTGCTCACCGCGCTGCAGGATGTAGAAAACGCGCTGGTGAGCTATCGCGCCGATCAGGCGCGGGTCACGGCGCTGGATGAAACCACCGGGTCGCTGCAGCGCGCCTTCGATTTGGCCAGCGACAGCTATCGTCAGGGCATCTCGACCTTTATCGATGTGCTGGACGCGCAGCGTCAGCTGGCGCAGGCGCAGGAACAGGCGACCCAGGCGCGCATGCAGAGCGCGCTCGATTTAGTGGCGCTCTATAAAGCGCTGGGCGGCGGCTGGGAAACTTACCAGAATGTTACGCTGCCGCAGTTCGACGTTTTCGGCCCGGCCGCCAGCTAACGCTTTCTCTCTGTTTACGGCTGCGGCATCTGTCGCAGCCGCTCTCCGCAGCCACGCCGCTATTAATGAAATAAAAGTTTCTTTTTATCGCCTTGATGCATTTTACGCACGGTGCAATTAAGGGTGCCAGTAAAGACTTATGGCGCATAAATGTGATCTATCAAGCAAAAATAAGCGGAGCCTATGATTCACCACGCAAAACTAATATTTCATATTTTATAGTTGCGATAAAAATAATCTATTTTCACTGGACATCTGCAAACCATCGGGAGAAAACATGTCCAGAGAATCCTACCTTACGCTGAATAAAGCCTCAGGGCCGAACAGCAACGCCCGCACCGAACCTTTTGTTAAAGTCATCGCCGTGGTCGCTACGCTTGGCGGGCTGCTGTTTGGCTACGACACCGGCGTGATCTCAGGTGCGCTGCTGTTTATGGGCCCGGAACTCCATCTGACGCCGTTTACCACCGGTCTGGTGACCAGCAGCCTGCTGTTTGGCGCGGCCTTTGGCGCGCTGCTCTCCGGCCATTTCGCGGCAGCGGCCGGACGGAAAAAAATTATTCTGGTTTTGGCCGTGATCTTCGCCATGGGCGCCCTGGGCACCTCGATGGCGCCGGATGTAGCCTGGATGATTTTCTTCCGTCTGGTGCTGGGCGTCGCCGTCGGCGGCGCGGCGGCCACCGTACCGGTCTATATCGCGGAAATCGCGCCGGCGAACCGACGCGGCCAGCTGGTGACGCTCCAGGAGCTGATGATCGTCTCCGGCCAGATGCTGGCCTATATCTCCAACGCCGGTTTCAACGCCGCCTGGGGCGGTGAAACGACCTGGCGCTGGATGCTGGCGGTAGCGACGCTGCCGGCGGTACTGCTTTTCTTCGGCATGATGTTTATGCCAGACACGCCGCGCTGGTACGCGATGAAAGGGCGCCTGGCCGATGCGCGCCGGGTGCTGGAGCGGACCCGCGCTCGCCAGGACGTTGAATGGGAACTGACGGAAATAGAAGAGACGCTGACGGAAGAGCAGCAGCAGCGCCCGCGGCTGAGCGAGCTGCGCAAACCCTGGCTGTTCAAGCTCTTTTTGATCGGTATGGGTATTGCGGTCATTCAGCAGCTAACGGGCGTCAATACCATTATGTATTACGCACCGACCATGCTGAAAGCGGTCGGCATGGATGACAGCGCGGCGCTGTTCGCCACGATCGCCAACGGTGCTATCTCAGTGTTAATGACCTTTGTCGGCATCTGGCTGCTGGGAAAAATGGGGCGGCGCACGTTGACCATGACTGGACAGTTCGGCTGCACCGCCTGCCTGGTTTTTATCGGCGCAGTGACGCTGTTTATGCCGGAAACCGTTAATGGGCAACCTGATATGTGGCGCAGCTATATGGTGCTGTTCGGCATGCTGCTGTTTTTAAGTTTTCAGCAGGGCGCGTTATCGCCGGTCACCTGGCTGCTGCTGTCGGAAATATTCCCAACGCGTCTGCGCGGTATTTTTATGGGCGGCGCGGTATTCGCTATGTGGATCGCCAATTTCCTTATTTCGCTAATGTTTCCGGTGCTGCTGGCAAGCGTCGGTCTGGCAGGTGCTTTCTTTATCTTTGCGCTGGTGGGTATTGCGGGCGCGATATTTGTCATTAAGTGCGTACCGGAAACGCGTAATCGTAGTCTGGAGCAGATTGAACACTATCTGCATGAAACCCTCTCGCGCGATGATGAGATTGTGCGCGAACCCCTGAGACGGCCGGCAAATAAAACATCATAATAAAAGGTTATCAATTTGAGTCTGAGCCGGCGCCCGCGCCGGCTTTTTTTTATCCATTCGTGCCGAAGATTAACCTTTTCATGCTCGCTTACGCTTAAACTCCCCGCAGGCGTCTTACATGAACCGAGCAGATACTATTTGTAAAATATCATCTGAAAAGCACTTTATATCGCCTTTTATCCTCAGGCTGCGAGCTATTAAACCCTTCAACCTTCAATGAAAACGATTTCAGCCGCGCGCTTTTATCCAGACGTGCACTGTTAATTCACCGTTAATAACACCGTGAGAATTCCCTTAAGTTTCTGCTACGAAATTTTACCTGCGCGCTTCGGAATTTTCTGGAGTAGAAAATTAATTTATTTTTTTATTTGAATTGGGTAATCTTGTCGCTACAGTTTTATTAAACCCCTTAGTCAAGGACAGTATAATGAGTGACGCATTTAAAGTTCTGAACAACATTCGCACATTACGTGCTCAGGCACGCGAACTGCCATTGAGCGACCTGGAAGAAATTCTGGAAAAATTAACCGTCGTCGTCACAGAACGTCGTGAAGAAGTGGAAGCTGAAGAAGCGCAAAACCGCGAAAAAGAAGAAAAGCTCTCTAAATATCGCGAAATGCTGCTGGCTGACGGTATCGACCCGAACGAATTACTGGGCGCGCTGGAAACCGGTAAAAAACGCGCCAAGCGCGCGCCGCGTCCCGCCAAGTATTCTTATACCGACGAAAACGGCGAAGTAAAATCCTGGACCGGCCAGGGCCGTACTCCAGCGGCAATTAAAAAGGCGCTCGATTCCGGCAAAAGCCTTGACGATTTCCTGATCGGCTAAATTTACCCAATCCTTGCAAGTGGGAGCCGGTGGCCTGAACAGCCACCGGCTTTTTATTTTTCCCCCACTGCCAGCGGCTTGCCTCAGGCCGCACGCCTGGCGCTGGCATGCGTAAGGCGATGTCTGGCATAATGGCCGCCGTTTTTCCCCTCACTCAGCCATAAAGGTCAATGCCGTGTTAGTAAGCAGCAATATCACCATGCAGTTTGGCAGCAAGCCACTGTTCGAAAATATCTCCGTAAAATTTGGCGGCGGTAATCGTTACGGTTTAATCGGTGCAAACGGCAGCGGTAAATCCACCTTTATGAAAATCCTCGGCGGCGATCTGGCGCCCACCGGCGGTAATGTCTCTTACGATCCCAACGAGCGCATCGGCAAGTTAAGACAGGACCAGTTCGCGTTTGAACAATATAGCGTGCTGGACACCGTCATCATGGGTCACCATGAATTGTGGGAAGTAAAGCAGGAGCGCGACCGCATATATGCTTTGCCGGAAATGAGCGAAGAGGAAGGCTATAAAGTCGCAGACCTTGAAGCGCTTTACGGCGAAATGGATGGCTACAGCGCCGAATCGCGCGCTGGCGAGTTATTACTCGGCGTTGGCATCCCGGTTGAACAGCATTATGGCCCGATGAGCGAAATTGCGCCGGGCTGGAAATTACGCGTGCTGCTGGCGCAGGCGTTATTTTCAAATCCTGATATTTTGTTACTGGACGAACCAACCAACAACCTGGATATTGATACTATTCGCTGGCTGGAGCAGGTGCTGAACGAGCGTGAAAGCACCATGATCATCATTTCGCACGACCGTCACTTCCTGAATATGGTTTGTACGCATATGGCGGATCTCGATTACGGCGAATTACGCGTATATCCAGGCAACTATGACGAGTATATGACGGCGGCTACCCAGTCGCGCGAACGTTTATTAGCAGACAACGCCAAGAAAAAAGCGCAGATCGCCGAGCTGCAGTCTTTCGTCAGCCGCTTTAGCGCCAACGCCTCTAAATCGCGTCAGGCGACGTCGCGCGCGAAACAAATTGATAAAATCAAACTGGATGAAGTTAAAGCGTCCAGCCGTCAAAACCCGTTTATTCGTTTTGAACAAGACAAGAAGCTGTTCCGTAATGCGCTGGAAGTCGAAGCGCTTACCAAAGGTTTTGATAACGGTCCGCTGTTTAAAAATCTCAATCTGCTGCTTGAAGTGGGCGAAAAGCTGGCGGTTATCGGCGCCAACGGTATTGGTAAATCCACGCTGCTGAAAACGCTGGTAGGCGAACTTGAGCCAGACAGTGGCAGCGTTAAATGGTCGGAAAATGCGCGCATCGGTTATTACGCGCAGGATCACGCTGCCGACTTCGCCGACGACCTTAGCGTCTTCGACTGGATGAGCCAGTGGAAGCAGGAAGGGGATGACGAGCAGGCGGTGCGCAGCATTCTGGGTCGTCTGCTGTTCAGCCACGACGACATCAAAAAACCGGCGAAGGTGCTGTCGGGCGGGGAAAAGGGGCGCATGCTGTTCGGCAAGCTGATGATGCAGAAACCCAATATCCTGATTATGGACGAACCGACCAACCACCTGGATATGGAGTCGATCGAGTCGCTGAATATGGCGCTGGAGATGTATGAAGGCACGCTGATTTTCGTTTCGCACGACCGTGAATTCGTCAGCTCGCTGGCGACGCGCGTGCTGGAGATCAAAGAGGACCGCGTGGTGGACTTTACCGGCACCTACGAAGATTATCTGCGCAGTCAGGGTATTTACTAAGGCCGCCGGATCCTTCTGACAGACGACGAAGAACGCTAATAAGCGGGTGGCGTGGACCGAAGAGCAAAGCGTCCCGCGCCATGGAGGGCGCGGGCCGAGCGAGCAGGGATGCGTAAAGCGACTTTGCGATCGGTCCACGCCACTTGCGTTAGCGCAAAACAGGCAGACAGCTTAATTGAGGGCATAAAGGGGATAGCGTAAGCTATCCCCTTTATTATTTACCACAGACTTCGCAGTGCGCATCCTGCGCCACCTTCACGCTGCGGAACTCCGCGCTCATCGCATCATACATCAGCAGCCGCGAGGCGGCGGGCGTGCCGAAGGCCGTCAACACTTTAATCGCCTCCATCGCCTGCATGGCACCAATCACCCCGACCAGCGGCGCCATCACGCCCGCTTCGACGCAGCTGAGCGTTTGCTCGCCGAACAGGCGGCTAATACAGCGATAGCAGGGCGTGCCCGGCTGCCAGGTAAAGACGCTAATCTGGCCTTCCATACGGATCGCCGAGCCGGAAACCAGCGGCACGCCACGCGAACGACACAGGCGGTTCAGCTGTTCGCGGATCTGCACGTTGTCGGTACAGTCGAGCACCACCTGATGCCTGGCGATCAGCGCCTCAAGCGCCTCATCTTCCAGCATGCCGTTAACGGTATCGATATGCACATGCGGGTTGATGGCGGACAGACTCTCCGCCGCCGAGTCGACCTTGGCGCGGCCGATATCCGCGTCGTGATGCAGGATCTGACGCTGCAGATTCGACAGCGCGACGGTATCGAAATCGAGCAGGGTCAGCGCGCCGACGCCCGCGGCGGCCAGATATGGCGCCGCCGCGCAGCCCAGCCCGCCGAGACCGACAATCAGCGCGCGGCTCGCTTTGAGCTTCTCCTGACCGTCGAAGTCGAAGCCGCGCAGCACAATCTGGCGGTTATAGCGCAGCATCTCTTTATCGCTGAGTTCAGGCAGCATTATCCCTCCAGCAGCGCGTTGAAGGGCTCAACCTCGACCCATTCGCCCGGCTCGACCGCGCCGCGATCGCGCTCCAGCACGATAAAGCAGTTGGCGGCGGCGAACGAGCTAAAGACGTGCGAGCCCTGATGGCCGGTACTGTGCACCTCCAGCTCGCCGTCCGCGCCGCGGCGCATGATGCCGCGCTGGAAATCGAGGCGGCCGGGTGATTTTTTCAGGCGTGAGGCGGCGCGCGCGCGCAGACGCGGCGGCAGCGACGATTCGCGCTGGCCGGTCAGGGCGGCGAGCAGCGGCTGCACCAGCTGATAGAAGGTGACGGCGGCCGACACCGGATTGCCCGGCAGCCCGCAGAACCAGCTGCTGGCGAGACGGCCGAAGGCGAAAGGCTTGCCCGGCTTGATGGCCAGCTTCCAGAAGGTAATGACGCCCAGCTCGTCCAGCATAGCTTTAGTGAAATCCGCTTCGCCCACCGACACGCCGCCGGTGCTGATCACCACGTCGGCCTGCCGATCCGCCTCTGCGAAAGCGTGACGCAGCGCCTGCGGATCATCTTTGATGATGCCCAGGTCGATCACCTCGCAGCCGAGCTTGCGCAGCATCAGCGAGACGGCAAAACGGTTAGTGTCGTAGATCTGACCCGGCGCCAGCGGCTGGCCGACCGGCTGCAGCTCGTCGCCGGTGGAGAAAACCGCGACGCGCAGCTTGCGCAGCACGCTGACCTCGGCCAGGCCGAGCGAGGCGAGGAGCGGCAGCTCTGCCGCGCCGAGGCGCACGCCTGCCGCCAGCACCGGCTGGTCGCGACGGATATCTTCGCCGATCAGGCGGATATTTTGTCCCGCCCGCACCGGCGCGTTAATCACAATGCCATCCTCGACCTCGCGCGTCTCTTCCTGCATCACCACCGCTTCGCAGCCTGGCGGCACCGGCGCGCCGGTCATAATGCGCACCGCGCTGCCCGCCGGCCAGTCGCCGTCAAAAGGGGCGCCGGCAAAGGCTTTGCCGGCGATCTTCAGCGGTCGATCGGATTGAATATCGGCCAGCCGCACGGCGTAGCCGTCCATCGCCGAGTTATCAAACGGGGGCACGTCGATCGGCGAGGTGACCGGCAAGGCGGTAATGCGGCCGGCCGCGTCCGCCAGCGGCACGCTGACGCGATCGCGCAGAGGCTGAAGCTGCGCCAGCATTTTCGCCTGCGCCTCTTCCAGAGAAATTAATCCTGCGGTAAAGCTTTCCATCGTATTAGCAACCTGAGTAAAGACAGTTGCTGACTATTATGGTGCTAATTGCCAGCGGAGTCACATTTCCGCCGCGGCATAAGCCACAATAAAAGGTTATGGCTGACGCGCCAGTTTCCCCTTTACAAGCTTTGACAGGCTTTCTATAGTCAAAAATCATTTAAATTGGCTGAAAACCATTTTAAATCAGTGTTTTCACTCCGGTAAAAGGATAGGGCAAGCGTTATGGTTAAAGCAGTCATCGCCATTCACGGTGGGGCAGGCGCCATTACGCGCTCGGCAATGAGCGCAGAAAAAGAGCAGGCGTATCGTCAGGCGCTGAGCGATATCCTTAGCGCGGGACAGCAGATGCTGGCACGGGGCGCCAGCGCGCTGGACGCCGTGACCGAAGCGGTGCGGCAGCTGGAAGAGTGCCCGTTGTTCAACGCCGGCAAGGGCGCGGTCTTCACCCATCAGGGCACGCACGAGCTGGACGCCTGCGTAATGGACGGCCGCACGCTGGCGGTAGGTGCGGTGGCAGGCGTGTCGCGCCTGCGCAATCCGGTGCTGGCGGCGCGCAAGGTGCTGGAATCGAGTCCGCACGTGCTCTTTATCGGCGCGGGCGCGGAGCAGTTCGCGCGGGATAACGGGCTGGAAGAGGTCGATCCCGCTTTCTTTTCGACGCCGGAACGCTGGGAGCAGCTTCAGCGCGCGCTGGCCAGCGACGAGATGGTGCTGGATCACGACGGCGCGGCGAAATCGGACGACCCGCTCGATCCCGACCGTAAATTCGGCACCGTCGGCGCGGTGGCGATCGATGCGGAGGGCAACCTTGCCGCCGCCACCTCGACCGGCGGCATGACCAACAAACAGGCGGGCCGCGTCGGCGACTCGCCGCTGCCGGGTGCAGGCTGCTACGCCAGCAACGATACGGTGGCGGTCTCCTGCACCGGTACGGGTGAAGTCTTTATTCGCACCCTGGCGGCCTACGATATCGCCGCGCAGATGCGCTACGGCGGCCATTCGCTGCAGCAGGCGTGCGTTAACGTCATCCACGACGCCATTCCTGAGCTGGGCGGCAGCGGCGGCCTGATCGCTATCGACCGCTTCGGCAACGTAGCGCTGCCGTTCAATAGCGAGGGCATGTACCGCGGCGTCGCGCGCGTGGGCGAAGAGATTGAGGTCGGCATCTACCGCGAAGGCTAAGGAGCAGGCATGACGCAGCAAATGGCGCCGGATCAGGTTCTGGCGGTACGCAATCTCAACGTGCGCTTCAGCCATGAAGGGCGCGTGACGCACGCGGTGCGCGACCTGTCGCTCGAGGTGCAGCGCGGCGAAACCCTGGCGATCGTCGGCGAGTCCGGCTCCGGCAAATCGGTCACCTCGCTGGCGCTGATGCGGCTGATCGAACAGGCGGGCGGCGAGGTCAGCGGCGATATAGTGCTGCGCCGCCGCAGCGGCGAGCTGCTGGACGTGACGCGCGCAGCGCCGGGCGTGATGCGTCGCGTGCGCGGCGCCGACATGGCGATGATTTTTCAGGAGCCGATGACCTCGCTCAACCCGGTTTTCACCGTTGGCGAGCAGATCGCCGAATCGATCCGCCTGCATCAGGGCAAAGGCCATCAGCAGGCGCTGGCGGAAGCGCGCCGTATGCTCGATCTGGTGCGCATTCCCGAAGCGCAGGGCGTGCTGTCGCGCTATCCGCATCAGCTCTCCGGCGGCATGCGCCAGCGTGTGGTGATCGCCATGGCGCTGTCGTGCCGTCCCGCGCTACTGATCGCCGATGAGCCGACCACGGCGCTCGACGTCACCATTCAGGCGCAAATCCTGCAGCTGATCCGCGTGCTGCAAAAAGAGATGCAGATGGGGGTGATTTTTATCACCCACGATATGGGCGTGGTGGCTGAAATGGCGGACCGCGTCCAGGTGATGTACCGCGGCGACGTGGTGGAGAGCGCGCCGGTGCAGCAGCTGTTCGACGCGCCGCAGCAGCCCTATACCCAGGCGCTGCTGGCGGCGGTGCCGAAGCTCGGCGCGATGAGCGGCCAGCCGCTGCCCGCGCGTTTTCCGCTGCTGCGCGCCGGCGGTCAGGCGGAGCCGGAGACGCCGCAGGATACTGTGCGTCGCGATCTCGAGCCGATTTTGCAGGTGCGCGAACTGGTGACGCGCTTCGATATTCGCGGCGGCCTGCTTAACCGCGTGAAGCGTCGCGTACACGCGGTAGAGAAGGTGAGCTTCGATCTCTACGCCGGCGAGACGCTGGCGCTGGTAGGCGAATCGGGCTGCGGCAAATCCACCACCGGGCGTTCGCTGCTGCGGCTGGTGGCGAGCCAGGGCGGCACCATTACCTTCAACGGCCAGCGCATCGACAGGCTCGCCGGCTCGGCGCTGGTGCATCTGCGGCGCGATATCCAGTTTATCTTTCAGGATCCCTACGCCTCGCTCGATCCGCGTCTGACGGTGGGCTTCTCTATTATGGAGCCGCTGCTGGTGCATAAGGTGATGCCGCGCCGCGAGGCGGAACAGCGCGTCGCCTGGCTGCTGGAAAAGGTGGGGCTGCTGCCGGAGCACGCGCAGCGCTATCCCCACGAATTCTCCGGCGGCCAGCGCCAGCGCATCTGCATCGCGCGCGCGCTGGCGCTCAATCCCAAAGTGGTTATCGCCGATGAGTCGGTGTCGGCGCTTGACGTGTCGATTCAGGCGCAGATCGTCAATCTGATGCTCGATCTGCAGCGCGAATTCGGCATCGCCTTCCTGTTTATTTCGCACGATATGGCCGTTGTCGAACGCATCAGCCATCGCGTGGCGGTTATGTATCTGGGACAAATCGTTGAAATGGGGCCGCGCCAGGCGGTGTTCGAGCAGCCGCGCCACCCCTATACCCGCAAGCTGATGGCCGCCGTACCGGTGGCGGATCCGGCGCATCGCCGGCGCGAACGCGCGCTGATGGTGGATGAAATACCCAGCGCCGTGCGCGCGCTGGGCGACGAGCCTGAAGTCGCGCCGCTGATGGAGGTGGCGCCAGGCCATTTCGTCGCGCGCCACGCTATCAGCAGCACCTGACATCACAATCACACTAAGCAGGGATACAGGAGAACACGATGCACAACGCAATGCGTAAAGGGTTACTGGCTGCGGGCGTGATGAGCGCCATGGCGGCGCTACCCGCCTGGGCGGCAAAAGACGCGGTTATCGCCGTCGGGTCCAACTTCACCACGCTCGATCCTTACGATGCCAACGACACGCTGTCGCAGGCGGTGGCGAAATCGTTCTATCAGGGGCTGTTCGGCTTCGATAAAGAGATGAAGCTGACCAACGTGCTGGCGGAAAGCTATCAGGCAAGCCCGGACGGCCTGACCTACACCATTAAGCTGCGCCCAGGGATTAAATTCCAGGACGGCACTGACTTCAACGCCGAAGCGGTCAAGGTCAACCTGGAGCGCGCCAGCAATCCGGATAACCACCTTAAGCGCTATAACCTGTTTAAATATATCGCCACCACCGAGGCCGTCGATCCCACTACGGTGAAGATCACCCTGAAGCAGCCTTTTTCAGCCTTTATCAACAATCTGGCGCACCCGGCCGCCGCGATGATTTCGCCCACCGCGCTGAAGAAATATGGCAAAGAGATCGGCTTTCACCCGGTTGGCACCGGCCCGTATGAGCTGGTAACCTGGAACCAGACCGACTACGTGAAGGTGAAAAAGTGGGACGGCTACTGGAAGAAGGGCTATCCGAAGCTCGACAGCATTACCTGGCGTCCGGTAGTGGACAACAACACGCGCGCGGCGATGCTGCAGACCGGCGAAGCGAACTTCGCGTTCCCGATCCCCTTCGAGCAGGCCAAACTGCTGGAGAAGAACGCGAAGCTGAAGGTAGTGACCTCGCCGTCGATCATGCAGCGCTATATCAGCCTGAACGTCACCCAGAAGCCGTTCGATAACCCGAAAGTGCGTGAGGCGCTAGAGTACGCCATCAACCGCGAGGCGCTGACTAAAGTCGCCTTTGCCGGCTACGCGACGCCGGCGACCGGCATTGTGCCGCCGTCGATCGACTTTGCGCAGCGCTACCCGGCGATTCAGTATAACCCGGCCAAAGCGCGCGAGCTGCTGAAGGAAGCGGGCTATCCCAACGGCTTTGAGACTACGCTCTGGTCATCGCATAACCACAGCACCGCGCAAAAAGTGCTGCAGTTTACCCAGCAGCAGCTGGCGCAGGTGGGCGTAAAGGTCAAAGTGACGGCGATGGACGCTGGCCAGCGCGCCGCCGAGGTGGAGAGTAAAGGACAGAAAGAGAGCGGCGTCCGCATGTTCTACACCGGCTGGTCCGCCTCTACCGGCGAAGCCGACTGGGCGCTGACGCCGCTATTCGCCACCACCTCCTGGCCGCCGGCGATCTTCAATACCGCCTTCTACAGCAATCCGCAGGTGGATAAAGATCTGGCCGATGCGCTGAAGACCACCGATCGCGAGCGTAAAGCCAGCCTGTATAAAGATGCGCAGGATAAAATCTGGAACGACCATCCGTGGATCCCGCTGGTGGTGGAGCAGCTGGTCTCCGCCAACACCGCGTCGCTGACCGGGTTCTACGTGATGCCCGATACCTCATTCAGCTTTGACGAGGCCGACCTGAAGTAACCCGATCGGCCAGCCCGCGCGGGCTGGCCGCCGCTGCGCAGGATTTCGCATGCTTAACTATTTTATCAAACGTCTGCTCGGGCTGATCCCGACGCTGCTGATTGTCGCGGTGCTGGTGTTCCTGTTTGTGCACCTGCTGCCGGGCGATCCGGCGCGCCTGATCGCCGGTCAGGACGCCGACGCCACGGTGGTGGCGCTGGTGCGCCAGGAGCTGGGTCTGGATCAGCCGCTGCCGCAGCAGTTCTGGCACTTTATTCTGAATGCGCTGCAGGGCGACTTCGGCCATTCGCTGGTGTCGAAGCGGCCGGTCGCCGAGGAAATCGCCACCCGCTTTATGCCGACGCTGTGGCTGACGCTGGCCAGCATGATCTGGGCGGTGATTTTCGGCATGACGATCGGCATCGTCTCCGCCGTGTGGCGCAACCGCTGGCCCGATCGCCTCGGCATGACGCTGGCGGTTTCGGGCATCTCCTTTCCCGCCTTTGCGCTCGGCATGCTGCTGATGCAGGTTTTTTCGGTGGAGCTGGGCTGGCTGCCGACCGTCGGCGCCGACAGCTGGCGGCACTATATTCTGCCGTCGATTACGCTGGGCGCCGCCGTGGCGGCGGTGATGGCGCGCTTTACCCGCGCCTCGTTCGTCGAGGTGATGCAGGAAGACTATATGCGCACCGCGCGCGCCAAAGGGGTGCGCGAATCGCTGGTGGTGGTCAAACACGGCCTGCGCAACGCCATGATCCCGGTGGTCACCATGATGGGCCTGCAGTTCGGCTTTCTGCTCGGCGGCTCGATCGTGGTAGAGGTGGTCTTCAACTGGCCTGGCCTCGGCCGCCTGCTGGTGGATTCGGTGGAGATGCGCGACTACCCGGTGATCCAGGCCGAAGTGCTGCTCTTCTCGCTGGAGTTCATCCTGATTAACCTGATTGTCGATCTGCTCTATGCGGCAATCAATCCCGCTATTCGCTACAGGTAAGGAGTCGCAATGAAAAACTGGCGACGCGAAGCGGTGCTGAAAAGCCTGCCGCTGACGACGGAAAATCGGGTTCGAACGCCCTGGAGCGAGTTCTGGCGACGCTTTCGCCGCCAGCCGGTGGCGATGACCGCCGGGCTGTTTGTGCTGCTGCTGATCGTGCTGGCGTTTATCGCGCCGCTGATTGCGCCGTTCGACGCTGAGAACTATTTCGACTACGACCGGCTCAATCAGGGGCCTTCGCTGATGCACTGGTTCGGCGTCGATGCGCTGGGCCGCGATATCTTCAGCCGCGTGCTGGTCGGCACCCGCATCTCGCTGATCGCCGGCTTCTTTTCGGTGGCGATCGGCGCGGCCATCGGCACCTTCTTCGGCCTGCTGGCGGGCTACTACGAGGGCGCCTGGGATCGCGTCACCATGCGCATCTGCGACGTGCTGTTCGCCTTTCCCGGCATTCTGCTGGCGATTGCCGTGGTGGCGATTATGGGCAGCGGCATGAGCAACGTGATTATCGCGGTGGCTATTTTCAGCATTCCGGCGTTCGCCCGCCTGGTGCGCGGCAATACGCTGGTGCTGAAGCATCAGACCTATATCGAGTCGGCGCGCAGCATCGGCGCGTCCGACGCCACCATTCTACTCAGGCATATTCTGCCCGGCACGGTGTCCTCTATCGTGGTCTACTTCACCATGCGCATCGGCACCTCGATTATTACCGCCGCCAGCCTGTCGTTTCTCGGCCTGGGCGCGCAGCCGCCGACGCCGGAGTGGGGCGCGATGCTCAACGAGGCGCGCGCCGATATGGTACTGGCGCCGCACGTGGCGATTTTTCCCAGTCTCGCGATTTTTCTCACGGTTTTAGCATTTAATTTGCTTGGCGACGGGCTACGCGACGCACTCGATCCTAAACTCAAGACATGAAAAAATTCGATTACGAGCAGGACTTTAAAACCATCGACTTCCGCAAACAGCCGGAGCGCTATCAGGTCGGGCGCGGCGAGCAGGGCGTGCTGATGGTGGAGCCCTATAAAAGCGAAATCTTGCCGCACTGGCGCTTCCGCACCGTGCCGATCGCCGAAGCATCGGCGGCGAAGATCATGGAGCTGTTTGAAGCCTACCGCGCGCAGGATGATTTTGTCGGTATGGATATGGCGCGCAAGTTCATCCAGATGGGCTATACCCGCGCGCGCCGCTACAGCAATCACAAGGGCGGGCGCAAGTACGACGCCGACGGCAACGAGCTGCCGCGCGGCGTCGACGAAGAAAAGGCCGCTGCGGCGGCCGTTTTCAAAGCCTACTGGGATCGCCTGCGCGAAGATGAAGACTACCTGACGCGCAAGCAGGCGCATCAGAAGCTGTACGGTTAAATCCATCATGCCAGCGATCGGCTGAATTTCGCCATCCATCCTACCTGACGCTGGCCTCATTCGGCACGTCGGCGATTGCGCGTGCGCGTTTTCGTCGCGTTTCGCCTGAAATTGCCGTGCTTTTTGTGGGGGAATTATGACGTCTTTTCAGTGAGATAAGCGGCGCTTTTACCTGATAAAAAGGCGGCGATCTGCCCGCATGTTACGTAAATAAGTGCAAACGTCGCGGCCGGATGGTGTGAGGCTAACCTGCGGGAATTTCAACGAAAATTCTTATCCGCTACAGGCGCATCATTTGTCAATAATCAGAACAGGGTTGAGTTTAACGCGGCCTGGTGCTTAAATCCTGAATTCAAATTTACTGTGAATTCAATAATAAGCAGATAACAAGGCAGCTGCGGACACCTGTCGCCGCAGTCGACTAAGTGGATAATGTGAGAGCGCAATGATGAAAGAGATCGTTAACGGATTTCTGAGTTTTCAACAGAATGTGTTTCCTGAAAGGAAGGATCTTTTCAAAAGCCTGGCGTCGAACCAAAATCCGAAAGCGCTGTTTATCTCCTGTTCCGACAGCCGTTTAGTACCGGAGCTGGTGACCCAGCAGGAGCCGGGCCAGCTCTTCGTGATCCGCAACGCGGGGAACATCGTGCCGCCGTTCGGGCCGGAGCCAGGCGGGGTATCGGCCACCATCGAATATGCGGTCATGGTGCTGGGCGTAAGCGAAATTATCATCTGCGGTCACTCCAACTGCGGCGCGATGAACGCTATCGCCTCCTGTCAGTGCATGGACAATATGCCGGCGGTCGATCACTGGCTGCACTACGCCGATGCGGCGAAAACCGTGGTGGAAGAGCGCGAATACGAGACGCCGGAAGCGAAGCTGAACGAGATGGTCAAAGAGAACGTCATCGCCCAGCTGAACAACATCAAGACACATCCATCCGTGGCGCTGGCGCTGCGTAAAGGCAAAGTGCGCCTGCACGGCTGGGTCTACGATATCGAGTCAGGCAAAATCATCGCCCTGACCGAAGGCGGCAAGAGCTTTATCTCTCTCTCCGATAACCCGGAAACCTGCTTCGAGTAAGCCTTTCGCCCGCTGCACCCGCAGCGGGCGTTTTCTTTCTGTTTCTCCCGGCACGTTCTCAACGGATTATCTAAGCTATTAACGTCCTGTTTCCACTTGAGAACTGACTATGCGCAAAATTTCCTTGTTGACCCTGATGGCGAGCGCCATGCTGCTGGCGGGATGCACCTCGCACGTTGCCGATAAACAGCAATATTCCGGTTTTATCACTGATTACAGCCAGCTTAAACCCGCCACCTCCGCCAGCGATCGCCCTACGCTGCGCTGGATCTCGCCCGACTATCGCGACAGCGACTATACCTCGGTCGTTTATACGCCGGTGGTTTACTATCCGGCGGCGAAGCCGACGGCGCGCGTCAGCCAGCAGACGCTGGATCAGATCCGCAGCTACACCGATACGCGACTTAAGGCGGCGATTGGCGAACGTAAAAAGCTGGTGACCCAGCCTGGTCCGCATACGCTGATCGTGCGCAGCGCCATTACCGGCGTGACGGCGGAAAACGAGGGCGTCCAGTTCTATGAGGTGGTGCCGGTGGCGGCGGTGATTGCCAGCACCATGGCGGCCACCGGCCACCGCACCCAGAATAGCGCGCTGTTTCTGGAGATCGAGGCGCGCGACGCGCAGACCGGCAAGCCGCTGATCAAGGTAGTGCGCAAGGCGTTCGGCAAGCCGCTGAACAACAGCAGCGCGCCCATCACTTACGCTGACGTGAAAAGCGCCATTGACGATACGGTCAGCGACGCCGTGCACTTCAGCGCGCCCTGAGTCGCGCGCCGAGGGCAGGGACGCCTTGTTTAATCTTTTGTAAAGCCTGAACATTATCGGGTCGCGCTGGCTACGCTTAAGCTCATCCCCTGATGACTGGAGCACACTATGGCCCGACTGACTGCTACGCTGCTACTTGGCGGCGCGCTGTTTACTCTCCCCGCGCTGGCGGAGGAGCTGCAGGTTCAGGTTTTGCAGGACAAGCTTAATCATCCCTGGTCAGTAGCGTTTCTGCCCGACAATCAAACGCTGCTGATAACTGAACGGAGCGGAGAGCTGCGCAGCTGGCGGCCCGACAGCGGCCTGTCGCAGCCGATCGAAGGGGTGCCGAAAGCGACAGTGCGCCGCCAGGCGGGACTGCTCGACGTGGTGCTGGCGCCGGACTTCGCGCAGAGCCGTCGCGTATGGCTCAGCTATACCACCGAAGCCAGCAGCGGCGAACTGGGCGCGGTGGTCGGCTATGGCCAGCTCAGCGCGGATAACCGGCGTCTGACCGGCTTTAAACCCGTCATCCGTCAGACGCCGGCGCTTTCGGCGGGCAATAATCTCGGCACGCGCATGGCCTTCGATCGCGACGGCTATCTCTATATCGTTTTCGGCGATAACTTTCACAGCAGCAGCGCGCAGGATCTCGACAAGCTGACCGGCAAAATCCTGCGGCTGAATCAGGACGGCAGCGTGCCGAAAGATAATCCTTTCGTCGGCCGCAGCGGCGCGCGTCCGGAGATCTGGGCCTACGGCCTGCGCAATCCGCAGGGTCTGGCGCTGAACCCCTGGACGCAGCAGATATGGGAGAGCGAGCACGGCCCGCGCGGCGGCGACGAGGTGAATATCCCGCAGAAAGGCAAAAACTATGGCTGGCCGCTGGCGACCTGGGGCATCGACTACAACGGCAGCAAGGTGCCGGAATCAAAGGGCAGCCACGCAGAGGGAACGGAACAGCCGGTCTTCTACTGGAAAAAATCGCCTGCGGTGAGCGGCATGGCGTTTTACAACAGCGCCCGCTTCCCGCAGTGGAAAAATTCGCTGTTTATCGGCGCGCTTAAAGAAAAGAACCTGATCCGCCTCAGCGTCAATGGCGATAAGGTGGTGGAGGCGCAGCGCCTGCTGACGGATCGCGACGAGCGCATCCGCGACGTGCGCCAGGGGCCGGACGGCTATCTCTACGTGCTGACCGACGACGACAACGGTAAGCTGCTTAAAGTGGGCCTCGCGCAGGACGCCAGCGCGTCCCGCGGCTAATCAGCGCGCCCAGCGGCAGACCTGCCAGCCGCGGTTCAGCGCCTCCTGATGCAGCAGCGCATCCGGGTTAATGACGAGCGCGTGATCGGCCTGCGCCAGCAGCGGCAGGTCGTTCATCGAGTCGCTGTAGGCCCAGGTGCGGGCGAAATCCTGCTCCTGCTGCAGGGCGCGCCAGTCGGTCAATCGCGTCACCTTGCCCTCTTTATAGGTCATGGTGCCGTAGGTTTGTCCGCTGTAGCGGTCATCCACCACCTCGACGCCAATCGCCAGCGCGCCGTGCGCGCCCAGCCGTTCGGCTATCGGCGTCACCAGATGTTCGCCGCTGGCGGAGCAGATTACCACTTTGTCGCCGCGCTGCTGGTGCCAGCTGATGCGGTCGCGCGCTTCAGGATAGACGCGCGGCAGAATGTCGCGCTGGATCCAGCGGCGCACCCAGCCTGCGACGGTCGGTGCCGCCAGACCGGCCAGCGGCGAGAGCGTCAGCGCCATATAATCCTCCATCGCCAGCGTGCCGGCGTAGTACTGCGCCATTAGCGCCTGCTCTTGCGCCAGCAGTTCTTCACGGGCAAAGCCCTGCGATACCAGCCAGCGCAGCCAGAGGCCGGTGCTGTCTGCGCAGATAACGGTTTCGTCGAGATCAAATACGGCTAAGTCCATGGTGGGTCTCCTCTGTAGACTCACAACAGCCTGGCAGAATTTTGTGACGCTCTTAACCTTTCTACGAAAAATCGGAATTTCACCGGCTTTTCCGGGCGCTTGCCTGGCGTGACACTGGTAAGCGCGCCCGGCAAATGCCAGGGTTACTCTACTAAACTCTATAAAACTTTACGGTTGGGCGGTTTTTTTCATGCTCTGCAGAGGGTAGCGTTTCACTCTGTAGGTTTTTGCCTTAAAACCGCGATTTAACATGGAATTTCCTCGCACATGACAACTATTCGCTCTCCACGCCGCCTGCGGCACGTCGCCGCCGCCTCGTTACTGCTGTTTATCGCCCCCGTTGCTTTTGCCGTGGATGCGCCTGCGCCCCCTCAGGTCGAGGCCAAAGCCTGGATATTAATGGATTACGCCAGCGGCAAGGTGCTGGCGGAAGGCAATGCGGACGATCGGCTCGACCCCGCCAGCCTGACCAAGATGATGACCAGCTATGTGGTCGGCCAGGCGCTGAAGTCGGGCAAAATCAAGCGCGACGACATGGTGACCATCGGCCAGGACGCCTGGGCAACCGGCAATCCCAAACTGAAAGGCTCTTCGCTGATGTTCCTCAAGCCCGGCGACCGCATTCCGGTGTCGGAGCTGAATAAAGGCATCGTTATTCAGTCAGGCAACGACGCCTGCATCGCGCTGGCGGACTATGTCGCCGGCAGCCAGGACGCCTTTATCGGCCTGATGAACAACTACGTTAAGGCGTTCGGGCTGAAGAACACCCACTTTATGACGGTGCACGGGCTGGATGCAGAAGGGCAGTACAGTACGGCGCGCGATATGGCGCTGATTGGTCAGGCGCTGATCCGCGACGTGCCGGAAGAGTATGCGCTGAATAAAGAGAAAGAGTTTACCTTCAACCATATTCGCCAGATGAACCGCAACCGGCTGCTCTGGAGCACCAACCTGCAGGTCGACGGCATCAAGACTGGCCATACCTCGGGCGCCGGTAACAACCTGGTGGCCTCCGCCACCGAGAACGATATGCGGCTGATCTCCGTGGTGCTCGGCACCGCCACCGACGCCGCGCGCTTCCGCGAGAGCGAGAAGCTGCTGACCTGGGGTTTCCGCTTTTTTGAGACCGTGACGCCCATTAAGGCGGATAAGCCCTTCGCCCAGCAGCGCGTCTGGTTCGGCGATCGCAAAGAGGTCAACCTCGGCGTCGAGAAGGATGCCGCGCTGACGCTGCCGAAAGGACAGATGAAGAACCTGAAGGCGAGCTATACCCTCACTACGCCGCAGCTTGAGGCGCCGTTAAAGAAAAATCAGGTGGTGGGCACTATCGACTTCCAGCTTGACGGCAAAACCATTGAGCAGCGGCCGCTGGTGGTGATGGAGGAGGTGCCGGAGGGCAATTTCTTCAGCCGCATCGTCGATTTCGTGCTGATGCAGTTCCACTCCCTGTTCGGCAAGTGGTTTAGTTAAAGCACACTCTGGTAGCGTTGAGCAGACGCGGATGGCATGGGCCGATCGCAAAGTCGCTCAAGGCCTCCCTGCGCGCTCGGCCCGCGTGGTTACGCACCTCATCCCTGAGGTGCGCCCGTAAACGGGCCAACACGCTGCCAGTTTGCTTAATCCTGGATCCAGCCCTTGCGTATCGGCAGGGCGAACAGCGCGCGGTAGGCGGCGTTAAAGGTCGCCAGCATGCGCGCGCCATATCCCTGCCAGGCGAGATGCGACGCCAGACAGCCGAGCAGCCCCACCAGAAACCCGCCCAGCATATCCATCGGCCAGTGCACGCCGAGGTAGACGCGCGACCAGGCGATGGCCGTGCCAAGCGCCATCAGGATCACGCCTGACCAGAGGCGATGCCAGAAGATAAACGCCAGCGCGAAGGTGAAAATCGTGGTGCCGTGATCGCTCGGGTAGGAGTCGTCAGGCGCATGATGCAGAAACTGATACCCAAGCCCGATGGCAAATGGGCGCGGATGAGGGAAAAGCTGGCCGACGCACCAGGAGATAGCAAGCGCATAGATCAGCGCCATGCCGGTTTTCAGCACCAGCACGCGCTGCGATTTCACCTGGTCGCGTGGCCCCCACAGCCAGAGCGCGACAATCAGCAGCGGCACGATGGCGATCAGATCTTTGGCGATAAAGGTCGCCAGCGCCAGCAGCCAGCCGGGCGAATCGGGCGTCGCGTTAATGGATAAAAACAGAGAGTGGTTAAACGCTTCCATAGGGGTAATAAATCCTCGTCGTGTACCTGCGCTCATTCGCCGCTGCGCACAAAATGTCAATGAACAGGCCTATTCTGGCGACGCCGCGCGCCGGGATATATAGCGCCGGCTCCTAAATGACGCGCAGGTTTCAGAACGGTTTAAGTTCAGTGACAGTGCGCGCATCCCTTATGCGCTCTGCCTGTCGCGGCCGGGTAAACCGCAGGCATAAAAAAACCCGTCAGCAAAAAAGCTGGCGGGCTCCACAATTTGGGGATTTCAAAGAAAAGCAGTGGCACTTATTCAGACTCACCCTTAACAAAAAAGTTCTGGACTGAGTCGAAAAAATTTTATAAGGGCAAAATCGGCCAGATAATCACAATCAGCGTGCCCGCCAGCGTCAGCAGCACGTTGGCGATGGCGTAGGTGCCCGCATAGCCCAGCGCCGGAATATTGCTGCGCGCCGTATCGCAGATAATTTCCATCGCCGGCGCGCAGGTGCGCGCGCCCATAATCGCGCCGAACAGCAGCGCGCGGTTCATGCGCAGCACGTAGGCGCCGAACAGATAGCAGATCACTACCGGCAGCAGGCTCACCAGCAGACCGCACAGCAGCATCAGCGCGCCTTCGCTACCCAGGCCCTGGTTAATGCCGCTGCCGGCGCTCAGCCCGACGCCCGCCATAAACACCATCAGCCCGAACTCTTTCACCATGGTCAGCGCGCCCTGCGGGATATAGCCGAAGGTGGGATGGTTGGCGCGCAAAAAGCCGAGCATAATGCCGGCGAACAGCAGCCCGGCAGCGTTGCCGATGCCGAAGCTGAAGTTGCTGAACTGAAAGGTGATCAGCCCGATCATCAGCCCGACGATAAAGAAGGCGCAGAACGCCAGCAGATCGGTCACCTGGCTATGAATCGCGATAAAGCCGATGCGGTCCGCCACGTTTTTCACGCGCTTCGCCTCGCCGCTGACCTGCAGGATATCGCCTTTGTGCAACATAATGCTGTCGTCGATCGGCATCTCGATCTGACTGCGGATGACCCGGTTCAAAAAGCAGCCGTGATCGGTGAGATTGAGTTTGCTGAGGCGCTTATTCACGGCGTTGTGGTTTTTCACCACAATCTCTTCCGTCACGATGCGCATATCGAGCAGATCGCGGTCGAATACCTCTTTGCCGTTGCGAAAGCTGGCGTCGAGCCGCGCGTGAGCATCTGGATAACCCACCAGCGAAATTTCGTCGCCGAGCTGCAGCACCGCGTCACCGTCCGGGCTGGCGAGAATGCCGTTACGGCGAATACGTTCGATATAGCAGCCGGTCTGGCGATAGATACCGAGCTCGCGCAGATTCTTGCCGCCGCTCCACGCCACCAGCTCCGGGCCGACCCGGTAGGCGCGGATCACCGGCAGAAAGACTTTACGCTGGCTGTCGGCGTCCAGGCCGCGCTCGCGCGCGATTTGCTGGGCGCAGGTGGGCAGATCCTGATGCTGCAGGCGTGGCAGATAACGCGCGCCGAAAATCAGGCTTACCAGGCCTATCAGATAGGTCAGGGCGTAGCCGAGCGAGAGGTGATCCTGCATCAGCGCCAGTTGGCCGCCGTCGTTGATGCTCTGTCGCAGGGTATCGCCCGCGCCGACCAGCACCGGCGTCGAGGTCATCGAGCCCGCCAGCATCCCCGCCGTCATGCCGATATCCCAGCCGAAAAGTTTGCCGAAGCCCAGCGCCAGCAGCAGGGCGCTCAGCACCATGACGATCGCCAGCAGAAAATAGTTTTTACCGTCGCGGAAGAAAATAGAAAAAAAGTTGGGCCCCGCCTCTACGCCGACGCAAAAAATAAACAGCATAAAGCCGAGGCTTAATGCGGCGGTATTTATCGCGAAGTGTTGTTGGCCAAGTAATAAAGAAACGACTAATACGCCGATGGAATTTCCTAACTGCACTGAACCCAAGCGCAATTTACCCAGGCAAAGACCGAGTGCTAAAACGACAAATAATAACAGAACGTCATTTCCGCTTAACAAATCTGCGACGTTTATGTTCACTGTTTAACTTCTTGTTTACTTGTAAGCTGTTGATGACAGGCCTGTTTTTCGCTATCTTGTGCAGGCCGCGCAGTGAGCCTGCTGCCAGATTTAAACAGGCCGCTCTTAAACGGCAGGTATTCTAATCATAAAAATCACCCTCAGCCATTAGCTTTAAATTTCATACCGCTAACGGCCTGTTTCATTTTATTTCCACCAGAGATCGCGGCAGGTTGTTGTCATTGTGATGATTTTCAATAAGTGGGGTGATATGCCACAGCGTTCCTTACGCTGGACCAGTGCGACGCTTGGCGTTGCGCTCTACAGTCTGGTGTTTATTTATGCGCATCGTTACTGGCTGGTGGGCAATGCGCCGCTGGGCGGGCAGCCTGAGCTGCTGCTTTTTTTGCTGCCGGGCGCGGTAATGGCGCTGCTGCATGCGGAGAGTCCGCTGAAAAGCACGCTGCTGATGGCGCTCTGGGGCACGCTTCTCGGCGTTCTGTTGCTCAACAACACGCTGCTGGCCCATACCAGCTGGCTGACCCTGTCGGTCTGGAGCCTGAGCGCGCTCTTCTGGGCGGGCAGCGGCGCGCTGCTGGTGCGTCTGGCGCGCATCGTCTGGCGCTGACGCCAGAACGAAAAAACGGGCCGTGTCGGCCCGTTACGCTGGCGAAAAAATCTTATGCGCTCAGGTTTTCTTTGGTCCAGGCGGCGAAATCGGTGTAGCCGCCGATATGCTGCTCGTCGATGAAAATCTGCGGTACGGTGGTGACGGGTTTGCCCGCGCTTTTTTCCAGATCCGCTTTGGTAATGCCTTCCGCCTGGATATCCACATACTGGTAACTAAAGTCGTCGCGCTCAGCGCTGAGCTTGTCGGCCAGCTCTTTCGCACGTACGCAATAGGGGCAGCCAGGACGACCAAAAATAACAGTAACCATGAAAAGCTCCTTAATTCAGGCTATTTAATGTGACCCATATCACACAAGCTCAAGGTGGATGGTCAACATGATGCCCGCTCAAACCGCTTAAAGAAAGCAGGAAATGCCTGTTAGTCTGATGCGCGTCGTCTATGCAAGTCTGTGAACCTTGACCATAATTGACGGCCTGAACCCGGTGCGACCCAGGAGAATGCTATGCCGAATCTGGCGCGTTTACCCAAAGCTCTGCTGATCATGGAGGCGCTCGGCGGCCTGCTGACGCTGTGCGCGCTGCTGCTGGCTAACCGCTGGCTGCCGCTGCCCGCGCACGCTGACGGCAAGACGCTGGCGACCGCGCTGCTGATTATCGGCATTCTCCTGATGCTGCCCGCCGCCTGGCTGATGATATGGCGTACCGCGCAAGCGATGGCGCCGCAGCTGTTTGGTCGCGCCAATACTAAAAATGACACTCGCCGGAGACCTTAATGACACCGACAATCGATCTATTGTGCAGCCATCGTTCTATTCGCGCCTTTACCGACCAGGCGATCAGCGCGGAACAGCGTGAGGCGATTATCGCCGCGGCGCAATCGGCGTCCACCTCCAGCTTTCTGCAGTGCTCTTCCATTATTCGCATCACCGATACCGCGCTGCGCCAGCAGCTGGTGACGCTGACCGGCGGTCAGCAGTGGGTAGCGGACGCGGCGGAGTTCTGGGTATTTTGCGCCGACTTCAATCGCCACCTGCAGATTTGTCCCGATGCGCAGCTGGGCCGCGCCGAGCAACTGCTGCTCGGCTGCGTCGATACCGCGCTGATGGCGCAAAACGCCATGGTCGCCGCCGAATCCCTCGGCCTGGGCGGCGTCTTTATCGGCGGCATCCGCAACAATATCGCGCAGGTGACCGAGCTGCTCGGCCTGCCGAAATTCGTGCTGCCGCTGTTCGGCTTCTGCATCGGCTATCCCGATGCGGTGCCCGACGTCAAACCGCGTCTGCCGCAGGCGATGCTGGTGCATGAGAACCGTTATCAGCCGGTCGATCCGCAGGTGCTGGCCGACTACGATAGCCGCACGGCGATCTACTACGAGCAGCGCGACAGCAATCAGCGCAGCGAGACCTGGAGCGAGCTGATTCAGCGTCTGATCGTCAAAGAGACGCGCCCCTTTATGCTCGACTACCTGCACCAGCAGGGCTGGGCGACGCGCTAATTCCAGAGAGGGCCGATGATGAAAATCGCTATCCTGTCGCGCGACGGGCAACTTTACTCCAGCCGACGCTTGCGCGAGGTTGCCGAGCTGCGCGGGCATGAGATTCAAATCATCGATCCGCTCTCCTGCTACATGAATATCAACCCGGCCTCCCCAGCGGTGCACTACCGCGGCGAGCCGCTCGGCCATTTCGATGCGGTCATTCCGCGCATCGGCTCCGCCACCACCTTCTACGGCACGGCGGTGCTGCGCCAGTTCGAGATGTGCGGCAGCTATCCGCTCAACGAGTCGCTGGCAATCGCCCGCGCGCGCGACAAGCTGCGCTCGCTGCAATTGCTGGCGCGTCAGGGCATCGATATGCCGGTGACCGGCTTCGCCTCGTCGCCGGATGATACCCAGGATCTTATCGCCATGGTCGGCGGCGCGCCGCTGGTGGTGAAGCTGGTAGAGGGCACGCAGGGCATCGGCGTGGTGCTGGCGGAGACGCGGCAGGCGGCGGAGAGCGTCATCGACGCCTTTCGCGGCCTTAACGCGCATATACTGGTGCAGGAGTTTATCCAGGAGGCAAAAGGACGCGACGTGCGTTGCCTGGTGATTGGCGGCGAAGTGGTGGCGGCGATCGAGCGCGAGGCGAAAGAGGGCGATTTCCGCTCTAATCTGCATCGCGGCGGCAAAGCGCATCCGGTGGAGATTACGCCGCAGGAGCGCGCCATCGCGGTCAAAGCGGCCGCGACGCTGGGGCTGGACGTGGCGGGCGTCGATATTCTGCGCGCGCATCGCGGACCTCTGGTAATGGAGGTAAACGCCTCACCCGGCTTGGAAGGGATCGAAACCAGCACCGGCATCGATATCGCCGGCCTGATGATCGGCTGGACAGAGCGCAACGCTCTGCCCGGTTTCAGTCTTAAAACCGGCGGCTGACGCGCGCTTTTCAGCGGTTTTCGTAGCGTCAGGCGCATTTTTTCCGTAAGCTTAGTCGCCTGTTTATTCACCCCTTGGGACACTACGATGGATTCTCTTGTCGTTCCGGATATCGACCTGTTGCGTCGCTGGCTGGATCAGCAAAATATCACCTGGTTCGAATGTGATGCCTGTCAGGCACTTCATCTGCCGCACATGCAAAATTTCGATGGGGTGTTCGACGCCAAAATCGATCTGGTCGACAACGTTATTCTCTTTTCCGCGCTGGCGGAAGTGAAGCCGACGGCGCTGATCCCGCTGGTCGGCGATCTGTCGCAGATCAACGCCAGCTCGCTGACGGTAAAAGCCTTTGTCGACATTCAGGACGACAACCTGCCGAAGCTGATTGTCTGCCAGTCCCTGACGACCAGCGCCGGGTTGACCTTCGGCCAGTTCGCCAGCTTTATGAAGCAGAGCGAAGAGCAGGTCTCCATGGTAATTATGGAAGCGTTTGCCAATAATCTGCTGATGATGGGCGAAGAAGAAGAGCGTGCGCCGGTCAGTTTCAGCCACTCGCTGCTGCACTAAGCCAGCCTTTCTTCCGCCCCGCTTTAACTGCCGCTTTATGCGGCAGTTTTCATTTTCGGCCCACCATTTTTTATTCTGCATTTTGCCCTTTAATGCCAGATATTTCTCGTGGTTTGTGCCGTTCCTGCCAGACCACATAGCACAAACATGCATAACCTGTCGCTAAAAGGCGTTTTTTACGCTGGGGTCTGGCAGCGGCAGGGTAGCAGGGCTATTCTTGCGGGGCTGCATGAGACGTGGATTCGCAGCGCAGGTATCAGTTTTTACTATTAAACTCTCAATGAATATTGATTCATTGTGTCTGTGAATTGACGCACAGCTCGCAGCGCTGGCATTCGCTTTAGCCAGGCCGTGACGATCCGCTCAGGAGGAAATAAAAAGATGTTCAATCAAAAAAAATGGTTGTCAGCTGCGGTTACCGGCGTACTGATGGTCGCCTCTGCAGGATCGATGGCGGAAGATAAAACGCTGCATGTTTATAACTGGTCAGATTATATCTCGGCAGACACGGTGCCGAATTTTGAAAAAGCCTCCGGCATTAAGGTGGTCTACGACGTCTTCGACTCCAACGAAGTGCTGGAAGGCAAACTGATGGCGGGCAGCACCGGCTACGACGTGGTGGTGCCATCCTCCAGCTTCCTGGCGCGCCAGCTGCAGTCCGGCGTATTCCAGCCGCTGGATAAGAGCAAGCTGCCGAACTACAAGAATCTCGATCCTGAGCTGATGAAGAAAGTGGCGCAGCACGATCCCGATAACAAATACGCCATTCCTTATCTCTGGGGCACCACCGGCATCGGCTATAACGTCGAGAAGGTGAAGGCGGCGCTGGGCGCCGACGCGCCGGTCAATAGCTGGGATCTGGTGCTGAAGCCGGAAAACCTCGAAAAGCTGAAAAGCTGCGGCGTCTCTTTCCTTGACGCGCCGGAAGAGATTTTCGCCACCGTGCTCAACTACCTCGGCAAAGATCCCAACAGTTCAGACGCGAAAGATTACTCCGGCGCGGCGACCGATCTGCTGCTGAAGCTGCGCCCCAGCATTCGCTACTTCCACTCGTCGCAGTACATCAACGATCTGGCGAACGGCAACACCTGCGTCGCTATCGGCTGGTCGGGCGATATTCTGCAGGCGAAAAACCGCGCCGAGCAGGCGAAAAACGGCGTGCATCTCGCCTACAGCGTGCCGAAAGAGGGCGCGCTCGCCTTCTTCGATATGATGGCGATCCCGAAAGACGCGAAAAATCTCGACGCGGCCTATCAATGGCTGAACTACATCATGGATCCGAAAGTGATTGCCGACGTTTCCAACAAGATGTCCTACGCTAACGGTAACAAGGCGTCGCTGCCGCTGATCAACGCCGATATCCGCAACAATCCGGGCATCTTCCCGACGCCGGAGGCGATGTCGAAGCTGTTCGTGCTGAAGGTGCAGGATCCGAAGCTGGATCGCGCGCGCACCCGTGCGTGGACGCGAGTGAAAAGCGGGAAATAAGCGGCTTTTTGCGCATTCGCACATTTACAACCTGGAACAGAGGCGCTGCGCTGGCCTCTGTTTTCTCTTTTTTAGCGGCTGGCTTAGCCGTTCCGCGTAGACCGGAGTGAACTGTTAGTGAACGACGCGATCCCTCGTCCCCAACCTAAAACCGCAAAGGCGTTAACGCCCTTGCTGGAAATCCGCAACCTGACCAAATCGTTCGACGGACAGCACGCCGTGGACGATGTCAGTCTGACCATCTATAAAGGCGAAATTTTCGCGCTGCTCGGCGCCTCCGGCTGCGGAAAATCGACGCTGCTGCGCATGCTGGCGGGTTTCGAGCCGCCGACCAGCGGCCAGATTGTGCTGGACGGTCAGGATCTCTCTCACGTGCCGCCGTATCAGCGTCCGGTCAATATGATGTTTCAGTCCTATGCGCTCTTTCCGCACATGACGGTAGAGCAGAATATCGCCTTCGGCCTGAAGCAGGACAAGCTGCCGAAGGGCGAAATCACGGCGCGGGTGCAGGAGATGCTGGCGCTGGTGCATATGCAGGAGTTCGCGAAGCGCAAGCCGCATCAGCTCTCCGGCGGCCAGCGGCAGCGCGTGGCGCTGGCGCGCAGCCTGGCGAAGCGTCCTAAGCTGCTGCTGCTTGACGAGCCGATGGGCGCGCTCGATAAAAAACTGCGCGACCGCATGCAGCTGGAAGTGGTGGATATTCTGGAGCGCGTCGGCGCCACCTGCGTCATGGTGACCCACGACCAGGAAGAGGCGATGACCATGGCGGGCCGAATCGCCATTATGAACCGCGGCAAGTTCGTGCAGATCGGCGAGCCGGAAGAGATTTACGAGCATCCCACCACCGTCTACAGCGCCGAGTTTATCGGCTCGGTTAACGTCTTCAGCGGGCTGCTGCGCGAACGTCAGGAGGATGGCCTGGTGATCGACAGCCCCGGCCTGGTGCATCCGCTGAAGGTCGACTCCGACGTCTCGGTGCCGGACAACGTGCCGGTGCACGTCGCGCTGCGCCCGGAGAAAGTGATGCTGTGCGACGAGGTGCCGGCGGACGGCTACAACTTCGCCGTCGGGGAAGTGGTGCATATCGCCTATCTCGGCGATCTCTCTATCTTTCACGTGCGTCTGAAAAGCGGGCAGATGATCAGCGCCCAGCTGCAGAACGCCCACCGTTTCCGCAAAGGATTGCCGACCTGGGGCGACGAAGTGCGCCTCTGCTGGGATGTCGACAGCTGCGTCGTGCTGACCGCCTGAGGAGATGCGATGAGCCAACTTTTTCACTCCAGCAAACCGGCGCGCGCCTGGCTGGCCGGCACGCCGCTGCAGCGCTGGGCGACGCGCATGAAAATGCGCCACGGCCGCAAGCTGGCGATTGCGCTGCCCTATGTCTGGCTGGTGCTCTTTTTCCTGCTGCCGTTTTTAATCGTGCTGAAGATCAGCTTCGCCGATATCGCGCGCGCGATCCCGCCCTATACCGAGCTGGTTAGCTGGGCCGACGATCAGCTCAATGTGGTGCTTAATTTCGGCAACTATCTGACGCTCACCGACGATCCGCTCTACGTGGACGCCTACCTGCAGTCGCTGAAGGTGGCGGCGATCTCGACGCTGATCTGCCTGCTGGTCGGCTACCCGCTCGCCTGGGCGGTGGCGCACAGCAAGCCCTCGATGCGCACCATCCTGCTGCTGCTGGTGATCCTGCCGTCGTGGACCTCGTTTCTGGTGCGCGTCTACGCCTGGATGGGGCTGCTCAACAACAACGGCATCCTGAACCGTTTCCTGATGTGGCTGGGCGTTATCGATCATCCCCTGGTGATCCTCTATACCAATACGGCGGTCTATATCGGCATCGTTTACTGCTATCTGCCCTTTATGGTGCTGCCGATCTATACCGCGCTGACGCGCATCGACTACTCGCTGGTGGAAGCCTCGCTCGATCTCGGCGCGAAGCCGCTGAAGACCTTTTTCAGCGTCATCGTGCCGCTCACCAAAGGAGGCATTATCGCCGGCTCGATGCTGGTGTTTATTCCGGCGGTGGGCGAATACGTGATCCCGGAACTGCTGGGTGGCCCGGACAGCATTATGATCGGCCGCATCCTGTGGCAGGAGTTCTTTAACAACCGCGACTGGCCGGTCGCCTCGGCGCTGGCGGTGATTATCCTGCTGATTTTGATCCTGCCGATCGTCTGGTTCCACAAGCATCAAAACCGTGAAATGGGAGAGAAGGAATGAATCAGCTGCCTGCGATTCGCTCGCCGTGGCGCACCGCCATTCTGATCTGCGGCTTCCTGTTTCTCTATGCGCCGATGCTGCTGCTGGTGGTTTACTCCTTCAACAGCTCGCAGCTGGTAACGGTGTGGGAGAGCTTCTCGTTTCACTGGTATCGCGTGCTGTTTCAGGACAGCGCCATGCTCGACGCGGTAGGCCTCAGCCTGACTATCGCCGCGCTGAGCGCTACCATGGCGGTGGTGCTCGGCACCATGGCGGCGGTGGTGGTGGTGCGCTTTGGCCGCTTCCGCGGCCATACCGGCTTCGCCTTTATGCTGACCGCGCCGCTGGTGATGCCCGACGTGATCACCGGCCTGTCGCTGCTGCTGCTGTTCGTCGCGATGGGCAACGCCTTCGGCTGGCCGAGCGACCGCGGCATGCTGACCATCTGGCTGGCGCACGTCACCTTCTGTACCGCCTATGTGGCGGTGGTGATCAACTCGCGCCTGCGCGAGCTGGATCGCTCGATTGAAGAGGCGGCGATGGACCTGGGGGCGACACCGCTCAAGGTGTTTTTCGTGATTACCGTGCCGATGATTGCCCCGGCAATCGTCACCGGCTGGCTGCTCGCCTTTACGCTGTCGCTGGACGATCTGGTGATCGCCAGCTTCGTCACCGGGCCGGGCGCCACCACCTTGCCGATGGCGATCTTCGCCACGGTGCGGCGCGGCGTGAACCCGGAGATTAACGCGCTGGCGTCGCTGATCCTGTTTGTGGTCGGGCTGGTGGGCTTTATCGCCTGGCGCTGGATGGCGCACGAAGAAAAACAGCGTATTCGTGATATTCAGAAGGCGAGACGTGGCTGAAATCCCTGATCTTTGCCACTATAAAGGCGGGCGGATTTTTCCGCCCGTCTGCGTGTAGTGATGGAGCCTGGCCATGTCCGAAACCTTGAAAAAAGGCGATTTTATTTCTCTTGCGCCCGTGCCGGTGACGGTAGCGGGCATCGCCATTATCGCGACGCGCTGCCTGAGCGTGCTGATGCTGGCGAACGAGCTGGGTCTGGACGAGATCGCGAACTTCGTGCACCGCAGCGCGCAGGCCTGGGACTCCACGCTTATCTTTATCGCCAGTCAGCTGATCTTTTTCTATGAGCTGCGCTGCGCCTTTCTGCTGCTGCGCGGCAGCAATCGCGGCCGCTGGGGCTTCGCCGCCACTCAGCTGGTGGTGCTGCTCTATATGCTGCTGGCCTCTACCGGCGGTATCTATCCGGAGATTTTCAGCATCAGCGGCGCGAACAACGCGCAAATCATTCACCATACGCTGATGCAAAAGCTGCCCGATCTGCTGGTGCTTGGCCTGCTGTTCGTGCCGGCCGCCAGCCGCGCATTTTTCCGTAAGCGGTGATACAATCGCGCTCCGCCCGACCCCCTTGAATGACACAGGCCTTACCCCATGCAATGCGCGCTTTATGACGCCGACCGCTGCCGCTCATGCCAGTGGCTGGAAAAAACCTATTCGCAGCAGCTCAGCGACAAGCAGTCGCGGCTGAAGTCGCTGCTGGCGCAGCAGCCGGTGGCGCAGTGGCTGCCGCCGGTCACTTCGGCGCAGCAGGCGTTTCGCAATAAGGCGAAGATGGTGGTCAGCGGCAGCGTGGAGCGCCCGGTGCTGGGCATGGTGCAGCGCGACGGCAGCGCGGTGGATCTCTGCGCCTGTCCGCTCTATCCAGACAGCTTCGCGCCGGTTTTCGCCGCGCTGAAGCCCTTTATCGCCCGCGCGGGCTTAACCCCCTATAACGTGGCGCGCAGGCGCGGCGAGCTGAAGTTCCTGCTGCTTACCGAAAGCACTCAGGGCGGCATGATGCTGCGCTTTGTGCTGCGCTCCAGAGAGAAGCTGGACCAGCTGCGCGCCGCGCTGCCCTGGCTGCAGCAGCAGCTGCCGCAGCTCAAGGTGATCTCCGCGAATATACAGCCGGTGCACATGGCGATTCTGGAAGGGGATGAGGAGATTGCGCTGACGCCGTCGCAGTCGCTGGCGGAAAATTTCAATCAGGTGCCGCTCTGGATCCGTCCGCAAAGCTTTTTCCAGACCAACCCGCAGGTCGCCGCCGCGCTTTACGCCGCCGCGCGCGACTGGGTCGGTGAGCTGCGCATCAGCAGCATGTGGGATCTTTTTTGCGGCGTCGGCGGCTTTGGCCTGCACTGTGCCACGCCGCAGATGCAGCTGACCGGCATTGAGATCAGCGCCGAAGCGATCGCCTGCGCGCAGCGGTCGGCCGAGATGCTGGGGCTGGAAAAGGTCAGTTTCGCCGCGCTCGATTCGACCGCCTTCGCCACCGGGCGGGACGCGGTGCCCGATCTGGTGCTGGTCAACCCGCCGCGGCGCGGCATTGGCACCACGCTGTGCGACTATCTCAGCCGCATGGCGCCGGATAACATTCTCTACTCAAGCTGTAATCCAGAGAGCATGGCGCAGGATATCGCGAGGCTGGCGGATTATCGCGTGACGCGCGTGCAGCTGTTCGACATGTTTCCGCATACCGCGCACTTCGAAGTGCTCTGTCTGCTGACGCGCCGTGGCGCGGAAGAGGGTGGGCCAGCGTCCTGAGCCTCTGAGCCAGGAGCGATGCAGAACCGATCGGACGCCCGTCCGCTGGCCCATAATAGCGTCTTACTCAGGGAACCATTTCTGATTGAGCTGCTGAAGGACGCCGTTGCTCTTCAGCGTCGCCAGCGCGGCGTTTAGCCTGTCGCGCAGCGCGTCGTTGCCTTTACGCACCGCGATGCCCAGACCGGTGCCGAAGTAAGCCTTATCCGTCACGTGCTCGCCGACCGGCGCTAAATCGCCGTTGGTCTTCAGCCACTGATTCACCACTGCCGTATCGCCGAATACGCCGTCAAGACGGCCATTTTTCATATCGAGAATGGCGTTTTGATAGCTGTCATAGGCGACGGTAACGATCTCAGGATGCTTCTCCTGCAGATATTTCTGGTGCGTGGTGCCGTTTTCGACCCCGATACGCTTGCCCTTGAGCGAAGCGAAATCGCTGAACTTGCCTTTGCGCGCGATGACGATGGCGGAGTTGGCGTAGTAGGGCTGGGTGAAATCGACCTGCTTGCTGCGATCGTCGGTGATATCCATGCCGGAGATCACCGCGTCAAAGCGGCGAAATTTCAGCGAAGGGATCAGGCTGTCGAAGGCGTTATTGGTAAAGGTGCACTCCGCCTGCATTTGCTGGCAGAGCGCTTTAGCCAGATCGATATCGTAGCCTACGATCTGATTATCGCGATCCAGCGATTCAAACGGAGGATAGGTGGCGGAAGAGGCGAAGCGGAGGGTATCCGCCGCGTGGGCGCTCAGGGTCAGCGTCGCCAGCGCGGCGGCAAGGATCCATTTTTTCATCGTATTACTCCTGAAAACCATGCCAGAGGCGGAATGGTTGACACGATGCCAGTAAATGAATCTTTATGCAATATTTGTGAGTAAAAAATGAAAAAGGCGAGCATTGCTCGCCTGGATATTAACTTCTGCGCTCAAAGGCGAGCGCGCGCCGCTCGATCAGCCGCATCATCAGCGTCAGCAGGCCGTTTACCACCAGATAGACCAGCCCGGCAGCGGCAAACACCATCACGTCGTAGGTGCGGCCGTAAAGCAGCTGGCCGTGGCCCATCACTTCCATCAGCGTAATGGTGTAGGCGAGCGAGGTGCCTTTAAACACCAGCACCACCTCGTTGGAATAGGAGGAGAGGGCGCGCTTAAACGCATAGGGCAGCAGAATGCGCAGCGTATCTTTGCGGTTCATCCCGAGCGCGGCGCAGGACTGCCACTGACCTGAAGGGATGGCGCGCATCGCGCCGTAAAACAGCTGTGTGGTATAGGCGGCGCTGTTGAGCGACAGCGCCAGCATGGCGCACAGCCAGGGCTGCGACAGCAGATGCCACAGCCAGGGAACGCTCTGCAGGCTGGGAAACTGGCCGGGGCCGTAGTAAATCAGAAAGATCTGCACCAGCAGCGGCGTGCCGGTAAACAGGGTGATATAGATCTTCACCAGCGGATTAAGCAGCGGCGTTTTCAGCGACAGCACCACGGTGAAGAGCAGCGCCAGCACCAGCGCCACCAGCAGCGACGCCAGCGTGAGCGTCAGGCTGGTGTGCAGCCCTTTCAGAATTTCAGGCAGGTAGCTCAGCATCAGCTATTCCCTCGCTCGAAGCGGGTGGTGCGCAGCTCGATACGGCGCAGTACCGCCTGACTCAGCAGCGTAATCACCAGATAGATAGCCGCGGCGATCAGAAACCAGGTAAAAGGCTCCTGCGTGCGGGTCGCAATGCTTTTGGTCTGCAGCATCAGATCGTTAACGCTGATCAGCGACACCAGCGCGGTATCCTTTAGCAGCACCAGCCACTGGTTGCCGAGTCCGGGCAGCGCGTGGCGCCACATCTGCGGCATGATCAGGCGCAAGAAGATGGCGGACCTCTTCATGCCCAGCGCCTGACCCGACTCCCACTGACCCTGCGGCACCGCTTTGAGCGCGCCGCGCAGGGTTTGCGAGGCGTAGGCAGAGTAGAGGATCGCCAGCGCAATCACGCCGCACAGAAACGGGCTGACGTCGAAGTTCTCGATCTGAACCTGCACCGGCAGCTGAAACAGGCCGAAATTGAGGGTAAAGCCGTCGGAAAGCACCAGCAGCAGCTGCGAGGCGCCAAAATAGATAAACAGCACCACCAGGATTTCCGGCAGGCCGCGGATCAGCGTCACCAGCGCCGTGCCGATCCACGCCAGCGGCTTAATGCGCAGCGATTCCCAGCCGGCGAAAATCATCGCCAGCACGAGGCCGGCGATCAGGGCGCACACAGCGAGGCCGACGGTCATGCCGGCGGCGCTGGCGAGAGGATAGAACTCACTCATGGTTAATTACTGCTGGAACCATTTGCTGTAGATGGTTTTATAGGTGCCGTCAGCCTTTACCTTCTCCAGCGCGGCGTCGAACTTCGCCTGCAGATCGGTATTGCCCTGGCGCACGGCGATGCCGAGACCGGTGCCGAAGTAGGCTTTGTCGGTGACTTTATCGCCGACCGCCGCCAGACTGGCGTTCTGCTTCAGCCATTCGTTGACCACCGCCGTGTCGCCGAAGACCGCGTCGATACGGCCGTTTTTCAGATCCAGCACCGCGTTCTGATAGCTGTCGTAGGGCACGGTGGTGATATCGGCATGCTGATCGTTGAGGTATTTCTGGTGTGTCGTGCCATTCTGCACGCCGACGCGCTTGCCTTTCAGCGCGGCCACGTCGGCCGCTTTGCCTTTCTGCGCAATAAACAGCGCGGAGTTGTCGTAGTAAGGCTTGCTGAACAGCACCTGTTTTTCGCGCTCGGGCGTAATGTCCATACCGGCCATCACCGCGTCGAAACGGCGGAACTTCAGGCTCGGGATCAGGCTGTCGAACGCCTGGTTGGTGAAGGTGCAGGTCGCGTTCATCTCTTTGCAGAGCGCGTTCGCCAGGTCGACGTCGAAGCCCTGAATCTTGTTGCTGGAATCGACGAACTCAAACGGCGGATAGGAGGCCTCCGTGGCGAAGCGAATAGTCTGCGCCGCAGACGCGCTCAGGCTCAGACCAGCAAGCAGTGCAGCAAGTACGATTTTTTTCATTGAGAGCTTCCTGACTTAATGCGAAAGATAATGTGCAAACGCCTCGGTTTGCGGCTGTGTAAATCGGCTGGCGTCGCCCTGTTCCACGATATGGCCGTTCTCCATATAGACCACGCGGCTGGCGGTTTTACGGGCGACTTCCACTTCGTGCGTCACGATGACCTGGGTAATGTGCGTCTGGGCGAGTTCGCGAATAATGCTGACGATCTGCGCGGTGATTTCCGGATCGAGCGCGGCGGTCGGCTCGTCGAACAGCAGCACCTGCGGCTCCATCATCAGAGCGCGCGCAATGGCGACGCGCTGCTGCTGGCCGCCGGAGAGGTGCAGCGGGAAACGATCGGCATAGGGCGTAAGGCGCAGGCGCTCCAGCAGCTTGTCGGCGCGCGCGCGCGCCTCCGCTTTGCTGAGGCCCAGCACGCGGCACGGCGCTTCGATCAGGTTCTGCACCACGGTAAGATGCGGCCAGAGGTTATATTGCTGGAAAACCATGCCAACATTCTGACGCAGCTCGCGGATGGCGGCGTCGGACGGCGTCTTGCTGAAGTCGAAATGGTTGCCGGCGATTTTCAGGCTGCCCGAGCGTGGCTGCTCCAGCAGGTTAAGCACGCGCAGGAGTGAGCTTTTCCCCGCGCCGCTTGGGCCGAGCAGCACCAGCGTTTCGCCTTGCGGGCAATCCAGATTGATGTCAAACAGCGCCTGATGGGCGCCGTAAAAGCAGTTAATCCCGTTTAGTTGAATACTCATGCGCAAATTTTGAATAGCCATTAGTGCCGCGAATCTTAACCGCACCAGAATAGTTATGCAAATGAAGTGGGTTAAAATTTATTAAACTGCAGCGAAACAGGTAAAGGGTAGCACAATATCGCGCCATTTAGCGGCAGGGGGGCGCAGGCGATAAGAGACGCGCCGCAAGAGAGCGGCGCGCCGGGGGAGAGATTATTTTTTCGCCTGCTCCAGCGTCTGGCTCAGGGTGCCGCCGCCTGGATGCGCCCAGTCGGCGACGTAGCGCACGTCATCCACCACCCAGCAGGTGCCTTCGCGGATCATCAGCACCTCATCCTGCCAGCTTTTGCCGTCGCGGCTCAGCTCGACGCGCAGCGGAATATTGCGCGCGTCGCGGTTCGGAATGGTAGAGCTGTCCGCCACGCTGGCGGCGGTCGGGCCCTGCGGCAGGCTGGAGAAGAGATCGCCGCTGCGCCACTGCGCTGTGGCGTTGCCGCCCTGGGTATTCGCCTGCTGCAGCGCCTGATAGAGGCGGTCGCTCAGGTAGGGGCGGTATTTCGCCAGCTGCTCGCTGCCCGGCAGGCCTGGGGTCGGCTGCTGAATGCGCACATCGTAAAACTGCTGCGCGACGCTGTCTGGACCGCCGTCGACGCAGGGCGCGGTGCGAGGGCCGTTGTCCTTAATCACCGGCTCCACCGTGGTACAGGCGGAGAGCAGCAGTGCGGCCGGAAGCAGCAGCGCAAAGGCTTTGTTTCTCATCTCGATTTCCTTATTGTTCTCTGGCAAAGCGCTATTTTTAGCATAGAGTATAGCCGTGCTTTTTAGTTGAAAGAGCCTTGTCCCCTATTTCATATCAGGAGAGAGCGATGAAATTTTCCACCACGCCTACGCTGGAAGGACACAGCATCAGCGACTACTGCGGCGTCGTCACCGGCGAAGCGATCCTTGGCGCTAACATTTTCCGCGACTTTTTCGCCGGCATCCGCGACGTGGTCGGCGGCCGTTCCGGCGCCTATGAGAAAGAGCTGCGCAAGGCGCGCGAAATCGCCTTCGAGGAGCTGGAAGCGCAGGCGAAGGCGCTGGGCGCCAGTGCGGTGGTCGGCATCGATATCGATTACGAAACCGTTGGCAAAGACGGCAGCATGCTGATGGTTAGCGTAAGCGGCACGGCGGTGAAGCTCCGTTGAGGCTGCTGCTGGCCGCGCTGCTGCTGCTGCTGGCAGGCTGTCAGAGCGGACTGGAATCGCGGCAGGGCTACTGGGTCGACACGCAGCATCCGGCTTATGGCGCCAGGCCGCGCATTAAAGCGATCGTTATTCACTATACCGCCGAAGATTTTCCCTCTTCGCTGGCGACCCTGACCGATCGCGACGTCAGCGCCCATTACCTTATTCCTCGTCAGCCGCCGCAGCGTGCCGGAAAGCACATTATCTGGCAGCTGGTGCCGGAGCCGCAGCTTGCCTGGCACGCCGGACCGAGCTTCTGGCGCGGCGCGACGCGCCTTAACGACACCTCAATCGGTATCGAGCTGGTGAACCGCGGCTATACGCGAACCCTGACCGGGCGCGACTGGCAGCCTTTTACCGAGGCGCAGATCGCGGCGCTGACGCTGCTGTTGAAGGATATCGCCCGGCGCTACGCCATCGCGCCGCAGAATATCGTCGGCCATAGCGATGTCGCGCCGCAGCGCAAGCAGGATCCCGGTCCGCTGTTTCCGTGGGATCGGCTGGCGCGGCAGGGGATCGGCGCCTGGCCGGAGGCGACGCGCGTGCAGCACTATTTAGCGGGCAGGGCGGCGCAGACGCCGGTCGCGATGGAGACGCTGCTGGCGGCGCTGTCGCGCTACGGCTACGACGTGAGCGGCGCCGCTACGCCGCGTCAGCAGCAGCGGCTGATCGCGGCGTTCCAGATGCATTTTCGTCCGGCAGACTATCGCGGCTTACCGGACGCGGAGACCCTGGCGATTGCCGAGGCGCTGCTGGAGAGATACGGCGATTAACGCTGCAGAAAGGCTTTCCAGTGCGCCAGCAGCTGCTCCAGCGCATGGCGGTCGACGTCCAGATGGGTAACGATGCGCGTCACCGGCCCGACGCTTAACAGCACGTCGCGCGCGGCAAACCAGTTTTTCAGCGGCGCGATCTGCTCGGCGGGCACGCGCACGAACAGCATATTGGTCTGCTGATCTACCACCTCGACGCCCGCCTGCTGCAGCTGCTGGCCGAGCCACGCGGCGTTGTCGTGATCCTCTTTCAGCCGCGTCACGTTGTGCTGCAGCGCATAGAGACCGGCCGCCGCCAGGATGCCCGCCTGACGCATACCGCCGCCCGCCATTTTGCGCCAGCGGCGCGCGCGCTCGATGTAGGCCTCATCGCCGCACAGCAGCGATCCCACCGGCGTACCCAGTCCTTTCGACAGGCAGATAGTCAGCGTGTCGCAGTAGCGCGCAATCGCCTCCAGCGTGACGTTTTGCGCCACCACCGCGTTAAAGATGCGCGCGCCGTCGATATGCAGCGCCAGCTTGCGCTCGCGGCTAAACTCCCAGGCGCGGGCGAGATAGTCGAGCGGCAGCACCTTGCCGTGATGGGTGTTCTCCAGGCTGAGCAGGCGGGTGCGCGCAAAGTGGATATCGTCAGGCTTGATGGCGGCGGCCACTAACTCCAGCGGCAGCGTGCCGTCTTCGGCAGCCAGGATCGGCTGCGGCTGAATGCTGCCCAGCACTGCCGCGCCGCCCGCTTCATATTTATAGTTATGCGCCTGCTGGCCGACGATATATTCGTCGCCGCGCTCGCAGTGGCTCAGCAGCGCCACCAGATTGGCCTGGGTGCCGGTCGGGAAGAATAGCGCGGCCGCTTTGCCGCTGAGCCGCGCGGCTTCCGCCTCCAGCGCATTGACGGTGGGATCGTCGCGATAGACGTCGTCGCCGGTTTCGGCGGCCATCATCGCCTGCAACATCGCGGCGCTCGGCCGGGTTACGGTATCACTGCGTAAATCGATCACGTTGCTCTCCTGAGAAAAGAAAAGCGGGCGTAAACGCCCGTTAAGAATGCCAACAGGTGCCGAAGCGGGTGGCATGGGCCGATCGCAAAGTCGCTCAAGGCATCCATGCGCGCTCGGCCCGCGTCATCCCTGACGCGGGACGCTTTGCTCTTCTGCCCATGCCACCCGCTTCTCAGGCTTTGAGCACGCTGAAAGAAACATCAGCGCCCAGCGTCGTCTTTCTCTTTTACCGCAGCCAGTTGGTTTTCGCCAGCTCCACCACTTCGTCGCCGCGACCGTTCAGAATTGCGCGCAGCATATAGAGGCTAAAACCTTTCGCCTGCTCCATCTTGATCTGCGGCGGCATCGCCAGCTCCTCTTTGGCGGTGATGACGTCCACCAGCACCGGACCGGGATGCGCGAACGCCTGCTCCAGCGCGCCGTTAAGCTCGGACGCCTTCTCCACGCGCAGCCCTTTAATGCCGCACGCCTCGGCGATGGCGGCGAAGTCAGGATTATCCAGCTCAGTGCCGTCGGTGAGGTAGCCGCCCGCCTTCATCTCCATGGCGACAAAGCCCAGCACGCTGTTATTGAAGATCACCAGCTTCACCGGCAGCTTGAGCTGCGCCAGAGTAATAAAGTCGCCCATCAGCATGCTGAAGCCGCCGTCGCCGCACAGCGCTACTACCTGACGATCGCGGTTCAGCGCCTGGGCGCCGAGCGCCTGCGGCATAGCGTTCGCCATTGAACCGTGATTGAAAGAGCCGAGCAGGCGGCGACGGCCGTTCATTTTCAAATAGCGCGCCGCCCAGACGGTGGGCGTGCCGACGTCGCAGGTGAAAATCGCGTCGTCGCTGGCGTAGTGGCTGATCTGCTGCGCCAGATACTGCGGATGGATCGCCTGCTTGTCGTTGGCGTTAGCCAGCTCGTCCAGCCCTTTGCGCGCGTCGGCGTAGTGTTCCAGCGCGCTGTCGAGATGATGACGGTCGGTTTTCTTCTCCAGCCGCGGCAGCAGCGCCTGCAGCGTCGGCTTCACCGCGCCGACGTACGCCTGATCGAGATGGCAGTGCGCCCCGAGGCTGCCGGGATTGATATCGAGCTGAATGATTTTCGCGTGTTCGGGATAGAAAGCGCGGTAGGGGAATTTGGTACCGAGCAGCACTAGCGTATCGGCGTTCATCATGGCGTGATACCCCGATGAGAAGCCGATTAGCCCGGTCATGCCGACATCATAAGGGTTATCGTACTCAAGATGCTCTTTGCCGCGCAGCGCATGGACGATCGGCGCCTTCAGCGTCTCCGCCAGCCGCACCACTTCGTCATGGGCGCCGGCACAGCCGCTGCCGCACAGCAGCGTGATATTGCTGGCCTCGTTCAGGGTTTGCGCCAGCAGCGCCAGCTCGCTCTCCTGCGGCAGAACCTGCGGCAACAGCGGCGGATACCAGGCGGTCGACGCACTCTCCGGCGCGGGCTTCAGCGCCACGTCGCCCGGCAGCACCACTACCGACACGCCGCGATTAAGGATCGCCTCGCGCATCGCGATGCCCAGCACCTGCGGCAACTGCTCGGGGCTGGAGACCAGTTCGCAGTAGTGGCTGCACTCGCGGAACAGCTCCTGCGGATGCGTCTCCTGAAAATAGCCGCTGCCGATCTCGCTGGAGGGAATATGGGCGGCGATCGCCAGCACCGGCACGCGGTTGCGGTGGCAGTCGAACAGGCCGTTGATCAAATGCAGGTTGCCCGGCCCGCAGGAGCCGGCGCAGACCGCCAGCTCGCCGCTGACGTGCGCTTCCGCGCCGGCGGCGAAGGCGGCGACCTCTTCGTGTCGCGTCGGCATCCACTCAATGGTGCCCATGCGGTTCAGGCTGTCGCTCAGCCCGTTCAGGGAGTCCCCGGTCACTCCCCAAATACGTTTGACGCCGGCGTTTTCCAGCGTTTTCGCGATCAGCGCCGCAACGGTCTGTTTCATCGTACTCTCCTCTGGCTGCAAGCCATCTTCCCGATGGCGGACAAAAAGAGAAGACTAGACGAGGTTTCGCGCGCGCAGCCGTGAAAAAGTGCGCTGCGCGTTACGCGGAGAAAAAGGCGATGAGCAGCGGCGCCAGCAAACTCATCACAAAGCCGTGCACGATAGCGGCCGGCACGATTTCATTGCCGCCCGCGCGCTGCAGCACCGGCAGAGTAAAATCCATCGCCGTCGCGCCGCACAGTCCGAGCGCGCTGGAGCGGTGCCGGGCGATCAGCGCCGGGATCAGCATGATGGCGGTCAGCTCGCGCACCAGGTCGTTGAAAAAGGCGGCGCTGCCGATCACCGGCCCGAACGCTTCGGTCATCAGGATGCCGGAAAGGGAATACCAGCCGAAACCGCTGGCCAGCGCCAGGCCGGTTTTCAGCGGCAAACCCAGCAGCGCGGCGGCGATGGCGCCGCCCAGCAGGGCGCTCAGCAGCACTACCACTGACACCAGCATGCCGCGTCGATTCAGCAGAATCTGGCGCAGCGTCATGCCGCTGCCGCGCAGCTGCACCCCGACGAGGAACAGCAGAAAGATCAGCGCATATTCGCTGGCGGTGGACGCGTGGCGCAGAAAAGCGAGCTGCGTCAGCCCCGCCAGAAAGCCCACTACCACCACGCCGCACAGCGTCAGCGAATCGAGCGCCATGCGCAGGCGCGACGGCAGCGCTTCCTGCCTGTGCTGGTGCTGCCAGGGACGCTTTTTTTCCAGCAGGCGCAGCGCCAGCAGGTTGCACAGCAGGATCGCCAGCGCGCTCACCAGCGCGATATGAAATACGCTAAGCAGATTGCGGCTGAGATTATCGAGAAAGGCGAGGCTGATGCCCATAAAGAAGAGAATGATATAGACCATCCAGCCCAGCAGACGATTCACCAGACGTAAAAAAGCGGGCTGACGCAGCGGCAACAGCCAGCCCGCCACCAGCGGCAGCAGAATAATAAGAAGCCCAGAATACATAACGGATGCGTTTCCTTGCAGAGAGTGCGGACACGCTAGCGAAAAAGCCTGATAGAGTAAACCCTTGTATTACAGCGGCATGGCTGAACCTGAGGAGAGAGCGTCATGATTCTGGAACATATCGAGATTACCGGCTTTCGCGGCATTAATCATTTGTCGCTGCCGCTCACCCAGACAACCCTGCTGATCGGCGAAAACGCCTGGGGCAAATCGAGTTTGCTGGACGCCCTGAGCCTGCTGCTTGCGCCGCAGGAGACTCCTTATCAGTTTACCCGGCACGATTTCCACTTCACGCCCGGCAACCGCGAGACGCCGATGCGGCGGCTGCAAATCGTGTTTCATTTTCGCGACGACGGCAGCGAACAGTCGGCGCTGTTTTCGCCATTCTGGCAGCGCGACGCACAGGGCGCGCGCTGGCTCTACTTCAGTACCCGCGCCCGGCTGCGCGAAACCGAGGTCACCGCCTCGCGCCGTTTTCTGCGCGCTGACGGCGAGGCGCTGCCGTCGGCGGGCAGCGAAGAGGCGATAAACCAGCTGGCGCGGCTGCATCCGGTACTGCGCCTGCGCGATGCGCGCTTTAGCCGACGCGCGCGGCACGACAGCAGCGACGGACAGGCGCGAAGCGCTGAGATGCGCGCGCTGGCGGCAGATATCGGCAGCCTGACGCGCCAGCTGGCGTCGCAGCCCCATCAGCTCAGCGATGAAACGCTGCGGCAGGGCGTCGCCACCATGCAGCAGCTGATGGAGCACTATTTTCTGGTGCTGCAGCCCGCCGCGGACGGCGCGCGGCGCAGCGACCCGCAAAACCGCGACGGCGCGCACGGCTGGCGCGCGCTCGATCGCCTTAATCAGCTGATCGGCGAAACCGATTCGCGCAGTCAGCAGATCGTGCTGCTGCGCATGTTCGTTCTGCTGGCGCAGGCGCGCGGCGCGGCGGGGCTCTCGCCCGACGCGCGCCCGCTGCTGCTGATAGAAGATCCGGAGACCCGGCTGCATCCGATTATGCTGTCGGTGACCTGGAATCTGCTCGATCTTATCCCGCTGCAGAAAATCGCCACCACCAACTCTGGCGAGCTGCTGTCGCTGACGCCGGTGGAAAATGTCTGTCGGCTGGTGCGCGAACCGACGCGCGTCGCCGCCTGGCGCATCGGCCCGCAGGGGTTGAGCGCCGAAGAGAGCCGCCGTATCGGCTTTCATATTCGCGTCAACCGACCGTCGGCGCTGTTCGCCCGCTGCTGGCTGCTGGTGGAGGGCGAAACCGAGGTATGGATCATCAACGAGCTGGCGCGCCAGTGCGGCTACCACTTCGCGGCGGAAGGGGTGAAGGTAATCGAATTCGCGCAGGCGGGTCTGAAGCCGCTGCTGAAGTTTGCCGCGCGCATGGGTATCGCCTGGCACGTGCTGACCGACGGCGACGACGCCGGCAATAAATATGCCGCCACGGCGCGCAGTCAGCTGGCGCCGCACGATGAGCGCGACCACTACCTGACGCAGCTGCCGGCGCTCGATATGGAGCACTATCTGTTCGGCGCAGGCTTTAAAGCGGTTTATCTGCAGATGGCGCATCTGCCGTTAAATGCGGCGATGAGTCCCAGGCGTATTATTACCAAAGCGCTTCAGCACGCCTCCAAGCCGGAGCTGGCCATCGCCGTCGCAACCGCCGCCGCCGAGCGCGGAGAACAGGCGATGCCGCCGCTGATGCGCCAGATGTTTTCGCGGGTGATGTGGCTGGCGCGCGGCAAAGCGGATTAACCGCACGTGCGCAATAAAATAAAATGCCAGCGACACGGCTGGCATTTTTTGGGGGAGCGTTCAGAATGGGGTGATAGCAGTTCAGGCGTGCTGTACAACGTCCACCGGCACGATCAGACTGGCATGATTGCCTTTCGGGCCCTGATGAACATCAAACTGAACTTGTTGCCCGGCTTTTAATGTTCTGTAGCCATCCATCTGAATCGTAGAGTAGTGCGCGAAGATATCTTCTCCGCCACCGATCGGACAGATAAAGCCGAAGCCCTTGGCGTTATTGAACCATTTAACAGTACCCGTCTCCATGCTTTTACTTCCCTCGCAAGACATTTTGATAATCAGGTGAGTAAATTAAAGCTGGGGTCGAGTTTGTTTAAAACTCAATCAGCTTGTGTCTGTAGAATGTAGAGAAAGGGCCCCTGGCGTCAAGCAAACCACCGGAGAGCGCAGGGATAAAATCATCAAAATTTGAGACAGTTAACGCTATTGCGAATTTTGTGATACAGGTCGCGCGCGGGTTTTTTCGCAAAAAATCGCTGCGGCGGAGGCGTGCTTGACAGGCGTGTTAAACTCTACGTATGGACAGATAATCGTCCGTATCGATGTGCAGAATTTCAACGGAACATTATGGCAAATACTAACGACTGGCTTAACTTTGAACACTTGGCCGAAGACAAAGCAAAAGAGGGACTGCAGCCGCCCTCTATGTATAAAGTCATCCTGAATAATGACGATTATACGCCTATGGAATTTGTTATTGACGTTCTGCAAAAGTTCTTTTCTTATGATGTTGAACGTGCAACGCAACTGATGCTGAAAGTTCACTACCACGGAAAGGCGATCTGCGGTGTCTTTACCGCCGAAGTGGCGGAGACCAAAGTCGCTATGGTGAACAAGTACGCGCGGGAGAATCAGCATCCATTGCTGTGTACGCTGGAAAAAGCCTGAACTCGCCCTCATATAGTGAGGGTGAGGTTGTCAGAGCGATAATTGGGGGAGGTGCCTATGCTCAATCAAGAACTGGAACTCAGTTTAAACATGGCTTTCGCCAGAGCGCGTGAGCACCGTCATGAGTTTATGACCGTCGAGCATTTGTTGCTGGCTCTGCTCAGCAACCCGTCGGCCAGAGAGGCACTGGAAGCCTGTACCGTCGATATTGTCGCGCTGCGGCAAGAACTCGAAGCTTTCATTGAACAAACCACACCGGTGCTGCCCGCCAGTGAAGCGGAGCGCGATACCCAACCCACGCTCAGCTTCCAGCGCGTTCTGCAGCGCGCGGTATTCCATGTCCAGTCATCGGGCCGCAGCGAAGTCGCAGGCGCGAATGTGCTGGTCGCCATCTTTAGCGAGCAGGAGTCGCAGGCGGCCTATCTGCTGCGCAAACATGAAGTCAGCCGCCTTGATGTGGTGAACTTCATTTCTCACGGTACGCGTAAAGACGAACCCGGTCAGGCGCCGCACAGTGAGAATCCGGTCAACGAAGAGCAAGCAGGCGGGGAGGATCGTATGGAAAACTTCACCACCAATCTCAATCAGCTTGCTCGCGTCGGCGGAATCGATCCGCTGATTGGTCGCGACAAAGAGCTGGAGCGTACCGTTCAGGTGCTGTGCCGCCGCCGTAAAAACAACCCGCTGCTGGTGGGCGAGTCGGGCGTCGGTAAAACCGCCATCGCGGAAGGCCTGGCCTGGCGCATCGTGCAGGGCGACGTGCCGGAAGTGATGAAGGACTGCACCATCTACTCGCTCGATATCGGTTCGCTGCTGGCGGGCACGAAGTATCGCGGCGACTTTGAGAAGCGCTTCAAAGCCTTGCTGAAACAGCTGGAGCAGGATAACAGCAGCATTCTGTTTATCGATGAGATCCATACCATCATCGGCGCAGGCGCGGCTTCCGGCGGCCAGGTGGATGCGGCTAACCTGATTAAGCCGCTGCTCTCCAGCGGGAAAATCCGCGTGATGGGATCAACTACCTATCAGGAGTTCAGCAATATCTTCGAAAAAGATCGCGCGCTGGCGCGTCGCTTCCAGAAGATTGATATCACTGAGCCGACGCTGGACGAAACCGTGCAGATCCTGAACGGTCTGAAGCCGAAATATGAAGCGCACCACGACGTGCGTTACACCGCGAAAGCGGTGCGCGCCGCGGTTGAGCTGGCGGTGAAATATATCAACGACCGCCATCTGCCGGACAAAGCGATCGACGTGATCGACGAAGCGGGCGCGCGGGCGCGTCTGATGCCGGCCAGCAAGCGCAAGAAGACCATCAACGTCTCCGATATCGAGACCGTGGTGGCGCGTATCGCGCGCATCCCTGAGAAGAGCGTTTCAGCAACCGACCGCGACACGCTGAAAAATCTCGGCGATCGCCTGAAAATGCTGGTGTTCGGCCAGGATAACGCTATTGAAGCCCTGACCGAAGCGATCAAAATGAGCCGCGCCGGACTGGGCCAGGATCGCAAACCTGTCGGCTCCTTCCTGTTCGCCGGTCCGACCGGGGTCGGGAAAACCGAGGTTACGGTTCAGCTGGCGAAGGCGCTCGGCATTGAGCTGCTGCGTTTCGATATGTCAGAGTATATGGAACGTCATACGGTGAGCCGCCTGATTGGCGCGCCTCCGGGCTATGTCGGCTTCGATCAGGGCGGCCTGCTGACCGATGCGGTGATTAAACATCCGCATGCGGTGGTGCTGCTCGACGAAATCGAGAAAGCGCATCCGGACGTCTTCAACCTGCTGCTGCAGGTAATGGACAACGGCATGCTGACGGACAACAACGGCCGTAAAGCGGACTTCCGCAACGTGGTGCTGGTGATGACCACCAACGCGGGCGTACGTGAAACCGAGCGTAAATCGATTGGTCTGATCCATCAGGACAACAGCACCGACGCAATGGAAGAGATCAAAAAGATCTTTACGCCGGAGTTCCGCAACCGTCTCGACAATATTATCTGGTTCCGTCACCTGTCACCGGAAGTGATTCATCAGGTCGTGGACAAGTTTATTGTCGAACTGCAGGCGCAGCTGGATGCGAAGGGCGTCTCGCTGGAGGTCAGCGACGAAGCGCGTGACTGGCTGGCGGAGAAAGGCTACGACAAGGCGATGGGCGCGCGTCCGATGGCGCGTACGGTGCAGGAAAACCTCAAAAAACCGCTGGCCAACGAATTGCTGTTCGGCTCGCTGGTGGATGGCGGATCGGTCTCGGTGGCGCTCGACAAAGAGAAGAACCAGCTGACCTACCACTTCCTCAGCGCGGAAAAACGCAAAACGGAAGGTACGGTTCACTAAGCGCCGTACGACAGAAATAGAAAAGGCCAGATGCAAATCTGGCCTTTTTTTTCACCGCCGTTCAGGCGGCGAAAGCGAAACGAAGCCGCTTAGCGACTACGGAAGACAATGCGGCCTTTGCTCAGGTCGTACGGGGTCAGCTCAACAGTCACTTTGTCGCCCGTCAGGATGCGGATATAGTTTTTGCGCATTTTACCGGAGATATGAGCGGTAACCACGTGACCGTTCTCGAGTTCTACACGGAACATGGTGTTAGGTAACGTATCAAGTACGGTACCTTGCATTTCAATATTGTCTTCTTTGGCCATCGAATCCTCTGGGTGGACTAGCTTTCAGTGAACCGGCAAGATAATGCCGAATTCCACGATTTATGTAAAGAAACGTTGGCGGTAAGGCCAACGCTTCGCCGTGCTTCGCGCGAGGGCACGAGCATCTCGGTTAAATTCGGGTGTTTATGTGACGTCTGCGGGGGATTAACGGGCTAAGAATCTGCGTCAGTAGGCGGTAACACGCGCTCATCTGAAACAGTTCCGGGAGTGCGTTGTGATTCCCAGCCTGGCAATTCCGGCTCGCCGTTGCGAAGCGCGGACGACATACCAAACGCGACTATTATACCACTTTTGCGCCTGATTGTGTGCAAAACATCTGCGCAGCCTTAAAAAAGGGTCTGAGTACGCCAGCAGCCCGCGCTGACAGGCTGCCAGGCAAGGGTCTGAACATACTGCAAATAGTCGACGCGCGGGATCTCACGCGCGCCCAGCGACGCGGTGTGCGGATTTAAAACCTGACAATCCACCAGCCTGCCCTGATGTTTCATGAAATGCTGGCAAAATACCCAGAGTGCGGTTTTCGAGGCATTCTCGCTGCGGCTGAACATCGACTCGCCGCAGAAAATCTGCCCGAGCGCGAGGCCGTACATGCCGCCGACCAGCTGCTGATCCTGCCAGACTTCCACAGAGTGCGCATGACCCAGCTCATAGAGACGCTGCCAGGCGCGCTTTACCTCGAAGGTAATCCAGGTACCTTCCTGACGACCGGCAGCGCAGCCTTCCACCACCTCGAAAAAGGCGTGATTCATGGTGACGCGGTATGGCGAGCGGCGATGAAACCGCGCCATGCTGCGGCTGAGATGAAAAGATTCCGGCACGAGCACCGCGCGCGGATCGGGCGACCACCACAAAATCGGATCGCCCGGCGAAAACCAGGGGAAAATGCCGCGCTGATAGGCGCTGAGCAGACGGGCAGGGGAGAGATCGCCGCCCATCGCCAGCAGGCCATTCGGCTCGCGCAGCGCCATCTCCGGCGGAGGAAAATGAAGGGATTCCCGTGACAGTTGCACCAGTCTCATCGCATCGTTACTCGTCGCTTTTTCGCTAAGACTATAGCGCAAAGCGCTGCTGGAAATGCCAGTAGCGCCCCTCTTTTGAGATTAATTCGTGATGCGCGCCCTGTTCGACAATCTGGCCATTTTCCATCACGCAGATGCGATCCAGCCTCTCCAGCCCGCTCAGGCGATGCGTCACCATAATCAGGGTTTTGCCGGCGGTGACCTGCAGCAGCAGCGCTAAAATTTGCTGTTCAGTAGTGGCGTCGAGCCCTTCGGTGGGCTCGTCCAGCAGCCAGAGATCGCCGTCGTGCAACAGCGCGCGCGCAATCGCCAGGCGACGCAGTTCGCCGCCCGACAGCGGACGGCCTCCTTCGCCGAGCCAGGCGTTAAGACCCTCTTCGCTCTCCAGCAACCGCGTCAGTCCGCTCTGCCGCAGCGCCTCGCTGAGCTGCGCATCGCTGGCGTCGGGACGCGCCACGCGCAGGTTCTCGCGCAGCGTCTGGTTGAACAGATGCACGCGCTGCGTCACCACGCTGATGCGCTGACGCAGCGATTTTTCATCCCAGCTGCGCAGCGCGATCTCCTGCAACGTAATCGATCCCGCTTCCACGTCCCAGGCGCGCGTCAGCAGCGCCAGCAGGGTGGATTTACCGCAGCCGGTAGGGCCGAGCAGCGCCACGCGTTCGCCCGCCCGCACCTGCAGCGAAAATCCTTCCAGCACCGCTTCGGGGCGATGCGGATAGCGGAAGGTAACCTCGTCGATCGCCACTGAGAGGCTGCCCGCTGCGCTGCCCGCGCTGGCAGGAAAGCGGATGGCGGGCGTCTGACCGATAATGCCGGTGACCCGCTGTGCGGCGGCGATCACCTGCGCCAGCGGCAGAAAGGCGCCGGCGACCGGGCCCAGCGCTTCGAAGGCGGCCAGCGCGCAGAAGACCACCAGCGCGATAAGCGCGCCGGAGGAGGCGTCGTGCGTCAGGCTATCGGCGCTCATCCACAGCAGCAGCGTGACGGTCGCGCCGCTTATCAGCAGCAGCAGGCTTTGCGACAGCGCCTGCAGGCGCTGCTGCTGCCGCTGCGCTTTGTGCCAGCGCGCCTCGTCGCGGTCGAGCTGCTCGCGCCAGCGATCGGAGAGGCCGTAGATCGCCAGTTCAGCCTGCCCGCTTAGCCAGTGCATCAGCCGCAGGCGCCACTGCGCGCGCTGCTGCGCAATGGCGCGCCCGGCTGGCGAGCCCAGCCGATAAAACAGCGGCAGCAGCAGCAGCGTCGCCAGCATCACGCCGCCGAGGGTCAGCGCCAGCCGCACGTCCAGCAGGCTGATGCCCAGCGTCACCACCACAATCACCACGAAAGCGCCAGTCAGCGGCGCGATAACCCGCAGATAGAGATGGTCGAGCGTATCGACGTCGCCGACGAAGCGGTTAAGCAGATCGCCCTGGCGAAACGCTGCGAGCTGGCCCGGCGCCAGCGCGATAAGGCGGCTGAAGGTAAAGACGCGCAGGTGTTGCAGCACGCGGAAAGTAGCATCATGGCTGACCAGCCGCTCGAAATAGCGCGCGGCGGTGCGCGAGATCGCCGCGCCGCGAACGCCTGCGGCGGGCAGCATGTAGTTAAAACTGTAGAGCCCGGCGAGGCCCGCCAGCGAAGAGGCGGCGAGAAACCAGCCCGAAAGCGCCAGCAGACCGATGCTGGCGAGCAGCGTAACGATGGCAAGCAGCACGCCCAGTGACAGCCGCCAGGGGTGACGTAGAAACAGGCGCAGGAAAGGACGCAGGGCGGACATCAGTAAATCTCCTTCTGACGATGCGAAGCCATCTGACGAAACGGACCTGGTTCGGCGATCAGATCGCGCCACTGGCCCTGTTGCGTTAGCTGACCCTCCTGCATCACCCAGACCGCGTCCCACTGCTGCAGCGCATCGAGCTGGTGGGTGATCATCAGGGTGGTCTGCCGGCGTGACGCTTTATCGAGCGCCCGCATCACGTGCTGTTCGCTGCGACTGTCGAGGCTGGCGGCGGGCTCGTCCAGCAGCAGCAGGCGCGCTGGCTTATAGAGCGCGCGCGCCAGCGCGATGCGCTGCGCCTGGCCGACAGAAAGCCCTGCGCCGTCGTCGCCGATCGGCGTCAGCACGCCGGCGGAGAGTCGCGGTAAAAATTCGCTAACGCCACAGTCGGCGAGCAGAGCGTCCAGATCGACGTCGTCACGCCCGTTCCCCATTACGATATTCTCTTGCAGCGTCCCGGCGGGCAGCTGCGGGTTTTGCCCAAGCCAGGCGATCTGCCGCTGCCAGTAGGCGCGGCTCATCTCGCGCAGCTCAACGCCGTTGACGCGCAGCGATCCCTGATAGGGCAGGAAGCCGAGCAGCACGTTCATCAGCACGGTTTTTCCAGCGCCGCTCTGGCCGACCAGCGCCACGCGCTCGCCGGCCGCAAGCGTAAAGCTGAGGGGGCCGCACAGCGTTTTGCCCGCTGGGCTCAAGGCTATCAAATCCTGAGCGACCATGGCGAGCGGCGCGTCGTCGGGCAGCGTCGCCGCGCCCTCGGCGGCGGCAGGTTGCGGACTTTCGCGCATAAAGCGCTCCAGAGCGTCCGCGCCGCCGACCGCCTGCGCTTTGGCATGGTAAAACGCGCCGAGATCGCGCAGCGGCTGGAAGAATTCCGGCGCAAGGATCAGGGCGACGAAACCGGCAAACAGCGTGACGCCGCTTCCCCAGGCGCCGAAATGGAGTTCGCCGAGATAGGAAAAGCCGAAGTAAACCGCGACCACCGCAATCGCCAGCGACGCGAAAAACTCCAGTACGGCGGAGGAGAGAAAGGCGAGGCGCAGCACTTCCATGGTGCGCTGGCGAAAATCGGCGGTGGAGGCGGCGATAGCGGCGGTTTCCGCTTCAGCGCGATGAAACAGGCGCAGGGTCTCGCGTCCGCGCAGTCGGTCGAGGAAATCGCCGCTGAGGCGCGCCAGCGCGATAAAGTTGCGGCGGTTGGCGTCGGCCGCGCCCATGCCGACCAGCGCCATAAACAGCGGGATCAGCGGCGCGGTGCCCAGCAGAATCAAACCGGCCGCCCAGTTGAGCGGGAAAACGGTCAGCAGAATGCACAAGGGGATCAGCGCCGCCAGCGTCATCTGCGGCAGATAGCGCGCATAGTAGTCCTGCATCTCCTCGATCTGCTCCAGCAGCAGCGTCGCCCAGCTGCCCGCCGGTTTGCCGCGGATCCACGCCGGTCCGAGCGCGGAGAGGCGATCCAGCACCTGCTGACGCAGCGCCTGGCGAATCGCCTGGCCGGCGCGAAAGCCTGCGGCCTCGCGCGCATAGTTGAACAGGGCGCGCAGCGCAAAGCAGAGCAGCAAAAGGGCGAAGGGGAGAAGCAGATCGGCACGCGGCCGCTGTTCGACAATCAGCGCCTGCAGCAAAAAGGCGAGCAGCCAGGCCTGGGCAATAATCGCCAGCGCGCTCGCCAGTCCAAACAGCGAGGTCAACCGCAGCCAGCGGCCGCCGTAAGCGCGTTGCTGGCGCAGCCAGCGGGTCAGTTCCTGTTGCCGGGTTTTGTTCATGCGAGACCGTAGCGTTGTCGATATCCGGGAAAGGATAAGAAGGTAGCTCTTCAGGCGCCTGAATCTAGCACGGCGGCATAAAAAAAGGCGACTGAAAAACAGTCGCCCTGAATAAGTTAGATCAGCTAATTAACAACTTACCGATCGTTTTTAACCAGCCCGTCGAGATAACGCTCGGCGTCCAGCGCGGCCATACAGCCGGTGCCGGCAGAGGTGATCGCCTGGCGATAGATATGGTCCATCACGTCGCCTGCGGCGAACACGCCAGGGATGCTGGTCTGGGTGGCGTTGCCGTGCAGGCCGGACTGCACCTTGATATAGCCGTTCTCCAGCGCCAGCTGACCTTCGAAGATTGCCGTATTGGGGCTATGGCCGATGGCGACGAACAGTCCCGCCACTTCCAGCGACTCGGTTTCCGCTTCGTTCAGCGTCGAGCGCAGCGTCAGGCCGGTCACGCCCATCTGGTCGCCGACGACCTCTTCCAGCGTGCGATCGGTGTGCAGCACAATATTGCCGCTGCGCACTTTTTCCATCAGGCGGTCGATCAGAATCTTCTCCGCGCGGAAGCTGTCGCGACGGTGAATCAGGTGCACTTCCGCCGCGATGTTCGCCAGATAGAGCGCCTCTTCCACTGCGGTATTGCCGCCGCCGATAACCGCGACTTTCTGGTTGCGGTAAAAGAAACCGTCGCAGGTGGCGCAGGCGGAAACCCCTTTGCCTTTAAACGCCTCTTCGGAAGGCAGGCCCAGATAGCGCGCCGAAGCGCCGGTCGCAATAATCAGCGCGTCAGCGGTGTATTCGGCGCTGTCGCCAGTGAGACGGAACGGACGGTTCTGCAGATCGACGGTGTGAATATGGTCGAAAATGATTTCCGTGTTGAATTTCTCGGCATGCTCATGCATGCGCTCCATCAGCGAGGGACCAGTGAGATCGTGCGGGTCGCCGGGCCAGTTCTCTACCTCGGTGGTGGTGGTCAGCTGACCGCCTTTTTCGAGGCCGGTGATCAGCACCGGATTCAGGTTAGCGCGAGCAGCATAGACCGCTGCGGTATAACCCGCCGGGCCTGAGCCCAGAATGAGCAATTTACTGTGTTTGGCCGTACTCATATGATCCTCAGTTTCATTCGGCTGACAACATGACCTGGGATTGTAGGGAATTTACCGTGGCAAAAAAAGGGCTGGGGAATTTTGTTACCGATAGCTGCAAGCGGCGTAGACGATAACGGCGGGTTCTGCACGTCGGCTGCGCTAAAAGGGGGCAATAATCGGTTTTTACTGGTGCAAGAGTACAAAAATTCTCATTTAAAAACAGTTACCCAGCGGTCTGTCTGGCATCTTGTCCTGAATTTGGTCTTTTTACTTTGACAATCGCCTGCGCTTTTGCGAAAACAATGGCAGAAGCGAAGAAGAAGGAGAGAGTCAAAACAGGGTTTCGTTCCTCGTTTTGCCCTTTTTTCCCGATAAATTTCAGCCTGGCATAGGTAATGACGCATGATGTGGACAGACAACATGCGTCATGCGGATGGATGCGCGACAGCGCACAGGCTCTGATTCTTCGCTTCACTAATGCCTTGAACAGTGAACGTTTCCAGGGCGTGGCAGGTAAAGGGAAGGAATTAAGAGAGACAATAATAATGGTAGACAATAAGAAACGCCCCGGAAAAGATCTCGACAGAATCGACAGAAATATTCTGAATGAGCTTCAGAAAGATGGTCGTATTTCCAACGTAGAGCTTTCCAAACGCGTAGGATTATCGCCTACGCCATGTCTTGAGCGTGTGCGTCGTCTGGAACGTCAGGGTTTTATTCTTGGCTATACCGCGCAACTTAACCCGCACTATCTCGATGCGTCGCTGCTGGTTTTTGTTGAGATTACTCTGAATCGTGGCGCGCCGGATGTGTTTGAACAGTTTAACGCCGCTGTGCAAAAACTTGAGGAAACTCAAGAGTGTCACCTGGTTTCCGGTGATTTCGACTACCTGCTGAAGACGCGCGTGCCGGATATGTCCGCCTACCGTAAGCTGCTTGGCGAAACCCTGCTGCGCCTGCCGGGGGTCAACGACACCCGCACTTACGTGGTGATGGAAGAGGTCAAACAGAGCAATCGGCTGGTGATCAAAACCCGATAACGCAGCGCAGGTGCAAAACCTGCGATATTTCGATACACTCCTGTGAATTCATACAGGACCAGCGTCGGGCTTGCCCGACGCTGTTGCCTTCATAATTTACAGGCACCTGGAGAGTTCTCTTGAGCCAGGAATACACAGAAGACAAAGAAGTTTCGTTAAAACCGCTGAGCAGTGGACGCCGTCTGCTGGAAGCGTTGCTTATTCTCGTCTCGCTTTTCGCCGTCTATCTGATGGTCTCGCTCGTCAGCTTCAATCCTTCCGATCCGAGCTGGTCGCAAACCGCCTGGCATGAGCCGATTCATAATCTCGGCGGCGGCGTGGGGGCCTGGCTGGCGGATACGCTGCTGTTTATCTTCGGCGTGATGGCCTACGCCATTCCGCCGGTGATCGTCGGACTGTGCTGGATCGCCTTTCGCCAGCGCGATCAGCAGGACTACATCGACTATTTCGCTATCGGCCTGCGCCTGATCGGCGTGCTGGCGCTGGTGGTGACCACCTGCGGCCTGGCCGCGCTCAATGCCGACGATATCTGGTATTTCGCCTCCGGCGGCGTTATCGGCAGCCTGGTGAGCAACGCCATTGCGCCCTGGTTCTCGCCGGCTACCGGCACGCTGGCGCTACTCTGCGTCTGGGCGGCGGGCATTACGCTCTATACCGGCTGGTCGTGGCTGACCATCGCCGAGCGCATCGGTGGCGTGGTGATGGGCGTACTGACGTTCGCCAGCAACCGTTCGCGCCGCGACGAGCCGTGGCAGGAAGACGAGGACGAGATTGACGCTGACGTTGCGCCGCGCTTTAAGGCGGCCACGCAGGATGACGAAGATGTGCTGCTTGCCGCGCCGCGCGCGCCGGCCGATCACGCTGCGACTGATGCCGCCGATCCGCTGCTGGCGAAAGCCGCTGCGGCAACGGATGCCGCGCTAACGTCAGCCGCCCAGGCTGCAGGCGTTTCCGCTGTTGTGTCGCCAGCGCCGACTGCCACCTCCCCGACGACGGATGCGGCTCCGCCCGTTACGCCAGCTGCAGCTACGCCAGCTTTCGATACGTCGCCATCGGTGCCGACATTCTCCACGCCTGCTGCATCGCCTGTAGCAGCTGCGGCCGTACCGACGCCGGCCGCCGTGCAGGCTACGGCGGCTAACGCCTTCTCTGCGCCTCAGGCTCAGCAACCCGCCAGCGCCTTTACGCCAGCGGCCGAACAGCCCGCTGCGCCTGCCGAGCCGCCGCGCTATCGTTTCGACGTGCCGCAAGAGCCTGCTGCGCCTGCCTTTACCGGCTGGGAAGAGGACGAAGGTCCGCAAATGGGCAACTGGCGCGATGCCGAGATGACCGCAACGGCGAGCGCGACCGCCGCCGCAGCGGCGCAGGCAAGCTCCTCGCCGCTGTTCGATATCGCCCCGGAAACCAACCACAATCCGCAGGTTAAGCAGGGGATTGGACCGGCGTTGCCGCGTCCTAATCCGGTAAAACTGCCGACGCGCCGTGAGCTTGCCTCCTACGGCATCAAGCTGCCTTCTCAGCGTATGGCGGAAGAAAAAGCCAAAGCGCAGGAGCAGCAGCGCGCCGAGGCCGAACGGCCTGCAGAGGCGCACGCCGAATGGTCGGAGCAACAGCAGCAGGCTGAAGAACAGGCGCAGCTGCGCGACGCGTTCGCCAGCCAGCAGCAGCAGCGCTACGGCGAGAGCTGGCAGCAGGAAGAGGAGCCTGAAGCGGAAGAGGCGATCGAACAAGCCGCGCTGGCGCAGCAGTTTGCCGCTCAGCAGCAGCAGCGCTACGGCGCCGAAGAGCAGGAAGAGAAGACGCCTGCCTTTAGCCTGGACACCTCCGCCGCGTTTGATTTCTCGCCGATGAAAGATCTGGTGGATGAGGGACCGAACGAACCAGTCTTTACCATCGCCAGCGCTCCCGAGTCGGAAGCGCCCGCGGCGACCCATACGCCGTGGCAGCAGCCTGCTGAAGCGGCGGCTGCCCAGCCCGCGGTTTCCGTGGCCGCGCCGACGGTCTCCACCGCGTTCGAACCCGCCGCTGCTTTCGCTGCCGAGCCGGAGCCAACGCCCGCGTTTCAGACGCCTGCGCCTGCCGCTGCGCAGCCGACGGCCTCACAGCCCGCTTCGCTGGATAACAGCCTGATCCATCCTTTCCTGATGCGTCATAACCAGCCGCTGGAGAAACCTTCCACGCCGCTGCCGACGCTCGATCTGCTCACCTCGCCGCCTGCGGAAGAGGAGCCGGTCGATATGTTCGCGCTGGAGCAAACGGCGCGTCTGGTCGAAGCGCGACTGGGCGACTATCGCGTCAAAGCGGAAGTGGTCGGCATTTCGCCCGGCCCGGTTATTACTCGCTTCGAGCTGGATCTGGCGCCGGGCGTCAAAGCCGCACGCATCTCCAACCTGTCGCGCGATCTGGCCCGTTCGCTCTCTGCGGTTGCGGTGCGCGTGGTTGAGGTGATCCCTGGCAAGCCTTATGTCGGCCTGGAGCTGCCTAACAAGCATCGCCAGACGGTCTACCTGCGCGAAGTGCTCGACTGCGCCAAATTCCGCGATAACCCGTCGCCGCTGGCGGTCGTGCTGGGTAAAGATATCGCCGGCCAGCCGGTGGTCGCCGATCTGGCGAAAATGCCCCACCTGCTGGTCGCCGGTACCACCGGTTCCGGTAAGTCGGTCGGCGTTAACACCATGATCATCAGCATGCTCTATAAGGCGACGCCGGAAGAGGTGCGCTTTATCATGATCGACCCGAAAATGCTTGAGCTGTCGGTCTATGAGGGCATTCCGCATCTGCTGACTGAAGTCGTTACCGATATGAAAGACGCGGCTAACGCGCTGCGCTGGAGCGTCGGCGAGATGGAGCGTCGCTATAAGCTGATGTCGGCGCTCGGCGTGCGTAACCTTGCCGGTTACAACGAAAAAGTCGAGCAGGCGGAAGCGATGGGCCGTCCGATTCCCGATCCGTTCTGGAAGCCGGGCGACAGTATGGATATGACGCCGCCGGTGCTGGAAAAACTGCCTTATATCGTGGTGCTGGTGGATGAGTTCGCCGACCTGATGATGGCGGTCGGCAAGAAGGTGGAAGAGCTGATCGCGCGTCTGGCGCAGAAAGCGCGCGCCGCGGGCATCCACCTGGTGCTGGCGACCCAGCGTCCGTCAGTGGATGTGATTACCGGCCTGATCAAGGCCAATATCCCGACGCGTATCGCCTTTACCGTCTCGAGCAAAATCGACTCGCGCACCATCCTCGACCAGGGCGGCGCCGAATCGCTGTTGGGCATGGGCGATATGCTCTATATGCCGCCTAACTCTTCCATGCCGGTGCGTGTGCACGGCGCCTTCGTGCGCGATCAGGAAGTGCACGCCGTGGTGCAGGACTGGAAGGCGCGCGGACGTCCGCAGTACATCGAAAGCATTACCGCAGGCGAAGAGAGCGAAGGCGGCGCTGGCGGCCTGGAAGGCGACGAAGAGCTGGATCCGCTGTTCGATCAGGCGGTGGCCTTCGTGGTCGACAAGCGACGCGCCTCGATCTCCGGCGTACAGCGCCAGTTCCGTATCGGCTATAACCGCGCCGCGCGCATTATCGAACAGATGGAAGCGCAGGGCATCGTCTCCGAGCCAGGCCACAACGGCAACCGCGAAGTGCTTTCGCCGCCGCCGCACGAAATGTAGCGCGACACGCTTTGCAACAAACAATCATGGGCCAGTTTTTACTGGCCCATTGTTCAGGCGACATTTACCCCTCATATCAGAGAAAGCTTTCGGGTTTTTCTCCTGGCTCAATGCTAAAACGGCGACCAGAATTAAAACGGTATTCACTGGATAGAGATAAATAAGGAATTGAAGCGGATGAAATCAAGCGTAATCGTGTCTGGCCTGTTGGCCGTTTTTGCGTCTGCCAGCGTAATGGCGGACGCCTCCAGCGATCTGCAGCAGCGTCTGAACAAAGTTAACAGCTTCCACGCCAGCTTCAGCCAGAAAGTGACCGACAGCAGCGGCGCCAACGTGCAGGAAGGCGAGGGCGAGCTGTGGGTGAAGCGTCCCAGCCTGTTTAACTGGCATATGACCGCGCCGGACGAGAGCGTGATTATCTCTGACGGCAAAAATTTGTGGTTCTACAATCCGTTCGTGGAACAGGCGAGCGTCAGCCTGCTGAAAAACGCCACCAGCAACACGCCTTTTATGCTGATTGCCCGTAACCAGCCGAGCGACTGGCAGCAGTACAACATTAAACAGCAGGGCGATACTTTTGAACTGACGCCGAAAAACAGCGACGGCAATCTCAAACAGTTCACTCTCTCGGTGACCCCAACGGGCACCATCAATCAGTTCAGCGCCATTGAGCAGGACGGCCAGCGCAGCAGCTATCAGCTCAAAAGCCAGAAAAACGGCGCTATCAGCCCGGACAAGTTTACCTTCACGCCGCCTAAAGGGGTGACGGTAGACGACCAGCGTCAGTGAGGTGAGCGTGGGTAATCTGTCTCTGGATTTTTCCTCTGAAGATTTTAAGCCGCTAGCGGCGCGTATGCGCCCCGAAACGCTTAAGCAGTATATCGGGCAGCAGCATCTGCTGGCGCCCGGCAAGCCTTTGCCGCGCGCAATCGAGGCTGGCCATCTGCACTCGATGATTCTTTGGGGACCGCCGGGTACAGGTAAAACCACGCTGGCGGAGATTATCGCGCGCTACGGCAATGCCGACGTCGAGCGTATCTCCGCCGTCACTTCGGGCGTCAAAGAGATCCGCGAGGCGATCGAGCGGGCGCGCCATAGCCGTCAGGTCGGCCGCCGCACCATCCTGTTCGTCGACGAGGTGCATCGCTTCAATAAAAGTCAGCAGGATGCGTTTTTGCCGCATATCGAAGACGGCACCATTACTTTTATCGGCGCCACGACCGAAAACCCCTCGTTTGAACTCAACTCAGCGCTGCTCTCCCGCGCACGCGTCTATCTGCTGAAATCGCTGACCACGGAAGATATCGAGCAGGTGCTCGATCAGGCGATGCAGGACAAAACGCGCGGCTACGGCGACAGCGATATTCTTCTGCCCGACAATACGCGACGCATGATCGCCGAACTGGTCAGCGGCGATGCGCGCCGCGCGCTTAATACGCTGGAAATGATGGCGGATATGGCGGAGCTCAACGCGCAGGGCAAACGCGAGCTGACGCCGCAGCTGCTGACCGAAGTGTCCGGCGAGCGCGCCGCACGCTTCGACAATAAAGGCGATCGCTTTTACGACCTGATTTCGGCGCTGCACAAATCGGTACGCGGCTCAGCGCCGGATGCGGCGCTTTACTGGTACGCGCGCATTATCACCGCCGGCGGCGATCCGCTCTATGTCGCGCGACGCCTGCTGGCGATCGCCTCGGAAGATGTCGGCAACGCCGATCCGCGCGGTATGCAGGTGGCGATCGCCGCCTGGGACTGCTTTACCCGCGTTGGGCCTGCTGAAGGGGAGCGCGCTATCGCTCAGGCGATCGTCTATCTTGCCTGCGCGCCAAAAAGCAACGCCGTCTACAACGCCTTTAAAGCGGCGATGCGCGATGCGCGCGAGCATCCCGACTATGACGTGCCGGAGCACCTGCGCAACGCGCCGACCCGGCTGATGAAAGAGATGGGCCTGGGCAAAGAGTACCGTTACGCCCATGACGAAGCGCATGCCTATGCGGCAGGCGAGGTCTATTTTCCGCCTGAAATGGCGCAGACGCGCTACTACACACCGACTCAGCGCGGCCTCGAAGGCAAAATTGGCGAAAAGCTCGCCTGGCTGGCTGAACAGGATCAAAATAGCCCGACAAAACGCTACCGCTAAAACAGGCGTTACGGTAAGGTGAGCAAGGATTTCAATGCATTCCAGCGGGAATGCATCCCTCTTTTCAACCTTTTATTACACAGGATAAGCATGCTCGATCCCAATCTGCTGCGTAATGAGCCAGACGCAGTCGCAGAAAAACTGGCACGCCGAGGATTTAAACTGGATGTGGAAACGCTGCGCTCCTTAGAAGAGCGCCGTAAAGTCCTGCAGGTAGAAACGGAAAATCTGCAGGCCGAGCGTAACTCCCGATCCAAATCCATCGGTCAGGCCAAAGCACGTGGGGAAGATATCGAGCCGCTGCGTCAGGAAGTGAACGCGCTGGGCGAACGCCTGGACGCGGCCAAAGCGGAACTGGATGCCCTGCAAAACGAAATTCGTGATTTCACGATGGCGCTGCCTAACCTGCCGGCGGACGAAGTGCCGCTGGGCAAAGATGACAGCGAGAACCAGGAAGTCAGCCGCTGGGGCGAGCCGCGCCAGTTTGATTTCCCGGCGAAAGATCACGTTGAACTGGGCGAGATGGCGAAAGGCCTCGACTTCGCCTCTGCGGTGAAGCTGACCGGCTCGCGCTTTGTAGTGATGCAGGGACAGATTGCCCGTCTGCATCGCGCTCTGAGCCAGTTTATGATCGACCTGCACACTGAGCAGCACGGCTATCTGGAAACCTACGTGCCTTATCTGGTCAACCATGCGACCCTGTACGGTACCGGTCAGTTGCCGAAGTTTGGCGAAGATCTGTTCCATACCCGACCGCTGGAAGAGGAGTCAGAGAGCAGCAACTATGCGCTGATCCCGACCGCAGAAGTGCCGCTGACCAATCTGGTGCGCGACGAGATCGTGGAAGAGGAGAGTCTGCCGATCAAACTGACCGCGCATACCCCTTGCTTCCGCTCTGAGGCGGGCTCTTACGGTCGCGACACGCGCGGCCTGATCCGCATGCATCAGTTCGACAAGGTCGAGATGGTGCAGATCGTCGCGCCGGAAACCTCGATGGATGCGCTGGAAGAGCTGGTGGGCCACGCAGAGAAAGTGCTGCAGCTGTTGAACCTGCCGTACCGCAAAGTGCTGCTCTGCACCGGCGACATGGGCTTCGGCTCTGCCAAAACGTACGATCTGGAAGTCTGGCTGCCGGCGCAGAATACCTATCGTGAAATCTCCTCCTGCTCCAATATGTGGGATTTCCAGGCGCGTCGCATGCAGGCGCGCTGCCGCAGCAAAACCGACAAGAAGCCGCGTCTGGTGCACACCCTGAACGGCTCTGGCCTGGCGGTGGGCCGTACGCTGGTAGCGGTGCTGGAGAACTATCAGCAGGCTGACGGCCGTATCCAGGTGCCGGAAGTATTGCGCCCCTATATGAACGGCGTCGAGTTTATCGGCTGATACGCGCATTAAGCAAAAAACCCGGACCTGTCCGGGTTTTTTTATCTTCAAAGCTCGTGCACGGCAAAAATTTATCAGAAATAAACGTTATCGACATGCGCGGCAGCGTCGCGCTTAAAAAGCCTGTTTTTCATTGAGATAGCAATAAATCCCGTCTCGTTTGATACTTCTATAACCTACTGAAGATTAATAAATTAAATTATCTTGCAGCAAAATGTGCTGCGCCTTTTTTTTGTGCTTTTCCTTTAAATTAGCCAGTGGCAAACTGCGCGCAACTTCCTCTCTCTTCTTTGGTTTTTATTCCTATGTCCACCTGGTCACGTCCCGTGGTGCTGCTGCTTTGCGGCCTGCTTTTGCTGACGGTTGCAATTGCTGTGCTCAATACGCTGGTTCCGCTGTGGCTGACTCACGATGCGCTGGCTACCTGGCAGGTAGGCGTGGTGAGTTCCTCTTTCTATACCGGCAATCTGGCGGGTACGCTGGTGGCCGGCTGGCTGATCAAGCATTACGGTTTTAACCGCAGCTACTATCTGGCCACTGCGGTGTTTGCCGCTGCGACCGCCGGTTTATTAATGATGGACGGTTTCTGGGCCTGGTCGCTGCTGCGCTTCGGCGCCGGCGTCGGCTGCGCATTGATTTGGGTGGTGGTAGAGAGCGCGCTGCTTTGCAGCGGCACGGTACGCAATCGCGGCCAGCTGCTGGCCGCCTATATGATTGTCTACTATCTGGGCACCGTGGCAGGCCAGCTGCTGGTAAGCAAAGTCTCGACCGAGCTGTTCAGCGTAATTCCCTGGCTGACCGCGCTGATGATCTGCGCCATTCTGCCGCTGGTGTTCGTGAAGGTCACCGCCGCCGGTGAAGCGACCGACGCCGCGCCGGGCAAAATCTGGCCGATGCTGCGTCGTCGTAGCTCACGGCTCGGGATTAACGGCTGCATTATTTCCGGCATCGTGCTGGGATCGCTTTATGGTCTGATGCCGCTCTATCTCTCGCATCAGGGCATGAGCGACGCGAACGTCGGCTACTGGATGGCGCTGCTGGTCAGCGCCGGCATTGTGGGACAGTGGCCGGTGGGCCGCCTGGCGGATCGTTTCGGCCGTCTGCTGGTGCTGCGCGTTCAGGTGTTCGTCGTGATTCTGGGCGCGATTGCCATGCTGAGCAACGCCGCGATGGCGCCGGCGCTCTTTGTGCTGGGACTGGCCGGTTTTACGCTCTATCCGGTGGCGATGTCATGGGCTTGCGAGACCGTGGCGCATCATGAGCTGGTAGCGATGAATCAGGCGCTGCTGCTGAGCTACACCATCGGCAGCCTGGCGGGTCCCAGCATGACGGCGGTGCTGATGCAGAGCTATTCCGATCGCATTCTGTTTGTGATGATCGCCGGCGTGGCACTGGTCTATCTGATGATGCTGCTGCGTAAAGCCGATCAGCAGGCGACGCCGGTGGCGCACGCCTGATATCATCGCACAGTCGCCTTAAGCACGTACGACAACGAAAAGGGAGCCCTGGGCTCCCTTTTCGTTAATACATAACATGATGACCGTAGCCAGCGAGAATGTTTTTCACCCGCTCCATGGTCTCTTTCGTCGGCGGCTTCACGCCGTCTAGCTTGTACTCTTCGCCCATTGCAATCCATTTATGCTTGCCGAGCTCGTGGTAGGGCAGCAGCTCAATCTTCTCGACGTTATCCATATCCCGCGTGAACTCGCCAAGCCGGTGCGCCGAATCGTCGTCGTCGGAATAGCCAGGCACGACCACATAACGGATCCAGGTGCGCTTGCCTTTCTTCTGCAGATAGCGGGCGAAGTCGAGCGTGCGATGGTTAGAGACGCCGACCAGAATCTGATGGACGTCATCGTTCACCTGCTTGAGATCGAGCATCACCAGATCGGTGACTTCCAGCAGTTCGTCGATGACCGGATCGTAGCGGCGCACAAAGCCGTTGGTGTCCAGACAAGTGTGAATGCCTTCCGCCTTACAGGCGCGGAACCAGTCGCGCACGAACTCAGCCTGTAAAATCGCTTCGCCGCCGGAGGCGGTAACGCCGCCGCCAGAGGCGTTCATAAAGTGGCGATAGGAAAGCACATCTTTCATCAGCTCTTCAACGGTGACCTCTTTTCCGCCGTGCGTATCCCAGGTATCGCGGTTATGGCAATAGAGGCAGCGCATCAGGCAGCCCTGAAAGAAGGTGATAAAACGGATGCCGGGACCGTCAACCGTCCCGCAGGATTCGAATGAGTGGATACGACCGTTGCAAGACATTGCGATGTTTCTCCAGGTTAGCCTGTAGCAGGCGCACAATCTCTGTTGTGCTCGATGATAAAGTCGGTTTTGACTGATTTCTGCCGTGAGAGCGCAGACAAAACGGGCCTTGGAGAAAAGGCTCCCGAAGGAGCCTTTTTACAGCTTAGAACATCAGGCTTACAGCGAGTTAGTGAAGGTACGAGTAATCACATCCTGCTGCTGCTCTTTCGTCAGCGAGTTAAAGCGGACGGCATAGCCAGAAACGCGGATGGTCAGCTGCGGATAGTTTTCCGGATGTTCCATCGCATCCAGCAGCATCTCGCGGTTCATCACGTTCACGTTAAGGTGCTGGCCGCCTTCAATGCTCGCTTCATGATGGAAGTAACCATCCATCAGGCCAGCAAGGTTAGCTTTACGCACGTTGTCGTCTTTACCCAGCGCGTTCGGCACGATAGAGAAGGTATAGGAGATACCATCTTTCGCGTAGGCGAAGGGCAGTTTAGCCACGGAGGTCAGCGAGGCGACGGCGCCTTTCTGATCGCGGCCGTGCATCGGGTTGGCGCCTGGACCGAAAGGCGCGCCAGCGCGACGACCATCCGGTGTATTACCGGTTTTCTTACCGTAAACCACGTTAGAGGTAATGGTCAGCACAGACTGCGTCGGTACGGCGTTGCGGTAGGTGGTGAGTTTCTGAATTTTTTTCATGAAACGTTCAACCAGGTCGCAGGCCAGGTCATCGACGCGCGGATCGTTATTACCAAACTGCGGATATTCGCCTTCGATTTCAAAGTCGACCGCCAGGCCGTCTTCGTCGCGGACCGGTTTCACTTTGGCGTATTTGATTGCAGAGAGCGAATCGGCAGCCACTGACAGACCGGCGATACCGCAGGCCATGGTGCGATAGACATCGCGATCGTGCAGTGCCATCAGCGAAGCTTCGTAGCTGTACTTATCATGCATGTAGTGGATGATGTTCAGCGCGGTCACATACTGTTTCGCCAGCCAGTCCATGAAGTGGTCCATACGCGCCATAACGGTATCGAAATCGAGCACGTCGTCCATTACAGGCGCCTCTTTCGGGCCTACCTGCATTTTCATTTTTTCATCCATGCCGCCGTTGATTGCGTACAGCAGGGTTTTCGCCAGGTTGGCGCGCGCGCCGAAGAACTGCATCTGTTTGCCGACAATCATTGGGCTGACGCAGCAGGCGATGGCGTAGTCGTCATTGTTAAAGTCTGGACGCATCAGGTCGTCATTCTCATACTGCAGAGACGAGGTATCGATGGAGACTTTAGCGGCATATTTCTTGAAGTTCACCGGCAGTTTTTCTGACCACAGAATGGTCATGTTTGGTTCCGGAGATGGACCCATGGTGTAAAGGGTATTCAGGAAACGGAAGGTGCTTTTCGTAACCAGCGTACGACCGTCGACGCCCATGCCCGCCAGCGATTCCGTTGCCCAGATCGGGTCGCCGGAGAAGAGTTCGTCATATTCTGGCGTACGCAGGAAGCGCACCATACGCAGCTTCATTACCAGATGGTCAATCAGCTCCTGCGCCTGCTCTTCGGTGAGTTTACCTGCCTGCATATCGCGTTCGATATAGATGTCCAGGAAGGTAGACACGCGGCCGAAGGACATCGCGGCGCCGTTCTGCGATTTCACCGCGGCGAGATAGCCGAAGTAGGTCCACTGTACCGCTTCCTGCGCGTTGGTCGCCGGACCAGAGATATCGCAGCCATATTTGGCGGCCATCTCTTTGATCTGGGCCAGCGCGCGATGCTGTTCGGCGATCTCTTCGCGCAGACGGATGGTGGCTTCCAGGTTAACGCCGTTTTCCAGATCGTTCTGCAGCGAATGGAACTGGGCCAGCTTGTCCTGCATCAGGAAGTCGATGCCGTAGAGAGCAACGCGGCGATAGTCGCCGATAATGCGGCCGCGGCCGTAGGCGTCCGGCAGACCGGTCAGCACGCCCGATTTACGGCAGCGCAGGATGTCCTGGGTATAGACGTCGAACACGCCCTGGTTATGGGTTTTACGGTATTCGGTGAAGATTTTTTTCAGCGTAGGGTCCAGCTCACGGCCGTAAACCTTACAGGAGCCTTCCACCATTTTGATGCCGCCGAACGGGATAATGGCGCGTTTCAGCGGAGCTTCAGTCTGCAAGCCGACGATTTTTTCCAGCGATTTATTGATATAGCCGGCGTCGTGCGCGGTAATGGTCGAGGCGAGATCGGTGTCGAAATCGACGGGGGCATGGGTGCGGTTTTCAATTTTGATACCTTCCAGCACGTCGTTCCACAGTTTAGTGGTCGCTTCGGTCGCGCCTGCAAGGAAGGACTCATCGCCCTCATACGGCGTGTAGTTCCTTTGAATAAAATCGCGAACGTTGACGCTGTTCTGCCATTCGCCCTCGGCGAACCCTTCCCAGGCCGCAGCCTGTTTTGTATTCAGATCGGTCATGATATACCTGCCTTATCTAAGAAGACGTTACGTTGGCGCCGCCAGCTACGCGGCGTCGGTCAGAATCATTAATGTGCGGTAGAACCGTTGCGTAAATAGATCACCCAGTAGGTCAACCCAACCAGCAGACCGCCGCCGATGATGTTGCCGAGCGTGACCGGAATCAGGTTGTCGATAATAAAGTTGACGGGCGTAAGCGCCTGAAACTGATCGGCGCTGGCGCCGGCGGCTTGCCAGAAAGCCGGGCCAGAAAAATCGCGAATGACGATCGCTAACGGAATAAGGAACATATTGGCGATGCTGTGTTCGAAGCCGCTGGCAACGAACATGGCGACCGGCAGAATCATCGCCAGGGTTTTATCCGTCAGGCTATGGCCGGAATAGCTCATCCAGACCGCCAGGCAGACCATCAGGTTCGCCAGCGTGCCCAGGCAGACGGCTTCAATAAAGCTGTGATGCATTTTATGATCGGCGGTTTGCAGCACATTCAAACCCCATGTGCCGTTCGCCGTCATATGCTCGCCGGCGAACCAGATCAGGGCGACGAAAAACAGCGCGCCGACGAGGTTGCCGAAATAGACGTTGATCCAGTTGCGCGCCAGCTGGCCCCAGGTAATGCGTCCGCTCGCTTTCGCGACGACAATCAGCACGGTGGAAGTAAAGAGATCGGCGCCGCATACCACCACCAGAATCAGCCCCAGCGAGAAGCAGATGCCGCCGATAAGCTTCGCCACGCCATAAGGCATGCCTGCGGTGCCGGTGGTCGCAGTGATATAAAAAACAAACGCGATGGAAATAAAAACGCCGGCGGTAATGGCAAGGAAAAAAGTGGTTAAGGGATGTTTAGTGGCTTTATAAACTCCAGCATCTTCCGCCACTTTGGCCATTGCGGCCGGTAATAACAGATTAAAAGGGTTGTCAGCTTTCACACTAACGCTCTCCAAAAGATGTCTGGAAAAATACTAACAAAGGAGTATAGGACAGGATTTGATCTGGATCATATTTGACCAGAAGACAGCGGGGTGGAACGAAGCAGGAAACGGTAAATTTTACGCAATTAATTGAATTTAAATAAATAAATAATTTTTAAACTTTACAATTTTATTTTAAAGCTTAGCGGTGGCCAGCGACGCATATTGTTAATGAATGTCGTAAAGTCAGTCAGAAGTGTTAAAAAAATAGAGCGATAATCGATTAGAAATAATGAAAGATAGTGCCCATGATAAAAAAATGGCGTCAATAATATTGACGCCATAGCTATTCAACTCAGCCTTTTGCGACTGGATATGTTAATTACTTTTTCCAGTAAAGACGCTTTGCCGCCTGAAGTTTTTCATAAGCCTGCAGCAGCGCCTGGTGCGCCGGGAAGGCTTTGAGATCGTCGTCGACGGCCTGCAGACCGTAGAAGGGGGCTTCGCCGCTGATGGCCGCCGACGCCGCTTCCAGCGCCTCCGCGCCGTACATGCGCGTGAAGGCGTGATGATACTGCAGCGGGTCGCGCTCATCTTCCATCGCCAGCAGCAGCAGCGTCTGCAGGCAGCGGTAGTAGTTGGCGCGTTCCGGCGAAAAGATCGAACCGTTGAACTCCATGGTCCATTCGGTCCAGATCAGCGCCTGATCCAGGTCGCCGCCGGCCAGCGCCAGCATCGCCTTCAGCTCGCCGATGCGCAGCGTGTACCAGCCGTTGTCCTTGCCGCTCGCCAGGCCCAGCAGTTCGCGCACGCGGGTAAAGTCGTCATGGCCTTCCTCATCCAGCTGGGCGATCAGGTCGAGATACTCTTCCGGATTCCAGTTGCTGGCAGGCAGCGCCAGCAGCGTGTCGCGCAGGCCCGCGCCCATATTGTTGTTCGCCAGCACCAAATCTTCCGCCGGATAGATATCGGACATGCCCGGCACGATAATACGGCAGGCGTAGACGCCCAGATGATCGTAATCCGCAATATAGACTTCCTGATCTTCCTCACGGAAGATCGCCATCAGGGTGGCGAACTCTTCCTGGGTCGTGCCGCTGAACGACCAGTCGACAAAGGGGTAGTCCGCTTTCTCTTTGAACAGATCCCAGGAGATAAGGCCGCTGGAGTCGATAAAGTGCGTCTCGAGGTTGGCATGCTCGGCAACTTCTTCATCGTCGAAGGTCGGCGGCGTAAAGACGTCGAGATCTTTCAGGCTGCGGCCCTGTAGCAGTTCGGTAACGGTACGCTCAAGGGCGACGCCGAAATCGGGATGCGCGCCGAAAGAGGCGAAACAGGTGCCGTTTTGCGGGTTGAACAGCACCACGCAGATCACCGGATATTTGCCGCCCAGCGAGGCGTCGTAGGCGAAAATCGGGAAGCCTTCCGCTTCGAGGCGTGCAATCGCCTCCACCACGCCAGGATAGCGCTGCATCACGCTCTCGGGAATGGTCGGCAGGCTGATCGCTTCGGCGATAATGCGATTTTTGATATAGCGCTCAAACACCTCGGAAAGCCCCTGCACGCGCGCTTCGTTGGCGGTATTGCCCGCCGACATGCCGTTGGAGACGTAGAGGTTGCCGATGATGTTCATCGGGATATAGACCGTCTGCTGGTCGGACTGACGGGTAAACGGCAGGCCGCAGATGCCGCGCTCGGCGTTGCCGGACTGCAAATCCACCAGCTCCGGCGCGGTCAGCGCGTCGTCAGGATCGTAAAAGGCGCGCAGGCGTGCATCCAGAATGCCTTCCGGCAGCGAACCGTCCGCCGGGATCGGGAACCATTTTTCGTCCGGGTAGTGAACGAAATCGCCGTTAGCGATCGATTTGCCCAGCCAGAAGTCGGCGAAGAAGTAGTTAGTCGAGAGACGCTCGAAATATTCGCCCAGCGCCGACGCCAATGCGGCTTTCTTGCTGGCGCCTTTGCCGTTGGTAAAGCAGAGCGGACAATCGCGGTCGCGAATATGCACGGACCAGACGTGGGGAACCGGATTAAGCCAGGAGGCTTCTTCAATATTAAAGCCAAGGTCGGTCAGCTTTTGCTGGAAGCGCGCGATGGAGTCTTCCAGTGCTGCGTCTTTACCGGGAATAAACGTTTGCGTCATGGGACCGCTCTCTCATATATAGTGGGCGTAAAGCGCGCAATGATACGGACTTTGCCGCCGTGGCGCTATGAAGACGAGATAAATTTCTACCTGCCATTATCCTGAAAGCGGCGTGGCAGAAGGGCTCGCTTTTCTCCCTGATCGAGCCGCCTCACAAAATTTCGCGCTGCGTTGCATTTGTAACATAAGCTGCGGCGCGGCAGATTCAGAAAATGTGATCCCTTCCTGATTTATCATTGCAGGCGCTATAAGGCAGTGATAAAACCGGTAAGCAATTCATAACCGTTCTGGATAACCGTGGTGAGGGGAAATGACGCAGATTTATAATTTTAGTTCCGGTCCAGCGATGCTGCCGGTTGAAGTGCTCCGTCGTGCAGAACAAGAACTGACAAACTGGCACGGTCTGGGGACCTCCGTTATGGAGATCAGCCATCGCAGCAAAGAGTTTCTCAAAGTAGCGGAAGAGGCGGAGCAGGACCTACGCGATCTTCTGAAAATCCCGGCTAACTACAAAGTTTTATTCTGCCACGGCGGCGCGCGCGCGCAGTTCGCTGCGGTGCCGGGCAACCTGCTGGGCGAGGCGACCACGGCGGATTATGTCGACGGCGGCTACTGGGCGCACAGCGCCATAAAGGAAGCGGAAAAGTATTGCACGCCGCGCACCCTGGACGTCAAAACTACCCGTGACGGCAAGCGCGCTATCCTGCCGATGAGCCAGTGGGCGCTGAGCAGCGACGCCGCTTACGTGCACTATTGCCCGAACGAAACCATCGACGGCATCGCTATCGACGAACAGCCCGACTTCGGCGACAAAATCGTCGTCGCCGATCTCTCTTCTACCATTCTGTCGCGGCCGCTGGACATCAACCATTACGGCGTGATTTACGCCGGCGCGCAGAAGAATATCGGCCCGGCCGGGTTGACCATCGTCATCGTGCGCGACGATCTGCTGGGCAAAGCCCGTCAGTCCGTTCCCTCTATTCTCGACTATCAGGTGCTGGCGGAGAACGACTCTATGTTCAACACGCCGCCGACCTTCGCCTGGTATCTCTCTGGCCTGGTATTTAAGTGGCTGAAAGAGAAAGGCGGCGTCAGCGAAATCGACAAAGTCAATCAGGCGAAAGCCGATCTGCTCTACGGCCTGATCGATAGCAACCCGTTTTACCGCAACGACGTCGCGACGGAAAACCGTTCGCGCATGAACGTGCCTTTCCAGCTGGCGGACGCCGCGCTGGACAAACTTTTCCTGGAAGAGTCGTTCAACGCGGGCCTGCACGCTCTGAAAGGTCACCGCGTGGTAGGCGGCATGCGCGCATCGATCTACAATGCGATGCCGCTGGAAGGCGTCAAAGCGCTGACCGACTTTATGGCCGACTTCGCACGTCGCCACGGTTAAGCCTAAGCTGTAGCGTCGGCGCTAGCGCCGACTTCAGACCCCGTCTCGCGGCGGGGTTTTGTCCTTTTCTGGAGATTTGGTTTCACATGCAGGACTCCCTGACCTTACAACCGATTGCACGCGTTGACGGCACCGTTAACCTGCCGGGTTCAAAAAGCGTTTCTAACCGCGCGCTGCTGCTGGCTGCGCTGGCGAAAGGCACCACGCGTCTGACGAACCTGCTGGACAGCGATGACGTTAAACATATGCTGAACGCGCTTAAAGCGTTGGGCGTCGATTTTACCCTGTCCGCCGACCGCACGCAGTGCGACGTGGTGGGACAGGCAGGGGCGCTGCGCGCCTCTCAGCCGCTGGAGCTTTTTCTTGGCAACGCAGGTACGGCGATGCGGCCGCTGGCGGCGGCGCTCTGTCTCGGCGAGCAGGATATCGTTCTGACCGGCGAACCGCGCATGAAAGAGCGTCCAATCGGGCATCTGGTCGACGCGCTGCGTCAGGGCGGTGCGCAGATTGAGTATCTGGAGAACAGCGACTACCCGCCGCTGCGCCTGAAAGGCGGCTTCACCGGCGGCGACGTCAGCGTGGATGGCAGCGTCTCCAGCCAGTTCCTGACCGCGCTGCTGATGACCGCGCCGCTGGCGGAGCGTGATACCCGCATCGCCATTAAAGGCGAGCTGGTCTCCAAACCCTATATCGATATTACGCTGCATCTGATGCGCTGCTTCGGCGTCGAGGTCGAAAACCAGCAATACCAGCGCTTTATCATTAAAGGCCGACAGCAGTATCAGTCGCCAGGCGACTATCTGGTGGAGGGCGACGCCTCTTCCGCCTCCTATTTTCTGGCCGCCGCCGCCATTAAAGGCGGAACCGTGCGCGTCACCGGCATCGGCCGCGACAGCGTGCAGGGCGATATCCGCTTTGCCGACGTGCTGGAAAAAATGGGCGCAACCGTTGAGTGGGGCAGCGACTATATCGCCTGTACCGCCGGCGAGCTTAACGGCATCGATATGGATATGAACCATATTCCCGACGCCGCGATGACCATCGCCACGGCGGCGCTGTTCGCTAAAGGCCCAACGCTGCTGCGCAACATCTATAACTGGCGCGTTAAAGAGACCGATCGCCTGGCCGCGATGGCGACCGAGCTGCGTAAAGTGGGCGCGGAAGTGGAAGAGGGGCATGATTTTATCCGCATCACTCCGCCGGAAAAACTGCGTCACGCGGAGATCGGCACCTATAACGATCACCGGATGGCGATGTGCTTCTCGCTGGTGGCGCTCTCCGATACGCCCGTGACTATTCTCGATCCCGGCTGTACCGCAAAAACGTTCCCCGACTATTTTCAGCAGCTGGCCAAAATCAGCCAGAACGCCTGATTTTCACCGTGCCGGAGAGCGAGTCTCTCCGGCATTCTCACTGCCTCTGGCCTCACTGACCAAGATATGTTCTGAATCTGCTGCAATTTATAGCGATGTCTCCGCTAAAAGGTAACGACATTAGCCTGGGCCGCGTATAATGCTTCCTGTTCTGAACAGCCTGAAGGCTGGACTATTTCGCGCAGCAACAGGAGAGAATAATGACGGCAACTGCCCCGGTTATAACTGTCGACGGACCTAGCGGCGCAGGCAAAGGCACGTTGTGCAAAGCGATGGCGGAGGCGCTGCAGTGGCATCTGCTCGACTCCGGCGCCATTTATCGCGTTCTGGCGCTGGCTGCGCTGCACCATCAGGTGGATATTGAAGCCGAAGAGGCGCTGGTGCCGCTGGCGGCCCATCTGGACGTGCGTTTCGTCTCGCAAGAGGGCGAACTGCGGGTAATCCTTGAGGGCGAAGAGGTCACCGGCGAAATCCGCACGCAGGAGGTCAGCAACACCGCGTCGCGCGTCGCCGCTTTTCCCCGCGTGCGCGAAGCGCTGCTGCGCCGCCAGCGCGCCTTTCGCGACGAGCCCGGCTTAATTGCCGACGGCCGCGATATGGGAACGGTGGTTTTCCCTGACGCACCGGTAAAAATTTTCCTTGATGCCAGCCCGGAAGAGCGCGCCCAGCGCCGTATGCTACAGTTGCAGGAAAGCGGCTTTAGTGTTAACTTTGATCGCCTTTTAGCCGAGATAAAAGAACGTGATGACCGCGATCGTAACCGCGCCATTGCGCCTTTAGTCCCCGCCGCCGATGCGCTGGTTCTGGATTCTACGCAGTTATCCATCGAACAAGTCATTGATCAGGCGCTGGAATATGCCCGCACAAAGCTGGGCATTTAATCTTTTCGGCCAAACAGAATTGCAGTAACCCTGTGCCAGGGAAAGCGCGCAGGGCATGTGAAACAACCCCATCCGACAATGACGTCAGGTGGACGTTAAATTGAAGAATCCTAAGATTATCAATATGACTGAATCTTTTGCTCAACTCTTTGAAGAGTCCCTGAAAGAAATCGAAACCCGCCCGGGTTCCATCGTTCGTGGCGTTGTTGTCTCTATCGACAAAGACGTCGTTCTGGTTGATGCGGGTCTGAAATCTGAGTCTGCCATTCCGGCAGAGCAGTTCAAGAACGCAGCCGGCGAACTGGAAATTCAGGTTGGTGACGAAGTTGACGTTGCCCTGGATGCAGTGGAAGACGGCTTCGGTGAAACCCTGCTGTCCCGTGAGAAAGCTAAACGTCATGAAGCCTGGATCACGCTGGAAAAAGCTTACGAAGACGCTGAAACTGTTACCGGTGTTATCAACGGCAAAGTTAAAGGTGGCTTCACAGTTGAGCTGAACGGTATTCGTGCGTTCCTGCCAGGTTCACTGGTTGACGTGCGTCCGGTACGCGACACGCTGCACCTGGAAGGCAAAGAGCTTGAATTCAAAGTAATCAAGCTTGATCAGAAGCGTAACAACGTCGTGGTTTCTCGCCGCGCGGTTATCGAATCTGAGAACAGCGCTGAGCGCGATCAGCTGCTGGAAAACCTGCAGGAAGGCATGGAAGTCAAAGGTATCGTTAAGAACCTCACTGACTACGGCGCATTCGTTGATCTGGGCGGCGTCGACGGCCTGCTGCACATCACCGACATGGCGTGGAAACGCGTTAAGCATCCGAGCGAAATCGTCAACGTGGGCGACGAAATCACTGTTAAAGTGCTGAAGTTCGACCGCGAGCGTACCCGTGTATCTCTGGGCCTGAAACAGCTGGGCGAAGATCCGTGGGTGGCTATCGCTAAGCGCTACCCGGAAGGCACTCGCCTGACCGGTCGTGTGACCAACCTGACTGATTACGGCTGCTTCGTAGAAATCGAAGAAGGCGTTGAAGGTCTGGTACACGTTTCTGAAATGGACTGGACCAACAAAAACATCCACCCGTCTAAAGTTGTTAACGTGGGCGACGTGGTTGAAGTTATGGTTCTGGACATCGACGAAGAGCGTCGTCGTATCTCCCTGGGCCTGAAGCAGTGCAAAGCCAACCCATGGCAGCAGTTTGCTGAGACCCATAACAAGGGCGATCGCGTTGAAGGTAAAATCAAGTCAATCACTGACTTCGGTATCTTCATCGGCCTGGACGGCGGCATCGACGGCTTGGTTCACCTGTCTGACATCTCCTGGAACGCGACTGGCGAAGAAGCCGTTCGTGAGTACAAAAAAGGCGACGAAATCGCTGCCGTTGTACTGCAGGTTGACGCAGAGCGTGAGCGCATCTCTCTGGGCGTGAAACAGCTGGCTGAAGATCCGTTCAACAACTACATCACCCTGAACAAGAAAGGCGCCATCGTTACTGGTAAAGTAACGGCAGTTGACGCTAAAGGTGCTACAGTTGAACTGGCAGACGGCGTTGAAGGTTACCTGCGCGCTTCTGAAGCTTCACGTGACCGCGTTGAAGACGCAACTCTGGTTCTGAATGTTGGCGACGATGTTGAAGCTAAATTCACCGGCGTTGATCGTAAAAACCGCGTTGTTAGCCTGTCTGTCCGTGCGAAAGACGAAGCTGACGAGAAAGATGCCATCGCGACTGTGAACAACAAGCAGGAAGAAAGCAATTTCTCCAATGCTATGGCTGAAGCGTTCAAAGCAGCTAAAGGCGAGTAATCGACCTGAAGCAACCGGGCAGGGAAATCTGCCCGGTTACGGTAGCAAGCTGTCATACCTTTCCCACAAGGATTAACCGGAGGTTACATGACCAAGTCAGAACTGATTGAAAGACTTGCTGGCCAGCAAACTCATATTCCGGCGAAAGTCGTTGAGGATGCTGTAAAAGAGATGCTGGAGCACATGGCCACTACGCTGGCCCAGGGCGAACGCATTGAAATCCGGGGATTCGGCAGCTTTTCTTTGCATTACCGCGCACCGCGTACGGGTCGTAACCCGAAAACGGGCGACAAAGTGGAACTGGAAGGTAAATACGTTCCCCACTTTAAGCCGGGCAAAGAGCTGCGAGACCGTGCAAACATTTACGGTTAAGCCGTAACCGAACGCAGAAACGACATCTCAGGATGTCGTTTTTTTTTGCCCGCCGTTTCTCTGCGAGACTGGCTGACACTCTCTGCAATAGCACTAAAATCTTCCTCTTTTTTTGCGAGGCCGCGCTGAAGCGCGCCAGTCTGCGCCTGACCGCGCGCCGCATTATCTGCATACTCTCCGCGTGTTAAACCGGAACGAGAGCAAGATGACAGCGACGCTAATTGCCAGAATCGCTATTCTCGCCGCGCTGCCGCTGCTGTTTCTTCACCGGCTTCCATCAGCAGCAGGCATCGCGGCAGTCGCCTGCGCCGGCATACTGCTGCTGTGGACGCAGTCGGCCTGGCTACGCATGGCGGCAATCGCGCTGCTGCTGTGCGGCTGGATGCTGGGAGCTGCGCGCTCAGCCGTCACCGCGATAGAAACCGCCAGCGCCGCGCCCGCCACCTACAGCGTGCGCATCGATGAGGTACAGCAAGACAGGCGGCAAATTAAGGTACAGCTGCTAAAGCGAGAAGGGCGCTATCTGTTTCCGCCGCGTTTCGCCTGGCTGTCGTTCGGAGAGAGCGAGCAGGTCTGGTGCCTTGGGCAGCGCTGGTCGATGCAGCTCAGCCTGCGGCCTGTGCATGCCCGGCTCAATGAGGGGGAGTTTGACGCGCAGCGTTTCGCGCTGGCGAATCATATGGGATTGCGAGGCCGTATTCAGCAGCAATGGCCTGAATCCCTGACCTGCAGCTGGCGCTGGCAACGCATCCTGCGCGATCTGCCGACGATAAATGCGCTGGAGCAGCGCGCCGTTGTCGAGGCGCTCGCGTTCGGGGAGCGGGCGGAAATGAGCGACGCGCTGCGTCAGCTGCTGCGGGAAACCGGCACGGCGCATCTGATGGCGATTTCAGGCATGCATATCGCGCTGGCCGCCAGCAGCGGCTGGCTTATGGCGCGCGCGGTCCAGCTGGCGCTACCGGCGCGCCTTATCGGCTATCTGTTCCCGCTGCTGACGAGCTGGCTGCTGGCGGCGCTTTATACCTGGCTCTCCGGTAGTCACGCGCCCGCCCAGCGCGCGCTGATCGCCCTGACGCTGTGGCTTATCTTTCGTATCAAAGGCGTGCAGCTCAGCGGCTGGCAGGTCTGGAGTCTGTGCGTCAGCGGGCTTCTGCTGTTCGATCCCCTTAACGTGCTCTCGGAAAGTTTCTGGCTCTCGGCGCTGGCGGTTGCCTTTTTACTGACCTGGTACCACTGGTTTCCTTTACCGGCGCGCTGTCGACGCGGATGGCGCTGGCTGCCGGTCCAACTGCTGCACCTGCAGCTCGGCATGATGTTGCTGATGGCGCCGCTGCAGGTGATGCTATTTGAAGGCATCAGTCTCTCGGCGCTGGCGGCGAATATGCTGGCGATACCAGTCATCTCTTTTATCAGCGTGCCGCTTATCCTGCTGGCGATGCTGATGCCGGTCAGCGCGATCTGCGTCGCGCTGTGGCGGCTGGCGGACCTCTCCGTCGTCTGGCTGATGGCTGCGCTCAAGGCGTTGCCCGCGGGGTGGTGGGCGTTCTATGACGCCGGGACGCTGGCGCTGCTGCTGTGGGGCGGGCTGATTGTCTGGCGCTGCGCGCTGTTTTACGCGGCGCCGGTCAGCTGCGCAGCCGTCATTATGGCGCTGCTGGTCTGGCGCTGGCCACGCGACGAGCCGGGGTGGCATATCGATATGCTGGACGTCGGGCAGGGACTAAGCGTGGTTATCCGCCAGGGAAGAGAGGCGATGCTCTATGATACCGGACCCGCCTGGGAAAACGGCGACGCCGGCACGCGCCACGTTATTCCCTGGCTGGCGCGCAAACGGCTGCGCCTTCAGATGGTAGTGCTCAGCCACCGCCATCTCGATCACAGCGGCGGGCTGAACGCGATAACACAGCGCTGGCCCGAAGTGCCGATACGCAGCGCCACGCTCGATGCCGCTCATCGGCCCTGCATGCGCGGCGTACGCTGGCGCTGGGGAGTCTTGAATATCGAAGCGCTGTGGCCGCCCGCGCGCTCGGCGGTCAGCAACAATAACGACTCCTGCGTGCTTAGCGTAGATGACGGCGTTACGCGTCTGCTGCTGATGGGCGATCTGGAGGCACCGGCGGAGCGGCAGCTGGTGGCGCTGGAAAAAAGCGGGCTTGGAGCCGATATCATCCAGGTTCCGCACCACGGCAGCCGCACTTCCTCAACGCCGCTACTGCTGCGCAACGTAGGCGGACGTATCGCTATCGCCTCGATGGCGCGCTACAACGCCTGGCGTATGCCGGTCAACAGCGTGCTGGAAAACTACCGCCGCGCGGGCTTCGCCTGGTACGACACCGCTCAGTCGGGCCAGATAACCCTTACCGTCGCCGGGCGTAAAACCGCGGTTTCTGGCCTGAGAGAGCAAATTTTGCCCCGTTGGTACCATCAGTGGTTTGGCGTCAAACGGGAATCCAGGTAGAATGAGCGGCTATTTCAAACAGCGTGAATAAATAATGCATCAAGATAAAGATCTCTCAACGTGGCAGACATTTCGTCGACTCTGGCCGATGATCGCGCCCCATAAAGCGGGTTTATGCGTGGCCGCTGTGGCCCTGATAATTAACGCCGCGGGCGACACGCTCATGCTCTCCCTGTTGAAGCCTTTACTGGATGATGGGTTTGGTAAAGCGGATAAGTCGGTGTTGATCTGGATGCCGTTGGCCGTTATCGGGCTGATGCTGATCCGCGGCGTCACCAGCTATATTTCCAGCTACTGCATCTCCTGGGTTTCCGGCAACGTCGTGATGAATATGCGCCGTCGCCTCTTCAGCCATATGATGGGCATGCCGGTCTCGTTCTTCGACCAGCAGTCAACAGGCACGCTGCTGTCGCGCATTACCTACGACTCCGAGCAGGTCGCCTCTTCCTCATCCAGCGCACTGGTTACCGTAGTGCGCGAGGGCGCGTCGATTATCGGCCTGTTTATCATGATGTTCTACTACAGCTGGCAGCTGTCGCTCATCCTGATTGTTCTGGCTCCCGTGGTCTCTCTGGCAATTCGCTCGGTCTCTAAGCGCTTTCGCAGCATCAGCAAAACCATGCAGAACACCATGGGGCAGGTCACCACCAGCGCCGAGCAGATGCTGAAAGGGCACAAAGAAGTGCTGATTTTCGGCGGTCAGGAAGTGGAGTCAGAGCGTTTTGCCCGCGTCAGCAACCGCATGCGTCAGCAGGGCATGAAGCTGGTATCGGCCTCATCCATCTCCGATCCGGTGATCCAGCTGATCGCCTCGCTGGCGCTGGCGTTTGTGCTTTATGCCGCCAGCTTTCCCAGCGTTATGGATACGCTGACCGCAGGCACCATTACCGTGGTCTTCTCGTCGATGATCGCGCTGATGCGTCCGCTAAAATCCCTGACTAACGTCAACGCGCAGTTCCAGCGCGGTATGGCGGCGTGCCAGACGCTTTTCTCTATCCTCGACAGCGAGCAGGAAGTCGATACCGGCACGCGCGAAATTGAGCGCGCCAAAGGCGACGTTGAGTTCCGCAATGTCACCTTTACCTATCCTGGCCGCGATATGCCAGCGCTGCGCGACATCAACCTGGCGCTGCCGGAAGGCAAAACCGTGGCGCTGGTAGGGCGCTCCGGCTCAGGCAAGTCGACGCTGGCCAGCCTTCTGACGCGCTTTTACGACATTCAGCAGGGCGAAATCCTGCTGGACGGTCATGACCTGCGCGAATACACGCTGCGTTCGCTGCGTAATCAGGTCGCGCTGGTCTCGCAGAATGTTCATCTGTTCAACGACACCATCGCCAACAATATCGCCTATGCGCGCAGCGAGCAGTATAGCCGCGCCGAGATCGAGCGCGCCGCGACCATGGCGCATGCCATGGACTTCATCAACAAGATGGATAACGGGCTGGATACGGTGATCGGCGAAAATGGCGTGCTGCTCTCCGGCGGCCAGCGCCAGCGTATCGCCATTGCGCGCGCGCTGCTGCGCGACTGCCCGATTTTGATCCTGGATGAAGCGACCTCTGCGCTCGATACCGAGTCGGAACGCGCAATCCAGTCGGCGCTGGACGAGCTGCAGAAAAACCGTACCTCGCTGGTTATCGCTCACCGCCTGTCGACCATCGAGAAAGCCGATGAAATCGTGGTGGTAGAGGATGGCCGTATCGTCGAGCGCGGCACCCATGCCGATCTGCTGGCTCAGCGGGGCGCCTACGCGCAGCTGCATAAGATGCAGTTTGGGCAATGATCGAGCGTATCTGGAGTGGACGCTCGCCGCTGTGGCTGCTGCTGTGGCCGCTTAGCCTGATTTACGGCGCGGTCTCCTCTCTGATTCGTCTTAGCTATCAGCGCGGCTGGCGCAAAAGCTGGCGCGCGCCGGTTCCGGTGGTGGTGGTCGGCAATCTCACCGCCGGCGGCAACGGTAAAACGCCGGTCGCGATCTGTCTAGTGCAGGCGTTACAGCGCCGCGGCCTTCGCGTCGGTGTGGTTTCGCGCGGCTACGGCGGCAAAGCGGAGCGCTATCCGCTGCTGGTCGACGCCGATACGCCGACGGAGCAGGCGGGCGACGAACCTGTGCTGATCGCCCAGCGCACCGGCGCGCCGGTCGCGGTGGCGCCGAAGCGCCGCGCCGCGGTTGAAGCGCTGCTCGCCAGTCACCCCCTCGATCTCATCATTACCGATGATGGCCTGCAGCACTACGCGCTGCGGCGCGATCGCGAAATTGTGGTGGTCGACGGCGTCCGCCGCTTCGGCAACGGGTGGTGGCTGCCGGCCGGACCGATGCGCGAGCGCGCTTCGCGTCTGCGGCAGGTGGACGCGGTAATTGTTAACGGCGGCCACGCGGAGGCGAGTGAAATCGCGATGGCGCTGCGGCCTGGTGATGCGGTCAACCTGCATACGCAGCAGCGCGTGCCGCTTTCCGCGCTGGAAAATGTGGTGGCGATGGCCGGCATAGGGCATCCGCCGCGCTTTTTCGCTACCCTTAACCAGCATGGCGTCACGCCGGTCGCCGAGATCGCCTTCGCCGATCATCACGCCTACAGTCAGGAGGAATTGACCGGTTTAGTGGTCAAGGGCCAAACCCTGCTGATGACCGAAAAAGACGCGGTTAAGTGCCGTCGCTTCGCCCAGCCCAACTGGTGGTATCTGCCGGTCGAAGCTGAGCTGAGCGGCAGCGCCGTCGCGCCTCTGCTGGACGATATTGAACGTCTGGCGCGGCAGCGCACAGGCAGCGCCGCAGACTAACCTCTGGCCGAATGCAGGAAGGGAATGAACACAACGCTTTCGCTTTCGCTTCAACAGGCACGAAATCTTCATCTGGCGGCGCAGGGTCTGCTGCGCGCGCCGTCGAAACGCGCGCGCTATGCGGATCTGCTCGCGGCGGTGCGGCGCATGTCGCTGCTGCAAATCGATACCATCCACGTCGTCGCGCGCAGCCCTTATCTGGTGCTGTTCAGCCGCCTCGGCAGCTACCCGCCGCGCTGGCTGGAAGAGGCGCTGGCGCAGGGCGAGCTGTTTGAATACTGGGCGCACGAAGCCTGCTTTATTCCCCGCGAAGATTACCGGCTGCTGCGCCACCGCATGCTCGAACCCGAGCGCCTTGGCTGGAAATATAACGCCCAGTGGATGCAGGATCATCAGCAGGAGATCGCCGATCTGCTGCGGCATATTGCCGATAAGGGGCCGGTTCGCGCCGCCGACTTCGCCAGCGGCGCCGATCACAAACCCGGCTGGTGGGCCTGGAAGCCGCACAAGCGGCATCTGGAAAATCTTTTCAGCGCGGGCGAGCTGATGGTCAGCGAGCGACGCAATTTTCAGCGGGTCTATGATCTACGATCGCGCGTGCTGCCGGAGTGGGAGGATGCGCTGCACGCCCTCAGCGAAGCGGACGCGCAGCGGGAAATGCTGCGCAACAGCGCACGCAGCCTCGGTATTTTTCGCGCCGCCTGGCTGCCGGATTACTACCGTCTTAAACGCGTAGCGCTGAAGCCTTACCTGGAAAAAGCGCAGCAGGCGGGTGAGATTATGCCGGTCGAGGTGGCCGGACTTGGCGAGATGTGGCTGCATCGCGATCTGCTGCCGCTGCTCGACGCGCCGCTTAACGCCACGCACAGCGCCATTCTGTCGCCGTTTGATCCGCTGGTCTGGGATCGGCGGCGCGCGCTGGAGCTGTTCCAGTTCGACTATCGTATCGAATGCTATACGCCAGAGGCGAAGCGCAAATATGGCTATTTCGTCCTGCCGGTGCTGCATCGCGGCGCGATCAAGGCCAGGCTGGACGCCCGCATGCAGCGGCAGGCGCGGCAGCTGGTGATCAAGAATTTTTGGCTGGAGTCGGACGCGCGCGTCACCGCCGCATTCGTCAGGGATGTTCGCCAGGCGATTGAACGCTTTGCGGCCTGGCAGGATGCGGAGAGCGTGCTGTTCGAACAAATGCCCGCCGCGCTGCGGCCGCACTGGCCTGGCGTCTGGACGCTCAATTCCTGAGCTTTGCGGTCTGCGCCGCAGTTTCGCGGCCGCTTTCCGCGCACGCTGAAACACTGCGCTATGGTATCCTTAGCGCCTTATGCAATCGGTCCGCAATGGAGGACATATGGATCACCGCTTACTCGAAATTGTTGCCTGCCCGGTGTGCAACGGCAAGCTTTACTACAACAACGCCCAGCAGGAGCTGATCTGCAAACCTGACGCGCTCGCCTTTCCGGTACGCGACGGCATTCCGGTGCTGCTGGAAAACGAAGCGCGCACGCTCGCCGTGGAAGAGATCCATCCATGAGTTTCACGGCGATTATTCCCGCGCGCTACGCCTCGACGCGCCTGCCCGGCAAACCGCTGGTCGATATCGCCGGAAAGCCGATGATCGTTCACGTGATGGAGCGCGCGCGCGCCTCTGGCGCCAGCCGCGTGATTGTCGCCACCGATCATCCGGATGTGAAAACGGCGGTTGAAGCGGCGGGCGGCGAAGTCTGCATGACGCGCGCCGACCATCAGTCTGGCACGGAGCGGCTGGCTGAGGTGATCGAAACCTGCGGGTTCGCCGACGATGAGATCATCGTCAACGTGCAGGGCGACGAACCGCTGATCCCGCCGGAAATCGTCCGCCAGGTGGCGGCGAATCTGGCAGGCGCGCAGGCGGGCATGGCGACGCTGGCGGTGCCGATTCATGACGCGGAAGAGGCGTTTAACCCTAACGCAGTGAAGGTGGTAATGGACGCGCAGGGCTACGCGCTCTATTTCTCTCGCGCCACTATTCCCTGGGATCGCGAGCGTTACGCCGCGTCCCGCGAGGAGATCGGCGATACGCTGCTGCGCCATATCGGCATCTACGCCTATCGTGCCGGCTTTATTCGTCGCTACGTCTCCTGGGCACCTTGTCCGCTGGAGCGGATCGAACTGCTGGAGCAGCTTCGCGTGCTCTGGTACGGCGAAAAAATCCATGTCGCCGTCGCGGAAACCGTGCCGGGCACAGGCGTGGATACGCCGGAAGATCTGGCGCGCGTGCGCGCCGCGCTGCAGGGCTGACGGCGTCGGGGAATCATCCCCGACGCTTTTATTGATCTATTTCTGCTTTTTCGCCCGCTGAGGCCTCCAGGATGGTGTGATGTTTTCCTTGAGGAGGATGCATGGAAAGTCTCAAATCTGAACTCTCGCTGGTGCTGGGCGAGACGGTCGGCCGGCTCGAAACCATCAGCGAACAGCCGCCGACGCGGCTCTATGCGCTCTACGATCGCCAGGACAAACCGATGCCGCTGGTGGCGAAATATTTCCGCCATCAGGGACGCGCCGCGCTGGAGGCGAAAAAGCTGGCGCTGCTCGGCCATGAAGGGCTGATCGCCGTGCCGGCGGTCTATGGTCTGGTGCTAAGCCAGCAGCCGCCGGCGCATGAAATGCTGCTGATGGCGCGCCTGAACGGCGTCTCTGCCGAGGCGCCGACCCGCGACGCCGCGCGCTGGCAGCAGCTGTGCGAAGAGGTGGTGGAAGGGCTGCTCGCCTGGCATCGCATCAGCGGGCATGGCCTGGTCGGCACCGTCGACAGCACCCAGCAAAACAGCTGGCCCGCCTGGTTCCATCAGCGCGTGGAAGTGCTCTGGTCCACGCTCAGCTACCTGCAGCCGCCCGCGTTCACCCCTGCCGACCGCCAGGTGCTGTTTCGCAGCCGCGAGCAGCTCGCGCATCTCTTTCGCGACTTCGACGATCCCTGCGTGATGCTGCATGGCAATCTGCGCCTGACCAGCATCGTCAAAAACGCGCGCAGCGATCAGCTGCTGGCGATGACCCAGCCCGGCGCCATTTTATGGGGGCCGCGCGAATATGAGCTGATGCAGCTGGGCGAAAGTCCGGCGGAGCAGGCGCTGATGGCGCGCTATCTACAGTGTGCGCCGGTCTCCGAAGGTTTCCTCTGGCGGCGCTGGCTTTATCAGCTGTGGGACTGCATCGACGGGCTGGTGCAGTATGGCGAATTCGACCGCGCGCGCTTCGATTACGCCCATGCGCAGCTACTGCCCTGGCTCGGCTGAGGGCGCGTCGCCGCCTTTTAGCCACTGCCACGCCTGTCCCAGCGTCTCATAGACGACCCGGTCGCTGTGGCTCAGCCAGAGCGGCGAAGGGAGCGCGCGCTCCCACCAGTTGAGCGGCGAAGCGATCGCCAGCTGATTGGCGGGCGCGGCAAGCGGCGTTAAGCCGGCGGCGTGAAAGAAATTCAGGGCGCGCGCCATATGATTGGCGGAGGTAACCAGCAGGAAGGAACGCTGGCCGACGACGCCGCGCACCGCACGCGCCTCCTGTTCGGTATCTTTCGGCCGATCCAGCACCTGAATATGATCTGGCGGCACGCCCAGGCTTAGCGCGACCGAGGCGGCGACCTGCGCGTTGCTGACAGGATTCTGTCCGGCGGCGGCGCCGGTGAAGATCATCGTCGCCTGCGGGTTGCGTCGCCACTGGCGCACGCCTTCGGCGACGCGCGGCAGACTGTTGCCAATCAGGTTCGAACTCGGCGCCCAGTCGGGGTTAAAGGTGTAGCCGCCGCCCAGCACCACGATAAAGTCGACCTTCTCGCTGCCGTTCCAGGTAGGGTAGCGCGACTCCAGCGGCAGCAGCAGACGATCGGCGACCGGCTGCAGGCTCAACAGCAGCAGCAGCGCCCAGCTCAGCGAGACTAAAATTTTGCCGCTTTTGTGCCAGCGGCTAAACCAAAGCAGTAAAATACCCGCTGCCATCATCAGCAGCAGCAGCGGTAAAGGCATCAACAGACCGCCCACCAGTTTTTTCAGTCCAAAAAACATCAAAAAAACTCCTTGTTGTCCGAAAAAACAGCAGCTGGAAAGGAAGAAGGGGATGAAAGGTTCATTCTTCATGAGCCTGTGACAAAATAGCACAAGTCTGAGCGCAGCATACCGGAGCCCACGCCATGCAGGATCGTAACTTCGACGATCTCGCGGAAAAATTTTCGCAAAATATTTACGGCACCACCAAGGGGATCGTGCGTCAGGCGATCCTCTGGGACGAGCTTGAGGCGATTCTGCCGACGCTCGGCGCGGCGCCGCTGCGCGTGCTGGATGCCGGCGGCGGGCTGGGGCAAATCTCCAGCGGGCTGGCGCAGCGCGGCCACCAGATCCTGCTGTGCGATCTCTCGGCGGAGATGCTGCGCCGGGCGCAGCAGCATGCCGAGGCGCAGCAGGTGAGCCACAACATGCAATTCAGACAAATCGCCGTGCAGCAGGTGGGCGAGCATTTGGATACGCCGGTGGATCTGGTATTGTTTCACGCTGTGCTTGAGTGGGTCGCCGAGCCTGAAAAAGCGCTGCAGGCGCTGTTTGACGCGCTGCGGCCCGGCGGCGTGATGTCGCTAATGTTTTTTAACCGCCACAGCCTGGTGTTTCGCAACCTGACGCTGGGGAACTTCGGCTATCTGCGCGTCAATATGGCGAAGCAGAAGAAGCGCTCCCTGTCGCCGGACTACCCGCGCGACCCGGAAGATGTCTACCGCTGGCTCGCCGCGTGCGGCTTCGAGATCGAGCAGCGCACGGGCGTGCGCGTCTTCAGCGACTATATGAAAGCCCCGCCGGCGGACGGCGGAGGCGACGCGAGCATTCTTGAGATGGAGCGACGCTACTGTCGCCAGGAACCCTTTTTAAGCCTGGGACGCTACATCCACGTGACCGCGCGTAAACCAGGGCAGAAGGACGAACTATGAGTGAATTTTCCCAGACGGTACCCGAGCTGGTCAGCTGGGCGCGCAAGAATGACTTTTCCCTTGCGCTGCCGGTCGATCGTCTGGCTTTTCTGCTGGCCATCGCCACCCTGAACGGCGAGCGAATGGATGGCGAAATGAGTGAGGGCGAGCTGATCGACGCTTTTCAGCACGTCAGCAAAGCTTTTGAGCAAACCCATGAAACCGTGGTGGTGCGCGCCAACAACGCCATCAACGATATGGTGCGCCAGCGCCTGATCAACCGCTTTACCAGCGAGATGACGGAAGGACACGCCATTTATCGTCTGACGCCGCTGGCGATCGGCATCACCGACTACTACATCCGCCAGCGCGAGTTCTCGACGCTGCGCCTGTCGATGCAGTTGTCGATCGTGGCGGGCGAGCTGAAGCGCGCCGCCGATGCGGCGGAAGAGGATGGCGACGAGTTCCACTGGCATCGAAACGTCTTCGCGCCGCTGAAATATTCCGTGGCGGAGATCTTCGACAGCATCGACATGACGCAGCGCCTGATGGATGAACAGCAGCAGGCGGTCAAGAACGATATCGCCGATCTGCTGAACAAAGACTGGCGCGCGGCGATCTCCAGCTGCGAAATGCTGCTGTCGGAAACCTCCGGCACGCTGCGCGAGCTGCAGGATACGCTGGAGGCGGCGGGCGACAAGCTGCAGGCCAACCTGCTGCGCATCCAGGACGCCACGCTCAGCAGCCCCGATCTCGGCTTTGTCGATAAGCTGGTGTTCGATCTGCAAAACAAGCTGGACCGCATTATCAGCTGGGGCCAGCAGGCGATCGACCTGTGGATCGGCTACGACCGCCACGTCCACAAATTCATTCGAACCGCCATCGATATGGACAAGAACCGCGTCTTTGCGCAGCGCTTGCGCCAGTCGGTGCAAAATTACTTCGACCAGCCGTGGGTGCTGACCTACGCCAGCGCCGATCGCCTGTTCGATATGCGCGACGAGGATTTGACGCTGCGCAACGACGAGGTGATGGGCGAACTGCCCGCCGAGCTGGAATATGAAGAGTTCAACGAAATCCGCGAACAGCTGGCGGCGATGATCGAAGAAGCGCTGCTGAGCTACAAATCTGAACAGAAACCGCTCAATCTCGCCACGGTGATGCGCGACTATCTTGCCCAGTATCCGCGCGCGCGCCACTTTGATCTGGCGCGTATCGTCGTCGATCAGGCGGTGCGCCTCGGCGTGGCGGAAGCCGATTTAGCCGGTCTGCCCGCGGAGTGGCAGGCCATTAATGATTACGGAGCCAAGGTGCAGGCACATGTCATCGACAAATATTGAACAAGTGATGCCGCTTAAGCTGGCGCAGGCACTGGCGAACCCGATTTTCCCCGCGCTCGACAGCCAGCTGCGCGCCGGTCGCCATATCGGCATCGAAGAGCTGGACCAGCACGCTTTTCTGATGGACTACCAGAGCTTCCTGGAAGAGTTTTACGCCCGCTACAACGTCGAGTTAATTCGCGCGCCAGAGGGCTTTTTCTATCTGCGTCCGCGCTCCACCACGCTGATCCCGCGCTCGGTGCTCTCTGAGCTGGATATGATGGTCGGCAAGCTGCTCTGCTATCTCTATCTCAGCCCGGAGCGTCTGGCGAACGAAGGCATCTTCACCCAGCAGGAGCTGTATGACGAGCTGCTGGCGCTGGCCGACGAGAACAAGCTGCTCAAGCTGGTGAACCAGCGCTCTACCGGCTCCGATCTCGATCGCGCCAGGCTGCAGGAGAAAATGCGCGCCTCGCTGAGCCGACTGCGTCGACTCGGCATGGTGTGGTTTATGGGCAACGACAGCAGCAAATTCCGCATTACCGAATCGGTGTTCCGCTTCGGCGCCGACGTGCGCAGCGGCGACGATCCGCGCGAGGCGCAGCTGCGCCTGATCCGTGACGGCGAAGCCATGGCGCTCGACAGCGTGAGCGCGACCAGCGAGCAGGATGATATTGACAGCGACGCGAGTGATAGCGCGGAGGAAGAACAGGCATGATTGAACGCGGAAAATTTCGTTCGCTTACCCTGATCAACTGGAACGGCTTTTTTGCCCGCACTTTTGATCTCGACGAACTGGTCACCACCTTGTCGGGCGGCAACGGCGCAGGCAAATCCACCACCATGGCCGCCTTCGTGACGGCGCTGATCCCGGATCTGACGCTGCTGCACTTCCGCAACACCACCGAAGCGGGCGCCACCAGCGGCTCGCGCGATAAAGGCCTGCACGGCAAGCTGCGCGCCGGCGTCTGCTACGCGGTGCTCGACGTTATCAACTCGCGTCACCAGCGCGTTATCGCCGGCGTGCGTTTGCAGCAGGTAGCCGGCCGCGATAAAAAGGTCGATATCAAACCGTTCAGCATTCACGGGCTGCCGATGGATAGCCAGCCGACCGACATGCTGACCGAGATTATGAATAGCCGCCAGGCGCGCGTGCTGCCGCTGAGCGAGGTCAAAGATCGCGTCGAAGCGCAGGAAGAGGTGCAGTTCCGCCAGTTCAGCTCGGTCACCGACTACCACGCGATGATGTTTGAGCACGGCATCGTGCCGCGCCGCCTGCGCTCCGCCGGCGATCGCAGCAAATTCTACCGTTTGATCGAAGCGTCGCTCTACGGCGGCATCTCCAGCGCCATTACCCGCTCGCTGCGCGACTATCTGCTGCCGGAAAACGGCGGCGTGCGCAAAGCCTTTCAGGATATGGAAGCGGCGCTGCGCGAAAACCGCATGACGCTGGAGGCGATCCGCGTCACGCAGTCCGATCGCGACCTGTTTAAGCATCTGATCTCCGAAGCCACCAGCTACGTCTCGGCGGACTATATGCGTCACGCCAACGAGCGACGCATTCATCTCGACGGCGCGCTGCAGCTGCGGCGCGATCTCCTCTCCAGCCGCAAACAGCTGGCCACGGAGCAGTATCGCCATATCGAGATGGCGCGCGAACTCGCCGAGCACGGCGGCGCAGAGAACGATCTGGAAGCGGACTATCAGGCCGCCAGCGATCACCTCAATCTGGTGCAGACCGCAATGCGCCAGCAGGAAAAAATCGAGCGCTACGAAGCTGACCTCGACGAGCTGACGCATCGTCTGGAAGAGCAGAACGAAGTGGTGGCGGAAGCGCGCGAAGCGCAGGAAGAGAACGAGGCGCGCGCCGAAGCGGCGGAGCTGGAGGTCGACGAACTGAAAAACCAGCTGGCCGATTTCCAGCAGGCGCTCGACGTTCAGCAGACGCGGGCGATTCAGTATCAGCAGGCGCTGCAGGCGCTGGAGCGCGCAAAGACGCTGTGTCAGCTGCCCGATCTCACCATCGACAACGCCGCCGAGTGGCAGGCGCGTTTCCAGGCGACCGAAGAGGAAGCGACGGATACGCTGCTGCGTCTGGAACAGAAGCTGAGCGTAGCGGAAGCGGCGCACAGCCAGTTCGAGCAGGCGCTGGCGCTGGTAACCAGCATCGCCGGCGATGTGCCGCGTCAGGAGGCCTGGCAAACCGGCCGCGAGCTGCTGCGCGACGCCGCCAATCAGCGTCACTACGCCGAGCAGCTCTCCTCGCTGCGCCTGCGCCTGAATGAGATGGAGCAGCGTCTGCGCGAGCAGCATGAGGCGGAGCGCCTGCTGGCGGAGTTCTGCAAACGGCAGGGCGCGCACTATGACGCCGACGCGCTGGAAGGGCTGCATAGCGAGCTGGAAGGGCAGATCGAACAGCTCAACGCCAGCGTCTCCGACGCCGGCGAACGCCGTATGGTGATGCGCCAGGAGCTGGAGTCGCTGCGCGAGCGCATCGCCGCGCTCACCGCTCGCGCGCCGCACTGGCTGGCGGCGCAGGAGATCCTGACGCAGCTCAGCGAGCAGACCGGCGAGGCGCTGGAAAACAGCCAGCAGATCACCGAATACATGCAGCTGCTGCTGGAGCGCGAGCGCGAAACCACGGTAGAGCGCGACGACATCGCCGCGCGTAAACGCAGCGTCGAACGTAAAATTGAACGCCTCAGCCAGCCTGGCGGCGCGGAAGATGCGCGCCTGACGCAGCTGGCGGAACGCTTCGGCGGCGTGCTGCTCTCTGAAATTTACGACGACGTCACGCTGGAGGACGCGCCTTACTTCTCGGCGCTCTACGGCCCGTCGCGCCATGCTATCGTGGTGCCGGATCTGTCGCTGGTGCGCGAGCAGCTCGACGGTCTGGAAGAGTGCCCGGAAGATCTCTACCTGATTGAGGGCGATCCGCAGTCGTTCGACGACAGCGTCTTCGCCGTGGAAGAGCTGCAGAACGCGGTGGTGGTGAAGGTGGCTGAGCGTCAGTGGCGCTATTCCCGCTTTCCAAAAGTGCCGCTGTTTGGCCGCGCCGCGCGCGAGAATCAGCTGGAGCAGCTGCACATCGAGCGCGATCGGCTGGCAGAACGCTATGCCACGCTCTCGTTCGACGTGCAGAAAACGCAGCGTCTGCATCAGTCGTTCAGCCGCTTTATCGGCACGCATCTGGCGGTCGCCTTCGAGGAAGATCCTGAAGCGCAGCTCCGCCAGTACAACGCCCGTCGTAGCGAGCTGGAGCGCGCGCTGGCGCAGCACGAAAGCGACAACCAGCAGCAGCGTCAGCAGTACGAGCTGGCGAAAGAGGGCGTGGCGCAGCTAAACCGCCTGCTGCCGCGCGTCAATCTGCTGCTGGACGACACGCTGGCCGATCGCTGCGACGAAATTCGCGAGCAGGTCGAAGAGGCGCAGGAGGCGGCGCGTTTCCTGCACCAGCACGGCGCGAAGCTGACGAAGCTCGAGTCGCTGATCGGCGTGTTGCAGAGCGATCCCGAGCAGCATGAACAGCTGCAGGCCGACTACCAGCAGGCGCAGCAGCAGCAGCGCGTCGCGCGTCAGCAGGCCTTCGCCCTGACGGAAGTGGTGCAGCGCCGCGCCCACTTTAGCTATGGCGACTCCGCCGGCATGCTGAACGGCAACAACGATCTCAGCGATAAGCTGCGTCGCCAGCTGGAGCAGGCGGAAGGCGAGCGCAGCCGCGCGCGCGAACGCCTGCGCGAGCAGCGGGCGCAGATGGCGCAGTACAGCCAGGTGCTGGCCTCCCTGAAGAGTTCGCACGACACCAAGCGCGACATGCTGAAAGAGCTGCTGCAGGAGATGCAGGATATCGGCGTGCATGCCGACGCCAGCGCGGAAGAGCGCGCGCGCATTCGCCGCGACGAGCTTTACGCCGCGCTGAGCCACAACCGCGCCCGTCGCAATCAGCTGGAAAAGCAGCTCACCTTCTGCGAAGCGGAAATGGAGAACCTGCAGAAACGGCTGCGCGTGCTGGAGCGCGACTACCACCGCATTCGTGAGCAGGTGGTGAGCGCCAAAGCGGGCTGGTGCAGCGTGCTGCGGCTGGTAAAAGAGAACGGCGTCGAACGACGACTGCACCGTCGCGAGCTGGCCTACCTGAGCGGCGACGAGCTGCGTTCGATGTCGGATAAGGCGCTGGGCGCGCTGCGTCTGGCGGTAGCGGATAACGAGCATCTGCGCGACGTGCTGCGCCTGTCGGAAGATCCGAAGCGTCCAGAGCGCAAGATCCAGTTCTTTATCGCCGTCTATCAGCATCTGCGCGAGCGTATCCGTCAGGATATCATCCGCACCGACGATCCGGTCGAGGCGATCGAGCAGATGGAGATCGAACTGAACCGTCTGACCGAAGAGCTGACGGCGCGCGAGCAGACGCTGGCGATCAGTTCGCGCAGCGTATCGAATATTATTCGCAAAACCATTCAGCGCGAGCAGAACCGTATCCGTCAGCTCAACCAGGGACTGCAGATGGTGAGCTTCGGCCAGGTGCGTAGCGTGCGGCTTAACGTAAACGTACGCGAAGCCCACGCCACGCTGCTTGATACGCTGTCGGAAGAGCATGAGCAGCATCAGGATCTCTTCAACAGCAGCCGTCTGACCTTCTCCGAAGCGCTGGCGAAGCTCTATCAGCGCCTCAATCCGCACATCGATATGGGGCAGCGCACGCCGCAGACTATCGGCGAAGAGCTGCTGGACTACCGCAACTACCTGGAGATGGAAGTAGAGGTCAACCGCGGCTCCGACGGCTGGCTGCGCGCCGAGAGCGGGGCGCTGTCGACCGGCGAGGCGATCGGCACCGGGATGTCGATCCTGGTGATGGTGGTGCAGAGCTGGGAAGAGGAGTCGCGCCGCCTGCGCGGCAAGGACATTTCTCCCTGCCGCTTGCTGTTCCTCGACGAAGCGGCGCGTCTGGATGCGCGCTCTATCGCCACGCTGTTTGAACTTTGCGAGCGTCTGGAGATGCAGCTGGTGATCGCGGCGCCGGAAAACATCAGCCCGGAAAAAGGCACTACGTATAAGCTGGTCCGTAAAGTGTTCAATAACACTGAACATGTGCATGTAGTCGGTCTGCGCGGCTTCTCTGCCGATGCGCCGACGACGCGCCGCGACAGCGAGGAGTCAGCCGGGGTGGAAACGGAAAACTCGCAGGTTTAAACTGGTTAATAATTACCGCATTGGGTAATCTGTAGACGGCATTTGTCTCCTGAGGCAAATGCCGTTTTTTATTTGTATACTCAGGAGACGAGTAGCAGCCCAGTTGCAGCGGATCCAGGAAACGCTGCGTGGTAAACAAATGAGGGGGCAGGGATGTTGCTGACCAATAAAACCAACAATTATCTGTTTTCACTGCTGGCGCTTGCGCTGGCCTTAACGCCGGTGCATCTGACGCATGCGGCGGTTATTGCAGCGTTACCCGGTACTACGCACGCGACCATTTCAGTCAGCGATAGTCAGCAGCGCCTGCGTCAGGCGTTCGCCGGTAAAGAGCCGCCGTTCTATTTAGCCACGCTGGCGACCCTTTATGCGGCGCACAATATGCAGCCGATGTGGCAGGATCGCGCGGCGGTGCAGCAGTTCCAGCAGCAGCTGGCGGAAGTCGCCATGTCAGGCGTGCAGCCTCAGTTCACGCGCTGGGTCGATCGTCTGACCGATCCCGGCATCAACGGTTTCGCGCGCGACGTAGTGCTTAGCGACGCGATGCTGGGCTATCTGCAGTTTGTCTCCAGCGTGCCGACGCAGGGCGAAAGCTGGCTCTACAGCAACGTGCCCTACAAGCTGGCGCAGCCGCCGGTATCGGTAGTGAACCAGTGGCAAAACGCAGTGCTGGCGGGCGGCTCCGCCGCGTTCGTCGCCTCGCTGGTGCCGCAGCACCCGCAATATGCGCCGATGCACGCCGCGCTGAAGCAGATGCTTACCGACTCGCGTCCCTGGCCGCAGCTGAAAAACCGCGAAACGCTGCGTCCGGGTCAGGTGAGCGACGACGTTCCGGCACTGCGCGAAATATTACAGCGCACCGGCATGCTCTCCGCGCAGCCTGTCGCGCCGGGCCCTGCGGACGATGCGGTGCCTACCGCGCCGGTTCCGGCGAGCCAGAGCGGTCAGCCCGCGGCGGTAAGTCCTTCAGCGGCCAGCGTCGGCGATCTCGCCGCGCAAACGCCGCAGCAGGCGGGCAACGTGCAGAATGGCGCCGCTGACGCGGTTAGCGACAACGTCTATGACGCCGCGCTGGTGGAGGGCGTTAAGCGCTTCCAGCAGTGGCAGGGATTAGGCGGAGACGGCGCGGTCGGTCCGCGCACCCGCGAATGGCTCAACGTGACGCCGCAAATGCGCGCCGCGCTGCTGGCGCTGAATATTCAGCGTTTGCGCCTGCTGCCGGACGACATGCACAACGGCATCATGGTCAACATTCCCAACTTTTCGCTGACCTACTACAACAACGGCAACAAGATCCTCTCGTCGCGCGTGATTGTCGGCCGTCCCGATCGTAAAACGCCGCTGATGCGCAGCGCGCTAAATAATGTGGTGCTTAATCCGCCGTGGAACGTGCCGACGACGCTGGTGCGTCAGGACATCATTCCTAAGGTGAAGCAGGATCCGAATTATCTCTACAAGCACGGCTATACGCTGCTCTCCGGCTGGAGCGCGGACGCGGAGGTGATCGATCCCAGCATGATTGACTGGAGCATGGTCTCCGCTTCGTCGTTCCCCTATCGGCTGCGTCAGGCACCGGGCAACACCAACTCGCTGGGCCGCTATAAGTTCAACATGCCGAGCTCGGACGCCATCTACCTGCACGACACGCCCAATCACGCCCTGTTTCAGCGCGATATCCGCGCGCTTAGCTCAGGCTGCGTGCGCGTCAATAAAGCGTCAGAGCTGGCGGGACTGCTGCTGCAGGATGCCGGCTGGAATGATTCGCGCATTTCCGACCAGTTAAAACAGGGCGATACGCGCTACGTGCCGATTCGACACCGCATCCCGGTGAATCTGTACTATCTGACCGCTTGGGTCGCTGATGACGGCAAGCCGCAGTTCCGCACAGATATTTACAATTATGATAATCCTGCCCGTTCCGGCAGTCAGGCGCTGGCGCGCGCTGGACAGCTGCTGCTCTAATCCTTGATTTTCCGACCCTGTTCCTTTTCGCCGCCGCTGCGATAAGGATTCCAGAATGGCGATCCCGTCCGGGATCGCCGCACAAACCTCTCTACGACAGGTTGACGTGACCCGGATGGCCGGTTATGGTGCGGCCTTGTGCGGTTTTTGCACATTTCGATGGCTTCAATCTCAGGTAACCGTTTTTCATGTCCAGTTTTAACTTAACACGTCGCAAATTGCTTCTTGGCGGAACGGCTGCGGCCGGCATGGCGCTGCTGCCCAACGCAGCCATGGCCTCGCTTTCAACGTCACGTCCTCGGGTGCTGACGCTGAGCAATCTTCACACCGGTGAAACCCTTAAAACTGAGTTTTTTAACGGGAAAAGTTACGATAAGAGCGAGCTGGCTCGTCTGAACCACTTTTTTCGCGACTATCGCGCCAATCTGACGAAAAGCATCGATCCCCATCTCTTCGATCATATCTATCGCCTGCAGGCGCTGCTCGAGACCCGTAAGCCGATTCAGCTGATCTCCGGCTATCGCTCGCTGGCGACCAACAATATGCTGCGCGAAAGCGGTCCGGGCGTGGCGAAGCATAGCTACCACACCAAAGGTCAGGCGATGGATTTTCATATCGAAGGCATCGCGCTGAATAACATTCGCAAAGCGGCCTTAACAATGCGCGCCGGTGGTGTAGGATATTATCCTCGCAGCAACTTCGTTCATATTGATACCGGGCCGGTACGGCACTGGTAACGACGCCGGCAACGCTGCGTGCGCCGGTCATGGAGCGTTATGAACTACCACATTATTCCTGTTACCGCCTTTGCGCAGAACTGTTCGGTTATCTGGTGTGAGGCGACGCGCGACGCCGCCCTGGTCGATCCGGGCGGTGATGCGGCGACCATTATCGCCACGCTCCAGCAGCTCAATCTTACCCCGCGCCAGATTTTACTGACGCACGGCCATCTCGATCACGTTGGCGCGGCGGCGGAACTGGCGGCGCACTATCAGGCGCCGATTGTCGGCCCGCACCGGCTGGACGCTTTCTGGCTGGAAGCGCTGTCGACCCAGAGCCGGATGTTTGGTCTGGTGGAGTGCGCGCCCTTTACGCCGGATCGCTGGCTGGAGGAGGGCGACAGCGTGCAGGTCGGCGACGTCGAGCTGACGATCCTGCATACGCCTGGCCACACGCCGGGCCATATCGTCTTTTTCGATCGCGCAGGCCGTCTGCTGATTTCCGGCGATGTGATTTTCCACGGTGGCGTAGGGCGAACCGACTTCCCGCAGGGTAGCCATCAGGATTTGATCGCCTCGATTAAAGAGAAGCTGCTGCCGCTGGGCGACGATATCACCTTCGTGCCCGGCCACGGCGCCATCTCGACGCTGGGACGTGAACGTATCAGCAATCCCTTTCTGCAATAAAAAATGGGCCGTAGCGGCCCATTTTCTCTCCTGACGCACGCCAACCGCGTGCGTCTCAGCGGGAAGCGTGCAGATTTACAGCACCGCGACGATCGCCTCGCACAGCGCCGACATATTATCCGGCGTCATGCCCGCCACGTTAACTCGGCCCGAATTCACCGCATAGACGGCAAACTCGTCACGCAGGCGGATAACCTGATCTTTGGTCAGGCCGCTAAAAGAGAACATGCCGTTCTGCTGAATGATAAAGCTGAAGTCGCGCGTGGCGCCTTTCTCCGCCAGGGTATTCACGAACAGCTGACGCATGCGCTGAATGCGCTGGCGCATATCGGTCAGCTCCTGCTCCCAGATGGTACGCAGCGCCTGATTGCTCAGTATGGTCGCCACCACCGCGGCGCCGTGCGCCGGCGGGTTGGAGTAGTTGGCGCGAATGGTGTACTTCACCTGGCTGAAGGCGGTGGCTGCGGTGGCCGCATCGGCCGCGACCAGGGTAATGGCGCCGACGCGCTCATTGTATAAGCCGAAGTTCTTGGAGTATGAGCTGGCGACGAATAGCTCCTGATGCGAGGCGGCGAAAATACGCAGTCCTTCCGCATCTTCATTCAGGCCGCGCGCAAAGCCCTGATAGGCGAAGTCGAACAGCGGCAGCCATCCTTTCGCCTGAGAGAGCTGCGCCAGCTGGCTCCACTGTTCCGCCGTCGGATCGATGCCGGTCGGGTTATGGCAGCAGCCGTGGAACAGCACCACGTCGCCTGCTTTGGCTTCCTGCAGCGCGGCCAGCATGCCGTCGAAGTCGAGCTGGTGGTTTTCCGCATCATACCAGGCGTATTCGCACACCTCCAGGCCCGCCGCGTTAAAGACGTTTTTATGGTTCGGCCAGCTGGGGTTGCTTACCCAGACGCGCTTAACGGTCGTCTGCGTGGCGAGAAAATCTGCGGCGACGCGCAGCGCGCCGGTGCCGCCAGGGGTCTGCGCGGTGCGCGCGCGGCCAGCGGCGATCAGCGGATTCTCTGCGCCAAACAGCAGCTCCTGAGTGCAGCGCGCAAAATCGGCCAGGCCATCAATGCTGAGGTAGTTTTTGGTGGTTTCGTTTTCCAGCAGATACTGCTCGGCTTTTTTTACGCTGGTGAGTACCGGCGTATTACCGGTTTCATCTTTATAAACGCCGATGCCAAGGTTGATTTTGTGCGGGCGGTCGTCAGCGCGAAACAGATCGGCCAGCCCAAGAATAGGATCGGCGGGTGCCGCAGAGATAGATTCAAACATGAGTCGTGTCCAGTAGCGTGAACTTTAACGAAATGAGCCTTCAGGTTAACGTCAGCGCTGCGCATTGCCAACCGTTTACGCAAAAAATCGTCGCCGGGCGTCGGAGAGTACGCAGGCGCAGGACAAAGATAAGAAGGGCGTCGCTGTACGGTGAATGGCAGGCATAAAAAAACGGAGCCGAAGCTCCGTTTTTTCTGCGACAGCTAACTTAGAACTGGTAAACCAGGCCTACTGCTACGGTGTCGTCGGTGTTCAGACCCAGCGCGTTGTTGTCATCCAGCTGGTTGATCTGGTAGTCAGCATAAACTGACATGTTTTTGTTGAAGTAGTAGGTTGCGCCCACGTCGATGTATTTGATCAGGTCAGCATCGCCCACGCCTTCAATGTCTTTGCCTTTAGACTGCACGTAGGCGATAGACGGACGCAGACCGAAGTCGAACTGATACTGTGCAACCAGCTCGATGTTCTGCGCTTTGTTGGCGAAGCCAGTAGTGGTGAAGGTTGAGCCGTTTGCCAGCGTGCCTGTTGCTGTTACAGGAGTAGAGTTACGGGTTTCACCGTACATCGCTGCCAGGTAGACGTTATTCGCATCATATTTGATCGCGGTAGCCCAGTTCTCAGCACGCTTGCCAGCGCCCTGGCCAGTGGTGGTAGTAACGCTATTACCGCCAACTGCAGCAGGAGGAGTAACGGTAGTTTTCGCGCCTGCAGCCTGGCTGTCAGTGCGATCGCTACTGCTGTATGCGCCTACGATACCCAGACCGATTGGGGAGGTGTAAGAGGTTGACAGGCCCCAGCCGTCGCCGTTGGCGCGACGATCGTTATCAGCACGCTCGTTTTTACCCTGATACTGTGCCGCGAAGTCCCAGCCATCTACCAGACCGAAGAAGTTCTTGTTGCGGTAGGTCAGCAGACCGGTGCTACGACCGTTCATGAAGTTGTCTGAGTAGCCAGAGTCGCCGCCGAATTCTGGCAGCATATCGGTCCAGCCGATGGCGTCGTAAACAACGCCGTAGTTACGACCGTAGTCGATTGAACCCGCATCGCCAAATTTCAGACCGGCAAAGCCCAGACGGGTACGGTTGCCATCTTGCGCGTCAGAACCTTCAGAGTTGTTGGCCTGAACGTTGTATTCCCACTGGCCGTAACCGGTCAGCTGGTCATTGATCTGAGTTTCACCCTTAAAGCCGAAGCGAACATAAGTTTTATCGCCATCGTTATCAGTATTATCAGAAAAATAGTGCAGACCAACAGCTTTGCCGTACAGGTCCAGCTTGTTGCCGTCTTTATTATAAATTTCTGCTGCGTTTGCTGCGCCGGCAGCTAACAGAGCAGGGATAACCACTGCAAGAATGTTGCGCTTCATCATTATTTATTACCCTCATTGGAGTTTATTCGGACACCTGCCACTGCCGTCAAGAAACCGTTACGGAACCCTGAGAGAAGTTTGGTGTCTTCCTGTGTCTGCACGCATCTTTCCATCCCGAAGCAGGATATGCCACACTGAAAATGCTACTAAACTCCCAATCTGGTTTCTAAAAGAAAATTTGTATTACAAAATGTAAATATTGGGGAACTTTGTGAGAGAACTCAAAATTTACAAAAATAAAAAAAGGCCGGCAGTGCCGACCTAGTTATATATATGAATTTCTTATAATTAATAGATAATTTTAGAAATTTGCATTGCGCGGGGTGCGTGGGAAAGGGATAACGTCCCTTACATTTTGTACGCCGGTGACATAGGCGATTAAGCGTTCAAAGCCTAAACCGAAGCCTGAATGGGGCACGGTGCCGTAGCGACGCAGATCGCGATACCACCAGTAATCTTCTTTATTCAGGCCCATCTCTTCCATACGCGCATCCAGCACGTCGAGACGCTCTTCACGCTGCGAACCGCCGATAATTTCGCCGATGCCCGGGGCCAGCACGTCCATCGCCGCCACGGTTTTATTATCCTCGTTAAGGCGCATATAGAACGCCTTGATCTCTTTCGGATAGTTTTTTACTACAACCGGCGCTTTAAAGTGCTGTTCGGCCAGATAGCGCTCGTGCTCGGAAGAGAGATCGATGCCCCAGGAAACCGGGTTTTCGAAGCTCTGTCCGCACTTTTCCAGAATGGTAATAGCGTCGGTGTAATCAACCTGTGCGAAGTCGGTGGAGATAAAGCGCTCCAGACGATCGACCGCCTCTTTATCCACGCGTTCGGCAAAGAACGCCATATCGTCGGCGCGTTCGTCGAGCACCGCTTTAAATACATACTTCAGCATCGCTTCGGCGAGCGCGGCAGCGTCATCCAGCGTGGCGAAGGCGATTTCCGGCTCCAGCATCCAGAACTCCGCCAGATGGCGGCTGGTGTTGGAGTTTTCCGCGCGGAAGGTCGGGCCGAAGGTGTAGATTTTCGACAGAGCGCAGGCGTAAGTTTCACCGTTCAGCTGGCCGGAAACGGTCAGGAAGGCCTCTTTGCCGAAGAAATCTTCGTTGAAGTCGACGGCGCCCTGCGGCGTGCGCGGCAGGTTTTCCAGATCCAGCGTCGAAACGCGGAACATTTCGCCGGCGCCTTCGGTGTCCGAGGCGGTGATCAGCGGAGTCGAAACCCAGAAGTAGCCGTTCTCGTGGAAGAAGCGATGCAGCGCCTGCGCCAGGGTATGGCGCACGCGCGCCACGGCGCCAATCAGGTTGGTGCGCGGACGCAGGTGCGCCACTTCGCGCAGATATTCGATGCTGTGACGCTTCGCCGCCATCGGATAGGTGTCAGGATCGTCCACCCAGCCGGTCACTTCCACGCGGGTCGCCTGGATCTCAAACGCCTGGCCCTGACCCGGCGAGGCCACCACGGTACCGGTCACGATCACGGAGCAGCCGGTGGTCAGGTGCAGAACCTCGTCCTGATAATTATTCAGAGAATTATTCACAACGGCCTGAACGGGATTAAAGCAGGAACCGTCATAAACGGCGACGAAGGAAAGACCGGCTTTTGAATCTCTTCGGGTACGCACCCAACCACGTACGGTGACTTCACTGTCAACCGCGACGCGACCGTGCAGTACATCCGCTACAGGCACTACGCTCATAAATATCTCTCTATATAGAAGAAGTGAGTTTGAAAAATCTCCCCACACCGGGGTGTTGCTATGTTACTTGCGAGTCGCAAGGAAACAAGCAAAATCCGGCGGGACGGCAGATTTATTACAGCAGAAGCGGGGCGCGTCAACGCCCCGATAACGCGAGGATTAACTGGCTTTTTTCACCAGTGGCAAATCGAAGGCTTTGCGCAGCGCGCGGACGAAGGCCTGATCCTGACAGATGGTTTTGCCCGGACTGTCGGAGAGTTTCGCCACCGGCTTGCCGTTGCACTCCACCAGTTTAATCACGATATTCAGCGGCCTGACGCCGGGAATATCGCAGGTCAGGCGGGTACCGATGCCAAACACCACGCCAGCGCGCTGGCCGAAGTGGCGATAGAGCGCCAGCGCCTTATCCAGGTCGAGGTTGTCGGAAAAGACCAGGGTTTTGCTGTGCGGATCGATGCCCAGCTTCTCATAGTGGGCCAGCGCCTTTTCGCCCCACTCGACGGGATCGCCTGAATCGTGACGTAGTCCCTGATAGCGGCTGGCGAAGTTAACGCCGAAGTCGCGCAGAAAGGCGTCCATCGCGATGCAGTCGGTGAGCGCGATGCCCAACTGCCCGTCATACTCGTCGAGCCACGCCTGCAGCGCCGCGCGCTGGCTGTTGGCCAGCACCGGGCTAATCTGCTGAAAAGCCTGAAACCATTCGTGCGCCTGCGTGCCGACCGGCGTCAGCGCCAGGCGGCGCGCCAGATCGTAGTTGCTGGTGCCGATCAGCCAGGGGAAGTCCTGCTTCAGGGTGGCGACGATAGCCTGCTGCACCTCCTGCGAGAAACGGCGGCGGGTGCCGAAATCCATCAGGCGAAAGCGCGACATATCGATGTCGGCGACATCGCGGCGGAAGGCGCTCAGCTTCTGCTGCAGATGGTCGACCGCCTGCTGCGCGCTTACCAGCGGCGAGCGGTGGCGATGCACCACTTCGCTGATCAGCGCCAGCAGCGGCACCTCCCATAAAATCACTTCGCGCCAGGGGCCGGTGATGCGGATAGCGAGATGGCCGTCGCTATTGCGCACCTGCACCTGGTCGGGGTTATAACGAAAATCGCGCAGCCAGTTAAGGTAGTCGGCGTGGAAGAAGGGCAGGCTGGAGAGATACGTATGTTCGTCATCGGTCAGCGCTAGCGTCTGCATGGCGTTAATGGCCTCGCGAATCTCGTTCGCATAGAGACCAAGCAGATCGTCGCCGCGGCAACGAAACTCAGCCGCCACCGTGACATCATGATAACGGTGGAATACGGCTTGCTGCATATGAAGCTTGTAGGCGTCAGTATCCAGCAGGGAAGTCAGTATCGGGGAAGCATGTCCTGTCATGGTGCGTTTCAGCATCCTGTTCGGCGGCGCAGAGCCCGGTGTGTGAGAGTCATAAAGACGCAGGAGTATAAATCAGTAACTGCGACCGATCACAGCATATTTCAAGCCCGCAGGTCGAGGTTAAAACGTGCCGTTGTTAATGAATTGTAGCTATTTATGCCGCGATGCGCATTGTGCATGGCAAGCTAAAGGCAACGCGCTTAGACTTTGGCGGTAAACCTATAACAATGCGAGACGGAATATGACGCAACAGCACCACATTAAATATCGCCACGACTATCGTGCGCCGGATTACACCATCACCGATATCGACCTGACCTTTGCGCTCGACGCCGCGGCGACGCGCGTCACCGCCGTCAGCCAGGTTAAACGTCTCGGCGATGCGCAGGCTGAGCTGCGTCTCGATGGCGAAGCGTTAACCCTGATCGCCATTGAAGTGGATGGATCGCCGTGGAGCGCCTACCGTCAGGAAGAGGGCGCGCTGGTGCTGAGCCAGCTGCCGGAGCAGTTCCAGCTCAAGATCGTCAACGATATTCATCCCGATAAAAATACCGCGCTGGAAGGGCTCTATCAGTCTGGCGAAGCGCTCTGCACCCAGTGCGAAGCCGAAGGTTTCCGCCACATTACCTGGTATCTGGATCGCCCGGACGTGCTGGCGCGCTTTACCACCACCATCATCGCCGACGAGGCGCGCTACCCCTATCTGCTCTCCAACGGCAACCGCATCGACGGCGGCAAAGCGGAGCAGGGCAAGCACTGGGTGAAATGGCAGGATCCCTTCCCGAAACCCTGCTATCTCTTTGCGCTGGTGGCGGGCGATTTCGACGTGCTGCGCGACAGCTTTAAGACCCGTTCCGGCCGCGACGTGGCGCTGGAGATCTTCGTCGATCGCGGCAATCTGGATCGCGCCGACTGGGCGATGACCTCGCTGAAAAACAGCATGAAGTGGGATGAGGAGCGCTTCGGCCTCGAGTATGACCTCGACATCTTTATGATTGTCGCCGTCGACTTCTTCAATATGGGCGCGATGGAGAACAAAGGCCTGAACGTCTTCAACTCCAAATATGTGCTGGCGAAGGCGGAAACCGCGACCGACAAAGACTATCTCGGCATCGAAGCGGTAATCGGCCATGAATATTTTCACAACTGGACCGGCAACCGCGTCACCTGCCGCGACTGGTTCCAGCTCAGTCTGAAAGAGGGGCTGACGGTATTCCGCGATCAGGAGTTCAGCTCCGATCTCGGCTCGCGCGCGGTCAACCGCATCGATAACGTGCGCGTGATGCGCGGCGCGCAGTTCGCCGAGGACGCCAGCCCAATGGCGCACCCGATCCGCCCGGATCAGGTGATGGAGATGAATAACTTCTATACCCTGACCGTTTACGAAAAGGGATCGGAAGTGATCCGCATGATGCACACGCTGCTCGGCGAAGAGAACTTCCAGAAAGGGATGCAGCTCTACTTCGAGCGTCACGATGGCAGCGCGGCGACCTGCGACGACTTCGTGCAGGCGATGGAAGATGCCTCGAATGTCGATCTGTCGCAGTTCCGCCGCTGGTACAGCCAGAGCGGCACGCCGGTGCTGACGGTACGCGACGACTACAATCCCGAGCTGGAACAGTATACGCTGCACGTCACGCAGCATACGCCGCCGACCGCCGATCAGAAAGAGAAGCTGCCGCTGCATATTCCGCTCGATATCGAACTCTATGACGGCGAAGGCAAGGTGATTCCGCTGCAGCATAACGGTCATCCGGTGCATCACGTGCTGAACGTGACCGAGGAGTTCCAGACCTTTATCTTCGATAACGTCTACTTCCAGCCGGTGCCGTCGCTGCTGCGCGAATTCTCCGCGCCGGTGAAGCTCGACTATAAATGGAGCGATGCTCAGCTCACCTTCCTGATGCGCCATGCGCGCAACGACTTTGCACGCTGGGATGCGGCGCAGAGCCTGCTGGCCACCTATATCCGCCTTAACGTGGCGCGCCATCAGCAAGGCCAGCCGCTGTCGCTGCCGCTGCACGTTGCCGACGCTTTCCGCGCGGTTCTGCTGGACGAAGGGCGCGATCCGGCGCTGACCGCGCAGATTCTGACGCTGCCGGGCGAGAACGAGATTGCCGAGCTGTTCGAGGTGATCGATCCGCAGGCGATTACGGTGGTGCGCGAGGCGCTGGTGCGCACGCTGGCCACCGAGCTGGCGGATGAGTTTTATGCCGTCTACAACGCTAATCAGCAGGGCGAGTACCGTATTGAGCACGATGCGATGGGGCAGCGCGCGCTGAAGAATATCTGTCTCTACTATCTGGCGTTCGGCGAAACAGCGCTGGCGGACAGGCTGGTGCAGACGCAGTATCAGCAGGCGAACAATATGACGGATGCGCTGGCGGCGCTGGCGGCGTCGGTGGCGGCGCAGCTGCCGTGCCGCGGCGCGCTGCTGGCGCACTACGACGAGCGTTGGCATCGTGATGGCCTGGTGATGGATAAATGGTTAATGCTGCAGGCCACCAGCCCGTCGCCGGACGTCTTGCAGAAGGTGCGCGAGCTGCTGCATCATCGCTCGTTCACCATGAGCAACCCTAACCGCATCCGCGCGCTGATCGGCGCCTTCGTCTCCGGCAACCCGGCGGCGTTCCACGCTAAAGACGGCAGCGGCTATCAGTTCCTGGTGGAGATGCTGACCGATCTCAATACCCGCAACCCGCAGGTGGCGGCGCGTATGATCGAGCCGCTGATCCGCCTGAAGCGCTACGACGCCGACCGTCAGGCGCTGATGCGTCAGGCGCTGGAAACGCTGCAGGGGCTGGATAAGCTCTCGGGCGATCTCTATGAGAAGATCACCCGCGCGCTGAACGCTTAAACGGCAAAGGCGGGAAATATTCCCGCCTTACAGGCCGCAGAAAAGTATAAAACGCGGGTAGCAGGGACCGGAGAGTAAAGCGTCCCGCGACAGGGACAAAAACGCCGGGAGCGTTTTTGAACAACGCAGCGCGTTGGCCCGGTACGGGCGCACCTCAGGGATGAGGTGCGTATCCACGCGGGACGAGCGCGCAAGGATGCCTTGAGCGACTTTGTGATCGGTCACTGCTACCCGCCTTGTCATCTGACCCCGGTGTTACCAACTATTTTTAGCGCTGGTGGGCGTAGCGCGCCGGCTGCTCGCTTTCGCTGCGGCGCATCACGCGATCCAGCACCTCTGCCTCCAGCTCCGCCAGCCTGACCGACCCGCGACGGCGCGGACGCGGCAAATCCACCAGCAAATCGAGCCCAATCTGACCCTCTTCGATCAGCAGCACGCGATCCGCCATCGCCACGGCTTCGCTGACGTCATGCGTTACCAGCAGCACGGTAAAATGGTGTTGCTGCCATAACGACTCGATTAGCCCCTGCATTTCAATACGCGTCAGCGCATCCAGCGCGCCGAGCGGCTCGTCGAGCAGCAGCAGACCCGGACGGTGGATCAGCGCGCGCGCCAGCGCCACGCGCTGCTTCTGTCCGCCGGAGAGCGCAGCGGGCCACTCATGCGCGCGCTCCGCCAGCCCGACCGCCTCCAGCGCCTCGAGCGCCGCGCCGCGCCACTCGCGACCCTTCAGGCCGAGACCGACATTATCGATAACCCGCTTCCACGGCAGCAGACGCGCGTCCTGAAACATCAGACGGGTATCTTCGCGCGCGGTGTGCAGCGGCGCGTTGCCCGCCAGCAGCTCGCCCTGGGTGGTCTGCTCCAGCCCCGCCAGCAGGCGCAGCAGCGTACTCTTGCCGCAGCCGCTGCGCCCAACTACCGCGACAAACTGGCCGGAAGGAATATGCAGATCGATATGATTCAGGATGGTGCGGCTGCCGTACTGCTTGCTGACGCCGTTGACGCCGACCGGCGTGCCGGCGTTCAGCCGCGCCGGAGAGAGTGAAGTGCTCATGCGTTCTCCTCCTTCAATTGCCAGGCCGGATGCCAGCGCAGCCAGATGCGTTCCAGCAGCAGGGCGGCGACATCCGCCAGTTTGCCGAGCAGGGCGTAAAGAATAATCGCCACCACCACCACGTCGGTTTGCAGGAACTCACGCGCGTTCATCGCCAGATAGCCGATGCCCGAATTGGCGGAAATGGTTTCGGCGACGATCAGCGTCAGCCACATCAGGCCGAGCGCGAAACGCACGCCGACCATAATCGAGGGCAGGGCGCCGGGCAGGATCACCTGAATAAACAGGCTCCAGCCCGAGAGGCCGTAGCTACGCGCCATCTCCACCAGGCCGCGATCGATATTGCGGATGCCGTGATAGGTATTGAGGTAGATGGGAAACAGGGTGCCGAGCGCCACCAGAAAAATCTTCGCGGCCTCGTCGATGCCAAACCAGAGGATCACCAGCGGGATCAGCGCCAGATGCGGCACGTTGCGCAGCATCTGCACCGAGGTATCGAGCAGCCGCTCGCCAAGGCGCGAGGTGCCGGTGATCAGCCCCAGAATCAGCCCGATGGAGCCGCCGATGCTAAAGCCGATCAGCGCGCGCCAGCCACTGATGGCGAGGTGCTGCCACAGCTCGCCGCTGGCGGCCAGATGCCAGAAGGTAATGACGATATTTTCCGGCGAAGGCAGAATGCGCGTCGACAGCAGCCCGGTCTGGGAGGCAATTTGCCAGATCGCTACCAGCAGCGCCGGAAAAATCCAGGGCACCAGCTGGTTGGTAATGCGTTTAGTGGTTTTCGCCATCATTTCTCCCTCAGCTCTGCGACACTTTCTGCGGACGGAAATCGTTGGCGACGGTTTCGCCGAACGCCTGCACGTCGCGCGGTTGCGGGATCTGCGGCACCTCCAGGTCGAGATGCGGGAAGAGCAGCTCGCCGACGCGATACGCCTCTTCCAGATGCGGATAGCCGGAAAGAATAAAGGTCTCGATGCCGAGGTCGGCGTACTCCTGCATGCGCGCGGCCACGGTTGGGCCGTCGCCGACCAGCGCGGTGCCGGCGCCGCCGCGCACCAGACCAACGCCCGCCCACAGGTTCGGGCTGATTTCCAGCTGGTCGCGGCGCCCGCTGTGCAGCGCCGCCATGCGCTGCTGGCCCACCGAGTCGGTGCGGGCGAATGCGGCTTGCGCCTTCGCGATAGTGTCGTCGTCGAGATGGGCGATCAGACGATCGGCGGCGCGCCAGGCTTCGTCATTGGTTTCGCGAACAATGACGTGCAGACGAATGCCGAAGCGCACCTTGCGTCCCTGCGCCGCCGCTTTGGCGCGCACCTGTTCAATCTTCTCTTTCACCAGCGCCGGCGGTTCGCCCCAGGTGAGGTAGACGTCGACCTGCTCGGCGGCCAGATCCTGCGCCGGTTCAGAGGAGCCGCCGAACCAGAGCGGCGGACGCGGCTGCTGCACCGGGTCGAACAGCAGGCGCGCGCCGCGCACCTTGACATATTTGCCGGCATAATCGACCGTTTCGCCCTCCAGCACGCGACGCCAGACGCGGGTAAACTCCGCCGACTCGACATAGCGCTCATGGTGATCGAGAAATACGCCGTCGCCCGCCAGCTCTTCGGGATCGCCGCCGGTCACCAGATTAAATAGCGCACGGCCGTTAGAGAGGCGATCCAGGGTTGCGGCCTGGCGCGCCGCCTGAGTCGGCGAAATCACGCCGGGGCGCAGCGCCACCAGAAAGCGCAGGCGCTGCGTTACCGGGATCAGCGAGGCGGCGACCAGCCAGGCGTCTTCGCACGAACGGCCGGTTGGGATGAGCACGCCGCCGAAGCCCAGGCGGTCTGCGGCCTGCGCGATCTGCTGCAGGTAGCCGTGGTCAACCGGACGCGCCCCTTCCGAGGTGCCGAGATAGTGTCCGTCGCCGTGCGTCGGAAGAAACCAGAATACGGATAAGCTCATTATTCGCTCCTTACTGAAGTTGGGCGCTGGGATGCCAGATGCGATCGGCGATCGTCAGTTTGACCGGCACCAGGTGGCTGGAATAGAACAGATCGGCGGTGTGCTGCTGCGCCGCTGCGGTTTGCGCGCTGACCGGCGAAATATGGGTCGGCGGGCGGTGATCGAGATAGCTGGCGATAACCGGCTTCGGCAGGCCCATTGCGGCGGCGAGCAGATCGATGCTCTGATCGCGCTGGCTGAGCGTCAGCGCATCCGCCTGGCTAAAGGTATCCAGCACCTGTTGAACGAAGGCGCCGTTCTGCTCGGCGAACTTACGCGTCGCCAGGTAGAATGAGCCGGTAAGATTGAGCTGGCTGCCGTCGGCCAGCACGCGCACGTTGCCCTGCTGCAGCGCGGCGGAATAGTAGGGATCCCAGATAGCCCAGGCGTCCACGTCGCCCTGCTGGAAGGCGGCGCGCGCGTCGGCAGGCGTCAGATAGATCGGCTGAATATCTTTAAAGCTCAGCCCTTCACGCTGCAGGGCGCGCAGCAGCAGGTTGTGCGAGCTGGAGCCTTTCTGAAAGGCGACTTTCTTGCCTTTCAAATCGGCGACGCTTTTTAGCGGGCTGTTCTTCGCCACCAGAATCACCTCAGCCTGCGGCTTAGGCGGCTCCGAGCCGACGTAAAGCAGATCGGCGCCCGCTGCCTGGGCGAACAGCGGCGGTATATCGCCGGTGCTGCCGAGGTCGATACTGTCGACGTTTAGCGCCTCCAGCATCTGCGGACCGGCGGGAAATTCGATCCACTGAATTTTGGTGTCGGGGAAGCGCTGCTCCAGCAGTCGGTGCGATTTCGCCAGCACCATGCTGACGGAACCTTTCTGGTAGCCGATGCGAATCTGCGCGGGCGCGTCCGCCGCCTGCGTTTGCAGGCTCAGCACGGCGAGTGCGGCAAGTAGCCAGCCGGTGATGCTCTTCATGTCGGTTTCTTCCTTTAAACAGCCTGCGCCAGAGGTTTGTGATGGCGGGTCAGCGCCAGCCAGAACGCCTCGACCGCCTCATCCAGCCGGCGCGCCAGCGCCGCCTGCAGCTCTGGCTGGCGATCGTAGTGGGTAATCTGATGATCTTCGGCAAATACGCCGTGCAGGATCTCCTGCGCCTTCAGCGCGTTCAGCACCGGCTTCAGGGCGTAATCGACCGCGAGCATATGGGCCACGCTGCCGCCGCTGGCCAGCGGCAGCACCACTTTGTGCTCCAGGGCGCGTTCGGGCAGCAGATCGAGCAGGGTTTTCAGCGCGCCTGAGAAAGAGGCCTTATAGACCGGCGTGGCGACGATCACGCCGTCGGCGGCGAGCAAATCTTCGCGCAGCGCCAGCAGCGCCGGGGCATCGAACCGCGCGTTAATAAGATCGTCAGGCTGAAAATTCTGGATATTCCAGGGGATCACCTCAACGCCGCGCGCTTCCAGCGCGCGCTGGCACAGGGTAAGCAGCGAAGTCGAACGTGACGGGAAACGCGGGCTGCCCGCTAGCGTAATAACTCGCATCGTTACTCCTTATAACTGAAAGTTATTGATTAGCTATTGTTGAGAACTGATGGTCACATCCTGACAGAGCGGGGGAGAGGGCTTAAATGATTTATCCGGCAATCTAAAGGCGAAAAGCGCAAAACGCGCAGCGTTATTAATGAAAGCATTATCGGAAGCGGCAGGGCTGAGTTCCGAATAATCCTAAAACACTGGCGCAGATCCACAGGCATTGTTTATGCCGACTTAACAAATAGCAGCAAAAGTATCTGCACATTATCTGACGCAGGCTTATTAATCAGACAGGACACGTGGCGCTATTTGTTTCCTGCAACCCATTTGATGTGACGTGACGGAGAAAAAGCTAATCATGCCGCCTCCGCTGTGGGCTCGCCGGCGTTATTATCGGAATATCGCCATGCCGATAACGGACGTCGGGGAAACGTCATTTTCGTTAAGTGATAATAAAGCCATCAGACTGAAACGCCTTGTGACCTCTTTTCCGTCTAAAAGCGCTGACGCTTTAGCCAGAAAAGTTACATGATGTTAAGCAAAAGCCGCGCTTTGCCTCTGATACTTTACCTGGCGTGATAGATTCCGCGCTGAGGACGAATCTGAATAAAACGCTGGCCCTGTTAATAGAAAAAAGCTTCTGCCTATACTATTCCACCACGAGAGACTCGCTGCTGACGTCTCGTTTAATTCTTTCTGCGCCATGCTTTAACACAACTTTAATATTTGTGTAACGCTCGTGCTTTTTCTTTTAATCGACCCAGAGAAAGATGTATGGCAAAGACGCTGCTATCAGTCATTATTCCCACGTATAACGTGGAGAAATATATAGTCGAATGTGTCGACTCCTTGTTGCGTCAGGTTGACGCGCCGACAGAAATTATCATTGTTAACGACAGCTCGACCGATGGCACTCTGGCGCTGGTGGAGCAGAAATATGGTCACCAGCCGCAGGTTCGCGTTATCACCACGCCCAACGGCGGCGCGGGTAAAGCGCGAGATACCGGCATTGACGCCGCGCAGGGAGAGTTTGTCTTCTTCTGCGACCCGGACGATATCGTACCGGAAGGCTTCGTTGCAGAGCTGCAGCAGGTTACCGCTGCGCACCCTGAGATCGACCTCTTTTGCTTTAATTCGCAGATGTTTGAAGACGGTCGGGAAAATCAGACCCGTCCTAAAGTGCGCCACGATCAATTCGGTCTGCAGCCGCCACAGCAGGTTTTGTCGCGTCTGTTGAATAACGGCTCCTATACATCCGCCGCCTGGAACTACGCGGTGAAAAGAAGCCTGATTACGCAGCACAACCTGCGTTTTGTCGACCGGGTGCATGAAGATCATAAATTTACGCTGTCGGTATTTGTTCATGCCACGCACGCCTGGGTAAGCCAGCACGTTTACTATCGCCAGCGCGTACGTAGCGGCTCGCTCACCAACAGTCGCAAAAACGACGACTATTTCCTGCAGCGTTATAACGCCTTTATGCAGACCTACGGCATCCTTAAGCATAATTTAGATCATTCGCCGCTGAAGACGCAGCTGGAAAAAGCCTATTTAATGCACTCTTTCCGCCTGATGATTTATTTGTCGCTCTACAACGGCACGCCGGTGCCGGAATATGTCATTAATGCGATTCGCTTTATGGGCGGCAAATTTAAGCCGGTCAACGCTAAAGAGTGGCTGCTTATTAATCGCCCGCGCATGTTTATCCTGCTGCAAAAATATAAAGTTACAAAAGAGCTGAAAAAAGCCGCCTGACTTTTCGCTCGCATTAGCATGCCTGCTTATCGGACGATTCACCGCGGATAAATATTATTTCACCCTCTGGCTTCTTCCGCGGCAGGTCAGATTATCTCTGGCGCGCAGCGCCAGAGATAAATTTAAGACTATGTCTGGTAGGCAGGTCTGATGATGTGTGCCACGCTTGTGGCCTCCGAGAAAACTGCCCAGATACAATCATACTTATGTCAATTAAACGTAACGCGATCGCCAATTATGTCGGTCAGATTTACCTGACGCTGTCAGGCATTCTGGTCGTGCCGCTCTATATTCAACATCTCGGGATGGAAGCTTACGGGCTAGTGGGTTTTTTCTCGATTCTGTTAACCTGGCTCCAGCTGCTCGACGCTGGCGTGTCGACCACGCTCATGCGCGAAGCGGCGCGCTATCGCGCTAATCAGGCGGAGTTTATCTGGTTCCCGGCGCTCTTCTCCGCGCTGTCGAAATTCTTTCTGATCTCCACGGTCATTCTGGTGGTGATCGGCTGGCTGGCGACGCCATGGATCGCCCATAACTGGCTCGACGCGCGCCATCTGCCTTCGGCGGACGTGACGCTTGCTGTCGCTATCATGGTGATTACGGCGGCTATTCGCTGGCGTACCAGCCCCTATCGCAGCGTGATTGTCGGCTTTGAGCATCAGGTATGGCTCAACGGCGTCAACCTGGTCATCGTCACGCTGCGCACCTTTGGCGCGGTGCTGATCATTCAGCTCTTCTCCAATCCGGTACTGAGCTTTTTTATCTGGCAGCTGGCGGTGTCGATAGCGGAAGCGATCTGCCTGATTGCCAAGTCCTATCAGCTGGTGCCTGCCGCCGCGCGTAAACAGAAGCACGAAAACTTAAAGACGGTGTTAAAGCCCTTTATTCGCTTTGCGCTGAGCGCGGCGTTCGCCAGCGCCATCTGGACCTTTATTTCACAAATTGACCGTCTGGTGCTGTCGAAAACCCTGCCGCTGAGCGCCTACGGTTCCTTTACCGTCGTCGCTACCGCGGCCACCGGCATTATCCTGCTCAGCAGCCCGATTATGCAGGCGATCGTGCCGCGCATGACCGGCATTAAAACGCGCAAAGAGGGCGATGCCGAATCCCTGACGCTCTACCGCTACACTACTCAGGCGGTGGCGATCTTTATGGCGCCGCTCAGCATTACTATCGCGATGTTCGCCACGCCGCTGCTCTGGGCCTGGACGCAGAACACGCAGGTCGTGACGGATATGTCGTTCGTGCTCAGCCTCTACGCGCTGGGCAGCGGCGTGCAGGCGATTTGCGGCCTGCTTTACCATCTGCAGTACGTCAACGGCAACCTCAAGCTGCATCTGAAGGGCTTCTCCTGCTTCGCCGTGATCCTGGTTCCGCTCAACATCTGGGCCGCGATTCACTATGGCGCGGAGGGCACCGGCTGGCTGTGGCTGGGGCAGAATGTCTTCTATCTGGCCGGCTGGGCATGGCTGGTGCACCGCCGTTTCGCGCCGGGCATTCACTTTACCTGGCTGACGCGCGATGTGCTGCTGATCTGGGCGGTCGCGGGACTGATCGCATGGCTTTGCACCTTCCTGCCAATCGAGTGGAACCAGAACCGCTGGCTTAACCTGCTGTGGCTGGGTCTGATCGGCCTGGTTAACCTCTCAGTCTGCTGTCTGCTGCACAGCCTGGTGATTAAGCGTCTGCTGCCTGCCCGAGCCAAAGGTTTTACTATTGAGGAGCGAGAATGAGCACACGGAACCCTGACAGCCGCGCAGCGACGATCTCTGTTATCGTGCCGAACTGGAACTGCGCGCCCTGGCTGCCGGAAGCGATCGATTCGCTGCTGGGTCAGTCATCTCCGCCGGAGCAGGTGATCGTTATCGACGACGGCTCCACCGACGACAGCGTCACCCTGCTGGAGGCGCTGGCCGCCCGCCACCCGCAGCTGACGCTGCTGCGCGGCGAGCGCGGCGGGGTCAGCGCGGCGCGCACCAAAGGGCTGGAGATCGCCACCGGCGACTTTATCTACTTTATGGACGCCGACGATTTTGTCTCAAAAGATCTCTTCGCCGACTTCCGCAGCTCGCTGGCGCAGCATCCTGAGATGGAGATGTTCTGCTTCGGCGCGCGCATGTTTACCGACAAACCGGTCGCCGAGCGCCAGTATGAGCAGTTCCATCAGCGCCACATCGACGCCGTCCTGCCCGGCGGCGCCGATACGCTGCGCAGCATGATTCCGCACCGCTCGGCCCATCGCACACTGTGGAGCAGCATTCTCTCGCGCGATCTTATTATGCGCACCGGCGTGCAGTTTCTGCCGATCCAGAACCATGAGGACGCGCCCTATATGTTCGCGCTCTATATGTCGGCGCGGCAGATCGGCTTTACGCGGAAAAGCTACTACAACAAGCGCTTTATGCCGACCTCGCTGTCGCAGGGCAAGGCGACTTTCTCCTGGGTGGAAAACTACTATATCGCCCGCCGCAGCAGCGAAAGCTTCCTGCGCGAGCAGGGATTGCCGCCGGAAGAGAAGCTGCTGGACATCTACTATCAGCCGGTAATGTACGGATGCCTGATCGAAATCCGCAAAAACAATATTGCGGTGCCCGCCTCCTGGCATACCACTATCGATCAGTTGGTGCGCAAGGTCACGGGCGAAAGCAAACGTCTTAAGCTGCTCTGGTACTATCCGACGATTTACAGCGGTCTGCAGGCGTGTCGCCGTCTGGCGCGTTATGCCAGCAAGCGCTGATCGCGATCAATAATCTTGTCCCGTCAGTAATTTACTTTTGCGCCAGAGGCCTTTACCATTCTGGCGCACATTTTCCCGTGCACCCCGACAACTCATCGCTTCCGACCTCCAGGAGAGTGCATGCTTTATCCTATCGTCCGACCTGCGCTGTTTAAGCTCGACCCCGAGCGCGCTCACGAACTCACTTTTCAGCAACTGCGTTTCATCAGCGGCACGCCGCTGGAGGCGCTGATCCGTCAGCGTCTTCCTTCCCGTCCGGTGACCTGCATGGGCTTACGGTTCGACAACGCGCTGGGGCTGGCGGCCGGACTGGATAAAAACGCCGAATGCATCGACGCCTTCGGCGCGATGGGGTTCGGCTTCGTCGAAGTCGGCACCGTCACGCCGCGCGCTCAGGCGGGCAACGATAAGCCGCGCATGTTTCGGCTGGTCGAGGCCGAGGGCATTATCAACCGCATGGGCTTTAACAATCTCGGCGTCGATCACCTGGTGGAGAACGTCAAAAAAGCGCGGTTCAAAGGTATTCTCGGCATTAATATCGGCAAAAATAAAGATACGGCGGTAGAAAACGGCAAAGAGGATTACCTGATTTGCATGGAGAAGGTTTATGCGCATGCCGGTTATATCGCGATAAATATCTCCTCGCCAAATACGCCGGGATTGCGTACGCTGCAATATGGCGAAGCGCTCGACGATCTTCTGGCGTCGATTAAAGCCAAACAGAAAGCGCTGGAGCAGCAGCACCTGAAATATGTGCCGGTCGCAGTAAAAATTGCGCCCGATCTTTCTGAAGAAGAATTAATACAAATTGCCGACAGTCTGGTGCGCCATAATATCGATGGCGTGATCGCCACTAATACGACGCTGGATCGCTCGCTGGTCAGCGGCCTGCAATACAGCACGGAGTCAGGCGGCCTGAGCGGTCGTCCGGTGCAGTCGCGCAGCACGGCGGTGATCAAGCGGCTGGCGCAGGAGCTGGACGGCGCGCTGCCGATTATCGGCGTCGGCGGTATTGATTCATTAACCGCGGCGCGAGAAAAAATGGCCGCGGGCGCCGCGCTGGTGCAAATTTACTCCGGTTTTATTTATAAAGGACCGGGATTAATAAAAGATATCGTGACCCATCTCTAAGACATTTCTAATAAAACGACGCCGGGGGGTTTATTTCTCACTTCGGCTCGTTTATATTTTTCCCCTGTTGTGCGTATTTTCAGCTTTTTCCCCACAAACAGGGCTTCGCTGAGTCTGTGCAGAGAAACGCGGCGGTTAATGACGAGGCAAATTATGAAAATCAAACCTGATGATAACTGGCGCTGGTATTTCGACGCCGACCATGACCGGATGATGCTGGACCTGGCTGACGGTATGCTTTTCCGCTCTCGCTTTCCCCGCAAAATGTTGACCCCCGACGCCTTCACCCAGACCGGATTCAGCGTTGACGACGCCGCCCTCTACTACACCTTCGAAGAACGCTGTCGACAGAGTTCGCTAAGCGTTAATCAGCGCGCCGAGCTGACGCTCAACGCGCTGGTGGCGAGCCGCTTTCTGAAGCCGCTGATGCCGAAAAGCTGGCATTTCACCGCCTGGACCTGCGTGCTGCAGCCGGAGGCGGGCGATATGGTGGAGGTGACGCTGGCGGAAAACGGCGAACAGGCGCGACTGCTGGCGGTGGAAAGCGGCGGCAACGCCACGCTCTGCCTGCTGGCGCAGCCTACGCTTACGCTGGCGGGCAAGCAGATGGTATTAGGCGACGCCATTAAAATTATGAACGATCGCCTGCTGCCGCACCATGCGGAGAGCGCGCCGCGCTTCGCTTACGCGGTCTGATTCTCACGCCAGTTCTATATCGCCAGCGGGAATACAGCTGCAGCTCAGAATCGTGCCGTCGTCGCGAATGGCGCTCTTCTTCAGCGCTTTTACCTCTCCCGCAACCAGCGTCACTTTACAGCTGCCGCACAGGCCTGCCCGACAGGAGTAGGGGATTTTAAAACCCTGCTGCTCTAACTGCTCCAGCAGCACCTGCTGGTTATCGCCCTGAAACCGCTGGCCCTGCCAGGTAACAGAGACCGCCGCCGCCGTTTGCTGCTGCGGCTTAAGGGTTTCCACCACCGCACCAGGCCCGTAGGCGCGCGGCGTATGGCGCGCCAGCACCTGCACCTCGTCCCCGACGCGAACGATGCCGCTGCCGCGCGCAATCAAATTCAGGCCGAAGTCGATATCGCCGCTGCCGTCCTGCGCGCTGCGGAAGCCCCGCAGGGTTTTTAACGGCTCGCCGTCTGGATGCTTGCGGCCGCTTTCGGTGCCGACGGTGGTAAAGACGCAGCGGCTGCAGGGTTTAGGCACGTCGAAGATCACACTGCCGATCTGCACCGTTGCCCAGCTGTCTTCATCCCAGGCCGGCGCGCCGCTCACAATCAGGTTGGCGCGAAACTGTTCGGCGCGCACGCTGGCCGGGCAGCGCTGCTGCAGATCCTGTAGCGACGCGCTGTTAACCAGCAAAAACGGATAACCGTCGGCAAAACCCAGCGGCACCTCGGTAAAGCGTTTTACCCGGCGCGACGGCTGCGGCCCAACCCAGCGCAGCTGAACCGGGCGCGGAAAAAAGGCGCTGAGCCAGGCGTTGATGGCGTCGGGGGCGATGCGCGCGGTAAAATGGTTGCCCCAGACTTCCGTCGGCGCCTCCTGCGCGGCGAAATCGCTGAAGCGGATCATCGCCTGGCTGCCGTCGGGCGCCCGCAGAGAGAGGCCGTCAGTCAGCAGCGCCGGGGTAAAGCGCACCATCTCCGGATACTGGCGCGCGGTAATAAAGGTGCCGTCCAGATCCGTCACCATAAAAATGCGGTCGAAAGCCAGTCCACTCTCCAGCGCCTGCGCATGAGAGAGCTGGACACCCCGCATCGATTTGACCGGATGAATGAACAGACGGGACAGCGTAAGCATGGCGATCTCCAGAGAAGCGGGCGTGGGCGGCAAAAGAAGCTAACTTTATGATACATGGCGTCGGGACGCTATAGCCTCGTGATCGGCCGGGTGAGAGGCGCGCGCGTAGCTTTCCAACAATGAGGCGTAATTAGGGTATAATGCGCAGCAATTTTCTCAAGAGTAATAGTGACGATATGAATTCTCTCTTTGCCAGTACGGCGCGTGGGCTCGAAGAGCTGTTGAAAAGTGAGCTGGACGCGCTGGGCGCGCAGGATCTGCAGGTGGTACAGGGAGGCGTTCACTTTGAAGCCGATGACCGTACGATGTATCAGAGTCTGCTGTGGAGCCGGCTGGCGTCGCGTATTTTGCTGCCGCTCGGCGAATTCGGCGTCTACAGCGATCTCGATCTTTATGTCGGCGTACAGAGCATCGACTGGACCGAACTGTTCGGCAGTCAGCATACCTTCGTGGTGCACTTCAGCGGCACCAACGAATCGATTCGCAACAGCCAGTTTGGCGCGTTAAAGGTCAAGGACGCGATCGTCGACTCCTTTACCCGCCAGAAGCTGCCGCGTCCCAATGTGGATCGCGAGCAGCCGGATATCCGCATCAACGTCTGGCTGAATAAAGATCGCGCCAGCATCGCGCTGGATCTGAGCGGCGACGCGCTGCATCAGCGCGGCTATCGTCAGCAGACCGGCCAGGCGCCGCTCAAGGAGAACCTGGCGGCGGCGATCGTGCTGCGCTCCGGCTGGCAGCCGACCACGCCGCTGCTCGATCCGATGTGCGGCTCCGGCACGCTGCTGATCGAAGCGGCGCTGATCGCCTGCGATCGCGCGCCGGGTCTGCTGCGCAGCCGCTGGGGCTTCACCCACTGGCGTCAGCATAACGACGCGCTGTGGCGCGAGGTGAAAAGCGAGGCGCAGCAGCGCGCGCGTGCTGGCACCGCCGCCGCGCAGGCGCGCTTCTTCGGCTACGACAGCGACGGCCGCGTGCTGGAATGGGCGCAGGCTAACGCACGGCGCGCCGGCGTCGCCGATCTCTTTACCTTCGCGCGTCAGGATGTGCTGCAGCTGAAAAATCCGCTGCCGGGCGAGCAGCGCGGCACGGTGTTGAGCAACCCGCCTTACGGCGAGCGTCTGGAGAGCGAGCCGGCGCTGATCGCGCTGCACAGCCAGCTTGGCCGCATCATGAAACAGCACTTCGGCGGCTGGACCCTGTCGCTGTTCAGCGGTTCGCCTGAACTGCTGAGCTGCCTGCAGCTGCGCGCGGAGCGCCAGTTCAAGGCGAAAAACGGCCCGATCGAGTGCGTGCAGAAGAACTATCAGCTGGCGGAAAACAGCAGCGAAAACGGCGCGCAGATCGCCGAGGATTACGCTAACCGCCTGCGTAAGAACATGAAGAAGCTAGAGAAGTGGGCGCGTCAGGAAGGTATCGCCTGCTATCGCCTCTACGACGCCGATCTGCCGGAGTACAACGTGGCGGTGGATCGCTACGGCGAGTGGGTGGTGGTGCAGGAGTACGCGCCGCCCAAGACCATCGACGCCGCGAAAGCGCGCCAGCGCCTGTTCGACGTTATCGGCGCGACGCTCAGCGTGCTGGAGCTGCCTGCCAACCGTCTGGTGCTGAAAACGCGCGAGCGGCAGAAAGGCAAGAATCAGTATCAGAAACTGGGCGAGAAGGGCGATTTCTTCGAAGTGCAGGAGTACAACGCGCGCCTGCTGGTTAACCTGACGGACTACCTGGACACCGGGCTGTTCCTCGACCACCGCATCGCGCGCCATATGCTCGGCAAAATGAGCAAGGATAAAGATTTCCTCAACCTCTTCTCCTATACCGGCAGCGCCAGCGTGCACGCTGGGCTGGGCGGCGCGCGCAGCACCACCACGGTCGACATGTCGCGCACCTATCTGGAGTGGGCGGAGCGCAACCTGCGTCTCAACGGGCTGACCGGCCGTCAGCATCGCCTGATGCAGGCCGACTGCCTGAGCTGGCTGCGCGAGAGCGACGAGACGTTCGATCTGATCTTTATCGATCCGCCGACCTTCTCCAACTCCAAACGCATGGAAGAGGATTTCGACGTGCAGCGCGATCATATTATGCTGATGCGTAACCTGAAACGCCTGCTGCGCGCGGGCGGCACCGTCATGTTCTCCAACAACAAACGCGGCTTCAAAATGGATCTCGAGGGGCTGGCGTCGCTGGGCCTGAAGGCGCAGGACATTACCCAGAAAACCCTGTCGCAGGATTTTGCCCGTAACCGTCAAATTCACAACTGCTGGCTGATTACTCACGCCGGTAAGGAATAAGTTCAGATGTCATTAATCAGTATTCACGGCGCCTACCTCTCATTCAGCGATGCGCCGCTGCTCGACAACACCGAGCTGCATATCGAAGAGAACGAACGCGTCTGTCTGGTCGGCCGTAACGGCGCAGGCAAATCGACCCTGATGAAGATCATCAACGGGGAGCAGCCGCTGGATGACGGCCGCATCATTTTTGAGCAGGACCTGGTGGTGGCGCGTCTGCAGCAGGATCCGCCGCGCAATATTACCGGCTCCGTCTATGACTTTGTGGCGGAGGGCGTGGAAGAGCAGGCCGAGCACCTCAAAGCCTATCACGCGATTTCGCATGCGGTGATGCTCGATCCCAGCGAGAAAAACCTCAATGAGATGGGGCGTCTGCAGACTATCCTCGACCACCACAATCTGTGGCAGCTGGAGAGCCGCATCAACGACGTGCTGCAGCAGATTGGCCTGGAGCCTGATACCGAGCTGTCGTCGCTGTCGGGCGGCTGGCTGCGCAAAGCGGCGCTGGGCCGCGCGCTGGTGAGTAACCCGCGCGTGCTGCTGCTGGATGAACCGACCAACCACCTCGATATCGAAACCATCGACTGGCTGGAAACCTTCCTGAAGACCTTCAGCGGCAGCATCGTTTTTATTTCCCATGACCGCTCGTTTATTCGCAATATGGCGACGCGCATCGTCGACCTCGATCGCGGCAAGCTGGTCTCCTGGCCTGGCAATTACGATCTCTATCTGGAGGGGAAAGAGGAGGCGCTGCGCGTTGAAGAGATGCAGAACGCCGAATTCGACCGCAAGCTGGCGCAGGAAGAGGTGTGGATCCGTCAGGGCATCAAGGCGCGCCGCACTCGCAACGAGGGCCGCGTGCGCGCGCTGAAAGCGCTGCGCCGCGAACGCTCCGAGCGCCGCGAAGTGATGGGCAAAGCCAATATGCAGGTGGGCGAAGCGTCGCGCTCGGGCAAAATCGTTTTCGAACTGGAGCACGTCAACTATGGCGTGGGCGGCAAGACGCTGGTGCATGACTTCTCCGCGCAGGTGCAGCGCGGCGACAAGATCGCGCTCATCGGCCCGAACGGCTGCGGCAAAACCACGCTGCTGCGTCTGATGCTGCAGCAGCTGAAAGCCGACAGCGGCCGCGTGCATAGCGGCACCAAGCTGGAGGTCGCCTATTTCGACCAGCATCGCGCCGAGCTGGATCCCGATCGCACCGTGATGGATAACCTGGCGGAAGGCAAGCAAGAGGTGATGGTCAACGGCAAGCCGCGCCATGTGCTCGGCTACCTGCAGGACTTCCTGTTTCATCCGAAACGCGCCATGACGCCGGTGCGCGCGCTCTCCGGCGGCGAGCGCAACCGCCTGCTGCTGGCGCGCCTCTTCCTGCGTCCCAGCAACCTGATGATCCTCGATGAACCGACCAATGACCTCGACGTCGAAACCCTGGAGCTGCTGGAAGAGCTGATCGACGGCTATCAGGGCACTGTGCTGCTGGTAAGCCACGATCGTCAGTTCGTCGACAACACCGTGACCGAGTGCTGGATTTTCGAAGGCAACGGCGACATCGGCAGCTTCGTCGGCGGCTATCACGACGCGCAGCAGCAGCGCGCCGCCTACAAACAGCAGAAAAGCGCCCAGGGAAACAAGCCTGCCGCCGCGGCGAAACCGGCGGCGGAAAAAGCTGACGGCGCGAAACGCGGCGGCAACAAGCTAAGCTATAACCTGACGCGAGAGCTGGAGCAGCTGCCGCAGAAGCTGGAGTCGCTGGAGGCGCGCATTGGCGAGCTGCAGGCGAAAATGAGCCATCCTGACTTTTTCAGCCAGCCGCATGACCAGACTCAGCCGGTGCTGGACGCGCTGGCGCAGACCGAGCAGGAGCTGGAAACGGCGTTCGCTCGCTGGGAAGAGCTGGAAGCGCTGAAAAACGGCGCGTAACCATAAGGGAGTCGGGATGTGTTCAGCCGCTGAAAGTCAGGCGTGGATGCTCTGTCCACAGTGCGATTTGATGTTAAAACTGCCGGACGTGCCGCTGGGCAGCCGCGCGTCCTGCCCGCGCTGCCATTCGGTGCTGACCGCGAACTGGCCCGAGCCGCGCAAACGGCCGACCGGCTACGCGCTGGCGGCGCTGTTTATGCTGCTGCTGGCCAACCTGTTTCCCTTTATCACCATGAAGGTCGCGGGCCTCAGCAGCCAGATCTCGCTGCTGGAGATCCCGCAGGTCATGGTGTCGGAGGATTACAGCAGCCTGGCCACGCTGTTTCTGGCATTCGTTCAGGCGATCCCTGCGCTCTGCATGCTGACCATTATTCTGCTGGTGAACCGCATACCAATGCCGGTCAGCCTGCGTCTGGGGCTGGCGCGCATCCTGTTCCAGCTGCGCAGCTGGGGCATGGCGGAGATCTTTATGGCCGGCGTGCTGGTCAGCTTCGTGAAGCTGATGGCCTACGGCGATATCGGTCTGGAGACCAGCTTCTGGCCCTGGTGCCTGTTCTGCCTGCTGCAGCTGCGCGCCTTTCAGTGCGTGGATCGACGCTGGCTGTGGCAGCAGATCGCGCCGATGCCGCCGCTGCCGCATGCGCCGGAGAAGGGCGTCAGCGGGCTGGAGCAGGGAATGCGCTCCTGTCCGTGCTGCACCGCGATCCTGGCCGCGGACCAACCCGACTGTCCGCGCTGCGGCGTGATCGCCGCGCCGCGCCGCAAGCACAGCCTGCAGTGGACGCTGGCGCTGCTGTTTACCTCGCTGATTATCTATATTCCCGCCAACCTGCTGCCGATTATGGTGACCGAGACCCTCGGCACGCCTTATCCGTCTAACATTATGGCGGGCGTCATCCTGCTCTGGAGCGATGGATCTTATCCGGTGGCGCTGGTGATTTTTATCGCCAGCATCATGGTGCCGTCGCTGAAGATGCTGGCGATTGGCTGGCTCTGCTGGAACGCCAGCGGGCGCGGCCAGCGCGACAGCGAACGGATGCATCTGATTTATGAAATCGTCGAATTTGTCGGCCGCTGGTCGATGATCGACGTGTTTGTTATCGCCGTGCTCTCTGCGCTGGTGCGCATGGGGCAACTGATGAATGTTTATCCTGCAACGGGTGCGCTGCTGTTTGCGCTGGTGGTGATCCTTACCATGATCGCCGCCATGACGTTTGACCCGCGCCTGACCTGGGATCGCGTACGGGAACACACTACAAAGGAGCCGCGCCTTGACGGAAAGTAACCACGGCCATGCCAAAGTCGACCAGATTAAACGCTGGTCGCCGGTCTGGATTGTCCCCATCGTGACGCTGTTGATCGGTGGATGGATCCTGTTTTACCACTTCAGCCACCTCGGGCCGGAAGTGACCCTGATTACGGAAAACGCGGAAGGTATCGAAGCGGGGAAAACCACCATCAAAAGCCGCAGCGTTGACGTCGGCGTGGTGGAAAAAGCGGAGCTGACCGACGACCTGCATCACGTTGAAATCACCGCGCGGCTCAACTCCGGCATGGAAAAGCTGCTGCACGGCGACAGCGTGTTCTGGGTGGTGAAGCCGCAGATTGGTCGCGAAGGGGTAACCGGTCTGAATACGCTGCTCTCCGGCGCCTATATCGAACTGCAGCCGGGCAAAAAAGAGGAACCGAAAGAGCGCTATGAGCTGCTCGACGCGCCGCCGCTGGCGCCGCCGGACGCCAAAGGCATCCGCATTACGCTCGACAGCAAAAAAGCGGGACAGCTCAACGCCGGCGATCCGGTGCTGTTCCGCGGCTATCGCGTCGGTACCGTGGAGACCAGCACCTTCGATACCGATAAGCGTATGATGACCTACCAGCTGTTTATCGCCGCGCCCTACGATCGGCTGGTGACCACCAATGTACGTTTCTGGAAGGACAGCGGCATCGCGGTGGATATGTCGGCATCGGGCATGCGCGTCGAGATGGGCTCGTTGACTACGCTGTTCAGCGGTGGCGTCAGTTTCGACGTGCCGGACGGCTGGGATTTAGGCCAGGCGGCAGCGAACAACGCTGACTATCATCTGTTCGACGATCAGCGCAGCATCCAGGATTCGCTCTACACTAATCACGTCGATTTCCTGATGTTCTTCACCGATTCGATTCGCGGCCTGCAGGTGGGCGCGCCGGTTGAGTTCCGCGGCATCCGTCTGGGTACGGTGGCGCAGGCGCCCTTTATGACCGAAGGGGTGAATCAGGCGTTGAATAACGACTATCGCGTGCCGGTGCTGATCCGCATTGAGCCTGACCGCTTTACCGCCAGACTGGGTCAGGACTTTAACCTGGAGCAGCATCTGCAGGACGGCAAAAAACGCGGCCTGCGCGCCTCGCTGAAAACCGGCAACCTGCTCTCCGGCTCGCTCTATATCGATCTCGACTTCTACGATAACGTGCCGGCCTATAAAGGCCCGAACAAAATCGCAGGCTACGAGATCATTCCGACCACCAGCGGCGGCCTGAGTCAGATCCAGCAAAAACTGGTGGCGGCGCTCGACAAGATCAACGCCTTGCCGCTTAACAACGTGGTGACCGAGGCGACCGGCACGCTGAAAGAGAGCCAGCGCACGCTGCGTGAAATGCAGGGCACGCTGAAAAACCTCAATCAGATCACCGCCAGCCCGGCGATGAAAACGCTGCCGGAAGATATGCAGCAAACGCTGCGCGAGCTGAATCGCAGCATGAAGGGGCTGCAGCCTGGCTCACCGGCCTACAACAAGCTGGTGGGCGATATGCAGCGACTCGATCAGGTGCTGCGAGAACTGCAGCCGGTATTGAAAACTTTGAACACCAAGAGCAACGCGCTGGTCTTTGAGGCCAAACCGGGTCAGGATCCACAGCCAAAGAGGGCGAAACAGTGAGAAAAGGAGCCGTTTTTTGCGCCGCGCTGCTGTTAAGCGCATGCAGCAGCACCATCGATAACACCTATTACCAGCTGCCGTCGAAGCCGGCAGCGATGCAGGTACGCAGCGGCGGCGAAGCGCAGCCGCCGGCGCTGTGGGTTCAGCAGGTGGCGGTACCGGATTACCTGGCGGGCAACGGCCTGGTCTATCAGACCAGCGACGTGAAGTACGTTATCGCCGCCAATAATCTCTGGGCCAGCCCGCTGGATCAGCAGCTCCAGCAAACGCTGGTGGCGAACCTGAGCAAGGCGCTGCCGGGTCGACTGGTTTCCGCCGCGCCGCTGGGCGAAAAGCATGACACGCTGAGCGTGACCGTAACCGGATTTCAGGGCCGCTATGACGGGCGCGCCGTGGTGAGCGGCGAATGGGTGCTGCAGCATAATGGTCATGTGGTGAAGCAGGGATTCGACCTGGCGCTGCCGCAGAACGAAGATGGCTATGACGCGCTGGTGCGCACTCTGGCTATCGGCTGGCAGCAAACTGCGCAGCAAATCGCCAATGCAGCGATAACCACAGAATAAAATTCGCTAAAGATGTTGCTCAGCCCCTGGTTGTCGTCAGCGAAAAGCGGCGGCGATCGGGGGCTTTTTTGTTGCCGCTTCAGGGCGATAAGCGAACCTGCAACTTTTCGCAACAGAGAAACAGAACGATTTAGCGTCAAAATGATGACACTGGCGTGAAATTTGCGCATTGACCTTTCGAGGCAGGGCAGGTAGAACTTAATGGTGGCTGAGTAATAATTCGCCACTCTATTTCTTTCCACCAGATTCCACAGACCTGATATGAGGGATACGGAGTATGAAGAGACAGAAACGAGACCGCCTTGAACGCGCTCATGCACGTGGCTACCAGGCCGGTATTACAGGACGCTCAAAAGAGATGTGTCCGTATCAGATGATTGAGGCTAAGTCTCACTGGTTGGGAGGTTGGCGACAAGCCATGGAGGACAGGGCGGTTACGGTGTAATCGACCGTCAGGAAAAGGAAGAAACCTCCGCGCTGGCGGAGGTTTTCATTTGCGCTATCAGAAAGCGTTGGTGTCTTTGAACAGACCGACTTTCAGATCGCTGGCAGAGTAAATCAGGTTACCATCAACGAAGACTTCGCCATCGGCGACGCCCATCACCAGCTTACGGTTAATGACGCGCTTGAAGTGAATGCGGTAGGTCACTTTTTTCGCGGTCGGCAGCACCTGGCCCGTGAATTTCACCTCGCCGACGCCCAGCGCGCGGCCTTTGCCTTCGCCGCCCAGCCAGCCCAGATAGAATCCTACCAGCTGCCACATCGCATCCAGACCGAGACAGCCCGGCATTACCGGATCGCCGATAAAGTGGCAGGCGAAAAACCATAAGTCCGGATTGATATCCAGCTCGGCTTCAACGAAACCTTTGTCGAACTTACCGCCATCTTCGGTCATCTTGACCACGCGGTCCATCATCAACATGTTGCCTGACGGAAGCGGCGGACCGTTCTCGCCAAACAGTTCACCGCGACCTGACGCAATCAGGTCCTCTTTGCTATAGGATTCGCGTTTATCAACCATGTTTTCAATAAGCCTTGTTTTAGTGAAGCACGAAGTTTAGCGAACAGCTGTACGCTGAGCAATTCAATCAGTTCTGGTTAAACCAGTTTAGCCAGCGAAGCGGCCAGGGGCGATGACTCGCTTCCTGCTGATTGAGTTGGGTAATACGATCCTGAATCCGGCGCAGCAGCGCGTCGCCGTTATCCTCTTCGCTGCGCCAGACCACGCCGGTCAGCAGCGGCAGCGCCTCATCGGCGCGATCGATCGCCCAGATATGAAAACGGCCCTGTTCAACGGCGTCGACCACTTCCTGACTCAGGCAGAGGTGACGCACATTGCACGCCGGAATAATCACGCCCTGCTGGCCGGTCAGTTCGCGCTCGTTGCAGATAGTGAAAAAGCCTTCGATCTTCTCATTTAGGCCGCCTACCGGCTGAACGTTGCCGAACTGATCGACCGATCCGGTTACCGCAATCTGCTGATTAATCGGCTGATTAGCCAGCGCGCTGACGAGAGCGCAGAGTTCCGCCAGAGAGGCGCTGTCGCCGTCGACTTCCGAGTAGGATTGTTCAAACACCAGCGAAGCCGAGAAGGGCAACTGCTGATCGAGCTCCAGCTCGGCGATAAGATACGCCTGCATAATCATCATGCCTTTGGCATGGATGTTGCCGCCCAGTTCAGCTTTGCGCTCGACGTCGGTAAACTCGCCGTCGCCCGGATGCACTACGCAGGTAATGCGCGAAGGTTCGCCCCACGGGCGCGGATGGCCCGGAAACTCCACCACGGAAAGACCGTTGATTTGACCGACGACTTCGCCTTCGGTTTCAATCAGGATCTGCTTCAGCAGAATTTCGTCGCGCATGCGCTCGGCGAGGAAGGCTTCGCGCCAGGTGCGCACGTCAAGGGCGCTGACCAGCGCCGCCTCGTTAAGCGCATTCTCCTGCGCGAAGGCTTCGCGCATCTGACGTAATAGCCAGCGCGGGCAGAGCGGCAGCACTTCCTGATCGCCGGTGTAACGCACCGCTTCGCGGATCAGCGGCGGCCAGAAATCGGCCTGCGGAGCGGGCAGTCCCGCCTGCAGCGCGACATCCTGCGCCCAGCGGCACCAGGCGAGCATGTCGTCTTCATCGACAATCTGCATGTTCTCTTCGAATTCAGTATAGATCGCCATCTCGTGCAGTTCAGGATCGCTCTCCTGAAACGCCGCCAGCGCATCGCGGTCGCCGCAGAGCACCAGTTTCAGGCTAAGCGGAAGCGGGGGAACAGAGACCGGCAAAGGATGACGTTCATCGGGCGACTGCCATTCCAGACGGCCCAGCTGGATAGCGCGTTTCAACCGCAGCCACAGCAGCGGCTGCGCCTGCAGGGTGCGCAGCGACAGCACCAGCGTTCCACCGTTGGCGCGGTGAATCAGGCCTGGCTCAAGCTGCAGTCGGTCGCGGTGCAGGCGCACGCAGCCGAATAGCTGATCGTTTTCAATCCACTCTGCGAACTGAACCTGACCGCTGCCGGTAAAAGGATGCGAGGCATCGCCGGGCGGCTGAAGGGTCACGTTATCCGCGATGATATGATAATGTCCGCCGAACAGCTCAGTGGATTCGTCAGCGATACGCTCCATCTGGCGCGCGATAAGCGCCAGGTAGTCCAGGTTCTCCTGACTACATACCAGCAGAAGGGGAAAGCTCTCGCTTTGCTGATCGAGGCAGGCCAGCGCATTCAGCAAACGCGGCTGTACCGTCGCCAGGCTATCGGTCTCTTCTTCGGTAATACGGGAGAAAACGGACGCGTATCCGGTAATATTCGGCTGCAGGTCTTGCCAGGAAAGTTGGGAGCTGGTCAAAATAATCGCATTTGGTTAATTAAAGAAAAGCGGGATTATACAGGAAACCCCTTTGTTAAGCACTGCATGGTTCGGATTAACCCTGAGACATACAACGCCTTTTTCCTTACTGCATCCAGCAAAAAAACTGTTATTCTAAATTTGTTACGCGGTCACGATGAGATTCCGATGAAATACCAACAACTCGAAAATCTTGAAAGTGGATGGAAATGGAAATACCTGGTGAAGAAGCACCGGGAAGGCGAGCTGATCACGCGTCATCTTGAACTCAGCGCCGCGCAGGCGGCCGTGGATGAACTGCTCGCAATGGAAAACCGTCCGGTCGATGTGGCTGAATGGATCGCGCAACATATTCATCCGGACCTGGATAATCGGCTGAAACAGACGATTCGCGCGCGCCGCAAGCGACACTTCAACGCTGAGCATCAGCATACGCGTAAGAAATCGATCGATCTGGAATATCTGGTGTGGCAGCGTCTGGCAGGGCTGGCGCAGCGTCGCGGTTGCACGCTGTCGGAAACTATCGTTCAGCTGATCGAAGATGCCGAACGTAAAGAGAAATACGCTACCCAAATGTCGAGTCTGAAACAGGATCTGCAGGCGATTCTCGGCAAATCAGAAACGGGCAGCGACTAGCGCGGTGCGTTAAAGGATAAACAGCAGACATAAAAAAACCCCGCTTTGCGGGGTTTTTTCTTACGGAGTAACTTAAGCCTGCGGCTGAGTTACAACGTCTTTGATACCTTTCACGTCGATTTCTACGCGACGGTCCGGACCCAGGCAGTCGATCAGAGCCTGACGGCCTTTCACGCTGTCACAGGTGTTGCCGGTAACTGGGTTAGATTCGCCCATGCCACGTGCAGAGATCTTGTTAGACGGGATACCTTTAGATACCAGGTAGTCAACCACTGACTGAGCGCGTTTCTCAGACAGTTTCTGGTTGTACTGCTCAGAGCCGATGCGGTCAGTGAAGCCCAGAACGACGACTGAACCATCTTTCGGATCCATTGAGCTCAGCTGGCTGTACAGCTGATCCAGAGCCTGCTGGCCTTCCGGCTTCAGGGTAGATTTGTTGAAGGTGAACAGCACGTCAGACTTCAGGGTGAAACGCTTGGTTTCAACAACTGGAGCCGGAGCCGGAGCCGGAGCTACAACCGGTGCTGCTTCATCCTGACCGAAGCGGTATGAAACGCCTACGCTCAGCATGCCGTTGTCAGGACGTGCGCCAACGGTCTGTGCGTCGCCGATGTTGTTAACCCACTGGTAGTCCAGACGAGTTGCCCAGTTCTGAGTCAGAGCGTATTCAACACCCACTGCTGCCAGCGGAGAAACGCCGGTGTCGTGGTCGCTGATGCGGCCGTTGACAGCGTTGTTCTGAGTTGCGTCAGCGCGCCATACCATACCACCCAGACGGGTGTAGACATCCAGATCGTCAGTGATCGGATAGCTCAGTTTAGCAGCCAGCTGAACGCCCTGTGCTTTGAATGCGCCGTTGTTTACGGTGCCTTTGTTCGGCATACGGCCAAGCCAGTCGTAACCCAGCTCGAAGCCCAGGTACGGGTTAGCCTGGTAACCTACGAATGCACCAGCGCCAAGCTGAGATTCGTGAGTCGGGCCATTATTGTTGCCATAACCGTTACCGTAGTAACCAGTATCGTGATACTGAGACCAGCCCAGTTTAGCACCGGTATACCAGGTGTCATCTTTCGGAGCGGCCTGCGCTACGGTAGCGAAGCCAGCCAGTGCCACTGCAATTGCGATAGCTGTCTTTTTCATTTTGCGCCTCGTTATCATCCAAATAGGCAATGAGCAAAAAGGGATGCTCTTGGTTGTAATCCTTCGCCGGGTTAATACGCTCGCTTATGACTCTACCGATTAAAAAACGGAGATTATTGAGCACCCTGGCGAGGTAAAGTCTACAACGAGATTGGAAAGTTACAAGTATGATGTGAGGGGATGCTGCAAAAAAACAGGGCTTTATACACATATTCTAACATTTTGCCCGGCCTTAATGCCGTCGCGCTTTAAGGCAAAATGCAGCTAAACCATTGTCAAAGCTGGAGGGAAAAGAATCAGTGGCTTAGCTGAAACAAAAAAGGTAAATGGCGCGAGAAAAATCCTATTTTTACTTAATGAAACAAATCCGACTGAATTTTTAGTCCTTTATTTGGTCGCAGCGTGCGTTCGGTCGTCCCATTTGGACGCATAATCAACCCTAGCGCTTTGCCTTCCGCCGCAGCCTGTTCTAATTCGCGCCGCTCTTCCTCATCCAGATCGTAAGGTATCCACGCCAGCACGACGCTGTAATTCCCTGTGCGCAAAGCTTTAATCATCGCCTCCACAGAGGTGCAGCGCTCGGAATCCGCGACGTGCATGCTTTTTTCCAGCGGCAGACCCGACTGCTGCAGCCAGGCGCGATTGAGCTTGTGCGCGGGCGTCAGCCACAGCTGCCAGCGAGACTCCTGGCTGAGCTGTTGCAGTAACGGCAGCAGCAACATTTGCATCATGCCAGGCTGTTCGCTATAGCGCAGTTCCGTAATCCAGCCGCTGTGCTGCGACGGTTTGGTAGCGGATACGTGACGGTGAGCGAAGCCTGCATTATTAAAGTGTTGGGTGCGCATAAGTTAACCACTCAGCATTGGACTGTATGGATATACAGTAATGACTTCCTGGATAAAGATCAACCTCAAATTTGGAAAACGGCTCGCAAAAAAGAGAGAAGGTCGGGCTCGAACAAAAGAATTAATTGAACCCTTAATTGATTTTTTCTATATCTCTAACGGATTGATAGTGATGGTTTTTTATTAATTGCACACAAGGAGAGCGTGTCATGAAAAAACAGCACCCTGTTGTAGAACGGTCCCGCAATCGTCTGGCCGCGCTAGGCCACATCGAGTCGCGCACTCAGTTCGGCGGCTATGCGCTGGCGGTGGAAAAAGTCGTTTTCGCTCTCATCAATGACGACGCGCTCTATCTGCGCGCCAGCGAAGCGCTGAGGAAATATGCAGCGCGGCAGCCGATGCAGCCGCTGGTGTTTCGCAAGCGCGGCACCGAGGTGAGCCTTAACTACTATCGCGTCGACGACGCGCTCTGGAGCGATCCTGACCAGCTGTTGTCGCTCTCCGCCGCTTCACTGCGCACCGCCCGACAGGAGACGCTGGCCAAACAGCGGCCGCTGCGGCTGAAAGATCTGCCCAACCTTAGCCTACGCATGGAGCTCTTGCTGCACGAGGCGGGGGTGAGGACCGTGCGCCATCTGAGGGAGCTGGGATCAAAACGGTGCTGGCTCAGGCTCAGAGCGATCAATCAGCACATCGGCTTTAAAACCTTGCTGGCGCTGGAAGGGGCAATAGAAGGGCGTCATGAAGCCGCCCTGCCGCAAACGGTCAGGGCGGAACTGAATGAATGGTATCAGGAGACGTTAAAAGGCGATGCTTCTTAAGGCTCCGCCAGCGTCCGGCGCAGACGGGCGATCTCCGGCAGCAGGGCGACCAGCAAGCCGAGCTGCTGCAGCACCAGCGGAGCGCGCGTCTCCTGATTGGCAGCCATATCGCTAATGCGCTGCGTTAGCGCGCTCTGCATCGCTTCCGCTTCGGCGTCGCTCACCACCTCGGTTTGCAGCACATCTTCGACATAGCAGACCGTATCGTCGAGCAGCGTCAGCAGCGCGCCGTCGTTCAGCTTATCGCGGTGCGCGCCCAGCGCAGAGATATAGCTCAGGAAAGAGTGGTTCAGGCAGAGCAGCTGGAAAGCGGACTCTTTATGTTTCTGCTGCGTTCGCGACTCGCCGCTCATATTGGAAACCACCGAAGCCAGCTCCGCATCGGCGTTGTGGGCGTCGCGGCGCGCGATACGATAGGCGAGGCGGTTGTCTTTTCCCTGGTGATACTGCTCCATAATCGCATCCAGATAGCGGCAGTTGGCATTCAGGGTGCGCGTCGCCACGGCGGGCAGCTGGCGAAAACGCCAGTCGGGCCAGATAAACGCCACCGCCAGCCAGGCGAGCGCGCATCCCAGCAGCGTGTCCACGATGCGCGGCAGCGCCACCTCGAATCCTTCTCCCAGCAAATTAAAGCAGAGCAGCACCAGCAGCGTAATAAACAGCGTCGCCTGCGCGTACTGCACCTGACGAAAGGCGAAAAACAGCACGCCGCTGACCACGATCAGCACCAGCTGGCCTTCGGTCGACGGCACCAGCCAGAGCACCGGCAGGCCGATGGCGATGCCCGCCAACGTACCGCCGATACGCAGCGCGAGCCTGCGCCGCGTGGCGTTATAGTTAGGCTGGCAGACAAACAGGCTGGTAAGCAGGATCCAGTAGCCGCGATCGAGGCCGGTAATCTGAATAAAGCCGTAGCCGATACAGAGCACCACCGTCATGCGCACCGCGTGGCGGAACAGCGCCGAGGCGGGCGACATGTGTCGGCTCAGACGCAGGCGAATGTCGCTCCAGCCGCTGAGCCCTTCGCGCGACAATCGGTTATCGCCCGCCAGGTTTTCGCTGGCTAAAGACTGCTCAGACTCTATCGATCCCAGCTGCGCGTCGATGGCGCGCAAATTACGCAACAGCCAGAACAGCGGGCGCAGATGAGGCGCGTCAGGCTCGTTTTGCTGCAGGCGCTCCAGCGCCGTCTGCAGGCGATCGAAGGCGCGCTCGAAGCGCGGGTCATGCTCCCAGCGCTCGCGCAGCAAAATACACTGAGAGAGCTGGCGGCACGCCTGCGCCTGCATATTCAGCAGCCGCTGAAAGCGGAACAGGATCTCGTTGTAGCGCCAGTCGTCGCGCAGCAGATGATACTGCAGATGAGAGGAGCTGGCGCGCTCGTGGATATCCTGCGCGACAAAGTAGTAGTGCAGGCTGCGGCGGGTGCTGCGCGATCCGCGATCGCCGCGCAGGCGGCTCTGCAGCGTGCTTTTAGTCAGGTTTAGCTGCGCCACCAGCTGGCTGTTGACCATCGCGGTGCGGATCAGGGTGGCGTCATCCTGCGCCTCGCCGTCGGGATCGAACAGATTCGCCTTGGCTTCAAGGTACTGCGCCAGCTGCGCGTAGCTCCCCGCCAGCTGTTCCTGCACCGGCCGCACCGGGAACATCAAATGGCCGAGCAGCGTCAGCACGTTGTACCAGAGCGCCCCGACCAGCAGCAGTATCGGCTGCATATACCACTGCGAAAAAAGCCCGATGCCCAGCATGGTGTAAACCGCAATCAGCAGCGCGCCAAAGGCGATGGTGGCGTAGCGCTGGCCGAGCGCGCCCAGCAGAATAAAGCCCCAGGTGGAGAGCGCCAGACCGGCCATAAAGGCCAGCGGATGGGGAAACAGCAGCTCTACCGACACCGAGGCGATACAGAAGCAGAGCAGGGTAATCAGCAGATTGCGCAGTCGACCGGTAAGGCGATCGTCGAGATCGGCCAGCGCCGCGGCCACCACGCCGAGCGTCAGCGGAATGGTCCAGTCGATCTGATGCAGCCACCAGGGCACCGCCGCGCAGCCGGTCAGCGCCAGAAAGATGCGCAGCAGATAACGCCAGCTGCTGTTAAAGAGATAGTTGCGCCAGCCCGGCAAGGCTTTGGACATCATATAGCGGCCTCAGTAGCGCCGACGGGCGCTGGCGTCGCGCGCGGCGCGGGCTTCTTCAACCGAGACCACGCGGCGGCCGACCGGCCAGAGCGCGATGGCGGCGATTTTAAAGTTGGCGAGGCCCACCGGAATGCCGATGATGCTGATGCACTGCACGATGCCGGTGGAGATATGGGTCAGGCAGAGCCACCAGCCGAAAAAGATCAGCCAGAAAATATTGAGGAAGGTGCCGCCGGTGTTGAGCAGCGCGCTTTTACTCTCCGGTCGCAGCACGTCCACGTGCAACGCCTCGTTGCCGTAAGGCAGCAGAGAGAGTTTGGTGATTTCCCAGCAGGAGCGCGTCAGCGGCAGGGTAAAGATCAGGACGATACTCACCAGCGTGGCGAACAGCCAGCAAAGGGTGGTGATAAACCCGCCGAGAATAAAATTGAGAATGTTCAACACAGTGCGCATGGCGTTTTTTTCCTTTTGCTTTCCGCAAGATGTGCCGCCAAGTTTAGCCTGTTTTAAGGCTGGAGCGCCAAGAGTCTGACAGGTAAACTCCCGATATTCTTTTCCCAGGTTCGACGGTGTGGACATGGAACTCAAAGCGACATCGATGGGCAAACGGCTTGCCCAGCATCCCTATAACCGGGTACGCCTGCTGGCGGCTGGGGTGGAAGTAAGCGGCGACCGGCACGAATACCTGATTCCTTTCAACGAGCTGCTCAATATCAGCTGCAAGCGCGGCATGGTCTGGGGCGAGCTGGAATTTTTACTCCCTGACGACAAAGTAGTGCGGCTGCACGGCACCGAATGGCAGGAGACGCAGCGCTTCTACCACTATCTGCTGCAGGCCTGGCAGGCGTGGAGCGCCGAGATGAGCGCGATCTGCGCCGGGGTGCTAGACGAACTCAGGCAGGAGATCGCGCGCTTCGGCGAGCAGGATCGCTGGATCAGGCGCAGCGAGCTGCAGGCGCTGCGCGCCACCATCGAAAAACAGTTCGCCGCGCTGCCGCTGCCGCTGGCGCGCCTGGAAGAGTTCAGCGACTGCCGCGAGCCTTACCTGCTTTGCCAGCGCTGGCTGGAGCAGGGCGACGCGGCGCTGCGCCAGCGCAACCGCGACTGGACGGCGCGCATGCTCAGCGCGCATCACGACTTTTTCGCCTCGGTGGAATCTTCGCCGCTCAACGTGTCGCAGAGCGAAGCAGTGGTGAACGGCGAAGATGCGGTGCTGGTGCTCGCGGGCGCAGGCAGCGGCAAAACCTCGGTGCTGGTGGCGCGGGCGGGCTGGCTGCTGCGGCGCAAGCTGGCCGCGCCCGATCAGATTCTGCTGCTGGCGTTTGGGCGGCAGGCGGCGGAAGAGATGAACGATCGCATTCGATCACGGCTGGGCGTCGCCGACATTCAGGCGCGCACCTTTCACGCGCTGGCGCTGCACATTATCCGCGAAGGCAGCAATAAGCAGCCGGTCGTCAGCAAGCTGGAGGGCGATATCGCGGCGCGTCACGCGCTGCTGATCGACACCTGGCGTCAGCAGTGCGACGAGAAGAAGGCGCAGGCGAACGGCTGGCGTCAGTGGCTGCGCGACGAGCTGGAGTGGGAGCTGCCTGAAGGGCACTTCTGGCAGGACGATCGGCTGGCGAAACGGCTGGCGTCGCGCCTCGAACGCTGGCTGGGACTGATGCGCATGCACGGCGGCGCGCAGGCGGCGATGATCGCTGACGCGCCGGAAGAGGTGCGCGAGCTGTTCAGCAAGCGAGTGAAGCTGATGGCGCCGCTGCTGAAAGCCTGGAAAAGCGCGCTGAAAGAGGAGGTCGCGGTCGATTTTTCCGGGTTGATCCATCAGGCCGTAGCGATCCTCGACAAAGGACGCTTTATCAGCCCGTGGAAGCATATTCTGGTAGACGAATTTCAGGATATTTCGCCGCAGCGCGCCGCCCTGCTGGCGGCGCTGCGCCAGCAGAACAAGCGCGCCACGCTGTTCGCCGTGGGCGACGACTGGCAGGCGATCTATCGCTTCACCGGCGCAGAGATGACGCTGACCACCGCCTTTCATCACTACTTCGGCGACGGCGATCGCTGCGTGCTGGATACCACCTATCGCTTTAACGATCGCATCGGCGATATCGCTAACCGCTTTGTCCAGCAGAACCCGCACCAGCTGCGCAAGCCGCTCAACAGCCTGATCAAAGGCAGCAAAAAAGCCGCAGGCCTGCTGCCGCAGGAGCAGCTGGAGCCGCTGCTGAACAAGCTGAGCGGCTACGTGAAACCTGATGAGCGCGTGCTGCTGCTGGCGCGCTATCACCATCTGCGCCCGGATGTGCTGGATAAAGCCAAAACCCGCTGGCCGAAGCTCAACCTCGACTTTATGACCATTCACGCCAGTAAAGGACAGGAAGCGGATTTTGTTATTCTGCTGGGATTGCAGGCGGGAAAAGAGGGCTTTCCCGCCGAGGCGCGCGAATCGGTGATCGAGCAGGGACTGCTGCCGCAGCCGGAGGATTTTCCGGATGCGGAGGAGCGGCGTCTGGCCTATGTGGCGTTAACGCGCGCGCGCCAGCAGGTATGGATGCTCTACGATCGCGAACAGCCTTCGCGCTTTGTCGAGGCGTTTCGTCAGCTCGGCGTGCCGCTGCTGCGTAAAGCCTGATTAGCTCAGGCGCGCCTGCAGATAGCGCTGATAATCGGGGATGGCGATCTCTACCGGCTGGGCAAACAGCGGCGACTGAATAATAAAGTTGGCCGTGGCGCGGTTGGTAGCAACCGGAATGTTCCAGACGGTGGCGAGGCGCAGCAGCGCCTTAACATCGGGATCGTGCGGCACCGCGTTAAGGGGATCCCAGAAAAAGATCAGCACGTCGATTTTGCCTTCCGCGATCAGCGCGCCCACCTGCTGATCGCCGCCCATCGGGCCGCTCAGCATTGCGTTCACGTTCAGTCCGGTATGGCGACTAATCAGATTGCCGGTGGTGCCGGTGGCGTAAAGCGTGTGAGGTTCAAGCGTGGGCTGGTTCTGTTTTACCCAGTCGAGCAGCGAGGCCTTGCAGTGGTCGTGCGCAACCAGCGCGATATGTTTGCTAAGGCCAAGCGTGCGGGTGGTCTGTTCCATAAAGACGTCCTGGTGAAGTCGCGTGCGAAGAAGAGTGGCACGAGTTTACCCTGCGTCTTTCCCGCCTATCAACTTGTCCTTAACAATTTGACCAGCGACATAAACTGCTGGCGGGTCGCCTGATCGAAGCGGTGAAACCAGCGCTTAATCGCGGGCGACTGCGCTTCGTCTATCCAGACGAATTCCGCCTCGACGGGCGGCAGGTTTGCCGCACCGTCGCGCACGGCGGCGAAATGGGGTACGGAGGCGACCTGGCCGTTGCGGTTATAGAGGATCATCGCCTTTTCCATATCGCTTTCCGCAGAGAGCGGCAGACGATCGCGCCGAATATCGATCTCTTTGCCGTGTTCGTCGACCAGCTGAAAATTGAGCGTGCGATCGAAGTGATGGCGCTCGCGGCGATTTTCTAGCGCGGGCAGGCGGATGGTGATGGTTTTGACCTGGGCGTTGAAGGTGACGATCATCGGCGCAGACTGATAGCGCAGCGACGCGTCTTTGCGCGCGTCGCGCAGCTGTTCGACGCGGAAGAGAAACTGATGCTGCCCGCGCTCCAGCTCAAGACTGTCGGCGCCTTTCAGCAGCGAACCGGAAATTTTGCGCCCGTCCAGCACCAGCAGATCGATCTGCGGATCAAGCTTCAGCGTGATGGCCTGACAGGTTGCCGAGACGAGGAGAACAGTCAACCCCGTCACGACCAGAGAGAGTTTCATGTAGACTCCAGAATAGGGCGCAAAGTTTTGTGTGTAGCAAATTCTTACATTATGGCAGTAAATTTACATTTGAACATATATTTCTGTGCGCCAGTGCAAAATTCCGCTTTCTGGAAAGCGGCGCGCTTAACAGGCGACGCTACATTTAATGCTCTGAAACAAGGAGAAAAAAATGAACGATCAAACGATTCGCGACGTGTTGACGCGCACTCAGCGCATTGCACTGGTAGGCGCCAGCGATCGTCCAGACCGACCGAGCTACGGCGTGATGAAATATCTGCTGGATCAGGGCTACGAGGTGATTCCGGTGAGTCCGAAACTGGCCGGGAAGACGCTGCTGGGCCAGACGGCCTACGCGAAGCTGGAAGAGGTTCCGGGCAAAATCGATATGGTTGACGTGTTTCGCAATTCAGAAGCGGCGTGGGGCGTGGCGCAGGAAGCGATCGCGGCGGGCGCGGATACCCTCTGGCTACAGCTGGGCGTGATTAACGAGCAGGCCGCCGTGCTGGCGCAGGATGCGGGTCTGACCGTGATTATGGATCGCTGTCCTAAAATAGAAATTCCGCGTCTGGGCGTGACGCGACAGAAACAGTAGCATCACAGGCGGCGTAGGAATGCCGCCTGCGATCAGTGGCGCAGGCGCGGAGCCTGCAGCTGCTGGCGAATCGATGCGGCCAGCTCGTCCATCTCCGGCTGTTCCGGATGTTCCGAACTGGTTTCGCCGGAAAGCTGAATCTCAGCGATATAGGTGTGCACCTGATCGCCTTCTTCATCTTCCATTACCACGTGATACCAGGGCGCGCGGCGCAGTGTTTCGGTCGCGCCGACCTCGTCCAGCTTTGGCGTATCCAGCGAATATTCGGGATCGACATCGACTATTACGCCTAGCACGCCCGAAAGGCGGTGCCGAACCTGCTGACCAATACCAAATTTAGTGGCAATCATAGTGACCTCCAGAAAAACTGCCTCCTGATCAATATGGCGTCAGAAGGCGCTTTTTCAAGTCACACCACACGACATGCAAAACCTTTAAGATAAAGACCCTCAGGATAGCTGGCGATCACCGGGTGATCGGCCGCCTGACGGAACTGCTCGATAAACTGCGCTTCGCGGCCCGCATCCAGCGCGGCGTCGGCCACGATCTTCTGGAACAGCTCGGTCGCCATCAGGCCTGAACAGGAGAAGGTCATCAGGATACCGCCGGGATTGAGCAGCTGCATCGCCAGCATATTGATATCTTTATACCCGCGACAGGCGCCCGCCAGCTGGTTTTTGTTCTCCACGAACTTCGGCGGATCCATGATAATCAGATCGAACTTTTCGCCGGCGTCGCGATAGCGGCGTAGCAGCTTGAACACGTCGTCGCGCACGAACTGGGCGCGCGACAGATCCAGCTCGTTGAGCTCGACGTTCTGGCGCGCTACGTCAAGCGCCTCCTGCGAGGTATCCACGCTAATCACTTCGCGGCAGCCGCCCATCAGCGCCGATACGGCAAATCCGCCGGTATAGGAGAAGCAGTTCAGCACGCGCGCATCCTGCGCATAGCGGCGCGTCGCCAGACGGCTGTCGCGCTGGTCGAGGTAGTAGCCGGTTTTATGGCCGCCCTGAATATCGACCAACAGCTTCATGCCGTGTTCGGTAATCGGCAGCAGCGGCGGCGGTAGTTCGCCGGTTATCGTGCCCTGCGTCAGCTCCAGACCCTCTTTTTTACGCACCGCCACATCGGAACGATCGTAGATGGCGCACTGGGGAAAGCACTGCTGCAGCGCGGAGAGAATCGCCGGGCGCTGATACTCCGCGCCGGCAGAGAGCAGCTGCAGCACCAGAAAGTTGCCGAAGCGATCGATGGTGACGCCAGGCAAGCCGTCAGATTCGCCGGCGATCAGACGATAGCTGTCCAGCCCGTCTTTCTGCGCCAGCCAGTCGCGCCACTGCCGCGCCAGCTCGAAACGGCGTACGAAGAAGGCGATATCAATTGATTCGTCCTGCTGCCAGCTCCAGACGCGGGCGCGAATTTGCGACTGCGGCGAATAAGCCGCACGCGCGAGAAATTTGCCGTTATGGTCGCAGACATCAACGGTTTCACCCAGTTGCGCTTTACCTTCAAGGCGCGCGACGGCACCGGAAAACACCCACGGATGGCGGCGGAGCAGGGATTTTTCACGTCCCTTAGCGAGAATCAATCGAACGGTCATAGTTTGCTATGCTTACCTGAAAAAATGAGGCGCCATTGTCCGGCGGATAACGGAAAATTGCAACGCGCAGCGGCAGGAGAGAGTGATGACATCAGCCTGTTATAAAATATGGGTACACGGCAGAGTGCAGGGCGTCGGGTTCCGCTACAGCACACAGGCGCAGGCGTCGCAGCTTGGCGTGCTGGGTTACGCGCGGAATCTGGATGACGGCAGCGTCGAGGTACTGGCCTGGGGCGAGCCGGACAAGGTCGACGCGCTTATCGCGTGGCTGAAGGCAGGCGGGCCGCGCGGCGCGCGTGTCGATAAAGTATTAATGGAGCCGCATCAACCCGCCGAGCCGCCGCGCCGTTTTACCACCGGCTAATCAGAGACACTTCGCCGGTTTAGGCAGGCCGGCGATTTTAGTCGCCTGTTTCGCCGGTCCATCCGGGAACAGGCGGAACAGATATCGACTGTTGCCTTTCTCTTCGCCGTACTTTTGCGCCATCGCCTTGACCAGCATGCGGATGGCGGGCGAAGTATTGTATTCCAGATAGAACGCGCGCACGAAACGCACCACTTCCCAGTGCGCCTCGCTCATGGCGATGCCTTCTTTATCGGCGATCTGTTCTGCCAGCGCCTCGCTCCAGTCGTCGCGATGCTTCAAATAGCCTTCGCCGTCGACCTCGATGGTTTTACCGTTAAATTCCACGTTTGCTCCTGACTGCGTTGTCCGGCGGCATTCTACCAAATTGCGCCGTCAGAAAAAGCAAAACCCCGCCGAAGCGGGGTCAGGGAGGCGCTGTCGCGGGACGCCTTGCTGTTGTGTAGGGCTACCCGCTGCGAAGCGATTAGTCGTTGCGGGCGAAGCCCAAAATGCTCAGCAGGCTGATAAAGATATTGTAGAGCGAGACGTAGAGGCTGACGGTGGCGCGAATATAGTTGGTCTCGCCGCCGTGAATAATATTGCTGGTTTCCCACAGAATGGCGCCGGCGGAGAAGAGAATAAACAGCGCGCTGATCGCCAGGTGCAGCGCAGGCAGCTGCAGGAACAGATTGGCGACGACCGCCACCAGCAACACCACGAAGCCCGCCATCATCATACCGCCCAGGAAAGACATGTCGCGGCGGGTGGTCAGCACATAGGCCGAGCAGCAGAAGAAGACCAGCGCCGTGCCGCCTAACGCCAGCGCAATCACGTCACCCATGCCTGCGGCTAAAAACGAGCTGAGGATCGGACCAAGGCAGTAGCCGAGGAAGCCGGTGAAGGCGAAGGCCGCCAAAATCCCCATCGGGCTGTCAGCCAGCTTATGGGTGAGGAACATCAGGCCGTAAAAACCGACCAGCATTAAAATCAGTCCCGGACCAGGCAGGCCCAGCACGGTGCTCGCAGTGGCGGTCACGGCGGAAAACGCCAGCGTCAGGCCGAGCAGGAAATAGGTGTTACGCAGCACCTTATGGGTGCTGAGCAGCGATGTCCGTGAAGACGAGGTAATAATTCTGTCCATAATGCGCTCCTTTATCAGAACACGAGGTTTGCGCTGAGAATACGCAGCGGGGGCAAAACGGGAAAGGCGTTTTACCCTTCTTTACGCGATAAATCGCTGTTTCTCTGAGCGGAATGGCGATTTCGCCAACGAATAACGCCATTTTGGCTGTTTTTCAGGCGAATGAATTCGTACAGGCTTTACATCCTCCGGGGGGATGTTTATAGTGCGCCTCATTGCGGAGGGGTGGCCGAGCGGCTTAAGGCAGCGGTCTTGAAAACCGCCGATGGGAAACCATCCGAGAGTTCGAATCTCTCCTCCTCCGCCACTTTCCTGCTCAGGCAGGAACAGGCAATGCGGCAATGTCGTTTTGCCGATGTGAAAAGCATCACCCCGGAGGGATGGCCGAGCGGCTTAAGGCAGCGGTCTTGAAAACCGCCGATGGGAAACCATCCGAGAGTTCGAATCTCTCTTCCTCCGCCACACCAGACAGGCCAGCACAATGTGCTGGCCTGTTGCATTTCTGCCTTTCGACCTCTGCTCGCACTGCGCTTTACAGGCTGCTTTCGGCCTGCTCTGCTATAGTCCATTCACGTTTTTGCAAACATCGGGCGCATTTCGCGGCCAGCTTAGGTTACACTGTGGGCCACTATGCTCTGATCAGAGCTAATCGGTTGATAGCCAGAGTGTTTCTCTACTGAATAAATGGAATAGGCACAATGATCAAGAAACTGAGTCTTTGCGCACTGTCGGTGCTGGCCGCGCTGCCGATCGGCATGGCGGCCCAGGCGGCTGAAGGCGACATGCAGCTTCAACAGGTACTGATGTTTAGCCGCCACAACCTGCGCGCGCCGCTGGCCGATAATGGCAGCGTGCTGGAACAGTCGACGAAGAAAAGCTGGCCGCAGTGGAGCGTGCCGGGCGGACAGCTCACCACCAAAGGCGGCGTGCTGGAAGTCTACATGGGCAACTACACGCGTCAGTGGCTGGCGCAGCAGGGCCTGGTGCAGAACGGCAGCTGTCCCGACAGCAGCAACGTCTTCGTCTACGCCAACAGCCTGCAGCGCACCGTCGCGACGGCTCAGTTCTTCGTTAACGGCGCGTTCCCCGGCTGTGATATCGCCGTCACCCATCAGGACGCCATGGGCACTATGGATCCGGTGTTTAACCCGGTGATCACCGACGACAGCGAAGCCTTTAATAAGAAAGCGCTGGCGGCGATGACGGCGGAAAACGAAAAGCTGGCGCTGAAGCCTGCGCTGCAGCAGCTGGATAAGATCGTCGATTACAAATCCGCGCCGGCCTGCAACAACAAAAAACAGTGCGATTTAAGCAGCGGCGACAACGTCTTCAGCGCCGAAAACGGCAAAGAGCCGAACGTAAGCGGCCCGCTGAAGGTCGGCAACTCGCTGATGGACGCCTTCACGCTGCAGTATTATGAAGGCTTCCCGCTTGAGCAGGTCGCCTGGGGCCAGATCAAAACGCCAGAGCAGTGGAAAACCCTGTCGGCGATCAAAAACGGCTATCAGGACGCGCTTTTCACCAGCCCGGACATCGCGCGCGAAGTCGCCGCGCCGCTGGTGGACTACATCCGCAGCCAGCTGGTGGATGAGGACAAAGCCAATGCGCCGAAAATTACCCTGATGGTCGGACACGACTCGAATATCGCCTCGCTGCTGAGCGCGCTGCAGGTTAAGCCTTATGAACTGCCGGGCACCTGGGAAAATACGCCTATCGGCGGCCAGCTGGTGTTCGAACGCTGGCACGATGCGAAAAACAATAAAGATCTGCTGAAGCTGGAATATGTCTACCAGACCGCCGATCAGCTGCGCGACGGCGAAGTGCTGAGCCTGAAGAATCCGCCGAAGCGCGTGACGCTGCAGCTGGAAGGCTGTCCGACCGACGGCAATGGCTACTGCAGCTGGGATCAGTTCGCTCAGGCGCTGAACGGCGCGCTGCAGGGCACGCCGATGGAGCCGGCCGCGCAGCCGACCGCGGCGGCGGCTGAAGATGCCGCTAAGCCGGCGGAGAATAAACCGGCCGCCAGTAAGGGCGCCGCTGATAAAGCTGCTGCCGATAAAGCTACTGCCGATAAAGCCGCCGCTGATAAAGCTGCTGCGGACAAAGCGGCAGCGGAAAAAGCCGCCGCGCAAAAAGCGGCTGAAGCGAAAGCTGCAGAAGAGAAGGCGAAAGCGGCCGAGGAGAAAGCGAAGGCAGAGCGCGCTGCGGCGCAAAAGGCGGCTCCCGAGAAGGCCGCCGCGGATAAAGCGGCGGCGGACAAAGCCGACGCGGTTAAACCTGCCGATGTGCCAGCGCAGAAGCCGGTAGAATCCGCGCAGAACAGCGACGCGAACCAAGCCGTCACCCAGTAAAACCCGCTCCAATGAAAAACCCCGCCTCAGCGGGGTTTTTTTATGGGCGAGGCGGATTAGCCTGCAACCACCACCAGTTTCTGGTTGGCGAACTCTTTGATACCCAGGTCCGACAGCTCGCGGCCATAGCCGGAGCGCTTCACGCCGCCGAACGGCAGCTCGGCTGAGGTATCGCTCTGCGAGTTAATAAACACCATGCCGGTCTCGATCGCCGAGGCGAGTCGGCGTCCGCGCGCGCTGTCTTGCGTCCAGACCGAGCCGCCCAGGCCGTAGTGAGAGTCATTTGCCAGCGCAACGGCGGCGTTGTCGTCGCCTACCACATAAATCTGCGCCACCGGTCCGAAAAATTCCTCATAGTAGGCAGGATTATCCGGGCGGATATCGGTCAGGATCGTCGGCTGGAAGTAGCAGCCGACGCCCTCGACCGGCTTGCCGCCGATCAGCAGCGTCGCGCCGTTCCGCACCGCCTCGTCGACCTGTTTCGCCAGGCGATCGCGCGCCTCTTTGGAAGAGAGCGGCCCCAGCGTGGTCTGCTCGTCGAGCGGATCGCCCAGGCGGGCCGCCTTCAGCGCCGCGCTGAACTTATCGATAAAGGCGCTGGCGATCTTTTCGTGCAGAATAAAGCGCTTGGCGGCGGTGCAGACCTGACCGCAGTTGCTGAGCCGCGCCTGCGCGCCCTGACGCAGCGCCTCGTCGATATCGGCGTCGTCAAGCACGACAAAAACGTCGTTGCCGCCCAGTTCCAGCGTCGATTTCTTCAGGTATTTGCCCGCCTGCTGCGCCACGGCGCTGCCGGCGCGCTCTGAACCGGTCAGGGCGACGCCCTGCACGCGATCGTCGGCAATCAGCTCGGCGACCTGGTCGCTGCTGATAAACAGGTTAGTCCAGGCGCCTTCCGGCGCGCCCGCTTCGATAACCAGCTTTGCAAACACGTCGGCGCAGTGCGGCACAATATTGGCATGTTTCGCCAGCACCGGATTGCCCAGCGCCAGGTTAGGCGCCAGCACGCGCATCAGCTGATAATAAGGGAAGTTCCACGGCTCGACGGCGACCAGCACGCCGATGGGATGATACTCGACCCAGGCCTCGCCCAGTTCGCTGGGGTAGGGCTGCGGTTTAAGGATCTCTGCCGCATGGTCGGCATAGTAGCGCGCGATCTGCGCGCAAATTTTCACTTCTCCACGGCTCTGACCAATCAGCTTGCCCATCTCTTTGCTGGCGATGGCGGCCAGCTCGTCAACCCGGCTTTCAATCAAATCAGCCAGTCTGGCGAGCACTTGCAGACGCGGAGCGATATCCCCTTTGCTCCACGACGAGTGGAACAGGCGATCGGCGGTTTCCAGCGCGTGGCTTACCGCAGCGGCGTCGTGAGAAGGCCAGCTTTTCAGCAGCTGATTATTGGCGGGGTTAATGCTCTGATAGGAAGACATAGATTCTCCTTGGTCAGTAAAAAAGGTGAGGCGGGAAATCCCGCCTCGCAATCAGATATTTTTGCGCTCTACCGGCGTATCGTCCCACGTCAGCACGTCGGCTTCCGTTTTGTCAAAGGCGCGAAACAGCACTTCGTCGTTACCCTGCTGACGCCAGATCTCCTCCGCCAGCTTTTCGTCATAGTTAGCCACTTCGAAAATAGCCTCGGCGATTTCCGGCGAGGTGTGGCGCAACGTGGCCCATTCGCCCACGTGGTGTGCTTTCGCTTGATCGTTCGACATACTTTTCTCCTTAATGAAACTTACCCTTTGAGTTTTACCGTCAGACCGGCAACGTGTTCGCCCTGATAGCGAGCGATATTCAGTTCCGCTTCCGTGGGCTGACGCGAGCCGTCGCCTCCCGCCAGCGTAGTGGCGCCGTAAGGCGTACCGCCGCGCACCTGCGAGATATCGAACAGCTCTTGCGTTCCGTAACCAATCGGCACGATCACCATGCCGTGGTGCGCTAAGGTGGTCCAGACCGAGGTAATAGTCAGCTCCTGGCCGCCGCCGGTACCGGTGGAGGTAAAGACGCTGCCGACCTTGCCGTGCAGCGCGCCGGACGCCCACAGGCCGCCGGTGCGGTCCCAGAAGGTGCGCATCTGGCCGGACATATTGCCGAAGCGCGTCGGCGTGCCGATCAGGATAGCGTCGTACTGCGGCAATATGTCCGGCGTGGCTTCCGGGGCCGCCTGGTCGGTTTTTCCGCCTACCTGAGCGAAACGCTCGGCGTCCATGGTTTCCGGCACGCGCCGGATATCGACTTCGACGCCCGGAACGCGACGCGCGCCTTCCGCTACCGCATGCGCCATGGTTTCGATATGTCCGTACATTGAGTAATAAAGCACCAAAACTCGGGCCATTGCGCGCTCCTCAGCATGTGAAAACCTAAGCAGAAGTATAGAAGAGCTTTTTGGCCCTGCGGCGAGATCGCAAAATTTGCGGTTTTTCTGATGCATTGCATTCAGGTCGCGACCTGCGCACAATGGCGCCCGTTGAATCACGGAAGGTGTGTTATGTCGGACGTTTCCCGCACGCTGGCGCTGCGCGTATCGCGTGAAGAGCTGGTGCTGATTTTGATTACCATGATCTGGGGCGGCACCTTTCTGGTGGTGCATCGCGCGATGGCCTTTTCCGGTCCCTTCTTTTTTGTCGGGCTGCGCTTCGCCACCGCCGCGCTGATCCTCGCCTGCGTCTTTCGTCGCGCGCTGGCGGGCACCACGCGGCAGGAGCTGATCGCCGGCGCGCTGATCGGCCTGTCGATCGCCGGCGGCTACGGCCTGCAAACCTGGGGCATGCAGACCATCTCCAGCAGCCAGTCCGCCTTTCTCACCGCGCTCTACGTGCCGGTGGTGCCGCTGCTGCAGTGGCTGTTTCTGCGGCGCCCGCCGGGCGTGATGGCGTGGTGCGGCATACTGCTCGCTTTTCTCGGCCTGCTGCTGGTGGCCGGGCCGCAGGATGGCCGCATCAGCCTTAACCAGGGCGAAATCGCCACCTTGCTCAGCACGCTTGCGATCGCCGCCGAGATCATCCTGATTAGCCGTTTCGCCGGTCAGGTAGACGTGCGCCGCGTGACGCTGATTCAGCTGGCGGTCGCTTCGCTGTGCGCCTTCGCCCTGATGGCGCCGAACGGCGAGTCGATGCCGGCGCTCAGCCCGACGCTGCTGCTGAGCGCACTGGGTCTCGGCGCGGCCAGCGCGCTGATTCAGGTCACCATGAACTGGGCGCAGCGCAGCGTCTCGCCGACGCGCGCCACGGTAATTTACGCGGGCGAGCCGGTCTGGGCGGGCGTGGTAGGGCGTCTCGCCGGAGAGCGACTGCCTGCGGCGGCCATTCTCGGCGGCGCGCTGATCGTTTGCGGCGTCATCGTCAGCGAGCTGAAGCTCAGGCGAAAAAAAGCGGCGCCCGAGGCGCCGCGCGAATAATCATCCCTGCTGCCGCGCCGGACGCTCCGCCAGCGCCGCGCCGCGTCGGCGCAGAATCGCATTAAGCAAAATCGCGCCGAAGGTGGCGGTGCCGATGCCGCCCAGGGTAAAGCCGCCGATCTTCAGAGAAAAATCGCCCGCGCCCAGCACCAGGGTGGTGGCGACCATAATCAGATTGCCGTTCTGGCTGAAGTCCACATGGTTCTGCACCCAGATGCGCGCGCCTGCGACCGCGATCAGGCCAAAGACCACAATCGAGGCGCCGCCGATCACCGGCGCGGGAATCGCATGGATTAGCGCGCCGAACTTCGGTGAAAAGCCGAGGATTAGCGCAATGACCGCCGCCGCCACGAAGGCGAGCGTAGAGTAAACTTTGGTGACCGCCATCACGCCGATATTCTCCGCGTAGGTGGTCACGCCGCTGCCGCCGATCGAGCCGGAGAGAATGGTCGCCAGGCCGTCGCCGACAAAGGCGCGTCCCATCCAGGGATCGAGATTGCGGCCGGTCATGCCCGCGACCGCCTTGAGATGGCCGAGGTTTTCCGCCACCAGAATAATCGCCACCGGCGCGATCATCACCATCGCCTGAAGATCAAAGCTGGGTGCGGTGGTTTGCGGCATGCCGAACCACGCGGCCTGGGCTACGCCGCTGAAGTCGACCGGTTTGCCGAAGCCCAGCACGTTGGTCAGCAGCGCGTAAATCGCCCAGGCGACGATTAGCCCCACCAGAATCAGCAGGCGCTGCACCATCCCGTGCGTAAAGACCGCCACCAGCCCGATGGCGAGCACGGTCATCACTGCCATCCAGCTGTCGAAGCCGGAGGCCGCCACGCTGTGTACCGCAATGGGCGCGAGGTTAAGCCCGATCGCCATTACCACGGCGCCGGTAACCACCGGCGGCATCAGACGTTCGATCCAGCGCGTGCCGACTTTCATCACCAGCAGGCCGATGAGCATATAGAGCGCGCCGCAGGCGATGACTCCGCCGAGCGCGACGCTGAGATGCGGGTTGAGTCCCTGACCGTTGAAGCCGGTTACGGCGATCACCACGCCGACAAAGGCCGCGCTGGAACCGAGATAGCTCGGCACGCGTCCGCCGGTGATAACAAAAAAGAGCAGGGTGCCGATGCCTGACACCAGGATCGCCAGATTGGGATCCAGCCCCATCAGCAGCGGCATCAGCACGGTGGCGCCGAACATCGCCACCGCATGCTGCAGGCCGAGGATCGCCGTTTGTCCAAACGGTAGCGTCTCATCCGGGGCGATAAGCCCGCCGTCCGATACCGCCGACTTTTTACGCCATTGAGGAAACCAGGAACTCGCCATCGTTATCTCCAGAAAGAGTGGTATCAGGCCGCGCAGGGCGGATTAGCGGGCGTCCTGCCGCTGCAACGGTAGATAGCCGCGATTGAACCAGGCTAGTCCGTGCATTTCGTTGCTGAACGTCAGCGCCAGCACTTCGCAAAACAGCACGTCATGGGTGCCGACCGACGTAATGTCGCTGATGCGACAGTCGAACGAGACCAGCGCCCCTTGCAGCACGGGCGAACCTGTCGCCGCCGTGCGCCACTGCGCCGCCTGAAAGCGCGCTTCCATCGGCGTCTTGCCGCCGAACAGGCCAGAGAGCGCCTCCTGACCGGCTGCCAGGGTATTGACGCAAAGCTGGCGGTTGGCGTCGAACACCGACCATACCGAGGCGGAGCGATTCAGGCAGACCAGCAGAGTCGGCGGCGTATCGGTGACGCTGCACACCGCGGAGGCGGTAAAACCTGCGCGGCCCGCCGGGCCGTCGGTGGTGATGATATTAACGGCGGCGCCAAGGCGCGCCATGCCGTCACGAAAGGCCTGCTTCTCGACCAGCGCGATCTCTGGCGTAAGGGTAAGGGTGCTCATGGTTATCTCCTCAGCTCGCCGCGCGCTGCGGCGCGGCTTCGCTCCTGTTAAGCCACTGCAGCAGCAGCGAATTGAATCCGTCGGCGTCGGTGACGCTCATGGCATGTCCGCCCCAGGACATCGCGATCTGCTGCGCGTTGGGCAGCGCAGCCGCCAGCTCCCCGTTGCAGCTCCAGGGCACCAGCATGTCATCCTGGCTACAGATCGCCAGCACCGGCTGCTGAATGCGTTCGGCCAGCGGCGCGAAGTCGACGCGCATCAGGGCGTTCAGGCGCAGCAGCAGGTTGTCGCGCCCCTGAAAATGGGCGAGATGCGCCGCCTCTTCTTCGGCGAGACGCATCTGATGCTGCGCCATCCACTCCGCCGGATAGAGGAACAGCGGCTGCGCGCGCACGAAGGCCTCGACGCCCGCCTTGAGCAACAGATCCTGCCGCACCTGAAAGCAGCGCCGCGTATGGGGATGCAGCCGCAGCCAGCCGTTGATGACCGCCACGCGCTCGACGCGTTCGGGGTAATCGAGCGCCAGCTGCAGCCCGACGAGGCCGCCGAGCGCGTGGCCGATGACGCTGAAGCGCGTAATAGCGCGCTGCGCCAGCGCCTCGGCCAGCTCGGCCGCCATCATCGCCATCGAATAGTCGGCGGGCAGCGGCTGCGCGCTGCGGCCGGTGCCGCGCTGGTCGTAAACCACCACGCGATAGCGCGCGCACAGCGCCGCCAGCTGCGGCTGCCAGAAGCCCGCTACGCCGCCGAGGCCGGAAGCCAGCACCAGCGTAGCCGCCGCGGGATCCTGCCGTCCCAGTATCTCCAGATGCATCACGCCTCCCGTTTGCCGATATGCGCCACGCTGGCGATTTCCACCAGCGCGTCGGGCTTCACCAGGCCGCACTGAATGCAGAAGCGCGCCGGCTTATCGCCGGCGAAATACTCGGCATAGACCTGATTGATGGCGGCGTAATTTTGCCAGTCGGTAAGAAAAATGGAGTTGAACGTTACGTCGTCGAGCGTGCCGCCCGCGGTTTCAATCACGGTTTTAATGGTTTCCAGCACGTGGCGCGTCTGCGCGGCGGCGTCGCCGATATGCACCACGTTATTCTCTTTATCGAACGGCAGGATGCCGGATACATACACCACGCCGTCGGCCAGCGTCCCCGGCACGAAAGGGGCGATAGGCGTAGCGGTGCCCGGCGGAATAATCACAGACTTCGGCATGGCGTTACTCCTTATGACCTTGCAGGCTTTCGCAGAAGGCGTCGACGCTGGATACCCAGCCGAAAAAGGTTTCGATATTGAAAATCGCCGCCTGCTGCGCGAAGGGCGGGCCCGCCTGGTAAGTGGCGTCTTCCAGCACCACGCCGAAATATTCGAGGAAAAAGCCGTCGCGCAGCGTCGATTCCACACAGACGTTGGTGGCAATGCCGGTAAAGATCAGATGACGAATACCGCGGCTGCGCAGCATGCTGTCGAGCGGGGTGTTGAAAAAGCCGCTGTAGCGCGGTTTCGGCAGCACGATATCTTCTGGCTGCGGCTGCAGCGCGTCCACCAGCTGATAATCCCAGCCGCCTTTCGCCAGCAGCGAGCCCTGCAGCTCAGGGCGCTTGCGCATGGTTTTCAGGGCGTTGGATTTATGAAAATTCGGCGAACCGGCGTCGCCCGCCTCAACATACTGGTTATCCCAGCCGTTCTGGAACCAGACGATCTGCACGCCGGCCGCGCGCGCGGCGGCGACCGCCTGCGCAATCTTCTCTATCACCGGCGTCGTGGCGGAGACGTCGAAGCCGGCGAGGTCGAGATAGCCGCCGGGCGTGGCGTAGGCGTTTTGCATATCGACCACGATCAGCGCGCTTTGCGTGGGTGGGAAAGCGATCGCTTCCGGGCGCGCAGGCAGCTCAACCTGCGGCAGCGCGGAAGCATGGGCGCAGTAAACGGTACTCATCAGGCCACCTCTCTGTTGTCATTGATCTGGCTGCGACACTGCATCAGCGGCTGGATATGCTGGCCGAAATCTTCAATGCCCTGCAGGAAGTCGTCAAAGGTGAGCAGCACGCCCTCGGCGCCTTCAACCTGCGCCACCTCATCCAGCATGCGCGCGACGTTAGCGTAAGAGCCAACCAGCGTGCCCATATTGATATTGACCGCGGAAGTGGGGTCGGCCATCTGGCGCACGTTGGTGTCGCTGCCGGAACGCTTGTCCTGCTGGCTCTGCGTGGTGAGCCAGGCGAGCGCCTCCTGGTCGGCGCCCGCTTTGTAGTGTTCCCATTTCGCGCGCGCCGCCTCGTCGCTGTCGGCGGCGATAATCATGAACAGCACGTAGGAGCCGACGTCGCGGCCCGCCTTGTCTGCCGCCTGCTTCATACGCGCGGCGGTCGGGGCGAAGGCGGCCGGCGTATTGACCCCTTTGCCGAAGCAGAAGTTGTAGTCGGCATGCTGCGCGGAAAAGGCCATGCCTGCGTCGCTCTGACCGGCGCAGATCACCTTCATCGGCTTCTGCGGCTGCGGGCTGACGCGGCAGTCGTTCATGGTGAAAAACTCACCCTTGAAATCGGACTGGCCGCTGCCCCAGAGGTCGCGCAGCACGGTAACGTACTCCGTCAGGTAGTCGTAGCGGCGGCTAAAGTAGTCATCGCCCGGCCAGATGCCCATCTGCTCATACTCCGGCTTCTGCCAGCCGGTCACCAGATTGACGCCGAAGCGGCCGCCGGAGATGGAGTCGATGGTCGACGCCATGCGCGCCACGATGGCGGGCGGCAGCGTTAGCGTGGCGGCGGTGGCGTAGATCTCGATACGTGAGGTCACCGCGGCCAGGCCCGCCATCAGGGTGAAAGATTCAAGGTTGTGATCCCAGAATTCGGTTTTGCCGCCGAAGCCGCGCAGCTTGATCATCGAGAGCGCAAAGTCGAAGTGGTAGCGCTCCGCCTTTTGTACGATCGCCTTGTTCAGTTCGAACGTCGGTTTGTACTGCGGAGCGTGGGTAGAAATCAGCCAGCCGTTGTTACCAATCGGAATAAAAACGCCAATCTTCATGTCAAACCCTCTTTGCCAGGTGAAAAATGATGGGGTGCGCTACGCGGCATCCTGCTTCATCCCTGATGGCGGCGCTTGCTGACAAATTTGCAAAGGTTGTGCCACAAAATAAAAGAACATATTTAACAATGAATTAAATTTAAGGCGGCGAGAGAAAGTGGAGCGGATGGTCCGTTATGGACCATTTGGTCAAAAATCTCTGCACGTTTTGCAGGCAAGCTGAACAAAAAAGGTGCAGCGGCCGGGTTGGGCAGGGGTGAGCGGCTTTGCTATGATGCCAGTACGCTTAAGGAATGAGGTAACGCTGTGAAAACCGATGAAAAAAAACCGACGCGACGTTCGCGCGCGACTGCGGCGAAACGCGCCGCCATTCTGGAGGCCGCGCTGGCGCTTTTCTCTCAGTTTGGTATTCACGGCACGCGTCTGGATCAGGTCGCCGAGCGCGCCGACGTCTCGAAAACCAATCTGCTCTACTATTATCCTTCGAAAGAAACGCTCTATATCGCGGTGCTGAAAGAGATCCTCGACGTCTGGCTGGCGCCGCTGCGCGCGCTGCAGCACGATATGGACCCGCTCAGCGCCATACGCCGCTATATTTGCCTGAAGCTTGAGGTGTCGCGCGACCATCCGCAGGCGTCGCGGCTCTTCTGTCTGGAGATGCTGCAGGGCGCGCCGCTGCTAAAAGGGGAGCTGGCGGGCGATCTCAAACAGCTGGTGGACGATAAGGCGGCGATCGTTGAGCGCTGGATCAATGAAGGGCGGCTGGCGGGCGTGCAGCCGCAGCACCTCTTTTTTATGCTGTGGGCGGCGACGCAGCACTATGCGGATTTCGCCAGCCAGGTCGAGGCGATTACCGGCCAGACCCTGAGCGATCCCCAGTTTTTTGATGAAACGGTCGAAAACGTGCAGCGCATGATCATCGAAGGGATCCGCGTGCGCTAATTTCCTGGCGGCTGGCGCCGCCGCTCTGCCACGGAGTCATCGATGGATTCTGTTTCGCAACTGCTGCTGGGCGCGTCGGTCAGCGTCGCGGCGATGGGTCGCCGGACGCCGCTCTGGCAGGCGGCGGCGGTGGGCGCCGTCTGCGGCACGCTGCCCGATCTCGATGTGTTTATCGATCACGGCGACGCCATCCGCAATATGACGCTGCACCGCACCGAGAGCCATGCGCTGCTGTGGCTGACGCTGGCCTCGCCGCTGCTCGCCTGGCTTATCGCGGGCCTGTTCCGGCGCGGCGTAAGCTGGCAGCAGTGGTGGCTGGCCATCTGGCTGGCGCTGATTACCCATCCGCTGCTGGATCTGATGACGGTGTACGGCACGCAGCTTGGCCTGCCGCTCACCGATCACCCCTTCGCCGTCGGCAGCATCTATATCGTCGATCCGCTCTATACGCTGCCGCTGCTGATCTGCCTCGCGGTAGCGCTGCGGCGCGGCGGCGCCAGCGGTCTGCGCTGGAATCGCGCCGGATTAACCCTGAGCACGCTCTATCTCGCCTGGAGTATGGCGATTCAGGGCGTGGCAGGCTGGCAGATCGGGCAATCGCTGGCGCAGCAGAAGGTGTCCGACGAGAAGGTGCTGGTGACGCCAACCGCGTTTAATACGCTGGTGTGGCGAGCGGTGATTATCGACGGCGATCGCTATGGCGAAGCCTGGTGGTCGCTGCTGTCGCCGACGCGGCCGCTGCAGATCCGCTGGCAGCCGCGACACACGGCGCTGTTCGCGCCGCTGCAGGGCAGCTGGTATGCGGAGCGCGTTGCCTGGTTCAGCCACGGCTTCTATGCGCTGCGCGAGCAGGATGGGCAGACCCTTATTGCCGATTTACGCATGGGGGAAGAGGGAAATTATACCTTTACCTTCGGCCTGGGCACGCCGCAGTCGCCCGCCGCGCATCCTGAGCGGCTGCCTTCCGCGCGCCCTTCGCTGGGGCAGAGTTTTAAAAAAATTGGGGAGCGCTTGTAAAAGCCACAATGACGCACCCCATCCCTGAGGTGCGGGTCAACGCGTTGCGTTGTTCAAAGCCCTCTTTATCGCGGTTTGACGCCCAGGATAAAAGCGCTTAACGGGCGGCGCGACGGCGCAGCAGCCAGCCCATGGTCAGCATGACAAACCACAGCGGGGTGACCATCAGCGCCTGACGGGTATCCTCCTGCAGCGTCAGCAGCACCAGCACGAAGGCGAAGAACGCTATCACCACCCAGCACATGAACTTGCCCAGCGGCATCTTAAAGCCCGACGCCGCATGGCGCTCCGGATACTTCTTGCGGTAGGCCAGATAGCTGCACAGGATAATGGTCCAGACGAACATAAACAGGATCGCCGACACCGTGGTCACCATAGTGAACACCGTCATCACGTCCGGGATCAGATAAATCAGCGCGACGCCGACAAGCAGACAGAGGCAGGAGAAAAAGAGTCCGGCAGTCGGCACCGCACGCGCGGAGAGTCGACCAAAGGCGCGGTGCGCCACACCCTGCTGCGACAGGCCGTAAAGCATACGGCTGGTGGAAAAGATGCCGCTGTTGGCAGAAGAGGCCGCCGAGGTCAGCACCACAAAGTTCACGATGCTGGCCGCCGCCGGCAGGCCGATCAGCACGAACATTTCAACAAAGGGGCTGCGATCCGCCAGCACCTGCGTCCAGGGCGTTACCGCCATGATCACCATCAGCGCCAGCACGTAGAACATAATCACGCGCAGCGGAATGGCGTTAATGGCGCGCGGCAACACCTTATGGGGATCGTGTGTTTCCGCCGCTGCCGTGCCGACCAGCTCAATGCCGACAAAGGCGAAGACCGCAATCTGGAAACCGGCGAAAAAGCCGCTCAGCCCTTTCGGGAACAGGCCGCCGTGATCCCAGATATTGCTCAGCGACGCGGTGCCGCCGCCTGGTGACGGATAGTGCAGAGTCACCAGCACGATGCCGGTGATAATCAGCGCCACGATGGCGACGATCTTAATGATGGCAAACCAGAACTCCATCTCGCCGAACATTTTCACCGTGGCGATATTCAGCGCAAGGAAGACGAAGACGCACAGCAGCGCGCTCATCCACACGGAAAAGCCGGGGAACCAGAGCTGGAAATAGGCGGATATCGCCACCACGTCGGCGATGCCGGTCACCACCCAGCAGAACCAGTAGGTCCAGCCGGTAAAGTAGCCTGCCCAGGGGCCGAGCAGGTCGGCAGCGAAGTCGCTGAAGGATTTGTATTCCAGATTAGAGAGCAGCAGCTCGCCCATCGCGCGCATGACAAAAAAGAGCATAAAGCCGATGATCATATAAACGAAAATGATCGACGGACCCGCCAGACTGATGGTTTTGCCGGAGCCCATAAACAGTCCGGTACCGATGGCACCGCCGATGGCGATAAGCTGAATATGACGGTTATGCAGATTACGCCGCAGCTTGTCAGGATTCTCCTGTTCAGCAACGGCTGCTTTTATTTGATCAACCATAAAATCGTTATTCCTGTCTGGATGTTGTGTCAGCTCTGCTGGCTGTTTGCGATCGCTTGCCTGGAGGCAAGTGGGCATAAGATAGAGGAATAAGGCAAAAGCTCGCTATTTTTTTTGTCCAAATGCGACCTTTACGTCTTATTAACATGTCAGAAAATCTTTACGCGGCACAAACTTGCGGCACAACGCGGCTGTTTTAAGCGAAAAGCGTCGTTTCCGGCGCTAAACCGGCGCGTAGCTTCTACACTTTTGTTCTCTAAATCAAGCTGCTGCAAGAGAGAGAATGCGCACGATTATTTTGCTGCTGGTGCTAATAGCCGTTGGCTGGTGGAGCCTGCCGTGGCTAAAACAGCATCTGCCGCCCCAGTTCAACCCCTTCACGCCGCTGGCGGTCACCGATCCGCCCGGCTGGATGACGCGCTACAAACTCAAGCGGCTGGCTGGCGATCCCGCTGCCTGCCTCGACGTGATGCGCCGCGCGCAGCAGGCGGGCCTGGTGACGTTTAGCGCGCGTCCCGCCGTCACGGGCGCCTGCCCGCTGCCTGACCCGCTGCGCATCCAGCGTTTCGGCAGGGTCAGCCTGAGCAGCAGCTTTCTTGCCAGCTGTCCGATGGCCGTCGCCAGCACCATGTTTGTTCTGCGCAGCCAGCAGCGTCTGGCACAGGTACAGCCTGGCGCGTCGCTGGCGCGCATCAACCATGTCGGCAGTTATGCCTGCCGCAATATCTATCACCGCACGGAAGGGCGCTTAAGCGAGCATGCCACCGCAGACGCCTGGGACGTCACCGGCTTTCAGCTGGCCGATGGGCAACGCATAGAGGTAGGGAAAAACTGGACGCAGCCGGAGAACAAGTCGGCTCTGCTGCATCAGCTCTGGCAGGAGGGGTGTAATAACTTCGGCAATGCGCTTGGGCCGGATTATAACGCCGCGCATGCTGGCCATTTTCATTTCGGCATGCGCGGAACCGGATATTGTCGATGAATTAAACCGCCGGGTTCAGGCCGCGTTTAATCAGGAAATGATTGGCGGGCCAGGAAAATATAAATCCGGTCAGCGTCGCGAGCTGCAGCATAAACCAGAAAGCCGCCATCAGCGGATTAATTTGCTGATGAAGCACAAACTTTAGGGCCAGGCTCATAAAGAGGAAAATACCTGCCTGATAAACCAGCAGCGGGAAAGTTTCGGTGCGAAAGGCGACCAGCAACGCGCGCCAGATAGAAAATGCTTCGCGCTGTCTGATCGCCATAAATTGTAAAAAAAGACCGCTAATCAGAGAAATAGCCAGGCAGATAATTGCCTGCATCCAGAGCGGCGTAGCAAAATGGTAGTGGTTTAGCAGAGTGATAATCGGAATTGTAATCAGTTCGCTAAAAATGCAGGCTGCCGCCGAGAGAGAAGTGGTAATAAATATGGTTTGCCAGCCGGCGTAATGATGAATTTTTTGCGGAGCCAGTAGCGCAAGTTTAAGCTGACGCGACGGTTTTCGACCAAGATACCACCAGGCCAGCCAGCCAAAGAACGGCATGTAGAGTCCGGTCAGCGGCCAGATAATGTTCATTATCCCGACAGGATGTGGATGGCGAAAAATATCCTTTAGGATCATCAGAGCGGTACAGGCTCCTAATACCAGGAAGGGTAATGCCAGCTGATTCAACATAGTGTTTCCCACCTGCAAAGGTAAAAGCGCATCCGTAAAAACGGCTGAGGGCTGCCAGAGGCCTGCACGCCGCGCGTAATGGGGAGGTAAGAGGTCCATGGTTAAGCGTAGCCCAATCGCAACACAAGGAAATGATCTATGCTTAAGCGAGACGGCAAAAAAAAGCACACATTTCCACTCCTGTCGGCCGTTTCGCTTTAGAATACCTTAACTCTATGTTTACAAATAAATTACGCATCTAAACTAATTTAACTTAATAGCTATGCTGAATGATGGCCAATGTATGAGGGATTTATTGTTGTGTTGCAGATTGAATCTGTTTAAGAAAAATCTTATTCTGTTTTTCGGCGGCTATACTGCTGAGAATGGGCTTCTCTTTCGAGAAACACAGGAAACATGCTTTAAGTAAAACACGCACAATCGGACGTACGTGGTTTTTACTGGCTTGCTGTTTTTTCTCAATAAAACTTTTTTCTCTTATAAATTTATTTTTTTAAAAATGTACAACCTCAATAACCAGACGCGTCAGCGTGAGGATAACGCCGAGGCAATATGACTAACGAAAATTATTTCGTCTGGCGCCGAGAGACGGAAAAAGAATTTCAGGCTCTCACTTCAACTGAAGAATTGAAGATGCTCATTCAGACACAGGCGGTGTCATTAGGGTTCGACAGCTATTCCTTTTTGATTCAGCATCCTGTGCCTTTTACCCGTCCGCGCCTTTTTTTGCATCACACTTATCCAAAAGCCTGGATGAAACGCTATGAGGAAAAAAACTATTACGCCGTCGATCCGGTGTTATTGCTTTGCCAGCAGCCGGGACGAGGGCTGGAGTGGACGGACGAGATCTTCGCTGAGGCCGGCGATTTGTGGAAAGAGGCGCAGGAGTATGGGCTAAACAGCGGATTTTCCTGCTCCGCGATGGCGTCAAATCGCGCCATTGGTATATTATCTATAGCATCTCGCCTGGCAAGCAAGACGCAGCATTTGCACACCGAGCTGGAAGTGAAACTGCACTTTCTGGCGGAGCTGAGTTTGCGCGCGCTCCAGCGTTTTTCCGATGATGCGCTAATGGTGCTAAAAAATGATTTCAGTCAGCGCGAGCTGGAGATTTTGAAATGGACCGCTGAGGGCAAAACCTCGGCTGAAATTTCGCTTATTTTAGCTATTTCGCAGCATACGGTGAATTTTCACCAAAAGAATATGCAAAAGCGATTTAATGTTTCCAATAAAACCCAAATTGCCTGTTATGCGGCGGCAATTGGTCTGATATAGAAAAAGGCAACTACTAAATTTAGTAGTTACGTTGCCGGAAGCAGTTGTCTACCCTGCGCCGGGACTTTGCCAGGCGGGCGTAGCGTAAATCAGTGCAAACATGAGGATGTCAGGGGCGCATGATGAAGATAATTCAAACCCAGTTAAAGGATATGCCGTCCTCTCTGCTGGCCGAGTTAGGCAGCTACCGTTATAGCGTATTTGCGCGTGGAGAAGGTTGGTCTATTCCGCCGCGTCTCAGCACGCCGGGTCAGGAGTATGACCGTTTTGATCGTTCGGATGTCACCTGGCTGCTGGCATGGAGCGCGCGCGACGGCATTAGCGGCTGCGCGCGGCTGATGCCGTGGCATGAGCCCGCCCAGAGCGAAGGGCTGGTTGTGCCGTTTAGTCATGAAAAAGTATGGGAGATGTCGCGCTTCTCGGCGAAGCTGGAAGTGGACGCGGAGCTGCCGTTCAACCTGTTATGGCACGCTGTACAGCTCGCCGAACTCAACGGCATGGAGTATTTGATTAGCTCGGCGACGCCGATGCTGGAGAAGATGTTTGAGGATCACCAGGTCGCCTATGAGCCGCTCACGCCGGGCTTGATTCAGTCGGAAGACAATCTGTTCGCCATTCGTATTCCAGTGGCGCAGCCGGCGCTGGCGGAAAAGTATCGCGGCACGCGGCGCTTCAGCCCGGAAGAGGTATTGCCGTCGCTGGGCGTCTCCGTTAACTGGCAGTCGCACACCTGACAGCGCGCCCCCGCGTCAGGCGGGGGCGAACGCATCACTGACGATACGCGGTTTTAATCTGTTTAATGGTATTGCTAAACACTTCCGCCTGCGGCTTGTCACCCAGAGTCTGCACGTAGCGTTCCATATTTATAATCACTTTGCCGGCATCCGCCTGGCCCATTCCTTTCAGAATCAGCGTCACCATCATTTTCAGACAGGCGACTTCGTCGGCCAGCTTTAGCGTGTCGTGCGAGGTAACAAATTCTTCGTCGCTCATCGTGTTCTCCTTGGGGGTTAATCGAACGTGCCGGCATGTTCCGCACAGCCGTGCATCAGTATATCACAGCGCGCCATTTACCTGCGCAAGCGAAGCGTCAGGGCGGCCGAGTCATCGACAGGATATTATTTAAAGCAGCAGGTGAATAATTTTCACAGCATGCCTGCGCTGCATTTAAGTCCAGAGCGAGATTTTGCCTGGTGCATAATTTAACCTTTTGAAATTTAATGAAAATTAAAAAAATAAAATGATCATATTTTATGCGCCCACATATTAATTTAGCTGACTGGAAAGCCTTGATGTAAATCATTGAATACGGCCAAACATTCGGGCAATTGATGTTCATTATGGCGAAAAGCAGGTATCATGCGCGGATTCATAACCCGAATTATTCCTCATTTTAGCTTGCGGAGTGCTCCCCGTTGATCAGTGTTCTTCTTGTGGATGACCATGAACTGGTACGCGCCGGTATTCGCCGCATACTGGAAGATATGAAAGGTCTTGTGGTCGCGGGAGAGGCCTGTTGCGGCGAGGACGCGGTGAAATGGTGCCGAACTCATCAGGTCGACGTGATCCTGATGGATATGAATATGCCCGGCATTGGCGGGCTGGAAGCGACGCGCAAAATTGTGCGCTTCAATCCCGATATCAAAATTATTATGCTGACCATCCACACCGAAAACCCGCTGCCCGCTAAGGTGATGCAGGCGGGCGCGGCGGGTTATCTCAGCAAAGGCGCCGCGCCGCAGGAAGTGGTGAATGCTATCCGCTCCGTGCACGCCGGCCAGCGCTACATTGCGTCAGATATCGCCCAACAGATGGCGCTGAGCCAGATCGAGCCGCAAAAAGCGGAATCGCCCTTCAGCTGTTTGTCGGAAAGGGAATTGCAGATTATGCTGATGATCACCAAAGGGCAAAAGGTGACGGAAATTTCCGAGCAGCTCAATCTCAGTCCTAAAACCGTTAACAGCTACCGTTATCGCATGTTCAGCAAGCTGAACATCAGCGGCGACGTAGAGTTAACGCATCTGGCCATTCGACATGGCCTGTTCAATGCGGAGCCGTTAATCAGTAGTGAGTGAAGTTTTCAACGCCAAAGCCTTTCTCAGCACGGTGACCAGCCAGCCGGGCGTGTACCGCATGTACGACGCCTCGGACACCGTGATCTATGTAGGAAAAGCCAAAGATCTTAAGAAGCGCCTCAGCAGCTACTTTCGCAGCCACGTCGGCAGTCGAAAGACCGAGGTGCTGGTCAGCAACATCCATCATATAGACGTCACCGTTACGCACACTGAAACGGAAGCGCTGCTGCTCGAGCATAACTACATCAAGCTCTATCAGCCGCGCTACAACGTGCTGATGCGCGACGATAAATCCTATCCGTTTATCTTTCTCAGCAGCGATACGCATCCGCGCCTGGCCTACCATCGCGGGGCGAAACACGCCAAAGGCGAATATTTCGGCCCGTTCCCGAACGGTTATGCGGTGCGTGAAACCCTGGCGCTGATGCAAAAAGTCTTTCCGATTCGCCAGTGTGAAAACAGCGTCTACCGCAATCGCTCCCGACCCTGCCTGCAGTATCAGATTGGACGCTGCCTCGGTCCGTGCGTCGCCGGTCTGGTGAGCGAAGAGGAGTATGCGCAGCAGACGGAGTACGTGCGGCTGTTTCTCGCCGGTAAAGATGACCAGGTGCTGAACATGCTGGTGAAGCGCATGGAAGAGGCGAGCATCGGGCTGCGCTTCGAAGAGGCGGCGCGTCTGCGCGACCAGATTCAGGCGGTGCGCCGCATCACGGAAAAGCAGTTCGTCTCTAATCAGGGCGACGATCTGGACGTGGTGGGCGTGGCCTACGACGCCGGCATGGCCTGCCTGCACGTGCTCTTTATTCGTCAGGGCAAGGTGCTGGGCAGCCGCAGCTACTTCCCGAAAGTCCCGGCCGATACCGAGCTGGCGGAGGTGGTGCAGACCTTCGTCGGCCAGTTTTACCTGCAGGGCAGCGAAGCGCGCACCCTGCCGGGCGATATCCTGCTGGACTTCGATCTGCCTGAACGCGAACTGCTAGCCGCGTCGCTGAGCGAGCTGGCGGGGCGACGCGTGGCCATTCAGAGCAAACCGCGCGGCGACCGCGCGCGTTATCTCAAGCTGGCGCGCACCAACGCCGCGACGGCGCTCACCACGCGGCTCTCGCAGCACTCCACTATCCAGCAGCGGCTGGCGGCGCTGGCGCAGTTTCTCGAGCTGGACAAAATCAACCGCATGGAGTGTTTCGACATCAGCCACACCATGGGCGAACAGACCATCGCCTCCTGCGTAGTGTTCGACGCCAACGGACCGCTGCGTAGCGACTACCGCCGCTACAACATCGAAGGCATTACGCCAGGCGATGATTATGCGGCGATGAATCAGGTGCTGCGCCGCCGCTACGGCAAAGCGCTGGAAGAGGACAAAATACCCGACGTCATCCTGATCGACGGCGGCAAGGGACAGCTGTCGCAGGCGAAGCAGGTATTTGCCGAACTGGACGTGGAATGGGATAAGTCGCGACCGATTTTACTGGGCGTAGCGAAAGGCAGCGATCGTAAAGCGGGCCTTGAAACGCTCTTCTTTGAAGCGGAAGGCGAGGGCGTTTCGCTGCCGCCGGACTCCGCAGCGCTGCATGTTATCCAGCATATTCGTGACGACGCTCACAATCATGCAATTTCGGGCCACCGTAAAAAACGGGCGAAAGTAAAGAACACCAGCGCGCTGGAGAGCATCGAAGGCATCGGCCCAAAACGACGCCAGCAGCTGCTTAAGTACATGGGCGGCCTGCAACCCTTGATGAACGCCACGGTTGAAGAGATCGCCAATGTGCCCGGCATTTCGTTCGCGCTGGCGGAAAAAATATACCATTCGCTAAAACACTAGCATTGAAACAGGTGAGGCAATGTAGGAACATAGGGGAAATTCTACCCATTCCAGACAGTTACCGGCATATGCAATTTAACATTCCGACGTGTCTCACCCTGTTTCGAGTCGTCCTGATTCCTTTCTTCGTGCTGGCTTTCTATCTGCCGTTCTACTGGGCGCCGTTCGCCACCGCGCTGATCTTCGTGGTCGCTGCGGTTACCGACTGGTTCGACGGATTTCTCGCCCGTCGCTGGAAGCAAACCACGCGCTTCGGCGCCTTCCTCGATCCGGTGGCCGATAAGGTGATGGTGGCGATTGCGCTGGTCCTGGTGGCGGAATACTTTCACTCGTGGTGGATTACTCTGCCGGCCGCGACCATGATCGCGCGCGAAATTATTATTTCTGCGCTGCGCGAGTGGATGGCGGAGATCGGCAAGCGCAGCAGCGTCGCCGTCTCCTGGATCGGCAAGGTGAAAACCACGGCGCAGATGCTCTCGCTGGTGGCGCTGCTGTGGCGTCCCGACACTACGGTTATCGCCGTGGGCGTGGTGGCGCTTTATATCGCCGCCGTGCTGACATTCTGGTCTATGTTTCAGTATTTAAGCGCTGCGCGCGGCGATTTGCTCGATAGCTGATCGAAGCGACTTAAAAAGCAGCAAACGGACGCACTGTGAAGATAATTCTGTTGACTCAGTGCGTCAGGTCAGTAGAATGCATCGCATCGAACGGCGGCAAGGCTGCCAGAAGATAAGCAAAATCAGCAAGTTCCATTAGATTGCTGAACAATGCGGGAATAGCTCAGTTGGTAGAGCACGACCTTGCCAAGGTCGGGGTCGCGAGTTCGAGTCTCGTTTCCCGCTCCAGATTTGCAGGTCAGGATCCCCTGACGGCACAGCGGATAAAGGCGCGTTGGCAGAGTGGCCATGCAGCGGATTGCAAATCCGTCCACCTCGGTTCGACTCCGGGACGCGCCTCCACTTTACACCCTGCCCGGGTGGTGAAATCGGTAGACACAAGGGATTTAAAATCCCTCGGCTTATGGTCGTGCGGGTTCAAGTCCCGCCCCGGGCACCATCTCTATCGATTAAAAAAACCAAATTAAAACAAAGCAGTAGTAAGCAATGTCGTGACCGCCTTCAGGGCGGTTTTTTTGTGTCTGAATTGTCCCGCCAGCTAATCAATATAAGCGTTCCTGTAATTCGCGTTACTTTACTTCCTCACTAACAGGGGAGGTTATGATGGAAACGAAGTACGCTAAAGATGCTGTTCATGTGTGTCGTTTGATGTTTGGGCAGGCCGTGCTTGAGCTGCTGGCCGATCGACAACCGGTGACCAACCGCGCGCTCAAAGAAAAGATTAAGGTAATACTGCCCGACGCAAAACCCGATCTTGTCTACGAAACCGCGATGGCGTTACTTGATCACTCTCTGCATTGAGTGCGAAATCCTTTAACTCAGACCTGACATCGCTTACAGCGAGCGGCAACCTTTCAGACAGAAAGGAAAGTTAAAATGAAAAAACCCGGCGTTAACCGGGTTTTTCATTACGACTGCGGCTGTCCAACTGGACCTGAGCCCAGCGTGCCGCCCGGCGACGACTGGCCGCTTGGCGCATGAGGGCGGCCATCCGATTTAATCGCGTCGCTGCGGTGCATACAGCCCGCCAGCGCCAGCACCGCCAGCGTAATGCAGATCCCTTTTTTCACGTTATTCATCGTTGCCACCTTATTCTCCGGTATTGAAAAAGAAAGCATAAAAATGCAATGAAATTAAAGCGTAGCAGGCCAGCGCCAGCGCACCAGCTCTACACGCGTAAATTAATTCATGCCGGTAAAATTTGACCCGCCTCTCATCTGATGCAGCCTGGAGTGCAAAACGCCGCGCGATGCGATACTTTCACGCCTCGACAACGCGGCACGGGCCGCGCTGACAAAGAAGGAAACGAGATGCAGGGCGTCGTGAAATTTATCAAAGGCTGTCTACTGTTTTCCCTGCTTTGGGGCCTGTTTATGTGGTTCTGCTTCTGGCAAAAAGAGGGGATGGAAACAGGAATGGCGATTTTACAAAGCCTCTACGCAGGCGTCATCTATCAGGCGATGACGACGCTCATCGCGCGCTTCAAGGCGCGGCGGCAGGCCAAACCGCTTTAATGGCGATGCGGCTTCTGCCGCATCGCATCATCAGCCGTAAATTACTCGAATTTACCGGTCAGGCGGCGATGAAAATCGCTGCTGCGGGTATCCAGACCGACAATTGTCACCTGCGCGCCGTGGCGCTGATAGCGGTATTCAATGCCGTCGAGCGCGGCCACCGACGAGGCGTCCCAGATTTGCGCATCGGTCAGATCGATCGTCACCTGTTTCGGGTCATGACCGTAATCGAAGTGCTCAAACAGATCGTTGCTGCTGGCGAAAAAGAGCGGGCCGCGCACGCGATAGCGCACCGACTGACCGTCGGCGCTGACTTCGCGCTCGGCGTGGATCACGTGGGCGATACGGCGCGCAAACAGCATCATGGCGGCGATCACGCCCGCCAGCACCCCCAGCGCCAGGTTGCCGGTCCAGACCGTGACGCCAATCGTCAGCGCCATCACCAGCGTCTCCGACCAGGGCATGCGCCTGAGCGTTGTGGGCTGCAGGCTGTGCCAGTTCACCGTCTTCACCGCGACCACCATCATAATGCCCGCCAGCACGACCATCGGAATTTGCGCCATGATCGCGCTCAGGCCGGTTACCAGCAGCAGCAGCACCAGCCCGGCGACCAGCGTCGAAACGCGCGTGCGCGCCTTGCCCAGCTCGACGTTGACGATGGTCTGGCCGATCATCGCGCAGCCGGCGATGCCGCCGTAAAAGGCGGCGAAAATGTTAGCGACACCTAATCCCCAGGACTCGCGACGCTTGCTGGAGAGCGTATCGGTCAGATCGTCCACCAGCTTGGCGGTGAGCAGCGACTCCATCAGGCCGACAAAGGCGATGCTGAGCGCTGTCGGCCAGACGATTTGTAACGTTTGCAGGCTTAACGGCACCTGGAGCGCATTGAGACCGGGCAAGCCGGCGCTCATCGGGCCTTCATCGCCCACGTTGGGCACGCGCCAGCCCATCAGCAGCGCGACGGCGGTGACCACCACGATAGCGACCAGCGGCGAGGGCACGCTTTTCAGCAGGCGCGGCAGCAGCAGCACGATCGCCAGCGTCACGGCAAACAGCAGCCACACCAGCGAGCTCTGTCCCCAGACGTGCGGCACCTGCGCGAAGAAGATCAGGACGCCGAGCGCATTGACGAAGCCGAGCATCACCGAGCGTGGGATATAGCGCATCATGCGCGCCAGACCGGCCACGCCGAACAGGATCTGAATCACGCCGCCCAGCACCACGGCGGGCAAAATATAGGCCACGCCGTGCGCATGCACCATCGGGCCGATCACCAGTGCCACCGAGCCGGCGGCGGCGGTCACCATCGCCGGACGCCCGCCCAGTATCGAGAGCGTCAGGCAGAGCACCACCGACGCCACCAGGCTGACCTTGGGGTCGACACCGGCGATCACGGAAAAGGAGATCACTTCTGGGATTAAGGCCAGCGCGGTGATCACGCCTGCCAGACACTCGCGGGTGAGCAGGGCGGGGGAACGTAGCACGCGGCCCATGCTCAGGTCGTTGTCCAAGGATGGAACAACGTCATTAGGTTGACTCATAAACTTGCAGGCTCTTTTTGATTATTCGCTCTCGCGACAGAAGCGGAGAACGCAGCAGAAATTAAGCTGGAGAGAGTACTGTCTGAAAGGAAAATTTGCCAGCGCTGGCGGAACGGGCAGGATAACTCCATCCCTGGAGTCAGGATTACACCGTTAAATCGTCGGGGGTTTTATGCACTACCAGCTCCAGCAGCTGACGATAGATGTCAAGCGTCGCCGGATCTGACTCCAGCTCCAGCCGGTGGATCAGTTTAGCGATAATCGCTTTATTGGTGACAGGATTGCCCGTCTGGAGAATCTCCGCGATAGCTAAACCCAGCATTTCCATCTCGCTAGCGGCGTTGTTAGCCGCTGCGTTGAAGCGATCACCCATCTCTTTATCGGTTTGCGAAACAGCGTTTTGCATGTGTCAGCCCTAAAATAGCCCTGGCGTCTATTCGAATACCAGATCAATTAACGATGAAAATCCCCTTACATGGACAGATGTAAAGGGTGCCAGCTCATCAAAAAAAGGACCTCTGAAGGTGGAAATCCACTGACACCTTCAGAGGCGACGCAAACGCATCATTCGTTACGGAATCGTTATCCGATTCATGGGACGTAAAGTTATACAATGAAGGTGTACAGACACAAGAGTAATATTAGTCAATTTGTGCTATTTGTTAATTATCAAATGCATAAATGTATACGAAGTGAGGCAAAGCTGTACAGGTTGTTTGTACAATGGCACACTTGTACAGCTATGTGGTTAAACGTGCAACGTTTCTGGCCGCTGTTTAGCTAAAAAGCTTTAACTTCGAGGTCAGTTTTCGCACCTGTTGTTTCTCGCCGACCAGTGCCAGGCCCAGCAGGCGCCACTCGCTGGCCGGGATTTCGCGCATCGCCGCGCTAAAGGCCGCGTAGTCGGTGGTGGTCTGACCCTGCTCAGGAAAGAGCACCAGATCGCACGCCAGCTCGGCACAGCGGGCGCGCAGTGCGTCCATCTCGGCATGGGTGGCCGCCAGCACCGGAATGCCGACCGGAATAAGGCCGGGATAGCTGCAGGCGTCGGCATCCTGTAACGCCTCGCCGACCAGCGCGGGATGGCGCTGGCCGAGCGTCAGCGCGATGACCGCCGCGGCGTTGGCGGCTTTACCAGGGGCGAGATCGTTTTGCAAAATCATGACGCAACGAGGGTCTTGCATAACACTTCTCCAGACAGAAAAAGGGCATTGTGGCCCGGTCTTCAGCCGGCGTCTGGAAGATTTGTGCAGGCCTGCTGATAGCGCGCCGGGGTCAGATGGCAGGCGCGCTTAAACCAGCGGCCCAGGTGGCTTTGATCGGCGAAGCCTAATGCCGCAGCGACGTCGGCGGCAGGAAGGCCCGCCGCCAGCTGTCGGCGGGCCTGGGATAAGCGCCACTGCACCAGCCAGGCGTGCGGCGGTAAGCCCCACTGCGCCTGAAACAGGCGCGAAAGGCGAAAGCGATCCACCTGCAGCGCCTCGGCCATCGCCTGTAATCCCGGATTAAGCGCATGATGAGCGATAAGCCAGTCGCGCGCCTGCTGGGCCAGCCGGCGATCGTTATCCGCCGCGCGCGGCTCGCTGCGCCATAGCGGATGCTGACTCAGCTGCAGAAACAGGCGGTCGAGCGTAGCCTCTTTGATCAATGCCGGATGGTCGTGCCACAGCGCGTCGAAACAGTGCCAGACGGACCAGGCGAGCGCCTGATCCTCGCGCAGCGTGGCGGCGAAGCGGAGTTCGCCGCCGTAGTCAGCGGTGCAGAGCGGCGTCAGCTGCTGCGCGATCTGCTGCGGCGAGAGATAGAGCATACGATAGGTAAAGCCCTGCGCATCTACCGCGTCGCCGTCGTGCAGCTCTTCCGGCTCCAGCATAAATACCGTGCCGGGGCGGCTACGGTGCTGTTTACGGCGCGAGTGAAACTGCTGCACGCCTTGCTCCGTCACGCCGATCAGATAGCTGTCGTGCCAGTGAGGATCGTAGGCGTGGCCGGTGAAATGCGCGCGGATGGTCTCGATGCCGTGCAAGGCGTCGCGGCGCAGATCTATCCAGTTGCTGTTGCGATCGGGCATAGTAGCTCCAGTTTTATCCCGTCTGGGTAGTAATATGACCTTAAAACCCGACGACATACGCGTCATTATTTAACGCCTTGTGCTATTTTCATTAGCAATTTGCTCGGCGTATAATAACGCACTCATTTAGTTAGAACTCTAATAATCAGGTCGCTACGCTTTGACTCTGCACTATAAAACCTTTACCCATCTTCTCTACCAGACCGCGCACGCATGGCGGCTGGCCGTCGATCGTCACCTTAAACACAGCGGCCTGAGCATGAGCAGCTGGATGGCGATCGGCCTTATCGCCAGCGAAACGCGGCCGCTGACCCAGACGGAACTGGCGCAGATGCTTGGCCTGGAGGACGCCAGTATGGTGCCGCTTATCGACCGTCTGGTGAAACAGGAGCTGCTGACGCGCGTGCAGCCGCCGGAAGATCGCCGCAAGCGCCATCTGGTGCTGACGGAAAAAGGCAATCAGGCTTTCGCCTTAGTGAAAAACGAGGCGGACGCGCTGCGCGCCGATCTGCTCGGCGATATCGATCCGCAGGCGCTGGCGACCACGGAGCAGGTGCTGCAACAGCTGCTGACGCGTATGGGAAATATGTAGCGGTGGCACGACGCAATCCCTATGCGCAGCGCGAATGGTTGCCGCATGAAAAACCCATGCTGCCGGGCTCGCCCTCGACCCCGATTCATTCGCCGCCGAAACGGATTGCCTTTGGCCTGATAGGCCTGCTTATCTCGCTTACCGGCGCGCTTAGCAACGCGCTGGTTACCGCTAACCTGACCAACCTCCAGGGCACCTTCGGCGCCTACTCTAACGAAATCGCCTGGCTGCCCGCCGTCTACGTGATGGGCAATATTTCCATCAACCTGCTGCTGGTGAAGTTTCGCCAGCAGTTCGGCTTGCGCGTGTTCACCGAAGCCTTTCTGGTGCTCTACGTGCTGGTGGCCTTTTTCCATCTCTTCGCTAACGATCTCAGCTCGGCGATCATTGTGCGCACCGCCCACGGCATGGCGGGCGCGGCGCTCAGCTCGCTGGGGATCTACTATCAGGTGCAGGCGTGGCCGGCAAAGCACCGGCTGAAGGCGCTGGTGATCGGCCTGACCGTCTCGCAGTTCGCCATTCCGATGGCGCGGCTTTTTTCGTCCGAGCTGTTGCAGCTGGAAGAGTGGCGCGGGCTCTATCTGTTTGAGCTGGGTCTGGCGATGATCGCGCTGGGCTGCGTGCTGGTGGTGAAGCTGCCGCCGGGCGATCGCATCAAGGCTTTTGAAAAGCTCGATTTCGTCACCTTTATGCTGCTGGCGCCGGGCATGGCGCTGCTCTGCGGCGTGCTGTCGCTGGGGCGCATCGAATGGTGGTTCACCACGCCCTGGCTCGGCGTCTGCCTGGCGTTCGCGCTGGTGCTGATCGTCGCGGCGATCGTCATTGAGCACAACCGGAAAAATCCGCTCATCAATACGCGCTGGCTCAGCAGCGGCAACATGGTGCGTCTCGGCATCGTGATGATTATGATACGCATCGTGCTGGCGGAGCAGAACACCGGCGCGGTGGGCTTTTTGCAGCAGCTGGGGCTGCTCAACGATCAGATGCGCGGCCTGTCGCTGGCGATTATCGGCGGCATGACGCTCGGCATCGCCACCAGCGCGCTGACCATCCGGCCCGCGCACCTTAACTGGCCGATCGTCACCTCGCTGGCGGTGATGATCGTCGCCTCGCTGATGGATGCCCAAGCCAGCCCGGTGACGCGCGCCAACAATATGTATCTCAGCCAGTTCCTGCTCGGCTTCAGCAGCACCTTTTTTATGGCGCCCGCAATGCTGATCGGCATCGGCAGCGTGGTAACGCAGCCGAAAAATCTGGTGAGCTTCGTGGTGCTGTTCGGCATGAGCCAGAACCTGGGCGGTCTGATCGGCTCCGCGATCCTCGGCACTTTTCAGGTCTGGCGCGAGAAGTACCACTCCAGCCTGATCGGCGATCAGCTCTCGCTGCTCGATCCCAACGTTACAGAGCGCCTCAGCCAGTATGGCGCGCTGTTCAACAGCCAGCTGGCCGATCCTGCGCTGCTGAGCGCGCAAAGCACCAGCCAGCTGCAGGTGGTGGCGACGCTGCAGGCGAACGTGCTGGCCTATAACGATACCTATTTACTGACGGCGGCGCTGGCGCTCATCACCCTGATGTGGGCGCTGTGGCGTCTCTCCCGTCAGCGATATCTCAACTGGCGACAGGCGCGCTTTAATCTGATGGAGCAGCGTCTGGCGGCAGCGTCACAAGAATCTATGGAGTCACGATGAGTCAGCAGGATGAACTTCAGGCGGCGGAGCGCGAGCGCGCCAATCGCCGGCGTATTCTTTCCATTGCGGCGGGAAGCGGCATCGCCATTCTTGGCGTGCTGATTATTTTATACGCCTGGCAGCTCTGGCCCTTCACCAGCGCTATACAGAGCACCGAGAACGCCTACGTGCGCGGCCAGGTGACCTTTATCAGCCCGCAGGTCAATGGCTATCTCACCTCGGTGGAGGTCGTGGATCTTCAGCCGGTGCAAAAAGGGCAACTGCTGATGACCATCGACGATCGTATCTATCGTCAGCGCGTGCATCAGGCGGAGGCGCAGCTGGCGATGAAGCAGGCGGCGCTCAGCAACAACCTGCAGCAGCGCCGCAGCGCGGAAGCCACCATCGCCAGCAATAAGGCCGCGCTGGAGAACGCCAGAGCGCAGGCGCTGAAGGGGGGCTTCGATCTGAAGCGCGTCGAAAATCTGGCCGCCGACGGCTCGCTCTCGGTGCGTGAACGCGATGCGGCGCGCGCCGCCAACGCGCAGGCGCAGGCGGCGGTGCGTCAGGCGGAGGCGCAGGTGGCGGTCGCGCAGCAGAATCTGCAAACCGTGATCGTCAATCGCGCGTCGCTGGAAGGCGACGTCGCCAGCGCCCAGGCGGCGCTGGAGCTGGCGCAGATCGATCTTGCCAATACCCGCATCGTTGCGCCGGACGCCGGGCAGCTCGGCCAGCTTTCGGTGCGCAAAGGCGCCTACGTCACGGCGGGCACGCGGCTGACCTCGGTGGTGCCGGACCATAAATGGATTATCGCCAATATGAAAGAGACGCAGCTGGCGGATATTCGGCCGGGCCTGCCGGCGACCTTCCGGGTCGACGCGCTCAACGGCAAACGCTTTAACGGCCATGTGGAATTTATCTCGCCGGCGGCGGGCTCCGAGTTCAGCGCGATTTCGCCGGATAACGCCACCGGCAACTTCGTCAAAATCGCCCAGCGCATTCCGGTGCGAATCGCCATTGACGAGGAGGATATGCGCGAGCTGCGCCCCGGCATGTCGGTGGAGGTCAGCATCGATACCGCCGCACAACCGCGCGATAAGGCGGTGAAGTAATGAGGCGGCTGTTATGCGCCGGTCTGGCGGCGCTCATGCTGGCCGGCTGCGCCACCGAGGTAGAGAAAGCGCCCGCGTCGCTGCCGATCCCGCCGCAGTGGCGTAATCAGGTTGGACCCGCCGCCGCGCCGGAAGCGGAGTGGTGGCGCGCCTTCGGCGACGACAATCTCAACCGGCTGGTGACGCAGGCGCTGCGCAATAACCTTGATATTCTCACGGCGCGTTCGCGCGTCGAACAATACCGCGCCGAGCTGCGCGCGGCGCAGGGCGACAACTTCCCGACGCTGAGCGCGGGCGTCGGCGCGACGCATCAGCGCGCGCTCTCTGCCGCTACCGGCCAGCCTTACGAGAGCGCCGTTTATCAGGGGCTGCTGCAGGCGAGCTACGATGTCGACCTGTGGGGAGCGCGCAGCAGCAGCATCGCGGCCAGCGAAGCGTCGCTGGAGGCGCAGCGCGCGGCGGCGTCGGCGGCGGAGCTGACCGTCGCCAGCTCGGTAGCGTCGGGCTATCTGAGCCTAGTGGCGCTGGACGAGCAGCTGCGCGTCACCGAGGCGACGCTTGAGACGCGCGGCAATTCGCTGCAGCTGGCGCAGCGCCAGTTCGAAACCGGTTACAGTTCGCGGCTGGAGTGGATGCAGGCGGCGTCCGAATTCCAGACGGCGAAGGCGCAGGTGCCGCAGCTCAGGCATCAGATCGCCCAGCAGGAGAACGCCCTGAGCATTCTGGTGGGGATGAACCCGCGCGAGATCGCGCGTCGGCCGCAGTTCAACCAGATTATGCCGCAGCAAATGCCGCAGCTGTTGCCGTCGCAACTGCTTAACCGGCGGCCCGATATCGTCCAGGCGCAGCGCCTGCTGCTGGCGGCGGACGCCACGCTCGCCTCGTCGCAGGCGAAGCTGCTGCCCTCGCTCAACCTGACCGCGAGCGGCACCCTGCAAAGCAGCGAGCTGCATCAGCTGATCGACAATCCGTTCCGCCTCTGGAGCATTGGCGGCAGCGTGCTGGCGCCGCTGCTGAACCGCGAAGCGCTGACGGCGCAGGTAGATGTGTCGATGGCGGCGCGTAACCAGGCGCTTTACGGCTATGAGAAAGTGGTGCGCAACGCCTTCTCCGAGGTGAACGACGCGATGGACGCCATACTGCAAGGGCAGGCGCAGCTGGCGGAGCTGCAGAAACAGGAAGAGTATGTCTCGGAGGCGCTGCGCATCGCTCGCAATCGCTATCAAAACGGTTATGCCTCCTATCTTGACGAGCTGGACGCGCAGCGCACGCTGTTCTCTACCCAGCTCAATCTGGTCTCGGTAAAAAACAACCTGCTGCTGGCGCAAATCGCCCTGTACCGCGCGCTGGGCGGCGGCTGGCAGGCGCCTTAAATCATTTTCGCGCGGCGGAGCAGGCCGCCGCGTTTTCAGCCTGCTGCTTTCCATAAAATACTTTAAGAATCAATAACTTAGGTGCCTCTTGTCTTTCACCTGTCAAGATTTTGCTTGCAATAAAAGCAAGGCTGCGCATAATCGCAAACCGTAATAATAATGATTATCAGTAACTTTAGCATTAGGGATCGACTATGCGCCGTTCGCTTTCTTCTCCCGGATTTAAACCGACGCTGCTGGCCTTACTGGTCAGCGCCGGTTGTTTGCCAGTGATGGCTGCTACCACCAACACCCGTGACTCCGCTTCAACCGCCAGTAGCGACGAGCAGGTCCTGACCGTCACCGCCGCGCCGCAGAGCGACTTCAAACCCGGTGGCGACCAGCTGGTGCCCGCTTATCTTGATGGCCAGGTAGCCCATGGCGGCCGTCTCGGCATGCTGGGCGAGCAGAGCGCCATGGAGGTGCCGTTCAACGTTATCGGCTTCACCTCGAAGATGATCCAGGATCGGCAGGCGAAAACCATCGCCGACGTGGTGAAAAATGACGCGGGCGTGCAGAGCCTGCAGGGCTACGGCAACTTCGCTGAAACCTACCGCATCCGCGGCTTTACGCTGGATGGCGACGATATGACCTTCGGCGGGCTGCCGGGCGTGGTGCCGCGCCAGGTGATGGACGCGTCGCTGATCGATCGCGTCGAGATCTTCAAAGGCGCCAACGGCCTGCTTAACGGTGCCGCCAGCAGCGGGGTAGGCGGCATGATCAACCTCGAGCCGAAACATGCCGAGGATCTGCCGCTGACGCGCGTCGGCGTCGATTACACCTCGGCGCAGCAGATCGGCACGACCACCGATATCAGCCGCCGTTTCGGCGACGCTAACCAGTTCGGCGTGCGCCTGAACGCGGTGCATCGCGAAGGGGAAACCGGCGTCGACGGCGAGCAGAAGCGCACCACTGCCGCCTCCCTCGGGCTGGACTACCGCGGCGATCGCCTGCGCACCTCGCTTGACGTCGGCTATCAGAAAAAAACCTTCCACGATGCTGATAACGGTGTCAACATCAGCGGCATCGACTTTATTCCAAAGCTGCCGTCAAACAGCCACAACTACAGCCAGGATTGGGTCTACAGCGATATCGAGTCAGAGTTCGGCATGGCGCGCGCCGAGTATGACGTTACGGACAGCTGGACGCTTTACGGCGCGGTGGGCGCGCAGCACTCTCACGAGCTGGGCGACTACGCGTCGCCGAAGCTCACCGATGCAGACGGCAACGCGCAAATCGGCCGTCTTGACACCAATCGCATCATCAACAACTTCAGCGGCATGGCCGGGCTGCGCGGCCGCTTCGATACCGGCTTTATCAGCCATAAGGTCAACGTCGGCTATTCCGCCTACACCTCGCGCAACAACACCGCGTGGCGCATGGCCTACGGCGCGAACACCGAGTCGACCAATATCTATCACACCGGCAAGGTGCCGAACCCGACCAATAACCTCACCGGCGGCGACTACAGCGATCCGCTCACTACCGGCCGCAACCGCACCCAGGGCTACCTGCTGAGCGACACGCTGGGCGTGCTGAACGACAGCGTGCAGCTGACTTTAGGCGCGCGCCATCAGAAAGTGGTGGTGCGCAACTACAGCAACGCCACCGGCGCCGAAGATACCTCGAGCCGCTACACCGACAGCCGCTGGATGCCGACCTACGGCATTCTCTATAAACCGCTTGAGTCGGTGGCGCTTTATGCCAACCACACCGAGTCGCTGCAGCCGGGCGAGGTGGCGCCGAACAACGCCACCAACTACGGCACCACGACCGGCATCGCCCATGCGAAACAGAATGAGGTGGGCGTGAAGGTCGATTTCCAGCGCGTGGGCGGATCGCTGGCGCTGTTCGAGATCAAGAAGCCGTCGGGCATTCTTAACGGCGACGGCAGCTATGGCCTGGACGGCGAGCAGCGCAACCGCGGCGTGGAGCTGAATCTCTTCGGCGAGCCGGTGCTGGGCGTGCGTCTCACCGGCAGCGCGACCTGGATCGATCCAGAGATGACCAAAACCGAAAACGGCAGCTACAACGGCAAGGATGCCATCGGCGTGCCGCGCTACAACCTGGTGTTCGGCGGCGAGTATGACATCAGACCGGTTGACGGCCTGACGGCGACGGCCCAGCTGCAGCGCACCGGATCGCAGTGGGCGGACGCCGCCAACAGCAAAAAGATCGACAGCTATACCACGCTGGATCTGGGCATGCGTTACCGCATGAAGGTGAAAGAAAACGATCTGGTGTGGCGCGTCGGCCTCGATAACGTGACCAATGAGAAGTACTGGTCCTCTGTCGACGATACCGGCACCTACCTGTTCCGCGGCGACGGCCGCACGCTGAAGGCCGGCGTCAGCTACGACTTCTGATCCGCTAACGGGACGCGCTTCGCGTCCCGCTTTTTTTGCACAAGAAAAGGCTGGCGGGCGGCCCGGTTTCTATTACACTGGTCGCCGCCGCAAGCCTGCGGCGATCCACCGATTTCCGTTGAGAATCTATGCTTCCACTGTCGCCGCACGATCCGCAAGATGAGCCCCTTCGCCAGACCATGGACGATGCGCACTTCGCCATCGTGGTGCTTGCGGTGACCTCTGTTACGCTTATAATCTTCGTCCTGTTGGTGACGCTCTGGATGAGTTAAAGAGAGAATCGTAAGCGGCAGGGAGGTTCAGAAGGAGAAAGTATGGAATCGCGAGATGACAAACTGATCGCCATTATTGGTCTGCTGGCCGCCTGCTTGATCGGCGTGGTATTTCTCTTTGCTATGACCTGGCTCACCGATGTTCGCCATCCCGCCGATCCGTCGCTTGAAGTACAGAGCTGCACGCCGAAAAAACCGCCCGTTCACCCCTCCTGAAATCTGGTCTGAAACTTAATCTGCTGACTGCGCAACACCAGCGCCAGGCCCTCATGCAGCGTGCGGTTGCCGTTGGGATCGCCCAGCCCGAACAGCGCGCCCGGCGAACGGCGATCGTCAGCCCAGGCAGGATATTCCACCACCGGATAGAGGGAAACGCCCTCCAGGCCCACTCCCTGTTCGAGCGCCAGCATCACCTCTTCGCTGATATGCTGCAGCCAGGCGGCGCGCGCTTCGCCTTCCGCGCCGGTTTCCGCCAGCAGCAGCGGGCGCTGGTAGCGCTGCCAGCACTGCGCCAGCAGGCGATGCAGCGGCTGGCGCAGCGGATGCGTCGCCGACATCGGCTCGCCGGGAAAGAACCAGTGATTGTCGGGATAGTAGTTGAGTCCGAGAATATCGAGGCAATCCTCGCTGCCGCCGAGCTCGCTGTCGATGCGTCCAGCCAGCATATCCCAGGCCTCAAACTGCGCCTGATGCTGCACGTCGGCGTAGGGTTTGCTGTCGGGATTATGGGGATCGCTGGCGATCTGCACCAGCGGATCGGTGAGTACGAAACGCGCTTCGGGATAGACCTCGCGGATAGCGTGGATCGCCGCCAGCGAGGCGCGCACCAGCTGACGCTTTAACTCTCTGCCGCGATTGGCGACGTGGGGATTGAACCAGGCGACGTCGGCTCCGGCCCATGACCAGAATGAAATCTGGTTAATGGGCGTGAAAAACGGGCGCTCGATGCCCTCATCGCGCATTACCTGCGCCATAGCGCGGGCGAAACGGGCGAAATGCTCGATAAACGACGCCTTCCAGATATTCAGATGATCGGGATAGCCGAAGTGCGCCAGTTCCCAGATAATCTCCATCTCATGGCGTCTGGCCGCCTGCACCATCGGCAGGAAGCTGCTCCAGTCGTAGCGGTCCGGCTCTTTTTCAATCAGATACCAGCGTGCGCCGTCGCGCGCCGTATGCAGACGCTGCGCCGCGAGCGCGGCGTAATCTTTATCCAGCAGCATATCGTGGCCGCTGCTGATCACCATGTCCAGCCGCTTGCCCGCGGTGCGGCAGGCGGTAGAGCAGGGGAAGCTGCCCTGAAAAAAACTTTTAAACAGCCGGGGATGGTGGCGCTGAAGCAGGGATGAATCTGACGTCATGGTCCGCTCCTGTAACTGGCCGGTCGTGATAGTCTGGCTAAGTCTAGCTGAAAAAACGGCGCTGTCTGGCTGCTCTCAGACTGCGCGTATAGCCATATCCGGCGAAGCGTTAAATAATAAGAGCGTGTCGATTATTCAGGGAACCCCAATGACCGAAGCGTTAAATCTGCTGACCGAACTGCCTGACGTCAGCTGGCTTGAGGAGATTATCGGCCCGCGCAGTGCCCGCCACCCCGGCCTGAGCGGCATTCATCCGCTGGCGGACGGGCTCGACGCTTTTGCGGCCCGCTATCTGCTGATGGGCAAAGCGGAGCGCACGCTGGATGTGCAGTATTACATCTGGCAGAACGATATGTCGGGACGCCTGCTGTTTAGCGCGCTGCTGGAGGCGGCCGGGCGCGGCGTGAAGGTGCGGCTGCTGCTGGACGACAACAATACGCCGGGCCTGGACGATACGCTGGCGCGTCTCGATCGCCATCCCAATATCACGGTGAAGCTGTTTAATCCGTTCTCGTTCCGCACGCTGCGCGCGCTGGGCTATCTCTCCGATTTCGCCCGGCTGAATCGCCGCATGCACAACAAGAGCTTTACCGTGGACGGCGTGGCGACCATTGTTGGCGGGCGTAACGTCGGCGATGAATATTTCGCCACCGGCAGCGAACCGCTGTTCGCCGATCTTGACGTGCTGGCGATCGGCCCGGTGGTGGAAGAAGTCTCGGAAGATTTCGAACGCTACTGGCAGAGCAAACCGGTGGCACCGCTGAAGAGCGTGCTGGACGAGAGCGAGCATCAGGACGGCGCGGTGGCGCTGCCGCCCGACTGGCGCGACAGCGAGGCGGTACAGCGCTATCTGGCGCGGCTGGAAAGCTCGCACTTCGTCAGCCAGCTGGAGCAGGGCACGCTGAGCATGACCTGGGCGCGCGCGCGTCTGCTGAGCGACGATCCGCGTAAGGGGCTGGGCCGGGCGAAGCGCAGGAGCCTGCTGCCGCAGCGCATGCTGGAGGTGATCGGCGTGCCGCAGCGGCAGTTCGATATCATCTCCGCCTATTTCGTTCCCACGCGCGCCGGCGTCGCCCAGCTGCTGGCGCTGAAACGGCGCGGCGTAAAAATCGCGATTCTGACCAACTCTCTCGCCGCCAACGACGTGTCGGTGGTGCATGCGGGCTACGCCAAGTGGCGTAAAAAGCTGCTGCGGCGCGGCATCGAGCTCTATGAGCTGAAGCCGCAGTCGGGCGTGCCCGACGCGCCGCACGACCGCGGTCTCACCGGTAACTCCGGCTCCAGCCTGCATGCCAAAACCTTTACCGTCGATCAGGAGACGCTGTTTATCGGCTCATTCAACTTCGATCCCCGTTCGGCGGTGCTGAATACCGAAATGGGGCTGGTGATTGAGAGTGAAGCGCTGGCGCGGCAGACTCATCAGCGCTTTAGCGCCGCAATGCGCGATCGCGCCTGGGCGCTGCGGCTCGACAAGTGGGGACGCGTCAACTGGGTCGAGTATGCGGGGGAAGCGCAGGAGATTGTGCATAAGCATGAGCCGCGCTGCACCTGGGTGCAGCGCCTGCTGGTGCGGCTGGTGTGGCGTCTGCCGATCGAGTGGCTGCTATAGGCGTCGACCGCGCGGGCGGCAAAGCGTCCGCGCGGTGGTCTTGCTATTTTTTCTGCGGCTTGCCGGAAAACAGAAAGCGCAGCAGCGGGATGCGCAGATGAATTTCATAGAGCAGAAACGCCACGCCGAACACCATCGCCAGCCCGACAAAGAAGCCCAGCGTGTTGTTGCCGATCTGCGGCGTGATGAAAATGCCGTAGAGCAGCGTCAGCGGATGGTGTACCAGGTAGATAAACAGCGAGGCGTTCACCAGATACATAATGCGCGGCGAATGGGCGTTAAGCATGCGGTGGCCGAAGCTGAAGCAGACGTTGAGCATGCAGAGCCCCATCAGCGTGGTAATCAACGCGTCGAGTTCATAGAGCCAGCCGTCGCCGCTGCTGTAGCGCTGATTAAGGCTATAGGCGATGAAAACCAGAATCGCGCCGAAGCACATCACCGGATTAAAGCGCACGAACAGCTGCTTCAGGGCAGGGTGTTTCCACGCCAGCGCTCCCAGCATAAAGAAGGGCAAAAACAGCAGCGTCTGCATCACCATAATGCTGAACAGGCCGTCCATCAGCAGCGCCGGAAAAAAGGTAAAGATCGCGCGACGGAAAACGTCCCACAGCAGCGCATAGCCCATGATCGCCAGCGTCACCTTGCCCCAGCCGATGCGGCTATAATCGATATGCCGATGCTGGCGGCGCAGCCAGTTAAAGGTCAGCATGCCGAGCGCGGTAAGGATCACCAGCACCACCAGAAACCAGAGGTGCGAAATCAGCTCCCACATCAGGTTATTGAACTTGCCGTACAGCGTCAGCTGATCCCAGTTGCTCATCTTGTCCGACAGCGCGCGCAGCATAAAAAACTGCGGCAGCGTAATCAGCGGCACGGCCGTCAGCAGCGGAATGCCGACGCGCTCCATGCGCACTTTCAGCCAGCGCTTCGCTTCGTAGCGCAGGTAGAGCATGTAGGAAAAGTAGCCTGAGATAACGAAAAAGACCTGCATGCGGAAGGCGTGAATAAAATCATTCAGCACCGTCAGCCAGAGCGACGCTTCCTGACTATTGACGGCCCATTTTTGGGTGGAATAGATGAGGGAAACGTGAAACGGCACCCCCAGCAACATCAAATACGCCCGAATCGAATCGAGGAAATATTCACGTTCAGGTTTTACTGTACTCATAAAGTTCCAGTTTGTTAGTACGTTTCGGCCAGTTTCCCCCTGAAACTGGTTTATGCCGCAGGGAAATTCTACCCGCTGTAAACAGCGTATACTATCAGTTGATTCTGGAACGTTTAATTGTCCTAAAAGCAGGCGTAGCCCTGACGAAACCCTGGAACATTCTTTTGGATATGCTGTCGGAAAAGCGAATAATCCTTTAAGATAAATGGGTTTGTACTTAGCACACGAAAGGGGGGGATGTGCTGATTAATGTAGAAAAAAAAGGCGGACTGATGAAGATGCGCTGGCTTGGCGCGGCAGTTCTGCTGGCGTTGTACGCCAATAATAGCTGGGCGTTTAACCTTGATGATGTCGCAAAAGAAGCCAAAACGCTGGCAGGGAAAAGTTTTGAGGCGCCTAAGAGCAATTTACCCTCTCAGTTTCGTGAAATGAAATTTGCTGACTATCAGCAGATCCAGTTTAACCACGACAAAGCGTACTGGGGCAAACTGCGTACGCCGTTCAAGCTTGAGTTTTACCACCAGGGCATGTATTTCGACACGCCGGTAAAAATCAACGAAGTGACGGCCAACGCGGCGCGCGAAATCAAATACAGCCCTGACTATTTCAACTTCGGCAACGTTAAACACGACGCCGACTCGGTGAAAAATTTAGGGTTCGCCGGTTTTAAAGTGCTTTATCCGCTTAACTCGCGCGATAAAAAAGATGATGAGATCACCAGCTTCCTGGGCGCGAGCTACTTCCGCGTTATCGGCGCCGATCAGGTTTATGGCCTGTCCGCGCGCGGTCTGGCGATCGACACGGCACTGCCGTCCGGGGAAGAGTTCCCGCGCTTTAAGGAATTCTGGATCCAGCGTCCTAAACCGCAGGATAAGCAGCTGGTGATCTATGCGCTGCTCGATTCGCCGCGCGCGACGGGCGCCTATCGCTTTACCGTGCATCCGGGCAAAGAAACCACTGTCGACGTACAGTCGAAAGTCTATCTGCGCGACAAAGTCGGCAAGCTTGGCGTTGCGCCGCTGACCAGTATGTTCCTGTTCGGCGCCAACCAGCCTTCGCCGGTGACCAACTTCCGTCCGGAGCTGCATGACTCCGACGGTCTGTCGATTCACAGCGGCAACGGCGAATGGATCTGGCGGCCGCTCAATAATCCGCGCCATCTGGCGGTGAGCACCTACACCATCGAAAGCCCGAAAGGCTTCGGTTTGCTGCAGCGCAGCCGCGACTTCAACCGCTATCAGGATCTCGACGACCGTTACGATATGCGTCCGAGCGGCTGGGTTGAACCGCTGGGCGACTGGGGTAAAGGCCGCGTCGAGCTGGTAGAAATCCCGACCGCGGACGAAACCAACGACAATATCGTCGCCTTCTGGACGCCGGAGAATCTGCCGGATCCGGGCAAAGAGATGAACTTCAACTACCGCCTGCACTTTACGCGCGACGAGAGCCAGCTTCACTCCGACGATACCGCCTGGGTGAAAAATACGCTGCGTTCGGCGGGCGACGTGAAGCAGTCTAATCTGGTGCGTCAGCCGGATGGTTCTATCGCCTTCACCATCGACTTCGTTGGTAAAGCGATGAGCCAGATGCCGGATAACAGCCAGGTCGCGCCGCAGGTCAGCGTGGGCGAAAACGGCGAAGTGGTTGAGCAGAGCGTACGCTATAACCCGGTCACCAAAGGCTGGCGTCTGGTGCTGCGTCTGCGCGTCAAAGATAACAAACAGCCTACCGAAATGCGCGCCGCGCTGGTTAGCGGCGACAAGACATTGACGGAAACCTGGAGCTATCAGTTACCTGCCAATGAATAATCCGACATTTATTCCTAAAAACTACGTGGAAGCCCTGCCGCTGGATGCGGCAGGGAAGGCCCGGTTAAGCGCCTCGCTGCAGCACGCCGAGGCGTTTCACTTCATTCACGATACGCTTGGCCAGGATGTCGCCGCCAGCGATCGTCCTGACGATGCGCCGCTTAAGTCGGTCTCGGCCCGCGTCAAAATGGCGTGGCCGGATTCGCTGGCCGACGGCGAGCAGTTCGGCAAAGATTATCTCGATCGCACCACGCTGAAGGCGATGCCGAAGGTTAAACGCTCGCTGATGTTCCCGGAAGCCTGGCGGACCAACCCGCTGGTGCGTGCCTGGAGCTCGCTGCGCGGCGAAAAGCTGACGCATCGCTACGCCAATGCGGAAGAGCAGCGCGCCGAGGAGAAGTGGCGTCACGTCGGCTCCATTCGCCGCTATGTGCTGCTGATCCTTACCCTGTTTCAGACCGTCATCGCCACCTGGTACATGAAAACCATCCTGCCCTATCAGGGCTGGACGCTGCTCGATCCGATGGAGATGCTGAATCAGAACTGGCAACAGTCGGTGATGCAGATCCTGCCTTATGTGTTGCAGACCGGCATTCTGTTCCTCTTTGCCATTCTGTTCTGCTGGGTGTCGGCGGGCTTCTGGACCGCGCTGATGGGCTTCCTGCAGCTGCTGATCGGCCGCGATAAGTACAGCATCTCCTACTCGACGGTGGGCGACGAGCCGCTTAATCCTGAACATCGCACCGCGCTGATTATGCCGATCTGCAACGAGGACGTGGAACGCGTCTTCGCGGGCCTGCGCGCCACCTGGGAATCGGTCGCGCGTACCGGCAACGCAGAGCACTTCGACGTCTACGTGCTAAGCGACAGCTACGATCCTGATATCGCCATTGCGGAGCAGAAGGCCTGGATGGAGCTGGTGCGCGACGTGGGCGGGGCCGGCAAAATCTTCTACCGCCGTCGCCGTCGCCGCGTGAAGCGTAAGAGCGGCAACATCGACGACTTCTGCCGTCGCTGGGGCAGCAACTACAGCTATATGGTGGTGCTGGACGCGGACAGCGTGATGAGCGGCGAATGTCTTACCGGCCTGGTGCGCATGATGGAAGCGAACCCTAACGCCGGTATCATCCAGTCGTCGCCGAAGGCGTCGGGCATGGATACGCTCTACGCGCGCTGCCAGCAGTTCGCCACGCGCGTTTACGGTCCGCTCTTTACCGCCGGTTTGCACTTCTGGCAGCTTGGCGAGTCGCACTACTGGGGACATAACGCCATTATCCGCGTGAAGCCCTTTATCGAGCACTGCGCGCTGGCGCCGCTGCCAGGCGAGGGCTCTTTCGCCGGCTCGATCCTGTCGCACGACTTCGTCGAAGCGGCGCTGATGCGCCGCGCCGGCTGGGGTGTCTGGATCGCTTATGACCTGCCGGGTTCCTATGAGGAGCTGCCGCCGAACCTGCTGGACGAGCTGAAGCGCGACCGTCGCTGGTGTCACGGCAACCTGATGAACTTCCGCCTGTTCCTGGTGAAAGGGATGCACCCAGTGCACCGCGCGGTGTTCCTGACCGGCGTCATGTCTTATCTCTCGGCGCCGCTGTGGTTTATGTTCCTGGCGCTCTCCACCGCGCTGCAGGTGGTGCATACGCTGATGGAGCCGCAATACTTCCTGCAGCCGAGGCAGCTCTTCCCGGTCTGGCCGCAGTGGCGTCCTGAGCTGGCGATCGCGCTCTTCTCGACGACGCTGGTGCTGCTGTTCCTGCCGAAGCTGCTCAGCGTGGTGCTGATCTGGTTCAAAGGCGCGAAACCTTACGGCGGCGCGTTCCGGCTCTTTATCTCGCTGCTGCTGGAGATGCTCTTCTCCGTGCTGCTGGCGCCGGTGCGTATGCTGTTCCATACCGTGTTCGTGGTCAGCGCCTTCCTGGGCTGGGAAGTGGTCTGGAACTCGCCGCAGCGCGACGATGACGCTACGCCGTGGAGCGAAGCCTTCCGTCGTCACGGATCGCAGATGCTGCTTGGCATCGTCTGGGCAGTAGGCATGGGCGTGCTGGATCTCAACTTCCTCTGGTGGCTGGCGCCGATCGTCTTCTCGCTGATCCTGTCGCCATTCGTGTCGGTGATGTCGAGCCGCGCGACGGTCGGACTGAAGAGCAAGCGCGCGAAGCTGTTCCTGATCCCGGAAGAGTATGAGCCGCCGAAAGAGCTGGTGGACACCGACCGCTACCTGCAGCTCAACCGCGAGCGCGCCCTGAAGCACGGCTTTATGCATGCGCTGTTCCATCCGGCGTTTAACGCGCTGGCGACCGCGCTGGCGACCTCGCGTCACCGCCAGAGTCAGCTGCTTGATTACGCGCGCGACCGCCGCGTCGATCAGGCACTGAGCGATACGCCCGAGAAGCTGAACCGCGAACAGCGTCTGCAGCTGATCAGCGATCCGGTGGTGCTGGCGCGCGTTCACTCACGCCTGTGGGAGAACGGCGATAAGTATCATCAGTGGGTAGAGAGCTATCAGAAGCTGGCGCTCAATCCGCTGGCGCTACCACCTCAGGCGGGTTAATATTCGCCAACCTAAAGCGGCAGCGATGCCGCTTTTTTTATGCGCGCAATTTAACGCTATTATTACGTTTTGATAGCGTAAGCAGGCGACAAAATAGCTGCGCCATTATCTACACTAGCCGCTGGCTGAAATGAGTATCGCGAGTGAAAAGTTTGCTGAAAACAGTGATGATCGCGCTGATGGCGCTGATATTAAGCGGATGCGGCAGTATTATTAGTCGCGCCGTGCCCGGCCAGGGACACGGCAATCAATACTATCCTGGCGTGCAGTGGGATGTGCGCGACGGTCCATGGCGCGTGCTGACCATTCTCGATCTGCCGCTGTCGCTGGTGGTGGACACCATGCTGCTGCCGGTTGATGCCCACCACGGACCCTATGAGTAATCAGAGCAGGCGATCGGACTCGCTGTTGTCATCTTCCCACTCCTGCGCCGCCGCTTCGCCTTCTTCGCTGTCGATCGGCGGCTCAAGCTGAAACTCGCCCTCGTCCCACTCGTGCAGCGTATTTTCGGCTAACCACTCCTGGCGCAGCTCGACTTCGTCGAAATCGCCGTCAAATATCGCCTGCGCCGCCTCGCCGCTGCGTATAGGCAGACATTCGCCGCTTTCACCTTCCTCTTCAAAGAACTCTGCCTGCCACATAATATCGCCATCCTGCATCACATACTTCTGCAGGCCAAACTGACTGATGCTGGCATCCTCTTCTTCAATGTCGGGATGATCGGCGAGAAATTCTTCACGCGCAGCCTCGATGGCTTCTTCTAAGGTGCTGAACATGCTCATTACTCTTCTCCTTGCCTGATTAACGGGATGTCAGAGAAGGATAGACGAAATTTTTCAGGGGAAAGGGTGAAAAAGAGACGGCGGGCGAGAAACGCCTCCCGCCGTCATCGATCAGAGTGACTTTTGCGGGAAGTGCAGCACCGGCCGCACCGTTTCACGCATAACGGGCGCCGCATAGCGAATACAGCATTTAATACAGGGTTTGACTTTTTTAAAATTAATTCGCGCAATAGATAACGCCTGATTCAAATTATATAACGTGCCGATAAAAACGATGTCCTCTTTATCCGGCATACGTTTACACTCTTTGCGGTGTAAATAATGGTAATTATCCTGATCGGTACTGATTGTCACGTAGTAATAGATGCCTTTATTCATTTTTATGTTCCTGCTAGAGATTCGCTGTGTGTAATCTTTTTATATTTTTTGAAGGACAGTTAAATAATTAACTGTCACGATCGAAATTACCGATATGTGTCTAATTGTTCAAATTCCATAAAAGTATAAAACAGGCAGCTAATTGACATAATGCTTATATGCAACAGGTCTAATCAGACAATGCCTTGTAAAATAAGTTAATTTTACTGGATAGATAAGCTAAGGCAAAGAGTTATCATGGAAGAAATAGGAAAAGACCTGGGGTAATGACTCCAACTTACTGATAGTGTTTTATGTTCAGATAATGCCCGATGACCTTGTCATGCAGCTCCACCGATTTTGAGAACGACAGTGACTTCCGTCCCAGCCTTGCCAGATGTTGTCTCAGATTCAGGTTATGTCGCTCAATGCGCTGAGTGTAACGCTTGCTGATAACGTGCAGCTTTCCCTTCAGGCGTGATTCGTACAGCGGCCAGCCATCCGTCATCCATACCACGACCTCAAAGGCCGACAGCTGGCTCAGAAGACGCTCCAGTGTGGCCAGAGTGCGTTCACCGAAGACGTGCGCCACAACCGTCCTCCGTATCCTGTCATACGCGTAAAACAGCCAGCGCTGACGTGATTTAGCACCGACGTAGCCCCACTGTTCGTCCATTTCAGCGCAGACAATCACATCACTGCCCGGTTGTATGCGCGAGGTTACCGACTGCGGCCTGAGTTTTTTAAGTGACGTAAAACCGTGTTGAGGCCAACGCCCATAATGCGTGCACTGGCGCGACATCCGACGCCATTCATGGCCATATCAATGATTTTCTGGTGCGTACCGGGCTGAGAGGCGGTGTAAGTGAACTGTAGTTGCCATGTTTTACGGCAATGAGAGCAGAGGTAGCGCTGATGTCCGGCAGTGCTTTTGCCGTTACGCACCACGCCTTCAGTAGCGGAGCAGGAAGGACATCTGATGGAAATAGAAGCCACGCAAGCACCTTAAAATTACCATCATACACTAAATCAGTAAGTTGGCAGCATTACCAAGACCTGGAGTGAGTTTAAATCAGATCCAAATAAGATAAATCGCATACATTAATTTCTTAGCCGCTTATTAGCCATATTACGGGATAATGCCTGCTTTTGGCCACTATTAATTTAGCGCGCATGAACAATTAAAAAAAGGGATAAATCAATAGATGCTTCCCTTTAGTTTAGAGTGGATCTTATTAGCAGGCGTAAAAGATTTTTTCATTATGAAACAATAACTTGTTTGAAGTGGCGCACGGTTTTAAGCGTAAGCGAAGATGATGCTTACGGCCGGCGGACGACAGCGCGTCCGCCGGAAGGAGATCAGTAGCGAGAAGGTTCGCCTTCGGGACGGGTTTTGAAGCGACGGTGCAGCCACATATATTGCTCCGGAGCCAGCAGAACGCCTTCTTCCACCACTTTATTCATTTGCGCGGCGGTGGCGACATCGCTGTCGAGCGGGATCCGATCGCTGACGTCGGGCAGGATCAGCATCTGATAGCCGCGGCCGTGCGGCAGGCGGCGCGGAACAAAGGGAATGACGTGCGGCTTGCCGCTGCGGATCAGCAGATAGGTACCTACGGTCGTGGCAGCTTTTTCTACCGCGAAGAAAGGCACGAACACGCTGCTGCGCGGGCCATAATCATGGTCGGGCGCGTACCAGATAATATCGCCGTTTTTCAGCGCGCGGATCATGCCTTTCAGATCTTTGCGGTCGAGCATGCCTTTGTTGGAGCGCATCCGGCCCCAGGTCTGCAGCCAGTCGATCAGTTTGTTGTCATTAGGGCGATAAACGCCGATGCCGGGGTTATAGATGCCGAAAATACGCGCGCCCAGCTCCAGCGTCAGGAAATGCATGCCGATCAGCAGCACACCGCGCTGCTCATCTTTCGCTTTTTGTATATGCTCAAGGCCGGATACATCAAACCACTTCTTGATGCGCCAGTCGGGCCAGAACCACGCCATGCCGGTTTCAATCAGCCCCATGCCTACCGACTCGAAGTTATGCTTTACCATCGCTTCACGTTCGCTGGTCGGCATCTCGGGAAAGCAGAGCTCCAGATTGCGTCGGGCGATGGCGACGCGGCGTTTCAGAAAGCGTATCGCAATACGCCCTAATCCGCAGCCCAGCATATAGAGCAGCGGGTAGGGCAGCAGCACCAGCAGATAAAGAAAGGCGATGCCCAGCCAGGTCAGCCAGTAACGGGGATGAAGGAGTTCTCGGGAAAATTGCGGCAGTTGAGTCATATGAAAAAGCTTATCCTGCGTAATGCGCCTGATGGCGCCAATATCTCGTTGATTTTCCCCTATTGTGCCAGCTTTTCTTCTGCGCTGAAATAAATGCAGGGCGATTGCGCATTCGGCCATTTGAAAAGAAGCGCGCCTGCAGGGGGAATAAAAAGCGATCCAGATCAATTTTCTTTGCATCCTGGCCCATTGCTGTATCATGTGCCGCGCAAATTTTTATCCCAAACAGGAACGAACACCATGCCAGTGTTACATAACCTTGTTAACAATAAAGAGCTGAAGGCGCGCATGCTGGCGGAGACCGAACCGCGCACGACCGTCTCGTTCTACAAATATTTTCACATCTCCGATCCCAAAGCCTTTCGCGACGCGCTCTATCTTGGCCTGACCGGACTCAAGGTCTTTGGCCGCGTCTACGTGGCCAAAGAGGGGATCAACGCGCAGATCAGCGTCCCCGCCAGCCTCTATGAGAAGATGAAAGAGTATCTGTATGGCTTCGATCCGGCGCTGAACAATCTGCGCATGAATATCGCGCTCGACGACGACGGCAAATCTTTCTGGGTGCTGCGCCTGAAGGTGCGCGACCGCATCGTGGCGGACGGCATTGAAGATGAAAGCTTCGACGCCAGCGACGTCGGCACCTATCTGAAAGCGGCGGAAGTCAACGCGATGCTGGACGATCCCGACGCGGTGTTCGTCGATATGCGCAACCACTACGAATATGAAGTGGGCCGTTTCGATAATGCGATGGAGATCCCGGCCGACACCTTCCGCGATCAGCTGCCGATGGCGGTTGAGATGCTGCAGGAGCAGAAAGATAAAAAGATCGTGATGTACTGCACCGGCGGCATTCGCTGCGAGAAAGCGAGCGCCTGGATGCGTCATAACGGTTTCGACGACGTTTACCATATCGAAGGCGGCATTATTGAGTACGCGCGCCGCGCGCGCGAGCAGGGTTTGCCGGTGCGCTTTAAGGGTAAAAACTTTGTCTTCGACGAGCGCATGGGCGAGCGCATCTCCGATGATGTGCTGTCACAGTGCCATCAGTGCGGCGCGCCGTGCGATACGCACACCAACTGCGTTAACGACGGCTGTCATCTGCTGTTTATTCAGTGCCCGAGCTGCGCCGAGAAGTTCCACAACTGCTGCAGCCCGCTCTGTATGGAAGAGTCGCAGCTGTCGCCGGAAGAGCAGCGCGCGCGCCGCGCCGGTCGTGAAAACGGCAATAAGATTTTCAATAAGTCGCGCGGTCGTCTGACTATGGCTATCCCGGCTATCCCGTCGCCGGAGAAAGAGTAACTGCCTGAGCCTGACGCGCGTGCGTCAGGCTTTTTTATCGCTTCAGCGGGTAAAGCGAGCGAGCGAGAAGGGCGTGAGATCAAACGAAAAGGGTTTATCGAGCGCGAACTCCGTCGCCAGCTCCCCCAGCACGCTGGCGAACTTGAATCCATGTCCGCTCAGGCCGGTGATAATCAGACGATTCGGCTCGTCCGGCAGAGTATCGATAATAAAGTCTTCATCCGGACTGATGTCATAGCTGCAGGCTTCGCCGTGCAGACAGACCCCCACGCCAGGCAGAAATTTACGCAGAAACGCAAAGGCGTCGCTGCCGTCTTCGGCAAAGCTGCCGAAGGGTTTGCGATCTTCCGGCTGGCTCATCGGCTGGCCGCCGTCGTGACGTCCCACCTTCAGCGCGTTGTTATCCGCCGGAAAGCCGTAAAAGTGGCTGCCGTTTTCCATCTCTACCGTAAAGCCGGGAAACTTATTGTTTTCGCTATAGCGGCCGTCGGCCTGATACCAGGCGAACACTTTGCGCGTCGGCTTAAGCGGTAAATCCGGTACCAGCTTGCCGACCCAGGTACCGGCGCTGATTAGCATCTTGCGCGCGCGGAAGGTGCCGTCTGCCGTTACCACCTGCTGCAGGTCGCCGTCGCGGCCAATTTGCGACACGCCGCAGTTAAACAGCTGCGCGCAGCCCGCCTTCTCGGCAAGGGCGATCCAGCTGCGTACCGCCTGCTCGCACTTCAGGTAGCCCGACTGCGGTTCGAAAACGCCGATATAGCCGTCCGGCACGCTGATCTGCGGCCAGCGCTGGCGCACCTCTTCCGCCTGCAACAGCTCTACGTCCAGCTTCCAGGCCTGCGCGCTGTCGATAACGTTGCGGATGAATTCAGAGTGAATGGGCGCGAGGTTAATAATGCCGCTGCGGTGCATGATGCGTTCGCCAGCCTGCTGTTCCAGCTGGTCCCAGAGGGTCTGTGCGCGCAGCACCAGCGGAACATAGCGTTCGCCTTCGCCGTAGGCGTGACGGATCAGCCGCGTTTCGCCGTGATGCGCGCCCTGGGTATGGGGCGGATGGCTGGAATCGATCATCAGCACCGACAGGCCCGCCTGGGTGGCGTAAAAGCCCGCGGCGGCGCCAACGGACCCGCTGCCCACCACAATCAGATCATAAATCATTGAAGGATAACTCCTGAAAGCCGTAACACGCCCAGCAGCATACCAGAATCAGAAATGAAAAAGGCACCCCTGAGGGTGCCCGTTCATCTGGCGGAGACTAATGTTTGGACTGGTAACGCTCCATTTGCTCGGCCGATTCGATCTTGGCAATGCCAGCTTCAAGAATAGAAATAAATTGCCTTGCCACGTCTGTTGTCAGCCAGTAGGTCGGTCCGACGTCTGCTTCTTCTTCTTTTTGATCCTGCGAGGAGAGCGAATGCAAACGGATCATCATAGCGTCGTAGCTGTCTACGGTACTGATATCCCAGCCCACCAGCGGGTGAGTCTGAATAACGTCTTTATGATTACTGTCCATTATAACCTCCTTATTACTCGTTAAACGAAGTGCATGATGAGGTTCAATGCGGCTTTTTTATCCGATAGCGAGACAATTATAACAGAAAAAGCGTTCTATCCGATTAAAATGTGCGGCGAACAAAAAGTGAGCGAAATATTCGGCGTTAAAAAAGCGATTAAAAAAAATAAAATGCCTGACGCATCAGGCAGTTTTTTTACGCGCTCGCGCACCGGTAAAAATCAGGCCAGAGGGTCAGCCGGCTGAACGCTGTGAGGCTTTTGCAGCGTCAGCGCCAGACGGGCGAAGTGCTGCTGCAGAGGTTCGTCGTGATTCTGATTTTGCGCCTCAAGCGTCAGATGATGCACCAGCAGCTGGGCGGCGCGCTCGTCGAGGCAGAGGGTAAGGCTGGAGAAGGCGCTTTCCAGCACCGTCAGGCGACGTTGCTGATCGGCGATTAGCGCCAGCAGTTCACCGAAGGTCATGGCCTCTTCCGGGTTTTCTGTCATCATTTCATCTCACCTCCTGTTAAGCATAACGAGCGCAAGAATAGGCGATTGATCGATCAGAGTCTAGATGCAGGAAAAAGTTCTGGCGAGGGGAGAGAGTGATAAAAAAGCCGGATGGCGACACCCGGCAAAAACTGCGCAGTGGCGGTTAATCGGTAATGAACCAGTCGTCAGCGCTTTCCCAGGTTTCCTGTAAAATATCGCTGATTCGATCGCGCGTCTCTTTGCCGCCGCCCAGCACGCTGAGCTGGTTCGCGGTGGCATAGCGCACTTTGACGTGGTTCTGGCCGTCGGGAAATTCTTCATCGATACGGCGGGAAAGTTCTGCCGTCAGCGCTTCCATTGCGCCGGACGGAAGCGGGGACGTTTTGGCAACGGTAATTTCAACACGCATAGCAGCCTCCGGATTAGATGCTGTATATATTTACAGTATATTCAGTCCAGAGGCAAGCGAAAGCGCAGATCAGAGTTTCACGCGCCAGTTCAGAGTTTCGCCGGCGAGGAAGGGCACCAGCGCGTGCTCGCCCATGCTGATGCTCTCTTCGACTTTCCAGGGTTCGCGCACCAGCGTCACGGTTCCTTCGTTCAGCGGCAGGCCGTAAAAGCGTGGGCCGTTCTCCGAGCAGAAGGCTTCCAGCTGCGCCAGGGCGTCCAGCTCTTCGAAAACAGTGGCGTAGGCGGGCAGCGACGTCGGCGCGTTGAAAACGCCCGCGCAGCCGCAGCTCGCCTCTTTGAGATGACGCAGGTGCGGCGCGGTGTCGGTGCCGAGGAAGAAGCGCGGATGGCCGCTGGCGACCACCTTGCGCAGCGCTTCCTGATGCACGTTGCGCTTGAGGATCGGCAGGCAGTAGAGGTGCGGCCGCACGCCGCCCACCAGCATATGGTTGCGGTTGAACATCAGATGCTGCGGCGTAATGGTGGCGCCCAGCTTGTCATTGCCCGCCTCGACGTACTGCGCGGCTTCGCGCGTCGTGATGTGCTCGAAGACGACTTTGAGTTCCGGGTATGTTTTGCGCAGCGGCTCCATTACGCTGTCGATAAAGCGCGCCTCGCGATCGAAAATATCGATGTCGGCGTGGGTCACTTCGCCGTGAATCAGCAGCGGCATGCCGATCTTCTGCATGCGCTCCAGCACGCTGCTGATGGCGGCGATATTGGTGACGCCGTGGCTGGAGTTGGTGGTGGCATGTGCCGGGTAGAGTTTCGCAGCGGTAAACACGCCCGCGTTAAAGCCCTGTTCGATCTCATTGGGATCGAGCGAGTCGGTAAGGTAGCAGGTCATCAGCGGGGTGAAGCGATGTTCCGCCGGCAGCGCGGCCAGGATGCGGTCGCGGTAGGCGACGGCGGCAGCGACGCTGGTGACCGGCGGCACCAGGTTGGGCATCACGATGGCACGTCCGTTAACCGCGCTGGTATAGGGCAGGACCGTATTCAGCATCGCGTCGTCGCGCAGGTGAATATGCCAGTCGTCAGGGCGGCGGATAGTAAGTTGCTGAAGGTGTGCAGTCATCAGTGAAGCTCCGGCTAGTCAGGAAACGTAGAGGCGCGTTTTGGCCGGGTACAAAGCATAAGGTGTCGGGCAACCGTTTGCACTTCTTTTCTTGCAGGGAGGGGGAAAAGAACAGCGGGCACGGCGCCAGACCGCAGATGAGCTTACAGCGCAGGTGACATGGACCGAAGAGCAAAGCGTCCCGCGCAAGGGACAAAAACGCCGGGAGCGTTTTTGAACAACGCAGCGCGTTGGCCCGTTAACGGGCGCACCTCAGGGATGAGGTGCGTAGCACGCGGGCCGAGCCGCCAGGGATGGCGCTTTTGCGTCTTTGCTATCGGGCCATGTCACCCACGCCTGCACCTTGTCACTGCGTAAACGGAATTACCAGCTGGCCAGGCTCGACCTGAAGGCCCTTAGCGAATTTCTTCGCCAGCGCCTCGCCTTTGCTGCGATCGACGCTCAATACATAGGCCGGCTTCTGATTGAAGTAGCTTTTCAGCGACTGATTCAGATAAGGGGTCAGGCTTTTCATCACCGCGGCCATCTTCTCCGGCTGCACCTGCGCGTCGACGATCTCCAGATCGCGCAGATAGACGGCGCCCTGCTGCGCGTCAAATACCGGCTGCGCCTTCATCTTCAGCTGCATATCCGCTTCCTGCGGGCCAAACAGCGAAGTAACGTTGATTTTCGCCTTGCCGGTCAGCGTGACGCGGTCCGGCTCCTCGCGGCCAATCTGGCTGTTGAGGTCGGTCAGCAAAATATGGGCGTTCACCAGGCCGGCGACGCCGATATCCTTCTCATAATTGTTGTGCTTCGCCAGCGCCTGATTCACTTCCTGCTCGCTGATGGTGTATTGCGTAAGCTGATTACAGCCGCTAACCAGCACGGCGAAAAACAGGGCCGTCAGCCCCAGAAATGCCTTCTTCATTGTGTCCTCATCCAGATTGATGCTAATGCAGCGCATAGGGTGCCTGAATGCGGATGAGGTGTCATTAAGAAGGCGATGAGAAACGCCGGCGCGCCTCTCATCGAACGGCGTCAGAGGGCGATAGAGGAGAGCAGGTTGACCTGCGTCTGCTTCGCCATATTGTCGCGATAGTCTGCCACGCGGCTCGGCCAGTCGATGCCGGCCACCAGCGTCAGCGAGCGCAGCAGCGGAAAGAGGTGGATATCATCTTCCGACAGCTCGCCGTTGACCGCGTTCGGTTTGACGATCAGCTTATCGAGCTGGCGCAGATCGTCGCCGATCTTTTTGATCAGACCGGGCGCATGGCTCTTCAGCTCGGCGAAATCGCCGATCGCCGCCTCTTTCTTCTGGCGGAAATATTCGCGCGCCTCCGGCGTGGCGAATTCGGCGAAGGCGGCCTCTGCGATGCGCGGCAACAGCAGCTTATTAACGTAGCCGTTGACGCTGCGCAGCCAGTCGCCGATCGCCGGATTGATTTTGCCGTTCAGCAGCGGCTCCCGGTCGCTTTTATCGATAAAACGCACGATATCGAGGCTTTCCGGCATCGCGCTGCCGTCATCTTTTTGCAGGATGGGCGCCACCTTCTGGCCCACCAGCTTTTTCGGCGTCGCTTCATCGTCGTTTAGCATCACGATGAGCTCTACCGGCAGGTTTTTCAGGCCGAAAATCATGCGCGCTTTGACGCAAAAGGGGCAGTGGTCGTAGATGTAGAGTTTCATCCCGGTCTCCTTTGGCTAGTCAGGGCGACGGGCGTCACCCTGATTGAGGACGTGTCGGAAGTATGGAAGAGATTCCGGGCGAGGGCAAACCAATGCAGCGAGCAGGCCGGGATTTGCAAAATAAAATCAAGGCGTTTCACGCCGGCCGTTAACGAATATTTTACCGCAGCAGGGGCGGCGGTTATAGTGAAAGCAATGTTGTTGGCACCGCTTTCCTTAAGCCTCAGATTTCAGGAGTCATGATGTTTGGCTATCGTTCTGCCGCGCCCAGGGTGCGATTGACCACCGACCGGCTGGTGGTGCGTCTGGTTCACGAGCGCGACGCCTGGCGACTGGCGGATTACTACGCCGAAAACCGCGCTTTCTTAAAACCCTGGGAGCCGGTGCGCGACGAGAGCCACTGTTATCCCTCCGGCTGGCAGGCGCGTCTGGGCCTGATCACCGATATGCATAAAAGCGGCTCCGCTTACTATTTTATTCTGATGGATCCCGAAGAGTCCGAAGTGCGCGGCGTCGCCAACTTCAGCAACGTGCTGCGCGGCTCGTTCCACGCCTGCTACCTCGGCTATTCGCTGGGCGAAAAGTGGCAGGGACAGGGGCTGATGTTCGAGGCGCTGCAGGCCGCTATCCGCTATATGCAGCGCCAGCAGAATATCCACCGTATTATGGCGAACTATATGCCGCATAATCAGCGCAGCGGCGCGCTGCTGGCGCGTCTCGGTTTTGAAAAAGAGGGTTATGCGAAAGACTATCTGTTAATCGACGGCCGCTGGCAGGATCATGTGTTGACCGCGCTGACTCGTCAGGAGTGGACGCCGGACCGGCGTGGCTAATAAGGAGATCGGAATGAAAATGGCGCTTTCGCCGCTGGCGTTGCGTGTATTGGGTTGCCTGCTGGAGAAGCAGGTCACCACGCCGGAGCAGTATCCGCTGTCGCTGAATGCGGTGGTGACCGCCTGTAATCAGAAGTCGAACCGCGAGCCGGTGATGAACCTGACCGAAAGCGAAGTGCAGGAGGAGCTGGATCGGCTGACCAAAAAGCATCTGGCGACCGCCAACAGCGGCTTCGGCCAGCGCGTGGCGAAATATGAGCAGCGCTTCTGCAATTCGACCTTCGGCAACCTGCAGCTCAGCAGCGCCGAGGTGGCGATTCTGACGCTGCTGTTCCTGCGCGGCGCGCAGACGCCGGGCGAGCTGCGCACGCGCAGCGGCAGACTGCACGAGTTTGCCGACGTTGAGGAAGTGGAAAGCGTGCTGGCTGGCTTAACCGAGCGCGAGATGGTGACGCGCCTGCCGCGCGAGCCGGGCAAACGCGAAAGCCGCTATCTGCATCTGTTCGGCGACGAGCAGTCCGTCAGCCAGGCGGAAACGCCGCAGGAAGATAACGGCGATCTCAGCGCGCGCGTCGCCGTGCTTGAGCAGTCGCTCGCCGCCTTACAGGCGCTGGTGCAAACGCTGCTGCATAAAGGAGGCTGAGATGAAACTGCGAATTGGCGTTGTCGGACTGGGTTCGATTGCGCAGAAAGCCTGGCTGCCGGTGCTGGCACAGGCGGAAAGCTGGACGCTGGTCGGCGGCTTCTCGCCGAATCAGCAGAAGGCGCAGACGGTGTGCGACAGCTACCGCATGACCTGTTTCTCCTCGCTGAACGCGCTGGCGGACGCCTGCGACGCGGTGTTCGTTCACACCAGTACCGTCACCCACTACGAGATTGTCAAAGCGCTGCTGCTGGCGGGAAAAGATGTGCTGGTGGATAAGCCGCTGGCCGATAATTTTAGTCAGGCCGAGGCGCTGGTGGCGCTGGCGGAAAAGCGCGGACGCAAACTGATGGTAGGCTTTAACCGCCGCTTTGCACCGCGCTATCAGCAGCTGCGGCTGGCGATGCCGCAGGCCGCCAGCCTGCGCGTGGAGAAACACCGCAGCGACAGCGTCGGACCGAACGATCTGCGCTTTACGCTGCTTGACGACTATCTGCACGTGGTGGATACCGCGCTCTGGCTGGCGGGCGATCGCGCCGTTCAGCGTCATGGTTACATCCACACCAACGAGCGTGGCGAAATGCTCTATGCCGAGCACCACTTCGCCGCCGGCGCTGTGCAGATCGCCACCAGCATGCATCGCCGCGCGGGCAGCCAGCGCGAGCGCGCCAGCCTGGTCGGCGACGGCCGCTGCATCGACGTGCTGGAGATGCGCGACTGGCAGGAGGAGCGCGGCGACGGCGTGCGTATCGATCCGCCGCCCGCCTGGCAAAGCCATCTGACTCAGCGCGGCTTCAGCGGCGCGGCGCACCATTTTATCCAGTGCGTGCAAAATCAGACGATGCCTGAGACGGGCGGCGAACAGGCGCTGCTGGCGCAGCGCGTGGTGGAAAAAATGTGGCGCGAGGCGGAGAAGGAATAACGCCTTGTAACACTCCGCGCTGGTCATTTCCCGCCGTGGCAGTAGACTATCGCCGGGCGCCGCTGGGCGCCCGCGCTAAGTAGCTCATTTTGCCGACTCTTTTCAGGACGCGCCCCAATTATGAATCTGTTGAAATCGCTGGCAGCGGTCAGTTCCATGACCCTGTTTTCCCGCGTATTGGGTTTTGCCCGTGACGCCATTGTGGCGCGGGTGTTCGGCGCCGGGATGGCCACGGACGCCTTTTTCGTCGCCTTTAAGCTGCCTAACCTGCTGCGGCGTATTTTCGCCGAAGGCGCCTTTTCGCAGGCGTTCGTGCCGATCCTCGCCGAGTATAAAAGCAAGCAGGGCGAAGAGGCGACGCGGCTCTTTATCGCCTACGTCTCCGGCCTGCTGACGCTGGCGCTGGCGCTGGTGACCATTGCGGGGATGTTCGCCGCGCCCTGGGTGATTCTGGTCACCGCCCCCGGTTTTGCCGATACCGCCGATAAGTTCGCGCTTACCAGCGCGCTGCTGCGCGTCACCTTTCCCTATATTTTGCTGATTTCGCTGGCCTCGCTGGCGGGCGCGATCCTCAATACCTGGAACCGCTTTTCCGTTCCCGCCTTCGCGCCCACGCTGCTGAATATCAGCATGATTGGCTTTGCGCTCTTCGCCGCGCCGCACTTCCATCCGCCGGTGATGGCGCTGGCGTGGGCGGTGGTCGCGGGCGGCGTGCTGCAGCTTTTCTACCAGCTGCCGCACCTGAAGAAGATCGGCATGCTGGTGCTGCCGCGCATTAACCTGAAGGATGCGGGCGTCTGGCGCGTGATGCGGCAGATGGGACCGGCGATCCTCGGCGTTTCCGTCAGTCAGATTTCGCTGATCATCAATACTATTTTCGCCTCGTTTCTCGTCTCCGGCTCGGTTTCCTGGATGTATTACGCCGATCGCCTGATGGAGTTCCCGTCGGGCGTGCTGGGCGTGGCGCTCGGCACCATTTTGCTGCCGTCGCTGGCGAAGAGCTTTTCCAGCGGCAATCACGACGAATATTCTCGCCTGATGGACTGGGGCCTGCGCCTCTGCTTTTTGCTGGCGCTGCCGAGCGCGGTGGCGCTGGGCATTCTCTCCGGTCCGCTTACCGTCGCGCTGTTTCAGTACGGCAAGTTCACCGCCTTCGACGCCCTGATGACGCAGCGCGCGCTGATTGCCTATTCGGTGGGGCTAATGGGGCTGATCGTGGTAAAGGTGCTGGCGCCCGGGTTCTACTCGCGTCAGGACATCAAGACGCCGGTGAAAATCGCCATGATTACCCTGGTGATGACGCAGCTGATGAACCTGGCCTTTATCGGCCCGCTGAAGCATGCTGGCCTGTCGCTCTCTATCGGTCTGGCAGCCTGTCTTAACGCCGCGCTGCTCTACTGGCAGCTGCGTAAGAAGAAGATTTTTCAACCGCAGCCGGGCTGGGCGAGCTTTCTGCTGCGTCTGGTGATCGCGGTAATCGTGATGGCGGCGGCGCTGGTGGGCATGCTTTACTGGATGCCGGCGTGGGAAGAGGGCGCGATGGTCTGGCGTCTGCTACGTCTGGCGGCGGTCTGCGCGGTGGGCGGCGGCGCCTACTTCCTGACGCTGGGGCTGCTCGGCTTCCGGCTGCGCGACTATGCGCGCCGGGCGCACGCGTAAAACAGCAAAATCCCGCTCTGAGGGCGGGATTTTTTTATGCCTTCCGGCTTAGCGTCGCCTGACCTTTACCCAGCCCGTCCGGGCCGTAAAACGCCTGCGTCTGATGCGGCTTAAGCACGGTCAGCGCCTCTTCGGTAAAGCGGATCTGCTGATTGAGCAGCAGACCGTTATGGGTATTAGCGTCGTTTAAGCGACGCGTCATCAGGCCGATACTCTGCCAGCGGCGCGTCATATCACTGTGACCAGCATAAGGCGCTTGGGTGCCGAGCTGTCGCTCGGTACTGCGACGCATCTCGTCAAGATAGCTTAGCGTCGCCAGCAGCGCGCCTTTATCTTCGGTAATGCGCTGCAGCAGATTATTGTTAATCCTGCCTGCGGCCAGTTGGTGCTGTTCCTCTTCGAGAACGTTCGACAGCGAGGAAAGCACTTCCTGCATCTTATCTAGTGTGGTCAACAGGTTGCTCATGGGGATTATTTACCCTCTAAATACGCCTTAGTGTCGGCAATCAGCGCATCGGCGATCTTGCCGGTATCCATTTTCAGTTCGCCATTGCGAATGGCGGTTTTCAGTTGTTCGACGCGCGCCACGTTAATGTCCTGGCTGCCCGGCTGGGTCAGCTGCGACTGCGCATTGCTCAGGCTGACCTGGGCTGCGGCGGGCGTGGTTGCGGTAGCGTTCGACGCCTGGCGCGTTTTACCGGTTGCGGACTCGTTGCTTTCACGGGTTTGCACGGTAGCGACGGGCTTCAGAGGTTGCGTTCTGTCGATGCTCATATTCGGGCTCCTGTACGGTCAGGGGAAACTGCCACCTGAATCAGAATAGCGTAATCGCTTAATTGATTTCTCTATCGGCAGAAAAACAGCGTTCTTTAGCGCCTTATAGCGATATCAGAATATTCCCATCCGCATCCACTTTCCCGCTCACCACCTGACCGTTGCCCATGCGCACGCGCACCGACTGCGCCAGAATCGCATTGTTTAACGCTTTGCCTTCGCCGCTGGCGTTAAAGCCTTCGCCGCTGGCGATCACCATCACGCTCTGACCCGCCTTCACGCGCCACGGCTGACGCATCATCGACAGCGTCACCGGCTGGCCCGGCTGAATATCGCGCAGCACCACCGCATCCGCGACTGAACCGGCGTCAAGCATGGCGCGCGCCGGCAGAGTGTCGAGGCGGCCGCTCTGCAGGCGAAAATCGTCGGCGCTGACGGTCGAGCCGCGCGCCAGCAGACGCGTCGCCACCAGATACTGGCCGGTAACCTGCACCTGCACCTGAAGAAAACGTCGCGTATCGCCGCAGGTGGCGGCCACGCTCATGGGTCCCCACAGGCGGCTATTGCCAGGCAGGGTGAACTGCGGCGCGTCGCAGGTCGGCCACTGCGCCTGCGGCGTCTTAATCTCAACCGTCATGCCCGCCGCGTGCTGCGCGTCGCGAGCCTGAAAAAAGCCCGTCAGCTGGGCGGAAAGATCGGCGGCGTCGGCGGGCAGGGCGAACAGCGCCAGCAGGCTGGCCAACAGGGCGGTAATAGTACGCATCAAATGACTCCTTGCTGCTAATGGCGACGAGTGTACTCGCGCCGCGACAAAATCAAGGCGAAAAATAGCCGTGGTTTTTAACGTTATTCAGACGATGGCTATTGCTTTTCCCCACATAAGCTGTCCGCTCGAAATTCTCATTTGCGGAGGAAGCATGCTCGACAAACTGGATGCTGCGCTGCAGTTCGGCACTGAAGCTCTCAATCTGCGTGCTCAACGTCAGGAGATCCTGGCGTCAAATATTGCCAACGCCGATACCCCTGGCTATCAGGCGCGGGATATCGACTTTGCCAGCGAGCTGAGTCGGGTAATGAAAAACGGTCGCGCTGAAGGCAGCGGCATGTCGCTGAAGGTCACCTCGCCGCGCCATATCGAAGCGCAGGTCAACTCGGCGGCGTCGGCCAACCTGCTTTATCGCATTCCCGATCAGCCTGCAGCCGACGGCAACACCGTCGATATGGATCGCGAACGTACCCAGTTCGCGGACAACAGTCTGAAGTATCAGACCGACCTCACCCTCATCAGCAGCCAGATCAAAGGCATGATGAGCGTGTTACAAGGGCAATAAACATGGCATTGCTGAATATTTTTGACATTGCCGGGTCAGCGATGACCGCGCAATCCCAGCGTCTCAACGTCAGCGCCAGCAACCTGGCGAACGCCGACAGCGTCACCGGACCGGACGGCAAGCCTTACGTGGCGAAGCAGGTGGTATTTCAGACCGATGCGGCGCCCGGCGCGGCGACCGGCGGCGTCAAAGTGGCGCAGGTGCTGGACGATCCCTCTCCGGCGAAGCTGGTGTACGACCCGGGCAATCCGCTGGCGGACGACAAGGGCTACGTGAAGATGCCGAACGTGGACGTGGTGGCGGAAACCGTCAACACCATGTCGGCGTCGCGCAGCTACCAGGCCAACGTCGAGGTGCTGAACACCGTGAAATCAATGATGATGAAAACCCTGACCATGGGTTCCTAACGGAGAAACGACATGGGCATCGCAGTAGGCGTCAACGAGAAACTGGACCCCACGGTCCTCAGCTCATCCAGCAGCGGCACCAGCAACAGCGCGCAGGATCTGCAGAACCAGTTTCTGACCATGCTGGTTACGCAGTTGCAGAATCAGGATCCCACCAATCCGATGGACAACAGCCAGCTCACCACGCAGCTGGCGCAGATCAACACCCTGAGCGGTATCGAAAAACTCAATACCACGCTGGGTTCGATCTCCGGGCAGATCAGCACCAGCCAGTCGCTGCAGAGCTCGACGCTGATCGGCCACGGCGTAATGGTAAACGGCACCCAGGTGCTGGTCGGCAAAGGCACCACCACGCCGTTTGGCGTCGAGCTGGCCACCGCCTCGACCGCCACCACCGCCACGGTGAAAGATGCTGGCGGCAACGTGGTGCGCACCATCGATCTGGGCGCGCTCTCGGCTGGCGTGCATACCTTCTCGTGGGACGGCACCCTGGCGGACAGCTCCACCGCGCCGGACGGCAAATATACGGTTTCAATCGCCGCCAGCAATGGCAGCACGCAACTGGTGGCCCAGCCGCTTAACTACGCCTACATCAATGGCGTATCGACGGCAGATAACACCACCAAACTGGATCTCGGCACCATGGGCTCCGCAACCCTTGATGAAGTACGTCAGATTCTCTGATTCATCTCTAAACAGGAGAAATAAACATGTCATTTTCCCAAGCGGTGAGCGGCCTGGGCGCTGCCTCCAGCAACCTGGACGTTATCGGCAACAACATCGCCAACTCCGCGACGGCGGGCTTTAAATCAAGCACCATCGCCTTCGCCGATATGTTCGCCGGTTCCAACGTCGGCCTCGGCACTAAAGTGGCGGCGGTGATCCAGAACTTTAACGACGGCGCCACCACCACCACCAGCCGCGGCCTCGACGTCGCGCTGAGCGGCAACGGCTTTTTCCGCATGGCTGACGCCAGCGGCGCGGTTTACTATTCGCGCAACGGCCAGCTGACGCTGGATGAGAACCGCAACCTGGTGAATACCCAGGGCCTGAAAGTCACCGGCTATCCGGTAAGCGGCACGCCACCGACGGTGCAGACCGGCGCCAACCCGGTCGCGCTGAGCATTCCGACCACGCAGATGTCGGCGCGCGCCACCACCACCGCAACCCAGGTGGCGAACCTGAACTCTACCAGCACTATTCCGACCGTAACGCCGTTCAACGCTGCTAATGTCGACAGCTACAACGCGAAAAGCACCATGACGGTTTATGACTCTCAGGGTAACGATCACAACCTTGACATGTACTACGTCAAAACCGCCGACAACAACTGGACGGTGCACGCGATTGACTCCACCACCGGTACCAGCGCAGGGGATTTCACCGCGGCGTTCGACGCGAGCGGTAATCTGACGGGCCTTAACGGCGGCACGACGTCAACCGTCAACCTGACCATCAACGGTTCTAACGGCGCGGCGGCGGGCCAGGTCATTTCGCTGAGCATGCTGGGCAGCCTGCAGCAGAACACCGGCACTACCACCTTCGGCAACCCGGCGCAGGACGGCTACGCGCCGGGCGATCTGACCAGCTACGCCATTAACGACGACGGCACCATTACCGGCAGCTACTCCAACAAAAAGACCCAGCTGCTGGGCCAGATCGTGCTGGCCAGCTTCTCTAACCCGGAAGGGTTGCAGTCGCAGGGCGACAACGTCTGGTCCGCGACCAGCTCCTCTGGTCAGGCGGCGATCGGTCTGGCGAACACCGGCACCTACGGTTCGCTGACCTCCGGCGCGCTGGAAGCGTCGAACGTGGATATGAGCAAAGAGCTGGTGAACATGATTGTGGCGCAGCGCAACTATCAGGCGAACGCCCAGACCATCAAAACTCAGGACCAGATTCTCAACACTTTGGTTAACTTGCGTTAATTCACTAACGGGATTGCTTTATGGATCACGCGATATATACCGCAATGGGCGCGGCCAGCCAGACGCTGGATCAGCAGGCCGTCACGGCCAGCAACCTCGCCAACGCCTCAACGCCGGGCTTTCGCGCGCAGCTCAATGCGCTGCGCGCGGTGCCGGTCAGCGGCTGGTCGCTGCCGACGCGCACCCTGGTAGCCGCCTCGACGCCCGGCGCCGATATGAGCCAGGGCGCAATGGACAATACCGGACGCACGCTGGACGTGGCGATGGGGCAGGACGGCTGGCTGGCGGTGCGTACCGCTGACGGCAGCGAAGCCTATACCCGCAACGGCAATATGCAGATCAGCTCGACCGGCATTCTGACCGTCCAGGGCAATCCCGTCATGGGCGACGGCGGCCCCATCGCGGTGCCGCAGGGCGCCGAGCTGACCATCGCGGCGGACGGCACCATCACCTCGCGCAACGCGGGCGATGCGCCAAACGCCACGGTGCAGATCGGCCGCCTGAAGCTGGTGAAAGCCACCGGCAAAGAGATGCAGCGCGGCGACGACGGCATGTTCCGTCCGAACCAGCAGACCCAGGCGACGCGCGGCGCGGCGCTGGCCGCCGACGCCACGGTGCAGGTGATGCCGGGCGTGCTGGAGGGCAGTAACGTCAAGCCGGTAGAGACCATGGTCGATATGATCGCCAACGCCCGACGTTTCGAGATGCAGATGAAAGTCATCACCAACGTCGACGAAAACGAACAAAAAGCCAACCAGCTGCTGAACATGAGCAGCTAAGGCAGAGGAAAACAGATGATTCGTTCCTTATGGATCGCCAAAACCGGTCTTGACGCCCAGCAAACCAATATGGACGTCATCTCCAACAACCTGGCGAACGTCAGCACCAACGGCTTTAAACGTTCGCGCGCGGTGTTTGAAGATTTGATGTACCAGACCCTGCGTCAGCCGGGCACCCAGTCTTCGGAACAGACTACGCTGCCGTCGGGCCTGCAGATCGGTACCGGCGTGCGTCCGGTCACCACCGAGCGCCTGCATACCCAGGGCAACCTGTCGCAGACCAGCAACTCCAAAGACGTGGCGATCAACGGCCAGGGCTATTTTGAAGTGCAGCTGCCGGACGGCACCTCCGCCTACACCCGCGACGGCTCGTTCCAGGTGGACCAGAACGGTCAGCTAGTCAACAACGCCGGCTATCCGGTGCAGCCGGGCATTACGATCCCGGCCAACGCCACCAGCATCACCATCTCGCGCGACGGCGTGGTGAGCGTGACGCAGCAGGGCCAGACTAACCCGGCGCAGGTCGGACAGCTGACCATCAGCACCTTTATTAACGACGCCGGTCTCGACAGCATGGGCGAAAACCTTTACCAGGAAACCCAGGCGTCAGGCGCGCCGACTCAAAGCACGCCGGGCCAGAACGGCGCGGGCCTGCTCTATCAGGGCTATGTGGAAACTTCTAACGTCAACGTGGCGGAAGAGCTGGTCACCATGATCCAGACGCAGCGCGCTTATGAAATCAACAGCAAGGCGATCAGCACCTCCGATCAAATGCTGCAGAAGTTAACGCAGATTTAATGTCGGTTATCAGGGCCAGCGCTGGCTGGCCTGAAGTCAACACATCTATAAGGTCGTGACTCCGTGGCGAAGCAACTGAACATAAAGCCTGGACATTGGTTGGTGGCGACAATGCTGCTGACCCTTAACGGTTGTGCGTTAGTGCCGCGCACGCCGCTGGTGGAAGGGGCAACGACGGCGCAGCCGCTGCCTTCCGCGCCGCCGGTGGTCAACGGCTCTATTTTTCAGGGCGTCGCGCCGCTCAACTACGGCTATCAGCCGCTGTTTGAGGATCGTCGCCCGCGCAATATCGGCGATACGCTCACTATCGTCCTGCAGGAAAACGTCAGCGCCAGCAAGAGCTCTTCCGCCAACGCGACGCGCGACGGCAGCGCCAGCTTCGGCCTCGACGCTATTCCGACCGGCCTGAACGGCCTGGTGGGCGCAGACGGCTCGAAAGCCAACGTGGGCGCCAACGGCAAAAACGATTTCGCTGGCAAAGGCGGCGCAACCGCCAACAACACCTTTACCGGCACCATTACCGTCACCGTGAATCAGGTGCTGTCGAACGGCAACCTGCGCGTGGTCGGCGAGAAGCAGATCGAGATCAACCAGGGCACCGAGTTTATTCGCTTCTCCGGCGTGGTGAACCCGCGCACGATCAGCGCCAGCAACTCGGTACTGTCGACGGCGGTGGCCGACGCCCGCATCGAATATGTCGGCAATGGATATATTAATGAAGCGCAGACCATGGGCTGGTTCCAGCGTTTCTTCCTGAACATCTCGCCGATGTAATGAGGTCATGATGAAAAGTGTGAAAAGTTTACTGCTTGGCCTGAGTCTGACGCTCGGCCTCTGCCTGAGCGCCCACGCGGATCGCATTCGCGATCTGGCCAGCGTGCAGGGCGTGCGCGACAACCAGCTGATCGGCTACGGCCTGGTCGTGGGCCTCGACGGCACCGGCGACCAGACTACTCAGACGCCGTTTACCACGCAAACCGTCAGCAACATGCTCTCCCAGCTCGGCATTACCGTGCCGCAGGGCACCAACATGCAGCTGAAAAACGTCGCGGCGGTGATGGTGACGGCGCAGCTGCCGGCCTTCGCCCGTCAGGGTCAGACCATCGACGTGGTGGTCTCCTCGCTGGGCAACGCCAAAAGCCTGCGCGGCGGCACCCTGGTGATGACGCCGATGAAAGGCGTCGACAACCAGGTCTACGCGCTGGCGCAGGGCAACATTCTGGTCGGCGGCGCGGGCGCGTCGGCGGGCGGCAGCAGCGTGCAGGTCAACCAGCTTAACGGCGGCCGCATTACCGGCGGCGCCACCGTCGAGCGCGAACTGCAAAGCAACTTCGGCAGCCAGAACACCCTTAACCTGCAGCTGAACAATGAAGATTTCTCGATGGCGCAGCGTATCGCCGACGCCATTAACGGACGCGGCGGCTACGGCCAGGCGACGGCGCTTGACGCCCGCACCGTACAGGTGCGCGTTTCGCCCAACAACAGCTCCCAGGTGCGCATGCTGGCGGAGATCCTGAACATCGACGTTTCGATTCCGATTGAAGACGCCAAAGTGATCATCAACTCGCGCACCGGGTCGGTGGTAATGAACCGCGAAGTGACGCTGAGCACCTGTGCGGTAGCGCAGGGCAACCTGTCGGTCACGGTCAACCAGTCGCAGAACGTCAGCCAGCCGAATACGCCGTTTGGCGGCGGTCAGACGGTGGTGACGCCGCAGACGCAGATCGATCTGCGCCAGAGCGGCGGCGCGCTGCAGCGCGTCAGCGCCAGCGCCAACCTGAACAACGTGGTGCGCGCGCTCAACGCTTTAGGCGCTTCGCCGATCGAGCTGATGTCGATTCTGCAATCGATGGAGAGCGCGGGCTGCCTGCGCGCCAAACTGGAAATTATCTGACGATGGATACGCAATCGCTGACGAAGGCGGCCTTTGACAGCCGCTCGCTGAACGACCTGAAGCGCGAAGCCAGCACCGACCCGAAAGGCAAGGCGCTGCAGGTGGCGAAACAGGTTGAGGGAATGTTTGTGCAGATGATGATGAAGAGCATGCGCGAAGCGCTGCCGCAGGACGGCATCTTCAGCAACGAATCGACCAAAATGTTCACCTCGATGTACGATCAGCAGATTGCGCAGGAGATCGGCAAGCGCGGTCTGGGCATGGCCGATCTTATCGTCAAGCAGATGCAGCCGGCGCAGGAGCCCGACGAGCGCGCCGGCACCGTGCCGATGCCGCTCGACGACAGCTTTATCTACAGCGCAGCGGCCTCCAGCCAGCTGGAGCAGATGGTGCGCAAGGCGGTGCCGCGCCTGCCGGTCTCGCCGGCTAACCTGCCTGCCGACAGCAGCGAGTTTATCGCCCAGCTGGCGCAGCCTGCGCAGGCCGCCAGCGCCGAGAGCGGCATTCCGCACCACCTGATTCTGGCGCAGGCAGCGCTGGAGTCGGGCTGGGGCCAGCGCCAGATCCTGACCCGCGACGGCAAACCAAGCTACAACGTGTTCGGCATCAAGGCGAGCGGCAACTGGACCGGCGAAACCACCGATATCATGACCACGGAGTATGAGCAGGGCGAGGCGAAGAAGGTGCGCGCCAGCTTCCGCGTCTACCACTCCTATTTCGAGGCGCTTACCGACTACGTCAAACTCCTCTCGAACAACCCGCGCTACGCCGCCGTCACCAGCGCGCAGACCGCCGAGCAGGGCGCGCACGCGCTGCAGGCCGCCGGTTACGCCACCGATCCGAAATATGCGCAGAAGCTGGTAGGAATGATCCAGCAATTCAAAAGCATGGGCGAGAAAGTGGTGAAGGCGTACAGCAAAGATTTAAACGATCTCTTCTAGCGGCTCAGCCTCAAGTTTCACTCAGGCGCGCCGATAATATCAGCAGATGCCAGACGCGTTTTCGCGCACGGGCGAGCATTGATGAGTGCGAGCCCGCTTAACGGGAAAGAAAGGAACCGAGATGTCCAGCATAATAAACTCTGCGATGAGTGGGTTAAGCGCCGCACAGGCGGCGCTCAGCACCACCAGCAATAACATTACCAACTACACGGTCGCGGGCTACTCGCGCCAGACGATTCTGCTGTCGCAGGCGAACAGCACCCTGCAGGGCAGCAGCTATTACGGCAACGGCGTAAACGTTACCGGCGTGCAGCGCGAATATGACGAGTTCATTACGGCGCAGCTGCGCAGTTCCAGCGCCACCTACAGCGCGGCCAATACCCAGTACTCGCAAATCTCCAACATCGACGATCTGCTTTCCACCTCAACCACCAGTCTCTCGACGTCGATTCAGGGCTTCTTTACTAACCTGCAGAACGTGGTGAGCAACGCGAACGATCCGTCGGCGCGTCAGTCGATGCTGAGCAACGCCCAGGGGCTGGTGAACCAGTTCCAGACCACCGCGCAGTATCTGACCAATATGCAGAGCAGCGTCAATACCGATGTCGCCTCGAACGTTGACCAGATCAACACCTTTACCAGCCAGATCGCCGATCTCAACAAACAGATCGGCAAGCTGAGCACCGCAAGCGGCGCGCAGCCGAACGATCTTCTGGATCAGCGCGATCAGCTGGTAAATAGCCTGAATAATATCGTTGGCGTAACCGTCTCTAAGCAGGACGGCAATTATATCGTCGCCATGGGCAGCGTAACGCTGGTCAACGGCAACAAATCCACCAGCCTGGTCGCGATGCCCTCCAGCAGCGATCCGACGCGCACCGCCGTCGGCTATGTGGATAACAGCGCCGGCAACGTCGAGATTGCTGAAAAGAACATCACTACCGGCTCGCTGGGCGGCCTGCTGGCTTTCCGCTCCCAGGACCTGGACAGCGCGCAGAACCAGCTCGGTCAGCTGGCGGCCGCCTTTACCACCAGCTTCAACGCGGTGCATAAGCAGGGCTACGACAGCAACGGCGATCAGGGCACGGACTTTTTCACCATCGGCAGCCCAACGGTGCAGAGCAACAGTAAAAACAGCTCCGCCACGACCCTGACGGCGAGCTGGACCGATACCAGCGCGCTGAAAGCCTCTAACTATACCGTCAGCTATGACGGCGCGAACTGGAACGTCACGCGCGCATCCGACAATGTGAAAATTACCGCCACGGCCGGCACCGACGCCTCGGGCAACGCCACGCTGAGCTTCGACGGCGTGCAGCTGACCGTGAACGGCACGCCGAACGCGCAGGACAGCTTCCTGGTGAAGCCGGTGCAGAACGTCATCAGCGGCATGTCGGTCGCCATTACCAAGGAGTCGCAGATTGCGGCGGCGGGCGCGACGGGCGGCGAGAGCGACAACCGCAACGCCCAGAAGCTGTTGGCGCTGCAGGACGCGAAGGTGGTGAACGGCAACGCGACGCTGTCGCAGGCTTACGCCAGCATCGTCAGCACCGTCGGCAACAAAACCAGCACGCTGGAAACCGCCAGCACCACGCAGAAAAACGTCGTGACGCAGCTGACCGATCGCCAGCAGTCGGTATCTGGCGTCAACCTCGATGAAGAGTACGCCAACCTGACCAAGTATCAGCAGTACTACATGGCGAACGCGCAGGTGCTGCAAACCGCCAGCTCGATTTTCGACGCGCTGCTTAATATTCGCTAAGGAAAAGAACCATGCGACTCAGTACCAATATGATTTTTGACCAGCAGGTGCGCGGCATCAGCGATTCGCAATCCTCCTGGCTGAAAGTGGGCGAGCAGCTCTCCAGCGGCCGCCGCGTCAATAATCCCTCAGACGATCCTATCGCCGCGTCGCGCTCGGTCGTGCTGGCGCAGACCCAGGCGCAGAGCAGCCAGTACTCACTGGCGCGCACCTTTGCGACTCAGGGATTGTCGATGGAAGAGAACACGCTCACCGGCGTGACCAGCACCATTCAGGATGCGCAGACGCTGATCGTAAACGGCTCGACCGGCACGCTGAGCGACGACGACCGCGGCTCTATCGCCACCCAGCTGGAGGGCCTGCGCTCGCAGCTGCTGAACCTGGCGAACAGCAAAGACGGCAACGGCCGTTATATCTTCGCCGGTTATAAAACCGATAGCGCGCCTTTCGTCGACAACGGCAGCGGCGCGGTGACCTATGCGGGCGGCAGCGACGCCATTACGCAGAAAGTGGATACCAGCCGCACCATGACCGTGGGCCACACCGGCGACGACATCTTTATGTCGATCACCGGCAACGCCAAAAAAGAGCCGGACGGTAGCGCCAGCGAAACCAATATCTTCAATATGCTCGACAGCGCTATCGCCGCGCTGAAGACGCCGCTGGCGGACGCCGACGACGCCGCTAAAAAGACGTTTCAGGATGCGATGGATAAAACCAACCGCGGCCTTGGCAATGCGCTAAACAATGTTCTGACCGTGCGCTCCGAGATCGGCACTCAGCTCTCTGAACTGAGCACGCTGGATGGGCAGGGCGGCAACCGCGACGTGATCCTGAGCAGCGAAATGAGCGACCTGGTCGACACCGACTACACCTCGGCCATCTCCAGCTATACCATGCAGCAGACGGCGCTTCAGGCCTCTTATAAAACCTTTACCGACATGTCCAAGATGTCGCTGTTCCAGCTCAACGCCTGACAAAACCTGATTCGAGCATGCCTGAACCGGACATGCTCATTTTGTCCCACGACCCTGACCGGCATCGTGGGATTTTTTTTATCCGTAAGAAATAAAAAACCCCGGCAAGCCGGGGTTTTTTGTAGGTCGCGTCAGGTGGTTACGCGCTCTCAGGTCGGGTCGCCGGAGCGGTGGCCTGATGCGTCGCGCTGTGACCGCCCGCTGCGCCTTTGCCTTCGAAGGCGAACGGCGCGCGTACCCAGTCGCTGTGGCGTGCCGGCTCCGGCTGCCAGGCTGGCGCCGGCGCTTTGGTCATCGGCGCGGAAGCGTGATGGGTAAAGCGGACGGCGGATTCCTGCGGCGCGGCGTCGCGTGCCGGAACTGGCGCATGCGGCTCGCTGATCGGCTCAGGCGTGCTCTCTGCCGCAACCGGGGCGTTCAGCACTTCCTCAACCTGCGCTTCTGCTTCCGGCGTCACGTCGTGCGCTGATTCAGCGGCGATCTCGGTGGCGTCGGCGGCTGGCGTCGCTTCTTCAACAACCGGCGCAGCCGGAACAGCCTGCTCAGCGATCGCTTCCGCTACGGCTTCATCAGCAGCCGGGATAACGGCAGGTTCATGATTTACCGGTGCCTCAATCGGCGCGGTGTTATCAGTATTCACCAGCGGGACCGGCGTTTCCGCCTGAGGTTCAGCCTGCTGCACGTCATCAGCCGGTTGCGCTTCAGCGGCATTGACCTGCGGCGCAGCGTCAGCCTGCGGCGCGGCTTCGATGGATGGCGCGGCTTCGACAGCGGCGACCGGCAGGGCGATAGCGCCTGCGGTCTCTTGCTGGCTGTAGTCCGGCGCATCCTGCTGCGGCTCCTGCATCTCTACCGGCTGAGCGACCGGATAGCGTACCCAGACCTTGCCGGATGCCATTTCTGGCGACGCTGCGGCGGCAGCCAGCGGCATGGCTGACTCGGTCGGATAACGCTCGTCGCGATAGCGACGGCGACGCTGCCCGCTGACGCGCAGGTGGCGCGGCGAACGGCGCGAACGTCGCGGCATATTGCCGTTGTCGCGGTTTTCCGTCTCATCCTGCTCGAACTGCGCTGGCTCTTCGATCTGCGGCGCGTTGCGTACGGCCTCTGGCTGCGTTTCCACAGCTCCCGCTGTCGGCTGCTCCGTCTCGCCGCCGATACGCACTTTCTGCGTCAGCTGGCGCGGCTTGCGGCGCGGCATAACCTGAACGCGCTCATCTTCCTGCGCTTCCGGGGTCTCGACGACGTCAGCGACGGCGGCGGACTCAACGGCTTTGCTCGCTTCCTGCTGCGCGCGCTTCTCTTCCTGGCGACGACGCTGGCGCTCGGCGCGCTGTTCGCGACGCTGCTGCTGCTGCTCTTCGCGCTGCTGGCGCGCTTCGTCGCTCAGAACCGGGCTGCGCTCTTCGCGCGCTTCGTTCTGCGGTGACTGGCGCTTGTTGCGACGCGCATCGGCGTTGTCGCGCGGCTCGCGATTTTCACGCGGCTCACGGCTCTCGCGCGGTTCGCGATTCTCACGCGGCTCGCGGCTCTCGCGCGGTTCACGGTTTTCACGCGGCTCGCGGCTGTCGCCGTTGCGCGGCGTACGCTCGCGACGGTTGTTGTTGCGGCGATTGTTGCGACGATCGCCGCGCTCTTTGGCGCTGCTGTCGTTGTCGCTCTCTTCGCTGCTGGCCTGCGGAGCTGGTGTCGCTTCCGCGGCTGGCGTCGGGGCAGGCTCGTTGCCGCCGAACAGTTTTTTCAGCAGACGGCTAAAGAAGCCGGTACCGCTGGCGGCGGCTGGCGCGGCGGCAGCCGGTTTGGCTTCAGGCTGCGGCTCAACGGCTTTAGGCTGCTCCGCTGGGGTTTCGGCCGGCGCCGGCGGCGCGTCAGGCATAACGAAGGCGGCCAGCGCAGGTTGCTCAGGACGACGGCGCTCGGCGTGCTCCTCTTCCGACGGCATCGCCATTTCGGCTTCATGCAGCTTCGGCAGGTGATAGCTGAGGGTCTGCGTCTCTTCGCCTTTGCGCACGCGCAGCACGGAGTAGTGCGGCGTTTCCATGCGATCGTCCGGCACGATAATCGCGCGAACGCCGCCCTGGCGCTTCTCAATCGCGTTCACCGCTTCACGTTTTTCGTTCAGCAGGTAAGAGGCGATCTGCACCGGGACAATGGCGTGCACCTCTTTGGTGTTGTCTTTCAGCGCTTCTTCTTCAATCAGGCGCAGAATCGACAGCGACAGCGATTCGTTGTCGCGGATGGTGCCGGTGCCGCTACAGCGCGGACAGACGTGATGACTCGACTCGCCCAGCGACGGGCTGAGACGCTGACGCGACATCTCCAGCAGGCCGAAGCGCGAAATATGGCTGATCTGAATGCGCGCGCGATCCTGACGCACCGCTTCGCGCAGGCGATTTTCCACCGCGCGCTGGTGACGCACCGGCGTCATATCGATAAAGTCGATAACGATCAGACCGCCCAGGTCGCGCAGGCGCAGCTGACGCGCGATCTCATCGGCGGCTTCCAGGTTGGTGTTGAACGCCGTCTCTTCGATATCGCCGCCGCGCGTGGCGCGCGCCGAGTTGATGTCGATGGCGGTCAGCGCTTCGGTGCTGTCGATAACGATCGAACCGCCCGACGGCAGGCGCACTTCGCGCTGGAAGGCGGACTCAATCTGCGATTCGATCTGATAGTGGCTGAACAGCGGGATCTCGCCGGTGTAGAGCTTGATCTTGCTGCTGAAATCGGGACGGCCGAGGGCGGCGATATGCTGGCGCGCCAGCTCGAGCACTTTCGGGTTGTCGATCAGGATTTCGCCGATGTCCTGGCGCAGGTAGTCGCGGAAGGCGCGCACAATAACGTTGCTTTCCTGATGGATCAGGAAAGGCGCAGGGCGGTTTTCAGCGGCTTTTTTGATTGCTTCCCAGTGTTTCAGACGGAAGCTCAGGTCCCACTGCAGCGCCTCGGCGGATTTGCCTACGCCTGCGGTGCGTACGATCAGGCCCATGCCGTCCGGCAGCTCCAGCGACGAGAGCGCCTCTTTCAGCTCGGTGCGATCGTCGCCTTCGATGCGGCGAGAGATGCCGCCCGCGCGCGGATTGTTCGGCATCAGCACCAGATAGCTGCCCGCCAGAGAGATAAAGGTAGTCAGCGCCGCGCCTTTGTTGCCGCGCTCTTCTTTATCGATCTGAACGATCACTTCCTGACCTTCGCGCAGCACCTCTTTGATATTCGGACGGCCTTGCGCGTTATAGCTGGATGGGAAGTATTCGCGGGAGATTTCTTTCAGGGGGAGAAAACCGTGGCGCTCGGCGCCGTAATCGACAAACGCAGCTTCGAGGCTGGGTTCAATGCGGGTGATCTTACCTTTGTAGATGTTGGCTTTTTTCTGTTCGTGTCCGGGGCTTTCAATATCCAGATCGTACAGGCGTTGTCCATCAACCAGGGCAACGCGCAACTCCTCCTGCTGAGTTGCATTAATTAACATTCTTTTCATCGTTTCTGACTCGTTATTCTCACATGAGTGATAAAGCTGCGGGCATAGTTACCCTGGACGAGTTCTGACCGATGGCCCCGTGACTAAGTGCCTTACGTCAACCTCCCGGTTGTCGACTGCGCGAGGGGCGCAAATAACGTCGGTGGCCTGTTTTTCATAAGGAAAAACAGCGCCGTTGCGCTGAAATGCCTGAGAGAAATTGATAACTCCTGCATTTCAAACTTCCGTCCAGGCTGCAACCCGCAGCCCGCTAAGTGCCTGAATAAACATCACGTCTTACGCCATTGCTGCGTGTGCGTTTCATTCGGCAAAATGACTAATTAGCTCTTTTTCTGGCCTGAAATGCATCAGACGAGAAACTCAAGCATTATTCCATTGCTAACCTTCATATAGCAAGGCGACTTTTACCGCCAGATGAAGATTAGTGATACATAACACCTTAATATGTCGGACGAATGAGCAGGCTGCTGAAAAAGCCAGCGCACGCTGCGCTTTTTCGCGCGACAAGAGGAGAGTTAAGCACAGAAAAAGGGGTGGCGCTATCACAGGACACTATTTAGAATCGCCGCCATGAAAACAGAGAATCCTGGCGTACAGCTTGTCGCCATTTCGGCTGAAAATGCCGGACAACGCATCGATAACTTTTTACGCACCCAGCTTAAAGGCGTGCCGAAAAGCATGATTTACCGCATCCTGCGCAAAGGCGAGGTGCGGGTGAATAAAAAACGCATTAAGCCGGAATATAAGCTGGAAGAGGGCGACGAAGTGCGCATCCCGCCGGTGCGCGTCGCCGAGCGCGAAGAGCAGGCGGTGTCGCCGAAGCTGGAGAAAGTCGCGGCGCTGGCGGAGGCGATCATCTTCGAAGACGATCATATCCTGGTGCTCAACAAGCCTTCCGGCACGGCAGTGCACGGAGGCAGCGGGTTGAGCTTCGGCGTGATCGAAGGGCTGCGCGCGCTGCGTCCCGAGGCGCGCTTCCTCGAACTGGTGCATCGCCTCGATCGTGACACCTCCGGCGTGCTGCTGGTCGCCAAGAAGCGGTCGGCGCTGCGCTCGCTGCATGAGCAGCTGCGCGAAAAGGGGATGCAGAAGGATTATCTGGCGCTGGTGCGCGGCAGCTGGCCGTCGCACCTCAAGAGCGTACAAGCGCCGCTGCTGAAGAATATCCTGCAGAGCGGCGAGCGCGTGGTGCGCGTCAGCAGCGAAGGGAAACCGTCGGAAACGCGCTTTAAAGTGGAAGAGCGCTTCACCTTCGCCACGCTGGTCAAGGCGAGCCCGGTCACGGGCCGCACCCATCAGATCCGCGTGCATACCCTGCATGCCGGTCATCCTATCGCCTTTGACGATCGCTACGGCGAGCGCGAATTTGACAGTCAGCTGGCCGCTACCGGATTGCGTCGTCTGTTTCTGCACGCCGCCGCGCTGACCTTTACCCACCCCGGCAGCGGCGAAACGCTGCGTTTAGAGGCGCCGCTCGATAACGAACTCAAGCGCTGCCTGCAGGCGCTGCGTCAGCAAAAAAGCTGACGCGCTTTCGGCGTCATTCCAGCGGATTGATGCCGACTGCCCGCAACATGCCGCTGAGCGCAATCAGCGGCAGCCCTACCAGGGTATTGGGATCGCGCCCCTCCAGCCGCTCGAACAGGCAGATGCCCAGCCCCTCGCTCTTGAAACTCCCGGCGCACTGCAAAGGCTGCTCCTTCTCTATATAGGCGCGGATCTCCGCATCGCTGAGCGCGCGGAAGTGCACCACAAAAGGTTCGCAGCACTGCATCAGCGTCCCGCTGCGCGGCTGGTAGAGCGCCAGTCCGGTATAAAAGGTGACGGCGTAGCCGCTCGCCTGACGCAGCTGCGCGAAAGCGCGGTCGGGCGTGTGCGGCTTGCCGGTAATGGCGTCGTTGAGCACGCATACCTGGTCCGAACCGATAATCCAGCTGTCGGGATAGTCGGCGGCCAGCGCCTGCGCTTTGGCGACGGCGAGGCGGGTCACCAGGGCGTCGGCGGCTTCGCCAGCGCGCGGCGTTTCGTCAACGTCTGGCGCCGCGGTAATAAAAGGCAGGCCGAGTTTGCCCAGCAGCGCCTGACGAAACGGCGAGGTTGAGGCTAAAAGAAGAGAGACAGGCATTTTTTCACAATAGTAATGGCGAATTGGTGACACTCATTTTAAACTGTGCGCCGCACTGGATGCGAATAACTGGTGAAAGATGCTGTGAAACGGCCTTTTTCTTTGACTCTATGACGTTACAAAGTTAATATGCGCGCCCTATGCAAAAGGTAAAATTACCCCTGACGCTGGATCCGGTCCGCGCCGCTCAAAAACGCCTGGATTATCAGGGCGTTTACACCCCTGAACAGGTGGAGCGCGTAGCCGAATCAGTTGTTAGTGTGGACAGTGACGTGGAATGTACCATGTCGTTTGCGGTTGACAGCCAGCGCCTCGCCGTACTGCAAGGTACAGCGGACGTGCAGGTTACATTGCGCTGCCAGCGCTGCAACCAGACATTCCCTCACGCTGTCCACGTAAGCTATTGCTTCAGTCCTGTCTCAACCGATGAGCAGGCCGAGGCACTGCCGGAAGCCTACGAGCCGATCGACGTCGATGATTTTGGCGAAGTCGATCTGCTGGCGGTGATAGAGGATGAAATCATCCTCGCGCTGCCGGTCGTTCCGGTGCATGATTCTGAACACTGTGAAGTGTCCGAGGCGGACATGGTCTTTGGCAAATTGCCTGCAGAGGCGGAAAAACCAAACCCATTTGCCGTATTAGCCAGTTTAAAGCGTAAGTAATAGGAGTAAGGTCCATGGCCGTACAACAGAATAAACCCACCCGTTCTAAGCGTGGCATGCGTCGTTCGCACGATGCGCTGACCACTGCAACTCTGTCTGTAGATAAAGTTTCTGGCGAAACGCATCTGCGTCACCACATCACTGCGGATGGTTACTACCGCGGTCGCAAGGTCATCACCAAGTAAGACTTGCGCTTAGCAAGGTGATACTTTGACACGTTTGACCCTGGCTATTGATGCCATGGGCGGGGATTTCGGTCCCTGCGTGACAGTGCCTGCAGCTTTGCAGGCACTGGCCTCTCATTCGCATCTCAATCTTCTTCTGGTCGGCATTCCCGACGACATCACTCCATTGCTTGCCAAAGCGGATTCCTCGTTAACAGAACGTTTGCAGGTCATTCCTGCGGAGTCAGTTATTGCAAGCGATGCGCGACCCTCTCAGGCGATCCGCGCCAGTCGCGGCAGCTCGATGCGTATTGCGCTGGAGCTGGTGAAAGAGGGACGAGCGCAGGCCTGCGTCAGCGCTGGCAACACCGGCGCCCTGATGGGGCTGGCAAAATTAATGATAAAACCGCTGGACGGCATTGAGCGCCCGGCGTTAATGACCGTGCTGCCGCATCAGCAGCGCGGCAAAACGGTGGTGCTCGATTTAGGCGCCAACGTGGACTCCGACAGCGAGATGCTGGTGCAGTTTGCCGTAATGGGCGCGGTGATGGCGGAAGAGGTGTTAGCGATCCCCAATCCCCGCGTCGCGCTGCTCAATATTGGTCAGGAAGAGACCAAAGGGCTGGAGAGCATACGCGCCGCCGCCAGCATGCTGAAAGCGTCCGGGCAGATTAACTATATTGGTTACCTGGAAGGCAACGACCTGCTTACCGGCAAGACAGATGTGCTGGTGTGTGACGGTTTCGTCGGCAACGTCACGCTGAAAACCATGGAAGGCGTGGTAAGAATGTTCCTTTCCCTGCTGAAGTCTTCAGGGGAGGGGAAAAAACGGTCATGGTGGCTGAAGCTGCTGGGGCGCTGGATTCAGAAACGTCTGGCTAAGCGCTTCGGGCATCTCAACCCCGACCAGTACAATGGCGCTTGTCTGTTAGGATTGCGCGGAACAGTGATCAAAAGCCATGGCGCGGCCAATCAACGCGCCTTTGCCGTGGCGATAGAACAGGCAGAGCAGGCGGTGCGACGGCAGGTTCCCGAACGAATCGCCGCGCGTCTTGATGCTGTATTAGCCAGGAGTGACAAAGCCTAGATGTTTACCAAAATTATCGGTACGGGCAGCTATTTGCCTAGCCAGGTGCGTTCGAATGCGGATCTGGAAAAAATGGTGGAGACGTCGGACGAGTGGATCGTAACCCGCACCGGCATCCGCGAGCGCCGCATTGCCGCGCCGGATGAAACCGTCGCCAGCATGGGCTTCGCGGCTGCGCAGCGCGCGCTGGAGATGGCGGGCGTAGAGGCAGGCGACATCGGACTGATTATCGTTGCCACCACCTCGTCCAGCCACGCTTTTCCCAGCTCGGCCTGCATGATCCAGCAGATGCTGGGCATCAACGACTGCGCCGCCTTCGACCTCGCGGCCGCCTGTGCGGGCTTTACCTATGCGCTGAGCGTCGCGGACCAGTACATTAAAAACGGCGCGGTGAAGCATGCGCTGGTGATTGGCTCCGACGTGCTGGCGCGCACCCTCGATCCCAACGATCGCGGCACCATTATTCTGTTCGGCGACGGCGCGGGCGCGGTGGTATTAGGCGCAAGCGAAGAGCAGGGCATCATCTCTACGCATCTGCATGCCGACGGCCGCTACGGCCAGCTGCTGACGCTGCCTTACCAGAATCGCGCTAATCAGGACGAGCCAGCCTATCTCACCATGGCCGGCAACGAAGTGTTCAAGGTGGCGGTAACCGAGCTGGCGCACATCGTTGACGAAACCCTGCAGGCCAATAATCTCGATCGCGAAATGCTCGACTGGCTGGTGCCGCATCAGGCTAACCTGCGCATCATCAGCGCGACGGCGAAAAAACTCGGCATGGGCATGGATAAAGTGGTGGTCACGCTGGATCGTCACGGCAATACCTCGGCGGCGTCGGTGCCCAGCGCGCTGGATGAAGCCGTGCGCGACGGCCGTATCAAACCCGGACAACTGATTCTGCTGGAGGCCTTTGGTGGCGGGTTCACCTGGGGTTCCGCACTGGTTCGCTTTTGATTCACAGGAAAAAAAGATGACGCAATTTGCCTTTGTTTTTCCCGGTCAGGGATCACAGACCGTCGGCATGCTCTCTGAGCTGGCGGCGGCCTATCCGCTGGTGGAAGCGACCTTCCGCGAAGCGTCTGACGCGCTGGGATACGATCTGTGGCAGCTGGTCAACGCTGGCCCGGCTGAAGAGCTGAACAAGACCTGGCAGACGCAGCCTGCGCTGCTGGCCGCTTCCGTGGCGATCTATCGCGTCTGGCAGCAGCAGGGCGGCGCGCAGCCGACGCTGATGGCCGGCCATAGCCTCGGCGAATACTCCGCGCTAGTTTGCGCCGGCGTGCTTGATTTCGCCGACGCCATCAAGCTGGTGGAGCTGCGCGGTAAGCTGATGCAGGAAGCGGTGCCGGAAGGCACCGGCGCGATGCAGGCGATTATCGGCCTCGACGACGCCTCTATTCGCAAAGCCTGCGAAGAGAGCGCGCAGGGCCAGGTGGTCTCGCCGGTTAACTTTAACTCGCCGGGCCAGGTGGTCATCGCGGGCAATAAAGAAGCGGTCGAACGTGCGGGCGCAGCCTGTAAAGCCGCAGGCGCCAAGCGCGCGCTGCCGCTGCCGGTCAGCGTGCCGTCGCACTGCGCGCTGATGAAGCCTGCCGCAGACAAACTGGCGGTAGCGCTGGAAGAGATTGCGTTCAACGCGCCGTCCGTTCCGGTGGTGAATAACGTTGACGTAAAATGCGAAAGCGACGCGGCGGCGATCCGCCACGCGCTGGTGCGCCAGCTTTACAGCCCGGTTCGCTGGACCGAGAGCGTAGAATTTATGGCGTCGCAGGGCGTTACCCAGCTGCTGGAAATGGGGCCGGGTAAAGTGCTGACGGGTCTGACCAAACGTATTGTGGACAGCCTGACGGCGGCAGCGGTCAACGACCCGACGTCGCTTTCTGCAGCACTTGAACAGGAATAAGAGGATAAACATGAGCTTTGAAGGTAAAGTTGCGCTGGTAACAGGCGCGAGCCGCGGCATCGGCCGCGCGATCGCTGAAACGCTGGTCGCGCGCGGCGCTAAAGTTATCGGCACCGCGACCAGCGAAAGCGGCGCAGAAGCCATCAGCGCTTACCTCGGCGATAACGGCAAAGGTCTGCTGCTGAATGTGACCGATCCCGCATCGATCGACAGCGTGCTGGAGAAGGTTCGCGCAGAATTTGGCGAAGTAGACATTTTGGTCAATAATGCAGGCATTACGCGTGACAATCTGTTGATGCGCATGAAAGACGACGAGTGGGCGGATATCCTTGATACCAACCTGACGTCGGTCTTCCGTCTTTCGAAGGCGGTATTGCGCGCCATGATGAAAAAACGCGTGGGTCGTATCATTACCATCGGTTCCGTTGTTGGCACCATGGGCAACGCGGGCCAGGCAAACTACGCAGCAGCCAAGGCGGGTTTGATTGGCTTTAGCAAATCACTGGCGCGCGAAGTTGCGTCACGTGGCATTACCGTAAACGTCGTGGCTCCGGGCTTTATCGAGACGGACATGACGCGTGCACTGAGCGAAGATCAACGTTCCGGCATTTTGACGCAGGTTCCCGCAGGTCGTTTAGGCGACGCGCAGGAAATCGCCAATGCTGTTGCATTCTTAGCCTCTGACGAAGCAGCCTACATCACGGGTGAGACGCTGCACGTCAATGGCGGCATGTACATGGTCTGATAATCACGAAATCATTTGCATTGTTTGCGGTAAAAACCGCAAAATAGCGTAAAATCGTGGTTCGACCAGCCGGGATTTTGTTGCATCTTTTTCAACATTTTATACACTACGAAAACCATCGCGAAAGCGAGTTTTGATAGGAAATTAAATAGTATGAGCGATATCGAACAACGCGTTAAGAAAATCATTGCTGAGCAGCTGGGTGTGAAAGAGGACGAAGTAACAAACTCTGCATCTTTCGTTGAAGACCTGGGTGCTGATTCTCTTGACACCGTTGAGCTGGTAATGGCTCTGGAAGAAGAGTTTGATACTGAAATTCCAGACGAAGAAGCTGAGAAAATCACTACCGTTCAGGCAGCGATCGACTACATCAATAGCCACCAAGGCTAATGAATATCTTCAGGCGGTCGCTCGACCGCCTGAGTTTTATGCTAGTTCCTTAGAGTTTTTATTCCCCCTCCCTGGAGGACGAACGTGTCTAAGCGTCGTGTAGTTGTGACCGGTCTTGGCATGTTGTCTCCTGTCGGCAAAACCGTAGAGTCTACCTGGAGTGCTCTCCTTGCCGGTCAGAGCGGCATTAACCTGATCGACCATTTTGATACGAGTGCCTACGCAACCCGTTTTGCTGGCATCGTAAGAGATTTCAATTGTGATGAAATCATCTCGCGCAAAGATCAGCGCAAGATGGATGACTTCATCCAATACGGCATTGTTGCCGGCGTGCAGGCTATGCAGGATTCGGGTCTGGTCGTGACCGATGAAAACGCTGGACGCATCGGCGCGGCAATTGGTTCCGGCATCGGCGGACTGGGTCTGATCGAAGAGAACCATACCTCGCTGGTCAACGGCGGTCCGCGCAAAATCAGTCCGTTCTTTGTACCTTCGACCATTGTGAACATGATCGCCGGCCATCTGACGATTATGTATGGCATGAAAGGTCCCAGCATCTCTATCGCTACTGCCTGTACCTCCGGCGTGCACAACATCGGTCATGCGGCGCGTATCATCGCCTATAACGATGCTGACGTGATGCTGGCGGGCGGCGCAGAGAAAGCCAGCACCCCGCTGGGCGTGGGCGGCTTCGGCGCAGCGCGCGCGCTCTCTACGCGCAACGATAACCCGCAGGCGGCAAGCCGTCCGTGGGATAAAGATCGTGACGGTTTCGTACTGGGCGACGGCGCGGGCATTATCGTGCTGGAAGAGTATGAGCACGCGAAAAAACGCGGCGCGAAAATCTATGCGGAAATTGTCGGCTTCGGCATGAGCAGCGATGCTTACCACATGACGTCGCCGCCGGAAAACGGCGCTGGCGCCGCGCTGGCGATGGAAAACGCGCTGCGCGACGCGCAGCTGTCGGCAGAGCAGATCGGCTACGTCAACGCGCACGGCACCTCTACGCCAGCGGGTGACAAAGCGGAAGCGCAGGCGGTGAAAACCATTTTCGGCGCCTCGGCGAAAACCGTTATGGTCAGCTCGACTAAATCGATGACCGGCCACCTGCTGGGCGCGGCAGGCGCGGTAGAGTCAATCTACTCGATTCTGGCGCTGCGCGACCAGGCCGTTCCGCCGACCATTAACCTGGATAATCCGGATGAGGGCTGCGATCTCGACTTCGTGCCTCACACGGCACGTCAGGTTAGCGGCCTGGAGTACACGCTGTGTAACTCCTTCGGCTTCGGCGGCACGAACGGCTCATTGATTTTCCGTAAGATCTGACGATTCACGTTCTGGCAAAAGGCCCGCAAATGCGGGCCTTTTTTCTATCTGGAAAGGCTCTGAAACGGATTATCACACCACAACGCGCTACCATAGCGCTTTTGCCTGCGGGAGAGCCCTATGTGGGTAAATGGAACGGAGCAGCGCACGCTGCCTGTCAGCGATCGCTCGACGCAGTTCGGCGACGGCTGCTTTACCACGGCAGCGGTGCATAACGGCCGCATTCAGCTGTTGGCGGCGCATCTGCGCCGTCTGCGCGAGGGATGCGAACGCCTGATGATGCCCGACGTCGACTGGGGGCGGCTGGAAAAAGAGATGCGCGCAGCCGCGCAGCCGCACGCCCAGGCGGTCCTGAAAGTCATTCTCAGCGCCGGCGCTGGCGGACGCGGCTACAGCCGTAATGGCAGCAGCGGCGCCACGCGCGTCGTCTCGGTTGCGCCCTGGCCGCACCACTATCAGCCGCTGCAAACCCTGGGCGTCAGGCTGCAGACCAGTCCGGTGCGGCTGGCGCAGAACCCGCTGCTGGCGGGCATCAAACACCTGAATCGCCTGGAGCAGGTGATGATCCGCGCGCATCTCGAGCAGAGCGACGCCGACGAGGCGCTGGTGCTTGACACTGCGGGCTACGTGGTGGAATGCTGTGCGGCCAATTTATTCTGGCGGCAGGGCGAACGCGTTTTTACGCCCGATTTGACGCACGCTGGCGTCGACGGCGTGATGCGGCGCTATCTGATGGCGCAGATGGCCGCCGCAGGTCTGCATTGCGATGTGGTGCGCTGTGAAGCGGCGCAGCTGCAGGCGGCCGACGAAATCGTCATCTGCAATGCCCTGATGCCGGTTTTGCCGGTACGACAGCTGGACGACAAGGCGTTCAGCGAGCGCGCGCTCTACCACCGGTTTCAGCACAGCTGCTATTTAATGGAAGCAAAATGAGTCGAACGAAAAAAATTTTCGCCGTCGTCGCGGCGGTTCTGGTGCTGGCGGCAGCCTTCAGCTACTGGCAAATTCAGCGCTTCGCCGCGACGCCGTTAACCATTGACCAGGAAACGATCTATACCTTACCAGCGGGCACCGGCCGGGTGGCGCTGGAGGCGCAGCTGGAGAGCCAGCATCTGATCCCGCAGAGCATCTGGTTCGGTCCGCTGCTGAAGCTCGAGCCGGATCTGGCGCGATTTAAAGCGGGTACCTACCGGCTGGAGAAGGGGATGACGGTGCGCGCGCTGCTGCAGCTGCTCGCTAGCGGCAAAGAGGCACAGTTCCCGCTGCGGCTGGTAGAGGGCCAGCGCCTGATCGACTGGCTTGCCGAGCTGCGCGCCGCGCCCTATATCAAACACCAGCTGAAAGATGACCAGTTCGCCACGCTGGCGAAGACGCTGAACATCAATCCGCAGGCGCTGGAAGGCAGTTTCTATCCGGATACCTATCTCTATACCGCCAACACCAGCGATATCGCACTGCTGCAGCGCGCGCACGCCCGCATGACGGCGCTGGTGGATCAGATCTGGAAAAATCGCATGCCGGACCTGCCCTATAAAAATCCGCAGGAGATGGTGACCATGGCGTCGGTGATTGAAAAAGAGACCGCCGTCAGCGCTGAACGCGCGCGCGTCGCGTCGGTGTTTATTAACCGGCTGCGCACCGGCATGAAGCTGCAAACCGATCCGACGGTGATTTACGGCATGGGCGAGAAGTATACGGGCACGCTGACGCGTAAAGACCTCGAGATGCCGACCGATTACAATACCTATACCATAAACGGCCTGCCGCCTGGCCCCATCGCCGCGCCGAGCAAAGCCTCGCTGGAAGCGGCCGCGCATCCCGAAAAAACCGATTACCTCTATTTTGTCGCCGACGGCAAGGGCGGCCATACCTTTACCACCAACCTTGCCAGTCATAATCAGGCGGTACAGGCTTACCGGCAAACGCTGAAGGAAAAAGATGAAAAGTAAGTTTATCGTCATTGAAGGCCTGGAAGGCGCCGGAAAAACCACGGCGCGCGAGGCGGTAGTCGCCGTGCTGCGCGAGCGAGGCGTTCAGGATATCGTCTTTACCCGCGAACCGGGCGGCACGCCGCTGGCGGAGCAGCTGCGCGTACTGGTGAAGCAGGGCATCGAGGGCGAACAGGTCACGGACAAAGCGGAGCTGCTGATGCTCTACGCCGCCCGCGTGCAGCTGGTGGATACCGTGATCAAGCCCGCGCTGGCGCGCGGCGCCTGGGTCATCGGCGACCGGCACGACCTCTCTTCGCAGGCCTATCAGGGCGGCGGACGCGGGCTGGACGCCGCGCTGATGCGCACGCTGCGCGACGCCGTGCTGGGCGATTTTCGCCCCGATCTTCAGCTTTACCTCGACGTCACGCCGGAAATCGGCCTGCAGCGCGCCCGCGCCCGCGGCGAGCTGGATCGCATCGAGCAGGAGTCGCTGCGCTTTTTCGAGCGCACCCGCGAGCGCTATCTGGCGCTGGCTGCCGAAGACGAGCGCATCCTGACCGTGGATGCCACGCAGCCGCTCGACAGCGTCACCCAGGCGATTAAAGCGACCCTGACGCGCTGGCTGGATCGGCAGGCATGAACTGGTATCCGTGGCTGAATCAGCCTTACCGCTACATTATCGGCCAGCATCAGGCGGGGCGCGCGCATCACGCGCTGCTGATCCAGGCGATTGACGGCATGGGCGAGGAGGCGCTGGTATGGGGCGTCAGCCGCTGGCTGATGTGCCAGCAGAAGGATGGGCTGAAGAGCTGCGGCCAGTGCCACGGCTGTCAGCTGATGCAGGCGCAGACGCATCCCGACTGGTATCGCCTGGAGGCAGAGAAGGGCAAAAGCACCCTGGGTATCGACGCGGTGCGCCAGGTGACCGAGAAACTCTACCATTTCGCCCAGCAGGGCGGCGCGAAAGTGGTCTGGCTGCCCGATGCCGCGCAGCTGAGCGAATCGGCGGCTAACGCGCTGCTGAAAACGCTGGAAGAGCCGCCGGCCAACAGCTGGTTCTTCTTAGGCAGCCGCGAATCGTCGCGTCTGCTGGCCACGCTGCGCAGCCGCTGTATGGCGCTCTCGCTGGCGCCGCCGGACGAAGCGCAGAGCCTGCAGTGGCTGAGCAAGCAGCTGCCGCACGAGTCTGTCGCGCTGCAGACCGCGCTGCGCCTCAGCGCGGGCGCCCCGGCGGCGGCGCTACAGCTGCTGGAGCCGGCGCGCTGGCAGGCGCGCCAGAACCTGTGCGATGCATTGCCCGCCGCGCTGCGGCAGGATATTTTGCTGATGCTGCCGCTTCTCAATACAGAGGATGTCGCCGCGCGCATCAGCTGGCTGATGGCGCTGCTGGTGGATGCGATCAAATGGCAGCAGGGCGCCGTGCGCTGGCTAAGCAATCCCGACCGTCAGGATGTGGTCGCGCTGCTGGCAGAGACCTTTTCCGCCCGCGCGCTGGATGAGAGCGCGCGCGCATGGATGCAGTGCCGGGAACAGCTGATCCACGTGGCCGCCGTCAACCGCGAACTGCTGTTAACCGACCGACTTCTCAGCTGGGCTGATCAACGCAAGCCCGGCTTAGTCGCTTAACGACCAAACGAGACACCTTATGTTTATTGTGGATTCACACTGCCATCTTGATGGCCTGGATTATGAAAAGAACCATCGTGACCTCGACGATGTGCTGGCCAAAGCCGCCGCGCGCGACGTGAAGTTTATGCTGGCGATAGCCACCACGCTGCCGGGTTTTCATACCCTGAAGGCGCTGGTGGGCGAGCGTGAAAATATCGCGCTCTCGGTTGGCGTGCACCCGCTGAATCAGGAAGAGCCGTACGACGTCGAGGAGTTTCGTCGTCTGGCCGCCGATCCGCGCGTGGTGGCGCTGGGCGAAACCGGCCTCGACTACTATTATCAACAGGAAACCAAAGCGCAGCAGCAGGCGTCGTTTCGCGAGCATATCCGTACCGGCATCGCGCTGAACAAGCCGATTATCGTGCATACCCGCGACGCGCGCGACGATACGCTGGCGATTCTGCGTGAAGAGCAGGTTGAGCGCTGCGGCGGCGTGCTGCACTGTTTTACTGAGGATCAGGCGACGGCGGCGAAGCTGCTCGATATGGGCTTCTATATCTCCTTTTCCGGTATCGTTACCTTCCGTAACGCCGAACAGCTGCGCGAAGCGGCGCGCTATGTGCCGCTGGATCGCATGCTGGTGGAGACCGACTCTCCCTATCTGGCGCCGGTGCCGTATCGCGGCAAAGAGAACCAGCCAGCCTATACGCGCGACGTGGCGGAATACCTCGCCGTGCTGAAAGGGGTCGATATCGAGACGCTGGCTGCTGCGACCACGCAAAACTTCTCGACGCTTTTCCAGGTGCCGTTAAGCCGACTCGGCGGTTAAGGTTTTATTTCAAAGCCTGTAATAATTCGGTAATACCGACTGATGCCCTGCTTTTTATCGCAGGGCTACGCTTTTATGGGGGCAAAACGGGCGCTGTCAGTCAGAATATACTGATATCAGGGCGAGCCGATCCAGGAAACGTGATAGTCGTCAAAGTAACGCCGGCTTATTTATTTTACCCTTCGTAATAATTAAAAGGCGGTCACCGTCAAACGGGTTGCGGATCCTCCCCCGCGTCCCAGCGCACTGCGCAAAATCGCACTCATACTCAGGAGCTTCAGGCTATGTTCAAGAACGCATTTGCGAACCTGCAAAAGGTCGGTAAATCGCTCATGCTGCCGGTATCGGTTCTGCCGATCGCCGGCATTTTATTAGGTGTTGGTTCGGCAAACTTTAGCTGGCTGCCGGCCGTCGTTTCCCACGTGATGGCGGAAGCGGGCGGTTCGGTGTTTGCTAATATGCCGCTTATCTTCGCTATCGGCGTGGCGCTCGGCTTTACCAACAACGACGGCGTCTCCGCGCTGGCGTCGGTGGTGGCGTACGGCATCATGGTGAAAACCATGGCGGTGGTCGCGCCGCTGGTGCTGCATCTCTCCGCTGAGGAGATTGCTGCGCACCATCTGGCGGATACCGGCGTACTGGGCGGCATTATCGCCGGTGCGATAGCGGCCTATATGTTCAATCGCTTCTACCGTATCAAGCTGCCGGAATATCTCGGCTTCTTTGCCGGTAAGCGCTTTGTGCCGATTATCTCCGGCCTGGCGGCGATCGTGCTGGGCGTGCTGCTCTCCTTTATCTGGCCGCCGATTGGCTCGGCGATTCAGGAGTTCTCGCAGTGGGCAGCCTATCAGAACCCGGTTGTGGCATTCGGTATCTATGGCGTGGTTGAACGTGCGCTGGTGCCTTTCGGCCTGCACCATATCTGGAACGTGCCTTTCCAGATGCAGATCGGCGAGTTCACCAACGCGGCGGGTCAGGTATTCCACGGCGATATTCCGCGCTATATGGCGGGCGATCCGACTGCGGGCAAACTCTCTGGCGGCTTCCTGTTCAAAATGTACGGCCTGCCGGCGGCGGCAATCGCCATCTGGCATTCGGCGAAGCCTGAAAACCGCGCCAAAGTGGGCGGCATCATGATCTCCGCCGCGCTGACCGCGTTCCTGACCGGTATCACCGAGCCGATCGAGTTTTCGTTTATGTTCGTTGCGCCGATCCTCTACGTGATCCACGCGATTCTGGCCGGTCTGGCGTTCCCGATCTGTATCCTGCTCGGCATGCGTGACGGTACCAGCTTCTCGCACGGCCTGATCGACTTTATCGTACTGAGCGGCAACAGCAGCAAAATCTGGCTCTTCCCAATCGTCGGCATTATCTACGGTCTGGTTTACTACACCATTTTCCGCGTGCTGATTGTGAAGCTGAACCTGAAAACGCCGGGCCGTGAAGAGACCACCACCGAGTCCTCTTCAGCGACCGGCAGCGAAATGGCGGGCAAGCTGGTTTCCGCCTTCGGCGGCAAAGAGAACATCACCAACCTGGATGCCTGTATTACTCGTCTGCGCGTCAGCGTGGCGGACGTCAGCAAGGTTAACCAGAACGAGCTGAAAAACCTCGGCGCCCGTGGCGTGGTGGTGGCAGGCTCTGGCGTTCAGGCGATTTTCGGCACCAAGTCAGATAACCTGAAAACCGATATGGATGAGTACATCCGCAGCATGTAATGCGTGATAAGAAAAAAGCCCCGCACAAGCGGGGCTTTTTTTTATCGGCGATCAAGGGTTCAGAGATAGACGCGCAGGTATTCCGTCAGGCACAGCAGCGCCATCGCCTGACCGTAAGGCATCGAGGTTAGCGGCACGTTGCGGTAGTAGTCGAGATCGCTGCCCATCGCGGTGCCGAATGAAACCTGTTTCAGCTCGCCATCCTCGTCGATATTGGCGATCACGCCGCGCAGCGCGTTCAGGCCGGTGGGCAGATAATCCGCGCTGAGGTAGCGCTTGCGCACCGCCTTGATAATGCCGTAGGCGAAGCCTGCGGTCGCCGACGCTTCCAGATAGCTATCAGGATCGTCCAGAAGCGTATGCCACAGACCGCTCGGATGCTGGCAGGCGCGCAGCGCTTTCACCTGGCTCTCCAGCACCTGCAGCAGGAAGCGGCGCGTCGCATGCTGTTCCGGCCAGTTCATCATCTCCAGGAAATCGGGAATAACGATGGTGAGCCAGCTGTTGCCGCGCGCCCAGCGCGCATTGGCGAAATTATGGCGGCCCTCGAAGTTCCAGCCGTGGAACCAGAGCCCGGTCTGGCGATCCATCAGATATTGCGTATGCAGCAGGAACTGATAGCTCGCCTCTTCGATAAACTCCTGCCGATTCAGCAGCTGGCCGATTTTCGCCAGCGCCATCACGCTCATCATCAGCGTATCGTCCCAGAGCTGCTGGTGGTTTTCATTGTTGTAGACGATATGCTGCAGGCCGCCCTGTTCGGTGCGCGGCATCTCATACATCACCCATTCCGCCCAGCGCTCCAGCACCGGCCGCCAGGCGGCGTTGCCGGTCTCTTCGTAGCGATAGGCCAGCGTCAGGAAAGGCGCGACGGTATTCACGTTCTTGGTCGGCGTGCCTTCCTCAAGGCGCGCGGCGAACCAGTCGTCGATAATGCTCAGCGTCTGCTGGTCGCCGGTTTGCTGATAATAGTGGAGCATGCCGTAGAGGCCGATGCCGTGGGTCCACTCCCAGCCTGCCCAGCCTTTGGTATCAATCACGCGCCCGTCATCGAGGTGCAGCAAAAATTCTCCCGTCTCGTCAGTGATGTTCACCAGGTTTTGCGTCAGCTTGTGAATCAGTTGCAACAGCTCCCGGCGCGGCAGCAGAAATTCTGGTTGGCACAAAAGAGCACTCTGTTTCACAGGAAATACAGTCATGGTTCATTCCTATCGTTTCAAGGTCGTAGTAAGGGAAGAAGCGATCGGACGCGCGGCCTTAAGCGGCGGCGCGGCCGGTTTATGACGGTTAAGGAAGCCGATGTTGTTGTTGCCCCACAGATTCTCATAAGGCATGCCGGCCAGGGTTTCGACAATTTCTCGCGCTTCCGGCGTGATGCGCTCCGGCAGGACGCGGTCAGCTTCGCGCATCTTCAGCGTCTCTTCGCGCAGCACGGTGTGGGTCTGCAGATTGAGTTTAAAGCGCAGCGAAACCAGGAAGCCGCATGCCAGCACGCACAGCGTACCGAGGCTGAGGATACCGAGAATGGTATGGCTGACGCCCGGCGGTTGCGTCGCCTGCCCGGAGACGAAACCGGAGAGCTGCAGCACGATGCCGACCAGCATCACCGCGCCCGCCTGTGAGGCTTTGCGGGTCAGGGTCATAATACCGGCGAAAATCCCCTCGCGGCGCTGACCGGTAATCACCTCGTCGACGTCGGCGATATAGGTGTAGATATTCCAGGGCACATAGTTGATGCCGCCGCGTCCCAGACCAGCCAGCGCGGAGATCAGCAGCAGCAGCGAGAAGCTGTCGTTCATGCCCGCATACCAGAGGCCGGCGTAAGAGAGGGCAGCAATGCCGAACAGCGTGACGACCAGACGGTAGGCTGGCGCCGGCCCCATACGGATGCAGAGCGGGATCATGCCCATCACGGCGACAAACTGTAACACCGCCATAGTGCCCATCAGGTTGGAAGCGATCTGTGCGCTCTGCATCAGCACGAACACCACATACCAGGTGAAGACGGCGTTAAAGACATCCTGCGCGATATAGCCGCCCAGATACATGCCGAGATGCTGACGGAAAATGCGGATGCGCAGCGTAGAGGCGAGTTCGACATAGAGACGCTTCAGGCTCTGCATCAGCGACAGCTGCCGCTTCTCCTCTTCAGCGCGACGCGACTCCTCGGAGAAATCACCGGGATCGCGCTCCCAGGTAAAGAGCCAGACCAGCGTCAGCACCAGCGCGCAGATAATGGAAAATACCAGGCTGGCGTAGAAAAAGGAGAGCGGATTATCTTTGCCCAGCGCGCCGATCAAAATGCCCGGCAGGAAGGCGGCAAGAATCGCCGACAGCTGCGCCAGCGCGATACGCGCGCCGGAAAAGCGGGTCTTCTGTTTGAAATCGTCGGTCATCTCCGGCACCAGGGTTTCATAGGGCACCAGAATCATGGTGTAGACCATATCGAACAGCAGATAGGTGGCGAGATACCACCAGAAGCTCATATCGCCGATCCACATCAGGCTGTAGCTGAAGACGCAGGGAATGCCGAGCAGAATAAAGAATTTGCGGCGGCCGAAGCGCTTGCCCAGCCAGGTCGAGCCGAAGTTATCGGTCAGAAAGCCCATCAGCGGGCTGACCACCGCGTCCAGCACGCGCGCGGCGGCGAAGATAAAGGTCGCTTCGATAGGCGTCAGACCGCAGAAGGTGGTATAAAAATAGAGCAGCCAGGCGGCGGTAAGCGCCGTGGTGCCTGCGCCGAGAAAATCCCCGGAGCCGTAAGCCAGATAGTGGCCAAAACCAATTTTACGTGAGCGCATACGGATGCTCCTTTGTAGCCATAGTCATTACATCCTTTGTTATCCGGACCACACACTCGGAATAGATAGAAAGTAGAGCCGCAGCGCGGGGCAAACCTTCGCGATTTCGACAGGCGTCGCCTCTGGCTGGCAATGAAGCAAAGAAAAGGGCGGCGCGTTTCTAATTTATGAAACAGCGTTTCATTTTATCTTCGGGCAGGGCAGGAATTTGCGAAGCGGCGCACAGTTAAAAGAAGCGGTGAAAATGGCGCAAAGGCAGGCAGTTAATCGGGGAAAAGTGGTCCTGAGCTTGAAAGAAAACAAATTCCTCACGCATACTGATTGACTGTCCATCAGGCTTAAGGAAATGCACCATGGCTGAAGAAACGATTTTCAGTAAAATCATCCGTCGCGAAATCCCTGCCGACGTGGTGTATCAGGATGAACTGGTCACTGCGTTTCGTGATATCTCTCCCAAAGCGCCGACGCATATTTTGATTGTCCCCAACGTGTTGATCCCCACCGCTAACGACGCGCTGCCCGCTCATGAGCAGGCGCTGGGCCGCCTGTTTACCGTTGCCGCGAAAATCGCGCGCGCCGAAGGCATCGATCAAGACGGCTATCGGCTGATCGTTAACTGCAATCGTCACGGCGGTCAGGAGGTTTATCACATTCATATGCATTTACTCGGCGGACGTCCGCTGGGTCCGATGCTGGCCGACTGATCCTCCATACGGAAGCGAGTTATGCGTCAATGGCTGACAGGCCTGCCGCTCCTGCTGACTCTGGCAGGTTGCAGCAGCGATAAACCGATGATCGACACGTCGCAGTCGCTGGTGATGGAGTCCTCTGTGCTCTCTGCCGGCATCATCACCGACGAGCCGGTGGTAGACGAGCAAGATGGGCAGCAGCGCGCGCGCAGCGTGCTCTATAATCAGCGCGAGACGCCGGTGGTGATTCACTATCGTTATTACTGGTACGACGACAAAGGGCTGGAAATTATGCCGGGCGAACCGGCGCAGCGGGTCACCGTTCCGGCGCACGGCAGCATTGTCGCCGCTTCCCAAATGGGCAACCTGACGGCCAGCAAGGTTCGTCTCTACCTTTATCTCTGAGGATTGTTAAGTGATTCGCCGACTCCCTCGTTCCGGAGCGCTCCTGATGGCGCTCATTCTTTCCGGCTGCGTAATTAAACAGCAGCAGCCTGCGCCCGTTGAACCGACGCAGCCCGCCGAACCTACTCAGCCGCAGCCCGTGCCGCAGCCGCAGCCCGTGCCAGAGCCGACGCAGCCTGTGCCGCAGCCACCGAAGCTGAAAACCATTAACTGGGACGCCAGCGTGCAGCCGCTGGTGGCGCAGATGCTGGGTTCCGCCAACGGCGTCACGCCGGGCAGCGTGCTGATGGTCGATCGCATTAAAAACAGCACCAACGGCGCGTTGCAAAGCGAAAAAGCCACCGACGCGATTCAAAACGCGCTGGCCAACAACGGCAAGTTTACGCTGGTGACCAACGATCAGCTGGCGCAGGCCAAGCAGACGCTGGGCCTGTCGCCAGACGACAGCCTGAACTCGCGCAGCAAAGCGATTGGCCTGGCCCGCACGCTGAACGCGCAGTATGTGCTCTACAGCACCGCGCAGGGCGACGTGAAAACCCCGACGCTGCAGATGCAGCTGATGCTGGTGCAGACCGGCGAGATCGTCTGGTCAGGCAAAGGTGTCGCCCAGAATTGATCCCTCACAGCTGGCGCGCATAGAAAAACGGCTGCCGGGTGTCGCGCTGGAGAAGGCTGCGCCGCTGCAGGGGCTCACCGGCCACAGCAGTAAACTGGAAAGCGGGCAGGGCGCGTTTGTCGCGCGCCCTGCGCCGCAGCCGCCGATCCCCTTTGTCGATCGCCAGCGCGAAGCCCGCCTGCTGCGCAAACTGCATCCCAGCGGCCTGACGCCGCGTCCGTTGCTCGGCGACGCGCAGCTGCTGCTGCTGCCGTGGCGCGTGGGCGAACCGCTGTCGCCGCAGACGTTTCACCAGCGGCGCGACGAGGTGGTGGCGCTGCTGCTGCGGCTGCATCGCCAGCCGCCGACGGGCTACCGCCTGCAGCTGCTGCCGCTGCTGCTGCGCTACTGGCAGCTGTGCCGACAGCGGCATCTGGGCTGGCAGCGCGCCCTGCGTCAGCTGGCGCGTGCGGGTGAACCCGCGCCGCTGCGGATGGCGCCGCTGCATATGGATGTCCATGCTGGCAACCTGATCGCGGATGCGGAAGGGCTGCACCTGATCGACTGGGAGTACGCCGCCGATGGCGACGTGGCGCTGGAGCTGGCGGCGCTGTGCGCCGCCGATCCCGAGCGGGCAGAGAGCTGGCTGGCGGCCTATGCCGAGGCGGCGCGCCTGCCGCCAGCGGCGCTGGCGCGGCAGGTTGCGCGCTGGCAGCCCTGGCTGCGGCTGCTGATGGCCAGCTGGTATCAGCTGCGCGCCGAGCAGAGCGACGATGCGGAGCTGCGTCAGCTGGCGCGGCAGAGCTGGCAAACCCTTTAATTCGCGCGGCGAGAGCGCCGCGTCAGGAACTGATTATGACGACACAACTTCCCGGCCCGCTGATGCTGGATGTCGAAGGTTTTGAACTGGACGCCGAAGAGCGCGAGATCCTGCGGCATCCTACCGTCGGGGGCGTGATCCTCTTCGCGCGCAACTACCACGATCCGGCGCAGCTGGCTGAACTGGTGCGCCAGATCCGCAGCGCGTCGCGCTCGCGGCTGGTGGTAGCGGTCGACCAGGAGGGCGGACGCGTCCAGCGCTTCCGCGACGGTTTCACCACGCTGCCCGCGATGCAGTCTTTCGCGGCGCTGCACGATGCAGAAAGCGGCGGCGAGCTGGCGCAGCAGGCAGGGTGGCAGATGGCGGCGGAGATGATCGCCATGGATATCGACATCAGCTTCGCGCCGGTGCTGGACCTCGGCCATATCAGCGCGGCGATCGGCGACCGCTCCTTCCATGAGGATCCGCAGATTGCGCTGGCGATGGCGCGCCGCTTTATCGCCGGCATGCATGAAGCGGGCATGAAAACCACCGGCAAGCATTTTCCCGGCCACGGCGCGGTCAGCGCCGACTCGCACAAAGAGACGCCGCGCGACCCGCGCGATCTGGAGACGCTGCGTCGTCACGACATGGCGATTTTCCAGGCGCTGTTCGACGAGGGCGCGCTGGATGCGGTCATGCCGGCGCACGTTATCTATACTGAGGTGGATCCGCTGCCCGCCAGCGGTTCGCCTTACTGGCTGAAGAGGGTGCTGCGGGAAGAACTGGGCTTTGACGGCGTTATCTTCTCTGACGATCTCTCGATGGAGGGCGCCGCCATCATGGGCAGCTACGCGGAGCGCGCGCAGCAGTCGCTGTCGGCCGGGTGCGACATGATCCTGGTCTGCAACCATCGCGCAGGCGCGATCAGCGTGCTGGATAATTTGATCGCGATCGGCGCCGAACGCGTGCCGCGGCTGTACCATCGGGGAACCTTTACCCGCCAGAGTCTGCAGCAGAGCGCGCGCTGGAAGCAGAACGCGCAGCAGCTGAGCAACCTGCAGGCGCGCTGGCTGGAACACAAAGCGTCAGGGAAGTAATCTCTCCTCCCGGCGCGCACAACGCTGAGGAGTGTCATGATTATCTATCTGCACGGTTTCGATTCCAACAGTCCGGGCAACCATGAAAAGGTGCTGCAGCTGCAGTTTATCGATCCTGACGTCAGGATGATCGGCTACAGCACCCGCCACCCTAAACACGATATGCAGTTCCTGCTGAAAGAGACCGACAAGCTGCTGACGCGCGGCGGCGGCGCCCAGCCGCTGATATGCGGCGTCGGGCTAGGTGGTTACTGGGCGGAGCGCATTGGCTTTCTCTGCGGCATTCGCCAGGCGATTTTCAATCCCAATCTCTTTCCCTTCGAAAATATGGAGGGAAAAATCGACCGGCCGGAAGAGTATCTCGACATCGCCACCAAATGCGTCAGCGACTTTCGCGAAAAGAACCGCGATCGCTGCCTGGTGTTTCTGTCGCGCCGCGACGAGGCGTTAGATAGCCAGCGCAGCGCAGAGACGCTGCACCCTTTCTACGAAATTGTCTGGGATGAGCAAGAAGGCCATAAGTTCAGGAACATCTCTCCGCATCTTCAGCGAATTAACGCTTTTAAAACATTAGGTTAAGCATGCGGGCGCCAGCCGGGCGCCCGCGCGTTTTGCGTATTAATCTGAGTTATCCGCCGAGTAATTGATGTAAATCAATTTTGGTATGACCATCTTCCCTGCCCATGCTATTCTGCCTTCAGCAGCGATTTTAACTTCGCCAACCCTATGTTTATTAAGGTTTAATTTAACCATTGATTAACTATTGGTTCACATTTTGAGGGGGTCTTGTTGACTACATCCATGAAAAAAATCGTTATTGTCGGTGGCGGCGCGGGCGGGCTGGAGATGGCAACGCAGCTGGGTCACAAGCTGGGCCGCAAGAAAAAGGCCGAGATTATTCTGGTAGATCGCAACCACAGCCACCTGTGGAAGCCGCTACTGCACGAAGTGGCGACCGGATCGATGGACGAAGGCATCGATGCGTTGAGCTATCTGGCGCATGCGCGCAATCACGGCTTTCAGTTCCAGCTCGGCTCGCTGACCAATATCAATCGCGAGCGCAAAACCATTGAGCTGGCGGAGATGCGCGACGACAACGGCGAAGTGCTGGTGCCGCAGCGCGAGGTGGCCTACGACACCCTGGTGATGGCGCTTGGCAGCACCTCGAACGATTTCGGCACGCCGGGCGTGAAAGATCACTGCATCTTCCTCGACAACCCGCACCAGGCGCAGCGTTTCCACAATGAGATGCTGAACCAGTTCCTGAAATTCTCCGCCAGCGAAGGCCGGCTGGAGAAGGTCAATATCGCTATCGTCGGCGGCGGGGCGACCGGCGTCGAGCTGTCAGCCGAGCTGCACAACGCGGTCAAGCAGCTGCACAGCTACGGCTATAAAGGTTTGAGCAGCGAAGCGCTTAACGTCACGCTGGTGGAAGCGGGCGAGCGTATTCTGCCTGCGCTGCCGCCGCGCATCTCTGCCGCGGCGCACAGCGAGCTGACCAAGCTGGGCGTGCGCGTGCTGACGCAAACCATGGTGACCAGCGCCGATAAAAACGGTCTGCACACCAAAGGCGGCGAATTTATCGAGGCGGATCTGATGGTATGGGCGGCGGGTATTAAAGCGCCGGACTTCCTGAAAGAGATTGGCGGGCTGGAGACCAACCGCATCAACCAGCTGGTGGTGAAAGAGACGCTGCAAACCACGCTGGATGACGATATCTACGCCATCGGCGACTGCGCCTCCTGCGCGCTGCCGTCGGGCGGCTTTGTGCCGCCGCGCGCCCAGTCGGCGCACCAGATGGCATCGCGCGCGATGGAGAATATCCTCGCCCAGCGTAGCGGCAAGCCGCTGAAAGCCTACGTCTATAAAGATCACGGCTCGCTGGTGTCGCTGTCGCGTTTCAGTACCGTGGGCAGCCTGATGGGCAACCTGATGCGCGGCTCCATGATGGTAGAGGGCCGCATCGCGCGCTTTGTCTACATCTCTTTATATCGTATGCATCAGATTGCGCTCCACGGCTATTTCAAGACCGGCCTGATGATGCTGGTAGGCAGCCTTAACCGCGTGATCCGTCCGCGCCTCAAGCTGCACTAATGATTTCCAGGCGGCGCAAGCCGCCTTTTCCCCTTTCCGGCGTTGGTTAAGCTCCTGAGACATAACGCAAATTAATCTAAACTCTGCGGTTCATTCTGCTCAGAACTCTCCGAAAAGCTGGTCCTGATCCGCTTCCGGTGCGTTTTCCTCCATTAATCTGATGTTGCAATTTCGGGCCATCTGCAAAACTTCCTGCAACGATACGGCGGGTCGTGCACGCCGTTCTGTGCCATAGCGACAGGGGACATCGTCGCGGCACGCATGCACGGTAACAACTTCAGGAGGACAATCCTGTGAATAAATCAATGTTAGCGGGTATCGGTATCGGCGTTGCAGCAGCTTTAGGTGTGGCCGCCGTTGCCAGCATGGATGTATTTGACCGTGGTCCGCAGTATGCGCAAGTGCTTTCAGCGACGCCAATCAAAGAGAGCATTAAGCAGCCGCGTCAGGAATGTCGCAACGTGACGCTGACCCATCGTCGCGCGGTACAGGATGAGAACCGCATCGCCGGTTCGGTGCTGGGCGCGGTCGCAGGCGGCGTGCTGGGTCATCAGTTCGGCGGCGGACGGGGACGCGATGTGGCGACGGTCGCAGGCGCGCTGGCGGGCGGCTACGCCGGCAACCAGGTGCAGGGCGGTTTGCAGGATCGCGACACCTACACCACCTCAGAGCAGCGCTGCAAAACGGTATACGATAAGCAAGAAAAGATGCTGGGTTATGACGTGACCTATAAAATAGGCGACCAGCAGGGCAAAATCCGCATGGAAAACGACCCTGGCACCCGCATCCCGCTGGACCGTAACGGCCAGCTCATCCTGAACAGCAATCAGGCTTAACTGGGCAAAGATTCCCACACAGCACACACATAGTAAAAAGGCACATCTTACGATGTGCCTTTTTTTTAGCTTTGCTCTTTATGCCGGCTTATCCGCCGGCGAGATTAATCAACCGATGGTCATCAGGCTGGCGTTGCCGCCGGCCGCCGCGGTGTTGACGCTCAGCGAGCGCTCAATCAGCAGACGCTCCAGCAGCAGCTGTGTATCGCCGCGGGCGAAGCCCTGCACCGACACAATCGCGCCGTCGCGCGCCGCGATCTGCTCGCACAGCGTGCGCAGCTGATCGGCGTCGCCGTGGTAGATCACCGCGTCGAAATGGGTGGCGAACAGATCTTTCGCCAGCGCGATGCGCGCCTGTACCGCCTGCGGCAGCGCCTGGCGCAGCTTGCGGTGCAGCTCATCGTCCGGCCAGAGCGCCTGACTGCCGACGCTGGTCACCGCCGCCAGCTGCACCAGCGCGTCCTGCTCGTTATCGGCGAGGCAAAGCACGCGTTCGCGCGGCAGCAGCGAGAAGGTGTTGCGCTCGCCGGTCGGACCGGTCAGCAGCCGCACGGTGCCCGCCTGCGCCAGCGTGGCGTAGCGCTGACAGATCGCGGCCAGTTCCGGCTTGTCCTGTTGCGCCCAGGCCGCCAGGGCTTTATGCGGCTCCAGCAGCGCCTCGCGCAGCGTGCCGTCCGCTGGACGCTCGGCGTCCTGGCGATCAAAGGTGGTGCTCAGCGCCGTTTCCGGGCGGCTGGAGAGCAGGCGGTAGAGATAGAGCGGGCCGCCCGCTTTCGGGCCGGTGCCGGAGAGTCCTTCGCCGCCGAACGGCTGCACGCCGACCACGGCCCCCACCATATTGCGGTTAACGTAGAGGTTGCCGACTTTAGCGCTGGCGGTGACCTGCGCGATGGTTTCATCAATGCGGGTATGCACGCCCAGCGTCAGGCCGTAGCCGCCGGCGTTGATCTGGTCGATCAGCTGCGGCAGCGCATTGCGCGCGAAGCGCACCACGTGCAGCACCGGGCCGAAGATCTCTTTATCGAGATCGCTGACCTGATCGAGCTCGATCAGCGTCGGCTTGATAAAGGTGCCGCTTTGCCACTCCGCGCGATCCTGCGGATGCTCCTGCACCGCCTGGTAGACGGCATTGCCTTTGTTGCGCATCGCCTGGATATGGCGCTCGATATTGGCCTTCGCCTCGGCGTCGATCACCGGGCCGATATCGGTAGAGAGACGCTCTGGATTGCCCATGCGGCATTCGGCCATCGCGCCGCGCAGCATTTTCAGGGTGTGATCCGCCACATCCTCCTGGATGCAGAGCAGACGCAGCGCCGAACAGCGCTGTCCGGCGCTGTCGAACGCCGAGGCGAGGATATCCACCACCACCTGTTCAGTCAGCGCGGAAGAGTCGACGATCATCGCGTTAAGCCCGCCGGTTTCGGCGATAAGCGGCGTCGGACGGCCCTGGGGATCCAGGCGGCCGGCCAGGTTGCGCTGCAGCAGCGTCGCCACCGCGGTAGAGCCGGTAAACATCACGCCGCGCACGCGCGCGTCGCGCGTCAGCTGCGCGCCAACGGTTTCGCCGTCGCCCGGCAGCAGTTGCAGCACACCCGCAGGCACGCCGGCATCCAGCAGAATGCGCACCGCCTGCGCGGCGATCAGCGGAGTCTGCTCCGCCGGCTTGGCCAGCACGCTATTGCCCGCCGCCAGCGCGGCCGCGATCTGGCCGGTAAAGATCGCCAGCGGGAAGTTCCACGGGCTGATACAGACCACCGGGCCAAGCGGGCGATGCGTTTCATTGTCGAAATCGTCACGCACCATACCGGCGTAGTAGCGCAGGAAATCAACCGCTTCGCGCACTTCGGCGATGGCGTTGTTATAGGTTTTGCCCGCTTCGCGCACCAGAATGCCGATCAGCTGCTGCATGCCGTCTTCCATATACTGCGCGGCGCGATCGAGGATCGCCGCGCGCTCGTCCGGCGGCGTCGCGAACCAGATTGGACCGGCGTTCACCGCCGCATCCAGCGCCAGCGACACTTCCGCTTCGCTGGCTTCACGCACCTGACCGACGATATCGCCCGGCGCGGCTGGATTGATTACCGGACGGGTTTCGCCGTCGCCCAGCTCGCCGTCGATAATTGGCTGCGCCAGCCAGGGCTGCGCGGCGCTGCTCAGCAGGGCGCTGGAGAGTGACGCCAGACGATGTTCGTTGGCCATATCGATGCCCGCCGAGTTGCTGCGTCCCGCGCCGTAGAGATCGCGCGGCAGCGGGATCTTGGGATGCGGCAGGCCAATCGCCCCTTCGCTCGCGCCCAGTTTTTCCACTGCCGCCACCGGATCGGCCACCAGTTCGTCAATCGGCAGCGAGGTATCGGCGATACGGTTAACGAAAGAGGTATTGGCGCCGTTTTCCAGCAGGCGACGCACCAGGTAGGCGAGCAGGGTTTCATGGGTGCCCACCGGCGCATAAATACGGCACGGACGATTGAGCTTGCCGTCCGCCACTTTGCCGACCACCTGCTCGTAGAGCGGTTCGCCCATGCCGTGCAGGCACTGGAACTCATACTGGCCCGGATAGTAGTTATTGCCCGCCAGCTGGTAGATGGCCGCCAGCGTATGGGCATTGTGCGTAGCGAACTGCGGATAGATCAGGTTCGGCACCGCCAGCAGCTTGCGCGCGCAGGCGAGATAGGAGATATCGGTGTAGACCTTGCGGGTATAGACCGGATAACCTTCGAGACCTTCCACCTGGGCGCGTTTGATTTCGCTGTCCCAGTAGGCGCCTTTCACCAGGCGGATCATCAGGCGGCGGCGACTGCGCTGCGCCAGATCGATCAGCGAGTCGATGACGAACGGGCAACGCTTCATATAGGCCTGGATCACGAAGCCGATGCCGTTCCAGCCCTCCAGCTCCGGCTCAAAGCAGAGCTTCTCCAGCAGATCGAGCGACAGCTCGAGGCGATCCGCCTCTTCGGCGTCGATATTGATGCCGATGTCGTAAGAGCGCGCCAGCAGCGTCAGGGATTTCAGAATAGGGTAGAGCTCCTCCATCACGCGATCGTACTGCGCGCGGCTGTAGCGCGGGTGCAGGGCGGAAAGCTTGATCGAGATGCCGGGGCCTTCATAAATGCCGCGTCCGTTAGAGGCTTTGCCGATAGCGTGGATCGCCTGCTGGTAGGAGACCAGGTAGGCTTTGGCGTCGCTGGCGGTCAGCGCCGCTTCGCCCAGCATATCGTAGGAGTAGCGGAAGCCTTTCTCTTCCAGCTTGCGCGCGTTCGCCAGCGCCTCGGCGATGGTTTCGCCGGTAACAAACTGTTCGCCCATCAGGCGCATCGCCATATCGACGCCTTTGCGCACCAGCGGCTCGCCGCTCTTGCCGATAATGCGGTTCAGCGAGCGCGACAGATTGGCTTCGTTGTGCGTGGAGACCAGACGTCCGGTAAACAGCAGACCCCAGGTGGCGGCGTTAACGAACAGAGAAGGGCTGCGGCCCAGATGCGACTGCCAGTTGCCGTTGCTGATTTTGTCGCGGATCAGCGCGTCGCGCGTCGGCTTATCGGGAATACGCAACAGCGCTTCCGCCAGGCACATCAGCGCCACGCCCTCCTGAGAGGAGAGCGAGAACTCCTGCAGCAGGCTTTGCACCATGCCGGCGCGTCCGGTTGCCCCTTTCTGGTGCCGCAGCTTGTCGGCGAGGCTGTAGGCGAGCTGATGCGTTTTCTCCGCCAGCGCCGCCGGCAGACGCGCCTGCTCCAGCAGCATCGGCACCGCGTCGGTCTCGGGGCGACGCCAGGCGGCGGTGATCGCGGCGCGCGCCACAGACTGCGGCAGAATATGCTCGGCGAAATCGAGGAACGGCTGATGCGTCTCTTCCGGGGCGATCTCTTCCTGCTCTACCTGCGCGCCCGCCGTCATGGGGACCTCCGGCAGGGCGTCGCCGCTCTCCAGCTGGCCGAGGTAGTTGAAAATCGCCTGCTTAATCAGCCAGTGCGGCGTGCGGTCAACCTTCTGCGCCGCCAGTTTAATGCGTTCGCGGGTGGCCTCATCCAGCTTCACCCCCATCGTTGTCGTGCCCATGACCTGTCTGCTCCTGTCTTTAGCTCTCATACTGCGTGGCCAGCACTATCTCTGATGTTGCAACTTTGTGCAACCGTGTTAAGTGTGACCTGCTTAACAGCCTTTTTAATGATTAATTTGTTAACGCTCGAAAAGGCGGCATGGAACTTGCTGCAAGAATCTCGCCACAATTGCGCGGCGCTAACTTACTGCACTGTAGGCGGTTTACCGGGGTGCAACTGTGGAACTGTGAGCGAGTGCAACCTGTTAACAAAATTTAGTGATTAACAGGTGAAATCGCTGTAATGCCTGTGTTAAATCCATTGTGCGCATCGCGCCTTTCCGGCAGGATACCGCGCCTCAGGAAAGAGCAGGCGCCTGAATCTGGAAAAAAACCTGCGGCCCCGTCCCGTTCCGACGCGGCCACAGCGTGCGGTTTCTCTCGGGAAATCAACTATAAAGTGGAGAGACGAATGAGTGTAAGCACACCGATGCTGGTGACTTTTTTAATTTATATCCTTGGGATGGTGCTGATAGGCTTCATCGCTTACCGTTCCACCAAAAACTTCGACGATTACATTCTGGGCGGCCGCAGTCTGGGCAGTTTTGTGACCGCGCTGTCGGCGGGCGCCTCTGATATGAGCGGCTGGCTGCTAATGGGGCTGCCGGGCGCGATTTTTCTCTCCGGCATTTCGGAAAGCTGGATCGCCATCGGTCTGACGATCGGCGCCTGGCTGAACTGGAAGATCGTAGCGGGGCGTCTGCGCGTGCAAACCGAGCACCATGACAATGCCCTGACGCTGCCCGATTTCTTCACCAGCCGCTTCGAAGATAAAAGCAAAATCCTGCGCGTTATCTCTGCGCTGGTGATCCTGATCTTCTTCACCATCTATTGCGCCTCGGGCGTAGTGGCGGGCGCGCGCCTGTTTGAAAGCACCTTTGGCATGAGCTATGAAACCGCGCTGTGGGCCGGTGCGGCGGCGACCATCCTTTATACGCTGGTGGGCGGCTTCCTTGCGGTGAGCTGGACCGATACCGTGCAGGCAACCCTGATGATTTTCGCGCTGATCCTGACGCCGGTGATCGTGATTGTCGCCGTTGGCGGACTGGACGACTCGCTGGCGGTCATTGAGGCGAAAAGCATCGAAAACCTCAATATGCTGAAAGGGCTCGATTTCGTCGCGGTGATTTCGCTGCTGGGCTGGGGACTAGGCTATTTTGGTCAGCCGCACATCCTGGCGCGCTTTATGGCGGCGGATTCGCATCGCTCGATCCGCACTGCGCGCCGCATCGGCATGGCCTGGATGGTGCTCTGCCTGGCAGGCGCGGTGGCGGTCGGCTTCTTCGGCATCGCCTACTTCCAGAACCACCCGGAGCAGGCGGCGAACGTCAGCGGCAACGGCGAGCGTGTCTTTATCGAGCTGGCGCGCATTCTGTTCAATCCGTGGATCGCCGGCATTCTGCTCTCGGCCATCCTGGCGGCGGTGATGTCGACCCTCAGCTGTCAGCTGCTGGTCTGCTCCAGCGCGCTGACCGAAGATCTCTATAAAGGCTTCCTGCGCAAAAACGCCAGCCAGAAAGAGCTGGTGTGGTTTGGCCGCGCCATGGTGCTGCTGGTGGCGCTGATCGCCATCGCGCTTGCCTCGAACCCGGATAACCGCGTGCTGGGGCTGGTAAGCTACGCCTGGGCCGGTTTCGGCGCCGCCTTTGGTCCGGTGGTACTGTTCGGCGTCTGCTGGAAACGCATGACACGCAACGGCGCGCTGGCGGGCATGGTGATCGGCGCGGCGACGGTGCTGATCTGGAAACAGTATGGCTGGCTGGGCCTGTATGAAATCATTCCGGGCTTCGCCTTCTCCAGCATCGCCATTGTGCTCTTCAGCCTGCTGGGTCGCGAGCCGTCCGCCGCTGCGCAGCAGCGTTTCGACGCGGCCGAAGCGGAATACCTGACCAAATAATTCATTACAACATACAAACCCGCTTCCCGTAGGGGAGCGGGCTTTTTTGCGTCTTCAGCTGGAGAAATAATTTCGCTGCATTACTTGTTTTTTCCTGCGCGATAATGATAATCGGTATCGTTCGCATTTTACCTAACTTTACCTGCGATTGACGCTGCTTAACATTCAAGAGGTCGGCGATGTTTGTTCCCTTTCTTATCATGCTGCGCGAAGGCCTGGAAGCGGCGCTGATCGTCAGCCTGATCGCCAGCTATCTGAAGCGTACCGGCCGTACCCGCTGGTTTCCCGCGCTGTGGGCGGGCGTGTTTATCGCGGCGGCGCTCTGCCTCGCGCTCGGCATTATCATCAACCAGACCACCGGCGAATTCCCGCAGAAGCAGCAGGAGCTGTTCGAGGGCATCGTGGCCGTGGTCGCGGTGGCGATCCTGACCTCGATGGTGTTCTGGATGCGCAAAGTGGCGCGCAATATGCGCGCGCAGCTTGAACAGGCGGTCGATCAGGCGCTGAATCAGAGCGGACGCGGCGGGCTGGCGCTGGTGCTGATGGTGTTTCTCGCCGTGGCGCGTGAAGGGCTGGAGTCGGTGTTCTTTCTGCTGGCGGCTTTTACCCAGGATGTCGGCTACGCGCCGCCTGTGGGCGCCGTGCTCGGGCTGGCGACGGCGGTAGTACTGGGCATGCTGCTCTACTGGGGCGGCGTACGCCTGAATATGGCGCACTTCTTCCGCTGGAGCAGCCTGTTTATTCTGTTCGTCGCCGCCGGGCTGGCGGCGGGCGCTGTGCGCGCCTTTCATGAGGCGGGCCTGTGGAACCATTTTCAGACTGTCGCATTCGACCTGAGCAACGTGCTCTCTACTCATTCGCTGGCGGGCACGCTGCTTGAGGGCGTGCTGGGCTATCAGGAAGCGCCGAGCGTCAGCGAAGTGGCGGCCTATTTTCTCTATCTTATTCCGGCGCTGCTGCTGTTTTTACTGCCGGCGCGTCCGGCGCGCCAACTCTCGACTAAACAGGGATAACTCTATGATGATTCGCTTTCGCCGCAAAACCCTGCTGGCTTCGCTGCTGGCGCTGACGGGAACCGCTGCGGCCGCCGATATTCCGCAGGTCGCCGTCAGCGTGACGGATACCCAGTGCGAACCGATGCAGCTGACGGTCAAGCCAGGCAAAACCCAGTTTCTGATCAAGAACAACAGTCAGAAAGCGCTGGAGTGGGAGATTTTGAAAGGCGTGCTGGTGGTGGAAGAGCGCGAAAATATCGCGCCGGGCTTCAGCCAGAAGCTCACCGCTAACCTTGAGCCGGGCGAGTATGAGATGACCTGCGGCCTGCTGAGCAATCCGAAAGGCAAACTGATCGTGCAGGGCGAGGCGTCGCCAGCCGCGAAAGCGGGCAAACCCGACGTGCTGGCATTGGCCGGTCCCATCACCGCCTATAAAGCCTACGTGACGCAGGAAGTAACGCAGCTGGCGGCGAGCACCGAAGCCTTTACCCATGCGGTTAAAGCGGGCGATATCGAGAAAGCGAGAGCGCTCTATGCGCCGACCCGCCAGCACTACGAGCGTATCGAGCCTATCGCCGAGCTTTTCTCCGATCTTGACGGCAGCATCGACGCGCGCGAAGACGATTACGAGAAGAAAGCGGAAGATCCGAAATTCACCGGCTTCCACCGCCTGGAAAAAGCGCTGTTCAGCGATAACAGCACCAAAGGCATGGAGGGCTACGCCACCCAGCTCAACCGCGACGTGCAGGATCTGCAGACCCGTATCAGCGAGCTGGCGTTCCCGCCGGTGAAAGTGGTCGGCGGCGCGGCCGGGCTAATCGAAGAGGTCGCCTCCAGTAAAATCTCCGGCGAAGAGGATCGCTACAGCCGCACCGACCTGTGGGATTTCCAGGCGAACATCGACGGCGCGCAAAAGATTGTCGATCTGCTGCGTCCGCAGCTGCAGCAGGCGAATCCGCAGCTGCTGGCGAAAGTCGACGGTAACTTCAAAAAAGTCGACGCCATTCTGGGCAAGTATCGCGAGGGAGAGGGCTTCGCCTCCTACGAAAAACTCACCAGCGCGGATCGCAATGCGCTGAAAGGTCCGGTTACCGCGCTGGCGGAAGATCTCTCTTTACTGCGCGGTACCTTAGGTCTCGATTGATATGAGTCGTCAACAGGATGAGGCGCAGCCCGCGCGGCGACGCCTGTTAAAAGGGCTGGGACTGATGGGCGGCGCGGCCGCCCTGAGCGGCGGCTGCCCGTTCCACGCGGCGGCCGACAGCTTTTCTCCCGGTACGGTTGCGCCCGACGCGCGACGCCAGGTGCAACCTTTCTACGGAGAGCATCAGGCGGGCATCATCACGCCGCAGCAGGCGTCGATGATGCTGGTCGCCTTTGACGTGCTGGCCAGCGATAAGGCCGATCTGGTGCGCTTGTTTCAGCTGCTCACCGCGCGCATCGCCTTTTTGACCAGCGGCGGTCCGGCGCCGGCGGTGACTAATCCTAAGCTGCCGCCGATGGATTCAGGCATTTTGGGGGCAGAGATCGCGCCGGACAATCTGACGATGACGGTTTCGGTAGGCGCGTCGCTGTTCGACGAGCGTTTTGGCCTGCAGGCGCTGAAGCCGAAGAAGCTGCAAAGCATGACGCGCTTTCCCAACGATTCGCTGGATGCCGCCCAGTGCCATGGCGATCTGCTGCTGCAGATCTGCGCCAACACCCAGGACACGGTGATCCACGCGCTGCGCGATATCGTGAAATACACGCCCGATCTGCTGGGCGTGCGCTGGCGGCGCGAAGGCTTTATCGCCGATCACGCCGCGCGCAGCCAGGGGAAAGAGACGCCCATCAACCTGCTGGGCTTCAAGGACGGCACGGCCAATCCCGACACGCAGGATAAGCCGCTGATGGATAAGCTGCTGTGGGTGACGGCCGATCAGGACGAGCCGGCGTGGACGCGCAGCGGCTGCTATCAGGCGGCGCGGATTATTCGCTTCCGCGTTGAGATGTGGGACCGCACGCCGCTCGGCGAACAGCAGGCCATCTTCGGCCGCGACAAGCTGAGCGGCGCGCCGCTGGGCATGCAGCACGAGCGTGACGTGCCGGATTATACGAAAGATCCGGATGGCGAGGTTATCGCGCTCGACGCCCATATCCGCCTGGCCAATCCGCGCACGCCCGAGACGGAGAGCAGCCTGATGCTGCGCCGCGGCTACAGCTATTCGGCGGGCACCACCGCATCGGGGCAGCTCGATATGGGACTGCTGTTCGTCTGCTATCAGCACGACCTGGAAAAAGGCTTTATCGCGGTACAGAAGCGGCTTAACGGCGAAGCGCTGGAAGAGTATGTTCGTCCCATCGGCGGCGGCTACTTCTTTGTTTTGCCGGGCGTTCCCGACGCTAAGCACTATCTGGCACAGCCGCTGCTGGAAGCCTGACGACACCTGCGCCGCCGCATCGGCGGCGCGGTTTCGGCGCGCCATGCAAAATATTTGTTTCCCGCCTAAAAATCTAATCCCTTGATTGCTATGAGAAAGCCCTTTTTTGCCTGCCTGCCCGTTGCTGTTATTTCTGAATTCTGGGTATGGTCGTAAAATTAATGTTGCCAACTCTGTTAAAATTAGTGCAGTTTAATGGATAAGCGTGTTGTATCGCAGACTGGAGTCGCGCATGGGAAGGTCCTTTACAGGACAGACAGTTTTACCTCAGGTTCCACACTCTTCAGCGAGGGCATGCGCGCCTTCGACAGCCTCTTCTTCTTTATCAAATTGTTTCTCTATCTTCGATTTTACCGGTGTGCCTTTGCGCCTCGGTGCGGCGACACATCTTTATCAACGGTACGTCATGGCTCGAAAGGAAGCCAATCAAACCTCTAAAGCGTTCAGTTAATCGTGGCGGGCAGCGGCCCAACGCGGGAAATGAAACCAACTGTAAGGTGCGACTATGGGAAGACAGAAAGCAGTGATCAAAGCGCGTCGTGAAGCCAGAAGAGTGCTTCGTAGTGACTCTCGCAGTCATCGTCAGCGCGAAGAAGAATCGGTCACTTCGCTGGTGCAGATGGGTGGGCTGGATGCTATCGGTATGGCGCGCGACGTGCGCGACCGTTCGCCGATCGCCGCCAGGAACGATGCTCAGGCGCACTATCTCCAGGCCATAGAATCGAAGCAGCTGATCTTTGCAACCGGCGAAGCTGGATGCGGTAAAACCTGGATCAGCGCCGCGAAAGCGGCAGAGGCCCTGATACATAAGGATATCGACAGGATTATCGTCACACGTCCGGTGCTACAGGCCGATGAAGATCTGGGATTCCTGCCAGGGGATATCTCAGAAAAATTCGCCCCGTACTTCCGGCCGGTCTACGACGTTCTGGTTAAACGTCTTGGCGCTTCCTTTATGCAGTACTGTCTGCGACCCGAAATTGGCAAGGTGGAAATCGCGCCTTTCGCCTATATGCGCGGTCGTACCTTTGAAAATGCGGTGGTGATCCTCGATGAGGCGCAAAACGTGACCGCGGCCCAGATGAAGATGTTCCTGACGCGCCTTGGCGAAAACGTTACGGTGATTGTTAACGGCGATATTACCCAGTGCGACTTGCCCGCTGGGGTCTCTTCCGGTCTCGCGGACGCGCTGGCACGGTTCGAAGAGGACGAGATGGTCGGCATTGTACGTTTCGGCAAAGACGACTGCGTGCGTTCGGCGCTCTGTCAGCGCACGCTGCATGCGTATGGTTGATTGATTTGAGTAAGTCTGTGTAGCAAGCAAACCCGGCGCAAGCCGGGTTTTTTTATGGGGCAGCATCGCAGGCTCCGCTGTCCAACGGGCTGCGCCCGTTGTCGAACCCCGGCGGGGATTCTCATACCCCTCTCATCGAGGAATATGCAAAAAAAATGCCTGAACGTTAGTTCAGGCATTTTCTTGAATTTGTGGCGGTGAGAGGGGGATTCGAACCCCCGATACGTTGCCGTATACACACTTTCCAGGCGTGCTCCTTCAGCCACTCGGACACCTCACCACATTTTTTCCGCTGACCTTGCTGGGTCAACGGGGCGCTACTATAGGGAGTCGGCCCAAAAGGGTCAAGCACTATTTTTCTCTTTTTTTCTATCCGCTTAAGCTCTGTTCGAATCGATTTATCCCTGCGCGTTCCGGCCAGATTGTCATCAAAAAGAAATCCCGCAGCCACAAAAATGTCACCAAAGCATCACAGACTTAACGCCTGAAACTTCTGGTAAATTTTTCTTATAAAGGAATACAGGATGAAACCGATGCGCCTCTTTACCTGTTCGCTGCTCGCCTCGCTGGTGAGTTTATCCGTACACGCTGAAACTGCCAGCACGCCCGCAGATACAGGCTACTCGCGTGCTGCCACCGGCGACATTACCCAGCATGGCGGAGCGCGTCGCCTGACTGGCGATCAGACCGAGGCGCTGAAAGCGTCGCTGCGCAACACCACGGCGAAAAACGTCATTCTGCTGATTGGCGACGGCATGGGCGACTCGGAGATCACCGCGGCGCGCAACCTGGCGGAGGGCGCAGGCGGCTTCTTTAAAGGCATTGATGCGCTGCCGCTTACCGGCCAGTACACCCATTACTCGCTGGACAAGAAAACCCATAAGCCGGATTACGTGACCGATTCCGCCGCATCCGCCACCGCGTGGGCCACCGGCACCAAAAGCTATAACGGCGCCATCGGCGTCGACGTCAACGGCAAGGATCAGCAAACCCTGCTGGAGATCGCCAAATCGGCAGGCAAAGCGACCGGCAACGTCTCCACCGCAGAGCTGCAGGACGCTACGCCCGCCGCGCTGATGGCGCACGTCACCAGCCGCAAATGCTACGGCCCGGAGAAAACCAGCGAGCTGTGCGCCAGCAACGCGCTGGAGCAGGGCGGCAAAGGCTCGATCAGCGAGCAGATACTGAAAACCCGCGCCGACGTGGTACTGGGCGGCGGCGCGAAATCCTTTAACGAGGTGGCGAAAGCGGGCGACTATCAGGGCAAAACCCTGCGCGAACAGGCGCAGGCGCTGGGATACCAGCTGGTGAGCGACTGGCAGGGACTCAACGCCGTTACCGTGGCCGACAAGGACAAACCGCTGCTCGGCCTGTTTGCCGACGGCAATATGCCGGTGCGCTGGAAAGGGCCGAAGGCGAGCCACTATGGCAACATCGAGCAGGCGGCAGTGACCTGCGAGGTGAATAAAGAGCGCCCGGTCGCGACTCCGACGCTGTCGCAGATGACCGCCAAAGCGATCGATCTGCTGAAAACCAATCCGAACGGCTTCTTCCTGCAGGTTGAAGGCGCGTCGATCGATAAAGAGGATCACGCGGCGAACCCGTGCGGCCAGATCGGCGAAACCGTGGATCTCGACGAAGCGGTGCAGCAGGCGCTCGCGTTTGCGCGCGAAGAGGGCAATACGCTGGTGGTGGTGACGGCGGATCATGCGCACAGCAGCCAGATTATCGCTAATGGGACGAAAGCGCCCGGCCTGACGCAGGCGCTGAACACCAAAGACGGCGCGGTAATGACCATCAGCTACGGCAACTCCGATACCGATTCGCAAGGCCACACCGGCACGCAGCTGCGCGTCGCAGCCTATGGTCCCTGGGCGGCTAACGTGGTGGGGCTGACCGATCAGACCGATCTCTTCTTTACGCTGCGCGATGCGATGGCGCTGAAGTAAGGGAAGTAACGTCTCCCGCTTGCGGGAGACGTTGTCGCATCGCTAAATGCGGTTTTCGCGCAGCTGCGCCATAAAGTTCTGCACCCACTCCATACGCAGCTTGCGCTCGGCCAGATCGCGCGTAAAGCGCAGTCGGGTCGGGCCATCGAGTTTCCACTGCTGCGGATCTTTCTGCAGCAGGCTAATCAGCCAGCCAGGGTCAACGCTGTTCTGCGGCGCAAAGTCGAAGAAGCCGCCTTTGTCGCTCACCTCGATCTTGCGAATGCCGAGACTGCGCGCCACCAGCCGCAGCGTGGCGATATCCAGCAGATTGCGCGCCGCGTCCGGCAGCACGCCGAAGCGGTCGATCATCTCCACCTTCAGCTCCTGCAGCTCCTCTTCGCTGTCGGCGCTGGCGATGCGCTTGTAGAGCGACAGGCGGGTATTGACGTCGGGAATAAACTCCTCCGGCAGCAGGGCAGGCATGCGCAGCTCGATTTCGGTCTGATTGCTGGTGAGATCCTCCAGCGACGGCTCGCGTCCCGCCTTCAGCGCATCTACCGCGTTCTCCAGCAGCTCCATATAGAGCGAGAAGCCCAGCGTCTCCATCTGGCCGCTCTGCTCCTCGCCGAGCAACTCGCCCGCACCGCGGATCTCCAGGTCGTGCGTCGCCAGCGCAAATCCCGCGCCCAGATCCTCCAGTGAGGCGATCGCCTCCAGGCGCTTCTGCGCGTCGCTGGTCATCGCTTTAGGGTGCGGCGTCAGCAGCCAGGCGTAGGCCTGATGGTGCGAACGCCCGACGCGGCCGCGTAGCTGATGCAGCTGCGCCAGGCCGAAGTGGTCGGCGCGCTCGATGATAATGGTGTTGGCGGTCGGGATATCGATGCCGGTCTCAATAATGGTGGTGCAGACCAGCACGTTGAAACGCTGGTGATGGAAGTCGTTCATCACCCGCTCAAGGTCGCGCTCGCGCATCTGGCCGTGGCCGATGGCGATACGCGCCTCTGGCACCAGCTCCGTCAGTCGCTGCGCCGCCTTTTCGATATTCTCGACGTCGTTGTAGAGGTAGTAAACCTGACCGCCGCGCAGCACTTCGCGCAGGATCGCCTCGCGCACCACCAGCGCGTCGTACTCGCGCACGAACGTCTTCACCGCCAGGCGGCGCGCCGGCGGCGTGGCGATAATCGACAGGTCGCGCATGCCGCTCATCGCCATGTTCAGGGTGCGCGGGATCGGCGTCGCGGTGAGCGTCAGGATATCGACGTCGGCGCGCATCGCCTTGATACGCTCTTTGTGGCGCACGCCGAAGCGGTGCTCTTCATCGACAATCAGCAGCCCTAAGTCGTGCCATTTAAGATCGCTCATCAGCAGCTTGTGGGTGCCGATCAGGATATCGATCTTGCCCTCGCTCGCCGCCTGCAGCACCTGCGTCTGCTCTTTGGCGCTGCGGAAGCGCGACAGCATCTCGATGCGCACCGGCCAGTTGGCGAAGCGGTCGCGGAAGTTGTCGTAGTGCTGCTGCGCCAGCAGCGTGGTCGGCACCAGCACCGCCACCTGTTTATGGTTCTCTACCGCAAGGAAAGCGGCGCGCATCGCCACTTCAGTTTTGCCGAAGCCGACATCGCCGCACACCAGACGATCCATCGCCAGCGGCTGGCACATATCGCTCAGCACCGCGTTGATCGCCTGCGCCTGATCCGGCGTGGTTTCAAACGGGAAGCTCTCACAGAAGAGCTGATACTGCTCGCGATCGTGCTTAAAGGCGTAGCCCGCTTTCGCCGCGCGCTGAGCGTAGATATCCAGCAGCTCGGCGGCGACGTCGCGCACTTTCTCCGCCGCTTTCTGCCGCGCGCGCGTCCAGGCGTCGCTGCCCAGCTTGTGCAGCGGCGCGTTTTCATCCGCGCCGCCGGCGTAGCGGCTGATGAGATGCAGCGAGGAGACCGGCACGTAGAGCTTGGCGTCGTTGGCGTAGGAGAGCATCAGATACTCCGCCATGATGCCGCCCGCTTCCAGCGTGGTCAGGCCGATATAGCGTCCGACGCCGTGCTCCAGATGCACCACCGGCTGCCCGGGCGTCAGCTCGGCCAGGTTGCGGATCAGAATATCGGGGTTGATGGTGCGGCGCGTATCCTGGCGGCGTCGGCTAACGCGTTCGCCCAGCAGATCGCTTTCGCAGATCAGGGCGCGGTCGCGCTGCGTATCGACAAAGCCGCGCTCGCTGGCGCCGATCATCAGGGTATAGCGCTCGCTGTTCGCCTCATCGAAGCGCCGCACCGTCTGCGGACGCAGCTTAATGCGCGCCAGCAGCTCCTGCAGGCTTTCGCGGCGGCCTTCGCTCTCGACCGAGAAGGTGACCTGGCCGCTGAAGTCGTCGAGAAACTGGCGCAGCGGATCGAGCGGCGCTTTGGCCTGCGCCTGCACGGCGATATCGGGCAGCGGCTGGTAGCCGAGATTAGTGTTGCCCGCTTTCTCCGGCAGCGTCTCGTTGGTCATCTGCATGCGCGGCCAGCGGTTGAGCTCGCCCAGCAACTCATCCGGCCGCAGCCAGAGCGTGGTCGGCGTCAGCAGCGGGCGCATCGGGTCGACGCGGCGATTTTCATAGCGCGCCTCTACGTCCTGCCAGAAACGTTCCGCGCTGCCGTTAAGATCGCCGCAGTTCACCACCAGCGTATTGTCGGGCAGATAGCTGAACAGCGTCGGCAGCGCCTGCTCGAAGAAGAGCGGCTGCCAGTATTCGATGCCGGCGGGCAGGGTGCCTTTGCTCACCTGCTGATAGATATGCTCCGGTTCGCGGCGCACGTCGAACAGCTCGCGCCAGCGGGTGCGGAACAGCTCGATCGCCGCTTTGTCGGTAGGGAACTCATGGGCTGGCAGCAGATTAATCGCCGGCACCGCTTCCAGCGTACGCTGGCTGTCGACGTCAAACAGCCGCAGGCTGTCGATCTCGTCGTCGAAAAAGTCGATGCGGTAGGGCTGATCGCTGCCCATTGGAAAGAGATCGAGCAGCGCGCCGCGCGTGGCGTATTCGCCATGCTCCATCACCTGGTCGACGTGACGATAGCCCGCCTGTTCCAGCTGATCGCGCAGGCGATCGCGCGACAGCTTCTGTCCCTGCTTCATCACCAGCGCGTGGCCGTGCAAAAAAGGATGCGGACAGACGCGCTGCATCAGGGTGTTCACCGGCATAATCAGCATGCCGCGCGTCATAGTCGGCAGCTGATACAGCGTCGACAGACGCGCCGAAATAATGTCCTGATGCGGCGAGAAGCTGTCGTAGGGCAGCGTTTCCCAGTCGGCGAGATGGCTGACGGGAAGATCGGTGAACTGGCGGATTTCATCCAGCAGGCGCAGCGCGGTTTGCATATCGGGGGTGATCATCAGCACCGGGCCGGCGTGGCGCTCGGTAATGCTGGCGCACTCCACCGCGTGCGCGGCGCCGATCAGCTGACCGAGCTGGCGACGATCGCCGGATTTTACGGGCAGGGCATAGCGGGTCTGTTCGGACATGGGATCTTGTGGTTCTCTCCATTTTTTCCAGGGCGTCATGATTCCACATTACGCCCTGGCGATCACCTGCTGCGACGGTTTTTCCTTTGCGCGGTGGCCGAGTTATTTAGCGGATGGTTGGGTGTAGTGCATGCGCGGACGATCGACGTTCGCCCAGCTCAACTCCATTTCCAGATGGTAGCTGTGGTTGCCGTCGTCCCACTTGACGTAGTAGCCGGTGGGCGCGTCTCCCTGTTCAAAAACGTTAACAATCTCGCCTTTTATCTCTCCCGATTTGTGTTTCACAATGCTGCCTTTGGGATATTTGAACATGGTGTTTCCTCCAGCGCCTCAGGAGCACGTTGCTGACTCCACCTTATAGTGTAGCCTACCCGGACGGCAGGCGATTAAACGTACAGACGGGAGCGCCGGGATTTCTTTTTGGCAAAAATCGGCCACACTTTGCCGCGTACTCAGAGGGTTAGAGGTTTCATAAACCGAACGCCTCCTTTATCATCACTAGTCTACTTTCAGGCAACTGCCAAGACGGAATACATGTATCAACCTGTCGCGCTATTTATCGGCCTGCGCTATATGCGCGGGCGAGCATCGGATCGCTTTGGTCGCTTCGTTTCCTGGCTCTCCACTATCGGCATCACGCTCGGCGTGCTGGCCCTGGTCACCGTACTGTCGGTGATGAACGGCTTTGAACGCGAGCTGGAGGGCAATATTCTCGGCCTGATGCCGCAGGCGCTGGTCACCAGCGAGAAGGGCAGCATCAACCCGCAGCAGCAGCCCGCGGCGAGCCTTAAGCTAGCGGGCGTCAGCCGCATGGCGCCGCTCACCACCGCCGACGTGGTATTGCAGAGCGCGCATAACGTGTCGGTCGGCGTGATGCTCGGCATTCAGCCTGACGAAAAAGATCCGCTCACGCCGTATCTGGTCAATACGTCGCAAAGCGTGCTGCAGTCGGGCCAGTACAACGTCATCCTCGGCGAACAGCTGGCGACGCAGCTCGGCGTCAAGCGCGGTGACGAGCTGCGCCTGATGGTGCCGTCGGTCAGCCAGTTTACCCCGATGGGCCGCGTGCCGAGCCAGCGCCTCTTCACCGTGGCGGGGACTTACGCCGCCAACAGCGAGGTGGACGGCTATCAGATTCTGGTCAACCAGCAGGACGCCTCGCGCCTGATGCGCTATCCGGCGGGCAACGTCACCGGCTGGCGTCTGTGGCTGGATAAACCGCTGGCGGTGGATGCGCTGAGCCAGCAGGCGCTGCCTGCCGGACTGGTGTGGAAAGACTGGCGCGAGCGCAAAGGCGACCTGTTCCAGGCGGTGCGCATGGAGAAAAACATGATGGGGCTGCTGCTGAGCCTGATCGTCGCCGTCGCCGCCTTTAATATCATTACCTCGCTCGGCCTGCTGATCATGGAGAAGCAGGGCGAGGTGGCGATCCTGCAAACCCAGGGACTAACGCGCCGGCAGATTGTCGCGGTCTTTATGGTGCAGGGCGCCAGCGCCGGGATTATCGGCGCGCTGCTCGGCACGCTGCTGGGCGTGCTGCTGGCCAGCCAGCTCAATAATCTGATGCCGGTTATCGGCCTGTTTTTAGATGGCGCGGCGCTGCCGGTCGACATCAATTTCTGGCAGGTGGTGACCATCGCCGTCACGGCGATGGCCGTCGCGCTGCTGTCGACGCTCTATCCCTCCTGGCGCGCCGCCGCCGTTCAACCCGCTGAGGCTTTACGTTATGAGTAACACCCCTTTGTTGCAGTGCCGCGAGCTGTGCAAACGCTATCAGGAAGGCAGCGTGCAGACTGACGTGCTGCGCAACGTCACCTTTAGCCTGCAGCCCGGCGAGCTGGTGGCGATTGTCGGCAGCTCCGGCTCCGGCAAAAGTACGCTGCTGCATCTGCTGGGCGGCCTGGACGCGCCGACCTCCGGCGACGTGGTGTTTGACGGCCAGTCGCTGAACGCCATGTCCTCTTCCGCCAAAGCGTCGCTGCGCAACCGCGAGCTGGGCTTTATCTACCAGTTCCATCATCTGCTGCCCGACTTCAACGCGCTGGAAAACGTGGCGATGCCGCTGCTGATCGGCAAAGTCGGCAAGGCGGAGGCGCAGCAGCGCGCCCGCGAAATGCTGGCGGCGGTGGGGCTGGAGAAGCGCGCGCATCATCGTCCGTCAGAGCTGTCGGGCGGCGAGCGCCAGCGCGTCTCTATCGCCCGCGCGCTGGTGAACCGGCCGCGTCTGGTGATGGCGGATGAGCCGACCGGCAACCTCGACGCGCGCAACGCCGACGCGATTTTTGAGCTGCTGGGCGAGCTGAATGTCCGTCAGGGCACCGCCTTTCTGGTGGTGACGCACGATCTGCATCTGGCGAAGCGCCTGTCGCGTCAGATGGAGATGCGCGACGGTCAGTTAAGCGAGCAGGTGACCTTAGCAGGAGCGCTCTGATGGGTTCGTCGTTATCCCTGTTGTTAGGGCTGCGCTTCAGCCGCGGCCGCCGCGGCGGCGGCATGGTGTCGCTGATTTCGATTATTTCCACCCTCGGTATCGCGCTGGGCGTGGCGGTGCTGATCATCGGCCTGAGCGCCATGAACGGCTTCGAGCGCGAGCTGAACAACCGCATTCTTGCGGTAGTGCCGCACGGCGAGATCGAAGCAGTGAATCAGCCGTTCCGCAACTGGCAGTCGCTGATTGCGCCGGTAGAGCAGGTGCCCGGCATCGCCGCCGCCGCGCCCTACGTGAACTTCACCGGGCTGATCGAGAGCGGCGCAAAGCTGCAGGCGCTGCAGGTGAAAGGGGTCGATCCGGCGCAGGAGCCGCGTCTTAGCGCGCTGCCGCAGTTTGTTGAAGGCGACGGCTGGAAAACCTTCGCCGCTGGCAAGCAGCAGATTATTTTAGGCGGCGGCATCGCCCGCACGCTGAACGTCAAGCAGGGCAGCTGGATTACGATCCTGATCCCCAACAATGACGGCGGCACGAAGCTGCTGCAGCCGAAACGCATTCGCCTGCAGGTGAGCGGTATTCTGCAGCTGAGCGGCATGCTGGACCACAGTCTGGCGCTGGTGCCGCTGGCGGACGCGCAAAACTACCTCGATATGGGTGACAGTGTCACGGGTATCGCCCTGAAGATGCAGGATCCCTTTCAGGCGGTGAAGCTGGTGCGCGACGCGGGCGAGGCGACCCACGGCTACGTCTATATTCGCAGCTGGATTGGCACCTTTGGCTATATGTACCGCGATATTCAGATGATCCGCGCCATTATGTATCTGGCGATGGTGCTGGTGATTGGCGTAGCCTGTTTTAATATCGTTTCGACGCTGGTGATGGCGGTGAAGGATAAGAGCAGCGACATTGCGGTGCTGCGCACGCTGGGCGCGAAAGATGGGCTGATCCGCGCCATCTTTATCTGGTACGGCCTGCTGGCCGGACTGCTCGGCAGCGTCAGCGGCGTGATCATCGGCGTGCTGGTGGCGCTTAATCTCACCCCCCTGGTGCGCGGGCTGGAATCGCTGACCGGCCATCATTTGCTCGCGGGCGATATCTACTTTATCGATTTTCTGCCCTCGGAGCTGCACTGGCTCGACGTCGGCTCCGTGCTACTGACGGCCATTGTGCTGAGCCTGCTGGCGAGCTGGTATCCGGCGCGGCGCGCCAGCCGCATCGATCCGGCGCGCGTGCTGAGCGGGCAGTAACCCGGCGAAAACGGCGGCATCGCGCTGTCATACGCGGCCGCTACACTTGAGAGTTCTGGCGGCGACCCGACGTCGCCCATAAGGAGTTTTTATGCGCACACCGCGTCGACGCTTGCGCCTCGCCCGCTATAAGAAGACCCGCCGCAAGGTGCAGCAGCGTTTTCGCCAGCGTATTTTCGAGCGCGATCGCCAGGCGGAGCTGGCGGCCCATCCGCAGCCGTTCGTGGTGGTATTGACCGGCGCGGGCATTTCGGCCGAGTCGGGCATCCAGACGTTTCGCGCCGCCGATGGCCTGTGGGAAGAGCATCGCGTAGAGGATGTGGCGACGCCGGAGGGCTATCGTCGCGATCCCGAGCTGGTGCAGCGTTTTTATAACGCGCGCCGCCGCGCGCTGCAGTCCAGCGAGATCCAGCCCAACGCCGCGCACAAGGCGCTGGCCGAGCTGGAGCAGGTGCTGGGCGATAACTTTTTGCTGGTGACGCAGAATATCGACAACCTGCATGAGCGCGCGGGCAACAGTCGCGTGCTGCATATGCACGGCGAGCTGCTGAAAGTGCGCTGCACCGGCAGCGGACAGGTGATTGCATGGAGCGGCGATCTCACCACCGACGATCGCTGCACCTGCTGCCAGTTTCCTGCGCCGCTGCGCCCGCATGTGGTGTGGTTTGGCGAGATGCCGATCGGTATGGAGGAGATTTACCATGCGCTGGAGCAGGCGGATCTTTTTATCGCTATCGGCACCTCAGGGCATGTCTATCCGGCGGCGGGCTTCGTGCATGAAGCCAAACTGCAGGGCGCGCATACGGTGGAGCTGAATCTGGAGCCGAGCCAGGTGGGCAATGAGTTCGCCGAGCGCCACTACGGGCTGGCGAGCCAGGAAGTGCCGCAGTTTGTGGATGGGTTTTTGCGCAGTTTGTATAAGTAAGTGCAGTGAAAAGCTGCTGTGGGACAGGTGCTCACAGCGGGTGACTGGGCCCGATCGCAAAGACGCAAAAGCGGCATCCCTGCCGGCTCGGCCCGCGACATCCTTGTCGCGGGACGCTTTGCTCTTCGGTCTCAGTCACCCGCTGTTAAGCTCTGGCGTGGCTGTCAGGCGACAATCCCTGCGCCCTGCCTTTTTATTATCGACCCGCCTTTAGCTTCTGGAACAGCGTCTCATACTGCACGCTGGCGTCGCCGACGTCGTTCTGCCATTCGCCATTCTTAATCACCTCGGCGGAAGGATAGAGCGACGGATCGCTCGCCACCGCTTTGGGCAGCAGCGCCTTCGCGGCCAGGTTCGGCGTCGGGTAGCCGATGGTTTCCGCCACCTTCGCCGCCACGTCGGGACGTAGCAGGAAGTTGATCAGCTTGAGCGCGCCCGCCTTATTTTTCGCGTTGGCCGGGATCGCCAGATTATCCATCCAGAAAATGCCGCCTTCTTTCGGCCAGACCACCTCCAGCGGCGTGCCCGCCTGACGCGCCACATAGGCGGAACCGTTCCAGATCATGCCGAGATTCACTTCCCCTTCCATATAAGGGTTGCCGGGGTTATCGGAGTTAAAGGCGAGCACGTTCGGCATCAGCTTCTTCAACTCTTCATAGGCGGCGTTAATCTCTTTGGGATCGCGCGTATTGCCGGAGAGACCCAGCTTGCGCAGCGCCATCTGGAACACCTCGCGCGCGTCGTCGGTCAGCAGCAGGCTCTGCTTATACTCCGGCTTCCACAGATCGGCCCAGCTCTGCACCGACTTTGCGTCCACCGCGTCGGTATTGACGCCGATCGCCGTCGCGCCCCAGATATAGGGGATCGAATAGTCGTTATTGGGATCGAACGGCTTATTCAGCAGATTCGGGTCGAGATTGTGGAAGTTGCTCAGCTGCGCCTTGTCGATCTTCTGCAGCATGCCTTCGTTACGCATCTTCGCCACGAAGTAGGTCGAGGGCACCACCAGATCGTAGGCGCCGTCTTTCCAGGTCTTCAGCTTGGCGTACATGCTCTCGTTGGACTCGTAGGTCGAGTAAATCACCTTGATGCCGGTCTCTTTGGTGAACTGCTCCAGCAGCCCCGGCGGCACATATTCGGTCCAGTTATAGAAGTAGAGCGTGTTGCCGTCGTCAGCCTGCGCGCCCTGCATGCCCAGCGCCAGCGCCCCAGCCGCCAGCCAGTGAGACCATCTCTTCATCATCAATCCTCTATTTGGTTTTATCACGGAGCAACAGCTGGCTGATGCCGACCAACAGCAGCGACAGCAGCAGCAAAATGGTCGCCAGCGCGTTCACCTCCGGCGAGACGCCGACTTTCACCATCGAATAGATCTTCAGCGGCAGGATCTCAAAGGTCGGCCCGGTGACGAACGAGGAGACCACCACGTCGTCCATCGACAGGGTAAAGCTCAGCAGCCAGCCCGCCGCCACCGCCGGCATCGCCAGCGGCAGAATAATTTTACGTAAAATGGTGGTCTCGCTGGCGCCCAGATCCTTCGCCGCCTCCAGCATGCGCACGTCAAAACCCTTCAGCCGCGAGTAGACGGTAATCACCACAAAGGGCAGACAAAAAGTGATGTGCGAAAAGAGCAGCGACCAGAAGCCGAGCGAAATGCCGAGCAGCATAAACAGCACCAGCAGGGAGATCGCCATCACGATATCGGGCGACATCATCACCACGAACAGCATGCCGCTGACGAAGGGCTTGCCGCGAAAGCGGTAGCGGTAGAGCGCCACGGCGGTGAGCGAGCCGATCAGCGTCGCGCAGCTGGCAGAAAGCACGCCCATCATCAGCGAATGCTGGGCCGCCTGAATCAGGCTGTCGTTATTCACCAGCAGGCTGTACCACTGGGTGCTGAAGCCCTGCCAGTTGATGCCGAAGCGCGAGGCGTTGAACGAGTTAACGATCAGAATGGCGATAGGGATATAAAACCAGGCGTAAATCGCGGCCATAAAGCCGCCGCGTAGCAGGCGCGCGATCATTCCAGCTCCACCTTTTTATTCAGCAGGCGCGCGGCGCGCCAGTAAAACAGCAGCATCAGCCCCATCAGCAGCGTCATCACGATGCTGGTCGCCGCGCCGAACGGCCAGTCGCGGATGTTGAGGAACTGGCTCTTGATGACGTTGCCGATCAGCAGGTTCTTCGCGCCGCCCATCAGGTCCGCCACGTAGAACAGCCCCATCGCCGGGATCAGCACCAGCAAACAGCCTGCGACGATGCCCGGCATGGTCAGCGGCAGAATAATGCGGAAAAAGGTCTGCGTTTTGCTGGCGCCGAGGTCGCGCGCCGCTTCAAGGCAGGCGCGATCCAGCTTTTCCAGGCTGGAGTAGAGCGGCAGCACCATAAAGGGCAGCAGAATGTAGATCAGGCCGAGCACCACCGCCTGCGGCGTATACATAATGCGAAACGGCGTCTCGATAACGCCAAGCCACAGCAGAAAGTCGTTCAGCCAGCCGCGCGTGCTGAGAAAGATTTTCAGCCCGTAAATGCGGATCAGGGAATTGGTCCAGAAGGGCACGATCAGCAGAAACAGCATCAGCGGCCGCAGGCGCGCCGGCAGCTTCGTCAGGCACCAGGCGAAGGGATAGCCCAGCAGCAGGCAGCAGAGCGTGGCGATAACCGCCATATTGAGCGAATGCAGCAGCACTTCGCCATAGAGCGGATCGAGCAGCCGCGTATAGTTGCTGAGGGTAAACGCCATGCGAACGAAGTGCGCATCGTCGCGCGTCAGAAAGCTGGTGACGAAGATCATCAGGTTCGGCAGCAGCACGAAAAGCGCCAGCCAGCCGACGATCAGCGCCGTGACGCCTTTCTGGAAACGGTTACGCATCAGCTTCATAGGGCAGCACCACCTCCCAGCTGGGAACCCAGTTCACCGCCATCTTTTGATTAAGGGAGTGATCGAAGTCGGGATCGTCCTCGTTAAAGAATTCGCTGACCGTCACCAGCTTGCCGTTTTCCAGCTCGACGGTCGATTCCAGCGTCATACCTTTGTAGTTGCGCTCGCGCACGTAGCCGATCAGGCCTTCTACCGCCTGGTCGCTGTGCACCTCGTCGACGCGCAGATCTTCCGGACGCAGCAGCACATGCAGGCGATCGCCGACGCTGACCGGGAAGGTGCAGTGAATATCGCATTCGCGGCCCTCTACGCGGGCGCGCACGCGCGGCGCGGCGCTGGCGTCGAGAACGTCGGCGTCAAATACGTTGATCTCGCCGATAAAGCGCGCCACGAACAGGTTCTTCGGCTCTTCGTAAATTTCGCGCGGCGTGCCGTCCTGCTCAATCTTGCCGTCGCGCATTACCACGATGCGGTCGGACATGGTGAGCGCCTCTTCCTGGTCGTGGGTCACGAACACAAAGGTGATGCCGAGCTTGCGCTGCAGCGCCTTCAGCTCGTTCTGCATCTGCTTGCGCAGCTTGTAGTCGAGCGCCGAAAGCGATTCGTCGAGCAGCAGCACTTTGGGGCGGTTCACCACCGCGCGCGCGATGGCGACGCGCTGCTGCTGACCGCCGGAAAGCTGATGCGGGCGGCGATCGGCGAAGCTCTCCAGCTGCACCATCGCCAGCGCCTCGCTGACGCGCGCGGCGATCTCCGTATTCGGGGTTTTCTGCATGCGCAGGCCGAAGGCGACGTTTTCAAACACCGACATGTGCGGGAAGAGCGCGTAGCTCTGAAAGACGGTGTTAACGTGGCGATGTTCGGCGGGCGTATCGGTGATATCGCTGTCATCCAGCATCACGCGGCCGCTGTCGACCTCTTCCAGCCCGGCGATCAGCCGCAGAATGGTGGTTTTGCCGCAGCCCGACGGACCGAGCAGGGTGATGAATTCGCCATGGTCGATGGTCAGGTTGAAGTCGCTGATAATCGACTTGCCGTCGAAAGCTTTACTGATGCCAGAAAGCGTAACCAGCGCCTGCTGCGCGCGTGTTTGCGTCATTTTAGTCACTCAGTCGGTAATAGGGTCGAACAGGTTACAGCATAGCCGTTTGCGTCGGCCAGCCAGCGAGAGGGCGCGATGATACCTGAAAAATGTGGCAATGCCATGTTTTGGCGGTGAAAAGAGGCGATCGGGCTGCGATCCGCTATCCTGACCACAGATGTTAACAACTATGTTAAAAGTTCCTTCTGCAAACGCGCCGCGCGGGTTAACCTGTCAGATAATGATGTGACGCAACATGCGTCGGACGCGACTGTTGATAATGATGGTCGGCTTCTTTTGAAGGATGGCATATGGATCAGTTACTTGAACGTTTTTTAAGTTACGTGGCGGTAGAGACGCAGGCAAAACCGCAGGCGCGTCAGGTGCCCAGCAGCGAAGGGCAGTGGACGCTGGCGCGCAAGCTGCAGGAAGAGCTGATTGCGCTCGGTTTTATCGACGTCTCGCTCAGCGATCACTGCTGCGTAATGGGCACGCTGCCCGCCAACGTCGACTGGCCGACGCCGGTGATCGGGTTTATTTCGCATATGGATACGTCGCCCGATTTTACCGCGAAGAATGTGAACCCGCAGATTATTGAGAACTACCGCGGTGGCGATATCGCGCTCGGCACGGGCGAAGAGGTGCTGTCGCCGGTGATGTTCCCGATCCTGCATAAGCTGATTGGCCATACCCTGATCACCACCGACGGCAAGACGCTGCTCGGCGCCGACGACAAGGCGGGCATCGCCGAGATCATGACGGCGATGGCGCGCCTCGCCAAAAGCGATATTCCGCACGGCGCCATTCGCGTCGCCTTTACCCCGGATGAAGAGATTGGGCGCGGCACCTCGCACTTCGACGTCGAGGGTTTCGCCGCCGACTGGGCCTACACCATCGACGGCAGCGATCTCGGCGAGTTCGAATATGAGAACTTCAACGCGGCCTCAGCAGTGGTGAAGATCGTCGGCAATAACGTGCACCCCGGCTCGGCGAAAGGGGTGATGGTGAACGCGCTCGACGTGGCGACGGCGTTTCATGCCGACGTGCCGGCGAAAGAGCGTCCGCAGTTTACCGACGGCTACGAGGGCTTTTACCATCTGCATCAGATCAAGGGCACCGTTGAGCACGCCGAGCTGCAGTACATTATTCGCGATTTCGATACAGACGCGTTTGAACAGCGCAAGCAGGTGCTGACGGCGATTGCCGAGCGCATTAACGCCGGGCTGCATAAAGACTGCTCCGTCACGGTGGAGATCAGCAACAGCTATCGCAATATGCGCGAGAAGGTGGAACCGCATCCGCATATTATCGAGCTGGCGCTGCAGGCGATGCGCGACTGCGGCATCGAGCCGAAGGTGAAGCCGATTCGCGGCGGCACTGACGGTTCCGCGCTGTCGTGGAAAGGACTGCCGTGCCCGAATATCTTTACCGGCGGCTATAACTACCACGGCAAGCACGAGTTCGCCTCGCTCAATATTATGGCGCAGTCGGTGGATGTGATTGTACGGCTGGCGGAGCTGGCGGCGGAGAAAAAGGGGTAAAGCGCGTACTGCATCCAGAACTTACAGGCAGCGCAATAACCTGCGTTAGCCCCTTGTTGCATACTTTAACGCTCCCGACAGGGAGCGTTTTGTTTTCTATTACTCAGCGTCACCAAAGTACCAGTATCCGGCGTTCACCAGCGCGGCAAGCTGCGCCAGCAGCGACGGATCGTCCAGCGCCTCGCCAAAATCCTCCAGGCTTAGCGTATGGCGGTGCGCCAGCGCCGTCAGCACCTCCGGCTGCGAACATTCGACGCGCTCGCCGTTGACAAACACCGCCTCGCCAATGGTCAGCACGCGCAGGCCGCCAAGACGCGACAGCGTATCGCCCTGCTGCAGCGCATCATAAATCTCATCGGGCTGATAGGGCGGCTCCGGCGGCGCGACGTCCAGCTCATGACGCGACTGGGAGATGAACTCCCCGAACCAGCTGGCGAAATGCTCCGGCTGGTCGATCACGTCGAGCATCACCTTGCGAATGCCTTCAATCTCCTGCGGCAGGATCTGCGACGGGCAGTCGCGCGCGGGCACGTCAGGATCGCTGTAGCGATAGCTGCCCAGCTCGCGCGCCAGCACGTAATCGGCGAAGCCGCTGATCAGCTCGCGGCCGCTCGGCGCGCGGAAGCCGACAGAGTAGTTGATGGCGTTCTCCAGCGAATAGCCTTCGTGCGGGAATCCCGGCGGAATATAGAGAATATCGCCCGGCTCCATCTCTTCATCGATAATGGCGTCGAACGGCTCGACCTGCAGCAGGTCAGGGTGCGGGCAGTGCTGCTTCATCGGCACTTTCTCGCCGACGCGCCAGCGACGACGGCCGGTGCCCTGAATAATAAACACGTCGTACTGATCGAAGTGCGGACCGACGCCGCCGCCCGGCACGGCGAACGAAATCATCAGATCGTCGATGCGCCAGTCAGGCAAAAAGCGGAACGGGCGCATCAGCGCCGCAGAAGGCTCATGCCAGTGGTTCACCGCCTGCACCAGCAGCGACCAGTTGTTTTCGCCCAGATGATCGTAGCTCTCGAAGGGACCGTGGCTCACCTGCCACTTGCCGTCGTTATGGCTGACCAGACGGCTGTCCACCTCGTTTTCCATCGCCAGTCCGGCCAGCTCGTCAGGAGAAATGGGATCGACAAAGTTTTTAAAACCGCGCTTCAGCAGCACCGGGCGTTTTTGCCAGTAGCGCTGAATAAAGTCGGGCCAGTTAAGATCGAGCTGATAGTCCATAGAGGGGTTCCATGCAGGGCTGTAAATGCTGCCAAGTATAACAGCCCGCGCGCCTTTCTACTCGCGGCGATGTTCGACTTCCTGGCGGCGGAAGATCACTTCCATACGCGCGCCGCCCAGCGGGCTGGATGTGGCGATAATCTGGCCCTCATACTGCTCCAGAATATCGAGCGCTACCGCCAGGCCCAACCCCTGACCGGGTCGCAGCGTATCGGCGCGCTGGCCGCGCACAAAGACGAGATCGCGCTTGCTTTCGGGAATGCCGGGGCCGTCGTCGTCGATAAACAGATGCAGCGCCTGATCGGTCTGCCGCGCGCTCACCTCGATAAACTCCAGGCAATATTTGCAGGCGTTGTCCAGCACGTTGCCCAGCACCTCCATAAAGTCGTTTTTATCGCCGATAAAGGTCACCTCCGGCGAAACGTCCAGCGTAATCTCCACGCCTTTGTGCTGATAAACTTTATTCAGCGCCGAACAGAGGCTGTCGAGCAGCGCCGACACTGGATGCAGGTCGCGCAGCAGCGGATTGTGGTCCGCCTGCATGCTGGCGCGGTGCAGGTAGTAGCCGATCTGCTGCGAAATACGGCTGATCTGCTCCAGCATCACCGGCTCGGCCTGCTCAATGGTGAGATCCTTGCCGTTGCGCAGCGAGCGCAGCGTGCTTTGCAGCACCGCCAGCGGCGTTTTCAGGCTGTGCGTCAGATCGGAAAGGGTGGTGCGGTAGCGCGTATAGCGCTGACGTTCGTTGCTCAGCAGCAGGTTAAGATTGCGCACCAGACTGCGCAACTCCTGCGGCGGGGCATCGTCGAGATTCTCACGCTGGCTGGTTTCCAGTTCGCGTATCTGCGTGGCGAGATGGCCGATCGGGCGCAGGCTCCAGTGCGCCGCCAGCCACAGCAGCGGGATCACCAGAATCAGGTTGGCGGCCAGCACGTAGCTGAACCAGGACCACACCACGTCCGAATGCTGCAGCTCCTGCGGTATCGAATCCACCACCACGATGGTCAGCGCAGGCAGGTTGGTGGTGGCGTCATAGCGGTTGACCGCGACGGAGTGGGTAAAGGTGTCGTTACTGTCGTTATCGATGGCATGCAGCCGCTTCTGCGCCGACAGATCGTTGCCAATCGCCATGGCGCTGGTGCGATTGCTGGTGTCGATTTCGTAGAAGTCGGGCTTCAGTAGCCACTCATGCTGAATTTTGGCGCGGATCTCCGGCACGTCGCGCTGCTGCCACAGCAGCTTACCCTGTTCGTCGTAGATGAATACCAGCGTCGGGAAGTTAAGCGTCATGCGCTCTGGTTGCGCGATGGTCAGGCGGTTATTTTGCCACTGCGCCAGCGTAAAGAAGAGATTGCTTTCGCCGCGCATCACGCGATAGGTATTCTTATCGAAGCTGACCACGTAGCCGATCACCGCCACCATGCCGTAAGAAAGTGAGAGAAACAGCACGATAGCGGAACAGGCCAGCAAAAAGCGGGCGCGTAGCGACAGCGGACGGTAGCGTTGAAACCAGCCCATCAGAGATCGAAGCGGTATCCCTGACCGCGTACGGTGGTGATCACTTCATCCGCATGCAGCGCCTGAATTTTTTTACGCAGTCGGCCCATCAGCACGTCGATAGTATGGCTTTCGCGCAGTTCGGCGTCGGGATAGAGCTGCAGCATCAGGGAGTCTTTGCTCACCACTTTGCCCGCGTTGCGGATCAGCGTTTCGACGATGGTGTACTCAAAGGCGGTCAGCTTGACCGGCTGGTCGTGGATAGTCAGCTCGCGACGCGAGAGATCGACCTGAAACGGCGCCATGTCGATGATTTGCGAGGCGTGCCCGCTGTTGCGGCGCATCAGCGCCTGCAGGCGCGCGGCCACTTCTTCAATATGAAAAGGTTTGGTGACGTAGTCGTCGGCGCCCGCTTCCAGCGCTTCGACTTTGGCCTGCCAGCCTTCGCGCGCGGTGAGCACCAGAATCGGCTGCCGCACCGACTGGCCGCGCCAGCGGCGGATCAGCGACATGCCGTCTTCATCCGGCAGGCCCAGATCGACCAGCGCGATATCGGGCAGATGCTCCTGTAAAAAATAGTCGGCTTCCTTTGCGTCCTCTGCGGCGTCTACCTGATGGCCCATCTCGCGCAGTTGAACGGCAAGATGATGGCGCAGCAGAGCATTATCTTCCACAACCAAAACACGCATGGCTTTTCCTTACTCTCAGAGCATTTAAGTAAAGATAAAGTATACGCAAAAACATCTAAACAATAGCTTAACGCAGGCGGGTCCGGCCCGCCTGCGTCTGCGCTTATTTCAGATCGTCGACCATCTGCACGGCGCGGCCGAGATAGTTAGCCGGCGTCATCTGCTTCAGGCGCGCTTTTTCCTCTTCCGGCAGCGCGAGGCTGTCGATAAAGGTCTGCATGCCCGCCGCGTCGACACGTTTGCCGCGCGTCAGCTCTTTCAGCTTCTCGTACGGCTTCTCGATGCCGTAGCGGCGCATCACGGTCTGGATCGGCTCCGCCAGCACTTCCCAGTTATGATCCAGCTCGTCCAGCAGACGCTCGCGGTTCACTTCCAGCTTGGAAATGCCTTTCAGCGTCGCCTGATAGGCGATCAGCGCGTAGCCGACGCCGACGCCGAGGTTGCGCAGTACCGTTGAGTCGGTGAGGTCGCGCTGCCAGCGCGAAACCGGCAGCTTGCTCGCCAGATGCTGCATCACCGCGTTCGCCAGGCCCAGATTGCCTTCGGAGTTTTCGAAATCGATCGGGTTGACCTTGTGCGGCATGGTGGAGGAGCCGATTTCGCCCGCGATGGTTTTTTGTTTGAAGTGGTTGAGCGCGACGTAGCCCCAGATATCGCGATCGAAGTCGATCAGGATGGTGTTGAAGCGCGCCATGCAGTCAAACAGCTCGGCGATATAGTCGTGCGGCTCGATCTGGGTGGTGTAGGGGTTCCAGGTAATGCCCAGCGAGGTGACAAACTGCTCGCTCAGCTGGTGCCAGTCCACTTCCGGATAGGCGGCGATATGGGCGTTGTAGTTGCCCACCGCGCCGTTGATCTTGCCCAGAATCTCGATTTTGCTCAGCTGGCGCTGCTGACGCTCCATGCGGTAGGCGACGTTCGCCATCTCTTTGCCCATGGTAGAGGGCGTGGCCGGCTGGCCGTGGGTGCGCGACAGCAGGGGAATATCGCGGTATTCATGCGCCAGGCGCTTAACCGCGTCGATGATCTGCTGCCAGTAGGGCAGGATCACGTCGCGGCGCGCGCTTTCCAGCATCAGCGCGTGCGACAGGTTGTTGATATCTTCGGAGGTGCAGGCGAAGTGGATGAATTCCGACACCGCGTGCAGCGCCGGCACGCTTTCGACTTTCTCTTTGAGAAAATATTCGACCGCTTTTACGTCGTGGTTGGTGGTGCGCTCAATGGTTTTGATGCGCGCCGCATCCTCTTCGCTGAAATTAGCGACGATTGTATCGAGGAAAGCGTTTGCGTCAGCGTCAAATGCAGGAACTTCCTTGATCTCTGCGGTGGACGCCAGTTTTTGTAACCAGCGTACTTCAACCTCGACGCGGAACTTCAGCAAACCGTATTCGCTGAAAATAGCGCGCAGCGGGCTGACTTTATCGCCGTAACGACCATCGACGGGTGAGACGGCGGTCAGAGAGGATAATTCCATCAGTGCAACTCCTGAATCGTTAACAGTATGGACTTCGCCGGCTTAATAAGCCGGAGAGAGCCGGGATAAAATGGTTTTCGCTTCGCGCAGCAAACGCTGGCGCGACAACATCAGCTGAAAGCGGCCGCCGCCGACCTGCTGCCACAGCACGGCGGCGCGAATGCCCGCCAGCAGCGTAGCGCGCACTTTGCTCTGCAGCAGCGGATTCTGCAGCACAGCCGGCGAGCCGGTAACCTGAATGCGCGGGCCGAGCGGGCTGACGACGTCGACATAGATCGCCGCCATGGCGCTGGTGATGGTTTCCGAGCCAAGCTCATAGTGCGCCAGCTGGCGATCGAGCTGGCCGATGCGCTGCGCCAGGGTGTCGAGCGCGCTTTTGTTGCCGCTCAGCTTACGCTCCAGCACCATCATGCTCAGCGTATAGCGCGTCAGCTCCGCGCCCATGCCCTGACGGCTGCTGCTGTTGAGCACCGCCATCAGCGTTTCCAGCCCGAGGCGCAGGTTAGCCTCGTCATTGCCGAACACCGCCAGCGTCGAGCCGGGGTTGAGATCAATCACGCTGCGCAGCGAGACGTTAAGCGCGTCCGGCTGGCACTGGCCCTGATGCGCCAGCTGCTGAACCAGATGCGCCGACTGGCAGATGCCCGCCAGCGCCAGCGTAATATCGTAATAATTTTTAGCCACGGTTACTCCTGTCTACGCGTCAGCCAGGCCGACTTAGCCTGCGCTCAGCGGCAGGCGCTCTTCGATAATGCCGCCGCCAAGGCACACGTCGCCGAGATAGAACACGGCGGACTGGCCAGGGGTCACCGCCGCGACCGGCGCGTCGAAGCGCACTTCGATGCGATCGTCGCCGCGCGGTACGATGTCGCAGGGAATATCCGTCTGGCGATAGCGGGTTTTCACCGTGCAGCGCAGCGGGGCAGCGATTGGCTGGCGATCGACCCAGTGCAGCTGCTGGGCGATCAGGCCCACCGACATCAGGCGCGGATGATCGGCGCCCTGCGCCACGATCAGGCGGTTGCGCGCTACGTCTTTATCCACCACGTACCAGGGATCGTCGTTGCTCTCTTTCAGCCCGCCGATGCCCAGCCCTTTGCGCTGGCCCAGCGTGTGATACATCAGGCCCTGATGCTCGCCGATTACCTGGCCGTCCACGGTTTCAATCGCGCCCGGCTGCGCCGGCAGATAGCGGCCGAGGAAGTCGCGGAACTTGCGTTCGCCGATAAAGCAGATGCCGGTGGAGTCTTTTTTCTTCGCGGTGACGAGATCGAGCTGCTCGGCGATGCGGCGCACCTCCGGCTTCTCCAGCTCGCCGACCGGGAACAGGCTCTGGGCGATCTGCTGGTGGCTCAGCGTGTAAAGGAAGTAGCTCTGATCCTTGTTGCCGTCGAGGCCGCGCAGCAGCTGGCTTTTGCCGTCGACGTCCGCGCGGCGCACGTAGTGGCCGGTGGCGATGTAGTCTGCGCCGAGATCGTCCGCCGCGAACTCCAGGAAGGCTTTGAATTTGATCTCTTTGTTGCAGAGAATATCGGGATTGGGCGTGCGGCCCGCTTTGTACTCTTCAAGGAAGTGCTCGAAGACGTTGTCCCAGTACTCTGCGGCAAAGTTGATTTTATGCAGCTTGATGCCGAGTTTGTCGCACACCGCCTGCGCGTCCGCCAGATCGTCCGCGGCAGTGCAATACTCCTCGCCGTCGTCTTCCTCCCAGTTCTTCATGAACAGGCCTTCTACCTGATAGCCCTGCTGCTGCAGGAGCCAGGCGGAAACGGAAGAATCGACGCCGCCGGACATACCGACGATCACTTTTTTCTGGCTGTTGTCAGACATGACGCACTCTTGATTACGATAAAAAAACAGGCGGCATATTCTATCACGCGTCGGCGTGGCGCGCACCCTCGCGAAACGGCCACTGGAACGGCGCGATCAGATGCAGCGGATAGCGCGCGCCCTGTTGCCACAGCCTGACGCTTTCGGCGACCAGCGGCGAACGCAGGTTATCTGCAGCGATAATCTGCTCAGGCGCAAGCCACCAGCAGCGGTCGATATCGCTGTCCTGCGGCGCGGTCGCGCGCTTTTCCGGCAGGTCGACGCCAAACAAAAAACGCACGAAAGGCGTATTGTCCGGCGCGATCCACTGCTGGACGCCGAGAAAATAGTCGAGCGCGCACTCAAGGCCGGTCTCTTCGCGCAACTCGCGCCGCGCCGCCTCCAGCAGCGTTTCGTCCGCTTCGAGATGACCGGCGGGCTGATTCCAGGTGGCGCGGCCCTTTACCCGCTCTTCCACCACTAACAGTTCGCCTTCGGCCTGCACAATGCAGGCGACGGTGACATGAGGTTTAAACATCGATCCTCCGGGATTGTTAACCTGACGTTATCGAAAAACGCGGCGGTGCTTACGCCGAATCGGTGATGTCGCGCCACTCGCCCGGCGCTAAAGCGTCGAGCCGATAGTCGCCCATCGCATAGCGAATCAGGCGCAGAGTAGGGTGGCCGATATGCGCCGTCATGCGGCGCACCTGGCGGTTGCGGCCCTCGTAGAGCGTCACCTTCAGCCAGCTGGTCGGAATCGCTTTGCGTTCGCGAATCGGCGGCTGGCGCGGCCATAGCCAGGCGGGCGCCTCGACCTTTTCGACCCCTGCGGGCAGCGTAGGGCCATCTTTCAGATTAACGCCACTGCGCAGCGCCGCAAGATCCGCTTCCTGCGGCTCGCCTTCGACCTGAACGTAGTAGATTTTGCCGGTGCGCTTGCCGGGCTGCGTCAGCGCCGCCTGCAGCGCGCCGTCGTTGGTCAGCACCATCAGGCCTTCGCTGTCGCGGTCCAGACGACCGGCGGCATAGACGTCGGCGACCGGGATAAAATCCTTCAGCGTCTGGCGGCCAGCTTCGTCGCTAAACTGTGGCAGAACATCGAATGGTTTGTTAAATAATATGACGCGTCGCGGTCCACGCGCGCGCGGCGGTTTGCGCTGAGCGCCGCGTGGCGCGCGGTCAGGGCGTTTATGCTGGTGAATTTGCTGAGAACTTTTTCGCATGAGCTTTGCAGTCGGTGACAATCGGCGCATTATAACGCGAAACAGTGACGATTGGCGCGGCGTAAATATTCAAGTATCATGACCCCACATCTTACAATTTATTAACAAAACGCCCAGGAGAGGTTAATGGAAAGCAAAGTAGTTGTTCCGGCGGAAGGTCAGAAAATCACCCTGGATCAGGGCAAGCTCAATGTGCCGAATAACCCGATCATTCCTTACATTGAAGGCGACGGCATCGGCGTTGACGTTTCTCCGGTGATGCTGAAAGTCGTCGACGCTGCGGTGAAAAAAGCCTACAACGGCGAGCGCAAAATCTCCTGGATGGAGATCTACACCGGCGAGAAATCGGTAGAGCTCTACGGCCAGGATGTCTGGCTGCCGCAGGAAACTCTCGACCTGATCAAAGAGTATCGCGTCGCCATTAAAGGCCCGCTGACGACGCCGGTTGGCGGCGGCATCCGTTCTCTGAACGTGGCGCTGCGTCAGGAGCTCGACCTCTACGTTTGCCTGCGTCCGGTTCGCTATTACAAAGGCACGCCGAGCCCGGTGAAACGTCCTGAAGATACCGACATGGTGATCTTCCGTGAGAACTCAGAAGATATCTACGCCGGTATCGAGTGGAAAGCCGGTTCTGCCGAAGCGGACAAAGTGATCAAGTTCCTGCGCGAAGAAATGGGCGTGAAGAAAATCCGCTTCCCGCAGGATTGCGGCATCGGCGTGAAGCCGTGTTCGGAAGAGGGCACCAAACGTCTGGTGCGCGCAGCGATTGAGTATGCGATCACTAACGACCGCGACTCGCTGACGCTGGTGCACAAAGGCAACATCATGAAGTTCACCGAAGGCGCGTTCAAAGACTGGGGCTACCAGCTGGCGAAAGAAGAATTCGGCGCTGAGCTGGTGGACGGCGGCCCGTGGATGAAGATTAAGAACCCGAACACCGGCAAAGATATCATCGTGAAAGATGTGATTGCCGATGCGTTCCTGCAGCAGATCCTGCTGCGTCCGGCGGAGTATGACGTTATCGCCTGTATGAACCTGAACGGCGACTACATCTCCGACGCCCTGGCGGCGCAGGTTGGCGGCATCGGTATCGCACCGGGCGCGAACATCGGCGACGAATGCGCGCTGTTCGAAGCGACCCACGGCACCGCGCCGAAATATGCCGGTCAGGATAAAGTGAACCCGGGTTCCGTTATTCTTTCCGCAGAGATGATGCTGCGTCACCTGCAGTGGTTCGAAGCGGCCGACCTGATCGTTAAAGGTGTGGAAGGCGCGATCGCTAACAAAACCGTGACCTATGACTTCGAACGTCTGATGGAAGGCGCTAAACTGCTGAAATGTTCAGAGTTCGGCGACGCTATCATCGAAAATATGTAATCTGCCTCTCTCCGATCGCCTCTGCAGCGATCGGAGTTTTTCCTCACCGCGCTTTTCCCTGATGCCTTTCCCTGTTTTTAACTAAACGTGTCTTTTTCTTGCGTCTGCCGCTTTGTAAAAGCCATGCGCGATTGCCTGCGCGCCGCGGAATAAATAGTCTCAGTCAGGCATTAATCTGTTTTTTTATTTTCCCCTCTTTTTTTTATTCATGCCGGACGTTGCTTTTTATCGTGAGAACCAGGTTATAGTGACGACGGATAAACCCATATATGCGTTTTAACAAGGAGTTAACTTATATATGAAAAAGAAAATGGCTGTATTTTTTTTTGCGGCCGCGCCGCTGTTCGCTGTTGCGGCTACCGATTCCTGCAGCGATCAACTTTCCGCCCTGAATACTAAAATCGAGCAGGCTAAAAAATATAACAACAGCGCAGAGCTCTCCCGGCTTAATATTGCGCGGGATAAGGTGAAAACCTATTGCACCGAAGATCGCCAGGCGCAGCGAGCGAATCAGGATGTCAACAAGCAGCAGCGAAAGGTGAAAAAGGCGGAGCTTGAGCTGCAGGAAGCGCAGCAGGAGCTGGAAGAGGCGAAAGCAGACGGACGGCTGGATAAAATTTCTAAAAAAACGCACAAGGTAGAAGAGAAAAAATTAAAGGTGGAATCGGCAAAGAGTGAATTAGCCCAGGCGCAGGCTGACGCCGCGCGGCTCAATTAATCGTCCGGCCTGATAATGGCTGAGGCAGGCTCACTGATGTGGGCCTTTTTTATGCGGATTAACCTTGCGCCGCGCTGTCGTCATTCTGGACTCTCTTTAACGCAACAGCGCACATAAGCGCCTTGTTGCGGCAACAGGGGCGGGAATAACATCGCCCGGCGACAATGATGTTTAACGATGAAGGGAGAACACAATGAAAAGAGAGAGACTGGCGGCGCTATTAATGGCGCTCAGCGCGATCGGCACCGCCTGCGCCTCGGCGCCGCACTGGAGCTACGAGGGCAAAGCGGGGCCGGCACACTGGGGCGAGCTGGCGGCAGATTATCAGACCTGCCACAACGGCAAGTTTCAGTCGCCGATCGATATTAAAAACGCCATCGACGGCAAGCTGCCGCCGCTGGGACTGGAGTTTCACACCTCTGCCGAAACGCTGGTGAACAATGGCCACACCATACAGGTCAGCGTTGATGACGAAGATGATTTCATGCTCGATGGCGAGGTCTTTCAGCTGAAGCAGTATCACTTTCATACCCCCAGCGAGAACCAGATAGAGGGACGCAGCTTTCCGCTGGAGGCGCATTTCGTTCATAGCAATGCGGCAGGGGAGCTGGCGGTAGTGGCAGTCATGTTTGATATTGGCAAAGAGAATCCGGCGCTTAATCCGATTCTGGCCGCGATCCCGCCGCAGTTAAATCACACCGTGGCCGTCGACAAACAGGTGAACCTGCGTCCGCTCTTTCCCTCCGACCTGCACTATTATCGCTTCAGCGGCTCGCTTACTACGCCGCCATGCAGCGAAGGGCTGCGCTGGCTGATAATGAAACAGCCCGTCACGCTGTCTGAGGCGCAGCTGGACGCTTTCCGTCAGGCGCTGAAGACGAGTAATAACCGGCCGCTACAGCCTTTGCATGGACGGTTAATTGTGGAATAACGCGCTGTCCTTCCCGCTTTATAAGCTTTTTTGCCATGCAACGAATAATTAATTACGCGCCTGCAACTAATCTTCTCATTTGAGAAGAACAGAGAAAAGCAGGGCCGGCGAAAGTTGATTGAGATCATAAAATAAAACCTCGAGAAGGCTATTATTAGCGGCGTGTGTTGTTAAGTGACCCGGCTCAAACAACCTCATCAAAATGTAATCTTTGTATTTTTGGCTTTTGAAAACTTACCCTGTTTATTCAGGGTATTTTTTTGTCGATTTTCAGGGCTGCGAGGAAACAGCGGAAAGCGAAGACTGGCAGGCATTATTTAATCGCAAAAGTTAGTCAGGATTAATCCTTTATTCATGCTGGCGGGCTGGAAATTTATGCCCGCCATTAACGTTGCAAGAAACCAGGGGTAAATGATGTTAAAAAAAACTGCGGCTGAATTTTTCGGCACGTTCTGGCTGGTATTCGGCGGCTGCGGAAGCGCGGTGCTCGCCGCGGCCTATCCGCAATTAGGCATCGGATTCGCCGGCGTGGCGCTCGCATTTGGTCTGACGGTGTTAACTATGGCCTATGCAGTCGGGCATATCTCCGGCGGCCATTTCAATCCTGCGGTCACGCTGGGGCTGTGGGCGGGCGGCCGCTTTAGCGCGAAAGGCGTTGTGCCTTATATTATCGCGCAGGTTATCGGCGGTATGGCGGCGGCCGGCGTTCTTTATCTTATCGCCAGCGGCAAAGCGGGCTTCGACGCCACCGCCAGCGGCTTCGCCTCAAATGGCTTTGGCGAGCATTCGCCGGGCGGCTATTCTCTGCAGTCAGCCGTTATTATCGAACTGGTGCTGACCGCGTTCTTCCTGATCGTTATCCACGGCGCGACCGATAAAAAAGCGCGGGCGGGCTTTGCGCCTGTCGCGATTGGTCTGGCGCTGACGCTGATTCACCTGATCAGCATCCCGGTGACCAATACGTCGGTCAACCCGGCGCGCAGTACGGCGGTTGCGCTTTTTCAGGGAACCTGGGCGCTGCAGCAGCTTTGGCTCTTCTGGCTGGTGCCGATTGTCGGCGGCTGTCTCGGCGGGCTTATTTACCGTTTCCTGCTGCAGAGTAAAGATTAATTTTCACTCTGCTTAACACTTTGCCAAAACCTCGCTATCCGGCGAGGTTTTTTATCGGGTAAAGGTAGCGGAAAAGGGCATTAATTATTGCTGCTAAAAAACCAGAAAAATGCGGCGATTAAGCGCCACTCAATAACAGAATAAGCGGCAGGCACGCGGCGCAAATAGTATTTTCGCCTTGTTTATCGGTGAGTCAGCATAAAGACTGCTACTCTTTATTTTCTGGGTACGTTGTCATGAACGCAGGAAAACCCGCTGCGACGCTATATGCAGGCGCCGCTCACGATTAGACATGCATGAGTGTCTTTAAAGCAGCATTAGCTGATCGAGCCACTGATGAAAGAAGGTTTCTACTGGGTTAGACCGGGTAACGAGCCGCTGCAGGTCTGGTACTACTTACCTCAGTTCGGCTGGTACCGACCGCAAAGCGCCATCCCGATAACGGCGGCGTATTTTCGCCAGATGGACTTTGAAATAATCGGCAACCGCTTATTGCCGCCATCCTCTCCTGATATGACAAATAATATGTCGTAATCTTCTAAAGCGAAACGGTAATAAACGAAGCGGCAAGCAGGCCGCTGCGTCTGTCGCGTCGCCGCAGTGAAAATGTAACTGTTTTTAATAAGGCGGCTTTATTTGATTTAAAGCAAAGTTACGTATGCCGGATGAAAGGTTAAATGCGGAATGACTTTTTTTAACACTCATAATTTGTCTACTGGCATTATAATGATCAGGCCCGACTAATAGCCGGGTGTGCGCATTAAATTATTATCAGGTGAATAAAGTGAATTATAAGCAGTTTGAAAACAAACTTGAGTCTTGGGAGAAAATCTCTTTTACCGCCATTATATACAGCAAATATGGCGTGGATTTTGAAGTGTATGCCATTGATGAACACAGCAATACTAAAAGCCGCATTTTTCTCTGCTATGCCGAAAATGAAGCGGACGCGCAAAAAAAGGTTGACCAGTATTCCGTATGGCTGGCGAAGTTCAACAGCCTTGCACGCAAACGTCTCAGCAACGAACAGGCGATGAGGGGAGCGTTACTGCAGCAGGAGTAGCGGCGCCTGCGTCGCCAGGCCTGGAGGCGCGTTAACCAGGCGCCGATGCCGTCTCTCCGCGCAGCCAGCTGCCAGCTGGCTGCGCCCCTCGGCCACATGCCGGCGCAGCAGCCAGCACGCCAAAACGTTCTTGCCAGACTCATTTACTTTTAACTTGCTTAAGTATGGCGGACATGCGTTAATAGCTCGTCGGTCTGATTAGCAGACAGTTTCAGAGTTAGTTCATATTGTATTTCTCATCTCAGTTAGTGCCGCTTCAAGCCTTTCTTTTTGAGTCTACCTCAGGTTCTGATTTATTTCTGCAATTCAGCCTCTTATGCCGAAAGGCGAACTAAAAAGGTCATATATTATGTCGAATAAAATTCTTGGAACCGTGAAGTGGTTTAACTCAGAAAAAGGTTTTGGTTTTATCTCTCCGGAGAATGGCAGCAAGGACGTTTTCGTCCACTTCTCTGCTATCCAGGGCACTGATTACCGCTCGCTTGACGAAGGTCAGCGCGTTGAGTTTTCTGTTGAGCAGGGTCCGAAAGGCCCGTCAGCAGTAAACGTTGTAGGGCTTTAATATTAGCCTTTCAGCCAGACGCTTCCGATGCCCGTGCTGCCAGAGTTCACAGTATCGTGTCTCTGCGTTCGATCAGAGTAAAAGCAATCCCCATGGCGCAAAATGCATTTTTTGCAAAAGCGCGATGATCCTTGCAGGCGTGTTCGATCGTTAACCGTTTCGCCGCTGTCGTGCAGCTCCTGCAGGCAGGGTGACAAGCCGTGCATCAGCTTATTAAGGCATCCTTCGGGATGCCTTTTTTATTGCCGGAACAGCAGCGGCATGCCCGATCGCATCATGGCCTGGCTTCGACGAAAAAAAGCCCCCAAAAGGGGGCAAGGGGTTGGAGTAACAGCCGCTCAGTAAGCATTGTGGATTTCATTACCGAGCCGCTTAAATATAGCTAACGCCAGCGATTATTGCCTGTCTGAAGGGTAATATTATAAATTTAGAGTTCTAATTATTAGATCCCTGAGGAAGCGGAACGATTGAATTATAGCGGTTTTTTATTTCTGAAAACGATTACTAAGAATGGTCTGCAACTCATATCTGACAGGCGCGATAGCTAAGCTGTTCTGGATGGGCCATTATTTCCTGTTGAGCAGCGCCCGCAGCGGACACGCCGCACGTGGCCGGGGGAAAGTGGCAGGAGAAAGTGATATTGATATTTAGCAAAGCGAAATAAAAAATGCCCCCGCAATGCAGGGGAGAGTCATATTGGATATAAAACGGACTCGTAGAGCAATATCTCTGGTGGAGGCTTGGGCTCAGAATTCATTTTAAGCATAACATAGTTAATAAGCGCCGCCACTGATTTAAAAATAAATAATTACCTTAATCTCTAACGGTTAGAACTCTACCTTTCACGCATTCTCTGTTATTTGACCGCTATTCATATCGCGTTTTTAATCCTTCTTTTTTACAAAAGAGAAATGTGCTGATTGATATTCTCAAAGGGAGTGACTACGCCTCTTCAGGATAAAGAAAAGCCCACATGAGTTTTGACCGGGCGATTAAACATTTAACATTCAGGGATCGAAAGCGATGCGGCAAATGAGAGAAAAGGCGTCTTGCGGCGTCACCGCCAGGTAAAGCAGATGACAGTGTGAAAAGTAGTGGAGACGGTGAAAAACACAAACCGGGCGAGAGCCTGTTTCATCCGCGTTTTAACGCTCATATTATCGCCATATCAGTTTGAATTAAGTCGATATTTTGCTCATGAGACAGGTTAACCTCTCAGCCTTACAAAAAATAATCCCTTCAGCGTCAGTGGGTTTACCATTTTTACCACCGCTGCGCCTTGATTAAATCATGAGTTTGATATTACTGTATTTATATACAGTATCCAGAAGAAGGAGTCTTTCTCATGAAGTTATATCGCCCCGCGGAAGTCCGCGAGCTGCTGCCTTTGCCGCTTTACATTGAGCGCGTGCCCTGCGGTTTTCCGTCGCCGGCGCAGGATTACATCGAAAAACGCATCGACCTGAATGACCTGATGGTGCAGCACCCTAGCGCAACCTACTTTCTCCGCGTCAGCGGCGATTCTATGATCGAGGCGGGCATCTGCGAAGGGGATATGATTGTCGTCGACTCCTCTCTTACGGCGAAGCACGGCGATATTATCGTCGCCGCTATTGATGGCGAATTTACTATTAAGCAGCTGCGCATCCATCCCTCAGTGCTACTGATGCCGGCCAACAGCAAACACAGCCCAATCCCTATCAATACCCCCGAAGGACTCCAGGTCTTCGGCGTCGTGACCTACGTTATTAAATCGACGCACTAATATGTACGCGCTGGTCGACGTAAACAGCTTCTACGCCAGCTGTGAAATCGTCTTTCGCCCCGACTTACGCGGGGTGCCCGTCGTGGTGCTCTCCAACAACGACGGCTGCGTTATCGCCCGCAGCGCAGAGGCCAAAGCGCTTGGCATTAAGATGGGTGCGCCTTTTTTTAAGCTGAAAGAGACGCTGCGCCAGCACCGGGTGCAGGTTTTCAGCTCCAACTATGCGCTCTATGCCGATATGAGCCTGCGCGTGATGACTACGCTGGAGGAGATGGCACCGTCGGTTGAGATCTACAGCATCGATGAGGCCTTTCTCAACCTGAGCGGCGTCAGCTTCTGCCAGCCGCTTGAGGCGTTTGGCCGCGCGGTTCAGGCGCGCGTGAAGCAGGAGCTGCATCTGCAGGTGGGGGTCGGGATTGCGCCCACCAAAACGCTGGCGAAGCTGGCCAACTTTGCCGCGAAAAAGTATCGCGGCACAAAAGGGGTGGTCGACCTGTCGCACGCCGAGCGGCAGCGTAAGCTGATGGCGCTGGTGCCGGTAGAAGAGGTGTGGGGCGTCGGCGCGCGCATCGCTAAAAAGCTGCATCAGATGGGCATTGAGAGCGCGCTGCAGCTGGCAGACAGCTCTACCTGGGTCATCCGCAAGCACTTTAACGTAGTGCTTGAGCGCACGGTGCGCGAACTGCGCGGCGAAGCCTGCCTGGACCTGGAAGAGGTGGTGCCGACGAAGCAGCAAATCGTCTGCTCGCGCTCGTTTGGCACGCGGCTCACCGATTACGACGCGGTGCGGCAGGCGGTTTGTCAGTATGCCGAGCGGGCGGCGGAAAAGCTGCGGCAGGAGAATCAGTATTGTCGGCAAATCGCGGTGTTTCTGAAAACCAGCCCGCACGCGGAAAACGAGCCCTATTACGGCAACCAGGCAATGGGGCAGCTGCTGACCCCTTCAAACGACACGCGCGATATTGTCCGCATCGCCACAGAGGCGCTGGATCGCATCTGGCTGGACGGCTACCGCTATATGAAGGCGGGCGTCATGCTGGGGGATTTTTTCAGCCAGGGCGTGGCGCAGCTGCATCTGTTTGACGCCTGTGGGCCGAGAGCCAACAGTGAGGCGCTAATGCAGGTGGTAGATAAGATTAATCAGGCGGGCAGGGGAACGCTCTGGTTCGCCGGGCAGGGCATTGAAAAGAGCTGGGCGATGAAGCGCGACATGCTGTCGCCAGCTTATACCACCCGCTTTTCAGATTTGCCGATCGTCAGATAAGCGACGGCCTGAGGCCTCAGTGTTTCTTTGCGCTGGACGAAAGCGGTTCGTTATAGCCGCGCGGCGGTTCGCTGACGGCGCGCGCCGAGGGAAATTCCTGGCGTATCTCTGCCAGCGCCAGCGCCAGCGCCTGTTTTCTTTCGCTGTCGCGCTCCGTCATCGCCATGGCTTTCAGGCGATTCGCCAGCGAGGCGCCCGAAATCGAGGCATTTTGCTCAAGCAGCGCGGCGACGGCTTCGCCAATCAGATAATCGGTGAGTTTTTCAATCTTACTTCTGTGCATACCCGCATCTCTTATTACAGTGTTTGCCCGTTGACGGGGGAGAGTGACCAGACGCAAAACCGGCTGTGCGAGATCTCGCCTGCGGCGTATGTCCGTCAAAATGCTCTCCCTGACACGTTCCACTGTGAATCATGCTGCGGGCAGGGGGTGAACGCAATGGTCAGCCTGCAAATTATAATTAACGCTTAAACAAAAAACCTATAAGCTTTTGATAATGCTGCTCTTCTTCCGGGCTGGTTGCCAGCTCAAGGCGGGCAAGCAGTTTGGTACAAAGCGTTTTCCTGTTGAGCTGTTTACCCGCGCGCAGGATCTCGACCACGATCTGGCCTAAGGTTTCCTGCTCGCACGGCAGCGTCGCCTTCTTGAAATAGTGGGCGATATCGCTGCCTGTGGTTGGTCTGTCTCCAGTCTGAAGCATAAACAACCCTTAAAGTCCGTGTGATTAAAAGATAATCAGTTAAGTCAGGCCTAAAGTTATACAATTTCCAAGAGGTTGTACAGGATTACCTGTGCAGGCCGACGTTTATTTTTTGAACTTTGCTATGTTGTCATTATTAACAACGGGTTACCCAAAATCTCGGACAGGCAGATAAGTGGATAACAGCCTTGCGTCAGTTTAATTTACTGGCCAGCAGCCGAATGGCGCGCTCGCAGGCGGCCTCGATTTCCGGATCTTCCGCGCGCGCGCCAGCGCGATAGAGCGCGCCAATGATTTCCTGTAAGGGAAGGGCTTCGCCAGGCTGCAGGAGCTGCGCCACAACACGGCCTAGCAGAGCGTAAACTTCCTGATTATCAGCAGTTTCATTGTGGTTCACTCTGTCTCCTGAAGGGCGATGACGACCGGGTAATTTTGAAGGCATTATCTCTTTTACTGTTTAATCGGGAAAAGCACAGCAATAACGGTCGCCTGAGAAAAAGCGCGCTGTGCGTAATATATTTAGGAAATACTTATTTCCTAATAGGGCGAATCAATTAATCCAGAATACCAAGCAGCATATTAATCGTTTCTGCGCCATTAGTCACATCCTGAACTTTACCCACCACGCGCATGCCGAACGCTACGCATAGCAGCAGGCCCGCCGCCGTCTCCGCATCCAGCGAGGCAGAGACCGACCCGTCCTGCTGGCCTTCGCGAATCAGTGCGATCAAAAAATTACGGTTGCGCAGCACCGCCTGGCGCACCAGCTCGGAAAGCTCCTCGTCCAGACTCTGCAGTTCGACGGTGCTGCCGACCACCAGGCAGCCGCGCCGCCCCTCGATTTCACGGGCGGAGTCGAGATAAAACTGCAGCAGTTCGCCGATGCGCGCCCTGCCGGTAGGGTAGTGCTGCAGGCGCGCGCGCAGGTCGGCGCCGCGCACGCTGATATAGCGTTCGAACACGCGCAGGAACAGGGTGCGCTTATCTTTAAAAGCCTTGTAGATACTGCCCGCCGTCAGATTCATGGCTTCGCTGAGATCGGCTACCGACGAGGCGTGGAAGCCTTTCTGCCGGAAGACGATCATGGCGTTATCCAGGGCGGTATCGGTATCGAAAGTTCTTGGTCTGCCACGCTCCCTGGCGGGCGCGGCGGGGATATGGGATGTGGTCATCGCTCAACTTAAGGGAATATTTGCTACCAAATTACCATAACCGCACGCGGCAGGAAAAAATAAAAACGTCGCGCCGCAGCAGGCGTGCGAAAACAAACAGGCCAGAAAAGCGCGGGCCAGGGAAATAAGCAGGCTAAATAATAATTTTTATTAACCACAGCAGCAGGAGAATATACCGCGCTGCGCTTCTCGGAAATTTCAGATATGCAACGAAAATGGGTACGTTGCGCCGCATGCTGGCTTAACCTGTGGTCCTCAACATAAAAAAGGACGACTTATGAAATCTCTCTCAATGTTTGGTGCCGTCGCGCTGGCGGCTTTCGCTTTCTCCGCCACGGCGGCGGAACCTGCCGCGATGAAAAACCCGATCAGCGTTCACGTGCTGAATTTACAAACCGGCATTCCTACCGCTGGCGTAACGGTAGAGCTGGATCAAAACCGCAACGGCGACTGGGTCAAGCTCGCTACCGGCGTCACCGACGCCAACGGCCGCATTAGCGCGCTCTATCCGGCGGGCAAACAGGCGGAACAGGGCACCTATAAAGTGGTGTTCAAAACCGGTGACTACTATGCCGGCGTGAAGCAAAAGACCTTCTTCCCGGAGATTCCGGTGATCTTCACGATCGAGAACACCAGCCAGCACTACCACATCCCCCTGCTGCTGAGCCCTTACGGCTACTCGACCTATCGCGGCAACTAAGCGGCAAAACGTAAATACCCAGGCCTGACGCGCAATGCCGCCTCAGGCCTTTTTTGTTTCGCGCAAAGGCGAGTCGCGAAACGGCGCGGCGAAATTAAGCGAAAACTAATCTTTATTCCGTAGGCTGCACCCACTGCTAACGCCAGGTCAGGATCCTGCCCAGGGGAGAAGGAACGCCCGGTGCCGTCGCGCATGTTGTCCGGCAAACCAGACGTTGATTGTTTTGACGGGAGCCACCCTCTTTGCTGCGATTGCTTTTTTTATTAATGGGCGGGCCGATGCTGCGCGCCAGCTGGCCAGGTCTGCTGGCGGCCGGCACGCTCTGCCTCGCCGCCAGCGCGGGCATCGTGCTGGAAAGCCTTTACCACGGCACGCTCTCCGTTCCGCTCTGTTTGCTGAGCGTTTTCCTGCTCTCCGAAGGCGTCATACAGGCCTGGCGCGCGCGAACCGGGTTCGACAGCGGCTGGGCGGCGCAGAGCAAAGCGCTGACGCTGCTGCTGCTCGGCACCGCTTTGCTGGCCGCGCCGCACGAGAAGGGCAGCTGCGTCGCCTGGCTATTCGCGCTCGCCTTTTTGCTGGACGGCGGCTTTCGCATCATCGCCTGCGCGCTGATGCGCTGTCGCCGCTGGCACAGCAAGCTGGCGATCGGCGGCGGCGAGTGGCTGCTCAGCCTGATGATCGTCACCGACTGGCCGCTGCCCCATCGCGTGCTGATCCCGATGGGATTCGCCCTGGTGCTGCTGGGCTGGGCCTTCTCGCTGTTGCAGATGGTCTGGCAAATCCGCGCGCTGCCGCCGGAGACCAGCGTAGCGGCGCTGCCGCTCTTTACCCGCAAAGGGGTGCGTAAACCACACGGGCTCGATTATCGCCACGTTCCCTGCGACGCCGCGCCTGCAAGCGAGCCGCTTACCATCTATATCTGGACGCCGCTGGGGTCGGGCAGCGTCGCCGGACGGCGTCCCTGGTTTGACCGCTGGGTTGCCGCTATCGATCATCGCGGTCAGGTTTCCACCGGCCACACCTCGCTGGCGATGGGCGACGCGCTCTACGTCAGCCTCTATCCTGTCGAGGATATGACCGGCTCCCTGAGCGGCGTGCTGCAAATGCTGCACGCGCGCGAAGAGAATGACGTCGCCGGCTTTCACCAGCGCTCCCTCGAGCGGGAGATCAAAGAGTGGTGCCTGCCCGACAAGCGCCTCTCGCTGCCGCATTACAACCAGCAGGCGCTGATCAACTACTGGGCGCGCCATGGTCAGGATTGCCGTTATAACCTGACGTCGCGCAACTGCTCCACCAGCGTGATGCAGGCGCTGGACGTCGCCACCGAGGGGCTGCTGGGACTGCGCGGTATGCGCGGCTACGCGGCGCTGCTCGAGCCCGATTTCTGGCTGCTGAGCCTGATCCGCAGCCGGGCGGAGGGTATGACCTGGACGCCGGGTCTGGTAATGGATTACGTGCAGGTGCTGCGCCGGGTGCTGGCGTCTCAGCCGAACGGCTACGGCAGCAAATATTTATTTCCGGAGCGCGCAGGAAAATAACAACGGCTGTCGCACAGAACGCGGTTAATTATCTTTCGTGTGAGGTCGGTGTTATTTAAGAGGGAAGGGGTTGCGCAGAATAAAGCGTGCTGTTGCAAGAGTAAATTAAATAAATGCCGGGAGGTAATTTCCCGGCGCAACTTTATTTTTAACTGGCGCTTTTATCCGCGGCAGAGCGGCGGCTGAGTTTGCCGCCGACGCGTCCTGCCTCGACCGCGCGCTCGCGGTTATATTTAAAATTACCGCTGCTCATCTGCCCGCCTTTTTTACCCGCTTCACGCGCTCTGTCGGGATTTTCAGCAAAATTACCTGCTCCACCACGTCGCTGAGTCATATCAATTCCTCTCTGTATAAAATAATAATAATTAAAAGAGTTTCAATGCGCTTTAACTATGTAAGCAGAATGGCGATTTAGCAATGTGACATCTGAGATGAATATTTACTTTTTTCTCTGCCGGTAATAAGAGAGCAGAAAAAAGCGAAGCCTAATTACATATCAGCTAAAGAAAAAAAAGCTAAATTTGTACAACTATCAATATAGCTGTACAATTTAGCCGTTAGTGCTAATTTGTGATGTTGATCACATTTAATTTGCGGATTTGCGTGCGAAACGGGGTAAAGCGCAGCGGCCCGACGGGCGGGACGCTGCGTGCATTTATCGTCGCGGTTCAGGGCCGGCGGAACAGCGCCAGGCTGCGACCTTCCAGCTCGAAATCCTTCTCTTTAGTAATCACCAGTCCGCGATTATCGTTGTCAGAGGTGGTCAGCTCCAGCACCCAGCCGCCTTCGCCAAACTGCGGGATGCGGAACGGCACCGTGCCCTCAAACGGGTTGATCAGCATCAGCACGTCGTGCCAGATGCCCTCTTCGGTTTGCAGGTCAGGACGGCCGATATAGACGCCCAGCGTCGAGCCTTCCTCCCACTGCTCTTCCTGCTGGAAGCCGCCGCCGGCGTTGAACCACTTAATCTCCATGCCGTCGCGCCAGTTCTCGCGGCGCAGCAGCGGCTGCTCGGCGCGCAGGCGGATAACGTGGCGCGTAAACTCGCGCAGCGCCTCCGCGCTGGCGGGGAGGTTGTCCCAGTGCACCCAGGAGATCTCGCTGTCCTGGCAGTAGCCGTTGTTGTTGCCCAGCTGGCTGCGGCCGAACTCGTCGCCTGCCAGCAGCATCGGCGTGCCATGGGAGAAGAAGAGCGTAGCAAGAAAGTTACGCTTCTGGCGCTCGCGCACCGCGTTAATGCCTTCATCTTCGGTCGCGCCTTCCGCGCCGTAGTTGTAGGAGCGGTTGTCGTTGTGGCCGTCGTTGTTATCCTCGCCGTTCTCGTCGTTGTGCTTCTCGTTGTAGGAGACCAGGTCGTTCAGCGTGAAGCCGTCGTGGGCGGTGATAAAGTTGACGCTCGCCCAGGGACGGCGGCCGCGCTGATCGTAGAGATCGCCGGAGCCAAGCAGGCGGGCGGCGAAGTCGGTCGAGACGTTATCGCCTTTCCAGTATTCGCGCACCGTATCGCGGTATTTATCGTTCCACTCCGCCCAGCCGGGCGGGAAGCCGCCAACCTGATAGCCGCCGGGGCCGATATCCCAGGGTTCGCCGATCAGTTTCAGCTTCGACAGCACCGGATCCTGCATAATGGCGTCGAAGAAGCCGCCGCGCTGGTCGAAGCCTTCCGGCTCGCGTCCGAGAATGGTGCCGAGGTCGAAACGAAAACCGTCGATATGCATCGACTCCGCCCAGTAGCGCAGCGAATCCATGACCATCTGCAGCACGCGCGGATGCGAGGTATTCACCGTGTTGCCGGTGCCGGTATCGTTGATGTAGTAGCGGTGCTGGTCAGGCAGGGTGCGGTAGTAGGAGAAGTTGTCGATGCCCTTAAAGGAGAGCGTCGGCCCCAGCTCGTTGCCTTCCGCCGTGTGGTTGTAGACCACGTCGAGGATCACCTCGACGCCGGCGTCGTGGAAGGCGCGCACCATGTCGCGGAAGCCTTGAATGCCGCGCGGGCCGTAGTAGCGCGGCGCAGGGGCGAAAAAGCCGATGGAGTTGTAGCCCCAGAAGTTTTTCAGCCCGCGGTCCAGCAGATGCTGATCGTCCGGGAACCAGTGCACCGGCAGCAGCTCAACCGAAGTGATGCCCAGGCTTTTGATATAGTCGACCGTGGCCTGATGTCCCATGCCCTCATAGGTGCCGCGCAGCACCTCCGGCAGCGCCGAATTCAGCTGGGTGAACCCCTTCACGTGCGTCTCGTAGATCACCGTATTCGGCCAGGCGATGCTCGGACGGTTATCGTCCTGCCAGTCGAACTCGTTGGGATCGATGACCCGGCACTTGGGCATAAAAGGGGCGCTGTCGCGCGTGTCGAACGTCAGATCTTTATCTTCATGCAGCAGCTCGTAGGCGAAGTGCGCCTCGTTCCACTCGATATCGCCCGCCAGTTCGCGCGCGTAGGGGTCGATCAGCAGCTTGTTGGGGTTAAAGCGATGTCCGTTCTCTGGGTCGTAAGGACCGTAAACGCGATAGCCGTAAAGCGCGCCGGGCTTCAGACCCGGCACATAGCCGTGCCACACCTCGTGGGTGAACTCCGGCAGCTCCAGGCGGGCGATCTCATTCTTGCCGCTCTCATCAAACAGACAGAGCTCGATACGCTCGGCGTGGGCGGAAAAAATGGCGAAATTCACCCCTTCGCCGTCATAGTTGGCGCCTAGCTGCTGGCCCGATCCCGACGTAATAGTAAACTCTGTAGCTTCAGACATTTATCCCTCTCCATTCAGTAAAATGCTATCCACAACAACTGCGTTGAATCACCTGTTTTTTTCATCTTGTCAGACGCCGATCAGCACCAGCGGCGCGCCGCTGTTAAGGGCTTCAAGGCTAAGCCGGTCGGTCAGCTCACACTCTTCTCCAGTAAACATGTTGCGATAACGGCGCTGTGCCAGGGGTTCTTTCAGGGTAATCGAGGTGGCGTCGCTGTAACGCTGACGGGCGAAAGCCAGACGCGGCACCACGACGATCAGCGCGTGCTGCGCATCGGCGCGGGCGAAGGCGACCGCATGCGAGGCTTCGGTGCCGTTGACCACCAGCGGCAAATAGTCGCCGTGGCGGAACAGGGCGTGATACTGCTGACGCAGCGGCAGCAGCGTGGCGATGGTCTGCTGTTTAAGCTGGCCGCTTTGCCATCCCTCCGGCGCGGAGAAATCGCCGCGTTCGTCAAGCATGCGCTGCAGCGCGTCGAAGTCGGGCTCCAGGCGGTTATCGGGATCGACCAGGCTGAAGTTGAGCGCTTCGCTGCCCTGATAGATATCGGGCACGCCGGGCGCGGTAAGCTTAATCACCGTCTGGCTGAGGGAGTTGATCAGGCCAGCGGCGATAAAGGGCAGCAGCGCCTGGCTGAAGTCGGCGAGGAACTCGGCGTTATCCGGCGAGATCAGGCGGCGCGCATAGTCGAGCACCGCCGTTTCGTAGGCCTCATCGCCGTCCGCCCAGTTGGTGCGCAGCTTGGCTTCGCGCAGCGCTTTTTCGACAAAGGCGGTAAAGCGCGGTTCGAGCGCCGCAAGCTGAGCGGCATCCGCCACGCCGGAGGCGGGCCAGACGCCCGCCAGCGCCTGATAAAGCATCCACTCTACCGCCGGTTCCGGCGCCGGGCCGCCGTCGAGCGCCACCACCGCGCCGCGGTTCATCTGCCGCCAGCGCGCCACATGCAGCGCCCAGCGCTGCGGCGACTCCGTCAGGGTATAGAGGCGGGCGCGCGCGTCTTCGCCGCGCTTGGTGTCGTGCGTCGAGGTGCCGGTCAGGCCGTCCGGCTGACGCTCGCGACGTATCACCATCTCATCGTGAAAGCGCGCCAGCGAGAACGCACGCGGCAGCGGCTCGGCGCCGACTTCGTTAAGCGCCAGCGCCATATGCTGGCGGAAAAAGAGCGTATCCTCGACCGACTTCGCCATCAGCGGGCCGGTCAGCTGCTGGAAGCGGGTGCGGAAAGTGGCGGCGTCCTGCGCGACAGCGGCGTCGAGTTCGCCGTTCATAATGCGCAGTAGAAAGTCGAGCGCCGTAGGCGAGAGGCGGGGCGCGTCGCGGCGCACCGTTTCCGCTACGCGCTGCAGCAGCGCCGCGCCTTCTGGCGGCATGCCTTCCGGCGTGCCGTAGCTGCGATAGACCGGAAACGCCACCAGCAGCTCGCGCAGCGCGGCGCGCAGATCGCTCTCCGGCAGCGTGACGCCGGAGGCGCTGGCAATGGCGCCCGCCAGCTTCAGCAGGGTGGTGAATTCGCCTTCGAAGTTTTTATCCGCCATCAGCAGCTTGGCGGCGCGCAGCTGGGCGCGCATATCCACCGGCTCGCCCACCGTCTGATCGTAGGCCTGACGCAGCGCGGCGATCTGGCGGCCATCCACCAGCGCGTCGGAGAGCGAGGCGATAAATTCATAGCCGGTGGTGCCGGAAACCGGCCAGTCCGCCGGCAGTTGTTCGCCCTCGCCGAGGATTTTCTCTACCGTGATGTAGCAATCCGCTCCCGCATGCTGGCGCAGCTGCTCCAGATAGCCTTTGGGATCGGCCAGCCCGTCGACGTGATCGACGCGCAGCCCGCTGACCGCGCCCGAATGCACCAGCTCCAGAATCAGCCGGTGGCTGTCGTCGAACACCTGCGGATCTTCCACCCGGACGCCCGCCAGCCCGGTGATTTCGAAAAAGCGGCGGTAGGAGAGGTCGCGCGGCGCGTCGCGCCACGACATCAGCCGGTAAGGCTGACGATCGTGCAGCGCCGCGATCTGCGCCTTATCGGTGAGCGCCAGCACATCGGCTTCGCGTCCCTGCCAGCTCGCCGGCGAGAGCGGATAAAAGCTTTCGTAATAGGCGAACGCCGGTTTGCCGCTGTCAGGATCGGCTTTTATCGCGATTTCGCCGTTTTCCAGCGCTGCTTCGAAGCTGTCGCCTAAGAAGGGCAGCGTCAGGCGGCGCGACCAGTCGATATCGAAGTAGCGCGCATAGCGGCTCTGCTCGCCGTGCTCAATCACATCGCGCCACCAGGCGTTCTCCAGCGAGGCGGCCATATGGTTCGGCACGATATCAATAATCAGCTCGAGGCCCGCCTGCTTCAGCGTCTCCACCAGCCGGTCGAAACCGGCGCGGCCGCCGATAGCGGGATCGATGGCATTGGCGTCGGTCACGTCGTAGCCGTGGGTCGAGCCGCGGGTGGCGGTAAAGATCGGCGAGGCGTAGAGGTGGGTAATGCCGAGCCGTTTAATATAGGGCACCAGCGCCGCCGCACGATCGAAGGTCATGCCGTTGCGAAACTGAATACGGTAGGTTGAAGCGGGAATAGTCATTGGGCATCTCCTTTGGCCAGCCGCACGACGATCGCGTTTTGCGGCAGATCGCGGCTGTTATCCGGCCAGGCGAAAATCGTTTCGCCGGGTTGCTCAGGTAGCGGCTGCGTCTTCTCGCCGATATTCAGCGCCAGCGACAGCGTGCCGGCGGGGAAGCGCCAGCTCACCTGAATAAAGCCTTCCTCGCTGTGCTCCACGCGTCCGGCGTGGCCGCCCGCGGTGGCGAGCAGCGGCACGATATGCTGCTGGCGCAGCGCCAGCAGGCGGCGCGACAGCGCCAGCCAGGCCTTGCCTTCGTCGCTCTGCGGCTTGCGCCAGTCGAGCTTCGAGCGGGTAAAGGTCTCTTCGGCATTGGGATCCGGCACGCTTTCGCCTTCATGTCCGGCGTGACCGGCGAACTCCTTCGCACGGCCTTCGCGCACCGCTTTGGCCAGATCGCCGTGAAAATCGGTAAAGAAGAGGAAGGGATTGGTTTCGCCATACTCTTCGCCCATAAACAGCAGCGGAATATGCGGCGAGAGCAGCAGCGTGGCGAGCAGCACCTTATTGCGATCGGCGCCGATAAGGCTGATCAGCCTTTCTCCCAGCGCGCGGTTGCCGACCTGATCATGGTTCTGGATAAAATCGACGAAAGCCGCAGGCGGCTGGCCGCGGCTGTCGACGCCGCGCGCCTCGCCGCTGTGGGGCGAGACCTCGCCCTGATAGGCGAAACCTTCCGCCAGCACGCGGGCGACATATTTTTCCGGATGCGGAGTGAAATCCTGGTAGTAGGCGTGAGTTTCGCCGGTGGCGAAGACGTGAACGGCATTGTGGAAGTCGTCGTTCCATTCGCCGCTGAACAGCGGCGCGTTGCCTTGCTCATCGCGCGGATGCAGAAACACCACGTTGCGGCTGTCTTCGGTGGTGAGATGGATCGGGCGGTCGGAAATCTCCGCGCGGATGCGCTCGGCGATCTCGATCAGCGCATGCTTCTCCGACGTATCTTCGATCTGGTCGATGGCGTCGAAGCGCAGGCCGTCGAGACGGTACTCCTGCAGCCAGTAGAGCGGCGCCTCGACGATATAGCGGCGCGCCGCGTCAACGTCGTAGGCAATGCCCGCGCCCCAGGGCGTCACGCGCTCTTTGTGGAAAAAGTCCGGCGCCAGCAGCGGCAGGTAGTTGCCTTCCGGGCCAAAGTGGTTCAACACGATATCCAGCACCACCGAAAGGCCGTGACCGTGCGCGGCGTCGATAAAGGCTTTGAAGTCGTCAGGCGAGCCGTAGGCGGCGTGCGGCGCATAGAGCAGCACGCCATCGTAGCCCCAGCCGCGGTTGCCGCCGAACTGCGATACCGGCAGCACCTCAATCATGGTGATACCGAGCTCCGCCAGCCAGGGCAGTTTTTCAATGGCCGCCTGGAAGGTGCCTTCCGGGGTAAAGGTGCCGATATGCAGCTCATAGACCACGCTCTCTTCCCAGGGGCGGCCTTGCCATGCCTGATGCTGCCAGGCATAGCGCGTGGGATCGACTACCAGCGACGGGCCGTTAACCTCATCTTTTTGCGCGCGCGAGGCGGGATCGGGCACGACGGTGCCGTCGGCCAGCACAAAATTATATTCGCTGCCAGGCGCGACGCCGTCCGTGCGCAGTTCGAACCAGCCATCCTCGGCGGGATGCATTGGCGTATCTTTGCCGTCAAGACGCAGGCTAACGCTGTGTTGACCCGGGGCCCAGAGACGAAAGCGGACCGCATCGTTGGCGACATATTCAGCGCCCCAGCTTTTAGTAAATGATGCTGACTCCATTCAATAACCTCGTCTGAATCAAATGTGATCGATAAACCACACCGCGCGGCCCAGGTCCGGCGATGCAGGCAACAAAAGGTAAGACGGAAACGTATCTGACACGTCGCTGGCGGAGAGAACGCGCCTGCCGCCGCAGGATGCAGGGGTGGCGCAACCGGCTCTCTACGACGCCATACGAAAATCAATCATAGTTCACGCTGGAAGAGTTGCCGGAGCAGGGCGCGGCGCGAAAGCGGCTATCGCAGCGCGCGGCGGGAAAATTAGGTGATGCACATCACAAATTAAAAAGTGCATCTATACTTGGTACTCTTGCCTGGATTGGTGAAATTATATGCAAATTCAGGATGTTAAAACTCATGGAGTGAATGTGGAGCAGAATAAACCTGAATCAAACGACAGCAGCGCGCCGTCGGCCGATACCGTTCGCCAGCGGCTCTTTTTCGTGGTGCTGGTGGCGACCATGGGCGCGCTCGCCTTTGGCTACGACACCGGCATTATTTCCGGCGCGCTGCCCTATATGACGCTGCCGCCCGCGCAGGGCGGTCTCGACCTCACCCCGTTCACCGAAGGGCTGGTGACCTCGTCCTTGATCTTCGGCGCCGCGGTCGGCGCCTTCCTTAGCGGCTATGTCTCGGATCGCTTCGGCCGCCGCATCACTCTGCGCAGCCTGGCGCTGGTCTTTGTCGCCGGCGCTATCGGCACCGCCGTTGCGCCTAACGTCGAGGTAATGGTCGCGATGCGACTGCTGCTCGGCATCGCGGTCGGCGGCGGCTCCTCTACCGTACCGGTGTTTATCGCCGAGATCGCCGGACCGCGCCATCGCGCGCCGCTGGTGAGCCGCAACGAGCTGATGATCGTTTCCGGCCAGCTGCTCGCCTACGTGGTCAGCGCGCTGATGAGCTACCTGCTGCACGATCCGAAAATGTGGCGCTATATGCTGGCGCTGGCGATGATCCCCGGCGCGCTGCTTTTTATCGGCACCTTCTTCGTTCCCGCCTCGCCGCACTGGCTGGTGGCGGAAGGGCGCATCAAAGAGGCGATGCGCGTGATGAAGAAGCTGCGCGAAACGCCGCGCGAGGTGCGCAAAGAGATGGCGGAGATGCGCAAACAGGCGCGCGCAGCGGAGCGCGGCCCGTCGGCCGGCGAGCTGCTGCGTGAGAAATGGGTGGTGCGTCTGCTGCTGCTCGGCGCCGGTATGGGCATCGTCATTCAGTTCACCGGCGTTAACGCCTTTATGTACTACACGCCGATTATTCTGAAAACCACCGGCATGGGCACCAGCGCCTCTATTGCCGCCACCATCGGCAACGGCGTGGTGTCGGTACTGGCGGTGATGGCCGGGATCCGCGCGGTAGGGCGCTTCGGCCGCCGTCCGATGCTGATGACCGGACTATGCGTGGTGATCGCGGCGCAGCTGGCGCTGGGCTCGGTGCTGGTCTTTATGCCGCAGAACATGACGCAGAGCCTGCTTGCGCTCGCCTGCATCATGCTGTTCCTGTTCTTTATGCAAATGTGCATCTCGCCGGTCTACTGGCTGCTGATGTCGGAGCTGTTCCCGATGAAGGTGCGCGGCGTGCTCACCGGCACCGCCGTCTCTTTCCAGTGGATCTGCAACGCGGCGGTCGCTTTCGCCTTTCCGCCGCTGCTGGCGCTGGCGGGCAACAGCACCTTCTTTATTTTCGCGGCGATTAACGTAGCATCGCTGGCGTTTGTCGCTCTGATGCTGCCGGAGACGCGCGGTAAATCGCTGGAGCAGATCGAAACCCTGATGCGTGAGCGTTTTGGCGAAACGGATAAAGCCGCCGCCAGCGACGCGGCATAAGCGCAGGCTGCGGATTATCCCGCTGATAATCCGCAGCTATCACACCGAATACTATTACCGTCTGGCGGCCGACGCCCCGTCCGGGAATAATCTCACCATGGCTACTTATCGAATCAAAGTGGGATTTCATAATCCCTCCGCGCTGACCTTCCGGGAGCTGGATGTGATTCTGGCTGAAGCGTCATTCCGCGCCGCGCAGTCACAGCGCGCCGGCGTTCGTTATTTCACGGAGTATGAATATGAGTCGGAGGGCGATCTCTGTTCGGTATGCGCGCTGGCCTATAGCCACGCCTGCAAAGTGAGGAAATGTCCGCTGGTACTGGTGGAGATGCAAAAGGCCGAGGCGGGCGTCTGATCGATTGTGACGCCGCGCCTCGGGCGGTTACAGCAGTTCGTCGGCCTGAATCGGCTGCGCATGCCAGCGCTCGACCGCCTGCTTGACTTCATCTTCGCTGGGATTCTCTTCCGTCGCCACGTTGTAGCGTTTGCCGTCCACCGCGATGACCGTGACCGGCAGCACATAGCGCTGCAGCTCCTCGCGGTTCGGCGAAGTGCTGCTTTCGGTCTCTTCAGGCGCTTTGATCTCAACCTCGACTTCTACCTGGCCCGCTGCAAAGCTTTTGACTTCGCCGTGATAGCCGGCGCCGAAAATCAGATAATCCTGGTTCATAGTCTCTCCTGAGGGTGAGCGGCATCGCACAGCGCGATGCCGTCGGTGGCGCGTTATGCCTGTTTCGGCTGCCCGTTCGAGGCGGTAATGCCGCCGTCGACCGGCAGATTGACGCCGGTGATATAGCGCGCGTCGTCGCTGGCGATAAACAGCACTGCGCTGGCGATATCGTCCGGCTCGCCGGCGCGACGCAGCGCGATGCGGTCATAGAAGCGTTCCATCAGCGCCTCGTCGTTTTTCATCTCTTCCGTCAGGTCGGTGAAGGTCAGGCCGGGACAGATGGCGTTGACGCGCACGCCGTCAGCGCCGTAGTCCATCGCCAGCGAGCGGGTAAAGTTAGTTACTGCACCTTTCGCCGCGTTATAGACGCTCATGCCCCAGTCGCCGCCAAGGCCGGACACCGAGGAGATATTGACCACGTTGCCCTGGGTTTTCAGCAGGTCGGGCATAAAGTGGTGAATACAGTAGTAAACCCCGTCAAGATCGACCTTCATCAGCTTGTGCCAGTCATCCGGCTGCACCTCGTGAATGCGGCCCTGCACCACGCTGCCCGCGTTATTGACGAGGACATCGACGCGCCCGTATTTCTCCGCCACGCGATCGCGCAGCGCTTTAACCTGATCGACCTCCGCGACGTCGCACGGCGCCACCAGATGATCGCCTGATGCCAGCATCGCCAGCGTCTTCTGCAGCTTCTCCTCGGTTCGGCCGACCAGCACCACGGCGGCGCCTTCACGGGAAAACTGTTGCGCCGTAGCCTGACCAATACCCGATCCCGCCCCGGTGACAACGACCACTTTTCCTGTAAATCTCGACATGCTCTCTCCTTATGGTGGGGTGAATGACATTACCTTTAAGCCTGGCAGCCAGATGAGATCGTTCAAGCCAGACGGCAATATCCCTGCAATAAGTCTGTACTTTATGGCTGACAGCTGGCCTACACTGTCAGGCACTAACCGAGGAGCAACCATGCCATCACAGACGCTTTCCGCTGACTGCTGCATCGTCGGCGGCGGCCCGGCGGGCCTGATGACCGGCTACCTGCTGGCGCGCGCGGGCCTGCAGGTGGTCGTCATTGAAAAACACGCCGACTTTCTGCGCGATTTTCGCGGCGACACCATTCATCCCTCCACGCTGGAGGTGATGCACCATCTGGGCCTGCTGGATAAGCTGCTGGCGCTGCCGCACCAGCGCGCCGAAAAGCTGCAGGCGGAAATGGGCGGCGAAGAGGTGACGATGGCCGATTTCTCGCGCCTGCCGGTGCGCTGCCGCTTTATCGCCTTTATGCCGCAGTGGGATTTCCTTAACTTTCTCGCCGGCCAGTGCGCCGCCTTTCCCGGCTTCAGGCTATTGACCTCGACCACGCTCAGCGAGCTGATCGTCGAGCAGAATCGGGTGTGCGGCGTCACCGCGCTGCGCGACGGCCAGCCGCTGACCATCCGCGCGCAGCTGGTGATCGGCGCCGACGGGCGGCATTCGGCGGTCAGGGCGCAGGCGGGGCTGACCAGCCGCGCCTTCGGCACGCCGCGCGACGTGATCTGGTTCCGGCTCGACAAGCAGCCTGACGATCCCGCGATGGGCACCGGCCACAGCGGCCCGCGCAATAACTTTATCGTTATCGATCGCGGCGACTACTGGCAGTGCGGCTTCACGATCGAGAAAGGGGAGTTTGAGGCGCTGCAGCGCGCCGGGCTGGCGGCGCTGAAGCAGCGCATCGCCGCGGTGTCGCCGTTCGACGCCGGACGGCTGGAGACCATCGACGACTGGTCGCAGGTCCGGCTGCTGTCGATTCGTATCGACCGGCTGGATAAGTGGATGCGGCCCGGACTGCTCTGCATCGGCGATGCGGCGCACGCCATGTCGCCTATCGGCGGGGTCGGCGTCAACCTGGCGATCCAGGATGCGGTGGCCGCCGCCAACCTGCTGACCCGGCCGCTACAGCGCGGCAGAGTCACGCTGCGCGATCTGGCCCGGGTGCAGAAACGCCGCCAGTTTCCCACCGTTGCTACCCAGTTTTTGCAGATCAAAATGAGCCGTAAGCGGCCGGGCGGAGGCGGGAAAAATCCGATGCCGGGCATGCTGCGCAAATGGCCGTTCCTGCGTTTTGTCTTTGGGCGGCTGCTCGGCATGGGATTTCGCATGGAAAAACCGCGCCGCTTTGCGGCGCGCTAAGGCCGAACGCGCGTCGCAATCCTATACTTGACCCATTAAAAGGTCCGTCACCAGGATACGCCTGTGGAAAATCCTCAACTGCTGGCGCAGCGTCAGCGACGCGCGTTGATTGCCGGCTCGGTCGGCAACTTTATCGAATGGTATGAGTTCGCCGTTTACGGCTTTCTCGCTACGCTCATCGCACAGAATTTCTTTCAGCTGCACGGCGCCTCGGCGCTCAGCAGCCTGATCCTGACCTACGCCTCTTTCGCCATCGCCTTTTTCTTTCGTCCGCTGGGCGCCGTTATCTTCGGCCGCATCGGCGATCGGATCGGCCGCAAGCCGACGCTGATTGCGGTGCTGCTGCTGATGACGCTGGCGACCACGCTGATTGGCCTGGCGCCGACCAGCGCCGCGCTGGGCATCGCCGCGCCGCTGATCCTCACCGGCTTGCGTATCCTGCAGGGATTGTTCGCAGGCGGCGAGTATGGCGGCGCGGTGGCGCTGATGACCGAGTTTGCGCCGCCGGGCAAGCGCGGGCTCTACGGCGCGTGGCAATCTTTTACCGTGGCGCTGGGGCTGCTGGCGGGCGCGGGCGTAGTGGCGCTGCTTTCGGGGCTGCTCAGCCCCGACGCAATGCTGGCCTGGGGCTGGCGCGTGCCTTTCCTGCTGGCGCTGCCGCTCGGACTGATTGCGCTGTGGCTGCGGCTGAGCATGGAGGAGACGCCGAGCTTTATTCGCCAGCACCAGCAGCCTCGTCCGCAGGCGAGCGCCGCGCAGACGCTGAAAATTATTCTGCTGGCGATTGCGCGGGTGATGCTCTGGTCGGCGGCGGGCTATACCTGGCTGGTGATTATGCCTAGCTATCTGCAGGCGGCGCTGCACGCCGGCTTCAATCAGGCGCTGCTGAGCGCGGTGATTTCTAACCTGGGCTTTGCCGCCGCCATTTTGCCGGCCGGCTGGCTCAGCGATAAAATCGGCCGCCGCCGCGTGATGGTCACGGCCAGCGTCTTGCTGCTGCTGCTCGCGTTTCCGCTGCTCAACCTGTTGCAGGCGGATACCACCTCGACGGCGCTGCGTGCGCTGGTGGTGTTTGTCGCCGGCGGCATCGTCGGGATGCTGGCGGGGCCAGGTCCGGCGATGCTGGCGGAGATGTTTCCCACCCATGTGCGCTACACCGGGCTGGGGCTCGCCTATTCGCTGTCGAACGCCATCTTTTCTGGCTGCGCTGGCCTGATTATCACTGGCCTGATGAAGCAGACCGGCAATCTTGATATCCCGGCCTGGTACGTGATGGCCACCGCGCTGGTCACGATTCCGGCGCTGATGACGCTGAAAAACAGCGATGCTCAGCAGCGGCTGTAACCGTTACATCAGCTCAATGCCGAACCGTTTTAACAGCAGCGCCCACAGGGCAAAGAGCGCGAGGGTAATAAGGCAGGCGATCCCGAGCGTGGGCCAGAAGCCGGTGCGCTGGTAGAGGAACGGAAACAGGATAAACATCGGCAGCGTCGGCACCACATACCAGAAGGTGTACCAGGCGTGAGCGGCGATCTTCTCCTGCGCCTGACCTTCCAGCTTCATCCAGATCAGCACCAGCACGGTAACCAGCGGCAGGGCGGCCAGCAGCCCGCCGAGGCGATCGCTGCGCTTCGCCGTTTCGGATATCAGCACCACCATAAAAGCGGTAATCGCATATTTTGAGATAAGCCAGAGCACGGTTTTTTCCCTTAAAGAGCCTGAAAAACGCTGACAGTTAGCGGCAGCCGAACGGGCAATGCGGCGAAGTCAGGCATTCGCGAAAAAAGAGGATGACAGCTTTTACGCTGTGCTGAAAGTGTAGGGCGTGATGCGGAGTAGACAGAGAGGGAATATCGCTGACGGGAAGAGACAGGCGTCCCTTCCCGTTCTTCCCGCATTATGCGGGAAGGCGCGCTGGATTATTTACGACCCAGCAGGAAGCCGATAAAGACGCCAACGCCAGCAGCGACCGCCAGACCGGCAAGCGGGTTGGACTGAACCTGGTCTTTAATGGTGTCTGCCGCGTCACGCGCAGCGTAGGTCGCCTGATTGGAATAACGGCGCGCTGCACCGCGAACGCGATGACGCGGTGAATCGGTCGCTTCGCCCCATTGCTGCTCAGCGGCACCAGCAACTTCTTTAACGGTATCTTCGATTTTTCCTGACATTGTTCGTCTCCTTTGAGTTGGTATTCACTAAAAGCGTAGCAAAGCCCGGCAGTTATGCTGGATGCTTACGCTTTTTTCATCCTATGACTGAGGCTGACCGACCGGGCCACTGCCGCCCGGCGCGCCAGGGGGTTGTTGCCCGCTGGGCGCATGTGGCGGCGCTGGCGCGTCGTGCGGACGCGGCGCGCAGGCCGTAACGGCGCACACGCCGAGCCCGAGTAAAAAAATCATTACCAGCTGTTTCACAGGCTTCTCCTGGCTAAAAAAGGGATGCTGAAAGCGTAGCGGGTGAATAGCCGGAGGACAAACGAGGCGACCGAGAGTAACCGGCCCGCTGTTTATGTTCGACGCGAATGCAGCGCCAGCGACCATATATCCCGACCACATTCCGGACAGTTGCCTTTGTCGCCGGTACGCATCTCTTGTGTCAGACCGCAGCGCTTACAGGCATATAAACCGTCCTGAGGGATTAAGGTGAAGCAGGGGCGATGCGCAGCTGGCAGAACGGAAAGGCCGGGAACGACATCTTCATCTTTATAAAAATAGAGGCTGAGCTGACCATCGACTTCAACCAGTCCCAGGCGGATCTGACCAAGATGCTCTGCGCCCGCATGCCGCAGCTCCATTAAAAACTCATCTTCAGAAATATTGAGTTTGTCGAGATTACTGGATACGTATTTCCCTTCCGAAATAAGGGTAACGACTTGTCCTTCAATTAAGGTCGACAGCGTAGTCGATCGCGACATAGCCCAGGTCGTCAGACGGTAAAGAGCAAGAAGAACGATAAAAACCATGATAACGGGCAGCACCGGCACATCGTCATAAAATGTCACGTCGCCGGAGGCCGAACCCAGCGTCAATATAATCACCACCTCGAAAAGCGACAGCTGCTGAACGCCTCGTCTGCCAGAAATTTTGAGGAAAATAAAAACAACGCTGTAGGCAATAAAAACGCGAATGACGACTTCAAAAAGAAAGGTATAAGGCAGGTCGTTAATAAGAAACTTATGAAAATCGAAGTCGGTCATCTCATGTCCTGTTTACTATTCCTGATTTTTCTCGGCACGGATAAGCGGTCAACTAACGTGGCCCATGGCAAAGCGGGTTAAGGGCGCGGGATAAGGCGGATACCTTCGGGCGCCAGCACGGCCCGGCAAGAGGCGCGTGCTGGTGCCATTACAGGAAGGTGATAAGGGAGGGCGCCCTTATCGCCGACGCCGTCACCACTCGACGCAGATTTTACCCAGATGGGCGCCGCTCTGCTGGTAACGAAAGGCGTCGCCGAGCTCGGCATATTTGAAGGTGCGGTCAATCACCGGCTTCTTGCCCATGATCTCCAGCGCTTTCACAAAATCGACCTGGTCCTGGCGGCTGGCCACAATCAGACCTTTAAGCTGGACCTGTTTCGCCAGCAGGGAGAGCACGGAGATGTCCGCTTTATCGCCGGAGAGAATGCCGATCTGCGCAATATGGCCGCCGACTTTAACCGCCTTCAGGGATTCATTCAGGGTGGCCGGACCGCCCACTTCCACTACGTGGTCGACGCCGAACCCCTGCGTCAGCTCGAGCGCTTTGTCGCCCCATTGCGGCGTGGTTTTGTAGTTGATGGTTTCATCGGCGCCCATCGCTCGTACGGCGGCGAGCTTTTCATCGGAGGAGGAGGTGGCAATCACTCTGGCGCCCATCGCTTTAGCGATTTGCAGCGCCGCGACAGAGACGCCGCCGGTTCCCTGCACCAGCACCGTTTCACCCGCTTTAAGCTGACCATCTGTGACCAGCGCGCGCCAGGCCGTCAGGGCGGAAGTGGTGATGGTGGCAGACTCGATATGGCTCCAGCCTTGCGGCGCATGGGTGAAGGCGCTTTCCGGACGAACAACATATTCGCTCGCCATGCCATCGATGCCGTCGCCGGGCGTATGGGCAAAGTTGCCTGCCGCGGGCAGCGGTTTGCCTGCTGGCCAGATGGGGAAAAAGGTAGAGACGACGGGATCGCCAGCCTTGAACGCTTCAACGCCTTCTCCTACTTCTTCCACAATGCCTGCACCGTCTGACAGCAAGATGCGACCATCCTGAGTAGGGAACTCTCCGCTGGCCACAATCAGGTCGTGAAAGTTGAGCGAGCTGGCTTTAATCGCCACCCGAATTTCGCCTTTGCCAGGCCTGCCGGGGTCGGCAATATCAGTCAGGGTAATGTTTTCCAGACCGCCGGGCGCCTTGAGCGTAACTGCTTTCATCGTGATCTCCTGTAAAAGCGTAGGTTTATCTGATAACCGGTCATTACCCTAAATCATAGGGGCTCTTTATTAAACAGAGGCTTTTTTTGTTACGCCGGGATAGCAGGGCTTCCAGGCGCGTTTAAACTGAACAGTAATACGCCGTATCCGCCATTTTCAGGGGCAGCCTCAGCAAGACGATTGGTTTAATAAAACAAGGAACCCGGCACGATGAGAGTAAAAAATATCCTCCTTACAGGCGCCAGCGGCCGCATTGGACGAACCTGTTTTAAAGCGATGCGCGATAGCTATAATTTCACGCTGACCGACCTGAAGGCGCCAGATTATGAGGTGAGCGCTCCGCACCGTTTTATTGCGGCCGATCTGTCAAAGCCGGGAGCGGCAACCGAACTGCTGGCCGCAGCGAAGCCCGACGCGATAGTGCATCTGGCTGGCATCCCGGACGCTGATGCGACATTCGAACAGCTGCTGCCTGCCAATCTTCTCTCGGTCACCTGGCTGCTGGAAGCCGTAGCGAAAACCGCCTGTCGGCGCTTTGTTTTTGCCAGCAGCGCCCAGACGATAGAGGGCTATCCGGTTGATGTGCAGATCCATCCTGGCATGGCCGTCGCGCCGGCCAATCTGTACGGGGTAACCAAGTGCTATGGCGAGGCGCTCTGCTCCTTTTATGCCATTCAGCACGGGCTCTCCTGCGTCGCGCTCAGGATCGGCGCCTTTGAGCCGAAAGAAGCCGGGCGGCTGAAAAATGCGCGGGATTACAGCGCCTGGCTGAGTCCGCAGGACGCGGTCAATCTCATTACCTGCGCGATAGAAGCAGAAGATATTACCTTTTTTATCGGCTATGGCATTTCCGATAACCGCTTTAAGCGATTCGATCTGTCACGCACCCGGGAAGTGCTGGGCTATCAGCCCGCTGACGATGCTTTCCGGGAATTTGAGGCTGGCTCGCGCCTTTTCCGATAGGCGGTAAGGCAAAGAGAGCGGGCAGAAAGCGATCTGCCCGCCGGCATTACTCTACGGCGATGGGTTTCTCATCCACCGTGGGCTGTTCATCGCCCTGAATCTGCTTAATGCGCTGTTCGGTTGCGTTAACCGCGCTGGCGCTGCTCAGCAGGGTATAGGTCAGCTCAAAGGTGGTGCTTTGGCCCGGCGCTAACTGCTTCACGCGACCCTGCTCTTTTTCAATGGTGACTGGGTAGGCGTAATTGGTGCCCGGCTCAATGCCGGTAACGTAGCCCTGTTTCAGCGTGTCCGTGTTCTTCCACATTGTCAGCAGGGGCAGCTGGTGGGTGTCGAACTCAATCGAGGCGCCTTTGTCGCCCTTGCTGTTGATCACCGCCGCCAGCGTTTTGCCGCTGCTGTCCGCTTTTGGCACCAGGTTAAACACCATTTCATCAAAGTCTTTGGTCGGCGCGTCGTAGGTGTTCCACGCTTTCAGGCCGGTTTTTGCATAATCGTTGAAAGGCGAAACCGACTTCAGCGGCGCGATAAAGCGCGCATCTTTTTCCAGAATCGGCGTGCCAAAGTTGCTGTGATAAATAATTTGATAGTCATGCGGATAGTCGCCGCGGTTGGTCAGCACGTCATGCAGGGTAAAGGATTTAGCGCCGGGCACGTAACGTAGCTCGGTCCAGGTCTCCAGATTCGCTTTTTTAAAGGTGTTTTCTTTCAGCAGACCGCGCACGCGAATTTCATGCGGCGCCTTCTCGTCGATAGTGACCTCAACGCGGGACGCTGGCGTATTGCCTGCTTTGCCGTGCAGGGTGTAAATCCTGCCGTCTTTGACCACCGGATGCCCGGTCCACTCGTAGCCGCAGCGCACCATCATTTCATTGAATCCTTCCAGCCAGCCTAATCCATTGCGGCTTTCAAGGTTGATATAGGCTGGGTTGACCACCTCGTCGACTGGCGAATCCCAGCCCAGCCGGACGCCATCGCCATTCACGTGCAGCAAATCCATGCCGCGCGTCGGGCTCAGGGCGATAGTCAGGCCGTTTTGGCTGGTGATAGTCAGCACTTTCGAACCTTCCTGCTTGCCGCCGTGCAGGACTTTCTGCTGTAAGCTGAAGGTGTCACCTGAAAGCTTCAGCTGTTTACTGCTAATCTGCCAGTTCCCCTTGTCTGTACCCGCTTCAGCATCTGTCAGCACCCACGTCTGCGCTGCTGCCTGACCGCTGAATGCCGCCATAACCATGCCTGCTAAAAGTGTCTTTTTCATTTTTATGCATCCCGTTGCTGAATTGATTTAGCTGAAGTCGGGCAAGAGTATAAATTGCCGCCGCGCGAAAACGTGATGAGGTTCACCTGGCGCAATTTTTCGTCGGAAGGATGAAATAAATCAGATCTGCATCACAGGTTTTCGCTTAATAAACCAGCGATAAAGGAGAAGAAAAGCAGAAGAGAGCCGAAAAAAGGGCGCTTTATTAAATCGTTTCAGCTTATACGAGAGCGTGTTAGTTGCGTGGTAGCCGCGAAGACAAGGCGATCAGGCGCATGCGGCTGGGGTTTGGCTTGTTGTTTGGGGTTAGCTTGCAGTCAGGCAGCAAGAAGAATGTAATAACAGCGTTGTCAGACTGCCACCGCGCAGCTTTAACACAAGGAGATATTGATGAAAGTGCAGGTTAAAAACCAAAACGGGATGGTGCAGGACTTAGAAGCAACCTCCTTGGTGATTACGCTGGGCAATGGCGAAACCCTCGAAATCGGCGAAGAAAGTAGCGGTCGTCCAGACCATCTGTCTGAGGGCGTCACCGTATGGGGAGGACGGATACCGGAGCAGGGCGCCTCCCTTGATGCACTTAAGGAGTCAACGCGCGGGCTTGGTATCTATCCGCTGGCCGCAAATATGATCCATCTCTTTCCGCTCAGCAAATAACGCCGATCGCTTTCTTCCGGAAGAGCAGATAGCTTTCCCGGCAGATAAACTTAACAACCGCGTCTCTGTGTCAACCTCTGGCCATCTGCTATTCCCCGCCATTAGCCACGCTTTCAGCTGCTTAAAATAATTATCTCTGCCTGCTGCAAAGCGGCCTGCTGTCAGGCATATGTATTAAATGTGAAAATTAATTGTAGGTAGCTGGTTAATATATGGCTTCTGCGTTCTATTTTATCTATGGCAAAGCATGATTATTTTATATTGGTCGGCCAGGCATGCACTGAATTACTATCTGCTGCATAAAATCGAGAGCGGAATATGCGGGGCTATTTTCGTGGCTTTTCCGCAATATTAATTATGTGAGTAAGCTAAAGATGACGTGCATAAAATATTTAATGATCGTTATTTCTATTATGATCACTGCCGGATGCGGGTGGCACCTTAAAGGGCAGACGCAAAAACCTGTGAATTTAAGAACCTTAATTATGATTTCTGACGATCCACACGGGCCGCTGAGTCGCGCCGTGCGTAAAGAGCTACGGCTGAATGGAATAGAGATCGTTGACAACATGTCGACTGCTCGTGTGGATCTTATCACGCTCCATCTGGAAAATGATGTGAAGGGAGAGGATACCGCTTCGGTCATCGGCGACCGCACAGCGGAAAAACAACTCTTTATATCACTCAGCGCGACGGTGATTGTCCCGGGAAAAGACAGGATATCCCTTACTGAAAAGATTTACCGTTCCCGCTTTATAAACGCACAGGGAGCACTGCTTGACGCCAGCGCACAGGAGGTCATCACGCGCGAAATGTATGAGCAGGTCGCGGCTAAACTCGTGCGCCGGCTCATACTGATTAGTAATAAGATTTGAAACCTTTCAGGATAGTCAGGGAAATGTAATGGGCAAGCAGGCTTATCTTTTTTATATCTCCATTACCGAACTGCTCGTCTGGTTTGGTATTTTCGGCTGGGATGCGACCCCTTTAATGAATATATCGATACTGACTGTGGTTGTTATTCCGTTGATTATTGCCTTTTTATTTATGAAGGAGTAGTCGATTACTGCGCCTATCCCTTCATATCCAGACGAGAACAGAGCTGACCAATAAAGTCGATGAGCTGCCGATGACTGGGGCTGAGCGCCTGCTGGTCAAGGGTGACCACCCCCGTATCCATGTAAGTAGTAGAGTTATCTATAGTACGACGCATAACCCGTAGCCCATCAAGCGACCAGGGACGGTAAACTAAATCCGATAAAATCGTGACGCCTTTGCCCTGTGCAACAAAGCTGCGCACCGCCTCAAAAGAGTTGGTGCGGAAAAAAACGTCTGGCCCTGTTCCATGTCCTTTCCAGTATTCGCTTATCACGCCAGGATATTCGTCGGTGCTCAAAAGTATAAAGGGCACCTTTTCCACATCCTGTAAAAGCAGCGCTGTTTTACTTAATAAAGGATGCCCACTGCATGCCCATAACCGACGCGGAGAGCGCATGAACGTTTCTATTTTCAAATCGCTATCGTGCGGTATGTTTGAGGTGAGCAAAAGCGCAAAGTCAATTTGCCTGTTGCGTAACTGCGCGATAAGCGCGGGAGAGGGTGCCTCAACAAACTGGAGATCGACTAAAGGAAAACGCTGCTCGACATCATGTAATATCTGCGGCAGCAGATAAGCGGACAGAGTTTCAGAAATGCCAATGCGGCAAATGCCAAACGCGGTTTCAGGCTTATTTTGCAAATCATCAAAAGCCGCCTGGCTGTCACTGATAATTTTACGGGCATAAGCCAGTAACCGTTCGCCCGCCGCTGTCACCCGTACCCCTTTAGCATGCCTGACGAAGAGCTGCGTATTGAGGGCAGACTCGAGATTGCGCATCGCTATTGTCATCGAGGATTGAGAGATATGACAGTGACTTGCAGCCCTGGAGATCTGATGCGTCTCCGCCAGAGCAATAAATAGTTCAAGTTGTCTTAACGTAAATTTCATGAAATTTATCTGCGCCTGACAATCAAGCATTTATTTTATCATAGAAAAAAAGGCGTGAGGTAAATGACACCTGGACTGAATAACAGATAAGGGGCTCAGGCGAGGTACAGCATGACTACCACGATAATGCTATAGCCAAAAGAGAGCATTAAAAGCTTGCGTAGGGTTTTCAGCGACGCACGTTTCTCTTTTAATCTCTGTTTAATATTTTTTTGCGCGGCGGGAACATTAAGCGGCAGTTCACACCAGCTACACGCTTCTGCCTGTTCAAATAAATGACTGACTTCTCGGAGGTTATATATAAAACACAAGATTAAGAAAAGATTGATGGAAATAATTAACATTAACGCCATAGTATTAACAGGGATCATTTTTATCTCTGGTGAGCGGGTAAAGGATAAACTGAGTTTAATCAGCGCTAAATTATCTTCTGTTTCGCACTAAGCGTATTATATTGAATAACCCTGCTCAGGGAATAAAATTGATGTTAAGCAGGCGCAAATTTATTTTTTGCTGAGCCTGCTTTATCTTTAAACCCCAGTGCGCCATCGGCCCCTTGCGCCAGCCCTTACTCCTGAACCCGCTCAAACGTCGCGATCACCCGGTCGATATGTTTCTTCATCGCGCTTCGCGCCGCTTTACCGTCGCGTTTCTCCAGCGCGGAGAGAATAGCCCTGTGCTCGGATTCCGAGACAGAAGGCATGTCGCCTGGCGTATAGTGCGCCTGCAGCATGCGGAACATGCTGCCGTAGCGGTGGCCGAGCAGATGGCCAATGATAAAGCCATAGGCCGGGTTGCCGCTCGCCTGGGCGATACGGATATGGAACAGCCGGTCGCCGGGATGGGTACGCGACTGAGCGCGGTTATCCTCGCAGTTTTGCTCATAGGCCGCGCGGATCAGCGCCAGCTCCTCGTCGCTGGCGTGCACCGCGGCCAGCGCGGCCGCCTCCGGCTCAATCAGGCGCCGCGCCTGCAGCAGGGAGAACGGCGGCAGCTCGGTAGAGAAGTCCAGCTTGATGCCCAGCTCATCGTCCAGCTCGCGCCACTGATCGCGTCCGGCCTGCATCATCACCGGCTCCTGAGTGCGGGAGCGCGCCTTCACAATCACGCCGTTGCCGACCTTCACATCCACCAGCCCAATCACCTCCAGCGCAATCAGCGCTTCGCGCACCGAGGCGCGACTCACCTGCAGTTGTTCGGCCAGCTCGCGCTCCGCTGGCAGGCGGCTGCCGGGCGGAAACTCGTTATTGTCGATAAGCTTGATCAGCTGGTCAGCTATTTGTCTGTAAAGCCTGGGGTTTTCCATCTTTTTTATCGGCATCGCACTGCTACCCGTCTAAATAAATTAAGTGACCCGATGCACAAATAATCGTCAGGACACTTGTCAATGTTACGCAAATGTCAATAAAACGTAATGCGTCAGCGAAAAAGTAGCCAGCGTTATTTGCTATTCCGGAAGGGCAAAACACCTCTCTATTGGCCTGACCATTAGATCTTTGGACCAGAGGAAATGCAATGAATTTACACGGAAAACGCGTATTAATCACCGCCGCCGGGCAGGGCATCGGGCTGGCCAGCGCGCGCTACTTCGCTCAGCAGGGCGCAGAGGTGATTGCCAGCGATATCAATCTGGCCGCGCTGCAGGATCTGCCCGGCATCCGCGCTTATCGGCTGGACGTTACCGATCCTCAGGCGATTCGCGCGGCGGCGCAGGAGCTCGGCACGCTCGATGCGCTGTTTAACTGCGCCGGCGTCGTCCACAGCGGCAGCCTGCTGGCGTGCAGCGAAAAGGAGTGGCAGTTCGCGCTCGATCTCAACGTCACCGCGATGTTTCACATGATCCAGGCCTTTCTGCCCGCGATGCTGCAACAGCGCAGGGGCTCGATTATCAACATGTCGTCGGTGGCCTCCAGCATCAAAGGCGTCGCCAATCGCTTTGCCTACAGCGCCACCAAAGCGGCGGTCATCGGTCTGACGCGCTCGGTGGCGGCGGACTACATCGGCGACGGCATCCGCTGCAACGCCATCTGCCCCGGCACGGTCGATTCGCCGTCGCTGCGCCAGCGCATCGCCGCCCAGGCGCAGGCGGAAGGGCGCTCGGAAGAGGAAGTCTATGACGCCTTTGTCGCGCGTCAGCCCATTGGCCGCATCGGCACGCCTGAGGAGATCGCTTATCTCGCGGCCTACCTGGCGTCCGATGCCAGCGCCTACACCACCGGCACCGCCCAGATTATCGATGGCGGCTGGAGCAACTAACAGGAGTGGAGCAATGAAATTATTACGTGTAGGCGAGCCGGGCAACGAGCGTCCGGCGCTGCTGGATGAGCAGGGCGAACTGCGCGATCTGTCGCACTATATCGATGACCTCGCGGGCGATGCGCTGCTGCCCTCCTCGCTGGAAAGGCTGCGCCAGCTGCCGCTCAGCGAGCTGCCCAAAATCAGTGGGCAGCCGCGCACGGGCGCCTGCGTCGGCCGGATCGGCAAGTTTATCTGTATCGGCCTGAACTATGCCGATCACGCCGCGGAGACCGGCGCCGCCATCCCGCAGGAGCCGGTGGTCTTCGGCAAATGGACCAGCGCGGTGGTCGGCCCTAACGACGCGGTGCGCATTCCGCGCGGCTCGGTGAAAACCGACTGGGAAGTTGAGCTGGGCGTTGTAATCGGCAAAGGCGGCAGCTACATCGACGAAGCGGATGCGCTGTCGCACGTGGCGGGCTACTGCGTGGTTAACGACGTCTCCGAGCGCGAATATCAAATCGAGCGCGGCGGCACCTGGGACAAAGGCAAAGGCTGCGACACCTTTGGTCCCATCGGCCCCTGGCTGGTGACCGCCGATGAGCTCGCCGATCCGCAGCAGCTCGATCTCTGGCTGGAGGTCGACGGCAAACGCTATCAGAACGGCAACACCCGCACCATGATCTTCACGGTGGCGCATATCATCAGCTATCTCAGCCGCTTTATGAGCCTGCAGCCGGGCGACGTGATCTCTACCGGCACGCCGCCGGGCGTCGGCATGGGACAGAAACCGCCGGTTTACCTGCGTCCGGGCCAGGAGATCCGCTTAGGCATCGCCGGGCTGGGCGAGCAGCGCCAGATCACCGAGGGCAGCGAAGCATGACCAGACTGACCTCACTGCGCGTCGAAGATATCCGTTTTCCCACGTCCGAACATCTCGACGGGTCGGACGCGATGAACCCGGACCCCGACTACTCTGCCGCCTACGTCATTATCGAAACGGATAACGCGGCGATCAGCGGGCACGGCCTGACCTTTACCATCGGGCGCGGCAACGAGATTTGCTGCGCAGCGATCCGCGCGCTGGAGCACCTGATCGTCGGCCGCCAGCTGGAAGCGATCACCGCCGATATGGGGCAGTTCTGGCGCGATATCACCAGCGACAGCCAGCTGCGCTGGATCGGGCCGGATAAAGGCGCCATTCATCTGGCGACCGGCGCGGTGGTCAACGCGGTGTGGGATCTGTGGGCGAAATCGGAAGAGAAGCCGCTGTGGCGGCTGGTGGCCGATATGTCGCCGCAGGAGCTGGTGCGCTGCATCGATTTCCGCTACCTCACCGACTGCATCACGCCAGACGAGGCGCTCGCCTTGCTGACGGCGCAGCAGCCGGGCAAGGCGGCGCGCATCCTTCAGCTCGAGCGGCAGGGCTATCCCTGCTACACCACCTCGGCGGGCTGGCTCGGCTACGACGACGACAAGCTGCGCCGCCTTTGCCAGCAGGCGGTCGACGCCGGCTTCTCCCATATCAAGCTGAAGGTTGGGCGCGATCTCGACGACGATATTCGCCGCGTGCGCATTGCGCGCGAGGTGCTGGGGCCGCATCGCCAGCTGATGATCGACGCCAATCAGGTGTGGGAAGTCAACGACGCCATCGACTGGGTGCAACAGCTGGCGTTCGCGCAGCCCTGGTTTATCGAAGAGCCCACCAGTCCGGACGACATCGAAGGGCACCGCAAAATTCGTCAGGGCGTCGCGCCGGTCAAAGTCGCCACCGGCGAGATGTGCCAGAACCGCATCATCTTTAAGCAGCTGATAATGCGCGAGGCGATCGACGTGGTGCAGATCGACGCCTGTCGCCTCGGCGGCGTCAACGAGGTGCTGGCGGTGATGCTGATGGCGGCGAAATATCAGCTGCCGGTCTGCCCGCACGCCGGCGGCGTGGGGCTGTGCGAATACGTGCAGCATCTGTCGATGATCGACTTTGTCTGCATTGCCGGCAGCTATGAAGGTCGCGTCATCGAATATGTCGATCATCTGCACGAACATTTTTTGCATCCGTGCGAGATCCGCGGCGCCGCCTATATGCCACCGACCGCGCCCGGCTTCTCGATCGAAATGGTGCCCGCCTCGCGCGAGAAATACCGCTATCGCGCGCAGGGAGGCTGAGATGCGCATCGACGCTCATCACCATTTCTGGCGCTACGACGCGGCGCGCTATCCCTGGATCACGGCTGCCATGACGCGCCTGCAGCGCGATTATTTACCGCAGGACCTCGCGCCGCTGCTGGCGCAGCGACAGCTGCAGGGATCGATTGCGGTACAGGCGCGGCAGTGCGTGGCGGAGACGCAGCAGCTGCTGCAGTGGGCGCAGACGCTGCCGGCTACGCAGGTGGTGGGCTGGATCGACGTTGCCGCGGCGGATCTGACGGCGCAGCTGGCCGCGCTGCACCATCCGCGGCTGCGGGGATTCCGCCATCTGGTGCAGGACGAACGCGATCCTGCCGCCTGGCTGCGGCAAGCGCGCGTGGCGGCGGGTATGCGGCAGCTGCAAAAGCAGGCGTACGTGTGGGAAATGCTGGTGACCTGGCGTCATCTGGCGGAGGCGACGCAGTTTGCCGCGCAGCACGATCGCCACTGGCTGGTACTCGACCACCTCGGAAAGCCGGATATTGCGCGCGGCGCGCGAGCCTGGGGCGAGCAGGTGGCGGAACTGGCGGCGATGCCGCACGTGGTATGCAAATTATCCGGGCTGGTGACCGAGGCGCCGCACGGCCAGTGGGACAGCGCGCAGCTGCGGCCTTTTATCGACGAGGCGCTGGCGCGTTTCGGTCCGCAGCGGCTGATGTTCGGCTCGGACTGGCCGGTCTGCCTGCTGGCCGCGGAGTATCAGGTGGTGGCGCAGCTGGCTGACGAGGCGACGGCTGCGCTCACCGCCAGCGAGCAGGCAGCCATTTGGGGCGATACGGCCGCGAACGTTTACGGCCTGACAGGAGAGAAGAATGAATCTGTTTTTGCAGGATAAGGTGGTTATCGTCACCGGCGGCGGATCGGGCATCGGCGCCGCTATCTCCCGCCTGCTGGCGGAAGAGGGCGCGATTCCGGCAATCGTCACCAACGCGCAGCCGGATGAGATGTGGCTGGCCGCGCTGCGCGAGCTGCAGCCGCAAACCGAAGTCGTGATTGCCGATCTCTGCGACGAGCAGAACTGCCAGCGCGCGGTCGAGGCGGTGCAGCAGCAGTTCGGGCGCATCGACGGACTGGTGAACAATGCAGGCGTCAACGACGGCGTCGGGCTGGAGGCGGGACGCAGCGCCTTCGTCGCCTCGCTGGAAAAGAACCTGCTGCACTATTACCAGATGACGCACTTCTGCCAGCGCGCGCTGGAAAAGAGCCGCGGCGCGATCGTCAATATCGCCTCAAAAACCGCGCTGAGCGGCCAGGGCGGCACCAGCGGCTACTGCGCGGCGAAAGGGGCGATTCTGGCGCTGACGCGGGAGTGGGCGGTATCCCTGCGTCACAGCGGCGTGCGGGTGAACGCCGTGGTGCCCGCCGAGGTGATGACGCCGCTCTATGAACGCTGGATCGGCGGCTTCGTCGATCCGCAGGGCGAACTGGCGAAAATTACCCAGCGTATTCCGCTCGGCCAGCGGATGACCACGCCGGAGGAGATCGCCAATACCACGGTATTTTTGCTGTCGCCCCGTGCGTCGCACACCACCGGCGAGTGGCTGAGCGTCGACGGCGGCTATCTGCATCTCGATCGGGCGCTGTTATGAGCGGCGCGACGGCGCGCTACTGTCTGGCGCTCGATCTGGTGGATGACGCGGAGAAGATCGCCGAGTACCAGCGGCTGCATCAGCGCATCTGGCCGGAAGTGGCAGCTCATCTGCGTCAGCACGGCATCGTCGATATGGAGATATACCGGCTTGGCGCCCGGCTTTTTATGGTAATGGAGGTAAACGAACGCTTTAACGCGCAGGATTTTGCTCAGGCGTCGGAGCAGGATCCGTACATTCAGCGCTGGGAGGCGCTGATGTGGCAGTTTCAACAGCCAACGCCCTGGACGCCCGCAGGGGAAAAATGGGCGGCGATGGCGCGAATATTCTCTTTGCAGGACCAATAACAACACTTACCGACTCTACGCTACGAGGATATAACCATGGCAATACAACGCGTCGAGACGCCGGAAAATATCGGCGTCGGGGGAACTATTAGCCTGCGCTGGGCGTTCATGCTGATTACCACCCTGTTTTTTATGTGGGGCGTCTCCTACGGCCTGCTGGATGTACTCAATAAACATTTTCAGGAGACGTTAAGCGTCACCAAAGCGCAATCGGGATTATTGCAGGCGGCCTATTTCGGCGCCTATTTTATCGTGGCGCTGCCGGCCGGTTATTTTATGCAGCGTCACGGCTACAAGGCCGGGATCCTGGCGGGATTATCGCTCTACGCCCTTGGCGCGCTGCTGTTCGTGCCGGCGGCGATGGTCAATAACTTCTCGGTCTTTCTCTTTGCGCTGTTCGTGCTGGCCTCCGGGCTTGGCTGCCTTGAAACCGCCGCGAACCCCTATGCCACGGTGCTGGGCGATGCCAGCGGGGCGGAGCGACGCCTCAATCTGGCGCAGTCCTTTAACGGCCTCGGACAGTTTGTCGGGCCGATGATCGGCGGCTCGCTGTTCTTTACCCATGCCAGCCAGCAGGCGGCGCAGGAGAGCGTCAAAATCACCTACGTGGTTATCGCGTTTGTGGTCATTGCCATTGCGCTGCTGTTTAAACGCACCGCTTTGCCCGATATTCGCGAGGCCGCCAGCGCGCATGTCCAGCAGCCCGGCGCGACCTTATGGCAGCAAAAGCATTTCGTCGGCGGCGTGATTGCGCAGTTCTTTTATGTTGCGGCGCAGGTTGGGGTGGGCGCGTTCTTTATTAACTACGCCACCGAGCACTGGCATGGCGTCACCAACCAGAGCGCCTCTTATATGCTGTCGGTGGCGATGATCTGCTTTATGCTGGGCCGCTTCTTCTCCACCTGGCTGATGGGCAGGGTCAAACCGGCCGCGATGCTGGCGGCCTATGCGCTGATCAATATCGTGCTTTGCGCCGTGGTGATGCTGGGCGCAGGGGATGTCTCAGTCGTGGCGCTGATCGCTATCTTCTTCTTTATGTCGACGATGTTCCCGACCATCTTCGCCATGGGCGTCAAAAATCTCGGCCCGGCCACCAAACAGGCAAGCTCGTTTATGATTATGGCGATTGTCGGCGGGGCGATTATGCCCTATTTCATGGGGCTGATTTCCGACCATGTCAGCACCGCCGTGGCTTATAGTCTGCCGCTGCTCTGCTTTGGCGTGGTGCTGGTTTATGCGCTGCGGCAGCGGAAGCAGGCGTAACCGCGAGGAAAGCTCTCTGCGCCTTATTATGCATCCTGCAGCCGGGTCAGGATGCGGATCCTGAAGACGTAAATAAGGACGCAGAGCATCAGGCTGAGCAAGGCGGTGCAGATAAAGACGCCGGCGCCGGTCAGCGCCAGCATCACGCCGCCGAGCAACGGTCCGGCAGCGATCCCCAGCGTCGACAGCATAGAAGCGCCCAGGTAGGCGCCTCTATGCTTTGCCGGCGCCAGTTGATCGAGCAGAATGTTCAGGTTCGGCATAAGAATCGCCTCCCCCAGGCTAAAGACGCCGGTGACCGCCAGCCACAGCCAGATTTCCGTCGAACGCACGGAAAAAAAAAGGAGCTGCGATACCGCGAAAATAAGGCCGCCCAACAGAATGCGTTTCGGCAGGTTAATCTGCGCCAGAAACCGCACAATAAATGTCTGAAACAGCAGCACGGTACAGGCATTCGTGACCAGTATCAGGGTGATCAGCTTCACCGCCGCGTGGCCGTCAAGCAACAGCAGGTACTGAGGCAGTATGGCTTCATAATGGATAAACACCACGCTGCATAAAATGCTGCACAGCAGCGCTGCAATATAGGTTTTATCTCTGGCGATAATACCCATCATCTGGTTCAGTTTTACCGGCGGCTCGCTGCCAGCCTGCTGCTCGCTCAGCAGTTTACCCGCCGGGATAAACAGCAGCACGTACGCGAAAAAAGGCAGGTAGCTCAGTCCGGTTATCAGGAAGGTTCCCTTTTGCGAGGTCAGGCCAAAGACGATCCCCACCAGCGGACCAAACACCGCCGCGACGTTAATCAGGTAGTAGCGCATTTGCAGAGCAAGCGCGCGGCGACGACGATCGCCCAGCAAATCGCTCATCAGCGCGCGCAAAGGAGGATCGACCCACGCAAAGGAGACGCCGATAATCATCAGGCCGAAGATAAACAGCCCCAGCCCGGTGGCCTGCGCCAGGATGATATATCCCAGCGCGGAAAAGGCGCAGCCCAGCAGCAGGATCACGCGGCGACCCAGCCGATCCGATAGCTGCCCGCCATACATACCCAGCACCACCGAGAACAGCGCGCTGCTGGTCATCGCCATGCCAATGGCGATCGGCGACAGGTGATAATTTTGCGTCATGATCACGGCGATAAACGGCCACGCCATAAAATAGCTAAACCGTATGACAAGCGTAAAAAAGAGCAGCGCATGAACAGTCGCTGGAAAGGATTTTAACGTCTGGAACAGACCCTGTTCCGCGCTCGCGGCAACGGCGTGTTTAGTCGGCATACTTTATCCTTGTAATGGTTTTATTAACACGCTGGGATGTTTTTTGTTATAAGTAATTAAATATTAATAAGATTATTATTCAGCTGCGGCAAGGGGAATGTTATCAGACTGTTTAATTCGTCAGCTTATGATGTGAAGACTCTCAATTGCAGCGAAATATAAGGTAAAGCGCGAAGCAGATAATTAAATGCGGAAGTAAGCACTGGTAACGATCAATCCGCTCTTCTCAATGCATATTTAACTCCTCTTATCAGTGATGCCAATCACATTAATAGCTGAAGCTATCGCCATATGAGTCGATAACACATCTTCAGCGCATCCTTTAACGCTGAGTAGGGATCATGAGTACTGATTGCGAACGGACCTGCTTTTAGCCCTCCTTTTTTTTACAACACCAGCCTATGCACGCCTTTTAATTACAGTGGAAATAATAATATGTCTGCTCTCAAGACAATGGGTAAACGCTTTTTCGGTTCAGGTTTCGCAGGCGCGTCTCAGCCCGCTAACGGTATTTTTAACTGCGAGAGCCTGCCGGCCTCGCTCTCTGCGGCAGGCCTCAGCCCGCGCGCGGCAGGGGTGTTGCTGACGTTCGTGCCGCCCGAGGCCGATTTCCAGAAGGTCAGCCAGGCCTGGCAGCGCTTTACCTCGGCGGATTTAACCGTGGTTACGCTCTCCTCTAACGGCGCGCTCAGCGCCAGCGGCAGGCAGACCACCTACTGCAAAGGGGATGGCCAGGAGGGGAGCTGGCTCTGGCTGCCCCGCAGCCTGATTGCGGAACATGAAACCCATATCGTTGACCTGCATCTCAGTGACACCCATACGGCGACCGATCGCATCAGCGCGATTGAGCGGGAGCTGGCCGCGCTGAAGCTGCGCATGCCGCTCTCTGCCGATCGCACCTTTGCCATGATCTACTGCGACGGGCTCTCGGCGTCGGAAGGCTTTTTGATGCAGGCCTGGTACAACAGCGGCCGCTTTCCCTGCCTGGCGATTGGCGGCTCGGCGGGCGGGCGCGTCACCTTCGACGGCACCTGGATCGGCGTAGGCGGTCGCGTGCTGCAGGGGAAAGCGGTGATCGTTTTCTGTCGCATGGCGGCGGGCAAATCCTTTGCGCCTTTTAAAAGCCAGAACTTTGAGCCGCTGAGCAAGAGCTGGTTAATCGCGGAAGCCGATCCCATAACGCGCACCCTGACTTCGGTGTTCAATCAGCAGGGGCAGCAGCAGCCGTTTACCCAGGCGCTGGCGGAACATCTGGCGTGCAATGAGCAGCAGCTTACCGAGCGGCTGAAAGGATTGACCTTCGCCGTAAAGGTAGGCGAGGCGTTCTTTATTCGCTCCGTGGCGAAAATGACGAGCCACAGCGTGCAATTTTTTTGTGACCTGGAATTCGGCGACCGGCTCTATCTGATGCGCGAAACCGATTTTAAGCAGGCGACGCTGCGTGACTGGCAGGCGTTTACCGGGCGCCACGGCAAACCGGCGGCGATCCTGATGAACGACTGCATACTGCGCCGCGCAGGCAACGCCGATCGGCTACACGACGCCCACTTCTTTAAAGGCATTCCCGCCGCCGGCTTCTCCAGCTTCGGCGAAATCCTGGGCGTGCCAATCAATCAGACCCTCTCTGCGCTGGTATTTTTTAATCACGACGCCAATGCGATGGCGCAATTTCCCGTGGAGTATGCCAGCTATGCGGCGCATTACGCCCAGCGCGCGCTGCGTCGCTGGGAGGCGCTGAACCGCGTGCAGTCGGGCGTGCTGGCGCGCGTGGTGAATTATCAGCAGGAGCTGGCGCCTATCGTGAAGGCGTTGCCGGTGCTGGAAGCGGCGACCCAGAGCCAGAACGAAGCGCTTACCATGGCTGAAAGCGCTATCCGCGCCATCAGCGATCTCGCCAGAGAGAGCCAGCAGGCACAGGGCCGTTTAGGCGAAGGGCTGGACGATCTGGAGGAGATATCAAACGGCATCAATGTCATTACGCATGGCATCAGCAATATCGCTTTCCAGACCAATATTCTGGCGCTGAACGCGGCGGTTGAAGCGGCGCGCGCGGGCGAAGCGGGCAGGGGATTCGCCGTGGTGGCGGGCGAAGTGCGCCGTCTGGCCCACTCGTCTAAAGAGCAGGCGGAAGCCACAGCAAGCAATATCAACGATGCGGTGAGCACCATTTCACGCATTCGTGACGTGGCCACCAATACGGTGCAAACCGCCACCTATATGGCCGAGCGCAGCATCCACGCGGCCGATACCATCGCGGCGATGAGCCATCGCACGCGCGAGGAACGCGCAGACATGACGAAACAGCTGGATAGCCTGCGCACCCTGACCGCTGGCATGGACGCCATGCAGGAAGCGGTGGCGGAGCTGAAAGTGCTGCAAACGCTCTCAACCCGCCGGTAAGGCACAACCGGCGCAGCTCTCTGGAGAAGAGCTGCGCCGATGGCGAAGCGAAGCCCTAAGCCTCAGATGCTGTTCCGCCCGCCGCAGGTTTGCGGCGCGCGACGATCCTGACTACTGTTTCTGAATACTCTTTTACGACGACTGGCGAAGCCTGACAGGAGGAGCGATGAAGCGCGATGCATTAAATGAAGATGATTACGACGAAGTCTGCCGGGTCATTGGCGATGCGGTGGTCGTGCTGGCCGAATCGGGCCATGAGACCAAACGGGAAGAGATTTCCGCGCTGCTGAAACGCGCGCGGCAGCACCGCTCCCACAGCGAGCGCGATGAGCAGCGGATGCTGGAGCACGCGATCCGTCTGGTTAAGCCTTAAACGCTGGCGGCGCCGCGGCGTGAGATCCCTTTTAAGCAACCTTGCCCATCACGGTTTTAAACAGCAGCGCATCCAGCAATGTATCATCCTGTTTGTGAGGCGGCGGAGCGAGCGTCGCTTCAGCACGCGCCAGTTCATGCTCGATAAAGGCGTGCAGCACCGGGCGACGCGGCCCGAATTGCGTCTTGCCGGCGCGCTGTTTGGCGCTAAGCAGTTCGGTAATATCCTCGAGTTGCTCGGCTTCCGTTTGCGCCAGAACAGCGCGAACGCGGGCGCGCATTGACTCGTCGACGCCGTGTAATCCCGTTTCTGTTTTCATCCTTCTTTTCCTTTTATCCTTTTACGCAGACCACCTGGCGCAGCGTGTGAACGATCTCCACCAGCGAGGACTGTGCCGCCATAACGGCATCAATATCTTTGTAGGCCATCGGTATTTCATCAATGACGTCACGATCTTTACGACACTCAACGTGGGCCGTGGCGCGGATCTGATCGTCGAGAGTAAAACGATTTTTAGCGGCAGTGCGGCTCATGGTGCGTCCCGCGCCGTGGCTGCATGAGCAGAAGCTCTCTTCATTGCCCAGGCCGCGCACGATAAAGCTTTTGGCGCCCATCGAGCCGGGAATAATGCCCATCTCGCCCTGCTGCGCCGACACCGCGCCCTTGCGCGTAATCAGTACCTGCTGATTAAAGTGCTTCTCTTTCTGCACATAGTTGTGATGGCAGTTCACCGCCTCCTGATGGGTGGCGAAGGGTTTGGTGATCGTGGCGGACAGCGCTGCCAGCACCCGATTCATCATCACCTCGCGGTTGTGGTGCGCATAATCCTGCGCCCAGCCCACCGCCTCCAGATAGTCGTCATAATGACGACTGCCTTCGCGGAAATAGGCGAGATTGCGATCGGGAAGATGGGCAATATGTTGCTGCATATCTTTCTGCGCCAGCGCAATAAACAGCGTGCCGATCGCATTGCCCACGCCGCGCGAGCCGCTGTGCAGCATCACCCAGACCCGATCGGCCTGATCGAGGCAGATCTCGATAAAGTGGTTGCCTGTGCCGAGCGTTCCCAGATGCTGGTGGTTATTGGTTTTCAGCAGCTGCGGATAGCGCTCTGTCAGGCGCTTAAATCGTCCGGCCAGCCGCGACCAGTGCGCATCGACGTCAGACGGCGTCTCATGCCATGCTCCTTTATCCCGTTTGCCTCGGCTGCTGCTGCGCCCGTGCGGCACGGCTTGCTCGATGGCGCTGCGCAGGCCCAGCAGGCTGTCAGGCAAATCGGCTGCCACCAGCGAGGTGCGTACCGCGATCATGCCACAGCCGATGTCGACGCCGACGGCCGCCGGAATAATGGCGCCCAGCGTCGGGATCACGCTGCCAATGGTGGAGCCTTTCCCCAGATGCACATCAGGCATAACGGCCATGTGTTTAAAAATAAACGGCATGCTGGCCGTATTCAGCAGCTGCTGTTTGGCTTCTGGCTCGACGGGGACCCCTTGTGTCCACATTTTTATCGGCGCGCCGGCGCCAGACTGGAGCAGGTCAAATTGAGGTTTCATCATTTTTTCTTCGTTGCTGTATGCGTGTCGTTATACATAGCGAATAGCGTGCCAAAAACAGTAATTAGTGAAAAATAAACCTAAGCGATTAAATTTAATAGATTTAAATTTACAGCGAGAATTTGCCAGACCCTGTCAGGAGCGATAATCTTATCCCGCTGGATAGGCTTTTATACAAAAGGATAAGAGATGAAAAAACGCGTGGTTATCGGCGTTCTGGGCACGCAGCTCGACAGACGCGGCAAGCGTGAACATCGCTGGACGAAGTGGCGTCCCAGCGTGGCGCTGTGTCAGCACGATGAGCTGCCCATTGACCGTTTTGAACTGCTGCATCAGCCGCGCGACCTGAGCCTGGCGCAACGACTGGCAGAGGACATTGCCACCGTCTCGCCGCGCACGAAGGTGATCCCGCATGAGGTCAGCCTCAATGATCCCTGGGATTTTGAAGAGGTGTACAGCGCGTTTCTCGATTTTGCTACGCGCTATCCTTTTGACACCGAGAATGAAGAGTATCTGGTGCACATCACCACCGGAACGCATGTGGCGCAGATTTGCTGGTTTTTGCTCACGGAAGCGCGCTACCTGCCCGCCAGCCTGTTACAGACCGGCCCAGGACAGCAGGGCGAAGCAACGCCGCAGGGGGTCTATTCAGTTATCGATCTCGATTTGAGTCGCTATGCCACTTTAACCAGCCGCTTTCAGCGCGAGCAGCAGAGCTCGCTCTCTTTTCTCAAATCGGGCATCGAAACCCGCAACCCGACCTTTAATGCGCTTATCGAACAGATTGAACGCGTCGCGCAGCGCTCAAGCGCCCCGGTGCTGCTAACCGGGCCAACGGGCGCGGGTAAATCCTTTCTGGCCGAGCGCATTTTCCAGCTGCGCCAGTCTCGTCATCAGGTGCAGGGAAAGTTTGTGGCGGTGAACTGCGCGACGCTGCGCGGCGATAACGCGATGTCTACCCTGTTTGGCCATGTGAAAGGAGCCTTTACCGGCGCGCTGGCTGCGCGCGCGGGTCTGCTGCGCGAAGCGGACGGCGGCATTCTGTTTCTGGACGAAATTGCCGAGCTGGGTCTGGATGAACAGGCGATGCTGCTGCGCGCGATTGAAGAGAAACGCTTTTTTCCCTTTGGCGCAGACCGCGAAGTGAGCAGCGATTTTCAACTGATCGCCGGCACGCACCGCGATATGCGCCAGTGGGTCAGGGAAGGGCGCTTTCGGGAGGATCTCTACGCGCGTATCAATATGTGGACATTCCGGCTGCCTGGCCTTGCTGAGCGGCGGGAGGATATCGAGCCTAATGTCGATTACGAACTGCAGCGCTTTATTCGCGACAATCGCAGCCAGATACGCTTCGATAAAGAGGCGCGCACCCGCTACCTGAGCTTCGCCAGCTCAGAGACCGCCGCCTGGCGCGGCAACTTTCGCGAACTCGGGGCGAGCGTCGCGCGGATGGCCACGCTCGCTGAAAATGGCCGCATTACCGCATCGCTGGTGGAGGAGGAGATTGGCCGACTACAGGACACCTGGCAGACGCCCGAGCAACCGCAAGCCTCTCTGCCGGTTAAGCAGGCGATCGACCTGTTCGATCGCGCGCAGCTGGAAACGGTCCTTGCGGTGTGTCGACGTTCAGCCTCGCTCTCTGAAGCCGGACGTGAGCTTTTCGCCATCTCCCGCCAGCAAAAAAAGCAGCCAAACGATGCGGATCGCTTGCGCAAATACCTTAAGCGTTTTGATTTAAGCTGGGAGGAGACGCAGACGCATAAGGAATAAACCTGCTTCAGGCCGCGCCGCCAGGCGCTATGCCTGCTGCGCCAGCACTCCCTGGCGGCTGGCGGGATACCAGCTCACCAGGAAATGCCGCAGGTGATCGAGGCACCACTCCGCCTCGTCGCGCTGCTGGCAGTAGTACATCACCGTTACCTTTTCATACTCCCGTGCGCGCTGACGCAGCGGCGACCAGCCCCAGTCCAGCACGCAGCGGGCGTAGTTAATTAACGCCTCCGGCTGCATATCGTGCTGCGTCGCCTGCTCGCGCAGGTAGCGTTCGAAAGCCTGGTCGAGGGTCAGCGTCTCGTGTTGGGCGACCGGCAGGTCGGGACGAAAGGCGAAATCGATAAAGCCGCACACCGCATCGGTGCGCTGCTGCCAGTCGCACGCCAGCGTCATAAACAGCCCATCCTGCAGATTAATCTCTTCCAGCAGACGCCGCAGATTCGCCGACTGCGCCAGCACCGCAATCTCGTCGATACGCTCTGTCTGCAGCGTAAGATCGATGCCGCACGGGTTCAGCGAACCGTCCTCGTTGCGCGTGGCGGGGAAGGGGAAATCGATGTAGCCGTTGTTATCCAGTCGCTTTTCCATGGAGGGTGAGCCTGCAGCCTGACGAGCCACGACAATAAACTATCTGGCCGCCGGACGCACGCCTAAGGGCACGTCCAGGTGATCATGGTGTCTTCGTGCGGATTGATCAGGCGGAACTGCTTATCGGACAGCCGCTGGGCATAGTAGCCTTCGGCGGTGACGGCGGAGGGGACATATTTGAAACGATCCAGCGACTGCAGTGTCCCACTCTGCACGTTAACGCCGTCGCGGCTGACGGTGAAGGCGCTGACCAGGTCGAAAATCGTCGCCTGCGTCTGCCCCATCGGCTGGCCGTAAATGGTGCTGACTTCGCCAGCGCACTCGACCCCTTTTGGGCCGGACGCGCAGCCGGCAAGCAGCGTAATAAAAGTGAAAACAGTGAGTCGCAACATATCCTGTACCTGCTTCGATCCCTGGGTATCCCGTGGCGCTGATTTTGACGCGTTGCGTCCCGGCTATTGTGATCATAGCAGGTCTGGCGCGGCATCCCATTTGCAGTTCGATTAATAGTTAAGCGTTAAACGTGCCAGAGGGTGACTTGAGTAGCACATTAAAGGTATTCTTGCCATCTTTGCGCACCAGTTGGGCGATTTAAGGGAAACTGAATGAAAGAAGAAGAAGCCAGTCTAATGATTATCCGTCATGCGATCGAGAGGCTTGAAGCGGAAAAGAAGCAGCAGGTGATCTCCTGCGTGGCGGCGATCCGCGATGTTATGCAGGGATACGACGAGGAGGACGCCTCGCTGGCGTTAATGCTGGTCGCCGCCGAGGTTGCGGCGGAATAAACGTCAGCCCGGGGCTGCATGATGCGGCGCCGGGCTTTTAACGGTTCATCTCACTCACCAGCCAGCGGTGGATCACGCTGACAATCCACGCCTGCTGCGCGTCGTCCAGCGGCTGATGAGCAGCGATGCCGTGCCACTTCGCCAGGCAGCCGCGACAGCAGGTCGCCGTAGCGTGCTGGGCGATAAACACCGGATGGCCGCGCATCGGCGTCTGCTTACCGTCATTCTTCGGCTCCGCCTGCGCCAGTCGCTGCGCGACAAAATCCGCCGCATGCCGATCGATCACCTCTGGCCCTTTCGCCAGACAGTATTCACGCTCCTTTACGCCCAGATGAAAGCGCCGCCGAAACGGCGACTGCGCCAGCCGCTGAAACAGGGCATCTTGCCGGTCCATAGGATCTCCTTTAGGAATCAATGCGTTTTAAGCCTCTTCCTGGTTTCGCTTTGGTGAGGCTGTGCTAAACCTAAAGCGAACCCAGGAAGGAGGAAGTATGAAAAAAACAGTTATGGCTATCGGTATCCTGAGCGCGGGCCTGATGCTGGCCGGCTGCGCGAATGACCACGTGCTGCACACCAACGACGGCCGCACTATTGTGGCGCAGGGCAAGCCGAAGGTGGATGACGACACCGGTATGATCACCTACAAAGACGTCTACGGTAAAGAGCAGCAAATCAATCGCGACAGCATCAAAGATATGTCGCAGGTCGGTAACTAACGACAGCTTTTGTCACACTTCGGCCCGCCCTGCGCGGGCCGTTTCGTTTTTCCCTGCCGTCTGCTGTGTTATTCTAAAAATAGTTAACTAAATCAGAGCATAACTTCGACGGAGCCTGAAGATAATGAAAGCGACTTTGCTCACACTTGGTTTGCTGAGCTGCGCCATTGCGCCCGCCTGGAGCGAAACCCAGTTCCAGATCACCTGTCCCGGCCGTCCCACCATGACCATTTCGCGCGCCGCCTATGGATTGAGCACGCTTACCTGGCCGCAGCACCATTTTCAGATTGCCGCCGGCCAGCAGCATACCCGACTAAAGGGCGGCGACAGCGTCGCCATTACCCGCTTCCGCAACGGCGACCAGCTGATCGTCAACAAAGCGAGCGACGAGACCTTCTTCGTTTACCGCGACAGTAACCGGCTGTTACCCTGTAGCCGTAGCGAAACGCGCGATGTCGACCAGTTATCGCTGGAGCCCTACGACGATCGCGCCCATCCGCACTCTTAACCTGCTTTAGCCGGAGAGTCTATGCAACTGAACGTTACCGATGCGGTCACGCATCAGGATCTGGATGAGGTACGCCTCGGCCTGAACGCCTTCAACAGCCGCTTTATCAATATCGACGAGATCAAAGCCATCGGCGTGTTCGTCACTGATGAGCACGGCAAAAAACGGGCGGGGCTGACCGGCTCAACCACCGGCAACTGGTTGCGTATCGATATGCTGTGGGTCAGCGACGCGCTGCGCGGGCAGGGCGTCGGCACCCAGCTGATCAGAGCGGCAGAAGAGGAGGCGCGCCGACGCGGCTGCCGCTATGCGCAGGTCGATACCGCCAGCTTTCAGGCGCGCCCGTTCTATGAAAAGTTAGGTTACAGCCTGCGTTTCAGCCTGGATAACTATCCGCGTCACCATCAGCGTCACTATCTCAGCAAGGCGCTGTAATCAAAAAGGCGGCTGCTGGCGCATATCCAGCGGCTGCTGCTCCGCCTCGTCAATCGCCGCCAGCCAGCTTTGCAGCGTCACCTCGACCCATGACAGATGGCCGCGCGTGGTGCTCATCAGCACCACATCGGGCCGCAGCGTGCGGTAAAACTCCAGCGACTGCTTTAGCTCGTGCGGATTGCTGTCCGCCACCAGCACCGTAATCCAGCGATGGTGATCGCGCGTCAGGGTGTCGCCGACGAACAGATAGCTGCGACCCAGCGGCGAATGGTAGAGAATGCTGCTGCTGCCTGGCGTATGGCCCGGCGTCGGCAGCAGGTGGACGTCGCCGAAGTGCGTCTCCTGCTGGCTGAAGGTGTCGTCCGGCTCCAGCACCCGGCTGACGGGGCCGAGAGAGCGGCTGTGGCAGTAGAGCGCGCTGTTGAAGCGCTGCTGGATCGCGGCGGCGCCGGGCGCCGCTTCGTGCCAGTGTGTCAGGTAGTGGCGGATCACGCCGCCCTCGTCGGCCAGCACCTCATGATCGAGCGGGTGCTCCACGCGGCCAATCAGCAGGTTGCCGCGCGGATGGCGCAGCATAAAGCCGTGCATCATTAAATCGTTAACGGCATCTTCCTCCGGAAATTCCGGCGTGGAGATCCACAAATCGTCGTACAGCGGCTTCAATGGCGATCTCCCTGAGAACGGCTTAATGCTCGGGTAATACGGGATGGCCAGTGGCCTGCAGTTCGGCCTGATGATTCGCCACGCGCAGACGGGCGCGCGTGCCAAGCGGCAGCGTGACGGTATCCGCATCGTGGCCAAAGGCCAGATCGCTTATCACCGGCAGGCCGGTGACGTCGCGCAGATATTGCCAGACGCTGGCGAAGTCAAACCCGTTGTCATAGTCGCTGAGCGCGCTGCTGGTAAAGCTGCCGGTGATGATGGCGCGCTGCCGCGCCAGGATGCCGCTCTGCTGCAGCTGGATCAGCATGCGCTCGATGCGGAACGGATGCTCATTCACATCCTCGATCACCAGAATGCCGTCGTCGAACTGCGGCAGCCAGGGGGTGCCGATCAGCGAGCAGATCATCGCCAGATTGCCGCCCCACAGCGTGCCTTGCCACTCGCCGGCGTCCGGCGTCTCGCTGCGCCAGCCAACATTGACTGTAGGCGAAGTCAGCGCCTGCCAGAAGTGCGACAGGGTAAAATCAGATAAAACCTCCGCGCCGAAATTGCCGGCCAGCATCGGCGCGCTAAAGCTGATAAGGCCGGTCTGCGCCAGCAGGGCGAGCTGCAGCGCGGTGAAATCGCTGTGGCCGCACAGCGCCAGCGGCTGATTCAGCAGGCGGTGCTGCAGCCCGACGTAGTCGATCTGCGCCAGCAGGCGGCTGGCGCCGTAGCCGCCGCGCACCGCCAGCACGATGTCGGGCAGCGCCTCGAGCTGCGCCAGCCGGTTGAATTCGGCGAGGCGTTCGGCGTCGGTGCCGGCGAAACGCTGAAAGCGGCGGCCGATGGTTTCCAGATTATCGACCTGATGGCCCGCCGCGCGCAGCCGTTCGACGCCGCGCCAGGCGGCAGGCTGGTTGTGACAATATCCGGAGGGCGAAATGAGATGGACGGAACGAGAAATCATAAGGCTATTCCTGCGGTTAGCGGGCGATTAACTGGCCGATGATGACGAAAAGCGCGACGGAAGTCACTGCGCGACACGGTTTTTTACGCAATTAGGATAAACGGTAATTTTGCTGCGGCGCGCGCCAGGTATGATAGCCTGCGACCACACTGCATCAGGATGAAAAATTGGTGAAATTTCGATACCTTGCCCTTTCCGCGCTGCTGCTGGCGGGCTGCGCCAGCGAACCGTCAAAACAGGTCGTTAAGCAACGAAACACGCCGCTTACTCAGGCGCCGCCGTCGAATATCAACGCCACCTGGGCGATGTTCACCGAAGATGCCGCCAGTCATTATGGCGTTGATGAGAAACTGCTCAGCGCCATTATTACTGTCGAATCGGGCGGTAATCCCGGCGTCGTCAGCCGCTCAAATGCGGTGGGACTGATGCAGATTAAAGCCGCGACGGCGGGCAGGGAAGTCTATCGCGTGCAGGGGCGCCGCGGTCAGCCGTCGAACGCTGAGCTGCGCGATCCGGCGAAAAATATCGATATCGGCGCCGCCTACATCAAGATCCTGCAGGAGTCGGCGCTCTCCGGCATTCGCGACCCGCTGACGCTGCGCTACGCCACTATCGTCTCTTACGCCAACGGCGCGGGCGCGCTGCTGCGCACCTTTTCCCGCGACCGCGACCGGGCTATCGCCATGATCAACGCCATGTCGCCGGACGAGTTCTACCAGCACGTTCAGAACAAGCATCCTGCCGCGCAGGCGCCGCGCTACCTGTGGAAGGTCACCACGGCGTACCGCACCATTTAACGCTTTACTCCACCAGCAGCCGCGCGGTGGGGTAATCGACGATCAGCACGTTGACGTAGCCGCCGCGCAGCGCGCCGCGAATGGCGTGCGCCTTCTCTTTGCCGCCCGCCAGCGCCACCACCTGCGCGCAGCTGCGCACCTGCGCCAGCTCCATGCCGATGACCGGATCCTCTTCCGCGCTCAGCACCGGTTCGCCCTGCGCGTCGAAGTAGTGCAGGCAGATATCGCCTACCGCGCCGCGCTGCGCCAGGGTGCGCAGCATCTCCTCGTCATAATAGTTGCCGGAGTTACGCAGCAGCGCCGACGGCTCCAGATCGCCGATGCCGACGATCGCCAGATCCACCTGATCAAACTTCTCCAGCACCTCCGCAACGTCCGGGTTGGCTGCCAGCCGCTGGCGATCCTGCACCGAGTGCTCGATCGACTGCGAAGGCAGTAGCCAGGAAGGGCAGTTCAGCAGCGCCGCGAGATTCTGCGTCAGAATCGTCGCCTGCACGTTGCCGTTGGCGCCGACGCCGCCCAGCAGCTGGATTACCCCTTTGCAGGCGGCGTTAAAGGGGTGCAGCGCATCCACCATGGCGCGGATGGTGCCGCTCCAGGAGGAGATGCCGATCAGCTCGTCGGTGCGCAGCCGCGTCTCCAGATAGTGCGCCGCCGCCGAGCCGATCGCCTGCTTGATCTGCTGCGAAGAGGCGTTTTCCGGCACGTCGACCACAATCGCCTGCGGTAGCCCGTAGCTCTGCTCGATCGCCTTCTCCAGCGCCGGAAAGATATTGGCGGGCGGCACGACGCTGATCTTCACCACGCCCTCTTTCACGCTGCGGTTGAGAATGCGCGAGACAAAAGACTGCGACAACTTCAGCATCTGCGCGATATCTGACTGCTTCATCCCTTCGCTGTAGTAAAGCGTGGCAATCTTCACCATCAGCCGTTGCTCATCCTGTTTCGCCATTCATCCTTCCTCTCTGTGTCGGCCTGGTATTGTTAACCAGGATGCGGGAAATCACAACGCGGGACATTTTGTGATCCTTTTCGCTTTTTAAACAATCGGGGTTGCGCGCCCGCCTGAAGCGGGTGCATAGTCATCTTGCATATAAAATCGCAATTGAATATTTATTCAAGCGGAGAATAACCGATGAACGCACCTCTCGTCAAAATTACCCTACTGGCTTCACTGATGGCACTCTCGACCGCCGCGCTCGCGGCCGATAAAGGCCTGCTGGCGATCATTACCCCGTCGCACGACAATCCCTTTTTCAAAGCGGAAGCGGACGGCGCGCTGGAAAAGGCTAAGGCGCTCGGCTACGCCACGCTGGTGGCGTCGCACGACGACGACGTCAACAAACAGAACCAGCTGATCGAAACCGCTATCGCGCGCAAAGCCAAAGCGATCATCCTGGATAACGCCGGGGCGGACGCCACCGTCGGCCCGGTGCAAAAAGCCAAAGATGCCGGCATTCCGACCTTCCTTATCGACCGCGAAATCAACAAAACCGGCATCGCCGTGGCGCAGATCGTCTCCAACAACTATCAGGGCGCGCAGCTCGGCGCGGAGAAATTCGCCAAACTGCTGAACGGCAAAGGCAGCTACGTTGAGCTGTTGGGCAAAGAGTCCGACACCAACGCGGGCGTGCGTTCGCAGGGCTATCACGACGTGCTGGACGACTACGGCGATATGAAGATGGTGGCGCAGCAGAGCGCCAACTGGAGCCAGACCGAGGCGTTCAGCCGCATGGAGACCATCCTGCAGAAGAACCCGAACATCGTCGGCGTGATCTCTGGCAATGACACCATGGCACTGGGCGCGGAGGCGGCGCTGAAGGCGGCGGGCAAAACCAACGTTATCGTGGTGGGCTTCGACGGCAGCGACTATACCCGCGACTCCATTATCAACAAAGGCAACATCAAGGCGACGGTGCTGCAGCCGGGCTGGGCGCAGGCGCAGATGGCGGTCGAGCAGGCGGACTACTACCTGAAAAACGGCAAAGCCCAGAAAGAAGAGAAGCAGCTGATGGACTGCGTGCTGATTGACGACAGCAACGCGTCGAAGCTGAAAAACTTTAACCTGGCGAAGTGACCGGAGGCGGCATGAAACGGAGCGGAGCGATGCTGGTGATCACCCTGGCGCTGACGGTAAGCGGTTGTACCGTGGTGGATCTCGACGCCAGCGGCAACCCGATCATGCCGAAAGATCCCCATGCGAAACCGAGCTACAGCAGCCAGACGCCGCAGCAGATCGCGGAGGCGAGCTGGCAGAGCCGGGTACTCGACGCCGCGCAGCAGCGCACCATGAGCTGGGCGGATATGGAGACCAAAAGCGGGACGGTGAAGGCGGGCGGCAGCGAAAGCGTCTTTGTGCGCGCCAGCGGTACGGTCGAGGCGGTGGACGAGAGCAACAGCCGCGAGCGCACCCTGACGCTGACCCTGAACGGCAAGCCGGTCAAAGTGAGCCTCGGGCCGGTGATCCGCAGCAACGCGCTGCGCGATGCGGCGGGTTTCCGCTTCGAGGAGTTCACCAATCAGGTGCAGTACGCGCAGCTGACCCGCGCGCTTAACCGCCACGCGGTGCAGCAGCTGCCGAAGGTCGACGCCAGCTGGGTCGGCAAACCGGCGCAGGCGCTGCTGGCGGTGGAGATGGGCCACGGCGTGGTGAATGACGTGATGGCGGTAGAGCTGAAGCAGGGAGAGGCGCCATGAGCGACGACATCATCCTGCAGGCCAGCAATATCACCATGCTCTTTCCCGGCACGCTGGCGCTGGACCACGTCGACTACCGCGTCTGGCGCGGCAAGGTCAACGTGATTATCGGCGAAAACGGCGCGGGCAAATCGACCCTGATGAAAATCCTCGCCGGGGTGCAGCAGCCCACCAGCGGCGAGCTGTTCCTCAACGGCGAGAAGGTGGTGCTGAGCAGCACGCGCGCCGCCGCAAAGCTCGGTATCGGCATGGTGCATCAGGAGCTGAACCTGTTTGAAAACCTGTCGGTGGCTGAGAATATTTTTCTTGGCCGCGAGCTGCAGCGCGGTATTCGCCCCATTAACGAAGCGGAGCAGGAGCGCCGCGCCGCCGCGCTGATGGCGCGCCTTGACCAGCCGGTTTCGCCGAAAGAGCCGGTCGGCAATCTCAAGGTCGGGCAGCAGCAGCTGGTGGAGATCGCCAAGGCGCTGGCGGAAGACGCCGATATTCTTATCCTCGACGAACCGACCTCGGCGCTCAGCAAAATCGAAGTCGAGATCCTGTTCCGCGTCATCCGCGAGCTGACGCGACAGGGCGTTACCCTGATCTATATCTCGCATCGCCTCGAAGAGCTGATGGCGATCGGCGACGTGATCACCATTCTGCGCGACGGCCGCTTCCAGGCGGAAGCGCAGGTCAGCGATATCGACGTGCCCTGGATCGTGCGCGAAATGCTCGGCAGCGAGCCGATGAGCAACTTTCTGCCGGACGGACGCACCTTCGGCGCGGCGGTGCTGGAGGCGGAGCACATTACCTGCGTCAGCCCCAACGGCAACACCCTGGTGGATGACGTCTCCTTTAACGTGCGCGCCGGGGAGATCGTCGGCATCTATGGGCTGATGGGCGCGGGGCGCACCGAACTCTTCGAGTGTCTGCTCGGCAGCGAACGCAACTACCTCGGCAAAATCTGGCTCGACAGCAAGCCGGTGCCGACGCGGCTGCCGCCCGCCGAGCGCATCCGCATGGGCATGAGCCTGGTGCCGGAAGATCGCAAGCGCGCCGGCATTTTTCCGGGCTCGTCAGTGGCGAGCAACCTCACCATCGCCAGCCTGTGGCGCCGCCTGACGCACCGCTTCGCCATCGCCCAGCAGGAAGAGCGGGCGGCGGTGACCAGCACCGTCGGCAATCTGGCGATCAAAATCTCCTCGCCGGAGGTGGCGATCAGCGCCCTGAGCGGCGGCAATCAGCAGAAAGTGGTGATCGGTCGTTCGCTGCTGACCAATCCGCGCCTGCTGCTGCTGGACGAGCCGAGCCGCGGCATCGACGTCGGCGCCAAAGGAGAGGTTTTTCGCATGATGGTGCAGCTGTCGGAGCAGGGCATTGCGGTGCTCTTCTCCACCTCCGATTTGAAAGAGATCATGGCGGTGGCCGATCGCATCCTGGTGATGTCGGGCGGCAAACTTACGGCTGATATTCCGCGCGGCGACGCGGAAGAGTCAGCGCTGGTGAAAGCAAGCGCACAGGGGTTCTGAGCATGAAAGGCAATAACGCTATGACGATGGCAGGGCAACCGGCGAAGGCGTTCAACTCGCGCGAGAGCATCATCCTGCTGCTGCTGAAGCTGCGCACCTTTATCGCGCTGTTTTTAATTGTCGGCTTCTTCGCGATCACCGTGCCGGACTTTCTCGCGCTCGGCAGCCTGGTGATTATGGTGAAGCATATCGCCATCAACGCCTTTCTGGCGCTGGGCATTACCTTCGTGATTATCACCGCCGGCATCGACCTCTCGATCGGCGCGACGCTGGGGCTGTGCGGCATGATCGCCGGCTGGTTGATCACCAAAGGGATCGTGCTGCCGATGTTCGGCATCGCCATCTTTCCCAGCGTCTGGGTGATTGTGCCGCTGGTGCTGCTGGTGGGCGGCCTGATCGGCGCGGCCAACGGCTGGATCATCACCCGCTACAACGTCGCCCCCTTTATCTGCACGCTCGGCACTATGTATATCCTGCGCGGCGCGGCGATGCTCACCTCGGGCGGCGAAACCTTCCCCGGCTTGCAGGGCAATCCGTTGCTCGGCAACACCGGCTTCGACCGCATCGGCGCCGGAACGCTGCTCGGCCTGCCGTACGCCATCTGGATGATGATCGTGCTGGCGCTGGTGATCGCCTATATCGCTCGTCGCCTGCCGTTCGGCCGGCAGGTCTACGCCATCGGCGACAACGAGCGCGCTGCGGAACTTTCCGGCGTCAAAGTGAAGCAGGTGAAAATCTGGGTCTATACGCTCTCCGGCTTCTGCGCGGCGATAGCGGGCATCGTAGTGTCGTCGCAGCTGGTTGCCAGCCATCCGGCCAACGGCACCTCGTTCGAAATGAACGCCATTGCGGCGGTGGTGCTGGGCGGCACTTCGCTGGCGGGCGGGCGCGGCACCATTCTCGGCACCCTGGTCGGCGCCTTTGTGATCGGCTTTCTCGCCGACGGCCTGATCATGATGGGGGTCAGCGAATTCTGGCAGATGGTGATCAAGGGCATCGTTATCATCATCGCCGTCATCATCGACCAGATGCAAAACCGTATGCAGCAGAAAGCGGCGGTGGTGGCGCAGAAGGCGCTGATCGAGGAGGGCGCAGAGGCAAAAAGTTAATCGGTGGCGGTGCAGGCGGGTCGTTTTGCTGCACCCCCTTTTTTTATCCCTTACGAATATATATTCGAACATGATTTTTAATTCAGAGGTGATGTATGAATCCTTTCAAACTTCCGGTCGACGAACTGCAGCGTAAGGCGCGCGCCGTGCGCCGCCGCATTATCCAGCTTAACGCGGGCAGCCCGGCCGGCGGTCATACCGGCGCGGATCTGTCGCAGGCGGATATTCTGACCGCGCTCTATTTCCGCATTCTCGACTGCGCGCCGGATCGCACCGAGGATCCGCAGCGCGACATCTATATCCAGTCCAAAGGTCATGCGGTCGGCGGTTACTACTGCGTGCTGGCGGAAGCGGGCTATTTTCCGGTCGACTGGCTGCCCACTTATCAGCATGCTGATTCGCATCTGCCGGGCCATCCGGTGCGGCAGAAAACCCCGGGCGTGGAGCTGAATACCGGCGCGCTCGGCCATGGCCTGCCGGTAGCGGTGGGGCTGGCGCTGGCGGCGAAAAAAGATGGCAGCAAGCGGCGCATCTTCGTGGTGACCGGCGACGGCGAGCTGGCGGAGGGCAGCAACTGGGAGGCGGCGCTGGTCGCGGCGCACTACGGCCTCGACAACCTGATCATCATCAACGACAAGAACAAGCTGCAGCTGGCGGGCGCGACGCGCGACATCATGAACACCGACCCGCTGCCGGAAAAATGGCGCGCCTTCGGCCTGGAGGTCACGGAGTGCAACGGCAACGACATGGCGCAGGTGGTCGAGACCATTGAAAGCCTGCCGCAGAACGGCAAGCCGCAGGTCATCGTGGCGCATACCGAAAAAGGCTATGGCGTCTCTTTTATTCAGAGTAAAGCGGAGTGGCATCACCGCGTGCCGAAAGGCGAAGAGATCGAACTGGCACTGGAGGAACTGAAAGATGAGTAATGCACAACATTTAGCCAGCGTAATGGTGACCGCCTTTATCGACGCGGTGAATCGCGGCGTGGATCTGGTGCCGGTGGTGGCGGACTCCACCTCAACCGCAAAAATTTCGCCCTTTATTAAAGCCTTTCCCGACCGGCTGGTGAACGTCGGCATCGCCGAGCAGACGCTGGTCGGCACCGCCGCCGGGCTGGCGCTGGGCGGCAAGATCGCCGTGACCTGTAACGCCGCGCCTTTCCTGGTGTCGCGCGCCAACGAGCAGGTCAAGGTCGACGTCTGCTACAACAACACCAACGTGAAGCTGTTCGGCCTTAATGCCGGCGCCAGCTACGGTCCGCTCGCCAGCACCCACCACAGCATCGACGATATCGCGGTGATGCGCGGCTTTGGCAACATCGAAATTTACGCGCCCGCCTGTCCGCTGGAGTGCCGCCAGATCATCGACTATGCGCTTGAACACGTCGGCCCGGTCTATATCCGCCTCGACGGCAAAGATCTGCCGCAGCTGCACAGCGAGGATTACCGCTTCGAACCGGGTAAAATCGACCAGCTGCGCGAAGGCAAGGATATCGCGCTGGTGGCGATGGGCTCGACGGTGCATGAGATTGTTCACGCGGCGGAACAGCTGGCGGAGAAAGGGATCTCGGCGGGTGTGATCAGCGTTCCATCCATCAGACCCTGCGATACCCAACAGCTGCGCAACCTGCTAAATCACTATCCAGCCGTGATCAGCGTGGAAGAGCACAACGTTAACGGCGGCGTCGGCAGTCTGGTGGCTGAAGTGCTGGCGGAAGGGGGCTGCGCCATTCCGCTGCTGCGCCTGGGTATCCCAGACGGTCAGTACGCCATCGCGGGCGATCGCGCCTCCACGCGTGCGTATCACGGCATCGACGCCGCAAGCGTCGTCAACAGCGCAGTGCGCATTTGCGCGGGAGCCTGACCATGGAAGACGCCCTTATTCTGGCGATTGACGAAGGCACTACCAATGCCAAGGCGATCGCCGTCAATCGCCAGGGCCGCGTTGTGGCGCGCGGCAGTCAGCCGCTGACGCTGTCGCATCCGCAGCCGGGGCTGGCGGAGCAGGACGCGCTGGCTATCTGGCAGGCGGTGAAGCAGGCGGTAGTTGACTGCCTGGCGCAGTGCGGCGGCGCGCCGGTGGCGGCGGTGGCGATCAGCAATCAGCGCGAGTCGGTGCTGATCTGGCAGCGGCGCGACGGCAAGCCGCTTACGCCGCTGGTGAGCTGGCAGGATCGGCGCTCGGAAGCGTTTTGTCGCGATCTGCGCGCCGCGGGCAACGCCTCGCGCATTACCGGGCTGACCGGGCTGGCGGTGGATCCGATGTTTCCGGCGGCGAAGCTTACCGGCATGCTGGCGGCGATCCCGGACGGCGCGGCGCGCGCGGCGGCGGGTGAACTCTGCATCGGCACGGTCGACAGCTGGCTTGCCTGGCAGCTCAGCGCGGGCGAGGTGTTCGTTACCGATCACGCCAACGCCGCGCGCACTCAGCTTTATAGCCTGCACAGCAATGACTGGGACGAGGAGCTGCTGCGTCTGTTTCAGCTGCCGCGTGCCGCGCTGCCGACTATCGTGCCGTCGGCCAGCGCGCAGGGCGCGGTGGCGATTAACGATATTCCGGGCCTGGCGCCGGGCACGCCGATTCTGGCGCGCATCGGCGATTCCCATGCGGCCCTGCAGGCGCAGCGCCGCGGCGACGAAGAGGTGGTTAAGGCGACCTATGGCACCGGCTCTTCGCTGATGATGTCGATGGCGACGCCGTTGCTCACCGATAACGGTCTCAGCACGACGGTGGCCTGGCACGACGGCGCGCTGCGCTTCGCCTTTGAAGGCAATATCACCCACACCGGTTCCGGCGCGGCCTGGCTGGGTAAAATGCTTGGCGTTCAGGACCCGCGCGAGCTGACCGCGCTGGCGCAAACCACCGACCATAGCCAGGGCATCTATTTTGTCCCGGCGCTCTCCGGGCTGGGCGCGCCCTGGTGGGATCTGCGGGCGCGCGGCATGGTGTGCGGCCTGACCGATGCGGCGACACCCGCGGTACTGGCGCGCGTGGCGCTGGAGTCGATTGTCTATCAGATCGCGGACGTCTTTTTCGCCATGGAGCAGGCGAGCGGGCAGCGGCTGTCGGCGCTTTGCGTGGACGGCAGCGCGACTGCCAACGACTGGCTGATGCAGCTACAGGCGGACGTCTTACAGCGGCCGCTGCTGCGCGCGCCCACGGCGGAGGTCTCCGCGCTCGGCGCGGCGCTGCTGGCGGGCAAGGTGCTCGGCTGGTGGCAGCAGGGCAGCGAGATGCAGGCGCTACAGGGCGGCACGCGCGTCGAGCCGCGCAGCGAGCAGGCGCAGGCGATGCGGGAGAGCTATCAGGGCTGGCTGGAGGCGGTGGCGCGCTGCCGGTTTCAGCCGCCTCAGTAAGAGCCTGATGACGTTTGAAACCTCAAAAAGGACTCACCGCGCATCTCACAGCCGCACTATAGCCAAAGGGAAAGGGCGCTTCGCCCGAAGAGCAAAGCATCCCGCGACAAGGATGTCGCGGGCCGAGCTGTCAAGGATGACGCTTTTTGCGTCTTTGCGATCGGGCGAAGCGCCCTTGACCTGGCACAGGCTCGCACGCAGCGAGCTAAATTAGCTGGGGAATCAGGGCGTTGAAAAACTGGAGCTGCTATAGCGGCAGAAGCAGGGGCAAGGACGTTTCGGCCGATCGCAAAGACGGCATAAAGCATCCCTGCGCCTCGGCGCGGGCCATCCCTGGCCCGCGACGCTTTGCTCTTCGGCCGAAACCTCCTTTCCCCTGAAGCAGCGGTGCGGTTTTGAGAAATCAGGCCCGCCGCGCCTCTTCCTCGTCATTATCCGCGCGCAGCATCTCCACCGGCGGAATGCGACCGCCGCTGAACTCCACCTGACGGATCGGGAAGGCGAAGCGCACGTCGCGCTGCTCCAGCGCCGCCATCAGCTGCAGGTTAATCTCCTGCTGAATATCCATATATTTGTTGTAGTCGGCGTCGAGCACGAAGTAGACCACCTCGAAGGTCAGCTTCGAATCCTCAAACGCGAAAAAATGCGCGCGGTCGAAGCGGGTCAGCTCGATGCCCTGAATAATCGACTTCACCAGATTGCTCACTTCGCGCACCTGTGCCGAAGGCGTGCCGTAGCTCAGGCCGAAGCGAAACACGATGCGCCGCTGCTGCATCCGCTTGTAGTTGTGGATGGTCTGCTGCAGCAGAATGGTATTGGAGCAGACGATCTGCTCGCCGCTCAGGCTGCGCAGGCGCGTGGTCTTCAGGCCAATATGCTCGATAGAGCCGGCGATATCCCCGAATACAATAAAATCGCCGTGCTCGAAAGGCTTATCGAAGCCGATCGCCAGCGAGGCGAAAACGTCACTCAGCACTGTCTGAATCGCCAGCGCGATGGCGATACCGCCCACGCCGAGACTCGCCACCAGGGCGGTAATATTGATGCCCATATTCGACAGAATGGCGAGCAGCATCATTACCCACACCACCACGCGCAGCAGAATACCGAGGATCACCGTGGTCACCGGATTGCGCACGTGCACCGGATCGCGCAGCAGATTATGCAGCCACAGCCGGATGCCGCAGTCGATCCACATGGCCAACTGCACGGCGAACGCGAGGAACCAGCCGTGAGAAATAAAGCCGTCCCAGCTGGCGGGCACGTCGACGAAACGCAGGGCGATCAGCAGCGAAAAGATCAGCAGCAGCAGCTGGCTGGTGCTGCGCAGGATCTCCACCAGAATCGAGGTGAAGCGCACGTGGCGCTGCTCGCTGTAGCGCGCGATGCGGCCGGAGATAAAGCGGATGGCGCTGCGCAACAGCCAGTAGATCACCAGCGTGCCCGCAACCACGATAGCGCTGTTGATCCAGAAAGTTTGATTCAGGAAAAGACGTTGAAAATAGCCGGATGAGAGCCAGTTTTCCATTGGGGAGTTTCTCCTTGCTGGGAGCCGGTTTAAAAAAGAGAGCAAGGAGAAGCATAGCCTGGATGCGCCGGGGGGCAGCGCAAATCACTGAAAAATTACTGAAAACGATTCGCTTTGTCGCGCGCCAGGCGCTCAAGGGCGAAAATAACCTGCTGCAGCTGACGCTCCTGCAACGGCTCGATGGCGGTAAAACGGAAGCTGAGACGCGGCGTGACGCGCGTTTCGTTTTTGCTGGTCACCACGCTGCGCTCGCCGATATGCAGCAGCTGCGCGCCGACCTCGAACTGACCATATTCGCCCAGCTCGACGTGCAGCTTTTTAAACTTATCGCCGCTGCTCAGGCCGTCCGGCAGCGCCTCGTCTACCAGCACGCCGATGCCGCCCAGCGACAGATCCTGCAGGCGGAAACGCACCTTCTTGCCGTTGGGCCACTCGCTGTGACAGTAAAAGATCGGATCGAGCGGCACGGAGATACGGAAAAACTCACGGCGCTGAATTTGCCACAGCAGGTCAGGCAGCGACGCGCTAAAGGCGGGCAACCCCTCGAAGGTGGTTCTCTCCAGCGACGCGAGGCTGAACTCTACCTTGGCGCCGTAGGTTTCAGCGAAGATGCTCACATCGTTGCAGGAAAGCACATACTCGTTGTCGAGATTATTGCTGCCGAGGTCGAAAACAATGCGATCCTCGTCGGCATCCAGCATACGGCTGATAAACTGACCGCGCGAAAAAGTGACCATTAAAGGCGTCTGAAATCGTAGCAAATCCTTTATCACGCCGAGAACCGCCAGCGTGCCACGTTTGAGATACTGTTCTTTGTCGGCTTCTTTCACTTACTGGCTCCAAAAGAGGGCAAATTTGCTGTTATCTGATGCTTTATTCTCTCTGCGTTATCGGCGGTGGGCGCGGAAGCTTTAGGTTTTTAAGTCAATTTTTGTCGCGGTTTATCCTGCATTAGAGAATTTCCGGTCTATACTTAGCTCTGTAATTCTCCTGATTAATCAGGCGGTCACAACCTAAACAAAAAGGAAGGAGTAGTAGATGGGTATCATTTCATGGATCATCTTTGGTTTAATCGCCGGTATTCTCGCTAAATGGATCATGCCTGGTAAAGATGGCGGTGGTTTTATCGTAACCGTTATTCTGGGTATCATCGGTGCGGTAGTCGGCGGCTGGATCAGTACCCTGTTTGGCTTCGGCCGAGTAGACGGCTTTAACTTCGGCAGCTTTGTGGTCGCGGTAATCGGTGCCCTTGTCGTGCTGTTTATCTACCGTAAAGTCCGTAGCTAATACGCATAGCGTAAGAACTGCAACGGGACGACTTTGTCGTCCCGTTTTACTTTCCCCGCTAGAAATCGTATCCCACCGACACCAGCAGCGAACGCTCCGCGCCCCAGTAGCAGTAGCCCGTGCCGTAACAGGCGGCCACATAGTGACGATCGGTCAGGTTATTCGCGTTGACCTGCAGCCACGCGCCGCGTAGCGCGCTGTTCCAGACGCCGAGGTCGGCGCGCACCGAGGCGTCGAACAGCGTCACCGACGGCACGCGACGGCTGTTCTCATTGTCCGCCCACTGTTTGCCGATATAGCGCACGCCTGCGCCCGCGCTGATGCCGGCGTCAAACTGATAGTGGCCCCAGAACGATGCCATGCTGTTCGGCGTCACGTAAGGCGTGTGGCCATCATTGCCGTCCAGCGTCTCCTTATAGCGCAGGTGGTTAAGCGTATAGCCCGCCACCGTGCTCAGACGCGGCGTCAGCTGATTGCGCGCCTCCAGCTCGATGCCCTGCGAATGCACTTTGCCGGTCGGTGTATAGGTGGAGTCGACGATATTGCGCGTGGCGACATCTTTCTGCGTCAGATCGTAGAGCGCCAGGGTATAGAGATCGCGCGTGCCTGCTGGCTGATATTTTATGCCCGTCTCATATTGTTCCGAGGTGGTCGGCTGCAACAGGTTGCCGTCGGTGCCGGTCAGCGCGGTCGGCGTAATCGCCTGGCTGTAGCTCACATAGGGCGAGACGCCGTTGTCGAAGGCGTAGAGCAGTGCCGCGCGCCCGCTGACGTGATCGTCCTGCCGACGCGCCGTGCCGCTGTTGTCGGCAACGATGCGGTCGTAGCGGCCGGAGAGATCGAGATGCCAGCGATCCCACGTCATCTCATCCTGCAGGTAGAGGCCGGTCTGGTAGTAGCGGCGCGTCTCGCGCGTCCAGCTATAGTCCGGCATCGGCCCGAGCGCCGCGCCGGTATCGGCGTTGAGCGCGCTGGCCTCGCCGCCCGCGTCGCTTAAATCGTTCTTGTAACGGTGATACTCCGCGCCGATCGACAGGCGATGCGCCAGCTCGCCGGTGTCGAACTCCGCCGTAACGCGGTTATCCGTCGCCCAGGCAGAGAGCGACGAGCGCTCGCCAGAGTAGTAGCGGTTAAGGATAGCGCTGCCGGGCGACTGCCAGCCGACCTGATAAACCTGGTCTAGATCGACGTTGGAGTGGCTGTAGCTGCCGGTCGAGGAAAACGACCAGACGTCGCTAAAGCGGTGCTGGAAATCATAGCTGTAGATCTGCTCGCGCCGCTTGAACTGGTCAAGGGAGGGATCGCCGTCGTAAAAACCGGTGCTGAGCTTCGCGCCGTTGTGGGCGCTCAGCGCGCCGTCGCCCGGCACCGAGCCGTGATAGCCGCCCGACGGATCTTTTTGCAGATAGGCGCGCAGCAGCAGCTGCGTATCTTCCGTAGGCTGCCACATCAGCTGCGGCATCAGCGCGTACTTCTCCTCGCGCGTATGGTCATACTGGGTATCGCTGTTGCGCGTCATGCCGGTCAGGCGAAACGCCCACTCGTTGTTGATGGCGTTGGTGTAGTCGAACGCCGCGCCGCGCGTATCCTGGGTGCCGGCCGTCAGCCGGAAGTGGCCCGCTTCGCTGAACTGCGGGCGGCGCGTGGTCTGGTTCACCAGCCCGCCCGGCACCGTCTGGCCGTACAGCGCAGAAGAGGGGCCTTTAATCACGTCGACGCGCTCCAGAAACCAGGGATCGACCTGCAAAACGTTATAGCTGCCGCCGTCGCTCATCAGGCGCAGACCGTCGAGGAAGGTATTATCCACGTCGCCGCCGTGGAAGCCGCGCAGCGAAATGGTGTCGTAGCGGGTCGCCGCGCCGCCGAAGTTGGAGAAAACTCCTGGCGTATAGTTCAGCACCTGATTGAGATCGATCGCGCCCTGATCGTCGATCTGCTGGCGGGTAATCACCGAGACCGACTGCGGCGTCGTGAGCAGCGGGCGATCGCTTTTGGTGGCGCCTGCGCTGGTGGTAGCGAGATAGCCCTGGGTTGGGCCGTCGGCGCTCTCCTGCGGCGAGGCGGTCACCGTCAGCGTGTCGGCCGCCAGGCTGGCGGCGGGCAGAGCGATCGCCAGCGCGCACAGCAGCGCGCAGCGGTGAGGGGGAAACGGCAGCGTCATGTCCTGTCCTTGTTCGGTCCGCCTCAGCAGGCGGTACATGTATGATAAAGATTCTCAAAATCAGAGTGAGAATTATTATCAATATGTGAAAAATGTTTCAAGGTTTGTTGAACAGGAGAAGGCAAAAAAGAAAACGAAGGGCCGATAGCGGCCCTTCGTCTGGGGAAGGTTACTTCGTTGTCGCCGCGGCCTGAGGAATATCCTGCGCGCTGTTGCAGGTTTTCTCTTTCGGACAGTACTTATCGAGCAGCATCAGCGTCACGCCGTTGGTCCAGCCGAAGCCGTCCTGCAGCGGATATTCGCCGCCGCCGCCGCCGCCGAGGTTCGGCCCGTCGACCACATACTTCTCGACCAGCTTATGCTCTTTATCGTAGGTGGTCTGCACGTTCTGCAGGAAGCGCATGCCGACCTGCTGCGCCAGCTGCGGCTTGTTGTAGTGCTCCAGACCTTCTACCGCCACCCACTGCAGCGGCGCCCAGCCGTTAGGAGCGTCCCACTGCTGGCCGTTGTTCACCGTAGTGGTGAGCAGACCGCCCGCTTTCAGCAGCTGTTTCTCTACCGCCGAGGCGGTGCGATCGGCCTGCTTGTCGCTGGCCAGCTGCATATAGAGCGGGAAGAGCGCTGCGGCGGTCAGCTGCGGGCTGGCCTGGCGCGTTTTGCTGTCGTAGTCGGCGTACCAGCCCTGTTTCTCATCCCACAGATAGCGGTTCACCGCCGCCTGGCGCTTCTCCGCCAGATCGGCGAACTGCTTCGCCTTATCCTGCTGCTTATCGAGGCGATAGGCTTTGGCCAGCGTTTGCTCCAGATGGAATATCAGGCTGTTGAGATCGACAGGCGCCAGCTGAGTGGTGCGGATCGAGGCGAGGTTATGCGCGTCGCTGAACCAGCGCGAGCTGAAATCCCAGCCGGACGCGGCGCCGGCACGCAGATCGCGGTAGAGTTCGCCTTTGTCGCGCTGCGGCGCTTTTTTCGCGGTATTGACGTCATCCAGCCAGGATTCAGTGCGCGGCGCGTCGCGCGCGTCCCAGTAGCGGTTAAGCACGGTGCCGTCCGCCAGCTTGATCACGCGCTTGCTCGCCTGACCGGCGGCGACGCTATCGCTGTCCGCCATCCAGTAGTCATACTCTTTCTGCAGCTGCGGCAGATATTTGGTGTAGGCCGCGTCGCCTTCGTGCGTCGCCAGCAGATCAACCATCAGGCTAAAGAAAGGCGGCTGCGAGCGGCTGAGGTAGTAGCTGCGGTTGCCGTTGGGAATATGGCCGTAGGTATCCAGCTCCCACGCGAAGTTATCCACCATATCCTGCACGCGATCCCAGTGGCCGCTCTCGGCCAGGCCGAGCATGGTGAAATAGCTGTCCCAGTAATAAACCTCGCGGAAGCGGCCGCCCGGCACCACATAGGGTTTCGGCAGCGGCAGCAGCGAATCGTAGCGCCCGGCGCTTTTGGCGGTGCGCGTCAGCACCGGCCACAGGCCGTCGATATGCGCGCGCAGGCTCTGGCCAGCGGGCGGCACATATTTCTCGCCTGCGGCGGGCAGAGTAAAGTTGCTGGCGACAAAACGCTTCAGATCGAAATTGCGCTGATTCTTTTGCATCTGCCAGTCTGCCAGAATCGATGCGGGATCGAACTTCGGCACCGCGTCGGCGAAGGTTTTCTGGTCGGGATAGAACTGCGCCTGCTGCACCGCGTTAAATAATGGACCCAGCCGAACATCCGGCGGCTGCGGCTGGCTGCTGAGCATACGTGAGTTATCGTCTGCGTGCGCCGTCAGCGCAGGCAGACCCAGCAGCAGAGTCAGCAGCACTGGCGCGACTCCCTGACGCCCGACAGGCGCGGTTACGACAGTTTTCTTCATCGGTTTTTCTCCTTGTCCGAAAGGCGGCCGCGCGTAACGCATTGACCACTCAAACAACTTTAGTCGCAATCTGACAACGTGGCGCGACGACGCTGCGGAAATGTGAAGCAGACCAGGCGTGAGCATGGCGGCGGGGTGGCGGTTTTTGCTTGCCCTGGCGCCGCTTTTGCCGGAGGCTGAGGGCAAAAAACGAGGATTAAGATGGATATTATCTGGTATCACCCGACTCAGGACGGCGAGATCTGGCTGGCGGGCATGCGGCGGCGTCTGCCGCAGGCGCGGGTCCGGCGCTGGCAGCCCGGCGACGACGCGCCCGCCGATTACGCTATTCTGTGGCAGCCGCCGCGCGAGATGCTGGCGCATCGCGCCGGACTGCGGGGCGTATTCGTGATGGGCGCGGGCGTAGACGATATCCTCGGCCGGCTGGCGCGCTATCCCGATATGCTGCCGCCGTCGGTGCCGCTGGTCCGCCTGGAAGATAGCGGCATGGCGCGGCAGATGCAGGAGTATGCGCTTTACTGCGTGCTCGGCTGGTTCCGCCGCTTCGACGACTACGCCAGACAGCAGCAGCAGGCGCAGTGGCAGCCTTTGCCGACGACGACGCGCGAGAGGTTCAGCGTCGGCGTGCTCGGCGCGGGCGTGCTGGGGCAGAGCGTGATCGAGGCGCTGCGGCCCTGGGGCTTTCCGCTGCGCGTCTGGAGCCGAACGCCGAAGCACATCCCGGGCGTCGAGAGCTTTGCCGGACGCGAGAGCCTCGACGAATTTCTGCGCGGCGCGCAGGTGGCGATCAATCTGCTGCCCACCACGCCGGAAACCCTCAACCTGTTTGACGCGCGCACCCTGAGTCAGCTGCCGCAGCACGCCTGTTTCCTCAATATGGCGCGCGGCGCGCAGGTAGTGGAGGCGGATCTGCTGGCGGCGCTGGAGAGCGGGCAGCTGCGCGCCGCCGCGCTCGACGTGTTCCAGCAGGAGCCGCTGCCGCAGGAGAATCCGCTGTGGCGTCATCCGCGCGTCACCGTGACCCCGCATATTGCGGCATTGACCCTGCCGGATGAGGCGATGGACGCCATTACGCGCGCCATCGGCGCCATCGAGTCGGGCGAACGGCCCTCGGGCTGCGTCGATCGCCAGCGCGGCTATTGAATTCCGGTTAACTTACTGGCCGCCCGAGCGGGCGGCAGAGAGGAGAAAATAATGTACCCCGTTGATTTGCATATGCATACCGTCGCCAGTACTCATGCCTACAGCACGCTGCACGACTACGTCGCGCAGGCGAAAAACAACGGCATCAGGCTGTTCGCCATTACCGATCACGGCCCCGATATGGCCGACGCGCCGCACTACTGGCACTTCGTCAATATGAAAATCTGGCCGCGCGTCATCGACGGCGTCGGCATTTTGCGCGGTATTGAGGCCAATATTAAAAATCAGCAGGGCGAAATCGACTGCTCCGGCCCGATGCTCGGCTCGCTGGACCTGATTATCGCCGGCTTTCACGAGCCGGTTTACGCGCCGCGCGACAAGAGCCATCACACCGATGCGATGATCGCCACCATGGCGAACGGCGTGGCGCATATCATCAGCCATCCGGTCAACCCGAAATTCAAAAGTGAACACTAAATGAAAAGTAAGCTGTTTTCATACATACGTTGGTCAAGTGCCGTGCAGGGGAAGAACGGCGGGACGACTGAAGAACGCCAGTTAGAGGGTGCAAGAAGGTATGCTCTTAAACATGGCTATGAACTGGTCACTATGATCGACGCTGGCGTTTCTGCGTTCCGTGGAAGAAATGCAGCACGAGCGTCTAACAGTACTTCCAAAGTAGGTGAGTTAGGTAAGTTCATAGATGCCGTAGAAGAAGGGCTGATACCAAGAGATTCAGTACTCTATGTAGAGAGCCAGGATCGCATATCAAGAAGCGACATAATTACTGCAAACAAACTGTTCCTTCAGTTGCTTGATTTAGGGATAACCATAGTTACAGGTATAGATGAAAGAAGTTATTCAAAGGAATCGGTAAACACGAATCCCTTCGACCTGATGTACTCGATAATGTTGTTCAGTAGGGCCAATGAAGAGTCCAATACTAAAAAGAATAGGGTGGAGGATAATGCTTTAGAAAGGATTAAAAGATTCAAATCTGGACTGCCTACAACAATCAAAAGTGTTGGTTCTCATCCATTCTGGATAGATGCAAGTACTACATATGATGAGCAAGTACGCAAACATCCTCAGTACTGGCAGATAGCACAGTACGCTATGGAACTCTTCTTAGAAGGGACTTCTGCCTTCAAGGTTTGCAAAGAACTTAATACGAAATTTCCTGAAGGCTGGAAAGGTAAAATGTGGTCAGTGCCAAATGTGCGAAAGTTACGTACCAATCCGGCCGTATATGGATTACGTATCTTAAACGTCAAAGGTATCGAATATAAGCTTGAGGGTTACTATCCACCTCTGATTACAGAAGCAGAATTTGCACGGTTACAGGATATTCAGCAAAACAACAAGTACATAACTACAGGCGAAAAAAACCAGATAAATTTGATGGCGGGTCTTCGACTTTTCAGATGTGGTCATTGTGGCTCTACCATGATGGCAATGAGGCATAAAGATACAATTAGATACCTCTGTGAGAAAGGTAGGGCTGCTGGCAACTTAAAAAGTAAAGATGATAAGCTTAAGAAATTAAAAGGCTGTCGTACTTGGTCATTGAGTGGGGATTTAGTAGAGCATACCTTAATGTATGCTGTCACATACGCTTTCATCTATAAGAATAAAGACAACAAAGAAAAAGTAGATTACGAAGCACAAATAAATGCAACCAAAGAGAAGATTCTTTCCGTGACGGCAAGAATTACTAACCTGACTGAGTTGATAAGTGCTGGCTTAGGAAATGTAGCTGAAGTTGTTGAAAGTATCAAAAAGTTAAATGAAGAAAGACAAGTACTAAACTTACATCTCGATAAACTACAGCAAAATAACCTTCTTCAAAAGAGTAACCACTTTGAAGAACTTATGATGAACTACTTTGAAACTATTCAATGGCCGATTATTGAAACAGTTGATCATCCAGAAAGGGTCAAGATTAGAGAAATCGTTAGAAGTACTATAGATAAAGCCGTAGTTTGGAAGATAGATAAGAAGATAACGATTTATTACGTTACCAAAGATGGTACTGATTTCACCTTTGAAGCAGGGGATGAAAAGGATGAATGGCGTTTCTACTTTGGTATGCCTGATTTAGTGAAGCGATCAGATAATTTTGAGCAAGCTAAACAAGCATTAGAAATGAACAATGAACTCTTTGATAAGATACTTGCACTCAAGAATCAAGAGGCTGAAGCAGCAGGTAATGCACTCAAAACAGTAATTAAAGCACTACAGGTAGTTGGTTATCCAGCAATAGACGGTAAGTTATTCTGGCCTCGCAAATAACGAAAAAGCCAGTACTATAAAGTACTGGCTTCTTTTTAATCTAATTTGGTTTCACGTCCTGCTTCAACATCACTGATAATGATACTAATCCATTGTTCCAAAGCTTCAATAATTTCTGAGGTTAATTCTGTATCCATAAGTGCGTACTGCAAATGATCAATTTTACCGAGTTGCCATGCACGATGTGCCTCTTCTGGGGTACTGAATAATCCCAAGTGCGTTTGCTTTCCATTGATTTTACAATGTGCCTGGTATGGGTTTTTACTACTCTTCGAAGTGCTAACACCTAAAGGAAGTACTACAGAGTTATCAGCATTACCACGACTGTTTGATTTTTTACCTCTCAATATATTATTGACGTGGGCTGGAACGAACATACAGGTATCAGCACTATAAAGATTAGAGTAGGGTACTTTTAGATCCTTATCCAAATGCCAATTTGGTTTGTAGCCTTGCATGAAATTAGCAATGTATAATTCGCGGTTGTTGATCCATGCAGTATCAATAGCAATGTGCTGATAGTTCTTATTAGCTTTGCAGCGAAGTACCATAGAGTTATATGCACGTACTGCTTTATCACGAAGGGTGAGTTTTCTTTTCATATGAAATCCTTTTCATAGTTATGTTTTAATCTTCTGTACTATTTATGGCAAGTCATCCATGAAGTGCCTGAAATATAGTTATTTTTTGTTGTTTAGTTTAGTTTGGAACTTTTCAAATTGTGCTTTTATGTAATTTGAAAGTTCTTCATTGAGTTTGATTCTTTCAATTAATTCCTCAAGTCCATTAAAGTTATCTGTGCGTTTACATTTTAACTTAAATGCATTCCATGCTTTTTGTTGGGCTTCATCTAACTTAGGTGTAGGGCCAGGTTTAGTAGCTTCTGTATGTTTGACTTCCAAGTTAACATATGTTGGGTTATCTGAAAGGTACAATGCTTGATCTTCACTTAGTACATATATCACCATCTTGGTATCAATATCTCTGTGTCTAATAACGCCACGAGAACAATATTGATGCATTACTTCAAATTCCCTTTCAGTCTTTATATCAAGACTGCTAAATTGGAATAGTTTCTTATAAGCCACTAATTCAATAGGTGATGCATTCATGCAGCTAAAAAACACTGCTGTTTGATAATTCATCAAACTGTTAACACCACGTAGTAATGGTGGGTAGCATTCACCGGCTAATTCAGGGCAATCAATGTTTTCAGTATAATAAAATTCTTTCTCATTTTTATTAATGTAACTTACAGCTTTAGATGTAATTTTTAATCCTTCTTGGCTTTCGGTGAAAGCTTTAGTTAATCCAAATTTCAAACTGGTGTTTGGTACAAAAAAACGAACATCTAAACGGCTCTTGTCAATATCTGGTTTGCCTTTGAAATCCACCTTTTGAAAGTGCTGAGAGTTATGTTTATAGAGTAAGGAAGCCTCGAAATTATTAGCCATAAAAATCATTTCATGGTTCTCATATACTGATAAATCGTGCCATCCAATTAAAGTAATGTAACGCTTCTGCTTGTCTGAAACTGGCGGGTTGTTAACATAATCTTTGTTAACTGCTAATTTGTTAAAGTTCCTCATTAGTAGAGTTATACTATCAATTATTTTAATAACATCATCACTCATTTCATTAGTAACTTCTTTTATCTTTACTTCATTGAAATCCTCATTAACTTGCTTCATGGTTTCAAAGATTTGATTGCTATAAATCTTTGACCATTCTTCATAATCTGCTGAAGATATACCGGAAAAGTAGTTTTTAGAAAACTGAATGCAATCATCCATCCATGTTTTAGCTTTAAGTGTTTCGCTTGGTTCAAGGAGATAAAACATTGCTTCTGTGATTAGCAGCACTCTAACATTAGGATCACGTAAAGCAGCACGAATATCTCTTAGTAGGTTTCCATTTTTAGTTTCAGTATTGAGTACTTTAACGTGTTCACTGATTATAGATAATGCTTTGTAAGTTTCTTCCTGTAGTTTGATAGTTGGTTGAACTATCAAATGTTTGACATTCATATGAGTAGTTAGTACTTCATTAATCATGTAGTGCGTTTTACCAGAGCCTGGCTGTGTATCAATGTATTGCATTTTAAATTCCTTTTTGTTTTTTACTGTTTGAATTATTTATCGCAGACGAACAAAAACCCTCAATAATGAGAGTTTTTTGCAGTTTTTGAATTTATTTGTGGTTTTTAATTGATTCTTCGATGAGTGATTGAATTGCTGCTGACATAGAGCGATAACCAAATCTTTCAGTTAGTACTTCCAGATGCTCACGCTGTTCAGTAGTGATACGGCAGGCAATGCGTTCAATTTTTATCTCGTGTTCGTTTGAATTCCTGTTCATGTTTGACTCCTTTGTTTAATATTAGTATAGGACATAAAATTTTTCTGTTTCAGGATTATTTGTAGTATTTATGGTTGTTCTGATTAAAACGCATTGAAATGAATAAATGCGGGTTAGGAGTTGAGTATATAAAAATGTCGAAATCGCACACACGAATTGTCGAATAATTCCTTTAAATATTTCTTAAAGAGACTTTTCGACATAAATTAAAAACGACTACATTTCTTGTTGTACGAGCGACAGCGAGAACAACGAGAGATGTAAGAGAAGAGGGATGTAATCCCTCTTTGAATGTTGAAACCTATATAGATAGATTGACGTAGGTGTTTCCCTGACAGGAAACCCCAACGGCTTTTGTTAGTACATCTCGCTGACGCTCACTGTACTAACAACGCATTTTTTTGATTTGTACTTGATAGGTACTGAATTGCTTTCGCTTTTCATATGTACAACTCAAAGACACCCACTCAATGGACAACTACTCAAAAAAGGAATTCAAATGAGAGAATTAGATATTACCCTCAGTAATGGGGTGTTTACATATGAGAGCAAAACAGAACTTATTACAATGGATCATGGACTCAGTTATGTGGTTTGCCATGCAGTATATGGAGAGATCCGCATAGAGAAATGCAAAAAAAGGGGACAGGAACCAGATGTATTAGAAACAAATATACTTGAACTGCCTATTGATGACGATACTGACTGGAGGGATTACGCATTTAATATTAGTACCATAAATGGAATTGATACTGATTGGTTGAGAATTGTTGTAAGGGATCTCTTTCGCTTCATTGACTACATCAATACATACATAAAAGTACTCCCAAGAAAGTACTGAGGAATAACTATGGCTTCTTACAAAGCAATAATTTTAATAGTACTGCTTTCTGTCTTTTCTGGATGGAAAGCAAATACGTACTACACAGGTTATGAAATGAACCTCGAAAAAAACGTTACTGCATCTATCAAAAAAGAGATCAGTGATATGCAGTACCAACAAGCAGAACAACTAAGTGCAAAACTCAATGAATTAAAAGAGCAAGATTTTAAGGTACTCAAGGAATCACAGACGATCATTGAACGGCCTATCTACTCACAGCAATGTATTGATCAAGACGGCATAGAGCTACTGAAGCGGTACAAGGAGGCAAGCAATGCGATACGCAATCAGAAGCCTTAAGGCGGTACTCATCGCAGTTGCTCTACTACTGACTGCCTGTAGCAATCCAGTACAAGTAGCCCCTGTAATCGAACAGCAAGCACTTCTACAGCCATGCAGTATAGACACACCTATACCTACAGATACTACCGGCAAAGCCCTCATGCAAGCCCTGATTGAGTACCAGAGCCTCTATAACGAATGTGCCTCACGGAATGATGCACTGATCCAGACCATAAAAGGACTTAGAGAATATGACAAAAAAGTATGATTCGAAATTTGAACAACAAATAGATAAGCAGTTTCCGCAGTTAGAGTACCATCCTGAAAATACTATCCAGTACACAATACCTTCCCGATACGAGCCAGATTTTAAGTATTGCACTGATACTAAAACATACCTCATTGAATCAAAGGGCAGATTCCGTACCAGTACTGAAGCCGCCAAATACAAACATGTACGTGAGGTACTTCCTGCTAACCATGAAATTGTATTTGTATTCATGAAAGCTAATACGCCAATGCCTAATGCCAAAAAACGAAAAGACGGTACTAAGCAGACACAAGAAGAATGGGCTGCTAAAAATGGGTTTCGTTTCTTTTACACTCATAACCTAAAGGAATTGATAAATACTCCGTGATATTAAAATAACAAACGGAGTTTATAAAATGGATGAATACGAATACGAAGATGATTTTGAAGATACATACTACCTACCTGACAGTAATGATGAATTAACAGGAGAATTAGGATGGACTGACGAAGCAGTTCATAACTACAACTTTTACATGGATTACAACTGATATGGAAGAACTACAAAGGGAACTTGAAAGAAAGCTACTGATGCAAGGGTATGAGAAAGATCTACTTCAAGCTTCAGGTAGTTATGAAAGGGCAGCTAAAGGAAACGGTTCAGTACTGGACTTACCAAGAGGAAAGCAATTTTTCCTTGAAACATTTAGTACCGTACAATCCTTTCTGTATGAATCTATTGAAAGCGAATTAAAGAAGGCACGTAAATCTAAGTTCTATACAGCCCTAATTGAACAGCAGTCTTTGATGTACCAGAAGGATATGACAAACGCGGCGAAGTACTCTCTGTTTGTTCCTCGTTATGAAAACCCAATTACTTTATTGGCGTACTTCATTACAAAAGAACTAACGAAGTTAATGGTAAGAGAGAATATTGTACTGACTGTCTTTTGTAGGAAGATCGCCAACTATTATATGCAAAGCTACAACTTCTTTGGTGAAGCTTCTGATGATGCTCTAACGGGCGTAATTCAACTGGTTAGAATTTATGTTGCAACCAATTACTGTAAGTACTTCGAAACACAGAATCTACCTGATGGGATTATCATCAAGATAAAGCCAGAGTTCAGTACTCTACAGATCAGCAAAGAAGAACTACTGAATACTATTGAAGAAAGCCATGCGGCATATAAACCCATGCTTGTTCCGCCACTACCTCATAACAACCTACTCGATCATGATGGTGGGTATCTGGAAATCAAATCTCCAGTACTCAAAAATCCTGAGTGGGCTGAAGTAAGACAGTACAAGTTTACAAGTGACAACGAAGGCAAAATGTTCTTCGATACCATCAACAAAATGCAAGGTACTGAATGGGCTGTAAACACTGAATTCCTTGAATGGATGAAGCAATGCAAACATCCATCAGTAATGAAGTACTTCAATAACAACATCAAGAAGATGCAGGTTGCACTTAACAAGCAGACCAAAGAGATCAATGCTCAGATTGCAAAGCTTCAGAAGACAGCTAAAACCAGTAACTATCTCAGTACTCAAAGTGAAGATGTTGATCAGAAAACTCAGCACATCATTGATGCACTTAACGCTAATGATGAGATCGACAAACTCAGCGAAGAACTGGCTACTGCTACCAGTACGTTAGGCAAGGCAAGAGGTTGGGAACAGACGCTAAGCGATGCTCAGTACTTCAGCCAGTACGAGAAGTTTTATCACCCTGTGTTCTGTGATAACCGTGGCCGTGTCTATACCTACAATACGTCTCTGTCATTCCAGGGTAACTCACTCGCTAAAGTACTGGTTAGATCGTTCAGTACTGAAAGGCTAACCGATAGCGGCGTGTATCAGCTTCAGGTACTGCTTGGTGGCATGATTGAGGGATTCAGTAAGAAGAATACCAAAGCCCGTTATAACCGCGTACAGGAGCTACATGAGGCATTCACAAAGTGCATCGAACACAGCGATTACAGTGTGATTGATCTGCTTGATGAGGATGAAGTACTTCAGGCACTGAACATCATGTACACACTCTATATGCACAACAAAGACAGTACCTTTAAGACCGGCATACTCGCATACATTGACGCTACCAGTTCTGCAATCCAGATACAGGCTTTGGTACAGAAATGTTCCAAGGCAGCGGGGCTAACGAATCTGTTACCTAACAGTACTGATGAACTGCCTGATGCATACAAAGCCGTAGCGGATACCTGCAAAGCTATGTGTACTGAAATCGCCGCTCAAAGCGATGATGAGATAAATACAATGCTAAGAGCGTATTACCAAATACACGAACCAGAAAAGCTAAATTACTTGGGGAGCTAAGGATAGTTCCCCATTCATAACTAAGGATGGGGTATGGAAATTAATCACCTGCAATTAAAATTAATCGAATCTTGTCGTAATAAAAAACTATCAGTAGAACAGACGTTGAGTACTTTAATCGCTCAGCGTGACTTGTGCATTAAAATGACTGAACATGCCGATGAAGTTTTTGCACGTAAGACTTTCAAGAAGTCGGTAATGGTAATAACTAACTATGGCGGTACTCAAAGAACATCAAGACAAGACGTAATAAGCCAGCTTAAAAGTTTTGAGGATGGCTTTATCTATTCACTTACCCCCTCAGAAATTACCATGATGACAAACATGATCTTCTGGTCAATGGAAGAGGGCGTACCAAGTGCTATGAAATTCCTTGGGTACTTTCGTAAATTGCTGGCGTTTGTACTAAAGCATAAAGATGTAATTGAGTTCGTGAACCCGCTTAATAACTTCCCCGTAGTACTCAGAGTCTATGAAGAGGAATCGATCTCTCTAAGCTACAAGGTACACGGGAAGACGCTAACCAGCCGTATCAACAAGAAGACCAGTACTACCAACAAACGCAAGACTACCAGTAGTTCAGTACCATCCATCATACACAGTGCCGATGCTGCACTACTGCACCTCATCAAACACGGTATGTTAGAAGCAGATATGGCCTACATTCACGACTCCGTAGGCGTACATCCCAACAACATTGAATGTACTAAGACTGCTGTAACCAACTCACTACTGGCTGTAGCAAAGAGTGAGTACTTCGAAAACCTCAAAGATCAGTTACTGGATGGCATACCGCCAGAAGCAGTACCAGACGAACTGAAGCATGTACCTACAGAAGATACGTGGGATACCTGGGAAGAAGATCTAAAGACTGCATACAACGCCTATATGTAAGTAAAGCCGCCCACTTAATGGATTAGATGAAAAGGAGAACTCACATGGACGCATCAATCATTAAGCAGCGGTTTATCAATTTGAAAGTATCAACTGATATTACTGTTCCCAAAGAGAGTACTGTGAACGTGTTTTCAGTACTTTCATTATCAGATACTCAAGCTCTGGTTATTCAGAATAAATCAGGTGTCACAGTACTTATCAGCGATGATCTCACTAAAGGATCAATTGAAGTACTCGATGAAATTAAAATTACATGCACCAGTTTAGTTCTGCACAATTTAACTCACAGGGATGCAGTATTGAACATTTCAATAACAGGATAATAATATGGATAAGGAATATCTAAACGCGTTGAGTACTAAAGATGAAGTGCTCGATTATGCCAATACATTAGGCATCACAACATTAGTAAAATCACGCTCACTCAAGAACCTCAAATCAGATCTACAAATTAAATTTCATCAATCGCTTGCTGATGTAGTTGATGCTGTGAACGGTGTCAGTACTAAACCAATCGAAGGTGAAGATGTAGTATCCGTAATCAAGAACTATGAAGTCATTCAGGTAGTACCTGTCTCCGCACTGGAACAGTACTGTAAGACTATTGGAATTCCAGCCGACGCTGCACAAACTATCATCGGTAAAACCTGGCTAAATGTTCATGGGTATTCCTTCAAAGAAGGGTACTAATCATGGCAGAGGAAAATAAAAAGAAACGTACTACCTATGTACAGGATAGAAGCAAAGCACGTAAAGCACGCCTCTCACCAAAACTCAATGAAGATACGTTACAGATGCAAGCCCGTTATGAGCAGGAAGGATATAAGAATATCGCAGAAATATTATTCCTTATTGCTAATGATGCTTATGAGGATTTATTAAGTACTTTAAAGACGCATGACTTACATAGCGAAGAGTACGAGCGTTCATTTCAGCGTGCTTTAAAAGCAGCGAATAACGCCGCACCATACTTTGCCAAAGCAATACGTTCAAACGTAGAAATCAATAACACTATTGAACCTAACAATGTTGAGGACGCAATTAAGAAATTATTAGATAAAAAATAAAGGGGCGTTAAATGGATTTAACCCTATTGGATCACATTCAAGATATACCTGCATATGTCAGTACTCTCACCAATGAGGAAAAAGTTTCAGTACTGAACTATCTGCAAGCCTGTAAGGACTACAGGGAATACAACAAGCTTGAGTTCTTTGAACCTGACCAGTGGCAGGTTGACGCGATCACGTTAGGCAGTACTGAAGATTTCAGGATGGTCTGTGCAGGAAACCGCCTCGGAAAAACATACTTCGGTACTTATGAAACCATCATTCATGCTACAGGCAGATACCCTGATTGGTGGCAAGGACACCGCTATACCAAGCCAATAAACGTGCTTGTAATGGGCTGGGACTGGAGCCAGATCAACCGGCCTAAATGTACTGCTGAATGCATACTTGGTTCTTCTGATTCACGCGGCTCAGGCTGGATACCAAGACAAGACATAGTAAAGCTAATCCCCAAGACGGGGCTTCAGAACACTGTCAGTACTGTATTCGTTAAACACTATGACTCTTCAGGCATATGTGACGGTGAAAGCCGTATTACTTTTGATGTGTACTCCGCTGGTATGGGCACGCTCATGGGGATGGAGATCGACTTTGCGTTACTTGATGAACAAGTACCAGAAGACATTTTCAGCCAGGTTAAGAAGCGTACATGGACTTCACGCGGTCGAGTGCTATACGTCGCCACGCCAGAACAGGGCTTAGACTCGACGATCCGTCAATTCTGGTCAGATGAGGGAATACACCACTCAGGATTAATACACGTAACGCTATGGGATAGCAACAGATTCACCGATGAAGAAAAGGTGAAGATGAATGAGCAGATTGAACCGTGGGCCAGGCAGTTCAGTATTGAAGGTATTCCAAGTGCCGGTAGTGGTGCCGTCTTCTCTGGCATCTTAAAACAAAACCTACTGGATAATAGTTTCACCATCGGTAAGTACTGGAAACGTATGGCAGCAGCCGATTTAGGCTACTCAGATGACATGGTATTCAGCTTCATTGCTTACAATCCAGATGATGGTACTTACTACCTCTATGACGAACTTTCATATACAAAGACCGATGCAATAATTTGTGCAGCCGGTGTACGTCCAATGCAGCACGGTTATATACCAATGATCCTACCTACAGATGCAAAGTCTGAAAGGGGATTAGGAGCAACATACCAGTCTATTTTTGAAGGGGCAGGTTTAGTACTAACTAAAGAATATGCCCGTAACTGGCATATTGATCCTACAGGCAAAGACCGTACTGTAAAATCCGGCATTTTGTTCATGCGTGAGTTAATGCTAACAGGCAAGCTTAAAGTACATCCAAAATGCACGGGCTTTTTAAAGGAATTCAGCTTGTACTCATACGATGAAGACGGAAAGTTCATCGATAAGGATAACCATTTCATTGATAGCTTCAGATATAACATTACGGCTATCAATAAATTTGGTGTGTCTGAATACGATCACGAAACGCGAGGTACTAATAAAGTAATCAGTACTAACGAATGGAGTAAGTACACAAACACATACGATACTTACTAACGGAGAAATAATTAAAATGGAATTTAAATATACCGATCTAACTTCAGGTCGAACCCCTGATCTATCTTCAGATAAGTTAGAAGCTTTTGAGGAAGCACTACTTAAACAAGTACGTTCAGATGTAGATGATTGTGAAGAGTACCTTGAAGAAACGATTCGCCCAAAGATTACTGAAAACTGGGGATTCTATAACGGTACATTACCTAAGAAGCGTGAAGGTGAACCATCGTTTGTAGACAATACCTGTAATGCGACAGTAGAACACTATGTAGCTGCGTGTATGGATGCCTTTAGTAGTGGTGAATCACTTGAAGTTGTTCCTGATGGGGTAATGTCACCAGTAACTTTGAAGGTGATCAATCAAGTACTCAATGATGTACTGGACAGCGATAACGACAGACAAACCCTGTACCGTGCATTTTTCAAAGATGCGATGGTGAGTAGTGCCTCTGTCATGCGTCCAATCATCCGTGAAGAAAACAAGATCGAAAAGGAATTCTTCATAGAACAAACACAGGATGTGATTCAGTTCAGACAGGCACAACTTGAGTCTGATGATCAGTACGAATCAGTAGAGGTTATCGTTACTGACAGGAAAGAAGAACAGATCAGCAATGATATGCCAGTAGAGCCAACATCTTTACTCGGTCAGATGGATGTGACTGGTATCAGTACTGTCATGGAACAGACGCTTTATACTGGCTACTTTGTTTTAGTCTCAAAAGTTAAAACAATTAAAATTGAAGCCGTGCCTGCTGAAAACTTCATTATCAATAAAGATGCACGTGGTATTAAAGATGCTCGAATTGTTGGTCATAAAGCGATGAGTACTATCAGTACTCTATTAGAGATGGGCATTGATGAAGATAAAGTACTGGAAGTTTGGGAGAAGTGTAATGATGACGATGCTGATAGTAATATTGCATCACTATCCCGTAAATCCGGTTTAGTACTGGATAATGATGATGATTCTCTTGATAACTCACAACGTGAAGTAGAACTATATGAGTTGTATATCAAATCATCTGTAGAAGAAACTGTAGGTACTGATAAAGAAATAGCAGTATCAAAACTCTATCAGGTATTTTATTGCGAAGGCGTACTTTTAGCGTACCAGGAAACAGATGTAGTACCATATTGCGGTACATCACCTATTCCTCGTCCTCATATGTTTTGGGGTGAGGGCATGGTTGACCTAACCAAATCTATTCAGAGTGCCCGTACTGGACTATTACGCCAGCAGTTCGTGTACAACGAAATGGCAAGCCGTCCACGCTTTGAGTACAACCCTGAACAGCTTCACAATGTACGTGATATTTTTAACACAGCACCGGGAACCGGAATCGCCGTAAAAAATCCAGGCACGATCAATCCTATCCAACTATCCGCATTGATGGGAGATTCAGCCGGACTACTACAGATGCTCGATACCATGCGTGAATCCGGTACGGGTATGTCGTTTGTTGGTCAGGGCATGTTAGGTGAAGCTCTTGCGGCAGGCTCCAGTACTCAAAGTGCTGCAATGATTTTATCTGAAGGCCAACTGGTACAGAAGAGTGTAATCAACACACTACTCAACGGTGCGATCATCCCATTGGTGAAAGCACTCTATAACATGTTGCGTGAAAACTTCAGTACATGGGATCTACAGGTAGATGGTGAGAAACTTACTATCAATCCGAACGAATGGCCTGAACTACGTAATGTGCGTATCAAGACACCATTGGGTACTACAGCCAAACTTGAACAAAGCCAGAAGTACGGCAATCTCGCTCAAGTTCTTGCAACGGCTGCACCAGGTACTGAACTCGCTAAGTTAGCCAGTGCAAGTAACATCCGTGCCGCAATGGTGAAGAGTTATGAACTCATGGATATTGCCGATGCTCAGTACTACATGAACGATGATCAGACCATTCAGCAGAAAGATCAGCTTACACAGCAGCTATCACAGCTACAGCAGCAAATGCAGCAGATGACTCAACAGCTACAACAGCTTTCAGACCAGAATCAGGTACTACAAAGTACTGCTAACAACATGGCTCAAAAACAGCTTGAATTGGATGAACGTAAGGTTGTGCTTCAGGAGCAGCAAGCTCAGGCAGAGTTGCAAAACATGGCACATGAGCAGATCCGCAAGCAGGATGAAACTGATGGCAAGTTGCAGAACATGGCTGATAAGCAAGCCCTACTTGAGAAAGAAGAAGCACTCAAAGAGGAAATGGCTCAGGCTGAAATTAAATCTGGAAATAATATTTTCACATCAATTTAAAGGGGGAATGGATTTCCCCTAAAATTACAGGAGTTAATAATGTCCGAAACATTAAGAGACATTTCATTAGCACCTAATAGTACTCAGGAGCTAAATCAAACTGCACCATATATGATTCAGCCTAAAACGGCTCCAGTACTAATAAGTGCTTCAAACAATACAATGCAGGGATATGAATTACAGGTAGGGGAAACCTTAGTTGTAGATCAAGACGTAACCGTATATCTCACCAATAAGACGTACATAACCGCTTCTATTGGTATCCTCAAAACTGACAGTACTAACGTACCAGTAGTACCCGCAGAGGCCGTATACCTAAGCTCTGTGGGCTTAGCGATTATCGGTAGTACTAACCCTCAAGTACCTTTCACGACGAATCCAGAAGCCTCTACAGGCTACACAGCACAGTATTCATCTACAGATAGTACCGTTGTGCAGATCAATGCGGATAGCACATGGACAGTACTGAAAGATGGTAGCGGGGTAAGCATAGCTGTCACCTTGACTAACACCGATGGCAGTACTGTTAAGGATAGCTCAGGCGTGGTCACGTCAACGCTATCAGCTTACACAGACAGTACCAGTACTATCAAAGTAGGTGAGACGTTCCAGCTAACTTACACGATCAGTCCTGCTGAAGTTGTTACTCATCCAGAACTGGTACTTGAGTTCTTTAGCAATGATCCCGCTATTGCCACTATCAGCAGTACTGGCCTTGCTACAGGCGTCACTGATGGCAATACCCGTATTGGCGTTAAAGCTAAGTTCAGAGGTGCAGAAGCAAGTGACAGTTCGTACTTCCAGGTAGACCCACAATAATAAAATAAGGAATAACAATGAAAACTACTTACCCTGATTACACTATCCCCGCTGATGGTGAAATCTCCCTATATGCAGTATTCCCTGACTCAGTAGGGAAAGCACTGTTAGTACAAAACAAATCGACTGCAAAGATCGTTATCAGAACAACCTCAAGTACATCACACGATGGTTTTGAACTTGTTACGCCATATTCAATTACGGTATCCAGTACTGGAAATATTTTTATCAAGAATATCAGCTATACAAGTGCTGTGATTTCTGTATCTGAAGTTGAGTAAAGTAGTCCACTAAATGGAACCCGTACTGAAATACGGGGTTAATTTATGGAGTGCATGAATGAATGACAATGAAGTACTAAAGAAGTTTGAATCCTTGCGTTCAGAGTGTTTGAACAATCCAGTATTCAAAGAGATTCTTGTGCAAGTCGAAGAAGATATTATGTCAGGGATTAAAAAGTCACCTGATGATGCTGTGATTTCTCACTATGAGTATCACGCACTACAACGCATTATTGGAAAGATCAATGCACTTAAATTTAGTGCAGAAAAACAACAACACATTCTTTCCAAGCCCATAGATGTATCAGACTACTAATACGTAATAACTGAAATAACGCATCTTACAAATATAACCTTTATCACTATGCATAGTGAGGAATACTTATGTCCGAAACAACAAACGAAATTCTGAGTTTCTTAGATTCTGAATCGCCAGCAGACTCCCCAGCGGAACAATCTCATGATGTAGAAAAAGAGGAACTTGACACCGACGAATCAACTACCGAAGAAAGTACTCATGACGATGAAGACGAATATGAAGCAGAAGAAGAGTCAACCGCAGATAGCGATGATGAAGAACATGAAAGCGATGATGACAGTACTGATAGTACTGAGGCCAGCAACATTGATGATCATGACTTCACCCTTACTATCGACGGTGAGGAAGTTACCGTTACAGGTAAGGATCTCAAAAGTGGGTATATGCGACAAAAAGACTATACCAAAAAGACTCAAGAACTTTCAGAACAACGCAAAAATCTTGAATCTGAAATGAGTAAAGCAGTTCAAAGATCTGAGGCTGTCAAGTTCAATGCAAACATCGAAATGGAACGTTTAGATGGTGCATTAAAACAATTAGGTGGTTGGGATGGTTTACGCCGTCAAGCTACACCAGAACAATACGATGAATTCCACTCACGATACATCCAGGCTAAGAAAGATTCTGAATTAGCAGATGATATTCTTAGTGAAACTACAAATTCAATGCGTCAATCAAACGCAAAAACTATCGAGAACATCTTTAAAGAGATGGCAAGTACTCGTGATGGCTTCAATGCCGGTACTATTAATGAGTTAGACAAATTTCTATCAAACCGTGGGTTTACAGAGGATCAAGTACTAAGCATGACCTCGCCTGAAGCATGGGACATTGTGTATGACGCAATGCAATACCAGAAGCTACAGGAACGTACTAACAAGAACGTAAAAACTGAGAAGAAAAAAGAGATTGAGTCTAAATCACATTTAAGTGCCCCTGTTAAAAAGACAAACCAAAAAGAAAGTAAGTCTCGTCAAATCGAGAAAGGTCTTAAAGAACAGAGAAAAGCTAAAGGTACATCACAGTCTGCCATTACTCAGGATCTCTTGATGAAAATTCTATAATAATAATTAATGCAGGGAGCATAAATTAAATGGCATTTCAAAATACAAGTGCAATGACTGCACAACATAAGAATCTATCTGATGTAGTAAGTAACATTTCTCCAGAAGATACCCCATTCATGACTCTGATCGGTAAAGGTACTGTTGATAACGTACTTTTCTATTGGGCAGAAGAAGAATTAGCAAAAGTTGGTGCTAACGCAGCTAAAGAAGGTGCAGACGCTAAAGACCACGTAGACAATCTACTAATCGAGCGTAATAACTACACTCAGATCTTCACCAAAACCGTGAAACTATCCGGTTCTTCTATGGTTAACGCTATCGCTGGCAACAAACAGAAGCTTGCTAACCAGGTTGAGCTACGTGCGAAAGAACTAAAACGTGATATGGAGTTCGCATTCGTTGGTACTGGTCAGGTTAAAACTGGTGAAACCAGTACTGTAGGCCGTATGACCGCAGGTTTCCAGGCACAAGTTGATTCAGCAAATATCATTGATAAAGCTGGAGTAGCTGTAACTGAAGATGACCTGAATGAAGTACTGGTACGTATCTTCGAAGCTGGCGGTACTCCTGACTACATCATGTGTCACCCACGTATTCGTGCTGCAATCGTTGCGATCCTTTCTGCTAAAGAAGGCCGTATCCGTGACATTGCTAATGGTACTGAACTTGTGAACGACATTGTTGACTATACCTCTCCAGTTGGCACTGTGAAGTTAGTTAACAACCGTTGGGCTAAGTACGATGCAACTACTGGCGTTGGCGATATTATGGTATTCGATTCTTCTATGTGGTCTGTAGAATCTCTACGCCCATATAGCCTAAGCGAACTCGCTAAAACTGGTGATTATGAAGCACGTCAACTCGTTACCGAAGTAGGCTTAAAGAATAAATCATTCAAATCAAGTGGCCTAATTACTAACGTTAAAGTTTAATTGAATTGAGTACTTAGTACTTAATTAACCAATCCTCAAGGGTAGGGCATAATGACAAATTTTGTCTGTGCCTTACCCTTTTTTATTTTATAAGGATATAAAATGGCTCAATACCAAAACGTATCTGACCTGTACACGGATGTACAAAAATACGTTGATACTAAGGAAGCTTATTTCATTAGTAAAATTCCAGCGTGGGTGTACTTTGCAGAAACTGAATTAGATCGCCGTTTACGTCATTCTGCTGCTGAAAAGGTGGATGTATTCACTGTGAGTGCAGGCTATGACTATCTGACTGCACCTAAAAACCTACTGGAATTAAAATCAATCCGTAACCGTTCTAACAATCAGATTCTGTATCGTCAGTCCTATGAAAAGATCTATGACATACAGAACTACTCTAATCAGCCAATTGCCTTTGCCTCAGTATCCAACATGTACAAGCTGGATAAAGCTGTCAGTACTGATACCGCGTTTGAAGTGGTGTATTACATCGCACCAGAAAAGCTTGATGTAAGTAATTCCAGCAACCTGTATCTGATTGCCGTACCAGACTTTCTACTATGGGTAGCACTGGAGCAAGCATACATCTTTGACGGTCAGCCAGACCAGGCTCAGTACTGGCGTAACATGGCTGAAACTTCGTTAGCAGGACTACAGGAGCAACTACTAAGGGAATCATATCAGGGCAGTACTTTAGTGACGTGGGCTAACTCAGACAACATCACGCGGTACTATTAAAAAGGAGATATTAAATGGCAGGGATTTTTGATTCTCTCGCTACAGACGATCCGCAATGGATCAGTAGCAGTGAGGAAAACGCCAAGCGTGCAGAACTGGCAGCTACCAGTGCGACTAACTCACAGTCATCAGCCGCAGCCGATGCAGATCAGGCAAAGCACTACATGGAACTGGCAGCAGGTGCTGTAGCTGGCGTGGCTCTCTTCAATGAGCGTCATGGGGCTGTGTACCCACAGAAGGGTGACTACACGGCAGATATGGTTGGTGCCCGTTCAGTAACATGGTCGCCAGGCTGGAATGACATTACCAGTAAACCAGATGTAGCAGTAAAGACCACGGCACAGACCATCACAGGGCTGTTCTCCTTCAACGCAACCACACCTAATGAGGGTGTTGGGCTGGCATTTGGGGGTAATGGTTCTGAGTTACGTATGAACAATCTCACAACAGATTTAGAGATCATGCACGGTAACTCTAAGGCTATATTAGGACTACAGGAGGATGGCGTAATCTTCGCAAAAACCAGTACTGGCATTAAGTACCGGTACTACACAGAAGCGAACCCATTTCCAATCGCGTCCAACTACAAATTACAAAAGTTAGCTGGTGCAGACTCGATCAAAATTGACGCAAGTACGGCATCTGTTTTCCACATTACGTTAGACCGTGCCAGTACTAATCTCACCTTTGCACCATATGGCGGTGAGTCTGCATTTCGTCAGATTACATTGTTAGTACTGCAAGATGTTTTTGGTGATCGTGCCATCAACTGGCCTTCTAACGTGAAATGGTCACAGGACAGAAAACCACAACTATCATTAGATGCAAACATAATGGATGTACTGACACTCGCCAGCTATGACGGTGGTAATACATGGTTAGGCTTCTTCAATGGTGGATGGTTTAACATGAATTAATAAAGAGGATTATATGATACATAGCATATGGGATAATGATAAAGATTCCTCTGGTAACGTATTACAACTTTTGAGAGGGCACAGGTACTTTCTTGAAAGAAATACGGGTAAAACCATTGATGGTAGAAAACAGCACTATGTTTTCAATGAACAAATAGTGTTAAGTAATAACCGTCATTTTATTGCAGCAAGTATGCAAGAAGCACAACCTGGTGGAGACGCTACCACAGAAGGACAGTCATTACAGATACTTGGTCATTGCTATGCATACATGGCTACTCGGGATGAATGGCAGCTTGAAATGGCTAAGAAGACTTTTCAGGCATATATAGATCACTTCTATCAAGAGCCAATACCAGACGTTCCACGAATGTATATCTGTAACTGGATCATCAACGGTAAGGAACCATCACTTGCAAATTACCCTATCGATTGGGAATCACCAACACACTCAGGCTTCAAACGTGTAGTACTTCCCTATACAAATGGCCTAACCAAAGTACCACATGGCTCACCTTACTTTGGTGAGTACCTTGATAAAGCTACTTTTGCCTTTGTAGGTGAACTTGCATGGGATGCTATCAATGCTTCAGTACAGGCATTGAAAGCAGATGGTAGTACTGACTGGAGTAATGACGGTCAGCAGTATGACATTGACTGGATCATCAATTGGGAAGGTAAAAAAATAGATTGGGACGGCAATGTATTAAGTACCGGACACTCAGAAGATGAGAAAGGTACTATGCAGTTGAAAGATACTTCTATCACTGGCAACTACAAAACGAACTTCACAGGTAAAGTACCGGTAGAGTTTGGTGGATATTTAATGCCTACTAACTCTGCATGGCATAATAGGCCGGTAAACGTGCCAGTAACTAAAGGTAATTTCGGAAATGCAGCCGATGCTGAACAATGGTTTGCAGATGCGGCATATTTGTTATGGAAAATTACTGGCGGGGATGTGTATTACCGTGCATGGCAATGTTCTTTAGAAACCTGTAAATCATATTCTGAAATTGATTTGTATGATCGATTCTTCCGTAAAAGTACTAACGATAAATCGCCGTTTTCTGACGGTATCAGTTACTCCTATTTTTACCCGTCGAATCAAGAAGCTACTTACAGCCGTGATTCAGAAGGGTACATAGTTATCGATCAAAGTGCAGCCGCACAGAGTACTTTAGAACAACAGGCTGTATGGTTCAGGATTTCGAAGGACTCTAAAGTACGTACTCAATATGGCGGGGTAGACAGTGCCAGTAATCCGTTACGTGCCCGTATCAGGTTGATACTCTCACAGCAGAAGACAGATAAAGATCCATCAGCACGTGAGTACCAGTACGATTTACCACAGAGTACCAGTACTGCTGTACAGACGTATGATGTACCTCTTAGCTCTCTGACACCTGTAACTGACCTTAACGGCAAAGAGTTCTTCATGGCTGATCTGAGAAGCGTCTATACGTATGGTGAGCCAGACGTAAGTACTTCGATGATGACTGACTACAACATCCTTGGATCACGTCAGGGTTCAGTGAACCACACGGTATTCACATCAGACAGTGCAGGTATGGGTATCGGTTTCTGGTTACTGGATGCAGGTACATCAGTACTGAACAGCATTACGTACAAAGCTACCAGACAGGTAGAGATCGGGATTGAAGATGATAATGGATGGCGTTGGCAGTGGACATTACAGCCTACCAGTACTTACGTTACTCAAAACCTGTTCTCAAGCCAGTTAGTACTAAGAGACTATCAGCCTAACCATGCAGATACTGAGGTAAGGCCATCCACACCGGTATACTCAGTACTGAAAGAGTTCTCTATTACGCCTGTAGAGAATGCTGAAACTCACTTCTACTGGTATTGCCTGAATGATGTACCGCCAACATTCTCACTGGATGATGGCTACACCATGAAGTACAGCGTGACGATTTCTGGTGATGCTGCACATACTGCCAAATTAGGTGATTGTACAATCATCAATTACAAATCAAATAATTTAGCATTCACGCCTGGTGTTATACCGTTCAGTAATATTTCTGTTCCAGACAATATTCAGTTCGATGGATGGAGAGGCAGCCCATATCCGGGATACCAGCATGGATTTATATACACCCATGATCGAGTACCCAATGAATGGACTACACACCTTAATAACATGGTCGATTTTTTATGGTCATCTCAACAAAGTTATTACAACAACTTTGGGGAGTTGGGGCCAGGTATGAGTGCGTACATCTGGAACCGTTGGGACAACTTGAAGTATGGTCAGCCTGATACATGGACATTCCTACATTGGAAAACAGATCATGCGTGGGCCGGTTATCAAAGTCGAGCGTATTGCAGTGCTGCACGTGCTTGGTACGAGCTGGTGATCCAGAACAAACCAGTACCAGTGAAGTTGCAGCAATACGTAGAGAATTGGGCTACATGGTTAGCACAGAAATTCAAGGAACATGGCTGTACACCTACTGACTGGAACACGGATGGTAGCAGCGTATTCGACACCACAGACTTCACAGGGCATATGTCAGGTTTATGGTTAGCCGGTTCATGCTTTGCAGTACTGGCTGGTTCAACACTGTCTGTACTGCCTGAGTTCATTGAAGACGTGGTAGGGGAACTGGAGCGTAACTTCATCAATACGGGAATACCAGGGCATATCATGAATGGCTCATGGAGTCCTGCTGTACGTTTGGATACCGGCAATGGTGTAGAAAACAATGGGATGTTCTTTGGCTTCTGGAGTGGTGAAATCCTCAGAGGTTTGGGTATGTACTTACTCTATAAGCAGATGAAGCCAAAGCAGGATATGTACAAAACAATAAGAAAATAACAAAAAGTACTGGCATTAACTTGCCAGTACTTTCATGAGATGGATCTCAAAATAATAACAAGGAGCATTAAAAGATGCCTTTAGATAATAGTAACTATATCTCGGAGATGAACACTAACAACCCTGTAGGTTCCGTAGATACTGTTTCAATGGTCGATGATTTCTTGCGTGAAATTAAGAAGACCATGAAGCAATCATTTCCCAACATCAATAAACAAACAACCATTACTTCAGATGAACTCAATAATCTTAAAACATATTTGAAACGTAATGGTACTGCATGGGATATGCAGAATAGCCCGCTCATTAATGTACAGGCATCGGAAAACAGTACTGCTGTACAGCCGCGTTCTTACAACGATGGCCGGTACTTACTCAAAGTTAATAACCTCGGTGATATAGGTAACAGGAACGTAGCACTACAGAACCTAATGTCTGGGCTTGATGCTGGGGCTGGCGGTTGGGCACAGATGCGTACCAACGTCACAAACATGATGTATCCGGTAGGTTCGATTTACATGAACTACTCGCGTGGTAACAATCCTCGTGATTTCTTTGGGGAAGGTACATGGGCTGCATACTCACAAGGTCGAGTACTGATCGGTGTAGGGCAAACCTCAGACTCACGCGGTGAAGTTCGTAACTATGGAGCCGGTGCAGCAGGTGGTGAGTACCAGCACGTACTGACTGAAGCAGAGATGCCAAGTCACCAACATGCTACGGGCGGTATTGCTGCTTATGGTGGCAATACTGGCGGTGGTTCTAACCACGTAGGGCAAGGTAGCAACGAGATCAACTACAACACAAGGTATACAGACTGGCGTGGTGGTAATGCCGCACACAATATTATGCAACCGTTCGTTGCTGTGTTTATTTGGGTGCGTACTGGTTAATTAAAATCGCCCACTTATGGAGAAGAACGGGGATACAACATCCCCGTTTCTATTAGGAGAATAATAAATGACACAAGTAGTCATAAAAGGACTATCACAATATGGGGTGATAACGGATGTACCCCCATTTGAAACTCCTGCAAATGCCTGGACTGAAGTACGTAATTGTTCTTTTGAAAATGGCGGGTTAAGTAAGTCAGGCACACGTGAATCAGTAATGATTCCTTCAACTGATCAAGTTAATAAAATATATCCAAAGAATGGCAACATCTTTTACAGTACTCATGACAAGATTATTCGTGCTACTGGTGTGGCTAATATCGATGTTTCGCGTAATACAGGCGAATACCTTACTTCAGATGAATGGTTCTGTACTGAATTATCAAACGTAATTATTTTTACCAATGAATCTAACGTACCTCAGATGTTTAAGCCTACATCTAACCGATTTGAAGATCTAACAGCATGGGGTACTGAAAATGGGAGTACTGTTAACTGGCGTACCAGTAAGCTACGTGCTTTCAAGAACTTCTTAATCGCAATTGGCATGTTAGAAGATGGTGTTGACTATACACAGCGTATCCGGTGGTCAGACATAGCACTACCAAACGAAGCACCGCCATCATGGGACGCTACCAGTACTACAGGCTCAGCAGGGTTCAATGACCTCTCAGAAGCACGCGGTAAGCTTATTGACGGTCTACCAATGGGTGAGTACTTCATTCTGTACACCTCTCAAGAAGTCTTCCTGGTAACTTACGTGGGCGGTAATGACATTTTCACGTTCCGTAAGATCTTCGATAACCTTTCAATACTGGCTCCAGAATGTGTTGCTCAGGTGAAAGGCGGTCACTTCTTAGTTACAACGTCCGATATAGTGATCCACAACGGCAGTACATGGGAGTCCATCATTGAGAACAAGATTAAACGCGATCTGTTCGAAACCATGTCAGCAGGGGAAACGGCGAACGTTAAAGTACAGGCATATCCTGCGAAGCAAGAGGTATGGGTACTGTATCCATCATCAAAAGGGGCAGCACTGGATAGAGCGGCTATCTACTCGCTGAACAGCAATACATGGACATATCGTGAACTACCAAACGTAACTACTATCAGTTACGGCATCCTTCCTACTGACAATGATCGCTTAATCGATTTGCAGAACATGCTAATGGACGATGATCCAACTACGTTCAACGGTGTCGGCCAGGACTTCGTAAGAGGCTCATTGTTTGTGAATACTAAAGAACTGGATTGGTGGGCGGTAGACGAAGGTTCAAGCGGTTCTGTTAACTTGCCTTCCATCGCTATCAAACAGAACATCGATTTTGACGATTACGGCTTAGAAGCAACGAGCCACAAAATGGTGAAGGGTATTTATCCGCAGATCTCCGGTACTGGCACTGTCTTCATTTCAGTTGGCGTTGCAGAGAACCCATATGATGCTCCAGCCTGGAGTGAGTCAGTAGAGTTTGAGGTAGGCGTAGATAGAAAGGCAGATTTCAGGGTATCAGGAAGGTACATCTCTATCCGCTTTGAAGCATTCAGCAAAGAGTACTGGACGTTAACCAGCTATGGAATAGATGTAACGCCAAGAGGGAAAAGGTAATGGCAAATAAAAAAAGCGTATATGTACCAGCACCTACTATTGGTTCTCTGTTCGACGTTGAAAGAGAACTACGCCGTATTCAGGAAGGTTTCACAAGCGTAGGCGAACACATAGCTACAGAAAAAACATTTGATGCACCAACTAAAGATGTTGAATTACAGATTCGATATGCAGACGGGGTTACATGGAATCCCCGTGGTTTAGGTGCAGGACTCTATATATTCGTAGATGGGGTTTGGAGGAAATTTACACTAACATAAAACAAGGAACGTTTATGGGGAAAAATCATAATAACAAGCCAACATCCTCAGTGGATATGAAAGGGCTAATTGAAGTACTTAATGTTGATAGTTTCAGGGATGTTTCTCAGCTTTTTTACCAGACGGGAATTTTCGACAACTTAGTACATGATGATTGTACTGAAGAAGATATAATGACTCACCTTAATGAACATGAAGGTTTATTTCAGATTAGCATTGGTGGTGAATTTGGTGGTGTTTTTACAGTTGATGATTTAGGTACTATTTGTGGCATTAAGACCTGTGAAGTACATGCATACATAATCCCTTACATGCGTCGTTACAGTACTCAATTTCTAAAAGCCTTTGCTACGTTTATCTTTGAGATCTCTTCATTTGATACAATCGTCACCTCAGTACCTGATCATACAAACTATGTTGTGAAAGTACTTAAGCGAATAGGTTTTCAAGAAATAAACTGGAGTCTTACACACTATAAAAAAGACGGTAAAGATATAGGGATGACTTATCTGTACCTTAAAAAATAATTCAAGGAGGAATAAAGATGGGATCTCTATTCAAATCTGGTTCTCAAACTACTACACAAAAATCATCATCTGAACCTTGGAAACCAGCACAAAGTAACCTCAAAGATATTTTAGGTGATGTTAGTGATTGGTATAACCAGGCTCAAAAAACAGGATACATTTCACCTACTGGTGATCTGTCTTCAATTTATAACCAGTACTTACAAGGTTTAAACGGTGTAAGTTCTGATGCAACAAATACTACTAACAGTCTGCTTGGTCAGGGTAACAGTGCTGCACAGTCTGCATTATCTGGCTATCAGAATGCCGCAAATGGTGGACTTGGTTACAGCACTGGCGATATAGCAAATGCTGCATCGAGTCTTTATAACAATGACTTAGTAAACAAACAGATCGACGCTGCTAACCGTCAGATTGATAACACACTTAATGAACAAACCTTTACTGGCATTGATCGTAATGCGGTTGCTGGCGGTAACGCGGGATCTTCTCGTGCTGGGGTAGCTCAGGCTATTGCCGCACGTGATGCTGCACAGATGAAAACTGACAACGCTAATACCATTACTGGCAACGCATACAACAACGCTATCAATACAGCAGCTAATACCTTAAGCAACAACTCAAACATGCAGTTAGCGGGGCTTGCAGGTACTGCCAGTACTGGTAATCAGTTGTACTCTCAGGGTGGTAACTATGCCTCTTCAGTACTGAATGGTCTGTCTCCACAGTTACAGAGTTCTCAGCTATCAGCACTCATTCAACAGCAACAACAGACTGATGCTACTGGTAATCGTGACTACCTGGCTAACCTCATTTCTCAATATTACTTACCTGTATCTGGCTCTATTGCTGGCTTAGGCGGTACTACCTCTGGTTCCAGTACTCAACCTGGAGGTTCTTCACTGTTCAACTCATTACTATCTGGCGGTGCGGCTGCTTCACAAATCTATCAAGGTTTCTCTGATAAACGCCTGAAGAAGAACATCAGGAAAGTAGGTACTGAAGCCGGTCACAACGTCTATGAATGGGAATGGACTAAACGCGGTAAAGAACTTGCAGGTAATCAACCAGCACGAGGGGTGATTGCACAGGAAGTACTTAAGAAGAAACCTGAAGCGGTAAGTACTGATCCAAGTACTGGTTTCCTAATCGTCGATTACAGCAAACTCTAAGAAGGATAATACTCATGGGAAACTTCTTAGGGGAAATTGGTAAACGGGTAGGGGATCTTGTATCTCATCCAGTAAAAATCAGTAAGGACTTAGTTACCGATCCGTCAAAGGGTTGGGATGAACTTACTGATTTGTATACTCATAACGAGCATAAAGATCAGGATCTATTTCAAAAAGGTTTTGGGATAAAAGGTTGGGTAGGTGATCACCCACAAGAAACAGCAGCGGCGGTAGTGGCCTCTATCTTTGGAGGATGGGCAGCCGGTGGTACTGGTGCTGCTTCTGCTGGAGCCGGTACAGGTAGTGCTGCTGGCATGACGGGTATCGGTGCAGGTTCAGTATCTGCAACTCCGTTTTCTGCTGCTGGCAGTTCATTGGCTTATGCACCATCTTCCAGCTCAGTACTGGCAGGTACAGGTTCACAGGGTATTGCAAGCGGTGCAGGTACTTCAGCACTTAGTTATGCACCTACCCAAAGTACTGTACTTGGTGGGACAGGATCAGGTATTGCACCAGATTTTAGTGCTGGTTTAAGTTCATCTGGTAGTTCTGGTATTAATCCGCAGCTTATCCAGCAAGGTATAAGCAGACTTCAGCAAAGCCAAAACCAGAATCAACAACAGCAAGCACCACAAATAACATTACATACAAAGAGTGGCAGTTTTAATTATCAGCCACCTTCAAGTACTGCTTATTCTCAGGCACAACAATTACTAAACCAAGCCTTGGGAACAAATCAGTTCAGTACTAACCCATTTCGGAGATAATAAAAATATGGCTTCATTATTTGATAATTGGCTACGTCAAAATCCTGAAAGTACTCCAGAGGATCAACAACAAGCACTAAGCGTATTTAATAATATTGGTAACTCAGTTAATAATGATTACGATTTAAATGCACAAAGTGTTTTACCTCAAAGTACTTCTTCAGATGAACAGCCTCAGAGTACTAATAGTTCTGGCGGTTTTCTGGATAATCTTGCAAACCTATTCAGCAATCCAGCGTTCTTACAATCTGCATCAGCATTTGGTAGTTCACTTGCCGGTGATCAGGGTGGTTTTGAACGTGGTATGAATGCCTATGCTCAGACAATGGATGAACGTAGACAGGAAATTAGCAGAACTCAGCAGCAGAAGCTGGCGAGACAACAGCAGCTTGAAGACAGACAAGCAGAACAGGCATGGAATGATAAGGCTGCATACCGTGATTCTCTGTATCGCCAGTACACACCAGATAGCGTACAGCAGTATCAAAGTACTGGTGATGCTTCTGTACTTAAACAACAAGAGTTAACCCCGTGGCAGCAGGCACAAGTACAGTTGGGTACTCAGCGTATTGATAACCAACGTTCGATAGCTGAGCAACGAGTCACAGAACAAACCGCTGCACGTCTCCAACGTCTGGCACAAGGGAATGTTACGGCTGACAGTACTGAATACGCACCTAAGAAAGACAGTACCGGTGTATGGCAAGTACCAAACTTCAACAGCAAAGGTCAGTTCACAGGTTACAAGCCAGCAGGCCCAGAAATGCAGAAACAACTGGATGCCAAAGAAGTAAGTGGTTTACCAAGTGCATCAGAAACACAGATGAGCGGTGACATTAAAGAACTTCAGGATGCTATCAAAGCAGGTAATGTTGATACCTTTACCGGTCAGGTAGCAGGGCGTTCAGATACCGTTGCAGACTGGAACAGTTCATTACGTGGTTCTGATGCAGAACGTGAGGCATATAAAGCAGCTCAACGTATAGACGGTAATATGTTAACTGGCGGTGTTGCTAATGCGAAAGCAATGGGAGCCTCTGGTATCAATACCAAAGCAGAAGCAGATATGTATTTCAAGGCAATGCCTCGTCTCGATAAAACTTCTCCTCAAGCACTTCAGAACTCACTGGAAAAGATTCAGGCATATACAACACAGTTCAATGCAACTAAGCGTGGTCAACCTGTGAGTACTGCACCTGCTAATTCCAGTTCTTCAAGTACTAACTTCGGTTCCAAGTACGGCTATTAATCATCCTGAAAAGGCGGTTAATAGCCGCCTAAAAATAATTTTAATAATAAGGTGAATATATGGCTAAATCATGGTCAGAAATTAAAAACAGTCAGGATTTTCTAAATGAGACACCTGAAACACAACGTGCAATTGCTGAAGATTATTTTAATAAAGTAATTCGCCCACAGGTTGAACAGAATGGTGATGATGTAAGTACTGTCTACAATGATTTTACTTCCAATGCATTACCCGTTTCTGATACTGCCAGTACTATCGATGCTCAGTTAGTTAATGCTCAAAACGCATTACATCAGGCCGCAGCGGATGGATCATTAGGTTCACCAAGCGGTGCTGATAACCGTTCTCTACTCCAAAAATTCACAGACCGAAACGGTGCTATTTGGGATGGGGCTACATCATTTGATTACGCTGGTCAGTACAAAGATCTCAAAAGTAAGAATCGTAATCCTGATGAAGAAGAATTGTTCCAGGCTCGTAAGAAGCAGATTGAAGAGTACTTACCGCAGGCTCAGGCACTGAAGGCTAAGAAACCTGAACAGTACCCAATGGATGAAGTTGATCTGGCTGGTAGTCTGGCAATGGGTAAGGATGCAAAAGATCTCGCAGAGTACTCAACTCTTGCAGCAACACTACCGGTTACAGGTGGTACATCGCTACTGGCACGTTTGGGTATTGGGGCTGCATTAACCGCTGGAAGTACATTAGCTGGTCAGGCAACTGACGCATCGGTAAGTGATAAAACTGCTGGTGATGCATTCAGCGGTAGTGAACTGGCTACGAGTGCTGGTCTTGGTGCAGCCGGTGGAGCAGTTGCACCTTATCTTGTAAAAGGCGTAACTGCATTAGGTTCCGGTATTGGTAACAAACTTGCTGATTTAGGGTTAGATATACCTGCACTTGGTATCACTAAAGACGCAGCTATGTTACGCAGATACGGCGATAAAACGAATCCAGATACAGTACAGAATATTACTCAAAGCAACATCACCGATCCTACTGCACGTGCGGAAGCACAGAAGACGTTTAATGCTGCAACTACTGATGTTGCTGGTAACTCACTTCTCGTGCCTTCTCAGGTGTTCAATGATACAGGCAGTCGTTACATCAATGCTGAACGTAGGGCACTCAACAAGGATGATTCAATCTGGTCACAACGTAATGCAGCTACTGATACTGGCGATGCAATCAAGGATGCAATCAAGGACGTTAACGTAAGTCCGACCACGCTTCAAAATGCAGGGGTTGCTTTAGGTAATGATTTTCATAAAGAAGCTTCCCAACTCTATACTGCGAGAGCGAACGAAGCACAGGATTTACTGGATCAAGCTAAAATCGGCCAACTTAAGATGCCTTATACTAAGAAGGTAGCTCAGTACCATCTTGATGAAAACGAACGTATGGGTGATGTGAATCTAAGTCCAGAAGTACGTATAACTCTGGAGAACTTCAATAAAGCAGATCTTCGTACTATTCAGGATTTAGATAAATGGAAACGTACTCTCAATAATAAATCTGACATTGCATTTCGTCAGGGTGATTACACAAGCAGAGATGCCATCCGAGAAGTACTATCAGGATTGAAACAGGAAGCTGATGCAACGATTAGTAGTATTAGTCCTGCTGCTGGTAGCTTATATCGTGAAGCCGATGAGTTTTATGGCGATGGCGTGAATGCTATTGGTAAAAAATCAGTACTAAGTAAGATTGCCAATGATCCAAATGAACAAGCCGCAGAAAATAAACTCTTCAATCCAACTTCAGGTGAATTTAATACTAATAACGTAAAAGATTCTGTACTTGGTCGTATAGCAACTAATAACACTCCAGATGTTAGTAAAAACGCAGTTAAGTTAGGGCAGGGGTTGAGTACTGCTGTACGTAATCGTGCAGTAGAAAAAGCTGAAACTTCTGGTCAAATGAACTTTGGTACTCTTGCCAAAGTACTACGTAACTCCGATGTACAAAGTAGTGCCTCAGATGAACTCATTGCCGCTGGCAGTAAATTACCAAATGCACCTGTTCAGCAATCTATCAATAGTGCCCTGTCAGACGCTGCTGATATTACTAAGCTACGTGCAAAACCTAAAGATCCTGGCAACACTTTTTGGTACGGCAACTTAGGCGGCGGTATCGGTTGGGCGTCAGGCGTACTCGGTGGAGTCCTACATGGCCCTGTCGGATATGTTGCTGGTCATCTTGCAGGAGCAGGAGCCAGAAAAGCGATCACTGAAGGCGTGGTAGACGGCTTACGCGGTACTAACCGCAAGGCGAGCCAGTACATTGACTGGTTAACTAAGTCAGATAACGCGGCAAAAGTACAAGAATCGTTAGCACTCAAAAGCTATCTGAAAAGTAGTAAGGGCAAGAACATGACTGATGTACTTGCAGAGAAAGAGATGCAGCGGCTACAGGCACAACGAGTATCTCAAACTACAGCACCAGGTAGTAATGCAAGCCAGGCTGATATTGATACATACAACCAGGCGGTACAGTACTGGAATTCTCTCTCTCAGAAGGATATGGAAGCTCTTGCACGTAAGAACGTACCAATGATCCAAAAGGTGATTGATAGCAGTATGGAAGCGGCAGAGGCATTAGGACGTGGTGCAAGTACTGCACGTTCTGAAGATAAGCCAGTAACCAGACCTCAACCTATCACTGCTGACACTCAGCCACAGCCTGTAGAACCCACTGTTGAGGCACAACCAACAAGTACTGACACTGATACTCAACCTGAGATCAGTCTACGTAACGAGGCGTTGTATAACGGTATTGTTCATGCTGAAACTGGCGGGCTTAAAGATCCGTGGATACGTACAGGTCAACCGGATAGTACTGTACGCGGTACAAGTACTGCATATGGCCCTGCACAGATTACCGGTAGTTTGATGGAAGATATGGTTTCACGTTACTCGCAGTACTTCACCAGTGAAGAACTTGAGTATGCAAACAACTTTATCGATCAAGCTAAAGTAATGGCTGCACGTCCTGATGATCCTACTTTTGGGTACGGTAAGAAAGGCGTTATGGGTAGTACGCCACAATTCAGAAAAACATATAACTCAATTGCCAAAAAGATCATTGAAATCTTAGATTCAGAAAATGGCGGCGATTATAACAAACTTGTTCAAAGATGGAGGGGGTTAAACGATCCGGCATATAGTTCAAAACTAAGTGATGGGGTTAATGCCTACCTTGATTCAGTGGATAACAACAATAAACTACAGGGGTAATGATTACCCCTTTAACCAGGGGGCAGGGATGCTACCAGATAAAGAAGTAATTACAGCAATAACAGTATACGGTTCATGTATCACTGATCAACTAACACATCAGGGCATTGCAGCAGCAGTAACAAGTACTCAAATCTCTAACTTAGCTTTCTTAGGAGTAACATTAGGCGGATGGGTTACGATTATCCTCGCTATTGGTGCAGTACTCTTGTTCGTGATGAATTTGGTGAAGTTCATACAGTTCTCATATGGATGGTACAAGAGAATCAGAAAGTATTACAAAGATAAAAAAGAACAATAAACTCATTTCATTTGAGCCTCTTTTTAGCACTAATTCGTTAAATAATATCAGGGAAGGAAAATAACTTCCCTTCCTGATTTTTTAACTTAATGAGAGGTTTTTATGAAAAAGATTGTTATCGCACTTATTATCGTTATCGGTTCTGTCCTGTTCCTTGAACAAAATAGTAAACAAACAGAGCCGAAAGGAATTAGTTATATTCAATGTGTAGTAGTGGACGGAAAGATTCATGATTGTACTGATATAACTGACTTCAAGATATTAAAAACGGAGTCTATGGATGGATATAAAAAGCACAATTAAGGGAATAAGTGCAGGGGTAATACTTCTGTTTGGAACAAGTGTAGTAACCTTTGAAGGATTACCATCAATGAATCCTAACGGCAATTACTCGCCGTATAAAGATCCTGTTGGTATCACGACTCTTTGTTATGGCTATGTACCACAAATGACAGAAGCCATACAGAAAGAGTATACAAAGAAAGAATGTGATGTTCTGCTTGATAAGACACTTTATAAGTACACAGTAGTACTGAACAACCTGCCAGTAATGCCAGTTTCAACAACTGTAGGTTTTCTGGATTTTGCATACAACTCAGGTATAAACGCAGCGAATAGTAGTACAGTAAAAAAGCGGCTTGCAGAAGGTAACTATGCACAAGCAAGTAAGGCAGTACTGCAATGGCGTTACGTCTCTCAGAAGAAGCCAGATTACTCTAAAGGACGTTGGGAACACAGCAATGGTAAGTACTATTATGACTGCTCTCAGTACCATCACGGTAAGCCTAACAAGCTATGTTACGGGCTATACACAAGGCGTTTAATGGAGAGTGAACTACTTGCCGGTACTATGACGGATAAAGAAGAGATTCAGAGCTATATACACAAATTCGGTAAGTAGAAAAGGGATACCATATGGTATCCCTTTTTTTATCTTGTAATGAAGAAGAACAGAATTATAGCTGAAATTGCCATCCAGATTAGTAGCAATATTATCCAAAGAACATTTTTAGCAATGATTAATTTTTTATAGAAACTAAATTTTTTAGTTTTCTGTTCTTGTTCACTTTGCTCACTCATAATTTGAAGATCCCACTGAGAAATATTTGCCATAACAGTTTGTGCTTTTCTCCTTGTTTTAGAGTCTATGAAACATGCCACTAAATATACAAGAAGACTATATACAGCAAGAAAAATTACTAACGTGATTATGCTTGATGGTTTCTCTAAGGCAATGTAAATCCCTTCAGCTAAAAGTAGCCAAGTTCCCAAAAAAAAGTAATAAAGCGAGTGATTTAGTGTTGTTATCGAGTGACGTACCTTATTGGTACTAAGTAAAGTAGCATATAGCCTACCAGAAAATAATGGCTCTAACATGTTAACATGATATTCCCAGTTTTTTTGCCAGTATTCTCCACTCTTAAGGATTCTCGATGAAATAATGGTTATGAATACACCAATTATTGCAATCACGCCAACTAAAATTAAAAGCGATTTATTTTCTGTAGAGGAAGGGGAGATTCTAAAATTTGCAGCTAATAATGCACCGGAGATAGCTATTAAAGCCGAAATTAATGTCCAAACATAAGTTGTTCTTTTCCAATAAAGATCTATTTCAAATTTTCTAATGTCATGTGCTTTATCGTATGATTCTTTGAGTTTATCTACATCCGCATTGGTGAGAAATGTTTTATCGTTGCAACCTAACAGCTTTTTCAAATATAGATTTGCGGAAGGGTTTTTGAAGTATTCTTGAACGAAACTGTCGTCAAAAGGATCGCTGGAGCTTTTGCTCTTACTGCCTTTAGGGAAAGTAAACTCTTGATTCATAATGGCACTAATCCTTTGTATCCACAGATGTTATACTTGATATTAGCTTAAGAAGCTTGACAACTCTACTTGAATCAGAAAAATTGCTTATGTGTTACCCATGTATCATCTAAGTTAGGGTGTGTTCTGCAAACCGCATATGGGCAACACATATTCTATGTGGTCTATTTATGTATCTCTTTTTGCAATCTTTCCCATAAAGGCTTGAGCTGCTTTCTAATCGAGTTTGAATTCATAATTCGAGAAGCCCGATAACCATACGTTAAAAAATTTCTTTTCCCAACATGAGCATAACGGGCATAAACTTTCTCTTTGAAAAGTTCTTTGTTCGGCAGGCCTTTTGTTTTTCTGATTTTGTTTTTTCGCTTCATCGTTGCTTTTGCAAGCTTAACACCACGTTTCATCCTGTCAGAGTAGCGTGATAATGAAGAAGATCGAAGATAAATATTATGCCCGTCAAAGATAAAGCCTAAGTATTGAAGGGGCTTGTCACATTTGATTCTTGTTGGAGTAACAGAAAACTCTCTAATCTCAGTTTTCTTCACATTAAGTGAAACCTTTAACTTGAGCAGTTTTTGCTCAGCTATGCCAGCAATATTATCCTTTTCTTCTGACGGTAAGATGAATAGCATGTCATCACAATATCGAAAATATTCTCCACCTAAAGAGGTGACGTATTCTTTCATTTCAATGTCAAAATTAAGCATGTAAATATTAGATAAAAGTGCACTAATAGGTGAACCCTGCGGAATAGCTTTAATATCTTTGTTAGGTATTATTAATTTACCTTTTCTGACTTTATTTCTAAAGTCCTCAAAAGAGCATATTTGCTTTCGGGTTTTTTTTGTATGCTTAGCATTGTTTTTAGGGATTTTCATCAAATCATATAGTTTTTCTTTTTCAACTTTAGAGAAGTTTGTTATAGATTTGAATACCGCATAATGATCATCAGGTAGCTTATCGGTTGCAAGAAGCCTACACCAAGCATCTTTCAATAATGCATGGTTGAGTGTATCAAAAAATTTAGTTAAATCTAATGCTACAGCACTACAATTTCCACGAATGGTTATTTCTTTAAATGCTTCGGAAGCAAATTCAATATTGCTTTTATTCAAAGATCTAAATGCGAGAACATTTTTAGTAATCCCATACTTAACAAGCTCGTTTTCGTATAATTCACTGAGGATGGCTGCATAATAAGAATATATGTGGCTATCAACGTGAGAGGAATACGCTATTTCTCTTGGTTTAGGTGTCTTAATTATTTTTCTTGTTAATTTGTCTTTATGTGCTTTGTAAGTAGTAGATGTAAAATTAATAAAAGGGAGGAATGAATGTGTAGCAACCGTGTTAGGGTTAGTAACTATATCTAAAGCATGTTCTAATGAAATGGGCTTATCAAAATGCAAATAGCCACGTTTCCTGAACCAAGGATGTTCACGAGATTCCATTTTTGAGTTCTCAGGGATTGTGAAACCGGGGCAACTTCGAACTGCGGTCGTTCAGAAAAACATTGCCCCGGCTTAACAAAGTGGTCTTTATCCAACCTTCTCATACTCTCTGATTTACAAGTAAGTCAGAGGTGTATTTCACCGCAAATGTTAGAAACACTGTATAATGTAATCAGCATGACGGAGAGCCTTATGAGCATCATCCACCTGTTTGTCAGCCTCTGGTCGGTGTGCAGCGAAGGTCGCTGGCCGAGAGTTGACGAACTGTACATCACCCCTAAGCCTACACTTAGGGCAAGAAATTTATAACATTTCTTAATGGTTGGTTACAAGAGGATGAATCTTCATTTTCTCTTGAAAATCATCATATAGTTTAAAGTTTGGTGATAATGCAAATTTTAAGTAGAATGCATTGGAAAAAACTTAAATGTCATTAGATATAGCTATAATTAATTCATAGTAGAAGGCGTTGAGTACATTGAGTAACTGCCGATCCTGCTTGAAAGTGAAATGTGGGGCGTTTGGGGTTATCTGTGCCATTATCGAAAATACAAACACTACTTTGATCAGTGTTGATTTATGAGGCTATTTTCATTAATGACTCTAAGAGTTATGATGATGGAAATAGCCTTTGGGGTTTATAAAATGAAATGGGTGAAGCAATATAGCAAAGAGTTCGAAAGGGATGCTTTAAGAAAGTTAATTTCAAAAGTAAACTGGAGGCATTTCAAACCTTCTATCAAAGCTAACCTTATAAGTATAGCTGAAGAATTAAATAAAAATGGGATAGAGGTAAGCGTCTATGATCAGCAAGATGAACCAGATGGATTTGGTTTTGATTCGTTGAGCTTGCAGTTTAATAATAAGTTTACCGGAAATATGCGGCAAGTTATAGAAAAAGATAAAATAACTTTCAATCATCATTTGCAAATAGGTGGAGCATTAGCTATTACTTATAGTGCTGTCGGTCATATTCATATTTTCGTTGACCCCGTTAAGACTGAGGACTCTGTAGCAGTTTATGATTATCTAATTCTTTACCATACTTATGATGCAAAAAATATTACAAAAAAACGCATTGAAAAGTGCGTTAAAAACTTCATCCATTATCAAAGGTTCACGGGTGTTCTTTATAGAAAGACATTTAAAGATAGATGTATAGTAAGATGGCTTAAGACAAAGATGTACTTTATTCAATATCTTGAACCCAAAGAAAAATTTACAAGATATTCAGCTTTATATATTCCTCTCATAAGTATGATTGTTGCTACAGTCGCTGCGGTAGCAAGTTTGATAGCAGTATATTTGACCTATTTGACTTTAAAACCCTAAGAAAAAGCCACCTTAATCGGTGGCCTTTAGCTTTAAAGTATGGCGGTGGTTATAGAGCTTGGGTATATTAATCCATGCCTAATATGTGGATTAACCAAGGCTGTTTTTCTTAAATTTCATAACCGTTTTATTATACCTAACTTGACAATTATCGAACTTTTCTTTGGTTGTCTTTTCTATTTCATCACATTTAGATGTGATTTGTCTTTCTGAAGGGTTGGGTATATTAAGAGATAAGGCGGTTTTAACAGTTAAAAATTTATCTTTATTGTTAGCACATACGTAGTACAAATTATTTAAGTTATGCTCTTGTGTAAAGTCTTCTGTATCTTTTTTATATTTTTGGAATTGCATTTCTAATTCAGTAAATTCAGACAAGCTTTTTATATAGCCCTTTAGTTTAGGGGTAGGTAGTTCTTCTATATTCGACGAACATGCTTCACTGAAAATAGTTTGAAGATTCTCAAATCGACCTAACAGGCTTTGGATTTCTTGAGCCGAGGGTAAAGGCGGAAATGTACAAAGTTTCTCAATGTACCAGTTACTTGTCATTCCTTTTTCGCCTCTTGTATGACGCAAAACGTCAACATTAAGATCCCAGTTTCTTGTCCTTTGTGCTTGATACAAGTATGTCAAAACAATGTCAGGAAAACCGTTATAGAGGTGATCTATTTTTTTCTTTAACGCTTTAGTATCTTTGGTGAAGCCATCATAGATATTGTAAAGGGATAAAAAATTTTCTTTATAGCTAAGTAGTCTCTCAAGATTCTCTCTTCTGTCAATTTCTGCATCGATACGATTTTTTTCCTGAACGAAAAGAGTGTCTTCTTTAAAATATTTCTCACCACAAATCCCACCAATTAGCCCTTCCTTGCCATCTTTGGTAAGACCTACATATCCTCTTTGATGTTTTTGTCCACAGATTCCATGTTCTGTTTTTACCTGACATTGAACGCTTTCACCAAGATGATAACGGCCTACAAGCGAGCTAAAACTATCTACACTAATCTCTAAATCTGCTGAAAAGTTTGGACGAGATGTAATCTGCTCAATGCTTGCAAAAGATTCTGAATGTTGAGTCATTTCATATCCTTATAAGTATTTGCTGCTTAACTGAACAGCTTGCTAAAGATACACCTCAAGGTTTTTGTGAGCAATGCTATTTTGCGTAAAACATCAGCGAAATCCTAAAATTTTTTAATGTTTGCTTTTTTTGATATGAGGGGAGGGAGATACAGGTATACAAACTTGGGAGAAACGATAATATGTGTTCACAAATTACTTTCGGCAACCCGAAGTTCCCGGTGGATATCCGCGCCGTCGCCGAAGCGGCCGCGCACTACAACGTGGCGCTGGAGATCAGTAACTCCTCCTTTACCACCTCACGTCCCGGCAGCGAGCCGAACTGCCGCGCCATCGCCGAAGCGGTGCGCGACGCCGGCGGCAAACTGGCGTTTGGCTCCGATTCCCACACCGCGTTTACGCTGGGCGACTTCGAGCACTGCCTGCGCATCACGCGCGCAGTGGATTTTCCCGAGGATCGCGTGTTAAATGTCACGCCGCGCCGCCTGCTCGATTTTCTTGAGCAGCGTACCGGCAAGCAGATTGCCGAACTGGCGGATTTCTAACCCTTACTGCAATGGCGTTACGCTTCGCAGAAGAAGCAAGATCGCGCAAAAGGACGAGGGGACCGCAGGCGGTAAGTACGACTGTGAATATTCTCGGCAGCATCCGGGCAAGCCTGATAAGCGGTGCCAGAGCCTCAGTGCAAGGCGTTTGAGGGGGAGTGAACGCCTTGCCGGTACTATGACTGACAAAGAAGAAATCAAAGCAACATACGATCTTGAATAAACGAAAGGCCACCGCAGAGGTGGCCTTTGTCTTTTAAAGCACTAGCTGTTCTGGACGGCAATCATAGAGCTTCACAAGACGTTCACGAGTCTTCTTCTGTGGCCTACTCTCTGCCCGTTCTAACTGAGAGATAGCGCTCTGAGTCGTACCTAATTTTTCAGCCACATCATACTGGCTTAAGCCGCGATGAATACGCCAGGCGGCTTGTAAGCTGACGTCCTGTTCAATCATGATGTTCACGACTGCACCAGGTACAGTTTCGTCATCATCTGGGCCAGCTTCAACAGGTATACTCTCCCATTCGCCTTCGGCGTCTGAGAGAAGCTTTTCGTACTCCGCTACCGGAAGCACCACAAATTGTGGCTTACCTGTTTCATCATAAATGTACTGTTTTGACATAGTTTATCCGGGTGTCCTGGAGTCGCGGTTAATGTCATGGAGCATAATCGGCAGGTTGCCTCGCCTCGTATCAGTAAGTTTTCGATGTTCTGCATGTCATTTCTTCGATCCTTAGTACTACCGGCTCACCATCTATCAACTCAAAGATTATCCTGTAGTCACCAATACGTAACCAGTATTAGTGATCGGTATTCTGTAACAGTCATCACCGGGATGGGTGGCAAGAAATTAACCCTGGATAGTGTTCTTCAGAATCTAACTGATTTGATGTTATTCATTCTGCTGTTCATGCGAGCCAACGATGAAGCCTGGACGAAACAAAAACGTGTCTTCGGCAACGTTGCCGCCCTGGTGGAACGACACAAACAAGGCCAGCCTGTTAATATCAAAAGCGCGGGTAGTCTCCCTGGTGGATTGATGATAGCGGATCGCAATCCGAAGCATATTTAGGGAAGGGGGAGTTTTTTATCTGACTGACAGCGCTCAAGTGGGAGTACTTTGAAACTGTATATTTGAGTGATTTTTTTCTCATTGGTGTTTATATCGACTCTGATACAGGAGCATCCGTATCCATAATTTCCATTAGTCCTGACATATTGATCATCCGGAAAATCTTTAAGCTTTTCTATTCCTGATGAAGAATAACTGCCTTGCAAGGAAATATCCCATGTACCGTCTCGATCGGTGATCCAATGATTAGCTGGGCCAGGGTTTTGTAACCAGCCGCATCTCAGTTCGCTGGAAAATGTGTATCCACTTAAAATTATTAACACTAAGGGTATATATTTCCTCATTGCCATTCTCCCGCATCCAGGTTGCTTAAAAAATTATCTGCAAAGCTTTTGATTTGTTCTGCATGATCAAGACCATTAATACACCGTCTTGCGTGATAAAAATCAGTTTTTGTGGTACTAACATAATCGGTTAATTTTTTACCTGTGAATACGCCATTCTTGAAACCATCTATAAGAATAAACAGCGCAATATATGGATCTAATGTTTTATCGGGATCGGCAACCAGATCAATCCCTAATTTCTCGGAATAAGCTCGATAGTTATAATCCCATGTGATTTGGACAAATCCACGGCCATAATACGGATAATACCTGTAGTGGGTTCGTCTGTAATCATCCGTTGAGGTGTGGCCTACCCAATCCCCTTCTCTGACTGGTCTAAAAGTATCTCCTGTCTCACGCTTTACCGTGGCTAAAATATAAGCAACCTGAGTGTTTAGAGAAAAACCTTGTTTCCTGCTTTCTGCGACGATGGCTCTGATCGTGCTTTCTCTTGTTGAGAAATCATATTCATCAGCTTTTATTGCATCAAGAAACACCACTGGATGCATATGCCAAAAAGCCTCACTGCTACGGATTTCTCGTACGTCCTTCATCCACACCAGTTTATTGATGAAGTCACGGTTAAAGAGTGCCATATCGGGATATTTCTTCGCCTGTTCATTAAGCGCTGCCTGCCAAAGAGCTGAAATGCCATCTTTAAGCCATTCGCTGTGATGCTTCACCACCAGGCGTTGCACCTGATACTGGATATGTGACTGACGGTTGTGCAGAAACCGCCACAGCTCACCAGCATCAATAATACCATCCCGATTTAAATCGATTTTTTTCACTAACTTCTGGTACTTTGCGGTGTAGCTGCACGAATACATATCTCGGGTTTCACCCCTGGCTAATTCTTCAAGTCGGCCGAACACTTGTCGTAGCCAGGATTCTTTTGGAGTCTGGAAAATGCTTTGTGGGGCCTCCTCCTGTTCCAGAGGGATAAACCCTCGTTTTTCAAGATCAAATTGATTCACTCTCTCCACATCTTCCGCCGCCATCCATGCCAGCTCGTCAGGAATGTAATACCAGGTTGTTCCGTCGGCCTCCAGTCGGCGGCACTGAGTTTCGGGAGTGTAACGCTCTGCCGTTGTTGGTGAAGGGTCACCGCCGACACCAGCCACGACAAAAGAATTATCTTTGTCTCGATGCTGCCAGCGTATTTTATCCGCCACAGTGTGCAGTACTGCCACTCCTTTTCTCACTCCGGCCTTGTTTGTCAGAAAATCCTTCATTCGTGAATCCTGGCTAAATACTTCCAGATGACAGAAATAGTGAGGATTGCCGTACGGTTGTTCATTTAGGCTAAGGTGACCTATAACATCCCCGGCCTTAATCGAAAGTGCATCTTCTCCGGATACCGTCACGACCTGATTAAATACGCCACGTTTACGGGCTTCCTGCATCCACGCTGGTAATGTAATGTCTTGCCTCTTAACAAACTTATCCAACCCAGAGATCCAGCCAGACTCTCCGACAGATAATCCGGTTTTAGCTCCTTCAGGGACCGACACAACAGTAATGAAAATGAATGGAGCCTGTCTGCCATTAAGAATAAAAGTTGCCTCTTGTATAATTTTTACGACTGAACCGCGCGGTAACGTAGTATGCGTATCCTGTGGTGCTTCATTGTGATGGAATGCATCGCGGGGAACGTTTATCCCCTGGGAAATTCCGTTACGCATCCAATCCGAAAATGCAGTGTCCTGACGGATTTTCAATGCGCTGGCGGTCACGGTGGCTGTCGGCGTGTCCGTAATCCCGTACTCAGAAAGCGGCGCTATCTGCATCCATAGAGTGTAGAAATCCAGTGCGTTATTGGGTTTGTCTTCATCCGGGGTGCAGGTTGATTTGATGAGAACAAAGGTGGAGCTGAATTTCAGCATCTTCTTTTTGAACCAAGCGGTCTGATAATTATCATTTAATCGCCAGGCGACCACCTGGCCATCAGTCATGCATTTCAGACCGTGGCTGTCGGGTTTAAAAACAGCATTAGACGCAAAACTGTTATAAAGATGAATTCCACCATGCCAGTGTTCGGCCTTCTTCATCAGCCAGTGAGTATCTCCCTCACTGCCCTGCATGGCCGCCATGAACTCCGTTGCCGAACGGTAGCCGTCAACCGGCAGTACCACTTTCATCCTGTTCTCCCTGAACTTATGGTGGTTATTTCTTAATCATACACTGCTCAAGACACAACCAAAACCTTCATAAGTGGATAAATTCATTATCAAATGAAGCCCCAAGCTGAAGGTATCCCATCGTATGTATGCTCCGCTGAACATCATCAGGCGTAATGCTCCCGCCCTGTCTGGTCATCTATGAAAAATATAAATGACGCAATGTCAGACTGGTCAGGCAGTTTCCCCCCGTTAGTAATAGTTGCGCTTTGTGTTTATCCAATATCAGTGGGAATGGGGGGAGTCATCGTCTAAGTGGTGTCAATAATTCCCCTTTTACTACTTCACGTCCCGGCAGCGAGCCGAACTGCCGCGCCATCGCCGAAGCGGTGCGCGACGCCGGCGGAAAACTGGCGTTTGGCTCCGATTCCCACACCGCGTTTACGCTGGGTGACTTCGAGCACTGCCTGCGTATTACGCGCGCAGTGGATTTTCCCGAGGATCGCGTGTTAAATGTCACGCCGCGCCGCCTGCTCGATTTTCTTGAGCAGCGTACCGGCAAAAAAATTGCCGAACTGGCAGATTTCTAACCCTTTTGCCTCTGGAATAGTGCATGAACGAGTTTTCCATTCTCTGCCGCGTGATCGGCTCCCTGTTTAACCGTCAGCCGCAGGATCCGCTGCTGGTTCCGCTGTTTACGCTGCTGCGCGAGGGCAAACTTGGCGCGCAGTGGCCGCTGGAGCAGGACGAGCTGCTCCAGCGCCTGCAGCAGAACAGCGATCCGCAGGCGCTGGCGGCGGATTACAATGCGCTGTTCGTCGGTCCCGACTGTAAGGTGCCGCCTTACGCCTCGCAGTGGCCGGAAGGCAACCCTGAGCCGGAGGTGCGCGCCTTTCTCGCCTCGCGCGGCATGCCGCTCAGCGACGCGCCCGCCGACCACTTCGGCGTGCTGATGCTGGCGGCCTCCTGGCTGGAAGATCAGTCCGCGGAGGATGAGAGCGCGGCGCAGTGCGCCCTGTTCGACAGCTATCTGCTGCCCTGGTGCGGCGCCTTTCTCGGCAAGGTCGAGGCGCACGCCACCACTGCCTTCTACCGCACGCTGGCGATGCTAAGCCGCGAGGCTATCCAGGCGATGTGGGACGAGCTGAACGAGGCCGGCGAAGAGAGCGGCGAAGCGTAACGCCGCGCCTTTTTACCAGCGCGCCGGATGCGTGCCCGGCTCGCAGCCTGGCGTGGCGCAGAGCTGCGGCGTGCCGGGCAGCCGCGCGGCGGCGCGCAGCCGTTCCCCGATGCCCCAGGGCGTCAGCTCAACGGTTGGCAGCGTGTCGTGCGCATGCGCTTTAATGCCCGCCGTCAGGCTCGCATCCCGGCAGGGATGCTGCTGCAACAGCAGGGCGGTGCGCGCCAGCGACAGCCGCGCCGCCACGCCGTAGCCGGTAGCGTGGCGCTGGCGCAGCCCCTCCAGCGCCGCGGCGGCCATCAGATAGCCGGTGGCGTGATCCAGAGCCTGTACCGGCAGCGGCGTCGGCTTCTCGCTTTGCGACCATCGCATGCCGCTCTCGGCGATGCCGCACGCCATCTGCACCAGACTGTCGAAGCCGCGGCGGTTGCGCCACGGGCCGTGCCAGCCCCAGGCGTTCAGGCTAACGTCCACCAGACCCGGCGCCAGCCGGGCGCGCGTCTCAGCGTCGAATCCCAGCTGTTCCAGCGCGTCGGCGCGATAGCCGTGCACCAGCACGTCCGCCTGCTGCAGCAGTTCGCGCAGCGTCTCGCGGCCTGCCGCCGTTTTAAAGTCGACCACGGCGCGCCGTTTGCCGCAGGCGATCTCTTCATCCAGCGTCGGCTCGCGCCAGCCGGGCGGATCGAGACGCAGCACCTGCGCGCCGAGGCTGGCGAGAAAGCGGGTCGCCACCGGCCCGGCGATGATGCGCGTCAGATCCAGCACCCGAACGCCGAGCAGCGGCCGCGCGGCGAGCATCGGCCAGCTGCGCGCGGGCGCGGCGGCGCCCCGACGCCAGGCGATCAGCGGCTCTTCGCGCACTGCCAGGCCCTGCGGATGCTGCTGCCACGCTTGCTCGCTGCGCATCGTTGCGGCGCAGCCGCTCGCGTCGACCACTGCCTGCTCCAGCGCGTCAGCCTGCCAGCGCGCCACCTGTCGCGCCAACGCGTCGCGGTCGGGATGCTGGCCCAGCACGCGCTCCATCGCCGCGCGATGCTGCGGCGCGTTGGTATGCAGGCGGATCCAGCCATCGGCGCTGCGATAGTCGCCGGCAAAGGCGTCCCACAGCGCGGGCGCGGGGCGATTGCGGGGAAAGAAGCTGGTCTGAAACCAGCGCGAGGCGAGGCGTACATTGACGCTCACCGGCTGGCGGACGCCGATGAAATCCGCCGTCGCCTGGGTCGCCAGCCCGATGCTGGCAGCCGCCAGCTCGCTGACGGCGAAAGCGGATGAGAAGGTCGCGGTATCAAGAAAAGTGGGCGGGGCGGTTGCGTCGCCGGGGCCACGCAATCCTTGCCGTAGCTGCTGCCACAGCGACGCGGCAAGCTGATAATCCATAATCATTCTCCAGAAACAGACGGTATCCAGAGCATAGCACCGCTTTTTCAGCGGCGGCGCAGACGCGGGAAGCGCGCGTGCATGCGCAGGCTGCGCAGATTGATGACCGCTATCGCCGTGCCGCACACCACCAGCGAGGCGCCGATGATTTTAAAGCTGTTCAGGCTGTCGCCCAGCACCAGGATGCCCATCAGCACCGACAGCACCGGCGTCAGCAGCGAGTAGGGCATAATCAGATTGACGTTGTACTGCTTCAGCAGCCCGTACCAGAGGGTATAGGCGACAATCGACGAGGCGAGCGCGCTGTAGAGAATGCCGAACCAGCCGCGCCATCCCGCCTGGCTAAGGGCGTAAAACTGGTGTGACTCCATCACAAAGCTCGACAGGCCGACAATGGGCACCGCCAGAAAGGCGATCCAGCCGGTCATGGTCAGCGGCTTGATCGGCGGCGATTTTTTCACAATCAGATTGCTGACCGCCCAGCCGGTGGCGCTGCAGAGCAGGATCGCCAGCACCCACCAGGCGGGGATGGTCGGGCTGCCGGAGAGCACCGCCACGCCGCACAGGGAGATGGCGATGCCGACCAGCTGAATCGCCCTTAACCGTTCCTTCAGGACGACCATCGCCAGCAGCATGGCGATCGGCGTGCCGAGCTGCACCACAATCGCGCCGGTGCCAGCGTCGGTATAGCGCATGCCGACGAATAGCAGCGAGAAGTGCATAAAGCCGAAGGTAAAGGCGAGCGCCAGCAGCCAGGGAAGCTGCTCGCGGGTGATGCGGCAGAAGGGGATCAGCACAATCGCCACCACCACAAAGCGCATGCAGGTGAGAAACAGCGGCGGCAGCTCCAGCAGGCCCCACTTCACCGCCACGTTATTGAATGCCCAGATAGAGACCACCATCAAGATTAGAAAAAAATGCCGCAGAGCCACAATCCCGTCCTTCGCTTTTGTTTTTCGCCACGCCTAATGATGGCACGAAGCGGGGAGAGGCCGACAGGCGATGACAAATATTTTTCTGTTATGACTGCAGCAGGAAAATCATAAGACAGGCTGCCGCTTTGCTGTCAGACTGGTTCACCGAGACGCTAATCTGCCTGGGAACCCATTCGGTATGACTTCCACCTCCTCTTTGCCCCTTGCGCTGATTCAACTGGAAGTGCCGCCTGCCATCGTGGTTGAACGCATTGGCGAACAGCCGCGCTGGTTTATTGACGCGCTTGATCTGCAACCTGATGACTATCTCATTGTGCGTCCGCACCTTGGCGAATCGCTGCCGCAGTTTGATCAGATCAGCGGTGCTATCCTGAGCGGATCCTGGGCGATGGTGACCGACCACGCCGAGTGGAGCGAGCGCAGCGCGGCGTGGGTAAGGGCGGCGATTGACGCTGAGCTGCCGCTGCTGGGCGTCTGCTACGGCCACCAGCTGATGGCCTACGCGCTGGGCGGCAAGGTGGCGGACAACCCCAACGGCTGGGAGCGCGGCCTGCTGCCGCTGACGTGCAAAGCGGCGATGCAGCGCGACGCGCTGCTCTCGGCGCTGCCGGAACGCTTCAGCGCCTGGCTGTCGCACCGCCAGTCGGTGATTGTCCCGCCGCCGCAGGCGCAGGTGCTGGCCACCTCCGAGAAAGATGCCTGTCAGATCCTGCGCTACTCGCCGCAGGCGCTGTCGGTGCAGTTTCACCCGGAATTCTCACGCCATATTATGAGCGCCTGCCTGCCGCCGGACGTCAGCGATAGCGTCGCGGATGCGGATATCGAAGGCGCTGACTGGGCGCGGCAGCTGCTGACGGCATTCTGGCTGCAGACGCGCCCGCAGGCGAATCAGGCTCAGGGCGCGTAGCTGCGCCGACAGCGATAAACCCAGGCGGGCGGCACGTTTTTCAGCACCCGCTGGCGCTGCCAGATAAAGTAGCGCGACAGATCGGGCTGGGTGATCGAAGTGTACTGAAACTGCACGAAAACGCCGTCCGGGCCGAGCGCGTCGAACGCGGCGCGCAGAATGTCGTCGCGCAGCGCCGGCGGCAGCGACAGCAGCGGCAGGCCGGAAAAGATCGCGTCATACTCGCCTGATAACCAGGCCGCCGAACAGCTGCGCACCTGCAGGCGCGCATCTTCCAGCGCGCGCAGCTTATCCGCCAGCGGCGCGCTGATCTCAAACGCATCCAGTGTCGCCTGCGGCTGCATACGCGCCAGCAGATGACGCGTCAGCACGCCGTCGCCCGCACCCAGTTCAGCGACGCGCAGCGCGCTGCGCCAGCAGACGCTGTCACTCATGGCGCGGCACAGCGCCGCCGACGAGGGCGTAATGCTGCCCATCTTGCGCGGATGGCGAATAAACTGGTGAATAAAGTCTGCTTTTGCGCGCATAAGGGTAAAAGCCGAAGCCAGCATGTCACTCTCTCCTGTGATTAACTTTCTCTGTTGACCCTGTTCCGGCCTGAGGTTTCGCTTTTTTTCCGCGCCTCGGCTTATTCTCAGAATTATCCGTGCGCACGGACGGCGCGCTTTTCCTTTGCGGCGGTCACAGTTTCCGACTGCAACATCTGACAGGCTGGGTTTGTTCATTCATTGTTAACAGCAAGTTTCATTGTTGTTTCGATTCCGGTCATGTTAAGGAGATTCACCATGCGTTACGCCTCTCCCGGGGAACAGGGTTCTCTGATTCAGCTGCAGAAAACCTACGGCAACTTCATTAACGGCGAATTCGTGACGCCGGTGAACGGCAACTACTTCACCAACACTTCGCCGGTCAACGGTTCGGTCGCAGGGGAATTCCCGCGCTCGGACAAGGCGGATGTAGACAATGCCGTCGCTGCGGCGCACGCCGCCGCCGAAGCCTGGGGCAAAACTTCGCCGCAGCAGCGGTCGCTGGCGCTGCTCAGGATTGCCGATCGGCTGGAGCAAAATCTGGAATATATGGCGGTGAACGAAACCTGGGATAACGGCAAGCCGGTGCGCGAAACGCTGGCCGCCGATATGCCGCTGGCGGTGGATCACTTCCGTTATTTCGCCGGCTGCGTGCGCGCCCAGGAGGGCACCGCGGCCGAGATCGATGAGTTTACCGCCGCCTACCATTTCCATGAGCCGCTCGGCGTGGTGGCGCAGATTATCCCCTGGAACTTCCCGCTGCTAATGGCGGCGTGGAAGCTGGCTCCGGCGCTGGGCGCGGGCAACTGCGTGGTGCTGAAGCCGGCCGAGCAGACGCCGCTGAGCATTACCCTGTTTGTCGAGCTGATTAAAGATCTGCTGCCGCCCGGCGTGTTGAACGTGGTGCACGGCTACGGCAAAGAGGCGGGCGAGGCGCTGGCCTCCCATCCCGACATCGCCAAAGTGGCCTTTACCGGCTCTACGGCGACCGGCGGCCATATTCTCGAACTGGCGGCGAAGAGCATGATCCCCTCAACCGTTGAGCTGGGCGGCAAATCGCCGAACATCTTCTTCGAAGATATCATGCAGGCGGAAGAGAGCTTTATCGAGAAGGCGGCCGAAGGGGTGGTGCTCGGCTTTCTGAATCAGGGCGAGGTGTGTACCTGTCCGTCGCGCGCGCTGGTGCAGGAGTCGATCTACGAGCCCTTTATGGCGGCGGTGATGAAGCGCATCAAAACCATTAAGCGCGGCGATCCGATGGACAGTGAAACCATGGTCGGCGCGCAGGCGTCGCAGCAGCAGTTCGACAAGATCCTTTCCTATCTGGAGATCGCTCGTCAGGAGGGCGCGGAGGTGCTGACCGGCGGCGGCGTGGAGAAGCTGGAAGGCTCGCTCGCCAGCGGCTACTACATTCAGCCGACGCTGCTGAAGGGCGACAACAGCATGCGCGTCTTCCAGGAGGAGATTTTCGGACCCGTAGTCGGCATTACCACCTTTAAGGATGAGGCGGAAGCGATCGCCATCGCCAACGACTCGATTTACGGGCTGGGCGCCGGCGTCTGGACGCGCGATATCAACCGCGCCTACCGCGTCGGCCGCGCCATCAAGGCGGGGCGCGTCTGGACCAACTGCTATCACCTCTATCCGGCGCACGCCGCCTTTGGCGGCTATAAAAAGTCGGGCATCGGACGCGAGACGCACAAGATGATGCTGGACCACTATCAGCAGACCAAAAACCTGCTGGTGAGCTACAGCGTTCAGCCGCTCGGTTTCTTCTGATTTCGCGCTTTGCGGCGCGCTGCTCTCTGGGCAACGCGCCGTTTTTGTTTCATATTAATCCCGGCGCATTTCGCGTTTTTTCGACCCATTGTTAACTGTCATAACCGCGTAAGATTGCTATGGCATGGTCAGGACGGTGGTTCCTGACGGGCCTGAGGCCGAACTGAATAAGGAATGTTGATGAACGAATTTTATAACGTGCTGACTGAACATGACGAGGTGCTGGACGGCGTGGAGTACAGCATCATTGCGGTTAATTTGCCGGTCTCGCTGCGCGATGGCGATGGTGCCGCTCAACGGCGGGCGGGAGAAGCGAGCGATGCGGCGGAAGTGCCGCGTTTCTGGTAAAGATAGTTTGCTGTAAGGGCGCCTTTGGCCGTTGCGCAGACGCGGGCGGCAGGGTCTGATCGCAAAGTCGCTCAAGGCATCCATGCTCGCTCGGCCCGCGACATCCTTGTCGCGGGACGCTTTGCTCTTCAGACCCTGCCGCCCGCTTATCAAAACATGGTGCGGTTTTTAAGAGTCTGCTTCAGTGCTATTTCACGCAGCGCGCGCAGGTGCTGTCCTGAATCTGCTTAAAGAAGTCGTTGCCTTTGTCGTCCACCAGGATAAACGCCGGGAAGTTCTCAACCTCAATCTTCCAGATCGCCTCCATCCCCAGCTCGGCATACTCCACGCACTCCAGCTTTTTAATACTCTGCTGCGCCAGCACTGCCGCCGGGCCGCCGATGCTGCCGAGATAGAACCCGCCGTGCTTCTGGCAGGCGTCCGTCACCTGCTGGCTGCGGTTGCCCTTCGCCAGCATAATCATGCTGCCGCCGTGCGACTGCAGCAGATCGACGTAGGAATCCATGCGGCCAGCGGTAGTCGGGCCAAGCGAGCCGGAGGCGTAACCTTCTGGCGTTTTCGCCGGACCGGCGTAATAGATCGGGTGATCTTTCACGTACTGCGGCAGCCCTTCGCCGCTGTCGATGCGCTCTTTCAGCTTGGCGTGCGCGATATCGCGCGCCACGATAATGGTGCCGCTCAGCGAGAGACGCGTAGAGACCGGATAAGCGGAGAGCTGCGCCAGAATCTCTTTCATCGGCCGGTTAAGATCGACGCTTACCACGCCGCCTTCGCCCTGCTGACGCAGCGCTTCCGGAATATACTGCGCCGGGTTGTCCTCCAGCTTCTCAATCCAGATGCCGTCGCGGTTGATCTTCGCTTTGATATTGCGGTCCGCTGAACAGGAGACGCCCATGCCCACTGGACAGGAGGCGCCGTGGCGCGGCAGGCGGATAACGCGGATATCGTGCGCGAAATATTTGCCGCCGAACTGCGCGCCGAGGCCGAGCTGCTGCGCCGCCTCCAGCAGTTCCTGCTCCAGCGCCAGATCGCGGAACGCCTGGCCATGCTCGTTGCCGCTGGTCGGCAGGCTATCGTAATAGTGGGTCGAGGCGAGCTTCACGGTCTTCAGCGTGGCCTCCGCCGAGGTGCCGCCGATCACGAACGCGATGTGATAGGGCGGACAGGCGGCGGTGCCGAGCGACATCATCTTATCCACCAGATAGTTTTTCAGCTTGCCGGGCGAGAGCAGCGCTTTGGTCTCCTGGTAGAGATAGGTTTTGTTGGCTGAGCCGCCGCCCTTGGCGATGCAGAGGAACTTATATTCGTCGCCGTCGGTGCTGTAGATATCGATCTGCGCCGGCAGGTTGGTGCCGGTATTCACCTCGTTATACATGTCGAGCGCGGCGTTCTGCGAATAGCGCAGGTTGTCTTCGATAAAGGTGTTGTAGACGCCCTGCGACAGCGCGGCTTCGTCGCCGCCGCCGGTCCAGACGCGCTGCCCTTTTTTGCCCATAATGATTGCCGTGCCGGTATCCTGGCAGGTCGGCAGCACGCCTTTGGCGGCGATTTCCGAGTTGCGCAGAAACTGCAGGGCGACATATTTGTCGTTCTCGCTCGCTTCATCGTCCGCAAGGATAGAGGCGACCTGCTGCTGGTGCGCCGGACGCAGCATAAAAGAGGCGTCGTGAAACGCCTGCTGCGCCAGCAGCGTCAGCGCTTTGGGATTGACCTTCAGCACCTCTTCGCCTTCGAAGCTGGTGACGGAGACGTGCTCGCGCGTCAGCAGATAGTACTGGGTGTCATCGTGGGACAGCGGAAAGGGCTCTTGATAGTAGAAAGGTTTGTTCGACATCTCGGCTCACTTATGCGGCGGCGACGGCTCGCGCAGCGCGAGACGAACAGCCGCAAATATTGTTGGTTTTTATTTCGCCAGCCGCGCGGGACGCGGCTGGCGTAAGCTGAAGGGAAAGGATTTTACACTTTATTAACCTGTTTCGTCGCCTGCTTTAGAACATCATCACCATCCACGGATAGGCGATCAGCATCAGCAGCACCAGGAACAGCAGGCCGAAAATGGTGCCCAGACGCCAGTAGTCTTTGGTCGGCAGATAACCGCTGCCGTAGTAAATCGGGCTGGGGCCGGTACCGTAAGGAGTGATAATCCCCATCACGCCAAGCGAGGTGCAGAGCATCAGGCAGAACACCGGCATATTGATGCCCGGGATCGCCGCGGCGATGGTCAGCATTGCGGGGAGCAGCGCGGTGGTGTGCGCCGTGGTGCTGGCGAACAGGTAGTGCAGCAGATAGAAGGCGACAAGCAACACTACCGCGGAGACCTGCGGGTCGTAACCCTGCAGTAGCATGCCGCCCTCTTTGCCCAGCCAGGCGATAAAGCCGACGCGCGCCAGGCCATCCGCCAGCGCCACCAGGGTGGCGAACCAGGCGAAGGTGTTCCACGCCGCTTTGTTGCTGGTGATGTCGCTCCAGTTCAGCACGCCGGTCCAGAGCATCAGTATGATAACCAGCAGCGCAGCCATCGCAGGCTCGATCCAGGCGGTGGCGAAAATCCACATCAGCAGCGCGCACACCACGAAAATCAGCAGCAGGATCTCGTTGCGCGACAGTTTGCCCAGCTTTTGCAGTTCGGCGGTGGCCCAGCGCGGCACTTCGTCGTTGACCTTCACTTCCGGCGGATAGAGCCAGTACGCCAGCAGCGGCATGGTCAGGATCAGCAGCACGCCGAGCGGCAGGAAGGCGATAAACCACATGCCCCAGGAGATATCGAAGCCGACGACGCTTTTCACCAGCGCCAGCGCCAGCAGGTTCGGCGCCAGCGCCGACAGGAACATAGAGCTGGTGATACAGGCGGCGGTAATCGCCACCCACATCAGGTAAGAGCCGATGCGGCGCGCGCTCGGGTCGTTGGGTTTAGAGCCGTAGAGCGGCGGCAGGTTGGCGATAATCGGGTAGATGGTGCCGCCGCTGCGCGCGGTGTTTGACGGGGTAAAGGGCGCCAGCAGCAGATCGGCGAAGGTAATGGCATAGCCGAGCGTCAGGCTGCGACGGCCGAGATATTTCACCAGAATCAGCGCCAGGCGGCGGCCGAACTGGGTTTTGTCGTAGCCGGCCGCGAACATAAAGGCGCCGAAAATCAGCCAGACGGTGGAGTTGCCGAAACCGCTTACGCCCCATTTAAACGCCTCGGTGGCGACCTTAAAGCCGGGCTTCGCCAGCTCGGCGGGACTAAACAGCACGAACTGGCTGAAGAGGGCGATGACCACCACGCCGGTCAGGCCGATGACCGCGCCCGGCAGCGGTTCGAAGATCAGGCCGACGATAACGCCGACGAAGATGGCGAAAAAGTGCCAGGCGTAGGGCTCAAGCCCAGCGGGGGTCGGCACCAGCATCAGCAGGACGGCGACCACGATGGGCAGGGCCAGCATGATCCAGCGTTTGTGTTGTCCCGGCGGCGGGACGGGCGCAGGTTGCGCGGCTTCGTTCAGCGTCGTTTTCATGTTCATAGTGAGGGTCTGCAAGTTATAAAGAAGAGAGTGTCGGCTTTGTTGATGCACCGTTTATTATTAGTGCGCGTAGAACGCCTTCAGCAAAACCTTATTGAATAACGTCTTCATGTGACAACTTTATTAAATAAACTTTTGCGCCGTGGCTATATGATGCGCCTGCCATAATAGTAAATTTTGATCTAGATCAAAGAGTGAGTTTGCCTTTTAACTGGATTAAAGTCTTTAAAATCCGATCTGCACTCTTAAGAAGATTCCGAAGCGACAAATAGCGTTACTGGCGCTTTTTTCTGCAAATTTCATCGCTTTTACCTTATTGAAAGTTATAGGGTAATTTTAGATTATAACAATAATTTGATTTTTTCAGCGCTTTCGCTAACATTACTATAACTAAAATCTCAGCCATTGCAAAATAAATAACTCCGCTCCTTTAAAAGTTTTATAACTATATTCATTTCTTTCGTAGCTAAAGTAACTGGTATATTAGTGGCATTAAGCCGGACCTTTTAATAATCACCAGAGTGCCTTGTCCGCAGAATTTCTCAGCTTTTAATTTCCGGAGTTAATCTAAATGAATACTCGCACCCCGCTTTTAAATCCGCTGACTTTGCCCAACGGCGCGGTATTAAAAAATCGTCTGGTCATGGCGCCGATGACCACCTGTACGGGATTTTATGACGGCACCGTGACCAGCGAGCTCGTGGAGTACTATCGCGCGCGCGCAGGCACGCTCGGTACGGTTATCGTCGAGTCCTGTTTTATCGATAACAAAGGCCCCGCCTTCCCCGGCGCTATCGGCATCGACAGCGACAACAAGATCCCCGGACTTGCCCGAATCGCCGACGCGATTAAATCGCAGGGCTCGACGGCTATCCTGCAGATTTACCACGGTGGCCGTATGGTGGAACCAGGGCTGATCGGCGGCAAAACGCCGGTGGGCCCCAGCGCCATTGCCGCACCGCGCGAAGGCGCGACCACGCCGCAGGCACTGACCGCCGACGAAGTCGAGGTGATGATCACTAAGTTCGGCGACGCGGTGAACCGCGCCATCAAGGCGGGCTTCGACGGCGTGGAGCTGCACGGCGCCAATACCTATCTGATCCAGCAGTTCTTTTCCCCTAACTCTAATCAGCGCGACGACAAGTGGGGCGGCAGCCGCGAAAACCGCGCCCGTTTCCCGCTGGCGGTGCTGGATATCGCCCATAAAATGGCGGAGCGCATCGCGCACAATACCTTCATTATCGGCTATCGCTTCTCGCCGGAAGAGATCGAAGTGCCCGGCATTCGCTTTGCCGACACGCTCTATCTGCTGGAAAAACTGGCGGAGCGCGGCCTCGACTACGTGCACTTTTCCATGGGCCAGCTGCTGCGCCCCTCTATCGTCGATACCCGCGACCCGATGCCGCTGATCGACAAATATATCGCGCAGCGTTCCGAACGCCTGGCGAAGGTGCCGGTTATCGGCGTCGGCGGCGTGGTGAATAAAGCCGACGTGGAGATGGCGCTGGAGCATGGCTACGATCTGGTGGCGATCGGCAAAGCCTGCATCGCCTATCCTGACTGGGCGGATCGCGTGCTGAACAACGAGCATCTCGACCTCTATATTGACAGCACCCAGCGCGAAGCGCTGATGATCCCGGAACCGCTGTGGCGCTTCTCGCTGGTGGACGCGATGATCCGCGAAGTCAGCGCGCCGGGCCGCAAATACAAGGCGGGCGTCTATCAGGAGAAAGTCGAGGCGGAAGCGCTGAAGCTGAAAATCAACGTCACCCTGGATACCGACCGCATCACCGATATTTCGATGGTGCCGGACGATACGCTGGACGTCGATTTTACCGAGACCTTTGAAAGCCTGCGTAACCGCATTCTGGTGGCCAACAGTCCGCACGTCGACGCCATCAGCGGCGCCACTACCCAGAGCGAGGCGCTGAAAAAAGCGGTATCGCGCGCGCTCTCCACCTCCAGCAAAGAGTATGTGATTGAAGAGGGCGGTAATCCTTCCGCACCGCAGAACTACGACGTAGTCGTGATCGGCAGCGGCGGCGCAGGCCTGGCGGCGGCGATTCAGGCGCACGACGAAGGCGCGCGCGTGGTCATCATCGAGAAGATGCCGACTATCGGCGGCAACACCATCAAAGCCTCGGTGGGCATGAACGCGGCGGAAACCCGCTTCCAGGCGATGAAGGGCATCAAAGACAGCAAAGAGCTCTTCTATCAGGAGACGCTGAAAGGCGGCCAGCATAAAAACAACCCGGCGCTGCTGCGCGAGTTCGTCGAGCTGGCGCCGGAGGCGATCGACTGGCTGGCGGATCACGGCATCGAGCTGAACGATATCACTATCACCGGCGGCATGAGCATCGACCGCACGCACCGCCCTGCGGACCGTTCGGCGGTTGGCGGCTACCTGATCAGCGGCCTGGTGAAAAACATCAACAAGCGCAATATCGAAGTGCTGCTGGATACCTCGGTCGCTGAAATCCTCACCGAGAACGGCGCGGTAACCGGCGTGAAGGTGGTGGATGAGTACTACGACAGCCGCATCCTCTATGCGAAAAGCGTGATCGTCGCCACCGGCGGCTTCAGCGCCAACCGCGAGATGGTGGTGAAATACCGCCCTGAGCTGGACGGCTTCGTGACCACCAACCACAAAGGGGCGACCGGCAGCGGTATCGCCATGCTGCAGAAGCTGGGCGCGGATACGGTCGATATGGGCGAAATCCAGATCCATCCGACCGTGGAGCAGACCACCTCGTATCTGATCTCTGAATCGATTCGCGGCGGCGGCGCTATTCTGGTGTCGCAGGCGGGCAAACGCTTCTTCAACGAGATGGAGACCCGCGACAAGGTTTCCGCGCAGATTATCGCGCTGCCGGAGAAAAGTGCCTGGGTGGTCTTCGACGAACAGGTGCGGGCGAACAATAAAGCGGCCGATGAGTATATCGCCAAGGGCTTCGTTATCAGCGCGCCGACCGTGGGCGAGCTGGCGGTGAAGCTGAATATGGAGCACACCACACTTGAGGAGACGCTGGCGCGCTACAACCAGTTCGTGGTGGATCAGAAGGATGAGGATTTCGGGCGCACCACCGCGCTGCGTCATCCGCTCAATCAGGGGCCGTTCTACGCCATTCGCGTCGCGCCTGGGGTGCATCACACCATGGGCGGCGTGACCATCAATACCGACACCGCGGTACTCGACAGCAACAAACAGGTGATCCGCGGCGCCTGGGCGGCGGGCGAAGTGGTCGGCGGCATCCACGGCGCCAACCGTATCGGCGGCAACGCCGTGGCGGATATCATTATCTTTGGTATCCTTGCCGGACGTAACGCGGCGGCCCTGGCGCGCGGCTAGTCCGCTGTCGGCGACGGCGCACCGGGCAATCCTGTCCGGCGCGCCGTGGCCGGATCCACTTTGACAGCCGAGGCGAGTATGTCAGCCGACGAAGGCGTTTACGCCTATTCCGCAGTACTGATGGGTTCGCCCATTCTTCTTAAGCTCTTTGACGATAATGCGGCGCTGGCCGCGCAGGTCTTCCGCCTTATCCGCCATCAGGAGAATATCCTCACCGTCAACCGCGCCCACTCCGAGGTGATGGCGATCAACCACGCCGCAGGCAAAGAGCCGGTCTGCGTCAGCCGCGAAGTGTTCGATCTCATTCAGTGCGCGCACCAGGTCAGTCTGCTGCCGCACAGCCTGTTCAATTTCACCATCGGACCGCTGGTCAAGCGCTGGAAGATCGGCTTTCAGGGACGCAGCGTGCCGCCGCAGGGCGAGCTGGAGAAGCTGATGGCGCTGACCGATCCGCGCGAGGTCGTGCTGGATCCTGAGCGGCGCAGCGTGTTTCTGCGCCAGCCAGGCATGGAGATCGATCTGGGCGCCATCGCCAAAGGCTATATCGCCGACCTGGTGCGCAGCTTTCTGCGCCAGCAGGGCGTGGATAGGGCGCTGATTAACCTCGGCGGCAACGTGCAGACGCTCGGCGCGCCGCCGCAGGCCGCCGGCTGGTCGGTGGGGCTGAAAACCCCGTTCGGCCAGGGTGACGACTTAATTGGCGTGATTGAGGTAGCGGGGAAATCAGTGGTGACCTCTGGGGTCTACGAGCGCTACTTCGAGCTGGACGGCCGCCTCTATCATCACATCCTCGACGCGCGCAGCGGCTATCCGCTCGACAACGAGCTGCTGAGCGTCACGGTGATTTCCGACCGCTCGATAGATGGCGACATCTACACCACGCTGCTCTACGGGCTCGGCGTAGAGCAGAGCATTAAGGCGCTGCGCGACGCGCCGCACATCGAAGCGATTTTCGTTACCCGCGACCAGCAGGTGATCTGCTCCTCGTCGCGTCAGTTCGCGTTTCGTCTGCACGACCGTCGCTATCAGCTGACTACTGACAGTACTGCCTGAGCAGCGAGTGGTATTCCGGCTGCAGGCGGTAGCGATAGACCGGGCGGCCGGTCGCGCCATAGTGAATGCTGGTGAAGAGAATATTGATCTGCGCCAGCCAGATCAGGTACTTGCGGCAGGAGACGCGCGAGATGTTCACCTCCGCCGCCAGCTCGTCGGTAGAGAATTCGCTGCCGGGATGGGCGTCGATCCACTGGCAGAGGGTGCGCAGCGTCTGCGGGGTCAAGCCTTTCGGCAGCCGTTTGCTGTCGTTGGTGGTGGGCGGATTGCCGTGGATCAACTGGTCGACTTCCGCCTGCTGATAGTAGAGATGGTTATCCATCAGCGACTTCTTCTGCCGCCAGTTGGTGAGCGCCTCTTCAAAACGCGGGAACTGGAAGGGTTTGATCAGATAATCCACCACGCCGTAGTGCAGCGAGGTTTTGATGGTGGCGGCGTCGGCGGCGGATGAAATAATGATCACCTCGACAGGCTGCCTCGCCTCGCGCAGCTCCGGCAGCAGATCCAGCCCGTTCTCATGCTGCAGATAGATATCGAGCAGCACCAGATCCACGGCGGGTTCGCTGTGAAGGATCATCTCTTTCGCCTGCTGCAGCGTCGACGCCATGCCGACGCAGTGAAAGCCCGGCACCTGCCCGACGTAAACGCGATTCAGCTCGGCGACCATAGCGTCATCATCGACCACTAACACATTGATCATGCGGTTTTGTTGCCTCCATCCCAGGGAAGTTGTACAAAAAATTGGGTAAACACGCCGGGTTCCGACTCCACGCTGACGCTGCCGCCAAGGCTTTCCGTCTGCTGCTTCAGCAGATAAAGCCCGACGCCGCGATCCTCGCCTTTGGTTGAAAAGCCTTTGTCAAAGATAGCATCCAGCTGGTCGGTCGGGATGCCTGGCCCGTCGTCGCTGACCTCGCACGCCAGCCAGCCGTTCTGGTAGTGCAGCATCACGTGAATATCGCCGTTGTGTTCACTGCCCAGCGCGTCAAGCGCGTTCTCGATCAGATTGCCGAGCACGGTGATCAGTACGGCGATCTGCTGCTCGTTGCCGATATCGGGCAGAAAGCTGGCGTCGCTCAGCGTCAGGCGATGGCCGCTGTCCGAGGCGCGATTGATTTTACTCAGCAGGAAGCCGGCAATCACCGGCGACTTGATTTTGTCGAGCAGCGAACCGATTTCGGTCTGGTAGTTGTTCGCCGTTTTTAAAATATAGGCTTCGACCTGCGCATAGTTTTTCATGTGCAGCAGGCCAAGGATCACGTGCAGCTTATTCATAAACTCATGCGAGCGCTCACGCAGCGCGTCGACGTAGTTTACCATGCCGCTCAGGCGCTGCAGCAGCTGCGTGATTTCGGTTTTATCCCTGAAGGTGCAGACCGCGCCGATAAGCCGCTGCTGGCTGTAGACCGGCACGGTGTTGCTCAGCAGCACATGGCCGTTGATATTCAGCTCTTCGTCGCGCCGCGCGCGGCCGGTGGCCAGCGTCTCCTGCAGCTGAGCGTGAATAACGCTGGCCTCCTCCATGCTGCCGGAGCTCTTTTCCGTCAGCAGCTTTTGCGCCGCCTCGTTGATCAGCGACACCTCGGCATGAGCGTCCACCGCAATGACGCCCTCTTTGACCGAGTGCAGAATCGCCTGGCGCTGCTCGAACAGCGAGGAGATCTCCCAGGGTTCGAGCCCGAAAAGGATGCGCTTCAGGGTTTTTACCAGCGCCAGCGTGCCCAGCGCGCCCGCCAGCGCGCCGATCAGGATGGTCCAGATAATGCTCCAGCGGCTCTGGTTAATCTGATCGCTGACCGCCTCCAGCGAGATGCCTATCGACACCACGCCGATTTGCTGCTGCTGCGCGTTATAGACCGGCGTAAAGACGCGCAGGGCCTCCGCCAGCGAGCCGCGATTGACCGAGACGTTCTCTTTGCCCTGCAGCGCCGGATTGATGTCGTCGCCGATAAAGTGCTGCCCGATCAGCGCCGGATTAAGATGGGAGTAGCGGATGCCCTGCATATTGGTCACCACCACGAACAGCAGATTATTGTGCTGCTGCGCCGCGCGGGCGATGGGCTGGATAATGCCGGCGTTTGGCGGCCCACTCAGCGCCTGCTGGATGGCAGGCACGTCCGCCAGCGTGCGTGCCACGGCCATCGCCTTGTCTTCCAGCTGCTTCTGCGTGGCGTTGCCGATCTGAAAGAAGTAGAGCAGATGCACGCTGAGCAGCACGAAAGTGACCACCGCGCCGATCATCAGCGTGACCAGCGTGCTGAGCTTCATATGTTTTTTGCGGGTCAGGTTGCCTTGCGGGGTATCGCGCATCGTCGGTCCTTTGTCGGAAAGCGGTGGGGTATTATCCCTTTCTGTGGGGCTTTGCAAAGGCTTTTAGCGCGAAGCAGGGAGACGCGGGATACAGCACAGATCTACTTAGTTACAGCATACTAATTAGAGGGTGTCTTTTCCGGGCATAAAAAATCCACGCACAGGCGTGGATTTTAAAAGCGAGCGGTTTGTTATGAGAGGCGCTGGCCCCTCATCAGACAACCGTGGCTTAGACGTTAAACAGGAAGTTCATCACATCGCCATCTTTGACGATATATTCTTTCCCCTCTGAACGCATCTTGCCCGCTTCTTTCGCGCCCTGTTCGCCTTTATAGGCGACAAAGTCGTCAAACGCGATGGTTTGCGCGCGGATAAAGCCTTTCTCGAAGTCGGTATGGATCTTGCCCGCCGCCTGCGGCGCGGTCGCGCCGACCGGGATGGTCCAGGCGCGCACTTCTTTCACGCCAGCAGTGAAGTAGGTCTGCAGATTGAGCAGGGCGTAACCGGCACGGATCACGCGGTTCAGGCCCGGTTCTTCCAGACCTAACTCGGCCATAAACTCGGCGCGATCTTCATCGTCCAGCTCGGCGATATCTGACTCAACGGAGGCGCAAACCGGCACCACCACGGAGCCTTCCGCTTCAGCGATGGCGCGCACCTGGTCGAGATAGGGGTTGTTCTCGAAACCGTCTTCGTTGACGTTGGCGATATACATGGTCGGCTTCAGCGTCAGGAAGCTCAGGTAGCGGATCGCCGCTTTCTCATCGGCGTCCAGCTTCAGCGCGCGCAGCATACCGGCGTTTTCCAGATGCGGCAGGCACTTCTCCAGCGCGGCCAGTTCGACCTTCGCGTCTTTGTCGCCGCCTTTGGCTTTCTTCTGCACGCGCTGGATAGCACGCTCGCAGGTTTCCAGATCGGAGAGCGCCAGCTCGGTGTTGATGACGTCGATATCTTCCGCCGGATCCACTTTGCCCGCGACGTGAATGATGTTTTCGTTCTCGAAGCAGCGCACCACGTGGCCGATCGCTTCGGTTTCGCGGATGTTGGTCAGGAACTGGTTGCCCAGGCCTTCACCTTTCGACGCGCCTTTTACCAGGCCCGCGATGTCGACGAACTCCATGGTGGTCGGCACCAGGCGCTGCGGTTTGACGATCTCCGCCAGCTGATCAAGGCGCGGATCCGGCATCGGCACCACGCCGGTGTTGGGCTCAATGGTGCAGAAGGGGAAGTTAGCCGCTTCGATGCCCGCTTTAGTCAGCGCGTTGAACAGGGTGGATTTACCGACGTTCGGCAGGCCCACGATACCGCATTTGAATCCCATGGTTGGTTACCCTTCTAACTTGAGGTGCAACGCCTGCTGCAGGCATTGCCGGAAACGAAAAAATTTGGCGCATTATACACAGAAATCGCGCGGGCAGGGCGTTTAGCTCGCCTTGAACGCGTGCAGCCGGTTCATCGCCTTCAGGCGATCCTCTTTCAGCCACACTTCGGTACAGCGCGCCGCTTCATCAATCGCGTCGTCAATCAGCTTCTGCTCGCTGGCGGGCGGTTTGCCCAGCACAAATCCCGTCACCTTGTTGCGGTCGCCCGGATGGCCGATGCCGATGCGCAGGCGGTGAAAGTTATTGTTGTTGCCCAGCTTGCTGATGATGTCCTTCAGGCCGTTATGGCCGCCATGGCCGCCGCCCTGTTTGAACTTCGCGACGCCTGGCGGCAGATCGAGCTCATCGTGCGCCACCAGAATCTCTTCCGGCGCGATGCGGAAAAAGGTCGCCATCGCCGCCACGGCCTTGCCGCTGAGGTTCATAAAAGTAGTCGGCACCAGCAGACGCACATCTTCGCCCGCCAGGCTGATACGCGCGGTATAACCGAAGAATTTCGCCTCTTCCTTTAGCGACTGATTATGACGCTCCGCCAGCAAATCGAGATACCAGGCGCCGGCGTTATGCCGCGTGGCGGCGTACTCCGCGCCGGGATTGGCCAGGCCCACAATCAGTTTAATGCTGCTCACGATGATTATCCTGCTCAGGTGGTGAAAAGGCGTTAGTGTACTTCGCGGCAGAGAAGAGAACAAACTTAGCTACAGCGATATGGTTACGTCGCGTGATTAACTATTTTGTTATTTAAATCAAGCTTCTGAAGGTAAATTTAGGTCAGCCTTTATTAGGGTTTGTGATCCTGGACGCAAATTGTTCGCAGGTCATTGCCTAAACTTATGACAAGTTAACATTATGTGCGGTTTGTTTGGCTTGTTCATATGGACAGAGGTGAGTTATGAAACATCAACATTGTCGAAAAGCAGGAAACGTCCTGATGATCGTGGGGCTGGTGGTGATGGTCTCCAGCATCATCTTCTCCGTGCTTAATCAACTGCCGAGCATTCAAATGCCGGCGCTGCTGGCGCAGGGCGCTATCCTCGGCATCTTTATCGGCGCGCTGCTGTGGCTCGCTGGCGCGCGCGTCAGCGGGCGCGAAAGGATCGAAGACCGCTACTTCTGGCACCGCCACTATGACGAGCGTTGCCGCCGCACGCCGCACCACTGATCCGTTCTTTCAGCCATAAAAAAACCGGGCGCATGGCCCGGTTTTTTATTAAACGAAAATCAGTGCTCGAACATCGCCGAGATAGACTCTTCGTTGCTGATACGGCGGATTGCTTCAGCCAGCATGCCGGAAAGCGTCAGGGTACGAACGTTCGGCAGCGATTTCATCTCTTCAGAAAGCGGGATGGTGTCGCAGACGATGACCTGATCGATAACCGATTTACGCAGATTCTCCACCGCGTTGCCGGAGAAAATCGGGTGAGTCGCGTAGGCGAAGACGCGTTTCGCGCCGCGCTCTTTCAGCGCTTCCGCCGCTTTGCACAGCGTGCCGCCGGTGTCGATCATATCGTCGACCAGCACGCAGTCGCGGCCCGCCACGTCGCCGATGATGTGCATCACCTGAGAAACGTTCGCGCGCGGACGACGTTTATCGATGATAGCCATATCGGTATCGTTGAGCAGTTTGGCGATCGCGCGAGCACGCACGACGCCGCCGATGTCCGGGGAAACCACAATCGGATTTTCCAGACCAATTTGCAGCATATCTTCCAGCAGGATCGGGCTGCCGAAAACGTTATCAACCGGGACGTCAAAGAAGCCCTGGATTTGCTCGGCGTGAAGATCGACCGTCAGAACGCGATCGACACCAACGCTGGAAAGGAAATCCGCGACCACTTTAGCGGTAATCGGCACGCGAGCGGAGCGCACGCGGCGGTCCTGGCGGGCATAGCCGAAGTAGGGAATAACCGCGGTAATACGACCAGCAGAAGCTCGACGCAGCGCGTCGACCATCACAACCAGTTCCATCAGATTATCATTGGTGGGAGCACAGGTGGACTGGATGATGAAAATATCACCACCGCGTACATTTTCATTGATTTGTACACTCACTTCGCCATCGCTGAAACGGCCCACTGCGGCGTCTCCGAGGCTGGTGTAAAGGCGGTTGGCAATACGTTGTGCTAGTTCCGGGGTGGCGTTACCAGCAAATAGCTTCATATCAGGCACGAGAAGAACCTCAGGCTTGGCGTCCAGAGAATGAACGGCGTTACGGTAACCGGCGCATACCGCAGCGCATGTTCATACGGGTGTGTTAATGCACAGCGTGCAGCGTCTGGAACAGGGTGACACTGTCACACATGCGCTTACAGCCCGGAAAGGGTGCGATGCAGAGGCGAGACGTTAACGCCTCGCGCGACAAATCCGCATACCCATTTCGGGGCGAGTTCCAGCACCTGACGAGCGGCTGACTCGGTGTCAAATTCGGCAAACACGCAAGCGCCAGTGCCAGTCAGGCGCGACGGCGCGTATTCTAGCAGCCAGGAAACAAGCTCATCAACCTCGCGAAAACGTTTTCTTACCACTGCCTCACAATCATTGTGAAAGGGTGTCGATAAAAGCGCCGCCAGCGAACGTACCGGCGTATCGCGCGTAAGCTGCGGATCGTTAAACACCAGCGGCGTCGGCACGCTTACGCCGGGATGCGCCACCAGGTACCATTTTTCCGCCGGATCGGCGGGCTGGAGCTGCTCGCCGACGCCCTGCGCGAAAGCGGCAAAACCTCTGACGAACACCGGCACGTCCGCGCCAAGCTTAATCCCCAGCTCCGCCAGCGCCTCCAGAGAGAAACCGACGCCCCACAGGTGATTGAGCGCCACCAGCACGGTGGCGGCGTTCGAGGAGCCGCCGCCCAGCCCGCCGCCCATCGGCAGCCGCTTTTCTATGGCGATCTGCGCGCCGGCGTCGGCCGGCAGCCGGTTTTGCGCCTGCGCCGCCTGGCGCAGCAGCATTGCCGCGCGAACAATCAGGTTGTCGTCATGGGCTACGCCGTCCACCGGCGTAGTCAGGCTGACGCGACCGCTGCTGTCCGGCGTGATATGCAGGCTGTCGCCGTAGTCGAGAAACTGAAACAGCGTCTGCAGGTTATGGTAGCCGTCTGCGCGACGGCCGGTGATATAGAGAAACAGGTTGAGCTTTGCCGGAGCGGGCCAGGAGGTGATCATTGCAGGGTCCAGCTATCCATACGCAGTTTAATGCGCTGGTCGCCTTCGCGCAGCTCCAGGTTCGCCGGCAGCGGCGGGGTAGATTTGCTGTCGTAATCCTGAATCGCGACCTGCCACTTCTGGCCGTTGCTGCTGTAGTTCAGGCTTTTAAGCTGATAGTTGCTGTTGAGCTGATAGTCGCTGGCGTCGCCCGGCAGGCCCATCATCCACTGGCGCAGGTTGGCGAGCGGAATATCCATGCCAGTCAGCTGAGAGATCATCTTCTCCGCGTCGTTGCTGACGTAGCGTTTGCCTTTGTTATCCACGATCTGTACGGTGTCGCCCTGAGCATCGAGCTGCAGCTCGGTGCTGCCCAGCGGGTTGGTCAGCAGCAGGCGATAGCGGTCCGGGGCGGTCTGCTGCCAGTTAAAGCGCGCGTAGACTTTCTGCTTGTCAGAAAGATAGGCGAAGGCGCCGCGTGTCTGGTAGTGCGTGACTTTCGCCACTTCCTGCTGATGCTGCTGCCACTGCGGCGCGGTCGTGCTCGGGCCTGGGCCCTGAGGCTGATTAACGGCGCAGGCGGTGAGCAGAACGCTCGCCAGCGGCAAAAGGCGCAACATAGTGCGTGGTGAATAGGTCATCACGTGGTCATCTCCTCGGACACGTTTTTAATTCGTAACGGTTAACGCTAGCGATCCGCTTATAAACCGTCAATGCCGATTACAGTAAAATTGCGCACGATCAGTTTAATCTTATTACAGTCATAGCCTTTGTATGGCTTTTCATGATCTGCCGCATCTTGTAGAATGCGCATCACAAAACCCTGACATTATTGGGACATCCCAACTTTTATCGCCATGACGCTGCTCGCTCTCGGAATCAATCATAAAACTGCACCTGTCGCGCTGCGCGAACGCGTCGCGTTCGGGCCGGACGTGCTGGAACAGGCGCTCGACAGCCTGCTTTCCCAGCCCATGGTGCAGAGCGGCGTCGTTCTCTCTACCTGCAATCGCACCGAACTCTACCTGAGCGTAGAGCAGCAGGCGGATCTGCAGGAGCGCCTGGTGCGCTGGCTGTGTGACTATCACCATCTCAATGAAGAGGACGTGCGTCAAAGTCTTTACTGGCATCAGGACAACGCGGCGGTCAGCCATTTAATGCGCGTGGCGAGCGGCCTCGACTCGCTGGTGCTGGGTGAACCGCAAATACTCGGCCAGGTGAAAAAAGCCTTCGCCGATTCGCAGCGCGGCCATGCGCTGAGCAGCGAGCTGGAGCGGATGTTCCAGAAAACCTTCTCGGTCGCCAAACGCGTGCGCACCGAAACGGAAATCGGCGCCAGCGCGGTGTCGGTTGCCTTCGCCGCCTGTACGCTGGCGCGCCAGATCTTCGAATCCCTCTCGACCGTCAACGTGCTGCTGGTCGGCGCGGGCGAAACCATTGAGCTGGTAGCGCGCCACCTGCGCGAGCATAAAGTGCAGAAGCTGATTATCGCCAACCGCACGCGCGAGCGCGCCGAGCGGCTGGCGGAAGAGGTCGGCGCGGAAGTGATCGGACTCGGCGACATCGACGCACGCCTCGCCGACGCCGATATCGTCATCTCTTCCACCGCCAGCCCGCTGCCGATTATCGGCAAAGGGATGATGGAGCGCGCGCTGAAAGCGCGCCGCAACAAACCGGTGCTGCTAGTGGATATCGCCGTGCCGCGCGACGTCGAGCCGGAAGTGGGCAAACTGCCTAACGCCTATCTCTACAGCGTCGACGACCTGCAGGCGATCATCGAGCAGAATATGGCGCAGCGCAAAGCCGCCGCCGTACAGGCCGAAAGCATCGTGGTGCAGGAGAGCGGCGAATTTATGTCCTGGCTGCGCGCCCAGAGCGCGGTCGAGACCATTCGCGAATACCGCTCTCAGGCGGAAAGCGTGCGCGCCGATCTCGAATCGCGCGCGCTGGCTGCGCTGCAGCAGGGCGCCGATCCGCAGAAAGTCCTGCAGGAGCTGGCGCACAAGCTGACCAACCGTTTAATTCACGCACCAACCAAATCCCTGCAGCAGGCCGCCCGCGACGGCGACACTGAACGCCTGCAATTGCTTCGCGACAGCCTCGGTCTCGAGTAGACTCCCGGGCTGTTGCCCTCTGTGACGAGAATCCCATCACGACATGAAAACCTCTATTGTTGCCAAACTGGAAGCGCTGCAGGAGCGCCACGAAGAAGTGGAAGCGATGCTCGGCGACGCCAGCGTTATCGCCGATCAGGACCGCTTCCGCGCGCTCTCGCGCGAATATGCGCAGTTAACCGACGTGACCCAATGTTTCCGCGCGTGGCAGCAGACGCAGGAAGATATCGAAACCGCCCAGATGATGCTGGACGATGCCGAGATGCGCGATATGGCGCAGGAAGAGCTGCAGCAGGCGCGCGCCGAGAGCGAGCGCCTGGAGCAGCAGCTGCAGGTGCTGCTGCTGCCGAAAGATCCTGACGACGAACGCGCCTGCTTTATCGAAGTGCGCGCCGGCACCGGCGGCGACGAGGCGGCGATTTTCGCCGGCGACCTGTTCCGCATGTACAGCCGCTACGCCGAAGCCCGCCGCTGGCGCGTAGAGATCGTCAGCTCCAACGAGGGCGAGCATGGCGGCTATAAAGAGGTCATCGCCCGCGTCACCGGCGACGGCGCCTATGGCCGTCTGAAGTTCGAATCGGGCGGCCACCGCGTGCAGCGCGTGCCGGAAACCGAATCCCAGGGGCGTATCCATACCTCGGCCTGTACCGTGGCGGTGATGCCGGAGGTGCCGGAAGCGGAGCTGCCGGAGATCAATCCCTCCGATCTGAAGATCGACACCTTCCGCTCGTCCGGCGCGGGCGGCCAGCACGTCAACACCACCGACTCCGCCATCCGCATCACCCACCTGCCGACCGGCATCGTGGTGGAGTGTCAGGATGAGCGTTCGCAGCACAAAAACAAAGCCAAAGCGCTGGCGGTGCTGGGCGCGCGCATTCGCGCCGCGGAGATGGCGAAGCGCCACGAGGCGGAGGCGAGCACGCGCCGCAACCTGCTGGGCAGCGGCGACCGCTCCGACCGCATCCGCACCTACAACTTCCCACAGGGGCGCGTGACCGATCACCGCATCAACCTGACCATCTATCGCCTTGACGAGACCATGGAAGGCAAGCTGGATAACCTGATTGAGCCGATCGTGCAGGAGCATCAGGCCGATCAGCTGGCCGCGCTGGCTGGTCAGGAGTAATGGAGTTTCAAGGCTGGCTGAAAAGGGCTGTCGCCGCACTACAGGGCGGCGAGAGTCCGAAGCGCGACGCGGAGATCCTGCTGGGGCACGTTACCGGCAAATCGCGCAGCTGGCTGGTGGCCTTCGGCGAGACCGAGCTGCTGCCTGAACAGCTGACGCGCCTCGACGCGCTGCTGGCGCGGCGCGTGCAGGGCGAGCCGGTGGCGCATCTTATCGGCGAGCGCGAATTCTGGTCGCTGCCGCTGCGCGTCTCCGACGCGACGCTGATCCCGCGACCCGACACCGAAGTGTTGGTAGAGCAGGCGCTGGCGCACCTGCCCGCCGCGCCGTCGCGCATTCTCGATCTCGGCACCGGCACCGGCGCCATCGCGCTGGCGCTGGCGAGCGAACGGCCCGACTGCGAGGTGCTGGGCGTTGACCGTATTGAAGCCGCCGTGGCGCTGGCGCAAAGCAACGCCGACCGGCTGGCGATCCCCAACGCCACGTTCATCCTGAGCCACTGGTTCGACGCGCTGCCCGCCGCGCGCTTCGACCTGATCGTCAGTAATCCTCCCTATATCGACGCAGACGATGCGCATCTGTCGCAGGGCGACGTGCGTTTCGAACCGCGCAGCGCGCTGGTGGCCGACGAGGCGGGGCTGGCAGATCTGCGCCTGCTTATCGCTCAGGCGCCGCAGTGGCTGGCGCCAGGCGGCTGGCTGCTGCTGGAGCATGGCTGGCAGCAGGACGCGGCGGTGCGCGCGCTGATGCAGCAGCACGATTTTCTTCAGGTCGCGACCGTGAATGACTACGGCGGCAATCCCCGCGTCACGCTCGGTTGCATTCCCTCTTAAAAAGGACGTTACATGGCCGCTTACTACCCGCTTATCAAGCAACTGCATCTGCTGACGGTGTTTATCAGCATTGCGCTTTTTATCCTGCGTTTTTACTGGCTGCGCAGCGGCTCGGCACTGCTGCAGCGCCGCTGGGTGCGCATTACGCCGCACGTTAACGACACCTTCTTACTGCTGACCGGCGTGTTGCTGGTGATGATTACCCACTTTTACCCGTTCTCGCCGCAAGGAAGCTGGCTGACGGAGAAGCTTTTAGGCGTTATTATCTACATCGCCTTAGGTTCCGTGGCATTGAGTTGTCGCCCGCGCACCAGCCGTACGCGCTGGATCGCTTTCCTGGTCGCGCTGGTCGCGCTGGTAACAGTGATTAAGCTGGCGGTGACCAAAATGCCGTTATTGGGGATAGTATGACCTCCACAGAGCAATTAGATTTTAGCCAGACGCCGCTGTGTGAAGCGGTGATTGGCGCCACCCGCGCGATTCGCGCCGATTTTCCCGCCTCGTCCGTGCAGGAGCAGCTGGCGGCGCTGGTGGCGGAAGCCCGCCGCTATGTGAGCAGCGAACAGGACGCCGACATGCAGCTGGAGAAGCTGCTGGAGCTTTTCTATCGCCAGTGGGGCTTCGGTGGCGCCAGCGGCATCTATAACCTTTCCGACGCGCTATGGCTGGATAAAGTGCTCAAGACGCGTCAGGGCACTGCGGTGTCGCTGGGCGTGATCCTGCTGCATATCGCGCAGGCGCTCGACATTCCGCTGATGCCGGTTATTTTTCCCACGCAGCTGATTTTGCGCGCCGACTGGATCGACGGCGAGATGTGGCTCATTAACCCGTTCAACGGCGAGACGCTGGATACCCACACGCTGGAAGTGTGGCTGAAGGGCAACATCAGCCCCACGGCGAAGCTCTACGACGACGATCTGGAAGAGGCGAAGACCATCAGCGTGATGCGCAAGATGCTCGACACCATGAAGGCGGCGCTGATGGAGGAGAAGCAGATGGAGCTGGCGCTGGGCGTGAGTCAGGTGCTGTTGCAGATCGATCCGGACGACCCTTACGAGATCCGCGATCGCGGTTTGATCTACGCGCAGCTGGAGTGCGATCATATTGCGCTAAACGACTTAACCTATTTCGTTGAGCAGTGTCCTGAGGATCCGGTCAGCGAGATGATCAAAGTACAAATTCACGCAATTGAACAGAAACAGGTGACGCTGCACTAAGCGCACCACACCATTAAGGAAAGGGCATGACTCAGAAAGTCGTCACTATTGGTGATATCAAGGTCGCTAACGATCTGCCATTTGTGCTGTTTGGCGGCATGAACGTGCTGGAATCGCGCGATCTCGCCATGCGTATTTGCGAACACTACGTGAAGGTCACCGACAAGCTCGGCATTCCGTACGTGTTCAAGGCCTCTTTTGACAAGGCGAACCGCTCTTCCATTAAATCCTATCGCGGTCCCGGCCTCGAAGAAGGCATGAAGATTTTCCAGGAGCTGAAGCAGGCGTTCGGCGTGAAGATCATTACCGACGTGCACGAAGCGGCGCAGGCGCAGCCGGTGGCCGACGTGGTCGACGTGATCCAGCTGCCCGCCTTCCTGGCGCGTCAGACCGACCTGGTAGAAGCGATGGCGAAGACCGGCGCGGTGATTAACGTGAAGAAGCCGCAGTTCGTCAGCCCGGGCCAGATGGGCAATATCGTGGATAAGTTCGCGGAAGGCGGCAACGATAAGGTGATTCTGTGCGATCGCGGCAGCAACTTCGGCTATGACAATCTGGTCGTTGATATGCTCGGCTTTAACGTGATGAAGAAAGTTACCAACAACAGCCCGGTTATTTTCGACGTGACCCACGCGCTGCAGACGCGCGACCCGTTCGGCGCCGCTTCCGGCGGTCGCCGCGCTCAGGTGGGCGAGCTGGCGCGCGCCGGTATGGCGGTCGGCATTGCCGGTCTGTTTATCGAAGCGCATCCGGATCCGGATCACGCGAAGTGCGACGGCCCGTCCGCGCTGCCGCTAGATAAGCTGGAGCCTTTCCTGGTGCAGATGAAGGCGATTGACGACCTGGTGAAGAGCTTCCCGGAGCTGGATACCAGCAAGTAACTCGCGCTTCACGCGGCGAATTAAAAAAGAGCGACGTTGGTCGCTCTTTTTTTTCGTCTGCCGCATGGGGGCTAACGCAGGTAGGGGTCAGTTTGGATATCGAAAATTATTGTACGTTAAGGCTGTTTTTTGACCTTTCGACTTTAGCTGGCCTCAGCCGACGAAACTTACCGGAAGCCAGGATCCGGTTGCTTTTCCAGATATAATCTTCTGTCAGATTGATGTGCTCCCAGCCTGGCGGGGACAAATGCGAGAGCCGTTGCTCGTTGATCTCCACCACTTTACGCTTCAGGGCATCGACCGCTCTTTCCATAGCGAGATAGCAGCCGTCAGCAGCGTTAGTCTACTGGAGCGATAGCTCTGATTTTCCGGTTTTCAGTCCCTGATTTCTTCCAGCCGGTGCATAAATACCGCTCGCGCCAGCGTGTTACGGTCTTCACCTTTATTCAGTCCCGCGTGTAAGCACCGACGCAGTGCAGGATCGCGGAACCAGTCGAGCATAAACCATAAACAGAGTTCGTTCAGTACAGCCAATTTTTCTCAGTGCTTTGGCCAGCCCGTTTTGCCTGGGGGTAGCTGGCAAGCTTTTTCAGCATCAGGAATGCCGTCACGGTTCCCTGCTTATCGAGGTTGCCAGACGCAGCACTTCACGCAAGTGAGTTTCGATCTCTTTCAGGTTCCGGCTGGTTGTTGATATCAGTGACTGAAGTGCCGGTTACTGGTCTGCTTTCCCTTTGATAAATAGCTTCTTGTTTTCCAATAGAGAAAGAATCTGCCTCCTTACCATATAGTTTCGTTAATAAATTATTTAGTGCGGTAATTTTAACGAAACCAGATATCGCATAAGAGTACAGCCCTTCGCAAATCTGCCGTATTCAGGTGTTGTACTGCTAACCAGAAGCCGGAGATTTTGGTTAAGTCATGATTGAGGTATGATGCGCTGATTTTATAACCATATTATTCATGAGGGATTATGGCAAAGGGATTTTTTTGTACCACCTGGATAAAACCACCTGTGGTGGGCGGATCCTTTCGGGTGCATCTGACGACACCTACGAAATCGGTGGCATCGAACGGCAACAGGCCAGGGCGGGCGACCCGGTAACCTGCGGGAAGCATGAAGGACGGTTCCGCGTGTGCGGCGGTATGGGGGACACCTATGAGGTGGGCGGAGAACTGAAAGAGTGGGCGGGTTCGCTGGACAGCTACAGTTCCTGCCCGTGCCGCGCCCGGTTTATTCCGTCAGTCCAGACGCACACCTACGAGAGCGACTGCAACGCCGGACGGGTGGACGAACGGGCTGAGACCGCGAAAAAACAAGCCCAGGAGTCAGAGCCTGAACAGCGTGCACAGGCGGCGAAGAAGAAACGGAAAATCACGCTGACGATCGGCGTATTCTTTGATGGCACTGGCAACAATGCGAATAACAGCGGTGACCGTCAGGCCGCCTGTTCCGGTGAACATTTCGGGATGAATGATGCTGATGCTGGATCTGCGTATTCCCAGTGCGTGCGACTAAAACGTGGCTACAGGGGTACTGCTGCAGGGAGCTATATCGGTTACTACAGCAACGTACACAGGTTGAATACACTGTATAGACAGGATATCAGGCCCGATACAGGAGTCGGTCAATACGCTATTTACATCGAAGGTATCGGTACGGAAGACGGGGCTGGCGACAGCACTTACGGAATGGGAACAGGCCGAGGCGATACTGGCGTAGTGAGAAAAACCGATAAAGCAGTCGCAGCACTGACTGCCGGTATTCAGGGGTATTTACTCCAGCATGCTGACGCCTGTCTCTGCACCATTAAAGAGCTGCAGTTTGATATTTTTGGCTTCAGTCGGGGAGCGGCGGCGGCGCGCCACTTTGCCAACCGGGTATTCAGTCAGGACCGTGCCATTATATCGGCGATTAAGGCCGGGCTGGAAGGTATTGAATTTTCCGGTACGCCTGGGGGCAAAACCCGTTTTCTGGGAATATTTGATACCGTAGCGGCCATAGGAACACCGGTCAACGGCCTCAACCCGCACAGTGCCGATACCGGGGATGTCAATCTGGTGCTGCGTCCAGGCGTGGCAGACAAAGTGTTTCACATCACCGCGCAACACGAATGCCGCTTTAACTTCGCGCTGAACAGCGTGAAACCGGCGTGGCCGGAACTGGCTTTGCCCGGTGCGCACTCCGACATTGGCGGCGGCTATAACCCCGACGAGCATGAAGTCTACTTCCTTACCCGCCCGGAGTTTGAAACCGTCCCCCTTTCCACCCCCGACACGGATACGCGGATTTATCAACAGACCTGTGCGCAGCTTACAGCGATGGACGGCTATCCGGCGATAGCGCCACTGCTGAACGCGGTGGAGGTGAATGTTGATACCTGGCATGACGACAGAATGCCAGCAGACCGTTACGGAGCGCTACAGAAACGCAGCGGTGCCGCGCTGGTTATTGACCGTCCGACGCGTAATGACTGGTCGAAGGTAGTGTTGCGGGTGATGCTCGATGCGGCACAGGATGCCGGGGTAGAATTTTCCCCTATTTTACCTAAAGACGACAACCTGTCACTCCGGCCAGAACTCAACAGCCTGTGTGAAAAAGCGATTGTAATGGGCCGAGCCATAAGGAGAGGACAACCTGCCCCCGGCTTTATCACGCCAGAAATTCTGATGCTGGCCGAAAAATATATTCACTGCTCAGCCAACTGGAACAGCGTGGTGAGAGACGGCCAGGGAATAATAAGCGGTGCGGTCAAACCGGCGAAGCTGGTGACGTTCACCAACCGGCCGGACGAGCGCTGGCAGCGTACGGTCTATGATATGGACGGGAACAGAATATGGAAATAATCCGTGTGGCTTGTCTTCTTACTTTATTGGCGCTGACGGCCTGTCAGGGGAAATCTTTGTCCGACACAGCCGCGCAAAGCAATGTACCGGCAGAGTGGACTTTTAACTTTTTCACACCTAACGCATTGCCAGCAGTGGTGACATTTGCCGCTATTCTTGACGCTGATGGAAAGGACTATCGCTTTAACACGCTGAACAGCACGCCCGACCTGCCCGAAGTTATCGGCGAGTGGAACGACAAAGACCGTGCGCCTGGTGGCTACTGGAATCACGTTAAACGACCTCCCAGACATATTATTTTTTGCTGGGACTCGATTATCGATAGAAAAGTGTATGAAACTCACCTGACGATCCCTAAACCTGTACTGGAGAAAATGCTCAGGCCGAGTGAGTACCGGGATTACCGGGGAAGAACTGCGTATTACGACAGATTACAAATTGGTCTGGCTCCGGAGGGGAAAGTGGCCGTCTGGTTACAGGGAAGTGGTTCTGAGCCTAATTACCGCGTCACCCCATCAGTGCTGAAAACCGTATCAGGGGATAAATTAGATATTTGCAAAGGAATAACGCGGTTTTCTAACGGCTATGAGTACGGAAAAGATACCGAGGATTTTATCAAAGGGAAAAAATATCCTTACGGTAGTTGGTAAGCAACCTATTTACCCCAGAAGGATCTTCCCAAGCCCCTTCTGGGGCTTGGTGGTCAATTTTTAGCCTTAATGTACAATAATTTTCGATATCCAAACTGCCCTTAGGTGACGGGAAGCGATCGCAAAGACGCAGTTGGCATCTTTGCCGCTCGGCCCGCGTGGATACGCACCTCTTCCCTGAGGTGCGCCCGTGGCCGGGCCAACGCGCTGCGTTGTTCAAAAACGCTCCCGGCGTTTTTGTCCCTGGCGCGGGACGCTTTGCTCTTCGCTTTCCGTCACCCGCGTTTTAATTTACGTGTGCTCTGAAAAGCGTTATTTCAGAGCATGATCGTCATCAGATAGCCGGCAAAAATCGCCAGGTGCGCGGCGCCGTTCAGCACGTTGGTGCGCCCGGTTGAGAACGAGATATGGCACAGGATCAGCGCCGCTGACATCATCACCATCTGCGGCGGCTCAAGGCCGAACACCAGCTGCTGGTCGGTGAGGGTGGCGATGATGGTCACCGCCGGCACGGTTAGCGAGATAGTCGCCAGCACCGAGCCAAAAAAGAGGTTCATGGCGCGCTGGACCTGATTCATCAGCACTGCCTTTAGCGCCCCCAGGCCTTCCGGCGAGAGGATCAGCAGGGCCACCAGGAAGCCGGTGAACTGCGCGGGCGCATTAAACTCCGACAGCAAATGCTCCAGCGTATTAGCGTTCATCTTGGTGACGCTGATGACCGCAATCAGATGCACGATCAGCCAGACGGTGTGCCAGACGCTGCTGTGCGCTGAGGGCTTGCCGTGGTGCGGGTCGCCATCGTCGCTGTCGTCTTCATGCTCGTAAACAAACAGACTCTGGTGGGTGCGCGTCTGAATCAGCAGGAAAACGCCGTACATCGCTGCTGAAATCGCCGCGATCAGCAGCGCCTGCGTGGTCGTGAAGTTGCCGCCCGGCAGCGCGTTGGGGAACACCAGCACCAGGATCGCCAGCGGAAAGATGGCGATCAGATACTGCTTTACCCCGGCAAGATTTACATACTGCGTGGCGAACTTGCGCCCACCCAGCAGCAGCGAGAAACCCACCAGCCCGCCGGTGACGATCATAATAATAGAGTAGAGCGTGTCGCGCATCAGCGCCGGCGCGGCATCGCCCGTGGCCATCAGCGCGGAGATCAGGCTGACCTCGAGGATAACCACCGACAGGCTGAGGATCAGCGAGCCGTAGGGCTCGCCCAGCCGATGCGCCAGCACGTCGGCATGGCGCACTACGCTAAAGGCGCTGCTGAGGATCGCCACCAGCGCCAGCAGGTTGATGCCGATAACCGCGGGCAGAGAGGTTTGTCCGCCAAAGAAAAACAGCACGGCCAGGGCGGCGAGAGGAAGTATCAGCGAGAACTCTTTGTGACGTGTTTTTTCATGTGTGGTCATTCACCATCCTCTTCAGAGAAATGCGTCGGCGAAACCCAACGGGGTTTCACAAAATAGTAGAACTTTTATTACATCTGAAAGTGTAACTTTTCACCGCTTAACGTGGGTAAAATTTACCGGTTTTTACTTTTTTAACAATAAAGGCCGACTTTAGCAAAAATAGTATTCATCCTCTTTTATCGCTTTCTATTCATCATATTAAACACATGACTTAAGCAATAATCAGGCTATTAAACGCAAATTATCACACTGCTAATGTTGGTTTTCAGGCGCTTCGCCTGATTTTTATGAGAGGGCAGGCTGAATAACAAGGTTGTAATTTTTTCTCTATACGCCAGGCTTAAAGCGGGCCCTTAATGGAGGAAATGCAATGCCTTACAAAAATCGCGAAGCGCTGCCGGATAACGTGAAACATGTACTGCCGCCGCATGCGCAGGAGATCTATCAGAAGGCGTTCAACAGCGCCTGGGATCAGTATAAAGACAAAGATGAGCGACGCGGCGACGAGTCTCAGGAAGAGGTCGCGCATAAAGTCGCCTGGTCGGCGGTGAAAAAAGAGTATGAAAAAGGAGACGATGATAAGTGGCACCCTAAAAAGTAGCCATGGGAAGGGGGCCGGCGCGGCCGGCCTGACGCGGCGCTTTTTTACTTTCTCGCCTGGCCGCGGCCTTGAAAGCGGTGCGGAAAATGCATACTGTCAGTGCATGCTGCGGCTCAAGAATGTCGCCCGCTAGCCGATTTTATAAGGGAGCCCGTCGGACAGGACGTTAAAAAGGTCAGGAGGTCGCATTGTTAACCCGAGAATTTTTATTAAAAGCAGACTGCAAAACGTCATTCGGCGATATTGAAGAATCCCTGCTCTGGAGCTGCGAACAGCGCGCCGCGTCGCTGGCGGCCACGCTCGCCTGCCGTCCCGACCAGAGCCCGGTCTGGATCTTCGGCTATGGTTCACTGATGTGGAATCCTGTTTTTGAAGCGGACGAGGTCGCATCCGGCACGCTGGACGGCTGGCATCGCGCCTTCTGCCTGCGCCTGATCGCCGGACGCGGCACCTCCTCCCATCCTGGCCGCATGCTGGCGCTGAAAGAGGGCGGTTCAACCAGCGGCCTGGCGTTTCGCCTGCCGGAGACGCGCCTGCATGAAGAGCTGGAGTTGCTGTGGAAGCGCGAGATGATCACCGGCTGCTATCTGCCGACCTGGTGCGAATTAACGCTGGAGGATGGGCGCAGCGTCACCGCGCTGGCCTTTATTATGGATCCGCGCCATCCGCTCTACGAATCGGACTCCTGTCCTGAGGCGATCGCGCCGCTGATCGCAGCGGCGAGCGGTCCGCTGGGCAGCAACGCGCAGTATCTTTTTTCGCTTGAGCAAGAGCTGGCGAAGCGCGGCATGGAGGAGGAGAGTTTAAGCCGCCTGGCGCACCAGGTGCGCGCGCTGCAGGCGGGCGTTCGCTGCGCGCAGGGCTAAAGGGTAAGGCTCGCGGCGTGCTCATCCACGCCGCGAAAGCGCGCTAATTCCCCGGATTCAGCAGCCAGGTGCCTGGCTTGTCGATCACCAGCGACTGCGCGCGCATGCTGGTGCCTGAATGCACCTCGATACGATACTGACCCGCCGCCAGGTTGAGCGCGGCGAACCCGTTGCTGCCGGTTTTCACCTCCACCGGCTGGCCGTTGAGCACCACGTTGGCGCCGCGCTCCAGCTTGAGGTAGACCGTCGCCAGCGCAGCGGGCGTCGCCGGCGGCGCGCTATTCACCACGGGGTTCTGCGCCACCGCAGGCGTCGCGTTTTCCGGCGTTGCGTCGCGCCTGTTGGTCAGCCAGGTGACCACCACTACCGCCAGCAGCGCCGCGGCCGCCAGCGCTACGAGCCCAGGCGACAGACGACGCACGTTGCGCGGCGTTACCGGCTCGACGCTGGCCGAGGCGTGATTCACCGCCATCACCACCGGCGCGGGCGTCGCTACTTCCTCTTCCTCTTTCTCGACCACGGGCGTCGGGGCGGGCGCAGCAGCGACCGGCGACGGCTCCGGCTGCAGGCTATTGACCACCGCCTCCACGTCGCTGACGGGCAGATCGATAAGCGCCGCGAAGGCGTCAATCGACTGCGGGCGATCGGCAGGCTTCATCGCCAGCGCGCAGTCCACCGCGTGCAGCAGCGGCAGCGAATAGCCGGGCGGCTGACGCTCGACCAGCGGCTGGTAGTTATCCTCAATGCAGCGCACCACGCTCACCGGCGGCGGATTGCCGGTGATTAAACTGTGCAGCACCGCGCCGAGCGCGTAAATATCGGTCCACGGTCCCTGTTCGTTTTCACCCTCTTCGCTGTACTGCTCAATCGGCGCGAAGCCGGGCTTGAGCATAATTTCGGTTTCGTCAGACAGGTTGCCGATCTCTTTGCGCGCCGAGCCGAAGTCGAGCAGCACCGGCAGCTGGTTTTCCTGAATCTGAATATTATCCAGCGAAATATCGCGATGCAGATAGCCCGCCTGATGGATGGTGCTGATGGCGCCGAACAGCGGCGGCAGCAGGCGGCGGATCCAGGCCTCGCTCACCGCATCCGGGCTGGTCTGCTGCCACTCTTTCAGCGTCATGCCGCTGTAGTAGAGCGTGCCCATATAGGCGGTGCCGTTCTGCTCCCAGAAGCGCAGCACGTGCAGCAGGCCGGGATGGTTGAAGCGCGCCAGCAGACGCGCCTCCTGGATAAAGCTGGTCAGGCCGGCGTTAAACAGCTTTTGATAGCGTTCGCCGCGCAGCTCCAGCGACAGATCCTCAGCACGCACCGCCAGCGACACCGGCATATACTCTTTAATGGCGATGGTGCGTTCAAGCTGATGATCCCAGGCGCGGTAAACGATGCCAAACCCGCCGCCGCCAATCACTTCCTTGATTTCAAACTCGTTAAATCGGTATCCCGCAGGGAGCGCGTTGGGCACCGCTTTCTGATTATCATTTGCCGACATAGTGAACTCTCTGAACACCGCCTGGCAGCCAGGCTGCGCTGTAATTAATTGATGTTACGCCACGCACCTATCGCCGGATCAACCAGATCGGCGTGCAGGGTGTCGATCAGTAACACATTCACTTTTTGCTGTGGCATAAACTGCGGTCCCCAAAGACCACGCAACGTTTCCACCCGCGATTTCACGGCGTCCGGATCCTGCTGCGCCGTATTTTTATCCATTTTCACCAGCAGCGCGCCGTTAAAGCGCCAGACGTGGCTCGCCTCGTCGAAAGGCAGCACCAGCCAGCTGTCCGCGGCATCGGCGCGCGTCACGATCATGCGCTCTTTATTCGCGGCCACTACCTGCAGCGAGTTGCCGGAGATTTGCAGGTTCGCGATAGGGTAGCCCTGATAGAAGGTGACCGGCAGAGGCGTGTTTTTGCCCTTGCTTGCTAAGATTAACGCGCTTTTGCCTTCCAGCCAGCCGTCGTGCGGGCACTGCGCCTGCGCGACGTCGGGAATAAACAGCGACTGGCCGTCGGCGTCCCACGAGGTGCGGAAGCGACAGCCGCCGGGCAGATCAAAATGCTGCAGCGGCGCGCTGTTGGCCGGACGCGACAGATCGAGCGGCGCGGCATTGGCGGCGCTGGCGCTGGCGGTCGCGTCGGCCATCACGATCGGCCGCCAGTTTTGCAGCTTGCTGGCGCTGCCGCTGGCCAGCACGCCGCCCTCTTTGTTGGTCATCTGCCAGGGCAGCTCATCCAGCGTGCCGCACTGGTTGGCCAGCAGCGTGCCGACACGCGGCAAAAAAGTCGTCAGCACGGCGGAATCGGTGCTTTTGCCCGAAACGATGCGCAGCGGCAGCGACTCTTTGCACCAGTCGTCGGGCGCTTTGCTTTTTACGCCGTCGATAAACACCTCCAGCGCCAGGCTGGGGGAGTAAACCACGCGATAATCTTCGGCCTGCGCGCTGAAAGCGATAAGCAAGGTCGCAATGCCGGACAACCACAATTTCATAAGGATCCTTGGTATCAGTCGCGGGGCGGCAGAAAACGTGCCGAATCCGCCGCAGAATAAAGCAACGTGGCGTCCTGAGGTTCGCCGATCCACACAGAGAGCGCGCTGAGATTATCCTTTTTCACGCTGCGGCTGACCGCTTTTTCCATCAGCGCCAGCCACTCTTCGCAGGCATTCACCATGCGCAGCGCCTGCTCCATCTCTCTGGCCGTCAGGTTAAGCCAGAAACCGTCGGTGCAGACCAGAAAGGCGTCGCCATCCTCCAGCGCCAGCTCGGCGGAAAAGGTCACCGGACGCGCCGGATCCGCGCCGAGCGCATTATAGAGTAAATTACTGTTAATGCCGGTATTTTCATAGCCCGCATCCTTTAACTGCTGCGCCAGACTGTGATCCCGCGTGACGTCGAACAGCGTGCCGTGACGAAAGTGGTAGACCCGGCTGTCGCCGGCGTGCGCCCACCAGGCGCGCCGCTGCGGGCGATCGATAAACAGGGCCGCCAGCGTGGTGCTCATGCGGGAGAAACCGGGCTGCTGCGTCTGCGCCTCGCGCAGCGCCGCGCGGCAGCGCTCAATCGCCGCGTGCGTATTTTCCGGCGTCAGCCGCGGCTGGTCGCGCAGCTCGGCGAGCAGGGTGTCGCGCACCAGCTGCGCGGCGCGATCGCCGCCTGCAAGGCCCGCCACGCCGTCGCAGACCACAAAGCAGGCTTTCTCGTCAGTGATCTCCGCGCCGGTGCGGTCCTGGTTCTCGTCGCGCAGCCCCTGCTGGCAGCGGCTGGCAAATACAATCTTCATGCGTCGTCCGTCCGGGTCTGCGAATCTTTGTACTGGTTTACCTCCACATCGTAGGCGTGCAGAAAGGCTTCGCCGAACAGGGTGTGGAAGTCATCTTCGATCTCGCCGGCGGTGCGCTGATAGTTACGCGTAAAGTAGTCCCAGAGCGCGGCTTTTCGGGCGACAGAGAAGGGGAGTTTAGGCAGCACGCCCTCACTGCGCGCCTGCTCTTCCAGACGCTGCGGGTTAAACGACTGCAGCATAGCGGCGATAATGGCGCGAATACCGGCGATCATGCCGAGCTGATGCGCCTGCAGATCCACCAGCGCGTCGCGCACCGCCTGCTCCGGCGGCATAAAGCCCGGCATCTGGCTCTGATACATCTGCATCAGCACGGTTTTGCCGGAGGGCAGGATTTTAAAGGGATTGTTCGCCTCGTTGAGGATCATCGTCATATCCGCCTTGACGCCGCGCTTCAGGATCTGACGCGACGACAGCAGCGCGACCGTGCCCTGCGAGAAGAGGCTCAGCATCCGTCCCGTGACGCGCATCTGCTCTTCGTCGATCGGCGTGGCGTGGCCGTTGTTCAGCCCCATGCCCTCCAGCAGCGCGGCGATCAGCTTCTCCTGATCCTGTAATGCGATGCCGGTCGGGCGCGGCGCCTCGCTTTTTTGCGGATCGATCGCCAGCCGCGCATCGCTGTGGCGCGACGAAGCAGGCGGCGCAGAGAGAACGCTTTCCGTGGTTTTGACCTCAAACATGCCCAGCGGATCGCCCTCTGGCTGCAGCTCGCTGACGAACAGCGCCAGCGGATCGTCCCTCGCCGCGTCGGCGCGCGCCGGATCCTGCACGGCAAGCTGATATTCGCCAATTTGCAGCGCATCCCCATGGCGCAGCTGAACCTGCATTCCCCGTTCGAGCGCGACGCCGTTATGCACCACCGCGGTCACGCTGCCCTGGTTGGTCAGGCGGCACTCGCCGTCGGCGGAAAGGTGCACCAGCGCCTGCAGGCGCGAAATAGCGCGCGATTCGTCCGGCAATACCAGATCGTTATCCTGGCTGCGGCCGATGGTGCCGCCGGGCGGCTGAAACGCCACGGTTTTTACCGGAACATCCGTATTGCACTGCACAATGGTAAATTGCATGAGTCATCCCGTGTCTGATGGGCAAACGCAAGGCCGTTATTCGAACATTGGCGGATAGAGGCCGTTACGTCCCGGCTGAGTACCTGCCGCCGGGTTAAAAAGTAATAAAAACAGTTGCGCCGTCAGGTTGCCGCTGTGCTTGTGGGTCGCATGGGCGAAGCCGTCGCAGCGGTTGGTCCACCAGTAGCTGATATGCTGCTGGGGATCGAAGCGGTCCGCCACCTCGCGCCAGCTCAGGGTGCAGGGCAGGTCGCTAAAGCCGATAACGTCCATAATGTCGGAACGCTGCTTCTCCGGCACCAGCAGCGGCGGCAGCGCCTGCATCTGCTGCTCCAGCTGGGCCGGAGCGATCTGCACCTGCACCGCCTGATAGAGCGTGGCGCCTAAGTCCTGAAACCAGTCGCCGGAAATCGCGAGCTGCGCCGGATGCCACTGGCTGAGCGGAAAGGTGCGCAGCGCCAGCAGCGGCCAGGCGCGGCCCACGCGATCGCATGAGGGCATCAGGCAGCCCATCTGCACCTGCTGCACGCCCGGCGTGATCGGCAGAACGAAGTTCCATACCGGCGCCTGTAAAAACCAGCTGGTGGCCGCCTGCTCCTGACTGTGCCAGTGCATCAGCCCCTGCTGAAACCAGTGGGTCCAGGGCGCGATATGTTTCTCGCTCAACCGGTGACGAAGGAAATCGCCGGTTGAGGGGAGCTTCCCGTACCAGCCGGGGGCGACGATCGCAGCCATACTCACCTCATCATTACTCGCTATGCGCGGTCAATCGCTGCGCGTCCGCCGCCGGCGTCACGGCCAGCGCGCTGCCTTCGCGACCCGCATTTTTAAGATTTTCCGCCAGCTTGCGCATCATCAGCGCGTTGTCGCGCGCATAGGGCGAAGACTGAATCTGCTGATCCAGCAGCTGACTGAGGTGCCAGTCGAGCTGCTGCAGGTCGCGCGCGCTGACGTTCTCAGGCAGCGAGCGCTGCAAATTCTGCATCAGCCAGGCGCGTAAAAATTCGCCGTCGTAGTTGCGCGGCTGATAGAGCATCTGATAGGCGCGCAGCGCATTACGGCTGTACTCATTGTCGTCGCCCTTGTCGTTTCGCAGCAGGTTAGTGATCTGCTGCGCGACGCGCGGTAATAGCAAAGACTTTAGCGCATTTTGATAAAGCGCCCAGGCGGCATCGCTCACCTGGGTGCCGCGATAAAGCCCGGCGCGCATAGTAACCGGCGGATTATCCAGCGAAAAGTGGTCAGAGAGCGGCAGTTTCACCAGGTTGTTCAAAAAGGGAAGCAGATCAAAAATATTATCCGCCGGCTGATGGATCACCTGCTGGCTCTGGGTGGCGATAACCGGCACGCGCTCCGCCACCTGGCTGAGGTAGCGCTGGTTCTGGAAAAAGCTGATCAGCCAGAGTCCCGAGGCGATGGTTAGCGCGCCCGCCAGCACGCCGTAGCCAATCCAGTGGAACAGCTGGTTGCGGTGCTCCCAGTGGCGGTTGCTGCCGGCAAGGCCGCTTTCGCGGAACACCAGATCGCTGAGCAGATCGCGGATAAAAAAGCTCTGGCCCTTGTTGCCGGGGATCGGGCTGTTGCGGTTGACGCTGTCCCAGGCGGCGATGGTCTGACCGCCTGCCTGCGGCAGCTGCAGCTTGCGGCTTAGCTCGCCCATAATACGGTCGAAGGGCAGACCTTCCTGGGTGCCGCTGGTAAAAAAGAGCCCGCGGGCGCTCCAGGCGATCGACTCCTGCTGGTCAGAGAAAACCACGTCGAGATACTCGCTCAGCAGCGGGCGCAGCGAGGCGAACTCCTGCGGAAAGAGGAAACAGTCGGCGCGCTGGCCGAGATCGCGCTCCTGCGCCATCTTGTGGCTGAGCTGCTGCTGAAGCTGCTGTTCCAGTCGGTGAAACTGCTGATGAAAGCTGCGGTGCCAGTCATCTTTATGCGGCTTGCCCGGCTCCCAGGGAAAGGTAAAGCCCCAGATGGCGTCGCGCTGGCGCTTCTCCAGCGCGCCGAAATAGCCCATAAAGCCTTTCAGCAGATCGGTTTTGGTCACCATAACGTAGACCGGAAAGTGGATGCCGGTCTGCTGATGCAGCTCGCTCAGGCGGTTGCGCATGGCGCTCGCCTGGGCATAGCGCGCCTCGGCCGATTCGCTCAGCAGATCCGCCACGCTGAGGGTCATGATTACGCCGTTAATCGGCTGGCGCGTGCGGTAGCGCTTCAGCAAATTGATAAAGCTGTGCCACTCGCCGGCGTCGCGCGCGCGCTGGCTCTCCTGCAGGGTATAGCGTCCGGCGGTGTCGATCAGCACCGCCTGGTCGGTAAACCACCAGTCGCAGTGGCGGGTGCCGCCTACGCCGCGAATCGCGGTCTTGCCGACGCTGTCGGTCAGGGGAAAGTCGAGTCCGGCGTTGAGCAGCGCGGTGGTTTTGCCCGCGCCGGGCGCGCCGATCACCAGATACCACGGCAGCTGATAGAGATAGCTCGACTGCATGCGCGCCAGCCAGCGGCTGTTGCTTTTGCGGCTAAGGGGCATGCGTTTCAGCTGCATCACCGCCTCGCTGAAGCGCTGGGTAAGCAGCTCCTCGGTCGCCTGGCGATCGGAGAGATCCTCCGCGCCCGCCTGCTGCAGGTTATTGAGCAGCTTGCTGTTGAACCAGGCGCGATAGAGCGAAGGAATAAACTGAAACAAAATCCAGATGAAAAAAAGCAGGCCCACGGTCAGCTGGCGCGGCAGCGCCTGCTCGAGCGGGCGGGTCTCTCCCCAGCTCCAGAACGGGCCGAGGATCCAGACGAGACAGCTCAGCGCCGTCACGCCGATAAAGCTCCACAGCAGGCGATGGGTGAGAGCAGGGCGTAAGGATGCGCGCATTACTGGGTTCCCTGATGATTACTGAGCGTTTCCGGCGCGGCGAACAGCGTAATTTCGACGCGGCGGTTGCGAGTGCGGTTTTCGTTGCTGTCGTTAGGCAGCAGGGGGTCGCTGTCGCCGCGTCCTTCCGAGCGGATCGCATGGCCGTCGGCAAGCTGCGACTGCAGCAGCTGGGTCACGGCGCGGGCGCGGGCGAACGAGAATTCATAGCTAGAGGCGAAGCGGCTATTGTCCACCGGGCGATTGTCGGTAAAGACCGACACCAGCACCGTGCCTTTGACGTTCTTCATCGCCGTGGCGACGCGCGCCAGCAAGGCGCGTCCGACCGGATTGATGGCGGTGCCCTGTTCGGCGAACAGCTTGTCGGCGGGAATAATCACCTTGCTGCCGAACGCGCCGTCGCTGACTTCAAGCTGGCCGGCGGCGATAACGTCGTTAAGGCGCTGGCGTAGATCGAGCAGCGCCTGCGGCGAAGAGGGACGGCGCCCGACGGTGATCTGCGGCAGCGGCGTCTGATAAATGGCGCGCAGCAGCGGTTCGGCGTCGTTGCCGAGCCGCCAGTTCAGCGCGCTGTAGAGCAGGCAGGCGAGCAGCGCGGCGACGGTAGCGCAGGCCCAGAGCGGGATCATCGGGCGCGAGATGCTGCTGACCAGCGGATGCACCTCGACCAGCGGCCTGGCGCTCTCGCTTTGCGGCTGACGCGTCTCCTCGATCAGCTTCGCGAGACGCTTGCGAATGGCGTCGCACTGCACGCGTCCGCTGTCGCTGCCGCGATAGCGGCCTTCGTAGCCGAGCAGCAGGCAGTAGTGCACCACCTCCAGCAGCCAGAGGTGCTGGTTCGGGCTCTGCGAAATGCGCGACAGCAGCTGGAAAAATTTTTCGCCGCCCCAGCTTTCGTTGTGAAAGGTAACCAGCATGCCGTTGCCGGACCAGACGCCACGCGTGCCCCATGGGGTTTGCGCCGCGGCCTCGTCCAGCGCGCTGCACAGGCAGTAGCGCGCGCCGATAATCATCTCGAACGGCAGTCCCGCCTGCTTGCAGCGCTGCTCGAACTGGCGGATTTCATCAATCAGCGACTGACGCAGGCCGGCGGGATCGTCGTGCGTCACCGCCTGGCGAAGCTGCACCACGGCGTTCAGCAGCGGCGCCGCAGCCTGCAGTAAAAGATTATCGTTGCCCGAGGCGTTCGCCTCTGCGGCCTGCGATTCCTGAGTCATTAACGGGGATTCTTCCAGACAAGAACAGATCCCTGAGTGGCGAGCTCAGGGATGACAAACTGGCAATATGCGCCGGATTTCATTATCAGTCTAAGATCCAGGTCGCGGTATCGTTGGTGCGGCACGCTTTGCTGGCGCCGCCGACGTCGACACAGACCTGCTTGTTTTTTCCGCGCGGCCGCGGGCGATCGCTGCGCAGCGTAGCGTCGTAGCGGCTGCTCTCCACGCCCGCTTTCAGCGGAACATAGCCGATCAGCGGGCCGTCAGCCTGGTCGGCGATCGCCAGCCAGTGGTTTTCGACGCTGCCCAGCACTTCGAACGGCTTGCCGGTTTCAAGATAACGCACCACTTTGCCGCCGTAGTCGGGCGTGGTCATCACCGACGCCGCATAGAGGGCGCGCCAGGTTTCATTAACCGGGGTAAATTCGGCAGGCGCGGCGACCGCATGACGATGCACTAACTTAACGCCATTGACTTCGCTGGTGACCAGCGTGTCATCGGTGACAGACGGCGGCGGCGCTTTACAGCCCGCCAGGGTCAATGTCGCCAGCAGCATTAACGCAAGACTCTTTTTCACCATGTTCCTCGATTTCATCAGAGTAACTGCATAATACGTCGCCATCGTCACGCTGGTGACGACCCGCAACCTGCATCATGCCTTCACAGCATCAGCTAAAAAAACAGACAAATTACATCAGGATAGTACTGCATCCAGTCTACCTAAGACTTTTGAGAATTCAAACCATTGCGCTGTTGCTAAAGCCATGCTAGCCAGCCTGGCGCGCGGCGCGCAAAGATGCCGAAAAAGGTCGCTGGGTAGTTCAGTTAAGCGAAATTTACAAATGAATGACGTAACGTGATGAATTATGAAGCACGCTATTTTGTCATGGGCCACCGGGAATAGGAAATTATTAAATTTTTTTAATTGCTTTAGCTCTCTGTGATGACCTTTCCGGCGCTTTAACGGCCGCTCTTTTCAGAATATCCGGGTGAGAGCGATCGCACTTTTTCTATAAACCGGCATGGCTTTTGCTTCGTTTTGCCCAAATAAGGCGACTCTGATCAAAAGGTGATTCCCATGACCGACGCGCTGGCATACCTCCAGGCATCGCGCGACAGCGACATCGCCAGCCTGCAACGGCTGCTGCACACCGGCCAGCTGATTGCGGCGCTGAGCGAGCTGATCCATCAGCTTCAGCGCGAGCGCGGCGCCAGCAATATCTGGATCTGCTCGCAGGGGCGGCTGTTTGCCCAGGAGCGTCTGGCGCGCGAGGACGAGGTGAGCGCGGCGATCCGACGCTTTACCCGGGCGCTGCCGCCCGCCGCCGCCCATCCCGGCGACAGCCGCTTCTGCAATCTGATTGCCGCCGCGCTGCAGGCGCTGGCGGCGCTGCCTGGCCTGCGCGCGCAGATGCTGGCGGGCGAACGCGATCAGGCGCAGTCGATGCAGGCGTTCAACCAGGTGATCCGCACCCTGCTGAACCTGGTGTTCGAAGCGGCGGATACCGCCAGCCATCCCGATATTTCCCGCGCGCTGATTGCGCTGTTCAGCTTTATGCAGGGCAAAGAGCTGGCGGGACAGGAGCGCGCTACCGGATCGGCAGGTTTCGCCGCTGGCCGCTTCAGCGAAGAGCAGCGTCAGCGCATGGTGGCGCTGATCGCGGCGCAGGAGCAGAGTTTCGCCACCTTCAGCCAGTTTGCCGACGCCGACGCGCTGGCCCGCTGGCGTCCTCTGGCGTCCGCCAGCCGGGAAGTGGAGCGACTGCGGCGCATCGCCTGCACGCTCGGCCAGGCGGAGGAGTCGGGCACGCTACGCTGGTTCTCGCTGCTTAGCGCCCGCATCGATCAGATGAAAATGCTGGAGGATCACCTTACCGCTACGCTGATGACGCGCTGCCGTCAGGCGATTCAGGCGGCGCAGAGCGAAGCCGCGCAGCCCGTACTAGCGGCGGATCAGAGCTTCAGCCTCTATATCGCCGGCGCCGACTGGCTGCCGGAAGAGCAGACCCGGCTGCACAGCGACGGCCTGGCGCATCAGCTTGGCCGCTCGGTTCTGTCGCTGGTGCGCGAGCAGGCGCAGCGTCTGCAGCGTCAGGCGGATGAGCTGGCGACCATGCGCGCTACCTTAGAAGAGCGGCGGGTAATCGATCAGGCGAAGGCCTGGCTAATGCAGCAGCACGGCTACGGCGAACAGGCGGCGTGGCAGGCGCTGCGCAAAAGCGCCATGAACCAGAATAAACGCGTTATCGACATCGCTCAGGCGGTGCTGGCGGTGGCCGCGATGGCGCAGCCGCCCGCGACGCAGTAAGAGGCGCGGCGCGGCTACCTCTCCAGAGGTAGATGCACAACCGCTGTGCGCAGGCTGCGTTAGCAAAGTGCATCCGACCCGTTTCACCGCGCAAAAAGCCGCGCCGGCGCGGGTTTCCTGACCTGGCACGCTCCTTGCTGTACTTTCAGGGAATTCGCACTTCTTTCGCCAACGGCGGCGAAACAGTGCTTTGGATAAAGGCGTCCATCCGCATGCGCAGGCATGTCGGTCGGACGCCTTTTTTTATTCTCTTTTTTCAGGAAGCGAGCGATGAGCCACTCCTCTTTTTCCGCCTCACGGCGCAAGTTGTTACTCGCTGGCGCCGCCGCTGGCGGCGCATATCTGCTGCCGGGGCTGCGCAACGCCGTCTGGGCCGCCGGTTCCGACGCGCCGGAGAAGGCGAGCCTGCGCGTCGGCTTTATCCCGCTCACCGACTGCGCGCCGGTGGTGATGGCGGCGGTGAAGGGCTTCGATAAAAAGTACGGCCTGACGCTGCAGCCGAGCAAAGAGGCGAGCTGGGCGGCGGTGCGCGACAAGCTTACCTCCGGCGAGCCGGACGCCGCCCACGCGCTCTACGGCATGATCTACGGGCTGCAGCTGGGCGTGGCGGGGCCGCAGCACGACATGGCCAACCTGATGACGCTCAACAACAACGGCCAGGCGATTACGCTCTCCAGCCAGCTTAAGGCGCAGGGCGTGACCGACGCTGCCAGCCTGAAGCAGGCGGTGGCGGCGCAGCCGAAAGGCGCCTTCAGCTTCGCCCATACCTTTCCCACCAGCACCCACGCCATGTGGCTCTACTACTGGCTCGCCAGCGCGGGCATTCATCCCTTCGACGACGTCCGCACCCTGGTGGTGCCGCCGCCGCAGATGGTGATGAACATGAAGATCGGCAATATGAGCGGCTTCTGCGTCGGCGAGCCGTGGAACCAGCGCGCCATCAGCGACGACATCGGCTTCACCGCCGCCACCTCGCAGCAGATCTGGCCGGATCATCCCGAAAAGATCCTCGCCACCCGCGGCGAGTGGGTGAAAAGCAACCCTAACTGCGCCCGCGCGCTGACCGCGGCGGTGCTCGAGGCGGCGCGCTGGATCGACGCCTCCGACGACAACCGACGCGAAACCGCCGCCGTACTGGCGCAGCGCGCCTGGATCAACACCAAAGTCGAGACGCTGGAGGGGCGCATGCTCGGCCAGTACCAGAACGGCCTCGGCAAAAGCTGGCAGGACGCGCACGCCATGCGCTTCTTTGGCGACGGCGCGGTGAGCTTTCCCTGGCTCTCCGACGGTATGTGGTTTCTGACGCAGATGAAGCGCTGGGGCATGCTCAGCGTCGATCCCGACTATCTGGCGGTGGCGCGGCAGATCAACCGCATCGACATTTACAAACAGGCGGCGAGCGCCGTCGGCAACGTCGCGCTGCCGCCAGGCGAACTGCGCAGCAGCACGCTGATGGACGGCAAAGTGTGGGACGGCAGCGATCCTGCCGCTTACGCAGCCGGCTTCGCCCTGAAACGCTAAGAGAGGCAGAGATGAAAAAAGTTGCGCAGATCGGCGCCCCAGCCGCCGTCGAACCCGGCACCGTCGTCACCCTTAACCTGAAGCCGAAAAGCGCGGTCCGTCCGCCGCGCCTGCGGCCGCTGATGCAGCGGCTTATTCCGGCGCTGTGCGGCCTGCTGCTGATGCTGCTGGTGTGGCAGATCGCCGCGCTGTGGAGCAGCGGCTTCCCGACGCCGTACGCCACCTGGCAGGCGGCGCTGACGCTGTTTGCCGATCCCTTCTATAACGCCGGGCCGAACGACCAGGGCATCGGCTGGAACGTGCTCGCCTCGCTGCAGCGCGTCGCGGTCGGCTTTGGCCTGGCGGCGCTGGTGGGTATCCCCGCCGGCTTTCTGCTCGGGCGCTTTACCTTTGTGGCGCGCATGTTCAACCCGATTATCGCGCTGCTGCGTCCGGTGAGTCCGCTCGCCTGGCTGCCGATTGGCCTGCTGCTGTTCCAGCGCGCCGAGCCCGCCTCAAGCTGGACCATCTTTATCTGCTCGATCTGGCCGATGGTGATCAACACCGCCGAAGGGGTGCAGCGCATCCCGCAGGACTATCTCAACGTGGCGCGCGTGCTGCAGCTGTCGGAGTGGACGGTGATGCGCCGCATTCTGTTTCCCGCCGTGCTGCCGGCGGTGCTCACCGGCGTGCGTCTCTCGATCGGCATCGCCTGGCTGGTGATCGTCGCCGCTGAAATGCTCACCGGCGGCCTCGGCATCGGCTTCTGGATCTGGAACGAGTGGAACAACCTCAACGTCGAGAACATCCTCATCGCCATTCTGATTATTGGCGTGGTGGGGCTGTTGCTGGAGCAGGGCCTGATGCTGCTGGCCCGCCGTTTTAGCTGGGATAAATAAGGAGCCGCTATGTCACCGATTATTCGCGTTCAGCAGGTCAGCCAGCGTTTCACCACCGCGGGCGGCGACTTTCTCGCCCTGGATAACGTCTCGTTCGACATTCACGAAGGAGAAACCTTAAGCCTGATCGGCCACTCCGGCTGCGGCAAATCGACGCTGCTCAACCTGATCGCCGGACTCACCGCGCCGAGCAGCGGCGTGCTGCTGTGCGACAACCGCGAAATCGCCGGGCCCGGCCCGGAGCGCGCGGTGGTGTTTCAGAACCACTCGCTGCTGCCCTGGCTGACCGCCTGGCAGAACGTTGAGCTGGCGGTGCGGCAGGTGTTTAAAGGCCGCATGAGCAACGCGGAGATGGCGGAATGGATTGAGCACAACCTGAACCGGGTGCAGATGAGCCATGCGATGCACAAACGCCCCGGCGAGATCTCCGGCGGCATGAAGCAGCGCGTCGGCATTGCGCGCGCGCTGGCGATGAAGCCGCGCGTGCTGCTGCTCGACGAGCCGTTCGGCGCGCTCGACGCCCTGACGCGCGCGCACCTGCAGGACAGCGTCATGCGCATCCAGCAGGAGCTGAACACCACCATCGTGCTAATCACCCACGACGTCGACGAGGCGGTGCTGCTCTCCGACCGGGTGCTGATGATGACCAACGGCCCGGCGGCGAAGGTGGGCGAAATCCTGACCATCGATCTCGCCCGGCCGCGCTCGCGGGTCGCGCTGGCGGATGAGGCGCGTTACCACCAGCTGCGTCAGCAGATCTTGCACTTCCTGTATGAAAAACAGACCGCAGCCTGAGGAGCCGCCTATGACGCAACGGCTGCTGGTAGTGGGCAACGGCATGGCGGGGATGCGCATGGTGGAGAGCCTGCTGCGCCTCGCGCCGGATCGTTACGCCATCACCGTGATCGGGCGCGAGCCGCACGGCAACTACAACCGGGTGCTGCTCTCGCCGGTGCTGGCGGGCGAGCGACCCTTCGAGGAGACGCTCATCCATACCCAGGCCTGGTACCAGCAGCACGGCGTCACGCTGCTGGCGGGCGAAACGGTGCTAAAGATCGACCTCGTGGCGCGGCGGCTTGAGACCGATCGGCGTGTGCTGGCGTGGGATCGGCTGGTGTTCGCGACCGGATCGCGCCCGCGGCTGCCCGCGATAGCCGGCGTCGACCGGCCGCAGGTCTTTGGCTTTCGCAGCAAAGCGGACATCGACGCGCTGCTGGCCGAAACAGGGCCGGTGGTGGTGCTGGGCGGCGGCTTTCTCGGCATCGAGGCCGCCGCCGCGCTGCGCGCCCAGGGGCGCGAAGTCACGCTGCTGCACCACAAAAGCTGGCTGCTGGATCGCCAGCTCGACGCCCAGGCGGGCGCGCTGCTCCTCGCGCAGCTCACGTCGCGCGGCCTGCACGTCGAGCTTAACGGCGGGCTGGCGGCGGTGACGGAAAGCGGCGTGCTGCTCACCGACGGCCGCACGCTGCCTGCCGCGCAGGTGGTGATCGCCATCGGCGTCGAGCCGGAGATCGCCGTCGCGGCGGCGGCGGGCGTGCCCTGTCATCGCGGCATCATCGTTGATCGCCAGCTGCGCAGCGGGCTGCCCGGCGTTTACGCCCTCGGCGAGTGCTGTGAAATAGGCGGCGAGACCTTCGGGCTGGTAGCGCCCTGTCTGGCGCAGGCGGAGGTGCTGGCGGCGCAGCTGGCGGGGCAGCCGGTTGCTGATTTTCGCCATCAGGTCGACGGCACCCGCCTTAAGGTCAGCGGCATTTCGCTGTTTAGCGCTGGTGATATCCGCGAGGCGGAGAGCTGCGTCAGCTTCGATCCGATTGCCGGCGACTACCGCCGTCTGTTTCTGCGCGACGGCCGGTTGAGCGGCGTGCTGCTTTACGGCGACTGTCGCCAGGCCGCGCCGCTGCTGGCGAAACTGCAGGCGGGCGAACGCGCCGCGCTGCACACCCTTTTTGATACTTCACCCGAAACGCAGCCGCAGGCTGCAGGAAGCCCGATGATGAGTAAACCGGTATTAGCCGTGGTCGGTCACGGCATGGTCAGCCACCATTTCCTCGAACAGCTGGTGGCGCGTGCGCTGCACCAGCGCTATCACATCGTGGTCTACGGCGAAGAGCGGCTGCCCGCCTATGACCGCGTTCATCTCTCATCCTGGTTCGACGGCAAAAGCGCCGCCGATCTGTCGCTGGTCGGCGAGGACTTTTTTGCGGCGCACGGCATCGAATTGCGCAGCGACTGCCGGGTGGTGGCGATCGATCGCCAGCAGCGCAGCCTGCGCGACAGCCGCGGCGACGAGCTGGCGTGGGACCGGCTGGTGCTCGCCACCGGCTCGCGTCCCTTTGTGCCGCCCATCCCCGGCCACGACGACCCGCGCTGCTTCGTCTACCGCACGCTGGACGATCTCGACGCCATCGCCGCCTGCGCGCGCCGCAGCCGGCGCGGTGTGGTGATTGGCGGCGGCCTGCTGGGGCTGGAGGCGGCCAACGCGCTGCGCCAGCTTGGGCTGGAGACCCATGTGGTCGAATTCGCGCCGCGCCTGATGGCGGTGCAGCTGGACGAGGGCGGCGCACAGATGCTGCGGCGTAAAATCGACGCGCTCGGCGTGCAGGTGCACACCGCGAAGCAGACGGAAAGCCTCGTGCGCGAGGCGGACGACAGCCTGACGCTGCGGTTCGCCGACGGCGAGACGCTCAACGTTGACATGGTGCTCTTTTCGGTGGGTATCCGCCCGCGCGACGAGCTGGCGCGCGCGGCGGGATTAACCCTCGGCCCGCGCGGCGGCATCGCCATCAACGATCTGTGCCAGACCAGCGACGAGGCGGTGTTCGCCATCGGCGAGTGCGCGCTGTGGAACGGGCAGATTTTCGGCCTGGTGGCGCCCGGCTACCAGATGGCGCGCGCGCTGGCCGGACACCTCGCCGGCGAGACGAGCCTGTTTACCGGCGCGGATATGAGCACCAGACTCAAGCTGCTGGGGGTTGAGGTCGCCTCGTTCGGCGACGCCCACGGGCGCACGCCGGGCAGCCAGAGCTACTACTGGACCGACGAGCCTAAAGGGATATACAAGAAAATCGTGGTGTGCGGCGAGGGCAAAACCCTGCTGGGCGGCGTGCTGGTAGGGGACAGCGCCGACTACAGCACGCTGCTGCAGATGATGCTTAACCAGATGGCGCTGCCCGCCGCGCCGGAGAGCCTGATTTTGCCCGCGCTGGCTGGGACGCCGAGCCGGGCGCCTGGGATAGCGGCGCTGCCGGACAGCGCGCAGGTCTGCTCCTGCCACAGCGTCAGCAAGGGGGATATCTGCGCCGCGGTGCAGGCGGGCTGCGGCGATATGGCGGCGATTAAGCAGTGCACCCGCGCCGCCACCGGCTGCGGCGGCTGTTCGGCGCTGGTGAAACAGGTGATGGAGAACCAGCTGGCGACCCTCGGCGTCGAGGTGAAAAAGGATATCTGCGAACATTTCGCGTACTCGCGGCAGGAGCTTTATCACCTGATGCGCGTCGGCGAGCTGAAAAGCTGGGAGGCGCTGCTGGCGGCGCACGGGCGCGGCCACGGCTGCGAAGTCTGCAAGCCGCTGGCGGCGTCGCTGCTCGCCTCCTGCTGGAACGACTACCTGCTGAAGCCGGCGCATCTGCCGCTACAGGAGACCAACGATCGCTACTTCGCCAATATTCAGAAAGACGGCAGCTACTCCGTGGTGCCGCGCGTGCCGGGCGGCGAGATCACGCCGCAGGGGCTGATCGCCATCGGCGAAGTGGCGGCGCGCTACGATCTCTACACCAAAATCACCGGCGGCCAGCGTATCGATCTCTTCGGCGCGCGGCTGGATCAGCTGCCCGCTATCTGGGAAGCGCTGTTGGCGGCGGGCTTTGAGACCGGCCACGCCTACGGCAAATCGCTGCGCACGGTGAAATCCTGTGTCGGCTCCAGCTGGTGCCGCTACGGCGTGCAGGATTCGACCGCCTTCGCCATCGCGCTGGAGCATCGCTACAAAGGGCTGCGCGCGCCGCACAAGATCAAGATGGCGGTGTCGGGCTGCACCCGCGAGTGCGCCGAAGCGCAGAGCAAAGATATCGGCGTCATCGCCACCGAGAAAGGCTGGAACCTTTACGTCTGCGGCAACGGCGGCATGAAGCCGCGCCACGCCGATCTCTTCGCCAGCGATCTCGACGACGAAACGCTGATCCGCTACGTCGACCGCATCCTGATGTTCTATGTGCGCACCGCCGACCGGCTGCAGCGCACCAGCGTCTGGATGGATAACCTCGACGGCGGGCTCGACTATCTGCGTCAGGTGGTGATGGAGGACAGCCTCGGCATCGCGGCGACGCTGGAGGCGGAGATGCAGCGCGTCGTCGACAGCTACCAGTGCGAATGGCAAACCACGCTGGCGGATCCGTCGCGGCGCGCGCTCTTTACCCCCGCCGTAAACGGCGCGGGGACGGACGAGGCGCTGCGTTACGATCGGGTGCGGGATCAGCGTCAGCCCGCGACGCCGACGCGCATTGCGCTGCGCGAACTGCCGGCCGAACCCTGGAGCGCGCTGTGCGATCTCGCGGCGGTGCCGCCGCAGGCGGGCATCGGGGCGCGTCTTGGCAGCGAGCGCATCGCGCTGTTCCGCTTCGGCGACGATCTCTACGCACTGGAGGATCGCGAGCCGGGCAGCGAAGTCAGCGTGCTGTCGCGCGGCATCCTCGGCGACGTGGCGGGCGAGCCGGTGGTGATCTCGCCGCTCTACAAGCAGCGCGTGCGCCTGCGCGACGGGCAGAGTCTCGACAACCCGCAGCATCAGCTGCGCTGCTGGCCGGTGAAGCTGGAAGCGGGGCGCATCTGGGTGGCGAACCGGCCGCTCAACCTGATGGCGGAAGCCTCATGAAGAGCACCTGTCCCTACTGCGGCGTCGGCTGCGGCGTCAGCGTAGGCGCCGACGGCGCCGTCGCCGGCGACGACAGCCATCCGGCCAATCTTGGACGCCTGTGCGTCAAAGGCGCGGCGCTGGGCGATACCCTGCACGCCAGCGGACGACTGTTGCGGGCGCGGGTGGACGGCGAGCCGGTAGCGCTGGAGCACGCGCTGGAGAGCGCCGCCGCGCGCCTGCGCGCCATTATCGAGCGGCACGGTCCGGAGGCGGTGGCGATCTACGCCTCCGGCCAGCTGCTCACCGAGGATTACTACGTCGCCAACAAGCTGATGAAGGGCTATCTCGGCGCGGCCAATATCGACACCAACTCGCGTCTCTGCATGGCCTCGGCGGTGGTGGGCTACAAGCGCGCCTTCGGCGCGGACGCGGTGCCCTGTTGCTATGAGGATTTCGCCGAGGCGGATCTGGTGGTGCTGGTGGGCTCTAACGCCGCCTGGACCCATCCGGTGGCCTATCAGCGGCTGGCGCAGGCGAAGCAGCAGCGCCCGGCGATGCGCGTGGTGACGATCGATCCGCGCCGCACCGCGAGCGCCGACCTGGCGGATCTGCATCTGCCGCTGCGCCCGGGCAGCGACGGCGCGCTGTTCAGCGGTCTGCTCAACTGGCTGGCGCAGCATCGCGCCATCGACAGTAGCATGCTGCCGCACCTGAACGGCGTCGAGGAGACGCTGGCGGCGGCGCAGTCATGGACGCTGGCGCGTGCGGCGGCGGCCTGCGATCTGGATAGCGACTTGCTGGCGCAGTTTTACCAGCTGTTTACCGCCAGCGATCGCGTGCTCACGCTCTGGTGTATGGGCATTAATCAGTCGGCCGCCGGCAGCGACCATAACAACGCCATTGTTAACGTCCATCTGCTGAGCGGGAAGCTGGGCCGCGCGGGCTGCGGGCCTTTTTCGCTGACCGGACAGCCTAATGCCATGGGCGGACGCGAGGTGGGCGGGCTGGCGAATCAGCTGGCGGCGCATATGGGCTTCAGCGATGCCGAATGCGACCGGCTGCAGCGCTTCTGGCGCAGCCCGACGGTGGCGCGGCGGCCCGGCCTCACCGCCGTCGCGCTGTTCGAGGCGGTGGCGCGCGGCGAGGTGAAGGCGGTGTGGATCCTCGGCACCAATCCGGCGGCGTCGATGCCGGAAGGCAACCGCGTGGCGCAGGCCCTGGCCGCCTGCCCGCTGGTGATCGTCTCCGACGTGATGGCGAACACCGACACCACGGCGTTTGCCGATATTCTGCTGCCTGCGCTCGGCTGGGGCGAAAAAAACGGCACCGTGACCAACTCCGAACGGCGCATCTCGCGCCAGCGCGCCTTTGTGCCGCCGCCCGGTGAAGCGAAGCCCGACTGGTGGCTGCTGGCGCAGGTGGCGCAGCGACTCGGCTTTGGCGACGCCTTCGGCTGGCAGCATCCGGCGGAGATTTTTCGCGAGCACGCCGCGCTCTCCGGCTTTGAAAACTACGGCCAGCGCGCTTTCGACATCAGCGGGCTGGCGCAGCTCAGCGACGACGCCTGGGAGCAGCTGAAACCGGTGCAGTGGCCGGTCAACGCGCGCTTCCCTGACGGCTGTGCCCGACTGTTCGGCGATCGCCGCTTTTATCATGCCGACGGCAAAGCGCGGCTGCTGCCCTGCGCCGCGCCGCTGGAGACGGCGGGCGACAAAGGCTATCCGCTGCTGATGAACAGCGGACGTATTCGCGACCAGTGGCATACCATGACGCGCACCGGCGCGGTGCCGCGCCTGATGCAGCATATCGACGAGCCCTTTATCGCGCTGCATCCCGCAACGGCGCAGCGCTGGGGCCTCGCCGATGGCGATTTGGCGCGGGTGCAGTCGGCGCACGGCTGGATGGCGGCGCGGGTGCGAATCGACAGCGGTATGCGTCTTAACGAGCTGTTTGCGCCGATGCACTGGAACCGTCAGTTCGCGCTGCAGAGCAATGTCGACGTGCTGGTAGCGGCGCGCTGCTGTCCCGCGTCGGGCCAGCCGGCGCTGAAGCAGACGGCGGTGCGTATCCAGCCGCTGCGTACCGGCTGGCAGGGCTGGCTGTGGCAGCGCGATATCGAGGCGCCTTCCGGGCTGCGCTACTGGGCGCGCGCGCCGCAGACAGGCGCGCAGCGGCTGACGCTGGCGGGTGACGGCGCCGCGCGCGACTGGGCGCAGGCGCAGCTGGCGACGCAGAACATGCAGCTGCAGCAGGCGGTGGGCGCTGCGGGAGAGTACCGGCTGCTGGCGTGGCGCGAGGGCGAGCTGCAGCTGGCGTTCTACGCCGCGCCGCGCCTGCCGAGGCTCGACCATGAATTCATCACTGCCGCCTTTCGCGCGCCGTCCGCCGACGCCGCCGGACGCTTTGCGCTGCTGGCGGGCAGCAGCGCGCAGGGCAGCGACGCCGGGCGCATCATCTGCAGCTGTTTCGGCGTCGGCGAAACAGCGATCCGGCAGGCGATGGCGCAGGGCTGCGACTCGCCTGCGGCGCTCGGCGCCGCGCTAAAGTGCGGCACCAACTGCGGCTCCTGCATTCCTGAACTGAAACAACTGTTATTCACGCCAGCCACGGCGTAACGGAGAACGCTATGACCTTTGCTATCGATTCACTGAATAAACTGCTGTCGAGCGGCGACGGGCAGGGACGCGTCTGGCTGGTCGGCGCGGGACCGGGCGACGTCGAGCTGCTGACGGTGAAAGCGCTGCGGCTGCTGCATCAGGCGGAGGTGGTGGTCTATGACCGGCTGGTGAGCGAGGCGGTGATGGCGGAGGTGCCGACCTCGGCGCTCTGCATCGACGTCGGCAAACAGCCTGGCCGTCACGGGATGAAACAGGGCGAGATCAACCAGCTGCTGGCGGATCTGGCGCGCGGCGGCCGCGAAGTAGTGCGGCTGAAGGGCGGCGATCCCTTTATCTTCGGACGCGGCGGCGAAGAGCTGGCGTTTCTGCAGCAGGCGCAGGTGCGCTGCGAGGTGGTGCCGGGCATCACCGCCGCCGTGGGCTGCGCCGCCGCCAGCAACATTCCGCTGACGCACCGCGACTGCGCCCAGTCGCTGCGGCTGATCACCGGCCACGGCAAGCTGGGCGAGCCGCAGCTGGCGGATCGGGCCTACGGTGACCCGCGCGAAACCCTGGTGTTCTATATGGGGCTGCGCTGGAGCGCCTCGATCGCCGCCCAGCTTCAGAAGCAGGGGCGCGCGGGCGATACCCCGGTGGCGATCGTCGAGAACGGCACGCGCGCGGATCAGCGGGTGCTGATCACCTCGCTGGCCGGGCTGGCGCAGACGGTGGCGCAGCAGCGGCCGGTCTCGCCGTCGCTGCTGATTGTCGGCGAGGTAGTGCGCTACGCCGCAGCGGCGCAGCGGGCCGCAGCGGCGCAGGCCTAAACCGCGCGCCGCTGCGCCTGCGGCAGCGACGCCACCAGCACGTTGACGCCGAGCGCCTCAAAGGCGGCGATCTGCGCCGCGCTGATCCCGTCGTCGGTGATCAGATAGTGGATATGGCTCCAGTCGCAGGGCAGCGCGAACATCGACACCTTGTCGATTTTGCTGGAGTCCGCCACCACGTAGACCGTGCTGGCAGAGTTGATCATCGCCATTTTCACCTTGATGTCGGTTTCACTGGGGAAGCTGAGACCGAGGCGTGGCGAAATGCAGGCGGTGGCGAGAAACAGCTTTTGCGCCAGCACGTTTTCAAAAAAGCTCGCTGCCTTTTCGCCGGAGGTAGAAAGGGTCGGGAATTTAAAGGTGCCGCCGGTAAGCAAAATGTTGATGCCCGGCTCGCCGCCCAGCTTGAGCGCGATATTCACTGCCGTGGTGACCACCGAGAGGCGACGAATATGGCCGATCGCCTCGGCGATGGCGGTAGTCGTGGTGCCCGAATCGAAAATCACCGTGTCGCCGTTTTCGATATGCTGCGCCGCCAGTCGGCCGATCGCCTCTTTTTCCTCCAGATGGGTCTGCCGCTCCAGCAGCAGCGCGCCGGTATTCTGCTTGCCGGTCATCAGGGTCGCGCCGCCGTGATAGCGCTGCACAAACCCCTGCTTTTGCAGCATTCTCAGGTCGGTACGGATAGTGGCCTCCGTCAGGCCGAACGCCTCCGTCAGCGCCTTAACCGTCACCGTGCCGTCTTCGCGGATCATCTCCAGAATCTTTTCGCGGCGCTGCTGCATATCGGCAAGCTGCTCACTTTTGCTTTTCAATCGAAATGCTCCCTCTTCTCAACCACGGTCATATCCGGCGAATTGATGCCTGACGCTGAGTTTACCCCGCACTTTTAGCGAATGCGAGGCGACCCGGCGCGCTATTTGTTTTCGAACGAAAATGAAAGACCCGCATCCCTTTGAAAGCGCAGGGTTCGCATAGCGCCTTTATCCATGCCCGTTTTACGCTGCTTACGCTATATCACGCGAAAACAAAGGGATAAAAATAATTTTCACGAGGTGTATGAAATTTGATCTCACCCACATACCATTGCGATTCGATAGCTTATATTTTTGTTCGAAAATCAAATATCCCGTAAGCCCGGAAAAAATCCGTTTTAACTGGAGCGGCCGCCGGCAACGACACAAGTGAGGAACAGATGAGCAGCGAATATGACGTAAACCTGCGCTACGGCGTCGACAGCGCGATGGATCTTGGCGGCAAAGTGGCGGTAGTGACCGGCGGGCTCGGCGGCATTGCGATGGCGAGCAACGAAATGCTGCTGGCGAAAGGGGCGCGTCTGGCGCTGCTCTATCCTCCTTTCGAAGCGGAGAAGGTCGCCAGCCTGCGCGACAGCTTCGACGCCGACAGGGTGCAGTTCGTTACCTGCGACGTCACCAATCCGGCGTCGGTTGGGGGCGCGTTCGACGAGGTGGCGCAGCACTACGGCCAGATCGATATCCTGGTCAACTGCGCCGGCTACGTGATGCTGCAGCCGGTGCTGGAAACCGATTTCGTCGAATGGCAGAAGCAGATCGCCGTTAACCTGACCGGACCGTTTCTCTGCGCGCAGGCGGCGGGCAAACGCATGGTCGCGGCGGGCAAGGGGGGCAAAATCATCAATATCGCCTCGCAGGCGGCCTCGATCGCCATCGATAACCACGTCGCCTACACCTCCGCGAAGGCGGGCCTGCTCGGCATGACCAAAGTGATGGCGAAAGAGTTCGCGCCGCACCGCATTAACGTTAATACCCTGTCGCCCACCGTGGTGCTGACGCCGATGGGCGAAAAAGCCTGGCGCGGCGAGAAGGGCGAAGAGATGAAAAAGCTGATCCCGTTAGGCCGCTTCGCCTACACCGACGAAATCGCCGCCGCCGTGCTGTTTTTCGCCAGCAACGGCAGCGACATGATTACCGGCGCCGATCTGATGATCGATGGCGGTTTCACTATCTGGTAATGCAGCACCAGCCCCAAAGCCTTACCCCCCTACAAATAGAAGAGAGAATATCGCCATGAAAATCCGCTCCCTGCTGTGCACCGCGATCGCCGCCAGCCTCTTCTCCAGCGCCGGCTTCGCGGCGGAGAAAGGCACCATCATGATCCTCGTCAACTCGCTGGATAACCCCTATTACGCCTCGGAAGCCAAGGGCGCCAACCTCAAGGCGCAAGAGCTGGGCTACAAAACCTCGGTGCTGTCGCACGGCGAAGACGTGAAGAAGCAGAGCGAGCTGATCGACGCCGCCATCGGCAAAAAAGTGCAGGGCATTATTCTCGACAACGCCGATTCCACCGCGAGCGTCGCGGCGATCAAAAAGGCCAAAGAGGCCGGTATTCCGGTGGTGCTGATCAACCGCGAAATCCCCGTTGACGACGTGGCGCTGGAGCAGATCACCCATAACAACTTCCAGGCCGGTTCCGACGTCGCCACCGTGTTTGTCGAGAAGATGGGCGAGAAGGGCAAATATGCCGAGCTGACCTGCAACCTGGCGGACAACAACTGCGTGACGCGTTCGAAATCCTTCCATCAGGTGCTGGACCAGTATCCCGATATGCAGAGCGTGGCGCGCCAGGATGCGAAAGGCACCCTGATCGACGGCAAGCGCATCATGGACAGCATTCTGCAGGCGCATCCCGATGTGAAAGGGGTGATCTGCGGCAACGGACCGGTGGCGCTGGGCGCGATCGCCGCCCTGAAGGCGGCGGGCCGCGACGACGTCACCGTAGTGGGCATCGACGGCAGCAACGACGAGCGCGACGCGGTGAAGGCGGGCACGCTGAAAGCCACGGTAATGCTGCAGGCGCAGGCGATCGCCGCGCAGGGCGTCACCGATCTGGATAACTTCATTCAGAAAGGGGTCAAGCCGGCGAAGCAGCGCGTGATGTTCCGCGGCATCCTGATTACGCCGGATAACGCCAGCGGCGTGCAGGACTTCAACTTTAAGTCGTAACCCCCTTGCAGCGGCGCCCGTCCTGGACGGGCGTCAGGAGAACCCCATGGACAGACGACTCTGGCTTCTGCTTCCGATGATTGTGCTCAGCGGTTGCCGCATTGTGTCGCAGCAGGAGCTGGCGGATCTGAAAAATCCGCCGAACCCGAAGATGGCGAATATCGCCCAGACCTGGCGCGAACAGCTGGTGCCGCAGGTGCAGCGCGACGCGAAACCCGCGGCCGAACTGCTGAAGGCGCTGCAGGCAGCGAAAGATTTCGACACCGCCTGCAGCACGCTGGGCTATCGCAGCCAGGCGGAAAACCCCTGCGTGTTTAGCGTCAGCGTCAGCGGCAAAGTGACGGCGGTTAATACCACGTCGCGCAGCGGCCGCATGACGGTCAAAGACGCCTCTGGCGCCAGCATCACGGTGCAGACCGGACCGATTATTCCCGGCACCGCGCTGCGCGACGCCTATAAAGGGGCAAGCTATCAGGACTTTAACGATCAGGTGCTGTTCGGCGACTACGGCCGCGCCATCAATCAGCAGGCCTCCAGCATGATGACCGCCTTCAAGCCGAAAGTGGGCGACAAGGTGCAGCTGACGGGCGTATTCAGCAGCTGGGATGTGCCGCAGCAGATCCCGAACGTGACGCCTGTCGCCATCGCGCGGCAGTAAGGAGCGGTTATGCAGCATCCACAAGCGGACGGCGAGGTGATTATCGAGACGCGCGGCCTGTCGCGCATCTATCCCGGCGTCACCGCGCTCGATCAGGTCAACTACCGCGTCTATCGCAACAAGGTCAACGTGCTGATCGGCGAAAACGGCGCGGGCAAATCCACCATGATGAAGATGCTGGCCGGGGTAGAGACCCCTTCCAGCGGCGAAATCCTGCTCGATGGCGAGCCGGTATCGCTCTCCTCGACGCACCAGGCGGAAAAACAGGGCATCAGCATTATCTTTCAGGAGCTGAACCTGTTTCCCAACATGAACGTGATGGACAACATCTTTATCGCCAACGAATTCTTCCAGCGCGGCGTGATCAACGAGAAGTATCAGTATGCGCTGGCGAAGTCGCTGCTGGAGCGGCTGGAGCTGGATGTCGATCCCTACGCGCCGCTGGGCGAGCTGGGCATCGGCCATCAGCAGCTGGTGGAGATCGCGCGGGCGCTCTCGAAAGATACGCGCGTGCTGATTATGGACGAGCCGACCAGCGCGCTCAGCCAGTCGGAGGTGAAGGTGCTGTTCAACGTTATTGAGCAGCTGAAGCGGCGCGGCGTCACCATCATCTATATCTCGCACCGGCTGGAAGAGCTGATGGAGATCGGCGACCACATCACCATCTTCCGCGACGGCCGCTTTATCAGCGAGCGCGAGGTGCGCGACGCCAGCGTGCCCTGGATTATTGAACAGATGGTCGGCGACAAGAAAAAGCACTTCGACTATCAGGCGGCGGCGCAGGGCGAAACGGTGCTGGAGGTAGAGGGCCTGACCGCGCTGCATCAGAACGGCGGCTATCGGCTCAACGACGTTAGCTTCTCGCTGCGCAAAGGGGAAGTGATCGGCATTTACGGCCTGCTGGGCGCCGGGCGCACCGAGCTGTTCAAAGGGCTGATCGGCCTGATGCACTGCCAGTCGGGCAAGGTGCGGCTGGCGGGCAGCGTGCTGGAGCGGTGCAGCTTTCAGCAGCGGCTGAAGCGCGGCATTACGCTGGTGCCAGAGGATCGCCAGGGCGAAGGCGTGGTGCAGCTGATGTCGATCACCGCCAACATGACGCTGACCGACCTCAGCCTGCGCGGCTTTCGCCGCGCGCTGCGCCTGCTGCATCCGGCCAAAGAGAAGCGGTGCGTCGACGAAATGATCCAGCATCTGGCGATCAAGGTCAGCGATCCCGAGCTGCCGATTACCTCGCTGAGCGGCGGCAACCAGCAGAAGGTGGTGCTGGGTAAGGCGCTGATGACCGGGCCGCAGGTGGTGCTGCTGGACGAGCCGACGCGCGGCATCGACGTCGGCGCGAAAACCGACGTCTATCACCTGATCGGCACGCTGGCGCAGCAGGGGCTGGCGGTGATGTTCTCCTCTTCCGAACTGGATGAGGTGATGGCGCTGGCGGACCGCGTGCTGGTGATGGCCGACGGCCGTATCACCGCCGATTTACCCCGCGCTGAGGTTACGCGCGAAAAACTGATTACGGCCTCGACGCCGCATGACTAAGCCGCCGGTTTACCAGGCATGACGGGCGACGTCGATCGCCCGCAGGAGAGATGATGAACCAAAAATACCTGCTCTATATGTACCTGCTGAAAGCGCGCACCTTTATCGCGCTGCTGATCGTCATCGGCTTTTTCAGCGTCATGGTGCCGAACTTTCTCACTCCGTCGAACCTGCTGATTATGACTCAGCACGTCGCCATTACCGGGCTGCTGGCGATCGGCATGACGCTGGTGATCCTCACCGGCGGCATCGATCTCTCGGTGGGCGCGGTGGCGGGCATCTGCGGCATGGTGGCGGGCGCGCTGCTCACCAGCGGCGTGCCGCTGTGGAACGGCAATACCCTGTTCCTTAACGTGCCGGAGGTGATCCTCGCGGTGGCGCTGTTCGGCGTAATTATCGGGCTGGTGAACGGCGCGGTGATCACCCGGCTCGGCGTCGCGCCCTTTATCTGCACCCTGGGCATGATGTATGTGGCGCGCGGCGCGGCGCTGCTGTTCAACGACGGCAGCACCTACGCCAACCTGGTCGGCCTGCCGGCGCTCGGCAATACCGGCTTCGCCTTTCTCGGCTCCGGCACGCTGCTCGGCATCTATCTGCCGATCTGGCTGATGGTGGGCTTTCTGCTGCTCGGGCTCTACCTGACGCGCAAAACGCCGCTGGGGCGCTACATCTACGCCACCGGCGGCAACGAATCGGCCGCGCGGCTGGCGGGCGTGCCGATCGTGAAGGTGAAAATTTTCGTCTACGCCTTCTCCGGCCTCTGCGCCGGGCTGGTGGGGCTGGTGGTGGCGTCGCAGCTGCAAACCGCCCATCCGATGACCGGCAATATGTTCGAGATGGACGCTATCGGCGCCACGGTGCTGGGCGGCACGGCACTGGCGGGCGGCCGCGGTCGCGTCTCCGGCTCGATTATCGGCGCCTTCGTGATCGTCTTCCTCGCCGACGGCATGGTGATGATGGGCGTCAGCGACTTCTGGCAAATGGTGATCAAGGGGCTGGTGATTGTTACCGCCGTGGTGATCGACCAGTTCCAGCAACGGTTGCAAAGCAAAGTGGTGCTGCTGCGTCGCCATGAAAAAAAGCAGCAGTCGACATCGGTATCTGAAGTCAGTCATGGATAAGCGGAGGGCAACATGACGCGTAATTTTCAAGGACAAACCGTAGTTATTACCGGCGCCTGTCGCGGCATCGGGGCCGGCATCGCGGCGCGCTTCGCGCGCGACGGCGCCAGCCTGGTGATGGTCTCCAACGCCGAGCGGGTGTTCGCTACCGCCGAAGCGCTAAAGGAGAAGTACGGCAGCGATATTCTGGCGCTGCAGGCGGACGTCACCGACGAAGCCGCGGTCCAGCAGCTCTATCAGCAGGCGTTCGACCGCTTCGGCCGCATCGACGTGTCGATTCAGAACGCGGGTGTGATCACCATCGATCGCTTCGACGCCATGCCGAAGGCGGATTTCGACAAGGTGCTGGCGGTGAATACCACCGGCGTCTGGCTCTGCTGTCGCGAGGCGGCGAAGTATATGGTGAAGCAGAACGGCGGTAGCCTGATCAACACCTCTTCGGGCCAGGGGCGCCAGGGGTTTATCTACACGCCGCACTACGCGGCGAGCAAGATGGGGGTGATCGGCATTACCCAGAGCCTGGCGCTGGAGCTGGCGCCCTGGCACATCACGGTGAACGCCTTCTGTCCCGGCATTATCGAGAGCGAGATGTGGGACTATAACGACCGCGTCTGGGGCGAAATCCTCAGCACCGATGAGAAAAAATATGGCAAGGGCGAGCTGATGGCGGAGTGGGTCGAGAATATTCCGCTGAAGCGCGCCGGCCAGCCGGAGGATGTCGCCGGGCTAGTGGCGTTTCTCGCCTCTGACGACGCGCGCTATATTACCGGCCAGACCATCAACGTCGACGGCGGACTCATCTTCTCCTGACGCCCTCTTCAGGCTGGATAAATCTGACTTTATCCAGCTTTTCCCCTGATTTTTCCGCAATTCCCCGCCATTCTCTGCAAATTCATCACGATGTGTTAAAGTAAATTCAAGCCATTTTGTGAGACAGGTCTCGTTAATCAGCCGAAAAATCCGATAAGACGCTATGTTTTTTCACCGCTTTGCCCACTCTTTTTTTGCCTCTTCGCCCCTTGTCGCGGCGATCCTTTCCGCTGTGCCTGCGGCGCAGGCTTTCACCGGCACCGCCTCGGTGGCGGAGACGCCTTTCGAGGATCTGGCACGCTTTAACCAGCAGCTGGCGGCGCTGCCGTCGCTGGGCAACGCGCAGAGTGACGACGAGTGGAATAAGCGGCTCGCCGCTATCGCCAAAGACATCGGCGAAGCGAGCCAGAACGGCGACAACAGCACCAGTTTTGGCCAGCAGGCGGGCGTCTGGGCTTTCAACCACTTTCGCGACGAGGTGGCGAACCGCGTTGAGAGTGAAGGGCAGTCGCTGCTGTCGCCCTACGGCAACGCTCAGCTCGATCTGATGGTGGATATGCAGGGCAGCTTTACCGGCACCGGCGGCGATCTCTTCACCGCGCTGGCGGACGAGCGCAGCCATCTCACCTTTAGTCAGGTGGGGGTGCGCGACACCAGCGACGGGCTGGTGGGCAATGTCGGTTTGGGTCAGCGCTGGGTGACGCCGAACTGGCTTCTCGGCTATAACGCCTTTCTCGATCGCAGCTTCGCTATCGGCCAGCAGCGCGCCTCGCTCGGTACTGAAGCCTGGAATGAAAATCTGCGCTTCTCCGCCAACTATTATCACCCGGTGGGCAGCTGGAAGAACAGCGGCGACACCGAGCAGCAGCGCATGGCGCGCGGCTACGATATCACCACCCAGAGCTATCTGCCGTTCTACCGTCAGCTCGGCGTGTCGCTGAGCTGGGAGCAGTATCTCGGCGATAACGTCGATCTCTTTCACAGCGGCAACCGCTATCACAACCCCTCCGCGCTGTCGCTCGGCCTCTCCTATACGCCAGTGCCGCTGGTGACGCTGTCGGCCAGCCACAAGACCAGCAGCGCGGGCGAGACGCAGGATCAGCTGGGGTTAAAGCTCAACTATCGCTTCGGCGTGGCGCTGAGCAAGCAGCTGGAGGCGAGCAACGTCGCCGAGGCGCGTTCGCTGCGCGGCAGCCGCTATGACCGCGTCACTCGTTCCGATACGCCGGTGCTCGATTTTCGCCAGCGCAAAACCCTGTCGGTGTTTCTCGCCACGCCGCCGTGGCAGCTGTCGCCAGGCGAAAGCCTGCCGCTGAAGCTGCAGATCCGCCACAGCAACCCGATTAAGGCGGTGAGCTGGCAGGGCGATACCCAGGCGCTGAGCCTGACGCCGCCCGCGAATAACAGCCAGCCGCAGGGCTGGAGCCTGATCGTGCCCGCCTGGGACGACTCGCCAGGCGCCAGCAACGAGTACCGGCTGTCGGTGACGCTGGAGGATGATAAGCAGCAGCGCGTCACCTCAAACTGGATCACCCTGAAGGTGCAGCCGCCGATGCAGGTCGATGCCGGTGCGGCGTCCGATCGCTTCGATATTATGGCGCCCTGAGGCGCTGTTGAGGAAAGCGTGATGCAGCGGGCGTTATAATCCCTGCAGTTTGCTTTCTCTGTCGAAGAGTCATAAATGAAACGTTGTTCTATGCTGTTGGCCTGCTGCTATTTATGCGGCTGCGCAAATCTGGGCCAGGTGACGCTCCATCCTGAGACGACTACGGGTTATTTCTCCGCTCATCGCACTGGCGTTGAACAGTGTCTGGAAACGGAAGCGCTCAACCAGCGGTTGCGGTTAGAAGCCGACGATCCGCTGCCTGGCGGCGTGGACCGGTTCAACCTTCTGAATGCGCAGGCGAAAGTGGTGGCATGGATCGAGGTGGCGGGATTTAGCCATCATGAGACCAGCGCGCAGTTCTATTACGCGCCCGAGCGGCCCGCCGTCGCGCAAGCAGTGGCAACGATGATTGCCCGCTGCGGCAGCGTGAGCGGTTAACGCGACGGGCTGCTTAAGGAGAGTGAATTGTGACAATTGTCACAATTTATAGCTGGTAAGGCGTGCGGGAAAGTCGCAGAATCGCCGCAAAATCCCTTGTCACCTGCACATCATGATCGTTCGTCCCCATCGCCACTGGTTCGTTCGTTTGTTCGCCTGGCACGGCTCTGTGCTGCCTGTTATTTCATTTCGTCTGTTTCTCAACCTGCTGATGTCGCTGCTCGCGCTCTGGCTGCTCAACTGGTACGAGACGCTCGGCATAAAGCTGACGCTGGCACCTTTTAGCCTACTCGGCGTCTCCATTGCGGTGTTTCTCGGCTTTCGCAACAGCGTCTGCTTCGCGCGCTTCAGCGAGGCGCGCCATTTTTTCGGCGCGCTGCTGATCGCCTGCCGTACGCTACAGCGTCAGGTGCTGGCGCTCTTCCCTGAAGATGCGCCGCGTATTCAGGCGCTGCTGCTGGCGTTCTGCTACAGCCTGAAGCACCAGCTGCGGCGCAGCGACGCCCGCGCCGATCTGCAGCGGCTGCTCGGGGAAGATGCCGACTGGGTGCTGGCGCGCCGCTCGCCGACCAATATGCTGCACCTTCAGCTTTCGCACTGGCTGGCGGATCAGCGTCGCCAGGGCAAAATCAGCGATCTGGTGTGGAGCAATATCGACGAGAGCCTGAATCAGCTGGCAGCGGTGCTCGGCGGCTGTGAACGGCTGGCGAGCATGCCGGTGCCGTTTGCCTACGGCCTGCTGCTGCACCGCACCGTCTATCTCTTCTGCACGCTGCTGCCGTTCGCGCTGGCGCCCGATCTGCACTACATGACGCCGCTGGTGTCGATGTTTATCTCCTATACCTTTTTGTCGCTTGATACGCTGGCGGAAGAGCTGGAGATGCCGTTCGGCTATCAGAATAACCATCTGCCGATGGATGCGATCTGCGCCAATATCGAGATCAGCCTGCGGGAAATGGCGGGGGAAGAGGAGACGCTGCCGATGCCGCTGCGCCCGGACGCCTACTACCGTCTGACCTGACCCTGGCGGCGCGCCTCAGCGGAAAGCAAAAAAGGCCGCTTGCGCGGCCCTGCGCGCCCGGTTGACACGGACCGGGCGCAGAGTGAGGGTAAAAACTTATCAGAACTGGTAGATCAGGCCGACGGCAGTGATATCGTCGGTCTTCAGGCCCAGCGGGTTGTTGTCGTCCAGCAGGTTGATCTTGTACTCCACGTAGGTCGACATGTTTTTGTTGAAATAGTAAGTGGTGCCCACCGCAACATATTTGAAGATGTCGGCGTCGCCGATATTCTCAATCTCTTTGCCCTTTGATGAAACGTAGCCTATCGACGGGCGCAGGCCGTTCAGGAACTGATACTGTGCCACCGCTTCGAAGTTCTGCGCTTTGTTGGCGAAGCCGCCGCTGATCGGCGTGGCGTTCAGGGTTTCGCCATACATCGCCGCCAGATAGATCTGATTCGCATCATATTTCACCGCTGTCGCCCAGTTCTGTGCTCTGTCGCCGTCGCCGCGCGCCGCCGCGTTCTGCGTCTCGGTGCGGTCGAGGCTGGCGTAGGCGCCGGTAAAGCTCAGGCCGAAATCGAAGGCGTAGCTGGCGGAAAGGGCGTAGCCGTCGCCGTTGGAGCGGCGCACGCCGTCGGTGTTGCCGGCGCGATCGTTTTTACCTTCATACTGCGCGGCCAGGCTCAGCCCCTTGACCAGACCGAAGAAATCTTTGTTGCGCCAGGTGAGCAGGCCGGTGGAGCGTCCCGCCAGGAAGGCGTCGGTGTAGCCGGAATCGCCGCCGAAGAAGGGCAGCATATCGGTATAGGCGAACGCGTCGTAGACCAGTCCATAGTTGCGGCCATAGTCAAGCGAGCCGGCGTCGCCAAACTTCAGGCCGGCATAGCCGAGACGGGTGCGGTTGCCGTTCTGCGCGTCGCTGCCCTCTGAGTTGCGCAGGCTGTACTGATACTGCCAGAAGCCATAGCCGGTCAGCCGATCGGTAATTTTGGTTTCGCCTTTAAAGCCGAGGCGCGTATAGGAAGAGGTATCGCCATCGTTGCTGCTGTCGTTGGAAAACAGGTGCGAGACGTTAATTTTTCCCACTAAGTCGAGTTTGTTGCCATCTTTATTATAAATTTCCGCTGCCTGGCCGGCAGATATTCCAACAAGAGACGACACCACTGCCGCCGCTAACGCGCGCTTCATCATTTATATTTACCCTGTCTTTGTTAGTTATTATTCCCCGCTATCTGGGGTGAAAGAAAAATGACACAAAAGGATAAGTTGACCTAGTGCAATAAGTGTAACTGAATATTTCAAAAGCCATTTTTTCATTCTTGCTGTTTGTTTTTTGAACTATTCGTCGCAGCGTGAATTAGCGTGAGTTAAAGGGGTAATGACATATTTTAATTATAATTACCTGATTTTATTAATTTTTGATGCAGTGGTTCGTGAGGTTTATTCGTGCGTCTGCGCTTTGACGATCGGCTAGCCAATCCCAATTGAAAATCAAGCTTTACCGAAAAAGTTCAAATGCCAGGCTAAAGGTAATGCTCTAATAATTAGCTTGCTTACAAATTACCCAGGCATTATTAATTCTTATTGCTGCATTGATAATAACGTCAGTAATAATTGTTTTAACCCATGCTATTTATTTACTGAAACCCGATTAATAAAGCGCCTGGCATTTTTACGCACGGGGCTATGCCCTCAGTCTGACCAGACCTATTTCTGTTGACATAAAATCTGGCTTCCTCATTTATGCGATCGATCTGCCCTGAAACAGAGCGCGCTGCACTTATAAAGTGCGTTTTTTGCCTGAATTTGAACATTAAAGTCAGGAGCGATCACAAAAGCAATATTTACTCTGGCAACTGCATAAATCTGCTGCGGAATATGCGGCGCAGGCGCGGCGCTCACGAAATTATTCACTATATATGCATTAAAAATGAATATCACGTGATTCTAAGTTATTGATATTTCGTTGTGCTCCCTCTTTTATGCATTTATTCGCTTTGCTGGCACGCAAGCTGCACTTTACAGTAGGGCTGTGTTCACCCGAATTTCACAAATTTAAAACATTCGCTTTACTCACCGGTGCGCCGGGCGGGAAGGCAGGAGAAACAGTTATGTCACTGCAGGTTTCGCGTCACGATTTCGATCAATGGATGGTGCCGGTCTATGCGCCAGCGAACTTTGTACCGGTACGCGCATCGGGCTCGACCCTCTGGGATCAGAACGGCAAAGAGTATATCGACTTTGCCGGCGGCATTGCGGTTAACGCACTGGGTCATGCGCACCCGGCGCTGCAGCAGGCGCTGACCGAACAGGCGTCGCGCCTGTGGCATACCGGCAACGGCTACACCAACGAGCCGATCCTGCGGCTGGCGAAGCAGCTGATCGACGCCACCTTCGCCGACCGCGTCTTCTTCTGCAACTCCGGCGCCGAAGCCAACGAGGCGGCGCTGAAGCTGGCGCGTAAAACGGCGCACGATCGCTTTGGCGCGCATAAAAGCGGCATCGTCGCCTTTAATAACGCCTTTCACGGCCGCACCCTGTTTACCGTTTCCGCTGGCGGTCAGCCCGCCTACTCAAAAGATTTCGCGCCGCTGCCGCCCGATATCCGCCATACGCCATTTAACGATCTGGAAGCGGCGGCGCAGCTGATCGACGACAACACCTGCGCGGTGATCGTCGAACCGATTCAGGGCGAAGGCGGCGTACTGCCTGCCGATCCCGCCTTTTTACGCGGCCTGCGCGCGCTGTGCGATCGGCACCAGGCGCTGCTGATTTTTGACGAAGTGCAGAGCGGCGTGGGCCGCACCGGTTCGCTCTACGCCTATATGCACTACGGCGTGACGCCGGACGTGCTTACCACCGCCAAGGCGCTGGGCGGCGGTTTCCCTATCGGCGCGATGTTGACCCGCGAAGATCTGGCGCAGGTGATGAATGTCGGCACCCACGGCACCACCTACGGCGGTAATCCGCTGGCGGGCGCGGTGGCGGGCAAGGTGCTGGAGTTGATCAACCAGCCTGCGACCATGGCGGGCGTCACTGAACGCCATCAGTGGATCGTCGAGGCGCTGGAGGAGATTAACCAGCGGCTGCATCTGTTCAAAGAGGTACGCGGCCTGGGCCTGCTGATCGGCGCGGTGCTGAACGAGGACTATGCCGGTAAAGCGAAGCAGTTTAACCTGGCGGCCGCTGAGCAGGGCGTGATGGTGCTGATCGCCGGCGCTAACGTGGTGCGCTTCGCGCCGGCGCTGAATATCAGCGAAGAGGAAGTCAAAACCGGCATGGCGCGCTTTGCCGTGGCCTGTGAACACCTGGCGCGAGGATCGACATCATGATGGTGATTCGTCCTGTTGAACATGACGATCTGCCGCAGCTCCTGACGCTGGCCGGCAAAACCGGTGGCGGACTGACCTCGCTGCCGGTCGACAGCCCCACTTTGCAGGCGCGCATCGAGCGTTCGCTGCAAACCTGGCAGGGCGCGCTGCCGCGCGCCGAACAGGGCTATGTCTTCGTGCTGGCCGACAGCGAAGATAATCGCGCCGTGGGCATCTGCGCCATTGAGGTGGCGGTCGGACTGCAGGAGCCCTGGTACAACTTTCGCGTCGGCACCCAGGTACACGCCTCAAAAGAGCTGAACGTCTATGCGGCGCTGCCGACGCTGTCGCTGAGTAACGACCATACCGGCAGCAGCGAACTCTGCACGCTGTTTCTCGACCCCGACTACCGCGACGGCAAAAACGGCTATCTGCTCTCGAAGTCGCGCTTTCTCTTTATGGCCAACTTTCGCCATCAGTTTATGGATCGCGTGGTGGCGGAGATGCGCGGCGTCAGCGACGACGCGGGGCATTCGCCTTTCTGGGAGAGCGTCGGCAGCCGTTTTTTCTCGATGGAGTTTCGCAAGGCCGACTTCCTCAGCGGCACCGGCCAGAAGGCCTTTATCGCCGAGCTGATGCCAAAGCATCCGCTCTATATCGACTACCTGTCGCCAGAGGCGCGGGCGGTGATCGGTCAGGTGCATGAGAAGACCGCGCCCGCGCGCGCGGTGCTGGAGGCGGAAGGATTCCGCTATCGCAACTATATCGACATCTTCGACGGTGGGCCGACGCTGGAGTGCGAAATCGACGACATTCGCGCCATCCGCAAAAGCCATGTGCGCAGCGCCGCGCTCGGCGAGCCGGACGAACATGCGCCGCTCTGTCTGGTGGCGAATCTGGACTATCACCGTTTCCGCGTCGCGCTGCTGCCAGCGCGCATCGAGCAGCACGACGTGGTACTTAATGAGAATCAGCTCAGGGCGTTGCACGTTGAGCCAGGCGATAGCCTGCGCGTGGTGACGCTGGGCGGCGAGGAGAAAAAAGCATGACGCACATGATTAACGGCGAATGGCAGCCGGGCCGCGGCGATACCCTGCGTAAAATCGATCCGGTGTTCGGCGAGACGCTGTGGCAGGGCGAGGCCGCCACGGCGGAGCAGATCGCGCAGGCTGCGGCGGCCGGCCGCGAGGCGTTTCCAGGCTGGGCGCGCCGACCTTTCGCCGAGCGTCAGGCGCTGGCCGAGCGTTTCGCCGCGCTGCTGGAGAGCCACAAAACCGAGCTGGCGGAAACCATCGCCGCCGAAACCGGCAAGCCGCGCTGGGAGGCGCTGACCGAAGTGCAGGCGATGATCAATAAGATCGCTATCTCTGTGAAGGCTTTCCATACGCGCACCGGCGAACAGCACGAGGGCGAAAGCTCGCTGCGCCATCGCCCGCACGGCGTGCTGGCGGTATTCGGCCCCTACAACTTTCCCGGCCATCTGCCTAACGGCCATATCGTGCCGGCGCTGCTGGCGGGCAACTGCGTACTGTTCAAGCCGAGCGAGCTGACGCCCCTGACGGCGGAGAAAACCGTGCGCCTCTGGCTGGAAGCGGGGCTGCCGCGCGGCGTGCTAGCGCTGCTGCAGGGCGCGCGCGCCACCGGACAGGCGCTGGCGGCGGAGACGCAGATCGACGGCGTGCTTTTTACCGGCAGCGCGGGAACCGGCTATCAGCTGCACCGCCAGTTCGCCGGCCAGCCGGAGAAAATGCTGGCGCTGGAGATGGGCGGCAACAATGCGCTGATCGTCGAGGATCCGGCGGATATCGACGCGGCGGTGCATATCGCTATTCAGTCCGCGTTCATTACCGCCGGGCAGCGCTGCACCTGCGCGCGCCGTCTGCTGGTGAAGCGCGGCGCGGCGGGCGACGCCTTCCTGCAGCGGCTGCTGGAGGTCAGCGCGCGGCTGCAGCCCGGCGCGTGGAACGCCGAGCCGCAGCCCTTTATGGGCAGCGCCATCTCCGTCGAGGCGGCGGAAAAGATCTATCAGGCCTGGCAGCAGCGCGTCGCGCTCGGCGGCACGCCGCTGCTGGAGATGCGCTGGCCGCAGCGCAGCAACGCGCTGCTGACTCCCGGCATCATCGACGTCACCCAGGTCAGCGGCCTGCCGGACGAAGAGGTGTTCGGCCCGCTGCTTAACGTCATTCGCTACGACAGCTTCGATGAGGCGATTCGTCTCGCCAACGAGACGCGCTACGGCCTGTCGTGCGGTTTAATCTCGCCGTCGCGCGCGCAGTTCGACCAGCTGCTGCTGGAGGCGCGCGCCGGGATCGTAAACTGGAACAAGCCCCTCACCGGCGCGGCGAGCAGCGCGCCGTTCGGCGGCATCGGCGCGTCCGGCAACCATCGCGCCAGCGCCTGGTATGCGGCGGACTATTGCGCCTGGCCGATGGCGTCGCTGGAGACGCCCGATCTGACGCTGCCCGCCGCGCTCTCGCCGGGACTCGATTTCTCCGCGCGCGAGGAGCAGGCATGAAAACCACAGAAGCGAACTTCGACGGGCTGGTCGGCCTGACGCACCACTATGCCGGGCTCTCATTCGGCAACGAGGCCTCGACGCGCCACCAGCATCAACCGTCGAACCCGCGCCTCGCGGCGAAGCAGGGGCTGCTGAAGATGAAGGCGCTGGCGGACAAAGGCTTTGTGCAGGGAGTGATCCCGCCGCACGAGCGGCCGAACCTGCCGCTGCTGCGTCAGCTCGGCTTCCGCGGCAGCGACGAACAGGTGCTGGCGCAGGCGGCGAAAGCGTCGCCCGGGCTGCTTTCAGCGGTCAGCTCCGCCTCGGCGATGTGGGTTGCCAACGCGGCGACGGTGTCGCCTTCAGCCGACAGCGCCGACGGGCGCGTGCATTTCACCGTCGCCAACCTGAACAACAAATTCCATCGCGCCATGGAGGCACCGCAGACCGCCCGGCTGCTGCGCGCTATCTTTCGCGATCCTCAGCATTTCGACGTGCACGACGCGCTGCCGCAGGTGGCGCTGTTCGGCGACGAAGGGGCCGCGAACCATAACCGCCTTGGCGCTGAGTATGGCGAACGCAGCCTGCAGCTTTTTGTTTACGGACGCGACGATAACGGCGGCATCGCGCCGGGACGTTATCCCGCCCGCCAGACGCTGCAGGCGAGCCAGGCGGTGGCCAGGCTGCATCAGCTTGACGAGCGCCACACGATCTTTGCCCAGCAGAACCCGCAGGTCATCGACCAGGGGGTGTTTCATAACGACGTTATCGCGGTCAGCAACCGCGAAGCGCTGTTCTGCCACCAGCGGGCGTTCGTCGATCAGCCTGCGCTGCTGGCGACGCTGCAGCGTCGCGTGCCCGGCTTTACCGCCATCGAGGTGCCCGAAAGCCGCGTCTCGGTGGCGGACGCTGTCAGCACTTATCTTTTTAATAGCCAGCTGCTGAGCCGCGACGATGGCGCGATGCTGCTGGTGCTGCCTGAAGAGTCGCGCCAGCATCCCGGCGTCTGGGGCTATCTGAGCGAGCTGGTGGAGCAGGGCGGCCCGGTGCGCGAACTGGCGAGCTTTGACCTGCGCGAAAGCATGCAAAACGGCGGCGGTCCCGCCTGTCTGCGGCTGCGCGTGGTGCTGACGCCGCAGGAGCGGCAGGCGCTGAATCCGGCGGTGATGATGAACGATCGCCTGTTCGCCACGCTTAACGACTGGGTAGATCGCCACTACCGCGATCGCCTGACGCAGGCGGATCTGGCAGATCCTCAGCTGTTAACCGAGGGCCGCGAGGCGCTGGACGAGCTGACCCGGCTGCTGGACCTGGGCAACGTTTACGCGTTTCAGCAGTAGCGGGAACGGCGCTGACATCGCAGAAAGGAGGTTTAATGCACGATTTTCTTCAGCAGACGCTGTCAGGCGAGGCGCCACATCAGCTGTGCGGCGAAACGCCCTGGCTGCGCTGGCGATGGATCGACCACGGCATTCTCCAGCTCGACCCGCTCGCCGAGCCGCAGCAGGCGCTGGTGCTGTCGGCCGGCATTCATGGCAATGAGACCGCGCCGGTAGAGATCATAAATGCGCTTATCAGTGCGCTGCTGCGCGGCGAGATGCCGTTACGTCATCGCGTGCTGGCGATCCTCGGCAATCCTGCGGCGCTGCGCGCCGGGAAGCGCTACCTGCGCCATGACGTGAATCGCCTGTTCGGCGGCCGCTGGCAGCGGATCGACGACTGCGACGAGGCGCGGCGCGCGCTGCGTCTGGAGCAGGCGACGGAGGCCTTCTGGCTGGAGGGCGGCAAAGCGGAGCAGCCGCGCTGGCATCTCGATCTGCACACCGCCATTCGCGGCTCCTGGCATACCCGCTTCGGCGTGCTGCCGCTCAATCCGCATCCCTGGCCAGCGCCGTTTATCCACTGGCTGACGGCGGCGGGGCTAGAGGCGCTGGTCTTTCACACGGCGCCGGGCGGCACCTTTACCCATTTCAGCTGCGCAAACTTCCGCGCCGCCAGCTGTACGCTGGAGCTGGGCAAGGCTCTGCCGTTCGGTGCCAACGACCTGACGCAGTTTGCTGCCGCGCAGCAGGCGCTGGCGGCATTGCTGAGCGGCGAACCGCTGCCGGAGGCGCGAGAGAAGCCGCGCCGCTATCGGGTGGCGCAGCAGATTACCCGCCTCAGCGAGCAGTTCCGTCTGCATATGGATGCGGAGACGCGCAATTTTACCGCCTTCCCGCAGGGCGCGCTGCTGGCTGAGGATGGCGCCACGCGCTACGTCGTGCAGCAGGCGCGCGAATATGTGCTGTTTCCCAATCCCGCCGTCGCGCTGGGGCTGCGCGCCGGTCTGATGCTGGTAGAGGAGGACGCGCCCGTCGAGGCGCAGGCGGGCTGACATCCTGTCCGGCGGCGAGGCGGAGAATTTTCCTTCCGCTTTGCTGCCTGAACCCTTACACTCCTCCATAATTCCTGCCAAATCCGCTTTGAATTCATATTCTTTTGCAATTCCTCACCTGATTCTTCTTATTCTCTTCATGATTGCCCGATTTTTGTCTTTTATGCTTTCACGGCTTTACTCACTCTCTGAGAGATTGACATTCAGCAGCGTAATCTTGTTCTCGAAGACGCGACAGGCTGCTGTCGTCATTAACTGAATGATAAGGACAACTATTATGCGTAAACTGACTTCTCTGATTCTCGCTTCTACCCTGGCATTCGGTGCGGCAAGCGCGGTCCATGCAGCGGCCGACAACCTGACGCCGCCGCCGGCCGGTAGCGAAAAAGCGATGCATAAGCCGCCGATGCACCACGGCATGATGATGTTCAAAGGTTTGAACCTGACCGATGCGCAGAAGACCCAGATTCGCGACATCATGAAAGAGAGCCATAAAGACTTTAAACGTCCGTCGCTGGAAGAGCGCCGCGCCGGTCACGCGATTATCGCCTCTGACACCTTTGACCGCGCGAAAGCGGAAGCGCAGGCGGAGAAAATGACCGCCGATGCGAAAGAGCGCGCGGTGGCGATGATGGAAACGCAGAACAAGCTCTATAACGTGCTGACGCCGGAGCAGAAGAAGCAGTACAACGCTAACTTTGAAAAGCGTCTGACCGAGAAAGGCCCGCACGACGAGAAAATGGCGCCGCCAGCCGCTGAATAACCGGCTGAGGTAAGGCAGTAAGACCGCCGACGTTGTCCAGACAAGCAGAGAGTCTGGGCAGCGTCGGCGGTTTTTTTATAGCGGTTCGATGGGGTAGTGACCGGAAAGCAGCGGTCGACACAAAATTTTATAGCCGTCATGGTCGAAGCCGCTCGGCGCGCGCTTCAGCCGACGCGCCTCTTCCATATCGCTGACCGATCCCAGATAGAACCAGTGGTCGATCACGTGGATCTGCGTCATCAGTTTTCCCTCCTCGATCAGCGCGACCGGGCCCTGCCACGGCCAGCAGATCACCCGCACGCTCTCCAGCGCTTCCAGCAGCCGCGCCTGATGATCGTCCAGCGTTTCACGGCCGCAGCAGGCGCCGGCGCAGCGACGCAGCGCGGCGCGAAAACAGGCTCGGTTGGCGCTCAGCTTTTCCAGCCCCAGCAGCCCGTGGCAGAGCTGATGTTCGTCGGCGAGATACTTCAGCGTCTCCAGCGCCTTGTGGCGGCTACGATAAAGGCCGAAGAGGTTGGGGGAGTGGGAAAAATCGACGTCGCGCGCGTAGACCACCTCAGGCTTGCCCTCGGCGATCTGAATCGAGCAGAGCTGGCGATTTTTGCGCAGGCGCTTGTTGAACAGCGGCTGCTGCGTCTTGATCATCTGCGCTTCCAGCAGCAGCGCGCCGAGATCGCCCGCGGTAGGGATCCAGCTGACGCGGCGCGCCTGGCGCAGCATGCGCGCCTCTTCCGGCGTGCGGAAGTGCGACATCACGCGCGAGCGCAGATTGATGCTTTTCCCGATATAGAGCGGCAGCGTCTCGCTGTCGCCATGAAAGGTATAGACGCCGGGCTGATTGGGCAAACCTTCCAGCCATTCGCGCAGGTGTTCGGGATATTCGTAGATGGCAGCCGCGTCGAACTCGAGGCGGTGCGTGGCGGCACGTCGAACCAAGACAGACTCCTGTAACTGTGTATTCATACAGCATATCAGGCTGTTCAGGCTTTCGCCAGCGGGTTAATCGGTGAACATTGAAGCGGGATAAAATTTCCCCTGCCGGGCAGCAGGGGAAAAGGGGGCATTATTTCCAGAAGTCGTCGAACACCGTAATCGGCGGACGACGCTTGTGCTCGGTCTTCACATACCAGTTTTCGATGATCTTCGCCGTTTCCGGCGCGACGCTTTTGCCTTCCAGGTAGTCGTCAATCATCTCGTAGGTCACGCCGAGCGCCACTTCATCCTCCAGGCCAGGACGATCGTCTTCCAGATCCGCCGTAGGGCGTTTCAGGTAGAGGTGTTCCGGACAGCCCAGGGTTTTCAGCAGCAGCTTGCCCTGACGTTTGTTGAGGCGAAACAGCGGATTGATGTCGGTGCCGCCGTCGCCATATTTGGTGAAGAAGCCGGTAATCGCTTCCGCCGCGTGGTCGGTGCCCACCACCAGACCTTTGGTCATGCCGGCGATGCTGTACTGCGCCTTCATGCGTTCGCGCGCTTTTTCATTGCCGCGCACGAAATCGGAAAGTTCAACGCCCGCTTCTCTCAGCGCGCGTTCGCTGGCCAGCACCGACTCTTTGATATTGACCACCAGCGAGCGATCGGGCTGGATAAACGCCAGCGCGTCCTGACAGTCCTGCTCATCCGCCTGGACGCCGTAGGGCAGGCGCACCGCGATAAAGGCGTAGGCGCTGTCGCCGCTCTCTTCGCGCAGTTCGCTAATCGCCAGCTGTGACAATTTGCCCGCCAGCGTCGAGTCCTGGCCGCCGCTGATGCCGAGCACCAGGGTCTTCAGAAACGGATTGCGCTTCAGGTAGCTTTTGAGGAAATCGACGCTGCGGCGAATTTCCTGTTGCGGGTCGATAACCGGGTTAACGCCGAGTGCTGTAATGATTTCCTGCTGCAGTGACATGAATCTCTCCTCAAGACAGTGGCCTGTTGGCCCGTGCGAACCATTTATTAAAGCTAACGCGCATCGGCGAAAACAACAAGCCAAAGCGCCAGTTGTTTCCGGTTAACTGTTGCCAGATCAGGCAGTTTATTCGCGCGGCGCCGGTTTCTGCGCCAGGAAAATAAACATCAGGATCGCCAGCATAAAGCAGCCGAAGATGGTGCCGGTCATGCTGACGAGCGAAGTGCCGCCCAGCCCGGTGATGGGCACCGAGATCGCGCCGAATGAGAACATGCAGACGCCGATGACCGCCGATGCGCTGCCGGCGCGATGGCCCTGGCTCTGCATCGCCAGCGACGAGGCGGTGGTGGCGATCACCCCGTTGCTCGCGATGGTGAAAAAGAGCGCCACCAGCACCAGCGGCAGCGGTGCGGCGAGGAGGCCCGCCAGCAGCAGCAGGCTGGAGGCAGCAAAGGCCATCGTCAGGCCGCCCTTCAGCACGCGATATTCGCCCCAGAGCGGGCAGAGGCGCGCGCTGGTCTGCGAGGCGATCACCAGCCCGATGCCGTTCGCGGCGAAGCAGAAGCTGAACGCCTGCGGCGACAGGCCGTAAATCTGCTGCAGCACGAAGGGCGAGGCGCCGATATAGGCGAACATGCCCGACATCATAAAGGCCTGCGTCAGGCAGAAGCCCATAAAGGGACGATGAACCACTACCTGGCCCAGCGCTGCCCAGGCGGAGAAGACCGAGCCCTGGCTGCGGCGCTCGGGCGGCAGGGTTTCGTGCAGCTTCCAGCGCGCCAGCAGGATCAGCAGCAGCGCCGTCGCGCCCAGCACCACGAAGATGCCGCGCCAGTTAAGCAGCGTCATCAGCACGCCGCCCAGCACCGGCGCGCCGATCGGCGCCAGCCCGTTCACCAGCATCAGCAGCGCGAAGAAGCGCGTCAGCTCATGGCCGCTGTACATATCGCGCGCCACCGCCCGCGACAGCACCGCGCCGCCCGCGCCCGCCAGCCCTTCGAACAGGCGCGCCAGCAGCAGCTGGTGGATATCCTGCGCCAGCGCGCAGCCGATCGAGGCGATAAACAGCAGCGCCAGCGAAAGCGTCAGCGGACGCAGCCGACCGAACTTATCGCTCATCGGCCCGAACAGCAGCTGCCCGGCGCCAAGGCCGAGCAGGCCGGCGGTAAGGCTGAGCTGCGCCGTGGCGGTCGAGGTTTGCAGATCGCGCGCCAGTTCAGGCAGCGCAGGCAGGTAGAGATCGATGCAGAGCGGGCCGAGCGCCGCCAGCAGGCCCAGCGTGACGGCATAGACCAGTCGGTTATTGCGTGCAGGTGTCATTTGTCCTCTGAGGGGTTAACTAAGTTGTGGATCATCTGTTTGTAGAGGGTATGAAGCAGATCCGCTGACGCTTTCTGCGTCGTCAGGCGGCGAAAAGCGGTGCCTTCTATCAGCACCGCCAGCACTTCGACGCAGGCGGCGCGCTGCGGCTCGGTAAGGTGCGGATAGTCCGCGCGCATTTTTTCACAGGCGTTGTGAAACAGACGCGTCTCGGCGGCCTGCAGGATATCGCTGACGCGCGGATTGCGGCTCGCCTCGGCAGCAACCTCCAGCATCAGCATCTCATCCTCGTCGTGCAGGGTTTCGCGGCGGGCGATCATATCGGCGATATGGCTGGCGTCGCTCTGCGCGCTCATCGCCGCCACGCGGCCGTCGACGATGCGTTTCACCATCTCTTCGATCAGCGCGTCTTTACTGGGAAAGTAGCGATAGATCTGCCCGACGCTGAGGCGGGCGGCGCTGGCAAGCTGCGCCATGCTGGCACCGTGGAAGCCTGACTGACGAAAACAGCGCCGCGCTGCCGCGATGATCTCATCCTGGCGCGTGCGATGCCGCGCGTCGCGCGCCTCACGCTGTGGGTTCATCCTGCCTCCAAAAAGTAGTTTTGAGAGTGCTTATTCTCGCGCCGGATTATACGGGGCGATCCCATTAAGAACAGCTTTTTTACGCTAGCCTGACAGTTCAGACTGAACTTAAAAATGCGCCATAAAGTTGATTAATCTGCATTTCTGTTCCAGGCTTAAGCTTACATGGACAATACAATGAGGAACAACTCGATGAATAAAGCAATGGGATGTATCGCTGCGGCGCTGACGCTGGTCGCACTGTCTGGTTGTACGGCTTACGATCGTGCTGAGAGCTACGTGAGCAAGCCCGTGGTTAAGGATGTGAAAAAAGGCATGACGCGCGATCAGGTTCGCCAGATTGCGGGCCCGGCTTCTACTGAAATCACTATGGTTCACGCACGCGGCACCTGTCAGACTTATGTGCTGGGCGAGCGTGACGGCAAACCGCAGACCTACTTCGTGAGCTACAGCGACACCGGTCGCGTTATGAACTACGGTTTCCAGAGCTGTAAAGAGTACGATACCGATCCGCAGGCTGCTCAGTAAGCCGCGAAGCGACAGAACAGAAAGCAAACGGCCCGTCATTGACGGGCCGTTTTTCGTTATGGCTGCTCAGAGTCCTGCGGGACGCGGCACCTCGATATAGTTGCCGCTGATATCGCGCTGATAGTAGTGGCCCTCCTGCACGTAAAAACGACGGCCGTTAAAGTCGAGCACGCGCAGCGCGCCGTCCGGCTCGGCTGGCGGCTGCACCACCACATAATTTTCGCCCTGACGCTGATAGTAAGCGCCGTTGAGCATGTAGTAGGTCAGGCCACCGATCAGCACCGCGGTCGCCGCCTCCGGCAAAAAGCGCAGCGGGCCTGGACCGCCCCAGCCGCGGCCGTGGCCGCCCCAGTGTGGACCCGGGCCGGGACCCCAGCCGCCGGGGTGAGCAGAGACAAGCGCTGGCGACAACAGCGTTAACGCCAGCAGCGAGGCGATAACTTTTTTCATGGGTTTTCTCCTGCGATAACTGCCTGAAGCATTCTCTTTTTACGCTGTGAAAACAAGCGCAGAGGCGCGACTTTTTCCTCTCTTTACCACGTTTAACGCTTTCTTAACGGCGTCGCCATAAAGGGGGCGGATTGTGAAGTGCGGACATAAAAAAACCGGGCGCGATGGCCCGGTTTATTGTCATACAACGCGCGCTTAGCGGTGCGCCAGCTCTGCGTGCTCGTCACTCTCCAGCACCGATTTGTCGGTCATGCCGAGCCAGCGGCTGGTGAGGGAGCCAGCGGTCATCGAGCCGTTGACGTTGAGCGCGGTACGGCCCATATCGATCAGCGGTTCGATAGAGATCAGCAGGGCGACCAGCGTCACCGGCAGACCCATCGCCGGCAGCACGATCAGCGCGGCGAAGGTCGCGCCGCCGCCTACGCCCGCCACGCCTGCCGAGCTCAGCATAACGATACCCACCAGCGTGGCGATCCAGACCGGATCGAACGGGTTAATGCCGACGGTCGGCGCAACCATCACTGCCAGCATGGTTGGGTAGAGGCCTGCGCAGCCGTTCTGACCAATTGTCGCACCGAAAGAGGCGGAGAAGCTGGCGATCGATTCCGGTACGCCCAGGCGACGCGTCTGAGTTTCCACGTTAAGCGGAATGCTTGCGGCGCTGGAGCGGCTGGTGAAGGCGAAAGTGATCACCGGCCAGACCTTGCGGAAGAAGCGCAGCGGGTTGATGCCGTTAACCGACAGCAGCAGCGCGTGCACGCCGAACATAATCGCCAGACCCAGGTAGGAGGCGACGACGAAACCGCCCAGCTTGATAATGTCCTGCAGATTGGAGCCGGCGACCACTTTGGTCATCAGCGCCAGCACGCCGTAGGGGGTCAGCTTCATGATCAAACGCACCAGCTTCATCACCCAGGACTGCAGGGTATCGATCGCCACCAGCACGCGCTGGCCTTTGGCTTCGTCATCCTTCAGCAGCTGCAGCGCGGCCACGCCGAGGAAGGCGGCGAAGATCACTACGCTGATGATCGAGGTCGGGCTGGCGCCGGTCAGATCGGCAAACGGATTTTTCGGCACGAAAGAGAGCAGCAGCTGCGGTACGGTGAGGTCCGCCACTTTGCCCGCGTAGTTGCTCTGGATCGCGGCAAGACGCGCGCTCTCCTGCGCTCCCTGCACCAGCCCCTCGGCGCTGAGGTGGAACAGGCCGGTGACCAGCACGCCGACCAGCGCGGAGATCGCGGTGGTAAACAGCAGCACGCCAATAGTGAGCAGGCTGATTTTGCCCAGCGACGAGGCGTTATGCAGGCGCGCGACGGCGCTGAGGATCGAGGCGAACACCAGCGGCATCACGATCATCTGCAGCAGCTGCACGTAGCCGTTGCCCACGATATTGAACCAGCTAATAGAGGTTTTCAGCACGTCGCTCTGCGCACCGTAAATGGTTTGCAGCGCCAGGCCGAACAGCACGCCGATCACCAGACCGACCAGCACTTTTTTCGACAGGCTCCAGCTATCACGACCGAGGCGCGACAGCAGCAGCAGCAGCGCGACGAAGGCTGCGAGATTGAGAATCAGAGGTAGATCCATATTGGCTCCCGAAAGACACGTCCGGCGACAGCTATTAGCGCCGGAACGCCAGATATTGTGACGCACGAATTAAGTGGCGGTATGTTACCAGCTCACTCGGGCACCGACTTATATCCAAATGGAATGCCTTATAACCAGACAGCGTTTTCTGCTGCTTTAATGCGCTTTTTGGGTGGAAATCAGGCGAGAGACGCCATTTTGTAGCGTATCGAACAGCTGAGAGGTCCAGCCCTGCGCACCAAATGAGGGCGCGCCTGCCGGAAACCACAGCGAACAGCCGACCAGTATCAGGCAGAGCGTGCGCTCAAGCTGGTTGCCTTTCTGGCTTCTCAGGATCGGCAGACGAAAGCGCCAGCGGCACGGCCACAGCAGCGGCACGCCGGCGGGCGTCAGCATATCGGCAACGATATGGCTGAGATAACCCAGCGTCATTCCCTGTAGTACGTCAGCGGGCAGCAGCCAGTCATCGGGTACGTTTATCTGAAACAGCCACAGGCTGGCCGCAACGGCCAGCAGGCTGTGGGTAAAGCCCCGGTGACCAAACGCGCGTGCTATTGGATAGGAGAGCCACTTTAGCCTCTGGCCGAGCAAAGATTTGGGGTGGTCAATATCGGGTAGCAGGCAGGTAAGCAGCGTGGCAGGGATAAGATGCCACCAGTCGGCCTGCGCCAGCACGGGCGTCAGCTCCGCGCGCTTAGCGAAAATAGCGGTGGCAATAGCGAAAATTACGTGGCCTTCGCCCGTCATGATAAAACCTGGCTGCAAACTGTCGATGCATCCAGTATAGGGATTTATCCAGTAAATGAGAAGTTGTGACGCTGTAACGAAGCGTGAATTTTTTTAGCGAAACGGCGACATTGCGCCGCCGTTTCGTCGTGTTTGTCAGCCGCAGACAGAGAACGCAGGCTATCAGGCCGCGACTTATGACCTGCGAGACGCTAGCGCGCCAGCCAGCCGCCGTCGACCGCCAGCGTGTAGCCGTTGACATAGTCAGAGGCTGAAGAGGCGAGGAAAACCACCGGCCCCATCATATCTTCCGGCACGCCCCAGCGCGCGGCGGGGATGCGTCCGAGGATCTCGGCGCTGCGGCTTTCGTCGCTGCGCAGCTGTTCGGTATTGTTGGTCGCCATATAGCCCGGCGCAATGGCGTTAACGTTGATGCCGTGTTTCGCCCACTCGTTCGCCATCAGTCGCGTCAGGCCCATCACCGCGCTTTTTGACGCCGTGTAGGAGGGAACGCGAATGCCGCCCTGGAAAGAGAGCATCGAGGCGATGTTGATAATTTTGCCGCCCTGGCCCTGTGCGATAAACTGGCGCGCCACCTGCTGCGACAGAAAGAAGACGCTCTTACTGTTGATGTTCATGACGTCATCCCAGTCCTGTTCGCTGAAGTTCAGCGCGTCTTCACGGCGGATAATCCCGGCGTTGTTGACCAGAATGTCGATTTTGCCTGCGGCGGCCACGGCTTTCTCCACCACGCCCGGCACCTGTTCGGTGCGGATAAGATCCGCCTGCAGCGACCAGAAGCGACGGCCTAGCGCTTCGACGCGCTGCTGCGTTTCTGTGGGATCCTCGCGGTTGACGCCGACGATATCGCAGCCGGCCTGCGCCAGCCCCAGCGCCATCCCCTGGCCGAGCCCGGTGTTGCAGCCGGTGACCAGCGCGATTTTCCCTTCCAGATTAAATGCGTTGAGTATCATGAGAGCGCCTCCTTTGTTAGCGCAGATCGCGGATGTTGACATGATCCATGTCGTCGAATACCTGATTCTCGCCGACCATGCCCCAGATAAAGGTGTAGCGTTCGGTGCCGACGCCGGCATGAATCGACCAGCTGGGCGAGATAACCGCCTGTTCGTTATGCACCAGCAGATGACGCGTCTCCTGCGGCTGGCCCATCATATGAAACACCGCGCTGTCCGGGTTCATATCAAAGTAGAAGTAGACCTCCATGCGACGTTCGTGGGTGTGGCACGGCATGGTGTTCCACAGGTTGCCTTCGTCCAGGCGGGTCAGGCCCATGGTGAGCTGACAGGTCGGCAGCACGTCCGGCACCAGATATTTATTGATGGTGCGGCGGTTTGAGGTCGCCGCATCGCCCAGCGTGGTGCGAACCGCGTCCTCTTTGCCGACTTTTTTATCGGGAAAGCGGCTGTGCGCGGGCGCGCTGTTGAAATAGAACTTCGCCGGACGTGAGGCGTCGCTGCTGCGGAAGCTCAGCGTCTGGGCGCCTTTGCCGACGTAAAGCGCCTCTTCCGTTCCGATCTCCCAGACCTTGCCGTCTACCTCGATGGTGCCTGGCCCGCCGATATTGATAACGCCCAGCTCGCGGCGCTCCAGGAAGTAGCTGACGCCCAGCTGTTTGCCCATCTCGTTGCCGAAGGTCACGCCGTCGGCGACCGGCATCACGCCGCCGATAATAATGCGGTCGATATGGCTGTAGGTGAGCGTATAGCGGTCGGCTTCAAAGATCTTTTCAATCAGAAATTCGCGGCGCAGCGCGGCGGTGTCGAGCTGACGGGCATGCTCGCTGTGAATGCTTTGACGAACGTCCATTCTGGTCCCCTCTGGCGAAACAGGTGCATAGGCCCCGCAGGGCGTCTGAGGGCATCTTAGGAGGAGTGAGAGATCAATTCAATAAAAATGAAACGCTGTTTTATTTATTTGAGAGGAGGATCATGCCGCAAAGAAAAACCCGCCGGCGGCGGGCGGGTTCGAACAGGCGGCGCGTTCGCGTCGTCGCACAGGGTTTAGCGTGCGGAATCGCCCAGCAGATGCGCTGCGGTTAGCTGGGTCAGATCGTCCAGCTTTACGTTGGCCAGCGACCAGCGCGGATCCGCGCGCAGCGCGGCGGGCGGCACCACTACGGAACGCATGCGCGCCGCTTTAGTGGCGATCATGCCGTTAACCGAATCCTCCAGCGTCACGCAGTTGAGCGGATCGACGTCCAGCCGCGCGGCGGCGTCGAGATAGACCTGCGGATGCGGTTTGCTGTAGGGCAGCGCCTCGGCGGAGACCAGCACGTCGAAATCATCGCGCAGGTCAAACAGCGCCAGCACGCGCTCCAGCATCATCAGCGGCGAGGCGGAGACCAGACCGGTTTTCAGCCCGCGCTGGCGACAGAGCTGGAGCGCCTGTTTCACTCCAGGCAGCAGCGGCCGCTGCTCCTCAATCAACGCCAGCGCGCGCGCGATAATGCGCGCCGTGACCGTCTGCTGATCCGGGCCTGACCAGGGCAGGGTTTCATACCACATGCGCACCACCTGATCGATGCGCAGACCGAGCGTGTCCGGCAGCTCGCTGCGGCGCGACAGATCGACGTTGAGCGTGGCGAAGATATCCAGTTCTGCCTGATCCCACAGCGGTTCGGAGTCGATAATCAGGCCATCCATATCAAACAGGGCGGCATAAACGGGGCGGGTATAACTCATTGGCTGGCTCCTTGTAGAATTTGCGCTACCTTATCATGGGCTGGCGCGCGCCGCGAAAGTGGCGCGGGCGGCGCTTTTTACGGGAAATAAAAACCACAGGCAGGTAGACTGGCTGCAAACGGGATTCAGGTACAGGAGATACCATGACTTATCAACAGGCTGGCCGCATTGCCATCCTTAAGCGAGTGGCTGGCTGGGCGATCTTTTTGCTCGCGCTGCTGTCGACCGTGATTTCAGTGCTGGGCTTTATGTTCAGGCACAGCGAAAAACAACCGGGCATCGACGCCGTGATGCTCGATTTTGTCCATGTCATCGTCGATATGATCCGCTTCAATACGCCGTTCCTCGGCTTCTTCTGGCGTAACTCGCCGGTGCCGGAGTTTCACGGTCAGATGAATATCGGCTTCTGGATTATCTATATTCTGATTTTCGTCGGTCTGGCGCTGGAAGCGTCCGGTTCGCGCATGGCGCGTCAGGCGCGCCATATTAAAGAGGGCATTGAGGATCAGCTGATTCTTGAGCAGGCGCGCGGCAGCGACGCCCGCACGCGCCAGCAGCTGGAAGAGAAAATCCGCGTGCCGCACCACACGATTTTCCTGCAAATCTTTCCGCTCTATATCCTGCCGGTGGTGATCGCCGTCGCCGGTTACTTCGTGCTGTCGCTGCTCGGCTTTCTTTAACGCGTCAGGCCGGTCTGGCCTGACGCTGCGCCAGCGCGTCCTCTTCCAGCAGGCGCGCGACGGCGAAGCGCGCCTCGCTCAACCAGCTGCCGCCGAAGACGTTGGCGCGGTTAAGCAGGTAGTAGAGCTGGTAGACCGGCTGCCGCTGCGAGAAGCCGTCCGGCAGCGGCCAGACCGACTGATAGCCCTCATAGATCTGTCGCGGCAGATCGGGAAACCAGCCGAGCATCGCCAGGTCGCATTCGCGGTCGCCCCAGTAGCAGGCGGGATCGAACAGCCAGGGACCGCTGGCGCTGCCGGCGCAGTTGGCCGGCCAGAGATCGCCATGCAGCAGGGAAGGCTGCGGCTGGTGCGTGGCCAGCGCGCGCTGCACGCAGTTAACGATCTCTTCCGTATTGCCGTAGGCGATGCCTTTCTCTTCCGCCAGCTGCAGCTGCCAGCCGATGCGCTGCTCCGCAAAGAAAACCGACCAGCGGCGCAGCCAGCTGTTGGGCTGGGGCGTGGTGGTAATGTTGTTGTCGAAGTCGAGGCCGAACTGCGCCTGTTCGCTCCACTGATGCAGGCGCGCCAGCTGCTGGCCCAGCTGAAAAGCGTTTTCCGCGTCCAGCGGCTGCGGCGCGATATACTCCAGCAGCAAAAAGCTCTGATCGCGATGGTGCCCGACGCCGTAGACCGCCGGCACGCGCACGCTTTGGGTGCGCGCCAGCAGCGCCAGCTGATCGGCTTCCCAGGTGAAAAGGGTGAGCATCTCGCGGCTGTTGCACTTCATAAAGACCTCATGCTCGCCATAGCGCAAGCGCCAGGCGGGATGAACGTCGCCGCCGGGAAGCTCGTGGCGTTCGGTAATTTCGGCATGGCCAAACTGTTCGCTTAACAGACGACTAATAGCGTTCCACATTGGGCGATCCTCTTTTAACCTGTCAGGCTGCGGTGTCAGTCAGAGTGGTCTGCGACATAAAAACGATTATATCGCGTGAATATCGCTGAAAACCCGCGCTTGCGCACAGCTTACCGGAACGGATGGCGAGCGCGGCTACGGCGTCGCATCGCGTAAAAACGCCTCCAGCGTTGTTACGGCGACGTCGGGTTTCTGATGCAGCACGCTTTCGCCTGCGGCAGTGGCCTGGCGCTGCAGCTCCTCCTGCGGCAGGGCGCTGACCAGGCCGAAGCTATTCGTGCCCAGCTCATGCGGGTGGCCCTGGTCATCGTTGAGCGTGGTGCTGAAGCCGGCGGCGATCATCGCGCTGTTGAGCGCCTGAATATCGCTGAGGCCCGATTCCTGATAGTGAAATGTGACAATGTAACGCTTAAGATCGTCGCTCATGTTTCACCTCTGTGCGGCATGACTGTGCTCAGCGTAGACCATGACGAAAAAATGCGCGAATAATGAACAGGATAAAGCGGTTAATTACGGCAGGAATAAAAGTAAACCAGAGTAAAGCCCCTGACGAGGCGGTCAGAAAAATCTTGTAGCAACTCAGCTGTTTTTCAGCTGGCCGCCCTCTATAATACGCGCCGTTAATGAGAAAACTCCCAATAATCAAGCGGGATAGCGTGTATAAAGCCTGTTTCAGGCAGGTTAATATTTATTTACAATACTTACCGTAAATTGCATTGATTGGCCGGGAAAACTCTTCACACTCACTGTTTTTTAAACTGTCGTACGGGTCACAATAAATGAAAGTGCTTCACAAGCTCTCAGCCGTTCTTTTGCTTTCCGCCGGCGCATTTTGCCACCAGGCATTGGCGGACAACACCGTTTTCACCGCGATGGACGATCCTTCAACGGCGAAAAAGCCGTTCGACGGCAGCGCCTCCGCAGGCTATCTGGCGCAGACCGGCAACACCACCAGCTCCTCGCTGACTGCGCAAACCAATATGACGTGGTATCAGAGCTCTATGGCTTACAGCCTGTGGGGCAACGCGGCGAACACCTCGTCCAACGACGAGCGCTCTTCTGAAACCTACAGCATCGGCGGCCGTTCGCGCTACAACCTCAACAGCTTCGACTACCTGTTTGGTCAGGCGAGCTGGCTGAGCGACCGTTTTAACGGCTATGACTCGCGCGATGTGCTGACCGCCGGTTACGGTCGTCAGATCCTGAGCGGGCCGATTCATTCGCTGCGTGCGGAATTTGGTCCGGGCGTGCGCTATGACGACTTCCACGACGGCGGCAGCGAAACCAAAGCGCTGGGCTACGGCGCGCTGAGCTATCAGTGGCAGCTGACCGACAACACCAAGTTCATTCAGGGCGTATCTGTGCTGAGCAGCTTTGGCGAAGACACTACCGTCAACTCGGAAACGGGTCTGCAGGTCGGCATCAACGATCATTTTGCGCTGAAGCTGGCGTACAACGTGACCTGGAACAACAACCCGCCCGAGTCCGCGCCCGATCGCACCGACACCAAAACCAGCATCATGCTGACCTACGCGATGTAATTCACGGCGTCATCGCTTCCTGACCGCAGCCCGTCTGCGGTTTTTTTTCGTCTGTTCCTCGACTTAGCGGCGAGAGGGCGGGTTTTGCTCATCGCTCAAAGCTGTTATCATCAGCGGCGCACTACCATTCCCGGCGTCATTCCGACAATGTGGGTCTGACATCGCGCCGGGCAATCAATTCTACTCAATGTTGTATGTAAGCTTTCGTGTGGCTTACCACTGCAATTAAGGATATTAAATGCCTGTAATTACTCTTCCTGATGGCAGCCAGCGCAGTTATGACCGCGCGGTAAGCGTGATGGATATTGCGCTGGACATCGGTCCTGGCCTGGCGAAAGCCTGTATTGCCGGACGCGTTAATGGGCAGCTGGTGGATGCGGTCGATCCCATCACCGAAGATGCCTCCGTCGCCATCATTACCGCTAAAGATGAAGCGGGTCTGGAAATTATTCGCCACTCCTGCGCGCATCTGCTGGGACACGCGATTAAGCAGCTGTGGCCCAATACGAAAATGGCGATCGGTCCGGTTATCGACAACGGCTTCTATTACGATGTCGATCTCGATCATACCCTGACGCAGGAAGATATCGACGCGCTGGAAAAACGCATGCACCAGCTGGCCGAAACCAACTACGACGTGGTGAAAAAAGTCGTAAGCTGGCAGCAGGCGCGCGAGGTGTTCGCCGAGCGCGGCGAGAGCTATAAAATCGCGATTCTGGATGAGAACATCAGCCATGACGATCGTCCTGGCCTCTATCATCACGAAGAATATGTCGACATGTGCCGCGGTCCGCACGTGCCGAATATGCGTTTCTGCCACCACTTCAAGCTACAGAAAATCGCGGGCGCCTACTGGCGCGGCGACAGCAACAATAAAATGCTGCAGCGTATCTACGGCACTGCGTGGGCGGACAAGAAGCAGCTCAACGCCTACCTGCAGCGTCTGGAAGAAGCGGCGAAGCGCGACCACCGCAAGATCGGCAAGCAGCTTGACCTCTACCATATGCAGGAAGAGGCGCCGGGCATGGTTTTCTGGCATAATGACGGCTGGACCATCTTCCGCGAGCTGGAAGTGTTCGTGCGCAGCAAGCTGAAAGAGTACCAGTACCAGGAAGTAAAAGGTCCCTTTATGATGGACCGCGTGCTGTGGGAAAAAACCGGGCACTGGGAAAACTACAAAGAGGCGATGTTCACCACCTCTTCAGAAAACCGCGAATACTGCATCAAGCCGATGAACTGTCCGGGTCACGTGCAGATCTTCAATCAGGGCCTGAAGTCCTACCGCGATCTGCCGCTGCGCATGGCGGAGTTCGGTAGCTGTCACCGCAACGAGCCGTCAGGCGCGCTGCATGGCCTGATGCGCGTACGCGGCTTTACACAGGATGACGCCCACGTCTTCTGTACCGAAGATCAGGTGCGCGACGAAGTGAACAGCTGTATTCGCATGGTCTATGACATGTACAGCACCTTCGGCTTTGAAAAGATCGTGGTGAAGCTCTCCACGCGTCCTGAGAAGCGCATCGGCACCGATGAAATGTGGGATCGTGCTGAAGAAGATTTAGCCGCCGCGCTGAATGAAAACGAAATTCCGTTTGAATTCCAGCCCGGAGAAGGTGCATTCTACGGCCCGAAAATTGAATTTACGTTATATGACTGTCTCGATCGCGCCTGGCAGTGCGGCACAGTTCAGCTAGACTTCTCCCTGCCAAAACGTCTGGACGCCACCTATGTGGGCGAAAACAACGACCGTCAGACCCCGGTAATGATTCATCGCGCGATTCTTGGCTCGATGGAGCGCTTTATCGGCATCCTGACCGAAGAGTTCGCTGGGTTCTTCCCGACGTGGCTGGCGCCGATGCAGGCGGTGGTGATGAATATCACCGATGCGCAGGCGGAATATGTCGACATGTTGACACGCAAATTGCAGAATGCTGGCATTCGTGTGAAAGCAGACTTGAGAAACGAGAAGATAGGCTTTAAAATCCGCGAGCACACATTACGTCGCGTCCCTTACATGCTGGTTTGCGGTGACAAAGAGGTGGAAGCAGGCAAAGTAGCCGTTCGCACCCGCCGCGGTAAAGACCTCGGGACGATGGACATCGATGTGTTTGTTGAGAAGCTGCAACAAGAGATTCGCAGCCGCAATCTTCACCAATTAGAGGAATAAGGTTATTAAAGGCGGAAAACGAGTACAACCGACGCGTCCGAATCGAATCAACGGTGAAATCCGTGCCACTGAAGTACGCTTAACTGGCGTGGATGGCGAACAGATTGGTATTGTCAGCCTTCGCGAAGCTATTGAAAAAGCTGAAGAAGCGGGTGTTGATTTAGTAGAAATCAGCCCCAACGCCGAACCGCCGGTGTGCCGTATTATGGATTACGGCAAGTTCCTTTATGAAAAAAGCAAATCTTCTAAGGAACAGAAGAAGAAGCAAAAAGTTATCCAGGTTAAGGAAATCAAATTCCGTCCTGGCACAGATGAAGGCGACTATCAGGTAAAACTCCGCAGCCTGATTCGTTTTCTGGAAGAAGGCGATAAAGCCAAAATCACGCTGCGTTTCCGTGGTCGTGAGATGGCGCACCAACAGATCGGCATTGAAGTGCTTAACCGCGTCAAAGAAGATCTGACTGAACTGGCAGTGGTCGAATCCTTCCCATCGAAGATCGAAGGCCGCCAGATGATTATGGTGCTCGCTCCCAAGAAGAAACAGTAGGCTTTCAAGTAGCAACGACCGCGCAGCGTTCGCGCTGTGCGGCTCTTTGTTCGCCTGTCTGTTTCGTTTTATTAACAATGCGAAGTGGATATTTTTAAAATGCCAAAGATTAAAACTGTACGTGGCGCCGCTAAGCGCTTCAAGAAGACCGCTTCTGGCGGCTTCAAGCGTAAGCACGCAAACCTGCGTCATATTCTGACTAAAAAATCAACTAAGCGTAAACGTCACCTGCGCCCGAAAGGCATGGTGTCTAAAGGCGATCTGGGTCTGGTTGTTGCCTGCCTGCCGTACGCATAAGTTAACTTTTTTATAAATCTGCCTCGACGACTCTGCATAACGGCCGCTGGCCGGCAGGGGATAAAGGCATCACAGAATATTGATACAGGAGAGCTCACATGGCTCGCGTTAAACGTGGTGTAATTGCTCGCGCACGTCACAAGAAAATCTTAAAACAAGCTAAAGGCTACTATGGTGCACGTTCACGTGTATACCGCGTTGCCTTCCAGGCTGTTATCAAAGCTGGTCAGTATGCTTACCGTGACCGTCGTCAACGTAAGCGTCAGTTCCGTCAACTGTGGATTGCGCGTATCAACGCTGCAGCGCGTCAGAACGGCATTTCTTACAGCCGTTTCATCAATGGCCTGAAAAAAGCGTCCATTGAAATTGACCGTAAGATCCTGGCTGACATCGCTGTATTCGACAAAGTGGCGTTCACCGCACTGGTCGAAAAAGCAAAATCAGCTCTGGCGTAAGTCAGATGAAAAAGGGAGCTTGCTCCCTTTTTTATTGCCTGTAACTCAAGCAAAAGATTGACATTTTCACCGCAGGGCTTTTCAATAGTGCCCTCAGAGTCACAGCAAGGTAACGCAAGCATGAATGCTGCTATTTTCCGTTTCTTTTTTTACTTTAGCACCTGACACTCAGGGGCTTTTGCGCATAGAAAAGAAACGAAAAATCGCGCCGAAAGCCTCCCTCGTGGAGGCTTTCGTGTTTCTGGCGAAGCATGACGGCAACGTCCCAACGAGAAATGACCAGCCCGCCTGGAAGAAGAGGAAACCATGTCCCAACTCGCAGAACTGGTGGCCCGCGCCACAGCCGCTATCGACGAGGCGACGGATATCGCCACCCTTGACGCGGTGCGCGTCGAATATACCGGTAAAAAAGGCCACCTGACGCAGCTGATGACCACGCTGCGCGAGCTGCCGCCGGAAGAGCGTCCGGCTGCGGGCGCGGTGATCAACGACGCCAAGCAGCAGGTGCAGGAGCGCCTGAACGCGCGCAAAGAGACGCTGGAATCCGCCGCGCTCAATGCCCGTCTGGCCGCCGAGACCATCGACGTCTCGCTGCCGGGACGCCGCACGGAAAACGGCGGTCTGCATCCGGTCACGCGCACCATCGATCGCATCGAAACCTTCTTCGGCGAGCTGGGTTTCGCGGTGGTGACCGGCCCGGAAATCGAGGATGACTACCACAACTTCGACGCGCTGAATATCCCGGGCCACCACCCGGCGCGCGCCGATCACGACACCTTCTGGTTCGACGCCACGCGCCTGCTGCGCACCCAGACCTCCGGCGTGCAGATCCGCACCATGAAAAACCAGCAGCCGCCGATTCGCATCATCGCGCCGGGCCGCGTCTATCGCAACGACTACGACCAGACGCATACCCCGATGTTCCATCAGATGGAAGGGCTGATCGTCGACAAGAACATCAGCTTCACCAACCTGAAAGGCACGCTGCACGACTTCCTGCGCAACTTCTTTGAGGAAGATTTGCAGATCCGTTTCCGTCCTTCCTATTTCCCGTTCACCGAACCTTCGGCAGAAGTGGACGTCATGGGCAAAAACGGCAAATGGCTGGAAGTGCTGGGCTGCGGCATGGTGCATCCGAACGTATTACGCAACGTTGGCATCGATCCGGAAATCTACTCCGGCTTCGCCTTCGGCATGGGCATGGAGCGTCTTACCATGCTGCGCTACGGCGTCACCGACTTGCGCGCCTTCTTCGAAAATGACTTACGTTTCCTCAAACAATTTAAATAAGGGCAGGTTATCCAATGAAATTCAGTGAACTCTGGTTACGTGAATGGGTAAACCCGGCTCTGGACAGCGCTGCCCTTTCTGAACAGATCACCATGGCCGGTCTGGAAGTGGACGGCGTGGAGCCGGTTGCCGGCGCGTTTCACGGCGTAGTGGTCGGCGAAGTCGTCGAGTGCGGCCAGCACCCGAACGCCGACAAGCTGCGCGTCACTAAGGTCAACGTCGGCGGCGATCGCCTGCTGGATATCGTCTGCGGCGCGCCGAACTGCCGTCAGGGCCTGAAGGTAGCGGTCGCTACCGTGGGCGCCGTACTGCCGGGCGATTTTAAAATTAAAGCGGCGAAGCTGCGCGGCGAGCCGTCTGAAGGCATGCTTTGCTCTTTCTCCGAGCTGGGCATTTCCGACGATCACAACGGCATTATCGAACTGCCGGGCGATGCGCCCATCGGTACGGATATTCGCGACTATCTGAAGCTCGACGACAACACCATTGAGATCAGCGTTACGCCGAACCGCGCCGACTGCCTCGGCATGATCGGCATTGCGCGCGACGTGGCGGTGCTGAACGGTCTGCCGCTCACCGCGCCGTCAATCGAGCCGGTGGCCGCCGCTATCTCCGATACCTTCCCGATCCGCATCGACGCCACCGACGCCTGCCCGCGCTACCTCGGCCGCGTGGTGAAAGGCATCAACGTTAAAGCCGCCACCCCGCTCTGGATGCGTGAAAAGCTGCGCCGCTGCGGCATTCGCTCTATCGATCCGGTGGTGGATATCACCAACTACGTGCTGCTTGAGCTGGGCCAGCCGATGCACGCCTTCGACCTTGACCGCATTGACGGCGGCATCGTGGTGCGCATGGCGGAAGAGGGCGAAACCCTGACGCTGCTCGACGGCAGCGAAGCGAAGCTCAACAGCGACACGCTGGTGATCGCCGATCACCATAAAGCGCTGGCGATGGGCGGCATCTTCGGCGGCGAGCATTCCGGCGTCAACGAAGAGACGCAGAACATTTTGTTCGAGTGCGCCTATTTCGATCCGCTGGCGATTACCGGTCGCGCGCGCCGTCACGGCCTGCACACCGACGCCTCGCACCGCTACGAGCGCGGCGTCGATCCGGCGCTGCAGCACAAGGCTATCGAGCGCGCGACCCAGCTGCTGCTGGATATCTGCGGCGGCCAGGCCGGCCCGGTTATCGACCAGACGCACGACGCGGCGCTGCCGCCGCGCGCCACCATCACGCTGCGCCGCGAGAAGCTGGACCGCCTGATTGGCCACGCCGTCGCCGACGAGCAGGTGACCGACATCCTGACGCGTCTCGGCTGCGAGGTGACGCCAGGCCAGGGCGAGTGGAAAGCGGTCGCGCCAAGCTGGCGCTTCGACATGGCGATTGAAGAAGATCTGATTGAAGAAGTCGCCCGCATCTACGGCTATAACAACATTCCGGATGTACCGGTGCAGGCGGGGCTGGTGATGACCCAGCATCGCGAGGCGGATCTCTCGCTGAAGCGCGTGAAAAATCTGCTGGTGGATAAAGGCTATCAGGAAGCGATCACCTACAGCTTCGTCGACCCGAAAATCCAGCAACTGCTGCATCCGGGCGAAGAGGCGCTGATCCTGCCAAGCCCTATCTCCAGCGATATGTCGGCGATGCGCCTGTCGCTGTGGACCGGCCTTCTGAGCGCCGTGGTCTACAACCAGAACCGCCAGCAGGGCCGCGTGCGCCTGTTTGAGAGCGGTTTGCGCTTTGTGCCTGATACCCAGGCGAATTTAGGCATTCGTCAGGATCTTATGCTGGCGGGCGTGCTGAGCGGCAATCGTAATGAAGAGCACTGGGATCTGGCGCGTCAGGCGGTTGACTTCTATGATTTGAAAGGCGATTTAGAATCGCTGCTCGATTTAACCGGCAAGCTGGACGACATTCGCTTCCGCGCGGAAGCGAATCCGGCGCTGCATCCGGGGCAGAGCGCGGCGATTTATTTGCATGAAGAACGAATCGGATTTATCGGGGTGGTTCATCCTGAGCTGGAACGTAAGCTGGATCTCAACGGCCGCACCTTAGTCTTTGAACTGCTTTGGAATAAGGTCGCAGACCGCGTCCTGCCTGAAGCGCGCGAGATTTCACGCTTCCCGGCGAACCGTCGCGATATCGCTGTGGTTGTGGCTGAAAACGTCCCCGCAGCAGATATCATCGCCGAGTGTAAGAAAGTTGGCGTAAATCAGGTAGTTGGCGTAAACTTGTTTGACGTGTACCGCGGTAAGGGTGTTGAAGAGGGTTTCAAGAGCCTCGCCATCAGCCTGATTTTGCAGGATACCAGCCGGACACTCGAAGAAGAGGAGATTGCCGCGACCGTTGGCAAATGCGTTGCGGCATTAAAAGAGCGATTCCAGGCAACCTTGAGGGATTGAACCTATGGCGCTTACAAAAGCTGAAATGTCAGAGTACCTGTTTGAGAAGCTTGGGCTGAGCAAACGCGACGCAAAAGAGCTGGTGGAGCTGTTTTTTGAAGAGGTTCGCCGCGCTCTGGAGAATGGTGAACAGGTAAAACTGTCTGGGTTTGGTAATTTCGACCTGCGCGATAAAAATCAGCGTCCAGGCAGGAATCCAAAAACGGGGGAAGATATTCCAATTACTGCGCGCCGCGTGGTAACGTTCCGCCCGGGTCAGAAGCTGAAAAGCCGCGTCGAAAACGCTTCCCCGAAAGATAACGACTGACCGATTTCAGTGTTCTAAAAAGGCCGCTTACGCGGCCTTTTTCATTTCCGCGCCGTGCGCGTTCTCCTCTTTCTGCCGCATCTCTTCATACTGTCAGCATTCTGTAAGCATACGGGAAATAAGCTGAAAATCCGCCTGCGCCGATAGTAACGGGTGAGGCGCTTTTGCTATAACTGCGGCGAGAGACAACAAGAGATCGCCCTGATGAAAAAAAATGCACTGTTTTTAAGCCTCCTGCTGGGGATGCCGCTGCTGGCGAGCGCCAATGCGCCGCACCATGACAATCCGCCGCGCGTCAGCGTCCATATCGGCGATCGCGACCATCGCGGCTACTACTGGGACGGCTACGACTGGCGCTCGGCGAAATGGTGGCAGACGCACCACGGCCGCAACGTCGGGCTGAAAGGGCCGCACGGCTACTGGAACGGCAACGGCTGGCAGGCGCAGCGCCCCGAAGGCGGCAGGCCGGTAGCGAAACGCGATAATCCGTCGCACAGCGAGCGTCAGCCGCACGGCGAGCCGCTGCCGCCGCGCCCGGAGCACGGCTAACCCTCAAGGCGGCGCCCGACGGCGCCGCCGATGCCAGCCTTTCTTTTTCCGCCAATCTCTCTACAATCAAATCTCTGTTTTCTCAACGAATCCCCAACTATGTCCCTGCTGGATCAGCTTGCTTATCAGGCGGATCGCCGCAGCCGTCGCGCGCTCACGGCGCTGTGCCTTCTTCTGCTGGCGTTAATGGTGCTCAGCCTGTGCGCGGGCGATAGCTGGATCGCGCCAGCGCAGTGGCTGAGCGACAGTGGCCGGCTGTTCGTCTGGCAGCTGCGCCTGCCGCGCACCCTGGCGGTCGTGCTGGTCGGCGCGGCGCTGGCGGTGTGCGGCGTGGTGATGCAGGCGCTGTTTACCAACCCGCTCGCGGAGCCAGGCCTGCTCGGCGTCTCTAACGGCGCCGGCATCGGCCTGGTGCTGGGTGTGCTGTTCGGCAGCGGGTCGCTCTGGAGCCTGAGCCTGGCGGCGATGGCAGGCGCGTTGCTCATCACGCTGATCCTGCTGCATTTCGCGCACCGGCAGCTCTCCGTCACGCGGCTGCTGCTGACCGGCGTGGCGCTCGGCATTATCTGCAGCGCCATTATGACCTGGGCGGTCTACTTCAGCACCAGCCTCGATCTGCGCCAGCTGATGTACTGGATGATGGGCGGCTTCAGCGGCATTGACTGGCGCTACGGCTGGATGATGCTGGCGCTGCTGCCGGTTACCGCTGGGCTGATCGCCACCGCGCGGGTGCTCAATCTACTAGCGCTCGGCGAAACCTCGGCGCAGCAGCTGGGCCTGTCGCTTTTTTTCTGGCGTAATGCGCTGGTGCTGGCGATGGGCTGGCTGGTGGGCGTCAGCGTCGCCATGGCGGGCGCGATTGGTTTTGTCGGCCTGGTGATCCCGCATCTGCTGCGGCTCAGCGGCATCAGCGACCATCGCTATCTGCTGCCGACCTCGGCGCTGGCGGGCGCGGGCGTGCTGCTTGCCGCGGACATTATCGCGCGCCTGGCGCTGACCTCGGCGGAGCTGCCGATCGGCGTGGTGACCGCCACGCTCGGCGCGCCGCTGTTTATCGCGCTGTTAGTCAAATCTTCGCGCTAGCTTCGGCTGGCTTTCTGCATCCTCTACAGGAGACTTTCATGAGCCTTTATCAAACAGAAGTAACCACCATCGACGGCGAAAAAACCACGCTGGAGCAGTGGCAGGGCAAGGTGCTGCTGGTGGTTAACGTGGCGTCGAAATGCGGCCTTACGCCGCAGTACGAGCAGCTGGAGGCGCTGCAGCAGCAGTATCAGGCACAGGGCTTTAGCGTGCTCGGTTTTCCCTGCAATCAGTTCCTCGAGCAGGAGCCGGGCAGCAACAACGAGATCAAAACCTTCTGCAGCACCACCTACGGCGTCACCTTTCCCATGCTGGCCAAAGGCGACGTCAACGGCCCGGCGCGCCACCCGCTCTACACGCAGCTAGTGGCGGCGCAGCCGGAGGCGGTGCGTCCGGAAGGCAGCGGCTTCTACGAGCGCATGGCAAGCAAAGGCCGCGCGCCCAAAGCGCCTGGCGATATCCTGTGGAATTTTGAAAAGTTCCTGATTGACCGCGAGGGCAATGTGGTTCAGCGTTTCTCGCCGGATATGACGCCGGACGACGCCGTTATCCAGCAGAGCATTCAGCAGGCGCTGGCGCAGTAAATGGTTCTGAGCCTTAAGGACGCCGCCGTTCCTGGACGGCTGGCGCCTTTTTCCGCCGAAGTGGGCGCCGGTACGCTGCTGCACCTGGTGGGGCCTAACGGCGCGGGCAAAAGCAGCCTGCTGGCGCTGATGGCGGGAATGCTCCCGGGCGAAGGGGAAATTCAACTGCTGCAGCGCCCGCTGCGCGAATGGCGCGGAGCGGCGCTGGCGCGGGTGCGCGCCTGGCTGCCGCAGCAGATAGCGCCCGGCTTTATGCCGGTCTATCACTATCTGCGTCTGCACCTGAGCGACGCGCGGGCGGACGGGGCGCTGAGCGGACTGCTGGAGACGCTGCGGCTGCAGGACAAGCTGGCGCGGCCGCTGACGCAGCTGTCGGGCGGCGAGTGGCAGCGCGTCAGGCTGGCGGCGGCGTTCGCCCAGATCGATCCCGCCCTCAATCCGCAGGGCCGAGTGCTGCTGCTGGACGAACCGATGACCGGACTCGATGTCGCCCAGCAAAACGCCGTGCATAACCTGATCGTCGGGCTGCGGCGCGCTGGCGTCTGCGTCATCGCCAGCAGCCACGATCTTAACCATACGCTGCGCCATGCCGACAGCGTCTGGCTGATGGCGCAGGGTCGCGTGGTGGCACAGGGCGCGGCCGCATCGATCCTCACGCCCGAGCGCCTCAGCGACCTCTACGCGATTCCGTTCCGCCAGCTGGAGCTGGACGGCCAGCCGCTGCTGACCATCCAACCCTGAACGTCGCGTCTTGCCAGGCTGCACGCCTGACGCTAGAGTGAGGCCGTTGCGATTAAAGGAGATGCGCGCGAATGCGGATGGGCGTGATTTTACTGGTGCTGATACTGGCGGGATGCAGCGGCCACCGCGCGCCGCCGGTCAACGGCCGGCTGTCGGATTCCATTATGGTGGTGGCGCAGCTCAACGAGCAGTTGGGGCAGTGGCGCGGCACCCCTTATCGCTACGGCGGCATGAGCCGCGGCGGCGTCGACTGTTCGGGGTTTGTCTATCTCACCATGCGCGACAGGTTCGATCTGCAGCTGCCGCGCAGCACGCGGGCGCAGAGCGATATCGGCACGCGCATCAGCAAGGATGAGCTGCAGCCGGGCGATCTGGTCTTTTTTAAAACCGGCCGCGGCGAAAACGGCCTGCACGTCGGCATCTACGACAGCGACAACGCCTTTATTCACGCCTCTACCAGCCAGGGCGTGATCCGCTCTTCGCTCGACAACGTCTACTGGCGCAAAGCCTTCTGGCAGGCGCGGCGTATTTAAGGCAAATTAATAATCGCCCCGAGCGGCGCGCGTCGGAATAGCAACGGAAATAGCAGCAACAAATGGGAGGTTTTATAACTCTTATTTAAAATGGCACTTTACGCTGCCGGGAAATAATTATATCAATAGGGCGGAGAGTTAATTTTCTGGTAAAGGGTATTATACGCTACCGTTATTTGGCTTAGGGATCTGGCGCAGCGGGCAAAGCGAAATTTAACGGCAAAGATGTCCATCTCTTCCCGCGTTTGGTACTATTGCCTGCCCGATTTCGATGATATACGATGCGCCAGTCGCCACTTTATCTGGCTGTAAAAATGAAAGTTCATTTATCTGCCGACTATCAGTCGGAAATTTGGTTTTATCCTGCCTGCACAATTAACGGGCAGCTGGCGGCTGTCGAGTTGGTTAGCCAGTTCGTCCATGATACTGCGCCTGTCACCTTGCCGCAGGACTTGCTGTTGCCGCAGCTTGATGAGACGCAGAGGCTGCGCCTGCTGCAGCGACAGATCGGTTTGCTGGAACAATACCGCGACTTCTTTGATAAAAATCATGTGCTGGCATTAATGCGTATTGATGAAAATCTGGCGCGCACGCTGCTGGCGAGTGAATTGCTGATACGTAAAATTAAACAGCTTCCTTTTTTATTACTCGACCTCAGCGAAACGTTTCCGCAGCTTTTAAACGGAATTAATGACCCTCTTATTTCTGCGCTAAAACAGCAGTTCCGTTTATCATTATCTCATTTCGGGGCGGGTAAATCGTCGACCCGCGCGGTCTACGATAATCTGTTCGACTGCATCAAACTGGATAAACAATTTATTCAGTCGCTGGCGAAACGCGCCTCATTCCAGCCCTTTATTCAGAGCATCGCCGATAACTTTCGCAGCCATACGCAGCTGATGATTATTTGCGGCATCGACGACAGCGCGCTGCTCGATAAAACCGCTACGCTGCCGCACGCCGTGCTGCAGGGCGCGCTTTTCCCGCCGGTGAAGGCGGAGTCGCTGTCGCGGCTGATTGCCAGAGAATGCCGCGCCCCTGACTAGGCCCGCCTGTTGTATTTGATTCCCCACCACTATACTTGCGTTGTCTCGCGCGGCCGCGTCTGCGGCGGGACGGCCCGATATCCGGTTATTCACAGCGACGGCGGCTCTGGTTTCGCCGGGCTGCCGCTCGGGAGAGTCTATGTTGTTTGATAACAGCTGGCAGCGCGAGCTGCCGGGTTTTTATACCCCTCAGGCACCGACGCCGCTCAAGGGCGGACGCCTGTTTTACCACAATGCGCCGCTGGCGCAGACGCTGGGCGTCGATGCGGCGCTTTTCGCCGGCGAAGGCCATGGCGTCTGGCACGGCGCCGCGCTGCTGCCGGGCATGCAGCCGCTGGCGCAGGTTTACAGCGGCCATCAGTTTGGCGTCTGGGCCGGTCAGCTTGGCGACGGGCGCGGCATTCTGCTGGGCGAGCAGCGCCTCGACGCGGGCGGCAAGGTCGACTGGCACCTGAAGGGCGCAGGATTGACCCCTTATTCGCGCATGGGCGACGGGCGCGCGGTGATTCGCTCCACGGTACGCGAATTTCTCGCCTCGGAAGCGCTGCACCATCTGGGCATTCCCACCACGCGCGCGCTCGCTATCGCCATCAGCGACGAGCCGGTCTATCGCGAATCGCCCGAGCGCGGCGCGACCCTGATGCGCATTGCGGAAAGCCATCTGCGCTTCGGCCATTTCGAACACTTCTTCTACAGCCAGCAGCAGGAAAAAGTCGAACAGCTGGCGGACTATGCGCTGCGCCACCACTGGCCGCATCTGGTCGACGAAGCGGATAAATACCTTTTATGGTTTACCGACGTCGTCGAGCGCACCGCGCGCCTGATCGCCCAGTGGCAGAGCGTAGGCTTTGCGCACGGCGTGATGAACACCGATAACATGTCGCTGCTGGGGCTCACCATCGACTACGGCCCGTACGGTTTCCTGGACGATTACCAACCCGGCTTTATCTGCAACCACAGCGATTATCAGGGGCGCTACAGCTTCGAAAATCAGCCGATGATCGGCCTGTGGAACCTTAACCGGCTGGCGCATGCGCTTTCCGGCCTGCTGAGCGTCGATCAGCTCAAGCAGGCGCTGAGCCGCTATGAGCCGGAGCTGATGCGCGTCTGGGGCGAACGTATGCGGGCGAAGCTGGGCTTTAGCCAGGCCGACGGCGGCGACAATGACTTGCTGGTGGAACTGCTGTCGCTGATGACTCAGGAGCGTAGCGACTACACCCTGACGTTCCGTCTGCTGAGCGACACGCAGCAGCAGGAGGCGCGCTCGCCGCTGCGCGACGAATTTATGGATCGCGACGCCTTTGATCGCTGGTATCAGCGCTATCGCGCGCGTTTGCAGCAGGAAGAAGTGGACGATGAGACGCGACAGCAGCTGATGAAGGCTGCTAATCCGGCGCTGGTGCTGCGCAACTATCTGGCGCAGCAGGCGATCGACGAGGCGGAACAAGGCGAGAGCGGGGCGCTGGCGCGGCTGCATCAGGCGCTGCAGCAGCCCTTTAGCGACGAAACGGCCGCTGAGTATCGTCAGCGGCCGCCGGACTGGGGAAAATCGCTGGAGGTCAGCTGCTCCAGCTAACGGCTCAAAAGCGGCTGTTCACCGCCTCGGCCAGCAGCGACAGCACCGCTTCGCTGTCCTGCCAGCCGAGGCAGGGATCGGTAATCGACTGGCCGTAAACTAGCGGCTCGCCCGCGACCACCTTCTGATTGCCCTCTTCAATAAAGCTTTCGATCATTACCCCCGCGACCGCACGCGAGCCGGCGCGGATCTGCTGCGCCACCTCGGCCGCCACCTCTTTCTGACGACGATGCTGCTTCAGGCAATTGCCGTGGCTGAAATCGATCACCAGCTGTTCCGGCAGGCTAAACTCGCGCAGGCTGGCGGCCGCGGCGGCCACGTCGTCGGCGTGATAGTTAGGCGCTTTGCCGCCGCGCAGGATCACATGGCCGTGCGGATTGCCGCTGGTCTGGTAAATCGTCATCTGGCCATCTTTATCGGGCGACAAAAACATATGGCTGGCGCGTGAAGCGCGAATCGCGTCCACCGCGATGCGCACGTTGCCGTCGGTGCCGTTCTTGAAGCCTACCGGGCAGGAGAGCGCGGAGGCCATCTCGCGGTGGATTTGGCTCTCGGTGGTACGCGCGCCAATCGCGCCCCAGCTAATTAGATCGGCAATAAACTGGCCGGTGACCATATCGAGAAATTCCGTCGCGGTAGGCAACCCCAGGCGATTGATATCGAGCAGGATCTGGCGCGCCAGGCCAATACCGCGGTTGACGTTAAAGCTGCCGTCCAGAGCGGGATCGGAGATCAGGCCTTTCCAGCCCACCACGGTGCGCGGTTTTTCGAAATAGGTGCGCATCACGATTTCCAGGCGGTCGGCGTAGCGCTCGCGCAGCGCGTTCAGCCGCTGGGCGTAGTCGAGCGCCGCACGCGGGTCATGCAGGGAGCAGGGGCCGATAATCACCAGCAGGCGTGGGTCTTCGCCGGTGAGAATGCGGGCGATGCGCTGGCGTGCGCGCGTGACGTTATCCGCTACATCGGCGGAAAGGGGGTGTTCGGCGGCTAACGCGGCAGGCGTGATCAGGCTGCCGATGCGTGCCGTACGCAGTTCATCAGTTTTGTTCATGAGCATCTCGAAAGCTTTTTCTTCGCAGCGGTGACATACCGGGAAGTGATGGTGATCACAATAAATTATTAGTCTGCGAATGCAAGCCTATAAACTGAAATGATATTTTGTGCGACGGCAGCGGCGCTTTACAAGGCGCCGCCGCTAGCGTCTCAGTACATGCGGCGCGTCAGTCCCATGATGTCGAGAATTTTGGTGGCGATCTCTTCAACCGAATAGTTGGTGCTGTTGAGGTAGCGGATCTGATGGGTGCGAAACAGCGCTTCAACCTCGCCGACTTCGAGCCGGCACTGGCGCATAGAGGCGTAGCGGGTATTTTCCGCCCGCTCCTGGCGAATGGCGGCCAGTCGCTCGGGATCGATAGTCAGGCCAAACAGCTTGTTCTGAAACGGGCGCAGGGCGGCAGGCAGCTTAAGGTTATCCATATCGTCGGCGATAAAAGGATAGTTGGCGGCGCGGATGCCGAACTGCATCGCCAGATAGAGGCTGGTGGGCGTTTTGCCGCAGCGCGACACGCCCAGCAGGATCACCTGCGCATCTTCCAGCCCGCGCAGCGAGATGCCGTCGTCGTGCGCCAGGGTGTAGTCAATCGCGGCGATGCGCGCGTCGTACTTGCCGAGGTTGCTGGCGTCGAGACCGTGGGTGCGGTGCGCCACCGGGGCGGGCGCCATCCCCAGCTCTTCCTGCAGCGGCGCTACCAGCGCCTGCACGATATCCTGACAGAAGCCCTCGCTCTGCGTAATGATGTCGCGCACTTCCGGCGTGACGATAGAGAAAAACACCAGCGGGCGCACGCCGCTTTTCTGATAGAGCGCGTTGATCTGCGCCTTCACCGCCTGGGCGCGCTGCACGTTCTCCACAAAGGGCAGCGTCAGGCTATTAAAGCCCACCGGAAACTGCGACAGCACCGCATGGCCCAGCACCTCTGCGGTAATCGCAGTGCCGTCGGAAATATAGAAAACGCTTCTTTCGCTGCTCATGGCCTTTACCTTATGCGTAGAGAGATAGCGTCAGGTTAGCAGCTTTAATTAGCGGTCAGAACAAAATAAAAAATCCATGTTTAAATTTTGTGAACTTTTCGTTTTTTCTCGTCTGCGACGGCGAAAACCGACGCCGCTAAATAATGAAATGACGTTTTAACTTCGCCTGAATCGCCATTGCTGCCTGGCGCCGGGAAATAACACGGCAGGGAGTTGCGCAACAAAAATAGCTGATAAGATGATGAAAAATAGCGAAAACAAGCAACATCATAGCCTTAGCGCAAAATAGCGGATTTGCGCAACGTGGCGCAATTATCGGAATAATTCCTAAAGTGCTAAATCTTGCGCGCTTTAACGATTCAACACTTAGTCATTAATTGCGCATTGTGCCAGGCTAATTTTGCGAATAGCTAAATTTTCCATGTGCCCATTCATTCTTAAAAGGATAATCTCGATGTCCATTACAGGCGAACAGCCGTTAGTGCTCTGGTATAACCAGCTTGGCATGCATGATGTCGATCGCGTGGGAGGCAAAAACGCCTCTCTGGGTGAAATGATTACGAATTTGTCGTCGCTGGGCGTTTCCGTGCCCAACGGATATGCGACCACATCTTACGCATTTAATCAGTTCCTCGATCAGAGCGGCCTCAACCAGCGCATTTACGATTTACTGGACAAGACCGATATCGACGATATCGACGAGCTGGCGAAAGCCGGCAAGCAGATCCGTCAGTGGGTCGTGGATACTCCGTTCCAGCCTGAACTGGAAACGGCTATTCGCGAGGCTTACGAGCAACTCTCCGCAGACGATGCCGAGGCATCGTTCGCCGTACGCTCTTCCGCCACCGCAGAAGATATGCCGGACGCCTCCTTCGCCGGCCAGCAGGAAACCTTTCTTAACGTGCAGGGCTATGACGCGGTGATCATCGCCGTAAAGCACGTTTACGCCTCGCTGTTTAACGATCGCGCCATCTCCTACCGCGTGCATCAGGGCTACGACCATCGCGGCGTCGCGCTGTCGGCGGGCGTTCAGCGTATGGTGCGCTCCGATCTCGCCTCTTCGGGCGTGATGTTCACCATCGATACCGAATCGGGCTTCGATCAGGTGGTATTTATCACCTCCGCTTTCGGTCTTGGCGAAATGGTGGTGCAGGGCGCGGTCAATCCCGACGAGTTTTACGTGCACAAGCCGACCCTGGCCGCCGATCGCCCGGCGATCGTGCGTCGCAATATGGGTTCGAAAAAGGTGCGTATGGTTTACGCCGATTCGCAGTCGCACGGCGAGCAGGTGCGCATCGAAGACGTGCCGGAAAGCGAACGCGACCGTTTCTCGCTGACCGATGAGGAAGTGCAGGCGCTGGCGCGTCAGGCGGTGCTGATCGAGCAGCACTACAAGCGTCCGATGGATATCGAATGGGCCAAAGATGGCCACACCGGCAAGCTCTTTATCGTGCAGGCGCGACCGGAAACCGTGCGCTCCAACGGACAGGTGATGGAGCGCTATAACCTGCAGGGCACAGGCAGCGTGGTGGTGGAAGGCCGCGCCATCGGCCATCGCATCGGCGCGGGCGAAGTCAAAGTGATCCACGACATCAGCGAGATGAACCGCATTGAAAAAGGCGACGTGCTGGTCACGGATATGACCGATCCCGACTGGGAGCCGATCATGAAGAAAGCCTCGGCGATCGTCACTAACCGCGGCGGGCGCACCTGTCACGCGGCGATTATCGCGCGCGAGCTGGGCATCCCGGCAGTGGTGGGCTGCGGCGACGCTACCGATCGCTTGCAGGACGGCAACAAAGTCACCGTCTCCTGCGCCGAGGGCGACACCGGCTATGTCTATAGCGATTTGATCGATTTCGAAGTCACCAGCTCGCAGGTAGACGAGATGCCGGCGCTGCCGCTGAAGATCATGATGAACGTCGGCAACCCCGACCGCGCCTTCGATTTTGCCTGCCTGCCGAACGAAGGCGTCGGCCTGGCGCGTCTGGAGTTCATCATCAACCGCATGATTGGCGTGCACCCGAAAGCGCTGCTGGAGTTTGACCAGCAGACCCCAGAACTGCAGCAGCAGATCCGCGGCATGATGAAAGGCTTCGACAGCCCGGTCGAGTTCTATATCGCCCGCCTGACCGAAGGGATCGCCACGCTCGGCGCCGCCTTCGCGCCGAAGCGGGTGATTGTGCGCCTGTCGGACTTCAAATCGAACGAGTACGCCAATCTGGTCGGCGGCGAGCGCTACGAGCCGGAAGAGGAGAACCCGATGCTGGGCTTCCGCGGCGCCGGACGCTATGTGGCGGACAGCTTCCGCGACTGTTTCGCGCTGGAGTGCGAAGCGGTGAAGCGCGTGCGCAACGAGATGGGCCTGACCAACGTCGAAATCATGGTGCCCTTTGTGCGCACCGTGGCGCAGGCGCAGGCGGTGGTTGAGGAGCTGGGCCGTCAGGGGCTGAAGCGCGGCGAGAACGGCCTGAAAATCATCATGATGTGCGAAATCCCCTCGAACGCGCTGCTGGCGGAGCAGTTTCTGGAGCATTTCGACGGCTTCTCAATCGGCTCGAACGATATGACGCAGCTGGCGCTGGGGCTGGATCGCGATTCAGGCGTGGTGTCGGCGCTGTTCGACGAGCGCAACGAGGCGGTGAAAGCGCTGCTGTCGATGGCGATTCAGGCGGCGAAAAAGCAGGGCAAATATGTCGGCATCTGCGGCCAGGGGCCGTCCGATCATCAGGACTTCGCGGCCTGGCTGATGGAAGAGGGTATCGACAGCCTGTCGCTTAATCCGGACACCGTGGTGGAAACCTGGCTGTCGCTGTCTGAGTTAAGCAAAAGCGCATGATTATTTAGGTAAATTGTCGCTAAAAGGCCAGCTTTGCTGGCCTTTTTACTTTCTTCAGGCCAAAAAAAAGCCCATCACAGGGGATGGGCAAAGACTACACACAGCAATTCTTCACTTTACTCAGGGGAAAAAGGTTGTTTAAAAATCAGTAGGTTGATTTCAAACTTAGGAATCATGTTATTCATCGCGCGGTTCTGAGTCTTTAAGAATCCTCTTATTAGTTTAAAGCCAGTAAACTTTTGTCACCTGTTTAGCCGCAAGATCGGGGTAAACCAGTGCGAAAAATAAACTATTCGCCGCTGATATGCGGCCTCAGGGCCGAAAACTGCGTTTTTTCTTAAAAACCGCTAATGAAAAAAAATATTAACGTCACGCAAATGAGTCAGGGCGGTTAACCGCCCTGAGGCCGATTTCAGGAAGGCAGATGTTCTTCGTCGTGATCGGACAGAATCTCGACTACGCTGGCGAGATCGCCTTCTGGCGGCGGCGGAGCCTCATGCATCCAGACGGAGACCAGTCGATAAGAGACCGCCAGCACGACAGGACCGATAAAGAGACCAATCAGGCCGAAAGCGACCAGCCCGCCGATAACGCCGGAGAGGATCAGGATCATCGGCAAATCGGCGCCCATGCGGATCAGCATCGGGCGCAGCACGTTGTCCAGTGTGCCAACCACGCAGCTCCAGATCAGCAACACCGTTCCCCATGTGGTGTCGCCGCTCCAGTAGAGCCAGATAATGGCGGGCACCAGCACGATAAGCGGCCCGATTTGCACCAGACAGCAGAGGATCATCAGGACGGTCAGCAGCGTGGCGTAGGGGATGCCGGACAGCGCCAGGCCGATGCCGCCCAGCACGCCCTGCACCAGCGCGGTCACCACCACGCCGAGCGCCACGGCGCGGATCGCCTGACCGGCCAGCAGCACCGTGGCGTCGCCGCGACGGCCCGCCATGCGAAAGGCGAAGTGGCGGATGCCCTGCGCCGCCTGTTCGCCGCGCCAGAACAGCAGGGCGCTGAACAGCAGCATCACGCCGAGATGGATCATCAGCCGGCCGAAGTGGCCCGCCTGCGCGACGAAGAAGCCGGTGGTGCGACCGACATAGGGCTGCAGTTTCGCCATAATGGCTGAGCCGCCGCCCGCCACCAGTTTGTGGTAGCTGGAGAAGAGTTTGTCGCCGATGGCCGGAATATCATTCAGCCACAGCAGCGACGGCATCTCCATATGGCCCTGCGTCGCCCAGGCGATAACGGGCGCGCTGTTGTCGATAAGGCTGTTGACCAGCAGCGCGATGGGAATAATAAACAGCAGCAACAGCAGCAGTGTCATCACGACGACCGCCAGCGAACGCCGGTTCCACAGCAGACGCTGCACGCGCAGCATCAGCGGCCAGGTGGCGATGACCACCATGCTCGCCCAGGCGAAACCCAGTATAAAAGGCTGAACTATCCAGATGCAGGCGACGATCATCAGCAGGATAAAGAGCAGCGTAAAGAGCCTCTGCGGCATATCCGTGGTGCGGTGCAGGTTTTTCATAAGGAACAACGACCTCAAATAATCCTTCATTAGGGGGCAATCAGGCCCGACTTAATGATGAGCTATTTTGGCCCCTTTAAACAGAGGCGGAAGAAGCGGTTTTTCCCTTTCCTGAAAAAACAGCGAGCGCGAAAAAAATGTGTTAAAACGGAACGTTCAGACAAAACAAGCAACGCAAACGTTTACAACATCTGGTCTCCCAATAATGATCCCACAGATTTCTCAGGCGCCCGGCCTCGTTCAACGGGTGCTGACATTCCTTGACGCGCTGAAGGCGCAGGGCTTCACTGGCGATACCGCCACCAGCTACGCCGACCGCCTGTTAATGTCCACCGACAACAGCATCTATCAGCTGCTGCCGGACGCGGTGCTCTTTCCGCGCTCCACCGCCGACGTCGCGCTGATTGCGCGCCTGGCGGGCGAGGCGCGCTTTAACGAGCTGATCTTCACGCCGCGCGGCGGCGGAACCGGCACCAACGGCCAGTCGCTGAATCAGGGCATCGTGGTAGACATGTCGCGCCATATGAACCGCATCCTGGAGATTAATCTCGAGCAGGGTTGGGTGCGCGTCGAAGCGGGCGTGGTCAAGGATCAGCTCAACGCCTGGCTTAAGCCCTACGGCTTTTTCTTCTCGCCGGAGCTCTCCACCAGCAACCGCGCGACGCTGGGTGGGATGATCAATACCGACGCCTCGGGCCAGGGCTCGCTGGTCTACGGTAAAACCTCCGATCACGTGCTGGGGCTGCGCGCGGTGCTGCTCGGCGGCGACATACTCGATACCCGGCCGATGGCCGCCGCGCTGGCGGAGACGCTGGCGCAGACCGCGACGCCGGAAGGGCGTATCTATCAGCAGGTGCTGACGCGATGCCGCGAGCAGCGCGCGCTGATTCTGGAAAAATTTCCGAAGCTGAACCGCTTCCTCACCGGCTACGATCTGCGGCACGTCTTCAGCGACGATATGCAGACCTTCGATCTGACGCGCCTGCTGTGCGGCGCGGAGGGGACGCTGGCCTTTATCACCGAAGCGCGGCTCGACATCACGCCGATCCCTAAAGTGCGTCGGCTGGTGAACATTAAATATGACTCTTTCGACTCCGCGCTGCGCAACGCGCCCTTTATGGTCGAGGCGAAGGCGCTGTCGGTCGAAACGGTGGATTCCAAAGTCCTTAACCTGGCGCGGGAAGATATCGTCTGGCACTCGGTGCGCGAGCTGATTACCGACGTGCCGGACAAAGAGATGCTCGGCCTCAATATCGTTGAGTTCGCCGGGGACGACGGCGCGCTGATCGAGCAGCAGGTCGCTTCGCTCTGCGCGCGGCTGGAGAGCCTGATGGCGCAGCGACAGGGCGGCGTGATCGGCTACCAGCTCTGCGAGGATCTCGACGGTATCGAGCGCATCTATAACATGCGGAAAAAAGCGGTAGGCCTGCTGGGCAACGCCAAAGGGCGCGCCAAGCCGATCCCCTTTGTCGAGGATACCGCCGTGCCGCCGGAGCACCTTGCCGACTATATCGTCGAGTTTCGCGCGCTGCTCGACAGCCACGGCCTGAGCTACGGCATGTTCGGCCACGTCGACGCGGGCGTGCTGCACGTGCGTCCGGCGCTGGACATGTGCGATCCGCAGCAGGAGATGCTGATGAAAACCCTGTCGGATGAGGTGGTGGCGCTGACCGCGCGCTACGGCGGACTGCTCTGGGGCGAACACGGCAAAGGATTTCGCGCGCAGTATAGCCCGGCGTTCTTCGGCGAAACCCTGTTCAACGAGCTGCGCCGCATCAAGGCGGCGTTCGATCCCGATAACCGTATGAATCCCGGCAAGATCTGCACTCCCTTCGACAGCAACGAGCCGATGATGCAGGTCGACGCGACGACGCGCGGCAGCTACGATCGCCAAATCCCGCTGACGGTGCGCAGCGAGTGGCGCGGCGCGATGGAGTGCAACGGCAACGGCCTCTGCTTCAACTTCGATGCGCGCAGCCCGATGTGTCCCTCCATGAAGATTACCCGCAACCGCATCCATTCGCCGAAGGGACGCGCCACTCTTACGCGCGAATGGCTGCGTCTGCTGGCGGAGCAGGGCGTCGATCCGCAGCAGCTGGAAAAGCAGCTGCCGGAAAACAGTCTGTCGCTGCGCGCCCTGATTGGCCGCGTGCGCAACAGCTGGCACGCCAGCAAGGGCGAATATGATTTCTCCCACGAGGTGCATGAGGCGATGTCCGGCTGTCTCGCCTGTAAAGCCTGCTCGACCCAGTGCCCGATCAAAATCGACGTGCCCGATTTTCGCGCCCGCTTTTTGCAGCTCTACCATACGCGCTACCTGCGCCCGGTAAGCGACCATCTGGTGGCGGCGGTCGAGAGCTATGCGCCGCTGATGGCGAAAGCGCCGAAGGCGTTCAACTTCTTTCTACGTCAGCCCTGGTTGCGTGAGCTAAGCAAAACCCATATCGGCATGGTCGATCTGCCGCTGCTGTCGTCGCCTTCGCTGAAGCAGGAGCTGAGCGGCCATCCGGCAATGAGCATGACGCTGGAGAAACTCGAGGCGCTGAGCTCAGCGCAGCGCGCCGAAACGGTGCTGGTGGTGCAGGATCCGTTTACCAGCTTCTATGAGGCGCAGCTGATCGCCGACTTTATTCGGCTGATCGAAAAGCTGGGCCTGCGGCCGGTGCTGCTGCCCTTTATGCCGAACGGCAAGGCGCAGCACGTTAAAGGCTTTCTGCAGCGTTTTGCGCGCACCGCCGAAAAAACCGCTGATTTCCTGAATCGGGTGGCGAAGCTCGGCATGCCGATGGTCGGCGTCGATCCGGCGACGGTGCTCTGCTATCGCGATGAATATAAGCAGACGCTCGGCGACAAGCGCGGCGACTTTCACGTTCAACTGGTGCATGAGTGGCTACGCGAGGTGGTCAGCACCCGCGAAGCCGTGCCGGGCAGCGGCGAAAGCTGGTATCTGTTCGCGCACTGCACCGAAGTGACGGCGTTGCCCAACACGCCGAACCAGTGGCAGGAGATTTTCTCGCGCTTCGGCGCGCGGCTGGAGAATATAAACGTCGGCTGCTGCGGCATGGCGGGCACCTATGGCCATGAAAGCAAGAATCTCGACAACTCGCTGGGGATTTATGGCCTGTCGTGGCACCCGCAGCTGCAGAAACTGCCGCGCCAGCGCTGCCTGGCGACCGGCTTTTCCTGCCGCAGCCAGGTTAAAAGGCTGGAAGGCAACGGCATGCGGCATCCGCTGCAGGCGCTGCTGGCATTGATGTAACGAAATTGTGCGCGACGTCACGACGCGGCTGGATTAGAATGTCCAGCCCGCGTGACGCACGAAGTCGCTCTGCAGCGCGGTGGCTTTGTCCCACTCTCCGACCAGCGCCAGCTGATGGCAAAGGCGGGTGAGGGAGAGGCGCGCCAGCTGACAGGCCTGGATGCGGAACAGCCTGTCGCGCTCGCTGTTGCCCATCTCCTGCACCAGCCGGTGGTAAAGTTTACCCATGGCGTGCAGATAACTTTGATCGTCTCCGTTGATCTGGCAGATTTCGGCCATATCCAGACAGGTGTCGTTGAACTGGCGCAGCTGATGAATGGTAGAGTCGGCCCGGTTAAGCTTTGCCTGCGCCAGATAGAAATCAACGGTGATATCGCGTACGGAAAACCTATAGTCGTCGATTTTGCGCTGCAGCCAGGCAGAGACGGAGAGCGTCATGGCGCCACCTCGGATGTTGAATGATAATAATTATCATATTCAACTGAGTGCGGATTGCAATTGCGCAGCGCGAAAATTTTAACGATTTACTTAGCCTGTTAATAAAATCGGCAAGAACAATTTCTGCGCATCTGATAAAGGCGTAACCTATCAATAAGAAATTATTAATAACTAGCTGAAAAAAATTTTACGTATTTTTAACAGGTTAGGCTGCTGATATTGGCGCGCGCGCTCTCGCCGCAAAGGTCTGCTAAGCAGCTATGCTTAATAAAGCAGCGATTAAAAAGAGCACAAGATGATTATCCCTGCAAAACAAGAGGTTGAAGTGATCGCCCAGATCCTTACCATAGGGGGATAGCCTGAAAAGGTCCGGACTTACGAGGTAACAACATGGCATCTGTAAATGCAGCAACGTTCTCTCCTGATGATTTCGTCTGGAAAGGGGTCACGCTGACTGATTCCGCGGCAAAGCAAATTCTTAGCCTGGTGGCGCAAGATCCTGACGTTAAAGGTCTGCATCTCGGCGTGAAGCAATCCGGCTGCGCCGGTTTCGGCTACGTCATGGATCTGGTGAAAGAGCCTGCCGACGACGATCTGCAGTTTACCCATAACGGCGCAACGCTCTACGTGCCGCTTCAGGCGATGCCGTTTATCGACGGTACGGAAGTGGATTATGTCCGCGAAGGCCTGAACCAGATTTTTAAATTCAATAACCCTAAAGCTCAACACGCCTGCGGGTGCGGTGAAAGCTTTGGCGTCGAGTAAGTGAAATATGTCACGACACAGCGAAACATCTGACGATGTACAAATGTGGGAAGGCAAGCTCAACTACAAAGAGGGCTTCTTTACCCAGTTGCAAACCGACGAAATGGCGCACGGCATCAACGAAGATGTGGTGCGCGCGATCTCGGCTAAACGTAACGAGCCAGAGTGGATGCTGGAGTTTCGTCTTAAAGCCTTTCGCGCCTGGCTCGAAATGGAAGAGCCGCACTGGCTGAAAGCGCATTACGACAAACTGGATTATCAGGATTACAGCTATTACTCGGCGCCTTCATGCGGCAACTGCGACGATAGCTGCGCCTCTGAGCCGGGCGCGCTGCAGTCCTCGGGCATCGAAGAGACCAACACCTATCTGACGCAGGAAGTTGAGAAGGCGTTCGATCAGCTGGGCGTGCCGGTACGCGAAGGTCGCGAAGTGGCGGTCGATGCCATTTTCGACTCTGTTTCCGTTGCTACGACCTATCGCGGCAAGCTGGCAGAGCAGGGCATCATTTTCTGCTCGTTCGGCGAAGCGATTCAGGAACACCCTGAGCTGGTGCAGAAGTATCTCGGCACCGTGGTGCCGGCCAACGATAACTTCTTTGCGGCGCTGAACTCCGCGGTCGCCTCAGATGGCACCTTCGTCTATATCCCGAAAGGGGTGCGCTGCCCGATGGAGCTGTCGACCTATTTCCGCATCAACGCGGCGAAAACCGGTCAGTTCGAACGCACCATTCTGATTGCCGACGAAGACAGCTACGTCAGCTACATCGAAGGCTGTTCCGCGCCGGTGCGCGACACCTATCAGCTGCATGCGGCGGTGGTGGAAGTCATTATTCATAAAAACGCGGAAGTGAAGTACTCCACCGTGCAGAACTGGTTCCCGGGCGGCGAAGGCGAAGGCGGCATTCTGAACTTCGTCACCAAGCGCGCGCTGTGCGAAGGCGAGAACAGCAAAATGTCCTGGACGCAGTCCGAGACCGGCTCCGCCATTACCTGGAAATACCCGAGTTGTATTCTGCGCGGCGATAACTCCATCGGCGAGTTTTACTCGGTGGCGCTGACCAGCGGCCGTCAGCAGGCGGATACCGGCACCAAGATGATCCACATTGGTAAAAACACCAAATCGACCATCATCTCCAAAGGTATCTCTGCCGGTAAGAGCCAGAACACCTATCGCGGCCTGGTGAAAATCATGCCGACCGCGACCAACGCGCGTAACTTTACCCAGTGCGACTCGATGCTGATCGGCCCCGATTGCGGCGCGCATACCTTCCCGTATGTCGAGACCCGCAACAACACCGCTCAGCTGGAGCATGAGGCGACCACCTCGCGCATCGGCGAAGATCAGCTGTTTTACTGCCTCCAGCGCGGTATCAGCGAAGAAGATGCGATCTCAATGATCGTCAACGGCTTCTGTAAAGACGTTTTCTCTGAGCTGCCACTGGAATTCGCCGTGGAAGCGCAAAAACTGTTAGCCATCAGCCTTGAGCACAGTGTGGGCTGATGCCGTCACACGCGTTGCCGGAAGCAATGTGAAGGAATAAGTATGTTAAGCATTAAAGATTTACAGGTTAGCGTTGAAGACAAAGAGATTCTGCGCGGTCTTAACCTCGAAGTGAAACCGGGCGAAGTGCACGCCATTATGGGGCCGAACGGCTCAGGCAAAAGTACGCTCTCTGCAACGCTGGCTGGCCGTGAAGATTACGAAATCACCGGCGGTTCCGTGAGCTTCAAAGGCAAAGATCTGCTGGAACTCGACCCGGAAGACCGCGCGGGCGAAGGCATCTTTATGGCGTTTCAGTATCCGGTCGAGATCCCGGGCGTCAGCAACCAGTTCTTCCTGCAGACCGCGGTCAACGCGGTGCGCAAATATCGCGGCAAAGAAGAGCTGGATCGTTTCGACTTCCAGGACTTTATCGAAGACAAGATCCACCTGCTGAAGATGCCGGAAGATCTGCTGACCCGTTCGGTCAACGTCGGCTTCTCCGGCGGCGAAAAGAAACGCAACGACATCCTGCAGATGGCGGCGCTGGAGCCGGAGCTGTGCATCCTTGATGAAACCGATTCCGGTCTCGATATCGATGCGCTGAAGATCGTCGCGGAAGGCGTCAACAGCCTGCGCGATGAGAAGCGCGCCTTCATTATCGTGACCCACTATCAGCGTATTCTGGACTACATCAAGCCAGACTTCGTGCACGTGCTGTACAAAGGTAAAATCGTCAAATCGGGCGACTTTACGCTGGTGAAACAGCTGGAGGAGCAAGGCTATGGCTGGCTTACCGACGAAGAGTGATAACGCCCTGCAGCAGTGGCATCATCTGTTTGAATCGCGCGGCGAGTCTCGCTCGCTGCAGGCTCAGCAGCACTGGCAACAGCTGATGCGCGTCGGTCTGCCGACGCGTAAGCATGAAAACTGGAAATACACCGCGCTGGATGGGCTTCTGGCCCACCAGTTCGCGCTGCCGCAGGCGAAAAGCCTGAGTCAGGCGCAGGTCGACGCGCTGGCGCTGCCGCTGGACGCGATCCGTCTGGTGTTCGTCGACGGTCAGTTTCAGCCGTCGCTGAGCGCGGCCGATACCGAACTCTTCGCCGTTCAGCATAGCCGCGCCGCCGAGCGCCGCCCGCTGCCGGCGCCGGTGCAGCCGGAAGTCTTTCTGCATCTGACCGAAAGCCTGGCGGAAGAGGTCACCTCAATTCGTCTGGCGCGCGGCAAGACGGCGGCGCGTCCGCTCTACCTGCTGCATATCACCAGCGGCCAGGCGGATGCACTCAACACCGTGCATCATCGCCACCATTTCGAGCTGGAAGAGAGCGCGCAGGCGCAGGTTATCGAGCATTACGTCACCCTGGACGGCGCACAGCACTTTACCGGCGCGCGCTTTACCTTCGCGGTCGGCGACAATGCTCAGCTGAAACATATCAAGCTGGCGTTTGAAGAGAGCAGCAGCTACCACTTCGCCCATAACGATATCGTTATCGGTCGCGATGCGCAGGTAAGCAGCACCAGCTTCCTGCTGGGCGCGGGCCTCTCTCGTCACAACACCAGCGTGCAGCTCAACGGCGAGAATACCCAGCTGTCGCTGAACAGCCTGGTGCTGCCGATGAATTCGGAAGTGGCGGATACCCGCAGCTATCTGGAGCATAACAAAGGCTACTGCCTGAGCCGTCAGCTGCATAAAACCATCTCGCGCGACAAAGGCCGCGCGGTGTTTAACGGCCACATCAAAGTGGCGCAGCACGCGCTGAAAACCGACGGGCAGATGACCAACAACAACCTGTTGCTGGGTCGTCTGGCGGAAGTGGACACCAAGCCGCAGCTGGAAATCTACGCTGACGACGTGAAGTGCAGCCACGGCGCGACCATCGGCCGCATTGATGATGAGCAGATGTTCTACCTGCGCTCGCGTGGCATCGCAGAAGAAGCGGCGCAGCAGATGATTATTCACGCTTTTGCGGCCGAACTGACCGAAGCGCTGGATGATGAGACGCTGCGTCAGGCGGTTCTGCAACGCATCGCGGCGCGTTTCCCTGGAGATGCCTCATGATGAACTTCGATCTCGAACGTATCAGGGCCGACTTCCCGATCCTGAAGCGTGAGGTCAACGGTCATCCGCTGGCCTACCTTGACAGCGCGGCCAGCGCCCAGCGTCCGCTGGCGGTGATTAACGCCGAAAGCCATTTTTATCAGTATGGCTATGCGGCGGTGCACCGCGGCATTCACAGCCTGAGCGCGCAGGCCACCACCGATATGGAAAACGTCCGCCTGCAGGCGGCGCGTTTTCTTAACGCCTCTTCGCCGGAAGAGATCGTGTTTGTCAAAGGCACCACCGAGGGAATCAACCTGGTGGCGAACTGCTGGGGCGCAAGCCAGCTGCAGGCCGGCGATAACCTGATCATCACCGAGATGGAGCACCACGCCAATATCGTGCCGTGGCAGATGGTGGCGCAGCGCACCGGCGCAGAGATCCGCGTGCTGCCGCTGAATGACAACGGCGAGCTGGCGATCGATGCGCTGGCGGGGCTGATTGACAGCCGTACGCGCCTGCTGGCGGTGACGCACGTCTCCAACGTGCTCGGCACCGTTAATCCGGTCAAAGCGCTGGTGGCGCAGGCGAAAGCCGCCGGCCTGGTGACGCTGGTGGACGGCGCGCAGGCGGTCATGCATGGCAAGGTCGACGTGCAGGATATCGGCTGCGATTTCTACGTCTTCTCCAGCCACAAAATTTACGGCCCTAACGGCGTCGGCATTCTCTACGGGCGCAAAGCGCTGCTTGACGAGATGCCGCCCTGGGAAGGCGGCGGCTCGATGATCGATCAGGTGGTGCTGCCTGTCGGCACCACCTGGAACAAAGCGCCCTGGCGTTTCGAAGCGGGCACGCCTAATACCGGCGGCATTATCGGCTTCGGCGCGGCGCTGCGCTATGTAGAAGAGATCGGTCTTGAGGCGATTCAGCAGCGTGAACAGGCGCTGATGCGCTACGCGCTCGACAAGCTCGCCTCGGTGCCCGATCTGGTGATTTACGGCCCGCAGGATCGCGCAGGCGTCATCGCTTTCAATCTGGGCAAGCATCACGCCTACGACGTCGGCAGCTTCCTTGATCAATACGGTATCGCTATCCGCACCGGTCACCACTGCGCAATGCCGCTGATGCGCCATTTCGCTGTGCCAGCCATGTGCCGCGCTTCGTTCGCCTTCTACAACAGCGAAGAAGAGGCTGATCGTCTGGCGGCGGGTTTGACCCGTATTCATCGTTTGCTGGGCGGTTGAGCAGAGTTCAGGAGTCAGTCATGGCCACGTTGCCAGATAAAGAGAAACTGGTGCGCAACTTTAACCGTTGCGCCAACTGGGAAGAGAAGTACCTCTACATTATTGAGCTGGGCGCAAAACTTCCAGAATCATCTGAAAGCCTGCATCAGCCGGAAAACGTTATCTCCGGCTGCCAGAGCCAGGTCTGGATTAAGATGACGCCGCAGAGCGACGGCACCCTGGCGTTTGAAGGGGACAGCGACGCTGCTATCGTTAAGGGGTTGATTGCAGTGGTATTTAGTCTGTATCAAAACCTGACGGCAGCCGATATCGTCGCGCTGGACGTGCGGCACTGGTTCGCTGAGCTGGCGTTAACCCAGCATCTGACGCCGTCGCGGTCGCAGGGCCTCGAAGCGATGATTCGGGCAATTCGCCATAACGCTCAAAATCTCCTCTGAGTTAAACTAGCAGACGCCAACAGGCGTCTGTTTTTTTATCTGAAAGAGAAGATTGCATGAAATCAGCCTTACGTTTCGCCGGTGCGCTGCTGCTAAGCGTTGGACTTGCCGCGCCGGCTTTCTCCACGGAATACCCGCTTCCTGCCGCCGACAGCCGCCTTATCGGCGAAAATCAGTTAACCACCGTCCCCGATGACAAACGTCCGCTTGAAGCGATTGCGGCGAAATACCAGATTGGGCTGCTTAGCATGCTGGAGGCGAATCCCGGCACCGATCCCTGGCTGCCGAAGGCGGGCACGCAGTTAGTGGTGCCGCAGCAGATGCTGCTGCCGGATACGCCGCGCGAGGGGATTGTCGTGAACCTGGCCGAGCTGCGCCTCTATTACTACCCCAAAGGCGAAGACAAGGTCATCGTCTATCCCATCGGCATCGGCCAGCTCGGCGCCGCGACGCCGGTGATGGTGACCAGCATCAGCCAGAAGATACCCAATCCGACCTGGACGCCGACCGTCAATATCCGCAAGCGCTACGCCAAAGATGGCATCACGCTGCCGGCGGTGGTGCCTGCTGGCCCGGAAAACCCGATGGGGCTGTTTGCGCTGCGCCTGGCGCGCGGCAGCGGCAACTATCTGATCCACGGCACCAACGCCGATTTCGGCATCGGCATGCGCGTCAGCTCCGGCTGCATACGCCTGCGTCCGCAGGATATCGAAGCGCTGTTCAACAGCGTGCCGAAAGGGACGCGCGTGCAGGTGATCAATCAGCCGGTAAAATATGCCGTCGAGCCCGACGGGAAGCGCTATGTCGAAGTGCATCAGCCGCTGTCGCACAGCGATAAAGACGATCCGCAGACCATGCCGATAGCGCTCAGCCCGGCAATGAAAAAGTTTATCAAGAGTCCGCAGAGTGACGGCGCGCTGATCAAAGCGGCGCTGGAGCGTCGTTCTGGCATGCCGGTGCTGGTTTCGAGCGGGGAGGCGGTGGCAGCGCCTGCTGAGGCGGCGTCAGAGCAGGCGCAGAACGCGCAGACGACACCCTGAACCCGACAGTTGCCGCCATGCCCTGGCGGCAAAATCAGAGCAAAAAAAATGGCGCCACATGGGCGCCATTTTTAATACCAGAACTCTTACTTACGGTAAGAGTGAGCCTGGTTGTCCAGACGCTGGTTAGCACGAGCTGCGTCATCTTTAGCAGCCTGCACGTCAGAACGGATTGCGTTCACGTCGTTGCTCAGCTGGTCAACTTTAGCGTTCAGAGTCTGAACGTCTGAAGACAGCTGGTCAATTTTAGCGTTGCTTGAGCAACCAGCCAGCAGAGTTGAACCCAGGATTACCGCGCCCAGTACCAGTTTAGTACGATTCATTATTTATACCCTCTAGATTGAGTTAATCTCCATGTAGCGTTACAAGTATTACACAAAGCTTTTTAAGTTGAGAATAAATTTTTGATGAGAAGATGCTTAAACTTGATCGTTCGCTCAAAGAAGCAGCGCTTAACCGCATATGATAAAAATATTTAGCGAAAACAGAGAGATTTAATCGGATTAACCTTAATTTCGGAGGATATTGAATAGTTATTATCGATTGGAAATTTCCCGGTTTTGTATTAGTGACGGAATAAAAAAAGCGCCTCTAAAGGCGCTTTTAAATAAATGCTCAAACGAATTAAATGACGTGTACTGAGGCCGTATTTGTGGTACCGCTTGGTACTAATGCGCCCGATACCATTACAACCACGTCGCCTTTCTGCGCATAGCCGCTTTCCAGCGCCGCTTCTTTGCCGATGCGATAGAAATCGTCGGTAGAGGCGATCTCGGTGACCAGACGCGTTTCAATGCCTTTGCTCAGGATTAGCTGGCGGGCGGTGGTCTCATTGGTGGTCAGCGCGAGGATAGTGGCATCCGGGAAGTATTTGCGCACCGATTTGGCGGATTTGCCGCCTTCGGTGGCGACCACGATCAGCGGCGCTTCCAGTTTCTCGGCGGTTTCCACCGCGCCGCGGCAGACGGCTTCAGTGATACGCAGCTTACGGGAGTCTTCCAGCGCATCGATGCGTGACTTCATCACGCGGTCGGTACGCTCGCAGATGGTGGCCATGATGGTCACTGACTCCAGCGGGTATTTGCCCTTGGCGCTCTCGCCGGAAAGCATGACCGCATCGGTGCCGTCGAGGATGGCGTTGGCCACGTCGCCCGCTTCCGCGCGAGTAGGGCGCGGGTTTTTGATCATCGAGTCGAGCATCTGGGTAGCGGTGATCACTACCTTGCGCGCCTTGTTGCACTTCTTGATCATCATCTTCTGGGCGAAGATCACTTCTTCTACCGGAATCTCTACGCCCAGATCGCCACGCGCCACCATGATGCCGTCAGAGGCGTCGAGGATTTCGTCAAAGTTGTTCAGGCCTTCCTGGTTTTCGATCTTGGAGATGATCTGAATATGTTCGCCGCCGTGGGCTTTCAGATGCTCGCGGATCTCCAGCACGTCTGAGCGCTTGCGGATAAAGGAGGCCGCCACGAAGTCGACGCCTTGCTCGCAGCCGAAAATCAGGTCGCGCTTATCTTTTTCCGCCAGCGCAGGCAGCTGGATAGAGACGCCCGGCAGGTTAACGCCTTTGTTCTCGCCGAGGTCGCCGTTGTTCAGCACGGTGCACACGACGGCGTTTTCCGTCACTTCTTTAACTTCCATGCCGATCAAACCATCGTCTACCAGCACGGTGTTGCCGATTTTCAGATCTTCAGTGAAGCCAGCGTAGGTGACGGCGACGCGCTCGCTGTTGCCGATCACGCTCTGGTCGGTAGTAAAGGTAAAGGTCTGTCCCGCTTTCAGGGATACGTCGTTACCGCCTTCCAGTTTCATGGTGCGGATTTCCGGACCTTTGGTGTCGAGCAGAATAGCGGCCTGACGACCGGTTTTCTGCATCACCGCGCGCATGTTGGCGATACGCTGACCGTGCTCGGCGTAATCGCCGTGCGAGAAGTTAAGGCGCATAACGTTCATGCCGGCTTCAAGCAGCTGGGTCAGCATCTCTTCAGATTCGGTTTTCGGGCCGATAGTACAAACGATCTTGGTCTTTTTCATGACAGGTTATCTGTAAGTTGTGATGGATGATAAAGGTTGGGATTCGATGACGACGCATCGAAATGAGAATTCTGGTTGATAACGAAACGGACAGTACAACGTAAGAATAGGTGACGCAGGCTGAGCGTGCAGGGAAGTTGTGCGGTTACGTCTGGAAACCGACAATAGCGTGTTGCGCAAAGAGTGTGAGTTATCGCCATAGGCACGCCGCGCTGAAACCTTTCAAGTGGAACAACGCCGGATAGTATAGACGCTAAGTATCCGAAAACCAATTAAAAAGCGGAGAAGGAAACGACGGAGATCAATAAAAAGCGAAGTTGCGCAAGGGAGGAAAACCGCAAGAGTGGTGCGCTCTAATGGACTCGAACCATCGACCCCCACCATGTCAAGGTGGTGCTCTAACCAACTGAGCTAAGAGCGCATTCAGAAATTTGGTGCGTCCGAGTGGACTCGAACCACCGACCCCCACCATGTCAAGGTGGTGCTCTAACCAACTGAGCTACGGACGCACTTGGTGCGCTCTAATGGACTCGAACCATCGACCCCCACCATGTCAAGGTGGTGCTCTAACCAACTGAGCTAAGAGCGCAACACGCTGTCAGGGCGACAGCGGGGACGAATATTAACGACACGCCGCAACGCTGGCAAGGGGAAAAACGCTTTTTTAGTGCTGACTGACCAGCAACTGCGCTATGCGTCGTTTTTTTAGACGTAGCAGGACGTTAAAGGCGCATCAGGGCTGACCGCGCCAGGAGAGAGACGAGCCGAAGCCCGACATCTCCCCCGACCGCACGGCTCAGCGCGCGGCGCGCGTGAGGATCACCTGCGCAGGCAGCTGTTGCAGGCGGCGAATGCGCCACAGCATCATGATCGCCGCCGAAGTCAGGCCGATAATAAACCCGCACCAGAAGCCCGCTGGACCCATACGCGGCACTACCCAGTCAGTCATCGCCAGCGTATAGCCGCTGGGCAGCCCCAGTATCCAGTAGGCGATAAAGGTAATAAAGAAGATCGAGCGCGTATCTTTATAGCCGCGCAGAATGCCGCTGCCGATTACCTGAATCGAATCGGAGAACTGGTAGATTGCCGCCAGCATCATCAGCTGCGCCGCCAGCGCGACCACTTCCGGGTTGTCGTTATAGAGCAGGGCGATCTGATGGCGGAAGGTCACGGTCAGCAGCGCGGTTATCGCCACCATGCAGACGCCGACGCCCTGCGCGGTCCAGGCCGCAACGCGCGCCTGCTCAGCTGAGCCCTGGCCCAGCCGATAGCCGACGCGAATAGTGGTGGCGACGCCGAGCGACAGCGGCAGCACGAACATCAGCGAGCTGAAGTTCAGCGCAATCTGGTGGCCCGCAACGTCGACGATGCCCAGCGGCGACACCATCAGCGCCACCACGGCGAACAGCGTCACCTCGAAAAAGAGCGCCAGCGCCACCGGCAGGCCGAGCGAAAACAGGCGCTGCAGCACGGCGCGTGACGGCGGCGACCAGCGAGAGGCCATGCGGATATCGCGCATGCCGCCCATGCGGCGCACCCACAGCCGCATCACCAGGAACATCACCCAGTACACCGATCCGGTCGCCACGCCGCAGCCCACGCCGCCCAGCGCCGGCATGCCGAAGTGGCCGTAGATAAAGATCCAGTTGAGCGGGATATTGACCAGCAGGCCGATAAAGCCCATCACCATGCCGGGTTTGGTTTTCGACAGGCCTTCGCACTGGTTGCGCATCACCTGGAAAAAGAGATAGCCGGGCGCGCCCCATAGCAGGGCATGAAGATAGCCTTCCGCCTTCAGCGCCAGCTGTTCGTCGATATCCTGCATGGCGCGAATCACGTAACCGGCGTTCCACAGCACCGCCATAATCAGAATGGCGACGAAGAAGGCCAGCCAGTAGGCCTGGCGAACCTGTTCAGCGATACGTTCGCGGCGGCCGGAGCCGTTGAGTTGCGCAACGGTTGGCGTCAATGCAAGCAGAAGACCATGGCCGAATAAAATGGCCGGAAGCCAGATAGAGGTGCCGACTGCGACGGCGGCCATATCCGTGGCGCTAACCGCGCCGGCCATGATGGTATCTACAAATCCCATTGCGGTCTGCGCCACCTGAGCAAGGATGACCGGAATCGCAAGGGCAAGCAATTGACGCGCTTCTGTTAAATACTTCTGCACGTTAACACCTGTTAAAAAAGAAAAGGGGAGTGATCCCGGAGAAATGCGCGGTTAGTGTAGCGGCATTAACAGGATTCACCAAGTTTTGTCACGCTGTGCGTTATATTGCGGCTGTAAAGCGGACGCGACGCGGAAATAATATCCGCGCGCTAAGCTGTGGTAAGCTAGAGCAAACTTCGCAGAGGCCAAAACTATGTTTACCGGAATTGTGCAGGGCACCGCAAAGATTGTGTCCATTGAAGAAAAAGATCTGTTTCGCACCCATGTCGCAGAGCTGCCGGAAGAGCTGCTGCCGGGGCTGGCGCTGGGCGCGTCGGTGTCGCATAACGGCTGCTGTCTGACGGTCACGGCCATTGAAGGCAACCGCGTCAGTTTCGATCTGATTAAAGAAACGCTGCGCGTCACCAATTTAGGCGACCTGCAGGAAGGCGACGTCGTCAATATTGAACGCGCGGCGAAATTCAGCGATGAGATCGGCGGCCACCTGATGTCTGGCCATATTATGACCACTGCAGAAATCTGCAAAATTATCCAGTCGGAAAATAACCGCGAAGTCTGGTTTAAAATTCAGGACCCGGCGCAGATGAAATATATTCTGCATAAAGGCTTCGTCGGTATTGACGGCATTAGCCTGACCGTGGGCGAAGTGACCAAAAGCAAATTCTGCGTCTATTTAATCCCAGAAACCCTGGAGCGCACTACGCTTGGCGCGAAAAAGCTGGGACACCGCGTCAATATCGAGATCGATCCGCACACTCAGGCGATCGTCGATACCGTCGAGCGCGTGCTGGCGCAGCGTGAAGCAGCGGCTCTGCGCCCGGACGTCGAATAAGCATAAAAAAAGGCGCTCCAGGCGCCTTATTCAACAGATCGGCTTAGCGCGCGACGCGCAGGCCGCCTTCTACGCCGCGGCTAAAAACCACCTGCCACAGCTGAATATCGCGGGCGCGAAAGGCGCCGGCGCAGGCATTAAGATAGTAACTGAACATGCGCTTAAAACGTTCGCCGTACTTTTCGGCCAGCTGCGGCCACGCCTGCAGGAAGCGCTCGTACCAGGCCATCAGCGTGGTGTCGTAATCGGCGCCGAAATTATGCCAGTCTTCCAGAATGAAATGAGACTCGCTGGCGTCCGCAATATGACGCACCGACGGCAGACAGCCGTTGGGGAAAATATATTTATCAATCCAGGGATCGACATTCATATCGGTGCGGATCGCGCCGATGGTGTGCAGCAGGAACAGTCCGTCCGGCTTGAGGTTGCGGTCCACCACGTCGAAGTAGGTGGCGTAGTTTTTCGGGCCGACGTGCTCGAACATGCCCACCGAAACGATACGATCAAACTGCTGGTTAAGATCGCGATAATCCTGCAGCAGGATAGTGACGTCCAGTCCTTCGCAGCGCTGCTGCGCCAGCTTCTGCTGCTCTGCCGAGATGGTCACGCCGTGCACCACCGCGCCGTAGTGGCGAGCGGCATACTCTGCCAGCCCGCCCCAGCCGCAGCCGATGTCCAGCAGCGTCATGCCCGGCTCCAGCTGCAGTTTGCGGCAGATCATATCCAGCTTCGCTTCCTGCGCCTGCTCCAGCGTCTCGGCCTCTTTCCAGTAGGCGCAGGAGTATTGCATATAGGGGTCGAGCATCAGTGAGAAGAGGTCGTTCCCGAGATCGTAATGCTCTTTGCCCACGATCCATGCGCGTTTTTTCGACTGTAAGTTGGTGAGACGCGCGGCGGCCACGCGCAGCGTATCTTTGAAGTGGTGCGGCAACTGCTGGTCCAGCTTATGCTTCAGCACGCGGTGAAAAAACATATCCAGCCGTTCGCACTCCCACCAGCCATCCATATAAGCTTCGCCAAGACCAAGTGAGCCTTCCTGAATCACGCGCTTAAAAAAGTCAGGCTGTTTAACCTGAATATCCCAGGGGCGGCTGCCGTTGATTTCGATGTCCGCTTTTTCCAGCATTTCGTGGACAATGCGATACCAGTGGTTTTCTTCAAGGCTCACTTCTTCTATTAACGATGAACTCATAGCTACTCCATCACCTGTCCGCGTTGAACCTGAGAAAAAGAATAGTCAATTTCTCAAGGCCTGTGAGAAATGTCACGGATTGCTCCGTGCGCCTGATATCCGACGTTTTACAAAGGATTGGATCTGAAATTCGTTGTCTGACGCAGCAGGGAACGCGCGCGCAGACACCATCCGGGCGATAAGCTTCGCCTAATAATAAAACAATTATGTTATTGATTTGTTGCAGATTTATTGACCTGATCGAGTATATGCTCAACCAGGTCAGTATTCAACGACTTATTGTTAGGCAGCTAACTATAAAAGTTGCCTTAGTGATTATCCTGGCAGGGAGTGGTAACGCGGACAATATCCATTTGTGCGCTGGCGCGTCGCTGCCAGACGTAGCCCGCCATCGCCAGTGCGATAGTGGTCACCATAATCAGCGTAGTCATTAGCAGCGGCTGTTGTAAACCTGCGGAGACCGCCAGACTGGCAAGGAAGCAAAGACCGAGCTGCAGGGTATTCTGCAGCGCCGCGGCTTTACCGGTGGCGTGCGGGAACGGCAGCAGCGCATTCGACACCACGATCGGGTAAATCGCGCCGTTCGCCAGCGCCATGCCGCAAAAGGGCGCAAGCAGGGCGATCAGATTGTGGCTTCCGGTAAGCGCCACGCCGAAGAGCGTCGTCACGCTCAGGCTGTAAAGTGCCAGCAGCAAGGGGAGCAGCTGCGCGCCGGCAAAGCGGTTGAGCAGGGCGCGGCAGCCAAATCCGCCCAGCAGGAAGGCGATAGTTTGCGGAATATAGCTCAGGCCAATATCCGCCGGCGTCAGGCCCGCATCGGCGAGAATAAAGGGCGAGCCGGTCAGCCAGGCGAAAAAGCTGGCGGAGCAGGCGGCATAGATCAATACGTTGCCGCCATAGACGCCGGAGCGCAGCAGCGAGAAGAAGCCGGGCTGATCGCCCGCCTCTTTTGCCGTCGGGCGGCTGGCGGGCAGGCGCAGCGTCACCAGCATCAGCGCCACGCCGGTCAGCGTCAGCACCAGAAAGATCGAACGCCAGTGAAAGTGGCTAATCAGCCAGGCGCCGAGCAGCGGCGCCAGCGCGGGCGAAAGCGCCACCAGCGGCATAATGGTGGCGAACACCTTATTGGCGCGCGCGCGCGGATAGCGATCCACCACCAGCGCCTGCCAGCTCACCGCCGCAGCGCAGACGCCGATTGCCTGAATAAAGCGCAGCGCCAGCATCAGCACCGCATTTTCCACCCACAGCATGCCGGCGCAGCCGAGCGCGAACAGTCCCAGCCCCATCAGCAGAACCGGTTTGCGGCCGATGCGGTCGGAAAGCGGGCCCCAGAAAAGTTGACCGATGGCGAAACCCGCCAGGAACAGGCTCATACTGGCGCTGATAATGCCGGGCGAGGTATTAAAGCTGATCTGCATCGCGCCGAAGGCGGGCAGATACATATCGGTCGCCAGAAAGCCCAGCATGCTGAGCAGAGCGAGGTAGGGCATAAATCCTTTTGATGACAGCATGGTTTTTAATCTCATATTTCGTCAGGCAGGTTAAACGCGGCAAAGTGTAAAAGGGTGCGCCTGCCGCTGTGAAACGTTAATATTTGCAGAGTGCTGTGAAAATTTTTGAAAGGAAAAAGCATGTGGTCCGAATATGCGCTTGAAGTGGTAGACGCCGTGGCGCGCACCGGCAGTTTTAGCGCCGCCGCGCAGGAGCTGCATCGCGTGCCCTCTGCCGTCAGCTATACGGTGCGCCAGCTGGAAACATGGCTGGCGGTGCCGCTGTTTGAACGGCAGCATCGCGACGTGGCGCTGACCGCCGCTGGCGAGCATTTCGTGCGCGAAGGCCGCGAGGTTATCAAAAAAATGCTCGCCACCCGCAGGCAGTGCCAGCAGCTGGCCAACGGCTGGCGCGGGCAGCTCAGCATCGCGGTCGATCGCATCGTGAAGCTGCCACGCAGCCGTCAGCTGGTGACCGACTTCTATCGACACTTTCCCGATATGGAGCTGCACATCAGCTATGAGGTGTTTAACGGCGTATGGGACGCGCTGGCCGACGGACGCGTCGACGTGGCGATCGGCGCCACCCAGGCGATCCCGGTCGGCGGGCGCTTTTCCTTTCGCGATATGGGCGCGCTGAACTGGCGCTGCGTCGTGGCGCGCCACCATCCGCTGACGCAGCAGCCGCAGCTCGACGACGACGCGCTGCGCGTCTGGCCGTCGCTGGTGCTGGAGGATACCTCGCGCGCGCTGCCGCGCCGCATGACCTGGACGCTGGATAACCAGCGCCGACTGGTGGTGCCGGACTGGCAGGCGGGGCTGGCGTGCGTGCTGGATGGCTTATGCGTGGCGATGATGCCGGGCCATCTGGCGCGTCCGCTGCTGGATAAGGGCGAGCTGGCGGAGCTGACGCTGCCTGCACCCTTTCCGGAAAGTCACTGCTGCGTGAGCTGGTCGGAGGCGCGCGCATCGCCGGCGCTTAGCTGGTTGCTCAGCTATCTCGGCGATGCGCAAACGCTCAATCAGGAGTGGTTAAGCGAGGATTAACGGCGGTAGTCGCGGAACGGGCCGTCGCCGACCGAGCGGCGCTCAATCAGCGTGGGATGCACTTCGATGGTCTGCGACACTTCGCGTTTGCTGGTGATGCGATCGAGCAGCATCTCCAGCGCCTTCTCGCCCAGCTGGGCTTTAGGCTGATGCACGGTGGTCAGCGCCGGAGTGAAGTAGCGCGCGTTGCGCACGTTGTCATAGCCGATCACCGAAATATCCTGCGGCACGCGCAGTCCCATCTCGTCGGCGGCGCAGATCGCGCCCATCGCCATAATATCACCGCCGCAAAAGATCGCCGTCGGGCGCTGCTTCTGCTGCAGGATCTGCTGCATCGCCTGATAGCCCGATTCCGGTTCGAAATCGCCCTGTACGATCCATTCGGGACGCACCGCGATGCCTGCTTCCTCCAGCGCTTGCAAAAAGCCCGCATGGCGCCCGCCGCCGGTGTTGCGCTCCAGCTGGCCGGGAATGGCGCCGATATCGCGATGGCCGCGTTCAATCAGATAGCGTCCCGCCAGATAGCCGCCCTGGAAAGCGTTATCGAGCACGGTGTCGGTAAAATCGCCGCGCGATTCGCCCCAGTCCATGACCACCATCGGAATATTGCGGTTCTCTTCCAGCATCTTCAGCAGATCGTCCGGATACTCGGAGCACATCACCAGCAGGCCGTCGACGCGCTTCTGCGCCATCATCGACAGATAGGCGCGCTGCTTTTGCAGATCGTTGTGGGCGTTGCCAAGAATTAAGGTGTAGCCCCGCTCGAAGCAGTGGTGCTCGACCGCTTCGATGATTTCCGCAAAATAGGGCGCTTCGCTGGAGGTGGCAAGCAGCCCCAGCGTTTTAGTGTGGTTGACCTTCAGGCTGCGCGCCACGGCGCTGGGCGAATAGTGTAATTCCTGAATCGCCTGCCAGACGGCGTTGCGCGTCTCTTCCGCAACGAAGCGCGTTTTATTGATCACGTGGGAAACGGTGGTGGTGGAAACACCCGCGCGCTTCGCGACATCTTTAATTGTTGCCATTAAAAAGAGACTCCAGAACTTATCAATAACCCACTGATAAGCATAATGTTAAACGTTTGCGTCCGCTAAGAGAGTTTTCTGTTAATTCGCTACAGTTTTTGTCGGTGAAATACTCACTGGGCAGGACAAAACAGGGGCTGTTGCGTACGAACGGTACGGGCGTTGCGTCAGTTGCGCAACAAAGCCGGGGATTCTAACAAGGCTTGCGGGATAAAACGAGATTTTTACCGACAACTATGGGAAAATCGCACAAGACCCTGATAATTGTGTGGATAAGGAGAGGAAATGAGCACCGATTTGAAACTGGCATTAATGACCACCGGCGCGGCGCTGCTGATGATTGTGGCCTTTAGCTTTACCGCCGTCATGCACTAACAGACAGCGATAAAAAAACCGGGATTATCCCGGTTTTTTTTCGCGTTTAGCGAATGGTTTTCGGCGTCATTACCCGGCGCGCGCCGATATAGTGACGCTGCCAGTAATCATCCGAGAGCCCGCTAATCTGGATATCTTTTCCGGTGCGCGGCGACTGAATGAATTTGCCGTTGCCGAGGTAAACCCCGACGTGGTCGGCGGTGCCGCGGCCGTTGATACGAAAGAAGACCAGGTCGCCTTTTTCCAGCGACTCGCGCTTCACCGGCGCAGCGTCGCGCAGGTGGTACATTTCGTTGGCGGTGCGCGGGATTCTGAATTTTACCAAATCTTTATAGGCGTACCAGACGAGGCCGCTGCAGTCGAAACCGGTATGCGGCGAGGTACCGCCCCACTGATAAGGCTTGCCCAACTGACCCATCAGCTTGGTCATCGCCGTTTCGCGCGCTTTCTGGTAACGCAGGCGATGGGACTTGCTCATTTTGATGGTGGGCGTGCCGTCGCTATCCAGCAGCGGGAGAGTAGCGGCTTTTACGGTGCTCAGCGAGCGCTGGCGGCCATAGCGTTTGCGAGAAGATTTCAGGGTTTTTTTGGTGTCGGCGGCGGAAGGGGAAAGCTTAGCCGTTTCAATTTTCTTCTGCTTTTTCAGTTTGAGTTTTTGCGCAGTAGAAGGGCGCGCTTTTTTCGCGCTGGTTTTAACCGGTCGCCGTTTGCGGCGCTCATCTTCGCGCGCGCTTTTTTTCTCCGCCTTGTGCAGGCTGGCGTTAACCGGCGCTTGCGGTGAGGCCGAAGCGATGTTCATGAACAGCTGCGCGAAAGCTAATATAAAGAGCGTAATCAGTAATCGCATAGTCCGGTTACAGGGTTAGCGGTTACGACAACAGGCCGTAACGAGGTTAGAAAAATCTGATCGGAGATCAGCGCCGGGGCCATTCTAAGCCAGGTTTTTTTCAAAAGTTAAGCCATTTTTCTATTAAACTGTTACAGGGTTGCATCTGACTCATAAATGAGCGATTTCAGCAGTTTATAGCAGCAAAGTTATTACCAGTTATGAACAGCTTAAGTTTTGATTATCGTCAGAAAAAGCCAGATCTTTACTAAAGAACTTAACAAACATGGCGGTTTCGCCTGGCAAGCGAGAAATTGTCGTTTTCAGGGACGGGGCGAAGTCGCTACAATAAACAAACACGAAGTAGGGAATTAAGGAAGGCAATTATGAGTACTGTAGAAAAAATTGAGCGCCAGATCGCAGAAAACCCGGTCCTGCTGTATATGAAAGGCTCGCCGAAACTGCCAAGCTGCGGTTTCTCTGCGCAGGCGGTGCAGGCGCTCTCTGCCTGCGGTGAGCGCTTTGCTTACGTGGATATTCTGCAGAACCCTGATATTCGCGCCGAGCTGCCGAAATACGCCAACTGGCCGACCTTCCCGCAGCTGTGGGTAGACGGCGAGCTGGTCGGCGGCTGCGATATTATCGTCGAAATGTTTCAGCGCGGCGAACTGCAGTCGCTGATCAAAGAGACGGCGGAAAAGCACAAAGAAGCGGAATAAAAGCAGCGCAATAAAAAAGGCCGACGCAAGTCGGCCTTTTTTTACGCCTGTTCCGGCGTCGCTTCCGCGTCGTCGTCGCTCGCCGCCATCGGCAGCGGCCAGCCGCCCAGCCGTTTCCAGCGGTTCACCAGTTCGCAGAACAGCGTTGCCGTCTGCTCGGTATCGTAGAGCGCAGAGTGCGCCTGGGTGCTGTCAAAATCCATGCCTGCCGCTTTACAGGCTTTCGCCAGTACCGTTTGCCCCAGCACCAGCCCGCTCAGCGCAGCGGTGTCGAAGGTGGCAAACGGATGGAAAGGGTTGCGCTTCAGCCCGGCGCGCCCGGCGGCGGCCATCATAAAATTAAGGTCGAAGGTTGCGTTGTGCGCCACCATGATGGCGCGATTACAGTGGTGATCCTTGATGCCTTTGCGCACCATCTTGAAAATGGCGTGCAGCGCCTCATATTCGCTGATCGCGCCGCGCAGCGGGTTGCTGGGATCGATGCCGGTAAACGCCAGCGCCTCCGGATGAAGCAGCGCGCCTTCGAAAGGCTCGACGTGGAAATGCAGCGTCTGGTCGCGGTGCAGCCAGCCGTCTTCGTCCATTTTCAGCGTGGTGGCGGCGATCTCCAGCAGCGCATCGGTCTGCGCGTTAAAGCCTGCGGTCTCGACATCGATCACCACAGGATAGAAACCTCGGAAACGTTGATTCAGCGCGTTCAGGGAGTTCGTTTCAGACATCAGCATCTCATAGCAGAAAATAGGCAGCGCGCATTATGGCAAAAAAAAGAGGAGGGTGCAGCAGAAGGGAAAGCTTCAGCCTGCCGCAGCGTGCAGACTGAAGCGGCAAACTTAGTTGCCCAGGCCGTGACCGGCATGTTTATTTTCGATCAGCTCGATCTTGTAGCCGTCTGGATCTTCGACGAAGGCGATAATGGTGGAACCGCCTTTCACCGGACCCGCTTCGCGCGTGACCTTGCCGCCCGCGTTGCGGATGCGGTCGCAGGTGGCTGCCACGTCATCCACGCCCAGCGCGATATGGCCGTAGGCGTTGCCGAGATCGTAGCTGTCCACGCCCCAGTTGTAGGTCAGCTCGATGACTGCGCCTTCGCTCTCTTCGGTATAGCCAACGAATGCCAGCGTATATTTATACTCCGTGTTTTCGCTCTGACGCAGCACGCGCATGCCGAGAACGCGGGTGTAGAAGTCGATGGAACGTTGCAGATCGCCAACGCGCAGCATGGTGTGAAGTAAACGCATAACATCCTCTTTTATTAAATCGTCATCTTCTGATGACTCAAACGCTAAGTATAGCGGTGAAAATAGCAAAAAACGGCCGCTGGCGTAACCGTTGTCACGCCAGCGTCACGCTTAAAGCGTCGGGTAGTCGGTATAGCCTTCCGCGCCGCCGCCGTAGAAGCTCTCGGGGCGCTGCGGGTTGAGCGGGGCGTCCTGCTGCAGACGCGCCACCAGATCGGGGTTGGCGATAAAGTCGCGGCCAAAGGCCACGGCGTCGATCAGGCCGCGCGCAATCAGATCGTCCGCTTTCTCCACGGTATAGGCGCCCGCGCCGATAATCACGCCGGGGAAGATCGCGCGCACTTTTTCGCGGAAGGCGTCGCTGTAAGGCTTGCCGCCCGCCCAGTCCGGCTCGGAAAGGTGCAAATAGGCGATATTGCGTTTCGCCAGCTCGCCGATATACCACAGCGCGGCTTTCTCTTCTTCAGGGCCATTATCCAGGTTCTGGAAGCTGCCGATCGGCGAAACGCGAATGCCGACGCGATCGGCAGACCAGTTGGCGATGGCGGCGTCGACCACTTCGAGCGCGAAGCGGCCGCGTTTTTCAATGCTGCCGCCATATTCATCGGTACGACGGTTGGAGTCTGGCGCCAAAAACTGATGCATCAGATAGCCGTGCGCCGAGTGCAGCTCCAGCAGATCGAAGTCCGCCTCGCGCGCGTTGGCGGCCGCCTGGCCGAAGTCGGCCACAATCTGTTTGATCTCGGCGATGGTGAGCTCGCGCGGCGTCGAGGTCTCTTCGCGGTAGACGCTGCCGTCTTCCGCGCGCAGCGAGGTACGCGTGCCGGCGGCGATGGCGGAGGGCGCGACAGGCGCCTTGCCTTCCGGCTGCACGCTGTTATGCGAAATACGGCCGGTGTGCCACAGCTGAACGGCGCTGTGGCCGCCCGCCTCGTGAATGCCTGCGTTAATCGCTTTCCAGGCGGCAATCTGCGGCTGGGTATGCAGACCCGGCGCGCCGGCGTAGCCTTTCGCCTGGAAGGAGACCTGCGTCGCCTCGGTGATAATCAGGCCGGCGCTGGCGCGCTGACGATAATATTCGCCCATCAGCGGCGTCGGAATGTCGCCTGGCTCGATGCTGCGCAGACGCGTCAGCGGCGCCATAAATACGCGGTTCGGTACGGTAATCGCACCTACTTTAAGCGGGCTAAACAGCTGGGTACTTGCCATAACAACTCCTGTAGTAGACCGGTCTGCTATAAAACAACGTTTTTAAAATCAGTGGGTTTGCAGCCACTGTTCGAGAGTGCTCAATGCGAGGCGCAGCGGCTGCGGCTCGCGGGACAGCTTGCTCTGCAGGCTGGCGCCCAGCCACAGAATATAGATCACTTCCGCCATCTCGCGCGGCGCGTAGGGCAGCTTCATCGTCTCCTGCCGCAGCGCTGCTTCCAGCGTTTGCGTATAAGCCGCGATAATGCGGCTGGCGCCGCGCTGCAGGGCGTCGCGCATCGGCTCGGAGAGATCGCAGACTTCCGCGGAGAGCTTCACCGCCAGGCAGCCGACGATATGTCCCTGTTCGCTGAACAGCTGCTCGGCCTGGCGAAAGTGCGCCAGCAGACGCTCGCGCGGCGTGCCTTCGCCGTGCTGCAGCCGCGCCTCGACCTGCTGGTGCAGATGGAGAAAGTAGCGCTCCAGCAGCGCCACGCCAAACGCCTCTTTCGAGCGGAAATAGTAGTAGAAAGAGCCTTTCGGCACCTCCGCCAGCGTCAGCAGCTCGCTGAGTCCCATTCCGGTGAAACCGCGCTGCAGGCAGAGCTGCTCGCCGGTAGCGAGCAGATGTTCACGGGTTTCGGTACGTTGCAGCGTCTTGTTCATGGCGCTTAAGGTAGTAGACCGATCGGTCGGATGCAACCGCTAGCCCGCCTTACGGCACGTTCTGATCATGTCGAGCTGCGGCTGGTATTCGCGGGTCTGCACGTTGAACATCCCCAGCAGCGTATGGAACAGATTGTCCTGCGACACCTCCGCCGTCGGCGCCTGCTGGCGCAGGCAGGCCTGATTGATGCCGTAGGTCCTGGCGTAATCATCCGACATCCACAGCAGCAGGGGGATATGCGTCTGCTGAGACGGCGCAAACAGATAGGGCGCACCGTGCAGATACATGCCGTGTTCGCCGAGCGATTCGCCATGGTCGGAGAGATAGACCAGCGCCACGTTAAAGCGGTCGCTCAATCCCTTCAGCATATCGATGGTGCGGGCGATCATATCGTCGCTGTAAAGCAGCGTATTGTCGTAGGTATTCATCAGCGCCTGATGGTCGCAGTCCTGAATCTGATTGCTGTCGCAGGTCGGCTTAAACTGGCGGAACTGCGGCGGATAGCGACGATAGTAGGCGGGGCCGTGGCTGCCCATCTGATGCAGCACGATAATGCCGTCGTTATTCAGGCTGTGGGTATAGTTGTCCAGCCGATGCAGCAGCACGTCGTCGAGGCAAGATCCCGCCTGACACCAGGCGTCCAGCTTCCACAGCGTCATATCGGTATGCGGCACGCGATCGCAGGCGCCTTTGCAGCCGCCGTCGTTTTCACGCCACAGCACGCTGATGCCCGCATGGCCGAGGATATCCAGCACGCCATCCTGATGATGCGCCAGATCAGCGTCGTAGTGAGCGCGCGGCATATTAGAGAACATGCAGGGCACGGAGATGGCGGTTTCCGTGCCGCAGGAGGTCGCCTGCGGATAGTAAATGACATTCTGCTTTTTCAGCTGCGGGTTGGTTTCTCGCGGGTAACCGCCCAGCGAAAAGTTTTCTGCGCGCGCGGTTTCGCCGACGACCAGCACCACCAGCGTTTTTTTCTGCTCCGCGGCGATGGTGGGGCCTTTATGCGCATCCTGTCCGATATGCACCCAGGCCTGGCTGCCTTTCATCCAGCGATTATTAACGTAGTGGCCGGCGCCGCTGACGATGTTGGCTGGCGTGACCATTTTGACCAGCCCTTTGTTATTGCGGATCAGCGAGGCGTAATCTTTATAAAAAAGCAGCGCCATCAGCAGAATAACGCCCAGCGACGCCGCCATAAACAGCGCGCGCCACGCGAGATTCATCCACCAGCATTCGCGGCGTTTGAAGCGCGTCAGAAGTATGACGATGGTCGGCGCCACGCCCATCAGCAGCAGCCAGATAACGGCGTTACGGCTGAGCAGCGCGGTGGACTCCTGCAGATCGGTTTCAAAGACGTTCTGCACCATATTGGTATCGATAACGGTGCCGAAGCTAAACATAACGTAATTTGCCGCCGCGCTCGTCAGGATCAGCACCGCCAGCAGCGGCTTGCGCAGGTAAGGCCAGGCGATCAGATTAAAGATCAGGCCGAACGCCGCCGTCAGCACAAGGGGCAGGCTGGCGGCAAAGAAGTAGTCGTGCAGAGATGTATAAGGAATGCGTTCCCAGGCGCGGAACAGAAACAAACCGTTCAGGACCAGCGCGAAGAACAGGGAAACCGCCAGATTAAAGGTGTTTTCGTGACAGCGTAACTTTTTCAACTGCATGAGTATCCAGTAAAAAAACAAATGATAGCCAAAAGAGAATAAAGGTAATAACTTGGGAAAACCTTAACAAAGGCTCAACACTATGCGCGGAATTATCTGTTTAGCCAAACTAATTAGTTACATTTAGTGACGAGACGCGCGGGCCGCAGCGAGAAAGGCACGCACCTTAAGCTATCTTTAAAAGAGATAATCAGCGAGGTGGAGAGCCTGTGGCGGAGCAACTTGAGTTTTTCCCGGTACCCAGTCCCTGTCGTGGCATCTGCCAGGTGGATGCGCGCGGCTACTGCCTCGGCTGCCTGCGCAGCCGGGAAGAGCGCTTCAACTGGATGAAGTTCAGCGACGCGCAGAAGCGCGACGTGCTGCGTCTGTGCCATCAGCGCCGCCTGCGTCTGCTGCGCCAGCAGAAACCGGAAGACGATGCCGAACCGCAACAGCCATCCCTGTTCTGAGCGCTTTTCGTTATACTCCCTGACACTGACTGAAAGAGCAAACACAGGGATATCACTATGCTACAAGCGCAACAGATCTCGCCGCAGGGGCCCGCTTTCTCTCCGCTGATCATGGGTTACTGGCGCCTGATGGAGTGGGGAATGACCCCGCAGCAGCGCATCAGCTTTATCGAACATCATCTCTCGCTAGGCATCACCACGGTCGATCACGCCGATATCTATGGTGACTACCGCTGCGAAGCCGCCTTTGGCGAGGCGCTGAAGCTGTCGCCCGGCTTGCGCGATCGCCTGCAGATCGTCACCAAATGCGGCATCGCCACGCGCGCGAAGCCTGAACATCGCATTGGACATTACATCACCGACAAAGCGCATATCGTGCAGAGCGCGGAAAACTCGCTGCGCCATTTCGCCACCGACCGGCTCGACCTGCTGCTGATCCATCGTCCCGATCCGCTGATGAACGCCGATGCGGTGGCCGAGGCGTTTCTGGCGCTGCATCAGAGCGGTAAAGTGCTGCATTTCGGCGTGTCGAACTTCACGCCGTCGCAGTTCGCGCTGCTGCAGTCGCGTCTGCCCTTTACGCTGACCACCAATCAGGTAGAGATCTCGCCGATTCAGCAAAATGTTTTGCTGGACGGCACCCTCGACCAGTGTCAGCAGCTGCGCCTGCGGCCTATGGCGTGGTCCTGCCTGGGCGGCGGCGAGCTGCTTCAGGATCCGCATTATCAGCCGCTGCGCGACGAACTGGAGCAGGTGCGCCTCGAAACCGGCGCCGCCAGCCTGGCGCAGGTAGTCTACGCCTGGGTGCTGGCGCTGCCGAGCCAGCCGCTGCCGATCATCGGCTCCGGCAATCCTGAACGCGTCAGCGAAGCGGTGGCGGCGCTTGAGGTGACGCTGGATCGCCAGCAGTGGTTCCGCATTCGCAAAGCGGCGCTGGGTTACGATGTGCCCTGAAGCGTAAAGCTGTGTCAAGCAGCGGCGCAGATCGGAAATTGCGGCCAGGCTTATCACACCCTGTGGGAGATAAGAGGCAAGCGATAATGAAAAAATCGGTCTTAGCATGTCTGTTCGCGATAAGCGGCGGCCTGGCCGGCAACGCGCTGGCGCAAGAGGTCACACTGCATAAAGTGAGCGCCGAGGGCATCGGCGAGGCGATCGGCACGGTCGATATCGAACAGACGAATTACGGTCTGCTGTTTACACCGAAGCTGAACGGCCTGACGCCCGGCGTGCACGGCTTTCATGTTCACGCCAACGGCAGCTGCGAACCCGGCGTCTCTGAAGGCAAAACGGTGGCGGCGGGCGCGGCGGGCGGCCATCTCGATCCGCAAAAAACCGGCAAGCACCTCGGTCCCTACGGCGAGGGCCACCTCGGCGATCTGCCAGCGATCTACGTCAATGAGAAAGGCAGCGCCGACTATCCGGTGCTGGCGCCGCGGCTAAAATCTCTGGATGAGATCAAGGGCAAGGCGTTAATGGTGCATATCGGCGGCGACAACCACGCCGATCATCCGCAGCCGCTCGGCGGCGGCGGCGGGCGCTACGCCTGCGGCGTGATTTGATGGTTCGTTCACCGACGGCTCCTTATGGAGCCGTTTTATTATCGTTTAGTTTAGTTTCCAGCTATGTTCTCCTGATGATTTACCGCCTATGATACTGATTCTGGACACTTTCATCTGGTGCGATCAAAGGAGAAAAGGAATGAGGAAAACGGGCGCACTGCTGCTCTGTCTGCTGCTGGCGGGCTGCGATCAACCCAATGAAACCCAGCTCAGGACTGAAGCAGGACGTCAGCTACAGCGCACCATTGACGCCAGCCCGGCGCGCGCCGAGTGCGAGTCCATCGCGAAAGGGCGCGAGTGGCTGAGCCACAGCGCGCGCAAACGGCTTGAAGAGAAGGGCTGCCAGTATATCTTGCGCAGCGCCACCGAAACCAACTTCGAGCAAACGGCGATCTACCGCACCAGCATGACCATGGTGTGCGGCAGCATTATCGGCAAGAGCTTTACCGGCAGCGAAATTCGGCGGCGTTTCATCTACTCGCCGGAAGAGCGCGAGCTGGTGATTGAGCCGATGTCCGCCAACGATAAAACCCGTTTCGAGCAGCGTAAGACCCTGGCGCAGCTGCAGGCCGATTTCGACCGCCAGCAGCTGCAGTACTGCAAATAGCTATTCCGGCACCGCCTGTTTCAGCTGCGCCAGCGAACAGTGCAGCCGCCATAAAATACCCGCCAGCGTATTCGCCTCCGTATCGCCCTCCGCCACCAGCTGGCGGATGGTCTCCTCCAGCGTCGTCAGGGTCTGATCGAGCGAGCTGTGGCGCACGCCGCGCGCGCTGATGATGCGCTGCAAATCCTGCAGGCTCGCCTCGCGCATCTGCGCCAGCGCGGCTGACGCAGGCTGCCAGTCGCGCAGCTGCCAGACAATATGCGAACAGTTGAGCAGCACCACGCCCCAGCGCAGCAGCCAGACGCGCGCCTGCTCGTCGCGGCTGCTGCTCAGCTGGCTGATGCGATGGTAGATCTGCGATTCAAAGCGGCTTTCGCTCAGGCGCGGACGGCGGCGCAGCTGGTCGAGAAACGCCATGCGCAGCGCGCGGATATGGCGGCGGCTGCGGCGCGCGTCGGAGCTGGGACGCAGGACCTGAAACGCCAGCCAGGCGAGCATTACGCCGCACACTTTGGCGATATTGTCGTTGAGGAAATCGGCGTAATCCCAGCTCGGCGGGTTGGTCACCGCGATAAACGAGCCCATAAAGACAATAAACTGGCCCCAGAGGGCGGCGCGCTGCTTTTGCTGCAGCTTAAACAGCTGCAGCGTCAGCAGTAGCGGAAACAAAAACAGCAGAAACTGCCACAGCTGGGAGATCTGCACCATCAGGCCGAACTTCATCACAAAGCTGAACAGCGACAGCCAGAGCAGGGTTTTCAGCAGCAGCGTGACGCTGCCGCTGGGCGAGGGCGCAGACGAGTAGAGTACGCAGGCGATGGCGGTCAGGGTCAGCGCCGCCGCGCCGGCCGACCATTGCGTCGTGATCCAGAAGGCGCAGCCTCCCACGACGGCGCAAAAGGTGCGCAGCGCGCTCCAGCCCGCTTCGGCGCTGTCGGTTTCCCGCGCCAGCGCGGGCACGGGCGGCGGCTGAAAGCGGGTATCGGCGTCGGCGCGGGCCAACAGGCGGATCCAGCGGCTGACGTTGAGATACATCCAGCAGAAATAGCGCAGGCGCTGGCAAAAGGCGCGCTGGCGGTAATCGCCGTCGGCGGCGGGGGTGACGCTGCGCAGGATCTGCGCCAGCCGGTACTTGTCGCACTGCGCGCTCGCCAGCTCCTGCATTAGAGCGTCGATGGCGTGGTAGAGCGGCTGCGGCGCGTCGGGCCAGTTAAGCAGCATACGGCGCAGGCTGGAGAGCACGCTGGTCAGGCGCAGCTGCTGGTGCAGCACGTAGTTGAGCACGTTGTTCTGGCGGCGAAAGCGATAGTGGCTCCAGAACGCCTGAATCCGCAGCAGGTTCATGGTGAGAATCTGGCTGATCACCGCTTCATGGGCGGCGCGCACCTTATCGACCTCGGTAGGCTGCAGCAGCAGACCGGCGTGCTCCAGCAGGCGTGCATGCATCTTCTGCAACGAGGCGATCAGCGCCTCGCCGTCCGAGGTGCTCGGCAGCACCATCATCATAAACCCGGCGCACAGAATGCCTGAAATCACCTCGCAGACGCGCGCCTGCGTCAGATTCCAGAGATCCGTCGCATCGGTCAGGTCGACGCTGCTGAAAACGATAATCGCCGCGGTGTAGCCCGCCAGCGAAAAGGCGTAGGCCACATTGTTCTGATAGTGGTTGGCGATGCCGGTGCAGAACGCCAGCCAGCCGGCGATAAAAAAGGTGAATAGCCAGGGTTCGTTGAGGGTATGGCCGGCGATCAGCAGCGCGGCGCCTGCGCCCATCAGACTGCCGACGATGCGTCCGAGGCTTTTGCTTATCGCGCCGCCGACGGTGGGAAAGCTGATCACTGCTGCCGAGGTCATCGCCCAGTAGGGCTCATCCAGGTCGAGCGCATAGGCGATGCTGAGCGCCAGGCACATGGCGATGGCGTTGCGTAGCGCGTAACGCCACTGACTCGCGTCTGCCTTCACCCAGGGAAGCTGGTCCCACGCCAGCCAGTGCAGATTCATCGCGCGCTCACGGCTGAATGGCGATAGAGCAGGTGGTGCCCGCCACCAGCGGCACATTATCCGGTATCTGCGCCAGGCGAATGCGCACCGGCACGCGCTGCGCCAGCCGCACCCAGGGCACGTTCGGCTTGATATCGGGCACCAGGCCGCTGTCGCTGTCGATACTCTGGTCGTAGATGGCGCGGCCGATACTTTCCACCTCGCCCTGCAGGCGCGCGCCGTTGCTGTAGAGCACAATCTGCGCCGGCGCGCCAGGCCGAATATGGCGCAGCTTGGTCTCTTCGAAATAGCCCATCACGTAATACGAGTGACTGTCGACCAGCGCGAAGAGCGGCGTGCCCGCCGTGGCGTAGTCGCCGACGCGTAGCGTCAGGTTGCTGACCCAGCCGTCGGTCGGCGCCGTCACGGTGGTCTGCTGCAGGTTCCAGCGCGCCTGATCCAGCGCGGCCTGCGCCGCTTTGGCGCTGGCCGCCATCGACGCGGCGTTCAGCTGCGCGGCGTCGAGATCTTCGGCCGAAATCACGTTGCGCGGCAGGCTGGCGCGGCGTCTCGCTTCATGCTGCGCCTTCGCCAGGTCGGCCTGCGCCTTCGCCAGCTGTGCCTCGGCGTTGTCCAGCGCAATCTGCCAGGGCACGGTATCCAGCGTCAGCAGCGTCTGGCCCTGATGCACAAACTGATTATCTTTTACCGCCAGCGAGACGATGCGCGCCGAGATCTGGGGCGTAACCTGTGCCAGCTCGGCGCGGACTTTGCCGTCGCGCGTCCAGGGCGACTGCATGTAGTAGTTCCACATCCACCAGCCCGCCAGCAGGGCGGCCGCGAAGACGATCAGCGTGGAAAAATATTTCACTGCATTGAATTTCATGTTGAGTATCCCTGTCCCAGCAGAAAAAGCGCGGCGGCGACGCAAAGTACGAAAAGAGAGAGATCCAGCAGCGTCGGATGCCAGATATCCCCCGAATAGATCCAGCCGCGCAGCAGCGGATGAAGAATAAGCCAGAAGAAGAAGCCGAGCAGGACCGCTTTAAACAGCGGCGGAAAAAACAGCGAGGCGCCGAACACCAGGTCGGTTAGGGGTCCCGCCGCATGAAAGGGAAAAATAGCCACGCATCGTCCTTCTGATATCACCCTGGCACCGGTCTCAAAAAGCGTAGATGAACCGCTGGGGCTTCGCCCGGGGTTTGTAATTTGTCCTTTAAACTCGCAGAATAGTGTAAAATCTGGCTTGATAGCTAGCAAGCTAATTATAAGGAGATGAAATGGATACGCCCCTTGGAACGGATTTGTCTCGCCTGGTGCGCATCTGGCGCGCGTTGATCGATCAGCGACTGAAGCCGCTTGAGCTGACGCAGACGCACTGGGTCACGCTGCACAACATTCATCAGCTGCCGCCGGAACAGTCGCAGATTCAGCTGGCGAAGGCCATCGGCATTGAGCAACCGTCGCTGGTGCGCACGCTGGATCAGCTGGAAGAGAAAGGATTGATTACCCGCTCGACCTGCGCGAACGATCGCCGCGCGAAGCGCATCAAGCTGACGCGTCAGGCGGAGCCGATTATTGAACAGGTTGAAAGCGTTATCGACGCGACGCGCGACGATATTCTCGCCGGCATCAGCCGCGAAGAGATCAACCAGATGGTGACCCTTATCGCCCGTCTGGAGAAAAACATTCTCGAGCTGCAGCATCGGGAAAAATAAAAAAACCGACGCCGCGGCGTCGGTTTTTTTTTGGCTAAGGCGATCAGCGCGGCGAAACGGTGATCTGGCTGCCGTTGGAGGCCAGCGCGACGCGCTGCCCGACAGAGTAACGGCTGGCCGCCTGCTTCTGCACCACCATGATGGTATTGCCGTCATCCTTACGGATTTCCAGCTCGACGCCGTCGGTTTTATTCACTGCGCCCTGAACGCCCTGGCCTGCCAGGCCGCCAGCGATCGCGCCGCCTGCGGTGGCCAGGCTGCGTCCGGTGCCGCCGCCGATGGTATTGCCGAGGAAGCCGCCCAGCACCGCGCCGCCGATAGCGCCGATCACGTTGTTGTCATCGCCGCCCTGAATCTTAACCGGACGGACCGAGACCAGCGTGCCGTAAGACACGCTCTGAACCTGTTTGGCCTCACTGGCACTGTAGGTATCGCCTGACAGAGTACTGGTATTTGTGCAGCCAGCCAGCGTAATGCCAGCCAGTGCGACAGCAACGAAACGCTTGATCATTTGTAACTCCTTTCTTAAGCAATGCGCCATGTGTATCGCGAAATCCTGCAAACAGTATAAGACACAAAGCAAATTAATCTTAGTCTGAGTAAAACATGGTGAAGCCAAGCATAGACTATTGGCGATCAACAAAAATTCAACCAGGCGAGAAAAAAAGTTGCGCAATGTTATTTGTTGCATAAAGTCGGGGAAAACATCAGGTAATCGTCGAATCAGGCGCGAGAATTTGCCAGACTGAAGGGCGTTGAATTGCACTTTCGCCACCCAGTAAGGAACAGGAATGAAATCAGGACGTTATATCGGCGTTATGTCAGGCACCAGTCTGGACGGCGTTGACGTGGTGCTGGCCGCCATCGATGAGCATATGGTGGCACAGCAGGCGAGCTACTGCCATCCGATGCCGGGCGAGCTGCGTCAGCAGATCCTGGCGGTCAGCCAGGGCCAGCAGCTGACGCTTTCGCAGCTCGGCCAGCTCGATACGCGCCTTGGCCGGCTGTTCGCCGACGCGGTCAATACCCTGATGCGGCGCGAGGCGCTGGAGCCGAGCGATATCGTCGCCATCGGCTGTCACGGGCAGACCGTCTGGCACGAACCGCAAAGCGACGCGCCGAACACACTGCAAATCGGCGATAATAATCAGATTGTCGCCGCCACCGGCATCACCGTGGTCGGCGACTTCCGCCGCCGCGATATGGCGCTGGGCGGGCAGGGCGCGCCGCTGGTGCCCGCTTTTCATCAGGCGCTGCTGATGGATGCGGTCGAGCGCCGTATGGTGCTCAATATCGGCGGCATCGCCAATCTTTCGCTGCTGATCCCCGGCCAGCCGGTGCGCGGCTTCGATACCGGTCCCGGCAATATGCTGATCGACGCGTGGATCTGGCGCCACCAGGGCAAGCCCTTTGACCAGGATGCCAGCTGGGCGCGCAGCGGCAGCGTGGTGCCCGCGCTGCTGGAGCAGATGTTGCGCGATCCCTGGTTCGCGCTGCCGCCGCCGAAAAGCACCGGTCGCGAATATTTCAATCTGGGCTGGGTGGAGCGTCAGCTGCAAACTTTCCCCGGCCTGACGCCGCAGGACGTGCAGGCGACGCTGACCGAACTGAGCGCCGTCACCATCGCCCATCAGGTGCGGCTCAACGACGGTTGCGACCGGCTGCTGGTGTGCGGCGGCGGCGGCCGCAATCCGCTGCTGATGGCGCGCCTCGCCGCGCTGCTGGCGGGAACCGAAGTGACCACCACCGACGCCGCTGGCATTCGCGGCGACGACATGGAGGCGCTGGCGTTCGCCTGGCTTGCCAGCCGCACGCTCTCCGGTTTGCCCGGCAATCTGCCCGCGGTGACCGGCGCGGCGGCAAAAAGCGTGCTCGGCGCTATCTATCCAGCTAATCCGCTCTACTGACAGTAAGGAGAATCACGATGAAACAGGGGTTAACGCTTGCCGCCGCGCTGCTGCTGAGCGGCTGCGGTCTGCTGCACAAACAGGCTGAAGCGCCGCAAACGCTGCACTACCGCTGCGGCACCCTGCCGCTGACCGTCACGCTCGACAACGCCAGAGAGCAGGTCAGCTTTATCATGGACGGTCAGCCGTTAACGCTGAAGCGGGCGATCTCCGCCTCAGGCGCGCGCTACAGCGACGGAAAATATGTATTCTGGAGCAAAGGTGACACCGCCTTTATCGAACGCGACGATAAAATCGTCGTTAACGACTGTGAATTGCAGCCTGCCAGCCAGCCTGTTCATTTCGAGTAACCCGTATGAGCACGAATTTCACTCTGCAAGATATCGCCAGCCTGCGCCGCGAATATACGCGCGGCGGGCTGCGTCGCAAGGATCTGCCGGACCAGCCGCTGGCGCTGTTTGAAACCTGGCTGCGGCAGGCGTGCGAGGCGCAGCTGCCCGATCCTACCGCCATGACCGTGGCGACGGTGGACGATCAGGGTCAGCCTTACCAGCGCATCGTGCTGCTCAAGCACTATGACGACAGCGGCCTGGTGTTCTATACCAATCTCGGCAGCCGCAAGGCGCAGCAGCTGGCCAACAATCCGCGCATTTCGCTGCACTTTCCCTGGCACTTTCTGGAGCGCCAGGTGATGGTGCTCGGCGACGTCGAGAAGCTGTCGCCGCTCGAGGTGCTGAAATATTTCCATAGCCGCCCGCGCGACAGCCAAATCGGCGCCTGGGTATCGCGTCAGTCGAGCCGGATATCGGCGCGCGGCGTGCTGGAGGGAAAATTCCTCGAGCTGAAGCAGAAGTTTCAGCAGGGCGAGGTGCCGCTGCCGAGCTTCTGGGGCGGATACCGCGTCAAATTTCACACCATGGAGTTCTGGCAGGGCGGCGAACATCGCCTGCATGACCGTTTCCTCTACCAGCGCGACGACAACGGCTGGAAAATCGACCGCTTAGCCCCGTAAAACAGCGTTTTTCTCCTCTCTCAGCGCTGGCACAGAAGTCGCCAGCGCTTTATGCTATAGCCCTCTTTTTTTTCTTCCGCACTCAGCGGAAAGCTGTGTACCAGCATAGGTGCAGTCTGATCAATTTGGAGTCAGTGATGACCAGCAGTAACCTGATACAACAATTGCAGGAACGAGGCTTAATCGCCCAGGTAACGGACGAGGAAGCGTTAGCAGAGCGACTGGCGCAAGGGCCGATTGCCCTCTATTGCGGCTTCGATCCGACCGCTGACAGCTTGCATTTGGGCCATCTGGTGCCGCTGCTCTGCCTGAAACGTTTTCAGGATGCCGGACACAAGCCGGTCGCGCTGGTGGGCGGTGCCACCGGTCTGATCGGCGATCCCAGCTTTAAAGCAGCAGAACGTAAACTTAACACCAGCGAAACCGTAGGCGAGTGGGTGGAGAAGATCCGCCGTCAGGTCGCGCCGTTCCTCGATTTCGACTGCGGCGACAACAGCGCTATCGCCGCCAACAACTACGACTGGTTCGGCGGCATGAACGTGCTGACCTTCCTGCGCGATATCGGCAAGCACTTCTCTGTGAATCAGATGATTAACAAAGAAGCGGTGAAACAGCGCCTGAACCGCGACGATCAGGGGATCTCCTTTACCGAGTTCTCCTACAATCTGCTGCAGGGCTACGACTTCGCCGAGCTGAACAACCGTCACGGCGTGTCGCTGCAGATTGGCGGCTCCGATCAGTGGGGCAACATTACCTCCGGCATCGACCTGACGCGTCGTCTCTATCAGAACCAGGTCTTTGGCCTGACGGTGCCGCTGATCACTAAATCGGACGGCACCAAATTCGGTAAAACCGAAGGCGGCGCGGTGTGGCTCGATGCGAAGAAAACCAGCCCCTATAAGTTCTACCAGTTCTGGATCAATACCGCGGACGCTGACGTCTACCGCTTCCTGAAGTTCTTCACCTTCCTCAGCCTTGACGAGATCAATGCGCTGGAAGAGGAAGACAAAAACAGCGGCAAGGCGCCGCGCGCGCAGTACGTGCTCGCCGAGAGCGTCACGCGGCTGGTGCACGGCGAAGCGGGCCTGGCGGCGGCGAAGCGCATTACCGAGAGCCTTTTCTCCGGCGCGCTGAGCGACATGACCGAAGCGGACTTCGAACAGCTGGCGCAGGACGGTATGCCGACCGTGCAGCTCGGTGCGGAAGACGATCTGCAGCAGGCGCTGGTAAATGCCGAGCTGGTGCCGTCACGCGGTCAGGCGCGCACCATGATCGGCTCCAACGCCGTCGCTATCAACGGCGAGAAGCAGTCAGACGCGGAGTACCGCTTCAGCGAGAGCGATAAGCTGTTTGGCCGCTACACGCTGCTGCGTCGCGGAAAAAAACATTACTGCCTGATCGTCTGGCAGTAAGCGTTCAGGGCCGGTTTCCGGCCCTTTTTTATGGCAGGCAAGGGCAAGGCAGTTCACAACATAATGAAAAATATTCTCGCAATTCAGTCGCATGTGGTATTCGGCCACGCCGGCAACGCCGCCGCCGAATTTCCGATGCGGCGCATGGGGGCCAACGTCTGGCCGCTCAACACCGTACAGTTCTCTAACCACACGCAGTACGGCCACTGGACGGGCACGGTCATGCCCGCGACGCACCTGACGGAGATCGTCAAAGGCATCAGCGATATCGACCGGCTGAAAACCTGCGATGCGGTGCTGAGCGGCTATCTGGGCTCGGCTGAACAGGGCGAACAGATCCTGGAGATCGTGCGCATGGTGAAAGCCGCCAACCCGGACGCCTGGTTCTTTTGCGATCCGGTAATGGGGCATCCGGAAAAAGGGTGCATCGTGGCGCCTGGCGTGGCGGAATACCACTGCAAATACGCCATGCCCGCCAGCGACATTATCGCGCCGAATCTGCTGGAGCTAGAGATGCTCAGCGAGCGCAGCGTCACCAGCGTAGAAGAGGCGACCGCGGCGGCGCGCGCGCTGATTGCCCAGGGTCCGCGCGTGGTGCTGGTGAAACATCTGGCGCGCGCCGGGCGCCGCAGCGATCGTTTCGAGATGCTGCTGGTCACAGCGGAAGAGGCCTGGCATATCAGCCGTCCGCTGGTGGATTTCGGCGTGCGCCAGCCGGTCGGCGTGGGCGACCTCACCAGCGGCCTGCTGCTGGTCAATCTGCTGCACGGCAAGGATCTGAAGCAGGCGCTGGAGCACGTTACCGCCGCCGTGTACGAAGTGATGCTGACGACGCACGCTATGGGCGAATATGAGCTGCAGCTGGTAGCGGCGCAGGACGCTATCGCCCAGCCGACCCAGCACTTCGCCGCCGAAGCGCTGTAAACCTGCAGGGTCGGTATCGCACCGGCCCCGCTCGTCAGGCGGCGCCTTCCGCCTTCAGCGCCGCCTGCACCGCAGGCCGCTGCGACGTTCGCTGAAACCAGGCGTCCAGCGCCGACAGCCCTTCTAGCTCCAGCTTCAGCGCATGCGCCCAGCGCACCATCACATAAAGATAAGCATCCGCCACGCTGAAGCGCAGCCCCATCAACCACTGCTTGTCCTGCAGCGCCTTGTCGACGAAGCGAAACTGCTGCTCCAGCCGGGCGCGCAGCAGAGGCTTGTAGCTGTCGGGCGTATCGGACTTAAACAGCGGCGTGAAGGTTTTATGCAGTTCGCTGCTGATAAAGCTGAGCCACTCCAGCGTATGGTAGCGCGTCAGGCTGCCGACCGGCGCCAGCAGCTGGCGATCGGGCTTCAGATCCGCCAGATACTGCACAATCGCCACCCCTTCGGTCAGGAGAGTACCGTCATCCAGCTCCAGCGCCGGCACCTGGCCTTTTGGATTGATTTGCCAGTAATCTTCGCTGCATTCGGTGACTTTTTTCATCAGATCGACATTAACCTGCGTGAAGTCGAGCCCGCACTCACGCAGCACGATATGCGGCGAAAGCGAGCAGGCGCCAGCCTTACAGAACAGTTTCATCACGAACCTCCGGATTGCGACAGGATCATTGCAGCTTAATGCCTCGTCGCCGAATTGCCAGTGACCGCGATCATGCGTTGCCCCTGGTCCGGAAAAGGATAAAAAAAAGCCGGGCGCATGGCCCGGCTGCATGTCACCTGACTTATCAGGCCTGCGCTTTTTTCAGCTCTTCTTGCGGCGTCTGCGCCATGCGGTTCAGCAGCGGCGCGGTCAGCAGCATCAGCACGGCGATCACGCCGGTGACGATGCCTATCTGCTGGAAGACGCTGCTATAGACGTTCAGCGAGGCGAGCGGATCGGTCACGTTCTCCGGCACGGCCATCAGGCCCGCCACTTTACCGGCGATCATCGCCGCGCCAGCGGTGGTGAGGAACCAGGAGCCCATAATAAAGCCCATCAGGCGTTGCGGCACCAGCTGCGCCACCATCGCCAGACCGAGACCGGAGATCATCAGCTCGCCGATGCTCTGCAGCGCATAGCTGAGGATCAGCCAGTTAACCGATACGATACCGGCATCCGAGGCGAACTTCGCGCCCAGCGGCAGCACCAGGAAGGCGGCCGAGCAGAGCACCATGCCGATAGCAAATTTAAACGGCATCGGCAGACGGTCGCCCAGCTTGTTATAGACCGCCGCCAGCAGCGGGCTCGCCAGCATAATCCAGAACGGGTTGAGCGCCTGGAACTGCTCGGGTTCGAAGGTAATCCCCAGAATGGTGTGCTCGACGTTGCGAATCGCAAAGAAGTTAAGCGAGGTCGGCATCTGCATATAAAGCACGAAGAAGACAATCGCTTCGACCATCAGCAGAAACGCCACGATCATTTTGCGACGCGCCGTGCCGTGCAGCGAGAAGGCCTCTTTGGCGAAGATCAAGATAATGCCCAGCGCGACCACGCCCAGGGTAATGCGCGCGATAGTCTGGTTATGCAGCAGCCAGGTTGCGATAGCGACCAGCACCACCACGCCCACCAGCGTCATCAGCAGCTTGCTGACGTTAAGCGGCGCGAAGTCCGGCTTCGAACCGTAGTTTTTCACCAGGCCTTTGCAGAACAGGAAGTTGAGCAGGGTGATCACCAGGCCGACGACCGACAGAGAAAACGCTACGCTCCAGCCATATTTCGCCGCCAGCCAGGGGGTCAGCATCATTGAGAAGAGCGAGCCGACGTTGATTGACATGTAGAACATGGTGAAGGCGCCGTCGAGACGCGGGTCATCTTTCTCGTAGCAGGTAGAGAGCAGCGAAGAGGGGTTCGCTTTAAACAGCCCGCTGCCTACCGCGATGGTCGCCATGCCGACATAGACCATGCCGACGTCGTGGCCGGAGAAGGCCACCAGCGCGTAACCCAGCGCCAGCACGATGACGCCCAGCACGATAACGCGCTTGGTGCCCAGCACTTTATCACCCAGCCAGCCGCCGATAGCCACCAGGCCATAAACCAGCGCGCTAAAAGAGGCGAACAGAGTAATAGAAGCCGCTTCCGACATGCCCAGCTGTTTAACCAGGTAAACAGCCATAATGGCCTGCAGGCCGTAGAAACCGAAGCGCTCCCACAACTCGATCGAGAAGATCAGGTAGAAGGCCTTCGGCTGTTTGAACGCATTGAGGCTAACGGCCTCATCGGTGTGTTTGTTTGCAGTTGACACGTGTACCTCAGTTTTTCGCGTACCCTGTTTTACGACAGGAAATAAGTCCGCGTCATGTCAGGATTCCATGCGCGACATTGTTATTAGTAGGGAAAAGCGGCGCCTAATGTGGCTGATAACGCGCATCAGGGCAAGAATTTTTTGAATGCTGAAAAGCCCAGGCTATGTAAGGGATAAAAACCGAACTGACTTTGTTAAATGGGTTTTAATTTCAGCAGAGATAATTCTACCAGAATAAACGTTTGTTTTTCACGGTGAGAGGATAACAATAACCATATAAGCTGCTTGCGGATAATTTAACAGGCAAAGGTATCGCCGTTCGATAATTAACCGGTTTATTATGCCAGAGACGGCGTATTTATCAGCTAATTTGAACAACAAATCAGCAAAATAGCTTCCAGTAATGAGAACGAATGGATAAAAGTTGATCCTTCGCACAGAATCGCCAATTAATTCATCAAGTAAAAGAAGAAAGCGTTTGCGTAGGGAGTCAGAGACAGAAAAATGCGATTTTTACCGTCTCGACATCAAAATAGCGATCGGCTAACCTCGGCATTTCCATTTACAGGACGTATTCATGGCAGCTTTAGTAAACCTGGCGCTGGTGGGCGATTACCGCGCCAGCGCCGTTGCGCATCAGGCTATTCCTCTGGCTATCGATCGTGCCGCCGCGCATCTGGGCGTCGCCGTCAGCTTTCGCTGGCTCTCTACTGACCAGCTCGGCGATCTGGGCGCCGTGAAAGAGAGCGACGCCATCTGGGTCGTGCCGGGCAGCCCCTATAAAAACGATGAGGCGGTGTTTGAAACCATTCGCTGGGCGCGAGAACAGCAGCACCCGTTTCTCGGCTCCTGCGGCGGTTTTCAGTATGCGGTGATTGAGTATGCCCGCAACGTGCTGGGCTGGCAGGATGCGAATCACGCCGAGACCGACGAGGGCGGCCGCATGGTTATCGCGCCGCTCAGCTGTTCGCTGGTGGAGCAGCGGGGCGAAGTCAGGTTCGCGCCAGGTTCGCGCATCGCCGAGGCCTATGGCGCGCAGTCAAGCGATGAGGGCTACCACTGTAATTTCGGCGTCAATCCCGCCTTTAGCGAGGCGCTGGAAGGGGAGAATTTACGTATCACCTCCTGGGACGCCGCAGGAGATGTGCGCGGCATTGAACTGACCGATCACCCTTTCTTCGTCGCGACCCTGTTCCAGTCGGAACGGGCGGCGCTGCAGGGGAAAGTTTCGCCGCTGGCGATTGCCTGGCTACAGGCAGCGCTGGCAGGACGCTGAGGCACGACGGGCGCGGCGCGCCCGTCAGATTTCCGTCTTGTCGGGAAACTCGCACAGATCTTCAATCAGGCAGGCGCCGCAGCGCGGCTTGCGCGCGACGCAGGTGTAGCGGCCATGCAAGATCAGCCAGTGGTGGCAATCCACCTTAAACTCGGCGGGCACCACTTTCAGCAGCTTCGCCTCGACCTCTTCCACGTTCTTGCCGGGCGCGAAGCGAGTGCGATTGCTGACGCGGAAAATATGGGTATCCACGGCGATAGTCGGCCAGCCGAAAGCGGTGTTCAGCACCACATTAGCGGTTTTGCGCCCGACGCCTGGCAGCGCCTCCAGCGCGGCGCGATCTTCCGGCACCTCGCCGCCGTGCTGCTCCAGCAGAATACGGCAGGTCTTGATCACATTCTCAGCTTTGCTGTTATACAGGCCGATCGTCTTGATATGCTCCTTCACGCCCTCTACGCCCAGCGCCAGCATTGCGGCGGGAGTATTGGCCACCGGATAGAGTTTCGCGGTCGCCTTATTGACGCTGACGTCGGTCGCCTGCGCCGACAGCAGCACGGCGATCAGCAGCTCGAACGGCGAAGTAAAATTGAGTTCGGTGGTGGGATGCGGGTTGTTATCCCGCAGCCGGGTAAGGATTTCTCTGCGTTTCGCCTGATTCACACCGCTTTCCCTGCAGGCGCGTGCGGTTCGGCCGCCGCGGCTTCAGCGTCGCGGCGAGCGGCGCGCTGTTTCAGTTTCTGATCGATCAGATATTTCGCGGCCAGCAGCATGCCGAGGCCGATAAAAGCGCCTGGCGGCAGCATCGCCAGCAGCATCGGCGAGTCGAAGTGCACCACCTCGATGCGCAGCGCCCTGGCCCAGGGGCCGAGCAGCTGATCCGCGCCGTTAAACAGCGTGCCGCTGCCGATCAGCTCGCGAATCGAGCCGAGGGTGACCATGGCGCAGGTGGCGCCCATGCCGATGGCGAAGCCATCCAGCGCGGCGAGGGGGATGCTGCTCTTCGAGGCGACCGCTTCGGCGCGGCCGACCACGATGCAGTTGGTGACGATCAGCGGAATAAAGATGCCGAGCGACTCATAAAGGCCATAGGCGTAGGCGTTGATCAGCATCTGCACGCAGCTCACCACCGAGGCGATGATCATCACGTAGATGGGGATGCGGATTTCCGACGGCACCCAGCGGCGCGAGGCGGAAATGGCGCTGTTGGTTATGGTCAGCACCAGCGTGGTCGCCAGACCGAGTCCCAGCGCGTTGGTCGCCGTCGAGGTGACGGCTAGCAGCGGGCAGAGCCCCAGCAGCTGCACCAGCGCCGAGTTGTTTTTCCACAGGCCGCCTACCAGCAGGTTTTTGGCTTCACTCATTTGCGTCTCCACATTCGGGCAGCGACGAGACGTTGCCGCTCAGCGTTTCAATCAGTAGCGCGGCGCGCTTAGTGGCGTTAACCACGGCGCGCGGCGTAATGGTGGCGCCGGTAAACTGGTCGAACTCGCCGCCATCTTTCTTTACCGCAAAGGCTTTGTCATCGGCGCCGTGCACCACTTTGCCGTTAAAGCTGTTAATCCAGTCTGAAATCCTTAGCTCGATCTTGTCGCCAAGGCCGGGGGTTTCGTGATGTTCGATAACGCGTACGCCCAGCACCTTGCCGTGAAAATCGGCACCGACCAGCATCTGTATCGCACCAGAATAGCCATCCGGCGCGGTGGTCTCAAGCGCGGCCGCCACCGGCGCATCCCCTTTGCGCGCCAGATAGAGGTGGTGCGGCGCGGCGTTGCCCAGCGCGGCATTGGTGACAAGGTAACATTCGCGCTGAATCTGATTATCGTACAGATCAACCGGCACCACCTGATCCAGCAGGTTTTTCTGATTCAGCGCCGTCTGATGGGCAATGGTCGGTTTGGTTACGTAGTTCACCACGGCGGTCAAACCGGTAGTGAACACCGCGAACAGCGCCAGGGTAACGGCGTTTTTACGGATAGTCTCAAGCATCGATCACTCCTTGCGATGGCCGTAGACGCGCGGCTGCGTGTAGTAATCGATGAGCGGCACGCAGATATTCGCCAGCAGCACGGCAAAGGCGACGCCGTCGGGATAGCCGCCGAAGCTGCGGATCAGCCATACCAGCAGACCAATCAGCGCGCCGTAAAGCAGACGCCCGCGGTTGGTGGTAGAGGCGGTCACCGGATCGGTGGCGATGAAAAACGCGCCGAGCATGGTGGCGCCGGAAAAGAGGTGGATCAGCGGGGTGTTAAGGCTCTCCGGCGAGATCAGCCAGCCCAGCGTGGCGCAGAACGCCAGCGACAGCAGCATCGCCGCCGGAATATGCCAGCGAATAGCGTTTTTCCACAGCAGGAACAGGCCGCCCGCCAGATAGCCGAGGTTGATCCACTGCCAGCCGAGTCCGGCCAGCACGCCGGTATAGATCGGCTGCGCCAGCAGCTGCTCCGCGCTGTGACCGGCGCGCAGGCCGGTTTTAAACGTATCCAGCGGCGTCGCCTGGCTGACGCCGTCGACGCCGAGCTGCAGCTGCTGCATGGTATCGCCCGCCAGCGTATGGCCGGTAAAGATCATGCTCAGCGAATCGAGCAGGCCCGGTTTCACCGCCTGCAGCGCATCGGGCGGTAGCCAGCTGGTCATCTGCACCGGGAAGGAGATCAGCAGCACCACGTAGCCGACCATCGCCGGATTGAAAGGGTTTTGTCCGAGACCGCCATAGAGCTGCTTGGCGATCACGATAGCGAACAGGGTGCCGATCACCACCAGCCACCAGGGCGCAAGCGGCGGCAGGCTGATGCCGATAAGCACGGCGGTCAGCAGCGCGGAGTTATCCGCCAGGCTGGGAGCGATCGGCGCCTTGCGCAGCCGCAGAATGGCCGCTTCCGCCAGCCACGCGGTCAGGACCGCCAGCAGCACCTGCAGCACGCTGCCGTAGCCAAAGAAATACCACTGCGCGGCGAAGCCGGGGACGGCCGCCAGCACCACCAGCAACATAATGTTGCCGGTGCTGCGACGGTTATGGGTATAAGGGGAGCTTGCGATACGAAAAGCCATTTATTCCTCAAACGTCGACGGCGGCTGCGCTTTACGCGCTTTCGCCCGGGCGATAGCGGCAGCGACGGCTGCCTTGCGCGCGTCTTCCGACGGACGCGCATCACTGTTTGCAACGTCGAGGGTCACGACGTCCTTTTCTGATGCCTGCGCGGCAGCGGCTTTCTTCGCTTTGGCGCGGGCGATAGCGGCTTCAACTGCCGCCTTGCGCGGATCGACCGGCGGCACATCCTCGACCGGCTGCACCTCTTCGGTCAGCGTGCCGGCGGCGGCCTGGGCCGCTTCAGCTTTTTTCGCTTTGGCGCGGGCAATAGCGGCTTCAACTGCCGCCTTGCGCGGATCGACCGGCGGCACATCCTCGACCGGCTGCACCTCTTCGGTCAGCGTACCGGCCGCGGCCTGGGCCGCTTCAGCTTTTTTCGCTTTGGCGCGGGCGATAGCGGCTTCGACCGCCGCCTTGCGCGGATCGACCGCTGGCACGTCGTCGACCGGCTGCTGCGCCTCGTCGGTCGGCGTGCCGGCGGCGGCCTGGGCCGCTTCAGCTTTCTTCGCTTCGGCGCGGGCGATGGCGGCTTCGACCGCCGCCTTGCGCGGATCGACCGCTGGCGCATCGTCGACCGGCTGCTGCACCTTATCGGTCGACGTACCAGCGGCGGCCTGGGCCGCTTCAGCTTTCTTCGCTTTGGCGCGGGCGATAGCGGCTTCGACCGCCGCCTTGCGCGGATCGACCGCCTCAGTCTGGGGTTCTTCCGCCGCTTCCGGCTGCGCGACTTTCTTCGCTTTGGCGCGGGCGATGGCGGCTTCCACCGCCGCCTTGCGCGGATCTTCCGTCTGGCGGGTCACCGGCTGGGTTTCCGCCTGCGCTTCCGCCTGACGCAGATGCGCCTGCGCATGACGCGCCTGACGCTGCGCTTCCTCTACCGCCGGATCGACGACGCCCGCCGCCTGGCGTTTCGCCATCACGCGTTCGCGGGCGGCAGCCAGTTCGCCTTCGTCGCTGCGCGCTACGCGCTGCTTCGCCTGTTCATGCTTCGCTTCGCGCGCCAGCTTCTCACGCTCCAGACGCGCCTGACGCGCCTCGAAGCGCGCTTTCGCCTCGGCGGTGCGCTTCGCCTCAAGATCGATAGCGCGCAGTTCCGCCTTCTCCTGGCGGTAGTACTGCACCAGCGGAATATTGCTCGGGCAGACATAGGCGCAGGCGCCGCACTCGATGCAGTCGTCGATATGGTGGGCGCGCGCTTTATCGTGATCGCCGCCCTGGCTGTACCAGTAAAGCTGCTGCGGCAGCAGTTTCGCCGGGCAGGCGTCGGCGCAGGCGGAGCAGCGAATACAGGATTGCTCTTCGTCGTTGTTACCCATTTCGCTGGCGGAGGGCGCGAGAATGCAGTTGGTGATCTTTACCACCGGTACGTCGAGCGACGGCAGGGTAAAGCCCATCAGCGGGCCGCCCATAATCACCATCTGACGCGGCGCGGGCGTAAAGCCGACCTGATGCAGCAGATGGCTGATGGGGGTGCCGATGCGGCTCCAGACGTTGCGCGGCTGCGCAATCGCCTCGCCGGTCAGCGTCACTACGCGCTCGGTGAGCGGCTCGCCGTCGATCACCGCGCGCTTCACCGCCCAGGCGGTGCCGATGTTCTGCATCAGCACGCCGATATCGGTAGAGCGTCCGCCGTGCGGCACTTCCAGCCCGGTCAGAATTTTGGTGAGCTGCTTCGCGCCGCCGGAAGGATATTTGGTGGGAATCACGCGGATCTGCAGATCGCGTTCGCCGCCCAGCGCCTGCTTCAGCGCGGCAATCGCTTCCGGCTTGTTGTCTTCGATGCCGATCAGCACGCGCTCGGCCTGCAGCACCCAGGCGAGGATACGGCTGCCTTCCAGCACTTCGGCGGCATAATCCTGCATCAGGCGATCGTCGGCGGTGATGTAAGGCTCGCACTCGGCGGCGTTAATAATCAGGGTTTTCACCCCGCGCAGGCCGCCGCGCAGCTTGGTGCCGGTGGGAAAGCCTGCGCCACCGAGACCGGCGACGCCCGCGTCGTGAATGCGCTGCACGATGGCGGCGCGCTCGCGCTGGCGGTAGTCCGCCATCGGCTCAAGCAGCGTCCAGCGATCTTCGCCGTCCGGCGACATAAAAATGCACAGCTCCGACAGCCCGGAGGGGTGCGCGGTCATATGCTGGCCAATGGCGTCGATGGTGCCGGAGGTCGGCGCGTGCACCGGCAGCATCCGGCCGCTGCCGAAAGTCAGCGGCTGGCCGCGCAGCACGCGATCGCCCGGCGCGACGCAAATCTCGCCCTCATGGCCGATATGCTGCTTCAGCGGGATAATAAAGCGGTCCGGCAGCGGCAGCTGGCTCAGCGGCGTGCCGTTCGACTGGGTTTTCATTTCCGGCGGATGAATGCCGCCCTCGAAATCCCACAGCTTCTCTTTACGAAAGATATTCAACAGATTAAGCATGACTTTCTACCGGGATCACCCGTACAGGAATGGTTTCAAGATCCCACTTCCAGTTAGCGGTGGTGGTCGCCACAGGACGCATCTCGATGCAGTCGGTGGGACAGGGGGCAACGCAGAGGTCGCAGCCGGTGCAGACGTCGCTCAGCACGGTATGCATGGCGCGCGTTGCGCCGACAATGGCGTCGACCGGGCAGGCCTGGATGCATTTGGTGCAGCCGATGCAGTTCGCTTCATCGATCCAGGCGACGGTACGCACCGGCTCTTTCGCCGTTTCGTCGCCGTCAATCGGCTGCGGGTCGACGTTCAGCAGCGCCGCCAGCTTGAGCATGGTCTGCTCGCCGCCCGGCGCGCATTTATTGATCGCCTCGCCGTTATTGCCCACTGCGTCGGCATAGGGACGGCAGCCGGGATAGCCGCACTGGCCGCACTGGCTTTGCGGCAGCAGTTCGTCGATCTGCTCGACGATAGGATCTTCCTCGACTTCGAAGCGGCGCGAGGCGTAGCCCAGCAGGGCGCCGAACACCAGGCTCAGCGCGCTCAGAACGATAATGGCAATCCAGATCGCGCTCATCAGAATTTCACCAGACCGGTAAAGCCCATAAACGCCAGCGCCATCAGGCCGGCGGTCACCAGCGCGATAGAGGAGCCTTTAAAGGGCGCAGGCACGTTCGCCAGCACCAGGCGTTCGCGCATGCCGGCGAACAGCACCATCACCAGTGAAAAGCCGAGCGAGGCGCTGAAGCCGTAAAGCGCCGCCTGCAGAAAGGTATGATTAAGGTTGACGCTGAGCAGCGGCACGCCGAGCACCGCGCAGTTGGTGGTAATCAGCGGCAGAAAGATGCCGAGCAGCCGGTAGAGCGACGGGCTGGTTTTACGCACCACCATTTCGGTGAACTGCACTACGACGGCGATCACCAGGATATAGGCCATAGTGCGCAAGTAGACGAGGTCGAGCGGCACCAGTATCAGGTGGTTCACCAGCCAGGCGCAAATCGACGCCAGGGTAATGACGAACGTGGTCGCCAGGCCCATGCCGATCGCCGTTTCCAGTTTTTTGGAAACGCCCATAAAGGGGCAGAGGCCAAGAAATTTCACCAGAACGAAGTTGTTCACCAGCACAGTGCCTACAAACAGCAGCAGATAATCGGTCATTTTTTCGCCATTGATTCGGAAAGCGGCCCATTATCTGTGATCTGTGACGCTATCTCAACCACTGCGCGAAACGCAGCGCGCTGTTTCGCACTCAGAATTAAATTGTTGACGAAACTCACGGCGTTACGGCTGGATAAAGGTCGATTTCACCCGCTGAGAGCGTTTGAAATAGGGCACAAACACCGCCGCGGCCAGCAGCGCCAGCAGCAGAGTCTGGGCGGCCTTGCCGTCGGAAACCGGCGTAAACGCGAAGGTCTTCAGCGCCAGCAGCAGCGTGACCAGTAGCCAGATAATGTAGTGGCGCGGCAGACGGCGCGAGCGTTTGCAGAAAATCCAGCAGACCCACAGGCTGTAGAGCCAGACGGCAAGCGCGGTCAGCAGGGAGATCGCCCAGTTGGTCACCAGCATGCCGCCGTGCGAAAACAGCGTGGCGCGCCATACCGGATTAAACAGCGGGCTAAGGTACATCGCCAGCACCATCGCGCTGGTGAGCATCATCATAATCAGCCAGGCGAGCGGCACAAGCAGCCAGCCGCCCAGACGCGGCGCGGTTACCGATTCATTCATGGAGGAGATCCTGTTGCGACAAGGAAAGCGAGGAGAATAACACGTTCAGACAGGGCCTGCCTGCGCAGAGGTGGCGTCTCGCCGGCAGGCCTGATACCTCTTAATCAGACCACGTAGCGCCACACCGTTTTCGGCACGCGGCCCAGGTCGTAGAGTCGCCCGCCGGACGCCAGCTCAGCGCGACGGTGATCCGCCGCGCGGTACATGCTGATAATCTCGTTGTCATCGGTAAGCGAGTAGTTAAGGTGATCGTAGAGTTTTTCCAGACTTTCCAGATTATTCACTTTGCGGAATTTGAGCAGGTAATCTTGCGCAGTCATGATTGCCATAATTAGAGAGAACAGAGAAGCGGTCAGTATAGGGGGCAGGCGCGGGCTGTCCAGCGACTTATTCTGGAAAAAAGACAAATTCTTAATTTTTGTTTATCAATGCGCTAAAAAAGCCACTTTTTATCATCCGCGCATCAGTAAAGCGAAACGGTAAAAACCCGGGAGGCCGCTTTTGGCGCCGCGTTGCTGTGCTAACCGGCGTCTGAGCAGGGCGCGCGCGTTACTGCCGCTTTCTCAGGTAAAAACCGCTTCGCTTAGGGCGTGAAAGCATCATGAATTACGCGCCCTGACGCGCTGGCTGGATTAAGGCAGATAATTGAGACAGGGTTCTCTTTATCCGCTGCGCTAAGCCGCTTAACGCGCGCCACTGTGCGGGAAATCACAAAATTGTTATCTCGCCTGCACGACAGGCGGTGACCAAAGTTTACGTATTATTGTAATCGTTTTCAGAGGAAGATTTCATAAGCGATTCTGTTTATTACATTTATTTAACCAGCACGTTTAAATAACTCAGTCGTTTTGTCCATGAACGCTAGCGCGCCAGACTGCCATACCTGCACGTAACCCCTTTAATTTGAACTGATTTGTGAGGCGCGTCGCCCTTATTCACGCCGATTTACGCCAGGCTAAACGGGCTCTTTACCCTTACTCGCAAAAGCCCTTCAGAGGAATGCAAACTATGTGGAAACGTTTACTTTTGACCAGTCTGGTCAGCGCCGCACTCGCTGCGCCGGTAATGGCGGCAGACCTGACGGTCGGCTTCTCTCAGGTCGGCTCCGAATCGGGCTGGCGCGCAGCAGAAACCAGCGTGGCGAAAAGCGAAGCGGCGAAACGCGGCATCACGCTGAAAATTGCCGACGGTCAGCAGAAACAAGAGAACCAGATCAAGGCGGTACGTTCGTTCATCGCTCAGGGCGTCGACGCGATTTTTATCGCGCCGGTGGTGCAGACCGGCTGGGAGCCGGTGCTGGAAGAAGCTAAAGACGCCAAAATCCCGGTCTTCCTGCTCGACCGTGCCATCGTGGTGAAAGATAAATCGCTCTATATGACGGTGGTTACCGCCGACAACGTGCTGGAAGGCAAGCTGATTGGCGACTGGCTGGCGAAAACCGTCGGCGACAAGCCGTGCAACGTGGTCGAACTGCAGGGCACCGTGGGCGCCAGCGTCGCCATCGACCGCAAGAAAGGCTTTGCCGAGGCGATCGCCGGGCATCCCAATATCAAGGTGGTGCGCTCGCAGTCGGGCGACTTTACCCGCAGCAAGGGTAAAGAGGTCATGGAGAGCTTTATCAAGGCGGAAAACAACGGCAAGAACATCTGCATGGTTTACGCCCATAACGACGATATGGCGATCGGCGCGATTCAGGCGATCAAAGAGGCCGGGCTCAAGCCTGGCAAAGACATCCTCACCGGCTCAATCGACGGCGTACCCGATATCTATAAGGCGATGCTGGCGGGCGAGGCCAATGCCAACGTCGAGCTGACGCCAAATATGGCAGGCCCGGCGTTCGACGCGCTGGAGAAGTTCAAAAAAGACGGCACGCTGCCGCCGAAGATCACCAAAACCGAAACCCGGCTCTTTTTGCCAGCCGATGCGCAGGCGCAGCTGGATTTGAAAAAAGGCATGGGTTACTGAGCCGCGAGCCGCTCTCCGGAGCGGCTTTTTATCTGTTGAGGCGGGGCTGACAAGATGATTAGGCACAATGACGATGCGCTGCTCACCATCAGCGGCGTCAGCAAAGGGTTTCCCGGCGTGAAGGCGCTGGATAACGTGTCGTTTAGCGTGCGCAAAGGCGAGATCATGGCGCTGCTGGGCGAAAACGGCGCAGGCAAGTCGACGCTGATTAAGGTGCTGACCGGGGTCTACAGCCGCGACGCGGGCACGCTGACGCTGAACGGGCAGACCATTGCGCCGCGCAGCACCGCCGATGCGCAAAAGATGGGCATCGGCACCGTTTACCAGGAGGTCAATCTGCTGCCGAATATGTCGGTGGCCGACAACCTGTTTATCGGGCGCGAGCCGCGCCGCTTCGGCATGGTGGACCGCCGCAGGATGGTGCGCGATGCCGACGCGCTGATGCGCAATTACGGTTTTATTCTCGACGTAACGCGTCCGCTGGGGCACTACTCGGTGGCGATGCAGCAGATTATCGCCATCTGCCGCGCGGTCGATCTCTCGGCGCAGGTGCTGATCCTCGACGAGCCGACCGCCAGCCTCGACGCCAGCGAAGTGGAGATGCTTTTTACCCTGATGGCGCAGCTGCGCGCCAAAGGGATGAGCCTGATCTTCGTCACTCACTTTCTCGATCAGGTCTACCGCATCACCGACCGCATTACGGTGCTGCGCAACGGCCAGTTTATCGCCACGCGCGATACCGCGACGCTGCCGCAGATTGAGCTGATCAAGCTGATGCTGGGGCGCGATCTGCTGGAGACCGCGCTGCAGCGCCAGGGCAGCACGCTGCGCAGCAATCAGCCGGTGGCGTCGTTCCGCGACTACGGCAAGAAGGGCACCATCGAGCCTTTCGACCTTGAGGTGCGTCCAGGGGAAGTGGTGGGCCTGGCTGGGCTGCTCGGCTCCGGCCGCACCGAGACCGCCGAGGTGCTGTTCGGCATTCGCCGGCCCGATCGCGGCACCGCGACTATTAAAGGCAAACCTCAGACGATCCGCTCGCCAGCGCAGGCGTCGCGGCTCGGCATCGGGTTTTGTCCAGAGGATCGCAAGACCGACGGCATTATCGGCGCCGCCTCGGTGCGCGAAAATATTATCCTGGCGCTGCAGGCGCAGCGCGGCTGGCTGCGGCCGATCAAGCGGCGCGAGCAGCAAGAGATTGCCGAGCGCTTTATCAAGAGCCTCGGCATCCGCACGCCGCATGCCGATCAGCCGGTGGAGCTGCTTTCCGGCGGCAATCAGCAGAAGGTGCTGCTGTCGCGCTGGCTGGTGACCAAACCGCAGTTTCTGATCCTGGACGAACCCACGCGCGGCATCGACGTCGGCGCCCACGCCGAGATTATTCGCCTGATCGAATCTCTGTGCGCCGATGGCCTGGCTCTGCTGGTGATCTCTTCCGAGCTGGAGGAGCTGGTGGGCTACGCCGATCGCGTGGTGATTATGCGCGACCTGAAACAGGTGGCGGAGATCCCGCTTGAGCAGCTTTCGGTGACGTCGATTGTTAACGCCATCGCGGACGGAGGGGCACAACATGCTTGAATCCCATATGACGAAGCCAGAACGCCGTAAGTTTCGCCTGCCGCCGGGTCTGCCGCAGATCGCCGCGCTAATTCTGGTGCTGCTGGTGGATAGCCTGGTAGCGAATAATTTTTTTGCCGTGCATCTGCAGGACGGCCGTCTGTTCGGCAGCCCGATCGATATTCTTAACCGCGCCGCGCCGGTGGCGCTGCTGGCGATCGGCATGACGCTGGTGATCGCTACCGGCGGTATCGATCTGTCGGTCGGCGCGGTGATGGCGATTGCGGGCGCGACCGCCGCTACCCTGACGGTTTCGGGCCATGGCCTCACGACGGTGATTTTTTCCGCGCTGGGCGCCGGGCTGCTGTGCGGGCTCTGGAACGGTGTGCTGGTGGCGCTGCTGCGCATCCAGCCTTTTGTCGCCACGCTGATTTTGATGGTGGCGGGGCGCGGCATCGCGCAGCTGATTACCCAAGGTCAGATCGTGACTTTCGACAGCGCGACGCTCGGGTGGCTGGGCAGCGGGTCGCTGTGGCTGCTGCCGGTGCCGGTGTGGATTACCCTCGCGGCGGCAGTGCTGGTCTGGCTGCTGACGCGTAAGACCGCGCTCGGGCTGTTTATCGAGGCGGTGGGGATTAATCTGCGCGCCGCGCGCAACGCGGGCGTGACCGGCTGGATGGTGGTGATGTCTACCTATGTGATCAGCGGGCTGTGCGCGGCGGTAGCGGGCCTGATCGTGACCGCCGATATTCGCGGCGCGGACGCCAATAACGCCGGCCTGTGGCTGGAGCTGGATGCGATTCTCGCGGTGGTGATTGGCGGCGCCTCGCTGATGGGCGGCCGTTTTAGTTTGGTGCTGTCGCTGATCGGCGCGCTGATTATTCAGGCGATGAATACCGGCATTTTGCTTTCCGGTTTTCCGCCGGAGCTGAATCAGGTGGTGAAGGCGGTGGTGGTGATGGGCGTGCTGCTGCTGCAGTCGCCGCGCTTTCTGGCGATGTTGAAACGGAGACGGCCTCAATGATTAAACGTCATCTTCCCCTGATGATTACCCTGCTGGTGTTCGTCGCCGGCTATCTGTTCTGTCTGAGCCAGTTTCCCGGCTTCGCCTCGACGCGCGTGATCTGCAATATTCTGACCGATAACGCTTTTTTGGGCATTATCGCCGTCGGCATGACGTTTGTGATCCTCTCCGGCGGCATCGATCTGTCGGTGGGCGCGGTGATCGCTTTTACCGGCGTGTTTCTGGCGCGCGCCATCGGCGATTTGCATATTCATCCGCTGCTGGCGTTCGCCATTATTCTGGCGGCCGGCGCGCTGTTCGGCGCCATGATGGGCTGGCTGATCGACGCGCTGAAGATCCCGGCGTTTATTATTACCCTGGCGGGGATGTTTTTTCTGCGCGGCTGTAGCTATCTGGTGTCGGAGAATTCGATTCCCATCGATCATCCGCTGTACGCCACGCTCTCCAGCCTGGCGTGGAAGGTGCCGGGCGGCGGTCGTCTGAGTTTGCTGGCGCTGGTGATGCTGCTGGTAGTGGCGGGCGGCATTTTGCTGGCGCACCGTACGCGCTTCGGCAATCAGGTTTATGCGGTCGGCGGCAACGTGACCTCGGCGCAGCTGATGGGTATCTCCACGCGTGCTACTACGATTCGCATTTATATGCTGTCGACCACGCTGGCGACGCTGGCGGGTATCGTTTTCTCGATTTATACCTCAGCGGGCTATGCGCTGGCGGGGCTGGGCGTCGAGCTGGATGCTATCGCCTCGGTGGTGATCGGCGGCACGCTGCTCTCCGGCGGCGTCGGGACGGTGCTGGGCACGCTGTTTGGCGTGCTGATTCAGGGGCTGATTCAGACCTGGATTAATTTCGACGGCACATTGAGCTCCTGGTGGACCAAGATCGCCATCGGTATTTTGCTGTTCGCCTTTATCGCGCTGCAGCGTCTGCTGACGGTGATGTGGGATCGGCAGAAGAATGCGCCGGTGAAGCGCATAGCGACCTGACTGGTCGGAATCGAGTTAAGCCGCCTGCGGGCGGCTTTTTCTTTGGTTGTGATTGGGGCGGAGGATGAGGCGGCGTGGCGGCGAGAATGTCATGCGGTGAAGTGGTGAAGAGGTGAGGTAAGGCGATAAGACGGTGTGGCTGTGAGAACGTGCGGCGTGAAAGGGGGTTCTGCCCGATCGCAAAGGATTCCCGCATCCATGCGGATCGGCCTGGCCATCCTGGCTCGGACGCTTTGCTCTCCGGGCAGAACCCCCTTCCACGTAAGGACATTTTTATGGCTGTTTAAACCACCGTATTCATGCCGGTCGGGCTCGCCCACAAATGGGTCAATGCTACGCGCTGTTGAAAACGCTCCCGGCGTTTTTGTCCATGTCTCGGACGCTTTGCTCCTGGAACTGAATTTACCTACAGGAATTAGCCTTTTCATGGCTATTTAAACAAACCGCACAGAGTTTCATAAAGGAGGGAGGATGGGCAGTGGAGTGAAGCGTCCGAGCCAGGGATGGCGAGGCCGAGGCTCCAGGGATGGATTTACGCCGTCTTCACGGAACTGCCCATCTTCCCGACTGGGCAGCACGGTCTTTCTTAAACAACAGCGCCGACTTTAAAAAGTCGGCGCTGATTTCTATCAAACCACAACCTACGGCCTAGCGCTTCGAACGGTAATACACCTCATTCCAGCGCAGCGCGTCTTTAAAGGCCGGCAGTCGCGTATGCTCATCGATCACCAGCACTTCGATGTCGTTCATCTCGCCGTAGAGATACATATCCTCCAGCGTCAGCGCCTGGCTGAACACCGTATGATGCGCGCCGCCGCCCAGAATCCAGGCCTCCGACGCGGTGGCCAGCGACGGCTGGACACGCCACAGCGCGCGCGCGACCGGCAGCTTCGGCAGCGGCTTTGGCTGCTCAATCGCGTCTACCACGTTCACCAGCAGGCGGAAACGGTCACCCATATCGATCACGCTGGCGTTGACCGCGCGGCCGGCCGGGGTAGAGAAGATCAGGCGCGCCGGATCGGCTTTGCCGCCGATGCCGAGGAACTGCACGTCGATCAGCGGCTTCTCCTCTTTGGCGATAGAGGGGCAGACTTCCAGCATATGCGAGCCTAATACCAGATCGTTGCCGGGCGAGAAGTGATAGGTGTAATCCTCCATAAAGGAGGTGCCGCCGGGACGGTCGCCCGCCAGCACTTTGAAAATGCGCAGCAGCGCGGCGGTTTTCCAGTCGCCTTCGCCAGCGAAACCGTAGCCCTGGCCCATCAGGCGCTGCACCGCCAGACCGGGAAGCTGCGTCATGCCGTGCAGCGTCTGGAAATTGGTGGTGAAGGCTTTGCAGCCCTCGTCGTCGAGGAAGCGCTTGATGCCGATCTCGATACGCGCCGCGTCAAGCACGTTCTGGCGCTTCTCGCCGCCGCTGGCCGCCACGTCGCTGAAGCGATAGAGGCTTTCATACTCGTCGATCAGCGCGTTGACCTCGCCGTCGCTTACCTGATTAATCACCTCGACCAGATCGCCGACACCCCAGCCGTTGACCGCGTAGCCGAACTGGATCTGCGCCGCGACTTTATCCCCTTCGGTAACCGCCACTTCGCGCATATTGTCGCCAAAGCGCGCCACTTTCAGCTGCTGGCTGCTCTGCTTCGCAAAGGCGGCGCGCATCCAGTTGCCGATGCGCTGTTGGCTCGCCGCATCCTGCCAGTGGCCGGTGATCACGCTGTGCTGCAGCCCCATGCGCGCGCCGATAAAGCCGAACTCGCGGCCGCCGTGCGCGGTCTGGTTCAGGTTCATAAAGTCCATATCCATGCTGTCCCACGGGATCTCCGCGTTGAACTGGGTATGGAACTGCAGCAGCGGCTTGTTCAGCACGCTGAGCCCGCCGATCCACATTTTGGCGGGCGAGAAGGTGTGCAGCCAGGTGATGATGCCGACGCAGCTGTCGTCGTGGCAGGCGTCGCGGCAGAGCGCCAGCGCTTCATCCGGCGATTTTACCAGTGGCTTAATCACCAGCTTCAGCGGCAAGGCGGAAGAGGCGTTGAGGCCGTCGACCACCTGGCGCGCGTGCTCTTCTACCTGACGGAGGGTTTCCGCGCCGTAAAGATGCTGGGTGCCAATCACAAACCATACGCTGTGCGCGTTGTACTGATCCATAAAACCACTCCTTAATTAGCGTTGGCGGGGCGCGACGCATACTGCGGCTCAGCCGCCGCGCACCAGAGTTGATAACGTTCGTAAAGCTGCTGATAGCGCGCGACTCGCGCGGCGTCGGGCTGTAGCGTGACGGCAATCGGGCTGGCCATCGCTTTCTGCGCCTCGGGCACCGAGGCGTAAACGCCCGCGGCGACGGCGGCGAAGATCGCCGCGCCCAGCGCACAGCACTCGTCGGAGGCGACGATATCCAGCGGACGGTTCATTACGTCGCAGCACGCCTGCATGATGGCGGGGGATTTGCGCGCGATGCCGCCCAGCGTCAGGATGTTCTCGACCGGGATCTGCTGCTGTTCGAAGCACTCCATAATGGCGCGCGCGCCGAAGGCGGTGGCGGCGATCAGGCCGCCGAACAGCGCGGGTGCGTCGGTGCCGAGATTCAGATCGGTGATGACCCCTTTCAGGCGCTGGTTGGCGTTGGGGGTGCGGCGACCGTTGAACCAGTCGAGCACCACCGGCAGATGATCCAGCTGCGGATCGGCAGCCCAAGCTTCGGTCAGCTGGCGGATCAGGTTGCGCTGCAGCTCAGCCAGCTGCGGCTGAAGTTCAGGGTGCTGCGCCGCCGCCTGCTGCAGCGGCCAGCCGAGCAGGCGGCTGAACCAGGCGTAAATATCGCCGAACGCCGACTGGCCCGCTTCGCAGCCGATGGCGCCCGGCATGACGCTGCCGTCGACCTGGCCGCAGATGCCTCTAATGGCGCGATCGCCGACCTGTTCTGCATCGGCGATCAGGATGTCGCAGGTAGAGGTGCCGATCACTTTCACCAGCGTATAGGGCTGCGCGCCTGCGCCGACGGCGCCCATATGGCAGTCGAACGCGCCGCCGGCGATGGTGACGGTCTGCTTCAGGCCGAGCCGCTGCGCCCAGTCGGCGCTCAGCGTGCCGACCGGAACATCGGCGGTCCAGGTGTCGTGGAACAGCGGCGAGTCGAGCTGCTGGGTCAGCAGCGGGTCGAGCGCGTTAAGAAAGTCGGGGTCGGGCAGTCCCTGCCAGTCGGGATGCCACAGCGCCTTATGTCCGGCGGCGCAGCGGCTGCGGCGCAGGCTGGCCGGGGCGGTGGTGCCGCTCAGCAGCGCCGGCACCCAGTCGCACAGCTCAACCCATGACACGGCGGCATCGCGCACTGCGGCGTCGGCGCGCGAGACGTGCAGAATTTTCGCCCAGAACCACTCAGACGAGTAGATGCCGCCAATATAGCGGCTGTAGTCGGTAAAGCGCCCGCTGCGGCAGAGCTGGTTAATCGCTTCCGCCTCTTCAATCGCCGTGTGGTCTTTCCACAGCACAAACATGGCGTTGGGGTTATCGGCAAAGTCGGGACGCAGCGCCAGCACGTTGCCGTCGCGGTCGATGGGAGCAGGCGTCGAACCGGTGGTATCGACGCCGATTCCCGTGACGCTGTCACGTTGCGCAGGCGTCAGCGCGTCAAGCACGCCCAGCAGCGCCTTTTCCATCGCCTCGATGTAGTCCAGCGGATGGTGGCGGAAGCGGTTGGTATGAGGATCGCTGTACAGTCCCTGCTGCCAGCGCGAGTAGTTTACGACGGCGGTTTTCAGCTCGCTGCCGCTGTCGCAGTCTACCGCCAGCGCACGCACCGAATCACTGCCAAAGTCGAGGCCCAGAGTGATGGCTCCAGCACGCATCGGAAATCTCCTGTTATGAATAATCGACTCTTATCCTGTGGCGGCGGCGCAGGAAACGTTATTCCCCAATCGCTGAGAATATGCACTTTTCTGTCATGGGCAGCAGTTTTGTGATCGCCGACAAAAGTTACCGGTCGGTTAAAATTGCTGAATATATGGAACATTTTGTCGTGATTTCAGGGTGTGATACCGCTCTACATTTTTCATCGCCTTTCCCGCTACAACTAGCCCAGCGTTTGCACAGGCTTTACTCATTCGCCCGTCTAACGCGCTGATTTTCATCTGTACCCAAAAAAGAAAATTGACTGGTAGCGTTTACACCGATTCGTTAACAGCAGGGAAAAACACCCTGGCTCCGGAGAGCATCATGCATAAATTCACTAAAGCGTTCGCGGCCATCGGCCTGGCAGCGGTTATGTCACATTCCGCTATCGCCGAAACCATGAAGCTGGGTTTTCTCGTTAAGCAGCCTGAAGAACCCTGGTTCCAGACCGAATGGAAATTCGCGGACAAAGCCGGTAAGGATTTAGGCTTTGAAGTGATCAAAATCGCCATTCCCGACGGCGAGAAGACCCTGAACGCCATCGACAGCCTGGCCGCCAGCGGCGCGAAGGGCTTCGTCATCTGTACCCCCGATCCTAAACTCGGCTCCGCTATCGTCGCCAAGGCGCGCGGCTACGATCTGAAGGTGATCGCCGTCGACGACCAGTTCGTCAACGCCAAAGGCAAGCCGATGGACAGCGTGCCGCTGGTGATGATGGCCGCCACCAAAATCGGCGAGCGTCAGGGGCAGGAACTCTATAAAGAGATGCAGAAGCGCGGCTGGAACGCCAAAGAAACTGGCGTGATGGCGATTACCGCCAACGAGCTCGATACCGCGCGCCGCCGCACCGGCGGATCGATGGATGCGCTGAAAGCGGCCGGCTTCCCGGCGGCGCAGATCTATCAGGTGCCGACCAAATCCAACGATATTCCTGGCGCGTTTGACGCCGGCAACTCGCTGCTGGTGCAGCATCCGGAAGTGAAACACTGGCTGATCGTCGGCATGAACGACAACACCGTGCTGGGCGGCGTGCGCGCCACCGAAGGCCAGGGCTTTAAGGCGGCGGACGTGATTGGCATCGGCATCAACGGCGTCGACGCCATCAGCGAACTGTCGAAAGACAAAGCGACCGGCTTCTACGGCTCGCTGCTGCCCAGCCCGGACGTACACGGCTACAAGAGCAGCCAGATGCTTTATGAGTGGGTGAGCAAAGGGGCGGAGCCGCCGAAATTCACCGAAGTCACCGACGTGGTGCTGATTACCCGCGACAACTTCAAAAACGAACTGGCGAAGAAAGGGTTGATGTAAACCCGCGTACCGTGCCGCCGCCTGCGCGGCGGCACCTTTACGGTAAACCAGAGGAGTTACCATGAATAGCGAGCCAACCTTTCTGTCGTTTCATGGCATCAGCAAGACGTTTCCCGGCGTTAAGGCGCTGCAGGATATCTCGTTCGACTGTCGCGGCGGCGAAGTGCACGCCCTGATGGGCGAGAACGGCGCGGGCAAATCGACGCTGCTGAAAATTCTCAGCGGCAGCTATCAGCCCAGCGGCGGCGAAATCCGCATTAAAGGCGAGCCGGTTAGTTTTCAACATACCAGCGAGGCGCTGGATGCCGGCGTCGCCATTATCTACCAGGAGCTGCATCTGGTGCCGGAGATGAGCGTGGCGGAGAACATCTACCTCGGTCAGATCCCGCACAAGCGCGGCCTGGTGAACCGCAAGGTGCTGCGCTACGAAGCGGGCCTGCAGCTGAAAAACCTCGGCATGGATATCGATCCCGATATGCCGCTGAAATATCTCTCCCTCGGCCAGTGGCAGATGGTGGAGATTGCCAAGGCGCTGGCGCGCAACGCGCGCATTATCGCCTTTGACGAGCCAACCAGCTCGCTGTCGGCGCGCGAAATCGAAAACCTGTTCCGCGTGATCCGCCAGCTGCGCGCGGAAGGGCGCGTGGTGCTCTACGTCTCGCACCGCATGGAGGAGATCTTTGCCCTCAGCGACGCCATTACCGTATTTAAAGATGGCCGCTACGTGCGCACCTTTACCGATATGGCCAACACCCATCATGACGATCTGGTGCAGGCGATGGTGGGACGCAACCTTGGCGATATCTACGGCTATACGCCGCGTCCGCACGGGCCGGTGCGCCTGGTGCTGGAGAAGGTCGAGGCGAAGGGCGTGCGCGAGCCTGTCTCGCTTGAAGTGCGCGCCGGTGAAATCGTCGGCCTGTTCGGGCTGGTGGGCGCCGGACGCAGCGAACTGATGAAGGGCATCTTCGGCGCGACCCGGCTGCGCGGCGGCCGCATTCTGCTGGACGGCGAGGTGCTGAAGCTGCGCGAGCCGATCGACGCGATCCGCGCCGGCGTAATGCTTTGTCCCGAAGATCGCAAAGCCGAAGGGATCATCCCGGTGCACTCGGTGCGCGACAACATCAATATCAGCGCGCGACGTCACAACCTGACCGCCGGCTGCCTGATTAAAAATCAGTGGGAGACCCGCAACGCCGACAGCCATATTCGCTCGCTCAATATCAAAACGCCTCACGCCGAGCAGCTGATCATGAATCTCTCCGGCGGCAACCAGCAGAAGGCGATTCTCGGCCGCTGGCTGTCGGAAGAGATGAAGGTGATCCTGCTGGACGAGCCGACGCGCGGCATCGACGTCGGCGCCAAGCATGAGATCTATAACCTGATCTATCAGCTGGCGAGCAAAGGCATCGCGGTGCTGTTCGCCTCCAGCGATCTGCCGGAAGTGATGGGCCTGGCCGACCGCATCGTGGTGATGCGCGAAGGCGCCATCGCCGGCGAACTGCTGCATGACGCCGCCACGGAGCAGCAGACGCTGAGCCTGGCGATGCCTAAAACCACCCAAGCGGCCGCTGTGGCCTGACAGAGGAAAATATTATGTCTTCATCCACAACTTCAGGTACGCCGCCGGTGCAGCAGCGCAGCGGCATGCGCTTCGGGCGTATCTGGGATAACTTCGGCATGCTGGTGGTGTTCGCGCTGCTGTTCGTCGCCTGCGCCGTGTTCGTGCCTAACTTCGGCTCCTTTATCAATATGAAAGGGCTGGGCCTGGCGATGTCGATGTCGGGCATGGTGGCGTGCGGCATGCTGTTCTGCCTCGCCTCCGGCGATTTCGACCTGTCGGTCGCCTCGGTGATCGCCTGCGCGGGCGTGGTCGCCGCGGTGGTGATCAACATGACAGAGAGCCTGTGGATCGGCGTCTTCGCCGGTCTGCTGATCGGCGTCGCCACCGGCTTTGTTAACGGCTTTGTGATTGCGCGTCTGAAAATCAACGCCCTGATCACCACGCTGGCGACCATGCAGATCGTGCGCGGCCTGGCCTATATCTTCTCCGACGGCAAGGCGGTCGGCATCGAAGATGAACGTTTCTTTACCCTCGGCTTCGCCAACTGGCTCGGCGTGCCTGCGCCGATCTGGCTCACCATCGCCACCATGCTGATTTTCGGCTTCCTGCTCAACAAAACCACCTTTGGCCGCAACACGCTGGCGATCGGCGGCAATGAAGAGGCGGCGCGGCTGGCGGGCGTGCCGGTGGTGCGCACCCGCATCATCATCTTTATTCTCTCCGGGCTGGTGTCGGCGGCGGCGGGCATTATTCTCGCCTCGCGCATGACCAGCGGCCAGCCGATGACCTCGCTGGGCTATGAGCTGGTGGTGATCTCCGCCTGCGTGCTGGGCGGCGTCTCGCTGAAGGGCGGCATCGGCAAAATCTCCTATGTGGTGGCGGGCGTGCTGATCCTCGGCACCGTTGAAAATGCGATGAATTTACTGAATATCTCGCCATTCTCACAGTACGTGGTGCGTGGTCTGATACTGTTAGCGGCGGTGATTTTCGACCGCTACAAACAAAAGCATAAAGCCTGACGGCATAAAGAGGCGGCGCCCCGGCGCCGCGCTCTGTTTAACCCTGACTGAGTGAGGACGTTATGTACCACCGTGAATCCACAGCGGCGCAGCAAAATCCTCTGTTGCCCGGTTATCCCTTCAATGCCTGGCTGGTCGCCGGGCTGACGCCGATTGCGGCCGACGGTCCGCTCGATTTTTTTATTGACCGTCCGCACGGCATGAAAGGCTTCATTCTTAACCTCACGATTAAAGGCAAGGGCCGGGTGTTCGACGGCGAAAACGGCTTTGACTGCCTGCCGGGCGATATGCTGCTGTTTCAGCCGAAAACGCCGCACTACTACGGGCGCGCCTCGGACAGCCCGGAGTGGCATCACCGCTGGGTCTACTTCCGCCCGCGCGCCTACTGGAACGACTGGCTGCAGTGGCAGGACGCGCGTGAAGGCGTCGGGCGACTGCATCTTAATGAAACGCTGCGCACCGAGTTCGACCGCCTGTTCGCCAGCATCGAGCAAACCCACAACTCCGGCCGCCGCTTCGCCGAAGAGCTGGCGATGAATCTGCTGGAGCGCCTGCTGCTGCGTGCGGTAGAGGAAGATCCGCGCAGCCATCAGCAGGTGCGCGACCCGCGCATCATCGAAGCCTGCCAGTACGTCACCAACCATCTTGCCAGCGAGGTGAAGATAGAAGAGGTAGCGCGCCACGTCTGCCTGTCCCCGTCGCGCCTGGCGCACCTGTTCCGCGAACAGATGGGCGTTAATCTGCTGCGCTGGCGCGAAGACCAGCGCGTCATCCGCGCCAAGCTGCTGCTGCAAACCACGCAGGAGCCGATCGCCAGCGTCGGGCGCGAAGTAGGCTATGACGACCAGCTCTACTTTTCACGCGTGTTCCGCAAACGGGTCGGCGTCAGCCCCAGCGATTTTCGTCGTCGCAATCAGGATGCGCAGGATACCTTGCTCGCGGAAACGCCCTGGCCGATGGCGCAGAGTGCTATCTCCTGATTTTTCGGGGGATTCCTGCTTGTTCTAACCGACGCTATGGTCTTAAATCAGTCGGGTATGCGAATAAGAGGAGTGATAATGAGCGACAAACTTCGTGTTGGACTGATAGGGTACGGCTTCGCGAGCAAGACGTTTCACGCGCCGCTGATTGCGGGCACGCCGGACGTCGAGCTGGCCGCCATCTCCAGTAGCGACGAAGGGAAAGTGCACGCTGACTGGCAGCAGGTAAAAGTGGTGGCCGATCCTCAGGCGCTGTTAGAGGACCCGTCGCTGCAGCTGATCGTGATCCCGACGCCCAACGATACCCACTTTCCGCTGGCCAAAGCTGCGCTGAACGCCGGCAAGCATGTGGTCGTAGATAAGCCCTTTACCGTGACGTTGTCACAGGCGCGCGAGCTGGAAGCGCTGGCCAAGGCCAAAGGCCTGCTGCTTTCCGTGTTCCATAACCGCCGCTGGGACAGCGATTTCCTGACGCTGAAACAGCTGCTGAAAGAGGGCACGCTGGGCGAAGTGCGCTATTTTGAATCGCATTTCGACCGCTTCCGCCCGGAAGTGCGTCAGCGCTGGCGCGAGATGAAAGGCGCCGGCAGCGGCATCTGGTACGATTTGGGGCCGCATCTGCTCGATCAGGCGCTACAGCTGTTCGGCGCGCCGGTTGCCATCAACGTCGATATGGCGGAGATGCGTCCTGGCGCGCAGACCACCGACTACTTCCACGCCACGCTGACCTATCCGCAGCGTCGCGTGGTGCTGCATGCCAGCATGCTGGTGGCGGCCGAGTCGCCACGTTACGTGGTGCACGGCACGCGCGGCAGCTACGTGAAATATGGTCTGGATCCGCAGGAAGATCGGCTGAAGGCGGGCGATTTTCCGCCGGCCGAGGACTGGGGCTACGATATGCGCGACGGCGTGCTGACGCTGGCCGAGGGCGAAGGCGTCAAGGAAGAGACGCTGATGACGCAGCCGGGCAACTATCCTGCCTACTATGCGGCGGTGCGCGACGCGATTAGCGGGCGCGGCAACAATCCGGTGACGGCGGAAGAGGCGATCCAGGTGATGGAGCTGATCGAGCTGGGCCTGCAATCGGCGGAGAAGCGCCAGACGCTCTCGCTGAAGTAACGAGAAAAGGTTTACTGCGATATATAAAGCCGTCGCCCGCCCGCAGACGACTGGAAACTCAAAACGCGGGTGACATAGCCCGAAGAGCAAAGCGTCCCGCGCAAGGGACTGCGCGGGCCGAGCCGCCAGGGATGGCGTTTTTGCGTCTTTGCGATCGGGCTATGTCACCTGCGTCAGCACATTACTAACAAGCTAAGGCCGCCTGCGCGGCCTTTTTTACGCCTGCACTTTATTGCGGATAGCGGTTTTCTCGGCGTCGCTCAGGAAGGCGATGGTCAAACCGTTCTCCTGCGCCTGGCGGATCTGCGCGGCGCTCAGCCCGGCGGCGGGCGCGGCGTGCTGATACTCGTGCGCCAGCTCAATGCCCTGAACCGCCGGATCGTCGGTGTTGATAGTCGCCAGAATGCCGTGCTCCAGGAACTGTTTCAGCGGATGGTGCGCCAGCGAGGAGACGGTGCTGGTCTGGATATTGGAGGTCAGGCAGGATTCGATGCCGATGCGGTGCTCGGCAAGGAAATCCATCAGCGCGCGGTCTTCAATCGCCTTCACGCCGTGGCCGATACGCTCGGCGCCCAGCTCGCGGATCGCCTGCCAGATGCTCTCCGGACCGGCCGCTTCGCCCGCATGCACCGTGACGCGGAAACCGGCGTCGCGCGCCTGAGTAAAGTGGCTCAGGAACTCGCTGCCGGGAAAGCCCAGCTCGTCGCCCGCCAGATCGACGGCGGTGATATGATCGCGGTGCGCCAGCAAGCCTTCCAGCTCGCGCAGACAGGCTTCGTCGCCGAAGGTGCGGCTCATAATACCGATCAGGCGCACGTCGACGTTATATTTCTGACAGCCCGCTTTAATCCCGTCGATAACGGCTTCCACCACGCCCGCCACCGGCAGGTTATGGTTCATCGCCATATAGCCCGGGGAGAAGCGCAGCTCGGCGTAGTGGATGCCGGCGCGCGCCGCATCTTCCACATTTTCCAGCGCGATGCGGCGGCAGGCGTCGAGATCGCCCAGCACCTTAACGCCCCAGTCGAGCTTATTCAGGAAGCTCACCAGATCGGGCTGGTTTTCCACGACCTGAACGTGGGGACGCAGCGCTTCCAGCGTAGCGGCGGGCAGGGCGAGATTAAACTGGCGGCCTAAATCCAGAATGGTTTGCGCGCGGATGTTGCCGTCAAGATGGCGATGGATATCGGTAACGGGAAGGCTGGAATCGAACATGCTGCACTCTCTGACAGGAATAAAAGTGCAGACCATTATAGAAACAACTTGCGCAACATAGCGAGCCCTTTGCGCAACCCGCGCCGCAACTGCTGGCATAGTAAGCGAAAGGGCGGCTTCAGCCGCCCGTTGTCACGCCCCGAGCGCGTGCAGCGCCGCGATTAGGCGGCCCACGCCATCCTCCAGCTTGCTGCGCGGACAGCCGGCGTTAAGACGCAGAAAGCCCCGGCTTGCGTCGCCGTAGGTAGATCCAGGCATCATCGCCACTTTTTGCCGCTGGATAAGCTGCTGCTGTAGCGCCGCCTCGTCGACGCCGAGCGGGTTGAGATCGATCCACGCCAGATAGGTCGCCTGCGGCGGCTGCCAGCCAAGCTGCGGAAAGGCGCCGTTGAGCTGCTGCGCTATCCACTGCATATTCGCCCGCAGATAGTCGCGCAGCGCGTCGAGCCAGGGCGCGCCGTGGCGATAGGCGGCGATGTGCGCCGCGACGGCGAGAACCGCAGGGGAAGAGAGGCCGTCCGCCGCTTTCATCTGGCGTAGCAACGCCTGGCGATCGCCAGGGTCAGGAATCATTCCCCACGCGCCGGTCAGCGCCGGCACGTTAAAACTCTTCGATGCCGAGGTAAACAGCACCCAGTCGCTGCGCGCCACTTCACTCCAGGGCAAATGCACAACATCAGCCATGACCATATCCATATGGATTTCATCGCTGATCACGCGGACCTGATAACGCTCGCACAGGGCCGCCATCTGCGTCAGCTCGTCGCGCGTCCAGACCTTGCCGGTAGGGTTGTGCGGGCTGCAGAGCAGCATCACTTTGCAGCGCGGCCGGGCGAGCTGCTGCTCCAGCGCCTGCATATCGCAGCGCCAGGCGTGGACGTCGCGCTGCAGCGGCTGCGTCAGAATCTGTCGTTGACTGGAAGTCAACAAGGCATAAAAGGCGTCGTAGGCGGGCGTATGGATCAGCACTTCGTCGCCTGGCGCGGTCCAGCGGCGTACCATCTGCGCCACCATATAGATCACCGACGGGGCGTAGACCAGCGTGCTCTCATCAGGCGTTGTATGGAATCGCGTCTGCATCCAGTGGCAAACCGCCGAGAGAAAGTCGCTATGCTGCCAGCGGCTGTAGCCGAACACGCCGTGGTCGAGCCGTTGCTGCAGCGCCGCGCGAATAGCGGGCGCGACGGCGAAATCCATATCCGAAATAGTGAAGGGCAGCAGATCCGGCGCGCCAAAGCGATCGGCGACAAAATCCCACTGGGTGCAGTAGCTGCCGCGCCGGTCGATAACCTGATCGAAATCGAACTGTTCTCTCATATGCGTTACACCGTCACGTTCATCAGCGACGCCAGCTCTTCCTTAACGGACTGCACCTGGGGTCCGATCACCACCTGCAGCGTAACCGGGCTGAGGTGCACCACGCCGATGGCGCCATTGGCCTTGAGCGCGGCGTCATCGACCTTGCTCATATCGACGATGCGCAGGCGCAGGCGGGTCAGGCAGTTATCCAGCGAACTGATATTCTCCACGCCGCCCAGCGCCTCGAGGATAGCGGGCGCGTTATAGCCCGATTTGCCCGCGCCGGCGCGGCTCACCTGCCGCTCGACGCCGCTCTCTTTTTCACGCCCTGGCGTGGCGATATTGAAGCGAATGATGGCGAAACGGAACAGTGCATAGTAGCCGGCGAACCACAGCGCGGCGGCGACCGGCACCCAGTACCATTTGGTGGCGAGGCCGTGCAGGATGCCGAACACCACAAAATCGATGATATTGCCGTCAGTATTGCCGATGGTGACGCCGAGCACCGCCATCAGCGTAAAGCCGAGCCCGGTGAGCAGCGCGTGCAGCAGGTAGAGCGCCGGCGCGACAAACAGAAACAGGAACTCGATCGGCTCGGTGGTGCCGCCGACCACGCAGGCCACCACGCCGGAAATCAGCAGGCCTTTAATCTTGTGGCGATTCTCCGGCCGGGCGCAGTGGTAGATGGCGAGCGCCGCGCCCGGCAGGCCGCCGAGAAACGCGGGCATTTTTCCCTGCGAGAGAAAGCGGGTGGCGCTTTCCGAAAAGCCTTGCACTTCCGGGCAGGCGAGCTGCGCCTGGAAAATGGTCAGCGCGCCGCTGACGCTTTTGCCGCATACCTCCATGGTGCCGCCCGCGTCGGTAAAGCGAATAATCGCCACCAGAATATGCTGCAACCCAAACGGCAGCAGCAGGCGTTCGCCGGTGCCGAACAGCATCGGGCCAAAGTCGCCTGCGCCGTTAATCATCCAGCCGAGCCCGGCGATGCCGCGCGCGAAGAAAGGCCAGATCAGCGGCACCGCCAGGCCGAGCAGGCCGGTGACCAGCAAAGTAATAATGGGAACGAAGCGCGTGCCGCCGAAAAAAGCCAGCGCGTCCGGCAGCCGGATAGTGTGGAAGCGCTCATGCAGCCAGAACACCACCACGCCGACAATCACCGCGCCAAGGATGCCGGTGTCGATCGCCTGGATGCCCAGCACCGACTGCACATTGTTGGCCTTCAGCAGCGCAGCATCGCTGGTGGGTAAAATGCCTTTCATCGTGAGCCAGAAGTTGGTGCTGAGGTTCATCACCGTATAGCCGACAAACCCGGCGAAGGCGGCAACGCCTTTATTCTCGCGCGCCATGCCGAGCGGGATGGCAATGGCGAACATCACCGGAAGAAAGCGGAAGGCGAAGGCGCCGGTGGCCGCCATCCAGACAAACAGATGCTGCAGCAGCGGCTGGTCCAGCAGCGGGATCAGCGTCAGCACGTCGCGGCTGCTGAGCGAGCTGCCGATGCCGAGCATAATGCCGCAAAACGACAGCAGGGCGACGGGCAGCATAAAGGTCTTGCCCAGACTTTGAAAAAACTCCCAGAGCGACAGGCGCGGAAGTGGAGCGAACATATTTTCTCCTGGAAAGAAAGTAACGGCAAATCGAGGTGAAAAGATGATAAAACGTTTTACCATGCCGTTTTGCGCGGCCTGTCACATTGTGAACGGGTGCGATAAAGTTAAGTTTATCCGACGGGTTTAACGTTTTACCTATATGATACCGCCATGTAAGAGCTTTCCCCGGGCGTGCAACATGTCGCAGCAAAAAATCACCATTAACGACGTCGCCGAGGCGGCCGGCGTCTCCGTCACCACCGTTTCGCTGGTGCTTTCCGGCAAAGGCCGCATCTCGCCCGCCACGGCGGCGCGGGTCAATGAGGCGATCGAGCAGTCAGGCTATGTGCGTAACCGCACGGCGGCGGCGCTGCGCGGCGGCGCCAGCGGCGTAATCGGCCTGATCGTCAGGGATTTGAGCCAGCGCTTTTATGCTGAAATGACCGCCGGCCTCAGCGAGGCGCTGGAGGCGCAGGACAAGATGCTGGTGCTGACCCAGAGCGGCGCGCAGGGCCAGCATCTGGCGCGCTGCTTCGAGTCGCTGGTGGCGCAGGGCGTCGACGGCGTGGTATTGGGCGGCGATGCGGGCAACGGCGCGGCGCTGGCGACGCGCGCCGCCGAGCTCGGGCTGCCGCTGATCTGCGCCTCGCGCGCCAGCTATCTGGAGGGGACGGACAGCCTGCGGCCCGACAACGCGCTGGGCGCGCGCATGGCGACGGAATATCTCATCCGTCAGGGACATCAGCATATCGCCTGGCTGGGCGGCAGCGGCGCGTCGCTGACGCGCGCCGAGCGTATCGGCGGCTACTGCGCCACGCTGCTGCAGTACGGCCTGCCTTTTAAGCCGGAGTGGATTATCGAGTGCGAAGAGAGCCAGAAGGCGGCGGCCGAGGCGACCACGCAGCTGCTGCAGCGCCATCAACGGCTGACGGCCATTATCGCCGCCAACGCCACCACCGCGCTGGGCGGCTACTTCGCCTTGCTGCGCAGCGGGCGCACGCTGGGCCAGGGCGCGGTTGACAGCTATTACGCGCAGCAGATGGCGCTGGTGGGCTTCAGCGACGAACCGCAGGCGAACCTGAGCGATCCGCCGCTCACCTTTATCTGCAGTCCGGCGCGGGAGATGGGCCGCGCCGCGGCGGCGCGCATCCTGCTGCGGCTTAGCGCGCCTGAGACCGCCAGCCAGCATATGATTTTGACGCCGAGCCTTATCGGCGGCGACAGAGTGCGATAAGCGCGCCAGCGCCTTTAATCGTGATAGACCTGGCTACGGCCGCCGTCGATCACAATGTCGGTCGCATTGATAAAACGCGCTTCGTCAGAGGCTAAAAACAGCGCGGTGTAGGCGACCTCGTCCGGTTCGCCGATCCTTTTGCAGGGCAGCAGATTTTGCTGCCTTTGTCGTTCCGCGGCCGGGTCCGGGCAACTGGCCAGCCAGGCTTCCGCCGCAGGCGTCATGATCAGCCCGGGCGAAATGCTGTTAATGCGAATGCCCTGGCTGGCGTACTCCACGCCCAGTGAGCGGGTCAGGCCGATCAGGCCATGTTTCGCCACCGGATAGGGAAAGGCGCCGGGAATGATTTTATGTCCGTGCACCGACGCAACGTTGACGATATTGCCGTACTGGCGCTTTAGCATGCCGGGCAGCACGCTGCGTATCAGGTTGTAGGGTCCCTGTAAATTGACATTGATACAGCGCTGCCACTCGTCGTCCGTCAGGGCGAGCGCGTCGCGAAAGACATTTACGCCCGCGCAGTTGATCAGGATATCGATATGGCCGAAGGCGTCCTCAACCTGGCGGACGCCCGCCGCAACCTGCTCCGGCTGCGTCACATCCGCCACGCAGGCGATGCACGGCTGGCCCGTCTGCTGCTGCAGCTGCGCCGCCAGCGGCTCCGTCGTTTCCGTCGTCAAATCAAGCAGCGCGACGCGCGCGCCTTGCCGGGCGAAGAGCGAGGCGATGGCGCTGCCGATGCCGCTGCCCGCGCCCGTGACGACGGCGGTCTTCTGTTTTAAACGTTCTGACATTTTCGCTTCCTTATGATGACAACGGTAAAATCAGCCAGTCGGCAAGCTGCCAGCGCTGGCCGTCGCGGGACACCTCGATCAAGGGCCAGTCGCCGCTGCGGGTCAGCCATTCGACGCCTTCTTCAGTGACCAGCAGCGTATCTTCGCTCTTGACGCCGCTCAGCGTAGGATTCCAGGCATGCGCGGTATCGGCCGCAATGGCGCCTGCGGTGTCCGGCGTGACAATCCAGTCGCGGCAGCCGTAGCCTGCCGGACCGCCCTGATGGTGCTCGCGCCAGCTCTCCGGCCAGCCGTGGCGTCGGTAAGCCTGTTGGATCTGCGCAAAGAGATCCTGCCAGCGCCGGTTAATCGCGATAGCCTGCAGCATATCGGCATGGATGCTGGCCAGCGTGCCGATACGCTGCTTCAGCGCCTTATCAGGTTCGCCGAGATGCACCATTCGGGTCAGGCTGACGTTAAGGCCCAGCCGCTCCGCGCCCAGGGTGATCAGCATCTTTCTGGCCAGCCGTTTCGTGCCTGGCAACGGGTGTTTATACAGAGCGATGCGCTCGTCAGCCGCTACCAGGGTACAGACCGGGCGAATGCCGCACGCCAGGCAGCGTCCGACGAGCGCCGCTTCGACCTCGCGCTCGCTGATGCCTGGACGAAGCGTGCGCGCCACCTCTTCGACGATGCAGGCGGCTTCCCGGCCCAGCTGGCGGAAGCGCTGTTTTTCATTCTCATTCAATCCCTGGCGCAGCCGGGGAAGCTGAGATTCCATATTCACCGTCGAGGCGAGCGGCGCGTCGCTGCCCAGCCGCGCCGGCCGGCAAGAGGCCAGCGCCATTTCCAGCGACCCATACCAGGGATAGCGGCTGATTTCGCAGGCGAACGGCAGCGGCTCTTCCGCCAGAATGCGGGGCATTTCGTTCTCTGGCGCCAGCAGCCGTACCCGGTCGGGGAAGATCAGCAGGCTGGCGACGCCGGTCTCTGCTCGCTCCACCACGTAATAGCTGGCGCCCTGGGTGAGCCAGGCGATGTTGTCCCGCCGGGTGAGCAGCAGCGCATCCAGCCGCCATTCGGCAAGGGCGCGCTGCAGGGTGTGTAGCCTTTCGCTCATGACAATACCTCCACGCAGCGCGTCTCTTCAACGACGCGTTCGCGCCCTGCAATCAGGTCGGCGGCGCGGTGAGCCACCGCCATAACGGCCGCATTGGTATTGCCGCTAATGATATTCGGCATCATTGAGGCATCGACCACCCGAAGCTTCCCTAAGCCCCGCACCCGCAAGTCAGCAGTCACCACGGCCATGGGATCCTGTTCGTGGCCCATGCGGCAGGTGCCGACCGGATGGTAGCCCGTTTTCACCATGCGTTTGCAGTGCGCGGCGATCGCCTCATCGCCTGTGACCTCGGCACCGGGAAATATTTCCTGCTCGATCATGTCGGCGATCGGCGATGCCGCTATCACGCCGCGCGCAAAATGGAAGCCGGCCAGCGTGCGGGCCAGATCGTCGGGATGACCGAAGATTTGCGTATCGATAACCGGCAGGGAGGCGGGATGCGCGTCGCGCAGCGTGACGCGGCCGGTCGCTTTCGGCCGCAGCAGCAGCGAGTTGATCGTCACGCCATGGCCAGGATCCCGGCCCATGACGTCGCGATCGAGATAAACGGTCGGCACGCAGAACATCTGAATGGTCGGCGTCGCGCTAAAATCGAGCGGATCGAAAAAGGCGCAGGTTTCCACGCCGGTGGTCGTTACCGGGCCGGTTTTAAACAGCAGATACTCGATGCCCGCTTTGATCATCGGCCAGCCGCGATCCTGACCGTAATAGCCGAAGGCGCCGCGCGTGGTGGCCACTACCGGCACCTCATAATGATCCTGCAGGTTGCGGCCGACGCCGGGCAGGTGGTGACGCAGGGCAATGCCCCGTTCCGCCAGGTGATCCTGCGGCCCGACGCCCGACAGCATCAGCAGCTTCGGCGTCTGATAGGCGCCCGCCGCCAGAATCGTCTCTTTGCTCGCCTCGGCATGGTGGGTGACGCCGTGACGCCGGTAGCGTACGCCTCTGGCCTCCGTTCCCTCGAACAGAATCTCCTCAACCTGCGCCTCGGTTTCAATCACCAGACGGCTGTCGTCGCGCAGCGGCGCGATAAACGCGTCGACCACGCTGCAGCGCTTGCGGGTGCGCCAGTCGATGGTGTGCTGCATAAAGCCGACGCCGAACGGGTCGCCGGTGTTGAAGTCGGGCGTATAGGGGATGCCCAGCGCCTGCATCGTTTTCACCCAGGCCCGGCTGAGCGGACTGAAATGGCCGAGATGCGATACTTTCAGCGGGCCGCCGACGCCGTGATCGGGCGCGCCGAGATGGTCGTTGTCTTCAATGGCGGTGAAGTGGGGCAGCAGCGCTTCCCAGGACCAGTCGACGCCGGTATGGCGCAGCGCGCGGTTCCACTCCGCGTAGTCCTGCCGGTGTCCGCGCATATAGACCATGGCGTTCACCGTCGAACCGCCGCCTAATACTTTCGCCTGCGGCACGATGACGCCGCGGCCGTCGAGCTGCGGCTGCGGCTGGGTCTGATGCATTGTGAGGTATTTATCGCTGGCGAGATATTTCATATAGCCTGCCGGCATCTTCAGCACCGGATGATAGTCGCCGCTGCCGGCCTCTAACAGCAGCACCCGGGCGTTGCTCTCTTTTACCAGGCGCGCCGCCACGATACAGCCTGCGCTGCCGCCGCCTACCACGATGTAGTCAAAACCTTTCATCTTGTTACCTTTATTCCGTAAGCGCCGAGTTCAGCTTGCGTAGCCGCCTGGCGGCGGGGTTGTTCTGCTCGCCTGGGTCGAGCGGAGTGAGTAAAAAACACCAGGAGGTGACCGCGCTGATGAGATAAAGCAGCGCGTAGCACCAGATGACGCCTTCGGTGCCGAACAGGGCGTTCAGGCCGCTATAGAGCGCGGGGCCAAAGAAGGTGGAGAGCCCGGCGGCGAAACAGTAAATCGCCATGGCGTTGCCTTTGTCTTTCTTTTCGCACAGCGAGGAGAAGAGCGCGGCGGCGGGCACGTAGCCGCACAGCGTGATGCCGTACAGGCAGGCGAAGAGCACGCTGAGCGCGAAGCTGCCGCCGCTCCACTGCGGCACGAAGTACATCAGCAGCATCGAGATGCAGGAGCCCAGGCCGCCGAAGAAGGTCAGCACCTTACGCCAGCCGATGCGGTCGCTCAGTTTGCCTACGACAGGATTAAAGCTCATGCCAACCAGACCCATGATGGTGATCAGGCTGAGATATTCCGTTTGCGAGAAGCCGATGCGCTCGGTAAAGAAGCCCGGCAGAAAGATAAAAAAGCCAAAGTAGGGCGTGGTATTGATAATGCGCACTACCGCGGCGGCGGCGATGCGCGGTTCACGCCAGAGAATATCGATGCCGCCCATCAGCGTTCGCCAGACGCCCTGACGACGCTGATCCTCATCCAGCAGCGGGCCATAGCCGGTGCGCTCTTTAACGGCGACCAGCATCACCACGATGCCTGACGCCACCAGCACCAGCGAGAGCCAGAAGGTCGCGTATTCACCGATCACCCTGATGGAAAAAATCGCCACCAGCAAACCGAGCGTCGGCAGACCGCCGGTAAAGGCAAGCCAGAACCAGCCGGTAGCGGAACCGCGCATCTCCAGCGGCGCGGCGGACTGGATCCAGACCAGAAACGCATAGGCGAACATCGGGTAGGCGATGCCGCGCAGGCCGTAGGTCAGCGCGATGCCCACCACGCTTTGCGCAGGCAGCGCAAAGGCGAGAAACAGCAGCTCAAACACCACCCAAATCACGCCGCCAAGCAGCATGACCCGACGCGGCCCAATCAGGGTCGAAAGCGAACCGGCCAGCCAGGAGCCCAGCGTGACCGTTACGCCATAAAAGGCGATCACCGCGGCGGCGATATCGAGGGTAAAGCCGTGGTGGCTCAGGTAGGGCGCCAGATAGTTAGATTCCACGCCGTCGCCGATCATAAAAAGCAGCACCGCAATATAGCCCCAGGCGAGCGCCGGCGGGATGCCGAGGCGGCGCAGCAAAGGCGAGGGCACCGCAGATGTTATTTTTGTCATAGCAGGTGATTCCATGAGTAGGGTGTGGTTTCAGGCGAGATAGAGGAAGCGCTCGCCTGGCATCAGCAAATGAAATTTCTCGCCGGGATAGCGGGTCAGCAGGTCATCGACAAACCAGGCGGGGTTGTCGCTGTTGCAGCTAAAGAGATCGTAATGACAGGGCAGCAGCAGATCGCCGCCGATGGCGTGGTGCAGATCCGCCGCATCGCGAAAACTCATATTCGGCATAATGCCGCGTCGGCCGCGGGCAACATCGCCGCCGTTGATGGGCAGCACGCAAATGTGCGGCCTGAGCTGCGCCATCTGGCTCTGCAGCGCCTCGGTCACCAAGGTATCGCCGCTGTGCCACAGGCTGAGCGCGCCGCAGCGGAGGTAATAGCCTAAATAACGGTCGTTGCCCTCGTCATCGCGTTCGTAGTCGCTGTGCGCCGCGGCCACCGGCAAAATTTGAAACTCGCCCGCCTCAATCAGGCTGCCGGTTTTCGCCAGCCGCACCTGACCGCCGAGGCGACGATTTTCCGCCTGCAAAAGTCGGCCGTCCGGCGCCGGGATCCAGATCGGCAGCTGCGGCGCCTTCTCCGCCAGCGGCTCAAGCGTCGCCAGATCGAGATGGTCATCGTGAAAATGGGTAATCAACACCGCGTCGCACACCGCCAGCGCCTCAGGGGGCAATACCGGCGGGAAGCGGCGCACGAACTCCGTGTCGGGATGTCGCCGTTCGATGGCGTCGCTTAAGTAGGGATCGATCGCCACCAGATCGCCGGCGTGATTTTTAATAATCATGCCGGCCTGTCCCAGACTCCAGACGGCCAGCGCATGACAGGGCACCTGCGTGGTGGTGAGTTCTGCCGCCAGCTGATGCGGGTCGCGAAGAGCAAATGCCATGGTTTCTCCTCCGGGCTTAATGAAGCCGCACTCTAAAACAAGCGGATAACGGAGGCTGGAGGAGGCGTCACAGAAGTTAGTTAACGCTGTTTACTAACATAAGCGATACTGCATTTCTCACCTTATGGGGCTCAAACGCAATGAAGCAGATCGGCTTAAACAACTTTCAGGTGCGCAAACACAATAAAACGCTGTTTATGACCCTGATGTGGCGGCATAAACAGGTCAGCAAATCGCAGCTGGCGCAGCTAAGCGGGCTAACCATCCCGGCCACCACCAAAATCCTGAACGAACTTATCGACGAGGGGAAAATCGTTCATTCCGACGTGGCGCTGAGCCATCGCGGCGTCAACGGCGGCAGCTATCAACTGCCCTCCACCGGCCCCTGGACGCTCTGCATGTGCATTACGCCGACGCGTATCGAATATCAGCTGGCGGACGCGCAGCTGGTCGCGCAGGGGGAGTGTCAGCAGCGTGCGATCGACGCCGCGACCCCCGACGCGCTGCTGAAGGAGACAGAAGCGTTGTGGCGGCAGGTTTGCCAGCAGTGGCCAAAGAAAAAAATCAATCTGGCGCTGGCGGTGCATGGCCAGGTCGATCCCGTCACCGGCGTCTCGCAGCATATGCCCCAGGCCGCCTGGAAGGCGCCGGTCGAGCTGAAATATTTGCTGGAAGAGCGTCTGGGCATCGAGGTCAGAGTAGACAATGACTGCATCATGCTGGCGCTGGCGGAAAAGTGGCTGAACCGCAATCAGCAGAGCGAGTTCTGCGTCATCAACGTCGACTACGGCATCGGCTCCTCTTTCGTCATCAACGGCGAGATCTTTCGCGGCAACCTCTATGGCAGCGGGCAGATCGGCCACACCATCGTCGATCCGCAGGGCAGGCGCTGCAGCTGCGGTCGTCGGGGCTGTCTGGAAACGGTGGCGTCGCTGAGCGCCATGAAACAGGCGGCCCGCGCTATCGACAGCGCGGCGCCGCTGACGAATCGCGAACTCTTCGCGCTCTGGCAGCGCGGTGACGCCTGGATTATCCACTGGGTAAATCAGGCGGCCGAAGCGATCGGTATGAGCTTGTATAATTTCCTTAATACGCTGAATATTAATCAGATATGGCTCTACGGCCGCAGTTGCGCCTTCGGCGAAAGCTGGCGGCAAACCATTGTGCGGCAGATCGATTTCAATCCTTTCGATCCGCGCGACAGCGTGAAAAACAGGGCGACCAATATCCATTTCGGCCAGCTGGATCGAGGAAGCCAGCTGCTGGGCATCGGATACCTCTACGTTGAAAACACCGCGACCGGCTGACTTAGTAAACTCCTTTAACTAAAATCTGTGAGCCTCTGAACTTTCACTCTGCGTGAAGGGTGGTCATATAGCCGCACCTTGACCCTCCTGCGGAGTAGCAACGTGAAACAACAACAACAGCTCTTTATGCGTTATGTGTGGGGAATCTGCCTCGTGGCGGCGTGCGGCGGCTTGCTCTTCGGCTATGACTGGGTGGTAATCGGCGGCGCCAAACCCTTCTATGAAGCCTGGTTCGGCATTACCGACCCGGCCACCTCAGGCTGGGCGATGAGCTCGGCGCTGGTCGGCTGCGTGGCCGGCGCCGTGGTTTCTGGCTGGTCAGCGGACCGGTTCGGCCGCAAAATCCCGCTGATGATCGCTGCGCTACTCTTCGTTACCACCTCGATCGGCACCGCGCTGGCTACCAGTTTCGAACTCTTTGTCTGGTGCCGCATTCTGGGCGGCGTCGGCATCGGCATCGCCTCGGCGCTCAGCCCTATGTATATTGCGGAGATCAGCCCGGCGGACAAACGCGGCAAGTTCGTTGCGGTTAATCAGCTGACGATTGTCATCGGGGTGCTGGCGGCACAGCTGGTGAACCTGCTGATCGCTGAGCCGGTCGCCAGTGAGGCTACCCAGGAGACGCTGCGTCAAAGCTGGAACGGCGAATATGGCTGGCGCTGGATGTTCGCCTCCGCCGCGATCCCCTCGACGCTCTTCCTGGTGCTGATGTTTTTTGTGCCCGAATCGCCGCGCTGGCTGGTGATGGCGGGCAAAAAAGAACGCGCCCATGCCATGCTGCGAAAAATCGGCCCCGAGCCCTATGCGCAGCAAACCCTGACGGAAATTTCGCTGGCGGTTGAAAAAGATAAAACCGCGAAGCGCGCTTCCCTCGGCACGCTTTTCGAACCCCGTATCGCGCCGGTGATGGCGATCGGCATCGTACTGGCGGTGTTCCAGCAGTGGTGCGGCATCAACGTCATTTTCAACTATGCGCAGGAGATTTTCGCCTCCGCAGGCTTCGATATTAACGGGACGTTGAAATCGATCGTCGCTACCGGCCTGATCAATCTGTTGGCGACGCTGCTCGCGCTGCCGCTGGTGGATCGCTTGGGACGACGCAGGCTGATGCTGCTGGGCGCGGGCGGCTTAACGCTCTGTTACGGCCTTATCGCCGCCGCCTATATGCTGGGCATGCTGGGATGGCCGGTGCTGATTCTGGTGCTGGCCGCTATCGCCATCTACGCGCTCACGCTTGCGCCGGTCACCTGGGTGCTGCTGGCGGAAATCTTCCCGAACCGGGTGCGCGGGCTGGCGATGTCGGTGGGCACCCTGGCGCTCTGGATCGCCTGCTTTATCCTGACCTACACCTTTCCGCTGCTCAACGCCGGACTGGGCGCAGCAGGCAGTTTTCTACTCTATGGTCTGATCTGTGCCGTAGGTTTTCTGTTCGTGGTAAAAAAAGTGCCCGAAACCCGTGGCGTCACGCTGGAGAAACTGGAGGAGCAGCTTACGGGCGCGCCGCTGTCTGCGGCGAAAACCGCGCCTAACGAGGCGTAAGATTATCAGTGCAGGGAAATGCAGAAGGCGGAAAGGCTGGTCACGCAAGGTGACCAGCTTCTTCATCGCGAGGCGGGGTTGCTTACTGCGGCATGCCTTCGCTGGTGGGCAGGCCGAGCATATAGCGGGACATAAACTGCTCCAGCGTCATGGTGTCGCCGTTCATGTTCACCTGGCCGCCGTTGTACTGCAGGCTGGTGACGATATTGTTATCCTGCTGCTGGGTCAGACGGAACATCTGGCCCATCGCCGCCAGGCCTTTCACCTGCTGATCCGCCAGCTTCTGCGCGTCGTCGCCGGTATAACCCTCGGCCAGGCCGACGTTGCGCATCACTTCGGTCGCCATCGGCATATTGATCACCAGCTTGGCCGATAAGCTCTTCAGCACGCGATCCACCATGCCGGAGAGATTTTGCGGCTGTCCGGTCACGGTAGCGGGATCGTTGAAGTTAGCGGTGAGGTTAAAGGTGCTTTCGCCTTTCTCGTTTTTCCAGCTCAGCGGCGCGATGCTGACCATCGGCGCGCCTTTCAGCAGCGTCGGCAGGTTATTCATCAGAATAGTGTTGACGCCAGCCTGGTAGCGAATCGGATCGTTGGCGAGGCCCGGCTGATTCAGCAGGTCCTGCATCTGCGCGTGGTAGTTGTCGGAGAAGGCTTTCACCGCCTGGGCGTCGAACTGCGCCAGCTTCATGCTCAGCTTCGCTTCGCCGAAATCGTTGTTCTGCAGGTGCACGTTATCGACGCGATAGTCGATATTGCCGCTGATTTTGCCCGCTTTGTTATCAAACGACGAGGTGCCGTTGAGCTTCTGCAGCGTCAGCGCATCCTTGCCGTTGACGCTGGCGTTGAATTTCTCCAGCTCGACTTTCTGATCGCCGATGCGCACGCCTTCCGGCGTCAGGTGCGTATTGCCGCTTACCTTCACGCCGTTAGCGGTAAACAGCACCGGCATGCCCATCTCGTTTTTGCTGGTGATGGCGATGCTGTCGATATCGCTGTCTACCGAGACTTTATCGCCTTTGCTGTCTGCGCTGACGTTCAGCGTGCCGCCGTTGGTCGCCACGCGCTGGCCGGTCTGCGCATTCTGGTAATTAACCGGCAAAAAGTGCAGAGCGGTATCGGTCGCGCCGCTATAGCCGATGCGGGTATCCGCATTCGCCGGCGATTTATTGTCGGTCAGGGCGAACAGATTTTTCAGCGCATCGGTATTTTCCAGCTCGGTGTGCACCGACGCCATGCTCGGGATCAGCGTAAAGCGACGCAGCTGGGCGAACGGGAAGGGGCCATGATCGATGGTTTCGTTAAAGACGATGCTCTGGCCGGGCTTCAGGAAAGCGTTATCTTCTGTCTGGGAGTTGGCCTGCAGCACCAGTTTCGCGGTGCTGCTGAATACGCCGCGCTGGTAATCCTGATAGCTGAGCTTGAGGCGGCTGTTGGGCGCCAGAGCGTTAAGCTGCGTATTGGCGTTCTGCACCAGTTCATCCATATGGCTTTCCAGCTGCTTACCGGTAAACCATGCCGCGCCGGTCCAGATTACGCCCAGGGCGATAATCACACCTACGGCAACGTTGGTCTTTTTCATTGCTGAGTCGTCCTTATCCTTGTGTCCGCTTACGCCGCTGTCCGACGTCCGGCGAGGGAAGAGAAACGCCCGCGGGCGTTTTTCGCTAATAGATTGAAATAATAGCAGTTAGGGCCAGTTCCGTCAGCCGAATCAGCGCAATGCATTAAAAACGCGCGCCAGGCGGCCGCTTCCGGTGGCTTTCAGCGCGCCGTCGCTGGCAGGAACAAAGCAGGATTCTCCCGGACGCAGCGTCAGCTGCTGCTGACCCAGGGTCAGCGTCGCCTCGCCTTCAATGCAAAACAGGATTGCCGCGCTCTCCTGCGAGAGGATCTGCGGTTCGCTGTCCAGCGCGTGAATGGCGAAAGCGAAATCCTCCACCGGAATGGGGAAGTTCAGGGCGCGATCCTGCTGTTGCGGCTGGGTCAGCAGCTGCGACGCAGGTTTTGACTGAAACTTGACGTTGGCGAGCAGCTCGGGAATATCGATATATTTCGGCGTCAGGCCGGCGCGCAGCACGTTATCGGAGTTGGCCATCACCTCCAGCGCCACGCCGTTGAGGTAGGCGTGCGGCGTCTCGGCGTAAAGAAACATCGCTTCGCCCGGCTGCAGCGTAATCACGTTCAGCAGCAGCGGCGAAAACAGCCCGCTGTCGTCCGGGTAATCCGCCGCGATCGCCTTAATGGTTTCCCACGGCTGGCCGTCGCGCGCGTTGAGCGCGGCTTTCAGCACGCCCAGCGCCAGCGACTTCGCTTCCCCCTGCAGCGACAGCAGAGTGGTGAACAGCGTCGCCAGATTATCGCTGTCGGGGTGCTGCAAAAAGTGGGCGATCTGCGGATGCGCGCCCGCCACCGGCTGCAGCAGCGAGGCGATCTCCGGCAGCTCGCGAAAGCCGTTCATCGCCTGGAAAGGAGTCAGCGCGTAGACCAGCTCCGGCTTATGGTTGGCGTCTTTATAGTTACGCTCCGGCGCGTTGAGCGGGACGCCCGCCGCGTTCTCGCGTGCGAAACCCTCTTCCGCCACGCTTTTGCTGGGATGAACCTGAATCGACAGCGGCTGAGCGGCGCACAGCACTTTAAACAGGAAAGGCAGTTCGCCAAAGCGTTTCGCCACCGCATAGCCCAGCATCTCCTCGGGCGCGGCGTCGATCACGTCGCGCAGCGAGCGACGCTCGCCCTTGACCTCAACCTGTGAGGAACTTTTAGGATGCGCGCCCATCCACAACTCCGCCATCGGCGCGCCGCTGGGATTGGCGATGCCGTAGAGTTCAGTTAAGGCGGTTCTGCTGCCCCACGCGTAATTTTGCAGCGAATTGACCATTTTTTGCATAATTAACCCTTTAATCACGGGAAGTTATTGCGCCTATTAAAGCAGAAAATGGCACCGTTAATACATATGAAGTGCAAACAGCGCGTCAGACTCGCATAATGTTAAATTCTTGTATGTAAGAATTCTGCGCGTCCAGTGTTCTTCCCGCGCTGGGCGACCAATCACCACAACCTGTGCTAAAGGAGACGTAGACATGGCAGCCACGCGCATTGAAAAAGATTCAATGGGGCCCATTGATGTACCCGCAGACAAGTTATGGGGCGCGCAAACGCAGCGCTCGCTGGAACACTTCCGTATCTCGACAGAAAAAATGCCTACCGAGCTGGTCTATGCGCTGGCGCAGACCAAGCGCGCCGCCGCCACCGTCAACCGCGATCTCGGCCTGCTGCCGGCTGAACGCGCGGACGCCATTGTTAAAGCTGCCGACGAGGTGCTGGCCGATCAGCACAGCGGCGAATTCCCGCTGGCGATCTGGCAAACCGGCTCCGGTACCCAGACCAATATGAACATGAACGAGGTGCTGGCCAACCGCGCCAGCGAGATCCTCGGCGGCGAACGCGGCATGTCGCGGCTGGTGCACCCCAACGACGACGTTAACAAAAGCCAGAGCTCTAACGACGTCTTCCCGACCGCAATGCACGTGGCGGCAGTGATCGCGCTGCGCGAAAAACTGATCCCGCAGATTGAAACGCTGAAGAAAACCCTGAGCGAGAAGTCCAGCGCCTTTCAGGATATCGTCAAGATCGGCCGCACCCATCTGCAGGATGCGACGCCGCTGACCCTGGGCCAGGAGATCTCCGGCTGGGTGGCGATGCTGGAGCATAACCTTCGACACATCGAGCAGAGCATTCCTCACGTCGCCGAACTGGCGCTGGGCGGCACCGCCGTCGGCACCGGGCTGAATACCCATCCGGAATATGCGGTGCGCGTAGCGAAAGCGCTGGCCGAGCTGACCGGACAGCCGTTCGTCACCGCGCCGAATAAATTCGAGGCGCTGGCGACCACCGATGCGCTGGTGCACGCGCACGGCGCGCTGAAAGGGCTGGCGGCCTCGCTGATGAAGATCGCCAACGACGTGCGCTGGCTGGCGTCAGGCCCGCGCTGCGGCATCGGCGAGCTCTCTATTCCGGAAAACGAGCCGGGCAGCTCTATCATGCCGGGCAAGGTCAACCCGACCCAGTGCGAAGCGATGACCATGCTCTGCTGCCAGGTCATGGGCAACGACGTGGCGATCAATATCGGTGGGGCGTCGGGCAACTTCGAGCTGAACGTCTTCCGGCCGATGGTGATCCACAACTTCCTGCAGTCGGTGCGCCTGCTGGCTGACGGCATGGACAGCTTTAACCACCATTGCGCCGTCGGCATCGAGCCGAACCGCGACCGCATCTCGCAGTTGCTCAATGAGTCGCTGATGCTGGTGACCGCGCTGAATACCCATATCGGCTATGACAAAGCGGCCGAAATCGCGAAGAAGGCGCATAAAGAGGGGCTTACGCTGAAAGGCTCGGCGCTGAAGCTGGGCTATCTTACCGAAGAGGAGTTTGACGCCTGGGTGCGTCCGGAAGAGATGGTCGGCAGCATGAAGGCGTAATCCGCCGTCGTAATAAAAGGCCAGCGCTGCTGGCCTTTTTTCGTTATATCGGGCAGTCGACCCACAGGTGCAGCCGCGGGATCAGCAGATTAAGCGGCTGCGCCGCCGGCTTATAGCGGTGCTGCACATTATCCGCGTTGTAGTTCAGCAGTTCGCCCAGCACCGGCACCTGGCTGCGGTCGCGACACAGCACGACGATTGGCGACGGACAGGCGAGCTGCGTCTGTTTTTTCTCATCGGCGCGCCAGACGCGCGCGATCGGCTGCACCTTCACCGGGCGCTTGATCTTCAGCCGCGCGGTGGCGGGCAGGGCGCGCACGCTCTCCAGCTCATCCTGCACCTTTTCCGCCCACTGCTCGCGCGTCCAGGGCGCCTGCGCGCGGTTCGCGCTGAGGCTCTTTTCCAGCTGGGCGATAATTTCCTCGCGCTTTACGTTTTTAATCACGTGCTTGTTAGCCCAGCCGAAACGCAGGCTGTCCGGCGCCTGCAGCAGGGTAATGGTGCGATAGGCGTTAAGGGTAATCAGGCCGCGCAGATGCTGGTGCACGAACTCAAAGCGCGCCTCGCTCGGCAGGCCCGATTCCACCGTGATAATCTGCTCCAGCCGCGCCTTGTATTGATTCACCTGCGCGATCTGGTCGATAAGGGCGGTTTCGCGTTCGCCTTCGGCTTCAATGCAGAGCGCGCCGGGCAGGCGCACGGCCGCTTTGGTGCTCAGCTTTTCTGACTGATGCTGCATAAAGAGCCGACAGAAGTGCGCCAGCGCCATCTCGCGCGCGGCTTCGCCCAGGTGCTGCTCAACGGCGATTTCGGTCACCGCGTCATGCTCATGGCCTTTTTCAATCGGCGGCAGCGAGAACACCCGCGCGATCAGCAGTGGCTGCGCCATAATCATCTCGCGCAACTCGCCCAGCGACTGTTCGAGGCGGTTAGCGCAGTCATGCAGGTCGGAAATCAGGTCGTAACGCATCAGCGGTCTCCATAGTTACAACATATCCTAATGTGACAGAGATTGTCGCTGCGTGCAATCTGCGCTATTAGTTACAACATACTAATAATACTAACCAATCAAACCGTGCGGCCTGACGGCTAAACAGGCAAAGCAGGGCGAGCGGCGCCGTTTCGGTTTTTTCCTTATCTCATAACATGTTATAAAAGCCGCTACTGTACAAAAGGGTGACGGATGTGAATCAACGGAATAAACCCGGCGTGCTGGCGGTAGTGGTGCTGGGGCTGGTGCAGATACTCTCCTGGGGCGGCTCGTTTTATCTGATGGCGGTAATGGCGGCTCCGATCGTCGCGGAAACCGGCTGGTCGCAGCAGTGGGTCTATGGCGCGCTGTCGCTCGGCATTTTGGTATCCGGCCTGCTGGCGCCATTGAGCGGACGCATTATCGCGCGCACCGGCGGCCGGATGCTGCTGGCGCTGAGCGGGGCGGTGATGGCGATCGGGCTTGCGATAATGGGCTTAAGCCATTCGCTGCTGCTGTTTCTTGCCGCCTGGGTCGTTATCGGCGTCGGCATGGCGATGGGACTCTACGACGCGCTGTTCGCCACGTTGGGCACGCGCTACGGCAGCCAGGCGCGCAGCGCATTACCAGCATTACGCTAATCTCCGGCTTTTGCACCTCGCTGGTGTGGCCTGGCACCGCGTTGCTGATTCATCTGCTTGGCTGGCGCGGCGCCTGTTTCGCTATCGCCGCGATGCTGCTGCTGCTGGTGCTGCCTGCCTATTTTTACGCGCTGCCGGATAAAGCGGCGGCCCTGAAGCCGAAAGCGGCGATAGCGCCTGTGCCGCAGAGCGATATCGCGCCGTCGCTGTTCTGGCTGCTGTGCGCCATTTTTACGCTCGCCTCGGTGATCATGACGGCAATCTCGGTACAGCTGATCGCTTTGCTGCAGGCGAGCGGCTACACGCTGGCTGCTGCGCTGGGGCTCAGCGCCATTCTGGGGCCGTGTCAGGTGGGATCGCGCGTCGCCGATATTCTGTTTAAACGCGGCCATCCCATCTGGACCGCCTTTTTCTCGGTCGGCCTGGTGGCGCTCGGCCTGCTGTCGCTGGCGCTATTCCCGCAGCTTGCGCTGCTCAGCATGGTGCTTTACGGTGCAGGAAATGGCCTGCGCGCCATCGTGCGGGGAACTTTACCGCTGGCGATGGTCAAACCGGAGGCGTATGCCGTAGTGGTTGGCCGGATGGCGCGTCCGGCGCTTATCGGTCAGGCGCTAACGCCTCTGGCGGGCGGATATCTGTTTGAAACCTTCGGCGCGTCCGCTACGCTATGGATGCTTTGCGCGCTGGCGCTGCTTAACGTGGCGCTGGTGATGCTGCTGAAAAATCGGCTGCCGTCGGCCCCGCCAGCGGCGCTTTAAGGGCAGGGCGGAGGCTGGCGCGGCGCGGGCTGAACAGCTTGTGCTGTCGGCTGCCGGGTTTTAATGAATACGTGCCCTGGCGCCGTCGCCTTGCTTCTAAAAAGCAACAGTGTTTGTTATATTTATTGCTCACTGAATGTTCACTTACGCGGCAATAAAACAATAAGATGCACCGCAACTCAGGATAATGAAATGCTTGATTACCGCTTCCCGACAGCTTTGCAAATGGTTCTTAGCGTAGCGATGGCGGAGCAAATGGGTAAACGCTCGACCAGCGCCATTCTGGCATACGGCCTTGAGGCGAATCCCAGTTTCATCCGTAAGCTGATGGTTCCGCTCACCCGCGACGGCATTATCGTTTCGACGCTTGGCCGCACCGGTTCGATTCATCTGGGGCGTCCGGCCAGCGAAATCACGCTGCGCGATATTTATACCTCCGTGATTGAGGACAAAAAGCTCTGGGCGTCGCGTCCGGACGTCGCGCCTCGCTGTCTGGTCAGCGCCAATCTTTGCTGGTACTTCAAATCGATCGCCGATGAAGCCGAGCAGGCTTCGCTGGACGTGCTGGAAAAACGCACCGTCGCCGACGCGCTCGAAGAGCTGAAGAAAGGCAACGAAACCGAGTGCGCGCCTGTTCTGGAACCGGATGCTATCGAAGACCTGTGCAAAAAAAGCCGCTAAACGCGGCTTTTTTTATGCTCCGCAGCGCGGCGTACTCCATTCCTGTCCTGAATTTTCCTCTCCACCCATAACAGCCAATTCCCCTCTATAGCAAAAGCACCCGGCTAAATGACGCTGTTTTTATCCGATTGATAATCCAGAAAAAGCGTATTTTCCCGACTGATTTTTTTGTATCTATGGAGAGAGAAATGGCCTTAATCAACTGTCCGGAATGCAAATCGGGCATCAGTGAATCCGCTTTTAAATGTCCTTCATGCGGACATCAGGTAAAAAAACCGAAGCGAACGCTGTTTGGGAAAATCGTTAAGATCGTATTTATCCTGTTTAACCTGCTGATGATCTATTCTATTTTCGCCGGTATGGGCGCGAGCGGAGACGTGATCAATAACGCGGCTTCCGATGCAGAACGCGCGGGCGCGGCGTTAGGCGCGGGTATGGGCGCGATGATGCTGGGGATCCTCTGGGTCGTGGGCGATATCATTATCGGCACGCTGGTTTTTCTGACGCGTCCCAAAGCCTGATATAACTTTTCGTAAAGCGTTGAGATAATAAAAAAAGCCGCTAAAAGCGGCTTTGATAAATAATGGGCGGTCGCTGACCGCCCTTACTCTTTACGCTGTCTGCATCGCCTCTTTCGGCGCCTTGCGCGTCACCAGCTTACGCAGCGTGACGTAGAACACCGGCGTCAGGAACAGACCGAACAGGGTAACGCCCAGCATCCCGGCGAACACGGTGATGCCGGTGACGCCGCGCACTTCTGCACCCGCGCCTTCGCCCAGAATCAGCGGCACGGTACCGGCGATAAAGGCGATAGAGGTCATCACGATTGGACGCAGACGCAGACGACACGCCTCCAGCGCCGCTTCCACGATGCCTTTGCCCTGCATCTCGAGCTCGCGGGCGAATTCCACGATAAGAATGGCGTTCTTACATGCCAGCCCCATTAGCACCACCAGACCGACCTGCACGAAGACGTTGTTATCGCCGCCGGTCAGCCAGACGCCGACCAGCGCCGACAGCATGGTCACCGGCACGATCAGGATCACCGCCAGCGGCAGCGTCCAGCTCTCATAGAGCGCGGCCAGCACCAGGAACGCCAGCAGCACCGCCACCGGGAAGACGATAAAGGCGGTATTGCCCTGGGTCGCCTGCTGATAGCTGAGATCGGTCCACTCGATATTCATCTCGTTCGGCAGCAGCTGACTGGACATCGCCTCCAGCTGGGTCATCGCCTGCGCGGAAGAGAGGATACGCGGATCGGCGTCGCCAATCAGGTCCGCCGCGGGGTAGCCGTTATAGCGGATCACCGGATCGGGCCCGTAGGTGGTGGTGATATGCACCATGCTGCCGATAGGCACCATCTCGCCGCGATCGTTGCGGGTACGCAGGTTAGCGATATCCTCCACGCTGTCGCGGAACTCACCGTCCGCCTGCGCCATTACGCGCCAGGTGCGGCCGAAGCGGTTGAAGTCGTTGACGTACGACGAGCCGAGATAGGTCTGCAATGTGCTGAAAAGATCGGTCAGCGATACCCCCTGCGCCTTGGCCTTATCGCGGTCAACCTGCACGTCGAGCTGCGGCACGTTCGCCTGATAAGAGGAGATGGGATAGTGCATGCCCGGCGTCTGCATTACCGCGCCGGAAAGGGTATTGATCGCCGTCTGCAGCGCGCCGTAGCCCAGCCCCGCGCGATCCTGCACGTAGAGCGAGTAGCCCGAACCCTGGCCGAGGCCCAGAATCGGCGGCGGCATAATCGAGAAGCCGAAGCCCTGCTGCAGCTGGGCGATCTTCGCGTTGATTTCCGCGTTAATCTCCGCCGCGCTGTGGGTGCGTTCGCTGAACGGCTTCAGGCCGAAGAACACCGTGCCGGTATTCGGCGTGTTGGTGAACTGCAGCGCATTCAGGCCGGGGAAGGCGACGGAGTAGGCCACGCCTTCGGTATTCATGCCGATTTCGCTCATCTTGCGGATCATCTCGTCGGTACGCTCCAGCGACGAGCCTTCCGGCATCTTCACGCCGCCGATCAGGTAGAGCTTATCCTGCGTCGGGATAAAGCCGCCCGGCACGGCGTGGAACATAAAGCCCGCGCCCGCCAGCAGCAGCACGTAGACGCCGAACACCGCGCCGCGACGACGCAGCGTTTTGCCGACCAGCCCTTCGTAGCCGTGCGCGCTGCTGTTAAAGAAGCGGTTGAACGGTCGGAACAGCCAGCCGAGCAGGCGATCGATAATGCGCGTCGGGATATCTTTCGGCGCATGGTGATCCTTCAGCAGCTTCGCCGCCAGCGCCGGCGACAGCGTCAGCGAGTTGATGGCGGAGATCACCGTGGAGATGGCGATGGTGACCGCGAATTGCTTATAGAACTGGCCGGTAACGCCGGAGAGAAACGCCATCGGCACGAACACGGCGCAGAGCACCAGCGCGATGGCGACAATCGGCCCGGAAACTTCGCGCATCGCCTGATGCGCCGCCGCCTGCGGCGAGAGGCCCAGCGCGATATTACGCTCGACGTTCTCCACCACCACGATGGCGTCATCCACCACGATGCCGATCGCCAGCACCAGTCCGAACAGGCTCAGGGTATTGAGCGAGAAGCCGAGCAGGTAGAGCACGCTAAAGGTCCCGACCACCGAAACCGGCACCGCCAGCAGCGGAATGATCGAGGCGCGCCAGGTCTGCAGAAACAGGATCACCACCAGCACCACCAGGGCGACCGCTTCCAGCAGCGTATGCACCACAGCGCTAATGGAGTCGCGCACGAATACGGTAGGGTCGTAAGGCGCGGCCCACTGCACGTCGTCCGGGAAGCGCGTCGCCAGCTCGGCCATTTTGGCGCGCACCGCGTTGGAGAGATCGATGGCGTTGGCGCCCGGTGCCTGGAAAATACCGATGCCGACCGCGTCCTTATTGTTGAGCTGCGAGCGCAGCGCATAGCTGCCGGAGCCCATCTCAATGCGCGCCACGTCGCGCAGCCGCACCAGCGAGCCGTCGTCCGAGGTTTTCAGGATGATATTGCCGAACTGCTGCTCGTTTTCGAGGCGGCCCGCAGTGTTGATAGAGAGCAGAAAGTCGGACTGCTTCTTCAGCGGTTCAGCGCCGAGCTGGCCGGCTGACACCTGCACGTTTTGCTCCTGCATCGCCGTGATCACGTCGGCGGCGGTCAGGCCGCGCGCGGCCACCTTGTTGGGATCGAGCCAGACGCGCATCGCATATTCGCCCGCGCCGAAGATCTGAATCTGGCCCACGCCCGGCAGGCGCGCCAGCTCATCCTTCACCTTCAGCGTGGCGTAGTTGCGCAGGTAGAGCGAGTCGTACTTACCGTGCGGCGAGAACATATGCACCACCAGCGTCAGCGTCGGCGACATCTTCTGGGTGGTGATGCCGAGGCGGCGCGCATCCTCCGGCAGGCGCGCTTCCGCCTGGGCGACGCGGTTCTGCACCTGCACCTGCGCCTGATCGGGATCGGTGCCGGGACGGAAGGTGACGGTGGTCACCAGCACGCCGTCGGAACCGGCCACCGATTTCATATACATCATATTTTCAACGCCGTTGATCGCCTCTTCCAGCGGCGTCGCCACCGAGTCGGCAATCACCTTCGGGTTAGCGCCGGGATATTCGGCGCGCACCTGCACGCTGGGCGGCACCACGTCCGGGTATTCGCTGATCGGCAGCAGCGGAATAGCGATCAGGCCGGTAACGAAAATCAAAATCGACAAAACGGCGGCGAATATCGGCCGGTCGATAAAAAAGCGGGAAAAGTCCATAGCGGCAGTAGCCTCAGTTAGTTGGCGTTAGCCGCGCGCATCGCGACCTGCTGGGCCGTTACCGGCATTCCGGGCATAAACACTTTTTGCAGCCCGTCGACGATCACGCGGTCGCCCGACTGCAGCCCGCTTTTCACAATGCGTAAACCCTCGGCCATCGCGCCGGGCTGAATGTCGCGGCGCTGCGCTTTGCCCTCTTTATCCACCACATAGACATATTTGCGATCCTGATCGGTCAGCACCGCCTTGTCGTCAATCAGCAGCGCCTGGAACTCTGCGCTGCCCGGCAGGCGGACGCGGGAGAAGAGGCCGGGCGTAAACTGACGCTGCCGGTTATCAAGCAGGGCGCGCATGCGGATGGTGCCGGTGCTGGCGGTGAGCTGGTTATCGGTGAAGTCGACCATGCCGCGGTGCGGATAGCCGCTTTCGCCCGCCAGACCGATTTCGACCGGCAGTGAGCCGCGCTGCTGGCCCTGACGCGCCATCGCCTGATAGTGCAGGAAGGTGGTTTCATCGACGTCGAAGTAGACGTACATGCGATCCTGCGACACCAGCGAAGTGAGCACGCTGGCGCTGTCGCCGGCGGTCACCAGGTTGCCGGTGGTGATCATGGCGCGGCTGGCGCGTCCGTCGATCGGCGCGGTCACGCGGGTAAAGTCAAGATTGAGCTGCGCCATATCCACGGCCGCCTCGGCAGCGAGCACGTCCGCCTGCGCCTGGCTGGCGGCGGAGCGCCGCTGCTCCCACTGCTCACGCGACACCGCCAGGGTGCCGATCAGCTTCTCGGTGCGCGCCGACTCGCTGCGCGCCAGCGCCGCCTGGCTGCGCGCGCGGGCCAGTTCGGCCTTCGCCTGCTCCAGCGCGGCGCGGTAGGTGCGGTCGTCGATGGTGAATAGCACCTGGCCTTTTTTCACTTCGTCGCCTTCGCGGTAGTTCACCGCATCGATATAGCCGGAGACGCGCGGGCGCAGCTGCACGCTCTGCACCGCTTCGATGCGGCCGTTAAAACTGTCCCACTGGCTGACGGGCTTCATCACCACGTCGGCGACGCTGACCTGAGGGGGCGGCGGCGGGGCGTTTTGCGCCACGCCTTTGTCACATCCGCTGAGTATGCTGCTGAGCAGCACCGCGCCCAGAAGGGTTGAACCCTGACGAACCCACTTCGTTTGTCTGTTCATTATTGTTATTCCGCATAGCGTTAAAAAAGAGCCCACAAAGGCGGGCCAATATTTGCAACTTTTAAGATTGCAATTAATCGCGAGGAGTGTAGGCTTGGGCATCCAGCAACTGCAAGAATATCTGATACACTTTATGTGCGGTTTTGACTGAGATAGAGCGGGGCGGAGAATGTCCTTACGGCGAGTGCGGCATTTAATGTATCAATCCAACTTGCATTAAATGGCAAAGTCAGTCACCCTTAAAGTGTAATTGCAACTGATACTGATACTGATACTGTTCGCAACGGCGACGGGAGAAAATGGGATGATGAGCGACGCATTTATTCACGATCTAATCGACTGGATCGATAACAACATCGAAGCACGTCTGGATCTGGACACCGTATCGGAGCGCGCAGGCTATTCTAAATGGCACCTGCAGCGTATGTTTAAAGAGCACACCGGCTATCCGCTGGGTGAGTACATCCGCATCAAGAAGCTGAAGAAATCCGCGGATCGGCTGACCACCACCAATGAGCCGATCCTTAACGTCGCGATTTCGCTGGGCTTTGACTCGCAGCAGTCTTTCAACCGCAGCTTTAAACGCCAGTACGGCGTTGCGCCAGGCGCCTGGCGTCGCCACGGGGCGCAGATGCAAGCCATGCAGTGATCCCCGCAGGGCCAGCTTCGCTGGCCCGCGCTGTATCTGCCCGCTAAAGCTGGTATCATCAGCGTCCTGTTGTCTGGGATGCCATCATGTCGAAAAAACTCTGGATTGCACTGATCATCGTGCTTGCGGCCGCCTGGGCCGGTTTTAAACCCCATCTGAATGTTTCACCCACGCCTGAATCCGGCGACATCAGCTCGCTGACCGATGCGCGCACCGTAGCGCGTTACCTGCTGCAGCATCAGCAGCTGCCGACTTATTACATCAGCAAAAACGACGCGCGCCGCCGCGGCTGGGATCCCGCCAAAGGCAATCTGTGCGAAGTGCTGCCCGGTAAAGCGATAGGCGGCGACCGCTTCGGCAACCGCGAAAAGCGTCTGCCGCAGCGCAGCGGACGCTTATGGTATGAAGCGGACGTCAACTATCGCTGCGGTCATCGCGAGGCGGATCGGCTGGTCTACTCCTCCGACGGTCTGGTCTATATCACCACCGACCACTATCGCAGCTTTAAGCAGGTGCCCTGAAGATGCTGACCATTACGCTCGACTTTCGTCGCCTGGCGGATCGCGACGCGCTCTACCAGACGCTGGCGCAGCAGAGCCATTGCCCGTTCGCCTTCGGCAATAATCTGGACGCGCTGTGGGACTGGCTGACCGGCGGCATGGCGCTGCCGGCGCGCATTCATCTGCGCCACGCGGCGGAGGCGGAAAAACGCGACGAGTTTGCCGCCGTGCTGGCGCTGCTGGAAGAGGCGGCGCAGGCGCTGGAGGGCGACCTGCGCCTGAAGCGGGATTAGCTGCGCAGCGGCGCGAGGATCGCGGCCAGCGCGGCGCGCGCGGCAGGCGAGACGTCGCGTCCGCCGGCGTAGCCGTTGTTCTCCAGAATCACCGAATTCAGCCCGACCAGCCAGTCATAGATGTAGTAGGCAGTATGGTTGGCTGGTGCGGCGGAGAGACGCGTCAGCCGCTGTCCGGCAGAGAAATTAACGCTCGGCGCGGGCGGACGTGAGAAAATCGGCTGACCGCGATTGACGCGGCTCGGCGGGCGTTCGGCTTCGTCACGCTGTAAAAAGCCCAGCCAGGCGACAAAATCCCCCAGCACCGTCATGGCGCGGGAAACCTGACGATCGGCGCGCGACTCATGGGTAACGGAAGGGTTTTCCGGCTCGTGCAGCGCCTGCTCCAGCGACGTCAGCATATCGAGGCGGAAGCTGGCGACGATCAGCTCTTCAACCAGCCACTCCAGCGTGCCGCGATCTACATTCAGCAGCGTCAGCAGGCTGCGGTTCTCCGGCAGTTCGCGCAGATGATCGAGCCACAGCGCCATCACCTGGCGCGCGAAGCTCTGTCCTGCGGCGCTGACGTGATGCTGCGCGGTCGCAGGCTCGGCCAGCGGCGTATCGCTAAAGAGATCGAATTCAAATCCGACGCCGAAATGCTGCGCGGGGGCCTCGGCGCGGATCGCGGCGGTCGTGGTCGGCGCGTCATGCTGGCTGAGCCAGAGCTGACGCAGCGTTTCGCGCGGCGGCTGCAGCCGCTCCAGCAGTTCGCCGTGCAGGCCGGTGCGGTGCTGCAGACATTTCAGCAGGGTATCGGCGATGGTCTGCCTGCGCGCGGCCTGTTCGGCGCTTGCCTCGGCGTCGATCCAGGGCAGCAGACGACGCTCCAGCACGCTGTGCTGCAGGGCGCGCAGCTCGGCCAGCAGCCGATCGCGGCGCGCGTCGGGCTGCATCTCTTCCTGCAGCCACTCCGCCATGCGATCGACGCCGGCGCGATCGAGCGCCAGCATCGAGCCCCAGCGCTGGCCGGGCTGGCCAATCTGGCGCTGCACCGCCTCATCGACGTTGATCTGCTGATGGCGCGCGTCGTAAGAGGTGATTGCCCAAATCAGACGAGGCTTTTCGCCGTTTTCGCGCGGCGGCTGATGCAGCTGCCATTCGCGCAGCGCGCGGCTGGCGACATCGACATCCTGACGCTGGCTGGCGGCGGTGCAGACCAGCATTAAATCGACCCCCTGGCGCGTGGCGTAAAAGCCGGGCAGCAGGGCGCGTTTCTGCTCCAGCAGTCGGGCGCGCAATGGATCCTGCTGCGCCAGACGCTGACGCTCCTCCAGCGCCGCCGCATCGGCGGGCGCGCCGGGGGCGGGCAGATCGAGCATATCGGCGTCGTCGAACAGGGCGGTGCGCGGCGTCGAGCTTAAGGGGATAACCAGCTCCAGCGTCAGCAGCGCCAGCCAGCCGAGCGGCGCCAGCTGCGGCTTGCCGATGCGGTTGCCGTTCAGCGGACAAACTTCCACCTTCATCTGCTGATCCTGCTCGCTGGCGGGCGCGATCAGCTGTTCGCTCGGCAGCAGCGCGTCGTCTGCCAGCAGGCTGAGCGGCGCGAGCACGCGGCTGGCGCTGCGCAGCTGATGGCGCAGATGCAGCAGCGCGCGCAGCGCCTCGCTCAGCTCCGGCTGCGTCGGCCACAGCAGCGCGAAAAGCTGCACCCGGTCGTCGACGCTGAGCGCGGGCGCAAGCTCCACCGCCTGCGGCCAGAAATGGCGGTCGAGCCGCGGCTCGTGACAGCGGTGACGACGGCTCCAGGCCCAGAGCGTGACCAGCGCGTCGCTGTCGAGCCCGCCGACCGGCGCGTTGAGGCGCTGGCGCTGCAGACGCTGCAGCTGCTGGTCGAGCTGGGCGCTTTCCGGCTGCGGCGCCGCATGGCGGCAGCTCAGCACCAGACGTAAAATTTCCGCCTCGGTCAGCAGCGTCAGCTCTACCGGCCATTCGCCGGAGAGCGGCTCGCGCTGATGGCAGTAGCGGGTCGCCGCGGCGAAGTCGAGATTGCCGGGATTGATCTGCTGAAAGACGTTAAGGCTTTTTTCGCCCAGACGCGTCAGCAGCTGACCCTGGGCATCGGCGACCATTTCGCTCAGCAGCCAGGCTTTGCCCGCCTGCGACTGGCCGAACAGCGCCAGCGTCACCGGACGGGCGACCTGCTGGGCGAGCGCGTCGCTCTGGGCGCGGGCGCGGCGCAGCTGGCGCGTAAAGGTTTCCGCCTCCAGCGCCAGGCGCGGCGACGCGTCGCGGTGATCGGCGATCCAGCCCAGGCTGGCGTTGAGCGCCTCCTGCAGCAGGCCAAGTCGTTTTGCCAGCGTCTGCGGCTGGCGCGGTTTTACAGTTCTCATCGTTTGCAAAGGCTTCCGCTGTCAATCCAGTACTGGGCATTGGCGTTGCCCGTCGGCGAGAGAGTGTTGAGTTTCAGGCTCAGCTGCTCGAGCGGCACGCGGGTGCCGTCGTCAAGGCGCGCGTCGCTCAGCACCAGCCGCTCCGGGCCGGGCAGCGTCGGGCCTGGCGCCACCGCCAGCTTCACGCGCAGCACGCTCTCTCCGGCGACCTTGCGCGCCAGCTGAGCGTCGTTCAGCGTCAGGCTGTAGAGCGGCGACGCGGGCCAGCGATCGTTATCGAGCTGGCGGAAACCGAGGCAGACGTTGCCGCGAATGCGGAAGCTGCTTTTCCGGTCCAGCGCGAAGCCCCGGTCGTCGAGATCGATATCGCTGTAGCAGAGATTATCGTCGGTCAGCGCCTGGTTTTCGTCGAGCACGCCCAGATAGCGGATAGTCGAATAGGGCTCGAAATCGCCCGCGCGGAACCAGAAGCTGTTCAGGCGCAGATCCAGCGCCAGCAGGCAGAGCATCGCGCCGACCGCCGCGGTGGATTTCGGGTTGTCGATACGGCCATGTTTGTTGAACGGATACCAGTCGCTGGTGTGATAGCCCTCCAGCGACAGAATGCGGCTGCCCGGCAGCGGCTGCAGATGGCGCACCAGCGCCTGAATGCCGGGGAAGCGCGACGGGCGTCCGGTGAGCAGCAGCACGTCGCACTGATAGAGCGACACCACCTCGCACATCGAGCGCAGCGCCGGAATGATCGCCATGCGGTGCTGCATAAACTCGGCGTGCAGCTGGGCGAGACTGACGATCAGCGGCACTTCCAGCAGATCGAAACCGCTGTCGGCGCCCAGCGCGCGCTGGATTTCGCCGTTGATAAAGGCGAGCACCGCGTCGGCCGGGCGGCTCTCCACCAGTTCGCCAAACAGGGCGTTGATCTCCGCGTGGCTCTCCAGCGGATCCCAGTTCTCGTAGCGCTCCAGCACCGCCTGCGCCAGCGGAATAAACAGCTGCAGCGTTGCCTGCTGGCGCAGCGTCGCCTGGCCGTCGAGGCGGCCGTCGTGGCCGAATAGTTTGTTCAGCAGCGGCTCGGCCAGCGTCAGGCCCGCTTTCTGCAGGCTCTGCTGCAGCGCAGGCAGGATCCAGAGCTGGATCACGTCCAGCAGAATATCGTCGCCCGCGACTTTGAAGCCTTCGCGGAACAGCAGGCGCGGAGTGATTTTGACGTTATTGCCCTGGCCGTCGTCGAGACGGTAGTGGGTAATCGCCAGATCGGTGGTGCCGCCGCCGATATCGATCGAGGCGATGCGCAGGCTTTTGCCCGGCACTTCATCTGCTTCGCGCGGACGATCCGGGCGCGCGGTGCTGCTAAAGAAATCCTGCGCGCGACCGGCGAAGTTGACCTGCGTTTCGTTGAACAGCCATACCATCTGGCCGCAGGTGGCTTCGTCCCACTCCATCTGCACGTCCGGCACCGGTTTGCGGCAGATCGGCGGCGCGGCGGCGTCGAACGGCTCGTCGGCGGCGTGCCAGCCCTCGGCTTTCCACACCAGCGCGATCGCCTGCTGCATGCGGCGGCGGAAAATTTCGCGCTCCGGCTTCGGCATCGCGGACGGCAGGGTAAGGATGACGTGGCGCAGCTGGCGCGGCGCGTGGCTCTGCGGCATGCGCTGGCGCTGCGCGGCGCTGTTCATCTGCATCAGCGCCTGCGCCAGCAGTTCGCACAGCATAAAGGTCATCAGCGAGCTGCGGCTGTAGTGGGCGGAAAAGACCGGCAGGCGATCGTCGTCGGCGAGCGCGTGCAGCGGCTCGCCTTCGTCGTTCAGCAGAAAGGTAAAGGGCGCGGCGTTGGCCTGCGGCTCGTTCGATCCCTGCGGCTGATTAAAGCGCCAGCCTGGCTGATAGCGCGCCTCGTCCCACAGATAGCGGCGCGGGCTGGAGATGCCGGTGCTGCCCTCAAGGCCGGCGCGCTGCAGCGCCAGGCGGCTCGCTTCGCGGCCGACGCGCGTTAGCGACGGCCACATAAAGGCATTTTCGCGGCCGCTCTGCAGCGAAAAGCTCGCCTTGCCGAAGTCGGTTTCAGCGAACTCCAGGCGGCTGTCGAACAGTTCGTTATAGACCTGATGCGGCTGCGAGAGGTCGCGCAGCTGTAATTCGTAGGTCTGCTTCAGGCCGTTGCTCTCTTCGGGATGATCTTCCACCAGAATGCCGCAGGTGTGCGAGTTGCCGACGTCGAGAATGATGTCGACGTTCACCGCCGGCGTCTGCTGGGTAGCGGCCTGCAGGTGGATATCGCTCAGGTTGAGCTGCTCGCCGAGCAGCTCAAGCAGGTTCAGGTAGTGTGCCTGATATTCGAACTCGCGCAGCGCCTGCGCGATCGCCTGCTCGCGGCGGTCGCCGACGCGGTCGCTGAACGCTTCGCGCAGCCAGCCGTCGACCCAGATATGATCGAGAAACTCGCCCAGCTCGTAGTTGTGCCAGGCGAGCGAGAAGGTCACGCCATTTTGCGCGTCGGCGGCGGTCAGGCCAAGCTGTTCGCCGCCATCCTCCTGCGCCACGCAGCGGGTATCAAACGCCAGGGTTACGCGATGGGTATTGCCCGCCGCGTCCGGCTGCGCCAGCGCGGTGAGGCGCAGGCGCGCCCAGTTCTCCGGGCCGCCGATAAAGCGGCGGCCGCTGGCGCAGCGCAGCATCGGCAGCGGCAGCCAGCAGTCCGCCAGCAGCGCCAGCGAGTCGGCCAGCGCCACGTCCGATTCCGGGCGCACCACTTCCGGCGCGCCGCCGTCCTGCGGATAGAGCAGAAACTTGCCGCTGTTGCCGTCGACGTTGAGGCGCAGCAGCGGGCCGTTCGCCGTCTGGCGCACGAACTGGCGGCGCGCCTGACCTGCGGCGATGCGCAGGCCAAAATCCAGAAACTGTACGCCGCTCTCTTCAATCAGCGTGATTTTTTGTTTGTCATCGATCAGGGGAGCCAACATGGTTACTTACTCTCACGCTTAATCGTCATCGGGAAGGATTTATCGTCGCTGAACAACGCTTCGCACACGGCGGCGCCGTCTCCCGGCTTACACATCAGCTGCGGCATGCGGTAGCGCGAGCCATCGCTGCATTTGGCAGTATAGCGGCTACGCACCGAGAGCTGGCCGCTGCCGAGCATGGCGGCGGTGACCTCGTCGGCGCTGCAGCGCAGGTTATTGCCCTGGGTGACGGTGGCGCTGCCTTTGCCGCCGCTGAGCTCATAGTGCAGCACCGGCGACGCGCCGCCCGGCAGGGAGTTCTGCATCACCACGCGCCAGCGGCCGTCGACGACGTTAATCGCGCCGGTGCGGACATCCTCCACGCTCATTTTCAGCGCGTCGCCCGCGGCGGGAACAGCGGGCGTCACGACGCTGGCCAGCGTTGCGGAAGGCGCAGGCGTCTCGGCGGGCGCGGCGACGCTGGCGGGCGTCTGCGGCAGGGTGGCGGCGAGCTTTTGCGCGGCGATCAGTGCGGCAAGCGGCGCGACAGCGGTGGCCGATGGAGCGGCGGCAGGCGCAGCCTGCTGCGGCGCGGCGACCGGCGTCGGCTGATGCAGCCAGAAAGCGGCGGCACCGGCAACGGCCAGCGCCACCGGCGCAAGATACAGGAGGCGGAAGGCGCGGCGCTGTGTGGCCGGCGCGACCGCGGGCGGGGCTGCTGATGTAACCGCGGGCGGCTCGACGACCTGAGGAGCTTCGACAACGGGTTCCGGCAGCGGCTCCGGCTCAGCGATCATCGGCACCATCGCCGGCTGCGGCTCGACGACAGTCAGTTCCGGCAGCAGCGGCGGCAGCGACGCCTCCAGCGTATCACGCAGGCAGGCGAGCGCGTCGTCGCGCGTGCGCGACTGCGCGTCGACAAAGCCCCAGAAGGTGATCACCGGCTTGCCGTCCACCAGGTAGACATACTGCTGATCGGGAAACTGCAGCGCTTTGCCCAGCAGCGCGCCGAACAGGCGCATCGCCGGATTGTCGGCCTCGCGCGCGCGCGCGCTGAGATCCTGCATCTCCTGCTGCGTCGCCGTCAGCTGTTCCAGCGCCAGACGGCGCTCGTAATCGCTGGCGCCCAGCCAGGATTTTACCTTGCCGCTGAAGGGCGCGTACCAGTCGAGGCGGTCGCCGCGCGCGTTGGGCTGAGGGATTGCCAGGCAGTTTGCCAGCACGGTCTGACGGCGCAGCCGCAGCGTTTCACGAATTTGCAGGGCGGATGCGTAGACCGGCTGGCCGTTTTCACCCAGCGCCAGCACCGCGTCAAGATTGCCGCTGCGCAGAAAAGTTTTTGCCACCTGTTGGGCCCTTATCGGTCGAAGTGTGAGGCAGAAAATCGTGTGATATCGGCGATTGGAGTGATTTTACGCGGAGCAACGGCAAATCAAACGCCGGAAAAAACGGTGATTAAGGGCGTTTTTCGCGCGCTGCGATAAAAAATGCGCAGCGCGCCCAGTTGGTTAAGCGGCGCGACGCGTCAGCACGGCATGCGCCGCGAGGCCGCCGACCAGCCCCCAGAACGCGGCGCCGATGCCGAACAGCGTGAGGCCAGAGGCGGTAATCAGAAAGGTGATGGCGGCGGTGTCGCGCGTGCCCGGCTCCGCCAGCGCGCGCGTCAGGCTGCCGCTGAAGGTGGACAGCAGCGCCAGGCCGGCGAGGGTGGCGATCAGCGGCGACGGCAGCGCCACGAACAGCGCGGCGATAAGCGCGCCCGAGAGCCCGGCCAGCAGATAAAAAACCCCGGCCAGCGCGGCGGCCATCCAGCAGCGGGTCGGGTCGGGATCGACCTCGTCGCCCATGCAGATGGCGGCGGTGATAGCGGCGATGCAGACGGAAAAGCCGCCGAACGGCGACAGCAGTAGGGCGACCAGCCCGGTCCAGCTCATCAGCGCGGAGACCGGCGGCTGATAGCCGTGCGCCTGCAGCGTGGCGACGCCCGGCGCGTTTTGCGACGCCATGGTGACAAGGAAAAAGGGCAGGCCGACGCCGAGCAGCGCGGTCAGGCTAAAGTGCGGCATGATGCCCTGCGGCAGCGCGAAGCTCGTCATCTGCGCCGGAAAATGGATCGCGTGCCGGGCGAATGCCATCGCGACGCCCACCGCCAGGGTGGCCAGAATGGCATAGCGCGCCAGCCAGCGGCGCGCCAGCAGCCAGGCGAGCAGCATCGCGCCGCACAGCGCAACGTCGCTCTGCAAGCCGGTAAAGGCTTCCAGCCCGAAGCGCAGCAGGATCCCGGCGAGCATGGCGGAGGCCAGCGCGGGCGGAATGACCTTCATCAGGCGCGCAAACAGGCCGGTGACGCCGCTCAGCACGATCAGCGCGTTGGCGAAGATAAATATCCCGATCGCCTCATTGATGGAGAGCCCGTGCAGGCTGGTGGCCAGCAGCGCCGCGCCGGGCGTCGACCAGGCGCAGAGGATCGGCATGCGCGTCCAGAGCGACAGGCCCAGCGAACAGAGGCCCATCGCGATGCCCAGCATCGACAGCCAGCCGCCGATCTGCGTCGGCGAAGCGCCAGCGGCCTGCGCCGCCTGAAAAATAATGGCTGCTGAACTGCTGTAGCCGACCAGTACCGCGACGAAACCCGACACCAGCATGGGAAAGGAAAAGGCAGATCGCGCCGTTATGCGCTGCATAAAACCTCCACTGTGCGTTATAACGCACATGGTAACAGTGTGCGCTATAGCGCTCAAGTGCTACACTGCCGCCATGATTTCAGGAGAACCACATGGAAAATCTGCATCAGCATCTTAGCGAGGCGCTGAAACAGCTGCGTCAGGCCAACGGCTGGAGCCTGACGCTGGCGGCGGAACGCACCGGCGTCAGCAAAGCGATGCTCGGCCAGATCGAGCGCGGCGAATCCAGCCCGACGGTGGCGACGCTGTGGAAAATCGCCACCGGTTTTAACGTTCCTTTCTCGTTTTTCATTCAGGGCAACGGGCTGCAGAGCGGCGATAGCGCGCGCTTCAGCCAGCCCAACGCGCAGATGACGGTGCGGCCGCTGCTGCCTTACGACGCGCGGCTGCGCTTCGATCTGCTGGCGGTCGAACTGGCGGCAGGCGCGCAGAGCGACTCCTCGCCGCACGAGCAAGGCTGCGTTGAGCAGGTAGTGGTGATTGAGGGCGAACTGCTGCTCGGCACGGGTGGCGTCTGGCGTCGGCTGCAAACGGGCGAAGCGCTGCAGTTCGCCGCTGACGTGGCTCACAGCTATCGCAATCCGCTCGCCACGCCGCTGCGCTTTCACAGCCTGATCCACTACCTGCAGCGTCCTGGCCTTACAAATTGATACGAAGGTAAACTACACAGTTTACCTTCGTATCTCTATACTGGCGCTAACGTAAGGAGAAAGGCGATGAGCGAACTCACTGAAGCCGCCGCAGCGCTGCGCATGCTGACGGGCAAGCTAAGCCGCCGGCTGCGCGAATCCGCGCCGCCGGGCGATCTTACCTGGTCGCAGGTGTCGGTGCTGGGTTACCTGGTACGCGACGGCGCGATGACCATCACCGAGCTGGCTGCTGCGGAAGGGGTGCGCACCCAGTCGATGGGCGCGACCGTCGCCAGCCTGCTGGCCGCGGGCATGGTGCAGGGCGAAGCGGATCCGCACGACGGCCGCAAAACCCGCTACACGCCCACGCCGGCTGCCTGCGCGCTGATCGCCGCCAACCGCGCGATGCGCGACGACTGGCTGGTGCGCGCCATCGACACCCGTCTCAGCCCCGACGAGCGCCAGCTGCTGATCGCCGCGATCCCCTTACTGCAACGACTCGCCGACAACGCATCCTGAGAGGACTTTCCATGGCTCTGACTACCCTTGATCCCCATACCGCACTGATTATCATCGACCTGCAGCACGGCATCGTTCGCCTGCCGGTGGTGCATGAGCCGCAGCCGGTGATCGACCGCTGCGCGCAGCTCGCCGCGGGTTTTCGCGCCCGACAGCTGCCGGTGGTGCTGGTGAATGTCGCCGGCGGCGCGCCGGGCCGTAACGAGCAGGGCAGCCACAGCGGCGAACTGCCGGCCGACTGGGCGACGCTGGTGCCGGAGATGACGCCGCAGCCGGGCGATATCACCGTCACCAAGAAAACCTGGGGCGCCTTTCACCAGACCAGTCTGCATGCCGAACTGCAGGCGCGCGGCATCACCCAGGTGGTGATCTGCGGCATCGCCACAAGCATCGGCGTCGAATCCACCGCGCGTCAGGCGTATGAGTTAGGTTACAACGTCACCTTAGCCACCGATGCCATGACCGATCTCAATCTCGACACCCATAACAACAGCGTTAAGCTGATCTTCCCGCGCCTTGGCGAAACCGGCACCAGCGCCGAGGTGCTGGCGCTGGTCGACGCGCGCTAACATGGCGACGGCGCAGGCGGGCCTGACGCGCTGGGCCGGGCTGATCCTCAGCTCAGCGGCGCTGGTGGCGGTGCTGGAGTGGCTGCATATTCCGGCCGCGCTGCTGCTTGGTCCGATGTTCGCCGCCATCGGTTTCGCCGCCTCCGGCCGCGCGCTGAAAATCGCGCGGCCGCTGTTTAACGGCGCGCAGGCGACGGTCGGCGCGATGATTGCCGCGGCGATCCCCGCCTCGATATTTCATGAAATTGCGGACGACTGGCCGCTGTTTGTGCTGTGCGTCGGCGCGGTGATCGTCGCCAGCCTGGCGCTGGGCGGCCTGCTGGCGCGCTTCCGGGTGCTGCCGGGCTCGACCGCCATCTGGGGCTCGTCGCCCGGCGCGGCGACCGCCATGACCCTGATGGCGGAGAGTTTTGGCGCCGACGTGCGTCTCGTCGCATTTATGCAGTATCTGCGCGTGATGATGGTGGCGCTGGTCGCCACCCTGGTGACGCGCCTCTGGACCCACGAGGGCAGCGCGCCCGCCGCCTCGCCGGCGCTCGATCTCTTCGCGCCTTTCGCCCCGACCGCCTTTCTCTTGACGCTGCTGACCATCGCCGCTGGCCTGCTGGCGGCGCGTCTGCTGCGCATTCCCGCCGGTCCGATGCTGATGACGCTGATTATCGCCTCGCTGGCGCAGGATATCGGCGGCGTCGCTATCACGCTGCCGAAGTGGCTGCTGGCGCTGGCATACGCCTTCGTCGGCTGGGGCATCGGCCTGCGCTTCAGCGCCGATATTCTGCGCTACGCGGCGCACGCCTTGCCGCGCGTGCTGCTGTCGGTGCTGACGCTGATCGCCATCTGCGGGCTGTTCGCTTTTCTGCTGGTGAAGTTTGCCGGTATCGATCCGCTGACTGCCTATCTGGCGACCAGTCCGGGCGGCGCCGATTCAGTAGCGATTATCGCCGCGTCGAGCAACGTCGATATGCCGTTTGTGATGGCGATGCAGACCGGGCGCTTTATCGTGGTGATGTTCACCGGCCCGATCCTGTCGCGCTGGATCGCCAACTGGATGGCGCGACGTGCGCCATAAAAAAAGCCCTGGTTTCTGACCGGGGCGACAGGGCTTACTGAAAGGCGTAACTCAGCGTCAGCCCGACGCTGTAATTGCGCCCTGGGGCCGGTTCGAAGTAGCGTCCGTTGCCTTCGTTAACGATCACCGAGCCGATGTAGTTGCGGTCGAAAAGGTTATCGACGCGGCCGAAGAGATCGAGCGTCCAGTTCTGCACCAGCCATTTGTAGCCGCTGTTAAGCGCCGCGACGGTATAGGCGGGCGCCTTCACGTCGTTCTCGTCATCGGCGGCGATATCGCTCATATAGCGCATCTCCGCGCCCGCATAAAAGCCCTGTTCCGGCGCGTAGGCCAGACTGGCGTAGAGCATATTGCGTGCAATGCCGGGAATACGGTTGCCGTCGCAGCTCGCGTCGCCGCAGGCGTTGCTGCGATAGCGCGCGTCGAGCAGCGTCCATGCCGCCTTCGCGCGCCAGTCGGCGGCGAACTGCTGATCCACGCCCAGCTCCAGGCCGCGCCGGCGGGTTTGCCCGGCGTTTTTATAGGTGGTGCGGCCGCCGAGGCTGGTATCGGTGACGATTTCGTTTTGTGTGTCGGTCTGGAACAGCGTGGCAGTGATCAGGCCGTTGCCGATGCGTTTTTTCGTCCCCAACTCGACCGTGTCGCTGGTCGCCGGTTTCAGGCCGGTATTCAGGCCGGTTTCGCCGTCGCCGCGATAGGAGAGCTCATTGATGGTCGGGGTTTCAAAGCCGCGGCCCGCCGAAAGATAGGCGTTCCAGCTGCTGTCGATCGCGTACTTCAGCGAGGCGGCGGGCAGCCATTTATGGTAGCGCGCGTCGCCGCTGTCGTCGCCGTTGGCGGCGGTAATATAGTTGTCGTTGGAGTCGAAATTAACCGTGCTGTAGCGCAGCCCGGCGTCCAGTGACCATTTGTCGGTGAGTTGCCAGGCGGTCTGCAGGTAGGGATCCAGGTTCCACATCAGGTTGCGTTCGTTACGGCGAATATTGCCCTTCACGCCGAGGTCGTCGCCGCTGAAGTTTTCGAAACCCTTGCGGCGCTCGGTCATGGTTTCATAGTCGAGGCCGCCGGTCAGCGTCACCGGCACGCTGAACAGGCTGTCGCGGTGGGTCCAGCGCGTGTCGATGCCCTGATAGTGACGCGTCAGGTCGATAACGCCGCCAGGATGCTTCGGGCTGAGCTGCACATTTTTCGGGATCGACTGATACTGGGTGGTTTCGCGGATCCCGGCGTACATCATTACGCTGATATCGTCGTTTTCGCCCATCTGGCGCTGATAGTGCAGGCCGCCCTGGGTCTGATCCACCGTTTTACGCGTGTTGTAGAGCGTGACGTTGCTGACCACCTGGCGCGGGTTGGCGCGCCACTGATCCGGCGTCAGACCGCCGGGATCCTGCGCCTCGATGTGCACGCTGTTGAACAGCAGCGTCAGGGTGCTGACGTCGTCGATGCGCACTCCCAGCTTCGCGTTGCCGAGGTTCTTCTGCGCCTCGCTGTGGTCGCGGTAGCCGTGCGTGGTAAAGCGCGAGGCGGAAACGGTGTAGTTGACGTCGCCCGCCTGGGTGCCGTCGCCGGTCGCGCCGCTCGCCTTGACGCTGTTGCGCCAGCTGCCGTAGCTGCCGTACCAGCTGCCTGCTTCCAGCGTCGTCGGCTGCTGGCCGGTCTGGGTATCGACGTTAATCACGCCGCCCGAGGCGTTGCCGTAGAGCGCGGAAAAGGGGCCGCGCAGCACCTCGATATGGTCGATGGAGCCGATATCGATATTGGAGGTTTGCCCCTGACCGTCGGGCATGGTGGCGGGAATACCGTCGACGTAGAGGCGCAGTCCGCGCACGCCGTAGGTGGAGCGCGAACCAAACCCGCGCACCGAGAGCTGCAGATCCTGCGCGTAGTTTTGACGGTTCTGGATTTGCAGGCCCGGCACGCTGCCGAGGTTTTCTGACAGATTGACGCGCGGCGCCGCCTGGCGCATATCCTCGCCGCTCACCACGCTGACCGCGGCGGGCGTATCGAGTTCGGAGAGACCGGTTTGCGCCGGCGCGGCGCTGACCACCATGGTCGCGCTGCCGGTATCAACAGCCGCCAGCAGCGGCAGCGGCAGCATAGCAGGCAGCAGCACGCTGACCTGTCGCAGTGATGCAATTTTCATGAATGAAAGACCGTCATTAAGAGATGAAATGAACCAAAAGGAACATTGTGCGCGTATGTTACGGCTTTTTACGATTATTTGAAAAGCGTAAATAATAAGGTCGTTTTATGCGAAATTCAGCGTCGAAAAATGTTTTTCCCGACTGGATTTTTCGTGACTTTCCCTTCAGTGTTAAATGCTTAGTTTACGGACAACCCGAGGAGTCAGTATGAGTCAACAACCCGCCGTCGCCGTATTAGGTTTAGGCGCCATGGGGCACGCATTCGCCGCCAACCTGCTGAAAAAGGGGTTTACCGTCTATGGCTGGAACCGCACGCGGACGCGCGGCGAAGATCTGATCGCCTCCGGCCTGACGCTGAGCGACAGCCCGGAAGAGGCGGTACGCGACGCTGACGTGGTTATCGCCATGCTCTCCGACGGCGACACCACGGAAAACACGCTGCATCAGGTGAAAGAGGCGCTGAAGCAGGGCGCGACCCTCGCGCAGATGGGCACCATCGGCGTCGAGAAAACCGACGCCCTGATCGGCTGGTTCGCCAGCGAGCGCCCGGACGTGGCGTTTATCGACGCGCCGGTTTCCGGCACCAAAGCGCCGGCCGAGAATGCGCAGATCCTGGTAATGGCCAGCGGCGATCGGACGCGCGCGCAGGCAGCGGAAACGGTCTTCGCCGCGATTGGCAAAGGCACCCAGTGGCTGGGCGAGGCGGGCAAATCGTCGCGCATGAAGCTGGTGGTCAACAGCTGGCTGATCGGCCTGATGCAGAGCCTGGCGGAGAGCACGCGCCTGGCGGAAGAGTTCGGCTTCAGCACCGACGATCTCTGGAAAGTGCTGGAGGGCGGCCCGCTGGCGGCGCCTTATGCCAAAGCGAAGCTCGCGATGATCGCCAGTGAAGATTTCACGCCGCAGATGAGCCTGGTATGGGCGCTGAAAGACGCGAAGCTGGCGTTAGAAGCGAAGGGCGACGCGAAACTGCCCGCACTGGAGCAGATCGCCGCACTCTGGCAGCAGGCGGTCGACGCCGGCTACGGTGAGCAAGATCTGGCGTCGATCCATCGCTATCTGAAGGAATAATCGTGACGGCGCGGCTGTCGTTCGATTTCACCTCTCGTCCGCTGGTTTCTTACGCCCATGACTACGCGCACGGCGACAGCGAACCCTGGCATCATCACAGCTGCGCGCAGCTCATTCATACGCTGAGCGGCGTGGTGCGCGTCGATACCGCGCAGGGCAGCTGGATCGTTCCGCCGGGCCGCGGCGTCTGGCTGCCCGCCTACACCCGCCATGCGCTGCAGATTACCGGTCCCGTCGCCGCGCGTACCTTATTCGTCGATCCGCTGGCGCGCGCCGACCTGCCTGCCAGCTGTCAGGTGGTGCCGATATCGCCGCTGCTGCGCGAGCTGATCGTCAGCGCGCTGCCCTTGCCGGAGATTTACGCGCCCGGCAGCCGCAGCGAGCATATCTATGAATTGATTCTGGATGAGCTGCGCGGTCTGGACGTGCTGCCGTTCAACCTGCCGGAGCCGCAGAGCGCGCGGCTGCAAAAGCTCTGCCGCGCTATCCAGCAGGCGCCGGGAGATCGCTGGACGCTGGAGGAGGGGGCGCGGCGGTTAAACCTCTCTAGCCGCACCCTTGCGCGCCACTTTCAGCGGGAGACAGGGCTGCATTTCAGCGACTGGGTGCGTCGCGCGCGCCTGGTCATCGCCCTGACCCGGCTGGCGCAGGGCGAGTCGGTGCTGGGCGTGGCGCTCGATCTCGGCTATGACAGCCCCAGCGCCTTTAGCGCGATGTTTCGTCGCCTGCTGGGGGTTGCGCCTGCTGCCTATTTTCCACAGGCAGAGAGGCCGTCGCCGCATTAAGCAGCGCCTGCAGGGAGGCGCGGGCAATATCGCTGTCGATGCTGACGCCCCAGGCGCGATCGCCCTGGCTATTCAAACAGCAGACGTAGGCGACCGAACGGCTGTCGCTGCGTTTGCCCAGCGTATGCTCGTGGTAATCCGCAATCGTCAGCTCCAGCCCCAGCGCGCGACGCAGTGCATCCACCGCCGCCGACAGCAGTCCGTTACCGCTGCCGCGCAGGCGACGAATGCCGCCGTTTATCCCCAGGCTCGCCTCAAGCCGGGTCATATCGCCGTCGCTTCGGCTTTCCGCCTCCAGCAGCGTCAACGTCGCCTGCTCTACGCCATAGTGCAGGCAGAAGCAGCGCCAGATGGCGCGCTGCGTCATCTCCTTGCCGTGGCGGTCCGTCTCTTGCTGCACCCGCTGGCTAAAATCCTGCATCAGCGTGCGCGGTAGCGTCAGGCCATGATTTTGCTCCAGCAGCCAGGCGGCACCGCTCTTGCCCGACTGGCTGTTGACGCGGATCACCGCCTCATAGCTGCAGCCGATATCGGCCGGATCGATCGTCAGGTAAGGCATCTGCCAGATCGTCTCCTGCCGCTGCTGACGCAGGGTGAAGCCTTTGCGGATCGCATCCTGATGCGAGCCGGAAAAGGCGGTGAACACCAGCTCGCCCGCATAAGGATGACGCGGATGCACCGGCAGCTGGTTGCAGCGCGTCACCACCTCCGTCACCTTGTTGATATCGCTGAAGTCAAGATGAGGCGTGATCCCCTGGCTATAGAGATTCAGCGCCAGCGTGACAATATCGACGTTGCCGGTGCGCTCGCCGTTGCCGAACAGGCAGCCTTCAACGCGATCCGCGCCCGCCAGCAGCGCCAGCTCCGCGCAGGCGGTGCCGGTGCCGCGATCGTTATGGGGATGCACGCTAATACAAACGGCATCGCGGCGGCTGAAGTGGCGGCAAAAATATTCAATCTGATCGGCATAAACGTTCGGGGTATTGACCTCTACGGTTGCGGGCAGATTGACGATCATCGGACGGGCGGCGCAGGGCTGCCAGATATCCGCAACCGCCTCGCAGATCGCCAGCGCGAATTCCGGTTCAGTAAAACAGAAGGTTTCCGGGGAGTATTCAAACGTCCAGTGCGTTTCAGGCCGGGCGTCGCAGCCGTCGCGGATCTGACGCGCGCCCGCGCAGGCCAGCGCGACGATCTCCGCCTGGCTCTGGCCAAATACCCGTTCGCGAAACAGCGGCGCAGTGGCGTTATAGAGATGCAGAATAGCGCGCGGCGCACCCTGCAGCGCCTCGAACGTACGGGCGATAAGCGCTTCGCGCGCCTGCGTCAGCACCTGAATAGTGACCGCTTCGGGGATGCGGCGCTGCTCAATCAGATCGCGCACAAATTGAAAATCGGTTTGCGATGCGGCGGGAAAGGCGACCTCTATCTCTTTAAAGCCGCAGGCCAGCAGCAGATCCCAAAACGCCAGCTTGCGTTCTGCGTCCATCGGTTCCGCCAGCGCCTGATTACCGTCGCGTAAGTCGGTGGAAAGCCAGCGCGGCGCCTTTGTCAGCTGGCGATCTGGCCACTGACGATCGGGCAGGGCGATGACGGGAAAAGCACGGTACTTCTCTGTGGGTTGCGTCAACATAAAGCCTCCTTGTGGTGTCAGCGCAGTCTGCCGTGTCGCACCGCGCCGCCGCGCGCGCAAAAATGACAACCGATAACGCAAAAGCGACAGCCTTATGCGGCTGCCGGCTAACCTCATGCGGAATCGGCATCGGCGTTTCTCAACGTCCGGTTTATGCTGGTTTTTTTGCGCCAGGAGAAAACAGGATGAAATACCACGCTCTTTACATCGCGCTTGCGCTGGCCGGCGCCTCCTCTGCGCAGGCCGTCACGCTGCGCATCGCCGATCAGAAAGGCAATATGCGTGCCGAGATGACGGCGGCGCATCAGCTCGACAACCTAAGCTATGCGATCGAGTGGGCAGAGTTTCCCGCCGCCGCGCCGCTGGCGGAAGCGCTTAATGCGGGCGCGGTGGATGCGGGCATTATCGGCGATGCGCCGCTGCTCTTTTCGCTGGCCGCCGGCTCGCAGGTGAAAGCGGTGGCGGTCAGCAAATCGGTGCCTGCCGGGCTGGCGGTGCTGGTGCGTCCCGATTCGCCCATTAAAACCGCTGCCGATCTCAAAGGAAAAAGCATCGCCACCGGACGCGGCTCTATCGGCCATTTTCAGGCGCTAAAAACGCTGGAGCAGGCGGGCCTGAGCGACAAAGATGTCAGCTGGCGCTTTCTACAGCCCGCCGACGCGCGCATCGCGCTTTCTAACGGCGCGGTAGACGCCTGGGCGACATGGGATCCCTATACCGCGCTGGCGGAGGTGACCCAGAGCGGCCGCATACTGGTCAACGGCGTGGGGCTCTCGACCGGCAATAGCTTCCTGGCCGCCACCGACGCCGCCATCAACGACCGCGAAAAGCGCGCCGCGCTTCAGGACTACGTCAACCGGCTGGCAGCGGCGGATCGCTGGGCCAACAGCCACGTCGCCGACTACGCCCAGACGCTGGCGAAAATTATCGGCTTTCCGCCGGCGGCAGCGGAAAAAGCGTTCTCCCGTCGCCAGTCGCACTGGCAGAGCATTGACGACCAGACGGTGCGGCAGCAGCAGGAGACCGCCGACTTTTACCAGAAATATGGCCTGATCCAGCGGCCGCTCGAGGTGAAGCCGACCTTTTATCGCGGCCTGGCGGTGGCGCAGGGCGGTTAAATCAGGATGCGGTTGCGCGCCCGCGCAAAACAGCGTAGAAAACTGAACAAGGAATGTTCGCGGCGGCTGACGTATACTCAACAGGGTACAACCGCTCAGGTTACCGCACCGTTAAGGCGAGGAGGAAAAATGAACAGGCTAAAAAGGTTAATGGGCAAGTGGTTCGCCGAGCCGGATAAGTTCATGCGCGGCTTAACCAATGAAGATCTTCGCTACTCCGATCAAGACAAGCTGATTCTCGACGTTAACGGCAACGCCCGTCTGAATATGAATAACCCTGACGTGGGCAGAGCGATGCGCGCCCGTATGGAAGAGCTGGCGCAAAAACGCTAAGGGCGCGCGATGGGACCGCTGGTCATTATGGTCGTGCTGGTCTGCGGCTACTGGTATACGGAAAACCACTATCCCTCGCGCACGCGTCAGGCGCGCTCAAGCGGCTGGATCGCCTATTTTTACGTGGCGATGCACGGCGCCAAGTTTGCGCTGCAGGGCTTTTTCGGCGTAGCGCTTATCTACGTCGCGCTTTTCCTGCTGAGTCTGCTGCTCTCTGTTCCCCATCTCTTTTTTCCCGATTACGCCGTTCAGGACTACTACTCCTGGCTGACCCGCACCACGCTAATGAACTATCCGCTCTTTTTCGAACTGGGGCTGGCGCTCGCCGCGCTGCGCGCCTGGCGCGCGGGCGAAGCGGCGCGACGTGCGATGCGAGACGGGAAAAGCAGCATGGCGGAATACCGAAAAGTCGCCCGGGAAGATGGCATGGAGTCGCTGCTGTTGCAGGCGATCGAAGAAGAGAAGCTGGTATTCGTAACGCTGAAATCGCGTAAGGTTTATATCGGCTATGTCGCCGCGCCGCGCATCGAACATACGCAAACCCAGCATCTGGCGCTTATCCCCTATATCAGCGGCTACCGCGACAAAGAGACGCTGCGCTTTTGCGAGCAGCATCGCTACTATGAACTCTACCTGGCGCAGAATATCACCGCTGATTCCCAACCCCTGAACCTGCAGCACTTCAGGCATCTTATTCCGATGGCGGAGGTCGAGGCGGTTTCGCTGTTTGACGTCTCCACCTACAAGATATTTGACCAGTTCTCGGTGACGCCGCAGGCAGAGTAACCATTCGTGCCCTCTGATTTGGCGTTTATCCTGCGGCCGCGTAACATAGCGCGATGTTGAGTTTTTTAAACGCTTATTTCTCTGATGTTAACTTTTGATGGCCATAACGATCTGCTGCTCAATCTGTGGCTGAATCATCGCGACGCGCCGGTCGACGCCTTCTTTAACGGCATCGAGCGCGGCCAGCTCGATTTTCCTCGCATGCGTCAGGGCGGCTTTTTCGGCGGCCTGTTCGCTATTTTCGTGCCGCCGCAGGCCTATGTCGCCCAGATGGCGCCGCACCTTGCCGATACGCCCTGGCAGCCGCTGGAGATCATGTGGCAGCAGCTGGCTATTCTCACGCAGATCGCCGAGCAGTCGCAGGGGCGGGCGCGCCTGTGCCGCAGCGCCGCCGAGATTGCCACCTGCCGCGATGCGGGCGTGCTGGCGCTGGTGGCCCATATCGAAGGCGCGGACGCGCTGGATGAAGAGGGCGAACAGCTTCAGGCGTTTTACGCTGCCGGCGTGCGCAGCATCGGGCCTTTCTGGAATCTGCCTAACCGCTTCGGCGTCGGCGTGACCGGCGCGTTTCCCGGCTCGCCGGACAGCGGACCAGGCCTGACCGAGGCCGGCAAAGCGCTGATCCAACAGGCCAACGCGCTGAATATGCTGATCGACGTGTCGCATATGAACGAAAAAGCGTTCTGGGATACCGTCGCGCTCTCCCGCTCGCCGCTGGTGGCGACCCACTCCAACGCCCATGCGCTCTGCGCCCAGCCGCGCAACCTGACCGATGCCCAGCTTGCCGCCATACGCGACAGCGGCGGCATGGTCGGCATCAATTTCGGCAATGCGTTCCTGCGCGCCGACGGCAAGCGTGACGGCGACACGCCGCTGAGCGACATCGTCAGGCACTACGAACGGCTCATAATGATAATGGGCAGCGATCGTGTGGGATTTGGCTCCGATTTTGACGGCATCTCCGTGCCGGACGCGCTAAAAGACGTGGCGGGACTGCCGCGCCTGTTCGCAGCATTGCGCGATGCGGGCTATGATCAGGATCGGCTGGAAAAGCTCGCCTCGGATAACTGGCTGCGCGTGCTGCGCCAGGTCTGGCAGGGCTGATTCATTTCCTTAACATTTGCGGGTTGATCTCGATGCGCCGTTAGCGCACCATCAGCCGGCTCAAAATTGCGTGCATAATCACTGGATTGTTTACGTAATGATACCTGACGGGTATCGCTTTGTTCATTCACCTTAGAGGAAGACTATTATGTGGAAAAAACCTGAATTTGTTGATTTACGTCTCGGTCTGGAAGTGACGCTGTACATCTCCAACCGTTAATATCCATGCCCGCCAGCTGTGCGGGCATTTTGTTTCAACGCCGGGTTTCTCCTATGTTCATCAAAGTCCTTGGATCCGCCGCTGGCGGCGGTTTTCCTCAGTGGAACTGCAACTGCGCCAACTGTCAGGGCGTGCGCGACGGCACCATTCAGGCCAGCCCGCGTACCCAGTCCTCGATTATTCTCAGCGACGACGGCGAAAACTGGGTGTTATGCAACGCCTCGCCGGACATCAGCCAGCAGATCGCCCATACGCCAGAACTGATAAAAAAGGGCGTGCTGCGCGGCACCGCCATCGGCGCCATTATTCTTACCGACAGCCAGATCGATCACACCACCGGCCTGCTCAGCCTGCGCGAAGGCTGCCCGCATCAGGTATGGTGCACGCCGGAAGTGCACGCCGATCTCACCAGCGGTTTTCCGGTATTCACCATGCTGAAGCACTGGAACGGCGGGCTGCAGCATCGTCCCATCGCGCCGCTGGAACCGTTCAGCGTCGACGTCTGTCCGAATCTGCGCTTTACCGCTATCCCGATCCTCAGCAACGCGCCGCCTTACTCGCCATACCGCGACCGTCCGCTGCCGGGACACAACGTGGCGCTGTTTATTGAAAACCTCGCCAGCAAACAGACGCTGCTCTATGCGCCGGGCCTTGGCGAGCCGGATGCGGTGATTATGCCCTGGCTGCAGAAGGCGGATTGCCTGCTGATCGACGGCACCGTCTGGAAAGATGACGAGCTGCAGGCCGCCGGCGTCGGCACCAACACCGGCAAGGCGATGGGCCACCTGGCGCTCTCCGAAGAGCAGGGGCTGATGGCGCTGCTCGCCTCGCTGCCGGCGAAACGCAAGATCCTTATTCACATTAACAACACCAATCCGATCCTCAACGAGCAGTCGCCGCAGCGCCAGTTTCTGACGCAGCAGGGCATTGAAGTGAGCTGGGACGGCATGGCGATTCATCTTCAGGAGTGAGTGATGCAGATCACCGAGACGCTGACGCCGCAGGCGTTCGAACAGGCGCTGCGCGATAAGGGCGCTTACTACCATATTCATCATCCTTACCATATCGCGATGCACAACGGCGATGCGACGCGTGAGCAGATCCAGGGCTGGGTGGCGAACCGCTTCTATTATCAGACCAGCATCCCGCTAAAAGACGCGGCGATCATGGCGAACTGCCCCGATCCCGCCACGCGCCGCAAGTGGGTGCAGCGCATCCTCGACCACGACGGCAGCAACGGCCATGAAGGCGGCATCGAAGCCTGGCTGCAGCTGGGCGAAGCGGTCGGGCTGACGCGCGAGGCGCTGCTGTCTGAGCGCCATGTGCTGCCGGGCGTACGCTTCGCGGTCGACGCCTATCTCAACTTCGCGCGCCGCGCCAGCTGGCAGGAAGCGGCCTGCAGCTCGCTTACCGAGCTTTTCGCGCCGCAGATCCACCAGTCGCGTCTCGACAGCTGGCCGCAGCACTATCCCTGGATTAAGGAAGAGGGCTATTTTTATTTCCGCAGCCGTCTGAGCCAGGCGAACCGCGACGTCGAGCACGGCCTGGCGCTGGCGCTGGAGTTTTGCGATACGGTCGAGAAACAGAACCGCATGCTGGAGATCCTGCAGTTCAAGCTCGATATTCTCTGGACGATGCTGGACGCCATGACCATGGCCTACGAGCTGAAGCGTCCGCCTTACCATACGGTCACCGACAAGGCGGCCTGGCACACGACAAGGCTGGTATAACACCATGAATGACAACTCAATTCCCGCGTTCCGCCGCGGCTACCGCATGCAGTGGGAAGCCGCGCAGGAGAGCCACGTGGTGCTCTATCCGGAAGGCATGGCGAAGCTGAATGAAACCGCTGCCGCCATCCTGGAACAGGTTAACGGCAAAGAGAGCGTGAGCGCGATTATCGCCGGGCTCGACGCGCGCTTCCCGGAAGCGGGCGGCGTCGGCGAAGATGTCAGAGAGTTTCTGCGCGCGGCGTATGAACAAAAGTGGATAATGTTTCGTGACCCAGAATAAACCCGTCGTCAATCCGCCGCTCTGGCTGCTGGCGGAGCTGACCTACCGCTGTCCGCTGCAGTGTCCTTACTGCTCCAATCCGCTCGACTTTGCGCAGCAGGAGAAAGAGCTGACCACCGAGCAGTGGATTGAGGTATTCCGCCAGGCGCGCGCCATGGGCAGCGTCCAGCTCGGCTTTTCAGGCGGCGAGCCCCTGACGCGCAAAGATCTGCCGGAGCTGATCCGCGCCGCGCGCGATCTCGGCTTCTATACCAACCTGATCACCTCCGGCATCGGCCTGACCGAGAAAAAACTCGACGCCTTCGCCGAGGCGGGCCTGGATCATATCCAGATCAGCTTCCAGGCGAGCGACGAGACGCTTAACGCCGCGCTGGCGGGGTCGAAAAAAGCCTTCCAGCAGAAGTTGGAGATGGCGCGCGCCGTTAAGAAGCACGGCTACCCGATGGTGCTGAATTTTGTGTTACACCGTCACAATATTGATCAGATCGACAAGATTATCGACCTCTGCATTGAACTCGAAGCGGACGACGTCGAGCTGGCTACCTGCCAGTTTTACGGCTGGGCGCAGCTTAACCGTCAGGGTTTGCTGCCGACGCGCGAGCAGATTGCGCAGGCGGAAGCGGTCGTCAGCCGCTATCGCGAACGCATGAGCGGCAGCGGTAACCTGACCAATCTGCTGTTCGTGACGCCAGACTACTACGAGGAGCGTCCCAAGCCCTGTATGGGCGGCTGGGGCGCGATTTTTCTCAGCGTCACGCCAGAGGGCACCGCGCTGCCGTGCCACAGCGCGCGCCAGCTGCCGATGCAGTTCCCGTCGGTGCTGGAACAGTCGCTGGAGGATATCTGGTATCGCTCTTTCGGCTTCAACCGCTATCGCGGCTTCGACTGGATGCCGGAACCCTGCCGCTCGTGCGACGAGAAAGAGAAGGACTTCGGCGGCTGTCGCTGCCAGGCCTTTATGCTGACCGGTAACGCCGATAATACAGATCCGGTGTGCAGAAAGTCGCCGCACCACGACGTGATCCTCGAGGCGAGACGCGAAGCGGCATGCAGCGACGTGAAAATCGGCCAGCTGCAGTTCCGCAACCGCGCCAATTCGCAGCTTATCTACAAAACCCGGACCTTTTAATCATGATGGAGACGCGTCAGCTGCGGCTGAGCAACGGCCTGCGCGTCACGCTGATCCATCAGCCCGACGCGCGGCAGGCCGCCGCACTGGCGCAGGTGGCGGCGGGCAGCCACGATGAGCCTGACGCCTGGCCAGGGCTGGCGCATCTGCTGGAGCATTTGCTGTTTAGCGACAGCGCCCGCTATCAGGGCGATGCGCGCCTGATGCCCTGGATTCAGGCCGCAGGCGGGCGACTCAACGCCACCACGCTGGCGCGCAGCAGCGCCTGGTTTTTCGAAACCGAGCCGGAACTGCTCGCCGCAGGCGCGGCGCGGCTGGCGGATATGCTCGCCGCGCCGCAGTTCACGCCCGAAGCGATCGCCCAGGAAACGGCGGTGATCGATGCCGAATATCGGCTGATCCAGCAGCATACGCCCTCCAGACGGGAAGCAGCGCTCAATACGCGCGTCAGCGCGCGCGCCGTTTTTCAGCGTTTTCATATCGGCAGCCGCGACGCCTTCGGCGACGACATCGGCGCGCTTAAGCAGGCGCTGCATCAGTTCCATCAGCGGTTCTTTCAGGCGGGCCAGATGCAGCTGTGGCTGCAGGGGCCGCAGCCGCTGGAGGCGCTGGCGCAGATCGCACACGCCTTTGGCGAATCCTTGCCTTCTGGCGAAGGTGAGCCGCGGGCCACAGCAATGTGTTTCGCTGCGGATGCGGATATCGCGCTGAAGACGCAGGGCGCGGGAGAGCTGTGGATCGCCGCCGCGCTACAGGGCGATATAACCGCTATTCGTGACAACGTCACTTTAATCCGCGAGTTTCTACAGGACGAGGCGCCGGGCGGCGCGATGCACAGCCTGCGCCAGCGCGGCTGGGCGCAGCGGCTGGAGTTTGCCTGGCTGAATCTTGACAGCGCAGGCGGCTGGCTGGCGCTGCAGGTTGAAACGGACCGGCCCGACGCCATCTGCGCTTGGTATCCCCAGGCGCTGCGCGCGCTGGCGCAGGCCTCACCGGAGCAGCAGCGTCACTACCTGCGCCTGGCGCAGCGCCGCTTTAACGCGCTGACGCCGCTCGATCAGCTGCGCGAGCGGGCGTTTGGATTCCCGCCGCCCGCAGAGACAGCCGGTTTTACGCCGCTGCTGCACCAGCTTGCAGAGGCGCCGCAGGCGCGGCTGTGGAGCGCGGTCGACGTGCAGGGCACGGTGACTGAGACGCAGGGGTTTAGCCTGGATCTCCACTCCTGGACGCCCGCGCGCCTTGACGAGCCGCTGCCGACTCTGCGCTTTTACCCGCTGGCGCAGCCGCTTGCCTACCTGACGCCGCCCGCGGCGTCCGCGCCGCTGCTGCACCTGGCGCCCGGCGAGCAGCCAGCCACCCTGATGCTGCGCCCGCCTTTTTTCACCACGCTTACTCTCACGCAGGCGGCGGCTATCGACCGTCGCCTGCGCCCGCTTTTCGCGCTGCTGCGTCATCAGGGCGGCGCGGCAAGCTGGCGGGAGAGTCAGGGCGTCTGGCTGCTGGAGGCGCAGCTGCCGCCGGGCGGCGAGGCCTGGCTGGCGTCGCTGCCGGACGCGTTACGCGTCGACGAAAGCCCGCAAGGCGAGCCGCCGTCGGATGATGTGGCGATCCGCGAACTGCTGCGTCGGCTGCCGCAGGCGGTTGCCGCGTCTATATCGGCGCGCGGCTGGCGCGCGGCGCTCTACGGCGGTTCGCCGCAGCAGCATGCCGTTATCGCGCGATGGCTGGCGCCGCTGGTAGCCGTGGCCCAAAACGATTTCGCAGAGCCAGAGCAGGGCAACCGGCTGACGGTGGCGCATCAGAGCCGCGACGGCGCGCTGCTGCTCTTTTTGCCTTGTCCGCCTGCGATCTCGCTGGCGGCGCTGCGCGCGCTGGCGCTGCTGATGGAGCCGCGCTTTTTCCAGCGCCTGCGCGTCGAGCGGCAGATCGGCTACGTCGTTAGCTGCCGCTATCACCGCTGCGTCGATCGCGACGGCGTGCTGTTCGTCCTGCAGTCGCCGGACGTTGCGCCCGCCGCGCTGCTGGAAGCGTGCCGCCTTTTCCTGCAGCAGTTGCAAATCCCCGATGATGATGCCGCGCTGGACGCGTTGCGCGCGCGCCTGTGCGCCCGGCTTGACGCCGCGCCCGACGCGACGGCGGCGCTGCTGCTTGGGCTGCGTCAGGAGGACGGACTACGCGATCTCGACAGGGCGTCGCTTGCCGCGCTGACGCCGGCGCAGCTGCGTCAGGCGCAGGCGCAGCTTCTCCGCCGCTGGCAGCGCGGCGTCGTCGTGGCATCGCGTCACGCCGATTTGCAATAATCACGCCAGGATATTGCTGAATTTATTTGAAAATTAAGTCCAAAACTCTTCACTATATCTGCGGGGGTGTTTAGGGGACACTCAAATGGATTCGGCTGTTTTAAAAGGAACCTAAAGTGAAAAATATCAAACGTCTCGCGCTGCCGCTGCTGGCCGCCACCGCACTCTATGTCCCGCTTTCTCAGGCGACCGCTCAGCAGTATGAGCTGAACCCGGAGCACACGTCAGTTATCGTTACCTGGACTCACTTCGGCTTTTCCCATCCCACCGCGGATATCCCGGACGCGAAAGGCACGCTGGTGTTTGACAGTGAAAATCCAGCCGCTTCGCGCGTTAACGTGACCCTGCCGATAACCAGCATCGACAGTCATGTTCCTGCGCTGACCAAAGAGTTCAAGGGCGCGGAGTATTTCGATACCGCGAAATATCCGACAGCGACTTTCCACAGCACCAAAGTGACCGCGAAGGGCGATAACAAATTCGACGTGGAAGGCAACCTGACGCTGAAAGGCATCACCAAACCGGTGACGCTGCACGCCACGCTGAACAAACAGGGCGAGCATCCGATGGTGAAGAAACAGGCGATCGGCTTTGACGCCACCGGCACTATTAAGCGTTCTGACTTTAAGCTGGATAAATATGTCCCAGCGGTCGGCGACGACGTGACGCTGAGCATTTCTACCGAAGCCTACGCGAAGTAATTTTAAACCTCTCTCTTGTGAACAGAGAGAGGTTATTTTCCGTCTTCAACCTTCTTATATTTCCCCTCATCTTCTCTCTCTACTAACGCTAAAACGCATTACCCTGCGCTGAAAACGATCGCGATGCGTAACGCTTTAGCGGTGAAATAAGCATGACCAGGGTAAAAATGAGGCAGAAATCACAATTTCGCATTATGGAAATCCTTCGCCAGTCTGTTGCGCATAATGGGTTATGCAGTTGCCGATCTTTTTACGTCAAGCCAATGAATATTCAGCGTAAATTCCTTTTGCCGCCTTCTAAAATAATGTGACTTGCCTCTCAAATAACCGCCTTGAATAAAGGGTGTCAAGCTGCCTGGCGGTTCTGCCTCTGTGAATTTTGTGATGTCTATTGCAAATATAAACAGCCCGCCCAGGAACAATAACCTCAGAGCGAAAACCCTATGAGGTTGTGATAATGAGAATTGGCATAGTGATAAGCGGGGGCGATGTCGCCGGCATAAATAATTTTATCTTCCAGGTGGCGCGACTGGCGCAGGCGGAGATGGTGTTATTTAACGGTGGCATTCCCGGCCTGCTTGGTAATCGCTATCAGGAGATAAGCTGGCGTGATTTGGTCGATTATTCGATAGCGCCCATTCCGCTCATGCAGTCTGGCAGAACCGAAAAAAAATTAATTCGCGGCGAATATGAGCAAATAGCCAGGCAGCTTAAAACGCTGCGCGTGGAGGTATTGATTATGGCGGGCGGCGATGGCTCGCTGCAATTCCTGCATACGCTGAGCGAATTCGGCGTTAATTGCTTCGGCGTCGGCATGACTATCGATAATGATGTGTTCGGCAGCGATTACACCATCGGCTTCTCCACCGCCTGCGAGCAGGTTTTAAAAGAGGTGGCGAAGCTGCGTAATACCGGTCGGGCGCTGGCAGGACGCGTTTTCATGGCGGAGCTGCTCGGCGGTTTTTGCGGCGAACTGACGCTGCAGTCGGCGATTAAAAGCAACGCCGACTTTGCGCTCATCCCTGAATGCCAGATCCCGGTGGCGCAGCTGGCTGAGCGTATCCGGGCGCGTCTGGAAAAGCAGAACAGCGTGGTCATTCTCTGCTCGGAGGGCTACACGCGCGAATATTCTCCTGGCTTTCAGGGGGCGATCGATACGCTAATTAAACAGCTGGAGCCGCTGACAGGGGTGCGCATTCGTAAAACAATTATTGGTTACGGCTTGCGCAACGGCGATCCTACCTGCGAAGAGATTTATCAAGGCGCCATTATGGCGGCTGAAGTGGTGCGTTGTATTCAGTCGGGCATGCGGAATAAAGCCGTCATTATAAACGGCAGCAATAAACCTATTCCGATTGATTTAGTAAGCATGAAAAAACGTCTTGTCGATACAGAAGGGCATTATTACAAACTCGCTAAACAACTCAATATAGTCTGAGGAAATTGCCATGCTTAAAATTTTATGTGTCTGCGGCTGCGGACTGGGGTCCAGTTTCGCCATTGAAATGAGCGCCAGGGCGGTATTAAAAAAGCTGGAAATTGAGGCTGATATCGATCACACCACCATATCAGAAGCCAATGCGTTTAAATCTGACATTATTTTAACGCAGAAAGCTTTTGCCGACGTTTTAAACGCCGACGCCAGCCCGGAAGAGATGAAGCGCGTTATTATTCTTAACCGCCTCACCGATAAGAGCGAAATTGAAGAAAAGATCCTCGCTTTTCTTAAAGAACATAACGTAAAGGTCGCAAGCCATGAATAGCGTGATTGAATTCCTGGTCCGGGATTTATTAGGACAGGCCTCTATTTTGATCGCCTTTATTGCGCTGATTGGCTTGCTGCTGCAGCGTAAATCAGCAGGGAAAGTGGTGGAGGGCACGTTCAAAACCCTGCTGGGGTTTCTGATAATGATGGCCGGAATCAATATTATCGTCGGCGCGTTAACCTTTCTGAATACTATATTCACCCAGGGTTTTGGCATGCGCGGCTATATCACCGATGTGGCGGCCATTGCCGGGCTGGCGAATCGCGAACTGGGTTCGGAAGTGGCGCTAACGCTGCTGGTTATCTTTATCGTTAACATTATTATCGCGCGCATTACGCCTTTTAAATATATCTTCCTGACCGGGCAGGCGCTGCTTTGGATGGCCACTATCGGCACCGTTATCGGCTATAAAGCAGGACTCAGCGGACTGCCGCTGATCCTGACCGGCGGCATTTTCGGCGGTATCATGGCGGTGGTTATGCCTGCGCTGGCGCAGCCGGTGGTACGGCGCATTACCGAGTCGGACGATATTGCGCTCGGCCATTTCTGTACTATCGGCTATCTGGTGCAGGCCGCGGTGGCGAAAGTTGTAGGCAAAGGATCCCGCTCTACGGAAGATCTTAAGCTGCCGGACAATTTTAAGTTCCTGCAGGATACCTATCTGGCGATGGGCATCGTTATGGTGCCGATGTACCTCATCCCCGCGCTGGCCGCCGGTCCGGCCTTCATCGCCCAGTACAGCGGCGGCATGAATTATCTGATGTACGCCTTTATGCAGGCGATGCAGTTTGTCGCCGGGGTGTTTGTGCTCTACAGCGGCGTGCGTCTGCTGCTCAACGAGCTGGTGCCGGCGTTTCGCGGCATCGCGATGCGCCTCGTGCCCAACGCCAGGCCCGCGCTTGACTGCCCGGTGCTGTTTCCCTATGCCCCTAATGCCGTCATTGTCGGCTTCCTCGCCACCACGCTCGGCTCGATCATCGGCATGATCCTCTTTCCCCTGTTTGGTCTGGCGATGATCCTGCCCGGTCTGCTCACTAACTTCTTTGCCGGCGGCGCGGCTGGGGTGTTCGGCAATGCGCTGGGAGGCCGCCGCGGCGCGATGATCGGCGGCGTGGTACACGGGCTGTTCATCACTTTTCTCCCCGCCATTCTGGTGCCGATGCTGGAAAGCTACGGTTTCACCGGCGTGACCTTCAGCGACGCCGACGTCATCAGCACGGGTCTGGTTCTGGGCCATGCCTTCCAGGGCAACTGGCTGTTCGTCGCGCTGTTCGTGCTCTTCATTACCCTTATCGCCTGGTTTGTTAACGGAAAATCCACTAAGCCCCGTGAGGAAAAACTCCATGAGTCTGTATAACTTTACCGATCTGCTGCAGGTGGCTAAACAACGTGAGTTCAAAGCGCTTGGCTCTTTTAATTTGCACTGTCTGGAAATGCTGCCCGCCTTTTTTAAAGCGGCGGAAAAAACCAACAGCCCTTTGATGATCCAGATCTCTACCGGCACCGCGAAATACCTGGGTCATCAACTGCTGGTAGACGCGATTTGTTCGCTTTCCGCCAGTAAAAACGTGCCGGCCTGCCTGCATCTCGATCACTGTTCAGATTTAGAGGCGATTCAGACCGCCATCGATGCTGGATTTAGCTCGGTGATGTATGACGGGTCGCACCTGCCAATTGAAGAAAACATCGCGAATACGCGTCGCGTTATCGATATGGCGCGCCCGCGTAACGTGTCGGTCGAGGCGGAGCTTGGCGCAATAGGCGGCTCGGAAGATGGCAAAGTGGTGGCGCTAGAGGCGATCGCTTTTACGCCGGTTGAGGATGCCAGGCGCTTCGTCAATGAAACCGCCGTCGATATGCTGGCTGTCTCTGTTGGTACCGTCCATGGGCTTTATACCGGCAAAGCCCATATTCAGCATCAGCGGCTGGCGGAGATTACCCAGGCGACCGGCACGCCGCTGGTGCTGCACGGCGGTACCGGCGTCAGCGATGAAGATATGCGGCTGGCGGTGCGCAACGGCATCGAAAAGGTGAACGTCGGCACTGAGATGAACGTGCAGTGGGTGGCGCGCTGCAAGCAAACTTTTGAAAAGGGCAAAGTGAACGACAGCGTGCGTCATTTTCTCGTGCCGGCAAATGACGCCGTAACGGATGTGCTGGTCGAGAAAATCCAGCTGTTCCGTTAATTCTCTTTTCTCCATCATGACAATATCGTTGCCCGTCGCGATTCGGGGCAGGAGAGGCTATGTTCGGATTTATGAAAAAAGCGGCGCCGAATAAGGGTGCCGATGAAGCGGAGATTGATCGTCAGGCTGAGGAGCTGATCGCGGAAATAAGCGGGTTTGAACAGCGGCTGGAAAAAGATTCACGTGACGGAGAGGCGCAAAAGCAATTAATGCTCGCCTATAACCGGGCGCTAAATTTATTCGCCAAAAGCCGGCATCACCGCAATGAAATAGATGCGCTGTTCGTCAAAATGGATGCGCTGCGCAATATTATGCGCAAGTCGATTTAAGGAGGCCTGATGAGTATTAAACAGGTACTGCAGGAAGCCAACGCCATTCAACTTGGCGTCAGGGAGAGCGACTGGCGACAGGTAATTGCGCTGGCGGCGCAGCCGCTGATCCGCGGCGGCTATCTTAACGCCTCCTATCCCGACGCGGTGATCGCCAATACCCTGACGCACGGCGCCTACTACGTGTTCGAAGAGGGTATTGCGATTCCCCATGCGCGACCGGAGAGCGGCGTGGTCAAGGATTGCTTTAGCCTGCTGCTGCTGCACGAGCCGGTCTCATTTGACGGCAGCGATAAGGCGGATATCATCATTCTGTTCGGCGCGCGCGACAGCAACGCGCATATTGAAGAGGGCATCCGCGCTATCGTTTCGATGCTTGACAATGAGGAGACGCTGGCGCGATTACGTCAGGCAAGCAGCGTCGCGGAGGTCATTGATATCCTATGACCCCTATGACGCCATCAAAACAGGTCGTGCTTATAAACGGCATTCCCGCCTCCGGCAAAAGCACGCTCACCCATGCGCTTGCCGCGCGGCTCGCTTTACCGGTGTTGACGCTCGACAGTATCAAAGAACCTTTTATGGCGAGCCTGACTTCAGTAGATCGGCAGCGCAATCGCCAGCTGGGCTGTGCGGCCTATCAGGCGATATGGCAAATCGTCGCACAGGCACCGCCGAGCTGCGTCTACCTGATCGACGCCTGGTTCGGCTTTCAGCCGAAAAGCGTGCTGGAGCAGGGGCTGGCAAGTGCTGGCGTGAGTCGGGCGCTGGAGTTATGGATGGCCATTTCTCCGGACGACGCGGCGACGCGCTATCAGGCACGTCTGGCGAACCGGCTTCCTGGTCATCCCGGCGCGGAATATCTGCCGGAGCTGCGGCTGCTGGCGCAGCGGGCAAAACCCATGGCGGCGGGGCCGGTTTATCAGGTAGATGCGAGCATGCCGGACGTAGAGGGCGCTGAAATCTGGCTCAGGCAGCAGTTGCAGCCGCCGCGTGTCACATCTTTTATATCCGATAACTCCCTGTATCAGCAGAGTTAAAACCAAACCGGCCGCCTGGCCGGTTTTTTATATCCGCTTTTTGCTTGACGCCTGCGCAATTAATGACCGTACTTAACTATCGTATCCGTCATTAATTTAAGGAGATAATTATGCCACAGCCTCCCTTTCTCAAGCCCGGCGAAAAGGTCGTGCTCTATGACGGCGTCTGCAAAATTTGTAATAGCTGGGTCAATCTCTTGCTGCGCCTGAAGCTTTCCCGACGCGTCCGGTTTGCGGCAGTACAGAGCGAAGAGGGCAAGGCGCTGCTGCGCTTTGCCGGCCTGCCCGATGAAAATATCCGCACCATTGTGCTGATCGACGGCGACCGCCACTGGATCCGCGCTCAGGCCATTTTACGCGTAATGCGGCTGCTGCCTTTTCCATGGGGAATGCTGTCGCTGCCAGGCCTGCTGATCCCCCATTTTATCAGCGACTTTTTCTACAACCGCATTGCGCTAAATCGCTACCGGCTGTTTGGCCGCTACGAAAAGCAGCATCCCGTCCCCTCTGATTTCCCGGGACGTTTCCTGCATGCCTAGCGCTTAGCCCGGCGACAAAAAATCCTCACGCTGCGGGGTAAAGGTATCCAGCAGCGTGCCCGCCTCGAGGCAGACGCAGCCGTGCACTATGTTTGGCCCTTTATAGAGCGTGTCGCCTGCACTGACTTCCTGGGTGACGCCGTCGATGGTAAAGGCGAAACGTCCGCTGAGCACACAGGTCAGCTGCTCGTGAGGATGATGATGCAGGGGGCCGACCGCCCCCTTTTCAAAGGTCACTTCCACCGCCATCATGGTGCCGCCGTGCGCCAGCACGCGCCGCGTTACGCCATTGCCTAACGCTTCCAGCTGCGTCTGCGATCGATATACAAACATTTTGCCTCCTCATTCGGATCAGCCTTAGACTGCCGTTTTTGTGATATGCCTCACGCCATAGCGCGCGATTAATCTATGCACTTTAGCCGCTTTTGATTAAAATGAAACGGTGTTTCATAAATACTTAAGGGCAGATCATGAAAATCGCATTAATGATGGAAAACAGCCAGGCCGCTAAAAACGCCGTCGTGCGCAAAGAGCTGGAAAACGTCGCGCAGCCGTTGGGCCATCAGGTCTTTAACGTCGGCATGAGCGACGAACAGGATCACCATCTGACCTACATTCACCTCGGCATCATGGCCAGCGTGCTGCTCAACAGCAAAGCGGTCGATTTCGTTATCGCCGGCTGCGGCACCGGACAGGGCGCCCTAATGTCCCTAAACCTGCATCCGGGCGTGGTGTGCGGCTACTGTATCGATCCGGCGGACGCCTATCTGTTCGCCCAGATCAACAACGGCAACGCGCTTTCGCTGCCGTTCGCCAAAGGCTTCGGCTGGGGCGCCGAGCTGAATTTGCGCTTTATCTTTGAAAAAGCCTTCACCGGCGAAAAAGGACTGGGCTATCCGCCTGAGCGTAAAGAGCCGCAGGTGCGCAACGCCGGCATTCTGAATCAGGTAAAAGCGGCGATGCTGAAAGAGAACTATCTCGATACGCTGCGCGCGCTGGACCCAGAGCTGGTGCGCACCGCCCTCAGCGGCCCGCGTCTGCAGCACTGCCTGTTCGAGCACGGCCAGGTGCCGGAAATCGCCGACTTCGTGCGTCAGATTACGCAGTAACGCCTTCCTGGCGCGCCGCCTTCGCCGCGCGCCTCTCTTTTCTCTACATCTCTTTCGCCAGCGCCGGATTGTAGTGACGGCTCGCCTCTACCAGCATGCGCGTATAGGGCATCGCCGCGCGATCGGCTACCAGCGTCGGCACGTCGAGCGTCTCCAGCACGCGACCCTGCTGCATTACCGCCACGCGATGGCAGAGATGCGCCACCACGCCTAAATCATGCGTGACCATCAGGTAGGTGAGATTCGCCTGCTGCTGCAGATCGCTCAGCAGGTTAAGAATTTCCGCCTGCACCGAGACGTCGAGCGCTGAGGTCGGCTCATCCAGCAGGAGCACGCGCGGCTCCAGAATCAGCGCGCGCGCGATGGCGACGCGCTGGCGCTGACCGCCGGAAAGCTGATGCGGATAGCGCGTCAGCCAGGCGCGATTCAGCCCGACTTTCTCCAGCATCGCCACCACGCGCGCCTGCCGCTGGCCGATGCCGTGGATCAGCAGCGGCTCCTCCAGAATATCGCCGATGGTGTGGCGCGGATGCAGCGAACCGTAAGGATCCTGAAACACCATCTGCACCTGTCTGCAGCGCGCGCGATCGATGCGGTGCCCGAGAGGCTCTCCGCCTATCGCCAGCGCGCCATGCCAGTGGGTAATCAGCCCCGCCAGGCACTTCAGCACCGTGGTTTTGCCCGATCCTGACTCGCCCACCAGGCCGAAGATTTCGCCTTCATTGACCTTCAGAGAGACGTCGAACAGCACCTGGTTTCGGGCCGCCTCTTCGCCGAAGCTCAGGTTGAGATTCTCGACAGCAATCATGCGCGCTCCTTAATCATTCAGCCAGCTGGCCTGGCGTTGCAGCACCGGCAGACGGCTGCGGCGCTGGTCGATATCCGGCAGCGCCGCCAGCAGGCCCTGCGTATAGGGATGGCGCGCGCAGTCGAGTTCGTTCGCCGCCAGCGATTCCACCACGCGCCCGGCGTACATCACCAGCACGCGGTCGCAGAAGCTGCGCACCAGGCTGATGTCGTGGCTGATAAAGATCAGTCCCAGCCCGCGCGCCTTCACCAGCTCATCCAGCAGCGCCAGAATTTGCAGGCGAACCGAGACGTCGAGCGCGGAGGTCGGCTCATCGGCGATCACCAGCTCCGGCTCGGTGATCAGCATCATGGCGATCATCACGCGCTGGCCCTGGCCGCCGGAAATCTCATGGGGATAGAGCTGATAAAGGCGTTCAGGCTCGCGAATGCGCACCACCTCCAGCATCTCCAGCGCGCGCTTTTTCGCGGCGGCGTGCTGGCCGCGGTGGTGGCTGCGCCAGGCTTCGGCGATCTGCTCGCCGACGCGCACAACCGGATTAAGCGAATATTTCGGGTCCTGCATAATCATCGAGATGCGCCTGCCGCGAATGGCGCGCATCTGCGCCGGACTGGCACGCAGCAGATCGATTTCGCCGAACTGCATGCGCGCCGCCTCGATGCGCGCCTTCGCCGGATGCAGCTGCAGCAGGGCGCGGCCCACGGTGGATTTGCCTGAACCGGACTCGCCGACGATGGCCAGTTTTTCCCGGCCGAGCTGAAAGGAGACGCCGCGCACCGCCGGGGTGCTGTGACGTCCGTTAACAAAATCGACGCGCAGATCGTGCACGTCCAGCAACGGCGCGCCGTTACTCACTGCGGGGATCGAGCAGGTCACGTAGGCCATCTCCTAAGAAGTTGAACGCCAGGCTGTTGATCAGGATCGCCAGGCCCGGCACGGTCACCACCCACCAGCACTCCAGCATGTAGGTACGGCCGCTGGCGATCATCGCGCCCCATTCCGGCGCGGGCGGCTGCGAGCCGAGGCCGAGAAAGCCGAGACCGGCGGCGGTGAGGATAATGCCCGCCATATTCATGGTGATGCGGATAATCACCGACGGCAGACAGAGCGGCACGATATGGTGCCACAGCACGCGCAGCGGCGACGCGCCCTGCAGCCGCACGGCGGAGATAAAGTCCGCCTGGCGCAGCGACAGCGTTTCGGCGCGCGCCAGCCGCGCGATGGGCGGCCAGGCGGTAAGGGTAATGGCGATCACCACATGCTCCAGGCCGGGGCCGAGCGCGGCGACGAACGCCAGCGCCAGCACCAGGCTGGGAAAAGAGATAAAGATATCGGTAATGCGCATCAGCGCCGCGTCTACCTTGCCGCCGAAATAGCCAGCGGCGACGCCCAGCAGCAGCCCGATCGGCCCGACGGTGACCGACACCAGCAGCACGATATAGAGCGTAATGCGCGCGCCCCACACCAGGCGGCTAAAGATATCGCGGCCAAACTCGTCGGTGCCGAACCAGTGCTGCGCGCCCGGCGGGCTGAGGGCGTTGTCGAGATCCTGCACCAGCGGATGATAAGGAGCGATCCAGGGGGCGAACAGCGCCGTCAGGCAGAGCAGCAGCACGATGCCGCCGCCGATGGCGGTCAGCGGGTTGCAGGCCATGCGCAGCAGAAAATGGCCGGCGCGCAGGGCGGAGCGACGGCAGCGCGCCAGCCGTTCGCGCGCTGCGCCGACCGGCGGCGTATCGATCGATAGCGTCATACTTTGGTCCTCGGATCAAATACCTGATAGAGCAGGTCGGAGAGCAGATTGAGCAGCACGAAGATCAGCCCGACCACCAGCACGCAGCCCATCACCGCGTTCATATCGCCCAGCATCAGGCTGCCGGTCAGATAGGAGCCGAAGCCCGGCCAGGAGAAGACCGTCTCGATCAGCACCGCGCCCTCCAGCAGCGAACCGTAGGCGAGCGCCACCACCGTCAGCAGCTGCACCAGAATATTGCGAAAGGCGTGCTGCCAGATCACCTGCCACTCCGTCAGCCCTTTGACGCTCGCCGTGAGAATAAACTCCTGCGACAGCTGCGCCAGCATAAAGCTGCGCGTCATGCGGCTGATATAGGCGAGCGAGTGAAAGCCGAGCAGCGAGGCGGGCAGCACCAGGTGGTTCAGCGCGTTCCAGAAGACCGTGGCATTGCCCGCCAGCAGCGCGTCTACCAGCATCAGGCCGGTGCGGCGCGGCACCACGCCGTCGAGGCTGAAATCGACGCGGCCCGCGCCGCCGACCCAGCCCAGATGGGCATAGAAGAGCAGCAGGCCGATCATGCCGACCCAGAAGATCGGCGTGGAGTAGCCCGCGAGGCTCACCACGCGCACCGCATAATCAATGACGCTGTTGCGCCGCGCCGCGGCGATCACCCCAAGCGGCACGCCGAGCCCGGCGCCGATAACGATCGCGAGAGTCGCCAGCTCCAGCGTAGCGGGAAAGACGCGCAGAATATCCTGGCTGACGGGCTGGCCGGTCAGCAGCGCATGACCGAGATCGCCGTGCAGCAGCCCGTTCAGATAGATGCCGAACTGCGCCCACAGCGGCTTGTCAAAGCCGAGCTGGTGGTAGACCTGCTGCCAGGTGGCGTGATCGGCGTCCGGGCCGACGATCGCCAGTACCGGATCGAGCGGCATCACGCGGCCGATAAAGAACGTCAGCAGCAGCAGGCCGAACAGGGTGATAAAAACCTGCGTCGCGCGTTTGCTGACGCGGCGCAGCTGCGGAAGGGCGGCAATCATGGCGTGCCTCCTGCCAGGCTCTCTGGCGTTTTCCAGACGTCGCGCAAAAAGGTGGTGGCGGACGGATGCGGCTGATAGGCCTGTACGCGGTTATTCACCACCACCGAATCGACCATCTGGGAAAGGGGCATCAGCGCCGGGATCAGCTGGTCATAGCGCTGCTGGATAGCGAAATAGGCCTGCTGCTGTTTCGCGGGGTCGCGCTCCGTCAGCGCCTGGTCGATCATGCTGTTGAGCCGGGCGTCGTAGAAGCTGGTGCGCCAGCCCTGAAAGTTGGTCAGCCGCGCGCTGTCGGCGTTGTCCGGGTTGTAGACCAGCGAGCGCAGGCTGGAATGGGGATGCGGCTCGACGCCGCTGCCGCCGCGTCCCACCAGCAGGCCGAACTGCCGGTCGCGCATCGCGCCATAGATCTGGTTGCCGGTGCCGGTGATAATGCGCGCGCGGATCCCCGCCTGCATCAGCGTCGACTGGATGGCGATAGCGACGTTAAGAAAGGGCTGATCCGCCAGCACGCGCAGCGTGGTGTCGAAGCCGTCGGGATAACCCGCCTCCGCCAGCAGTGTCCGGGCGCGCGCAATGTCCAGCCGGTAGCCGGGATCGGGCAACGTCGCGGGCATGCCGGCCTGGATAGGCCGCTGATGCAGTACGCCGTAGCCTGCCATCAGCGTTTTATTGATCCCCTGGTAGTCCACCAGATAGCGCATCGCCTCGCGCACCTTCGGGTTGGCGAAATGGGCCTCTTTCATGCTCATCGCCAGGTAGTAGATCGTGCCGCGCTGCACGCTGTCGATGCTGAGATCGGGATCGTTACGCAGGGCGCGCACGTCGGGGATCGCCATATTGCTGGCGATATCGAGATCGCCTTTTTCCATCATCAGGCGCAGGGTCTGCGACTCCTGCAGGTGTCGAAACACCACGCGCTGCATCTTCGCCGCGCCGCGCCAGTAGTCCGGTGCGCGGCTCATGGTCAGCACATCTTTCGCCTGCCAGCCGTCCAGCCGGAACGGGCCAGAGCCCGCCTCATGGGTGGTAAGCCAGCGATTGCCCCAGTCGTTGTTGACGGCGTGCGCCTGCACGGTTTTGCTGTCGAGCACCACCATGCTGCCGAGCGCGGCGAGGGAATAGAGCACCAGATGGGGATCGTTGGGCTTCGGCAGACGGATAACCAGGGTGCGCGCGTCAGGGGCGGCGATCATCTCGTCAACGTTGGCCTTGCTGAAGCCGTAGGATTTCCATACCGACGCCTGCGCCAGGTTGAGGTGCAACACGCGGCGCATCGACCAGACGGCGTCAGCGCTGGTCAGGGCATTGCCGGAGTGGAAGCGCACGTCGTCGCGCAGCCGAAAGGTCAGCGTGCTGTTGTCCGGACTGATGCGCCAGCTCTCCGCCAGCGCCGGACGCACGCGCGTCAGCTGCTGCGGATCGAGCTCCACCAGCCCGTCATAGAGATTAACCACGATGCCGACCACTTCGTTGCCGGTCATGGCGGCGGGATCGAGCGTAAGCAGATTGTTCATATTCATGCCGACGATCAGCTGGTCGTCAGGCGTATTCGCCTGAAGCGACGCGCTGCCCGCCAGCAGCAGCAGCGTGGCGAGCCACGCGCCGCAGCGGGTGCGGATAGTCATAAAGTAAGTCCAGCAGGTCAGAGGTTTATAGTTGTTTGCTGTACTTCTCTCTCAGCGTTACCAGCGGTTCAGCGTATGGGTCTCAATCCAGCTGAAGTTGATATCTTCGCCCAGGCCAGGCCGGGTCGGCAGCTGCACATAGCCGTCGTGGTCCATCGGGTCGATCAGGCTGTTGAGGTACGCGGGCGGCTGTTCATAGTCGAGGAAAGGGTGCAGCAGGCCGCGCTCGTACCAGCGGCAGTTGCGGATCGCCCCGACCACCGCCAGGCTGGCCGCGCCGTTGCCGTGCACTTCGCAGTCCATGCCGAAGGCTTCCGCCAGGCTGGCGACCTTCATGGTGGCGGCGATACCGCCGACGCCGTTGGCGCCGGCGCGTAGAATGTCGCAGGCGCCGGCGCGCACCCAGTCGGCGCGGCTGTGATGCTTGCCGCCGAGGCTCTCCGGCCCCAGCACGTCGATGCTGAGGTTTTCCGCCAGCCAGGCGTAGGAGGCCATGCTCTCTTCCTCCATCGGCTCTTCGAACCAGCTGAAGTTGAGCTTCTCCAGCGCCTTGCCGATAGTGAGCGCCTCGCTGCGGCTGTACCAGTGGTAGCCGTCCAGCATCAGGGCGATATCCGGGCCGACCGCTTCGCGCACCGCGGCGCAGGCCTTGATATCCATCTGCGGGCTGGGGGCGAACGCCACAGGCGGCATCCAGGTGTGCAGCTTGATCGCTTTATAGCCGCGCGCCACCAGCGTTTCGGCGAAGCGCGCATAGTCGTCCGGCGTCGCCAGCCCGCCGGGCAGCTCGTCGCCGCACATGGTGCTGCCGTAGGCGGGCACCCGTTCGCGATAGCCGCCGAGCAGCTTGTGCACCGGCTGCTGCAGCCGGCGGCCGATAAGATCCCACAGCGCCTGCTCGACGGCGGAAAGGGCGCGCTCGGTGAGCTGATGCGCGCTGCCGCGCTGCCAGTGCGCCAGATCCTGCCACAGCCGTTCGCGATCCATGGCGTTCTGCCCGATCAGCACCTTGCGGAAAAAGGCGTTAACCACGTGCGGGCGGATCACCTCCGGCGGCGCGAAGGCATAGCCGCTGTGGCCGTCCTCGGTGGTCAGGGTCAGCAGCGCCATCTGCGCCTCGGTTTCGTCGCCGGGATGAGAGTGTCCGGCGCTGTCGGCATGACGTCTGCTGGGATAAGTAAACTGGGTGACTTCAATGGCGCTGATCTTCACGGCACAGGCTCCTTATGCGACGGCTCTCGCTGGATGTGAAATAAAAGTAAAACAACGTTTCATTTCGTAATCTAGCGTTCATAGATTGTTTACGCATTAGCCAAAGCAAGGTAAATGCAGCCGTAAATTAGGGCAGCCGCACAGGGTGATGTGAACAGATTCACGAAGCCTGGCCACTTTGTGAGCAAGGCCGCACCGAAAAAATGCGCGGCTGATTGTGCCGCTCACGCTTGCAGATGCCGCAGGGCTGACCATTATTGTTTAATTAACCCGTTCATCATTAACCGGCTTTTTGGCCGCTACGGCGAAAGGCAAGGAGGAAACCATGCGCGTTCATCACCTCAACTGCGGCTGTATGTGTCCCTTCGGCGGCGCGCTCTACGACGGATTCAGCCGCTCGCCGCTGGCGCACCTCAGCTGTCACTGTTTGCTGCTGGAAACCGATACGCAGGGGCTGGTGCTGGTGGATACCGGCATCGGCCTGCAGGATATGGCGCATCGCGGTCGTCTGTCGGGCTTTTTCCGGCTGTTCAACAATATTCAGTTCGATCGCAGGCTCAGCGCCTGGCAGCAGATCGTCGATCTCGGTTTTAAGCCGGAGGATGTGCGCCATATCATTCTGACGCACCTCGACTTCGATCACGCAGGTGGCATCAGCGACTTTCCGCAGGCGCGCGTGCATCTGCTGCAGCGGGAGCTGGATACCGCGCCGCAGCGCCAGAGCTGGCTACAACGGCAGCGCTTCCGGCCGCAGCAGTGGGGCAACCACAGCGGCTGGCGCGGCTACGCCGCCGGCGGGGAACGCTGGTTCGGCTTCGATGCGGTGAGGGCGCTCGACGATCTCAACGACGAGGTGCTGCTGGTGCCGCTGCCTGGCCACACGTTGGGTCACGCGGGCATCGCGGTGCGGCAGGGCGACGGCTGGCTGCTGCACGGCGGCGACGCCTGGTTCTACCGCGAGGAGATGCGGCAGGCGGAGCGGCACTGCACACCAGGCCTGCGCTTCTACCAGTGGATGATGTGCAGCGATCGTGACGCCTGGCGCACCAACCAGCAGCGACTGCGCGCGCTCTCGCTGCAAACCGACGCGCAGGTGACGCTGTTCTGCAGCCATGACCGGCGCGAGCTGGGCCTGCTCGACGGCCGGTAAAAGATTTCTCTCTGCCTCTTTTCCTGCAACCCATTTTGCGTAATAGTAACGGCGCTTTACATAAATAATTATCATTATCGTTTGAATGGGTTAATTCAATGAAAAAATGGATGTTAGCGCTGGGGTTGTTGTGCATCGCGGGAACGGCTGCGGCCAAAACCATCACCGACGTGGCGGGCCGTCAGGTTGAGGTCGCCGCCGAGTCGAAACGTATTATTCTGGGCGAGGGGCGGCAGATCTATCTGCTGGCGGCCTTCGACACCGACGCGCCCTTTCAGCGGGTAGTGGGCTGGCGCGACGACTTTCACAAAGCGGACTGGGACGGCTATCAGGCGTATGAAAAGCGCTATCCGCAAATTAAGACGCTGCCGACCTTCGGCGGCGCTAAAGATGGCACCTTCAACGTCGAGCAGGCGCTGACGCTGAAGCCCGATCTGGTGCTGATGAACCTGGAGTCAAAAGCCGCCACCGACGAAGGCAAGCTGATCGAGAAGCTGCAGGCGGTCGGCATCCCGGTGGTGTTTATCGATTTCCGCGAAGCGCCGATGGTCAATGCGGAAAAAAGCATTCGCATCATGGGCGAACTGCTGAATAAGCCGGAACGCGCGGAGGCGATTATCGATTTTCGCCGTCAGCAGATTGAGCGCGTTACCGCGCGGCTGAAAGATTTTCACGGCACGCGTCCCAAAGTGATGATCGACCGCGCTGGCGGCTACACCGACGAGTGCTGCATGTCGTTCGGCAATGAAAACTTCGGGCAGATGGTGGAGATCGCGGGCGGCAGCAATATCGCGAAAGATCTTATTCCCGGCACCTTCGGCACCCTCAACCCCGAGCAGATTATCGCCAGCCGTCCCGACGTGGTGGTGGTGACCGGCGCGAACTGGAAAAACTACAACACCGTCGGCAAGTGGGTCGGGGTCGGGCCGGGCGCCGACGTGAAGGAGGCGGAAAAGCGCCTGCAGATGCTGATGATGCGCGACGCCTTTAAAACCCTGCCGGTGGCGCACAACGGCCATGCGCACGCCATCTGGCATCAGTTCTACGACAGTCCTTATCAGTTCGTCGCCATTCAGGCGCTGGCGAAGTGGCTGCATCCCGATCTCTTCGCCGATCTCGATCCGGACGCGACGTTCCGCGCCTTTCATGAGAAATTTTTACCGCTGCCTTACCAGCCCGGTTACTGGGTAACCCTGCCTGCCGACAAGCGTTAATCGCCGCAGCGCGGCAGGGACGCCGCGCTATCGCCTGAATCTTTCCGTCATCTTTCTTCATATTTACTAATATTTTACAGGCGCAGCGCGTTTTATGCGCTGTAACGCTCAATGATAGGGAGAGGATAATGACCAGAACTTCGGGACGATCGGCTTTCGCCGTGGCGCTTTACACGCTGTTCGAACCTGTGCCGCTCGGCTTTTTCGTGGCGGCATGGATCTTCGACATTATTTACCTTAACAGTTACGTCGTGGAGTGGACGCATGCTGCCAGCTGGCTTATCGCCATCGGGCTGGTCATCGCCATTCTTCCGCGTCTTATCGCCCTGATTGATCTGTTCCGCGGCAGCAGCCGCGCGGAAAAGGTGCATTTCTGGCTTACGCTGGTGGCGATCCTGCTGGCGATCGTTAACGCCTTCGTTCACAGCCGCGACGCTTACGCCGTGGTGCCGTCCGGCGTTATCCTGTCGACTCTCGTGGTGGCGCTGATGCTGATCGCCAATGTTCAACTCGCGCTGCGTCAGCGCACGGCTTAAGGAGAAGCACCGATGAAAAAGCAAACGCTTATCGCCATGGCGCTGACCACGCTGCTGGCAGGCTGCGACAGCGGCGCGCAGCTCGATCCGCAGAAGCAGACCGGGCCGAATCCGGAGCTGCCTGAGGCGAAAAACTTCTTTATGCCGCCGATGCAGGTGCCGGAAGGGGTGCCGTGGAAGCAGGGCGAGATGCCGAAAGTGGCGCAGGGGCTGAAAATCGAGAAGATTGCGGAGAACCTCAAGCATCCGCGTCAGGTGCTGACGCTGCCGAACGGCGACGTACTGGTGGCGGAATCCAACGGTCCGGCCAAACCCACCACGCGTCCCAAGCAGCTGATTATGGGCATCGTGCAGAAAGCCTCAGGCAAAGGCGGCGAGGGCGGCAACCGCATTACGCTGCTGCGCAACGTGAACGGCAAGTGGGAGCAGCACGTCTTTATTGAAAATCTCTTTTCGCCCTTCGGCATGCAGCTGATCGGCAATACGCTCTATGTTGCCAACGCCGACAGCCTGGTGAAATTTCCCTATCAGGAAGGGCAAACCGAGATCCGCACGCCGCCCCAGCTGGTAACAGATCTGCCCGGCGGGCCGATTAACCACCACTGGACCAAAGCGCTGGTCGCCAGCCCGGACGGCAGCAAACTCTATGTCGGCATCGGTTCTAACAGCAACATCACCGAGAACGGCATCGGCGCGGAATACCATCGCGCCGCGGTGCTGGAAGTCGACGCCGCCAGCGGCGCGACGCGCGTTTACGCCACCGGGCTGCGCAACCCGACCGGCCTGCAGTGGGAGCCGCAGAGCAACCGGCTGTGGGCCATCGTCAACGAGCGCGACGAGATCGGCTCCGATCTGGTGCCTGACTATATGACGTCGGTGCAGGAGAACGGCTTCTACGGCTGGCCTTACAGCTATTTCGGTCAGCATGTGGATACGCGCGCGCAGCCGCAGCGTCCCGATCTGGTGGAGAAGGCGATTAAGCCGGACTATGCGCTCAGCTCGCACGTCGCGCCGCTGGGACTGCTCTTTTACCAGGCGGACAATATGCCGCAGTATCGCGGCGGCGCCTTCGTCAGCGAGCACGGCAGCTGGAACCGCACGCCGCTTAACGGCTATCAGGTGGTGTGGGTGAAATTTGAAAACGGCAAGCCGGTCGGATTGCCGCAGCCGGTGGTGACGGGATTCCTGACCGACGATCAGAAGCAGGTAAGAGGTTTGCCGGTCGGACTGGCCGCCGATCGCCAGGGCGGGCTGCTGATTGCGGATGACGCCGGCAACACGGTGTGGCGCGTCAGCGCGAAGTAGTTTTTGACAGGCATAAAAAAAGGATTTGGCGTCACGGCCAAATCCTTTCTTTTTTTGTTCGCTTAACGGCTGGTGACCGCGCCGCGAACGAGGTGCTCAGCACTCTCCACACCTGCGATTCTAAATAGCGCGGAGAAATATTTCAAGTTTCGCCAAAATACTGTATGGTTATACAGGTGTTGAGCGCGAAGCAGAGCCGACTTGCTGACTGGCCGCTCCCAGGGGCACGGTTTTGAAAATCCCGGCAGGCATCAGGTGGTGCTGGCCTGTGGCTTTAGCAATGAGTGCCGCTCAGCGCTCTCCACAAGATGTGCTTAGGCGCCCGGCGGGTAGAGTCAAAGCCTCGGTAGCCGAATAGCGCGCTCCTGTTGAAGGAGAAGGAAAGTGATGGAACTGATTAGATTGATTCTGGATCTTATCCGGATCATCTTGCAGATCATCGTTGCCCTTTTGCAACTGACCGGCCAGGATCACTAGCCGGAACTTGAATAAAGGCGGAGCTGACCACTCCGCCTTTTTCGTCGCGTTATCCCGTTTCCCCGTTATTCTGCCGCAATCGCACTGTCTTCCGCCTGTCATCTTCGCCCGTTACCGTCAGCGCTGTTTCCGCCGCGCCGCGCGCGCCGCTTATCCAGACATCCGACCAGACGAGGCCATTATGACTTTGCACGCTCTCTCTTCCGCCCGACTGCAGCAGACTTTTATCGACAGCAGCGTACGCCTGCGCGACACCACCGTCGGGCAGCAGTGCGAAATCCTGGCGCACAGCTACCTCGAATACAGCACCCTGGGCGACTTCTCCTATATCGGCGAACACTGCCACGTGGCGGACGCGCAGATAGGCCGCTTTACCGCTATCGCCAACCATGTGCGCCTTGGCGCGCCCAATCACCCGATGGATCGCGCTTCGCAGCATCGCTTTACCTACTGCCCGGAGTATTACGACGCCAGCGCGGCGCGCGACAGCGGCTTTTTCGCCGACCGCCGCGCCGCGCGCGTTATCGTCGGCCACGACGTCTGGATTGGCCACGGCGTGATTGTGCTGCCGGGCGTTACGGTCGGCGACGGCGCGGTGCTGGCGGCGGGCGCGGTGGTGACGAAAGATGTCGCGCCCTACAGCATCGTGGGCGGCGTGCCGGCGAAACCGATCCGCATGCGCTTTACGCCCGCCATCGCCGCGCGCCTGCGGCAGATCGCCTGGTGGGAGTGGCCGCTGGAGAAGCTGATGGCGAACCTGGCTGATTTTCAGTCCGGCGACATCGCGCGCTTCTGCGATCGCCACGGCTGACTACACTTACCGCATCGCAACCATGAAAGGAGAGCGCTATGTTCACGCTCTATGGCGCACCGGGCTGGGGCTCGGCCATCAGCGAGCTGATGTTTAGCCTCTGCGGCGAACCCTACCGCTGGGTGGATGTCTTCGGCTTCGACCAGCCGGGCGAGGCGCGTGATCGGCTGCTGGCGCTTAATCCGCTGGGGCAGGTGCCGACCCTGCAAAGCGAAGATGGCGCGGTGCTGACGGAGAGCGCCGCCATTGCGCTGATGCTGGCGGATCGCCATCCTGCGCTGATCCCGCCTCACGGCGACCCGCAGCGCGCGCGTTTTTATCACTGGCTGGTGTGGCTGGTTGCCGCCGTCTATCCCACCCTTACCTATGGCGACTATCCGCAACGCTGGACCGCCGCGGGGGCGCAGGAGCTGAAAAAGAGTACCGACGCTCATCGCGAAGAGGCCTATCGCTGGCTTGAGTCGCAACTCGGCGACAGCGCCTTTCTGCTGGGGGACAACATCACGCTGCTTGACGCCTATCTGCCGGTGCTGGTGCGCTGGCAGCCGCGCGAGGGCTGGTTTCAGGCCAGCGCGCCGAAGCTGTGGGGAATTGCGCAGCGCGTTAAGGCGCAGAAAGCGCTGCAGAGCGTGGTGGCGCGCAACCAGCTGTAGCGCGCCGCCAGAGGTTACAGCGCCTGCTGCGCCACGCCACCGGCGCGGTGCGGCTGTAGCGGTTTCTCCGGCTGCAGCAGGGTCATCGCCAGCATGCTGCCCAGCGCAATCACAGCGGTGACGGTAAACATCGCATTGTAGCCGTAGTACTCCGCCAGCCAGCCGCACAGCATCGGCGAAACGATGGCGGCGAGGTTGGCGATTGCCAGCGTCATGCCGCTAAAGGCGCCGACGGAGGCCTTCGGCGTCACGTCGATCACCACAGACCAGTAGACGTTGTTCACCATGGCGTTGAGCGCATTGCCCAGCGTCATCAGCGCAATAATCGCCGTTGCCGATCCGGCGTACGGAATAGCCATAAAACAGCAGGCGGTGCCCAGCAGCGTCACGGCGGCAAACAGATTGCGCGCCACGCGCAGGTTATTAAAGCGCGCCAGCAGCCGATCGGCGAGTCGGCCGCCGAGCAGCACGGTCAGACAAGCGCCGCTCCAGGGGATCATCGCCACGTACCAGAGCGAATGGAGATCGTAATGGAAGCTGTCCTGCAGATATTTCGGCAGCCAGGTCACCAGCGTAAAAGTGATATAGAGAAAGGAGAAGTAGCCGAGGGCATTGCACACCAGGGTGCGGCTGGTGAAGAAGCGCCACCAGGGCAGCGGCGTATCGGCGTGCGCCTCCTGACGCTGACCGTCGCGGATCAGCGCACGCTCCGCCGCGTTCGCCGCGGGGTGCAGTTCCGGGGCGTCGCTGAAGGTGCGCGCAAACAGCAGCATCGCCAGCAGCGAGAAGAGGCCCAGCAGAATAAACATCATACGCCAGTCATGGGTCAGCAACAGCAGGCCGACCGCAATCGGCGCGGTCAGCAGCGATCCCACCTGCGTGGAGAGCAGGCCGATGCTCAGCGCGAAGCCGCGCTCGTTATCCGGCGCCCAGTGGGCGATGGCTTTGTTCATCAGCGCGTAGGCAGGGCCTTCGGAGAAGCCGAACAAGATGCGCAGGGCGGCGAAGCCCATAATCGCCGAGCCGCCGAACAGCGCCATGCCCAGATCGCCAGCCCAGGCGGTGGCGATCTCCAGCAGCGACCAGAGCACGCCCGCCATCAGCCAGACCTTGCGCGTGCCGAGCCGATCTGCAAGGAATCCGCCGCACAGCGATCCGAACAGATAGCCGAACCCGAAATAGCCCAGCACCGCGCCTAGCTGCACTTTACTGAACTGATACTCCTGAGAGATGGCGTTAGCGGCAAACGACAGCGCGCCGCGATCGATGTAGTTGATCAACGCGACAAAGAACAGCATGGAAAAGATAACGTAACGATAGCGACTCGGCTGCATGGGGCCTCTCCTGCATGAATAGGGTCTGCAAGGGAGAAGCAAGATCGGTGCCGAACTTCCAGCGGGTACGCTGGCCGGGCGTTGCGCGCGAGGCAGGCAACAAATTACCAGCCTAATGGTTCGCCTGCGCATCATTAAGGTGCAGTAAAGCGACGTCAACTGCGACAACAGAGGGAAAGTCGGCCTGATAAACCGCCGCCACGTTAAATTTATGTGTGTTATTTGTCAGCGGTTTGAACAAAAGATGCGGTAAAGCCAGGTAACTTATTAGCCGTATCGTACCATCGCGGCCTGTTGCACCCGACAGGGCCTCTGCACAGCGAGCCTGCTTCGCTTTTGGCTGCCGTAAATTAGTTAGCCAGGCTAAAGACTCGTAAGATATTGTGTTTTTACCAAAAATTTACCTAAGTTAAAATAACGTTGAAGTTATGTGTATTTATTTTATTTCGTCCCTTGAATGAGGAAAAGAAGGATCATGGTTAACAAGCTAACCAGTATCGTGATGGCGATTGTCGCCGTGGCGATGCTGTATATGGGCGGGAAGCTATTGCTGCTGGGGGGCAGCGCGTTCTATGCGCTGATGGCCGCAGGCTTACTGCTCACCGCGATACTGCTGTTTCTGAATAAACGCAGCGCGCTGTCGCTTTACGCGCTGCTGATGTGGATCACCCTGTTCTGGACTATCTGGGAAGTGGGCTTTGACAAGTGGCAGTGGATCCCGCGCGGCGACCTGTTCGGTCTGTTTGGCGTCTGGCTGGCGCTGCCCTGGGTGGTGCGTCCGCTGACCCAGCGCAAGTTCCATCCTTTCCTCGGCACCACGGTAGTAGTGATGATCGCTCTGGTGATCGGCCTCTGCTTTTACGATCCGCTGCCGCAGCAGGGAACCATTACCAATGCGCGCACGCCGTCCGCCTCGACCGGCGCGGGCAACGACTGGACGGCCTACGGCGGCTCCACCAATGCGCTGCGCTTCTCTTCGCTGAATCAGATCACCAAAGATAACGTAAAAGATCTTGAGGTCGCCTGGACCTACCACACCGGCGATCTGCGTCAGAGCGACGACGCAACCGAATACACCTTTGAGGCGACGCCGCTCAAGGCGAACGGCATGCTCTACTTCTGTACGCCGCATAACGAGGTGCATGCGCTCGATCCTGAAACCGGCGCGGTGAAATGGAAATATGCGCCGCCGCAGGATCGCTCCTATATGCAGCAACATCAGACCTGTCGCGGCGTCAGCTTCTACGACGCCGGCAATCCGGCGGCTGACAGCAGCGCAGCGCAGCCAGCGCTCTGCCGCAAGCGTATCTACAACGCGACCACCGATGCGAAGCTGGTGGCGCTGGATGCCGACAGCGGCAAGCCGTGCGCCGATTTCGGTCAGAACGGCGTGGTCGATCTGCATGCCAATATGGGCGAAGTGCGTCCGCATGCGCTGATGCAAACCTCTGCGCCGCTGGTGGCGGGCAATCTGGTGATTGTCGGCGGTTCGGTGATGGACAACGGCTTTAACCGCGGCAACCCGTCAGGCGTCATCCGTGCCTACGACGCCGTTTCCGGCCGTCTGGTGTGGAACTTCGATCCGGCTCAGCCGGAGGCGACCCAGCCGATTGCGGCGGACGCGACCTATCCGCAGGACACCCCGGTGGCCTGGGCGACGCTGAGCGCCGACCTTAAAAACGGCCTGGTCTATGTGCCGTTCGGCAACGCCTCGCCGGATGAAGTAGGCATCGAGCGCGATCCCAACAGCAACACGGAGAAATTCCGCGATGCGCTGGTGGCGCTGGATCTGAAAACCGGCGCCTTTAAATGGCGTTATCAGAGCGCCAATCACGATCTCTGGGACCGCGACAACCCGTCTCAGCCGTCGCTGGTGGATATCGACTATCAGGGCAGCCAACAGCCGGCGGTGATCCTGCCGACCAAAACCGGCAACCTGTTCGTGCTCAACCGCCTGACCGGCCAGCCGATCTATCCGGTTAATCAGGTGAAGGTCTCTACCGAAGGCGGCGTCGAGGGCGAGAAATTCGCCGCTACGCAGCCGGTCTCCAGCCTGAACTTTATTCCGCAGCCGCTGACGGAAAAAGCGATGTGGGGCATTTCGCCGTTCGACCAGATGAGCTGCCGCATGGGGTTCCGCGAGCTGCGCTATGACGGCAATCCGTGGACGCCGGCGACCGAGAAGGGCTCGCTGATTTTCCCGGGCAATATCGGCGTATTTAACTGGGGGTCGGTGGCGGTTGATCCGGAACGTCAGCTGCTGATCGCCGCGCCGGTGCGTCTGGCCTATAAGTACAACCTAATCAAGCGTACGCCAGCAACCGCGACCGAGCGCATGTTCACCAAAGATGGCTCGCCTTACTGGAATGAAAACTTCCACGGCGATTACGCTATCCATATTCAGCAGTTCGCGTCAGAGCTGGGCATACCCTGTATCGCGCCGCCGTGGGGCCGTATGGTGGGCGTCGATCTGAAAACCGGTAAGACAGAATGGCTGCGCCGCATCGGCACCACCAAAAACCTCAATACCTCATTCCTGCCGGGTCGTTTCCCGATTGGTTTCCCGATGGGGATGGTGGCGCACGGCGGTCCGCTGGTGACGGCGGGCGACGTGGTGTTCCACGGCGCGACGGCAGATAACTTCTTCCGCGCCTATGACAGCACTACCGGCGCGCTGCTGTGGCAGACTGAGCTGAGCGCGGGCGCGCAGGCCACGCCGTCAACCTTTATGGGTAAAGATGGCAAGCAATATGTGGTCATTGCCGCGGGCGGCCACGGTTCGCTCGGCACCAAGAGCGGTGACAGCGTGGTGGCATTCCGTCTGAAGTAACGACGTTCCTGCGCCTCGCGCAGAAAAAGATAAAGCGCCCGGTTGGGCGCTTTTTTTATGCTGAATTACGGCTGCGCCTGCCGTTTCGAGCGCTCTTCCAGCACTCGCAATGCGATGCGGTCGCCAATCGCCTGATCGATATTGCGCCAGTACTCAAACGTACGCGACAGCACCGGCTCCTCTACGCCGTTAAGCAAATGGCCGCTCACGTTGCCGACCAGCCGCTCGCGCGCCGCGTCGTCCATCACTTTATTGATCAGCGTATTTGCCTGACCAAAATCGTCATCATCCTCGCGCAGCGTGTAGGGCGCGCGCACCATGTCGCCGCTGGCCTGCCAGGTGGAGTCGGTTGGGTAGCGTTCGCCGTCTGCCGCCGGGCCGCCTTTGCTGTTCGGCGCATAGACAGGATCGGATACCGGATGAATACGCATCGCGCCATCTTTGCTGTAGCTGTTGACCGGCGACTGCGGGGCGTTGACCGGGATCTGCTTATAGTTGACGCCGAGGCGGTGACGGTGCGCGTCAGCATAAGAGAAGACGCGCCCCAGCAGCATCTTGTCCGGGCTAAGGCCGATGCCCGGTACCAGGTTATTCGGCTCGAAAGCTGCCTGTTCGATCTGCGCATGGTTGTCGGTCGGGTTGCGGTCCAGCACCAGCTTGCCCACTTTAATCAGCGGATAGTCGCCGTGTGGCCACACTTTGGTCAGGTCGAACGGGTTATAGCGGTAGGTTTCCGCCTCGGCGAACGGCATGATCTGCATATAGAGCGTCCAGCTCGGAAAATTGCCTTCCTTGATAGAGAAGTAGAGATCGCGCGTATGGTGGTCGATATCTTTTCCGGCAAGGGTATCGGCCTCTTCCTGCGTCAGGAACTCGATGCCCTGGTCGGTGTGAAAATGATATTTCACCCAGAATTTCTCGCCCTCGGCGTTCACCCACATATAGGTGTGGCTGGAGTAGCCGTTCATATGGCGCCAGGTTTTTGGGATGCCGCGATCGCCCATCAGCCAGGTAACCTGATGCGACGATTCCGGCGACAGCGTCCAGAAGTCCCACTGCATATCGTTATCGCGCAGGTTGTTGTCGGCGCGGCGCTTTTGCGAGCGGATAAAATGCTGGAACTTCATCGGATCGCGAATAAAGAAGACCGGCGTGTTGTTGCCCACCATGTCGTAGTTGCCTTCGGTGGTGTAGAACTTCAGGGCGAAACCGCGCGGATCGCGCCAGGTGTCGGGGCTGCCGCGTTCGCCTGCCACGGTTGAGAAGCGCAGCAGCACGTCGGTGCGCGTGCCGGGCTGGAACACCGCGGCTTTGGTATATTTGCTGACGTCATCGGTCACGATAAAGTAGCCGAACGCGCCGCTGCCTTTGGCGTGCGGCTGCCGTTCCGGGATGCGTTCGCGGTTGAAGTTGGCCATCTGTTCAATGAGATAGTGATCGTGCAATACCAGCGGGCCGTCAGGGCCGACCGACAGCGAATGCTCGTCGCTGGCGACGGGAATACCCGCATCCGTAGTCGTCGGTTTACGCTCATCATTGCTCATAGTGCTCTCCGTTTTTATAGGGATATAGCAACCATTAAGCGTAGTTAAGAATCGCGCGTCTGCCGTAGCAGAGTGCTGATGATTGCGAAAGGCGGAGAGCGAAAAAAGAGTGAAAGAAGAGAAGGGCGACGCTCAGGCAAGCTGCCTGAGCGCGGCGGGTGTTACTTATCGTTGCCGAAGCCCTGTTTTTTCAGCGCGCCCAGCACGTGCGGGAAGTAGATGTTCTGGTAATAGCCGCTGACGCTTTCGCTCCAGCTTTCGCCGTCGGAACGGCCGATGTTCTGCCAGTGCTGCACCATCTCCTGATTGTAGGCGGCGATCTTCTCCTCCAGCCCGGCGGTGCGGTAGGCCTCTTCATGGCGGAAGGTTTCCAGCGGCAGGCGCGGTTTCTGGTGCGACGGCTCATCGACATAGCCAATCACTACGCCCGCAACCGGGAAGGTATATTCCGGCAGTTCCAGCAGGCTAATCAGCGTCTCAGGATCGCGGCGGATACCGCCGATCGGCACGATGCCCAGACCTTCCGCACGCGCGGCGGCCATCACGGAGCCCAGCGCGATGCCCACATCGGTGGCGCCGGAAACGATGCTCTCGATACTCTGCTGCGCGATCTGCTCGCGGCCAATCGCCTCCATCGCCACGCGCGATTTATGCATATCCAGCACGAAGGTCAGAAACACCGGCGCTTTCGCGATCCACGGCTGTCCGCCGGCGATCTGGGAGATTTCTTTGCGCTTCGCCGCATCGCGGGTCACCACCACAGAAACCTGCTGCGAGTTGACCGAGGTCGGCGCGCGGTAGGCGGTGCTGATAATGCGATCCAGAATCGCGTCGTCAATCGGCTGCTCGGTAAAACTGCGTTCGCTTTTGTGGCTGGTAAAAATATCAATTAGTGAATTCATGGATCCTCCAGATGTGGAGGCTAAGAGTAGCAGGTTCGGGCAGGGCCAGATTTAACCGCATTGGTCATTCCCGGCAACCTAAGGTTCTTCAGAGGATTAGCGGGCGAACAGGCAGTGAGCCAGCACACATTTCTGAATAAATGGTAAAACATAACAACTATGTAACAATATGAATGCGCTGGCGTTTTGGGCAACATCACAAGAGGCCTCAGGCAGCTACACATAACCACGCCGCGTCCGGCTGCGTATACCTGAAGCGGCAACTCTCAATCAACTGAGGTGACAAATGAATAATACTCTGGCGCTGCGCCGGTCGATTCTCCTGCTGGGCATGGCCTTTAGCGGTCCGCTGCTGGCGCAGACCTTTGTCTACGTTTCGGCGGCGGAGGATGGCGATATCGCGCGTTACGCCTTAAACGATCGGACCGGTGCGCTAAAGCTGCTGGGCGAAACGCCAGCGGGGGGCAAGGTGATGCCGATGGCGATAAGCCCAGATAAACAGACGCTTTACGCCGCCGTGCGCAGCAAGCCGATGCGGCTGGTCAGCTGGTCCATCAACGGCAAAACCGGCGCGTTGACGCCAGCGTCAGAGAGCGCGGCCGCCGCAAGCTATCCCTATATCAGCCTGGACAGGCAAGGGCGCTTTTTGCTGGCGGCCTCCTACGATAGCGGCCTGGTGCATGTTTATCGCCTCGGCGCAGGCGGGAAGGTGGCGACGCCTTTCGTGTCAGAGGTAGAGGCCGGTCACGCTGCGCATTCGGTGATTGTTGATGCGACGAATCGCTCCGCCTACGTCGGCGTGCTGGGCACCGATCGCGTTCTGCAGCTGGCGCTGCACCAGGATGGCCAGCTGACGCCGCTGGGTGACGGTTTCGTCGCCACGGCGGAGAAAAATGGGCCGCGGCACTCGGCGCTTTCGCCGGATAACCGCTTCCTTTATAACGTCGGCGAAATGAGCGGCGCTATCGTGCAGTTCTCACGGCAGCCGGATGGCGCGCTGACAAAGGTCGCTGACTATCCCAGCGCGGTCGCGCAGAAATATCAGCTGCAGCACGGCGTGGAGCGCACCGCCAGCTACAGCGACACCACGCCGCGCATCTGGGCGGCCGATATCAAAATTACGCCTGACGGGCGCTTTCTCTACGTCACAGAGCGTACCAGCAGCACGGTAACGGGCTATCGCATCAGCCAACAGGATGGAAAGCTGCAGTTGATTAACAGCTGGCCGGTTGAAAAGCAGCCGCGCGGCATAGCGATTACGCCTGACGGGCGCTGGCTGATCGCCAGCGGCGAGAAGAGCGCGGTGATTGGCAGCTATGCCATTGCTAAAGAGAGCGGGGAGCTGCAAAGGGTCGCTGAAGCGCCCGTAGGTAAGGATGCAAACTGGGTAAGTATCGTCAGCTTTAAGCAGTAGCTGGATCATAATAAGAACCGCCTAAAGCGGCGGTTCTTAATAACGGTTAGCCGCGCTGGATTTGCTGTAAATCCTCTTTGGTCAGGCCGGTAATTTTCATCACTAAAGCGCGATCCAGTCCGTTTTTAAGCATGTTTCTGGCCATTTCCAGGCAGGCTTCATGTTTACCCAGTTGGCGTCCTTTCTCCATGCCTCGCTGTTCAAGCTGTTCTGCAATGGTCACGAATATCTCCTTATGCTGCGGCGCATGATGCGCCAGTTCGCTAAGCGTGAGTTCCATATCCGGCGTTTCGCCGACCTGAAGCATATAGTTTACCAGCGACGTTACTTGCTGTCCGGTCATAAATTCGGTCTGCATCAGGGTTGCCAGACGCGCGATCAGGCTTGTTAAATCGCGCTGGCGAATATGCTTTTGCAGCAGGGTAAGCGCCGCCATGCTGCGGTGCTGCATAATCTCCTCATCGGGGATAATAGTTACATCAACCAATGGAAAATGACCATTATAGAGCGCAGCAGCGTGTTCAGCTTCCCGGAAAAGATCGAACCAGCGCAAAGAGTAGGGATATGGGCTGCGTTTGCCTTGATAGAAAAGAACAGGGATCACCAGCGGCAATTTGCTATGTCCGGCATCAAGATGGCGCTGCATCGCGGCAATAGCGTAGCGCATCAGGCGAAAGGCCATATGCTTATCCGGAGAGCTTTGATGCTCGATTACTACCTGCAAATAGCCATCGCCGGCGCGCGTTTTCAGCGAGTAAAGTACATCGCTGTAGTAAGGACGCAAATCATCTTCGACAAAGCTGCCGGACTCTAGCTTCAGCGTCGACAGGTCACAGATCGCCAGCAGCTCAGGCGGCAGATGCAGCGTTAAAAAGTCGCGAGCGGTTCTCGGGTGCGCCAGAAAGGTTTTAAAGACCGCATCATGCGGCGTGCAAGTTCGCTTCATCCTGAAGTCTCGGCCAGCTTTTGGTTTGCCGGACCTTAGCAGTCGCCTTTAGCGTGCGAAAGTGGGAAAAGCGCAGCAGCCGAGGCGGCTCGCAAAATCTATGCGCCGACAGGGTTTGGCGCTTTATCAAAGACGAAAGACGACATGCCGAACGGCGCTGTGGCAGATTGCGGTGTTTAAGCTATAAGAAGAGAAAAGGGAGGGAGAGCAACCGTATGAGCACCGCGTCCTGAACATCAGTGATATCGCATTTAACATAATATACATTATGTGCACCTGAATAATCCTGTCTGCTTTGGGCATTTCTCACCACATTGCCCTGGTTAACTTTTTAATGGATAGCATGTTGTCCAGTTATAGTTGCACCTTGCCAATATCAGCTCGCCAGCAACATCACCAAAATTAATCGCCTGACGTTCCAAAAAAAACTGACGCAGGCTTTCTGGTAAAAAAGACGCGCCGTAGCGTAAAACCGTGCTGTGCCAGAATGGCGCCAGCAATGAGATGTTGTCATGACGCATCAGTAACTCATTTTTCCATTGAGAATCCAGAACCCTTTCGCAGAACGACTGACGCATAGCAACTGCAGGACTTTCAGGAATTCCCGCAAGCAACAGCTGACCAGGCAACGCAACTAACCGAAGATGCCCGATAGTAATTTTTTTCGCATCGAATTCACCCCAGATAGTTGTCAATTGCTCTACTTTCGTCGGTAATTGCTCGTTTAGATGATAAAGCGGCAGCGTCAGAGGCAAGAAAGTAAAATGAAAGCCGTGCGCTGGCAGCGTATCGGCCAGCGGATCGTCTTTTGTGATTTCGTTTAACTCATCAATAAGGCGTGAGACACAGCGTGAAACAGTCGGCTTTATTCCTGCTGCAAGAGAAAGCTTTACTGGATCGTAGTAATTTTGTTCTCGGATCTCACCGATTCCTGCATTTTTCGCCCAGGTTGCGAGAGTGTTCTCATTTGTCGAGCGATATCTGTTTTGCAGACTTATTGATTGCATGACAAACCTTATCGTTCTTTGCCCCGCTCCACTCGCTGGCTGAGCGATTACAGCGCAGCACTACGCTGAAGATCTGAACGGGTATCAATATCCAGCAGGCATCCCTTATCCACTAACGTCACCGCCTGACACGGCGCGCTGTTAAGCACCGCGCGCGCGCCGCTGTCACCGCTCAGACTGGCGAGCGCAGAAAAGAACGCGCGCTGAAATCCCACCGGATGCCCAGGCACGCCTTCGACTTCCGCGCGAACCAGCGGCGCGCGATGCAGCGCATCCGCCACGGCCAGCAGGCTTTCCACGTTTAAAAACGGCATATCGCCCAGCGTAATCAGCCAGCCGTCGTACGCCGCTGTGGCTTTCACGCCCGCGGCGATAGAGTCGCCGATGCCCGCGCTGCGGCAGACAATCGCACGGCCAGTGGGAATCAGCGCATGAATTGCCGTATCCTCCGGCCGCGTCACTGCGAAAACGTCGAGCCCCGTGGCAACAGCATGCTCCAGCGTGTGCTGCAAAACCGGCTTGCCGTTCAGCGAGGCGAGCAGCTTATGCTCTCCGCCGCTCGCTTTAAAGCGTCGGCTGAAGCCGGCTGCCATCACCAGAATGGCGATTCTCATAGCAAACTTCCCTGCTCCCACGGCTCTGCCAGGGCCGGCTCAAGCGCCTCTACGCAGCCGTTTTTGTAGCGCACGATGTCCGCCATCACCGACAGCGCAATCTCCGACGGCGTTTTACTGCCGATATCGATCCCGACCGGCGCGTGAATACGGTTGACCTGATCTGGGGTGAGATCGCCATACACTCCCAGCCGCTCTTTTCTTCTCAGGCTGTTCTTTTTCGATCCCATCGCGCCGATATAGAACGCCGGCAGATTGACCGCTTCCATCATAGTGAGATCGTCAATGCGCGGATCGTGGGTAAGCGACAGGATCGCCGTTCCGGCATGGCAACCTTCCCGCTCCAGATACACAGCGGGAAACTGCTTAATCAGCCTGACGTTCGCGTCCAGCAAGGCGGCCATATTCGCCAGCGCCTCGTCCCGGTGTTCGCACACGATGGTTTCAAAGCCCAGCGCGACGGCAAAATTGGCGCAGAACACCGCGACGCTGGAAAGCCCGCCGATAACCAGCCTGGGCGCGGTCGAGAGCGTCAGGGTAATGGCGGCGCCGTCGCGGTAAGTCAGCGTGCTGTTGGTATAGGCAGCCGGCTCCAGCGCGTGACAGGGATGCGGCAGAATAATTTTCTTTTTCACCGCCGTGGCGGCGACCAGCGCATCGTGCATTTTCTGCAAATAGGCGTGGCTCTCAGCGCCGGGCAACAGTTTTTCCACCAGAATATCGAGTACGCCGCCGCACGGCAGCGCCCTGTCCGGCTCAAATCCGCCCTCGCCGTAGCGCACCACCTGGCTGGCGGCCGGGAAAGCGTTGCGATCGATGCGTTCGATAAAACTCTCTTCGACGCAGCCGCCCGAAAGCGAACCGCAGTGATGCCCCTCTTTGCGGATAATCATCATCGCGCCGGGCGGACGCGGCGACGATCCGTAAGTAGAGAGCACCGTACAGAGCCATACCTCATGCGCGTCAACCCACTGCAATCCTGCTTTTAATACCTGCATATCAAGGTTGTGCATGACCTGATGCCTCCGGCAACGGTTAAGCCAGGGCGCTTGCCCTGGCGGTAATTAAGTCGACAATATCGCCTTAGCGCACATCATGTCGGTGACGATCGCGGCGGCTCGCCAGCACGGCAAAGATCGCCGAGATAATTAGCAGCGTCAGGCCGAAGGCAAAGGGACTCCACCAACCCACTGCGTCAAACAGTTCGCCGCCCAGCGCCGCGCCCAGGGTAATCGCCAGCTGGATCACGGCAACCATCAGGCCGCCGCCCGCCTCCGCGTTTTCCGGCAGCGCGCGGCTCAGCCATAGCCCCCATGCGACCGGCGCGGGCGTAGAAACCAGGCCCCACACGGCTAACAGCGCGCCTGTAATCAGCAGCGAATGCCCCTGCCAGATTAGCAGCGCAGCCAGCGCCGCCATTGCCAGCGGGATCAGGATCAGCCAGCGAAACAGGTGTCGCTGCAGTAGCAGGCCGACCGACCAGGTTCCCAGCAATCCCGCCGCGCCCAACAGCAGCAAAATAAGCGAAAGCTCGCTGACGCTGGCTCCCGTAACCGACTCCATAAACGGGCGCAGATAGGTGAAGATCGCAAACTGCCCCATAAACAGCGTCAGCAGCGCGGCCATACCCGCCGCGACGTGCGGCAAGCCAAGCAGGCGCAGCGGGTTCGCGGTGTGGTTATCGCCCTGCGCAGGCAGCGATGGAATCGCGCGCCACTGCCAGATAAAGGCGCCGACGGCCAGCGGCACGACGATAAAAAAGGCCCCGCGCCAGCCGATATACTGGCCGAGAAAACTTCCCAGCGGCGCGGCGACGGTGGCCGCCAGCGCGTTGCCACCGTTAATCAGCGCCAGCCCTTTCGCCACGGCATGCGGCGGCGCGAGGCGCATAATGGTCGCCGTCGACATCGACCAGAATCCGCCGATCGCCACGCCGAGCAGCGCGCGTCCGACAATAAAAACTAGTCCGTCTGGCGCGAATGTGACAGTCAGGCCGGAAATTGTCAGTAAAAGCGTAAAGGCGATCAGCACTTTTTTACGGTCGAAACGACCGGTTAACGGCGTATTAAGCAGGCTGGTCAGCACGGCGAAAAAACCGCTGACGGATATCGCCTGTCCCGCCTGTCCCTGGCTAATGCCCAGATCCTGCGCCACCGGCGTCAACAGACTGACGGGCATAAATTCCGAGGCAATCAGCACCACGACGCCAAGCGCCATAGAGAAGATAGCGCCCCAGGCGGCGTGGTGACGCGATGCGGAGTGCGTTGTCATAGTTGTCATACGTTAATCCATAAGTTTCAATGCCGTAAGATGCTACCCAAACTGCCGGCATGAATTAACCTGGATAAACGGGATGTAATTGTGAATAAAATTCAGTAATAGTCGAGGAGCACTGTGCTGGAACCAGGTAGCGCCCCTCGTATGACCTAACGCATCTGCAAAATAATGGGGTTACTGCTGGCGGGATCGGTATGCTGACGCATCTCCGCTACCGCTTTCGCCTCTGTCTGCGCCCCGCCGTTACCCCAGGATGAGCGAATATAGTTGAGCACCTCCGCCGTCTCGCGATCGGAAAGCTGTTTACGGTATGGCGGCATCCGATAGGCGTCCGGCACGCCGTTGGCGACCACGCGGGCGGAGCCGTTCAGCACGATATTGATCGCCGAAGCGGCATCGACCTGCATCGAGGTGGCGCCTGCCAGCGGCGGGATCCACGGCGCCTGCCCGCGTCCGTCGGCACCATGGCAGCTGCTGCAGCGCGCGATAAAGGTCTGCTCGCCGGGGTGGCGCGCGCCCTGTTCGCTTCTCGCCGCGTAATGCCAGGCATTGCCGCTGTCGTTGCTGCCCGGCGGCAGCGACTTCAGGTAGTGAGCGATGGCGCGCAGGTCGTCGTCGCGCATAAACTGGGTGGAGTTGTTGAACGCATCCGTCATCGAACCGAACACCACGCCGTGGGCGTTGCGTCCGGTTTTCAGAAAGGTCACCACCTCCTCTTCGCTCCAGCGGCTTATTCCGGTGCTGGCATCGCCGCGCAGGCTGGGCGCATACCAGCCGTCAAGCAGCGCGCCTGCCAGATAGTCCGGGCTACGCGCATCCAGCGCTTTTTCGTTGAAGGCCACGCCGCGCGGCGTATGGCAACTGCCGCAGTGGCCTGGGCCTTCCACCAGGTAGGCCCCGCGGTTCCAGAGCGCGTCGCGGTTCGCCACCGTCTGCCAGGGTTCGCCGCTGGCAAAAGCGGCTCGCCACAGCGCCAGCGGCCAGCGCATGTCGAGCGGCCAGGGGATCTCTGACGGCTGATTTTGCCGCGAAGCGGGCTGAACGCCGTGCATCATAAACGCATAGAGCGCGCGAATATCCTCATCGCTCAGCTTCTGATAGGAGGGAAACGGCATTGCCGGATAGAGCCGATGTCTGTCCTGCGCCACGCCCTGACGCACCGCGCGATCGAAGTCAGCCAGCGAATAGCGGCCAATACCGCTCTCGCGGTCGGGCGTAATATTGGTGGTATAGATTTTCCCGACCGGCGTCGCCATCGCCAGGCCGCCGGAAAATGGCGCACTCTCCGGCGTACTGTGGCAGGCGACGCAGTCGCTCAGACGCGCGACATATTCGCCGCGCTGGATAAGATCCGGCGGCGCGGCGGTCCCGGCGTCCGCTTCATTGTCGAAAGGCGACGCGGGCGTACGCAGCATCCACAGCAGCGCGCCCGCCACGATAGTGAGCGCGGCAATCAGCAGCAGGCAGAGCCTTTTCCTGGTCATGATGTTTTCCTTAATAACCTGCGGCTCAGGTAAAGTTGTAGCGTGAAAGCGGCATAGAGCGAATACGCTGACCGGTCAGCCTGGAGACCGCATTGGCCACCGCGGGCGGTACGGCGGGCAGCGGCGGTTCGCCGATGCCTCCCATTTTGGCGCCGCTCTCGATAATGCGTACCTCGACCTGCGCCATGCGCGACGGCGGCAGGATCGGATAGAGATCGAAATTACGCGCTACCGGCTGCCCCTTCTCAAACAGCGCCTCTTCCAGCAGTACCTGCGACAGCCCCAGCGCAACCGCGCCGTTGACCTGCGCCTCAACGATGGCTGGATTAACGATGCTGCCGGGATCTATCGCTTCCCAGATCCGATGCACCCTGACCTGTCCGTTCTCAATCGAGACTTCCGCTATCGCCGCCGCTTCGGTGCCGAACGGAGACGCCATCGCCACGCCGCGGGCGCGCCGACTGCCATCTTCGGCGGTATAGGGGCCCGGTTTCCAGCCGCCAGAGAGATCGGCCACCGCGTGCAGCAGCGTCGTCAGGCGCGCATTACCCTTCAGCAGCCGCAGACGCAGCTCAAAGGGATCGAGCCTGCCGTGGTCCGCGATCTCGTCGAGAAAGCTCTCGTAGAGGAAGTCGTTCATCGAGTTGCCGACCGAGCGCCAGTAGCCCAGCTTCACCGGCCCTTTTTTATAGATCTGCGCGATGCGCAGGTGGGGAATAGCATAGGATTTGCCGGTCAACCCCTCGGTGGCGGTGGGATCAAGCTTATCGCCCTGCTTGCCGGAGATGCCTTCGGTCGGGCCTTCGCAGATGCTGACCGCTTCCAGCGCCAGCGGATAGCCCTCGTCATCCAGTCCGGCGCGGAAGCGCACCGCCGCCATTGGGCGATGGGTGTCGCACAGAAACTCCTCTTCACGGCTCCAGATTAGCTTAACCGGACGGCCGACCGCCTTCGCCAGCTCAACCGCCTGCGGCCAGGCCATCGCCCCGTCATAAACAAAGTGACGCCCGAAAAAGCCGCCAAGCAACGGGGAGTGAATCAGGATTTTGCTGGCGTCGAGCCCGGTGCGCTTCGCCACCTCGCCCTGAAACATCTCCGGCGCCTGGTTAGGGATCCACAACTCCAGCGTGCCGTCGTCGTTAAAGCGCGCCAGCGCCGAAGGCGGTTCCAGCTGAGCATGATTAAGATACTGGCTGTGGTAGGTGGCGCTGAGCGTGGTTTTGGCTGCGGACATGCCCGCTGCCAGGTCGCCTTTGACCTCCGCCTCCTGGCCGTCGCCGGGTTCGTTCGCCAGCGTGCGGGCGAAATCGTCGGAGGAAAAATCCGGCGGCATTAACTCGGCGTCGGCAGGCGCCAGCCATTCTACCTGGAGCGCCTCAACGGCGCGTTTTGCCTGCCACCAACGCTCGGCGACCACCGCCACCGCATCTGGCAGCCGGTGCACCGAGTGCACGCCCTTCATCGCCCTTACCTGTGCTTCGTTGCGCCATGCGCCTGGCGTCATGCCAAAACGCGGCGCGTGCTGTACCGCCGCGTGCAGCATATCATCGACGCGGCAGTCGATGGTGTAAACCGCCTGCCCGGTTGATTTCTCCCAGGCGTCGAGACGCTTGACGGGCTTGCCGATCCAGCGGAACTGCGCGGGATCTTTCAGGCTGACCGCATCCGCAGGCGGAACCGGCAGATCGCGCGCGCGGCTGGCCAGCTCGCCGTAGGTCAGCGTCTGCCCTGAAGCGTCGTGTACCACCTTCCCCGGCTCGGTGCGCAGCGAGGCGAGCGGCACCGCCAGCGCGCTTGCCGCCGCCTGCAGCAGCATATGGCGCGCCAGCGCGCCGAGACGGCGCATGGTGGTGTAGCTGGTACGCACCGACTGACTGCCGCCGGTGATGCGCATGCCGCTGTCCATGACCTTGTACTCGTCGCCGGCCGGCGCGTTCTCAACGACAAAGGTGGCGGGATCGGCATCCAGCTCTTCGCCGACGATCTGCGCCATGGCAGTAAAGATCCCCTGTCCGCCTTCGATAAACGGTGATAGAAAACGCACGCTGCTGTCTGGACGGATCTCAAGAAAGGCGGGCACGCGCGTGCCGGGCGACAGGGGCTGTTGCGCAGCCTGAGCACGCGCCTGGCCTGATGGCAGACCAATGCCCAGCACTAGCGCTCCTGCTACGCTGCCCGATGCCAGCAAGAAGCGGCGGCGCGACAGGTTGGTGGGTTCTTCGCCGAGAGCAAATTTGGATGATATGGGCTGTTTTCTCACCGCTCACCTCCCTGACCCGCCACCTCGTGGATGGCCGCGCTAATGGCGTTATAAGTGCCGCAGCGGCAAAGATTCACCATCGCCGCCGCGATCTCCTGGTCTGAGGGATGCGCGTTCTGCCTGAGTAGCGCGGTCGCCGCCATCACCTGTCCCGACTGGCAGTAGCCGCACTGCGGCACCTGATGCTTCACCCAGGCCGCCACCACGCGCTTGCCCACATCGTCGCTCTCGATCGCTTCAATGGTGGTGATCTGCTTTCCTGCAATCTTATCGATCGGGGTCACGCAGGATCGGACTACCTGCCCGTCGTTCATCACCGAACAGGCGCCGCACTGCGCCAGACCGCAGCCATATTTCGTTCCCGTCATGCCCAGATCGTCGCGTAATACCCAGAGTAATGGCGTGTCCCCTTCGGCATCGACCTGAACGGTTTTATTATTTATCTGAATATCCATAGTGCTCCGGTCTTAATGGCTTTTGCTTTCGCCCTATCCTTACAGTGATGAGTGGAATGATTAACCGACTCTCGCCCCATACGCTGCTGAATAAAATTCATTAATTAACGAAACGCCCGCACAGCGCCATTTAACAGCGCGTTGCAGGTTTTAATGATCCGTGCGATTAGCGAAATGGCGTTGGATTCCCTCTCCTGACCAGGCTAATTTTCCAGTCTCTGTGAATTAAAATCATAAATAAGGACGGGATAAGATGAATGATATTCAGGCATTTATTGCTGTGGCGCGCGAGCAGAGTTTTACCAAAGCAGCGGCAGGTCTGGGTTTGAGTCCGTCTGCGCTCAGCCATACCATTCGCAATCTGGAAGAGCGTATCGGCGTGCGCCTGCTGGCGCGCACCACGCGCAACGTCGCGCCGACGGAAGCGGGCGAACGTTTATTGCAGTCCGTGGCGCCGTTATTCGAACAGATCAACAGCGAAATTGCGCGCATTGGCGAATTACGCAATACCCCGGCCGGCAATATACGCATCACCTGTTCCGACGATGCCGCCGAGATCCTGTTGCGCCCTGCGCTGCCCGCCTTTTTTGCCAGCTATCCCGATATCAGCGTGGAAATCTGCATTGACTACGGCTTTACCAATATCGTCACCGAACGTTTCGATGCTGGTATTCGGCTGGGAGAGTCGATCAGCCGCGATATGATTGCGGTGCGCCTCGGGCCCGACTGGCGGCTGGCGGTGGTCGGCACGCCCGCCTATTTTCAGGCGCATCCGGTTCCGGTTGTTCCGCAGGATCTTACGACGCACCGCTGCATCAATATCCGCCACTCGCCGGGCGGCAGCGTCTACGCGTGGGAGTTTGAAAAAGCGGGCCGCAAGTTAACGATTCGGGTAAACGGCCCGCTGCTATCCAACAGCATTATCCATGTGCTGAACGGCGCGCTGGATGGCATTGGCCTGGCCTGTGTGCCGGAGCATATGGCGCGGCCCCATATCGAGGCAGGCCGCCTGATTGAAGTGCTCGCCGACTGGAGCCCGCTGTTCGAAGGCTATCACCTTTACTATCCCAACCGACGCAACACCTCTTCCGCCTTCGCTGCTTTTGTCGAGGCTATCAGATATCGCGGCTGCGACGCCTGAAAAAGAGAAAGTATTCCAGTCGACTAATGAGCGCCAAAGGATCCCGGAAGATCCCATCGGGTTCAGCAAGTGGATCACCAACGCCCGTAAGGATATTTTTTACCTTTGATAAAGTTCTTCGTATCTTCGCCATACTCATAGCCGTGAGAAAATCGCGTTATTCCTTTGCAAATGGCCAGCTTATCTCCTGATAAGGTTTTCAGGACTGAGGGGGTGATGCGATAATTAGGCTCTCCCCGAGCAACGCCACTCACCCAAACGGCCGCTTTTCCCTCCGGGGCCAGGCCGATTTGCACAGCACGATAATACTCATCCCTCTTCTGGTAACCCCTGTCGCTCGGTATGAGCATTTTGTCCAGAATGGTTTTTGGAAGAGTCAGCACCGTCTCATACACTTTTTTATCGATAATCGAATCCCAGCAAAAAATAATATGCCTGGGTGGACGTTTAACGTGATTCCAGTGGCCGTTAAGTGTCCGTGCGCTATCGTTCCACTCACCGACGATTCCATTGAGCGTTCTTGTACTGTCGAGCGTATTGAACTCATAAACCTGACCATCCACGTCCTGAACCACAGCGAACGTCACCACTGCAGGCAGCGCTTTGGGGGTAAAAAAATTAAACCACCATTCTTTGGGCGTGTCGGTTTGAGCAACGTTACCAGGTAAAGATTTTCCCTGACAGGCCGTCAGAGCCAGTAACGGCAGAAGCCAGGCCGCACGGATTATTTCCATATTTTATTTCCATCCATATCGTAAACCGTACGCTGCCAGCGATCGTCTGGTCGGTTGGTGAACATCACCAGTTTTGCCGGCCTGACCGCGCCGCTGATCCTCTTCTGTTCATCTCTCAGCACACTGTTCCAGTTAGCTGAGCAGTGGATATATTTTTCAGCCAGCATCAGGATTTCCGGGGTGGTAAAGCCGATGGCAGGCCGACCGCTTCGGGCGGCTCGGCCCATTACAATCGCTTTTTCACACAGGCTGTTCAGTTCAGGCGGAAGCGACAGATTGTTGTCTTTAGGCAAAATGGGATCGAAGATGACGCCTGCATCCTGCGCTGCATCCAGCATGACCCGTAATGCCACCTTCGACCAGTCGTTACGGGTGGGCCGATCTATAACCAGCGCGGCAGCGCTGCGTTTCTGCAAAGTCCCGTAATGGTCAGCGGGCATCCTTTCGTCATGCCATGTATCAATATTCACCTCCACCGCATTCAGCAGCGGCGCTATCGCCGGATAGTCCTCCATCACCTCAAGTTGCTCACACGTCTGTTGGTAAACCCGCGTTTTCGTATCGGGGGTAGAAAGCGACACCGTTTCGAACACAGGGCGGGTAAGGAAACAGGCTTCGTGCTCGTCGGGGTTATAACCGCCGCCGATATCGGAATGCGCGCCGGGCAGAGCCAGCTCCGGCCACGCCGGTTTTACGCTGTTCAAGGCAAAGTTGAACCGACATTCGTGCTGCGCGGTGATATGAAACACCTTCTCCGCGATGCCCGGACGCAGCGCCAGATTGACATCGCCGCTATCGGCGCTGTGGGGATTCAGGCCGTTGACCGGCGTGCCGATGGCCGCTACCGTATCGAATATACCCAGAAAGCGAGTTTTACCGCCGGGCGTACCTGAAAATGCAATCCCATCCAGCCCAGCATTAATCGCAGCGACTATAGCGCTATCCTGACTGAATATTCGGTTGGCAAAATGACGTGCCGCCGCTGCGCCGCGGCTGAAGCCAAAAATATCAAACTGTAATTCCCTGACGGCCATAACGTTAGTTTCAGATGGCTTGGCTAAATAGTCTTTGATCGCCGAAGTCAATGCCGCAACTGCTTTGTCCGTTTTTCTCAACACGCCAGTATCACCCTGGCCTGTGCCCATCCCGTAAGTGCTGTCGCCTGCATTGGTTTCCGTACCAATACCTTCTATATAAATCGTTTGCTGTCCCTGTTCAGCGTGTGAAGGAAAATCAGTAGAGTAAAGCGTATTGAGCCAGTGAACGTTACTGTAATACCCCAGATAGCTTCCCGCTGCGATACCGCTTACCCCGTGATTTTGCTGGATACACTGTTCTAACGCAGACGTAGACTCTGCATCATTCATCCCGAAATGCTCACCAGTACAGGCACCCTGACGAGCGGCGGTATTCGCTGTATTGTTTCCTGTACCGTCAAAAAACACGCCGATGGTCAACGTTATTTCCCGTTTCTTCTTCGCCGCCTGAGCACGCTGTTCCGGTCCTGACTGCCGCGCTTTTCGCTTCGCAGTCTCTGCCCGTTCAGCTACACGCCCGGCGTTACAATCGCTTTCATAGGTGTGTGTCTGGACTGACGGGATGAACCGTGCGCGACATGGGCAAGAACTATAGCTATCTAATGAGCCTGCCCACTCCTTTGTTGCACCATTGACCGAATAAGTGTCCCCCATCCCACCGCATACGCGAAACCGCCCCTCATGTTTCCCACAGGTTACCGGGTCGCCCTCCCTGACTTGCTGCCTGACCAAACCGCCCGTTTCATAGGTGTTGTCAGCCGCGCCGGAAAGTATGCGTCCCCCGCAGGTAGTTTTATCCAGGTGATACAGAAAAAATCCCGTGGTCATAATCCCTCATGAACTCAATGGTTATAAAACCATCGCATCATACTTTAATGCTGACTTAACTAAAATCTCCAGCAGCAAACTTCTCAGCCGTCCAGCTGCGCCTGAATCCACTGCAAAAAGTAGCTGACGCGCGGGAACTGCGCATAGCCGCGCGGATAAACCAGGTGATGGGCGCTCACCGGCAGGCTCATAGCCTCGTCAAATACCCTGACCAGTTTGCCGCTGCGAAGATAGTCGGCGGCCAGCAGTTCGCTTTCGAAGATGAGCCCGTGGCCGAGCATCGCCGCCTCCAGGCTCATATAGGATCGGTCGAAGCGAAACAGCCACTCCTGGGTTGGCTGCGGCAATTGCTGCGTGGCGAACCACTGTGGCCACTGAATTAACGGCGATTCAGAAAGGATCAGCGCGTGGTTATTTAATTCGTCCGGCATCCGCAGCGGATATTTATCCAGATAGTCTGGCGACGCCAGCACCGACATTTTTTCATGGCGAATCGTCTTTATTTCAAACGCCTTCCATTCCGGAAAGCCGTGGCGTACCGCAATATCGATATTATCGCGGCTGAAAGATAAGTTTTCATAAGAGCAGGAAAGCGAAACCTGTATGTCCGGGTGCGCTTCGCGAAACTGATGAATACGCGGCAGCAGCCATAGCAGCCCAAAACTGGGCGCGCAGTGAATGCGCAGCGCGCTGCGATCTTTCTCATTGCGCAGCCGCGCCGTCGCCTGCGTCAGGCTGAGGATCAGCGGCCGAATCTCCGCTAAATAGCGCTCGCCCGCCAGGGTTAACGCTACCCCTTTCGCCGATCGGTGGAACAGAATCGAGCCCAGCTCTTTTTCCAGTTTCGCCAGCTGGTGGCTCGCCGCCGAGGGCGTGATATTTAATTTTTCCGCCGCGCGCGCCACGTTTCCTGATTGCGCGACCTCTTCAAAGACGCGCAGCGATTTTAATGAAGGGAGCTGGCTGACTGGCTTTTCCATAACTATTCCCGCTCACGATTTTGTGATTTATGTCCGTTTTAAACATTTAAAATTGTTAACTGTATCAAACCAACAATTTCATTCAGCATCAAATGAATTTTTTTGCATTGCCACTTTGAGCGCTATTTCTGATGCTGAGGATGAACCCTGCCGGTAGCGATACCGAACCCTATAAAAAAAGAATCTGGAGTCAGTTATGTTGCTGAAAGAGAAAGTTGCGATTATTACGGGCGCCGCGTCTCAGCGCGGTATCGGACGCGCTACGGCCGCCTGCTTCGCTCACCATGGCGCGCGCGTGGTGGTGCTCGATCTTGATGAAGCGGCAGCGCAGCGCACCGCGCTAGAGCTGGGATCCGGCCATCTGGGCCTTGCGGCCAACGTCACCGACGCTGAGGCGATTCAGCGCGCCGTCGCTGAGGTTCTGAAGGAGTATGGCCGCATCGACGTGCTGGTGAATAACGCCGGCATTACGCAACCGGTGAAAACGCTGGAGATCGGCCTTGAAGACTACAACCGCATTCTGGATGTCAACCTGCGCGGCACGTTACTGATGTCGCAGGCGGTGATCCCTGCGATGCAGCGTCAGGGCGGCGGCAGCATCGTCTGTCTCTCGTCGGTATCGGCGCAGCGCGGCGGCGGCATCTTCGGCGGTCCGCACTACAGCGCCGCGAAGGCGGGCGTCCTGGGCCTGACCAAAGCGATGGCGCGCGAGTTCGGGCCGGTTCAGATCCGCATCAATGCCCTGACGCCCGGCCTAATCCAGACCGATATCACCGGCGGACTGCTGCACGACGAGCGCCGTCACGCCATTATCGATTCGATTCCCCTCGGACGTCTCGGCGCGGCTGACGACGTGGCGCACGCCGCACTGTTTCTCGCCAGCGATCTCTCCAGCTACCTCACCGGCGTCACTTTAGACGTGAACGGCGGCATGCTGATCCACTGATCGTCCCTTTTTCTCCAGCAGCCAGGCTGCTGGTTCACTCCCGGAGTGATAATCATGACAACGCTGAATATCGGTGCGGCGGTCGCTGCGCGCGACGGCGCCTACCGCAAAATCGCCTGGCGCCTGATGCCGTTCTTAATGTTGTGTTACCTCTGCGCCTATCTGGATCGCGTCAACGTCGGCTTCGCCAAGCTGCAGATGATGGACGATCTCTCGCTGAGCGAAACGGTCTACGGCCTCGGCGCCGGGATCTTTTTTCTCGGTTACTTTTTCTTTGAGGTGCCCAGCAACCTGATCCTGCATCGCGTCGGCGCGCGCCGCTGGATCGCCCGCATTATGATCACCTGGGGCCTGATCTCCGGCGCCTTCGCCTTTGTCGAGACCGCCTGGCAGTTCTATCTGCTGCGCTTCCTGCTGGGCGTGGCCGAAGCCGGACTGGCGCCCGGGTTGCTGCTCTATCTCACCTACTGGTTTCCCGCTCACCGTCGGGCGCGCATGACGGTGCTCTGGTTCGTCGCCATTCCGCTTTCCGGCATGATCGGCGGCCCGCTCTCCGGCTGGATTATGGAAACCTTCGCCGGATCGCACGGCTGGGCCGGCTGGCAGTGGATGTTCATGCTGGAGGCGATCCCGACCATTCTGATGGGGTTTGTGGTGCTGGTGGTGCTGAAAGATCGCGTCGAACAGGCGAGCTGGCTCGATGAAGGCGAAAAACGCATGGTGCGCGCCGATCTGGATGAGGATAACCAGCAAAAGTCGCATCACGGCACTATTAAAGAGTTTGTCGCGGACAAACGCCTCTGGACGCTGGCGGCGATCTACTTTTGCGTGGTAATGGGTCAGTACGCCCTGACCTTCTGGCTGCCGACGCTGGTGAGAAACGCCGGCATCCGCGAGCCGCTGCATATCGGCCTGCTCACCAGTCTGCCCTATCTGTGCGCCATCGTGTTTATGCTGATGGCGGGCCGCAGCGGCGATCGACATCGCGAGCGGCGCTGGCACCTTATCGTGCCGATGGTGCTTGGCATGGCAGGCCTGACGATGGCGACTCTGCTCGGCCACAGCGTCACGCTGTCGCTGTTCTTTCTCTGCCTGGCGGCGGCGGGCATTCTCTCCGCCTCGTCGCTGTTCTGGATGCTGCCGACCAATCTGCTGGGCGGCGTCTCTGCCGCCGCGGGCATCGCGGCGGTGAACTGCATCGCCAATCTCGCCGGCTTCTTTTCGCCCTGGCTTATCGGCTCCATTACCACGTTGACCGGCTCGCCCGCATCGGGCATGTACTTCATCGCTGCGGTTCTGCTGCTCGGCGCGCTCTGCGTGCTGCGTATTCGGGCAGCGGACGTTAATCGTTAATCAGGAGGTTTTATGCATACCCTTACTTCGTCGGCGCCGCTGACCCTGCGGCAGCGCGCCACGCGCATTCGTCGCCATGCGCTGCTGATGGGCCAGGTTCAGGGCCAGGGCTATATCGGTCAGGCGCTGGGCGCCGCCGATCTGCTCGCCGTGAGCTATTTCCATGCGCTGAACTATCGCGCCGAGGATCCCGAATGGGAAGGTCGCGATCGTTTCTATCTCTCTATCGGCCACTACGCTATCGCCCTCTATGCGGCGCTGCTAGAGGCGGGCGTAATTCCCGAAGCGGAACGCGAGACCTACGGCAGCGACGAGAGCCGTCTGCCGATGTCGGGCATGGCGGCCTATACGCCCGGTATGGAGATCACCGGCGGCTCGCTCGGCCACGGCCTGGGCATTGCGGTTGGCGCCTGCCTGGGGCTGAAGCGTAAGGGCTCGACCTCGCGGGTCTATAACCTGCTTTCCGACGGGGAACTGAATGAAGGCTCGACCTGGGAGGCCGCCATGTCGGCGTCGCACTGGCGGCTCGATAATCTGATCGCGATTATCGACGTCAATAACCAGCAGGCGGACGGCCACAGCAGCGAGATTCTGGCGTTCGAACCCATCGTCGAGCGCTGGCAGGCTTTCGGCTGGTATGTGCAGCGGGTGGACGGCAACGATATCGATGCGCTGGTCGCCGCCTTTGACGCCGCGCGCGACTGGCCGCAGCCGCAGCCGAGCGTGATTATTTGCGATACCCGAATGGGCAAAGGCGTGCCTTTCCTGGAAACCCGGGAGAAAACCCACTTCATTCGCGTCGATGCCGATGAGTGGGATAAAGCCCTTACTGCGCTGGAACAGGGAGAATAAAATGAGCACTTCAACGGTTAAAAAACGCCTGACTACCTCGGCGATGATCGCCTCGATTGCCGCCGAAGGCCAGTCGACGGAAGCTGCGCCTTTTGGTCATGCGCTGGTGGAACTGGCGCGTCAGCGTCAGGATATCGTCGGTTTAACCGCCGACCTGAGCAAATATACCGATCTGCACCTCTTCGCCGACGCCTTCCCCGACCGTTTCTTTCAGATGGGCATGGCGGAGCAGCTGCTGATGAGCGCTGCCGCCGGCATGGCGCGCGAAGGCTTTACGCCCTTCGTCACTACCTACGCGGTGTTCGCCTCGCGTCGCGCCTATGACTTTATCTGCATGGCGATCGCCGAAGAGAACCTGAACGTGAAAATCGCCTGCGCCCTGCCCGGGCTCACCACCGGCTACGGTCCGAGCCATCAGGCGACCGAGGATCTGGCGATATTTCGCGGCATGCCCAACCTGACGATTATCGATCCCTGCGATTCACGGGAAATCAGCCAGGTAGTGCCGGCCATCGCCGACCATCAGGGGCCGGTCTATATGCGCCTGCTGCGCGGCAAGGTGCCGCTGGTGCTGGATAAGTATGACTATCGTTATCAGCACGGCAAAGCGCAGCGGCTGCGCTCAGGCAAACATGCGGTGATTATCAGCAGCGGCTTAATGACGATGCGCGCGTTAGAGGCGGCTGAACAGCTGGAAAGCCGCGGCATTGAGGTCGGCGTGGTGCACTCTCCGGTGATCAAGCCGCTGGACGAGACGACGATACTGCGCGAGGCCGGCGAAGCGGTTAACGCGGGACGGCTGGTGATTACGGCGGAAAACCACTCGATTACCGGCGGCCTGGGCGAAGCCATCGCGGCGACGCTGCTGCGCCACGGCGTGACGCCTCGTTTCCGGCAGATCGCCCTGCCCGACGCCTTTCTCGATGCAGGCGCGCTGCCAACGCTGCACGATCGCTATGGCATTTCGACGCAGGCGATGGTGACGCAGATTACGGCGTGGCTGGAGCATGGCGTCTGACAGACGCAACTATCCGGAAGCCCCTGTGCTTCCGGATGGATAAGCCAGCCTTCTTATCTGTAAAGCCGCATCTATTTGCACTGTTGCTGATGGTAGGTTTTATAGACAAATTCATGTATGCTGTAACTAAATGAAGCGTTATTTTCTTCTCTCTGTTCGCTATAGCGTCGGTTATCTATCTTATCGACGGTGCATAGGCTGCTACGCCAGTCGAATTTTTGCTGCCTGACGCGCAGAGTTGAGCGCCGGAGTTGCGTTTCTCTGGCGGCGACGCGATGCTGCCCGCAGTCGATTCCACCAGCAGGAGAGCGAAGATGGATAATCCACTCTGCCGCGCGTTACAGATAACTTTTCCTTTAATTCAGGCCCCGATGGCGGGCGTATCTACTCCCGAACTGGCCGCCGCGGTGAGCAACGCGGGCGCGCTGGGCTCGATCAGCCTCGGCGCCGCTAACCCGGCGCAGGCCAGTGCCATGCTGAGCCGGCTGCGGCAGCTTACCGCCGCGCCGGTAAACGTGAATCTCTTTTGTCATGCCCCGCCGCAGCGCGATGCCGAACGCGAACGCGCCTGGCTGGAGCGTTTTGCGCCGCTGTTTGCGCAGTATGGCGCCCTGCCGCCGCCCGCGCTGAGCGAGATCTATCCGACGTTCAACGCCGCCTCCCCGCTGCTCGAACCGCTCCTTGAGGCTGCGCCCGCCGCGGTAAGCTTTCATTTCGGCCTGCCGGAACAAAGGGTGATAGACCGGCTGAAAAAACAAAGCATCCTGACCCTGGCCAGCGTCACTTCCGTTGAGGAGGCGCGCCAGGTTGCCGCTGCAGGCATCGATTTTGTAGTGGCACAAGGTTTTGAGGCAGGCGGCCATCGCGGCATTTTCGATCCTGATCAGGCGGATACGCAGATGAACACCCGGACGCTGGTAGAGGCGCTCCGCAATGAGTGCGAGCTTCCCGTTATCGCCGCAGGCGGCATGATGGACGGCAGCGACATCGCCGCGATGATGAAGCTCGGCGCAGCAGGCGCACAGCTGGGAACAGCCTTTCTACTCTGCCCCGAGTCGGCCGCCAACGCCGCCTGGCGCGCGGCCCTGAAAAGCGACGCGGCCAGGGAGACCGAAATGACCGCCGCGATTTCCGGCCGGCCGGCGCGCTGCCTGAGCAACGCCTTCTGTCACGCAACGCGCGGTGTCTCTCGCGAGGCGATACCGGCCTATCCGCTGGCCTACTCGCTGGGCAAAGCGCTCGCCGCCGCGGCTGCGGCGCAGGGCGAGCACGGCTTTGGCGCGCAGTGGGCAGGCCAGGGCGCACCCCGCGCGCGGGAAATGGCGGCGGCGGAACTGGTTAACGTCCTGATCGCGGAGTATCGCGCGGCGCAGTAACCCGCGCCGGTCGCCCTTTTAGCGCGCGGGCTCCGCCAGCATCAGCAGCAGCGGCACCAGCGACAGCCTGTCGGGTATCTCGCCATCAGCAATCAGCTGCCGGATTTCGGTGCGGGTAAACCAGCCGGTGGTCATTACCTCATCCTGATCTTCGTCCATGCCGACGAATTCCAGATCGGTGGCGACAAAGGTAATAAACCGCTGATCGCTGCTGCCACAGGAGGGGCTGTAGCGGATAAGCTCGCGGATACTGCCGAAAAGGTAAAACAGACTACCTTAGTGCCCCACCGTTTTGGAAAAAAGATTCACTACCAGCACGCCGGCGATGATCAGGCCGAGGCCGATGATAGCGGGCAGATCGAGCTTCTGCTTGAAGAACACCCAGCCGACCGCGGAAATCAGCACGATGCCGACGCCCGACCAGATAGCGTAGGCGATGCCGGTCGGCATGGTGCGCAGCACCAGCGTCAGGAAATAGAAAGCGATGGCATAGCCAACCAGCGTTATCACTGCGGGCCAGAGCCGGGTAAAGGACTCTGAAGCCTTAAGGCTGCTGGTCGCAATCACTTCCGCCACGATGGCGATAAACAGATAAACGTAAGTCATAATATCCCTAAAAGACGCGAAGATTGTCCGGCAGCAACGCCGGTTCAGGCAGCACAAAAGCGTTATTTTAGGCGATGGTCAACAGGAAAGGGAAACGGCAGCTGGCCGGTTTGACCTGAATCAATAAACGGCAAACCCGTTGATTTGCCGTTTAGGAGGTTATCTGCACTGGCTGGCGCAGTTCTGCACGCAGATCTGCGTCTGGCTGCTGCAGGAGCCGTTGCCGCGCGTATTGCAGTGCGAGCGCTCAACGTAGCAGTTCTGCTGACAGCTGGCGAGATCGCACTTCGCCGCTACCGGCGTCAGCTGAGCGATAGGCGCCCGTCCGCTAAACAGCGCTGCTGATGAGGCCGTCGGCTGAGCGCTAGCGCTCTGTCCCAGCAGTAAGGCAGTGAGCAGCAGTATGATGTAACGACTTTTCATTTTATGACTCTCCCCGGATTCGATACTGGCTAAGTATGGCTGGCGAACGGGCAAACGTCTGCGCCGCGCTCGTAAAAGCGCCAGGCGGTCACACTTCAGCTATCAGCCTGAAACGAAAGATTCACCTGCCCACTTAAGCACCAAAATGAAGCATTTCTGTTGCCTCAGTGCCTGCTGCTGGCGCGCCCTCGCCGCGCTGAACGTGTCAAAGGCCCGCCTGACGGGTGCTGCGGGGTTGGTACAAAAGTTGCAGCCTCTGCTCCATCGACAAGGAGAAAGATATGAAAGCGATTGTAATTGGCGGCGGCATTGGCGGGATGAGCGCGGCGCTCGCGCTGGAAAAAGCGGGCATCGAAACGGAAGTATTTGAAGCGGTAAAAGAGATGAAGCCGGTGGGGGCCGCAATCTCTGTCTGGCCGAACGGCGTGAAGTGCCTGAACGCGCTGGGGCTGAAAGCGCAGCTGCGCGCCCTGAGCGGCAATATGGCCTTTATGGCCTATCAGGATTACGCCAGCGGCGCGACCCTGACGCGTTTCAGTATGGAACCGCTGGTGCGCCAGGTCGGAGAATACCCCTCGCCGGTGGCGCGCGCCGAACTGCAGGCGATGCTGATCGACAGTTACGGACGCGAACGCGTCAGCTTCGGCAAACGCGTAGCGCAGGTCGAACAGCATGAGCACGGCGTCACCGCTCTCTTCGAAGACGGCACCACCGCGCAGGGCGATCTGCTGATCGCCGCCGACGGCGCGCATTCGGTTATCCGTCAGAGCGTGCTGGGCGAAAAAGTCGAACGCCGCTATGCCGGCTACGTCAACTGGAACGGCCTGGTGGAAATCGATGCAGCGCTGGCCCCCGACGATCAGTGGACCACCTTCGTCGGCGAAGGCAAACGCGTCTCGCTGATGCCGGTGAGCGGCAACCGCTTCTACTTCTTTTTTGACGTGCCTTTGCCGAAAGGCCTCGCGGAAGACCGCAGCACGGTAAAAGCAGACCTGCGCCGCTACTTCCAGGGCTGGGCGCAGCCGGTGCAGCGCCTTATCGACGCCATCGATCCAGCCACCACCAACCGCGTCGAAATCCACGATATCGATCCTTTTAGCCGCTTCGTCAGCGGCCGCGTCGCGCTGCTGGGCGATGCGGCGCACAGCACCACGCCGGACATTGGCCAGGGCGGCTGCGCGGCGATGGAGGATGCGCTGGTGCTGGCCGCTTCCCTCGCTGCCCACTCGCTGGGCATAGAGGATGCGCTGCAGCGCTATGAGGCGCGGCGCGTGAGCCGCACCCGCGATCTGGTGCTGAAAGCGCGCAAGCGCTGCGACGTCACCCACGGCAAAGATCCCGCGGCAACCGCGGCCTGGTATCAGGAACTGCGTCAGGAAACCGGCGAACGCGTGCTGGCAGGCATGTGCGAAACCATTGAGGGCGGTCCGCTGGGATAAAAAAGCGGGCATTGCGCCCGCTGAAGATTAGTCGGCCAGGCCGCGATTTTTCAGCATCGGCTCAAGCTGCGGTTCGCCGCCGCGCCAGTTTTCATAGAGCTGTTTCAAATCGCTGCTGTTGCCGCGCGACAGGATCATCTGGCGGAAGCGGTCGCCGTTCTCGCGCGACAGACCGCCATTCTCCACAAACCACTGATAGCCGTCGTCCGCCAGCATCTGCGTCCAGATATAGGCGTAATAACCGGCTGCGTAGCCGCCGCCCCAGATATGCTGGAAATAGCTGGAGCGATAGCGCGGCGGCACGGCCGTCAGCGCCAGATTGTCGCTCTGCAGCGCCTGCTGCTCAAAGCCCTCTACCGACTGCGGCGTCTCGCCGGCGTTGATGCTGTGCCAGTGCAAATCCAGCAGCGCGGCGGCCAGCAGTTCGCTCATGTCGTAGCCTTTGTTGAAGCGACTGGCGCGCACGATCTTCTGGTGTAGCGCCTCCGGCATCGCCTCGCCGCTCTGGTAGTGACGCGCATAGTTAAGGAACACCAGCGGCTCGCTCGCCCAGTGCTCGTTGAACTGCGAGGGAAACTCGACGAAGTCGCGCGGCGTAGCGGTGCCCGAAAGGCTCGGATAACGCTGGGTGGCGAACAGCCCATGCAGCGTATGGCCGAACTCATGGAACAGGGTAATCACCTCGTCCCAGCTGAGCAGCGCCGGCTCGCCTTCCGGCGGTCGGGTGTAGTTGCAGACGTTGTAGATCACCGGACGCGTCGCCAGCAGTCTCGACTGATTGACGAGGTTGCTCATCCACGCGCCGCCGCCTTTATTGTCGCGCTTAAAGTAGTCGGTATAGAACAGCGCCAGCGGCGCGTCGTCGACATCGAAGATCTCATAGACGCGCACGTCGGGATGGTAGACCGGCAGATCGTGACGCTCGCTGACGCGGATGCCGTAAAGCTGGTTCGCCGCCCAGAACACCCCTTTCTCCAGCACGTTGTTAAGTTCGAAATAGGGGCGGATCTCGCTTTCATCGAGATCGTATTGCGCTTTGCGCACCTGCTCGGCATAGAAGCTCCAGTCCCAGGCGGCCAGGGTAAAATCGCCCTGCTGCTGGTCGATGGTCTGCTGGATGGCGGCCGCTTCGCGTTCGGCGCGCGCCCGCGCGGCCGGAACGATATGGCGCATAAAGGCGAACGCCGCGTCGGGGGTTTTCGCCATCTGATCCTGCAGCTGCCATTCGGCGAAGCTGGCGAAGCCGAGCAGCTGCGCCTGCTGCGCCCGTACCTGAGCCAGCTCCAGCACCAGCGCGCGGGTGTCGTTTTCGTCGCCCTTCTCGCTGCGGCCGACCGAGGCGGCGAACAGCGCCTGGCGCGTCGCGCGCGAACGCAGTGCCTGCAGCGCAGGCTGCTGGGTGGTATTTTGCAGCACCAGCAGCCAGGCGTTCTCCAGCCCGCGCGCCTGCGCCGCCGCCTGCGCCACCGCTAAATCGGCCGGACTCAGGCCCGCCAGCTCCTCGGCCTGCTGCACCACCAGCCCGCCCGCTTTGGTCGCGGCCAGCAGCTTATTGGTAAAGCGCGTGCTAAGGCGCGCCGCCTGCTGATTGAGCGCCATGAGCCGCTGTTTGGCCTCCTCCTCCAGACTGGCGCCCGACAACTGGTAGTGCTGCCAGGTCACCTCCACCAGCCGCAGCGATTCAGGATCGAGCGCCAGCGTCTCGCGCTGCTGATAGACAGCGTCAAGCCGGGCGAACAGCGCGCTGTTCAGAACGATTTCGTCGTTGAGCGCGGTCAGCTGCGGCGCGATCTCTTCATCGACCTGCTGCAGATAATCGCTGGTATTCGCCGAGGTCATGGCGCCGAAGACCAGATTGACGCGCTCAAGCAGTTGCCCGCTGCGCTCCAGCGCCTCGTAAGTGTTGGCGAAGGTGGGCGCCTCGGGATTGTGCGCAATCGCCTGCACCTCTTTGCGCTTCTCCTCGATACCCGCCAGCAGCGCGGGCAGAAAGTCCGCTTCCTGAATCTGATCAAACGGTGGCGCCTGCCAGGGCAGCGTGCTTACCTGAAAAAACGGATTTTGTCTGACGTTCATGCCTCACTCCTGATTACCGTGCAAAGATTTATCCTGGCAGGTTGCCGCGCCCGCAACAACTCAGCTCTACGCTTTCGCCTCGTCGCGCCGCCATACCGCGCGTCCGTTAACCCAGGTCTCGGCGATGTTGCGATCGTCGCCGAGCGTCATCAACACGAACAGCCGCTCCCAGATATCCTTACTGTTGCTGATGCGCAGCCGCTGCAGGGGCGAGACGGCCAGATCCAGCACCACGAAATCCGCCTCTTTGCCCGGCGCGAAGTTGCCGATGTGCGGGTGCAGATCGAGCGCGTGCGCGCCGCCAAGCGTGGCGTGATAGAACGCCTCTGCCGCGCTGAGGCGATACTGCTGCAGCTGCCCGACCTTGTAGGCCTCACCGAGCGTCTGCAGCATATTAAAGGTGGTGCCCGCGCCGACGTCGGTGCCGATGCCGATCCTGACCTCCTGCTGCCAGCTGCGCTTGAGGTTGAACAGCCCGCTGCCGAGAAACAGGTTCGAGGTCGGGCAAAAGGCAATAGCGGAATCGGTATCATGCAGACACTGCCACTCATAATCCTCCAGATGTAGACAGTGCGCGAACAGGCTGCGTCGTCCGGTGAGCTGATGGCGATGATAAACGTCAAGATAGCCGTCATGCTGCGGAAACAGCGACTTCACCCAGGCGACCTCCTGCGGATTTTCGCTCAGGTGAGTATGCAGCCAGACGTCGGGATACTCCTGACGCAGCTGACGCACCTTTTCGAGCAGCGCCGGCGTCGAGGTGGGCGCAAAGCGCGGCGTCAGCGCGTAGCTGAGCCGACCACGCCCGTGCCAGCGTTCGATCAGCGCCCGCGTGTCGGCATAGCTCTGCTCCGGCGTCTCCAGCAGCGCGTCCGGCGCGTGGCGATCCATCATCACCTTGCCAGCGATCAGCCGCATAGCGAGCGCGTCGGCGGCGCTGAACAGCGCCTCCACCGACTGCGGATGCACTGTGCCGAACACCAGCGCGCTGGTGGTGCCGTTCGCCAGCAGTTGCTGCAGGAAAAAGGCGGACATGGCGGCGGCGTGATCGGCGCAGTGATACTGGCTTTCCACCGGAAAGGTATAGTGGCTGAGCCACTGAAGCAGCTGCTCGCCGTAGGCGCCGATCATCTCGGTCTGCGGATAGTGAATATGGGTGTCGACAAAGCCCGGCACAATCAGGCGGCCGCGCAGATCGAAAACATCGTCTGGCGCATGCGGCAGCGTCTCCCAGGCGTGCAGCCCGACGATACGCCCCGCCTCCAGCAGCAGCACGCCATCGTCGATATAGCGCGCCTGCGCCATAATCTCCTCGGGCTGCCGCGCCACATCGGTAAAATCAAAAAAGCTGGCGCGAATGGCCGTAAGGGTTAATGGCATACTTTTTCCTTTATTCCGCGTACGGACAGGGTTAACAGTCAGAAGAGCTGACTTAAAAGTGCAACCTGCATGCCAGAACAACCCGGCTATTCAATATGTTATGTGAAAAAGGCATTTTTTCCTCGGCGGTAAAAACGGTATCGTATGCGCAACCGGTTGCCTCTCTGGCAGGCAAACTGCGCTTAAAAAATGCCGCGGATGACGCGCGCGCTCCTGCCCGTCTTTGGTGCAGCGCGCGCCACAATAGCGCAGCGGAACGGCTGAAAAATTCCTTTACAGCCCGCGCGCGCTTTTGTCGCGCAGCGGTGCCGCTGAAGTGGTATGGTGAAAACAGGTCAACTGAAAAACGTGTTAAGGAACAGTGAGATGATTATTTTTGTTACCGGCGCGACGGCCGGCTTTGGGCAAAGTATCACCCGCCGATTCATTGAAACAGGTCACAAAGTGATTGCTAGCGGCCGCCGCGCCGAGCGCCTGCAGGCGCTGAAAGAGGAGCTGGGCGAGAACCTCTATACCCTGCAGCTTGACGTGCGCAACCGCGCCGCAATCGAGGAAGCGGTCGCCTCGCTGCCCGCCGAGTGGCGCAATATCGACGTGCTGGTCAATAACGCCGGGCTGGCGCTCGGCATCGAGCCGGCGCATCGCGCCAGCGTCGAAGACTGGGAAAACATGATCGACACCAATACCAAAGGGCTGGTCTTTATGACTCGCGCCCTGCTGCCGGATATGGTGGAGCGCGACGTCGGCCACATTATCAATATCGGCTCCGTCGCCGGCAACTGGCCTTACGCGGGCGGCAACGTCTACGGCGCCACCAAAGCCTTCGTGCGCCAGTTCAGCCTCAACCTGCGTACCGACCTGCACGGCACCGCGCTGCGCGTAACCGATATCGAACCTGGTCTGGTCGGCGGCACAGAGTTTTCTAACGTGCGCTTCAAAGGCGACGATGAAAAAGCGGATAAGGTTTACGAAGGCGCGACGGCGCTGACGGCGGAAGATGTCACCGAGGCGGTGTACTGGGTAGCAACGCTGCCGAAGCACGTCAATATCAACACCCTTGAGATGATGCCGGTGAGCCAGACGCAGGCCGGCCTGAAAGTGCACAAACCCTGACGAAGCCGGAGGCCAGCCTGTCGGGCTGGCCTTCCTCTCAGGCGCGCCCCCAGCCTGCCACGATAATCAGCATGCCGCAAAACGCCACCAGCGCCCCGCTCCAGTCCCATACGCTGAGCCTCACGCCGTCCACCACGCGCAGCCACAGCAGCGCGGTCAGCACGTAAACGCCGCCATAGGCCGCATAGACGCGCCCGCTCGCCGCCGGATGCAGAGTCAGCAGCCAGACGAAGGCCGTCAGGCTCAGCGCGGCAGGCAATAACAGCCAGACGGAGCCGTTCTTTTTCAGCCAGAGCCAGGGTAAAAAGCAGCCGACAATCTCTGCGATGGCGGTGAGAAAAAAGAGCAGCGCGGTTTTGATCAGCATGGGATCCTCTCGCAAAGATAAACAGATCGCCCACCACTGGTGAGCAAATAAAGCGCGATGATATACTAAGCCCTGTCTGCCGCAACCCTGAACCATCCCTGCGCGCCAGGCATTAACCGAAGGAAAAGACGATGAAAAAATTGTTTCCGACCCTGTTCGCCGCGCTGCTGGCCGGCAGCGCGATGCTGACCGCCGTGCAGGCCAGCGCCAATACCAGCCGCCTGATTATTGAAGACGGCAACAACGCCGCCAGTAATGAAGCGGCGCGCCAGAGCAAAGAGCAATGGAATGAGACGCAACAGCTGCGCCATAAGGTGAACACTCGCGTAGAGAAAGAGTTCGATAAAGCGGATCGCGCCTTCGATATCCGCGACGCCTGCGAAAAGAGCTATAACGTCAACGCTTACTGGGAAGCCAATACCCTGCGCTGTCTCGATCGCCGCACCGGCCGACCGGTCGCGCCCTGATTTTTTCTACGGACTGCTATAGTCAGTAAGGTTCACTACGCAAAAGGAGAAGGTGATGAAGAAACAGACCGGAATGTTAATCGCAACTTTACTGGCGCTGCCGATGCTGGCGCACGCCTCCTGCGAGTCCGTTAAGGCGGACATCAGCCAGAAAATCATTCAGAACGGCGTCCCGGAATCGGGTTTTTCGCTGGATATCGTGCCTAACGATCAGGTCGACCAGGCGGGCGGCCAGGTAGTGGGCCATTGCGAAAACGACACACAGAAAATTGTTTATAAGCGCGTGGGTCGCGGCGACGAAGGCAGCGTGCCAGACAGCGCAGGCAGCTCGCAGGATGCGCCTGCGCAGTAAGCTTACTCTGCTGACGAAGCCGGCCATCTTATCCGCGTCGGCACTCAATAAGGGCGACGCTGTCGCCCTTTTCTATTCCGCCTGTTCCGGCCGCTGTCGCGGCATCATCCACGCCACCCCCAGCGCAAACAGCGCGATAACCAGCGCCACCACAAATACCCAGTGCAGCGAGGCGGCAATCGCCTGCACCATATGGTGCAGCGTCTCGCTGGAGAGCGCCTCGCGCGACGGCGCCGACATAATCTGCTGCACCGGATCGGCGGCGTGCGGCAGCCGCTGCGCCAGGTTCAGGTTCAGCACGGCGCCCATCAGCGCGGTGCCGATAGCCGATCCCATCATGCGGCTGAACATAATCGACGCGGTGCAGATGCCGCGAATATCGTAGTGCGCATGGTTTTGCACCGACACCAGAAAGGTGGTGCTGGTCATTCCCATGCCGGTGCCGATAACAAAGGCGGTCGCGCCCGCCTGCCAGATTGGGCTCTCCGCGCGCAGCAGCAGCAACAAGGCGCTGCCCGCCACCAGCAGCAGCGCGCCGAGCTGGGCGGTAAAGCGGTAAGAGGTGCGCAGCATCAGCCGCCCGCTCAGCGTGCTGGCGAGCGGCCAGCCGATCGACATCATCGCCAGCGCGCTGCCCGCCTGCAGCGGCGTGCCGCCGGTGATGCCCTGGATCCAGGTGGGCAGAAAGGCGCTGATCCCCATCATCGCCGCGCCGATAATCAGATTGCCGGCGTTGCCGGCGATAATCAGGCGGCTACGCCAGATCTCCAGCGGAAACAGCGGCGCATCGGCGCGCAGCTCATGCTTTTTTAACTGCCAGCCGGCGAACAGCGCCAGAATCAGAAAGGCGCCCAGCCAGTAGCCGAGCCACTCCGCCTGCAACAGCGCCATCAGCAGCGCGCTGACGCAGATGGTCAGCCAGAGGCTGCCCGTGACGTTTAGCGGCTGCGGCTTTTCGTCGACGCAGTGGGCCGGCAGAAAGCGCGCCAGCATCGCCATGCTGATTAGCCCTATCGGCAGATTGACCCAGAAGATCAGCGACCAGCTAAAGTGCTGCACCAGCCAGGCGCCGGTCAGCGGACCGACGATCGCCGCCACGCCCCAGACGCTGGAGAGCCAGCCCTGCACGCTGGCGCGCTCGCGCGGCGAATAGATATCGGCCACGATGGTAGAGCTGAGCGGCATAATCGCGCCGGCGCCCAGCCCCTGAAAAGCGCGGAACAGGATGAGCCACAGCATGCTGTGAGCGAAGCCGCAGAGCACCGAGCCGATCAGAAACAGCGAGGTGCCGATGAAAAACATTTTGCGTCGTCCCCACATATCCGCCAGCCGGCCATAGAGCGGCACGCTCACCGCCTGCGTCAGCAGATAAACAGAGAAAACCCAGCCAAACTGTGAAAAACCGCCCAGGTCGGCAATGATGGTCGGCATCGCCGTGGCGACGATGGTCACTTCAATAGCGGCCATAAACATCGCCAGCATACAGGCGAAGAGGATCCAGCCGCGGTGGCTGACCTGCAGGTGTGCGCTCTCAGTCATACATCTCCCTTTTGTTATTCAGCAAGGCTAGCCTAAATTCGCGTCGCCGCTGTGCCCGGCGTGCGCCAGTTGTGTGACGGCGTCACGTTAACCCGCGAAAAATAGTTAATTTCCTGCTGAAACCAGATGCCACGCGGCTCTACCCGCTGTTTCAGCGATTTCTATCTGTCTGATTTTGCCGATAAAAAGTAGCGTCGCCCCTTTTAGGCTGCTATAGGCTTAATAGCTTTTTATCCATACCTGAAAAAAATGAGCGGCGTGCAATCCGCCTGCACAACAAACAACAGGGAGATCGAGAATGCAAAATGGTTCACTGGTCAGGCGCGCCGGGCTCGCGCTGCTGGCCATCGCGTGTGTGCTGACGCTGCTGGTCTGGGGCCTGGGGATCGATACGCTGCGCGCGCGCCGCGTCGACCTCATTTACCTCGGTCAGCAGCATCTCTATCTGGTTTTCTGGTCGATGCTGTTCGCGCTGCTGATCGGCATTCCCAGCGGCATCCTGCTGAGTCGTCCTTTTGCCCGCCGCTGGGCTGAGTATGCGATGCAGATCTTCAACGTCGGCAATACGCTGCCGCCGCTGGCGGTGCTGGCGCTGGCGATGGTCGTACTGGGGATTGGCGAAAAACCGGCGCTGTTCGCGCTGTTCCTCGCCTCGCTGCTGCCGATTGTGCGCAACACCTATTCCGGACTGAGCGCAGTGCCGCCTTCCCTGATTGAGGCGGCGAACGGCATCGGCATGACTAAATTCCAGCGCCTGCGTCAGGTTGAGCTGCCTAACGCCTGTCCGGTCATGCTGGCCGGTATTCGTATCGCCACCGCCATTAACGTTGGTACCGCGCCGCTGGCGTTTCTGATCGGCGCCAGCAGCTATGGCGAACTGATTTTCCCCGGCATCTACCTTAACGATTTTCCCACGCTGATCCTCGGCGCGGTCGCCACGGCGCTGTTCGCGCTGCTGCTCGACATGCTGCTGGCGGCGCTGGGCCGCTTTCTCAGCCCGCACGCGGCTTAACAGGGAGAATGATAATGACGACGCTGACACGCTGGTTCAGGCGCACCGCTGCGACTCTCGCCGCGACGCTGGCATTTAGCCAGGCGGCGCAGGCCGCCGCGCCGCTGGTGATGGCCACCAAAAGCTTTACCGAACAGCATATCCTTTCCGCCATGACGGTAATGTGGCTGCAGAAGAAAGGCTTTCAGGTGATCCCTAAACGCAATATCGCCACCACCATCGGCCGCAACGCCATGCTCAATAAACAGGTGGATATGACCTGGGAGTATACCGGCACCTCGCTGATCATCTTCAACCACATTAACAAGCCGATGTCCTCTGACGAGGCGTACCAGACGGTGAAAACGCTCGACGGCAAGCTGGGACTGGTCTGGCTCGACCCGGCTCCGATGAACAATACCTATGCGTTCGCCATGCAGCGCGCGCGCGCCGAGAAAGAAGGCATCAGCAGCATGTCTCAGCTGGTGGCGAAAATCGAACAGGTGCGCCAGCGCGACCCCGATCATAACTGGCGGCTGGGGCTGGATCTGGAATTTTCCGGCCGCTCCGACGGCATGAAGCCGCTGCAGACCACCTATAACCTGACGCTGGATCGGCCGCAGATTCGGCAGATGGATCCCGGCCTGGTTTACAACGCGGTGCGCGACGGCTTCGTCGACGCGGGTCTGGTCTATACCACCGACGGACGCGTCAAGGGTTTCGATCTCAAGGTGCTGGAGGATGACAAGCACTTTTTCCCCAGTTACAACGTCACGCCAGTGGTGCGCAAGGATGTGCTCGACAGCCATCCTGGCCTTGCGGAAGCGCTGAATCAGCTGTCGCCGCTGCTGACCAGCGAGGCGATCACTGAACTGAACAAGCGCGTCGACATCGATCACCAGTCGCCCGAGCAGGTTGCGCGCGACTTTCTCAACGCTAAAAAGATGCTGTAAGGCGGCCATATGGATACCTTTCACTACATTATCAACAACTGGAGCAGCCTGCTGGCGCTGACCTGGCAGCATACCTGGCTGGTGCTGGTGGCGGTCGGCTGCGCTATCGTCGCCGGCGTGCCGCTGGGCGTGCTGATCGTGCGCGTCAGATGGCTGGCCGCGCCGGTGCTGGGCATTGCCACCGTGGTGCTGACCATTCCGACCATCGCCCTGTTCGGCCTGATGATCCCGCTCTTTTCGCTGATCGGTCAGGGCATCGGCGCGCTGCCCGCCATTACCGCAGTATTCCTCTATTCGCTGCTGCCGATTGTGCGCAACACCCATACCGCGCTGGAAAATCTGCCGGACGGTCTGCGCGAGGCGGGACGCGGTATCGGCATGACCTTCTGGCAACGGCTGCGCTGGGTGGAGATCCCCATGGCGCTGCCGGTGATTTTCGGCGGCATTCGCACCGCCGTGGTGATGAACGTCGGCGTGATGGCGATTGCCGCGGTGATTGGCGCAGGCGGCCTTGGCCTGCTGCTGCTCGACGGTATCAGCGGCAGCGATATTCGTATGCTAATCGCCGGCGCGCTGATGATCTGCCTGCTGGCCATTATTCTCGACTGGCTGCTGCACCGTCTGCAGTCGGCGCTGACTCCTAAGGGGATTCGATAATGATAAAACTGGAAAACCTGACGAAAACCTTTACCCAGAAAAACGGCGCCAGCGTGACCGCCGTCGATAACGTCAGCCTGCATGTGCCGCAGGGCGAAATGTGCGTGCTGCTCGGCCCGTCGGGCTGCGGCAAGACCACCACGCTGAAGATGATTAATCGTCTTATCCCCAGCACCAGCGGCAAGATATACATTAACGGCGAGGATACCAGCACTCAGGATACCGTTACCCTGCGTCGTAATATCGGCTATGTGATCCAGCAGATCGGCCTGTTCCCCAATATGACGATTGAAGAGAATATCACCGTGGTGCCGCGCATGCTGGGCTGGGACAAGAAACGCTGCCGCGAACGCGCCACCGAGCTGATGAGCATGGTGGCGCTCGATCCCGCCAAATTTCTCCACCGCTACCCGCGCGAAATGTCGGGCGGCCAGCAGCAGCGTATTGGCGTGATCCGCGCGCTGGCGGCGGATCCGCCGGTGCTGCTGATGGATGAGCCGTTCGGCGCCGTCGACCCGATCAACCGCGAGACGATCCAGAACGAGTTTCTCGATATGCAGCGTCAGCTGAAGAAAACCGTGATGCTGGTAAGCCACGATATCGACGAAGCGCTCAAGCTCGGCGACCGCATCGCGGTGTTTGGCCAGGGGAAAATCGTGCAGTGCGCCAGCCCGGATGAGCTGCTGGCCAGCCCGAAAAATGATTTCGTCGGCTCGTTTGTTGGCCAGGACCGCACGCTGAAGCGCCTGCTGCTGGTGCAGGCGGGCGACGTCACCGATCAGCAGCCCACCATCACCGTAAAGCGCGCCACGCCGCTGGCGGAGGCGTTCGCCCTAATGGATGAAAACGATATGCGTTCGGTGACCGTGGTCGATAACGACGGCAAACCGCTCGGCTTCGTGAAGCGCCGCGAAGCGCGCCACGCCAGCGGCAACTGCGACTCCTTGCTGCACACCTTCCGGGTAACCGGCAAGGCGGAGGAGAATCTGCGCGTGGTGCTCTCTAAGCTCTATGAGCACAACACCGTCTGGATGCCGATCGTTGATGAAGATGGCCGCTACAGCGGAGAGATTTCGCAGGATTATATCGCCGACTACCTCAGCTCCGGCCGCACGCGCCGCCGCCTGAATCCGTAACGTTCCTGCAACCGCCTGCGGAGGCAAGCGGCCCCGGCGCATACCTCATGGCGCCGGGGCCGTGCTGTTTTCTACAGCCCTTTTTCCACCGCTTCGCCCTGCGGCAAAGCAACAGCGCGCGGTTCGCTGGGCAGCACCAGATTCAGCAGGATCGCCAGCACGCCGCCGGTGGTGACCGCATGGCCAAAAATCTGACTCACCAGCGGCGGGAACTGCTTCAGCACGTCCGGCACCGCTTCGACGCCCAGCCCCAGACCAAAAGAGACCGCTACAATCAGCATCTCGCGACGCCCCAGCGGGGTTTGGGTCATCACACGGATCCCGGCGGCCACCACGATGCCGAACATCACCAGCGTCGCCCCGCCCAGCACCGGCGGCGGGATCTGCTGCATCAGCGCGCCCACGGCGGGAAACAGCCCGAGCAGCGCCAGCATCGCTCCCATCACCATGCCGACATAGCGGCTCGCCACCCCGGTCATCTGAATCACGCCGTTATTCTGCGCAAAGGTGGTGTTGGGAAACGCAGAGAAAACCGCCGCCAGCACGCAGCTCACGCCGTCGGCGCAGATGCCGCCCTGCAGACGACGCTGAAACTGCGGGCCGCTTATCGGCTGCTGCGACAGCATACAGTTGGCGGTCAGGTCGCCCACCGCCTCAATCACCGAAATCACCGACACCAGCGCGATCGGCAAAAAAATAGTCCAGTCGAAGGCGAAGCCGAAACGGAAAAAGCCCGGCAGCGCCAGCCAGCCCGTCTCCGGTAGCGGCTTCAGCACCAGCATGCCGCTCAGCGCCGCGGCGAGACAGCCGACGGCAATACCGGCGATCACCGCGATCAGCCGCGCCCAGCGGTTGCGCATCCGGTTTAGCGCGATAATCACCAGCAGCGTCAGGGCGCCGAGCGCGAGGTTGCCGGGGGCGCCGAAATTCACAGCGTTGTGCCCACCTGCCCAGTCGGTGATGCTTACCTTGATCAGGCTAATGCCGATCAGCGTTATCACCGTGCCGGTTACTACCGGCGTCAGCACGCGGCGCAGCTGCGCAACGCAGCGGCTAATCAGCAGCGGGATCAGCGCGGCAACCAGCGTGCAGCCGAAGATCATCGCCATAATATCTTCTGGCGACCCACCGCGGCTTTTGACAATCATCCCACCGGAAAGAATCACGCCGAGAAAGGCGAAGCTGGTGCCCTGCAGGCAGATCATGCCCGCGCCGATCCCCGCCACGCGCCGCGCCTGAAGAAAGGTGCCCATACCGGAAACCAGCAGCGACATGCTAATCAGATAGGGAATATAGGCCTGCAGTCCCAGCACAGAGCCGATGATAAGCGGCGGCGTGATAATGCCGACCACGCTGGCCAGCAGATGCTGCAGCGCGGCGAAAAACGCGGGCGCTGGCCTGATACGCTCGTCCAGCCCGTACAGCAAAGCTTTCTCTTCTGAATGCGACATAATCGTGCTCCGGCAGTCTTGTGATTAACGCTGTTAATGCATTTATCACGCCACGCGCGCGGACGATGAAAGGCTTTAGAGGTAACTGATTGATCAGGAAGCAGTTAAAAACAGGAAGCGCTGCGCAGGATCCTGAAACCATCGATTCAGACGCAGCGGCTTTGCAGCATAATGTTTCACTGTCAGGCGATCTTTGCACCTGAATCGGGCAGTGCGGCGATGCCCATCGAAGAGAGATCGAGATAGCCAGCTAAATCGCGCTGTTCGGCGCGCGGCAGATAAGGCAGTTCCCCAAGCAGCGGCGCGTCGATGCTGTCGCGCAGCACGTCGATCAGTTCGGCATAGTGCGCCAGACCGGGGTTAATGCGGTTTGCGACCCAGCCGGCCAGCGGCAGGCCGTCATGCGCGATCGCCTCGGCGGTCAACAGCGCATGGCTGAGACAGCCCTGCTTGATGCCTACCACCAGCACCACGGGAATCTGGTGCTGCGCCACCCAGCCAGAGAGCGGCTTCGCATCGTTCATCAGGCTGCGCCAGCCGCCGGTGCCTTCCACCACGACGCAGTCGGCCTGCTGCTCCAGCCGCTGCAGGCTTTGACTCAACAGCGGATAGTCCATGGGCCTGCGTGGCCGAATGCTGACTTCGTCTTCTTCGTAAATCAACGGGTTGATTGCGTCATATGGCAGGGTAACTGTCGAACTGCTCTGCAACACCAGCGCATCTTTGCTGCGCAGGCCCTCCGCGCTGCGCACGGCATTTCGAGCAACCGGTTTGAAACCGACTGCGCTCAGGCCAGCGCGGGCGAGATACTGCAGAAGCGCGCGCGAAACAACGGTCTTCCCTACAGCGGTGTCAGTGCCGGTAATGAACAGATTTTTCACCCCACTCCTCCTCAACGTAACGGTTTTGTTTTACAAAAAAGCAAAACCTATTGTAAGGAGTGCGGACAGCAGGCGGCTTGCGTTAGCGCAAAGTTCAGTCGCGCTTAACCTTGTAACAGCTTCACCAGCAGATAGCCGCTGTAGAGTGCGTCTTTGATCAGGGCCGCCGCGCCGAGCGTGCCCGGCTCGCGGAACTCCGTAGGCGCAAGCTGAATCGCTTCGCTATAGGCGGGCAGCGCCTGCTGGCGAATAGTGCTGCTGACGGCGGGAAAGAGAACTTCAGCGGCCTCGTTAAGCGGCGAGCCGATGAGAATATGCTGCGGGTTGAAGATATTGACCATCATCGCCAGCATCCGTCCGACATGATGCCCGACGCCCGCGATGGCGTCGCGCGCCAGCCGATCGCCCTGCTGGGCCGCCACACAGAGCGTCTCCAGCGTCAACGGCTGCTGGTGGAGCACGCTGTCGGGCTGCGCGGCCAGACGCTGCGCCGCCAGCGCCAACAGGCTGCCGGTGCTGGCGACCGTCTCCAGACAGCCGTGATTGCCGCAGTAGCACTGCTGACCGTAGGGATCTATCTGGGTATGTCCAATCTCCACCAGCGCGCGCCCGCTTTTATGCAGCAGCTGGCCGCCGCTGATCACGCCCGCGCCGACGGTGTCGTCAATCACAATCTGGATCACGTCCTGCGCGCCGCGCGACGCGCCGAACAGCGACTCCGCCAGCGTCCAGGCGGAGATGTCGTGCTGAACGAAAACCGGCACGCCGGTGCGCTGCGCCAGCGTATCGCCCAGCGGTATCTCGCGCGCCTCGTAGCCCGGCAGCCGGTGCACCACGCCCGAGGCGGCGTTAATCAGCCCGGGCAGCGTAATGGCAATCGCCGTCAGCCGTTCCAGCTTGCGCTGGTGGCGCATAAAAAAGGCGTCGACACGATCGATCAGCGAGGTCAGCAGCGGCTGCTGCGCTTCGTCAGGCAGCGGCGAAGACTCCTCCACCAGCGCGCGGCTGCTGAGATCGCGCAGCGTCAGAGTCAGCGCGCCGTGATGCAGGCGCACCGCGAGATAGTGCCAGGCGAGCGTGTCGAGGATCAGGCCGATGGCCGGTCGGCCGCGCGAGCCCGGTTCCTGAAATTCCGTCTCCTGCACCAGATGAGCGTCGAGCATTTCACGCACGATCTTGGTGATGCTGGCGGGCGCCAGCTGCGCCAGTCGGGAAAGTTCGATACGCGAAATCGGACCGTAGAGATCGATCAGGCGGTAAACAACGCCTGCATTAGTCTGTTTGATCTGGTCAATATGGCCAGGCTGACTATCCAGCTTCACGCCCTGTGCTCCCGGTTATTTTCGCGCTTCTAAATAAACAGCGACTATGGTGAGGCAGATTGCGCCTGAGCGTCAAATATTTGATTTGAAATGTGATTTACAGCACATAAAAACCAGACTTTGCTTAAGGTCTGGCCCTTATTTTTGCACTTCTGGCGACAGAAGCCGCATCATATTGCGCATCTGCATCGACGGCTCGCGCTCGCCCGACCAGACCAGCCATACCTCCGACAGCGCATCCTCCTCCTTCAGCGGCAGCCAGACCACATCGGCCAGGCGCGCGCGCGCGAAGGACGCCGGCAAAATCGATACGCCGAGGCCGGTAGCCACCAGCCCGAGGATGGTCATCGCCTCGCCCACCTCCTGCATGATGTAGGGCGTGATCTGATAGCGGCGCAGCAGGCTGAGAATTTCGCCGTGCAGCGCCGTGCCGCCCTGCGGATCGAAGAAAATGAAAGGCTCGTTCGCCATGGCGCTGACAGAAATGGTTTCCGCGTCCGCCAGCGGGTGCGCCCAGTGCACCACCGCGCGCAGCGGTTCGCGCAGCAGCAGCTGATGACGCAAATCGGGCGGCAGCGCGGTGTTGCGCATCACCCCCAGATCGAGTCGTCCCTCATGCAGCGGCGCAAGCTGCTGGCGGGTGTTGATCTCCTGCATCTGGATATGCACCTGTGGCCAGCGCTGGCGAAACTGATAGAGCGCGTCTGAAACCAGACCGGTAAAGGGCGCGGAAGAGGTAAAGCCGATGCGCAGCTCGCCCTCTTCGCCGCGCTCCAGCCGCGCCGCGCGACTGGCCGCCTGCTCGACCTGCTGCAAAATCGCCCGCGCGTCACTGAGGAACTGTTGCCCGGCCGGCGTGAGCTGGACGCTGCGATTGGTGCGGGTAAACAGCTTCGCGTCAATCTCCTGCTCCAGCTGCATGATCTGCTGGCTGAGCGGCGGCTGAGAGATGTTGAGCCGCTGTGCGGCGCGGCCAAAATGGAGTTCTTCGGCGACCGCGAGAAAGTAGCGCAGGTGACGCAGTTCAATATTCATATTTTAAACATATCAATTGAGATTATTAATATATTAGACAACCTATTAGCGCTTTCCTAGAGTAGACCTACTCTTTCCAGCTGAGGATTCAACGTGCGTCGCTCTTCTCAGGCGGTTACGCTCAACGACGGCGAGTTAGCCGATTCGACGGCGGTCTCTCCCGCGGCATCATCCGTATGGATCAAACGCGGCACGCCGCAGTTTATGCGCGTCACCCTGGCGCTCTTTTCCGCCGGTCTGGCAACCTTCGCGCTGCTCTACTGCGTACAGCCAATTCTGCCGGTGCTGTCGGCGCAGTTCGGCGTATCGCCCGCCGAGAGCAGTATTTCACTCTCGATCGCCACCGGGCTGATGGCGCTGGGGCTGCTGGTGACCGGCCCGCTTTCCGACGCCGTGGGCCGCAAGAACGTGATGGTGACGGCGCTGATGCTGGCGGCAATTTGCACCCTGATTTCCGCCACCATGAACAGCTGGCAGGGCATTTTGCTGATGCGCGCTCTTACCGGCCTTTCGCTCAGCGGCGTGGCCGCCGTGGGCATGACCTACCTCAGCGAAGAGATCCATCCCAGCGTTATCGCTTTTTCTATGGGACTCTATATCAGCGGCAACTCCATCGGCGGCATGAGCGGCCGCTTGCTGAGCGGCGTGCTGACCGACTTCTTTTCCTGGCGCGTCGCCATCGCGGCGATTGGCTGCTGCGCCCTCGCTTCTGCGCTGATGTTCTGGCGCATTCTGCCTGCGTCACGCCATTTTCGTCCGGCGTCGCTGAAGCCGCGCAGCCTGATGATTAACTTTCGCCTGCACTGGCGCGACGCTGGACTGCCGCTGCTGTTCGCCGAAGGCTTTCTGCTGATGGGCGCCTTCGTCACGCTGTTCAACTATATCGGCTACCGTCTGCTCGGCGCGCCTTACCATCTCAGCCAGGCGGTCGTCGGCCTGCTCTCTGTGGTCTATCTGACCGGCTCCTGGAGTTCGCCGAAGGCGGGCGCGCTGACGATGAAGCTGGGACGCGGTCCGGTGCTGCTCGGCGCTACGGCGCTGATGCTGGCGGGCCTGCTGCTGACCGCGCTGAGCGCGGTGTGGTGGATTTTCGTCGGAATGATGCTGTTTACCGCCGGCTTCTTCGCTGCCCACGCGGTCGCCAGCGGCTGGATAGGCCCGCGCGCGCGGCGCGCCAAGGGCCAGGCATCATCGCTCTACCTTTTCAGCTACTATGTTGGCTCCAGCGTAGCCGGTACGCTTGGCGGCCTGTTCTGGCACAGCTACGGCTGGCCTGGCATTACCCTCTTCATCTCCGCGCTGCTGCTGCTCGCCCTGCTGACAGGCTGGCGTTTGCAGCAAAAACAGCTCTGACGCAGCACGGCGCTCAATAAAAAGGACGCAGCTGCGTCCTTTTTCGCCTGTTGCCCCTGAGCCTGCTGACTAATTAGGGCCATAAAAAACAAAGTCGCCAATCCTCGCTATAATCCCTCTCACTCCAACAATAAATGTACTTTTTTTTACAGCAATGAGGATGTCCCAATGGGCCATTACTACTACGTTTCTAAAATTTCTGGCTATAACGATAACCATGTGGTGCACGCCGCAGGCTGCCAGTATCTTCCCCCGCTAGAATCCCGCCTGTTTCTTGGCACTTTTTACACCGCTAACGCCGCGATTCAGCAGGCGCGCAAGTATTACCCCGGATCGCTGGGTTGCGAGGCGTGCTGTCCGCTACCGGTAAAAAAAAACCTGAGGACTCAGAATAGCGTGGCACTAAAGCATATCGCCTGACTCTGATTATGCTGGCCTCGCCGCGGAGGTCAGCAAAGCGTTGCGCCGTTGCGCCAGTTTGTTAAGATTTCTCCTCTGTTTCCAGTAAGGTAGAGCTCTTCTTCCTGATGCCTGAGCAAACTATGCGCGAAAAATATGCCGCTTCACAAATTGCCCTTCACTGGCTGACCTTTCTGCTGGTGGCGCTGGCTTACGCCACTATCGAGCTGCGCGGCTTTGCCGAGCGCGGCTCGTGGCAGGGCTACGCAATGATTATTACCCACTTCAGCGCAGGCTTTACCGTCCTGCTGCTGATGCTGGCGCGTCTTTTTTTGCGTACGCGCCATCGCACGCCGCCCATCACGCCCCCCATCGCGCGCTGGCAAACCGGCCTGGCGCATCTGGTGCATACGCTGATCTATGCGCTGTTTATCACCCTGCCGATTCTGGGCCTCACCTCGCGCTATCTGCGCGGGCGCGACTGGTGGCTTTTCGGCATACCGATGCCGGTGGCGAGCGAACCCAGTTTCGAGCTCTCCGACAGCCTGATCGACTGGCATGAAACGCTGGCGCCGCTGGGATACTGGCTGATAGGTCTGCATGCCGCAGGCGCGCTTTTTCATCACTATTTTCTCAGGGACAATACGTTGAAACGTATGATGCCGGGCAAAACGCCGCGCTGATAACCCTTGTTTATCGCCCGCGGGCCGGGCGATAAAAAACTTTCAGGAATAAAACTGCGTTTCACCGTTCCCCTTACCGTGCAATTCCCTCACAATGGTCAATAATTGTGACGCAAGTCACTTTCGTGGATGTGAAAACCGCATCTTTTTGCCGCTGCTCTGACTGATTTTATTTTCATGCAATCAACTACTGTATCCCGTAAAACGGCCTGGCTACGCGTGGTGCTGCTGGCTATCGCCGCCTTTGTTTTCAATACCACCGAATTCGTGCCCGTCGGCCTGCTTTCCGATATCGGCGCCAGCTTCAGCATGAAAAGCGCCGACGTGGGCATTATGCTCACCATCTACGCCTGGGTCGTGGCGCTGCTTTCGCTGCCGCTGATGCTGCTGACGCGCAATATCGAGCGGCGCATCCTGCTGTCGGCGCTGTTCCTGATCTTTATCGTGAGCCATGTGCTGTCGACCTTCGCCTGGAGCTTCGCCTCGCTGGTGCTGTCGCGCATCGGCATCGCCCTGGCGCATGCGGTGTTCTGGTCGATCACCGCCTCGCTGGCGATTCGCGTCGCGCCTGCCGGTAAAAAAACCCAGGCGTTAAGCATGCTGGCGACCGGCACCGCGCTGGCGATGGTGCTGGGCGTGCCGATTGGCCGCGTGGTGGGACAATATCTGGGCTGGCGCACCACCTTCGGCATGATTGGCGCCTCGGCGCTGGTGCTGATGGTGCTGCTGGCGCGTATTCTGCCGCGTCTGCCGAGCGAACACACCGGCTCGCTGAGCAGCGTGCCGATGCTGTTTCGTCGACCGGCGCTGGTGAGCATGTATCTGCTGGTGACGCTGGTGGTGACCGCGCACTACACCGCCTACAGCTATATCGAGCCGTTTATGCAGTTCGTGGCGAACGCGGATGAGAACTTTACCACGCTGCTGCTGCTGCTCTTCGGTTCCGCCGGGATCCTGGGCAGCGTGCTCTTTAGCTCGCTGGGCAATAGGTTTCCCTCTGCGCTGCTGATCGCCGCGATAGCGATTATCACCCTCTGCATGGGGCTGCTGATTTTCGCCGCCGTTCGTCCGGCCGCGATTGCGACGCTCTGTATTCTATGGGGTATGGCGATGATGATGATCGGCCTGGCGATGCAGGTGCGCGTACTGTCGCTGGCGCCGGATGCCACCGATGTGGCGATGTCGCTGATGTCAGGCATCTATAATATCGGCATCGGCGCGGGCGCGCTGCTGGGCAATCAGGTCAGCGAGCATCTGAGCATGGGAGACGTGGGTAATATTGGCGGGCTGCTGGGGCTGGTCGCGCTGTTCTGGTGTATCGCTATCTTCCGCAAATATCCGCAGTTGCGCAGCAACGGATAAAAAAAGGGCGTCGGAACTCTGTTCCGACGCCCTTTTTCTTAATTAAGGCTGGCGGCTGTGCCAGACAGCCTGCTCGCGCCAGAGGTCGAAGCGATGGGAAAAGGCTTTACGCGCACGTTGTCCTGCTTTCCCGACAGCTGCTGCTCCAGCGAAATCAGGCTGCCGCTGCCGCTGACGTTAACCGCGGCGGCCTCTGTCTGGTAATAAGGCGCAGCCTCAAGCTGCTGCGCCGCCGCGCTGGCCAGGGAAACCGTGCTGAGCAGCGCTGCCATAACGACATACTTCACGCTTTTCATCCTCTCTCTCCTTCTCTCCGACGCCGCTGACTTACTGATAAATCACTGCGGTGCCGTGCAGGTTGTTCTGACCGGAAGTCGAGGTGATGCGGAAAGATTTCGCGCCTGCGGCATCCGCTTTCGCGTTCAACTGCGCTTCCAGTGAATCCAGGTTAGTGCCGCCCTGCGCGGAGATGGTGCCTACCGCGGTCTGGTGCAGCGGATCGCTGGCAACCTGGTCTGCTGCGAATGCGCCAAAAGTCAGGGTGGTAAGGGCCAGAGCGGCCAGGGTCAGTTTGGTGGTTTTCATGATATCGGCTCTCATATTCGGGTGTGATAAAAGGTGTCGTTAAATTAATTAACGATCGTTAAATAAATGGTAGAGCATGTAGCGACTCTGCGTCAACATTTTTTTTATCGATCGTTATTTTAATGCGGAAGAGGCGTGAGTATGGGCTGCGGCGCCCTTTTTCACTTAACTATATGGGGGAAAAGCGGGCGGCAACGCACAAAATGCCAACCCACTTTTACGGGCGTGCAGGCTGGCTTGCATATTTTCTTAATGATCGGTAATTTAATAGGGTGTTTTTCAGACGTGAGGATCTATGAGCCAGCAATATGATGAAGTCCTGAAAAAATGTCGTGGTCGGCCAAAAACCTTCGACCGGGACGCGGCGCTGGACAAAGCCCTGACGCTGTTCTGGACCCATGGTTATGAAGGCACTTCTCTCTCCGATCTGGTTGCCGCCACCGGCGCTAAGGCGCCGACGCTTTACGCCGAGTTCGAGAATAAAGAAGGCCTGTTCCGCGCGGCGATGGAACGCTATGTCGAACGCTTTAGCGCTGAACGCAACGCCGCGCTGCAGGATGAGAGTAAATCGGTTGCTGAAGCGATTGAAAACTGGTTTCGCGCTACGGCGGCCTGCTTTACCAACTGCGATACACCGGCGGGCTGCTTCTTTATCTGTACCTCTACCGCGCTCTCTTCGTCATCGAGCGAGATCGCCCATATGCTGCGCCAGCAACACGACGCGCAGCAGCAGACGCTACTGGATTTTCTCACCGCCCGTCAGCAGCGCGGCGATATTCCGGCGCAGGTCGATATTCTCTCTCTGGCACGCTATCTCGCCTGTATGCTGCAGGGCATGTCGGTGCGCGCGCGCGAGGGCGCGCCGAAAGCGGATCTCGATAACATTATCGATACGCTGATGGCGATGTGGCCGGCGCTCACCGGTCAGTGCATGAAGCAGCGCTGAATATTTTTGCGCTATGAAGTAATCAGGGCGGGAATTTTCCCGCCCTGCTCGTTTAAGACCTTTACTCGAGGAAGAAGACCGGCTTTAACACCTGGCTAACTGGACTGTTGTCGGGATTGCTCGGCATGAGATCCTTCATCGACGCCCACCAGCGCTGGCACACTTCCGTCTGCGCCACCGCGTTCCAGCGCTCTTCCGACTCGATCTCCACGCTGGCAAACAGCAGATGCCGTTCGGCGTCCAGCCAGATAGCGTAGTTATGCGCGCCGTGCGCCTTAAGCGTTTCCGCCAGCTCCGGCCAAATGGGCGAGTGGCGACGCTCATACTCCTGATGGCAGTCGGCATTCACCTGCATGACAAAGGCTTTACGAAGCATTGGCTGGCCCCGCGTCGAGCGCCGCCTGCCACGGCTTAACGTTGAAGCGTTTGCCCAGCGCCACCAGCTGTTCGGTCGTGATGCTCTGGCGGATGCCGCCCATCGACAGCACCTTCACGATCACCTCGGACGATTTCTCTGCGGTGTCGATGAGGCCGAAGGTTTCATCCAGCGTCGGGCCGGCGCCGAAAATGCCGTGGAACGGCCACATCACGATGCTGTGAGACGCCATCTGATCGGCTGTCGCCTGACCGATTTCATCGGTTCCCGGCACCATCCACGGCAGAATGCCGACGCCGTCCGGGAACACCACCAGACACTCGGTGCTGCCTTCCCACAGCAGACGGGTAAAGCGTGCCGAATCGAGATCTACCACGTAGCTCAGCGACATAAAGTTGGTTGCGTGACAGTGCATGATCACGCGATCCGCGCCGCCGGAGACCGCTTTGCGCACGCTGTGAGACTGGAAGTGCGCCGCCAGCTCGGAGGTCGGCAGTCCGCCGTTGCTCAGCCCCCAGTGAATTTTATAGGAGAGCCCTTGCTCGTCGACCTTCAGCAGCGCCAGGCAGTCGGCGGGATCAAGCTGTACGTTGCGAAAAAACTTGCCCGATCCGGTGACGAGGAACCAGCAGTTGGCCAGTTCAGGCGCCGGTTTCGTCAGCTCAACGCAGCGCGGCTCGGCGTAAAAGTCGCCGGCGAAAGGCTTTACTTCCTCTTCCAGCAAGCGCAGCGACACGTTGCCGCCGTTACGTTCGTCCCAGCCCTTCAGCCACATATCGCTGGTGGCTTTAACCATTCCCTGTACAAACCAGGATGAAAGAATGCTTTGCATAGTGAACCCTTAACGTTGATTCAGAATTTGTTTTTCATAGTGACGCACATCGCTTAACCAGCTGGCGTCGGCGGGCACGTCGTGGCGCAGGCACCAGGCTTCCCATACCGCCTGCCACGGCAGCGATTTTTGCTCTTCCAGCAGCGCCAGACGCGCGGTGTAATCCCCGGCGGCTTCGCTCTGACGCAGGCGCTCGGTCGGCTCCAGCAGCGCGCGCAGCAGCGCTTTCTTGGTATTGCGCGTGCCGATAACCCAGGCGGCGATGCGGTTAATCGAGGCGTCGAAGAAGTCGAGGCCGATATGCACCTTGTCGAACAGCTGGTGGCGCACGATTTCGCTGGCGATCGCCTGGGTTTCATCGTCGAGCAGCACCACATGGTCGCTGTCCCAGCGCACCGGACGGCTGACGTGCAGCAGCAGGCGCGGCACATAGAGCATGGCGGTGGAGATCTTGTCGGAGATCACCTCGGTCGGATGGAAGTGGCCAGCGTCCAGCGTCAGCGCGGTCTGACGGCTGGTGGCGTAGCCCATAAAGAACTCATTGGAGCCGACGGTGTAGCTTTCCGCGCCGATGCCGAACAGCTTGCTCTCGACCGCGTCGATATGGTGCTGCGGGCTGAGCTTCTCGGCGATCACCTCATCCAGCGCGCTCAGCAGCCGCTGACGCGGCGCCAGCCGATCCACGGTGAGATCTTTCATGCCGTCCGGCACCCAGATATTCATCACCGACGGCGTGCCGAGCTGCTCGCCAAAGTGAGCCGATACGCGACGGCTCGCCTTGCAGTGATCGATCCAGAACTGGCGGATCGCCTTGTCGGCGTGCGACAGGGTAAATCCGTCGGCGCTCAGCGGATGCGAAAAGCAGCTCGGGTTGAAATCGAGCCCCAGCTTCTGCTGCTTCGCCCACTCCACCCAGTTAGCGAAGTGCTTCGGCTCGATGGCGTCGCGGTCCACCGGCGACTCGCTCTCCAGATAAATGGCGTGCAGGTTCAGACGTTTGGGGCCTGGGATCAGCGACATCGCTTTTTCCAGGTCGGCGCGCAGCTCAGCGGCGTTGCGCGCTTTGCCGGGATAATTGCCCGTCGCCTGAATGCCGCCGGTCAGCGCGCCCTGCGGATTCTCAAAGCCGCGCACGTCGTCACCCTGCCAGCAGTGCATGGAGACGGGGACGCTATCCAGGCGCGCCATCGCCTGTTCGACATCCACGCCGATATCGGCATAACGTTGTTTAGCCAGCTCAAAGGCTTGCTCAATCAGCTTTGTCATATGCGAGTTCCTTAGCAGGCTGACTCAGCGCCGAAAAGCGTGCCTGACAGGCACGAAAGGCGCTGTTGGTCAGCGGTTCAAATGTCTTCAGAGGGAAGTTGTTTTCTACGCAGCGGCGGAAATCCGCCACGTCGGTCAGTTCGCCTAAGGCGATAAGCTGGCAGCCGACGTTGCCCAGCGTCGAGGCTTCGACCGGCCCGGCCAGCACCGGAATTTCGCAGGCGTCGGCGCAGAGCTGGTTGAGAAACTGGTTCTGGCTGCCGCCGCCCACCACGTGCAGCTGGCGAAACGCGCCGCCGCGCAGCGTGGCCAGCTCGTCAATCACCTGGCGGTAGAGCAGCGCGAGGCTGTCGAAAATACAGCGCGCCAGCGCGGCGGCGGACTGCGGCACCGCCATATGCTGTTCGGCGCAGGCGTTCTGAATTTCGTTGACCATGCTGTCGGGATTAATAAAGCGCGCGTCGTTGGGATTAATCAGCGCGCGACAGGCCGGCTCTTTCGCCGTCTCGGCGATCAGCGCGCAGAGATCGTCGATTTGCAGCTCGGCGCAGACCCGCTGCAGCAGCCAGAGACCCATAATGTTTTTCAGCACGCGATAGCCTTCGGCGCCGCCCTCATTGGTGATGTTGGCTTTAAGCGCATTCGCGGAGGCGTAAGGCAGCAGGCTTTCGAATCCCATCAGCGACCAGGTACCGGAGCTGAGATAGGCCGCGTTGTCCTGGGTCAGCGGCGTGGCGAGCACCGCGCTGGCGGTATCGTGGGTGGTGACGGCGATAACCGGGATCTCGACGCCGCGGGCGTTCTGCCAGCAGCCGATAACATTGCCCGGCGACGTCGGTTTGCCAAACCAGGCGGGCGACGCGCCCGCCCAGGCAAGCAGTTCGGCGTCCCACTCGCCGCTTTCGATATTCAGCAGCTGCGTGGTGGTGGCGTTGGTGTACTCCCAGTTGAGCTTGCCCGTCAGGCGATAGTGCAGGTAGTCGGGGATCATCAGCGCGTGGGCGACCTTCTCTTTCCAGTCCGGCTGCTGCTGGCTCAGGGCGCGGAACTGATAAAGCGTATTGAACGGCAGAAACTGAATGCCGGTGCGGGCGTAGATCGCCTCTTTGCCCAACTCGCGCAGCGCCTGCTCCATCACGCCGTGGGTGCGTTTGTCGCGATAGCTCACCGCTTCGCCGACGCGGTTGCCCGCTTTATCCAGCAGCACCATATCGACGCCCCAGGTGTCGATGCCGATGCTGTCCGGCACGATGTTCTCCTCATCCAGCTGCGCCAGCCCGGCGCGGATTTCGCGCTCCAGATGATCGAGATCCCAGCAGTCATAGCCGGCGCGACGTTCGCGACGGCTGGCGAAACGACGCACCTCGCGCAGATCGATTTGCTGTGATGCGGCGTCCCACCGGGCGAGCATCACGCGTCCGCTGGATGCGCCCAAATCAACCGCAACGATATTTCGCTTACTCATGGCCCGTTCTTCCTTAGATATGATGTTGACAGAGTAGGAACCTTGAGCGCGCGCCACCTTCCTCGTACTGCCAGCGCCGCAACGCCGCTGGCAGGTTTGCAAAGAAGTTCGTGAGAGAGATCACAGAGGCGTAAGGGCGCGGGATGTGAGCTTCGCCTCAATTCTTTTAACTGGTGGGAATATCTTGAAAAAAAAGCGAATTTCCTGCGCTTCGCGGTTGAAAATTCAAGGTCAGTCGCGCGGGCGCTGAGTAGACTCGGTTACGCTTTTGTTAAACGACCGAGGCTCCAATGACGATTTTACACAGCGCCGATTTCTTCCCTCAGGGCGACTACGCCATCGCTATCGAACCCCGGGTGCCGCAGCAGGCGTTTCCCGAACATCACCACGACTTTCATGAAATCGTGCTGGTGGAACAGGGTTCGGGGATTCACGTTTTCAATGGACAGCCGCAAACGCTGTGCGCCGGCTGCGTCTGCTTCGTGCGCGATCACGATCGCCATCTGTATGAACAGACGGAGAATCTCTGCCTGACCAACGTGCTTTACCGCAGCCCGGGCGCGTTTCGCTTTCTCTCGGGACTGCAGGCGCTGCTGCCGAACGATCAAGACGGCAGCTACGCCTCGCACTGGCGGATAAATCATAAAGTCATGACGCAGGCGCTGGATGTGGTGGCGAAGATGCGGCAGGATGATGGCTGGTCGCTGGAGAAGCAGGCGCGACAGGAGCAGCTCTTTTTGCAGCTGCTGGTTTTGCTGCGCGAAGCGTGCCGCAACGAACAGGCGCAGGATCAGGAGGCGCGCCTGCACCGCCTGCTCGACTGGCTTAACGATCACTACAGTGAAGAAATTTTGTGGGAAGCGCTGGCTGACCGCTTTTCGCTGTCGCTGCGCACGCTGCACCGTCAGATGAAGCAGCAGACCGGCAGCACGCCGCAGCGCTATCTGAACCGCCTGCGTCTGCTGCAGGCGCGTCACCTGCTGCGCCATAGCGATCTGCGCATCACCGATATCGCCTTTCAGTGCGGCTTCGGCGACAGCAACCATTTCTCCACCCTGTTTCGGCGTGAATTTGGCTGCGCCCCGCGAGCGGAGCGCCAGCAGATGATGTAAAAGGAGCAAGCGATGACGCTGATACTGAGTCGGGACGACTATTTTGCCGCCCCAGGCCTGCCGGTTACGGTGGCTGAACGTATGCCGCAACCCTCTTTTCCCCCTCACCGGCATGAGTTTAGCGAAATTGTCATCGTCTGGCGCGGCAACGGCCTGCATATTCTTAACGATCGCCCCTGGCTAATTACCTGCGGCGACGTCTTCTATATCCGCGACCAGGATTGCCACAGCTACGACAGCGTCAACGATCTGGTGCTGGATAATATTCTTTACTGCCGCGATCGCTTCGGTCTGGCTCTCGACTGGACACAACTCTTGCCGCCGCAGGGCGTCGACGCGCCGGGCTGCTGGCGGCTGACCACGCGCGGCATGGCGCTGGCGCGCGGCGTCATCAGCCAGCTGGAGCGCGAGAGCCGTAAGAGCGATTCGCTCTCTATTCAGCTGACGGAAGCGCTCTTTTTGCAGCTGGCGTTGATCCTGCGTCGTCACGGCTATGCGGCGGATCGCCCCTGGGCGCTGCCGGAGGGGGAACAGCTCGATCTGCTGATGTCGGCGCTGCAGGGCGCGGTGGCGCGTCCCTTCGACCTGGCGACGTTTTGTCAGCAGAATTCGCTGAACGAGCGCGCGCTAAAGCAGCTGTTTCGTCAGCAGACCGGCATGACGGTCGGCCATTACCTGCGCCAGCTACAGCTCTGTCAGGCGAAGCATCTGCTGCGCACTCAGGACTGTCTGATCGGTGAAGTGGCGGCGCGCTGCGGTTTCGACGACAGCAACTATTTTTCGGTGGTGTTTACGCGCGACACTGGCTTAACCCCCAGCGCCTGGCGCCAGCAGTTTGTGCCGCAGCGGTCGGGAAGTGCGGCGCAGGACAGAACGCCGTCTTAATATAAGCGTCAGCCGAGCGGCATCCATGCCGGCTCGTCCTGCAACATCCCTGTTGCGAGACGCTTTGCTCCTCGGGCCTTCTTGCCCGTGCGGGCGCGTTGTTTTCCAACCAGAAGCTGTCGCTTTTTATTTCTGCAGACTTACGCGGCCATGCCAAGCCCGACAATATTGGCGGCGATAATAATCACCACGCAGCCGATGGAGAGCACGCCTACCGGACGACGCCCGGCCGACTTCCACTCTTTCATCAGCAGACCCACCAGCCCGCCGCACAGCACGTAGAGGCTCATATGCAACATCCAGCTGACGTAGTCATATTGCGGCGGAATGCTGGCATGGCCCCAGGCGTAAAAGAAAAACTGCAGATACCACATGGTGCCGCCCAGCACTGCAAAGGCGATATTGGCGATCAGCAGCGGCTTCGCCACTGAGAGATCCCGGCGCAGCGACAGTTCCGGCTTCATCGCCAGGCGGATAAAGCAGAACGCCAGATTGACCAGCGCCCCGCCGCCCATGATCACTACATAGCTTGGCAGCGCGACGTAGAGCGGATCGATACCCAGCTGCGCCGCCGCTTCATGCATCGGTTTAGCCGCATCCATCGCGAACGACATGCCTGCTGAAAAGATGCCGCACATTACCGCCAGCACCAGCCCTTTCTTGAGGTTGAACTCCTCGGCATTGATCCCCAGCGCGCGCTCCTTCAGCAAACCGGCACGCGAAACGATGGCGACGCCCACCAGCGCCACGGCGACGCCGAGCAGCGTTAAACGGCCGCCGGTCGAGGCGAACAGCTCGCCGAAGCGCCCCTGGATCAGCGGCGTCATCAGGGTGCCGACCACCAGCGTAATGCCGATAGCGATGCCGATGCCCATCGACATGCCGAGATAGCGCATCGTCAGGCCGTAGTTAATATTGCCGATGCCCCACATTGCGCCGAACAGAAACACCGGCAGCAGCTGAGAGAAGCTAAAGCTGCCGTAATAAGCCCAGAAGTTCGGCAGCAGCACGGCGCTTACCGCCCACGGCAGGATCAGCCACGACATAAAGCCGCCTATCGACCACATCGTTTCCCATGACCACTTTTTCACCTGTTTAAACGGCGCGTAGAAACACGCGGCGCTGGCAGCTCCGACGAGATGCCAGAAGATACCTGCAATAATGGCACTGTTCATTGTTATTCCTTGCATAAGGTTGAGGCCTACAGGAAACCCGGTTCCTGATTAGCAGGCAGTCTACGGCGCGCCTGAACGCCTCAGCCTTTGGATGGCTGCCGATCGCAAAGCCGAAATGGCAATATTCGCCGGTTACTCCCTATGCGGATCACAGTTTCGACTTTGTCGTACTGGCAGCGAACCACTCCTTTAAGTGACTTATTATTCAGGTTTTTTTTGCAAATTGCTGTGCCGCGCAGCACATATATCAGCTGGCTGCCGCTTTTCTCTCGTTCCTGGCAGCGACAGAAAGATCGCTTCACTAATGACGTTTAACGCCGTATAAAACGTAGAAAATCTTCGACGGCCGGAATTGAGATGACGGGTAAATGGTTAACGCTGTTCTTAACGCGTGCGGTGAGTCGCGTGATGCTGGACGATCTGCGCGCCATCCTGCCCGCCAGCGCGCTTAAGATTTTTATTAATGGACTGGAAGAGGCGCAGTACGCCACGCTGGAGTGCCAGCAGGCGGAAGAGAACTGCGCGCTGATCGCCTCTGCGCTGGTGGTGTGGCGTCAGCTGGGCCAGGTGCACAGCATTACCTATAAAAAAGGCGAAGTGCTGCGCGACGTCAGCGACGCCACCCAGTTTCAACTATTTAGCATGCTGAAAACGCACCGCGCGGTGATGCAGGTCGCCTGACGCGGAGATAACGAGGTTTCTATGAGAGTGGGTATTCTGTTTCCGATCGCAATTATCATCGCTGGCGTCGGCTTTCTGGCATGGTTTATCGGCAGCGGACTCGCCATGCCAGGCTCCTGAGCTATCGCAGCTGACTGTCCTTACTGCCGCGGCGGTTGAAGAGCGCGCTGCCCTTCAGTTCTTTATCGTGCTCCTGCTGACACGCCAGACAGAAGCGCACGCCCGGCACTGCTTCACGGCGCGCCTGCGGGATCGGCTCGCCGCACTCGTCGCAAAACTCCGCACTTTCGCCCTTGCTCATGGTGCCGCGCACGCGCGCAATCTCATCGTTAACCGTACTTTCGATCTGTTCCTGAACGGCGCCGTCTGACGCCCATCCGCTAGCCATAACATCCTCCTCATGCCTCCTGAAAGTGTTGGCCCAAATTCCGTTTTGCGCAACGTAGAGAAGATATGCGGGCCAGCACCGCTGAATACAACCTTTTGCCGCCCTCATCGTTCCAATCTGCGTCTGTTTGCCAGCGCGGCACCGCCTGTGGCAATCAGACTAAGGTCTCCTCTTCCATTTTGTTTCACGCTGCATTTATAAAACATTTTATTAACGTACCCGACATCGGAGATTCGGCAGATGACAACAGAACTCAAACATTACATTAACGGCGAGTTTGTCGCGCACAGCGCAGACAGCTGGATTGAGGTGATCAACCCCGCCACCGAAGCGCTGCTGGCTCGCATACCTGAAGGCTGTGCGCAGGACGCCAGCCGCGCCATTGACGCCGCCGAAGCCGCGCAGCCGGCATGGGAGGCGCTGCCCGCCGTAGAGCGCGGCGGCTGGCTGCGCAAGCTGGCCGCCGCTATTCGCGACCGCGAGCCGGAACTTACTGCCACTATCGTCGCCGAAGGCGGCAAAACGCAGGGGCTGGCGCAGACCGAGGTGCTGTTCACCGCAGATTATCTGGAATATATGGCCGAATGGGCGCGCCGCTATGAAGGCGAGATCGTCAACAGCGATCGGCCCAATGAAAATATTTTCGTCTTTAAAAAGGCGATCGGCGTTACCACCGGAATTCTGCCGTGGAACTTCCCTTTCTTTTTAATCGCTCGTAAAGCTGCGCCCGCGCTGATCACCGGCAATACCATCGTGATTAAGCCCAGCGAGCTGACGCCGCTTAACGCCGGCATCTTTGCCGAGATCGTTCATCACATTGGTTTGCCGCCGGGCGTAATTAACTTTGTCTATGGCTATGGCCCGGAGATTGGACAGGAGCTGGCCGCAAACGCGAAGGTCGGTCTGGTCAGCCTGACCGGCAGCGTCGGCGCAGGCATCGCCACCATGACGGCAGCAGCGAAGAACGTGACTAAAGTGTCGCTGGAGCTGGGCGGCAAGGCGCCCGCCATCGTGATGGACGATGCCGACGTCGAGCTAGCGGTTAAGGCGATCGTCAGCTCCCGCGTGATCAACAGCGGCCAGGTATGCAACTGCGCGGAGCGCGTCTATGTGCAGGAGGGCATTTACGATCGCTTTATGACTGCGTTAACCGAGGCGTTCAAAGGCGTGACTTTCGGCGCTCCGGCGGAGCAGCGCGATCTGGATATGGGGCCGCTGATTAACGCCGCCGCGCTGGCGCGCGTCGAGAAGAAAGTGGCGGACGCCGTGGCGGCGGGCGGCAAGGTGGTGCTGGGCGGCAAGCGCGCCGGTGAAAAGGGCTTCTTTTTTCAGCCGACGATTATCGCCGACGTCCGTCAGGATATGGAGATTATGCGCGAGGAGATCTTTGGGCCGGTGCTGCCGGTGATGACCTTCAAAACGCTGGACGAGGCCATTGCGCTGGCCAACGACTGCGAGTACGGCCTCACCTCCTCTCTCTATACGCGGGATCTGAATACCACCATGGTGGCGCTGCGTAAGCTGAAGTTCGGCGAAACCTACGTTAACCGCGAGAATTTTGAGGCGATGCAGGGGTTCCATGCGGGCTGGCGCAAATCGGGCATCGGCGGCGCCGACGGTCGACATGGGCTGGAAGAGTATCTGCAGACGCACGTCGCCTATCTGCAGTTTTCGCTGTAATGCTCAGACCGCCCTTTCCGGGCGGTCTGAGCGCCCGGGCGAGTAAGCGGGTCCGAAGAGCAAAGCGTCTCGCGTCAGGGAGGGCGCGAGCCGAGCTGCCAGGGAAGGCGTATTGCGCCTTTGCGATCGGACCCGCTTACCCGCCTGCCACTCGGCGCTCAGGCTACGCGCGACCGGCTACGCAGCAGCGCCGCGGCGCTCAGCAGCGATACCGCCATCAGGTAGTAGCCCGGTGCGAGACTGCTGCCGGTGGCGTTTATCAGCAGCGTGCAGACCAGCGGCGCGAAGCCGCCGAATATCGTCACCGCGACGTTGTAGCTGATCGCCATGCCGCTGGCGCGCGTGCCGGAGGGAAAGAGATCCGCCATCACGGACGGCACGGTGGAAAAGTAGATCGATTTCAGCAGCGCCATCCAGCCCACCAGCAACATCAGCGTCAGCGCCGAAGTGTGATTCACCATATAGCGGAAGGCGGGATAGATGGTCACCAGCAACAGCAGCAGCGAACCCCACATCAGCGGCACGCGCCCTACGCGCTCGGCCCACAGCCCCATCAGCGGCGTCACCAGGGTGAGGATCGCCCCCGCCAGCAGCGTAGCGCTAAACGCGACGCTGCCCGGCAGATGCAGCGTTTTGGTGGCGTAGGTCGGCACATAGTTCAGCATGTAGTTAACCGCCGTTGAGATCACCATCAGCCCGACCGCCAGCAGCATCAGCTCTTTCTGACCGCCAAACAGCTGCTTCAACGGCGCCGCGTTTTTCTCCTGCCGGGCAAAGCTGGCCGGCTCGTGAACGTGGCGGCGGATATAGATCCCCAGCGGACCGATCAACAGACCAAAGGCGAAAGGAATGCGCCAGCCCCAGGACTGAATCTGCGCCTCGCTGAGGATCTGCGTCAGCCCGAGACCGAAGGCAGAGGCCATCAGCGTGCTGGCGCCCTGCGTCGCGAACTGCCAGCTGGCGATAAAGGCTTTGCGCTCGGGGAAATGCTCCACCAGAAACGCCGTCGAGCTGCCGAACTCACCGCCTGCCGAAAAGCCCTGAATCAGGCGCGCCAGCATGATCAGCAGCGGCGCCGCCAGCCCGATGGTGCCGTATTCCGGCATAAAGGTAATGATCGCGCCGCCCAGCATCATCAGATTGATAGAGAGCAGCAGCGCCTTTTTGCGGCCGTGGCGATCGGCGTAGTTGCCCAGCACCACCGCGCCGAGCGGGCGGATAAGAAAAGAGACGCCAAAGCTGCCGAACGTTAACAGCAGCGATACGGAGGCGTCGCTGGTGGGGAAAAAGGCGTGGGCGATATAGCTGGCGAAGAAGCCGTAGACCGCAATATCGAACCACTCCAGCGCGTTGCCAATACAGGTGGCGAACAGGGTTTTGTGCAGGCTCGGCTTCGCCTGAACCTGCGTTGCTGCTTGCGTCAGCGTGCTCATACCCGCGCTCCCTGGTAAGCCTGCTGCCGCGCCAGCAGCGCCTCGCCCTCTTCGCCCAGCTGCCAGAACAGCCGCGTCATGATCTGCAGGCCTTCGCGCGCCACGGACTTCAGCATATGCTCGTTGACGCCGTGCTGGCCGCAGGCGGGATAGGAGTGCGGTACCCACAGGGTCGGCAGGCCGAGGATCGCCGAAAAGACCTCGTTCGGCAGAGAACCGCCCAGGTTCGGCAGCAGCGCTGGCTTTTTGCCGCTGCTGACGGCCAGGCTCTCCAGCGCCCAGGCGACCAGCGGGCTTTGCGGATCGAGACGCGTGGCGGGCGAGCCGCGCAAAAACTCGACCTGCACAGAGTCGAATCCGTGGGCGCGCAGATGCGCCTCGACGTGCGCCACCAGGTTTTCCCAGTCGGTGCCCACCACAAAGCGCAGCTGGCATACTGCGGTCGCCTCGCCGGGGATCGCGTTCATGGGGCGCGCCGGATTGCCGGTCTCGAAGGCCAGCACCTCCAGCGTGTTCCAGCCGTACAGGCGCTCCGCCGCCGTCAGGCCCGGTTCGCCCCAGCCGGCGTCCAGCGCCGGATCGCCCGGCATGCCGCCCACCTCGATATCGCTGAGGATGGCGCGTACCGCCGCGCTCAGCGAGTCGGGCTTCAGCGCCTCGACCTGCAGTACGCCGCGCGCGTTGACCAGCGAGGCGATGGCGTTCGCCAGCTGGATGCCGGGATTGCTGAGCAGCCCGCCCCAGTTGCCGGAGTGATAGGCATTGTCGCGCGCGCGGATGGTGAGGCGAAAATTGACCGCGCCGCGCGAGCCGAGAAACAGCGTCGGCCGCGGCGCGCTGACGCGCGGGCCGTCGGAGGCGATAAAAAGATCGGCGCGCAGCAGCGCCTGCTGCTGGCGGCATAGCTCGGCCAGCCCCGGCGAGCTGATCTCTTCGCCCATCTCGAACAGAATTTTGCAGTTGAAGCCGAGACGGCCGCCGCGCGCCTGGTAAACCTGCTCCAGCGCCGCCAGATTGACGCAGTGCTGACCTTTATTGTCGGCGCTGCCGCGGCCATACCAGCGATCGCCCTCTTCGGTCAGCTGCCAGGGATTCAGGCCGTCGCGCCAGTTTTCATCGTCGCCGAACACCACGTCGCCGTGTCCGTAAACCAGCAGCGTCGGCAACGTCTCATCCTCGATGCGCGTCGCTACCAGAAAGGGAGGATTCTCCGCTGCCGGATTGTCGATAAGGTGCAGCGTAAAGCCGAGCGCCGCCAGCTGCGGCGCGATCTCCTGCTGCAAATAGTGATTCAGCTCGCCGTCGCGATCCGCCCGCTGACTTTCGGTGGCGCACGCCACGCGACGCGCCAGAAGCCGCTGGAATTCTCCGCTGTCGAAATAGCGCATCGCCTGTTGAATTGCCTGTTGTTCCGTCATGTTTGCCCTGTCTTTTTTTATTGTCTGTTGCTCTATCTTTGCCAAAAGGCTGGCGTTGCCACAATTATCAATTTATCGACATAGCCTTGCTTTAAAAGCAACGCTAAAATGCCCGATAAAGAAGCATGCACCGCTGGGGTGCAGAGGAGAGACGATGCTGAGCAGTGAGATCCGTTATTTCCTTGCCGTGGCCAACAGCGGTTCGCTGAGCGCCGCCAGCGAGCAGCTGTTTGTGGCGGTCTCCGCTATCAGCCGACAGATCCAGCGGCTGGAGGCGCAGGTGGGCGCGCCGCTGTTCGATCGTCACGCGCGCGGCATGGTGCTCAATGAGGCGGGAGAAATTTTTGCCCGTCAGGTACGCCAAAGCCAGCTGGATATGGAGTATGCGCTGGCGGAGATTAAGGGGCTGAAGGCGATCCGCCGCACGCTTATTCGCGTCGCCTGCACCGACGGCATGGCGTTCAGCCTGCTGCCAGGCCTGCTGGCGGAGTTTCGCGCGCTGAATCCCGGCGTCTATTTCGCGCTAAAGGTCGAGAGCGCACAGAGCGTAGCGGAACGCGTGCGCGCCGGAGAGTGCGACGTGGCGCTGCAGTTTAGCCTTCATCCAGAGCGCGGCGTGGAAGTCATCGGCTCCTGGCCCGCGCCGGTGCTGCTGGCAATGCAGAAAGATCATCCGCTGGCGCAACAGCCGGTGACGCTGGAAGCGCTCAGCCACTATCCCATGGCGCTGCCGGAGCAGAACACCACGGTGCGGCAGCTGTTCGATCTCGCCTGTCAGATGCGCGGCTGTGTGATTGAGCCGGTGCTGACCTGCGACTATTTCGCCACGCTCTACCAGTTTCTGCTCAATACCCCTGAGGCGATCACCATCAGCAGCGCCTTTACCCTGTTCAACGCAGCGCAAACCCAGCAGCTGGTGCTGCGCGAGATGGGCGTCGACCAGCTCAGCCAGCGCACGCTGCAGCTACAGCGCGTCTCGGGGCGACAGCGCAACGCGGCGCTGTCGCCCTTTCTCGCGTTTCTCCAGCAGCGTATCAGCGCGATCGCCGCCGGACTGGCCTGATTACTCTTTAATATCGACCGGATAGAAGATGTGCTTGCCGAACGGATCGATATCGTAGCCGCTCACCTCTTTGCGCACCGGCTCGAAGATGGTCGAGTGGGCAATCATCACCGCGGGCATCTGATCATGCATGATCTGCTGCGCCTGCAGGTAGAGCGCGGTGCGCTTGCCCTGATCCGGTTCGGCGCGCGCCTCGGCGATCAGCTTTTCAAACGGCTGATAGCACCACTTCGAGGAGTTGGAACCGCCCTGGGTCGATTTGCAGCTGTAGAGCGGCCCGAAAAAGTTATCGGGATCGCCCGTGGCGGTGGTCCATCCCATCAGCGCCGCCTGATGCTCGCCGCTGCGCACCCGCTTGAGATACTCGCCCCATTCGTAGGTGACGATAGAGGCCTTGATGCCGACCTTCGCCCAGTCCGCCTGAATCATCTCCGCCATACGGCGCGCGTTAGGGTTGTAGGGACGCGAAACCGGCATCGCCCAGAGCGCGATTTCCGTGCCGGGCTTGATGCCCGCCTGCTGTAGCAGCGCTTTAGCTTTCTCGGGATCGTAGCTGTAATCTTTAAGGTCTCTGTTTTCGCTCCAGACGCCCGGCGGCAGAATGTTCTTCGCCGCGGTGCCGGTGCCTTTGAAAATCGCGTCGATAATGGCGGGTTTGTTGATCGCCATCGCCAGCGCCTGTCGCACCTCCACCTTATCCAGCGGCGCTTTAGTGGTGTTGAACGCGAGGAAGCCGGTATTCAGCCCCGCCTTTTGCATCAGGTTGATCGCCGGATTGCTGCGCATTTTCTCCAGGTCTGCGGGATTCGGGAATGGCATGATCTGACATTCGCCCTTCTCCAGCTTGGCAAGCCGCACCGAGGCGTCCGGCGTAATGCTGAACACGACGCGGTCCAGCTTTGCCTTGCCCGCCCAGTACTCTGGAAAGGCCTTATAGAGAATGCGCGAGTCTTTCTGATACTGCACCAGCTGGAACGGCCCGGTGCCGATGGGATCCATATCGACCTTCTCCGGCGTGCCCGCCTTTAGCATCTGGTCAGCATATTCAGCGGAGTGGATGGAAGCGAAATACCAGGCGAGATCGGCGAGGAAAGGCGCCTCTGCGTGATTCAGGGTAAAGCGCACGGTGTGGTCGTCGACGCGATCGATGCTCTTGATCAGGGTGGTTAACTCGAGGCTGTCGAAGTTCGCGTAGGTGCCGCCAGAGACGTTGTGATAGGGATTTTTGCTATCCATCTGCCGCATAAAAGAGAAGATAACGTCGTCGGCGTTGAAGTCGCGGCTGGGCCTGAAGGCTTTATTGCTCTGAAACTTAACGCCTTTGCGCAGATGGAAGGTGTAGACCTTGCCGTCCGGGCTTATCTCCCAGCTTTCCGCCAGGCTCGGCACCAGTTCAGTGGTGCCATATTTGAAATCAACCAGCCGGTTGAAAACCGGCGCCGCGCTGGCGTCCACGCTGGTCCCCGAGGTGTAGAGCTGCGGATTGAAGTTTTCCGGCGACCCTTCGGCGCAGTAAACCAGCGTTTTCGCGCCGGCGTTATGCGCCAGAGTCGCGGTCAGCAACGCCAGCATCGCTATCTTCACTTTCATCATTTCCTCACTTTTTATTGACTTCCGTTGGTCAGATTCCCTAAATGATCCAGACGCTTTATGGATACCACGTTTTCGTAACATAACGAATCCCGCTGTTGGCAGACAAATAAGGATCGGTGATGACAGCCCTTGCAACTCAGTTAACTCAACGTTTTTTTCGCTACCTGGCGGTCAGCAGCCAGAGCGACGCGACATCAGCCACCTTGCCGAGCACGCCGAGCCAGCACGCCATGGCGCAGCTGCTGGCGCAGGAGCTGACCGCCCTCGGGCTGGATAAGGTGGAAATCGACGACTGCGCCACGGTGACGGCGGTGAAGCGCGGCAACCGCCCCAGTGCGCCGCGCATCGGGTTTATCACCCATATCGATACGGTTGATGTAGGGCTCTCGCCCGATATTCATCCGCAGATCCTCACCTGGCAAGGCGAAGATCTGTTGCTCAACGCGCGCGAAGATATCTGGCTGCGTCGCGACGAACACCCGGAGATCGCTCCCTATCTCGGCGAGGAGATTATTTTCAGCGACGGCACCAGCGTGCTGGGCGCGGACAATAAAGCCGCGGTGACGGTGGTGATGACGCTGATGGAAAATTTGCAGGGCGATCACGGCGATATCGTGGTGGCCTTTGTGCCCGACGAAGAGATTGGCCTGCGCGGCGCGAAGGCGCTCGATCTGGAAAAGCGCTTCAACGTCGACTTCGCCTGGACCATCGACTGCTGTGAACTGGGCGAAGTGGTCTATGAGAACTTCAACGGCGCGTCGGCGGAGATCACCTTTACCGGGGTGCCGGCGCATCCGATGTCGGCCAAAGGGGTACTGGTCAATCCGCTGCTGATGGCGCACGACTTTATCAGCCTGTTCGACCGCAAGGAAACGCCGGAGCATACCGAGGGCCGCGAAGGCTATATCTGGTTTAACGAGATGCAGGCAGGCGCCAGCCAGGCGACGCTGAAGGCCTCGATTCGCGATTTCGATCTGGCGCAGTTTGCCGCGCGTAAAGCGCAGCTGCAGCAGGCCGTGGCGGAGATTGCGCAGCGCTATCCAACCGGCAGCGTCGCCATCAGTATCAGCGACATCTACAGCAACATCAGCAACGCCGTGGGCGAGGATCGTCGCGCGATCGATCTGATCTTCGCCGCGCTGGCGGATCTCGATATCGAACCGAAGATGATCCCGATGCGCGGCGGCACCGACGGCGCGGCGCTGTCGGCGAAAGGGCTGCTGACGCCGAACTTCTTTACCGGCGCGCACAACTTTCATTCCCGCTTCGAGTTTCTGCCGATTTCATCTTTTGTGAAGTCCTATCAGGTGGCGGAAAGGCTTTGCTTACTGGCGGCGCAGGGCTAAAGGCTGCGCAGGTGAGAAAAAAGGCGGCCATTCGGCCGCCTTTTTTGCTATTTCGTCGCGCTGACGTCAATGCCGGGGAAATATTTCGCCGCCAGCTTTTTCACCGTGCCGTCATCCTGAATTTTGGTAATCGCCGCATCCAGCTCCTGCTTCAGCTTCGTATCGCCCTTACGCAGGCCGAAACCGATGCCGGAGCCGAGAATCGCGTCGTCCTCGACCGCCTTGCCGGCAAAAACAAAGCCTTTGCCCTGCGGTTTATCGAGGAAGCCCGACTGGCCGGCGGCGGACATCACCAGCGTACCGTCCAGACGGCCCGCGACCATATCGTTATAGACTTGATTCTGATCCTGATAGGAGGTCACGGTGACGCCCTGTGGCTCCCAGTGCTTCTTGGCGTAGGTCTCCTGAATCGAGCCCTGCAGCACGCCGATATTCTTGCCTTTCAGCGCCTCAGCGGTCGGCTGCAGCTTCTCGCCCTCTTTCACGATCAGCATGCTTGGAATGCGGTAGATCGGCTTTGTGAAGTCGATGCTTTTCGCCCGCGCCTCGGTGATGTTCATCGCCGAGTTAATGGCGTCAAACTTCTTCGCCTGCAGCGCCGGGATCAAGGCGTCGAAACTGCTCTCTACCCATTGACAGTTGAAATTGCCGGTGGCGCAAATGGCCTTGCCCAGCTCGATATCGAACCCTTCCAGCTCGCCCTGCGCATTGCGGCTCTCAAACGGCGCATACTGCGATTCAAGGCCATAACGCAGCGTTTCCGCCGCCAGCGCGTGCACTGAACTCATCATGCCCAGCGCAAGAAAGAGCGCATTGATTTTTTTCATTTTGTTTTCCCCTGAGATTAACCCTTCACCCGACAGAGCGCTTCCGCGCCGCGCTGCAGGGTGGCGTCGTCTTTAGCAAAAGAGAGACGAATCACGTTGTTGTCGGTGCCGTCCATATAAAACGCCGAAAGCGGAATGGTTGCCACGCCGTGTTCGACGATAAGACGTTTTACCATCTCGCTGTCAGGTTCGTCACTGAAATGTCCGTAGCTGGCCAAAACAAAAAACGAACCGGCGCACGGCAGCAGTTTAAAGGGCGAATCCTGCAGCAGCGTCACCAGGCGATCGCGCTTCTGCTGATAGAACGCCGACAGCGACAGATAGTTCTCGGCGCGCTGCAGATAGTGCGCAAAGCCGATCTGCATCGGCGTATCGGCGGCGTACATCATAAACTGGTGCACCTTCACCAGCTCCTCCATCAGCTCGGCCGGCGCAAGGCAGTAGCCGACGCGCCAGCCGGTTACGTGAAAGGTCTTGCCGAAAGAGGAGACGATAACGCTGCGCTGCGCCAGCTCCGGATGGGTCGCCATGCCGCAGTGGGCGCGACCGTCGAACAGGATATGCTCATAGACTTCATCAGAAAGCACCACGATATCGGTGCCGCGCGTCAGCGCCGCCAGCTGCGCCAGATCGGCAGGCGTCAGCACCTGCGCGCTCGGGTTGTGCGGCGTGTTGATAATGATCATGCGGGTGCGCGGCGTCAGCGCGGCGCGCAGCGCTTCCCAGTCGATGGCGTAGTCAGGAAATTGCAGCTTCAGGCCAACCGGCGTGCCGCCCTGCAAACGCACCACCGGCGCGTAGCTGTCGAAGGCGGGCTCGAAAAAAATCACCTCGTCGCCCGGGTTCACCAGCGCTGTAATCGCCATATAGATGCCCTGGCTGGCGCTGCCGCTGATGAGCACTTCGGTCGCGGGATCGTAGTGCTGGCCATAGAGCGCCGTGACCTTGGCCGCCAGCGCCTCTTTCAGCGCGGGCCAGCCGGCCATCGGCGCGTACTGGTTATAGCCTTCACGCATGGCGCGGCTGACCGCTTCCACCAGCGCCGGATCGCACGGAAAATTGGGCGCGCCCTGCGACAGGTTAATCGCCTGGTGCTGCGCGGAGAGCTGGCCGATAACGCTGAATATGGTGGTGCCTACGTCGGGCAGTTTCGAGGTCACGTTAACGCTGCTTTTCATCGGGCGGGCTCCTGCTCGGCTGCATAAAAATGTCGATTTCGTTGATATCTATTCAACGACCCGGCGCTTGAGCCGACAAGCGAATTGTTGTCATAATAGCCATGACTAATTTGCATAGCTGGAGTGATGATGCCGCGTTCTCTGCCGCTTAACGCCATACACGCTTTCCTGGTGACCGCGCGTCATCTCAACCTGACGCGGGCAGCGGGCGAACTCTGTATTACCCAGGGCGCGGTGAGCCGCAAAATCGCCACCCTTGAACACTATCTGGGGTTCACGCTGTTCGAGCGCCACGCGCGCGGTCTGTGCCTGACCTCGCAGGGCGCGGCGCTGCTGCCGGAGCTGCGTCAGGGGTTCGAGCTGATAGCGGGCGCGACGGACAAGGCGATGCGCCAGCATGGGGTGATCCGGCTTAAGGCGCCGACCTGCGCCATGCGCTGGCTGGTGCCGCGGCTGGTGGCGCTGGAGCAGCAGCGGCCTGAGCTGCACGTCGCGCTGACCACCACGCTAGAACATCACGCGCAGCTGGAGGGGTTCGACGCCGCTATTCTGTACGGCACGCCGCCGCCTGGGGCGATCCACCTGTTTGACGAGTCGATTACGCCGGTGATGGCGGCCGACGCCGCGCCGCCCGCCTCGCCCGAGGCGCTGGCCTCCATGACCTTTCTGCACCCCACCGGCGATACTCGCGACTGGCAGCTGTGGCTCAGCGCCCAGAACACCAGGCTGACGATGACGCGTAATCAACACTTCAGCACCATGGATCTGGCGATCAGCGCGGCGATACAGGGGTTTGGCGTAACGGTGGCGGATATCAATCTGGTGGAGAGCGATCTGGCGAACGGGCGTCTGATTGCGCCGTTCGCCAGCCAGGTGAAGACCGGGGCGGCCTACAGTTTGCTGCAGCGCCCGGTCAGGGAAGCGCCGCCTTACCTTGCGGATCTGGCGGCGTGGCTGTCACGCGCTTAAAAGGTGACCCAGTCGGCGCTTGACTCCTCTTTAGGACGCGGCGTGACGCCGGCGGTCGGGATCGGACGGCTGTTGCGTGCCGGCGCGCTGGCCAGCGGCTCCTGCGACGAGAGGCGGAAACGGGAGACGGAGGCTTCCAGCGATTCGGTCTGACGCGCCAGCGCGGCAGCGGCGGCGGAGACCTCTTCCACCAGCGAGGCGTTCTGCTGCGTAACGCTGTCCATTTCGGTGACGGCGACGCCGACCTGCGAAATGCCTTTGCTCTGCTCTTCCGACGCGGCGGCGATCTGCTTCATGATGGCGTCCACGTCCTGCACCGACTTGAGAATATGGTGCATGGTGTTGCCGGTGTTGCCCACCAGCGCCGCGCCCTTGTCGACGCGCTGCACCGAATCCTCAATCAGCGCGGCGATCTCTTTCGCCGCGGCAGCGCTACGCTGCGCCAGATTGCGTACCTCGCTGGCGACCACCGCGAAGCCGCGACCCTGCTCGCCGGCGCGCGCCGCTTCCACCGCCGCGTTCAGCGCCAGAATATTGGTCTGGAAGGCGATGCCGTTAATGACGCTGGTGATCTCGGCGATCTTTTTCGAGCTGCCGGAGATGCCGTTCATGGTAGAGACCACTTCGCTCACCAGCTGGCCGCCCTGCTGTGCGGTTGACGAGGCGGTTTCCGCCAGCCTGCTGGCCTGGCGGGCGTTGTCGGCGTTGAATTTTACCGTCGCGGTCAGCTGCTCCATGCTGGCAGCGGTCTGCTCCAGCGCCGCCGCCTGCTCTTCGGTGCGGGAAGAGAGATCGTTGTTGCCTGCCGAAATCTCCGCCGCGCCGCGGGAAATGTTCTCAGTGCCGCTGCGAATGGCGCTTACCGCTTCGCGCAGGCTATCCTGCATGGCGCTCAGCAGCGGCACCAGTTTGCCGACGCAGTTGCGGCCGAACGGCGTGACCGGCTGGCTGAGATCGCCAGTGGCGATCACGGCGAAATGCTCGCGGATACGGTCCAGCGGCTTAACCAGCATGGTGACCAGATAGCGATCGGTAAAAAGCAGGATCAGCAGGCCGGCGAACACCGCCGCCATCAGCGTGATTTTGGTCAGCACGGTCAGGCGATCGACGTTAACACGGGTCTGATCGAGCTTAATCGCCGCCGCCTGGTTAAAGGCTTCGGCGCTGGCGCCAAAGGCGCGGCTCAGCGCGGGCGTTACCGTACTGGCGTGCTGACGATAGACCTCAAGCGACCCCTGGCGCGCCTTCTCCAGCTGCGGCACCACGCCCTCGTCGAGCAGCTTTTGCCAGCTGGCGATGGTCTGGTCTACGATCTGCGGCTCCATCGGGCCGGGCGCCATCTGCTTAAACTGCGCCAGCTGCTGGGTCATATTGTCCAGCGCCTGCTGTACCGGCTTCCAGTCGGCGTCAGCTGGCTGCGCGCCGCCGGCTTTCATCTCCATCACGCGCGACAGGCGCGTAATGACGCGGAAATACTGGTCGTTGCCCTTGCTTAAAGTGGTCATCTGCGCGACCAGATGGCGGTCGACATCATTGCCGTTGCTGAGCTTGCCGAGCGAATGGACGCTGAACCAGCCCACTGCGCACCACAGCAGGCAAAACAGGCCGAGAATCCACAGCATAACGGCGCGAATCGTGAAGTTTTTTAATATACCCATAGCCAAATCCTTGACGGTGAAAACCGAGAGGGGCCCGATAATCTCGGGCATACAGGCGTTATCGGCAGGGATTAAGGAAGGTACAGCCTTTTAGTTAGCAATAAAGTTGCTCAATGCGCCAGCGCGGCGCAGAGATAACCTGATGATTTAACAGCATTCGTCTCGGCAAGAATGGGTGATAAACCTTGCCGGCGCCTTATTAATTAGCCGTCAAAGCTTCACCATGCTTTTCATCATCAGGCGAAACAGCCTCAGGCGGGCGCGTAAGAAATTGCGCTTTAGCAGCAGCGCCTCTTTTCCGCCCTCGCCGAACGCCAGCGTGACGTCATCGCCGGGATGCCAGACAGGCCAGCTAATTTCCCCCTCCAGCCGATGGCTGAATGCGCTCGCGTCGCGCGCAAAGGCGAACCAGTAATCCGCCATACGCTGCGCAAAGGCGCGATCGGCGGCGGTATAGGGCCGTTCGCTGTCGGCGGGCTGCATCGCCGTAAGGGTATTGAACGTATAGGGCACTTCATTGCCGTGCCAGGCGCCGTGCGAATAGAGATCGCGCGACTGCTCGGAGATATAGTCGAACCAGTAGCGCCAGCCCGGCATGCCGACATTGTGCTGCGCGCGCATCAGGATCCACGGCATGACGCTGAAGGCCATATCGCGCGCCGCCGCGCGTCCCAGCAGGCGGTCATCGTGAATATCGTAAAGCCACTTCAGCAGCCGGTAGCTGAACGGCCGGTTGACGCGCAGCTGGCGCATCACCTCGGCGCTGTCGACCTTGAAGTATTCCAGCACGCTCGCTTCGTCGCTGTTGCTGCCCGCCATAAGCGGAATGCGATGCTGGCGCGCGGCCATAAAGGTATTCAGCATCGGCTGGGGCAGCACCGCATCGCCGGCAATCGGCACCGGCCCGTGCCATAAAGGCGACTCCAGCGGCCAGAAGGCGTCGGCAGGCAGCGCGCGCAGCTGTTGCGCGGTGGCATTGGGCAGACCGAAATGCGCCGCGACCTGCTCGCCCTGCTGCAGCGCCGCCTTGCGCGGTTTGTCTGGCAGGCTGTAGGCGCTCTGCACAATGGCTTTATGAAACAGCCCCTCCGCCAGCGGCGAGCAGCAGAGCGAAAGCACGCTGCGCGCGCCAGAGGATTCGCCGAATAACGTGACGTTGTCTCGATCACCGCCAAACGCGGGGATGTTGCGCTGCACCCACTGCAGCGCGGCAATCTGATCGAGCAAGGCGAAATTGTTGACTATGCCGCCGTCGCGATATTCCGCGTCCAGCGCCGGATGAGCGAAAAAGCCGAGGTGGCCGAGGCGGTAATTAATTGTCACCACTACGGCGCCGCGCGCCGCCAGCGGCTTGCCGTTATAAGGCGCCAGCCCGCCCGACCCCATTACGAAGCCGCCGCCGTGCAGCCACACCATGACCGGCAGCGGCCGCGCAGGTTCGATGTCCGGCGTCCAGACGTTGAGATAAAGGCAGTCTTCGCTGAGCGGACCGGGATCGCCGCCGCCCGCGACGGCGCAGAGCGCGCGATTCTGCCAGCAGGCGGCGCCGAACTCGGTCGCGTTGCGCACCTCGCGCCACGGCGCTACCGGCTGCGGCGCGCGCCAGCGCAGCGCGCCCACTGGCGCGGCGGCATATGGAATACCCTTAAAGACAAAGAGATCATCATCCATACTTCCTCTAAGCTCGCCTTCGGCTGTGCTGAGGCGCAGAGGTCGTCTGTTTTTCATTACCTGTTCCCTGATAAAGCGTTAAGGCATTATCTACAGGCCGTTAAGATGTTGTCTATGTCCTTAGTGCATTTGCAGATTATGCTGAATCGACGCCGCTAAGCGTCGTGGAAACCACATCGGGCCAGCGATTGCTGCTGGCGCGCCTGATAAAGCTGCATTTCATCCTGTACCGGCGCGCCCAGCGCTGCTTCAAAATCGGCCCTGCTGGCGTGGCCGGCGGAACGGCCCTGCGCCCGATCGCCCAGATTTGACTGAAAGATGCCTGCCGCGCTGACCGGCAAGAAATCCTCATACACGATCGGATCGGCAATGATACGGCCCTGTTCAATCAGCGCCGCCAGCGATTCGCCCGGCTGCGGCGGCTGCGCCTCGCCCTGTTCGCTCAGCCGGTAGGCAAACCAGGCAAGCTCCTGTTCGCGCAGGCTGTGCTCATCATCGGGAAAGGCGCGAAACACCTCGGCCAGGTGCTGCTGATGCTGCTGGTTGTCGACGCCGGTACCGGCTGCCGTCAGCAGACGATCGTAGAGCGCGCGGCCTTTCGGCGTCAGCGCCGCGCCGCGCTGCTCGATTTCGCCAAAGCGCGCGGTATGGGTGCCGCTTTCGCCCTGCTGAAAAATCACCGGCTCCTCCAGCGCTTTAAAGCTGGTCTGACGCAGCAGAATCGGCACCTCGCGTCGCGGCGGGCCTTCAATCAGCGCCTTGGGATCGATGCCGTATTCCGGCATCAGCGTCTGTACCTGGTCGATATCGAGAGTGCGCGGCGTCAGGTGGTTGATATGGCATCCCGGAAAGCAAACCACATCGGCGACCAGACGATGCTGCTGGCTTAACGCCTGATAGGTGGCGCTGTCGACGGTGCTCAGCACGTGCCAGCGGAAAGTCTCCAGCGCCTCTTTAACGAAGGCGTCGGCGTCTGCTTCATCCAGGCCGCCCTGCTGCTGGTGCTGGGCAATCAGCGCCCGGCAGCGCGGCGTGAAGATATCGCGCTGCGCCAGAATCGCCGCCGCTTTTTCACGCAGCGAGAGATCGTCGATCAGCTCCAGCCGCAGCAGCGAGGTAAAAATGCGAAAGGGATTGCGCCGCAGTGCCGCGTCGCTCACCGGCCGAAACGCGGTGGAGTGCACCGGCACGCCCGCCTGCGAGAGATCGTAATAGCCGACCGGCTCCATCCCCATCACCGCGAAAATCTGCCGCAGCGTTGAGAGCTCTTGCGCCGTGCCGACGCGAATGGCGCCGTGACGCTCCAGGTTAAGGCGGTCCAGCTCATCCGCCGCAGCCAGCCGGCTTTTTAACGCGGGACGATTGGTTAAACAGTCCTCGTTGACGCGCTGCACCAGCGTCATCAGGGTGCCGTACTGCGGCACTTCTTGCTGATACATAGCGGACATCGCCTGCGAGAAGCGCGTACGAATAGCGTCTGCGCTAAGGAAGTGATTCATGCTGCCTGCTCCTGACGTGATCGAGATTGCTGCTACTGTAGAGCAACGCGCTGTCGGCAGGCGAAAAAGTTACGGATTTGTGATCGGCTTAAAGCCGAAGCGGTTTTTCATCACCAGCATTATCGTCGTCAGCAGCGCAGGGATCGCCAGCAGCACAAAGATCAGACTGAATGACCAGCCAAGCGAAAGCATCTCCGCGCCGACAAAGGCGCTGAGGATAGCGCCGACGCGTCCGACGCCGTGCATCCAGCTAGAGCCCGTCGCGCGCGCATGGGTGGGATAGTAGCTGGCCGACAGCGCGTTCATGCCGGTGTTGGCGCCGTTGAAGCAGAAGCCGCTGAGAAAGGCGATGCCGCTCATCATCCCGACTTCCGCCGGAGAGAAGCCCAGCGCGACGACCGCCAGCCCGCCGCAGAAGTAGATTGCCGCCAGCGCCAGCGTGGCGTTGAAGCGATCCATCAGCCAGCCGGCGAACAGCGAGCCAAGGGTGCCGCCCGCCTGATACATCGCGGTGATAATGGCCGCTTCGGTGACCGACATGCCCAGCGTATTAATCAGCGACGGCAGCCAGCTGCCTATCAGGTAGACCAGAAACAGCCCCATAAAATAGCCGCCCCATAGCATCAGGCTGCCGAACAGATAGCGACGCGATACCACGGTAGCGATTGCGCCCTGCGTCGGCAGCGTCGGCTCCTGAGAGTGAAACGCGCTGTCGGGCCGCGTCGCGCCCGGCAGCATCCGCTCGAGAATGGCGTGAATGCGCGTCGCTGGCGCACGGCGGCTGATCAGAAAGCGCACCGACTCCGGCAGGCCGCGCACCAGAAACGGCAGCACCGCCAGCGGCAGAATGCCGCCCAGCATCATCACAGCATGCCAGTTATAGCGCGGCAGCAGCCAGGAGGCGGCGAAACCGCCGCTGGCGGCGCCGAAGGTAAAGCCGCAGAACACCACGGTGATCAGAAAGGCGCGGCGGCGCTCCGGCGCATACTCCGCCACCAGCGTGCCGACGTTGGGCATCGCCGCGCCCAGCCCCAGACCGGTAAGGAAGCGAAACAGCATCATCTGCTCGATGTTGTTCGCCAGCGCGGTGGCGAGCGTCCAGAGCCCGAAGAAAAAGACGCTCAGAATAATCATCATGCGTCGACCGTAGCGATCGGCCAGCGGCCCCGCCAGCATTGCGCCGAGCGCCAGCCCGACCAACGCCGCGCTGATCACCACGCCAAGCTGATGGTTGGTTACCCCCCAGCCCGCCTTCAGCGTCGGCGCGATAAAGCCCATTAAGGCGATATCCATGCCGTCAAGGGCAACGACGATGAAGCAGAGCGCGATCAGACGCTTTTGCCAGCGGCTGAGCGCTGACTGATTGATTAACTGGCGAACGTCCACGGCTTCGACGCTGGTCACTGCGAACTCCTCACTGCGCTCACCCTGAGGCATCAGTTTTGGTAAAAAAAACGGCGGTTATGATAGCCCATCGTTAACGATAAGACGCCAGATTTTTATATGATATTGAGAATTATTCAACTTTAAAGCGCTAACCTGTTGAATTTGTGCTGGTGGGATCAACTCAATGAGCAGGGACTGCTGATTAGTCAGCTAATTTTTTCGCTTTATCAATAACTCGCGTAAAACGAGGCTTTTTGTTAATTTTATTTTGCAGCAAAGTTAACAAAACCCAGCTTTACTGGTTGCCGACCGGCGTTAAAACTCATTAAGTTTGAGAGATGGACAAAAATATCCTTTTCAATCAGCGCATTCGCTTGCGCCATCTTCATACCTTTGTTGCGGTGGCGCAGCAGGGAACCCTGGGGCGCGCGGCGGAAACGCTGAGCCTTAGCCAGCCTGCGCTGTCAAAAACCCTTAACGAGCTTGAGGAGCTGACAGGCGTTCGCCTTTTTGAGCGCGGCCGACTGGGCGCGCAGCTCACTACCATGGGCGAACAGTTTTTGATCCACGCGGTGAAGGTGCTGGATGCGCTCAACCACGCGGGCCAGAGCGTTAATCTGCCGGTCTCGACGCGTCCGGTGGTGATCCGCCTCGGCGCGCTGACCACCGCAGCCATGGGCATGCTGCCGCAAATTCTCGATCGTTTTCACCAGCAGCAGCCCCATGCGACCGTGCAGGTCGCCACTCTGCACAATAACGTGCTGCTCGCCGGGCTGCGCGCGGGCGAATTCGAGATCGGCATCGGTCGTATGGCGGACAGCGATATGATGGCCGGACTCACCTACGAGCTGCTGTTTCTTGAATCCCTCAAGCTGGTGGTGCGCCCTGAACACCCGCTTTTAAGTGACAACGTCACTCTTTCCCGCGCGATGCAGTGGCCGGTAGTAATTTCGCCTGAAGGCACCGCGCCGCGCCGCATCGCGCAGCAGATGCTCGATGAACAGGGCTGCACCCTGCCGAGCACCTGCGTTGAAACCTCGTCAACCTCGCTGGCGCGTCAGCTGGCGCTGCGCTATGACTATGTCTGGTTTGTGCCGTCGGGCGCTATTAAGGAAGATCTGGCGCATAACGCGCTGTGCGCCCTGCCCATCAGCTCATCCGGGCCAGGGGAACCGGTAGGGATTATTACCCGCACCGGCTATCCTTTGAGCCTTAGCGCTGAGATCCTGATGGCGACCATCCGCAAGGCGCCGGATTAACGGCTACGTTTCGCATGACGCTCGCGGTTGTCCAGCCGCGCCTTTTCGGTCTTACGCAGGCCGACATAGAGCGCGCCCGCGCCGCCGTGCTGCGGCTGCGAGGTGCAAAAGGTCTGGACGTCGTCGAACTGACGCAGCCAGCGCGCCAGATAGCTGCGCACGATATTGGCATGGGATTCGTTGTCGCGTCCTTTGCCATGAATGATCAATAAATTGCGCAACCCATCCTTACGCGCCTGCTGCATAAAACTAAATACCGCCTGCCGGCAGGTCTCCACCGGCTGGCGCAGCAGGTTGAGGCTGGCGTCCATCTTGTATTCCCCTTTGCGCAGCTTATCCAGCACCCCCTGCTGAATGCCGTCGGCCTTATACTCCAGCGGCGTTGCAAGGGGAATGATGTCGAGGTAGCCACGCGTCAGAAAGTTCTCTTCTTCCGCCTCTGCGTCAGGCCGACGCGGCGCTTTGGTCGAGGGCGATTTCAGCCACAGGGTGCTGGCGCTGTCTTTCAATGGAGTGACGTCACCCATGGCATCCCGAAACAGGTCTTCATCGTCCAGGTTCATAGTCATTTCTCACTCCAGGTTATCAAGGAAACAGAGATCAAATCCGCCTTTGCAGATGCAATAGTAGCAAACGCCAAAAAAGGTGCGCCAGCGCTGAATCGCGCCAGATTGCTGTTTAGAAAATGCGCATCGGGATCAAAAAAAGTGGAAAGTTTTCGTGCCAAATCGCAAAAATGTGACGCGCAGGGCTTGCTACAGCGCGGTTCCGCGCCACGCCTGGCATCCCTACTCTTTATAAGCCTAAAACTGCTCGGACGAGTTCCCTTCAGCACAAAAAATGTTAAAATTGACCCCAGTCAATAATCGTCGAGCGTACATTATGATCACTGAAAAACGCACCATTCGCCGTATTCAGTCAGGTGGCTGTGCCATCCACTGTCAGGACTGCAGCATTAGTCAGCTGTGCATTCCGTTCACCCTGAACGAACATGAGCTGGATCAGCTCGACAATATTATCGAGCGCAAAAAACCGATTCAAAAAGGCCAGACGCTGTTTAAAGCGGGCGATGATTTGAAATCGCTCTACGCTATCCGCTCCGGCACTATCAAAAGTTATACCATCACCGAACAGGGCGATGAGCAGATTACCGGCTTCCACCTGGCGGGCGATCTGGTGGGCTTCGACGCCATTATGAGCGGCAGCCACCCGAGCTTCGCGCAGGCGCTGGAAACGGCGATGGTCTGCGAGATCCCATTCGAAACGCTGGACGATCTGTCAGGCAAAATGCCGGCTCTGCGCCAGCAGATGATGCGTCTGATGAGCGGCGAAATCAAAGGCGACCAGGATATGATCCTGCTGCTGTCGAAGAAAAACGCCGAAGAACGACTGGCCGCGTTTATCTGGAATCTTTCGCGCCGTTTCGGCCAGCGCGGCTTCTCGCAGCGCGAGTTCCGTCTGACGATGACGCGCGGCGATATCGGCAACTACCTCGGCCTGACCGTCGAGACCATCAGCCGCCTGCTGGGTCGTTTTCAGAAATCGGGCATGCTGGCGGTGAAAGGCAAATATATCACTATTGAAAACCATGACCTGCTGTCCGAACTGGCCGGTCAGAGCGTTCAGGCTGCTTAATTAATTGGCCGCCTAATGATTAGAGTTGCAGGTATGGGCGCAACGCCTCTGCAACTCTGATTCGCGCCGCAAATTTGTTAGTTTATTGATCCCACAGCAACTTTTCCGCTTCTTCCCGTCCTTAACTTAGGCTATCTTTAAACCAGTTCGCCTTGGTTTAAGGAGTTATTCCCTATGTCCCGCTACCAAAATATGCTGGTCGCTATCGATCCCCAGCAAGACGATCAGCCGGCGCTACGCCGCGCGGTTTACCTTAATCAGCGTATCGGCGGCAAAATCAAAGCCTATCTGCCGATTTACGACTTCTCATATGAGATGACCACGTTGCTCTCCCCTGACGAGCGCGCCTCGATGCGGCAAGGCGTGATCAGCCAGCGCACCGAGTGGATCCGCGAGCAGGCGCGCGCCTATCTTGAGGCGGGCGTGGAGATCGAAATCAAGGTGGTCTGGCATAATCGCCCCTATGAAGCGATTATCCAGGAGGTGCTGGCGCACGGGCACGATCTGGTGCTGAAGATGGCGCATCAGCACGACCGGCTGGAAGCGGTGATCTTCACCCCTACCGACTGGCATCTGCTGCGTAAATGCCCTTGTCCGGTGTGGATGGTGAAAGATCAGCCCTGGCCGGAAGGCGGCAAAGCGGTAGTAGCGGTCAATCTCGCCAGCGAGGAGCCGCACCACGATGAGCTGAATCAGAAGCTAATCCGCGAAACCACGCGGCTGGCGGAGATGGTGAACCATACCGAGGTGCATCTGGTGGGCGCCTATCCTATTACCCCGATCAATATCGCGATTGAACTGCCCGACTTCGATCCCAGCGTCTATAACGACGCGATCCGCGGTCAACATCTGGTGGCGATGAAGGCGCTGCGTCAGAAGTTCGCGATCCGCGAAGAGTTTACCCACGTCGCCAAGGGGCTGCCTGAAGAGGTGATCCCCGATATCGCCAGCCAGCTCAGCGCCGGGATTGTAGTGCTCGGCACCATCGGGCGCACCGGCCTGTCGGCAGCGTTTCTCGGCAATACGGCGGAACAGGTTATCGACCATCTGCGCTGCGATTTGCTGGCGATCAAGCCTGACGATTTCAATTCGCCCATTACGCTCGATGATGACGACGAAGAGGATGATGAGGAATAAGAGCAAGGGCGGCCAGTTGGCCGCCCTTTAATTTTGACACTGTGCTGATGCCAGTGACAAAGCCCGATCGCAAAGACGCAAAATCGCCATCCCTGGCTGCTCGATCCGCGCCTTCCCTGGCGCGGGACGCTTTGCTCTTCGGTCCTATCACTCGCATTTTATGATGTGCAGCGACTTCAGGGCGGCCTGTTGGCCGCCCTTATCATTACAGCGCTTTCAGTATCCCTTCCACGCTCGCTTTGGCATCGCCGAACAGCATCTGCGTGTTCTCTTTGAAGAACAGCGGATTCTGCACCCCGGCATAGCCGGTATTCATCGAACGCTTAAACACGATGACGTTCTGCGCCTTCCACACTTCCAGCACCGGCATGCCCGCGATAGGGCTGCGCGGATCGTCCTGCGCCGCCGGGTTAACGGTGTCGTTGGCGCCGATGACCAGCACGGTATCGGTATCGGCGAAGTCGTCGTTAATCTCATCCATCTCCAGCACCACGTCATAAGGCACTTTCGCCTCCGCCAGCAGCACGTTCATATGGCCTGGCAGACGACCCGCGACCGGGTGAATGCCGAAGCGCACCTTGACGCCGCGCGCGCGCAGCTTCTCGGTGATCTCCGCCACCGGGTACTGCGCCTGCGCTACCGCCATGCCATAGCCTGGGGTGATAATTACCGATGAAGAGTGCTTCAGCAGTTCGGCCGTCTCTTCCACGCTGATTTCACGATGCTCGCCCGCCTCTTCGCTCTCTCCGCCCGCACTGCTGTCGGTGCCGAAGCCGCCGGCGATCACGCTGATAAAGGAGCGGTTCATCGCCTTACACATAATGTAAGAGAGGATGGCGCCCGACGACCCCACCAGCGCGCCGGTAACGATCAGCAGGTCATTGCTCAGCATAAAGCCCGCCGCCGCCGCCGCCCAGCCCGAGTAGGAGTTAAGCATCGACACCACCACCGGCATGTCGGCGCCGCCGATAGAGGCCACCAGATGCCAGCCGAAGGCGAGCGCGATCAGCGTCATCAGCAGCAGCGCGAATACCTGCGCGCCGGTGCTTTCGGTGCGTACAAACCACAGCAGCAGCAGGAAAGAGACCACCAGCGCCAGCAGGTTGAGCTTATGGCGATGCGGCAGCATCAGCGGACGCGACGAAATCTTGCCGCGCAGCTTGCCGAACGCTACCAGCGAGCCGGTAAAGGTCACTGCGCCGATAAAGATGCCGAGGAAGACTTCGGTCAGGTGAATATTCTCCATCACCGCAGGCAGGCCCGGACCATGATCGATAAAGCTGTTGAAACCCACCAGCACCGCGGCCAGGCCGACGAAGCTGTGCAGGATCGCCACCAGCTCCGGCATTTCGGTCATTTCGACCTTTTGCGCCAGACGCACGCCGATAGCGCCGCCGATCACCATCGCCAGCAAAATCCAGGCGACGTTGCCGCTGTCGGGACCAAAAATGGTCGCCAGCAGCGCCAGCGCCATCCCGCTGATGCCGAAGAGATTGCCCTGCTTCGAGGTCTCATGCTTTGAGAGCCCTGCCAGGCTGAAAATAAACAGAATCGCGGCAACAATGTATGCTGCAGTTACTAATCCGCCAGACATCGGTTACCCCTTACGAAACATTTTCAGCATGCGCTGGGTGACGGTGAAACCGCCGAAAATATTGATGCTGGCAATCAGCACCGCAATAAACGAAATAAAGGTGACCCAGCCGCCATGCCCCATCTGCAGCACCGCGCCGACCACGATAATGCCGGAGATGGCGTTGGTGACCGACATCAGCGGCGTATGCAGCGCGTGGCTGACGTTCCATACCACGTAGTAGCCGACCACGCAGGCGAGCGCGAACACGGTGAAGTGCGACAGGAACTCTGCCGGCGCGACGTTGGCGAGGCAGGCGAACAGCACGATCGCCAGCGCCAGCAGCAGATACTTGCGCCAGGTCGGTGCGGGCTTCGCCGCCTCCTTGACTACCGGCTGCGCGGCCGCAGGCGCGGCTTTCGGCGCGGCGGAGACCTGAATCGGCGGCGCAGGCCAGGTGACCTCGCCGTCGCGGATCACCGTCACGCCGCGCACCACGACATCGTCGAAATCGATGGCGATTTCGACGTTCTTCTCTTTGCACAGCAGCTTCATCAGGTTCACCAGGTTGGTGCCGTAAAGCTGCGAGGACTGGGTCGGCAGACGGCTGGGAAGATCGGTATAGCCGATGATCTTCACGCCGTTGTCGCTGACGGTAACGCGATCGGCGACGGTCAGTTCGCAGTTGCCGCCGGTTTGCGCCGCCAGATCGACAATGACGCTGCCCGGCTTCATGCTGGCCACCATCTCGGCGGTAATCAGCTTCGGCGCCGGTTTGCCCGGAATCAGCGCCGTGGTCACGATAATGTCGACCTCTTTCGCCTGCGCGGCGAACAGCGCCATCTCCGCCTTGATAAAGGCTTCTGACATCACTTTCGCATAGCCGTCGCCGCTGCCCGCTTCCTCTTCGAAATCGAGCTCAAGGAATTCGGCGCCCATGCTCTGCACCTGCTCTTTCACTTCCGGGCGGGTATCGAAGGCGCGCACAATGGCGCCGAGGCTGCCCGCCGCGCCAATAGCCGCCAGACCGGCGACGCCTGCGCCAATCACCATCACTTTCGCCGGCGGCACTTTTCCCGCCGCGGTAATCTGTCCGGTAAAGAAACGGCCAAACTCATGGGCGGCTTCGACGATAGCGCGATAGCCGGCGATATTGGCCATCGAGCTGAGCGCATCCAGCGACTGGGCGCGAGAGATGCGCGGCACGGCATCCATCGCCATCACGGTCACCTGACGCGCCGCCAGCTTCTCCAGCAGCGCCGCGTTCTGCGCTGGCCAGACAAAGCTCACCAGCGTGCTTCCCGCACGGGTCAGAGCGATCTCTTCGTCGTCGGGCGCATTGACCTTCAGCACGATATCGGACTGCCAGATCTGCTGGCTGTCGCAAAGGGTGGCGCCTGCGGCGACGAAACTCTCGTCATCAAAACTGGCGCGTTTGCCCGCATCATGCTCGACGGCAACGCTAAAACCCAGTTTGATTAGCTGCTCCACGGTTTTCGGCGTCGCCGCCACGCGCGCCTCGTTGGGCAATCGCTCTTTGGGTATTCCAATTAACATATTCATCCCTTTCATCAATTGATGATGGCCTGTCGACTGCATAACGACGCAGCGCCTGAAACAGGGTTTCAGGCGCTTATGAACGAAATGCACTTGTATCAAAGTATTTATAACCTACTGAAAATATGAAGCGATCTACAATCAGAACCTCTGTCAGTGACATTCATACGATTATTCAGCGTCAAAAGAGAAAAGCCGCGCTATGCGACTGCAAATTGAAAAGTTTGAAATATATTCTGCTAAGCAGAATCGTGTCATGACGAATATCCGGTTAATAAAAACCTTTATTTAACAATGCATTAACTGTTTCAGCACTAAGCATTACCACCTTTACTGATAATCAGTACAAAAAACGTCCTTAGCAAATTTGCATGACGCCATGATGAATTTCGCTATCAATTTCCCGTGATTTGTCGCATAAATTGGCTGCGACAGCCTGTTTATAACATGCAATAATCATCGGCTAATCTGTTATACATCAAGAGTCCAGCACGTTTTCGTACTCATTTTGCGTAAGGCGAAGGATCATTTTTATGAAGCTGAAGAACACCATTCTGGCGTCAACCTTGTTATCCCTGCTCGCGGGCAACGCATTCGCCGCGCAGGAACTGACGCCGGAAAAAGCGGCCGAGCTGAAACCATTCGAACGTATTAACGTCACCGGCCGCTTTAATGCGATTAACGACGCGGCCGACGCCGTGTCGAAACGTGCGGATGAGCTGGGTGCCGCCTCTTACTACATTCAGGGCATCAACGACAGCAACGGCAACAGCGGCAACTGGCGCGTAACGGCCGACCTCTATAAAGCGGACGCGCCGAAAGCGAACGACACCACCACTTACCGCGTCATGAACGGCGTGAAAGAGCTGCCGAAGGCGGAAGCCTTCCGTCTGGAGCCGTTCGACACCGTAAGCGTCAGCGGCTTCTTCGCCAGCCAGCCAGACGTTAACGACGCCATCAGCAAAGCGGCGAAAGAGAAAGGTGCCGCCGCGTTCTTTATCGTGCGCCAGGTCGACGCCAACAACGGCGGCAACCAGTACGTGACCGCCTACGTCTATAAGGCCGACGCGAAAGAGCGTAAGGTGCAGAGCCCGAACCTGATCCCGGCAGACTCCGATGCGGGCAAAGCGGCGCTGGCGGCCGGCGGCGAAGCGGCGAAACGCGTTGAGATCCCGGGCGTCGCCTCATCGGAAACCCCGAGCAACAGCGTTGGTCGCTTCTTCGAAACCCAGAGTTCTACCGGCCAGCGCTATACCGTAAAACTCGCCAACGGCCAGTCGATTCAGGAAGTGAACGCCATTACCGCCGCGCAGATGCAGCCGTTTGACACCGTGACCTTTACCGGCCACTTCGGCACGCCGACCGAAATCTCGGAAGAAGTGGCGAAACGCGCCGCGGATAAAGGGGCGAAGTACTACCACGTGACCCGCCAGTGGCAGAACCAGAGCGGCGGCAACCTCACCGTCACCGCCGATCTCTTCAAGTAGTCTCCCTCAGGGCGGCGCCTGCCGCCCTGCTGTTTGCATTATCCCTTCACAATTTTGCATAACCACGCATTGCCATCCCTTTTCGCACTCCGTAGAATCTGCGCCCTGCTTTTAGGCGAATCCGTCATGTAAAAGCAAAACAGCGCGGTTAAATTCGTCGCTCAGAACATAATCCAGCCACTTATGCTAGCGGGAAGGGTATTTTGGAGAAAAAATTAGGTCTCAGCGCGCTTACTGCGCTGGTGCTCAGCTCAATGCTCGGCGCGGGCGTGTTCAGTTTGCCGCAGAATATGGCGGCGGTGGCGGGTCCGGCCGCCCTGCTGATTGGCTGGCTAATCACCGGCGTCGGCATCCTGTTTCTGGCGCTGGCGATGCTGCTGCTCACCCGGCTAAAGCCGGACCTCGACGGCGGTATCTTTACCTATGCGCGCGCCGGTTTCGGCGAACTGCTCGGCTTCTGTTCCGCCTGGGGCTACTGGCTGTGCGCGGTAATCGCCAATGTCTCCTATCTGGTGATCGTTTTCTCGGCGCTGAGCTTTTTTACCGACACGCCTGACCGCGTGGTGTTCGGCGACGGCAATACCTGGCAGGCGATGCTGGGCGCGTCGCTGCTGCTGTGGATGGTGCATTTTCTGGTGCTGCGCGGCGTGCAGACCGCGGCAGGCATCAATCTGCTGGCGACGCTCGGCAAGCTGGTGCCGCTGCTGCTGTTCGTCGTGCTGGCGGTCGCGGCTTTTAATTATGACCAGTTTCATTTCGACTTTTCCGGCCTTACGCTCGGCGTGCCGCTGTGGGAGCAGGTGAAGCAGACCATGCTGATTACCCTGTGGGTATTCATCGGCGTGGAAGGCGCGGTGGTGGTTTCCGCCCGCGCGCGGCATAAAAAGGATGTGGGCCGCGCCACGCTGCTGGCGGTGCTGGCGGCGCTGCTGGTCTATCTGCTGGTGACGCTGCTGTCGCTCGGTATCGTGCCGCGCGCCGAACTGGCGCAGATGCGCAACCCGTCGATGGCGGGCCTGATGACGCGCCTGATGGGCCACTGGGGCGATGCGGTGATCGCCGCCGGCCTGATCGTATCGGTGTGCGGCGCCTACCTGAGCTGGACGATTATGGCGGCGGAAGTGCCGCTGATCGCCGCGCAGCAGGGTGCCTTCCCGCGCAGCATCGCGCGTCAGAACCCGCGCGGCGCGCCTGCCGCCTCGCTGTGGCTGACCAACGGCAGCGTGCAGATCTGCCTGATCCTGATCGCCCTGACCCACGCCGACTACAACACGCTGCTGACCATCGCCTCAGAGATGATCCTGGTGCCCTACCTGCTGGTGGGACTCTATCTGGTGAAGCTGACGCGTGGCAAAGCGCAGCCGCTGGCGCTGGCGGTCGGTCTCGGCGCCAGCCTTTATGGACTCTGGCTGCTCTACGCCTCAGGGCCGCTGCATCTGCTGCTGTCGGTGGTGCTCTATGCGCCAGGCCTGCTGCTGTTTCTCTTCGCCCGTCGCGGCGGACGCGGCGACGTCTCGCTGACCCAGCTGGAGCGCGTGGCTATTGGCTTATTGATGGCGGCGTCGCTGCCCGCGATGTGGCAGCTAATGGTTTAGTGCGGTTGACCGGGGATCGCCACACACAGCAGGTCATCCTGCTGTGTGAGGTTGAGCGGTTTACGGTATTCCTGATGGATCGCCTCCAGCTGCTGCGCGGAGAGCGGATAAGGCAGCTGGATATCGAAACGGCTGATGTGCTGCTGTTCGGCCAGGGTAATGAGGCGAGCGATATTGATTTCGTCGCTGACCTGAGTCGAAATGATTTGTAATGCTAATTCTTTCAGATGCTCGTCGCTCGCCTGTAGACTGCGAGCCGAGGATTTACGCGTCACCATGCCGAAAATCGGCATCACGCCGTAGATGGCGTCTACGAAACTCCAGCGTTTTTTGCAGGAGGCAGAGAGAAAATCGCTGTAGTTCAGGCAGATGCGGTCACTGTATACGGCTGAAGCCAGCTCTTTATCAGACACCCTCTCTCTCCCTCTGTTTTTCATTATGGTTCAGAACCTTGCTTAAACGCGCTGTTAATGATGGCACATTTTGCCGTGCGGATACCAGTCGCGCAGGGATATTTCGTGCGGTGGCATAGTGCTCAGGACCGGGAAAAGCTATGCTGCTCGCCAGGCTTATTTGTCGCAGTGGATTATGAATAAAATCGTTTTTGTAGAAGACGAACCGGAAGTGGGTTCGCTGATTGCGGCCTACCTTGGCCGCCACGATATCGAGGTGATCGTCGAGACGCGCGGCGACCGCGCCGAAGCGGTGATTGCGGCCGAACAGCCGGACCTCGTGATGCTGGATATTATGCTGCCAGGCAAAGACGGCATGACCCTGTGCCGCGATCTGCGCAGCCAGTGGCAGGGCCCGATTGTGCTGCTCACCTCGCTCGACAGCGACATGAACCATATTCTGGCGCTGGAGATGGGCGCACAGGACTATATTCTGAAAACTACCCCGCCTGCGGTATTGCTGGCGCGGCTGCGGCTGCATCTGCGCCAGGCGCAGCTCGGTCAGGGCGATGATGCGCCCGCGCCTGCTCCGGCGCAAAAACAGAAGCTGCTGCGCTTCGGCTCGCTCACCATCGACGCGCTGAATCGCGAAGTGACGCTGTTTAGCGAGCAGATCGTGCTCTCCACCGCCGACTTCGACCTGCTGTGGGAGCTGGCCACGCACGCCGGACAGATCCTGAATCGCGACGCGCTGCTGAAGACCCTGCGCGGCGTCAGCTACGACGGCCTGGATCGCAGCATCGACGTGGCGATTTCCCGCCTGCGCAAAAAGCTGCACGACAGCGCCACCGAGCCTTTCCGCATCAAAACCATCCGCAACAAGGGCTATCTGTTCGCCCCGCAGGCGTGGGATACCCAGGCATGAGAAAACTGTTTATCCAGTTCTATCTGCTGCTCTTCGTCTGCTTTCTGGTGATGGCGCTGCTGGTAGGCCTGGTCTACAAATTCACCGCCGAGCGCGCCGGCAGACAGTCGATGAACGACCTGATGGCGAGCTCGCTCTATCTGATCCGCAGCGAGCTGCGCGAAATTCCGCCGCGCGACTGGAACCGAACCATTAAAAGTCTCGATCTCGGTCTGTCGTTCGACCTGCATATCGAGCCGATGAGCAAATATCAGCTCGACGAGCCCGATATGCGCCGGCTGCGCGCCGGCGAAATTGTCGCGCTGGACGATCAGTACACCTTTTTGCAGCATATTCCGCGCAGCCATTACGTGCTCTCCGTCGGCCCGATCCCCTACCTCTTTTATCTGCATCAGATGCGGCTGCTGGATATCGCGCTGCTGGTGTTTATCGGCATGTCACTTGCGCTGCCGGTGTTTATCTGGATGCGGCCGCACTGGAAAGAGATGCAGCGCCTGGAGATTGCGGCGCAGCGCTTCGGTCGCGGCGAGCTGGATGTGCGTACCCATTTCGACAACACCTCCAGCCTGTTCCGCCTGGGAGTCGCCTTTAACCAGATGGCGGAGAATATCAATACGCTGGTGGCGAGCAAAAAACAGCTGATCGACGGCATCGCCCACGAGCTGCGCACGCCGCTGGTGCGCCTGCGCTACCGGCTGGAGATGAGCGATAACCTCACCGCGGGCGAGTCCGCCGCCATCAACCGCGATATCGGTCAGCTGGAGAGTCTGATTGAGGAGCTGCTGACCTATGCGCGACTCGACCGCCCGCGCGTCGATCTCAACCTCACCTCGCTCGACCTGGCGAACTGGCTGCGCGAACACATTAACGACGTGCGCGCCCTTAATCCGCACACGCAGATCGATCTCGACCTGCCGCAGCGCGAAAATCATGGCGTTTCTGACACCCGCCTGATGGAGCGCGTGCTGGACAACCTCGTTAACAATGCGCTGCGCTACGCCGATCATCGGCTGCGCGTCAGCCTGTGGTTCGACGGCGCGCTCGGCTGCCTTCAGGTAGAAGATGACGGCCCCGGCATTCCGGCCGAGGAACGCGAACGCGTCTTCGAGCCCTTTGTTCGCCTCGATCCGAGCCGCGACCGCGCTACCGGCGGCTGCGGTCTGGGACTCGCTATCGTTCACTCTATCGCGCAGGCGCTCGGCGGCCACGTGAGCATCGAAGGTAGCCCGCTAGGCGGCGCCAGCGTTCGCTTTTGCTGGCCGGTTGATCTACCTTTGCGTGACCCTTCGGCGCGATAAACCTTCACAAGGAGTTTCGGTTGACTACTGCTTATCAACAACTTAGTGCGACATTCCAGCGACTCTCCCGCTTCGGCCATCTGACGGCGGTCGCGGGCTGGGACATGCAGACCATGATGCCGACCGGCGGCAGCCAGGCGCGCGGCGAAGCGCTGGCGGAGATGGGCGTGCTGCGTCATGAGATCCTGACCGATCCCCGCGTCGGCGAACTGATTCAGGAGGCCGAACAGGCTGACCTGAACGACGTCGAGCGCGCCAACCTGCGCGAGATGCAGCGCGCCTGGCAGCAGGCGTCGCTACTGCCCGCCTCGCTGGTCGAGGCGAAATCGCTGGCCGGTTCGCGCTGCGAGCACGCCTGGCGCGAACAGCGTCCAGCGAACGACTGGCAGGGCTTTGCCGCCAACCTGAAAGAGGTGGTGCGCCTGAGCCGCGAAGAGGCGCAGCTGCGCGCGGAGGCGAACAACACCTCGCGCTACGACGCCCTGCTCGATCTCTACGAGCCGGGCATGACCGGCGCGAAGCTGGACGCCACCTTCGGCGAACTGAAAAGCTGGCTGCCCGATCTGCTGCAGCGCGTGGTAGAGAAGCAGGCGCAGGAGCCTGTCGAGCAGCCGCAGGGCCCCTTCGCTATCGCCGCGCAGCGCGAGCTCGGCCTGAGCGTAATGACGACCCTGGGCTTCGATTTCTGCCACGGCCGTCTCGACGTCAGCGCGCATCCCTTCTGCGGCGGCGTGCCGGAAGATGTGCGCATCACCACGCGCTACAATCAGGAGGAGTTTCTCAGCGCGCTGATGGGCGTGATCCATGAGACCGGCCATGCGCGTTACGAGCAGGGCCTGCCGCAGCAGTGGCGCAACCAGCCGGTAGGCCTGGCGCGATCGACCGCTATCCACGAGTCGCAAAGCCTGTTTATGGAGATGCAGCTGGGCCGCAGCCGCGAGTTCCTGCAGCGCATTCTGCCGCAGGTGTGCGACAAGCTGGGCGCGCAGCCGGCGCTGCAGCCGGAAAACTTTGTGCGCCTGACGCAGCGCGTCAAACCCGGCTTTATCCGCGTCGACGCCGATGAGCTGAGCTATCCGGCGCACGTGATTTTACGCTTCGAGATTGAGCGCGCGCTGATCGAAGGCGACATCGAGGTCGAGGACATTCCCGCGCTGTGGGATGAGAAGATGATGCAGGCTTTAGGGCTGGATACCCGCGGCAACTACCGCGACGGCTGCATGCAGGATATTCACTGGACCGACGGCGCCTTCGGCTACTTCCCGACCTACACGCTGGGCGCCATGTACGCGGCGCAGCTGTTCCAGGCGGTGAAGAAAGCCCTGCCAGACCTGAGCGAACGACTGCAGCATGGCGACCTGCAGCCGGTATTCGACTGGCTGCAGCAGAACATCTGGCAGCACGGCAGCCGTTTCCCTACCGAGCAGCTGCTGATCAACGCCACCGGCGAAGCGCTGAACCCGCGCTTTTTCCGCCAGCATCTTGAACAACGCTACCTGAATCGTTAATCTGTGCGGCCTTCGCGGCCGCCCTTTTCCCGTCTTGTACAATCGGTTACACGCCGATACCAAACACCCACGGAAACCGATCCTCGTTTTTTTTATAGTCTTTTCACCGGCCCCGCAGTGGGCTACACATGAAAAAAATGTTCGAGGAATTTGCAATGAAAAAATTGTTTGCACTGGTCATCGCCGCTGCTATGGGTCTCTCTTCTGTTGCTTTCGCTGCTGACACCACCGCTGCGCCGGCTGCTGCCCCTACTGCGACCACCACTACCGCTGCGCCGGCTAAAACCACGCACAAAGTCGCCCACAAGAAACACAAAGCCGCTCAGAAAGCGCAGGCTGCTAAAAAGCACCACAAAAAAGCAGTGAAAAAAGATGCTGCGCAGAAAGCTCAGGCCGCTAAAAAGCACCACAAAAAAGCCGCTAAGCCAGAAACTGCACAGAAAGCCCAGGCTGCGAAAAAACACCACAAAGTAGCGAAAAAAGCCGCTGCACCGCAGAAAGCTCAGGCTGCTAAAAAGCATCACAAAGTAGCTAAGAAAGCCGCTGCGCCGCAGAAAGCTCAGGCTGCTAAAAAGCACCACAAAGTTGCCAAGAAAGCCGCTGCTAAATAATTAAGGTCGCGCACCCTGCGCCTTAAGAAGCGTTGACTAATAAAAACACCCGGTTCTGCCGGGTGTTTCGTTACTGGAGTTGCGGAAATGGTGCGTCGCTATCGTTTTGAAATTATCCTGCTGGTGATGATCCTCTGCGGCGTCATCGCGGCCTTCTTCTTTATTTAGTCGTTGTAGCGTGCTGATTATTCCAATAAATCTCCCTTTTTTACCGCTCACCGACTATAGTTATTGCGCAAGCGTGATGACAATAACCTCTTCTTAAATCTCGCCATTGAGAGACCTATGCGCCTGGCTATTTTGCTGTTGACTGGATTGTTCTGTTTCACCACTCTGGCCCACGCCGATGATGATGACGATGCGCCGAATCCCGATGAAATCAAAATGCTTTTCTTTGGCAAAGATCACCGCAAGGCGATCGGCGACGTCACGGCCGCGCCCTGGGACGCCATCGGCCAGCTGGAAACCGAGAGCGGCAATCTGTGCACCGCCACGCTGATCTCCGCCCATCTGGCGCTGACGGCGGGACACTGTCTGCTGACGCCGCCGGGCAAATTCGACAAGCCGGTGGCGCTGCGCTTTATGGCGAGCGACAGCGGCTGGCGCTATGAAATTCACGATATCGACGCGCGCGTCGAGCCGGCGCTGGCGCGCAAGCTGAAAGCAGACGGCGAAGGCTGGATCGTCCCCAGCGACGCCGCGCCGTTCGACTATGGTCTGGTGATCCTGCGCAATCCCCCTTCTGCCATTAATCCAATTCCGCTATTCGACGGGTCGCGCAGCGATCTCACCGCGGCCCTTAAAGAAGCGGGCCGCAAAGTGACTCAGGCGGGCTATCCCGAAGATCATCTGGATACGCTCTACTCCCACAGCGACTGCCTGATTACCGGCTGGGCGCAGCGCGCCGTGCTGTCGCACCAGTGCGACACGCTGCCGGGCGACAGCGGTTCGCCGCTGCTGCTGAAAAACGAGAACGGCTGGCAGCTGATCGCGGTGCAGAGTTCGGCGCCGGCAGCGAAAGATCGCTACCTGGCCGATAACCGCGCTATTGCGGTAACCTCGTTCCGCGACAGGCTGGAAGCGCTGGCGCAGTAAAACCAGGAAAGATAAGAAAAGGCGCGCCCGGTTTGCCAGCCGCGCCTTTTTTTATTGCGGAACGCCAGCTTCAGAAGGTGTAGCCAAGGTTAAGAATAAAGCCGTCAATCGACATCTCTTTATCGGCTACGTCGAGACGCGATCCCTCATAACCGATATCGATCGCCAGATTCTCCATGGGATTAATCTGCACGCCTGCGCCGTACATCAGGGACGTCTTTTTCTCGCTGAGAGAGGTGTCGCCCATATAAACGTAACGCCCTTCATAGTTGTACCAGCTTTCGCGATAGTCGACTTTATTATAATTAAGACCGAGCAGCCCATAGACGCTGATATATTGATTAAAGCGCCAGGCGGGGCCGACAGATAACGAATAATATTTGACCTTCGCATCGCCGTCGACTATATCCATCGAGCCGGTGAAAGGCGTATAGCTGCCGCTGCCGCTCATATAGGTCAGCGAGCCAATCAGGCTCAACGGCGAATCCCACTCATAGCGGTACTTGAGGTTAATCCCGCGGATATTTTTGAAATCCTGCACTTTACTTTGCGCATAGCCGAGAGTCACCGTCTGTTGATCGGCATTCGCGTTGGCGTGTATTCCCAGAGCAGCCACAATGAGGCTGAATAAAACAGACTTCTTCATATTTATCTTCCTTAATTAAATTTAATCATCCGGCGCGTGCCTCGCGCCGCCATTGATTTTATCCAAAAAGTGCGGCGACGGCCGATTCCCGCGCGATAATTTGCGTCTGTTTTTAGCACGCTTGTAAATAAGTTTTAGCACAGGCGATATAACGCCGTTTCAGGGCAAAAAAAACCGCAGCGTTTTAGGCTGCGGCTTGCGAGAGCGCCAGGCGGTTACGCCGCGAACTGCTCCATCGTTTGCAGGATGCGCTTGTCGGAAACAGGATAAGGCGTGCCGAGCTGCTGGGCGAAATAACTGATGCGCAGCTCCTCGATCATCCAGCGAATGTCGCGCACCTCTTCATCATCCTGACGCTGCGGCGGCAGCTTATTGCGCCAGGCTTGCCAGGCCTGCTCAACCGCCTGCACCTTCAGCATGCGCGCGCGATCGCTGTGCGGATCGGCCGGCAATTTTTCCAGCCGACGCTCAATACCCTGCAGATAGCGCAGCGTATCCCCCAGGCGCTTCCAGCCGTTGCCGGTAACGAAGCCGCGATAGACCAGGCCGCTCATCTGCGCCTTAATATCCGACAGCGCCAGCGCCATGGTCATATCGACGCGCCCTTTCAGACGCTTGTTGATGTTGAACACCGCCGTCAGGATCTGCTCAACCTGTTTGGCGATCTCCACCACTGTCTCGTTCAGCTCGGCGCGCACCTTCTCGTGCAACTGCTCGAAGTTCTGCTGCTGCCAGGCCGGGCCGCCCGCTTCCGCCATCAGCTTGTCGACGCCGCAGGCGATGCAGTCGTCGATCAGATCCAGCACCTTGCCGTAAGGGTTGAAGTAGAGCCCCAGCTTGGCTTTGTTCGGCAGCTTTTCATGCAGATATTTTATTGGCGAAGGAATATTGAGCAGCAGCAGGCGACGCTGGCCGCGCCACATCATTTTCTGCTGCTCCTGCTCGCTGTCGAACAGGCGGATCGCGACGCTCTCTTTCTCGTCGACCAGCGCCGGCCAGGCCTTGACCTGATAGCCGCCGCGTTTCTGCTCGTAGCTGCGCGGCAGATCGCCGAAGCTCCAGATATGCAGGCCGTGCTGCTCCAGCCCGTCATCCGCCACCTTCGACAGCGTCTCCTGCACTTTTTCTTTCAGTTCGGCTTTTAGCGCGCTGAGATCTTTGCCCTCTTTCAGCTTGCGGTTATGTTCGTCCACCACGCGGAACGTCATTTTCAGGTGATCGGGCACCTGTTCCCACTGCCAGTTTTCCCGCTCCAGCGTAACCCCGGTCATGCGGCGAAACTCTTTCGCCAGCACGTCGAGCAGCGGCAGCTCCATGGCGGTGACGCGGCCCAGAAAGGCGTCGGCATAGTTAGGCGCAGGCACCAGATTGCGGCGCAGCGGCTTCGGCAGCGACTTGATCAGCGCTATAATCAGCTCGCGGCGCACGCCGGGGATCTGCCACTCGAAGCCCTGGTCCTCGACCTGATTAAGCAGCGGCAGCGGAATATGCACCGTGACGCCGTCGGCGTCCGCGCCCGGCTCGAACTGATAGCTGAGCTTCAGCTTGAGGTTGCCCTGATGCCAGAAGTTGGGGTAGTCGAGCTGGCTGACCTTGTCCGCGCCCTCTTTGATCAGCATCTGTTTGTCGAAGCTGAGCAGATCAGGGGTGTCGCGGCTCGCCAGCTTCCACCAGCTATCGAAATGCTTCGCCGAGACTACCTGCTGGCCGACGCGCTGGTCATAAAAGTTGAACAGGGTTTCGTCATCCACGAGGATGTCGCGGCGGCGCGATTTATGCTCGAGATCTTCGACTTCGCTGCGCAACTTCTGGTTATTGCGGAAGAAGGCGTGGCGCGTCTGCCAGTCGCCCTCCACCAGCGCATGGCGGATAAACAGCTCGCGGCTCAGCGTCGGGTCGATGCTGCCGTAGTTGACCTTACGCGCGGCGACGATCGGCAGGCCGTACAGCGTGACCTTCTCCTGCGCCATCACCGCGCCCTGGCCTTTTTCCCAGTGCGGTTCGCTGTAGCTGCGTTTAATCAGGTGCTGCGCCAGCGGCTCGATCCACTCGGGATCGATACGCGCCGCGATGCGTCCCCACAGGCGGCTGGTTTCCACCAGCTCCGCCACCATGGTCCATTTAGGCGGTTTTTTAAACAGCCCGGAGCCGGGGAAGATGGCGAAGCGGACGTTGCGCGCGCCGGTAAACTCCTGCTTTTCGGCGTCCTTGATGCCGATATGCGACAGCAGTCCGGTGAGCAGCGCGCAGTGCACCTCGCGGAATCCCGCCGGCTCGCTGTTAACGGGGATCCCTAGCTCACGCACCACCTGACGCAGCTGGGTATAGATATCCTGCCATTCGCGCACGCGCAGATAGTTGAGAAAATCCCCTTTGCACTGGCGGCGGAACTGGTTGCCCGACAGCGCTTTCTGCTGCTCGCCCAGATAGTTCCACAGGTTGACGAAGGCGAGGAAGTCGGACTCTTTGTCGGCGAAGCGGCGATGTTTCTCATCGGCGGCCTGCTGTTTCTCGACCGGGCGCTCGCGCGGATCCTGAATCGACAGCGCCGAGGCGATAATCATCACTTCGCGCACGCAGCCAAAGCGCTGCGCCTCCAGCACCATGCGTGCCAGTCGCGGATCTACCGGCAGCTGCGCCAGCTGGCGGCCCAAGCTGGTGAGCTTGTAGTGGCCGGTCTCATCGTTGAGCGTGAGCGCGCCCAGTTCCTCCAGCAGGCGCACGCCATCCTGAATATTGCGCTTATCGGGCGCTTCGACGAAGGGAAAGGCGGCGATATCGCCCAGTCCCAGCGCCGTCATCTGCAGGATCACCGACGCCAGATTGGTGCGCAGGATCTCCGGGTCGGTAAAGGCCGGACGGCTGAGGAAGTCATCTTCCGAATAGAGACGGATACAGATGCCGTCGGAGACGCGGCCGCAGCGCCCTTTACGCTGATTGGCCGAGGCCTGTGAAATCGGCTCGATCGGCAGACGCTGCACCTTGGTGCGATAGCTGTAGCGGCTGATGCGCGCGGTGCCGGGATCGATCACATATTTAATGCCGGGCACGGTCAGCGAGGTTTCCGCCACGTTGGTCGCCAGCACGATGCGTCGTCCGCTGTGCGACTGGAAAACCCGGTTCTGCTCGGCGTTCGACAGGCGCGCGTAGAGCGGCAAAATTTCGGTATGCGGCAGATCGCGCTTCGCCAGCGCGTCGGCGGTGTCGCGAATTTCGCGCTCGCCGCTCATAAAGATGAGAATATCGCCGCGCCCTTCGTCGCCCAGCTCGTCGACCGCGTCGAAAATCGCCTGCAGCTGATCGCGCTCGCTGTCGTCCGCCTCTTCCACCACCGGCCGGTAGCGCACTTCCACCGGGAAGGTACGACCTGAAACCTCAATCACCGGCGCATTGTGGAAGTGGCGCGAAAAGCGCTGCGGATCGATGGTCGCCGAGGTGATGATGATTTTCAGATCGGGACGGCGCGGCAGCAGCTCGCGCAGGTAGCCGAGCAGGAAATCGATATTCAGGCTGCGCTCGTGCGCCTCATCGATAATGATGGTGTCATATTGCAGCAGCAGGCGATCCTGCTGGATTTCCGCCAGCAGGATGCCGTCGGTCATCAGCTTCACCTGCGTGGTGTCGCTGACCTGATCGTTAAAACGCACTTTATAGCCAATGCAGCCGCCGAGCGAGGTTTCAAGCTCCTCGGCGATGCGGTTGGCGACGGTGCGCGCCGCCAGACGACGCGGCTGCGTATGGCCGATCAGCCCTTTAACGCCGCGTCCCAGCGCCAGACAGATTTTCGGCAGCTGGGTAGTTTTGCCCGAACCGGTTTCACCGGCGACAATCACCACCTGATGATCGCGGATCGCCTCGGCGATCTGCTGCTGCTTCTGACTGACCGGCAGGTTGTCGGGAAAAGTAATTTTCGGCGTCGCGGCGGCACGGGCGGCGACGCGCTGCTCCGCCGTCGCGATCTCCTGGCTGAGTTCGTCGACGACGGCCTGCAGCGCCGCGGGGTTAGCCACTTTACCGGCGCCGCGCAGACGGCGCTGCAGGCGCTGGCGGTCGCGCAGCATCAGATTGTCGAGCCGCGACCACAGCGGCGCAAAGGAAGAGGAAACCGGTGATGACATAGTAATGGAGTACCTTCTCAGACGGAGCCGCTGCACGTCGCAGCGTCCGATAGCCGGGTTAACCGACTGATTCTAAAAATTGTATTGAGCAAAGCGTAACACATTTTAACACGACCAGCTGCGCCTTCCATGCCATGCTTATTCAAGAAATTCGAACATAGCTCTCGAAATATTGCGCTTTTACCGCGTCGCTAATGACCGTAGAGTGTAACCCATTGAGCGGGAAGCCTTCCGCGTAACAAACAGGAAACAGCAATGAGCAAAGTATTGGTTCTTAAATCCAGCATCCTCGCTGGTTACTCACAGTCAAGCCAGCTGGCCGATTTCTACGTTGAAGAAGCGAAAGCCAAAGGCGATCAGGTTACCGTGCGCGACCTGGCTGCGGATCCGATTCCGGTGCTGGATGGCGAACTGGTCGGCGCGCTGCGTCCGTCAGACGCGCCGCTCTCTCCGCGTCAGCAGGAAGCGCTGGATCTCTCCAACGCGCTGATCGACGAGCTGCAGGCCCACGACGTAATCGTGATCGCCGCGCCGATGTACAACTTCAACATCCCGACTCAGCTGAAAAACTATTTTGACCTGGTTGCTCGCGCCGGCGTCACTTTCCGCTACACCGAAGCGGGTCCGGAAGGCCTGGTGAAAGGCAAGCGCGCGGTGATTCTCTCCAGCCGCGGCGGCATTCACAAAGATACCCCGAGCGATCTGCTGACGCCGTACGTGAAGCTCTTCCTGGGCTTTATCGGCATCACCGACGTTGAATTCGTTTTCGCCGAAGGCATCGCCTACGGTCCGGAAGTGGCAACCAAAGCCACCGACGACGCCAAAAACGCCATCAAACAGATTGTTTCTGCCTAATCATTATTATTATTCGCTCTGTGTTTCGATTGCCAGGCATGACGCCTGGCTTTTTTATTTCTGCATCCACAGGCCGTTGAGGCCGCGTACGTACTCGCCCTCGCCCGCGCGCTCCACCAGTTTTGCGCCGGCGATACGCGCCACCTGATCGGTGGTGAGATTGTTCTGCTGCGCGATGCGCTGATATTCCACGTTACGCCCGGCGTTGATGCGCTTTACCAGCGCCTGCGTCTCGCCGTCCTGCTGGCGCGCGGCAATATAGCCGCTAAAGGTTTCCCCGACCCGGCCCTGATGGCGCGCCTCATCCAGCGTCAGCGCCAGCGCCGGCTGCGCCGCGCTGATGAGCAGCAGCGCAGCGAGCAGCGGCTTGCGGAACGCGCGCATCAAAACAGATCGCTCTGATTCTTCAGCAGCGCCTCCACGTCTTTGTCCACTTTGATATGAATTTCATGTTCGATCTTTACGTTCATATTGATGGTGATCGGCTCCTTCGGCGCGGCCACTTCGATGCGCGGCACGCAGCCGGTCAGCGGCAGTCCGACTGCCAGCACCAGTAACGCCCTGAGGCTCATGGTTGTTGATCCCTTTTGGTCGGCAGAGTGGCGTTCTGTTCCACCCAGGATTGCAAATTATCGCCAAAGCGCAGGCTGCGCCAGAGTTGAAACAGGTTCTGCTGATGGCGGTAGTTGAGATTCACGGTCTGTTTGCGGTTGCTGAAGCGGCTGACGCCCTGTACCTGCGCCTGCATGGCGAGGTTGCCGAGATTGTCGAGATCGAGCGTCGCCCACGAGCGGGAGATCTCCATATAGCGCAGCCAGTCCATCGCCGCGCCCGCTGCGACGTTGCCGGCAGTGATCGCGTCGGCCATATCTTTATCCATACGGAAAGTCAGGAAGCCGCTGTTGGCGATCCAGCCGTTCTGCACCAGCCAGTGCGGATTATTCACCCACAGCGGCAGCTCGCCGTTGATCCTGCCGGACATAGCGAACTGCTTAGGCTTCAGCGCGGTGACCAGCTTGCTCAGGCTGATATCGCGCAGGCTCAGCGTCGCCGCCTGGTGCTGCGGCAGCCGCAGCGCGGGCAGCGTGACCTTGCCGCCCAGCAGCGCCATGCTGACCGCCTGCAGCGTCAGCGGCTGCGCCTCGCTCCAGGGATAGTAGCCCTGAAGATCGGCGCGGATATTCTGCATCGCGAACTGGTTGGTGATTTCGCCGATGCGCAGCTGTACCGGCCCGCGCACGCCGAGCTGCCACTGCTGATCTTTCAGGCGGAACGGCAGCGAGAAGTCGACGCCGTTGATCTGGTTGTCCGCCGTCCAGAGGCTGCCCTGCGTCACCGTCCAGTGGCCGCCCGCGCTGAATCCCTCTTTCACCGCGGCGGAAAACGCCACCTGCGCGCGCAGCTCGCCCGCGCGGATTTTCATCTTCAGTTCGGGATTGAGCAGCGGCTGGAACACCGTCAGAGACTGCGTCGGCCACCAGGCCTCGCCGCGCAGGCGCTTGCCGTCCCAGCGGCCGTGTACGCGCAGCGGCCCGATCGCCTGCGCCTGCAGCGCGCCGCGCCAGATAAAGTGGCTGGGATCCTGGCCTTTCGCCTCGAAGCTCAGCGACGAAGCGGGCAGCCGCCCGCCAAAATCGAACCGCGTCTCTCCCGCGTCGATGCGGAAGCCGCCGTTAAAGGCGGGTCGTTGCGCGTCGCGCTGCCAGTTGACCGGCGCGCTGAGGGTGAGCCGCGGCCGCACCACCTGCGCCATGCCGTACTGCATCCGATCGAAACCGGCACTCAGGCTGTCGAGATGGATAAGGGTGTCGCGCCAGCCGCCCGCGCCCTGAATAGTCCAGGCGGCGTTAAGCGGCAGCATTTCGCCAGCGCCCCAGTAGCGCCATTTCCACTCCCCTTTATCGGGCCAGAAGTCGCTGGCGCGCCCGTCGAGGTGCAGCCTGAACTGGCCGAAGCTCGGATCGTGCGCCTTGAGTATCGCCTGCAGGCGGCCGTCAATGCCCTGCGAGGCGAGCCGCACCCCCGCCAGCGGCCAGCGCGCCTCATCCACCTCCAGCGTGGAGAGAATGCGCCCGCGCAGACGCAGCAGCGCGCCAGGCTGGAACCGGAGCTGCGGGTCAAGCAGCGGCCCGCTGAGATTGCCGGGCAGCGCGGCGTAGAGCTGCATCGCCGCCAGCTTGCTTTCGCCGGTAAGCCGCAGCGGCAGCGCGCTGTTTGTCATGCTCAGCTTTCCGGGGCCGATATTCAGCACCGCGTTGCCTTTGCCGCCGCGCCCCTGAGTCAGCACGTTGAGGCGGCCGGTAATCTGCGTCTCTTCCAGGCCCTGTCGCCAGTTGTCGAGCGTGAGATCGAGAAAGCCGGAGAGCGTCTGCTCGCCGGTCGGCCAGCGGTAGCGTCCTTTAACAATACGGATCTGCCGCGCGTCGGCCTGCCACGGCAGCATCAGCAGCGGCTGGCCGTCGCCGGTGGCGTAGAGTGCCAGTTCGCCCTGCTGCTGCTGCCAGTCGAGCGTCAGACGCAGCGGTTGGCCGGCGTATTGCAGTTCACCCTCTAGCTGGCCGCCGACCGGCAGGCCGTTGGCGAACTCAGGCAGATCGAACCGGCCATGCAGCGTCACGGGCTGCGGCAGCGCGTTATGGCGCAGCGTTAGCTGCTCTATGCTGAGCTGCTGCCCCTGCAGGCTGGCGTCGATATTGAGATTGTCGCCGCGATAGCGCAGCGTCTGTTTAGCGGGGGTGAGGCTGAGATCGAAACGTCCGGCGTAGGCTTGCCAGGGCGCAATAGTAAGATTCTCAAGCTGGATATCGGCGCCGGGCAACAGCTGCTGCCATTCCGCCAGGCTTTTCGGCGCACCAGGCTGCTCGCTTTGCGGCAGCTTCTGCAGGCAGTCGCTGTCGAGCGTCACCTGCCGCGCGGCGAGCCGCCAGCGCCGGTCGTGCCAGCCAAGCGAGGCCTGTTCGACGCTTGCCAGCGCGCACTCGCCCGCCAGGTAGCGCACCTGCGGAAACCACAGGCCGCCGTTGCGCCAGCGCGGCGATCCTTCCAGCACGATGCGCGTATCCGCCGGCAGCCAGATGCCGGCCAGCTGCGGCAGCCATTGCGTCACGGTGAGCAGCAGCCCCAGCACCAGCAGCGTCAGCGCCAGTAATGCAGCAAGTAGTCGGCGGAGGCTCCGCGGCATGGCAGCACTATTCCTTTTCCTGACAGGATCCTGCCCCTGATGATGGCACGTAATCGGTCAGAGGTGAAGGCGTGCCGCCGACGGCAGCAAAATCCACAATAAAACGTTATGCTGTGTGGATACCCGAATGCAGGAGCGTAACGATGAAAATCGCGGTTTACAGCACGAAGCACTATGACCAGAAGTATCTCGATCACGTTAACGAAGGCTACCGGTTCGATCTGGTGTACTTCGACTTTTTACTGACGGAAGCGACGGCGAAAAACGCCGTCGACTGCGACGCCGTCTGCATTTTCGTTAACGACGACGCCAGCCGTCCGGTGCTGGAGGAACTGGCGGCGCTGGGCGTGAAGTATATCGCGCTGCGCTGCGCCGGTTTCAACAACGTCGATTTAGCCGCGGCTGAGGAGCTGGGCCTGAAGGTGGTGCGCGTGCCCGCCTATTCGCCGGAAGCGGTGGCGGAACATACGGTCGGCCTGATGATGACGCTTAACCGCCGTATCCATCGCGCCTATCAGCGCACGCGCGACGCCAACTTTTCGCTCGACGGCTTAACCGGTTTTAACATGCACGGCAAAACCGCGGGCGTGGTCGGCACCGGCAAGATCGGCGTGGCGACGATGCGCATTCTGAAAGGGTTCGGCATGCGCCTGCTGGCGTTCGATCCCTACCCGAGCGCGCAGGCGCTTGAGCTGGGCGCAGAGTATGTCGATCTGAAAACCCTGTTCGCCGAATCAGACGTGATTACGCTGCACTGCCCGCTGACGCCGGAAAACCATCATCTGCTGAACGCCAGCGCCTTTAGCCAGATGAAAGATGGCGTGATGATTATCAACACCAGTCGCGGCGGACTGATCGACTCCCAGGCAGCGATTGACGCGCTCAAGCAGCAGAAAATCGGCTCGCTCGGCATGGACGTTTACGAAAATGAGCGCGATCTTTTCTTTGAAGATAAGTCTAACGACGTCATTCAGGACGACGTGTTCCGTCGGCTGTCGGCCTGCCACAACGTACTATTTACCGGCCATCAGGCCTTTCTGACCGCTGAAGCGCTAACGGCGATTTCGGAAACGACCTTGTCGAATCTTAGCCAGCTTGAAAAAGGCGAAGCCTGCCCGAATCAGCTGTCGGCGTCGGCCTGATCTGGCGGGCGCTGCCGTCGAGGCGCGCCTGCCGCTGAATTAGCGGGCGCAGTTGCCGCCGATCAGCGCCTGTTCGTCGCAGCGGCGTCCGTTCGCCAGCTGGCACATGCCGATGCGCGTGCCGTCCAGCTGGTGAGAAAATGCCAGCGTGCCTCCGGCGCCAGCGCAGTTGGTTTCCGCCAGCGACGACATAATGACGTGCGGCTGAATATGGGCTGCGGTGGCTTGTTGCGGCGGTTCGTTATCGCTGTTGCTGCTGCATGCCGAGAGCAGCAGCGCGGCACCGGCCAGCAGAAAGGTGGCTGCTTTCATCAGTCGGACTCCGGAAGTGTTAGGGTTAGAGGCTGGTCAAGCATAAGGCAGGCGCGGCAGCCGGTCGATAGGCGACACAGCTTTTTACAAAATTTTCTCTGGCGCTTTGCAAGCAGAATAGTCCTGTTTCGCTTCGCTAAAGCTTTTTCCCGCGTCTTTACCGCCGTCCGCTTTTGCGCCAGTACTGGCCGCGTCTGGCGTCTTGCTGAAGCCACAGGCAGATAAGTGACGCCGTCACCTGTACGTTATTCCAACCTGCTCATAAACTTCGTTTCAAGCGTGCGTCAGCCCTTCTCTGTCTGATTAGCTTATTAATTGATCCTGTGCAATAAAGGGCGCACCTGACCCGATGCTATTGAGCCCCGGTTAAGAAACGCCGCACTATAGTGGGCGCCGAGGCAACGCCTCACTACAACAAGTACGGCTATTGATTCACTTAGCCGGGTCCTCCGGTAACGCTCCACGACAGGAGCGTTTTTTATTTGCCGGGTTAATGCCCGCAGCCTTTACAGCCGCCGCATCCGCCCTCTTTAACCGGCTGCAACCCAGGCTGAAGACTGACGCGCAGCTGGCGTAAAAGGGTCACCGCCGCCATACCCGCGGCGACAATGGCTGCCAGGCAGATCAGGCTGAAGCCGGGATGCTGAGTAAAAGTGCCGATCTGGTAAACCAGCGTTGCGGCGCTATAGGCCATAACGGTTCCCCAGATCAGCGCGAACCACATCCACTGTCGTCCCGCCTCTTTCGCCAGCGCGCCCATCACCGAGACGCAGGGCACGTAGAGCAGGACGAAGACCAGATAGCTGTAGGCCGCGAGCGAGCTGCCGAACATCGTCTGCATAACGCCCACCGCGCCCTGGCTCATCTCGCCGTCTCCTTTGCTCGCTTCGACCGGGTTGAACAGCGTTTGCGGGCTGAACGCCTGCTTCAGGTTCTGCCAGGTTTCATCCAGCGCCGAGGCGAAAACCGCCGACAGGCTCTGCGCTGGCTCGGCGTCCGGCGCATTTTGCGGCTCCGCCAGGTAGAGCGCGTTCAGGGTGCCGACCACGCTCTCTTTCGCCATGGCGCCGGTCACCAGCCCCACCGTCGCCTGCCAGTTGTCGGGCCGAATGCCCATCGGCGTAAACAACGGCGTCAGGTAGCGGCTGGCGGAAGCCAGTACCGAGTCGTCGACGCGCTGCGCCTGATGGCCGCTGGCCGTCAGGCTGGAAAGCAGGCCGATCGCCACGCAGGCCGCGACGATCACCATGCCGGCACGGATAACGAAGGCGTGCAGACGAAACCAGGTCTGCAGCAGCAGGCTGCGCATTACCGGCACATGCCACAGCGGCAGCTCCATGATCGCACAGGAAGATCCGCCCTTCAGCAAGGTATGCTTTAGCACCAGCCCGGTAAAGACCGCCGCCACGATACCGAGCAGATAGAGCGAAAAGATCACCCCAGCGCCAGCGTTGCCGAAAAAGGCGCCGGCAAACACGGCGAATATCGCCAGCCGCGCGCCGCAGGACATAAAAGGCGCCATCAGCATGGTTACCAGCCTTTCCCGCTCGGTTTCCAGCGTGCGCGCCCCCATCACTGACGGCACATTGCAGCCAAAGCCGACGATCAGCGGCACAAAGGATTTCCCCGGCAGCCCCAGCCAGCGCATCAGACGATCGACCACAAACGCGGCGCGCGCCATATAGCCCGACTCTTCCAGCAGCGTCAGAAAGAAGAACATCAGCGCCAGCTGCGGCACCAGCGGCAGTACGGTGGTGATGCCGCCGCCAATGCCCTGCGCCAGAAAAGAGGTGACCCAGTCGGGAAAGCGAAGCGTGGCGCAAAGCTGCGCGGTGCCGTCGATAAACAGCGCCGTGGACCCCTTGTCGAATACTGGCTGCAGCGCGCCGCCGATATTGATGGAGAAGTAAAACATCAGGTACATCACCCCTAAAAACAGGGGAAAACCGAGCCAGCGGTTGAGAAACAGATTATCCAGCGCGCGCGTCAGACGATGGGCGCGATGCGCCGCGCGATCGCAGACGGCCTGACAGATGGCGCTGATGCGCGCCAGCCGCGCTTCCGCGTCGACGTCCGTTCGGTTCAGCAGCAGATCTGCAGGCGGCGCGGCGGCGACGCGATCGATGGCGTCCAGCAGCGCCGTCAGCCCTTCCGAGGTCGAGGCGGACATCAGCACCACCGGACAGCCAAGCTGCGCGGCCAGCTCATCGGCATCCAGCTCGACGCCGCACGCTCTGGCGACATCGGCCATATTAAGCACCACGATCATCGGCAGGTTCAGCTCGCGCAGCTGCAGGGTGAGCCACAGGCTCTTCTCCAGGCTCGACGCGTCGACCACGTTGATCAGCACGTCCGCCTGGCCGCTCATCACATAGCTGCAGGTGACGCGCTCGTCGGCGGAGAGCCCGTCTTCGGCCTGCACCGTTTCCAGCGAATAGATGCCGGGCAGATCGATCAGCGTGACGGCAGCCTCGCCGGTGGTGAAGGCGCCCTGCTTGCGCTCGACGGTGACGCCGGGCCAGTTGCCGGTGCGCTGGCGCAGCCCGGTCAGCAGATTGAACAGCGTGGTTTTACCGGCGTTAGGGTTGCCCGCCAGTACGGCGTTGATACGCTTCATGCCTGCTCGCCTCCGTCAACGGCCTCGAGACGCAGCATCGCCAGTTCAGCTTTACGTAACGCATAGCTGCTGTGGCTGAGACGCACTTCCGCCGGGTCGCCCAGCGGCGCGAACCTGACGATATCGATTACCGCGCCAGGCACGAAGCCCAGCGATAAAAGTTTACGACGGAAAAGCTCGGACAGGTCGCTCCTGAACCCTGTAATACGCCATTGACTCCCGGGTTTTATCAGCATGATCTCATCTCCGATATTTCTGTGCCGCAACTATGCAATTGCGAACAATTATCGTTATTGATTTAGATCGCGTTAGAGGCGAGAAGCGGGCAAAGAGTGGCGTGGTTGATGCAGGGTTGACGAAAAAGCCGCTGGCGGGCCTGGGCGGTTAAAGGTCCGTTAAGACGTAAGGCGGGAAAATAGCGGTTACATGGTGAACGGAAATCTCTCTATGCTGAAACCTGCTGCACTTGTTGTCTGCCTGCTGCTCTCCGGCTGCGCGGTGCCGCGCCATCATCAGGCGAAAAACCTCAACGCCCCGCCCGAGTGCATCTCCCACGACAGCGAGATCGACTGCACCTGGAACGACGTGCCCGATAATCCGCAGGCTCAGGCGGCCGCAGAGGCGCAATAGCGCAGGCACACCTCAGCTGCATTTGTTGCGCAGCCGCCAGTCGAGCCACGCATCCAGCTCGCGGTCGGGCAGCGGTTTGGCATAGAAATAGCCTTGCGCCTGGTCGCAGCCATATTCGCACAGCATACTGGCCACGTCCCCGCACTCGATGCCTTCCGCCAGCACGACATAGTCCAGCTCTTTCAGCATGGTGATAATGTTGCGCGCGATAATGCGCGATGCGGTGTCGGAAGCCAGGCCGCTGATTAACGAACGGTCCAGCTTAATCACGTCCAGCGGCATGCGGCGCAGATAGCTGATATTGCTGTAGCCGGTGCCGAAGTCATCCAGCGAAATGCCGAAGCCGCGCAGCTTGAGCATTTCCAGTCCGCGCATCGTGGCCGGACTCTCAATCAGCCGTTCGGTTTCCAGACACTCCACGCCAAGCAGCGCGTTAGGCAGCCTGACTTTCAGCATCTTATCTTCCAGCGTGTCGGCAAACCCCTGCCGGGCGAAATCATGCAGGCTGACGTTAACGGAAACCGGCAGCTGGATGCAGTGATTTCGCAGCCGCGCCAGACGGGCAATGACGCGATCGATTACCCAGGCGTTTAGCTCGGAGAGCAGTTCGGTCTGTTCCGCCAGGGGTACGAATGCCGAGGGCGACAGCTCGCCCAGCTGCGGATGCCGCCAGCGAATCAGCGCCTCAAGCCCGACCGGCGCGCCGCTCTGCAGGCAGATCTTGGGCTGGTAGGCCAGATAGAGCCCCTCTTCGTTTCTTAGCGCTGAGGCGAGTTCATGCATCAGGTTGAAATCGCGCGTGCGGCGCACATCCTCCGACGCGCTATAGGTCCGTGTCGCCACCCCGCTGCCGATCGCCTCATGCAGCGCGCTGAGGCCGCGACGCAGTATCTCCTGCGCCGGCGACGCCACGGCCGTGAAGTCCACTTCACCGGTAAAAGTATTCAGGGTCACCGACAGCCCTTCGCCCAGATCCGCGCTGATGCCCTCCATGCGATTCGCCACCCAGGCCGCGCTGAGCGAGCTGCTCGCGCTGGTCAACAGCGCAAACCGGCCGGTGGCCACGGTGTAGAGCAGATCGCCGGGCCCCAGACGCAGGCGCAGCGGCAAAAGCGTGGCGACGTCTTTGAGCAACCCCTCGACCGGCCCCATTCCCATCGAGCGCGCCAGTTCGTAGGCGCGCGGCATGTCGATGCAGTCAATCAGGATGAGCCGCCGCGGCAGCGTTTCGCCGCCCGCCGTCAGGTAGTGCAGATCGCGGATCAGCCGCTGACGATTTGGCAGTCCGGTCACCGGATCGGTGAAGCCGGCGGAGTGCCAGGCCTCCAGGAAGGAGATCACCAGCGCGCCGAGCAGCGTCAGCGCGGTCAGCTGCTCTGGATTTAGCTGATGCGGCTCGCCGTCGGTTACGCACAGCGTGCCGAGGATATGGCCGGCGCGGCTTTTCAGCGGCACGCCGGCATAGAAGCGAATCCAGGGATCGCCGACAACGAACTTGTGCTTAACGAAGCGGGCATCTTGCCAGGTATCAGCGATCACCATCGGCGCTTCGGAATCAATCACGTAGCGACAGAGCGAATCTTCACGCGTCGAGTACTTAAGCGAAAAGTTGCGCGCCGCGCGGATGTACTGAAATTCATCGTCGACGATAGAGATAAAACAGCCGGGAATGCCGAGCGCCTGGCTTGCCAGCCGAACAAACTTTTCAAGTACCCCATCGCGACTTTCATCAGGTTCGCGCAGCGCTTCAAGCGCGCGCAGGCGACCTTCGTCGTCGCCGGAATATGTTTGCATGGTTCCTCCGGCCCGCTCCAGCTCTGGAACGAACAGAAAATAAAAACGTTTAAAAGCGGACCGGGAAAAACCGACTAAAGTACAAGGCAAATTATCTGATTTTATCTGGTACGAAATCTTAAGCGCTTTTCGTCCCTTTGGCACAATAAATTCTTTCAAACAATATCAAATAATCCGAAAAATAAAAAAATCACAAAATGATCGTTTCCTTTTTCCTGATTCACTGCCACACTAAAGCGCTCAATAAGATTGCACGCAATAAAATAGCAAGCTACATAAAAAACAACATTTCGCAGTTCTTTACACAGCAGCAACAACACCAGGGAATCCTATATGCACTTCCTCAGAAATTTTACTATTCGTCGGGTTGTACAGGCTATTTTGCTGGCTGCGCTGCTGGTCGTGGCGCTGGCAGGCGCTTACGGTTCTGGTGTTATGCGCGACCTGCATCAGCGCGCCGAAGCGAGAGACATCGCCAGCGCGCAGCTGGTTTTTCTGACGCGCGCCGGAAATGCGATGGCCTCAGGCTCCGCAGAGGAAAAAGCGGCGCTACAGGCTGAGGCGCCCGCCGGCGCCGACTGGACGCGCCTTAGCGTCGCCCTGAACGAAACGCCCGCCCGCTTTTCCGCCGCGGCAAACGAGCGGCTTAGCTTTCTGCAGCGTCAGGTTGCATCGGACGAAGCAGCGACCGCCCACGATCGCCAGCGTCTGGAGATGGCGTTTCTTGTCGCCGCGCTGATGATGCTGGGGCTGCTGGCCTTCTGCGACCGCTTTCTTGTCACCCATCTGGTGAAGCCGCTTGGCGTGATGCGCGAGCATTTCAGAAGCATCGCTGCAGGCGATCTCTCTCACGAGCCGCAGGAGTTTGGCCGCAACTGCGTCGGACAGCTGGTGCCGCTGGTGCGACTGATGCAGCAAAGCCTGCTCACCACGGTGCAGGCGGTACGTGACAATAGCGGCGTGCTGCGTCGGGAAGCGGCGGATATCGCCGCCGGCAATACCGATCTCTCCGATCGCACCACTCGCCAGGCGGCGGCGCTCGAACAGACCGCCGCCAGCATGGAGGAACTGACCGCCACGGTGAAGAATAACGCGCTGAGCGCCCGGGAAGCGCGCGAGCTGGCGGGCGCCACCGCGCAGACCACCCGGCAAGGCGAGGCGCTGGTTCACTCGGTCTCTACGCTGATGCGCGATATCGCTGAAGAAGCGGAGAAAATTCGTCAGTTTACCGCCACGGTCAACAGCATCGCTTTTCAGACCAATATTCTGGCGCTCAACGCGGCCGTAGAGGCGGCGCGCGCGGGCGAGCAGGGACGCGGCTTCGCCGTGGTCGCCTCCGAGGTGCGCAGTCTCGCCCAGCGCAGCGCCGCGGCAGCCAAAGAGATCGAGGACTTAATCGGCGGCGCGGTGATGCGCGTGCAGGAAGGCGCGGCGGCAGCCGGCCGGGCCGGAGAGACCATGGGCAGCGTCACGCAGCGCGTCTCAGCGGTGAACGATCTTATCGGCCAAATTGCGCTGGCCTCAGAGGAGCAGAGCAAAGGCATTTCTCAGGTCACGCTGGCTATCGCCGATTTAGACCGCGTTACGCAGCAGAACGCCTCGCTGGTTCAGCAGGTCACCGCCTCAGCGGGCAGCCTGAACGGACGCACCGAAACCCTCGCCGCCGTTATCAGCCACTTTAAAACGCCGGTCGACGAACATCGTTACGCAGGCACCGGCGGCGCCGATGCGTTTTTGACGCCGCAAGCCGCTGCCGTCGCTGTCTGACTGACGGCATCAGGAACAGGGGCGGCGCGAAGGCGGATTGTCTTTCAGCCAGCGGCGCACCTTTTCCACATCCGGGCCCGCTTCCTTTACGGCCCGGATGAGCCTGTCCTGAGTAATGTGCAGCGTCAGCATCCAGAAGGTGATTTGCCACTGTTCGTTGACCTCCACGCAGGAAAGATCGGCAGGGACGCGACGAACGATTGGGTCTCTCATATCAGGGTCCTTATTACCGGCAATGCATAAACGCCGGGATAATATTCAGCTTGCGAAGCCACACATCCTGAATGTCTGACACAGGATATAAAGCAGATTTATCCCTAAACGATTCTGTAGCGGAATTATGAGAGGGTTCTGAGAGGCGTAGCCTGCATTAAATCGGGTGGCGCCTCTCAGGACGCATTAAAATCAAATTCAGCACGCTGAATTAGCCGTTACGCTAATCGAAACAATCTGTTTATTTCGCGCAAATGTGCACAACGCGTGACAACATAACCCAGAAACAGCAGAAGCAAGCGTCTATGATGCATAACGTTTGTTAACCCTTTAGCGTATGCCGCAAAACGTCCTGCTGGAGCAGAGCTTGTTGCATAAAAGAGAAAAATTATGACCAATAAATCCTTTAAGCCAGGCGTGATTGTTCAGCCTGATGTCCGTTCTCTGCGCATCGCCGCGGGCCTGACGCAGGAGCGTGCCGCCGAACGGTTCGATCTGAGTCTGCGTGGCTGGCAGCTTAAGGAAGCCACATCCAATCCCGGATTACTCAGCCAGGGAGAATATGAGCTTCTGCTGTTGCTGGCTGGCAAACATCCCCATTTCACTCTTGCGCCCCGCTAGCGCCTCAGCTTATAGATAGTTACGCAAATTTTGATGCGCACGCCTAATTATCCGTCTGAAAATAAAAAACAAAAAAGAAATAAAGGATCTATTTCTCATTATGCATGCTTTCAGAACTTTAATTGAAGCCGCAGCTATCCATGCCGATAACTTATCGGTTTTACGGCTCTTCAAACTGCTCTGTTAACGTATGTGGAACGAGAAATAAATGTTCAGAAATTTACCTGTTAAGAAAAAGTTCTTTTTTGCCTTTGGCGCCGTTGTGGTTTTATTGCTGGCTCTGTCCGCAACCTTCTACAACAACTTTTCCAGCATTGTTAATACCAACGACTGGAACATTCATAGCTGGCGCGTCGTCGATAAAAGCCGCGCTCTGACCCAAAGCCTGGTGAATATGGAAACGGGTCTGCGCGGCTATGCGATTAACGGCAAAGAGGAGATGCTCGATCCCTGGAAGGCGGGCAAAGAGGATTTCGTTAAGTTGCTGCAGGAAGCTAAAGGCTTAACCGCGGATAACCCCGCTCAGCAGCAGCGTCTGGATAATTTACTCCGCCAGGAACAAGCCTGGCAGGACAAATTCGTCGCTGAGCTGCTGGCGCACCGCCGCGCGTTAAATGCCGGTTCGATGTCGCAGATGGATTTCAATGCCGCCTTCGAAGCCAATACCGGTAAGCCGCAGATGGATCAGATGCGTAGAACCATCGATGAGATCGTCAACGGCGAAAAAAGCCTGCTCGGTGAACGGCAGCACTCTGTCGACTCCATTGAAACCCAGACCCGGCTGACGTTGTGTATCGGCGCGCTTTTGGGCTTAGGCATCGCCTCCGCATTAGGCTATGCTCTTGCCCGCTCGATTACCCTTCCGCTTGAAGAGGCGGTAAAAGCGGCTAAGGCGATTGCCGCCGGCGATCTCTCCACCACGCTGGTCGCGCGGTCCAAAGATGAAACCGGTATTCTGATCGCCACCTTTACCGCCATGCAGGAGCAGCTCAAAAAGGTGGTTTCTGATATTCAGACCGCCGCCTTCTCTATCGACAACGCCTCGAAAGAGGTTGCGCTGGGCAATACCGATCTCTCTGCGCGAACGGAGCAGCAGGCCGCCTCGCTGGAAGAGACCTCAGCGAGCATGGAGCAGCTGACCGCCACCGTCCGGCAAAACGCCGCTAACGCGCAAAATGCCAGCAGCCTGGCGTCCGACGCTTCGCAGGTCGCGCAGCAGGGCGGCGAGGTGGTGGAAAAAGTCGTCACGACTATGGCCGCTATTTTCGACAGCTCGAAGAGCGTGGTCGATATTATCGGCACCATTGAAAGCATCGCCTTCCAGACCAATATCCTGGCGCTCAACGCCGCGGTGGAAGCGGCTCGCGCCGGCGAACAGGGCCGCGGTTTCGCCGTGGTGGCCAGCGAAGTGCGCGCCCTCGCCCAGCGCAGCGCGACAGCGGCGAAAGAGATTAAATCGCTGATCGAAGCCTCGAACCATCGCATAGCGGAAGGCACCGACCTGGTCGCCCAGGCGGGCAAAACCATGACCGGCATCGTCACCGCGATCGGCGACGTCTCAACGATCATGTCGGAAATCTATACCGCCTCCGGCGAGCAGGTTAACGGCATCGAGCACGTCGGCATCGCCATCACTCAGATGGATGAGGTGACCCAGCAAAACGCCGCGCTGGTGGAACAGGCCGCCGCCGCCGCCGCGTCACTGGAAGATCAGGCAGCGCAGCTCAGCCGTTCGACCGCGATCTTTAAACTCGCCTGATAAACAAACCTCGCTATGGCTAGGTTTTTTATTATGCGCGGCGAAGCGCGGGGTTACCACGGCACGCTCTTCCCGAAGCGATCCAGGAAGACCAGGCCGGGCTGACCGCGCCGGCTTTCGATGACGCTGACGATATCGGGAATCGTCTCCTCCAGGCTGTAGGCACCCTCCTCTCCGCCCAGCGCGGTGCGGATCCAGCCTGGCGCCAGCAGCAGTAGCGCGCGAGCGGGCGCGAGTTTCGCCTGCCGCGCGGCGTAGCTGCGCATATACTGATTCAGCGCGGCCTTGGTGCCGCGATAAACCTCTCTGCCGCCCTGGTAATTGTTGCCGATACTCCCCTGTCCGGAAGACATCACGCCGATCAGTCCGTCCGCATCCACCCGATCCTGCAGCGCCTCAATCACCCGCAGCGGCGCCAGCGCATTGGTGATCATCAGATGCGCGAACTCTTCGGTGCTGACCTCTGCAACAGTCTGGTTTTGGTCGTGGTTGGTAATGCCGGCATTGACGAACAGCGCGCTGAAGCGCTGATGCCGCAGACGATGACGCAGAGCGGCCAGCTGCGCCTCATCCGTGATATCCAGCTGTTCGGTGGTTAGCGCCTGCCCATAGCGCAGCGCCAGGCTCGCCAGCGCTGGCGCGGCCGCGCGCACCGTGGCGGTGACCCGCCAGCCGCGCCGGAGCAGCGCTTCGGCCATAGCCAGTCCGATGCCGCGCGAGGCGCCGATCAGTAAAAAATGGGGCGACGAGGTCTCTTCGTTGTTAAGGGTCATGGCGATCTCCACGGTCAATTCAGGGATCTCCACCCTAATCGGCAGCAGACCATTACACCAGACGCGCTACGTGCAACAATAGTTTGCATCGCACGCAACCAACCTTATCCCTATGCCTGATATCGATCTAAATCTGCTAACCGCGCTGGATGCCCTGCTGACCGAGTGCAGCGTGACCGGCGCGGCGCGGCGGATGGGCCTCAGCGTCTCCGCCATGAGCCGCGCCCTGACCCGCCTGCGGGCGGCGACCGGCGACCCGCTGCTGGTGCAGGCCGGCCGCCAGATGGTGCCGACGCCCTACGCCGCAGAGCTGGCCGGGCGCGTCGCCCATATCGCCCGCAGCGCGCAGGCGATCCTGCAGCCGCCAGCCGATCGGCTAAACCTCGCCAGCATTGAGCGCAGCTTTCTTATTCGCGCCAATGAAAGCTTTGTCGATCTCGCCGCCGCCGCGCTGGCGGCGGAGCTGCAGCAACAAGCGCCGCTGATCCGGCTGGTGTTTGTCGCTAAACGCGACAAAGCGCCGCATGTTTTGCGCAGCGGTGAAATCGACCTGGAGATCGGCGTGCTCGGCACGGATGCGCCTGAGCTGAAGCTGAGAACGCTTTTCAGCGATCGCTTTGTCGGCATCTGCCGCCGCGATCACCCGCTATTGCAGGCGCCAGGCGTGACGGCGGAACGCTACGCCAGCTATCCACACGTTGTCGTTTCGCGCCACAATAAACAGTTGGGTCCAGTCGATGTCGCGCTCGCCTCGCTGGGTTGGCAGCGCCGCGTCAGCGTGGTGGTTCCCGCCTTTGCCAACGCGCTCCCGCTGGTGCGCGCCTCCGATATGCTCGGTCTGGTGACGCTCTCCTCGCTCAACGGCGTCGCCTCCGGCATGACGCCGGGCGACGTGGTCCCCTTTGAGCTGCCCGTCGTCACGCCCGCCATTAGCATCGCCGCTATCTGGCATCCCCGACTTCAGGCGGATCCGCTGCACCGCTGGCTGCGGGAGACGCTTATCGCGGTGTGTCGGCGGGAACAAGCGTCCTGGCGCTACCGGTAGCGCAGCGGCAGGCTGGCGCGCGTGGTGCGGGATCGGGCGAGCGGCCCTCGGCGGCCACCCGATTTACAGGTATAATCAGAAAAATTTTTCAACGGGCTTAGAAACAACGATGACGAAACTTACCTTACAAGAGCAGATGCTTAAAGCTGGCCTGGTCAGCAGCAAGAAAATGGACAAGGTGCAGAGAACCGCCAAAAAATCGCGCGTTCAGGCGCGCGAGGCGCGACAGGCAGTGGAAGAGAATAAAAAAGCCCAACAGGAGCGCGATAAACTGCTTAACGAACAGCAAAAGCAGGCGGCGTTGTCGCGCGAGTATAAAGCGCAGATCAAGCAGTTGATTGAGATGAACCGCATCGACATTTCACGCGGCAATATCGGTTTTAACTTCACCGATAATAATCTGATCAAAAAAATCGAGGTAGATAAGGCGACCCAGGCGCAGCTGATTAGCGGCCGACTCGCCATTGCGCGCCTGGCGGCGGAGAACGGTGAAAGCGAGTACGCCATTATCCCCGCCAGCGTCGCCGATAAGATCGCGCAGCGCGACGCCAACAGCATCGTATTAAACAGCGCGCTCAGTCAGGAAGAGCAGGAAGAAGACGATCCCTACGCCGACTTTAAGGTGCCTGACGATCTGATGTGGTAATGCCCGCCCCAACGCGCGCTGTCGAGGCAAACGTCCGCTGAAACGCAGTTAAAACGGGCTGGCATGGCGCGCGGCTATCCGCTCTCCGCTCACCGGGTGGGTAAAATGCAGCTCGCTGGCGTGCAGCATCAGCCGCGGCGCGCGGTCGGCCCCCGGCAGCAGACGCCCGCCATAAAGATCGCAGCCCAAAATAGCATGCCCCATCAGCTGGCAGTGAATGCGCAGCTGATGGGTGCGCCCGGTCTCTGGCGTCAGCGCGACGCGCGTTAACGGCAGCGCTACGCCGCCTTCCCCCGCCTGATAAAAGCGCTCAACGACACGATAGCGAGATCGCGCGGGCTTGCCGCTTGCGGCGCAAATCGCCATCAGCGGGAAGCGCGCCGGATCTTTGGCGATCGCCGCCTCGATCATCCCCTCATCCTCCGGCACATGCCCGCACAGCAGCGCGCTGTAGCCCTTGCTTACCGTGCGCTGGCTGAACTGCTGGCAGAGCGCAGCGTTAATCGCTTTATTGCGCGCGATTACCATGAGCCCTGAGGTGCCGAAATCGAGCCGATGCACCAGAGTGCAGCCGGGAAAACGCGCCGCCAGCCGGTAGTGCACCGAATCAAGGTTAAGCGGATTTTTCCCCGAAAGGCTGAGCAGCCCGGCGGGTTTATTGATTAGCACCAGATGGTCGTCCTGATAGAGCGTCTCTATCTGTTCCAGACACGGCGGGGCGATAAAGGTATCGACAATAGCTGACATCAGGCGGTCCGTTGAGAGATGAGCGCGGATAGTAGCGAATTTTGCCCGCGCTGGCGACGCTGGCTCCCGGCTTTAAGAAGCTCAGCTGTCTTTTCAGCGGCGTTCGCCTTAATGTGTCATGAGTCTTAGCTCATAAACTGGAATCGATGATGCGTGATCTGCCACCTACCGCGACGCTGCGCGCGTTTGAAGTCGCGACGCGCCACACCACCTTTACCTCGGCCGCCGCAGAGCTGTGCGTAACGCAAAGCGCGGTCAGCCACCAGCTGAAGCACCTGGAAGCAGTGTGGGGCGTGCAGCTCTTTCAGCGCGGTAAAACGCTGAGCCTGACGCCCGCAGGCGCCTCCCTCGCGCCGCTGGTGCGCGAGTTTTTCAGCAAGCTGGATACGACGCTTGCCGATCTGCGCGAGCAAAAGGGGCGCGTGCGGCTGCGCGTCAGCACCACTTACTCATTCGCCCTGAAGTGGCTGCTGCCGCGCCTGCCCGATTTAGCGCGCCTGCACCCGGAGATTCTGGTAACGCTGGAGAGCACCGACAGCGCCATCAACTTCGCCAGCACCGATGCAGACGTGGCCATTCGCTTCGGTCAGGGAGATTACCCGGCGCTGCACACGGAGTTTATGTTCCGCGAGCAGCTCTTTCCGGTCGCCAGTCCGGCGCTGCTACAGCGCTTCGGCGTCCCGGAAGAGCCCGCCGAGCTGCTGCGCTATCCGCTGCTGACGCGAGACGGCGCCGATTTGGTGCCGAAATGGGACGTCTGGTTCAGACTGAATGACATCCCGATCGATGTGCTGCACGAAAGCGTGCGCTTCGCCGACACCAATATGACGATTGAGGCCGCGCTGCTGGGCCAGGGCATCGCGCTGGCGCGCAGCGGACACGTTGAAAAAGAGCTGGCGGAAGGCTCATTGGTGCGGCTGTTCGCTATCCCTTTCCCCTCGCCCGCCGCCTATTACTTCGTCTGCCCGAAAGGAATTGAAGCCGAGCCGCATATCGTGATCTTTCGCCGCTGGCTGCTGGCGCAATCCCGCGAAGCGCAAAGCCGCTATGTCTGACCTATGAGCTTTTGTTCATACGACAATGACGAGACTTCGCTTTTTATTCGTGCACAGGCTGATAGCATCACCTCATGCCCAGCTATCTTATTTTACTGACACTGTTTGCTGCCCTGCTGCATGCGGGCTGGAACGCCCTGTTGCGCGGCGGCGACGATCGGCTCTGGTCGATGAGCATCATGTGCGTGGCCATCGCCGCGGTTTGCGTGCTTATCGCGCCCTTTATGCCGATACCGGCGCGCGCCAGCTGGCCCTGGGCGCTGCTATCGGCGCTGCTGCATGTCGGCTACAACCTCTGCCTGGTGCGCAGCTATCGCAGCGGCGATCTGGGGCAGAGCTACCCGATTGCGCGCGGCTCGTCGCCGCTGATGGTGACCTGCGCGGCGGCCATCGTCGCCGGGGAGAAGATCGAGCTGCGCACGCTGGTCGGCATCGCGCTGATTTCCGGCGGCATCCTGCTGCTGGCGATAAGCGGCGGCAAAGGGCGAATGCCTAATCTGCGCTATCCGCTGGCGACCGGCGCGTTTATTGCCGCCTATAGCGTGGTGGACGGCATCGGAGTGCGCCTCTCCGGCAGCGCGCTCTCCTATACGCTATGGATGAGCGCCTGCTGGGGCGCGCTGATGCCGGCGATCTATATCGCGCTGCGCGATGCGAAAAGCCTGCTGCGCTGGCGCCCGGGCCTGCCGGTCGCGGCGGCGGGCGGGCTGGTGTCGCTGCTGGCCTATGGCATTATTATTGAGGCCATGGCCTCTGCGCCGATGGGTGCGGTTTCCGCGCTGCGCGAGACCAGCGTGCTGTTTGCCGCCGTGCTGGGCTATCTGTTCCTCGGCGAAACCATAACGATCAGGAAAATGCTGGCGTGCGCGGTGATAGCCGCGGGCACCTTTATGATGAATTAATTCAGTCAGGAGAGCTTACCATGTCAGATCGCTTTACCACTGCGCTGCTGGGACCAGGCGCGATTGGCACCACCATCGCCGCTGCGCTGCATGAAGCGGGCCGCACGCCGCGTTTGTGCGGGCGCACCGCGCATCCGCAGCTTATCCTGCGTCACGATCGGGGTGAAATCGTGGTGCCTGGCCCCGTCATCACCGATCCGGCCGCTATTGAGCGCCCGGTCGATCTGCTCTTCGTGGCGGTGAAAACCACCCAGGTCGCCGACTGTGCCGACTGGCTGGCGCAACTGTGCGACAAAAACAGCGTGGTGTGCGCGCTGCAAAACGGCGTGGAACAGCAGACGCAGCTGGAACCCTGGGTAAATGGCGCCGTCGTGCTGCCGGCGGTGGTCTGGTTTCCGGCGCAGCGCGAGCCAGATGCCTCGGTCTGGCTGCGGGCCGCGCCGCGCCTGACGCTTCCGGATCGGCCGGAGGCTCAGCGGGTAGTAGAGGCGCTGAGCGGCACGCGCTGTGCGGTAGCGCTCACAGCGGACTTTGTCTCGATCGCCTGGCGCAAGCTGCTGCAAAACGCAGTGGCGGGTCTGATGGTGCTGGCTAACCGTCGCGCCGGCATGTTTGCGCGCGCCGATATCACCGCGCTGGCGCTGGATTACCTGCACGAGTGCCTGAGCGTCGCGCGGGCGCAGGGCGCGATCCTGAGCGATAGAGTGCCGCAGGAGATCCTTGACGTGTTTCATCAGGCGCCAGCGGATTTAGGCACCTCGATACTTGCCGACCGGCAGGCGAATCGTCCGCTCGAGTGGGAGATCCGCAACGGCGTGATACAGCGTTACGGCCGCGCGCACGGCATCGCGACGCCCATTAGCGATGTGCTGGTGCCGCTGCTGGCGGCGGGCAGCGAGGGGCCGGGTTAAGCAGAAACCAGCTGCCCGCGCGAACGGTCCTATGGCTTAGCGACGATGAATGCCATTCGCGGGCGGCGGCCCCATATGCTGAGCAGCGCTACCTGGCGCGGGCGGCGGGCCCATATGTTGAAAAGCGCTGTCTTGCGCGGGCGGCGGCCCCATATGGTGCGAAGCGCTGGGCGCGCTGCGATGATGTTTATCAGAGGCGGGTGCATAGTGACGATGCCCACCTCCGTCAGCCATTACGCAGCCCGACACTGCGGTACATCCCAACATTATTGTCAGACTCGCGATCAATTGCTTAAACATTTTATTTCCTCTGATTTTTGATCAAGACCGATATTTTAATACTCGCCCCGTCTGAAAGAGCTGACGATAATATTGCAGCACCAATACGAATAATAAATAAACGCATTAAATAAACAGCATTTCGCTTGATAATTATTTACGTCCGGTTTTGATTTAGATCAACGCCAGTAGCTATCGTCAAATAATTAGTTAGCGAAATAAAATTGTTAGATTAATCTGTAAGGAGTATGTGTTATGCCTTTCCCTGGTGTCAGCCATTATGGCTCTCCCGCTTCAACCTACCGGTCGCCAACGACTTACGAAGCGGGATTTTTTTTGCCCATGACCTGCCATTATTGTCAGCGTTTCACCGCCGCGGTAAGGCATTTCTCCCCCGTCGCGAGCTTCACAAAAGGCAGATCAAACAGCGCATCGTTATCGCTGGTAAACATCACGGTGCCATAACGCGACTCTCCTCCTTTATAAGGCGAAAGCAGTTCAAGCTGGATACCGTTGCTCATTAGCTGATGTCCCTGACTATCGAAGAGAAACAGGCACATCTTATTATTTTTGCCCGGCGTAAACGCCTGCTTCCCGTTGTTATTGATCGTCACTTTGTAGGAAACCTGATACTGCGCTTTATCCGTCACGCTGTTCCAGACGCTGCCCTGCGCATCCTTCGAAGCAAAAACGGTAATATCAGGCGTACTTTCCGATGCAATGCCGCTGCCGGTGACGAGCATAGCGGCTGAGAGAAGCATCGCTTTAGCGGTTTTAGACACGTGTTTACCTCCGGTTTTCAGAAGAAATCAGCCGCTGGGAGGCGCTGGCGCTCGCCTGTCCCTGCAGGATGATAAAGATACATTCAGTCTGCCATGCCTGAACGGCGCGCCACGGCAGGCATCGGAATGGCGAGCAATCAGTGCTGAACCTCGATCTGGCTCCAGCCTTGTTTGTACATACAGTCTTTAACTAAAACCTCTCTTTGATACTGATTGGAATCGCTTACGGTATAGCTAACGTCAGATTCGTCATGTTTTTTATCATGGGATACGGACTTGCCGCTCACGACGTTATCCGGCGGCAAGTCGCGCAGCGCCTGAGCCTCGCAGGCGGTTTCAACCACTGTCTCATCGCGATCGCTTGCCCCCTGCTTTACCCATTTATATTCTGCGCAGCTTGTCAGCAAGAGAGGCAATATCAGCAAAATCATTTTTTTCATTACTACTTTCAACCCTGATTCAATATAAAACCTGAACCTGCTGCGGCAAAACGCAACTTTATTCGCTTACATCTCGAAAGACTCTCTTGCGAGAGGGTTTAAGGTGCGGCGCTGTAAAGTCGCCGCGTCATTATTTTTCTACGATCTCTTTTACATCATGCTTCTGTAGCTGGTGCATATTTCCGCTGGCATCTTCATAGGAGATCATGCCTGTTTCTTTATCAATGACGGGCTTACCTTTTGCATTAATCATATGTCCGTCATTCGTGGAAATAATATAGCGTCCCGCGCAGGCTGAAAGCGTTGACGCTGCCGCCAGCATAATTAAACTAACCGCTGCCTTTTTAATCAGCATGACCATGCTCCTTTTGTTAACAGAATCAAAAAGTGTTAATTTCGCCTGCAATCCTGGCGCGTAAAAATTAAACCAGCCTTAAACAGCATGCGCTGATATTTTCAGACCTGATAATTAGCTGACTTTTATCAATAAAAATGTATGGATGAGAGAAATCCGCCCGCTGAATATGTAAGGCATTAATACGCTATTAATAAATTAACATAAACGGCGCACGGGTTTGCCTCAGGCGCTGGCGCGCAAAATTAGCCGCCATGCCATCATTACCCGTTCCGTGGGCGCCTGCGGATCGGCTATTTTCTTCAGCAGCAGGTCAAAGGCCGTGCGGCCAATCTCGCGCGACGGCTGAGCGACGGTGGTGAGCGCCGGCGAAACGATTTCAGCGAGTTCGGTGCCGTCAAAACCGGCCACGGCAATATCCTGCGGAATGCGCAGACCCGCCGACTCGATGGCGGACATCGCGCCAGCCGCCAGCGTATCCGATACGGCAAACACCGCGTCGGGCCGGATGTCGCGCCTCAGCAGCGCCTGCATCGTCTGTTTGCCGGCGCTAAAGCTCAGATCGCTGGCGTAGCCGATCGCCTGCCAGCTCAAACCCCGGCTCTCCAGCTCCTGCTGATAGCCCTGCTGGCGCAGCTGGGCATATTTGTAGCTGAGATCGTGGTTAATCAGGGCGATATGACGACGGCCGCCGTCGGCCAGATGGGCGACCAGCTGACGCGCCGCGTCGGTATCGTTGATCCCTACGCAGGAGATATCGCCAGCGTCAGCATACTCCGCGCACTGCACCCAGGGCATATCGCCGATCAGCTGCGTCAGCTCCGGCAGCCGGGTGAAGGCGTCCATGGTAATCACGCCCTCCACCATTTTCCCCGCCAGCAGCTGCAGGCTGGAGCGTGAGCGATTGATATCGGCACCGGAGTTACACAGCAGAATGCGATAGCCGTTCTGCTCTGCCTGCGCCTCTATCCCCTTGACGATTTCCGCGCAAAACGGGTTGGAAATATCGGAAACCAGCACCAGCACCATCGAGCTGCGCGCGGTGCGAAGCTGCCGCGCCAGCAGATTAGGTTGATAGTTGCTGGCTTCAATCGCCTTTAGCACTTTATCCCGGTTGATTTCCTTGACGCTGTCGCTGTTGTTAATGACGCGAGAGACCGTGGCAACGGAGACGCCGGCCAGCTTCGCGATTTTTTGAATGGACATGGTGGGATGACTTCCTGGGTCGGTTTCTGGTCTGCTGGCTATCATAATCCCCCGCGAGACAAGACGTTAGTGCAAATCGGCCGCTGTCGTGCAGCAGCAAGGCGCGCCTGTACGCGCCGGTGAGCCAGAGCGCAACCTCACTGCCGCTGCTGCCGGTCAGGCCAGTATCACTCCGGCAGGCCAAGCGCGGCGCGCACGCTGGCGCTGCTCTGTCGGGCAGCGAAGTCATCAAAGGCATGCTCCGCCACCGGAATAATGTGGCGGCGAATAAACTCCGCGCCCTCGCGTGCGCCGGTCTCCGCCTCTTTCAGGCAGCACTCCCACTCCAGCACCGCCCAGCCATCATAGTTGTACTGCGCCAGCCTGCTGAAAATGCCCTTAAAGTCAATCTGGCCGTCGCCTGGCGAGCGAAAGCGTCCGGCGCGGTCGATCCATTTCTGGTAGCCGCCGTAGACGCCGCTGCGGCCGTTCGGCAAGTACTCGGCATCTTTAACGTGAAAGGCTTTGATGCGCGCGTGATAGATATCGATAAACTGCAGGTAATCGATGTGCTGAAGGTGCAGATGGCTGGGGTCAAAGAGAATATTGCAGCGCGGATGATGATCAACCTTCTCCAGGAAGCGCTCAAAGGTCACGCCATCATGCAGATCCTCGCCGGGATGCAGCTCATAGCAGAGGTCAACGCCGTGGCGATCGTAGATGTCGAGCAAGGGCTGCCAGCGGCACGCCAGCTCGGCGAACGCCTCCTCGAACAGCTGCGGATTGTGCGGCGGCCAGGGATAGATATAGGGCCAGGCGAGCGAACCGGAGAAAGTCGCATGGGCGCGCAGCCCGAGGTTTTGCGAAGCGGCCGCCGCCAGCGCCACCTGCTCTGTCGCCCAGGCGGTGCGCGCCTCGCGCTTGCCGCGCACGCTTGCCGGCGCGAAGTTGTCGAAGGCGGCGTCGTGCGCCGGATGCACCGCTACCAGCTGTCCCTCCAGATGCGTTGAGAGTTCGCTGATGCATAGCCCCTTCTCCTGCAGCAATCCGCGCACCTCGTCGCAGTAGGTCTGGCTGCTGGCGGCACGCTGCAGATCGAATATCCCAGGATGATTGCAGGGGATCTGCAGAGCTTTATAGCCGAGCGACGCTGCCCACTGCGCCAGCCCCTCCAGCGAATTAAACGGCGCCTGCTGCCCAATAAACTGCGAAAGAAAAATGCCCGGACCTTTCAACGTTTTCAAAAACCACCTCCCATAAAACCGCTTAGTCGCGATACTTGAACGTGAACAGAAACAGCACGGCGATCGCCGCGGCGGCAATCGCCGGGATCCACCAGAACAGCGCCCAGCTGGCGGCGGAAACCTGACCGGCCACCAGATGGTTATAGAGCGCGCCGGAGATTTGCGACCCCAGCAGCATGCCGATGCCGTAGGTAAACATCACGATCATGCTCTGCGCCTGCCCTTTTACTTTCTCGCCCGCGATGCGGTCGGTATAGATAAAGCCGACCACAAAGAAAAAGTCGTAACAGACGCCGTGCAGCAAGATGCCCAGCCAGATCAGGGCGCGACCCTCTTCGCCCATGCCCATGGCGAACAGCGCATAGCGTACAAACCAGGCGGCCATGCCTACCAGCAGCATGATTTTCACGCCGAGGCGACGGAACAGCAGCGGGATCACCAGCATAAAAAAGATTTCCGACATCTGACCAAACGACATCAGGGTACTGACGTTTTTCACCCCGGCGTCGGCCAGCCAGGAGGCGGTAAAGGCGTAATAGGTACCTAGCGGGACAGAGATCAGGGTGGCGCAGAGCGAAAAAATAAAAAAGTGGCGGATTTTCAGCAGCGCGAAGGCGTCAGCGCAGAAGAGATCGCGCAGGTGAAAAGGCGATCCTTTCGCCGGCGCTGGCGTATGCGGCAGCGTCAGGCTGTAGATCGCCAGCGCGACCGAGCTAATGGCCGCCAGCGTAAAGATAGCGACGCTGGAGGCTATGCCGACAACGCCGATAAAAATTCCCGCCACGATCCAGCCGATGGTGCCGAATACCCGCACCACCGGGAAACTTTTCTCGCTGCTCGCCAGGCTGTGAAAGGCGATATTGTTGGTCAGCGCCAGCGTCGGCATGTAGCACAGGGTGTAGCCGAACAGTAAGGCGATCAGCAGGCCGCCGTTTTCCGCCACCACCGCCTGCGGCACGAACCACAGAATTACCGCGCCCGCCAGATGCATCACCGCCAGCACCTTCTGCGACGGGAAGAAGCGATCCACCAGCATGCCCAGCACAAAGGGCGACAGTATCGACGCGATTGGCCCGGCGGAGAAGGCATCGCCAATCAGCAGCGACATATTGTGCTGCGTCATTACCAGCCCGAGCGTCACCGACCAGCTGCCCCAGATAAAGAACTGCAGAAACATCATCAGCGACAGCCGCGGCACCAGCATGCGCTGCGCCGCTACGGCGTGATCATTACTTTGCGTATAAGAAACCATAGCAGCCTCGCAGAGAAAAGTAATCGATTACAATTAATGCCCGCTAAAAAAGTAATCGATTACAAAACATCTTTCTCTTTAGTTGATCACATTTTGCGCAACGCGCTGACGACAAACACCATTATCAATATGGCTGTTTTGTGATCCACATTGTAGTACACATATTATTTATCGTACTACAATGACGCCACACTGATAGCTGCTTACCTCTACTTTGTACTTCAAATATGAGGCGAAACTGAGCGTTCAGGGTAAAGTAGAAGCAAACAGGCAGGCACAAGGAGCTTCTATGACCCTCAACAAAACCGACCGTATCGTGATTACGCTGGGCCAGCAGATCGTCAGCGGAAAATATCTGCCCGGCGCGCCGCTGCCGGCCGAGGCGGAGCTGTGTGACGAATTCGCCACCTCGCGCAATATCATCCGCGAGGTGTTCCGTTCGCTGACGGCGAAGCGGCTTATTGAAATAAAGCGTTACTACGGCGCCTTCGTCACGCCGCGCAATCAGTGGAACTACCTGGACTCGGACGTACTGCAGTGGGTGCTGGAAAACGACGACGATCCGCGCCTGATTGCGGCCATGAGCGAAGTGCGCAATCTGGTTGAACCGGCCATCGCCCGCTGGGCGGCGGAGCGCGCGACGTCGCAGGATCTGGCGCAGATTGAATCGGCGCTCAACGACATGATCGCCAACAACCAGGACCGGGACGCCTTTAACGAAGCGGACATTCGCTATCACGAAGCGGTGCTGCGCGCGGTGCACAACCCGGTGCTGGAACAGCTTAGCGTGGCGATCAGCTCCCTCCAGCGCGCCGTCTTCGAGCGTACCTGGCAGGGCGACGAGGCCAATATGCCGAAAACGCTAAGCGAACATAAAGCGCTGTTCGACGCCATACGGCTGCAGAACGGCGATGCGGCAGAGCAGGCGGCGTACACCATGATCGCCAGCTCGACACACAGGTTAAAGGACATTACATGAGATCTCGCTATATCGCCGTTGACTGGGGCTCCACCAATTTGCGCGCCTGGCTTTTCGACAACGAACGCTGTCAGGAAAGCAGAGAGTCAGAAGCGGGCGTCACCCGGCTGAACGGAAAGCGCCCGCAGGCGGTATTAGACGAGATCACGCAGGGGTGGCGCGACGGCGCGACGCCGGTGGTGATGGCCGGGATGGTGGGGAGCAACGTGGGCTGGAAAAGCGTGCCCTATCTGCCGCTGCCTGCCCGCTTATCAGCCATCGGCGAGCAGCTGACGCCCGTCGCCGACAACGTCTGGATCGTGCCCGGTATGTGCGTCAGCCGCGAGGATCACCATAACGTGATGCGCGGCGAAGAGACGCAGCTGCTTGGCGCCCACGCGCTGGCGCCCTCGCCCGTTTACGTGATGCCGGGCACCCACTGTAAGTGGGTGCAGATCGACAACGAACGTATTCTCGACTTTCACACCGTGATGACCGGCGAACTTCACGCGCTGCTGCTGCGCCACTCGCTACTTGGCGCCGGTTTGCCTGAACAGCAGCCGTCGCAGACAGCGTTTGACGCCGGACTGGCGCGCGGAATTGCGACACCGGCGCTGCTGGCGCAGCTCTTCGAGATCCGCGCCGCGCATATCCTCGGCAGCCTGGCCCCTGAAGAGGTCAGCGAATTTTTATCCGGTCTGCTGATTGGTGCGGAGGTCGCCACGATGCGCGAACGCTTTGGTCATCAGCCGATCGCCCTCGTCGGCGGAGAATCGCTGACCCGCCGATATCAACAGGCGCTGGCCGCCGCTGGCCAGCAGGCCAGCGTAATAGCCGGCGATACCGCCTTTCAGGCAGGCATAAGGAGCATCGTTAATGCAATGGCAAACTGAACTTCCCCTTATCGCGATTCTGCGCGGCGTCACGCCAGACGAGGTCGTGGCGCACGTCGGCGCCGTTATCGACGCGGGTTTCGATGCGGTGGAAATTCCGCTCAATTCGCCGCAGTGGGAGCTCAGCATCCCACTGATCCTTGAGGCTTACGGCGACAGGGCGTTGATAGGCGCCGGAACGGTGTTGAAAACCGAACAGGTGGACAGGCTGGCGGAGATGGGCAGCAAGCTTATCGTGACGCCGAATATTCAGCCGGCGCTAATCCGCCACGCCGTAAACCTCGGCATGATCGTCTGTCCTGGCTGCGCGACGGCCAGCGAAGCCTTTAACGCGCTGGAGGCCGGCGCGCAGGCGTTAAAAATATTCCCCTCCTCCGCGTTCGGCCCGGGCTACATCAAGGCGCTAAAAGCGGTGCTGCCCGACGACGTGCCGGTGCTGGCCGTGGGCGGCGTTACGCCGGAAAACCTGGCGCAGTGGCTTGAGGCGGGCTGCGCAGGGGCCGGGCTCGGCAGCGATCTCTATCGCGCCGGTCAGCCCGTGGAGCGAACCGCGCAGCAGGCGGCCGCATTTGTTCAGGCATACAGAGAGGCAGTGAAATGAAAATAACCCGGCTCACCACATACCGTTTACCCCCGCGCTGGATGTTTCTTAAAATCGAAACCGACGAAGGCGTCGTCGGCTGGGGCGAACCCGTTATCGAGGGACGCGCGCGCACCGTCGAAGCCGCCGTGCATGAACTCGGCGACTACCTGATTGGTCAGGATCCGGCGCGCATTAACGATCTGTGGCAGGTGATGTACCGCGCCGGTTTTTACCGCGGCGGCCCGATCATGATGAGCGCCATCGCCGGCATCGATCAGGCGCTGTGGGATATCAAAGGCAAGGTGCTGGGCGCGCCGGTATGGCAACTGATGGGCGGCCTGGTGCGGGATAAAATCAAAGCTTATAGCTGGGTGGGCGGCGATCGACCGGCGGACGTGATCGCCGGCATCCATACGTTACGCGAAATCGGCTTTGACACCTTCAAGCTTAACGGCTGCGAAGAGCTGGGCATTATCGACGACTCGCGCAAAGTCGACGCCGCGGTGAATACCGTCGCGCAAATTCGCGATGCGTTCGGCGATAAGATTGAGTTCGGCCTCGACTTTCACGGCCGCGTGAGCGCGCCGATGGCGAAGGTGTTGATTAAAGAGCTTGAACCCTACCGCCCGCTGTTTATCGAGGAGCCGGTACTGGCGGAGCAGGCGGAATATTACCCCAGGCTGGCGGCGCAAACCGCTATCCCTATCGCGGCGGGCGAACGCATGTTCTCGCGTTTTGAGTTCAAACGCGTGCTCGAGGCGGGCGGACTGGCGATTCTGCAGCCCGATCTCTCCCATGCCGGCGGCATCACCGAGTGCGTAAAAATCGCCGCGATGGCGGAAGCCTACGACGTCGCCTTCGCGCCGCACTGCCCGCTCGGCCCGATCGCCCTTGCCGCCTGTCTGCACGTCGATTTCGTCTCGCGCAACGCGGTTTTCCAGGAGCAGAGCATGGGCATTCATTACAACCAGGGCGCGGAGCTGCTCGACTTTGTGAAAAACAAAGCGGACTTCAGCATGGAAGGCGGCTTCTTTAAACCCTTAATGAAACCGGGACTCGGCGTGGAAATCGACGAGGAGCAGGTGATCGAACGCAGCAAAAACGCGCCAGACTGGCGTAATCCGTTGTGGCGCCATGCGGACGGTTCCGTCGCGGAGTGGTAAGGCGGATTATTTAACCCGGCTCCGCTCGTCGCGGATTCTCTGACAATAAATAAATAGAAAACACACCCTCTGTAAATAACAGGGCATGGTGAACGGCTTCGCCATGCCCAAAATCTGGAGACAGATTGCGATGGATATTTCCGTAAATAATGCAAAACCAGGGCGACGTCGTTATCTCACGCTGTTGATGATCTTTATTACCGTCGTGATCTGTTACGTCGACCGGGCTAATCTGGCCGTGGCTTCCGCGCATATTCAGCAGGAGTTCGGCATCACGAAAGCGGAGATGGGCTATGTCTTTTCCGCATTCGCCTGGCTTTATACCCTGTGCCAGATCCCCGGCGGCTGGTTTCTCGATCGCATTGGTTCGCGGCTGACCTATTTTATCGCCATTCTGGGCTGGTCGGTGGCGACCCTGCTGCAGGGCTTCGCCACCGGGCTGATATCGCTGATCGCCCTGCGCGCCGTAACCGGCATCTTCGAAGCGCCCGCCTTTCCCACCAATAACCGCATGGTCACCAGCTGGTTCCCGGAACAGGAGCGCGCCTCCGCGGTGGGTTTCTTCACCTCCGGGCAGTTTGTCGGCCTGGCTTTTCTGACGCCGCTGTTAATCTGGATTCAGGAGCTGCTGAGCTGGCACTGGGTCTTTATCGTCACCGGCGGTATCGGCATTATCTGGTCGCTGGTCTGGTTCAGGGTTTATCAGCCGCCGCGTCTTACCAGAGGTATCGGCAAAGCGGAGCTCGATTATATACAGCGCGGCGGCGGCCTGGTTGACGGCGATGCGCCCGCCACCCGCGAAGCGCGTCAGCCGCTGAGCAAAGCCGACTGGAAGCTGGTGTTTCATCGCAAGCTGCTGGGCGTCTATCTGGGACAGTTCGCCGTGACCTCGACGCTGTGGTTTTTCCTGACCTGGTTCCCTAACTACCTGACCCAGGAGAAAGACATCACCGCGCTGAAAGCGGGCTTTATGACCACGGTGCCCTTTCTCGCCGCTTTTGTTGGCGTGCTGCTCTCCGGCTGGCTGGCGGACAGACTGGTGAAGAGAGGCTATTCGCTCGGCGCGGCGCGTAAAACGCCGATTATCTGCGGACTGCTGATCTCCACCTGCATTATGGGCGCCAACTACACCAACGATCCCGTCTGGATTATGACGCTGATGGCGGTGGCCTTTTTCGGCAACGGCTTCGCCTCAATCACCTGGTCGCTGGTATCGTCGCTGGCGCCGATGCGTCTGATTGGCCTGACCGGCGGCGTATTCAATTTCGTCGGCGGGCTGGGCGGCATAACCGTTCCGCTGGTGATTGGCTATCTGGCGCAGGATTACGGCTTTGGCCCGGCCCTGATCTATATCGCGGCGGTGGCCTTGATCGGCGCGCTCTCCTATATCCTGCTGGTAGGCGAGGTAAAACGCATCGCCGGGCCTGAAGAAAGCCGCAACGGTCTGCGTCCGCTGGAGACCCCTCAGTCAAAATAAGGTTTGAGCAGCGCCTCCGTCCAGTGCATAAAGGCCCTGACGCGTTGCGACAGGCTTCGGCGGTGCGCCACCACGAAAAAGGCGTTCAGCGGCGCGGGACGCAGATCGGGCAGCACCTCCACCAGCGCGCCGGCGGCGAGATGCGGCGCCAGCGCGGAGTAGCCCGCCTGGATGAGTCCCATCCCCGCCAGCCCGGCCTCGTGATAAGTCTGCACGCTGTTCACCTTCATCATGCCCGGCAGCATCAGCGTTTTATAGCCGTCGCCCGACGGATATTCCCATCCGTCGGGTTTCGCGCCGAAATGTCTCACGTAGTGCACCATGCTGTGTTGCTGAGTGACCAGCTCCTCGAGAGTGTGCGGCGTGCCGTAACGGGCGAGATAGGCCGGGCTTGCGGCATTGATCATGCGCAGCTTGCCTAAGGGCCGGGCAATCAGCGTCTCATCCGCGACGGGGCCAAGACGGAGCACGCAGTCAAACCCTTCCTGCACCAGGTCGACGCGGCGATCGGTGCTGGAAAGCTCAATCTCCAGCGCCGGATGCGCCGCCATCAGCTGCGGCAAGGCCGGTATCACCACCGACTGCGCCAGCACGGTGGGCATATCGACGCGCAGCCGCCCACGCAGCGGCGCGCCCTGATCCGCGAACATCGACTGTAACTCTTCCGCCTCCGCCAGCAGGTCCCGCGCGCGGGAATAAAAGGCGCGGCCATCCTCGGTGAGCTGCACGCTGCGCGTGGTGCGGTGCAGCAGCGTGGCACCGACCTCCGCCTCCAGTTCGCGTATCACCGCCGATACGCGCCCTTTCTGCATGCCCAGGCTTTCTGCCGCGCGGGTAAAGCTTGTCATCTCCGCCACGCGCGCAAACACCATTAGCGCATCAAGATTCTTCATTGTTCACTTTTCCGGTAACAGCACGTTCTTATTTCGGCTGTTTATGCGCAGTTTAATAGTCAATAGAGTGGTTTTACACCCTGCTTTTAAACTCTGTTCATCAATGAAGGTACTTATCATGACGGCAAAAGGTTATTTAATCGCTCACGTCACCGTATCGGACGCCGCGGCCTACGCGGAATACGCCAGCGCAGCCGGCGAGGCGATGCGGGAATTCAGCCCGGAAATCGTCGCCTGGTCCGGACAATATGAAAATCTGGAAGGCGAGGTGCATGAGCGGCACGTGATTTTCGCATTCGCCTCTTTTGCCGAGGCGAAGCGCTTCTATGAAAGCCCGGCCTATCAGGCCGCACGAAAGCTGCGCGCGGGCGCGGCCACCGGCACCTTTGTGCTGGTCGAAGGCAGCGTCTGACGTCGTGCTGAAAAGCGGCCGCCTCGCTGGCGGCCGTGTCAGCTCGCTGAAGGATGCCTGTCGGACCAGCGCCTCGCCCTGGTACGTGCTTCCGCCTGCATCACCAGGCTGAGCGCCGCCGGCAGCACCGTCAGCGTAACAAGCGTCGCTGCAATCAGCCCGCCGATAATCGCCAGCGCCATCGGGCCCCAGAAAATCTGATGCGAAACCGGGATCATGCCCAGAATGGCTGCGCTGGCGGTCAGCAGCACGGGACGCGCGCGGTGCATGCCGGCGGCGGCAATCGCCTCGTTACAGGGGCGTCCCGCGCTTAGCTGGCTCTCCGCTTCGGTGATGAGTATCACCGCATTGCGGATAATCATGCCTGCCAGCGCGATAATGCCCAGCAGCGCCACAAACCCCATCGGCGTGCCGGTCGGCAGCATCGCCAGGACGATGCCCGGCAGGGCAAAAGGCGCCATCAGCAGCGCAAGCAGCATGCGGGAGAAGCGCTGAAGCTGGATCATCAGCAGCGTCAGCATGCAAAGCAGCGTGACCGGCAGCACGGCGAAAACCGATCCGTTGCCCTTGTTCGACTCGGCTACGGCACCCTCTTCGCTGATGCTGTAGCCTGGCGGCAGGCTGGCTCTGAATCTGTCGAGGATCGGGCCCAGGCCGGCCGACACCGCTTCGGCGCGCAGGCCGGGCGGCAGGTCGGTCTGCACGGTGATAAACGGCAGACGCTGGCGACGCCAGATTACCGGATCCTCCAGCGCCCACTGCGGCGTAGCGACCTGCGCCAGTGGGATTTTCACGCCCGTCGGCGCCGTTATCATCAGTGCCTGGAGGCTGCTGAGATCGTTTCTCTCCGCCGCGTTGCCCTGCAACACCACGTCAACCAGCCGGTCATTATCGCGCACGCGAGTAATGGTCGCGCCAGACCAGAGGGTGTTGAGATAGCTGGCGATCTGCTCTGAGGAGAGCCCTACCGCGCGCGCGGCCGTCTGGTTAACCTTCAGGGTCACCACCCGCTCAGGCTCGCCTGCCGTCTGATTTACCTCACGCGTCAGAGAGGAGCGGCCGAGCGCGGCGGCAAGCCGTTCCGCCAGCGCCTGAACGCGTCCGTCATCCGGCCCGCTGACGCGATAACGCACCGGCCAGCCGACCGGCGGCCCCAGCTCAAGGGGCGACACGCGGGTAGTGATATCGCTGAATTCCCGGGCGAGCAGCGCGGCGAGATAGCGCTGAAGCCGCGCCCGTGCCGCCAGGTCTTTCGCCACCACCACCAGCTGGGCGGTGTTTTCATCCTCCAGCAGAACATCCATCGGCAGATAAAAGCGCACCGCCCCGCTTCCGACGTAAGCGGAGTAGCGATCGATATCGCGGCTGGCCGACAGCGCGCGCTCCAGCCGCTGGGTCTGACGCAGCGTCGCCGCCTGCGAGGCGTTCGCCGGCAGCGCCAGGCTGACCAGCAGTTCAGGCCGATCAGAGGCCGGAAAAAATTCGCCCTGCATAAAAGTGGCGCCCACGCCCGCCAGCAACAACGCGGCGAGAGCGAGAGCAAGGGTGATAAGCCGATGCCGGAGAATGCGCTCAAGCAGACGACGATAGCGCGCGCTCAGCCCGCGATGGCCTGACGCCTGCGGCGGCAGTCGGGCCGGCAGCAGCCAGCTGCCGGTCAGCGGCGAGAAGAGCACCGCCACGATCCACGAACAGATCAGCGCGATAAGCACCACCGCAAACAGGGTGTAGCAGTATTCGCCGGCGCTCGAGGCAGCAAAGCCAACCGGAATGAAACCCGCGATAGTGACCAGCGTGCCGGTCAGCATCGGCCAGGCCGTCGCGCTAAAGGTCCCGATCGCAGCGTCGGCGCGCGACTCGCCCGCTTCGAGGCGCGCCACCATGGTTTCCACCGCGATCATGGCGTCATCGACCAGCAGACCCAGCGCGATAATCAGCGCGCCGAGCGAGATGCGCTGCAGTCCGATACCGGCCAGATGCATACAGGCAAAGGTCATTGCCAGCACCAGTGGAATGGCAGCCGCTACCACCAGGCCGGCCCGCATTCCCAGCGAAACAAAGGAGACGGCCAGCACGATAAGCACCGCTTCGGCGAGCACGCGGAGAAATCCGCTGACCGCCTGTTTCACCACCGCCGACTGATCGGCAACCTGGGTCATCTCTATGCCGTGCGGCAGCTGCGCACCCTCCTGACGCATGCGCGCGCGCAGCGCCTGGCCGAACGCCAGCATGTTTCCGGTGGGCGCCATGGAAATGGCCAGGCCGATTGCCGGCTGGCCGTTAACGCGAAACAGCGGAGCCGGAGGCTCCGCCACCCTGCGCGTCACCGTGGCGATATCGGTAAGCGGCACATAGCGCCCGTTGAGGCGCAGCGTCACCGCGCGCAGGCTCGCTTCATCGCAGAAGGCGCCGCTGACGCGCAGGGCGATATTATCCTCCGGCGTGCGCACCGTCCCTGCTGGCGCCACCACATTCTGCGCGCGCAGGGCGTCCGCAACCTGCTGTAGATCCAGCCCCATTGATGCGAGCTGGCGCGGTGAAAAGGCGATCACCAGCTGTTCCTGCTGCTCGCCAAGCAGCTGCACTTTGCCTGTGTCGGGCAGGCTCATCAGGTCGCGGCGGATCGCCTCGACGCGGTCGCGCACTTCCCGCAGGCTAAAGCCGTCGCTGGTGAAGCCGTAAATTGTGCCAAACGTATCCTCGAACTCATCGTTGACGGCGGGACCCTGAACGCCCTGCGGTAACGCGGGCGCGACGTCCTGCATCGCTTTTCGTACCTGATACCAGATATCGGCAACCCGCGCCGGCGGCGTCTCATCGCGCAGATTAACGAAGATCACGCTGCGTCCGGCGCGCGTTTCGCTCTGAACGTAGTCGAGCATGGGGATCGCCTGCAGCTTTTTCTCTAGCGGATCGGTGAGCAGATGAACCGTGTCGTCAAGCGTCGCGCCGGGCCACTGTGCGGAGACCACCGCCGTTTTAATGGTAAAGGCGGGATCTTCGTTGCGCGCAAGCTGCTGGTAGCTGACGACGCCGGCGGCCACGATTAGCAGCATCAGAAACGCCACCAGCTGCTGGCGGCGCAGCGCCCAGGCGGAAAGATTGAAGGCGGGCGTCATAAAGATATTCCTTCTGTCTGCGTCACCCGCTCGCCGTCGCGCAGGGTTCTGACCCCAGCCGTCACGACTCGCTCACCCGGCGCAACGCCAGCGCGAATCAGCACCGACTCAGACGCATAGCCGGCGATGCGCACGGCGCGACGGCGGACCAGGCTGCGAAGCGGATCCAGCACGAACACCGCCGGCTCTCCCGCCAGCCGCGTCAGCGCGGCGGCCGGCAGCCTTATCAGCGGCTCGCCCTCACCTGCTGGCAGCGCGATCGTGGCGCTTGCGCCCAGTACCATGTCCGACGGCGGGTTATCCAGCGTGACGCGTACCCGCCAGCTGCGCGTTTGGGCATCGGCCTGCGGACTGACATCGCGCAAATGGCCGGTGGTAACGACGGCAGGATTACGCAGCAGCGCGACCTGAAAAACCGCGCCGGGCCGTCGGGAAACGCTGTCGGGCGCGGCGACGTCAAATACCACGTCCCGACGGCTACCGAAGGCGACGCTATAGACCGCCTCTCCGGCGCTGATGACCTGGCCTGCCGAGGCGCTGACACCGATCACGATTCCATCATCGGGCGCGGTCAGCGCGCGCCAGCGCAGGTTTTCCTGCGCATTTTTTAGCGCCGCCTCGCTGCTCTGCAGCCGCGACAGCGCGGCCTGCCAGTCCGCCGCAGCGGTATCGAGCTGCGCCCGCGCAACGGCGCCGGACGGCATCAGCAGCCGCATGCGATGCAGCGTAAGCGCAGCGACTTTTTCGGCGGCGCGGCTGCTGTCGAGGTCCGCCTGCGCGCGGGTCATCTGGCTAAGGGCCAGCGGGCTGTCGAGCGTGGCCAGGGTGTCGCCGCGCCGAAATCGCGCGCCCGGTTCAGCGCTGCGCGTCAGGATCCTGCCCTCAAGCCTGAAGCTCAGCGTGGTCTCATCGTGGGCGCGTATGTCGCCGGTCAGGAGAGGCGCCGTGACGGCGGCAGGCGCGACCGTCACGCATTTAACCGGGCGCGGGGGCGGCGGCGCGCTGGCTGGCCGCTGCCGATCGCAGCCGGTCAGCATGGCGACCATCAGCATCAGGCCCGGCAGCAACGGCGGCAGCCAGTTGAGATGGCGGGTAACGAGCAGATGCCCGGCGCCCTGCTCGATCAGGGCGGTAAGTTCATCAGACATGGCGCAGTTCCTTAGTAACGTTTGCGCCATTACACCGCTTAATTATCGAGATTCTTGCGGTGAACCATCAAGAGTGTGTCAAGAGACGTTCGGGCAGCAGAATGCGCATCCGCAGCCCGCCTTCAGGCGGAAGCGACGCCACGATGGCGCCGCCGTGCGCCTGGCAGATCGCCTGTGCGATAGAGAGGCCCAGCCCGCTGCCTCCGGAGTGACGCGCTCGCGACGCCTCGCCGCGCGTAAAGCGCTCAAACATGATCGGCAAAAAGGCGGGCGGCACGCCGGGGCCGCTATCCTGAACGCTGATTTCATATCCCTCATCGCAGCGGCGGGCGCTGAGCATTATCCTGCCGCCGGAGCCAGCATAGCGCAGCGCATTTTCCAGCAGGATGGTCAATACCTGTCCCAGCCGAAACGGATCGATATTCAGCATCGCGTTCTCCGTTACCCCCGTCTCCGCGCGCATGCCCGCCGCATCAAGCTGCGGCCTAATCCACAGCAGGCGCTCGCGCAGCAGATCTGCTGGATTACAGGGTTTCGTGTCCAGGCTGAGCTGCCCCGCATCGGCCAGCGAAAGCAGATGCAGCTCATCAATCAGCCTGCGCAGACAGCTTAACTGCTCCATAATCAGCCCATGCTGCCGTCGATCCGCCGTGAATACGCCGTCGATCAGCGCCTGCAGCCGCACCATCGCCGCCGTCAGAGGCGAGCGCAGCTCATGCGCCATAGCAACGTGAGAGGCGCGCAGCTCTTTGTCATAGCGCGCCAGCTGTCGCGTCATGGCGTTAAAGTTCTGCGCCAGATGCGCCAGCTCCGCCGGCGCGCCCGGCGTGAGCGCGGCCTGCGCGCCGAAATCTCCCTCCGTTACGCTCTCCGCGGCGCGTCTGAGCTGGCTGAACTGCGCCGAAAGCGGCCGGGCATGACGCAGGCCAAAATAGGCGATAAACGGAATGGTCACCAGCACCAGAATGCCGACGGTGATCCAGTCGGCCGAGGCGATAGAGGGATCGGAATAGCGAATGCCCCACCAGCTATCGACAATCTGGTGAAAGCGAGCGGGATCGATTTGCGGATTCTCACGCAGGATCAAAAAGGTTTTCAGCACATCAGGCGGCATATGCCAGGTGATCCAGAGATACTGCGCCGTAAAGCGCAGCCACATGCACAGCGCGATCAGCACCACGGTGCCTATCGCCAGGGTGAGAATGCGTACGCAGAGCCAGCGCCACAGGGTTTGCGGATACGTTTTTTTCATGGCTGCCGGAACCGGTAGCCGATGCCGCGCACGTTCAGCAGCACCTCCGCGATGCCCGCCGCTTCCAGCTTGCGCCGCAGGTTATAGATGTGCGTATCCACGACGCGCTCCAGCGCGTCGCTTTCGGGCAGGCACTGCTCAAGCAGATACTGGCGGCTCAGCGCGCGCACCGGCGCGCGCATCAGAGTGGCCAGCAAGGAAAATTCTGTCGGGGTGATATCGAGGCTGGCCACGCCCTCTCCTCGCTCTACCGTCACCGTCATGGCCGCGGTATTGACCTCCAGCGCGCCCCATCGCAGCACCTCTTCCGCTGGCGGCTTAGGGTGGCTGCGTCGTAATACCGCCTGCACCCGCGCCACCACCTCGCCGGGATGATAAGGCTTGACCACGTAGTCATCCGCTCCGTAGCGCAGCGCGCCGATGCGATCCGGCGTATCGCCCATCGCCGTGACCATAATAACCGGCACATCGCTGCCGCGTCGGATCTTTGCCAGCACCTCTGTGCCGTTCAGGCCAGGCAGCATAACGTCGAGCAGCACCAGATCGGGCCGCCAGCGCTCGGCCTGCTCCAGCCCGGACACGCCGTCAGCCGCCACTCTGACCAGATAGTTTTCCCGGCGCAGATAGGCTTCCAGCACCTCCGCCACGCTGGCGTCGTCTTCGATAATCAGAATCTTTTTGTTCTGCATGGCTCACCTTGACACTTTCTTCATAAATCCCTGGCCGTTTATTGACACGTCCGCCGGATAGTTGCGGCTGGCGGTACGATCGCCCGTCAAGGGCGGAGAAAACGGATGACGAGGAGGCATGATGATAACCAGAAATACGACGCTGTACATGGCCGGACTGGCACTGCTCGCCGGCACCGCGGCGGCGCGCGCAGGTGCCGGCGAGACGCAGGACGGCGTTATGGTCGGCCTGGGCGCGCAGTATGCCCCGCGCTACAGCGGCTCCGATAAGATGCGGCTGCAGCCGGTGCCGATTTTTCAGGCAAGGCGCGGCGCTTTTTTTGCCGATGCCCAGAAAGGCGTCGGCTACGATCTGCAGAGCGACGGCGGCTTCTACCTTGAGCATACGCTGGGCTACAGCCTGGGCCGCGCCGATAAGGACGCCGACTGGCGCGACGGCGCCGACAGGCTCAAAGGTATGGGCAACATCGACGCCAGCGTCAATACTGCGCTGGCGCTGGGCTGGCAGGTCACGCCCTGGCTTAGCGCTGAGGGCAAGGCGGTGCTGCCGCTCAGCGACGATCGAGGGGTCAATTATCAGGCGTCGCTGACGCTGGTGCCGCTGCAATCCACGCGCGATACCCTGGCGCTGCAGTCGGCGGCGCTGTTCGGCGATGCGCGCTATATGAACAGCTGGTATGGCGTCAGCGCCGCGCAAAGCCGCCGCGCCGGTTTTGAACGCTATCGCGCGCCCGGCGGATTTTATGGGGTGCAAACCACGCTCAGCTGGAGTCATCAGTTTGATGCCAACTGGGGAAGCCTGGCCAGCGCAGGCTACAGCTGGCTCGGCGATCGTGCGGCGGAGAGTCCGGTGGTTTTCCGCCGCGGCGAAGGCGTGGGCACGATCGCCATCACCTACAGCTTTTGACGATGTATTCAACAAAGGACCTGCTCACGCTTGTCGCCGTCTATTTAGCGTGCGTAGCGATCTATCTGCTAGCCTGGGCGATCTATCTCTTTTGATATCGCAGCAGACGCTGGCTGAAGCCTCAAAAGGGAATCTCTCTATGTTGCCAGAACAGCAGATGTACGCCGACCTTGCGCGCTGGATAGGGGAAAATGTTGCTCATCGCCTCCTCCTTCGGGATATTGCCGCCCGGTTTGGCTATTCGCAGTGGTATTTAAACCGGCGCTTTCTTCTTTATCACGGCATCAGCCTCGGCGCGTTTATTCGTCTGGAACGCATGAAAGCGATCGCCAGCGAACTGATAACCAGCGATCGCCGTATTGCCGATATTGCCGTCAGCTATCAGTTTGAGTCGCAGCAGACGCTTACCCGGGCGTTTAGCCGTCAATACGGCATGCCTCCCGGCCTGTACCGGCGCACGATGCGGGCGGCGCGCCTGCGGCAAGATTAGCAGGCGATGTCTGCTAGTAGCGGATGCGTCCGTTTGGCGCCGTAACGTAGAGGCTGTGCTCCGACGAGGCCTGGCGGTCATTGCCCTCCGCCTCGTTCAGGCTGGCGAGCAGGCTGTCGGCCCACCAGTGGCAGTCGAGGCGCCGGATGCCTTTCATCAGTCTGGCGTGCCGGTTCTGACGCTCTTTTAGCGGCAGCCGCAGCGCGGTATGGATAGCGTCGGCGATGGCGTCGGGATCGTATGGATTGACGACAATCGCGCCGTCCATGTGCTCCGAGGCGCCCGCGAACTGCGACAGAATCAGCACGCCGGGATTAGCGCGGTCCTGCAGCGCCACATACATTTTCGCCATCAGGCTCATGCCGGCCATCAGCGGCGTCACCAGCGCGACGCGCGATGCACGGTAGATGCCCGCCTGCTCTTCCCGGCTGTAGGCCTGCGTCAGACAGCTAACCGGATACCAGCCCAGCATGCCGTGCGCGCCGTTCATTTCGCCGCACCGGCTTTCCAGATCCTGAGCGACCTCTTTGACGCGCGGAAGATGCCCGGCGGCCTTTGAGGCGAGCTGCAGCAGGCGAATCGATCCTTCATGCTCGGGATGGGCGCGCAGCAGCACCTCCATGGCGCTGAGGCGATACGGCAGCCCGGCGCTGCTATCCAGATGGCCGCCGCTAAGCACGGTATGTTCCGGCAGCGTGTCGCGGCACTGCTGCTCCATCAGGCGACAGCTGTTGCTCTCTTTTAAATATTCCACATCCTCCAGGTCGATCCCCACCGGAAAGACGCCGGTCGTAATGATGCGGCCATGGACGCGTACGCGAGTGGCGCTAAGACGCTCGGTGCGGTATTCGCTTTCGATCCACAGCAGAAAGTTATTCATGTCCTGAAGGGTCTGAAAGCCGATCAGATCGCTGCACAGCAGCGACTCGGCCAGCCACTGCCAGTCTGGAATCGCCTCGAATCCCTGCCCTGCTGGAAACGGCTGATGAAAGAAAAATGCGGTGCGGTTGATCAGCCCCGCCTCGCGCAGCAGTTTTATGCAGGGAATCAGATGATAGTCCTGAATCCAGAGCCGATCGTCCGGCATCGCATACTCCGCGATCGCCCGGGCGTAGGCTTCGTTGATTTTCTGGTAGTGATGCCGGCCGTGGTGGGTAAAGCGCGCCAGATCGGGGCGCTGATGAAAAACGGGCCACAGCCCCTGATGCACGTACCCGTGGTAGCCGGCATCCGACTCTTCCTGCGTCAGCGGAAACGTCAGGGTGTCGAACTTATTTCCGTGGCGGAATGAAAGCGTGCGCAGCGTGTCGGGCGCGATCGCTTCGCATTTCCCGTTCCAGCTAACCCATAGTCCGCCGCGGCGCGACAGGATAGTTTCATACAGCGCCGAGAGCGTGGCGTGCTGAGAGTAGTTATGTGAAACCAGAATTAAGCCTGACATGGAAGGATCCTGTAGTGCCTCCAGATTATTACCTGACGGCGAGCGTGAACTGGACAGATTAAAGGGAAGCGCGGACAGGTCAGGTTGAGGTATGTCATCAGGTTGATTCTCCTTAAGCAGGTGCTGCAGGAGATTCAACCATGGGGCGTATAAAAATTTTGTATTAATGGGACGCGCGCAAATAAAAATTGAGTAAAGGCGTCGCCCTGTTTACTGGGCGGGGATGCGGGCAATCACCTTGATTTCAAAATCGAAGCCTGCCAGCCAGTTGACGCCAACGGCCGTCCAGTTCGGGTAAGGCGGTTCGGGGAATACGGCGTGTTTGACCTGCATAATGGTCGGGAACTGCTTTTCCGGATCGGTATGAAAGGTAGTGACGTCAATCAGATCGTTAAAGGTACATCCGGCGGCGGCCAGCGTCGCCCGGAGGTTGTCGAAAGCAAGCGCTACCTGCGCGGCGAAATCGGGCTCCGGCGTTCCGTCGGCGCGACTGCCGACCTGGCCTGAGACAAACAGCAAATCGCCGGAGCGGATGGCGGCGGAATAGCCATGCTCTTCATAGAGCGCGTGGCGGTTAGCCGGGAAAACGGGTTGAGGCTGGTTCATGGTATTTCCTTCTGTGAGGTCATGAAGCGGGATGCGCAGCCGGCATAAAACATTTAATATACGCGGCGTATGTCACATTAATCACACATACGCGCCGTATGTCAACTCAGATACGTTACGTATGTGAAAAGGAGTCACTATGGCTGTGAAACGCCGCGCCGAAACCATGGAGGCAAACCGCGCCAGGCTGATTGCCGCCGCGCGAAAAGCTTTTGCGGAAAAGGGCTTTGCCGCCGCATCGATGGATGAGCTGACCGCCAGCGTTAATCTGACGCGCGGCGCGCTGTACCATAATTTCGTCGATAAAAAGGGGTTACTGGCCGCCGTCGTCACCCAGATAGATAGCGAGATGGCGCAGCGCGCCAGGGATGCCGCGGTGGATGCTGGAGATGAGTGGGAAAAGCTGCTGGCGGAAGGGGTCGCCTACATCAAGATGGCGCTGGATGAGGAAGTGCGGCGCATCGTGCTGCTGGACGGCCCCGCTTTCTTAGGCAATCCGGCCCAGTGGCCAAGCCAGAACAGCTGCCTTGAATCCACCCGCCAGCGCATTGCCGAGATGCTGGAACGCGGCGTGATTAAAACGGTAGACCCGGACGCAACCGCCTGCCTGCTGAATAGCGCTGCGCTCAATGCCGCCCAGTGGATTGCCGCCAGCGACGATCCGCAGCGAGCGCTGCCGAAAGTCGTTCAGGTGTTCACGCTGCTGGTGAACGGGTTGCGCCAGACGGCCTAGCAGCCTGCCGTGATAAAATCGCCGTTCGCACTGATCGGGATCACGGTGGAAAACAGCACCGCCGCAAAAAGGATAAGCGCCATTCCGCCCGCGACTATCGCCACTCTGCCGAGCGTGGCCGCGTAGCGCATTATCACGGGTTGGTTTGCGGCAAGCATCCACTCTCTGAAGTGATGCACCCAGGTGGCCAGGATCATAATCGACACCGCCGTGCCCAGCGACATCGCCATCACCGCCGCCACGCCCCAGCTGAACATGCCTACGGCGTTGGCAAAGACCAGAATCATCAGCGCCCCGCTACAGGGACGGATGCCGATACCGGCAATAACCCAGGCCGCATTGCGCCAGCCGCCGGTCAGATCTGCGGCGTTTGGCTGATGCTGATGTCCGCAGCCGCAGGCCGCATCATGCTGATGGCGTGACGCTCTGGCACCGAAGAGTCGCAGGCGATCGCGACCGATCGCCCGTCCGATAAGCGCGATACCAAAGCCCGCGATAAGCAATGCGCTCGCTTTTTCCATCCAGAAGCGGCTTACGCTGAGATCGCCCATAGAGAGATTCAGCGAGATGGCGAGAATAAGGACAAACAGAACCGCGACGAGGCCCTGCATCAGGCTGCCTGCCAGCGTAATCAGGCGGCTGGCGTTGAGTTTTTCCCGGTGCGTAGCCAGCCAGGTGGTAATGACAAACTTGCCGTGGCCGGGACCGACCGAATGCAGAAACCCGTAGGTAAAGCTGCCTGCTATCAGCATCAGTCCGCCTTTGATGTGATGGTCGCGCTGCAGAAGCAGGTACTGCACCAGATAGCGATGCAGTGAAATTTGCAGGGTAAGACAATACTGCACAAACTCGCCCCAGTGCCGGGCGAAAAGAAAGAGCAGCGCCACGCCCGCTAGCGCGCTAAAGCTCATTAGCATGATCAGTGAGGCGGCGCTGCGGCGATCGTTTTTCAATAGACTATCCTGGCAGGTTTATCGCACGGCGTAGCGCCGGGTACCTGAAGTTCGGTCAGGCACCATGACTGTTACGCCACTCATCGATTCTTTTCTGAGTTATTGCTTTTGAATCTTTGCTCATCGGCTGACATACCCGATCGTCGGTCTGCTGCGGCGACTGCGCCGCCGAAGCCCGGATCCAGAGCAAACTGATGGCCATAACAAGCGAAACAGCGATGGTGCGTGTATCCATAATTTCCCCCTTGAGATAAGAGGGACAGACTACCCCAGCACGGCAGCTGGCAATGGTGCGAAAAAAACCCCGTTTATGCGCTTTTTTTGCGCTGAGAGAGACGGCGCTATGCCGGTCAGCTTTTACTCAGCGTGTAATTAAACACGCGGCCATTTTTGGTTTGCACGGTAAGCGTTTTGCCTGCCGTCGTATCAAGCGTTCTCGCTTCGCTGTAGTTCCACATCAGCAGCTGCTGCCCGTTGGGATAAGGCGTTTCCGTATCGGGCGGGCCGAACATCGCGATAAGCTCGGCGCGGGTGGTCGCTCCCACGCGTATTTTCTGAATGCTCGCCGTATCAAAATTTCGCCCCGTGGAGCTGGAGCAGGCTATCAGCGCCAGCATTAAAACGGCGGCCATGAAAGCTTTCACTTTTTTTTCCGGCTGTTAAAGGAAACAGTATTGTAGCGGAACTCGCCGGCCTCGGGTCGCTTTATGTTCAAAGAGGTTGTCTAGCCCCTGGCGTGCAGGTTGTGCTATGCCAGACGCATGGCGCAACCTGCGGCGGAAATCCCGTTTAAGGGTCCAGCTTAATAAGCGGTTTAGCCGACCTTCCCGCTGTGCGGTAAGCCCCTATGGCGGCTTTCCACTCCTCAACGGCAAATATCTGCACGTCGTGAGTATGAGTTTCAGCGAGCAGCGGCCACAGCGCTCTGAACATCTGCTGCCAGCCGTCTGTGCCCGCTGCCGCAAGATAATGCCGCACATGAAACCAGTGAATCTTCGGCAGGTGATGTTTAGCGCGGAACACTTCGCCGGAGAGAAGACCATAGCTGATAAACAGCGAGGTCAGCGGCATCAGCTCAAGGAGCGTTTCTGCCAGCCTGCCGCCGGTGGCATCGTAAACGACCCCGGCGCGCGCGGCATAATAGCCGATAGCCTCACTCTCCTGCTCCTGAACCGGCGTAATGCCGCACTGTTCAAGCTTCAGCGCATGCACTGGCGAGCGGTGAATGCCCGTCACTGAGCGCGCGCCGGCGCGGAGCGCCCACTGGCCTAGCAGCATGGCGCACTCACTCCCGGCCGCTGTGAGCAGGATATCTTTACCTGCCGGTGAAAAGTACTCGAGCATCAGCTTTGCGGCAAGAGGGTTGATATAACCTCGCGCAGCCAGCCTGTCGTCAATATTATCGGGGACGGAAATGGCAAGCGCGGCGGGAATATCTACCTGACTCTGCCAGGTGCCTTCGCCTCGCAGAGCAAGTACCCGTCGCCCCATTAAATGACGGTATGCTGCCGGCGCGTCTGTGACCACGCCCATACCCTCGTAGCCGGCAACCTGCGGCAGCGTGATACGGTGCTGATAGGCGACCGTCATCGGGATGAGGTCGGAAGCGTTAACCGGTGCATAGCGCATCGTGACTCTGATCGCGTCGGCAGCAAGCTCGCCTTTTTCTCCCGTCTCCAGATGCAATACTTCTTCCGGCTGGCCGAAACCTCGGTAAGCCAGGGCTTGGTTTGTCATCTTTCCCCCTTGTCGTTCAGAACGTCCATTTACACTCTCAGGAGAGGCATAGTGATGCTGAGCGCCTGCGTTATCAACCCTTGAACGCACCGTTGCTTACGGATAATGCAGCCGTTAAGGATTCGCTGTCCCTGCGTCCAGTCGACGCAGCTGGCGGAAACGGCAGACATCTCTCTTTGACCGCCCTAAAACAGCTGCTGTATGCCTCATAATTTCGCTTAAACATTCATAGCGCTTAATCTTCACTTAAGAATAATCTTATAAAGTGTTCACTGTATTAGCCCAATTCGGGCTTTTCCGGAGCCTACCCTCATGCAAAATAAGATCGCAGATTCTCAATCCCTCAGCAAAGTACCTGCCGTTACTCTGGCCTTCTGGTTAACTAAAATCGCGGCAACCACGCTGGGTGAAACCGGCGGCGATGCGGTGACCATGTCGATGAATCTGGGCTACCTGACCGGTACGCTGATTTTCGCCATTATCTTTTTAGTCGCTGTCGTGGTGCAGATTAAACGTGACAGCTTTAATAAGTGGATCTACTGGTTTACCGTGGTTGCCACCACCACCGTTGGCACCACGCTGGCGGACTTTGCCGATCGCTCGCTGGGGATAGGCTATCTGGGCGGCACCCTGCTGCTGAGCACGCTGCTGGTTCTCTCGCTGTTTATCTGGCGCATTACCTGCGGCACTATCGCCGTGAATTCCGTCAACAACGGCGTGACAGAGTGCTTTTACTGGGTCACCATTATGTTCTCGCAAACCCTGGGCACGGCGTTGGGCGACTGGACCGCAGACAGTGAAGGACTGGGCTACGACGGCGGGATCCTGCTGTTTGTCGGCGCGCTGGCCGTTATCTGGGCCGCCAGCCGCTTTACCGCGCTTTCGCGTACCGCGCTGTTCTGGGCTGCCTTTATCCTGACCCGACCGCTGGGCGCGGTGGTAGGCGACTTCCTGGATAAGCCCGTCGCATCGGGCGGCCTTGCGCTGAGCCGCTATAGCGCATCGCTGACGCTGGCGCTGATTATTATTGCGTTTCTCTGGCTGTTGCCGCAGCGTGCGGCGATGAAGACCGCCACCGCGAGTTAATAGCACAGCGCCAACGGCAGCCTGGCTGACACTATTTATCGCGATGAGATTATTTTAAAGCCGCCAGCGATGGCGGCTTTTGTATTATCTGGGGGGATGGAAAAATCGCGCGGCTCATACGCCGAGGGCGGAGCAGGCTATTATTGAACATCCGGATCATATGGCTCGCATCATTGGAGAAACTCCTCTGCCGCGCCGCGCCTCAGTGGTGATCGAGTTACGCAGTCCGGCAGTGGGATTTCTGAGCCATAAGACAGGGGAATGAGCCCGTAACGGATGAAATGGAGGTTGAGTGAAGATCAATAGCCCTGAAAATATCGACACGTCTGAAAAGTCAGTTTTAAACCGCATGCTTATCCTGCTGTTTGCCATTACTGGCGGGATGGCGGTCGGTAATCTCTACTGGGCACAGCCGCTGCTGAATGATATCGCCCTCTCATTTGGCGCTCAGCCAGACTCAGCAAGTATGCTAATCACCTTCACCCAGTTAGGTTATGCCACTGGCATTTTGCTGCTGGTGCCGCTGGGTGACATCCGGAATCGCCGCAGGCTTATTCCTGCCATCCTGTTTCTCTCAGCGCTTTCTCTGTGTCTGACAGCGGTCGCGCCCTCTATGCCATTGCTGATGGCGGCGATGGCGCTGACAGGGCTGACGACCGTTGCTGGCCAGCTTTTGACGCCGTTTGCCGGCGATCTGGCGAGCCCGTCGCAGTTAGGAAAAGTGTTGGGCACTATCATTTCAGGGATGCTTATCGGCATTCTCTTGTCCAGAACCGTCAGCGGAGTAATTGCCGATTTGCTCGGCTGGCGTGCGGTCTATTTTATCGCTGCGGGCGGCGCTTTCATCCTGGCGTTTCTGATGCTGCGTATGCTTCCAGCCGATATTCCTCGCCAGCATCTCAGTTACAGTGCATTAATGCGCTCGCTGCTGTCGGTGATAGCGGAAAGCGCCACGGTGCGTATCACCCTGCTTATCGCTGCCTGCGGCTTTCTTGTTTTCACGATGTTCTGGACCAGCCTGACGTTTCTGTTAAGTGCTGCACCCTACTCTTATACGGTCAGCCAGATCGGCTTGACGGGGCTGGCAGGACTGGCCGGCGCGCTGATGGCCAGACGGGCAGGCATTCTGCATGATCGGGGTCACTCGGTGGCGGCGACGGGCATGGCGCTGTTACTGGCCCTGGTGGCTATCGGCGTGGCCGCGTGGGGCCGCAATAGCATCTGGTTGATCATCCTGGCGATTATCCTGATCGATATCGCCGTACAGACGTTGAACGTGTTGCATCAGACACGCATCATTTCAATTAATCCGGCGATGCGTAGTCGCCTGAGCACCATCTTTGTCGTCTCTAACTTTATCGGCGCGGCGATAGGATCAGCGCTGGCGGGCATACTGTGGCACGCTGGCGGCTGGAGCGCGGTCATGATCGGCGCGGCGGGATTTCTGGCGCTGGCGCTGGGGATCTGGTTTATGAATCGAGATAGCCTTAAGCTCACATAACGGAGACTGTAACAGTGAAGTACGCTAACGCCGCAGTGCCTTTGCTGGCTCATAGAAACGCGGAGATCAAGATTCTGACTGAATCAAAAGGCTAATCTGTACCCCTCGTAAGAAGCGCTGCTGATTAGGCACTACGGGCAGAGAGCCATACTGCGATACAGTGAGGTACAGCTGAATTGACTCTTACTGCCCGCTTTACCACAGAAAAACCATAAGGAAAGAAGAACGCAACCTGAATTTATTACACCTTCTTGCCGCCGGTTTAATGGCGACCAAAAAGCGATCGAATCATACGGAAATATAAATGCTCTTCCTCCGGGCTTTCACAGCGTTCCAGTCTTGCCAGCAATTTACAACAGACAGATTTTCTGCTTATTACTGTTCCTGAATCTATCAGCTCATAAACAACTGTGCCCATAATGAAAGCACGAGCCTCAGCCTCGTCGCTGGCATAATGATTTCTGAAACGGTCCGCCGGTTTTCTGTTGCCGCTATTATGCATAATCACCCCGGCTTATTAGTCCAGGCGCAGCTTAAAATTGTTTTGCACCCGAAAAAAAATAAAAATGCTCACTACTTTTATGACACTAACAGTGTAAATACAGGGAATAGTAAATAGGTAATGTAACCAGTCGATATGATATCAACCAGATAAAAAGTTACTCGATACTATTGCTTGACGTTCTCTTGCTTACCTTTCCGCCTGCTCGCCCAGCCTCGACGGCACGCTCTCTGTCATATTTGAAATTACCGCGGCTAACTTGACCACCTTTACGACCCGCATCACGGGCTCGCTCAGGGTTTTCTGCGAAATTACCTGCCCCACCACGACGTTTTCCCATATCATCACCTCAGGCTTAAAAAGATTATTTAGTCAGGATGAATGAAATATGGATTTGATATAGAAAAAATTCAACCAGAAAATACAACAACTCAGCCGGTTAGCCGTTACGCTAATAATAAACACCCCTTTATCAATCAGTATAAATAACTCATGCAACACAAAAATTTCCGCCTTTTTGTACAACATAATAGCCAGATGTACAATTTTGCAAAATGTGCCATAATGTGATATTACTCACAATAATGGCCATCATAAAAACAGATATAATCACCTGCTCCTTTCACATATCGTTACTGAGATTTGATTCAAACTGATGATTTTATGATAAAAAAACAACATCCGTTTTTCATTGATAGATTTTAGTCATGAAACTTAAGTCATAAACATACATTCATTAGCGCATTTATAGCCAGAAGTGCCATTTATTATCATGCCTCGGGATGTTCGCCTGGCATTTAAAAAGGTCGAATAACCTTTTTAACTCCAGTTACACCGGATCTAATACCCAGCCTTAATCAGCCACAGGAATGCGAACCAGAGTCTCTGACATCAGCTGGATAAGAATTATATTCTGTTGATTGCAAGCGATGTTAAGCCGCTCGTATAAAGTGTGAGCTAATATGAGGATGGTCTATTTAGCAGGATGCATGAACATATCCTGCATGTCAGGTTAAGCTTCAACCTGGAAAATTCAGGCGAACCCAGGCAGATTGGCAATGTTATGCTCAGAAATTTAAAACGACAGGATGCTTATATGAACCCACTGGATCCACAAATGTTTCTGTTACTTTACTTTGTATTACCCGTGTGGCTTATCGCCGGGTTTGCTGACTGGATTTGTCACCGAGCAACGAATATTGAAACGACAACAGGCTTAAAGGAGACTTATATTCATATACTTATGTTTCTGGAGATGAGTATTCCGTTGCTCTCGGCATTTTTCCTGGATGTTAACGCGCTGGTTATATTAAGTATGATTGTTCTTTTTTTCTGCCATGAAGCTACAGCTCTGTGGGATGTTAGTTATGCGGTTACAGCCAGGAAAGTCTCTCCCGTCGAGCAACACATACACAGCTTCCTTGAAATGGTTCCGCTAATGGCTCTGCTGCTGGTCATTTCAAGGCACTGGGGTCAGTTTCAGGCACTGTTTGGATTTGGTAAAGAACCTGCAAGGTATGAGCTAACGCTAAGACCAGATCCGCTACCAACGGGCTATATTGCGTTTGTCTTTATATCAATTTTTTTTCTGGAGATGCTTCCCTACTTCGAAGAATACAGACGGGCTAAAAAAGCTCGGGATAAAAAAGCGTAAACAGGCTGGTTTCTGCGATGAAAAACATGCGTTCGGCACATTGAAGGCCTCAGGTTCAGCTGACGAGCCTATGCCAACTAGCCTGTCGCGTGCAGTTTTGTGGTGTCCCAGCCCCACTTAGTGCTGAATTTTAGGCAAACGCTGACTAATGGTATCTATTTGACTTGAACGCTGTATGGTGGCCTTGCCAGCAAGTCTGGCATTCTGGATTTCCCTGTCCCCTTGAACGAATTCATGCCCGTGTAACGCGGGCTTTTTTATGGAGTCGTTACAAACGAACGACATGTTCTGATAATGGTAACGGATTACCTGCCTGACTAAAAAGCGAGTCAGAACCAGAGCATAAATATGGCATGGAAAAGCCCCCGTCCAAATCCACGCATTAAGTATCTATGCCACCAGGAAAATAGTTAACCGCTACCGCTTTTGGCCGTCGCCGCGTCCTTCGACAACAAAAGCGAAAAACCGACTCTGAAATGCATTACGTACGCCGAAAAAAGCGAGCTAAATCCTGATGCCCCTCTCAGACAAAAACTGCGCAATAATAAATAATCGAAATATTTAATCGAACCTTTTGATAAAGCGCCACTTATCTCCCGAAAATCTTGTGGGAATATAATACCACTCAATATGTGAACGGCATTTAACCCATGCTTTCATACCAGGTAGTTGGCCATTAATAATTTGTAAACGCAATGCTATACAATGCAAATATATTGCCTGGCAACTTATGAAGTCAGTTTAAAAGAAAGCAAACTCAAAGCCCCGGCACGAATGCCGGGGCCTGCGGTTTAATCAGTTCTTATCTTACTGATTATTCAGACTTACGCCCGCCGCCGTGGCTGTTTTGGCCACCTTTTTTACCCGCTTCGGAAGCTTTCTCGCGGTCATTGGCGAAATTACCACCGCTGTTCTGCCCGCCTTTTTTGCCTGCTTCTGATGCTTTTTCAGGATTCTCTGCAAAATTACCTGAACCACCACGATGTTCGGCCATATTATCCTCCTGGATATATAGTGCTATTAAAAATGGCAACCAGCATAAATCAGTTATGCCAGCCGTTTTCGTGTTACGGTTTTTATTCTAGAAGAGACGCCGCCATTTTCAAGCGAGATCAGGTAAACCAGGCGGTAAATTTAAATAAGCGAGTCGAATCAAGAGGGATATTAAGCCAAACGACAAGCAGATAAATTTAAATAAAAAGCAGTCTTTTACAGAGCCCACATAAAAAAGCAACCTGCAGACGGGATTAACAAAATTTTACGCTTATTAAAAATTAATAAAAAATTAAAGCCGATATCCCGCTATATGCCTCTGTACTTCATTAATGTTACGCAGGCAATACTTCCTGTAGTCTCGTCCCTTCAGATCTCACAACCCCAGCGGCAGGAGATAAGCCCCTGCCCCTTTTACTCGCTTTCCAGTATCTGCCCGCGTTGGAACGTATCGGTTCACGCTGAGACGTCGCGATAAAACGTGCTGGCATTCGCCGCCGTAATCCGTACCATACGCGGCATACTTTTGCCTGCTGGCTATGCTGAATAGCAGGATGGCGCGCCGAAGCGCTGCGCGTTATCTGCCCTCTTTTGGTTGCTGAGATATAACTTAATGCAAGAAAATCAAACGGTTGACAAGAAAGAACAGTACAACCTCAACAAACTCCAGAAGCGCCTGCGTCGCAACGTCGGCGCCGCTATCGCCGATTACAACATGATTGAAGAGGGCGACCGCATTATGGTCTGCCTGTCAGGCGGCAAAGACAGCTATACGCTGCTGGAGATCCTGCGCAATCTGCAGCAGAGCGCGCCGGTTAACTTCTCGCTGGTGGCGGTCAACCTCGACCAGAAACAGCCGGGCTTTCCGGGGCATATCCTGCCGGAATATCTGGAATCGCTGGGCGTCGAATACAAAATCGTCGAGGAAGACACCTACTCCATCGTTAAAGAGAAAATCCCGGAAGGCAAAACCACCTGCTCGCTCTGTTCGCGCCTGCGCCGCGGCATTCTCTATCGTACCGCCACCGAGCTGGGCTGCACGAAAATCGCGCTGGGCCACCATCGCGACGACATTATGCAGACGCTGTTTTTGAACATGTTCTATGGCGGGAAAATGAAAGGCATGCCGCCGAAGCTGATGAGCGACGACGGCAAGCATATCGTGATCCGTCCTCTGGCCTACTGCCGGGAAAAAGATATCGTACGCTTCTCTGAGGCGCGCAAGTTCCCGATTATTCCGTGCAACCTTTGCGGTTCGCAGCCGAACCTGCAGCGGCAGGTGATCGGCGATATGCTGCGCGACTGGGATAAGCGCTATCCAGGACGGCTTGAGACGATGTTCAGCGCGATGCAAAACGTCGTGCCGTCGCACCTGGCGGATACCGCGCTGTTCGATTTTAAAGGCATCCAGCATGGCGATGCGGTCGTAGACGGCGGCGATCTCGCCTTTGACCGCGAAACGCTGCCCGTGCAGCCTGCCGGCTGGCAGGAAGAGGACGATGCTGCACCGGCGGTACGCCTCGACGTGCTGCAGCTGCCCTGATTCGCAGCCGAACTAAAAAGGGCGCGCTGTTCAGTCAGCGCGCCCTTTTTTTACCTGTGCGGCAGCGGATCGAGGATTGGCGGATAGCCCGGTTCTGGCTGCGGATCCGGTTGCGGACTCGGCGGCGGCTGCGGTATTGGCTCGGGGATCGGGACGGGATCGGTGGGAATCGGATCGCTGGCGAAAATGGATGTCATACCCTGCTCCTCTGTGGTCGTTGTCCTTCAAGCATAGGTATAACTCAGCCGCAGGGGCAAAAAAAAAGCCGGCGGATAAGGCCGGCGTATCGAATTAATATGTGCTATGCAGTAATTCTAAAAAAGGAAGTAAGACAATATGGAGCGCAACGCCCATCGCTTGACGTTGCATTCACCTGCGGAACTGAGTTTGCCGCTGTTGCCCTGGAGGGGTATTGACCTCGATCAGCTTTTTTTCCCTTTTTGCCTTTTGCCGCGCATTATTGCCCTTACGTTAACCTTTGCATCTGATTGATTACATTATTGTCACAGCCAGCGTCGCCGTTTCAGCCACCAAGCGACGCCGACAATCATAATCAGCAGCAGCAGACAGAACATGCTGAAGCCGAGATGCCAGTTGGCGCCCGGTATGCCGCCGAGGTTAACGCCGAAGAGCCCGGTCAGAAAAGTTGTCGGCAGAAAGATCATCGCCAGCAGCGACATGGTGTAGGTGCGGCGGTTCATCGCCTCCGCCATCTGCGAGGCGACCTCATCGGCCAGCACGGCGGTGCGCGCCACGCCGGCGTCGAGATCGTCCAGCCCGCGCCCTAGCCTGTCGGAGACCTCCTGCATACGGCGGCGGTCGCTGTCATCCATCCACGGCAGCTTCTCGCTGGCGAGGCGCGAATAGACGTCGCGCTGCGGCGTCATATAGCGCCGCATCACGATCAGCTGCTTGCGCAGCAGCGACAGCTCGCCGCGCGCCGGTACGCGCTGGTCCAGCAGCGCGTCCTCCAGCACGATAATTTTGTCATGCAGCTCTTCGATAAATTCGCTGGCGTGATCGGTCAGCGCGTCGCAGATATCCACCAGCCAGCTGCCGCCATCTTCCGGACCGTTGCCGTTCTGCAGATCGGTCAGCACCGCGTCCACTGCATAGACCTTGCGGCGACGCGTCGACACGATCAGCTTGTCGTTGATAAAAACCCGCATCGCCACCAGCTGTTCCGGCCGGGAGTCGGCGTTGTGGTTGACGCTGCGCAGTACGATCATAAAGCCGTCGCCAAGGCGGCTGACGCGCGGCCGCATGCTGTCGCCCGCCAGCGCGTCGCGCACCGTGTCGGGGATCAGCGGCGTAGACTGCAGCCAGTCGGCGCTCTGACGATGGGTATAGTTAAGATGCAGCCAGCAGGGACGCTCGCAGTGGATAACGTCCTTATCTTCGATGGGGATCAAGCCGCCCTTGCCATCAAGCTGGCAGGCGATTATGGCGTCGGATACCTGCAACGCTTTGCCTTCAATGACGTTCACTCACTTGCCTCACTACAAAAATCAATACGATACAGTCTAGCGCGGCGCGGTTGAGTTGCAATCCTCAGGCTGTGAGCAAAGGTGTCTGCAGGCGGCCTGCCAGGCAGGCCGCGCAGGGCTTAGTGCTTTTCGATCCACAGCTCGCGGCTGTAGGCGACATCTTCAGGGTTGTTGATGGGATAGCCTTTCACCCACGGCTTGATCAGGCGGCCGTTGGTGTACTGATAGATCGGCGCGATCGGCGCCTGGTCCGCCAGAATCTGCTCCGCCTTGTTGTAGTCGCTATTGCGCGCCTCGGCCTGGGTTTCGCCGCTCGCTCTGGCGAGCACCGCGTCGTAGTCAGCATTGCTGAAGCGCGCGATATTGCTGCTGTTGCCGCTGGTCAGCAGGCTGAGGAAGGTAGACGGCTCATTGTAGTCGCCGACCCATGAGGCGCGGATCACGTCGAAATTGCCGCTGTTGCGGCTGTCGATATAGGTCTTCCACTCCTGATTCTGCAGCGTAACCTGAACGCCGAGGTTCTTCTTCCACATCGACGCGACGGCGATAGCGATTTTCTGATGGCTTTCCGAGGTGTTGTAGAGCAGCGTCAGGTGCAGCGGTCGGCCTGGGCCGTAGCCTGCCGCGGTGAGCAGCGCCTTCGCCTGAGCGTTAAGCTCCTGCTGGCTGTGTTGCTCGATATACGACTGCGCCGGTTTGAAGCCTGCGGTCACGTCGGGGGTAAAGCGCCAGGCGGGCTTCTCGCCGGTGCCCAGCACTTTTTCCGCGATAATGCGGCGGTCAATGCTCCATGACAGCGCCTTGCGCACGCGCGCATCCGCCGTGGCGCCCTTTTGCGTGTTGAAGGCGTAGTAGTAGGTGCCGAGCTGGTCAGGCGTATAGACCTCGCCCGGCAGCGTTTTTTTCAGCTGCGCATACAGGTTTTTCGGGAACGATTCGGTGATATCGATATCGCCCGCGCGGTAGCGCTTGGTGGCGCTGGACTCTTCGTTGATGGGAATACAAGTCACTTTGGTCAGCACCGAATGCGCGTCGTCCCAGTAGGCCGGATTGCGCGTCAGCACAATTTTCTCATTCACCACGCGCGATTCCAGCTGATAGGCGCCGTTGCCCACCAGCTTGCCCGGCGCGGTCCAGCCGTCGCCTGCGCTGGCGATAACGCGCTGCGGCACCGGGAAGAGCGCCACGTTGGCCGCCAGCGCCGGGAACCAGGGCACCGGACGATCCAGCGTCACTTTAAGATGCTGCGCGTCGACGGCGCTAACGCCGAGCCGATCCGCCGGCATCTCGCCTTTGGTTATCGCGCCCGCGTTGCTGATGCCCGCCAGCCCGGCGAACCAGGCAAAAGGCGAACTGTTTTTCGGCTCGACCAGACGCTGCCAGCTATAGACGAAATCCTGCGCCGTCACCGGCTCGCCGTTGGACCATTTCGCATTGCCGCGCAGCGTAAAGATCCAGGTTTTATTGTCGCTGCTGCTCCAGCTTTCGGCCACGCCCGGCACGATATTGCCCTGCGCATCCTGATTAGTCAGTCCTTCGAAGAGATCGCGGATTACCTGAATTTCCGGCAGGCCGACCGCTTTCATCGGATCGAGCGAGGCGGGCTCGTCTTTGATATGGCGGACAATCTCCTGCTGGGCGGCCAGCTGCGCGCCAGCCGGCAGCTGCGCCGCCAGCGCCGGACTTGCGATGGCGGCGAGGATCAGCGCCGTCAGCGTCTTGCGAAATGTGCTTTTCATCTTCACTTCCTTACCCTAATGAAGCGCTGCGCAACGCACTGCAGGGCGCAGCATGACCCAGGCACTGTAGCGCAAATGCCTGAAGGATAAATAGCGATTTTCCGCGCGCGGCTTTTCCGCTACTTTGTCTGAACAGGGCAATAAAGGAGAAAGCCGATGACGGTGTTACACCCGCGACCACGACGCGGCAAACTTGAGATTCCGTATCAGCGCTACGGCGACAGCGTGCTGGGTGCGCCGCTGCTCTGGTTTCCCGCGCCGGCCGCCGATAGCGACAGCGGGCTGATCCTGGCGGGCACTCATGGCGATGAAAACGCCGCCGTCGCCACTCTGTCCGCCGCGATGCGCACGCTGCCGGACCGGCTGCGCCGTCATCACGTGGTGCTGGCGGTCAATCCGGACGGCTGTCAGCTGGGCCTGCGCGCCAACGCGCACGGCGTCGATCTTAACCGCAACTTTCCGGCGGCCAACTGGCAGAGCGGCGAGACGGTCTATCGCTGGAACAGCGCCGCCGAAGCGCGCGACGTGCTGCTCTCGACCGGGGAGCGGCCCGGCTCCGAGCCGGAGACCCAGGCGCTGTGCGAGCTGATCCACGGGCTGAAGCCGCGCTGGGTGGTCTCCTGGCACGAGCCGCTGGCCTGCATCGACGATCCGCGCAGCAGCGAGCTCGGCCACTGGCTGGCGCAGCAGACCGCGCTGCCGCTGGTGGGCAGCGTCGGTTACGACACGCCCGGCTCGTTCGGCAGCTGGTGCAACGACCTCGGCCTGCCCTGCATAACCGCCGAAATGCCGGCGATTTCAGTGGATGAAGCGACAGAGCGCTATCTGGAGCCGATGATCAGCCTGCTGCGCTGGCAGCGATAACCACTTTGCCGGCGCTGACCTGAATGGCGGGCTCGACATCCACCGCCAGCCAGGTCGGCCCGTCGAGATCGGCGAAGCGCGCCGCCGGCGCCAGCGGCAGCGCGGCATGAATCGCGCGCGAGGTGCAGATCATGCAGCCGAGCATTACCTCCAGTCCAAGCGCCTTCGCCTCTGCCGCCAGCGCCAGCGCTTCGGTCAGCCCGCCCGCTTTATCCAGCTTGATATTCACCATCTCGTAGCGTCCCTGCAGCGCAGGCAGGCTGTCGCGGGTATGGCAGCTTTCGTCGGCGCAGATCGGCAGCGGATGGATAAAGTTCGCCAGCGCCGCATCCTGTCCGGCGGGCAGCGGCTGCTCCAGCATCGCCACCTCCAGATCCGCCAGCAGCTGGCAGCGCGCCGCCAGCCCTTCGGCCTGCCAGGACTCGTTGGCGTCGACAATCAGCGTCGCCTGCGGCACCGCCGTGCGGATCGCCACCAGCCGCTCGGTGATAAAGGAGTCGTCCAGTTTGATTTTCAGCAGCGTCGCGCCATGCTGCCAGAGCGCCCGGGCGCTGCTCGCCATCGCTTCAGGGGTATCGATGCTGACGGTCTGCGCCGTCACCACCTCTGCGGGCGCCGCAACGCCGTTCAGCGCCCAGAGATCCTGACGCTGCTGGCGGCTCTGCAGATCCCACAGCGCGCTATCGATAGCGTTGCGCGCCGCGCCGGCCGGCATCGCCCGCTGGAGGGCGTCGCGCGTCATGCCCTGCTGCAGCGTCGGCAGGATCTCGGCGATCTGCGCCAGCACCGAGGCTTCGGTTTCGCCGTAGCGCGCATAGGGCGTCGCCTCGCCGGTGCCTTTGACGCCATTCTCTTCAATCTCTACCACCACCACTTTCGCTTCGGTGCGGCTGCCGCGGGCGATGACAAAAGGGGTATGCAGCGGCCAGGACTCGGGATAGCTTTTTACCGTTCTCATACTCTCTCCATGTCATACGATAACTGCGCGTCGTCTCGGATAATCTGCGTTTTCCGCTCGTAAGTCTTTTATAGATATGTCATAAACCTTTTTTGAAACCATACTTACCTGTAGCCAGTTATCTGACGTTTAAGGAATCGCTATGTCTCACACTGTTCATTTTCAGGGCAACCCGGTTGAGGTTGCTGGTCACTTTCCCCAGGCAGGCGAGCAGGCTAAAGCCTTTTCGCTGGTGGCGAAAAATCTCTCCGACGTGTCGCTCTCTGAGTATGCAGGAAAACGCAAGGTTCTGAATATTTTTCCCAGTGTCGACACCGGCGTCTGCGCCGCCTCGGTGCGCCGCTTTAACCAGCTGGCCAGCGAGCTGACCAACACGGTGGTGCTTTGCGTCTCAGCCGATCTGCCTTTTGCGCAGTCGCGCTTTTGCGGCGCCGACAACCTGAATAACGTTGTGACGCTCTCGACGCTGCGCGGCGCGGAATTCAAACAGGATTACGGCGTGGCGATTGCTGCTGGCGCGCTGGCGGGCCTGACGGCGCGCGCGGTGGTGGTGGTGGACGAGCATGACAAGGTGTTGTACAGCCAGCTGGTCGACGAGATCACTACGGAACCCGATTACGACGCGGCGCTGGCCGTACTGAAATAGCGTAACCCCGGCGGCGATTAGCCGCCGTTTTTCTCTTCCTGCTCGCCGCGCCTCTGTCCTAATCCATACTCACGCAGCTTGTTGGCAATAGCCGTATGCGAGACGCCAAGGCGTTTCGCCAGCTTACGGGTGCTGGGATAGGAGAGATAAAGACGGGTGAGCACGGAACGCTCGAAGCGGCTGGTGATCTCGTCGAGCGTGCCCTCCATCGCCTCTTCGCCCAGCGAGGCGTCCAGCGCCTGCTCTGGCAGCACGATATCCTGCGGGCGCAGCTCATGCCCCTCCAGCTGCGTCAGCGCGCGATAGAGCGCGTTCTTCAGCTGGCGCACATTGCCCGGCCAGTTGTAGCGCGTCAGCAGGCCGTTAAGCTGCGGCGAGAGGCGCGGACGCGGAATGCCCTGCTCGTCGGCAAAGCGCGCCACAAACATCTCGGTTAGCGGCAGGATATCGAGCGGGCGCTCGCGCAGCGGCGGCAGATGCAGCGTCAGCACGTTCAGACGGTAAAAGAGATCTTCGCGGAACTCGCCGCGCTGCACCAGCTCGATCAGGTTCTTCTGCGTGGCGCAGATGACGCGCACGTCGACATGCACCTCATGCTCTTCCCCGACGCGGCGGAAAGTGCCGTCGTTGAGAAAGCGCAGCAGCTTGGTCTGCATGCGCGGCGACATTTCACCAATCTCGTCGAGCAGCACCGAGCCGCCGTTGGCCTGCTCGAAGAAGCCCTTTTTCCCCTCTAACGCGTTGGGATAGGCGCCGGCGGCATGGCCGAAAAGTTCGCTCTCCGCGACGTCGTCCGGCAGCGAGGCGCAGTTAAGCGCCAGGAACGGCTTCTTGCCGCGCGCGCTGCGCAGGTGGCAGGCGCGCGCCAGCATATCTTTGCCGGTGCCGGTATCGCCGACGATCAGCAGCGGCGCATCGTGCATCGCCAGCTTGCGCGCCTGGTCGATCACCTGACGCATCTTCGGCGTTACGGCGATGATATGGTCGAACTCCGACTCGTCGGTCACCACCAGGTTTTGCAGCTGACGTCCCATGCGGGCGGTGGATTTCAGCATCACCATCGCGCCGACCGGCTGGTCGCCCGCGCCCTCGTCGGCGGTCAGGTAGATGGGACGCGCCTCCATCAGGAAGTCGCGGCCGTCGATCACCACATGCTGCGCCTGCGCCTCAACGCGGTCGCTCTCCAGCCAGCGCTGAAAGTTGAAGCCGCTAATCAGGTTGCCCGCGCTGTGGTTGCGAATCTTTTGCTCGTCGAGGTCGAACAGGTTTTGCGCCGCCGGGTTAGCCAGCTCGACCTTGCTTTTGAGATCGATAGAAAAAACCGGCTCCGGCATGGCGACCAGCAGCGCGCTCAGGGCGCGGTGCTCCCGCTCCGAAGGCATATAGGCGACGGTGCGCACGTCGGTCACGCCGGGCGTGCGGCGAATCTCCGCCATCAGGCTGCTGAACTGGTCGAATTCAAGCGCAGAGAAGTTAAGGTAAATACGGCCGAGCGCCGCGATTTCAATGCCGCGTAAATCGATGTTACGGGCGACTAACAGATCGAGCAGCTCGCGCGCCAGACCGATGCGGTCCTGGCAGAAGACTTCAAGACGCATTGCGATGGCCTTAGTCAGGTGAAGAATCTGGAGATAATACGCTAACTTGCGGCAGGTCTGAAGAGGCGTGGAAGCAAAAGTTGACAGTGGTGTTCAGCCTGGGGTGCGCGCCGCGCGAGCAGCGGCGCACCAGCAGGGGAAAGCGCTTAGCCTTCGCGCTTCGCGCCGCTTTTCGGCAGCGTCTCTTTAAGCTGGCTGATAAGATCGCGGCGAAAATCGCCCAGCCGCGGCTTATCCTCCTCCAGCCAGGGGAGCGGACGGCACAGCTCCATCGCCTTGATGCCGAGCCGCGCGGTGAGCAGACCGGCGCCGATGCCCTGCGCGGCGCGCGCAGAGAGCCGGGCGGCGATATCCTGCGACATCCAGTCCATGCCGACTTCGCGCACCAGCTCAGACGCGCCGGCGAACGCCATGTTCAGCAGCACCAGCCGGAACAGCCGCAGCCGGCTGAAATAGCCCAGTTCAATACCGTAGATGGCGGCGATGCGATTTACTAGCCGCAGGTTGCGCCAGGCGATAAACGCCATATCCACCAGCGCCAGCGGGCTGACGGCGATCATCAGCGTCGACTCCGCGGCGTGGCGGCCGATTTCGCGTCGCGCCTGGCGATCCTGCACCGGCTGCACCAGCTGCGCGTAGAGCGTGACGGTTTCGCGGTCGTTCTGGGTTTCATGCAGCGACGCGTGCCAGCGCTGCAGCGCCGGATGCGCCTGATCGAGCCCCGCCTGCTGCGCCAGTTTTTCGCAGAAGGCGCGCCCTTTGCCGACGCTATGGCTGTGCAGCAGTTCGCGACCGACGTCGCGCGTTTCGGCGCGGGCGCGCAGCTTATAGAGGCGGCGCCACTCGCTGGTCAGCGCGCCGACGCCGGCAATCACAATCAAGGCGCCCGCCGTGCCGCTGCCGAGGGCAAACCAGTCGCGCGTCAGCCAGGCGTCGTGCATCCACTGCACGCTCTGCGCCGCGACGCTGGCGGCAAACAGCGCCGCGCCCACGCCGACCAGCCGGCGCCACAGGCTGCGCTTCGGCCGCAGCGCCTGCTCCACCGCCCGCTCGCCCGCGCCCTCTTCCACCACCTCGTCGGCCTGCTCGTCGACGGCGAGAAACGCCTGCCGCGCCTCGCCGTCGAACGCCTGCGCCGGACGCAGCGCAGGCTCGCGCGGGGCGTCCAGCGGACGGGCGAAATCGATACGCGGCTTGAGTTGTTCGTCGTTCATCGCAGCTTGTCTCCTAATAAAAATTCCAGCGCGGCGTCCATGCGGATATGGGGCAGCGGTCGATCGATATCGAGCGGCTGCGGCCGGAACTGTTCAAACTGAAATCCCTGCTGCTGCCAGAAGGCGTGTCCCGGCAGGCGCGGCGGCACTTCCCCTGGATAGAAGGTCAGGGCCTCGCCGTCCGCCAGCCGCTCGCCGCGCAGCGCCGGGATCTTTTCGCCGCGGTGATCCACCAGTCCGCTCTGGGTGGCCTGCACCGACGCCAGGCCGACGCAGTCCATGCTGATGCCTTCGAAGGCGGCGTTTTGCCACGCGTCCTGCACCAGCTGCTGCAGCAGCGACACCATATTGCCGTGCTGATCGGCGGTGATATGGTCCGCTTTGGTGGCGGCGAACAGCAGCTTGTCGATCACCGGCGAAAAGAGCCGGCGGAACAGGGTGCGCTGCCCGTAGTGGAAACTCTGCATCAGCTGAGTCAGCGCCAGCCGCATATCGTTAAACGCCTGCGGGCCGCTGTTCAGCGGCTGCAGGCAGTCCACCAGCACGATCTGGCGGTCGAAGCGCAAAAAGTGATTGCGGTAAAAATCCTTCACCACATGCTGACAGTAGTAGCGAAAACGCTGCTGCAGCATGGCGAAGTTGCTGCCTTTGTCAGCCTGCGCCAGCTTGCCGCGTTCCGCCTCGTCCGCCAGCGGCCAGGGGAAAAACTGCAGCGCGGGCGCGCCCGCCATCTCGCCCGGCAGCACAAAGCGCCCCGGCTGGATAAAGTGCAGCCCTTCGGCTTTGCAGCGGTGCAGATAGTCGGTCCAGGCGGCGGCGATGGCGGCCAGCCGGTTTTCGTCGGCGGGCGCAAAGGGATCGAGCGAGGCGCAGAGTTCGCGCCACGGCTGGGCCCACTGGGCGCGATCGCCCTGCAGCAGCCCGACCATCTGCCGCGACCAGTCGACATAATCCTGCGCCAGCATCGGCAGATCGAGCAGCCATTCGCCGGGATAGTCGACGATTTCCAGATAGAGCGTGGCACTCTCTTTGAAGTGACGCAGCAGCGAATCCTGCGAGCGGTAGCGCAGCGCCAGCCGCATTTCGCTGACGCCGCGCGTCGGGGTCGGCCAGGCGGGCGGCGTGCCGTAGAGCTGCGCCAGCCCTTCGTCGTAGGTGAAGCGCGCCGTGCCCATATCGCGCTGCGGGATGCGCTTGACGCCCAGCAGACGTTCGTCGCGCACTACGGAAAAGAGCGGCAGCCGCGCGCCGCTGTGCACGTTAAGCAGCTGGTTAACTAATGAAGTGATAAAGGCGGTTTTACCGCTGCGGCTCAGGCCGGTTACCGCCAGGCGCAGATGACGATCCGCGCCGCGGTTGAGGAGTGACAGTAGTTCAGACTTGTTTATCATCTTTTTCCCTGATGAAGCGCGCCGCCGCCCGCTTCATGACGCGCTGCAGCAACGGCTCCAGCGCCAGGGAAAGCAGAATGCGCAGCGGGCGACGCGCCACCGATTTTACCGCCCAGCCGGTCAGTCCGGCCGGTCCATAGCTCACGGCATTGATAATGATGAATTTCCCGACCGACTTCAACGCGGGGGTCGCGCGGCGGCGAAATGAAGACGTGCGTGAATATAACAAAGTATACCTCCGGTTGACGGGTATAACGGGGCCGAAGCGGCCCCGTTCAGGGAAAGTCAGATCTGGCGAAAGCGGCTGCGCACGCTGAAGGTTTCAGAAGTGACGTAGCGTTCGATCTCGCGCACGCTGTACTCATCGCGACGCAGCGCGCTTTCCAGCCGGTCGAGCAGTTCGCCGGCGTTGGGCTTCGCCGCGCCCTCTTCGGCATCCGCCGGTTTCACGTCAAGCACGAACCCCAGAATGAAGTAGGCGCAGATGGTAATCGCGAACAGGCCGAAGAACAGCGACAGCACCACGATAACGCGCAGCAGCCGCACCGGAATATCCAGGTACTCCGCCACGCCGGCGCAGACGCCCATCAGCTTCCCTTCGTCCGGCTTGCGCCACAGCTTGCGTTTAATCATGGCTGCCTCCAGTTAGGATGCTCGGCGTCCAGAATAGACTCCAGCGCATGGATGCGGTCGCGCATACGTTCCGCATCCTGCGTCAGCTGCTGCAGGCGCTGAAGATCGCCTGCCGACAGTTCGTTGCCGCTGCGGCGATTGCTGTAGTGCAGCCATAACCAGATCGGCGCGACAAACAGCACGAATATGGTCAGCGGTATAGCGAGAAAAAGTGCGCTCATTGACTCTCCTTAATCACTCTCGCAGATCAAATAGTGTTATTCGCTAAGGTTCATTTTGGCTTTCAGCGCTTCCAGCTGCTGGCTGATTTCATCATCGGCCTGCAGATCGGCGAACTGCGCGTCCAGCGATTTCGACTTGCCGAAACGCTGGCTTTCCGCTTCTGCTTCCATATGGTCGATGCGGCGCTCAAAAGATTCAAAGCGCGCCATGGCTTCATCCAGCTTGCCGCTGTCGAGCTGACGACGCGCGTCGCGCGAAGTAGAAGCGGCCTGATGACGCAGGGTCAGCGCCTGCTGACGAGCGCGGGTTTCGCTCAGCTTTTTCTCCAGCTCGCCGATTTCGCCCTTCATGCGCTCCAGCGTCTCTTCAACGTGAACCACTTCCTGCTGCAGCGAGGCGATCAGGTCAGTCAGCTTCTGTTTTTCGATCAGCGCCGCACGCGCCAGGTCATCTTTTTCTTTGCGCAGCGCCAGCTCCGCTTTTTCCTGCCATTCAGCCTGCTGGATTTCCGCCTGTTCGATGCGGCGGTTCAGCTGTTTTTTCTCCGCCAGCGCGCGCGCCGAAGTGGAACGTACTTCAATCAGCGTGTCTTCCATTTCCTGAATCATCAGGCGTACCAGTTTCTGCGGATCTTCCGCACGCTCCAGCAGCGAATTGATGTTGGCGTTAACGATGTCGGCGAAACGAGAAAAAATACCCATAATGATGTTCCTCTTTGATTATGTTGGTGCGCCATGCGCTGATTGTTATATTCAAAAGGCGTGCCAGTTTTTATCCTTCTGATTTATATAGCCATTTATATTTTACAGCGTCACGCAGGTCGCGTAAGGTAGTTAAATTGATTAAGAGGTGGTGAATTTCATCATGGCAGACAGCAATGATAACCTGTTAGGCGAATCCAATAACTTTCTCGAAGTTCTCGAGCAGGTATCCATGCTGGCGCCGCTGGAGAAGCCGGTGCTGGTGGTAGGAGAACGCGGCACCGGCAAAGAGCTGATCGCCAGCCGTCTGCACTACCTCTCCGACCGCTGGCAGGGCCCCTTTATTTCGCTTAACTGCGCCGCGCTGAACGAAAATCTGCTCGACTCCGAGCTGTTCGGCCATGAGGCGGGCGCCTTTACCGGCGCGCAGAAGCGCCATCTGGGCCGCTTCGAGCGGGCGGATGGCGGCACGCTGTTTCTCGACGAGCTGGCGACGGCGCCGATGCTGGTGCAGGAGAAGCTGCTGCGCGTCATCGAGTATGGCCAGCTGGAGCGCGTCGGCGGCAATCACGCGTTGCAGGTTAACGTGCGGCTGGTGTGCGCCACCAACGAGGATCTGCCCGCGCTGGCGGCGGCGGGGAAATTCCGCGCCGACCTGCTTGACCGCCTCGCCTTTGACGTGGTGCAGCTGCCGCCTTTGCGCGAGCGGCGCAGCGACATTCTGGTGATGGCGGAGCATTTCGCTATTCAGATGTGCCGCGAGCTGGGGCTGCCGCTGTTTCCGGGCTTTACGCCCGAGGCGCAGGAGACGCTGCTGGGGTATCAGTGGCCTGGCAACGTGCGCGAGCTAAAAAACGTGGTGGAGCGTTCGGTGTACCGTCATCACAGCAGCGACGAGCCGCTCGACCGGATTATTATCAATCCCTTTGCGCCGCGCACGCAGCCGACGGCCGCCGCGCCGGATGACTCTTCAGGCTCCCTGCCCGCTTTGCCGCTTGATTTGCGGCTGTGGCAGAACCAGCAGGAGCGCGCGCTGGTAGAAGCCAGCCTGCAGCAGGCGAAATATAATCAGCGCCGCGCCGCGGAGCTGCTGGGCGTGACCTATCATCAGCTGCGGGCGATGATGAAGAAGCACGGGATAGAAAGAGAGTAATTTTATATTTAAATCAAAAGATTGATTCAAAATTACGTATCTTTTTGCGCTTTATTTTAATTATTTAACTGCCTGTTTTTACTACTTATTAAGATAATTTTGGGGAAGGTTTTTTGTCTCTTACCGAGGCATTTTCTAGCCCCGCAGTCTTACGGTTGGAAACGTAATTTTATCCAGCGCTTCTAGCCCCTCGACGAAAGTGCCTTGAAGCGATAGTCCGCTTTGTGCCAAGAGCGGACGTTGTTGACACTTGAATGTACTCATCCGCGGGGCCCGGTCAGCGCAATATGGCAACCTAAGGCGCTGTCGTGACATCAGCTTGTAAAGTAGTATGTGTTCTTCTGCTGTTCACACTTTGGATACTCAATGACATTGCAAGCGACTTGGCTTGAACAGCCTAAGCCCGGTGATGAAAGGGACGGTGTTTCGATCATCGACGTCAATCCCTTTGGCGCTAATGGAGAAAAGGATCGACGACTGTTAATCAGTAAAGGCGGTGAGCCCATTGCGATTTTACAGTTATATTTACGTGCCGACGAGGATGGCTGGCTGATTTCCAGCGCCTTTTGTGATTTCCTACTGAATGAATCCCAGGCGGCAATCATTTGTGGCGACCACTTTCATGTTGTTGAGATGACCACACACTTGTTCAGAAGCCATCCACTAGGTGATTACGTTGGCCATATTTATTCAGTTCCTGACATCCATTCTGACAGGCTACATAATCGGGTTCTAGTCACCACTTACTGCCACGTTTTTCTGATGGATATTGCTGCGGGCATTCTCTGGAAATCTAGGCAGTGCGCCATTGATGGCGTGATCATTACATCGATAGAGAATGAGACGGTGCTGGGCCTGGGAGAGTGGGACCCGCCAGGAGGTTGGGAACCTTTTAAGCTCGATCTTAAAACGGGCATCCCGATTTGAAGAAGGGGGGCCCCTCGCAGTCTTCGGCCGACGCGGACGTTGCATTCCAGCAATTATTGCCTGAAGAGTTAATGTTCGATTGTGATGAGGACAAACACTATGCTCCTGGAGACGCTAAAAAGACTTGAATGCTCTCTTCATAGCAGCAGGCCGAAAGATCGGGTATGGCTTGAACAGATACTCCACGAAAGATTTAGCGAAATAAGACGCTCAGGTGTAGTCGTTGATCGTACTCAAACTATTGAAGCGCTTTTAAGTGAAGTTAATGTTCCGGCTATTCTTAGTCGTGATTACCGGCTTATCAGCGTTGGGAATAATTTCGCAACATTGCACTACAGAACTGTTAATCCAGATGGCAGTCGTGCAACCCTACGTTCTTCATACTGGGAATTTTCTGCGAACGGGCAATGGAAATTGGTATTCCACCAAGGAACGCCAGAGGCAGGGAGCGTATAGATGCCAGATACAATGTCCGCTTCTCGCTCATAGCGGACGTTGTCCGCAGATATGTCTGCTATATGTCCAAAGCGTACCCCTACATTTATCAGCCATCATGCCAGCCGTTACCAATCCCATAAGTGATTTTGCCAGGCACCACGACATTCTCCAGCTCATCTCCAGCAATGTACTGACCGTCTTCAGTGATCACACAGCGATTGCCAGTTCGAGCCATCATTGCTTCCCCTTCATGCAGCAGCGCAAAAGATAGCGGCAAAAAAAAAAGCCCGCTTGCGCGGGCAACAATACTGGAAGCAATGTGAGCAATGTCGTGCTCTTCACCGGTAGAGCCACCGCTGAAGCGCAATGAAATAATAATCATTCTTGTTCTCACTTGTAAAGCTCTAATTGAGAATTTTTCTCATTACCACAGCAAGGGTGTGTCTATTTTCTGCTCTCTGGCGAAAATCCCCCCAGCCGCGTCACCATATTTTGGGACATCGCCGCCTTTGCGATACACTCAGCCTATTGCCCGAACACCGTTGAGTTCTATGTCAAAATTAATCCCGTCGCTGATGCTTATTCTCAGCCTATTCAGCGCGTCTGCCTGGTCGGCTGAGAGTCGTGATATTCGCCACAGCGGCTTCGTCTACTGCGTCAACGGCACGCTGAATACCTTCAATCCGCAGATGGCGAGCAGCGGCCTTGCCGTCGATACCCTCGCCGCGCAGCTTTACGATCGTTTGCTGGATGTCGATCCCTATACCTATCGCCTGGTGCCCGATCTGGCCTCCTCCTGGGAAGTGCGCGATAACGGCGCGACCTACCGCTTCCACCTGCGTAGCAAGGTTTCTTTTCAACGCACTTCCTGGTTTACGCCGACGCGCGCAATGAACGCCGACGACGTGGTATTCAGCTTTGCCCGCATGTTCGATCGCCACCATCCGTGGCACAACGTTAATGGCGGCAATTACCCCTATTTCGACAGCCTGCAGTTCGCCGATTCGGTGCAGAGCGTTAAAAAGCTCGATGGTAATACAGTTGAAATCCGGCTCAACAGCCCGGACGCCTCGTTTCTCTGGCATCTGGCGACCCACTACGCGCCGGTGCTGTCGGCGGAATATGCCGATCAGCTGACCCGCAGCGGCCGCCAGGAAGAGCTCGATCGCCAGCCAGTGGGTACGGGTCCTTACCAGCTCAGCGAATATCGCGCCGGACAGTATATTCGGCTGGCGCGTAATCCCGCCTACTGGAAAGGCGTGCCGCGCCTGCAGCAGGCGGTGATCGATATGGGCGCAGGCGGAACGGGCCGCCTGTCAAAGCTGCTGACGGGAGAGTGCGACGTGCTCGCCTATCCCGCCGCCAGTCAGATCTCTATCCTGCGCGACGATCCTCGCCTGCGCATGACGCTGCGCCCCGGCATGAACATCGCCTATCTGGCGTTCAACACCCGCAAAGCGCCGCTGGACCGTCCGGAAGTGCGCCACGCGCTGGCGCTGGCGATCAATAACGAACGCTTGATGGAATCGATCTACTACGGTACGGCGGAAACCGCCGCCTCGGTGCTGCCGCGCGCATCATGGGCTTACGATAGCGAAGCGCGCGTCACCGAGTATGACCCGAAAAAAGCGCGCGAGATGCTGGCGTCGCTGGGCATTACCGATCTCCATCTGCGCCTGGTGGTACCCTCCGCCTCGCAGGCTTGGAACCCCAGCCCGCTGAAAACGGCGGAGCTGCTGCAGGCCGATCTGGCGCAGGTAGGCGTCAAGGTGAGCATCGCACCGGTAGAGGGCCGCTTTCAGGAAGCGCAGCTGATGGCGATGAATCACGATCTCACCCTCACCGGCTGGGCGACCGACAGTAACGATCCCGACAGTTTTTTCCGCCCGCTGCTGAGCTGCGCGGCAATTCGCTCGCAGACCAACTATGCGCACTGGTGCTCGCCCGGCTTCGATGAAGCCCTGCAGAAGGCGCTGCTGTCGCAGCAGCTGGCGGGCCGTATTGAGAACTATCACCTGGCGCAGCAGATGCTGGCACGCGATCTGCCGGTGCTGCCGCTCGCCTCTTCGCTGCGGTTGCAGGCCTACCGCCACGATATTAAAGGCCTGGTGTTAAGTCCGTTCGGCAACGCCTCTTTTGCCGGAGTCTACCGTGATGAGCGCGAGGAGCCGTAAGTGATCATCTATATGTTGCGTCGCCTGTTATTGCTGGTGATTACTCTGTTTCTGCTGTCGCTGGTGGGCTTTAGCCTGAGCTACTTCACGCCCAACGCGCCGCTGGAAGGCGCTTCGCTGTTCGATGCATGGTGGTTCTGGTTCAGCGGCATGCTGCAGTTTGATTTCGGCGTCTCCAGCACCAATGGCCAGGAGATTGGCCTGCAGCTGCGCGAAGTGTTTCCCGCCACGCTGGAGCTGTGCGTGCTGGCGTTTGTGCTGGCGCTGCTGACCGGGATTCCGCTCGGCATCTGCGCCGGCGTGACGCGTAATAAGTGGCAGGATAAAGTGATTAGCGCGCTGGCGCTGCTCGGCTTCTCGATGCCGGTATTCTGGCTGGCGCTACTGTTTACGCTGTTCTTCTCCCTGACGCTCGGCTGGCTGCCGGTGTCTGGCCGTTTTGACCTGCTATATCCGGTGCAAAATATTACCGGTCTTGCGCTGGTGGACGCCTGGCTGAGCCCGTCGCCGTGGCGTCATGAGATGCTGGTCAGCGTAATGACGCATATGATCCTGCCGGTGATTGTGCTGGCGGTCGCTCCCGCTACCGAAGTAATCCGCCTGCTGCGCGCCAGCACCAGCGAGGTGATGGATAAGAACTACGTAAAGGCGGCCGCCACGCGCGGGCTGTCGCGTTTTACCGTGATCCGCCGCCATGTGCTGCATAATGCGCTGCCGCCGGTGATCCCGCGTCTGGGCCTGCAGTTTTCCACCATGCTGACGCTGGCGATGATCACCGAGATGGTGTTCAACTGGCCTGGTCTGGGCCGGTGGCTAATAAATGCGATTCGGCAACAGGATTATGCGGCGATTTCCGCCGGCGTGATGGTGGTTGGCGGTCTGGTGATTCTGGTGAACGTGGTTTCCGATATTATTGGCGCGGCGATGAATCCGCTGAAGCATAAAGAGTGGTATGCATTGCGGTAGGGAATGTGGGATGGCGGTGCGTCTCTTTCAGGCTGATCCACACGAGGTCTAGGTTATAAAGCCGATTGTTTATATATGGGCGCATCAAAAGCAGCGATTCCGGCATAAGCCGGCATCGCTCATTCAGTCAATTAGCGCTGCCGCCGCTGACAATCTCAGTGCCCTGCTGACGTACCGTTTCATTAATAACGGTTTTCTTACTGCCGCTGATAAATAAAGCAGGCGCTGATGCACTGCCTCAGGCGGGAAAAGCGAGCCTTTATCGCACGGCCTCATGTCACCTTTCCGGCGGGCGTTAAAGCGGATTTTCACCGTTTTGCCCGGCATCAAATTCCTGCAAGGCCGCTTTTAGCGACTTCAGCAGCAGCGTCGTGCGATAAGGCATGTACTGTCGGGTCGGCAGCAGCGCCCAGACCGCCAGCGCGTGTCGACTGGCGTCTGACAGCGCAATCTCCACCAGCTCTCCCCGGCACAGCTCGTCGCGAACATCGAGAAAGGTCAGCTGCGCAATGCCGATCCCGGCAACGCACATCTCCCGCACGCCCTCGACGCTGCTGCAGCTGAAGCGCGCGGCGATCGGGCAGTTCACCACCTGTCCGTGCTGCTCGAACATCCAGTGCGCCACCCCGGAAATTTTCAGGCAGCGATGCTGCTGCAGATCGCTGAGGCTGGTCGGCTGGCCATAGCGCGCCAGATAGCCGGGCGCGGCGCAGAGTATGCGTGGATTATCGGCGAGCCGGTGGGCGATCAGCGTTGAATCCTTCAGCGGCGCCAGCCGCAGCGCCATGTCATAGCCCTGCCCGACGATATCGACCACGCTGTCGCTCAGGTTGAGATCGACCCGCAGCGCAGGGTTCGCCTCCATCAGCGCAGGCAGCAGCGGCAGCAGATGGCGCTTGCCGAATTCCGACGCCGCCGTCACGCGCAGCAGCCCGCTGGCGCCCTGCGATGCTGAATTAAACAGGCTTTTGGCGGTTTCCCCTGCCTCCAGCATCAGGCGCGCATAGGGCAGAAATTCTTCGCCTTCGCTGGTTAACGATACCGCGCGGGTGGTGCGCTGAAACAGACGCACGCCCAGCTCGCTCTCCAGCTGCGCTAACCGTCGCGAAATGGTCATGGCCGTTGCGTTAACCCGTCTGGCCGTCTCGGTAAAGTTGCCGGTGTCGGCGATGCTGCAGAAAATCTCAACGTTTTTTAAATCCATTGTAACGTTATCCGTTATACAGCTTGTCGATTTTGGCGATTATTCGCCGCTGGCCGCTGCATTACAATAGCTTCAGTAGATAATTACTCAGGAGATCCTGCCGATATGGCTAAAAAACTTTTTACGGCCGGCGTTATCAACGCCACCCCCTTTAACAACCGCGCCATGGTGGCGCCGATGACCCGCATCTCCGCTTCGGAAACCGGCGTGCCGGGCGAGACAATGCAGCGCTACTACGCCAGCTTTGCGCGCGGCGGTTTCGGCGGCGTGATTTCAGAGGGACTCTATGTCGACCAGGCCTGGTCGCAGACCTATGCGTTTCAGCCTGGCATCGTGACCAACGAGCAAGTCGAGGGCTGGCGCAAGGTGGTCGACGCCGTGAAAAGCCAGGGCGCCGTGTTTATCGCGCAGCTTATCCACGGCGGCGCGCTTTCGCAGGCCAATATCTATCGCCGCTCTACCGTTGCCCCTTCGGCTGTGCAGCCGGTCGGCCAGCAGCTCGGCTTTTACCACGGTCAGGGCGACTATGCGCTGCCGGAGGCGATGAGCGAGGAGCAAATCCAGCAGGCGATTAGCGCCTTTGCCGCCAGCGCAGCGCGCGCGGTTAACGCGGCGGGTTTTGACGGCGTGGAGATCCACTCCGCCAATGGCTATCTGCTCGATCAGTTCCTGACCGACGATACCAATCAGCGCACCGACCGCTGGGGCGGCGATATCGAAGCGCGCCTGGGCCTGACGCTGGCGGTAATCAAGGCGGTGCGGGCGCAAATCGGTCCTGATGCCATCCTGGGCGTACGCATCTCGCAGGGCAAGGTCAACGATTTCCATCACAAATGGAAAGAAGGCAAAGCGGGCGCCGCGAAAGTGTTCGCACTGCTGCAGGCCGCGGGCGTGGATTATATTCACGTGACGGAATATCAGGCGTGGCAACCCGCCTTTAGCGACGGCGAACAGACTTTTGCCGCTATCGCCCGCGAGGCGGCGCCGGATACCGTACTTATTGTTAACGGCGGCCTGGATACCGGCGACCTGGCTGAAGAGCAGCTTGAACAAGGCGCCGACTTTGTGGCGATCGGCAAGGCGGCGCTGGCCAACCACGACTGGCCGACGCGCGTCGCGCAGAAGGCGCCGCTGCGCGCCCTGCCGGAAAACGTGCTATCGCCGGTGGCGAATATCAAACCAGACGAAATCTAATTTTCGCCAGCATGCCGGGCCGTTGTCATGAAGCGAGCCCGGCGGTGAAGCGCGGCTTGCCAGTGCGACGCGATCGAGCTTAAAGCGCGATCGCCATATCGATGCAGCGCAGTTCAGCCTGGGCGAGCCTGGAATGATAGATATTTTCCTGCACAAAGCTAAAGCCGTGCCGCTCATAGAAGGTTTGCGCATTAGGGGTCGAGGCGAGAGTGAGTCGGGTAAACCCTCGCTGGCGCGCCTCGCCTTTTATCGCCTCGATAATCTTGCCAGCTAACCCTTTTCCAGCGTGTTCGGGCAAGGTAAAAATTGCCTCGACACTGCCGGAAGAGAGGTCGAGAAAACCCGTTGCCACCGGGCGGCTATCCGGCCCTTCAATCACGAAGAAGGGGTTCGCTCTGATTACCTCGAGATAACTTTCAGGCATCCCATCTGGCGTCCAGGCCTGAAGGATCTCGGGCTTATAGCTGTTGCGGCACCCGTCGCGGATAGCCAAATTTCTGACAAGCCAGCATTGTTCCGCTTCGTCAGGTCGCGCGCGTCTCACCCTCATCGCTTTTCCTTATTCTTTTCTCTGTCGGTTGATTATCTCGGCAGTGGCGCATCAGCGCTCGCCCCAGCGCATCTGCTGAATCACAACGCGATAGCCATCGACATCCTGGAATGTCACGCCTCTTCTGTCCCAGTAGGGATTGAACGATTTCACCCTGACAAAGCCAGCCTGATCCATCTTCGCGCAGCGTATCTGCCAACTATCCTGGTCAGGCACGTAGAGCACCAGCAGATCTTCGGCAGACGGAGACGGCATGACCGGATGAAAATGACACTGCGTAAATTCAAGATGCCAGGGCAAATCGTCGCGCCCTAACATACAGCCGCTAAATCCATCGTGATCGCGAAATTCGCCGATGATCTGCAGATCCAGCCCGCTGACGTACATCTCACCGCTTTTGCTCAGCAGGCTCACCGGCCTGGCGATACGCATATGCTGAAATTCCATTGCCGCCTCTCTTTATGCTCCAGATGGATCGCTGCCGCTCGTGACTATAATCTGTACAACCCACCTGCCAGGAAAATAAATATGTTTGAAGGATTTATTCATACAGAAATAGCGCTTTCCGACGCGACAATCAACGTACGCTATGGCGGAAGCGGTCCGCCGCTCATGCTGCTGCATGGCCATCCCCGCACCCATGTCACCTGGTCAAAAGTCGCGCCGCAGTTGGCTAAGTTTTTTACCGTGGTCTGCCCAGACCTGCGCGGCTTCGGCAGCTCGTCAAAACCTGCCGATTTGCCGCATCACGCAGGCTCTGCCAAAAGAGCGAAAGCGAAAGACTGCATTGAGCTGATGCGCCATCTTGGCTTTGCGCGCTTTGCGCTGGTCGGCCATGACAGAGGGAGTTATACGGCCTATCGCGCCGCGCTCGATTATCCCGACAGCATCACTCGCCTCGCGCTTCTCGATTCTGTTCCGATCCTTGAAGCCCTGGAACGCTGTAACGAGAGGTTTGCGCGTCAGTGGTATCACTGGTTTTTCTTTGCCCAGCCTGAAAAGCCTGAACGCGCAATTCTGGCCGATCCAGACGAATGGTACGGTCCGCAGCCGAAAACAATGGGAGATGAGGAGTATCAGGCGTTCCGGCAAGCCATTCACGATCCCGCCACCGTGCACGGGATGATTGAGGACTATCGCGCGGGCTTGTCGATAGACAGAGAGCATGAGGCGCAGGATCGCCAGGCCGGACGTCTTATCACCTGCCCAACCTTATGTTTATGGTCGAAGCAGGATGATCTGGAAGATTTGTACGGCGATATCCTCGCCATCTGGCGGCGCTGGGCGCCGGATGTGCGCGGCCACGCGATTAACAGCGGTCATCATATGGCGGAAGAGGCGCCTGAAGAGCTGAGCGCCGCGCTGCTGCGCTTTTTTCAGTAGCGGCGCGACGGCTCTGACCAGGTAGCAGCCTCTGCGCCAGAGGGATATCCGCTCCTCAGGCGCGTTCGGGCGCGAAACGGGTGAGCAGCAAAGTGAAAAGGCAGATCGCCGCGCCGGCGAAAAAGGTCGACGCGGAGCCCCAGAGATCCCACAGCAGCCCTGCGCCCAGGCTGGCGAGCAGTACGCCCACGCCGCTCAGCAGGCTAAAGAAGCCAAACGCCGTGCCCCGCAGGTCGGCAGGCGCGGTGCGGGCGATCATGGCGTTGAGCAGACCCTGCGTCATGCCCATATGCACGCCCCACAATGCCACACCCGCAATAATGCCAGCCCAGCTGTGGCTGAGCGCCAGCACCACGTCAGCCAGAATAAGCACCACCAGTCCCGCCTGCAGCAGACGGCGATGGCTCATGCTGTCGGAGAGTCGGCCAAAGGGATAAGCGGTAAGTGAGAAAACCACATTCATCGCCACCATCACCAGCGGTATAAGCGCAAGCGCGATCCCCACTTCCTGCGCCCGCAGAACCAGAAAAGCCTCGCTGAATCTGGCCAGGGTAAATACCCCGCCCAGGCCGATCACCCACCAGCACTCTGCGCCCAGCCGCTTAAGATTTTCTTTCTTAACCGGGCTGGAGCGAGGCGCGGTCACCGGCGCGCGCGGCTCTTTTAAGCCGAAGAAGAGCAAAGCGACCGCCAGAAACGCCGGGATGACGGCCACCCAGTAAATCGCCCGGAAATCGTTGTTCCACAGCAGCATCAGCCCGACCGCCAGCAGCGGCCCCAGAAAGGCGCCGGTGGTGTCGAGCGCCTGACGCAAACCGTAGGCGGCGCCGCGAATTTCAGGTGGCGTGACATCGGCGACCAGCGCATCGCGCGGCGCGCCGCGGATGCCTTTGCCCAGCCGATCGATCATGCGAGCGCTGAAAATCATGCCGGAGGTCGACGCCAGGGCGAACAGCGGTTTGCTGAGCGCGCCCAGGCCATACCCCACCACGGCCAGCCCCTTGCGTTTGCCGATGTAGTCGCTGATTGCGCCGGAGAAGACCTTAACGCATAGCGCGGTCGCTTCGGCAATGCCCTCGATCAGACCGATAATCACTACCGGCGTGCCGAGCGCGGTGGCCATAAACAGCGGAAGCAGGCTGTGGATCATCTCGGAGGAGATATCCATCAGCAGACTGACGAAGCCGATAATCCATACGCCGCCGGGTATGCGTTTCAGAGTGGCAAAGCGAGCAATCATTTCCGTTCCTTAGCATCCTTTACAGTAGCCTTTAACAACAGACTGGCTGACGCTGGGTTCTTTTTAGCGTAGCGGCCAGCGCCGCCTTTAACGGCAAATATCCTTCAGACATTCGCGGCAGGGTTTTGTATTCACCTTTCTGTTTTTTGCGGTCAGCAGCGCGTCGCGTGGATGATAAAACGTGCCGATAAATACCCGTAGCGCCACGTCGGGAAGCCGTGTACAGGCTTTGGTATGCAGAACAAAACAGCCAGAGGGATCGCATTCCAGAGTAAGGTAGTAAAAGCTGCTCATCATAGTTACTGAGTAAAAGTTGTATCGTAAATACACTATTAAATATCCTGAAATAAATTGATACATCAGTAAAATCTATCGCTGGAAAAGGTTTTAACTATCGATAAAAGTCAGCATTTTCTGCTGCCAGCCTGGCTTAAGTCGGCGTAACGCCGACAGCGCGCACCTCATAACGCCTGAAAACTTAAGGTTCATCTCTATGATTAAGCTGACCTTAAGATGAAAATAAATAAGCGGCTCGCATTAACTTCCGCCGCGCCTCTTTTGCACTTTTTTCATGCAGCCATGCGCTTTTTCCGTGCAGAAGCGCGGTATGGCCTCTGCTTTTGCGCCTGTTTTACCGGTTTCGCCTGCCCGTTTGCTGGCACAACTTTTGCTACTTGTATGTACAAGTTAATCCTGCTCTGCATTTAACAAAATTTTATCAAGTGATGCTCACAAACTGGGCAAATCAACGATGTATCAGAACGGATTTACTTGTATATACATGAAATGTCATTTGCACAGATTTCACCATGAGATGGCCTGAATCTAATACTCACCAGGAGAAGCCGCATGACGCAACGCGCACCCGTTCGCCTTTTTTGCCTTGCCACCCTTTTCGCCACGCTGATGTTGAGCGGCGCGGCCGCGCAGGCCAAAGAGTGGAAATCGATTACCATAGCGACCGAAGGAAGCTATGAACCCTGGAACCTGACGCTGCCGGGCGGCAAGCTGGGCGGCTTTGAACCAGAACTGATGGAAGACCTCTGCAAGCGCATGGGCGTTCAGTGCAAGCTGGTGGTGCAGAACTGGGACGGCATGATCGCCGGACTCAATGCCGGCAAATATGATGTGATCATGGATGCGATCGTGATTACGCCAGATCGGAAAAAAGTGGTCAACTTCACCACGCCGTACGCCTCTACGCCCGCCACCTTTATTACCAGCAAAGATAACCCGCTGCTGCCGGCCGATAGCCATATCATTAAGCTGCACGACGACCAGGCCGCGATCAACGCGGCGATCGCCCCGCTCAAAGCGGCGCTGAAAGGCAAAACCATCGGCATCGCCTCCGGCACCGTTTATACCCCCTTTATCGATAAATACTTCAAAGGCGACGCCGAGGTGCGGGAATACACCTCGTCGGCGGACGCCATCCTCGATCTGCAATCGGGCCGCATCGACGCGGTGTTCGATGATGTCACCTTCGCCCAGTCGATGCTGGCGCGCAAAGAGAACGCCAACCTGAGCTTTAGCGGTCCGCAGCTGGGCGGTCCGATCTGGGGCGAAGGCGAAGCGATGGGCGTGCGCATGGCCGACAACGATCTTAAAGCCAAACTCGACGAAGCGATTCATGCCGCGCTGGCCGACGGCACGGTGAAAAAGCTGAGCGAAAAATGGTTTAAAACCGACGTCACCCCGTAAGAGAGGTAAAAGATGATGAGCCTGCTGAGTTTTGGCCCGGAGGGCTGGGGCCGACTGATCCTGAGCGCCGCCTGCACCACGCTGCTGCTGTCGCTGGCGGCGCTAATCATCGGCGCCGTGGTCGGCTCCGGCGTGGCGGCCGCCAAGCTCTCTCCCCAGCGCTGGCTGCGCTGGCTGGGCGAGAGCTATTCGGTGGTGTTTCGCGGCATTCCGGAACTGCTGGTGATCTACCTGTTCTATTTCGGCGGCTCCGGGTTGATTACGCTGGTAGGCCAGCTCTTCGGCGCGGACGGCTTTATCGAGGCGCCGCCGTTCCTGATCGGCGCGCTGGCGATCGGGCTCATCTCCGGCTCCTATCAGGGCGAAGTCTATCGCGCGGCGCGCCTGGCGCTGGCCAAAGGCGAAGTGGAGGCGGCGGTGGCGATCGGCATGCCGCGCTGGCGCATCGCGCAGCGCATTCTGCTGCCGCAGGTGGTGCGCTACGCCCTGCCCGGCATGTCAAACGTCTGGCAGATGAGCCTGAAGGATTCGGCGCTGGTCTCGGTGACCGGCATCGTCGAACTGATGCGCGCCAGCCAGGTCGCGGCCGGTTCCACCCGCGATTATTTCACCTTTTACCTGGTCAGCGGCGCCTGCTATCTGGTGCTGACGCTGCTGTCTAATCAGGCGTTTCGTCGGGCGGAGTCGCGCCTCGGACGCGCGTGGCAGAGCCGCACCGCGGCGCAGCATTAAGGAGCAGCAGCATGATTGATTTCGCCTTTCTCTCCGACACCTTTCTTAAGCTGAGCGCCGCCCTGCCGGTGACCCTCGGCCTGTTTATCAGCGCCTTTCTGTGCGGCGGCGTGCTGGCGATCGGCATTCTGGCGCTGCGCATGAGCCGCTGGCGTCTGCTGAGCGGCTTTGCGCGCGGCTACATTCTGGTGTTTCGCGGCTCGCCGCTGATGATCCAGCTCTTCCTTATCTACTACGGGCTTGGGCAGTTCGGCGTGATCCGCCACAGCATCGTCTGGCCGTTCCTGCGCGAGCCCTTTATTTGCGCGGTGCTGGCGCTGTCGCTCTGTACCGCAGCCTATACGGCGGAGATCCTGCGCGGCGCGCTGCTCGCCGTGCCCGCCGGTCAGGTCGAGGCCGGCCTCGCCTGCGGCATGTCGCGCTGGCTGCTGCTGCGCCGCATTATCGCGCCGATGATGCTGCGCTATGCGCTGCCCGCCTACTCCACCGAGGCGATTCTGCTGGTGAAATCCACCGCGCTGGCCAGCCTCGTGACCGTCTGGGACGTGACGGGCGTGGCGCAGCAAATCATCCAGCGCACCTACCGCACTATGGAGGTGTTTCTCTGCGCCGCGGCGATCTACCTGCTGCTGAATTTTATTATCGTCCAGCTCTACGCGCTGCTGGAGCGTCGTCTGACCCCGGTGCATCGCACGGCAAAAAAGCCGTTATCCGCCGTTAAACCGCTTGTCGGAGAGTAATATGCATTCCACATCCCCCGTTACCCTGTCCGCCACGGATATTCATAAATCCTTCGGCGCCATGGAAGTTCTGAAAGGCATTTCGCTGCAGGCGCACAAAGGCGATGTTATTTCGATTCTCGGCGCCAGCGGCTCGGGAAAAAGCACCCTGCTGCGCTGCATTAACCTGCTGGAGACGCCCGACGCCGGCGTGGTCAGCGTCGGCGGCGAAACCATCGAGATGAAGCGCCATGCGCGCGGCCATCAGCTGGCGGCCAATCCCCGGCAGATCGAGCGCCTGCGCTCCCGTCTCGGCATGGTGTTTCAGAGCTTTAATCTCTGGTCGCACATGACGGTGCTGCAAAACGTCATTGAAGGACCGCACTACGTGCTGAAGCGCGATAAAAAAAGCTGTATCGCCCAGGCGGAGCAGCTGCTGGATCGCGTTGGCCTGCTCAACCGCAAAGATTTCTATCCGGCGCAGCTCTCAGGCGGTCAGCAGCAGCGCGTGGCGATCGCCCGCGCGCTGGCGATGGACCCCGAGGTGATGCTGTTCGACGAGCCAACCTCCGCGCTCGATCCCGAACTGGTGGGCGAAGTGCTGAAGGTGATGCGCAGCCTGGCCGAAGAGGGACGCACCATGCTGGTGGTGACGCACGAAATGGGCTTCGCGCGCAACGTCTCCAACCGCGTGGTGTTTATGCATCAGGGCACCATCGACTGTCAGGGCGAACCCGAGGCAATGTTCGGCCAGCAGGGCTCGCAGCGCTTTAAGCAGTTTATCTCCAGCCACCACGCCGCGGGGCAGCCGTCATGACCCTGGTCTGGGGCGACGGGCCGCTGCGGTGGCAGGATCTGGTCGCGGTGGCGCGGCACGATGCGGAGTTAAGTCTAAGCGCCAGCGCCTGGCAGCGTATCGCCCAGGGGCGCGCCATTGTCGATGAGATCGTCGCCAGCGGGCAGATCGCCTACGGCGTCAACACCGGCCTCGGCGCGTTGTGCAATATCACGCTGGCGGACGAGCAGCTTAGCCAGCTGTCGCGCAATACCCTGCTGAGCCACGCCTGCGGCGTCGGCCCGCTGCTGACGCGCGAGCAGGCGCGCGCCATTCTGTGCGCGGCGATCGCCAACTACAGCCACGGCAAATCGGGCGTATCGGTCGGGCTGGTGCAGCATATGCTGGCGCTGCTGAATCATCAGATTACGCCGCAGGTGCCGTCGCAGGGCTCGGTCGGCTACCTGAGCCATATGGCGCATATCGGTCTGGCGCTGATCGGCGTCGGCGAGGTGGAGTATCAAAATCAGCCTATGCCCGCCGCACAGGCGCTCGCGCTGGCTGGCCTGACGCCCTGGCGTCCCGGCGCCAAAGAGGGGCTGAGCCTGGTGAACGGTACGCCCTGCATGACCGGTCTCGCCTGCCTGGCGCTGGACGATGCCGCGCGCCTGCTGAACTGGGCGGACGTCACCGGCGCGATGAGTTTCGAGGCGCTACGCGGCCAGCTGGCGGCGTTCGACCCTGAGGTGCTGGCGCTTAAGGCGAGTCCCGGCATGCAGATCAGCGGCCAGCGGCTGCGTCAGCTGCTGGGCGACAGTCCGCTGCTGGCGGCCAGCGTCGGCGTCCGTACGCAGGACGCGCTCAGCCTGCGTTCGATGCCGCAGGTGCACGGCGCCAGCCGCGATCAATTTGCGCACGCCGCGCGCCAGATCGCGACCGAGCTCAACGCCTGCACCGACAACCCGCTGGTGCTCGGCACGCCGGAGAGCTGGCGCGTGGTGTCGCAGGCCAACCCGCACGGCGAGTCGGTGGCGATGGCGGCGGATCTGCTGGCGATCGCCATGGCGGAGATTGGCAGCATCGCCGAGCGGCGGCTCGACCGGCTGGTTAATCCGCTGGTGAGCGGCCTGCCGCCCTTTCTGGTGGCGCAGCCGGGCGTTAACTCCGGCATGATGATCGCACAATATGTGGCGGCGTCGCTCTGCGCCGAGAATCGCCAGCTGGCGCAGCCAGCGGTGCTGGATAACTATGTCACCTCGGGCTTGCAGGAGGATCACCTGAGTCTGGGCACCGGTGCGGCGCTCAAGCTGCTGAAGCTGCTGGAAAATGTCTGGCATATTCTGGCTATCGAGTATCTGCTCGCCGCCCAGGCGCTCGATTTTCACGGCGACGCGGCGCTCGCCTCGGGCACGCGGCGGGCGCTGCACCGCCTGCGGGCGGTGGTGGCCAACTGGCAGCAGGATCGCTGGCTGGCGCCCGATATCGCCCTGGCGGTCAAGGTACTGAAAAGCACGCCAGATTTTACCCAGCCGTAACGCCTTGTCGCGGGCTCTCTACGCCCGGCGGGCATCAACCCGCCGCGGCGCGGCCCGCTTTGCCGCTGCGCTTCCCGACGCGCCAGCTCTCTCTCGCTTCCGCCCGCCGCCAGGTCCGCTTTTTACTGCTACCTTTTACAGATAACCCGTTGTTTTACCGGAGAGAGACTTTGCCATTGCCCCGCTCCAGGAAAACAGAGCGCTTTGTGCTGCTGTTTCTGCTTTTTATCAGCGTTTTTATCGTGACGGCATGCAGCTGGGCGCTCTGGCAGTCGTGGCAGAACCGGCTGCAGGATGTCTCGGTGCAGGCGCGCAACCAGTCGCTGTCGCTCTCCCGCCAGGCGCAGGACACCTTTCTACAGGTCAATATTGCGCTGGATGAGATCGCCCGCCAGGGAGATGAGGTGTTTAACCGTCCTGAGGCTTACAGCGGCAGAAACGGCATTCTCGCCGGACTCTCGCTGCCGCTGCCGCAGCTGGCCGGACTCTTTGTTTATGATAAAGAGGGCAACTGGCTGGCTACCTCGCGCGACATGCAGTTTAAGCAGATGAATAACGCCGACCGCGAGTCCTTTATCTGGCACCGCGACCATGCCGATCCGGGCGCGCATATCGGCCACGTCATTCGCAGCCGCAGCGCCGATGAGCTGGTGATCCCGGTTTCTCTGCGGCTAAACGATGCAGCGGGCAATTTCCGCGGCGTAGCGCTCGGCTCGGTCAAGGTCGCTTTTTTCCGCCAGTTTTACGGCTGGTATGAACAGAGCCCGGGCGATCTGCTGGCGCTGATGAACACCGACGGCCTCTTGCTTTACGCCCGCCCTTTTCCCGATAGCGTCCTCAACCGCAGCCTCTCTTCCAGCCCGCTGTTTACCCGCCTGCTGCGCCAGTCGCGCATCGGCAGCGCCACCTGGCACAGCCGCCTCGACGGCAAGGAGCGTCTTTTCGGCTACGCCCGGCTGGAGCGCTATCCGCTGGTGGTGGCGGTCGGCTATGAAACCCGGGCGATCCGGCACGCCTGGTGGAAGAGCAATATCACCGGCATCGGCGTGAATATCTTCACCTGGCTGCTGGTGCTGCTGTTCGGCTATCTGGTGCTGCGTCAGCTGCGCGCCAACCAGCGCAGCCAGCAGGCGCTGATGCGCTCGCAGGATGAGCTGACGCGCCTCAACGGCACGCTGAGCGATCTGGCGATGCTGGATGGCCTGACCGGGCTGGGCAACCGGCGGCAGTTCGATTTTTATCTGGAGAAGAGCCTGCAGGGCACCGCCTCGCCCGTCTCGCTGATTATGTTCGATGTGGACTTTTTCAAACGCTACAACGATGAGTATGGCCATATCGCCGGCGACCGCTGCCTGCAGGAGGTGGCGGCTGTGCTCAAGCACCTGCCGCTGCGCAGCACCGACCGGGTGACGCGCTACGGCGGCGAAGAGTTCGCCATTATTCTGCCGGGCACCCACGCCCGCGACGCTGAGAATGTCGCTCACCGCGCGCTGGAGGCGATTCGCCGCGCGGCGCTGCCCCATGAGGCGAGCGATCTGCCGGATAAAATCGTCACTCTGAGCGCGGGTATCAGCGCCTCGCCGCCCGGCGACTCGCCTGATTCCCTCAAGCTCGCCGCCGACGAGGCGCTCTATGTAGCGAAAAAAGCGGGACGCAACTGCATTGCCGGAACGGACGGCATCTGTCTGTTATAGCTTTTTCCGGCGCGGCGGTACGGTGATCGCCAGCAGGCCCAGCACGATCAGCAGCACGCCCGCCAGGCTGCTCCAGCGAAACGGCTCGCCGAATGCCGGAAGCAGCACCGCGGCCAGCCATACCAGCACGTAGCTCAGACTCAGCAGCGGATAGAGCCGGTTGAGCGGCAGATGGCGCAGCGCCAGCATCCAGCAGAGCATAGAAAGCGCATAGGCGCCCAGTCCGGCAGCGAGCAGCAGCGTCCTGACGTGACGCATCCAGTCGAGATTCAGCCACTCTTCGACAGGCGGGAAATCGCGCATCGCGAGACGCAGCGTCAGCTGCGCCAGCGTCACCAGCAGCACCGAACCGATCCCCAGCATAACGCCTTTCACAGATGGCTCCCGATCAACGCCACGCCCGCCACGATCGCCAGCGTGCCGAGCCACTGACGCAGGGTATAGCTTTCCTGCCAGATGAGCCGCGCGGCGAGCGCCACCAGCACAAAGTTAATGCTGAGCATCGGATAGGCGACGCTGACCGGCACCCGCCGCAGCACCCATAGCCAGAGCAGCATCGCGACGCTCAGCAGCAGCAGGCTTAAGCCAATCCACAGCATCAGGCGGCTTTTACCGTGGCGCGCGCCGAGGGTCGCCGCCTGCTTCTGGCAGAGCTGCGCGAGGCAGCTCAGCAGGCTCACCAGCGCAATCAGCAGCAGGCTCATGGTTTTTCGTCGTAGCCGTAGTAGACCAGCCGCCCCTGCCGATATCTCTCGTCCGGCGTCGGCATGGTCGCGTCAGGCGCTTTCTCGCCCGAATTGAGCATGATGACCACCGACACGCGCCCGTGGCGACAATGCGCATGCAGCCAGTCGGCGAAGGCCGCGCCATCGACGTAGCGCGCCTGAGCGTCGGGATAGCTCAGGCCATACTGCACTTCGCCTTTGGCGTCATAGAGGGTGATGTCGCTGCGGCGCAGCGTCCAGGCGATCGCTGAGGCGACGCCCGGATTATCGGCCAGCAGATAGCGGCTGCCCGCCAGCTGTTCGCGCACCGCGCTGACGAAGCTCAGCGGCTGCTTCGAATCGCGCACCTTCTGCGGAATGGCGTACCCCACCAGCAGCGCCAGCGCCAGCGGACAGAGCGCCGCCAGCTGCCAGCGGTTGCTGCCCGGCCGCAGGCTCAGCCAGCCCGCGGTGCCCCAGCCGGCAAAGGCCGCCGCCGCCGCCGCCGCGCGCAGCACCTCGTCGCGCGCGTAGAGCGGATGACGCGCCAGCCCCCAGGGCGCGAGAAACAGGACCACCGCCGCGGTGGCGAGCAGGCCGAAGAGCAGGTTGATCCCGCCGTTGATGCGGAACACCCTGCCGAGTCGCGCGCCGCCGCTGTGGGCGTAGCGCGCCATCAGCAGCGCCAGCGGCGCGAAGCACGGCAGGATATAGGTTGGCAGCTTGCCTTTGGCGATGCTGAAAAACAGCAGCGGCAGCAGCACCCAGCTCAACAGATAGGCGGCGTCGGCATGCCTTCCGCGCTGCCGCCACGCCGCGGCCAGCGCGCCGGGCAGCAGCGCCAGCCAGGGCAGCGAGCCCGCCAGCACCACCGGCAGGTAGTACCAAAACGGCGCTTTGTGCTGGGCATCAGCGTCGGCGAAACGCTGGATATGCTCCACCCAGAAGAAGTAGTGCCAGAAATCCCCCTCCTGCCGCGCGATCGCCAGCGCCCAGGGGGCGCTAATCACCACCGCTGTCGCGACGGTCAGCATTCCCCAGCGCAGCAGTTCGCCGAAGCGACGCTGCCAGATGGCCCAGGGCGCGATCGCCAGCACCGGCACCGCCAGCGCCAGAAAGCCCTTGGTCATAAAGCCCATGGCGCAGGCGACGCCGAGCAGCAGATAGCCGCACAGCCGCTGCCGCGTGCCGCTCGCCTGGGCCGCCAGCCAGTAGCTGCACATCGCCGCCACCAGCCACAGCAGCAGAATGGGATCGAGCACCGCGTAGGTGCCGATGCCGTATACCAGCAGCGAGGTAAGAAAAATCACGCTGCCGCTGAGCGCAACGGCGCGGCTGGCGAACATCCGCACGCCGAGCCAGTAGAGCAGCAGCGCGCTCAGCGCGGTGCTGAAAATGGCGCCCGCGCGCACGCCGAACAGGGTATGGCCGAACAGCAGCTGGCCGATGTTGTTGACCCAGTAGCCGGCGATCGGTTTTTCAAAGTAGCGCAGGCCGAAAAAGTGCGGCACCACCCAGCTGCCGCCCGCCACCATTTCGCGGCTGATCTCGGCGTAGCGGGTCTCATCCGGCTGCCACAGGCTGCGGAACTCAACTGGAATCAGGTAATAGAGGGCGAAAAGCGCCAGCAGCAGCGCCGTTTTCGTCCCTGCGCGCATCGGTGTCCACATAAGAGAAGCGTCCTGTCTTGAGTTAACGCTGGCAGCCCAGCCAGCCTTCGCGCCCGGCGATCTCGCCGCGTACCACTTTGCCCTGCGGCAGCGTCGCCAGATCTTCAGGCAGCAGCTCGCTGAGCGGACAAAAGCGAATGCCCATCCGTTCCGCGCGCGTCAGCAGCTCGCGGAAGGCGGGCAGACCCACGATGCCCTCGACCTCGGCATGAATGGTGTAAACCGGCGAGCCGACGGCGGCCGCTATCTGCTCGAGGATGTAGTCGTTGAACGCCGCCGCGCTCACCTGCTGGCCGACCACTTCGTCCCAGGTGGGCAGGGTCACCGGGATTTGCACCGTCGCCGGACGGCCGTCAGCCAGCAGCGGGATAAAAGGCCCGCTGCCGCGGCAGTCGCTGTTGTAGCGAAAGCCGAACGCCTCTTTAGCGGCGATCACGCGCGTATCGGCGCGCCAGCCCGCCACGGCGGAACAGGTGACAACGTCACCGATTATCGCCTCCAGCGCCATTTTGCCGCGCGCGATCTGCTGATTCAGCTTTTCCTGCGGCCAGACGCCCGCCCAGGTTTGCCAGGCGAAGTGATCCCAGGCGTGCAGGCCGATTTCATGGTGCTCCGCCGCCGCGCGCATAATGTCAGCCAGCCCGCGCCCGATATCCCGTCCCGGCCAGGCGGTGCCGGCAAGCAGGATGTCCCAGCCGTAGAGCGACGCCGCGCGCGAGCGCAGCATCTTCCATAAGAAACGCGGCTTCATCAGACGCCACAGGTGGCGTCCCATGTTGTCCGGCCCGACGCTGAAAAAGAAGCTCGCCTGCAGCTGATGCAGGCTGAACTGCTCCAGCAGCGCCGGCACGCCTAGCTTCGTGCCCCGCCAGGTGTCGACGTCGACGCGCAGCCCGACTTTCTTCATGGCTTCTCCTGCAGCTCGACGGTGCGCAGGAAGAAGTCGAGCGTGTTATCGATGGTGGTGTCCATCTCCACCGTCGGCGTCCAGTTCAGCAGACGACGCGCGTTTTTGATCGAGGGCTTGCGGTGCTCGACATCCTGATAGCCCTTGCCATAGTAGCTGCTGCTTTCCACTTCGCGGAAACCGGCGAACGGCGGAAAGCGGTCGCGCAGCGCATGGCGCTCGAAGCTCGCCAGCAGATGCTCCGCCAGCTCTTTGATGCTGGCTTCGTTGTCTGGATTGCCGATGTTGACGATCTGGCCGTCGCAGTTGCCGTTTTTGTTTTCAATAATGCGGAACAGCGCTTCGATGCCGTCGCGAATATCGGTAAAGCAGCGCTTCTGCGCGCCGCCGTCGATCAGCTTGATCGGCGAGCCTTCCACCAGGTTGAGGATCAGCTGGGTAATGGCGCGCGAGCTGCCGATACGGGCGGCGTTCAGGTTATCGAGACGCGGCCCCATCCAGTTAAACGGACGGAACAGCGTAAAGCGCAGCCCCTCTTTTTCGCCGTAGGCCCAGATGACGCGGTCCAGCAGCTGTTTCGACACCGAGTAGATCCAGCGCTGCTTGTTGATCGGGCCGACCACCAGGTTGGAGTGATCCTCGTCGAAGTGGTTGTCGGTACACATGCCGTAGACTTCGGAGGTGGACGGAAAGATGATGCGCTTTTTGTACTTCACACAGTCGCGAATAATCTTCAGGTTCTCTTCGAAGTCGAGCTCGAACACGCGCAGCGGGTTGCGGGTGTACTCAATCGGCGTGGCGATCGCCACCAGCGGCAGCACCACGTCACACTTTTTGATGTGGTACTCAATCCATTCGGAGTGAATGCTGATATCGCCTTCGACAAAGTGGAAACGCGGCTGATCGAGAAAACGGCTGATGGCGTCAGAGCCGATATCGAGCCCGTAAACCTCGAAGTTGTCATCCTGCAGCAGACGTTCTGTCAGGTGGTTGCCGATAAAGCCGTTGACGCCGAGGATCAACACGCGGGTGCGACGCTTCACCGCGGCAACCGGCTGCGAATAGAGCAGCGCGCCCGGCACCATGCCCAGGCTTTGCGCCAGCTGGCTGCCGTTCATATAGACGCCGTTGTCGCTCTGACCGGTCAGCACCTCCAGCGCGCCGTCGCCGCAGGCGATCAGAAAAGGATCGACCGACAGCACCGTGCCAGGCTTCGCCGGCGGCGCGTCTGCGTGCACGCGCCCTTTCCACACCACGAATTTCAGCGTGCCGGCAAAGGCGAAGGCCCCTGGCCAGGGATCGGTGACGGCGCGCACCAGGTTGTTCACCCGCTGCGCCGGCCACGCCCAGTTGATGCGTCCGTCGTCCGGCGTGCGGCGGCCGACCAGGGTCGCGTCGCAGTGGTTCTGCGGCCGCGCGGCGATATCCCCGCGCTTCATCGCCGGCAGCGCCCCTTCCAGCAGTTCGGTGGCGCAGGCGACCAGCTTGCGGTGCAGCGTCAGGGCGTTGTCCTGCGCATCGATCGCCACGCGCTGCTGCGCCACGATATCCCCCGCGTCGGCGCGCTTCACCATGTGGTGCAGCGTTACGCCGGTTTCCGTTTCGCCGTTGACCAGCACCCAGTTGAGCGGCGCGCGGCCGCGATATTTCGGCAGCAGCGAGCCGTGCAGGTTAAAGGCGCCCAGGCGGGCGGTGCGGAGAATGCTGTCGCTCAGCAGCGCGCGGTAGTAGAACGAGAAGATAAAGTCCGGCTGCATCGCTTTAATGCGGTCGACCCACAGCGGATGGCTGGCGTCTTCCGGCGCGTAAACCGGAATGCCCTGCTCCGCCGCGAGGCGCGCCACGGAGGGAAAGGCGTGGCTTTCCGGCGAGGTGTCGGCATGGGTGAAGATGGCGCTGATTTCATACCCGGCGTTCAGTAGCGCGCTGATGCCCGCACAGCCCATTTCGGCGTAGGCGAAGACGATGGTTTTCATTGCTCAGATTCCTGTACAGAAGTGGCTTTTTGCTGGGGGTGGATAACACGCTGGATAAAGTAGCGAGGCCGCGCGCGCACGTCGTTGTAGATGCGCCCGATATATTCACCGAGCAGCCCCATGCCGATAAACTGCGCGCCGACAAAGATAAACAGGATGGCGAACAGCACAAAGACGCCGTCGCCCGCCCAGTTGGCGCCGAGAAACAGGCGCAGCACGATCAACACCAGCGAGAAAGCGAAACCGGCCAGCGCGATCAGGCTGCCGACGATGCTCAGCAGACGCAGCGGCGTGGTGGTCAGGCAGGTCACCAGGTCGTACATCAGGTTAATCAGCTTCATAAAGCTGTATTTGGAGTCGCCGAATTCGCGCTCGGCGTGGGTCACCGGCAGTTCGATGGTGCGGCGCGCGAAGGTGTTGGCGAGGATGGGGATAAAGGTGCTGCGCTCATGACAGTTCAGCATCGCATCAACGATATGGCGGCGATAGGCGCGCAGCATGCAGCCGTAATCCCCCATCGCTTTTCCGGTGACGCGCTGGATCAGGTGGTTGATGGCGCGTGAGGCGCGGCGGCGAAACCAGCTGTCCTGACGGTTCTGGCGCACGGTGCCGACCACGTCATAGCCCTGTTGCGCGGCGCGCACCAGGTTCGGGATCTCCTCCGGCGGGTTTTGCAGATCGGCGTCCAGGGTAATGATCAGATCGCCGGAGACATGGCTGAAACCGGCCATAATCGCCGAGTGCTGGCCGTAGTTGCGGTTCAGCAACACGCCGACCACATGGCTGCCGGGCATGTCGGCGGCATCGTCGATCATCTGGGCGGAGCGGTCAGCGCTGCCGTCGTCCACCAGCAGAATTTCATACTCCAGCCCCAGCGTGGCGCAGGCGGCGTCGGTGCGGCGCACCAGCTCCGCCAGGCTCTCTTCTTCGTTGTAGACCGGGATCACCACGGACACTTTGCGAATCGCTTTTTCTTCCTGCATCTCAGACTCCTGCCAGCTGACGCAACGTGCTGACAACGCGGGCGACGTCTTCATCGCGCATATCCGGAAACAGCGGCAGAGAGCAGATGCGCTCGCTGTTCCATTCGGTGTTGGGCAGCGAGAGCTGCGGATAGCGTTCGCGGTAATATTTATGGGTGTGCGCGGCGCGGAAATGCAGGCCGGTGCCGATATCCCGCGCCTTCAGCGCCTCCATCAGCGCATCGCGGCTGATGCCGCAGGCAGCTTCGTCGATGCGAATGATAAACAGATGCCAGGCGTGCTGATGCGGCCAGGCCGGCTGCGCCAGCGGCAGAAACGGCGTGTCGGCCAGTTCGCGCAGATAGCGCTGGGCGATGGCGGCGCGGCGCGCATTGAAATCGGCGAGCTTTTTCAGCTGCGTTAGCGCAATGGCCGCGCTGATATCGGGCAGGTTGTACTTGAAGCCGGGCATCACTACTTCCGCCTGCGGCTTGCGCCCGTGTGTCTGGCGATCCCAGGCGTCGACGCCCAGCCCGTGAAACTTCAGGCTGCGCATGCGATCCGCCAGCTGCGCGTCATCGGTGACAATCAGCCCACCTTCGGCGCAGGTCATATTTTTAATGGCGTGAAATGAGAAAATCGCGGTGCCCGCGCTGCCGATATGGCGTCCCTGGTAATAGCAGCCCGCCGCGTGTGCGGCATCTTCGATGACCGGAATGCCATAGCGCGCGCCCAGGGCGCGGATCGCGTCCACATCCGCCGGCGCGCCGGCGTAGTGCACCGGAATGATGGCGCGGGTGCGCGGCGTGATGGCGGCCTCAATCTGTTCGGGCGTCACCATCAGCGTATCGCGATCGACGTCAATCATTACCGGCGTCGCGCCCAGCAGCGTAATCATATTAAGGGTAGAGACCCAGGTCAGCGACGGCGTTATCACCTCATCGCCAGGCTGAATACCGAGCGCCAGCAGCGTGACATGCATTCCCGCTGTGGCCGAGCTGACGGCGATGGCGTGCTGATTGCCGGTGAGCTGACAAAAAGCCTGTTCCAGCGCCACATTTTGCGGACCGGTGGTAATCCATCCGGATTCAAACACCGCTTTGACCGCCGCCAGCTCCTCTTCACCCAACGAAGGCCGCGAAAAAGGGAGAAATGACATAATAAAATCCCATCCGTTTCAGATGTTCGAAATAAATAAATGCCTAAGCGCCGCCTGAAGAAATAAATCTTACAAACATGAAGGAATTGTTTCCTTTTGACGTAAGTTTGGTGAATCTCGCCAGCTCATGCTTCATGACGGGGTTGAGAAAATAATGCTGGCGAAACCTTAAGACAGCCTTAATCAGGCTGGCGCTTTTTTTCATCTGGCGCGGGAGAAAATATAATGGCAGCAAAGAGGGGCGCCATAAATAGTGCAACCGCAGCAGGTTTTTATTATCTTAACGCGGTCGATGCGACACAGGCTTATATCGACCTTCATCGAGATAAACCGCATGGCTTTAAAAAGGTGAATAAATCTATTGAAATTTATTATTACAGGCCTAATTATTCGCGCCCATACCAATCTAAAATACAACAAAATCAATAAACTACATTTATTGCATTCATAACGAGATCTTTTTTACTTCCGCTTTAGCATCACGCCCCTCTTGAAAATAATTTCTTTCAGACCTGTTAAAAAAGGCCAGCCTGCTAAATAAAAAGGCAAGGCAAAAATGGTTGGCGAGCCGCTCAACTTTATTTCCGTGCATGAAAAATCAGGCGCAAGTTTATGCTGTGAGTAAATTTCTGTAACAGACGCGCACCTAAAATAACGCGCTTATATGCGCCCAGTCACCACCGAATAACAGCAGTGGTTTATCTTTTGTTTAAGATAAAACTATTGTTGCCGCCGTTGCCGGCAGCGCATTGCGATATATTGCCCTCGCTGCGCTACCGGCCAGGCTGACTTTAGGCCTAAAATTCCGCTTCCTCGCCCGGCAGCGGTTGAGAAAGTTCCTGCCCTTCGACGCCAGCATAGAAAATCACCAACTCGGTCGGCTCGTCGGTGGTGTAGCCACGGTGCGCGCTGTCGATCGTTTCGTTCAGCGCCTCTCCTGCGCCTGCGTGAAATCGTTCGCCGCTGTGCTTGTCTTCGATGGTCAGGCGCCCTGAGAGAACATAGGCGGTATTAGGCATGGGATGGGTATGCCAGGGGAGTTCGCTGTGGGCGGGTAACGACATGCGCATCACCGATATTTGCGGTTTGCCCGTTGGATAAGCCTCATAGGGCTGCCCATTCCAGGCGCTGCCGCTCTGTAACAGCTGCTGATGCGCGATCTCTGCCGGGCGCTGATCTGAGTTGGTTTTTTTCTCCGTCATGGTCTCTCCTGTTCGTTAATCTCAATAGAGTGTAGCGGACAGGACGCGCCAGAAACGCCAAAGGCCGCGCTAAGCGGCCTCTGAAACAGGTATTGCGACAGCGTTATTTGATCAGTTCAGCGGAAACGTAGGCACCGTTATCAAAGCGAGCCCCGGTAATTTTGTATGCTGCGCCAGCCTGATGCGCCTGCGCGGCGATTTGCGCTTCCGCTGCATCGAGCGTGGCGGCTGAGGCGGTAATGCTCTGAGCGAAGCTGCCGAATGATACGAAAGAGAGCGCAGCAACTACAACGAAAGTTTTGATGGTTTTCATGGTCAATTCCTTAAATTTGATTTCAGTTGGTGAGGCGTTCTGCCTCGATGTAGCTATCATGCGCCTGCGGACGATGGTTTAAAAGCTGACATATTTGCTTTTAAACGACAAAAATATTGAAAGACTTTTCTGTCTCTCTTTAGCCTGCCTGCCCGACGGGCAATGCCCCGCTTAACGGCGCAAATTGTGACCTTTCATAAGCCCGACACGAAATTGCTGCCGCCCTTTCCTTGCCTGTAGGCGGGTTATCGACGGATAATCCCTACAGACTTCGTCATGCTGTCGCGGCGACGCCGCAGCCCGACGCCCTAACGCTGAAAATTTAGGCAACGCATTGATATGAGTGAAAAATGTAAAGCGCTGCGAACCACGCTGATTCCCCTTCAGGCGATTGCGCATGCCCTACGATAACGTCTATGCCGAAAAACGGCTGCCCGGCGCATTTCGCCGCAGCTGGCACCATTTTTATCGCAACACCACCGCCATGATCGGGCTGTACGGCTTTGGCGCCCTGCTGTTTCTCTGCCTGTTCGGCGGGCTGCTGGCGCCCTACGGCATCGATCAGCAGTTTCTCGGCTATCAGCTGCTGCCGCCCTCCTGGTCGCGCTACGGCGACGTCTCCTTTTTCCTCGGCACCGACGATTTAGGACGCGACGTGTTAAGCCGCCTGCTGAGCGGCGTGGCGCCGACCGTGGGTTCAGCCATTCTGGTCACGCTGTTCGCCACGCTGTGCGGGCTGGCGCTTGGCGTGCTGGCGGGCATTACGCACGGTTTGCGCTCGGCCGTTATGAATCACGTGCTGGATACCCTGCTGTCGATCCCCACGCTGCTGCTGGCGATTATCGTGGTGGCCTTTCTCGGCCCGCGCCTCGAGCACGCGCTGCTGGCGATCTGGCTGGCGCTGTTGCCGCGTCTGGTGCGCGCCACCTATAGCGCGGTGCACGACGAGCTGGAAAAAGAGTATGTGGTGGCGGCGCGCCTCGACGGCGCCAGCAACGTTGATATCCTGCGCCATGCGATTTTGCCCAACGTGCTGCCGATGCTGATCAGCGAAGTGACGCGCTCGCTGTCGCTGGCGATTCTGGATATCGCCGCGCTCGGCTTTCTCGATCTCGGCGCGCAGCTGCCCTCGCCTGAATGGGGCGCGATGCTTGGCGATTCGCTGGAGCTGGTTTACGTCGCCCCCTGGACGGTGATGCTGCCGGGCGCGGCGCTGATGATCAGCGTATTAATCGTTAACCTGCTGGGCGACGGTATCCGCCGCGCTGTAGAGGCGGGAGTGGAATAATGCCGTTACTCGATATTCGTAATCTGACCATTGAATTTATGACCGCCGACGGTCCCGTTAAGGCGGTGGACCGCATCAACCTGACGCTGATGGAAGGCGAAGTTCGTGGGTTAGTGGGCGAATCGGGCTCGGGCAAAAGCCTGGTGGCGAAGGCGATCTGCGGCGTGACCAAGGATAACTGGCGCGTCACTGCCGATCGTATGGTATTCGACGATATCGACCTGCTGCGCCTGTCGCCGCGCGAGCGTCGCCGCATCGTCGGTCACAACGTCTCGATGATTTTTCAGGAGCCGCAGTCCTGTCTCGATCCTTCGGAGCGTATCGGCCGCCAGCTGATGCAGGCGATTCCGCGCTGGACCTATAAAGGTGCGTGGATGGGACGCTTCTGGTTCTGGCGCAAAACCCGCGCCATCGAGCTGCTGCACCGCGTTGGCATCAAAGATCATAAAGATATCATGCGCAGCTTTCCTTACGAGCTGACCGAAGGCGAGTGCCAGAAGGTGATGATCGCCATCGCGCTGGCCAACCAGCCGCGCCTGCTGATCGCCGACGAACCCACCAACGCCATGGAGCCGACCACCCAGGCGCAGATTTTTCGCCTGTTGAGCCGTCTCAACCAGAACAACAACACCACTATTCTGCTGATTAGCCACGATCTGCGCACCATGAGCCAGTGGGCGGACCGCATTAACGTAATGTACTGCGGGCAGACCGTCGAAACCGCGGGCAGCGACGATCTGATCGTTACACCGCACCATCCTTATACGCAGGCGCTGATCCGCGCGATGCCCGATTTCGGTCGCGCGCTGCCGCACAAAAGCCGCCTGAACACGCTCTCCGGCGCGATCCCCTCGCTGGAAAGCCTGCCGATCGGCTGTCGGCTTGGCCCACGCTGCCCCTACGCGCAGCGCAAATGCGTGGAAACGCCGCGCCTGAGCGGCAGCAAAACGCACCTTTTCGCCTGCCACTTTCCGCTGAATATGGAGGAGCAGTAGATGGAGACGCTGCTTGAAGTGCGCAATCTGAGCAAAACCTTCCGCTATCGCACCGGGCTGTTTCGCCGCCAGCACGTCGAGGCGGTGAAGTCGGTGAGTTTTATTCTGCGCGAGAAGCAGACGCTGGCGATCATCGGCGAGAACGGCTCAGGCAAATCGACGCTGGCGAAAATGCTGAGCGGCATGGTGGCGCCGAGCAGCGGCGAAATCCTGATTAACGATCATCCGCTTGAATTCGGCGACTATGGCTACCGCAGCCAACGCATCCGCATGATTTTTCAGGATCCCTCTACTTCGCTCAACCCGCGTCAGCGCGTCAGCCAGATCCTCGACCTGCCGCTGCGCCTCAACAGCGATCTGGCGCCGGAGGCGCGCGAGAAGCGCATTATCGCCACGCTGCGCCAGGTGGGCTTGCTGCGCGACCACGCCGGCTACTATCCCCATATGCTGGCGCCGGGTCAGAAGCAGCGCCTCGGCCTGGCGCGCGCGCTGATCCTGCAGCCGAAAGTGATTATCGCCGACGAAGCCCTCGCCTCCCTCGATATGACGATGCGCTCCCAGCTGGTTAACCTGATGCTGGAGCTACAGGAGCAGCACGGCATCACCTATATTTATGTGACGCAGCATCTCGGCATGATGAAGCACATCAGCGATCAGGTGCTGGTGATGCATCAGGGAGAAGTGGTGGAGCGCGGCGGCACCGCCGACGTGCTGGCTTCACCGCTGCACGATCTGACTAAACGGCTGATTTCGAGCCACTTCGGCGAAGCGCTGACGGCGGAAGCCTGGCGCCGCGAGGCCTGATTCAGGTTGGTTTACCCCATTTGCCTGAGACGTGCTAGAATCCGCACGTCGATTAACGCGGTCGCCTGTTTTTTAACCAATGCGACCGCCAACAACTATGACCATAAGGATTACAGCTATGGGTTTTCTTTCCGGTAAGCGCATTCTGATTACTGGCGTTGCCAGTAAACTCTCTATTGCCTACGGAATTGCGCAGGCGATGCACAAGCAGGGCGCAGAACTGGCTTTCACCTACCAGAACGACAAACTGAAAGGTCGTGTGGAAGAGTTTGCTAAAGATCTGGGTTCAGACATTGTGCTGCCGTGCGATGTGGCCGAAGACGAGAGCATCAAATCGCTGTTTACTGAACTGGCAAAAACCTGGCCGAAATTTGACGGTTTCGTTCACTCCATCGGCTTCGCCCCGGGCGACCAGCTGGATGGCGACTATGTGAACGCCGTTACCCGCGAAGGCTTTAAAATTGCTCACGACATCAGCGCCTACAGCTTTGTGGCGATGGCGAAAGAGTGCCGCGAGATGCTGAACCCCAACTCCGCTCTGCTGACGCTCTCCTACCTGGGCGCAGAGCGCGCGATCCCGAACTACAACGTGATGGGTCTGGCGAAAGCGTCGCTGGAAGCCAACGTGCGCTACATGGCGAACGCGATGGGTCCGGAAGGGGTGCGCGTGAACGCCGTTTCCGCCGGTCCGATCCGTACCCTGGCGGCGTCAGGCATCAAGGATTTCCGTAAGATGCTGGCGCACTGCGAAGCGGTTACCCCGATTCGCCGCACCGTCACCATCGAAGACGTCGGCAACTCGGCGGCGTTCCTCTGTTCTGACCTGGCCGGCGGCATCACCGGCGAGATCGTTCACGTTGACGGCGGCTTCAGCATCGCCGCGATGAACGAACTGGAACTGAAATAAGTTCTGAGGGCGAGCCTGGCTCGCCCTTTTTTTTGCTCACTTTCCCCGCCTTATAGCTTCGCGCTATTAATTATCACCGATCGGTCTTTTGCCCTTCCCCGCCGTTAAGCGACGATAAGCCAGCCCCCGGGCGCGCGTCACGGTTTCGGATTCACGCCATGCGCGACGTGCCAGTTATTTGCAAAAGGAATAACCATGGAACAACGCCGCTATCCTGGCCATAACCACTGGTTTTACGAGAGCCAGACCAGCCCGCACGCCATTCAGGCTGAGCCGCTGGTTCCCGAAGCAGCCCTGATTAACGATCGTTTCCTGCTCGGCCTGCAGCAGGAGGCGAGCGCGCTTCAGCCGCTGTTGCAGGCCAGCCAGCCGATGCTGCTGGCCTCCCGTGATCTCTGCCAGCTGCTGTTTCCCGATCGCGTCGCGGCGACGCTGACCCATACCCTTACCCTCTACGATCGCCTCAGCACCGCGCTGACCGTGGCGCAGGTCGCGGGCGTGCAGCGGCTGTGCAATCACTATTCGGCGCGCCTTAATCCGCTGCCCGGCCCCGACTCGTCGCGTGAAAGCAATAATCGCCTGACTCAGCTGACGCAGTATGCGCGCCAGCTGGCGATGCAGCCGGAGCTGATCAACGCCGCAGCGCTCAGGGCGCTCGACGCCGTGGGCCTGACCGAGCCGGATATCGTTACGCTGAATCAGATCGTCGGCTTCGTCAGCTATCAGGCGCGCGTGGCGGCCGGTTTACAGGCGCTGCTGGCGCTGCCGGTGCGCTGGCTGCCGGGCGTGACGCCGCCGCCCGATGCCGATCGCGACGGATTTACGGAAAAGCCATTCTGGAAACCGGGCGTGAAGCCGCTGGAGCTGCGCTACGCCAGCGCCGAGCAGCTGGCCGCCGTTACTTTCTGCGAGCCGCGTCCCGATCTCGCCGATGCGGTCTGGCTGCTGGCCCACGACGCCGCCGCGCTCTACGGCTGGCAAACGCTGCGCCAGCGCATCAATCCGACTGCGTTTACCCCGCTGGCGGAGGCGACCTGCGCGCGCGCGCTCGGCAGCCGCTGGGCATTTCAGTTTTTCCCGGATGAGGTGCGCGAGGCGCTGCTGGAGTCGGTGGATGACGCCGCCGGTCAGACAACGACGCAGGGCCGCGTCGTGGCGCTGGCGGCGCAGCTGACCCGCTCGCCTGAGCGCTTCAGCGCGGCGCATCTGCAGCCGCTGGTCACCGAAGGCTGGCAGCCGGACGCGCTATTCGCCCTGATTCAGGCGGTGGCGATCGGCAACTGGAACAGCCGGCTGTTTTACGCCATGGGCGAAGCGGCGTAGCCTTCAAGGTGGCTGCGCGCCTCGTCGAAGAAGTGTTGCGACAGCGGCGAGGCGCGACCCGGTTCGGCAATCACCAGCGCCGCCTGGCGCGCCATATGGGTAATGGCAATCGGCCGCTGCGCCATGCCCTGGAGCATAGACGGCAGCAGATGACCGACAGGCGACACCAATACCCCCAACCCCACCTGTGCGCTCTGCACCAGTTCGAGAATCGCGGCGCTCTCCACCATTACCTGCGGCGTCAGCCCCGACTCGCGGAAGGCCATATCGAGATAGCGGCGAAAATAGCGCGTCGGCTCGGAGAGGCAGAGCGGCAAGGCGGCGAGCTCGGCGAGCGAGAGCGGTTCGTCGCCCACCAGATCGGGAAACTGCTGCGGCTCGAATATCGCTTCAACGCCGCGCTCGGGCAGAAACGCCGTCTGAAAATGCAGTTCGCGCAGCGTCGCCAGCTCGAAAAAGCCGATGCCGACGTCGACGGTATGACTGTTAAGCGCCTCCAGCAGCTGATCGGCGCTTAGCGCGGCGATGCGGTAGTTAAGCTGAGGATAGCGGCTCTGCACCCTTTTCAGCAGCGCCGGCAGCGCCACGCTGCACTGCGGCATCACGCCGATGCGCAGCGTGCCGTTGACGCCGTGCTTAAGCGACTCGACCTCCAGCTTCAGCCCCTGATAGACCGACACGATCTCCCGCGCCCATGCCAGCACCCGATCCCCTTCCGGCGTAAAGCCGACGAAATTATTGCTGCGGTTAATCAGCGACAGGCCGAGTTCGCGTTCGAGGTTTTTCAGGCGCATAGAGAGCGTCGGCTGGCTAACGAAGCTGGCTTCGGCCGCGCGGCCAAAATGGCGTTCACGTTCGAGATTACAGAGGTAAATTAATTGTTTAATGTCTATTTTCTTTACCTGTCAATGACATAAAAGCATAACTTTGTGGAGGAATATTTTGTTGCACCTTTCCCTGTACCCACTTAAAAAGTGACTCATCCTGAAGAAGATCTTCGGGTACCTTGCTGATGATGTCAATGCTGTTGACCAGGATTATTCTTACCGCCCACTAGCCAGCCCGTTTTTTAATCGCTGAGCAAGTCGTTCAGTTAAAAACGTGAAAAGGCCGCCTAATGGCGGCCTTGAATAAGTAAGGTAATTCGGATGAACAAAAAGAAAATCAGGCAGCGATCGGTTGCGGATTTATTTTAATCATGGCCGATTTACAAAAAATACATTTTGCGCCAAGCGGGTTTTTGACGTTAATGTCAAAAACGGAGCGGCGGTATTGCGAGCCCTGACATTGCGGGCAGCGAAGAGACATAATGACTGAAGTAATTTTTAGTGTCCTGTGACGTTGGCAGCCGATGGACCTTTAGGACCATCCTGCACAGTGAATGCTACCTTCTGCCCCTCGTCGAGAGTACGGAAGTCATTGCCCTGGATAGCAGAAAAGTGCACGAACGCATCCTTGCCGCTCTCATCAGGCGAAATAAAGCCGAAGCCTTTTTCTGCGTTAAACCCTTTAACCGTGCCGGGCATGTTATTAGAGATAAGATCTCTTTACTTTGTGCCTGTCAGTAAGGATAGCTGAATTACAGAGGCACATCGGTAAGATTGAGATAAAACTCAAAAAGAGAGGCTTAAGCGCGGCACTAACATAAATGAGAGAAACGACAGAAACAGAGGATGTGGTTGTCTGCTTATCAGACCAGACGTTCATTTACGCATGCATTGACAGCCATTGCAAGCAAGTAAAAAAGAATTTTGCTGTTACACTCTTTGCGACGTGCTGAGCGCGGCTAAGAATATGAATTAAATATAAGAAGGAGAAAGAGATGAAAAATAAAATTTATCTTCCGCAGTTCGATGTCAGCGCAGACGTGGAGATTTTTGGCAATAAAGTCACGGTGCGTTATGACGGTAATGAACATTTTCCTAAGCGCCTGAAGGTCAAGGAGCAATATTTCGTGGTCATCGACGGCAAAGAAAAGATTATGGTGCTTGAACGCAAAGCGATCGGCTCCTGGCAGTTCACCCTTCAGTCATGATGGCGTGATTCCCACCTTCACCTACCGATTCAGCAAGGTGGGAATGCGTCGTGGCGCTATTTCTTTTCACGATCCTCGTACGGATCTTTCGTGTCATCATTATGATCGTCACGGGTACGCGGAATCTCGCCGTGTTCAGCAGGCGCATCGGTCGCCGGATGATCGTCCTCCTCATAGGCGTTGTGAACATGCGGCGTGCTTTCAGGCGCGCTCTTGCTGACATCCCCTTCCTGCTTACGTTCTTCGTTGGTTTTATGTTTAAACATTTCCGTCTCCTCGTTCGCTTCCAGTCTGTTAAGTGTAGACGTAAATCCTTCAGGCCACGCCGAGCGCGCTTTTAACTTCGTTGGCAATCTTCTCTACCTGCGGACCATAGATAACCTGAATATCGTGCTCGCTGACGCGGTTGATGCCGTTGGCGCCGGTGGTGAGCAGCGTTTGATCCACCACCTCTTTCATATCTTTCACCCTGACGCGCAGACGGGTAAAGCAGCAGTCGACATCCTCAATGTTCGCCTGCCCGCCCAGGCCGCTGATAATCACCTTTGTGCGCTCGTCCGCCGCCACCTGCTGCGGCTTTTCATCTTCTGATTCGCGTCCCGGCGTCTCGACGCCCATGCGGGTGATAATAAAGCGGAATGCATAGTAGTAGAGCGGCGCATAGACCACGCCGAGCGCCAGCGTCCACCACCAGTGCGTTTTGCTGCCGCCGAGAATGCCGAACACCACCAGATCGATCACGCCGCCCTGCACATTGCCGATCATCAGGTGCAGCATCGACATCAGCATAAAAGAGAGACCGGTCAGCAGCGCGTGCAGCAGATAGAGCACCGGCGAGACGAAAATAAAGCAGAACTCCAGCGGCTCGGTGATGCCGGTGGTGAAAGAGGTCAGCGCGCCCGCCATCATCAGCGCCTTGACCCGCTGCTTATGTTCAGGACGCGCGGTGTGATAGATAGCCAGCGCGGCGGCCGGCAGGCCGAACATCATCACCGGAATTTTGCCCTGAGCGAGAAACTGGGTCGCGTTGCGCAGCGCGTCGTCAGGCACCGAGCCGGGATGGGTCAGCGACGCGTTGAAGATATTGAGCGCGCCCACCAGCGTTTGGCCGTCAACGATGGCGATGCCGCCAATCGGGGTAAAGCGCACGGTTTCATTAAGGATGTGGTGCAGCCCGGTGGGGATCAAAATGCGCTCGGCCGTACCGAGCAGAAACGCGCCGTACTGTCCGCTTTTGCCGATCATCTCGCCTACCCAGGCGATGCCCTCGCCCAGCGTCGGCCAGATCAGCGCCAGCAGCACGCCCACCAGCGGCAGCACCACCACGGTGACGATTGGCACAAAGCGGCGCCCGCCGAAAAAGCTGATGGCGGTCGGCAGCTGCTGGGTATAGAAGCGATTGTGCAGCAGCACCGTCAGCAGCCCGGCAATCACGCCGCCCAGCACGCTCATGTTATAGGTGAAGATGCCCAGCATCTGGATATATTCCGCCGAGGTCATCATCGCCGTGGTCTGATCCATACCCGCCTGCTGCAGCGCGGCTGGCGTGGTGGTCGCCGCCGTCAGCCCCTTTGCCGCCAGCGTGGCGCTGATGCCAACATTCATGGTGATGTAGCCGATTACCGCGGCAAAGGCCGCCGTCGGCTTTTCCGCCTTCGCCAGGCCGATGGCGCTCGCCACGGCGAAGAAAACCGGCAGGTTGGCGAAGAGCGCGCCCGCCACTTTGCGGATGAAACCGATAATCAGCTGCGGCACCTGCATCTGAGCAAAGGCGTCGCCGGTAATCGCCGGGTTCTGCATCGCGGCCGCGAGGCCGAGGAAGATCCCCGCCGCCGCAATCACCGAGATTGGCATCATCAACGCTTTGCCAAACGCATGTATCTGGCTGGTGAGCTGTTTCATGGAGTGCGCCCTCTAAGAGATGAAGGAGCAAGTATTGACCCGATGCGCCAGTAACTCCCGTTATCAACAGGTTGCCAGAGAGTAAAATTTGAACAGCATCACAATTTTGTATCTGGCACGATAAACAGCGGCTATCGCACCATTAAGTCAATCAATTAGACAACTTATGATTGCAGTCGCACACTTCCCTCACCGTCAGGATATATCCTGATAACAAACTTCCTACAAAAAACATAAGCCTGCACTCACCATGAAATTCAAACGTAAAATTAAGCCCTACCGCGCCGCTGCGGGCGGCTGGGGATCGCTGGAAGCTACTACCCGTTTCGTTTTAGACAGCAAAGCTGCGCTGAAAAATATGCGCAACCTGATGCGCATGAACAAAGCGCGCGGCTTCGACTGCCCGGGCTGCGCCTGGGGCGACGATAACAAAAGCACCTTTAGTTTTTGTGAAAACGGCGCTAAAGCGGTGACCTGGGAAGCGACGCGTCGCGTGGTCGACACCGACTTCTTCGCCCAGCACAGCGTCACCAAACTCTATGCGCAGAGCGACTACTTCCTGGAGTATCAGGGCCGCCTGACCCACCCGATGCGTTATAACGCCGAAACCGATCACTATGAGCCGGTAAGCTGGGACAACGCCTTCGCGCTGATCGCGCAGCATATTAAGGCGATGGACAACCCGAACCAGATGGAGCTCTACACCTCGGGCCGCGCCAGCAACGAAGCCTCCTGGCTCTATCAGCTGTTCGGCCGCCTGGCGGGCACCAATAACTTCCCGGACTGCTCCAATATGTGCCACGAAGCGAGCGGCGCCGGTCTGAAGCGCAGTATCGGCGTCGGCAAAGGCACCATTCGCCTCGACGATTTCGACCATGCCGACGCGATCTTCGTTTTCGGCCAGAACCCGGGCACCAACCACCCGCGTATGCTGCACAGCCTGCGCCACGCCGCCGATCACGGCGCGAAGATCGTCACCTTCAATACCCTGCGCGAGCGCGGCCTTGAGCGCTTCGCCGATCCGCAGAAGCCGCTGGAGGTGGTCACCTCTAAAGCGGGCACCATCAGCTCCGCCTATTACCAGCCGAATCTCGGCGGCGATATGGCGGCGGTGCGCGGCATGGTGAAAGCGCTGCTCGAGACCCATCGCGCGCGCGTAGCGGCCGGTGAGAAAGGCCTGTTCGACGAAACCTTTATCAACGCCACTACGCACGGCGTCGAAGCCTATTTCGACGCGGTCGACAATACCGACTGGATGCAGATCGTGCAGCAGTCCGGCCTGAGCGAAGCGCAGATCCGCGAGGCCGCGGCCATCTACCAGAGCGCCGATCGCGTTATCGTCACCTGGGCGATGGGCATCACCCAGCACAAACACTCGGTGGACACGGTACGCGAAATCGTGAACCTGCAGCTGCTGTTCGGCCAGCTCGGCAAGAAAGGCGCAGGCCTCTGCCCGGTGCGCGGCCACAGCAACGTGCAGGGCAACCGCACCATGGGCATCGACGAGAAGCCGAGCAAAGCGTTCCTCGACGCGCTCGGCAGCCACTTCGGCTTCGAGCCGCCGCGCGAGCACGGCCATAACACCGTTGAAGCGCTGAACGCCATGCTGCGCGACGAGATCAAAGTGCTGATCGCGCTGGGCGGCAACCTCGCCGCGGCGGCGCCCGACTCCCCGCGCACCGAAGAGGCGCTGCAGCGCTGCGGCCTGACGGTGCATATCAGCACCAAGCTCAACCGCAGCCACCTGGTGCCGGGCGCAGAGAGCCTGATCCTGCCGACGCTGGGCCGCACCGAGCGCGACACCCAGGCGACCGGCAACCAGTTCATCACCGTAGAAGATTCCTTCAGCATGGTGCACGCCTCTGAAGGCATCGGCATTCCGCTGGCGGAAACGCAGCGCTCGGAAACCGCTATCGTAGCGGGCATCGCTCACGCGGTGCTGGGCGACGAGAAGGTGCAGTGGCTGAAGCTGGCCGCCGATTATAACCTGATCCGCGACCATATCGCCGCTACCATTCCGGGCTTCGCCGACTTTAACGAGAAGTGCGACCAGCCGGGCGGCTTCTACCTCGGCAACGCGGCGGCGGATCTGCGCTTCAACACCCCGACGCAGAAAGCGGAGTTCAGCAGCGCGGCGCTGCCCGCCTCGCTCTTCCCGCTGGACGTGGCGGAAGTGCCTTTCACGCTGCAGACCCTGCGTTCGCATGACCAGTACAACACCACGATCTACGGCCTCGACGACCGTTATCGCGGCGTTTACGGCCAGCGCGAAGTGGTGTTTATCAACCCGGAAGATATGCAGGCGCTCGGCTTTACCGAAGGTCAGCTGGTGGATATCGAAACCCTGTGGAACGACAATATCTCGCGTCGCGTCAGCGGTTTTAAACTGGTGCCCTACAATATTCCGCGCGGCAACCTCGCGGCTTATTATCCGGAAACCAACCCGCTGGTTCCGCTGAACAGCTTCGGCGACATCAGCGGCACGCCGACCTCTAAATCGGTTCCGGTGAAGCTGGAACTGTCGGTTTCTCTGCCGACTCAGCGCATCGCGTAAGCGCAGAGTTTCCTTAGTAAAAAGCCGGTTAATCCGGCTTTTTTACCCTCTTTTGCCTTGCCGCGCGCCCCTGATTCGCGTAAAACTAGCAGCCGCTCTTAGGCCACGAAACTAAACTGACTATGTTCCAGGATAATCCGCTGCTCGCGCAGCTTAAAGAGAAGCTCCACGCGCAGACTCCCCGCGCAGAAGGTGTCGTTAAAGGCACCGAAAAAGGTTTCGGCTTCCTTGAAGTCGACGCGCAGAAAAGCTATTTCATTCCGCCGCCGCAGATGAAGAAAGTGATGCACGGCGACCGGGTATCCGCCATCATCCACAGCGATAAAGATCGTGAAAGCGCCGAGCCTGAAACGCTGATCGAACCCTTTCTCAGCCGCTTTGTCGGCCGCGTACAGAAGAAAGATGACCGTCTTTCCATCGTTCCGGACCATCCGCTGTTAAAAGACGCGATCCCCTGCCGTCCGGTGCGTGGCCTGAGCCATGATTTCCAGGCGGGCGACTGGGCCGTTGCCGAAATGCGTCGCCATCCGCTGAAAGGCGACCGCGGTTTCTACGCCGAACTGACCGAATTTATCGTTAAAGCCGACGATCATCTGGCGCCGTGGTGGGTTACCCTGTCGCGCCATAACCTGGAGCGCGAAGCGCCGCAGGTCGGCTTTGGCGAGATGCTGGACGAACAGCTGACGCGCGAGGATCTTACCGCGCTCGATTTCGTCACCATCGACAGCGCCAGCACCGAAGATATGGATGACGCGCTCTACGTCGAAGAGAACGCCGACGGCACGCTGCGTCTGACTATCGCTATCGCCGATCCCACCGCTTACGTGCCGGAAGGCAGCGAGCTGGACAAGCTGGCGGCGCAGCGCGCCTTCACCAACTATCTGCCGGGCTTCAACATCCCGATGCTGCCGCGCGAACTCTCCGACGACGTCTGTTCGCTGCGTCCCAACGTGCGCCGCCCGGCGCTGGTCTGCCGCGTCACCGTGGCGCAGGATGGCTCGCTGGGCGACGACGTGCACTTCTTCGCCGCCTGGATCGAATCGAAAGCCAAGCTGGTCTATGACCAGATTTCCGACTGGCTGGAGAACAGCGGCGAATGGCAGCCGCAGAGCGAGGCAATCGCCCAGCAGATCCGTCTGCTGCACCGCATCTGCCTGGCGCGCAGCGAATGGCGTCAGAACCAAGCGCTGGTGTTTAAAGATCGCCCGGATTACCGCTTTGTTCTTGGTGAGAAAGGCGAAGTGCTGGATATCGTCGCCGAGCCGCGCCGCATCGCCAACCGCATGGTGGAAGAGGCGATGATCCTCGCCAACGTCTGCGCCGGTAAGGTGCTGCGCGAGAAGCTGGGCTTCGGCGTCTACAACGTGCACACCGGCTTCGACGCCACCAACGCCGAGCAGGCCGCCGCCGTGCTGGCCAGCCACGGCGTCAACGTCGATGCCGCCGCCATCACCACGCTGGAAGGTTTCCGCCAGCTGCGTCGTCAGCTCGACGCGCAGCCGACGCAGTACCTCGACAGCCGCATCCGTCGCTTCCAGTCTTTCGCCGAGATCAGCACCGAGCCAGGTCCCCATTTCGGCCTGGGCCTGGAGGCGTACGCCACCTGGACCTCGCCGATCCGTAAATCGGGCGACATGATCAACCATCGCCTGCTGAAAGCGATTATCCGCGGCGAGCAAGGCGCGCGTCCGGATGAGGCGCTGACGGCGACCATGGGCGAACGTCGTCGCCTGAACCGTATGGCGGAGCGCGACGTCGGCGACTGGCTTTACGCGCGCTGGCTGGCGCCGCACGCCGGGACCGATCGCAAGTTCAGCGCCGAGATTATCGACGTCTCGCGCGGCGGCATGCGCGTGCGCCTGCTGGAGAATGGCGCGGTCGCCTTTATTCCGGCGCCCTTTATCCACGCGGTGCGCGACGAACTGGTGTGCAGCCAGGAGAGCGGTACCGTGCAGATCAAAGGCGAAGTCGCCTTCCGCGTGACCGACGTGATCGACGTGACCATCGCCGAAGTGCGCATGGAAACGCGCAGCGTGGTGGCCCGCCCGGCCGTCTGAGCATGAAAAGATGCGGGATAATTGCTGTTATCCCGCATTTTCACCTCTCTGTTTACACAAATGTTAAATATGTTCCCCGCTTCACACTTCTCAACACATTAACTTTCACTTACATTCCATTACATTACCTTTGACTCGTTGTCTTTGAACGTCCCTTTCGGTTCATACAAGGAGTGAGGTCATGAAGAACGTCAAAACCAGTGTCATCTGGTTAGCGGTGGCGTTAGTCGGCGCGGGCGCATTCGCCATGCTGGCGTTAAACCGCGGCGAGCACGTTAACGCCGTCTGGCTGGTGGTGGCCGCCGTCGCCTGCTACAGCATCGCCTATCGCTTTTACAGCCTGTTTATCGCCCGCAATATTTTCGAGCTGGACGATCGCCGCCGTACCCCCGCCGAGCGCTTCAACGACGGCCTCGACTATGTCCCGACCAATAAATGGGTGCTGTTCGGTCACCACTTCGCCGCGATCGCCGGCGCCGGACCGCTGGTCGGGCCGATTCTGGCGGCGCAGATGGGCTTTCTGCCCGGCACCATCTGGATCCTCGTCGGCGTAATGCTGGCGGGCGCGGTGCAGGATTTCCTCGTGCTGTTTATCTCTACCCGCCGCGACGGCCGCTCGCTGGGCGAAATGGCGCGTCAGGAGCTGGGCGCCTTTGCCGGCGTGATTACCATGCTCGGCGCGCTCGGCGTGATGATCATCATCCTCTCCGCGCTGGCGCTGGTGGTGGTGAAAGCGCTGGCCAACTCGCCGTGGGGACTCTTTACCATCGCCGCGACCATTCCGATTGCGCTGCTGATGGGCGTCTATATGCGCTTTATCCGTCCCGGCAAAATCGCAGAGGTATCGCTGATCGGCTTTGTGCTGATGATGGCGGCGATTATCTACGGCGGCAACGTGGCGCAGGATCCCTACTGGGGCCCCTTCTTTACCCTGAAAGGGACCTCGCTGACCTGGGTGCTGGTCATTTACGGCTTCGTCGCCTCGGTGCTGCCGGTCTGGCTGCTGCTGGCGCCGCGCGACTATCTTTCCACCTTCCTGAAAATCGGCGTGATCGTCGGACTGGCGGTCGGCATCGTCTTCGCCATGCCGGAGATGAAGATGCCGGCGGTGACGCGCTTTATCGACGGCAGCGGCCCGGTCTTCGCCGGCCAGCTCTTCCCGTTCCTGTTTATCACTATCGCCTGCGGCGCCATCTCCGGCTTCCATGCGCTGGTTTCCAGCGGCACCACGCCGAAGCTGGTGGAGCGCGAAAGCCATATCCGCTTTATCGGCTACGGCGCGATGCTGATGGAATCTTTCGTCGCCATCATGGCGCTGATCTGCGCGTCGGTTATCGATCCCGGCGTCTACTTCGCCATGAACGCGCCGGCGGCGCTGATCGGCACCACGGTCGAGAACGCCTCGCAGGTCATTAACGGCTGGGGCTTCGTGGTGACGCCGGAGATGCTCTCGGGCATTGCGCGCGACGTCGGCGAGGCTTCGGTGCTGTCGCGCGCGGGCGGCGCGCCGACTTTTGCGGTGGGCATGGCGCATATCATCACCGACGTCTTCAACAGCCGCGCGATGATGGCCTTCTGGTATCACTTCGCCATCCTGTTCGAAGCGCTGTTTATCCTGACCGCCGTGGATGCCGGGACGCGCGCCTGCCGCTTTATGGTGCAGGATCTGGTCGGCACCGTGGTGCCGTCGCTGGCGAATAACCGCTCGTGGGTGGGCAATATGGCGGGCACGGCGGTCGCGGTCGCCGGCTGGGGCTTTTTCGTCTATCAGGGCGTGGTCGATCCGCTGGGCGGCATCAATACCCTGTGGCCGCTGTTCGGCATCGGCAACCAGATGCTCGCCTCGATGGCGCTGATCCTCGGCACCGTGGTGCTGTTTAAGATGAAGAAGCAGCGCTACGCCTGGGTGACGATTCTGCCGACCGTCTGGCTGTTTATCACCTCGATGACGGCGGGCTGGCAGAAGATTTTCCATGAGAAGCCTTCGATCGGCTTTCTGGCGCAGGCGAACAAGTTCCGCAAAGGCATCGACGAAGGGGTGATTATCGCCCCGGCGAAGAGCGTGGCGGATATGCAAACCATCGTCTTCAGCAACCAGATTAACGCCGTGCTGTGCGGCTTCTTTATGCTGGTGGCGGTCACCATGCTGATCGCCGCCTTCTTCGTGATTCGCCGCGCCCTGCGCAGCAACGTGCCGACCACGCACGAAGCGGAGCCGTCGCTGCGTAAGGAGGTGCACCATGTCTGATGCGATTCGCCGCGCCGCCCGTCCGGCGCGCCTCAACGCCATTACCCGCTGCCGTCCGCTCGACGCGCCCAAACGCTTTAGCTGGCGAACGCTATGGCGCGGCCTGCAGCAAAGCTTCCGGCTGATGGTGGGCGTGCAGGATTATCAAAATTATCTTCAGCATATGCAGCGTCAACACCCGGATCTGGCTCCGATGAGCGAGCGCGATTTTCATCGTTACTGTCTTGATGCCCGGTTCCCCAGTCAGGCAGGCAAGCTGGGAAAATGTCCTTGTTAAGCAGGTAAATCGGCCCCGCGACGCGGGGCTTTTTTGTGCCATTCTTTATCAGACCGGAAAATATATTTGGCTGGCATCTTGTGCTGAAGTGAGATGCCGAATACTGTTGATAAAATAATGAGATAACGCCAGTAGAGCACTCCCCCGGAGGACCTTTCCATGACCGATGAACAAGGGCAAACGTTGCTGTATACCTTGTTTGGCACGACCAGCCCTCATTGGCGCCTGACCACCGACAGCGACGCCCTGCATTTTGCAGAGGATGAAAACGCGCACACCAACATCGCCGTTGCGTTGACGCCCGCGCAGGCCACCCTGTTGCGCGCCATGACGGTGATCACCTCCAGCGTAAACCTGACGCTGCCGCTGCACGGCACGCCGGTGCCGATGCATTTCGTCGGCCGCAAGGTAAACCAGTCGAGCTGGGCCGGCACCGCCTCCGCGTGGGGTGATACCTCCGCCGTCGCGCGCGATTTGACGCTGGGGCTCTCGTTTGCCGAACAGGTGGTCTCTGAAGCTAACTCGGTGATCGTGATTGTCGATCAGCGCGGCAATATTCAGCGCTTCAACCGCCTCAGCGAGGAGTACACCGGCCTCAACGAGCACGAAGTGATCGGTCGCAACGTTTTCCAGCTGTTTATGACCAAACAGGAAGCGGCCGCCTCGCGCCGCAACATCGCCGGCTTCTTCCGCGACGGCAATTCCTATGAGGTGGAACGCTGGGTGAAGACCCGCAAGGGCCAGCGACTCTTTCTGTTTCGTAATAAGTTCGTTCACAGCGGTAGCGGGAAAAATGAAATTTTCCTCATCTGTTCCGGAACGGACATAACCGAGGAGCGACGGGCTCAGGAGCGCCTGCGGGTGATGGCGAACACCGATACGGTGACCGGTTTGCCTAATCGTAACGCGATCCACCAGCAAATTAGCCTGGCGCTGGAGCTGGCGAAAGAGGATGAGACCGGCGTGGTCTACCTCGATCTCGATAATTTCAAGAAGGTGAACGACGCCTACGGCCATATGTTCGGCGATCAGCTGCTGCAGGCGGTGTCGCTGGCGATCCTCAGCTGTCTGGGGAAAGACCAGACGCTGGCGCGCCTCGGCGGCGACGAATTCGTGGTGCTGGCGGAGCACACCAGCCAGGCGGCGCTGGAGGCGATGGCGTCGCGCATTCTCGAGCGTCTGCGCCAGCCCTTCCGTATCGGCCTGATTGAGGTCTACAGCGGCTGCTCTATCGGCATCGCGCTGGCGCCGCTGCACGGCGAGGATCGCGAAAGCCTGATCCGCAACGCCGACACCGCGATGTATCACGCCAAAGAGAACGGGCGCGGCAAGTTCTGCGTCTTCGCCTCTGAAATGAATCAGCGCGTGTTTGAATATCTCTGGCTCGACACCAACCTGCGCAAGGCGCTCGATCAGGATCACCTGACGGTGTTCTATCAGCCGAAGCTCGACAGCGACGGCGTGGTGCGCAGCGCGGAAGCGCTGGTGCGCTGGAATTCGCCGGAGCGCGGCATGGTTTCGCCCGCCGACTTTATTCCCTATGCCGAAGAGTCGGGGCTGATTGTGCCGCTCGGCCGCTGGGTAATGCTGACCGTGCTGCGGCAGATTCTGGCCTGGCGCGAAGAAGGCATTAATCTCCGCGTGGCGGTCAACGTCTCGGCGCGACAGCTGATCGACCAGAGCATCTACAGCGATCTCAAGCTGGCGCTGATGGATAGCGGACTGACGGAGTGCCCGATCGATATCGAGCTGACCGAAAGCTGCTTGATTGAAAACGAAGCGCAGGCGCTGACCCTGATGAAGCAGTTCCAGGAGCTGGGCGCGCAGGTGCATCTCGACGATTTCGGCACGGGCTACTCTTCGCTGTCGCAGCTGGCGCGCGTGCCGATCAACGCCATCAAGCTTGATCAAAGTTTTATTCGCAATATTAATGAGCAGCCGGTCTCGCAGTCGCTGGTGCGCGCGATTGTCGCCGTCGCTAAGGCGCTGACGCTGGAAGTCATCGCCGAGGGCATCGAGACGAAAGCGGAAGAAGAATTTGTTCTCCTCAACGGCGTGGACGGGCGTCAGGGCTATTTCTACGCAAAACCAATGCCCGCAGAACAGTTCGGGCATTGGCTGGCTAAGCATCCTGCCCGCGTTTAAAACTCCGCGTTATTAGCCCGCTTTACGCAAGGATGCGCTATGGCGGTTTTGTAGCTGCACCAGACGTTCCATATAGGCAATGTCTTTCGGCTCCAGCGTAAAGGCATAATCGACCCAGTCCTCAGTGATATCCATCAGCTCGGCGCGCGACAGTTGCAGAACGCGCTGGCGCGCCTTCAGCATGGCGCGCACGCCGTTCAGCTTCGGCCGCAGCGTATCGATAAAGGTACGCGTGCAGCGGTAGCTTTCGCCGGGCTGGAACACCTTGTCCACCAGACCGCGCGTCTCATACCATTCGGCGCTGTGCGACTCCCCTTCGCATATCAGCTCTTCCGCCAGCTTCATCCCGGCCCGACGCGCCACTAAAGAGTAGCCGCCCATCCCGGGGAACAGGTTGAAGGCGATCTCCGGGAAGCCGAGCCGCGCGTTGTTTTGCGCCAGGATAAAGTGGTGCGCCAGCGCGGCCTCGAAGCCGCCGCCTAACGCGCTGCCCTCAATCATCGCAATGGTGACCGCGCCGGTGTCGAAGCCGCGCGCCGCCGAGTGAATGCAGTCGACGCAGGCCCGCGCATAGGCGCGCAGCGCCTCGCGGCGGTTGTTGCGAATGCACTCGACGAAGAAGCGCAGATCGCCGCCCGCGTTGAACATCTGCGGCACCAGCGAACCGGTGACCCAGAAATCGATCGGCAGACCGGAACGCTGGGCCGCATAGCTCAGGTTCATGATCTCCTCGATCAATTCATGGTTGAAGCTGGGGCGCGGCTGCGCCCTCAGCATCATCCACATGGTGCGGCGGCCCTCTTCGTAGTACGCGGCAAGCTGAGTGGTCTGTCCCACTTCGGTGAACAGTCGGCAGGTTGGTTGGTTAATTACTGTCATCGTCTCATCCTCTGTTTATTTGATGCGTTAAACGCAACATCAGCGTAATGCAGAGAGAGGCCAGACCAAATGAGAGTTTGATTTATAAAGTAAAATCCAGAGATATCCCCGACTTAGAGGTCGGGGATGCTTAAGCGGGGTTACTTAATTGCCGCGCGCTGGCCAACCGCAACGCGAGAACGCTTAACGCGTTTTGAATAGACAGCAGTTATCACTGGCACCAGCACAGAGGTGACAATCACCGACGTCGCTACCAGCGCGGTGGCGGCTGGCGCAACCGGTTTAAACTGCGGCAGCATTTCCGCTATCAGCACCGGCGTCGCTACCGCTGCGCCCGCCGTGCTCGACGCGGCGATGCCTGCGGTGCCGTCGCCGCCGCCGATCAGCCGGTCGGCGATAATCAGCGGAATGCCGGTAACAATGATGACCGCCACGCCCAGCAGAATGCCCAGCAGGCCGGTTTGCGCGATCACCGTGAGATCAATGGTGTTGCCCAGCGCAAAGGCGAAGAAAGGAATAAGCGTGTGCACCGCTTTGCCGAAAAACTCCCGCAGTTCCGGATCCAGATTGCCGAGGGCAAAGCCGATCAGAAACGGCAAGACCGCGCCGACGAAGACGTGCGGTTCAAAAGAGGCGATGCCGGCCGTGCCGAGGATGACCATGGTCATCAGCGGGCCCGACTCCAGCGACATCAGCACAAAGGCGCCCGCCTCCTCTTTGCTGCCGTACTGCTGCATGATCGAGGCGTAGAGGCCGCCGTTGGTCATATCCATCGCCGCCACCAGCGCCAGCGTCGAGAGCCCGGCGAACATGCCGACCTCGACGCCGTTCTCGGGTACGACGCGGGACGCGATCGCCGCCACTATCCAGGCCACCGCGATTTTAGTGATCACCAGCGTGCCGGACTTGCGCAGGACTGCGCCGGTGGCGCTCAGCTTGATAGAAGCGCCCATACAGAAGAACCAGATAGCCAGGATCGGCACCGTACCGGTCATCAGGCCATTGCTGAAGGAACCCAGGTATTTGCCGGCGCCAGGCGTCAGCGTGTGGCAAAGCGCGCCGAGAAAGAGCGGGATGAGCATCATGCCGCCAGGTATTTTATCGATAGCACGTTTGATATGCATAAGGGATCACCTTTGCTGTCCAGAGGGAGGTGCGTTTTTTATGCCCGAGGGCGTGACAGCAAAGTACGGGTCGCAGCGAGGGAAAACAGTGATCTCATCGTAAAAATGAAACGCTGTTTTATTTTTAGTGACCGGTATGTTTCGTTATTTTGATCGCCGTCGCCATACTAGCGAAATCGCTAACGGGATTAGCGGTTGTTTAATAATGCACGCAGGCGGCATCAACCGAAGGCAACGTGGTAATGCGGAGCGCCTTAACCTTCGGTTGATACCGCCTGCGTGTTGATGCTTACGTCATCTTTCACATCGCTGGCGCGGCGGATTACTCTTTTTGGCCGTACCAGGCGTTTTTGCCGTGCTTGCGCAGGTAGTGCAGGTCGAGCAGCGTCTGATTAATCGGCGGCAGGTCGGCGCGCAGCTGCTGACTGAACAGCCCCATATAGGCCACCTCTTCTAGCACCACGGCGCTGTGCACCGCCGCATGGGCGTCGCGTCCCCAGGCGAACGGCCCGTGCGAGTTCACCAGCACCGCCGGAATAGCGCTGGGCGAGAGATCGCGCTGGGCGAAGGTCTCGATAATCACGCCGCCGGTGTTCCACTCGTAGTCGCGCTGAATTTCATCGTCATACATGGCGCGGGTACAGGGGATTTCGCCATAAAAGTCGTCCGCGTGGGTGGTGCCCCAGGCCGGGATCGCCCGGCCGGCCTGCGCCCAGATGGTGGCGTGGCGCGAATGGGTATGCACGATGCCGCCAATCTCTGGCCAGGCCAGATAGAGCGCGCGGTGGGTGGCGGTATCGGACGAAGGACGCTTGTTTCCCTCGACAACCTCGCCGCTGGCGAGATCGACCACCACCATATCGTCGCGCTGCATGCTGGCGTAGCTGACGCCCGAAGGCTTGATCACCAGTAAACCCTGCTCGCGATCCACCGCGCTAACGTTGCCCCAGGTAAAGGTCACCAGGTTGTAGCGCGGCAAATCCAGGTTCGCTTCCAGAACCTGCTGTTTGAGTTGTTCCAGCATTGTTTTCTCCTGCTCAGATTGATCTCTGAATTGTGCAGGCGCTGGCTAAAAAGCTTATGGAGAGACTGGCTGGAAAAGAGGCGGAAAACGGCTGATAAATAAAAAATGTGGCGCGAATTAGGAATCTTCCATCTTCGGAAAATTTGCATAAGGCTTAGAATTCACTCATGCAATGGGCGGATCTGTTTGCCGACTGCATTTATCTGCCCGAGACAACATTGTCCATAGTGAAAGGCATATCGGCATCTTCAGGGAAGAAGCGATGGCGTAATACGGGTAGATATAAGAACAGAGGAAAAAAACACCTATACTGAGTGTGTTGCCTCTGTGAGCACAATCAAGGAGAAGTTTATGACAACAACCATGAAACGTATTACCGCAGCTGTTTTGGCTACCACTTTAGTTGTCGCGCTGAGCGGCTGTTCCAACTGGTCAAAACGCGATCGTAACACCGCTATCGGCGCCGGCGCTGGCGCGATTGGTGGTTCGGTGTTAACGCACGGCAGCGCGCTCGGCACGCTGGGCGGCGCGGCGGTGGGCGGCGTTATCGGTCATCAGGTCCATTAATGACCGAGAAGCCGTTTTAATAATAAAAGGCTACACAGCGTATCAACATAACCATCGGGCTACAGACGTAGCCCGATTTTTATTTAACCGCCCGCCAGCTTAACCTTCAGCCCTTTCGCTTCCAGCAGCTGTTTAAGCAGATCGCGTTTGTCGCCCTGAATTTCGATAACGCCCTCTTTCACCGACCCGCCGCAGCCGCATTTTTTCTTCAGCTCCGCGCCCAGCTTGTTCAGGGCGTCGTCGTCGAGATCGAGTCCGGTAATCAGGCAGACGCCTTTGCCTTTGCGGCCGCTGGTCTGACGCTGAATGCGCACGATGCCGTCGCCTTTCGGGCGTTCGACCTTCTCTTGCGGCTGCTCGATGCGGCCCGCGTCGGTGGAATAGACCAGCGGATTGTCGCGGCTCATGCGGACTCCTTAAGCGAGGTTAAAATAGCTGACAGCGTGGCGGCGGGATCGGCCGACTGGGTAATCGGACGCCCGATCACCATATAGTCTACCCCCGCCTGCTGCGCCTGCTGCGGCGTCATGATGCGGCGCTGATCGCCAGCGTCGCTGCCTGCCGGACGGATGCCCGGCGTCACCAGCGCGAAATCGGCGCCGATAGCGGTTTTGAAACGCGCGGCCTCATGGGCCGAACAGACCACGCCGTCGAGGCCGCACTCGCGAGTCAGCTTCGCCAGGCGTTCCGCCTGTTCGGCGGGAGACAGAGTAATGCCGAGGCCGCGCAGATCCTCGGCGTCCATGCTGGTTAACACCGTGACGGCGATCAGCAGCGGCGCCTCCTTGCCGAACGGCAGCAGCGCTTCGCGCGCGGCGTTCATCATGCGCGCGCCGCCGCTGGCGTGCACGTTCACCATCCAGACGCCAAGGTCGGCCGCCGCAGCGACCGCATGGGCGGTGGTATTGGGAATGTCGTGGAATTTAAGGTCGAGAAAGATTTCGAAACCGCGCTGCTGCAAATCCTTCACCAGCGCCGGGCCAAACAGCGTGAACATTTCCTTGCCGACTTTTAAGCGGCAGCTCTGCGGATCAATCTGGTCGACGAAACGCAATGCGCTGTTGAGATCGTGATAATCGAGCGCCACCACAATGGGCGACGCGGTCACGGTTGACGATAAAGGCATGGCATTTCCTCGTAGTTGACGGCGACAGGCAAAGGGGACAAACGGCAAGCATTCTACCCGCGCCTCTCGCCAGGGACAACGTTTGCGGCGCCCTCGCCGCCTGCATGGCGATAAGTTGCACATTGCCGCGCAGACGTTTTTGACGCCTTTATAGTATGTTGTAACTAAGGAAAATTAAGGCATAAAATGGCGCGACGATCGGCTATTGACCGTCGAGTCCGCGAATCGGTTTGACCGAAGACCAGGTGCGGCAGGAAGGACAGTGCCAGTAGAGCGCGTGAGCGGTAAAGCCGCACTTCTGACAGCGATAGCGCGGCTTGGTGCGGATCTGCTCGCCGACCATATCGCGCAGCACCATCAGACTCTCTTTGGCGCGTCCGTCTTCCGCTTCGTGCAGGTGGAAGTCCATCAGGCGATGGAAAACGCGCATGGTGGGATGACGCTGCAGCTGGCGATTGATATAGAGCTGCGCCGCTTCCGGCCCTTCATGGCGCTCGAGAATATCGGACATATAGAGTTCGGCCGCCGCGCCGGTGTTCTCATCTACGCAGCGCTGCAGAAAGGCTGCCCAGGCGTCCGGCTGATTCAGCCGCTGATAGCAGGTTTCCAGCATCGGCAGCGTTTCGCTCACCAGCTCTTTATCCTGATCCAGCACGCGCTGCAGATGGTCGATCGCTTTAACGTACTCGCCCTTTTCAATCAGGATACGCCCCATCATGATCGACACGCGCGCGCTCTGGCGATCGGCCGCTTCGCCCTTTTTCAGCAGGCTCATGGCGCGATCGAGATCGTCGCTGCTCATCGCCTGTAATGCCAGCTCGCAGTAGAAGTGGGCGATCTCCCCTTTCTGCTTATCTTTGCCCAGCTTCACTAGCCGCTCGGCGACCTCTATCGCCTGATGCCAGTCGCTGGTCGCCTGATGGATCAGCAGCAGCTGCTGCAGCGCGCTGATGCGGAAGTCGGTTTCATCGGTCAGCTGCTTGAACATATCTTCGGCGCGATCGTAAAGCCCGGCGGCCATATAGTCGCGACCCAGCTGCTGGATCGCCAGCAGGCGCTGATCGTAGTTGAGCGAAGCGCTCTCCATCAGCGACTGGTGAATGCGTATCGCGCGATCCACCTCGCCCCGCGAACGGAACAGATTACCCAGCGTCAGGTGCGCCTCTACCGTGCCGCTGTCCTCTTTCAGCATATCGAGAAAGAGATCGACCGCTTTATCCTGCTGGTTGGAGAGCAGAAAGTTAACGCCTGCGACGTAATCCCGCGACAGGCGACTCGCTTCCTGTTGCTTGTCCTGTTGCGCGCTGCGTCGCCCCATATACCAGCCGTAAGCCGCAGCGACGGGCAATAACAGAAACAGCAATTCATGCATGGAGGACTATTCCCGACCCGCGACGGCGGTCGATGAGGCGGCGGGCGGCGCACTTTTATCCAGCTGCGTCTGCATACGTTTGATTTTGCGCTGCGCATGCCCCAGCGAAACGCGAACGCGCAGCCAGAAGAGACCGCAAATGGCCCAGCCCAGCACAAACCCCGCGCCGAACAGCGCAGCCAGCAGCGTAGAGATACGGAATTCGCCCTGCGCCAGCAGATAATTGAAGGTGATGACCTGGTCGTTATGCGCGCCTAAGGTGACGGAAATGATAAAAATGACCAATACCACTAAGAAAATCAGCAAATATTTCACAGTGCATCCTGTTGTGAGGTTATCCGGTAGAAGTATGCCAAAAAAGCGGCAACAATGCTGCTCCCTGCAGCGCCAGGCGCATCGCGTCTACGCAAGCGCAATCAATAATATGGGGATAAAGTCCGGAATTACAATCCGTTTTCCCGCTGCGCCACTTCCTTTCGCTCTTCCGGCGGCAAGGTAAGCGGGCCGCAAAAGCGCTGCGCCAGCCAGGTGGCGAAGGAGACCAGCAGCCAGGAGAGCGCCACCGCTACCGCCAGATCGCCCGGCCAGTGCATGCCCAGCAGCAAACGGCTGGCCATTACCGCGCCCGCCCAGACGCCGACCACCGCAATGGTGACATAGCGGCGGCGCGGCCAGAGCAGGCTCAACACCAGCAGCGCCCAGCTGGCGGCGAACAGCGTATGGCCGGAAGGAAAAGCGAAGCCGGTTTCAAACGCCCAGTGGCGCTTCAGCCAGCCTGGCAGCATCCGGTCGCTGGCGAGCAGCTGATCGACCCGCTGACCGCGCTCTTTACGCGTCATGCTGTAAAACTCGCGATCGTCGAGGCCGTGGTTATGCTCGAGCCAGACGACATACGGGCGCGGCTCCTGAACCTGATCCTTGATATAGGATTTGGTGTATTGCCCGGTGAGAATGGTGGCGTTCATGATCACCAGCAGCAGCAGCGCGGGCTTGAGGCGAAAGCGCAGGCACCAGAGCACCCAGAGACTGAGCAACAGGCTGGTCAGGGTGCCCCAGGGGCGGGTCACGGTTTCGGTCATCCAGTACAGGACGCGCAGCACCGCGTCGCTTTCGCCAGGCTGCCAGCGCCAGCCGGTCGCCCAGACCACGAGCGGAATGATCATCAGCAGCAACATGCCTGCCGTAGTGCGACGCAAAATCTGCAGCATCCTTTCTCCTCTGGTACGGCCTCATTTTGCCGCTTGCAAATAACTTTATCTTTAAAAATAATAACATAACTTGTTGCGCATTGGATAATCGTGCTTTATCACTACAATCGCTCTGACAAATTACCAGCCCAACTTCACGTTGTGGCACAATATTGCCAATTTTTTCAGGCCATACTGGCCTGTGCGCTGTTTTAGAATAGCGCATCCTCTGAAGGTTCTGGAGAGTCACATGCAGCTTAAACGGGTGGCAGAAGCCAAACTGCCCACGCCCTGGGGCGATTTCCTCATGGTAGGTTTTGAAGAACTGGCGACCGGTCACGATCACGTCGCGCTCATTTTCGGCGACATCAGCGATAACACGCCCGTGCTGGCGCGCGTTCATTCGGAATGCCTGACCGGCGACGCGCTGTTCAGTTTACGCTGCGATTGTGGTTTTCAACTGGAAGCGGCGCTGAACGCTATCGCCGAAGAGGGTCGCGGCGCGCTGCTCTATCATCGTCAGGAAGGCCGCAATATCGGCTTGCTGAACAAGATCCGCGCCTATGCGCTGCAGGATAAAGGCTATGACACCGTTGAAGCCAACCATCAGCTCGGCTTTGCGGCGGACGAGCGTGACTTCACGCTGTGCGCCGATATGTTTAAGCTGCTGGGGGTGAACGAAGTACGTTTGCTGACCAATAATCCGCGTAAGGTGGAGATCCTCAGCGAAGCGGGCATCAATATCGTTGAGCGCGTGCCGCTGATCGTCGGTCGCAACCCGAAGAACGCGCACTACCTGGATACCAAAGCCGCGAAGATGGGCCATTTGCTGCCGAAATCGGAATAACTGCTTTCAGTTTTAATAGCTGAGACGCGGGCGGCAGGGTACGAAGAGCAAAGCGACCTGCGCCGACCGCGTTATTGCCGTATTGGGAAATGCCGGGTTTCCCCGGCATTGCGCTTAGTTAAGCATATTGCGAATAACGTAGTGCAGAATGCCGTCGTTGCGGTAGTAGGTCAGTTCGTTGCCGGTATCGATGCGGCAACGCGTATCCAGCGTCTCCTGCGTGCCGTCCGGGCGCGTCATCGTTACCTGCACCGTGCAGCCCGGCTGCAGCTGCGACAGATTGTCGATATCAAACACCTCTTCGCCGGTCAGCTGCAGCGTTTTACGCGTCACGCCCGTCGCGAACTCCAGCGGCAGAATGCCCATGCCGATCAGGTTGGAACGGTGGATACGCTCGAACGACTCGGCGATCACCACGCGCACGCCCTGTAAACGCGGGCCTTTCGCCGCCCAGTCGCGGCTCGAACCGGAGCCGTACTCTTTACCGGCAATCACCGCCAGCGGCGTGCCCTCCTGCTGATACTTCATCGCCGCGTCATAAATCGCCAGCTGCTCGCCGCTGGGGATATGGCGCGTATAGCCGCCTTCAACCCCGGGCACCATTTCGTTGCGAATACGGATATTGGCGAAGGTGCCGCGCATCATCACTTCATGGTTGCCGCGTCGTGAGCCGTAGGAGTTGAAGTCGGCCCGGTCGACGCCGTGAGACTGGAGATAGCGTCCCGCCGGACTGTCCGCTTTGATGCTGCCGGCGGGCGAAATATGGTCGGTGGTTACGGAATCGCCGAGCATCGCCAGCACGCGCGCCCCTTTAATATCTTCAACCGGTTTCGGCTCGCGCTCCATATCGTCAAAGAACGGCGACAGGCGAATATAGGTAGAGCCCTCGTCCCACGCATAGGTGGCCGCTTCGCTCACTTTAATCTCCTGCCACTCTTTGGTGCCGTAGAACACCTCGGCGTACTCTTTATGGAACATGTCGCTGGTCACCTGCTGCACCGCCGTGGCGATCTCTTCCGGCGACGGCCAGATATCCTTCAGGAAAACGTCCCTGCCCTGCGCATCCTGCCCCAGCGGTTCGGACTGCAGATTGATCTTCATATTGCCCGCCAGCGCGTAGGCGACCACCAGCGGCGGCGACGCCAGCCAGTTGGTTTTCACCAGCGGATGGATGCGGCCTTCAAAGTTGCGGTTGCCGGAGAGCACGGCGCCGACGGTGAGATCGCCCTCTTTGATTGCGGCTTCAATCTCGTCGGGCAGCGGCCCGGAGTTGCCGATACAGGTGGTGCAGCCGTAGCCAACCAGGTTAAAGCCCAGCTTATCGAGATAAGGCGTCAGCTGCGCGACTGCCAGATAGTCGGACACCACTTTCGAACCCGGCGCCAGCGAGGCTTTCACCCAGGGCTGACGCTTCAGGCCGCGCTCAACCGCTTTTTTCGCCAGCAGCCCCGCCGCCATCAGCACGCTCGGGTTAGAGGTGTTGGTGCAGGAGGTAATGGCGCTGATCACCACGGCGCCGTCTTCGATCTCATGGCTGAGACCGGTGCGGCTATCGGTATAGGTGACGGATTTATGCGCCGGCTGGCTATGATTCACCTCCAGCTCGTTGCTGGCGTTGAACGCGGCAGGCACATCGCCAAGGGAAACGCGATCCTGCGGACGTTTGGGGCCGGCGATACTCGATTCTACGCTATCCATATCCAACGCCAGCGAACTGGTGAAGATCGGCTCGTCGCCCGGATTGCGCCAAAGCCCCTGGGTTTTGGCGTAGGCTTCCACCAGCGCGACCTGCTCGGCATCGCGCCCGGTGAGCGTCAGATAGCCCAGCGTGACGTCGTCGATCGGGAAGAATCCGCAGGTTGCGCCATATTCCGGCGCCATATTGGCGATAGTCGCGCGATCGGCCAGCGGCAGATCCGCCAGACCGTCGCCGTAGAACTCTACAAACTTGCCGACCACGCCATGTTTGCGCAGCATCTGGGTCACGGTCAGCACTAAATCGGTGGCGGTAATTCCGGGACGCAGCTTGCCGGTCAGCTTAAAGCCGACCACGTCGGGAATGAGCATAGATACCGGCTGTCCGAGCATCGCCGCCTCAGCTTCGATGCCGCCGACGCCCCAGCCCAGCACGCCGAGCGCATTGATCATGGTGGTATGCGAGTCAGTGCCGACCAGCGTATCTGGCCAGGCGAACTGTTTGCCGTCGATCTGCTCATGCCAGACCGATTTGCCGAGATACTCCAGGTTCACCTGGTGACAGATGCCGGTGCCCGGCGGCACGACGCGGAATTTGTTAAAGGCCTTCTGGCCCCAGCGCAAAAAGACATAGCGCTCATGGTTACGCGCCATCTCCAGCTCGACGTTCTCTTCAAACGCGCTGTCGTCGCCGAAGCGATCCACGGTAACGGAGTGGTCGATAACCAGATCGACCGGCGAGAGCGGATTGACCTTCGCCACGTCGCCGCCGAGGCGTTTTACCGCTTCTCGCATCGCGGCCAGATCCACTACCGCCGGCACGCCGGTAAAGTCCTGCATCAGTACGCGCGCAGGCCGGTAGGCAATTTCTCGATCGGCATGCGCATTTTGCTGCCAGCCAACCAGCGCCTGAATATCCTCTTCCGTCACGGAATCGCCATCCTGCCAGCGCAGGAGATTCTCCAGCAGCACTTTTAACGATTTGGGAAGGCGGTCGATGTTGCCGAGGTGTTGGGCGGCGCGGGGTAGACTGAAAATATGATACTGCTGCTTGTCGACCTGCAGCGTGTCCTGACTCTGCTCGCGTAGGGTGTCCGACATAGCTCCTCCTTTTCTTATCGTGATCGCGGTAACCTCAGAGAGAACAAGGTTTATGTTAAAGATAGACTACATTTTCTTTAACGTTTTGATTACAACACGAAATGCTACACCATTGTGCAGACAAACGAAAACGCCCCGCAGAGTATGCGAGGCGCTGGCGAAAAGAATAAGGAGAAATACCGCTTTCAGGTTATACAGCAATCCATACGGCCGCTGCCCAGAATGCAAACGAGAATGCATATGCGCTCAGCCAGGAGATCTTAATGCTATTGATAGTCATATTCATACGTCACTCCTCCCGAATTCGGGCGTAAAAAAATCCTGCAGTCATCAGACAGATGACACCTTTTTTTATGCTGAGTGTAAAAGAGTGGGCTTTTAATTTGCCCGCCGGATAACCGGAAAGAAGTATTACGCTGGCGAAGCCAGTTACGCTGACAGCTTATTTAGCTTTCGTGTCCATGAAAGACTCGATGAAGTGACGCTGATTCTCACTCAGTTCCCAGCTGTCCGGGATAGTCACTTTGCGTTCCGTCACGCTGCTCTCTTTGCCTTTACAGGCTGGCGCCTGGAGCTGAGGCGCGGATAACGACTGTTTACGGCTGAGTGTGTTTGCCCACATGGTTTAGCCCCATATACGCCAGATCATCAATGCTACAACTACCCAAAACAGCGCAGAAGCAGCGATTACGGTTAACCAGGCCTTGCGACGGGTGTTACCAGAGCGCTCAACCTTGGTGCTTTTTGCCCGGAAGTCCGGTTGTACAGTCAGTCTCGTAGCCATAGTTTTTGATAATCACTCTCAATAAAACGATTGATAACATCGATTAAGATTTAGGACGAATCCTAAACTCATTAAGGCCGAAAATCCAGTTATTTTTATTGAGCACAACGATTAACGCTATTAATCAACGTGGCCTGAAAACTTAAGGAATAATGAACCGCGATACATTTCCTTAATTGAATTATTAGATTGCAAATTTGAGTTAAATTGCGATTAGGGCCATTTCAAATTTGAGTTAACTTAATAAGTCCTGATAAAAAGCGCTTTCACATCAGGTCTTAACTGGAGTATGGGAATAATCCTGGCGTGGCGCAAAGCGGCAAAGTTAAAATTGTGTACTGTTTCTCATTTAAGTAACGTAAACAGAAAAACATGTGATCGATGTTTCATTTACAAAAAAATAATAACTTTTTTCGACATTAAGGTGGCGCTAACGGCTACGGATAAAAAAGGCTGCCCTGGGCAGCCTTTAGCAATGCTAAACGAAACGCGGCGTTACTTAAACGGCAGCTTGATGTCTTTGAACATCGCTTCGATATCTTCGTTAGAGCGCAGCGCGACCGCCGCATCGACCACGTCACGCGTCAGATGCGGTGCAAAGCGTTGAATAAAATCATACATATAGCTACGCAAAAAGGTGCTGCGCCGGAAGCCGATTTTGGTAGTGCTGTTGGTGAAAATTTCCGCCGCCTCGATGCGCACCAGGTCAGGATCGGCAATGGGATCGACCGCCATGCTGGCGATAACGCCGACGCCAAGGCCTAAGCGCACATAAGTTTTAATAACGTCTGCGTCGGTTGCGGTGAACACAATGCGCGGCGTCAGGCCAGCGCGGTTGAACGCAGTATCCAGTTCCGAACGTCCGGTAAAGCCAAAGGTGTAGGTCACCAGCGGGTATTCCGCCAGCTCTTCGATAGAGACCTGGCCCTTGCCCGCCAGCGGATGATCGGGCGTTACTACGATAGCGCGATTCCAGTGGTAGCACGGCAGCATAATCAAATCGTCGTAGAGATGCAGCGCTTCGGTGGCGATAGCGAAATCGGCGTTGCCTTTAGAGACCGCCTCGGCGATCTGCGTCGGCGACCCCTGATGCATATGCAGGGAGACGCGCGGATAGCGCTCGATAAAGCCCTTAATGACGCCCGGCAAGGCATAGCGCGCCTGGGTATGGGTTGTCGCCACATAGAGCGATCCCTTATCCGGCCAGGTATGCTCTCCCGCCACCGATTTTATCGCATCGACTTTGGACAACACCTCGCGGGCGATGCGAATGATCTCCTCGCCAGCCGGCGTAACCTGAGTTAAATGCTTGCCGCTGCGTGCAAAGATCTGCACGCCCAGCTCATCCTCCAGCATGCGCACCTGCTTACTGATGCCCGGCTGAGAAGTGTAAAGCCCTTCTGCTGTCGAAGAGACGTTCAGGTTGTGATTAACCACTTCGACGATATAGCGCAACTGCTGCAATTTCATATCTGTTCCATCCCAGTAAGCTACAGAGCAGCATCCCCGATTGACGTATTTTCGCCGGATCGGTGAGAAAAGAGGCAAAGCACAGGAACATGTCGGAAATGCTATAACCACTATATCATCGCGGGGAGGAATGTAGAACGTTTTGATATAAGGCTAAGAAAAAGGCCAGCAGCGCTGGCCTTAGATAATGAGAGGAGATTACTTTTTCGCTTCCTGCCACTTGCCGTCGATATAAAACGCCGACCAGCCTGTCGCTTTGCCCTCTTTCTCAGAGGCGACATACTGCTGTTTGGTTTTACGGCTAAAGCGCACCATCGTCTTGTTGCCGTCGGCATCGGTCGCAGGTGCCTCAGCCAGATAGCGCAGTTTTTCCGGCAGACGATCTTTAAAGCGCTGCAGCTCTTCCACTAACGGCGCGCGGGTTTCACGCGATTTCGGGAAGGTGTTGGCCGCGAGGAACACGCCAGCCGCTCCGTCGCGCAGCACGAAATAGGCGTCCGATTTCTCGCACGGCAGTTCAGGCAGCGGCACCGGATCTTCTTTCGGCGGCGCAACCTCGCCGTTACGCAGAATTTTACGCGTGTTTTTACAGTCGTCGTTGGTACAGGCCATATACTTGCCGAAGCGCCCCATTTTCAGGTGCATTTCCGACCCGCACTTCTCGCACTCCACTACCGGACCATCGTAGCCTTTAATGCGGAATTCGCCCTGCTCGATCTCGTAACCGTCGCACTCCGGGTTATTACCGCAGACGTGCAGCTTACGCTGCGGATCAATCAGGTAGCTGTCCATCGCCGTACCGCACTTCTGGCAGCGGCGACGCGCGCGCAACGCGTTGGTTTCAGCGTCGTCGCCTTCCAGCACGTTCAGCACTTCGTTTTCCGGGATCAGGTTGATGGTCTGCTTGCAGCGCTCTTTCGGCGGCAGCGCATAGCCCGAACAGCCGAGGAAGACGCCGGTGCTGGCGGTGCGGATACCCATCTTGCGTCCGCAGGTCGGACAGTCGATAGAGGTGAGCACCATCGGGTTCGGCTGCATGCCGCCCTCTTCCGGATCTTTCTCCGCTTTATCCAGCTGCTGAGTAAAGTCGCTGAAGAAGTTATCCAGCACGCCTTTCCACTCCGCCTCGTTATTGGCGACGCGGTCAAGGCTGTCTTCCATGGTGGCGGTAAAGTCGTAGTTCATCAGATCGCGGAAGTTCTCTTCCAGCCGATCGGTGACGATCTCGCCCATCTTCTCGGCGTAGAAACGGCGGTTCTCGACGCGTACGTAGCCGCGATCCTGAATGGTCGAGATAATGGCAGCGTAGGTAGACGGACGGCCGATGCCGCGCTTCTCCAGCTCGCGCACCAGCGAGGCTTCGCTGAAGCGCGCCGGCGGTTTGGTGAAGTGCTGGCTTGGCGTCAGCTGCTGCAGATCGAGCGTTTCGCCTTTGGCGACGTGCGGCAGCGTGCGGTCTTCGTCGTTTTTACGCAGCGCAGGCATCACGCGCGTCCAGCCGTCGAAGCGCAGCGTGCGACCTTTCGCCTTCAGCTTGAAGCCGGCGGCAGCGACGGTGAGCGTGGTGGAGTCGTACTGCGCCGGCATCATCTGACAGGCGACGAACTGACGCCAGATCAGCTGGTAGAGCTTCTGCGCGTCCGCTTCCATATCCTTGAGCTTTTCCGCCACGACGTTGACGTCGGAAGGACGGATCGCTTCGTGCGCTTCCTGGGAATTCTCTTTGCTGGCGTAGGTGTTCGCCGTCTCCGGCAGATACTTTTTGCCGAAGTTTTTGTCGATGTAGCCGCGCGCCATCGCCAGCGCATCCTGACTCAGGTTGGTGGAGTCAGTACGCATGTAGGTAATGTGGCCCGCTTCATAGAGGCGCTGCGCCATCATCATGGTTTTTTTGACGCCGAAGCCGAGTCGCGTACTCGCCGCCTGCTGCAGCGTCGAGGTAATAAAAGGTGCGCCAGGCTTGCTGCTGGTCGGTTTATCTTCGCGATCCACGACTTCATAGCGGGCGTTTTCCAGCAGCGCGACGGCGGCCTGGGTCTGCTCGCCATTAACCGGACGGAACGGGCTGTCGTTCTGGTGGGTGACCGACATCGCCAGCAGGTCGCCTTTTGCGGTATGCAGATCGACATTCAGCTCCCAGTACTCTTCCGGCACGAACGCTTTGATTTCCCGCTCGCGCTCAACCACCAGACGCACCGCCACGGACTGAACGCGACCGGCAGAAAGGCCGCGCGCGATTTTTTTCCACAGCAGCGGCGAGACCATATAGCCGACGACGCGGTCCATAAAGCGACGCGCCTGCTGGGCGTTGACGCGGTCAATATTCAGTTCGCCCGGCGTTTCAAACGCCTGACGAATCGCATTTTTGGTGATTTCGTTAAACACTACGCGGCTAAAGCGCTTGTCGTCGCCGCCGATGACTTCCCGCAGGTGCCAGGCGATGGCTTCCCCTTCGCGGTCAAGGTCGGTTGCGAGATAAATGTGGTCGGCGTTTTGCGCCAGCGCTTTCAGTTCGGAGACGACTTTTTCCTTGCCGGGCAGGATCTGATAATCCGCTTTCCAGCCGTGATAGGGGTCGACGCCCATACGGCTGACCAGCGCGGCCTTTTCATCTTTTTTAACTTTTTTCGCTTTTTTGTCGCCGGCCCCGTCAGCACTCTTTTTCGCGGTTGAACCACTGGTCGGCAAATCACGGATATGACCGACGCTGGATTTCACCACGTAGTCACTACCGAGGTATTTATTGATTGTTTTGGCCTTTGCCGGGGACTCAACGATGACGAGTGCTTTACCCATATGTACCTTTACCTAATGAAAACGTCCTGATAAACGGGAGAGGATTTGATGCCCAGAAACCCAGTGGGTTCAATATTGTTGCGCCTTTTTTGCTTTTCAAGGCTGCGGGGTCAATCTCGGGCCAGCTGGCATATGTTTATGCAAGGGTATGAATAAGAGCGACTTTTTCATCTGACACAATCACACTTCCCGGTGTGATCTCCCTGAAATCTGAATCGCCCACACTCTACCTGATAAAATTCGTTACGCAACTTAATTAGCACTCAGTTGAATTTTGCGCCAGATTTTCACGCGTTTTGCTGATTTGCCGCGCAGCGGTTTTGGCACGTAATATAGAAAGGATTTTATGGATGTCAAAAAGGGGATATTCAATGCAGAAAATTACGCAACCCATTTCACGCCAGGCGCTACTGGAAAAAGCCAATACGCTTATTCGGGAACACGACGATTATTTTGCCGGTCTGGAAGCCGACGAGGTGATCCAGCAAGGCGACGTGCTGGTGTTCCGCGGCCCCTTTTTTCTTGATGACGAAGGGCTGCCGACAGCGAAAACTACGGCGGTGTTTAACGTCTTTAAATATCTGGCGCTGACGCTCTCGTCGCGCTATCACCTGGCGTAAAAACCCGGCCCTGATAGCAAAAACGCATTTCTGCGTGCTTGGCCCGCGCACTCCCTTGCGCGCGACGCTTTGCTCTTCAGGGCCAGATAGCCGCCTGCAGGCTGATCAGATATTTGCCTGGCTGGCGGTTAAAGCAGCGGCTTCTCGCCGCGCTGCCACCACTTCATCAGCAGGCGTTCCGCGACCGAGCCGGCGCTGTGGGTGACGCGGTCGATCATCTTGCGACGACGCGCATAGTGCACGCCCAGCACGTTAAACACATCCATCTGACTGATGATCAGCTCGTCGCTGGTGCTGATATCGTCGATAAGATTTAACGCCAGCGCCTGGCGGCCATACCAGTGTTCGCCCGTCGCGACTTTGTCGATATCCAGCGACGGCCGCATCTGATGCACGAACTCTTTAAACAGCAGGTGCGTTTCGTTGAGATCTTCCTGAAACTTCTCGCGGCCCTCGTCGGTATTCTCGCCAAACAGCGTCAGGGTGCGTTTGTACTGCCCCGCGGTATGCAGTTCGACATCGATATCGTTGCGCTTGAGCAGGCGGTTGAAGTTCGGGATCTGCGCCACCACGCCGATGGAGCCGAGGATGGCGAAAGGGGCCGCCACGATGCGATCCGCCACGCAGGCCATCATGTAGCCGCCGCTGGCGGCCACTTTATCCACCGCCGCCGTCAGGCGCAGACCGCGATCGCGCAGGCGCTGCAGCTGCGACGCCGCCAGGCCGTAGCCATGCACCACGCCGCCCGGGCTCTCCAGCCGCAGCAGCACTTCGTCGCCCTTCTCCGCCACCGCCAGCACGGCGGAAACTTCTTCGCGCAGCGCCGTGACTTCGCCGGCATCCATGCTGCCCTTGAAATCGATCACATAGAGCGTCGGCTTCTGGCTCTCGACGACCCCCTGCTTCGCGGCGCGCTTCTCCGCCTTCGCCTTCTGCTTTTCCGCTTTTTTATGCTGCTTCAGCCACACTTTCTGCACCTGCGGCTTCATTTTAGCCAGCTGCAGATCGTCCTTCATTTGCTGATAGTCGTCGCCCAGGTGCGTCAGCCGTAGCTGCCCGGCCGCCTGGCCGCGCTTGCGCAGCGCCGCGTTAACGATAATCGCCACAACGGCGGCGACGGCGATCACCACCGTCACCGCTTTAGCGAGAAATAATCCATAGCTGGAGAGTAAATCCATTCTGCCGCCTTATTAAACAGAGAATTAGCACCGATCGGAGAGTTTACCGGGTTTAGCGTCGCGCGTCGCCTGAAATGCCAGCGCCCGGCACAGAAAGCGCCAGCGGATGATTGCACCCTCCGGCGAATTGAGGCATAAAGCCAAAAACCCGTTTACGCGCTCAAGGAAACATGTCGTGCACTATCAACCGAAAAGCGACCTGCTGCAAAACCGCATCATTCTCGTCACCGGCGCCTCCGACGGCATTGGCCGCGAAGCCGCCATCACCTATGCGCGCTACGGCGCGGAAGTGATCCTGCTGGGACGTAACCTGGATCGGCTGGAGCAAACGCAGCAGGCGATCGCTCAGCTGGGCCTGCGCCCGGCGCACTGCCTGGTGTTCGATCTGGCGCAGGCGACCCCGGCATCCTGTCAGCAGCTGGCCGACCAGCTGGCGCAGCAGTTTCCGCATCTGGACGGCGTGCTGCACAACGCCGGCATTCTCGGCGAGATCGTGCCGCTCGCCGAGCTGGATCCGCAGATCTGGCAGCAGGTCATGAAGATTAACCTCGACGCCACCTTTTTCCTGACCCAGGCGCTGCTGCCGCTGCTGCTGAAATCAAGCGCCGGCTCGCTGGTCTTCACCACTTCCAGCGTGGGCCGCACCGGCCGTGCCGGCTGGGGTGCTTATGCGGTATCGAAGTTCGCCACCGAAGGCATGATGCAGGTGCTGGCGGATGAGTATAAGAACCAGTCGCTGCGGGTCAACTGTATCAATCCTGGCGGCACGCGCACCAAAATGCGCGCCTCCGCCTTCCCGCAGGAAGATGCCGACAAGCTGAAAACCCCGGCCGATCTGATGCCGCTCTACCTTTATGTCATGGGCGACGACAGCCGCCGCAAAACCGGCATCAGCTTCGACGCCCAGCCCGGACGCAAGCCAGGAGCGGCAGAGTAATGGGCGACGATCGCCACCAGCAGCGACAGCAGCGGCTGAAAGAGCAGGTTGACGCGCGCATCGCCGCCGCGACGGAAACGCGCGGCATCATGATGGTCTTTACCGGCAATGGCAAAGGCAAAACCACCGCCGCCTTCGGCACCGCGCTGCGTGCGGTGGGGCACGGCAAAAAGGTGGGCGTTATCCAGTTTATCAAGGGCGAATGGCCCAACGGCGAGCGCAATCTGCTGGCGCAGCACGGCGTGGAGTTTCAGGTGATGTCCACCGGCTTTACCTGGGAGACGCAGAACCGCGCGACCGACACCGCCGCCTGTCAGGGGGTGTGGCAACACGCCATGCGCATGCTGGCGGACGCTACCCTGGATCTGGTGCTGCTCGACGAGATCACCTATATGGTGAGCATGAATTATCTGCCGCTGGACGATCTGGAGCGCGCGCTGGCGGCGCGTCCGGCGCATCAGAGCGTGATCCTGACCGGGCGCGGCTGCCATCGTGCGCTCATCGAGCGCGCGGATACCGTGACCGAAATGCGGCCCGTGAAGCACGCCTTCGACGCCGGGATCCAGGCGCAGCAAGGCATCGACTGGTAGGCAAAAAAAACGCAGCCCGTGAGCTGCGTTTTTTATTAGCCGCGTTTGCCGCCGCTGTTGTTGTTGCTGCGTCGACCGCTGCTGCTCACCTGAGTATGGCGCTTGACGGCACGACGAATCTGATTCGCCTTGGTGCGGCGACGATCTTTTTCCACCGCCAGCTTGGTGACCGTTTCGTCATCCATGCCCACCAGCGAGCGCAGATAGTTCACCGCCGCCAGATCCATCTCCATCCAGCCGCCGCGCGGCAAGCCTTTCGGCAGCGTGATATCGCCGTAGCGCACGCGCATCAGGCGGCTGACCTGCACGCCGACCGCTTCCCACAGGCGACGCACTTCACGGTTGCGTCCTTCGGTCAGGGTGACGTTATACCACTGGTTGACCCCTTCGCCGCCGGCGAAGCGCAGCGTTTTAAAGGCTGCCGGGCCATCTTCCAGCTGCACCCCTTTGCTCAGCTGACGAATTTTATCGTCGTCCACCTGACCAAACACGCGCACGGCATATTCGCGCTCAACTTCGCGGCTCGGATGCATCAGGCGGTTCGCCAGTTCGCCGTCGGTCGTGAACAGCATCAGCCCGCAGGTATTAACGTCAAGACGTCCAACCGCAATCCAGCGGGAGCCGCGCAGGCGCGGCAGGCGATCGAACACCGTTGGGCGGCCTTCCGGATCGCTACGGGTGCAGAGTTCGCCTTCAGGCTTATAGTAGGCCAGCACGCGGCAGACTTCCGTCGCCGACTCGGCGATAGAAACCAGATGGCCGTCGATGCGGATTTTCAGGGATTTGTCATTTTCAATGCGGTCGCCCAGAGTGGCGAGTTTGCCGTCGATACTGACGCGACCAGCGGCGATTTTTGCTTCGATTTCACGACGGGAACCGTGGCCTGCACGTGCCAGGACTTTCTGTAACTTTTCGCTCATAGCGGCCTCACTGTCGCCTTCCCAGGCGTCATTTGGGTTAAAATTCTTTAAAATCAATAACTTAAATTATGACATTCCGCCTATTATACCTTTAATTTACGGTTTTGTAACCTGCTTAATTTACTGACGGCAGGAGATGCCGTTAGCAATCTGCAGCCTTTTTTGACGATGGAAACAAGGCGCTTTTTCCACCAGTTGTGATCGCTTTCGCAACACCCTATAAACCAGACTTGTATGGTAGTGCCTTATTTATATTAAGGAGACTTTCCAGTGACCTCTGAAATCACCCCGTCCATCCAGGCTTCTGGAGACGCCGATCATCGGCAGATAATACGCCGGGTCGCCAGCGCATCCGCTATCGGCACCGCCGCGGAATATTATGATTTTTTTGCCTACGGCACCGCTGCGGTGCTGTTCTTCGGCCACCTCTTCTTTCCCAGCGATAATCCGCTGGTCAGCACCCTGGCCGCTTTCGCCACCTACGCCGTCGGCTTTCTGGCGCGACCGGTCGGCGGGATTATATTCGGCCATATCGGCGATAAAGTGGGTCGTAAAAAAGCGCTGGTGGTCACCATTCTTATCGTAGGCCTGGGCACCTTTTGCATCGGCCTGCTGCCGACCTACGCCACCATCGGCATCTGGGCGCCAATATCCCTTATCGTTATCCGTCTGCTGCAGGGCTTTGGCGTTGGCGGCGAGCAGGCTGGCGCGGTGCTGATGACCGCGGAGTATGCGCAGCCCGCGCGGCGCGGCTATTTCGCCAGCTGGGTGCAGATTGGCGCGCCGACCGGCTTTCTACTGCCGCTGGCGCTGTTCGCCATCCTGAATGCCATGCTGACCACCGATCAGATGATGAGCTGGGGCTGGCGCGTGCCCTTTCTGCTGAGCGCGCTGCTCGTAATCGTCGGGCTGTTTATCCGTCTGCGCATCGACGAGTCGCCGGTATTCGCCGAAATCCGCGCCACCAAAGCGGCAGAGTCGCGGCCGCTGAAAGAGGTAATCCAGACTTATCCGGGGCTGGTGCTGAACGGCGTGGCGGCAAAGCTGATCGAAGCCTGCGCCTTCGCGCTGTTTACGGTGATCATTCTGGCATGGGGCAAAGCGAACCAGCTCGACAACAATATTCTCATGGAGAGCATGATTGTGGCGGTGATACTGGAAATTTTCGCCATCCCGCTGATGGGCGCGCTTTCCGATCGCATCGGCCGTAAACCGGTTTATCTGCTGGGCACCCTGCTGATCGTGCTATCAATCGTGCCCTTTTTCCTCGCCCTGCAGCAAAACAGCTACTGGCTGACGCAGATCGCCATGATCGTGGCGCTGACGCTGGGCCACAGCATGTGTTACGCCCCGCAGGCGTCGTGGTTCCCCGAACTCTTTCCTACCCATATCCGCTGTAGCGGCATTGCGGTGATCTGGCAAATCGGTTCGTTGATCGGCAGCGGTATTCTCGGCCTGGCCGCGGTTAAAATCCTGCAGATCACGGATGGCCACTGGTATGGGCTGGCGATCTATGTCGGGGTACTGGGAGCGATCTCTCTGGTGGGTCTGGCACGGTTGCCGGAGACCGCGCCGGGACGACGCGATGCGGAATATCACAGCTGGCAGCGGCGCTAACTCGACCGGTTTCCTCTCAGTTGCCCTCTTCACGAGGGCAATGATTAATCTGCCGCGCAACAACATTTTGGCTGTTTTTTTCGCCAACCTGCTGAAGCGAAAATAGTTTTACGCGCTGCATGCTCTGATTGCCGCCGCTAATGTATGGCGGCAGCAGAGGATTCATTAGCCTTACGATACAATTAAAAGAACGTTAAGCTTAACTTACTTCTCTGATACATTTTTTAATCTGGCGCCGCTTCACTCTACAGTGAATTATTCTGATAATTTAACGCAGGGCGCGTCTCCTGAATGGTCGTCGCACTTTATTCCCGCCTTTAAAACCACAGATTGGTTTATCACCCTATTTATTCGCATTTCTTTTTAAGATTAATCTTAATCGATTGTCTGCGGATTATTTACCGGTAAAATCAGAGCCAGAAACGCAAATAATCACTTTCGTATTATTAATCTTATAGCCTTGCTCCAGCGAAAGTTATTAACGAGAAATTAACTTGCTCTTTGCAGTTTCTTTAAAAAATAAACCGGCGCTACCGGAAATGCAGCGTTAATACGGCTCAATGATGAGTCTGAAATTGCATGTCAAAAATCTTCACCAGGGATTTTCCGACATGCCAGCATGAAGATAATCACCATGAGAAAACTGTTCTTATGGCCGGCGTTTGCTGCGCTGGCTTTAGGCGGTTGCTCTGTGGGCCATACCGAATATAGCCGTACGGCAATGCAGCACGTGGACATGAGTTTCACCGGCATTCCTACGGTTCTCGGGCTCGGCACGCTGGGCAGCAGCATTCCCATCACGCCTGAATATAGCCTGACGGCGGCGCACGTCGCGAAGTTTGCCGTGCAGCGCGTAAAGGCGTATCACCCCTATTGCGATCTGGCGATCATTTACCACAAGAATGATGCGGCTACGCTGGCGAAATTCCGCAGCGGCGCCATCGGCGATCCGGTCAAAATGTACGGCTACAGTTTTATTTCCGCTATGCCGGTTGAATCATCGGGCAGTAATTTAGCGCGCACCGCCATTCGCAACAGCTGGAATAAAAAACCCTGTATGGCGATGGCGTCAAATGCAGGCGTTGTGAAAGGGATGTCGGGCGGCGCGGTCTATAATGCGGATAATACGCTGGGCGGCGTCATTGTTGGTTTTAGCGATGAAATAAAAAGTAGCAGCAGCGGCAAAACCGTTTTAAAAGATGTGTCGCTCTATATTCCCTATTCCGACTTTCAAAACTGGCTGAAACAGAATATTGGTCAGACGGCGCAGAGCGGCGCCTGACCAGGCTGTTACAGGAAAGGTCGGGGATCGCCTGAACCTTCGCGCACGACGGCGGGCGCATCGCTGGTGAGATCGACAACCGTTGTTGGCTGCTGTCCCAGCGTGCCGCCATCGATAATTAAATCGACCAGCTTGCCGATGCTGTGCTGGATCTCTTCCGGGTCCGATTCGGTGAAATCGTTGCCCGGCAGGATCAGCGAGGTCGACATCATCGGCTCGTTGAGCGCTTCCAGCAGCGCCAGCGCAATCGGGTTGGACGGCACGCGCAGCCCGATGGTTTTACGCTTATCGTTCATCAGACGACGCGGCACAATTTTGGTCGCCTTCAGAATGAAGGTATAGCTGCCCGGCGTGTTGTTTTTCAGCAGGCGAAACGCGCTGTTATCTACCTGAGAATAGTTGGAGATTTCCGACAGATCGCGACACATCAGCGTGAAGTTGTGATTGCCGTCCAGCTGACGAATGCGGCAGATGCGCTCCAGCGCGTTTTTTTCTTCCAGACGACAGCCCAGCGCATAGCCGGAGTCGGTAGGATAGACGATCACCCCGCCCTTATTGAGGTAGTCGACCGCCTGCGAAACCAGGCGCGGCTGCGGATTGTCCGGATGAATGTGAAACAGTTGACTCATAAAAAACCTCGTATCACCTGTCCGCGTCAGAGACTGCGGGCGCCAGCGCCGGGAAACGTTCCCATACCGGCTCGACGCCAGCCGGCAGCCAGAGTTTGCGGCCCAGCTCAATCCACGGACAGGGTTGGTGAAAATCGGAACCTTGCGATCCAGCCAGCTCGGCATCGCGGGCGTACTGCGCCAGCTGCGCGCGTTCATTGGGCGCCTGCTGACACTGCGCGACTTCCATCGCGTCGCCGCCCACATCGCGGAAATGCGCGATAAGCCGCTTCAGCCACTTCGCCGACAAACCGTAGCGACCTGGGTGCGCCAGCACCGCACAGCCGCCAGAATGATGAATGGCATCAATGGCTTGTTTAATTGTACACCATTGCGGTGGAACGTAGCCGGTTTTACCGCGCGCCAGATAGCTTTTGAACACCTGCGCCACCGTGTCCGCTTTGCCCTGCTCAATTAAAAAGCGGGCGAAGTGGCCGCGCGTAATGACACCGCCATCCGCCAGCCGCGCGGCGCCAGCCAGCGCGTCAGGGATGCGCGCCTTCTCCAGCCGCTCGGCGATCAGCTCTGCGCGCGCCTGACGACAGCGCGCCTGCTCCGCCAGAAAGGCAATCATCGCCGGATGGCTGATATCGATATTCAGCCCGACGATATGAATCTCATGGTTTTCCCACAGCGTCGACGCCTCTATGCCCGCCAGCACCTTCAGCGGCAGCGCCTGCTCGCTGACGGCGCGCTGCGCCGCGGCGACGCCCGCCACGCTGTCGTGATCGGTAATCGCCAGCACGCCGACGCGCATGGCGACGGCGCGCTCGACCAGCGCCTCGGGCGTCAGCAGCCCGTCAGAGGCGCGGGTATGGCTGTGTAAATCATAAAGAGGAAAACGGGCAATCTCGTTCAAATGGCACTCCTGCTGCACGATGAAGCGGCCAGCATGATAACGATTTTATGCTCGGGTGAAAAAGCGTATTGACTTTTATCCGCTGAACCCGTTAACTAGTACACAAGTTCACAACTAAACGGGTTCTCTGTCATGGCGACGATTTTGATGCTTTCTGCAGGCTGGTGGCGCGATGTTTCCCCCGACGGGCGACGTCCAGCATCCCTTGCGTAACGCAGTGCAGAGACCCGAGCCCGCTTAAAGCGGGCTTTTTTTTAGGCGAATTTCAGAGAGAACAACATGCCAAATGCGAAACCTACAGTGAAGTTGATTACCGGCACCGCGCCCTATCGCGAAGATCCGGCCGCAGTGTTTCACCAGTTATGCGGCGCACGTCCGGCAACGCTGCTGCTCGAGTCGGCAGATATCGACAGCAAACAGAACCTGAAGAGCCTGCTGATCGTCGACAGCGCCCTGCGCGTCAGCGCGCTGGGATCCTGCGTAACGGTGCAGGCGCTGTCGGAAAACGGTCGCGCGCTGCTGCCGCTGCTCGACGCGGCGCTGCCTGCGGACGTGAAAATCGAACCGCGTCCGGACGGCCGCGAGCTGCACTTTCCGTCCGCCGACGCGGTGCAGGATGAAGACTCGCGCCTGCAGGCGCTGTCGGTTTTCGACGCGCTGCGCCTGATTCCACGTCTGGTGAACGCGCCGGCGGACGAGCGCGAAGCGGTGCTGCTGGGCGGCCTGTTCGCCTATGATCTGGTGGCGGGCTTCGAGGAGCTGCCCGCGCTGGAAAATCAGCAGCGCTGCCCCGACTACTGCTTCTACCTGGCGGAGACGCTGCTGGTGCTCGACCATCAGACGCGCAGCGCTACGCTGCAGGCAAGCCTGTTCTGCCCCTCCACCAGCGAATTCCAGCGTCTGCAAAGCCGTATTGAGCAGCTGCACGGTCAGATGCTGCAGCCCGCGCCGGCGCTGCCGGTGCAGAAAGTCGAGCAGATGACGCTGAGCGTCAGCCAGAGCGACGAAGCCTATTGCGACACCGTGCGTCAGATGCAGGAAGCGATTCGCATCGGCGAGATCTTCCAGGTCGTGCCGTCGCGCCGCTTTTCGTTGCCCTGCCCGTCGCCGCTCGCCGCCTACGAAACGCTGAAGAACAGCAATCCCAGCCCCTATATGTTCTTTATGCAGGATCGCGACTTCGCGCTGTTCGGCGCCTCGCCGGAGAGCTCGCTGAAGTATGACGCCGCCACGCGCCAGATCGAGATCTACCCGATCGCCGGCACGCGTCCGCGCGGCCGACACGCCGATGGTTCGCTGGATCGCGATCTCGACAGCCGCATTGAGCTTGAGATGCGCACCGATCATAAAGAGCTGGCCGAGCACCTGATGCTGGTGGATCTGGCGCGCAACGATCTGGCGCGCATCTGCGTGCCGGGCAGCCGCTACGTCGCCGATCTGACCAAGGTCGACCGTTACTCGTTCGTGATGCACCTGGTGTCGCGCGTGGTCGGCACGCTGCGCGAAGACCTCGACGTGCTGCACGCCTACCGCGCCTGCATGAATATGGGCACCCTGAGCGGCGCGCCGAAAGTGCGCGCCATGCAGCTGATCGCTGCGGCGGAAGGCACGCGCCGCGGCAGCTACGGCGGCGCGGTCGGCTACTTCACCGCTAACGGCGACCTCGATACCTGCATCGTTATTCGTTCCGCCTGGGTGGAGGACGGCGTCGCCACCGTACAGGCGGGCGCCGGCGTAGTGCTCGACTCCAACCCGCAGGCCGAAGCGGACGAAAGCCGCAACAAAGCGCGCGCCGTGCTGCGCGCCATCGCGACCGCCCATCACTGCAAGGAGATTTTCTGATGGCCGATATCCTGCTGCTCGATAACATCGACTCCTTTACCTATAACCTCGTTGATCAGCTGCGCGCCTTCGGCCACAACGTGGTGATCTACCGCAACAATGTGCCGGCGTCGGTGCTGACCGAACGCCTGCAACGCATGGAGAATCCGGTGCTGATGCTGTCGCCGGGTCCTGGCGCGCCGAAAGACGCTGGCTGCATGCCGGAGCTGCTGCGAACCCTGCGCGGGCGCCTGCCGATTATCGGCATCTGCCTCGGCCACCAGGCGATTGTCGAAGCCTACGGCGGCCATGTCGGCCAGGCGGGCGAGATCCTGCACGGCAAAGCCTCCGCCGTGAATCACGACGAGGAAGCGATGTTCGCCGGACTGAGCAACCCGCTGCCGGTCGCGCGCTATCACTCGCTGGTGGGCAGCAATACGCCGGCGGAGCTGACGGTCAACGCCAGCTACAACGGCATGGTGATGGCGGTGCGCCACGACGCCGATCGCGTCTGCGGCTTCCAGTTCCATCCTGAATCCATCCTGACCACTCAGGGCGCCCGTCTGCTGGAGCAGACGCTGGCCTGGGCGCTGGCGACATCACAGGGAGAATGATCATGCATGCCATCCTGGAAAAACTCTATCAGGCGCAGTCGCTGACTCAGGGCGAAAGCCATCAGCTGTTCAGCGCCATTATTACCGGTCAGCTGGAGCCGACGCAGCTTGCCGCCGCGCTGATCGCCATGAAGGTGCGCGGCGAATCGCCGCAGGAGATCGCGGGCGCCGCCAGCGCGCTGCTGGAAGATGCCCGACCCTTTCCGCGCCCGACCTACGCCTTTGCCGATATCGTTGGCACCGGCGGCGACGGCAGCAACAGCATCAATATTTCAACCGCCAGCGCCTTCGTCGCCGCCACCTGCGGGCTGAAAGTGGCGAAGCACGGCAACCGTAGCGTCTCCAGCAAGTCGGGCTCCTCCGATCTGCTGGCGGCGTTCGGCATCAGCCTGGATATGCCCGCCGAGCAGGCGCGCGCGGCGCTGGACGATCTCAACGTCTGTTTTCTGTTCGCGCCGCAGTATCACACCGGCTTTCGCCATGCGATGCCGGTGCGCCAGCAGCTGAAAACCCGCACCTTGTTCAACGTGCTCGGCCCGTTAATCAACCCGGCGCGGCCGCCGCTGGCGGTGATCGGCGTCTACAGCCCCGAACTGGTGTTGCCGATCGCCCAGACGCTGAAGGTGCTGGGCTACCAGCGCGCCGCGGTGGTGCACGGCGGCGGTATGGACGAGGTGGCGCTGCACAGCGAAACCCACGTCGCCGAGCTGCGCGATGGCGAAATCACCCGCTATCAGCTCACGCCGGAAGACTTCGGTTTCGGCTTCCATCCCAAGGAAGCGCTGGCCGGCGGCACGCCGGAAGAAAACCGTGACATTCTGACCCGTTTACTTCAGGGTAATGGCCAGCAGGCCCATGAGGAAGCGGTCGCCGTCAACGTGGCGATGTTGTTGAAAGTATTCGGTCATGAAGATTTGCGTGAAAACGCGCAGCGTGCGCTTCAGGCCATCCGCAGCGGACAAGCCTATGAACGCGTTGTCGCTCTGGCAGCAAGAGGATAACCATGCAAGGTACGATTTTAGAGAAGATTGTTCAGGACAAAGCGCAGTGGGTCGAGGCGCGCAAGGCGCAACAGCCGCTCGCCTCCTTCCAGAATGATGTGCAGCCCGCCTCCCGCAGCTTTTACCACGCGCTGCAGGGCGCCCGCACCGTGTTTATTCTGGAGTGCAAAAAAGCGTCCCCTTCTAAAGGGCTGATCCGCGACGATTTCGACCCGGCAGCCATCGCGGGCGTTTATCGCCACTACGCCTCCGCCGTCTCGGTGCTGACCGACGAGAAATATTTCCAGGGCAGCTTCGACTTTCTGCCGATCGTCAGCGCGGCGCTTACTCAGCCGGTGCTGTGCAAAGACTTTATTATCGACCCTTATCAGATCTATCTGGCGCGCCACTATCAGGCTGACGCCATCCTGCTGATGCTGTCGGTATTAAACGACGAGGAGTATCGTCAGCTGGCCGCCGTGGCGCACAGCCTGAAGATGGGCGTGCTGACCGAGGTCAGCAACGAAGCTGAGCTGGAGCGCGCCATTGCGCTGGAAGCGAAAGTGGTCGGCATCAACAACCGCGACCTGCGCGATATGTCGATCGATCTCGACCGCACGCGTCAGCTGGCGCCGCGCCTGTCGCACGGCGTAACGGTGATCAGCGAATCGGGCATTCATAACTATGCTCAGGTGCGCGAGCTGAGCCACTTTGCCAACGGCTTCCTGATCGGCTCGGCGCTGATGGAAGAGCCGGACCTGGCGGCCGCGGTACGTCGCGTGCTGCTGGGCGACAACAAAGTATGCGGGCTGACGCGAGCGGAAGACGCGCGCGCCGCCTTTGAGGCCGGCGCGCTTTACGGCGGCCTGATCTTCGCCGACGGTTCGCCGCGTCGACTCGACGCGTCGCAGGCGCAGCAGGTGATAGCCGGCGCGCCGCTGCGCTACGTCGGCGTGTTTCGTAACAGCGCTGTCAGTGACGTTGTCACGATGGCCGATACGCTGCGCCTGAGCGCCGTTCAGCTGCACGGCGATGAAGATCGCGCCTATGTCGCAGAGCTGCGCGCTGCGCTGCCCGCCGCCGTCGCTATCTGGAAAGCGCTCAGCATCAAAAGCGCGCTGCCCGCGCGCGACTGGCCGCATGTCGATCGTTACGTCTTTGACAACGGCAACGGCGGCAGCGGCGAACGCTTCGACTGGTCGCTGCTGCAGGACCAGGATTTAAGCGACGTGCTGCTTGCCGGCGGCCTGGGCGCGGACAACTGCGTAGAAGCGGCGCGCCTCGGCTGCGCGGGCCTCGACTTCAACTCCGGCGTGGAAAGCGCGCCCGGCATCAAAGATGCCAGCAAAATCGCGGCGGTTTTCCGCACGCTGCGCGCCTACTGATTTGTCAGGTCCGCTACGGCGGGCCTAAAAGGAAGATGAAACCATGACTCTACTGAACCCCTATTTTGGCGACTTTGGCGGCATGTATGTGCCGCAGATCCTGATGCCGGCGCTGCAACAGCTGGAAGCGGCCTTTGTCGAGGCGCAGAAAGACCCGGCGTTTCAGGCGGAATTCACCGACCTGCTGAAAAACTATGCGGGACGTCCGACGGCGCTGACGCTGTGCAGCAACCTGACGAAAGGCACGAAAACGCGCCTCTACCTGAAGCGCGAAGATCTGCTGCACGGCGGCGCCCACAAAACCAATCAGGTGCTGGGTCAGGCGCTGCTGGCGAAACGCATGGGCAAAAATGAAATCATCGCCGAAACCGGTGCGGGCCAGCACGGCGTCGCCTCGGCGCTGGCGTGTGCGCTGCTCGGTATGAAGTGCCGCATCTATATGGGCGCGAAAGATGTTGAACGCCAGTCGCCGAACGTCTTCCGCATGCGACTGATGGGCGCCGAGGTGATCCCGGTGCACAGCGGCTCCGCCACGCTGAAAGACGCCTGCAACGAGGCGCTGCGCGACTGGTCCGGCAGCTACGAAACCGCGCACTATATGCTTGGCACCGCGGCGGGCCCGCATCCCTTCCCGACTATCGTGCGCGAGTTCCAGCGCATGATCGGCGAAGAGACGAAAGCGCAGATTCTGGAAAAAGAGGGGCGCCTGCCTGATGCGGTTATCGCCTGCGTCGGCGGCGGCTCGAACGCCATCGGCATGTTCGCCGACTTTATCAATGAAGAGAGCGTTGGCCTGATCGGCGTCGAGCCTGCCGGTCACGGTATTGAGACCGGCGAGCACGGCGCGCCGCTCAAGCATGGCCGCGTCGGCATCTATTTCGGCATGAAGTCGCCGATGATGCAGACCGAAGAAGGGCAGATCGAAGAGTCCTACTCTATTTCCGCCGGTCTCGACTTTCCGTCGGTCGGCCCGCAGCATGCGCACCTCAACAGCATCGGCCGTGCTGACTATGTGTCGATTACCGATAATGAAGCGCTGGCTGCCTTCAAGGAACTCTGCCGCGCCGAAGGCATCATCCCGGCGCTGGAGTCCTCGCACGCCCTTGCCCACGCGCTGAAGATGATCCGCGAGAATCCAGAGAAAGAGCAGCTGCTGGTGGTAAACCTTTCGGGCCGCGGCGATAAAGACATCTTTACCGTTCACGATATTCTGACTGCGCAGGGAGAAATCTGATGGAGCGTTATCAACAGCTGTTTACGCGTTTACAGGCCAGCAAAGAAGGCGCGTTCGTGCCCTTCGTCACGCTGGGCGATCCCTCGCCGGCGCTGTCGTTAAGCGTGATCGACGCGCTGGTCGCGGGCGGCGCCGACGCGCTGGAGCTGGGCATTCCCTTCTCCGATCCGCTGGCGGATGGTCCAACCATTCAGAACGCCACCCTGCGCGCCTTCGCGGCTGGCACGACAATCGCGCAGTGCTTCGAACTGCTCAGCAGCGTGCGCCGGAAATATCCCGATCTGCCCATCGGATTGCTGATGTACGCCAACCTGGTGTTCGCCAACGGCATCGACGCCTTCTATGCGCGCTGTGCCGAGGCGGGCGTGGATTCAGTGCTGGTGGCGGATGTGCCGGTCGAAGAGTCGGCGCCGTTCCGCCAGGCGGCGCTGCGCCACGGTATCGCACCGATCTTTATCTGTCCGCCTAACGCCAGCGACGATCTGCTGCGCGAAGTCGCCTCTCACGGTCGCGGCTACACTTATCTGCTGTCGCGCGCGGGCGTGACCGGCGCGGAAAATCGCGCCAGCAGCCTGCCGCTGCAGCGCCTGATCGAAAAGCTGCGCGAATATAACGCCGCGCCGCCGCTGCAGGGATTCGGCATCTCCGAACCGGCGCAGGTCAAAGAGGCGCTCAGCGCGGGCGCCGCGGGCGCCATCTCCGGCTCGGCGATTGTGAAAATCATTGAGCAGCACCATGCGCAGCCGGAAGAGATGCTGGCGAAACTGACCGCCTTCGTCAGCAGCCTGAAAGCCGCCACCCGCTGATCTTTTCATGCTCTCTCCGCTGAGGGAGCATGATTTTTCACTCTTTTTTACATCCCGACGTTGCCGCTTTCGCTTTTCCCGCCCACACTTGTTTTGCGCGCCGTTATGGTAACGGCGCATCTTGTTTGAGACAGGGAGAGAAGCAATGAAACTGTTTAAAGTCCTTGCAGGCGCGCTGGTCGCCGTGGTTGTTGCGCTGACGCTGAGCGCCTGTGCGCCGACGGCGAAGCAGGAAGGCACCGGCGGTTATATCGACGACACGGTGATCACCACCAAAGTCAAAGCACAGCTGCTGAATGACGATGAACTCAAATCACGCGAGATTAACGTTGAAACCTTTAAGGGCCGCGTGCAGCTAAGCGGTTTCGTCAGCTCGCCGCAGATGGCCAGCCGTGCGGTAGAAGTGACCCGTACCGTGAAAGGCGTGAAGTCTGTTGTGAACAACATGCAGATTAAATAACGCAGAAACGCAAAAGGCCGCGAGCGATTCGCGGCCTTTTTTTTATCAGAAGCGGTAGCCTGCACCGAAGAAGAAGACGAAAGGATCGATGCGCGTATCGATATTCTGCTGCTTGCCGCCCGCCTTAAACTTCACTTCCGTATCAATATCCATATACCAGAGCGAGGCGTTCAGCATCCAGTCGCGGTTAATCTGGTAGTCGAGACCGACCTGTCCCGCCACGCCCCAGGAATCTTTCACGCTAAGGTCGCTAAGCCCTGCATCACGGCCGGTCTGATTAAAGTCCGTGTCGAAAAAGGTGGTGTAGTTGATGCCCACGCCGACGTAGGGGCGCACTTTGCTCTGGCTGTCGAAGAAGTAATATTGCGCCATCAGAGTCGGCGGCAGCTGACGCACCGTCGCCAGCGTGCCGGTCGCGCCCAGGCCCACCTTATGGCGGAACGGCGTCGCCGCGAGAAGCTCGACGCCGATGTTGTCTGTCGCCATATAAGTAAAGGTCAGGCCGAGCTGGGTATTGTTGCTGACGTCGAAGCCCCCCATCCCCAGCACGTTATCGGAACCTTCGGTTGGACGCACCGTCGCGCTGCCGGCGCGCATAAAGAAATCGCCGGCTTCATGAGCCAGTGCCAGTTGAGGTAGAGCCATTGCCAGTAAGAAAGCGCATTTTGCCAGTTTCATGATCACTCCTTTGCACAAGATAAACGGGGGAAATTATGGTGTGACGTTGTGGGCAACGTTCTAACGGGATTTTGCAAAAAATGCATCCGAATCAATCACGAAAAACCATATAAAAAGCAAGGGATTGATTTAGATCAATTTTAGTCCGGCAGACATTCCAGAAATTTCGCTTGAAGAAATTTAGCGGCGTGATTATTTTGCTTTTTCCCCGTGTTGATTTTGGTTCGATGCCTCAGGAGTGGCGGGCGATCAAATGAGCGATAATCTAAACCCTTGCATGACCTGCGGCGCCTGCTGCGCCCATTTCCGCGTCTCGTTTTACTGGGCTGAAGCCGATGACGCCGGCGGCGCGGTCCCGGTCGAGCTCACCGAGCCGTTAAGCCTGCTGATGCGCAATATGCGCGGCACCAACACGCGCGAACCGCGCTGCGTGGCGCTGCAGGGCGAGCCGGGCGACTGCACCTCCTGCGGCATCTATGCGCAGCGCCCCTCGCCCTGTCGCGAATTCGCCATGTCGGGCGAAAACGGCGTTTATAACGAAGCCTGCGACCGCGCCCGCGCTCGCTATGGCCTGCCGCCTCTTTTTCACCCTTCTTTACCTTCCATGACAGAAAGTTATCGCGCTGCGGGTGCCAGCGCCGGGCCAGACCATGTACAATCGCCGGGTTAATCAACCCGGTTCCACCAAGGAGAGTACATGTCTATCACGGCAAGCTCGTTATACCGTGACACAGGAAATTTTTTCCGCCACCAGCTTCTGACCATCGTGCTGATGTCGTTACTGACGGCCTTTATCACGGTCATTCTGGTGCACGCCTTTACCCCAGGCGGCGATCAGCTGGCTCAGCTTCAGCAGGGCGATAGCAGCGCCTCTTCGCTGTTTGAACTGGTGCAAAATATGTCGCCTGAGCAACAGCGCATTTTGCTGCGCGCCTCTGCGGCCGGCACCTTCTCCGCGCTGATCGGCAATACGCTGCTGCTGGGCGGCATGCTCTGCCTGATCCCCATGGTCTCCGCCGGACAGCGCATCAGCGCACTGCGCGCTATCGGCGCTTCCGCCCCGCTGCTGCCGAAGCTGCTGCTGCAGACGTTCCTGATTACCCTGGTGGTGCAGCTGGGCTTTATGGTGCTGATGGTGCCTGGCATTATTCTGGCGATTCTGCTGTCGCTCTCCCCGGTGATCCTGGCGAGTGAAAAAAGCGGCATTTTCGCCGCGATGCGCGCCAGCTCCCGTCTGGCATGGAAAAACGTCAGGCTGATCGCGCCGGCGATTATTCTCTGGCTGCTGGCGAAAATGGCGCTGCTGTTCGCCTCTTCCTCGTTGACGGCGCTGCCGGATAACGTGCTGGCTATCGCTATCACCGCTATCGGCAACCTGATCTCCGCCCTGCTGGTTATCTACCTTTTCCGGCTCTATATGCTGGTTCGTTAAGCGCGCTGCGCCCTGTGGGGCGCGCGGCTTTGTGTTGTTTTCGCTGAACTGGAATGACTATGAAGCAGTTACTCGATTTCCTTCCCTTAGTGGTCTTCTTTATTTTCTATAAGCTTTACGACATTTTCGTCGCGTCGGGCGCGCTGATCGTCGCCACCGGCCTTGCGCTGGTGGTGAGCTGGGTGCTCTACCGCAAGCTGGAAAAAATGACCATTTTCACCTTCGCCCTGGTGGCGATCTTCGGCACCCTGACGCTGGTTTTCCATAACGATGAGTTTATTAAATGGAAAGTCACGGTGATCTACAGCCTGTTCGCGCTGGCGCTGCTCTACAGCCAGTTTTTTATGGCGCAGCCGCTGATCAAAAGCCTGCTGGGCAAAGAGATCCAGCTGCCGGAAAGCAGCTGGCGCCGCCTGAATGTCGCCTGGGCGATCTTTTTCCTCGCATGCGGCCTGGCGAATATTTACGTCGCGTTTTGGTTGCCTGAAGCCTTTTGGGTTAACTTTAAAGTATTCGGTCTGACCGCGCTTACCCTGCTGTTTACCCTGATTAGCGGACTCTACATCTGGCGACAGATGCCGCAACAAGAAGAAAAATAAAAACGGCCTGGTCAGAACGGGGCTTACGGGCGCAGCGCGCCTTCACCTGCATAAGAAGTCGAGCAATGGGCGAAAGACATAAGTTGCCGCAAGGCGAAATGGTGTTACGTACCCTGGCGATGCCGGCGGATACCAACGCCAATGGCGATATCTTCGGCGGCTGGCTGATGTCGCAGATGGATATGGGCGGCGCCATTCTGGCGAAAGAGATTGCGGAAGGACGCGTGGTAACGGTGCGCGTCGACGGCATGTCGTTTCTCAAGCCGGTCGCGGTGGGCGATGTGGTGAGCTGCCACGCGCGCTGCATCCGCACTGGCAACAGCTCTATGACCATCAATGTCGAAGTGTGGATCAAGAAGGTCTCATCGGAACCTATCGGCCAGACCTACTGCGCCACCGAAGCGGTGTTTATCTATGTCGCCGTGGATAATGAGGGCAAATCGCGCCCGCTGCCGCCGGGACGCGCAAACCTCGAAGCGGCGGAGTAGCGAAAAAGCGGTCAGACGACCGCTTTTTTTATTCGATGCTGGAGCCGCCGTTGATTTTAAAGACGATCGTCATCTTCAGGTTTTTGCCGGGACGGCCTGGCTGATAGCGCCACTGTTTCATCGCCTGTTTCACCTCGCGTTCGAACATGTTGCGCGGCTGCGCGGAGAGAATAGCGATATTTTCCACGCGCCCGTCGTCGCCGACGTCAAACTGTACCTGCACGCGCCCCTCAATACGCAGCGCCTGCGCGCGTGCAGGATACCCCGGTTTCGACACGCTGAGCGCCTTCGGCCCCTGCGAGGTCGACTGCGATGGCGAAGGCGACGGCGTCGATTTCGGGGCAGTGGTCGGTTTCGTCTGGGTGGCCGGCGCGTCCTGCCTGAACGGATTCTCCTGCGGCTTCGCCTCCTGGCGCGGTTTCACCTCACGCTTGTGCTCTACCTTAGGTTTCGGTTTGGGCTTTGGCTTGGGTTTAGGCTGCGGCACCGGAATTGGCACCGGCTCGGCCTTAGGCGGTTCCGGCACAGGCTGCGGCTCTGGAACCGGCTCAGGCTGCGGTTCGGGCTGCGGCTGCTGGACTACAGGCGCAGGTTCAGGCTGCACTTCCGGCGCGACCAGGCTGACGCTAATCGGCTGCGAGACCTTAGGAACGTTGATTACCTGATGAAACGAGGCATAGAGAATGCCGGCGATAACTGAACCGTGCAGGACAACAGAGAGCAGCACGGAAACAGGCGTACGTTTTAAAATGGGCATCGTCAACGTGGTCATAACAGTCGCAGTAAGAGAATGAAGCCACGATTTTAAATGCAAATAGCAATCAGTTTCAATAACTGCTGAAAAATGGTCAGATATTGCCGTTTTTTAACCTGACCTGCTGCCCCTTATGCATTACGCCATCTTTCGTTTGCACTCTTATTTACGATCCCTTACCGTGTTGCGAAAATATGATGAGCCAATGGGGGCTTTCAAGTGCTGTACATCATCTACGCCGAAGATAACGCTGATTCTCTGGAAAAACGCACCTCGGTGCGCCCTGCCCATCTGGCGCGCCTGCAGCTGCTGCAGGATGAAGGCCGTCTGATCGTCGCCGGACCGATGCCGGCTGTTGACAGCAACGATCCTGGCGTCGCCGGTTTTACCGGTTCAGCGATTATCGCGGAGTTCAGCTCGCAGGAAGCTGCGCAAGCCTGGGCAGAGGCCGATCCCTACATTGCGGCCGGCGTTTACAAAAACGTCGCGGTAAAACCCTTTAAACGCGTCTTCTGATCCTCCGACCGATGTTGTCACGATGGCTTCCGCGTCCGCGCCGAAGCCATTTTTATTTCTTTCGCATGGAGTGAACGCGATGCAATGGCTGGTGATTGCGCTGCTGGCGCTGGCCCTCGGGTTGATCGTCAAGGCGCTGCTGATCTGGCGGCGTGACGGCTGGAAACAGAAAAAACAGCTTATCGTAATGCTGATTGTAATCGCCGCGGCGGCACAGCTGGTAAATGTGGTGCTGGTCAGTCGACTGTATTGAGGCAAACGTTAAACTTTCGTAAAGAATATGCCTGCCCGACATTAAGAATTTTCTCAATAACCGTTATACTGCGCCTCTTTTAGCACTCTGGCGCGGATTTGTTATGGAAAATAAACAGATTAATTCTGTTCAGGCACTGCGTGGCATCGCTGCGCTTGCTGTTTTGGCCTTTCACTATCGCTACACCATTAATATGCAATTTCCCGGCGCGGGCGATCGCCTGTTTGGCTGGGGCGCTATCGGGGTCGATCTTTTCTTTGCCCTAAGCGGTTTCGTTATCACGCTTTCCGTTGCGCGAATGTCTACTGGCCCAAAGGCGGCCTGGCACTTTATTCAGCGTCGCCTGCTGCGTTTATTGCCCGCTTATTATTTTCTGCTGTTGCTCAGCTTCGCGCTGGGCGGCGGCATGAGTCTTTTACACTATCAGGACAAACTCGATAATCTGATTAGCGCCCTGACATTTACCACGGTAAGCGCCGATAATGGCCCTTTTTACGTTGATGATTCCGGGCTGTACGGCATTCGCTGGACATTGAATTATGAGATCTGGTTCTATCTGCTGATGGCGTGCAGCCTGTTGCTGCGACACCGCTGGATAATGCTCGCCGCTTTGCTAATAGCATCGCTGATTCTGTTCCCGTTATTCCAGGGACAAGCGATATCGCTTGAGACGCAGGGTTACGCCTTTCGCCACGGTATGCTTAACCTGATCACGAACCCAATTATCTGGGAATTTGCCGCCGGGGTGGCGGTGGGACTCGCCTGGCCAGTACTGCTGCGCTTGCCGACGCTGGTTCGTCGGCTACTGTTAACTGGCATTCTGCTCTGGACGATCTGGCATATTGTAGAGCGGTCCCATGTCGCGCACGGACTCACTTACTCCGGCGGAATAGTCAGCCTGTTGCTGATGGCGGTAGCGATCAATGACGATCTGCTGGCTAAACTGACGCCGCGCGTGTTGATTTGGCTTGGCGATATCTCCTATTCGCTCTACCTGATCCATAACGTCATTATGCGCATGGTAGACAAGAGGATCCCTGTGCATGGCGTTATGCAGTTTCTTGTGGCGCTGGCCATCTCATTGTTTGTCGCCTGGCTGTCGCAGCGCTATATCGAACCGCTGGGATATCGACTTTTTGCTGCTCGATCCGCACGGGTGAAAGCCGCCTAAAAGAAAGCCGCCCTTGCGGCGGCTTTTCTCAGGTATTCTGCGTGATAAACAGTATCGAACGGCGCTGCTGCTGCGCCAGCTGATGGCGAATCGCATGGATTCGGCTGTAGCGACGCGACTGGCCTTCCAGCCAGCGGGCGCGACGGCGATGCGCCTGCCGCAACATTCTCCAGCGCGCTACTTCATTTCTGCTTTTTCTCATCACCTTCTCTCCTGCTTCGACATCACGCGGCCGCATTATAAAGATCTCCACGCTAATGCCAACTCGGATCTCTTATCGATCCCGGCGGCGATTGGGGGTTTCGTTGTGGTCTGTCAGCACGTAAACTTCTCTGACCAAGCGCGAACGGGATGTCCACTTAATGACCACCTTTTATACTCTAATCAGTTGGTTGCTGCTGTTTGGCTACTGGTTGCTGATTGCCGGCGTCACGCTACGTATTTTGATGAAGCGCCGTACGGTTACTTCCGCCATGGCCTGGCTGTTGATTATCTATATCCTTCCACTGGTGGGTATTATCGCTTACCTCTCTTTCGGCGAGCTTCATCTGGGCAAGCGCCGCGCGGAGCGCGCGCGCACCATGTGGCCCGCCACCGCAAAATGGCTGAGCGATCTGAGACAGCGCAGCCATATTTTCGCTACCGAACACAGCGACGTGGCGCGCTCGCTGTTCCAGCTCTGCGAGAATCGCCAGGGCATCGCCGGCGTTAAAGGCAATCAGCTGCAGCTGCTTACCAGTTCAGACGACGTGATGCAGGCGCTTATCCGTGATATCCAGCTGGCGCGCCACAATATTGAGATGGTGTTCTATATCTGGCATCCCGGTGGGCTGGCGGACGAGGTGGCCGAATCTCTGATGGCGGCGTCGCGGCGCGGCGTGCACTGCCGTCTGATGCTCGACTCGGCGGGCAGCGTGACTTTTTTCCGCAGTCCCTGGGCTGGCATGATGCGCAATGCCGGCATTGACGTGGTGGAGGCGCTGCAGGTCAGTCTGCTGCGCGTGTTTTTGCGCCGTATGGACCTGCGCCAGCACCGCAAAGTGGTGTTGATCGATAACTATATCGCCTATACCGGCAGCATGAATCTGGTGGACCCGCGCTACTTCAAGCAGGACGCGGGCGTCGGACAGTGGGTAGACCTGATGGCGCGTATGGAAGGCCCGGTCGCCACCACCATGGGCATCGTCTACAGCTGCGACTGGGAGATTGAAACCGGCAAGCGTATTCTGCCGCCGCCGCCCGACGGCAATATTATGCCATTCGAACGCGAAAGCGGCCATACGGTGCAGGTAATCGCCTCTGGGCCAGGCTTCCCGGAGGATATGATCCATCAGGCGCTGCTGACCGCCGTCTATTCGGCGCGCGAGCAGCTGATTATGACCACGCCCTACTTTGTGCCGAGCGACGATCTGCTGCACGCCATCTGCACGGCGGCGCTGCGCGGCGTCGAGGTGAGCATTATCGTGCCGCGCCATAACGATTCGCTGCTGGTGGGCTGGGCGAGCCGCGCCTTTTTCAGCGAGCTGCTGGAAGCGGGCGTCAGGATCTATCAGTTTGAGGACGGTTTGCTGCACACCAAGAGCGTACTGGTGGACGGCCAGCTCAGCCTGGTCGGCACGGTGAATCTCGACATGCGCAGCCTGTGGCTCAACTTTGAAATTACGCTAGTAGTAGACGACGCCGGCTTCGGCAGCGATCTGGCTTGCGTGCAGGACGACTATATCGCACGCTCCCGTTTGCTGGACGGGAAACGATGGTCAAAACGTGCCTGGTGGCAGCGCATCGTTGAACGACTGTTTTACTTCTTTAGTCCTTTACTGTAAAACGAGCGGAAATTGCAACGCGCCTCAGGGCAGACAGGATCGATCATGGATTTAAATAATCGCCTTACCGAAGACGAAACGCTGGAACAGGCCTACGACATTTTTCTTGAACTGGCAGGCGACAACCTCGATCCGGCGGATATTATTCTTTTCAACCTCCAGTTCGAAGAGCGCGGCGGCGCAGAGCTGTTCGACCCCTCGGAAGACTGGAAGGAGCACGTCGATTTCGATCTTAACCCGGACTTCTTCTCTGAAGTGGTGATTGGGCTGGGCGAAGCGGACGGCGAGCCGATTACCGACGTGTTCGCGCGCGTGCTGCTGTGCCGCGAGAAAGACCACAAGCTGTGTCATATTCTCTGGCGCGAATAAGCGATCTGAGCCGCTTGCGGGCTGGAACGAACTCTGAACGCCGGGCGACTGCCCGGCGTTTTTTATTACAGCGGATCCACCTTCAGGCAGGAGACCGCATGGCGGAAACTCCCCTCCAGCAGCGGCCGCGTTTTCGCGCACTCCGGGCCGGCGATCGGGCAGCGGGTGCGGAACACGCAGCCTGACGGCGGATTGATCGGCGACGGCAGCTCCCCTTCCAGCAGCTGGATCTGCTTGTTCTTCTCCAGATCGGGATCGGGGATCGGCACCGCCGACATCAGCGCGCGCGTGTAGGGATGCTGCGGATTGTTGTAGACCGCGTCGTAGGTGCCCAGCTCGACGGCATGGCCGAGATACATTACCAGCACGCGGTCGGAGATGTGCTTCACCACCGCCAGATCGTGCGCGATAAAGATCAGCGACAGCCCCATCTCGCGCTGCAGCTGCTGCAGCAGATTCACCACCTGCGCCTGAATCGAGACGTCAAGCGCCGAGACCGGTTCGTCGCAGATAATCAGCTTCGGCTCGAGGATCAGCGCGCGCGCGATGCCGATACGCTGACACTGGCCGCCCGAGAACTCATGGGGATAGCGGTTGATCAGGTTCGGCAGCAGGCCCACTTTCATCATCATGTTTTTGACGCGCTCTTTCACTTCCTGACGCGGCATCTTCGGATGATAGGTGCGCAGCGGCTCGGCGATGATATCGCCGATGGTCATGCGCGGGTTGAGCGAGGCCAGCGGATCCTGAAAAATCATCTGGATATCGCTGCGCGCCTTGCGCCACTCCTCTTCGCTCTGTCCGAGCAGATCGCGACCCAGCCAGGCGACGCGCCCATCGGTAGCCTTCACCAGGCCGATGATCGCGCGCGCCAGCGTCGATTTGCCGCAGCCGGACTCGCCGACCACGCCTAAGGTTTCACCTTCGTAAAGGCGCAGGCTGACGCCGTCCACCGCCTTGAGCGATTTCGGCGGCTGCCAGAACCACTGGCGGCCATCTTTGATGTCGAAATGCACCTTGAGATCGGCGATTTCCAGCAGCACTTTTTTCTCAGCGACGGTACTCATACTAACTCCTCCACCGGCTTAAAGCAGGCGCGCAGACGCCCTTCGCCAAACGGCAGCAGCGGCGGCGCCTGGGTGCAGATCGGCATTGCATGCGGACAGCGCGGCTGAAACGGACAGCCCTGCGGCAGACGCAGCAGGTTGGGCGGGTTGCCGGGAATGGTGGTCAGGCTTTCGCCCTCGGCGTCCAGACGCGGCACCGCGCTCAGCAGCCCGATCGAATAGGGATGCGCCGGCTGGTAGAAGACGTCGCGCGCGCGGCCATATTCCATGGTGCGGCCGGCGTACATCACCAGCACCTTATCGCAGATGCCCGCCACCACGCCCAAATCGTGAGTGATCATGATAATCGCGGTATTGAACTCGCGCTTCAGCTCGTTAAGCAGCGTCATGATCTGCGCCTGGACGGTAACGTCGAGCGCCGTGGTCGGCTCGTCGGCGATCAGCAGCTTAGGCCGGCAGAGCAGCGCCATGGCGATCATTACGCGCTGGCGCATGCCGCCGGAAAACTCGTGCGGGAACATCTTCATGCGCTTGCGCGCTTCCGGCATTTTCACCGCGTCGAGCATGCGTACCGACTCTTCAAACGCCTGCGCGCCGCTCAGCCCTTTGTGCAGCTTCAGCACCTCCATCAGCTGGTCGCCGACGCGCATATAGGGATTAAGCGAGGTCATCGGATCCTGGAAAATCATCGCAATCTGCTCGGCGCGCAGCTTGTTCAGCGCCTTCTCCGGCAGGTTGAGGATCTCCTTGCCGTTGAACAGCGCCGTGCCGCCGATACGGCCATTTTTCGCCAGCAGCCCCATCAGGGCGAATGCCGTCTGCGACTTGCCGGAACCTGACTCGCCGACGATGCCCAGGGTTTCGCCGGCGCGCAGCGAGAAATTAAGGTCGTTGACCGCCGTCACGTCGCCATCATGCGTCTGGAAGGTGACGCGCAGATCTTTGACTTCCAGTAACAGGTCGCTTCCCGCGCGGGCGGCCATCGCCGGCTGAAATTCATGAATAGTCATCGGGAAACTCCTTAGCGATCTTTCGGGTCGAGAGCGTCACGCAAGCCATCGCCGATAAAGTTGAAACAGAACAGCGTCACCACCAGAAAACCGGCCGGGAACAGCAGCAGCCACGGCGACACTTCCATCGAGTTGGCGCCGTCGCTGAGCAGCGCCCCCCAGCTGCTCAGCGGCTCTTGCGTGCCGAGGCCGAGGAAGCTCAGGAAGGATTCGAACAGGATCATGCTCGGCACCAGCAGCGAGGCGTAAACCACCACCACGCCCAGCACGTTCGGCACAATATGACGCAGTACGATGCTGGCGGTAGAGACGCCGCCGACGTGCGCCGCTTCGATAAACTCTTTACGCTTCAGCCCCAGCGTCTGCCCGCGCACGATACGTGCCATGTCGAGCCAGGAGACCATGCCGATCGCGGCGAAGATCAGCAGGATATTGCGGCCGAAAAAAGTCACCAGCAGGATCACGAAGAACATAAACGGGAAGGAGTTCAGGATCTCCAGGATACGCATCATCACCGAGTCGGTTTTGCCGCCGAGATAGCCGGCGATCGAGCCGTAAAGTGTGCCGACAATCACCGCGATCAGCGCCGACGCGATGCCCACCATTAGCGAGATGCGCCCGCCGATGGCGACGCGCACCAGCAGATCGCGCCCGGAGGAGTCGGTACCGAACCAGTGGCCGGACGTGGTGTCCGGCGCGGCGGACATCATGCCCCAGTCGGTGTCGTCATAGCTAAACTGCGCGAACATCGGGGCGAAAATAACAAATAGCGTAATCAGCACCAGCACCAGCAGGCTGATCAGCGCCGCACGGTTATGGATAAACCGGCGACGCGCATCCTGCCACAGGCTGCGCCCTTCTACTTCCAGCTTTTCGCTGAAGGCGTCGAGAGCTTCGCTGTTTTTCTTACTCAACATCATCGCGAGCTCCAGATTTAGTAACGGATTTTCGGATCGATCACGGCGTACAGCACGTCGACAATCGCGTTGAAAATAATGGTCAGAACCCCGACCAGGATGGTCAGACTCATCACCAGCGAGTAGTCACGGTTCAGCGCGCCGTTAACGAACAGCTGGCCGATGCCGGGCAGGCCGTAAATCGACTCGATCACCATTGAACCGGTGATGATGCCGACAAACGCCGGGCCGAGATAGGAGAGCACCGGCAGCAGCGCGGGCTTGAGCGCATGGCGCAGCACGATGCGGCGCAGCGGCAGTCCCTTGGCGCGCGCGGTGCGGATGAAGTTGGAGTGCATCACCTCAATCATCGAGCCGCGGGTAATACGCGCGATGCTGGCGATATAGGCCAGCGACAGCGCCACCATCGGCAGCACCATATAGCGCAGCTGCCCGCCGTTCCAGCCGCCGCCCGGCAGCCATTTCAGGGTGATGGCGAAGAGCAGCACCAGCAGCGGCGCCACTACGAAGCTGGGTATCACCACGCCGGTCATGGCGACCCCCATCACCGCATAATCCCACAGGCTGTTCTGCTTGAGCGCCGCAATGACGCCCGCCGTCACGCCGAGGATCACCGCCAGCACGAAGGCCGCCAGTCCCAGTTTGGCGGACACCGGGAACGCATGGCCGACCAGATAGTTAACCGTGTAATCTTTATATTTAAACGAAGGGCCGAAGTCGCCGTGCGCCAGCTGGATCAGGTAATCCAGATACTGTTTGCCGATGGGATCGTTCAGGTGGTACTTCGCTTCGATGTTCGCCATCACTTCCGGCGCCAGCGTGCGCTCGCCGGTAAAAGGACTGCCGGGCGCAAGGCGCATCATAAAGAATGAGATCGTGATCAGCACGAAAAGCGTGGGGATCGCTTCGAGCAGTCGACGCAGGATAAATTTTAACATTGCCGTACCTACCAGGCTTATTGCTTCACAAAGCGTACAAAGTACATAAAGGCGGCGCACAGCGCGCCGCCCTTGCCGATAGCCTGTTTGCTATTAGTGTTTGATAATATAGAAGTTTTTGTCGAGCGTTTTATCCAGTGGATCTTTACCGGTGTAGCCGCCGACGTAAGGTTTCACCAGACGTGCGTTCACGTAGTAGTAAACCGGCACGATGGTGCTGTCCTTATCCATAATCTGCTCTGCTTTGGCATAATCCGCCGCGCGCGCCTTGTCGTCTGCCGCCTTGATCGCATCGTGGATGACTTTATCGAATTCCGCGCTCTTATAGTGCGAGGTATTGTTGCTGCTGTCGGAGAGCATGGTGTTCAGGAACGACGTCGGTTCGTTATAATCCGCGCACCAGGCGGCGCGCGCCACGTCAAAGTTGCCCTGATGACGCGTGTCCAGGAAAGTTTTCCACTCTTGGTTCTCCAGCTTGATGTTGACGCCGATATTTTTCTTCCAGATCGACGAGGCGGCGATCGCCAGCTTCTTATGCAGATCTGACGTGTTGTAAAGCAGGTTGAAGGTCAGAGGTTTGTCAGCGGTGTAGCCCGCTTCAGCCAGCAGCTTTTTCGCCTCTTCGTTACGCTTGTCTTGTGACCATTTGAACCAGTCCGGCGGCAGAATATCCATGCCGTCGGTAGCCGGCGGAGTATAGCTGTAGGCCGGTAGCTGACCCTGCGCCAGCACTTTGTTTACGATAATGTCGCGATCCAGACCCAGCTTAAGCGCGGCGCGCACGCGCGGATCGGTAAACGGCGCTTTCTGGTTGTTGATCTCATAGTAGTAGGTGCAGAGATAGGGATCGACATGCAGCTCTTTCGGATTTTCGCGCTGCAGCTTTTTAAACAGCTCGATCGGCATGTTGTTATAGGTCATGTCGCTGCCGTTTTCCGAGAAGTAGCGGTTAACGTCGCTAACTTCGGAGTTGATCGGCAGGAAAGTAACTTTGTTCAGCACGGTATGCTCGTTGTCCCAGTACTGAGGGTTACGCACCAGGGTGATGCGTTCATTGATCACATGCGCTTCCAGCTTAAACGCGCCGTTGCCGACCCAGTTTTGCGCCTGTGTCCACTGATCGCCAAATTTTTCAATTGCCGGCTTGTAAACCGGGGACATCACGGCGTTGATCAGCAGTTTATAAAAATAGGGAACCGGTTCGCTCAGCGTGACCTGCAGCGTATGGTCGTCCAGCGCTTTTACGCCCAGATCGGAGGTCGGTTTTTTGCCGGCGATAATGTCGTCAACGTTCTCGATGTGGCCATACTGCAGATAGCTGGCGTAGGGCGACGCGGTTTTCGGATCGGCCAGACGCTGCCAGCTGTAGACGAAGTCCTGCGCGGTCACCGGCTCGCCGTTTGACCATTTGGCATTTTTGCGTAAGTGGAAAGTCCACACTTTGAAATCTTTGTTTTCGTAGCTTTCCGCGACGCCCGGCACCGGGTGGCCATTGCTGTCGCTGACCAGCAGACCTTCATAGAGGTCGCGCGCCACGTTGTCTTCCGGCACGCCTTCAATTTTGTGCGGGTCCAGCGACTGCACTTCATCGCCGTTGCCACGCACCAGCTCCTGTTTCGCCGCCAGTTCAGTCCCTGCCGGAACGTTTGCCGCCACTGCATTCCCTGCCAGTGCGCCCATTGCTGCCAGAACGCCTGCAGCAATCAGACTTTTTTTCGTGATGTGGTTCATTATTACACTCCAGTTTTTTATCTTCACCGACACGGCAAGCCGTCCCGGCGTCCCCCGTTAGCGGGTTCCTCATTTTGGCTGAGGATAGTTGTTTGCCCCGAAAGGCTTCAGCACCGCGCGGGCTTCCCGGCTTATGTTGCCGGGTCAGCCTCAGTGCTTTTTAATGAAGTAATATTTCAAATCGGTCATATCGAGCGGATCTTTGCCGGTAAAACCGCCTGTCCAGGGTTTTACCAGCCGCACGCTGACGCGGTAATAAACTGGCACAATCGCCGAGTCGTTGTCGAGCTGTGCTTCAGCCTGCTGGTAGAGCGCGGCGCGCGCCGCCTCGCTGCTGGCGGATAAGGTTTGCGCCATCAGACGGTCATACTTTTCGCTGTGGTAAAACGCCGTATTGATAGAGGCGTTGCCGATCAGCATATTCAGGAAAGTGGAGGGCTCGTTGTAATCGGCACACCAGGTGGCACGCACTACGTCATACTGCGCCTGATGGCGCGTCTCCAGCAGGGTTTTCCACTCCTGATTCTGCAGGCTGACCTGCGCGCCGAGGTTCTTTTGCCACATCGAGGCGGCGGCGATCGCCTGCTTTTTGTTTTGATCGGAGGTGTTGTAGAGCAGCGTAAAGCGCAGCGGATGCTGGGCGTTATAGCCCGCCTCGGCCAGCAGTTTTTTAGCGGCCGCGTTGCGTTCCGCCTGGCTCCAGGTGAACCAGGCCGGCGGCGTCAACTTCACGCCCGCCGTCGCAGGCGGCGTCAGGCTATAAGCCGGGATCTGGCCCTGCCCCATGATTTTCTGCGTGATGATATCGCGATCCAGCGTCAGCTTGATGGCGGTACGGACGCGCACGTCGTCAAACGGCGGTTTTTTATTGTTGATCTCGTAGTAGAAAGTGCAGAGCAGCGGGCTGACTTTCACCTGATCGCCCAGTTCGCCCTGCAGCTTACGGAACAGCTCGGGCGGCACCACGCTGTTGGTCATATCGGTGTTGCCGCTGCGATAGCGGTTGACGTCGTTATGGTCCGACTCGATCGGCAGAAAGGTGCCCTGCTCGATTATGGTGTGGGCGTTATCCCAGTAGCCGGGATTGCGCTTCAGCACCAGCTTCTCGTTGATCACCCACTCGCTTAGCAGATAGGCGCCGTTGCCGACATAGTGCTCGGGGCGAGTCCAGGCATCGCCCCACTTCTCTACCGTCGCCGCGTGGACCGGCGACAGCGCGGCGTTCGCCAGCATCGAGATAAAATAGGGCACGGGTTCGCTCAGGGTGACCTGCAAATGACGGTCGTCCAGCGCCCTGACGCCGAGGCTGTCAGGCGCGGCTTTACCGGCCATGATCTCGTCGATATTGCTGAGATGCGCCGCCTGCAGATAGCTGGCATAGGGCGAAGCGGTTTTAGGATCGGCGAGACGTCGCCAGCTGTAAACGAAATCGTGCGCGGTAACCGGCGCGCCGTTGCTCCATTTCGCGTTGTCGCGCAGGGTGAAGGTCCAGACCTTTCCGCTCTCGTTTTGCCACGACTGCGCCACGCCCGGCACGATAGCGCCGGTATTGTCGGTGGTCACCAGCCCTTCCAGCAGGTTGGAGATAATGCGCGATTCCGGCACGCCCTCGATCTTTTGCGGATCGAGCGAAGAGACCTCAGTACCGTTATTAATCACGATATTTTGCGTGGCGGCGAGTTCGGTGCCGGGGGGAACAGTAGCGGCGTGCGCGGCGCCGGAGAGTATCATTAAGCTGAGTGACAGCGGCGTAATCTTCCATTTCATCAAAAAAGTTAACCCTTCTTCATAAGCCCTTTAGCTCATAAGCAAGAAGCGTTCTCACTTTGAGACCAAATGAAAAACTATTGCGCCGAAAATTAGCAGAACGCCGCCTCTGCCGACAAAGTAAAAATAACAAAAATGTTACCTGATTCTCTTTTATCACGTCTTCATGCAGGAGGATAGCGTTAATTTTTGCGCGGAAATAACAGTTATCACCCTGTTTATACAGCAGTTTACCTGTTTTTCCGCGTTAACTCGCGCTTTCTCCGTATTGGCTGCGGAAGAATGCGCAACCCTTCTGCCTTTTTGTTCATTGTGAAAACAAAAAGCAGATAATTGCAGCTTTCATGCCAGTTTATGATGCCATTTCAGCGAGTGCTGACATTTTATGGTGTGAAAATAGTCACAGCGGGATGAGATCGCGTCTGGCGCGACAGGCAGGTAAGTAATTTGCTTAATAATTTTTGCAGCGGATTAAGCCGCAGGAATAATTGCATTATAACGGTGCAATAAAATGTGCAATTGCACCATTAAGAGACATATCGGCGTTTGCGCTGGAAATTAAGCCGCCTTAATTCACCAGCCCAGGAAATAACGCTTTGATGCCGGTTACCACGAATTCAATGCCGAGCGCCATCAGCAGCAGGCCCATAATACGCGTAATCACGTTAATGCCGGTCTGGCCGAGCACGCGCACCATCAGCGGCGCGGCGCGGAACAGCAGCCAGCAGCAAAAGGCGAAGAGCGCAATTGCCACGCTAAAGCCCAGCAGGTTTTGCCAGCTGTGGTAGCGCGTGCTCCAGACTATGGTCGAGCTGATAGCGCCAGGTCCGGCCATCAGCGGCAGCGCCAGCGGCACCACGCCGATACTCTCACGAATGGCGGTTTCCGATTTCTCCTGCTTGTTCTGTTTATCTTCGCCCAGCTTGCCGCTGATCATCGACATGGCGATGGTAACCACCAGAATGCCGCCCGCGATGCGGAAGGAGTCGATGGAGATGCCGAAAATATGCAGGATGGCGTCGCCGAGAAACAGCGAGGTCCAGAGGATAATGGCGACCGCCAGGTTTGCGGTCATATTGGTTTTATTACGCTCAGCCGCCGCCTGATAACTGGTCATGCTGATAAAGACGGGAATAATGCCGACTGGATTCACCAGCGCGAACAGGCCAACAAAGAATTTGATATAGCCCGAAAGATCAAGCAACGCAGGGTTCACGGTTCGCTCCGATGAGGGAAAAGAAATCGCGCTTAATTTACGCAAAAACTGCCGCGTTAACCAGTCAACTAAACAGAAAATTCTGCTGCTTCAGGGCAAAACAGCGAGCCTGTAGCGCCAGCGCGGCGCGCAGAACAGGAGTAAAACCGGTCAACGCGCGCCGCCTGCCAGTCATTGGCAAAAATGGCTGCTGAAAGGTGTCAGCTTGGGTTTAAATTGATCTGAATCAATATTCATCTACCCCATTCCAGGTAATCTTTTCCCATCGAAAGTGATTAGCAAAGTGGTTTGACCCGTGCGAAAACTCTTTCAGTAAGCCAACGAAAATTCTGGCTTTTTGGCTTAGGCCAAAATATTAGCGCAGCATGGCTATAATCAGGACTCCAGGCAGGTTTACTAACAGAGTTTAACTTCCTTCAGGAGAGCACCATGGCCGTTACTAATGTCGCTGAACTTAACGCACTGGTAGAACGCGTAAAACAAGCACAGCGTGAATACGCCAACTTCACTCAAGAACAGGTTGACGCCATCTTCCGCGCTGCCGCCCTCGCCGCCGCTGACGCCCGCATCCCTCTCGCCAAAATGGCGGTCGCCGAATCCGGCATGGGCATCGTCGAAGATAAAGTTATTAAAAACCACTTTGCCTCAGAATATATCTATAACGCTTATAAAGACGAAAAGACCTGCGGCGTGCTGGATACCGACGATACGTTCGGCACCATCACCATCGCTGAGCCTATCGGCCTGATTTGCGGTATCGTTCCCACCACCAACCCGACCTCAACGGCGATTTTTAAGGCGCTGATCAGCCTGAAAACGCGTAACGGCATTATCTTCTCGCCGCATCCGCGCGCCAAAGAAGCCACCAATAAAGCGGCGGATATTGTGCTGCAGGCCGCCATCGCCGCCGGCGCGCCAAAAGATATTATCGGCTGGATCGACGCGCCGTCTGTCGAACTCTCTAACCAGCTGATGCACCATCCTGACATCAACCTTATTCTGGCGACCGGCGGTCCCGGCATGGTGAAAGCCGCTTACAGCTCCGGTAAACCGGCGATCGGCGTCGGCGCGGGCAATACGCCGGTGGTGATTGACGAAACGGCCGATATCAAACGTGCCGTCGCCTCTATTCTGATGTCCAAAACCTTCGATAACGGCGTGATTTGCGCCTCCGAGCAGTCTGTTATCGTGGTTGACGCCGTTTATGACGCGGTGCGCGAGCGCTTCGCCAGCCACGGCGGCTATCTGCTGCAGGGCGAGGAGCTGAAAGCGGTTCAGAACGTCATCTTGAAAAACGGCGCGCTTAACGCCGCCATCGTCGGTCAGCCGGCGTACAAAATCGCCGAAATGGCCGGCATCAGCGTGCCGAGCAGCACCAAGATTTTGATTGGCGAAGTGAAACTGGTAGACGAATCAGAACCCTTTGCCCATGAAAAACTCTCGCCGACGCTGGCCATGTACCGCGCCAGCGATTTCGAAGACGCCGTGGCGAAAGCGGAAAAACTGGTGGCGATGGGCGGTATCGGCCACACCTCTTGCCTCTATACCGACCAGGACAACCAGAAAGCGCGCGTGAACTTCTTCGGCGACCGCATGAAAACCGCGCGTATTCTGATCAACACTCCGGCTTCTCAGGGCGGTATCGGCGACCTCTACAACTTCAAGCTGGCGCCTTCGCTGACGCTGGGCTGCGGCTCCTGGGGCGGTAACTCCATTTCCGAAAACGTGGGACCGAAACACCTTATCAACAAGAAAACCGTGGCTAAGCGAGCAGAAAACATGTTGTGGCATAAACTTCCGAAATCCATCTACTTCCGCCGCGGCTCGCTGCCGATTGCGCTGGAAGAGGTGGCCGCCGACGGTGCGAAACGCGCCTTTATCGTCACCGACCGCTTCCTGTTCAACAACGGCTACGCCGATCAGGTGACGCGCGTGCTGAAATCGCACGGCATTGAAACCGAAGTCTTCTTTGAGGTTGAGGCTGACCCGACGCTGAGCATCGTGCGTAAAGGTGCCGAGCAGATGAACAGCTTTAAACCTGACGTGATTATCGCGCTGGGCGGCGGCTCCCCGATGGATGCGGCGAAAATCATGTGGGTGATGTACGAACATCCGGAAACCCACTTCGAAGAGCTGGCGCTGCGCTTTATGGATATCCGCAAACGTATCTATAAATTCCCGAAAATGGGCGTAAAAGCGCGCATGATCGCCATCACCACCACCTCAGGCACCGGTTCGGAAGTGACGCCGTTTGCCGTCGTGACGGATGACGCTACCGGTCAGAAATATCCGCTGGCGGACTACGCCCTGACCCCGGATATGGCGATTGTCGACGCCAATCTGGTGATGGACATGCCGCGTTCGCTCTGCGCCTTCGGCGGTCTGGATGCGGTAACGCACGCGCTGGAAGCCTATGTCTCTGTGCTGGCTAACGAATACTCTGACGGCCAGGCGCTGCAGGCGCTGAAACTGCTGAAAGAGAATCTGCCAGCCAGCTATCAGGAAGGGGCGAAAAACCCGGTGGCGCGTGAACGCGTGCACAACGCCGCCACTATCGCCGGTATCGCTTTCGCGAACGCCTTCCTTGGCGTCTGTCACTCTATGGCGCACAAGCTGGGTTCCGAGTTCCATATCCCGCACGGTCTGGCCAACGCCCTGCTGATTGGCAACGTTATCCGCTATAACGCTAACGATAACCCGACTAAGCAGACAGCGTTCAGCCAGTACGACCGTCCGCAGGCGCGCCGCCGCTACGCGGAAATCGCAGACCATTTAGGTCTGGCGGCGCCTGGCGACCGCACCGCGCAGAAAATCGAGAAGCTGCTGGCGTGGCTGGATGAGATGAAAACTCAGCTGGGTATTCCCACCTCTATCCGTGAAGCCGGCGTGCAGGAAGCGGACTTCCTGGCGAAAGTCGACAAGCTGGCCGAAGATGCCTTCGACGACCAGTGTACCGGCGCTAACCCGCGCTATCCGCTGATCGCCGAGCTGAAACAGATTATGATGGATACCTTCTACGGCCGCGAATACGCCGAGCCCTTCGCCGATGTGGCGCAGGCACAGGCCGCACAGCCGGTGAAAATGGAGAAAGCCGAAAAGAAAGCGAAAAAAGCCTGATAACCGGCCTGTAAGAAAAAACCCGCTTCGGCGGGTTTTTTTATGGCTGTCGGGAGTCGGCGTCAGCCAGGTTTTTGCTGGCCGTAGATGCCGGCCAGCGACCCCTGCTCTATCGCCTGCTTGTAATGCTTGCGGCATACCGAGATATAACGCTCGTTGCCGCCGATCACCACCTGCTCGCCCTCGCTGTACGGGCGGCCTTCGGCGTCGAGCCGCAATACCATACCTGCCTTGCGACCGCAGTGACAGACGGTTTTCAATTCCACCAGCTTGTCGGCCCAGGCAAGCAAATACTGGCTACCGCCAAAGAGTTCGCCGCGAAAGTCGGTGCGCAGTCCGTAGCAGAGCACCGGGATATCCATATTGTCCACGACGTCGGAGAGCGCCTTAACCTGATCGCGCGTCAAAAACTGGCATTCGTCTACCAGTACGCAGTGCACTGGCTGGCGCGCATGTTCCGCCGCGATCTCCGCATCCAGCTGCGTTTGCGCGTTAAACAGCGCTGCCGGCGAAGAAAGACCAATACGCGAGCTGACCTTGCCCGCACCGAAACGATCGTCAATTTCAGCGGTATAGACCAGAGTTCTCATACCGCGTTCCTGATAATTGTAAGACGACTGTAATAGCGCGGTGGATTTCCCTGCATTCATTGCGGAATAATAAAAATAGAGCTGAGCCATTAGCGTGGTTTCTCAAAGCATTGCAAACAGAATGGGCGGAATTCTATCACAGATAAAGGCAAATTATGGCGGTGATTATTTCGTACAGGCTGTTTACAACTTCGCCAGCAAGAGAAAAAACGCGCTTCGTCTTTGCCTTTTTTTTTAATCATTTGTACCTGAACTTTATTGTAAAGCGGCACCTTGCCTCGCTGGTTCTGGCCTTACGTCACTCTGAAAACGCTGCTCACTTTAACGTTTCAGATTTTTCATAACGTGCCGACGCGCGAATATCAACCGCCTTATCGTTTCATTTGATTAAACCTCAGCGGAAAAATTAATTATCATTCTTTACCGTTCCACTTATTTTACTATTGCAGTAATTTTTTGCCGCCACTATTATTAGCTGGCAGAACACCTCTTCATTAATATATTCAGAGATCAGGACAATGAGCGAAGCACTAAAAATCCTTAATAATATCCGTACATTACGCGCGCAGGCTCGAGAGTGTTCACTGGAAACGCTGGAAGAAATGCTGGAAAAACTCGAAGTCGTGGTTAATGAGCGCCGCGAAGAAGAGACGCATGCTAAAGCGGAAAGTGAAGAACGCACGCGCAAACTTGAGCAATACAGAGAAATGCTGCTGGCGGATGGAATCGATCCCAATGAGCTGTTAAGCACAATTGCTGAAACTAAAGCGCCAGGTAAAACTAAACGCGCTGCGCGTCCGGCTAAATATCAGTATGTCGATGAAAACGGCGAAACCCGCACCTGGACCGGTCAGGGTCGTACGCCTGCGGTAATCAAAAAAGCGATCGAAGAAGAAGGTAAACAGCTGGACAGCTTTCTGCTGTAATAACTGATAGTGCTTCAATCATTTGGGTCACCCGGTTAGGTGACCCCGGATTAATCAGGGAAAGGAAGCGCAGGCTTCCTTTTTTATCAGACGTTATAAAACTCACGATACCAGCTGACAAAGCGCGCTACGCCCTCTTCTACGCTGGTCTGCGGCTTAAAGCCAATCGCCTGATATAGCGCCTCGGTATCTGCGCTGGTTTCCAGCACATCGCCAGGCTGCATCGGCAGCAGATTTTTCTTTGCCGTTACGCCCAACGCTTTTTCAATTGCCTCGATATATTTAATCAGGCTGGTCGGCTGACTGTTTCCGATGTTATATACGCGATACGGCGCAGAACTGGTGGCAGGCGAGCCCGTTTCCACCGTCCAGCTTTCATCGCGCTGCGGAATAACATCCTGCAGGCGCACAATGGCTTCGGCAATATCGTCGATATAGGTAAAGTCGCGCTTCATTTCGCCGCGGTTATAGACGTCGATCGCGTCGCCGGCGATCATGGCGCGGGTAAATTTAAACAGCGCCATATCCGGACGACCCCATGGACCATATACGGTAAAAAAACGCAGGCCGGTGGTCGGCAGGTTATAAAGATGCGAATAGGTATGCGACATTAGCTCATTGGCTTTTTTCGTCGCTGCGTAAAGCGAAACCGGATGATCGACGCTGTCGTCCGTCGAAAATGGCATTTTACGATTCAGCCCATAAACAGAACTGGAGGATGCGTAGAGCAGATGCTCGATTTTATGATGACGGCATCCTTCAAGAATATTTAAATGCCCAATCAGGTTGGCGTCGGCATAGGCATGAGGGTTATCGATAGAATAGCGTACGCCCGCCTGCGCGCCCAGATGAATGACGCGTTGAAACGCATGTTGTTCGAATAACGAGGCCATGGCGGCGCGATCCGCCAGCTCCATTTTAATAAACCTGAAGCTGGGGTGCTGTGCGATTAAATCAAGACGAGATTGTTTCAGGCCGACATCATAATAGTCATTAAGATTATCGATGCCGACAATCTGGTGACCGGCGGCCAGCAAGCGTTGAGTGACGTGAAATCCAATAAAGCCTGCGGCGCCGGTGACCAGAATGTTCATACTTCCCTCGTTAATTACGCAATTTGAATAGACGCTCCGCGGCCGATTGCATAATAAACAAAACCGCGTTTGCTGATACGCTCTGGATCATACAGGTTGCGACCATCAAAAATCACGGGTTCTTTAAGGGAATTTTTAATTACGTCAAAGTCCGGCGCACGGAAGTTCTGCCACTCGGTGCAGATGACCAGGCCATCCGCGCCCTGCAGCGCCGCTTCTTTGGTGCCCATCAGCTTCAGATCGCTGCGGTGACCATAGATGCGCTGCGCTTCGTCCATCGCTTCCGGATCGAACGCCTGAACGCTTGCGCCTGCTTCCCACAGCGATTCCATCAGCACGCGGCTAGAGGCTTCACGCATATCGTCGGTGTTAGGCTTAAACGACAGACCCCAGACAGCAAAGGTTTTACCGCTCAGATCTTCGCCGAAGTGGCGTTTGATAAAAGCGGGCAGCTTGGTTTTCTGGCTGTCGTTAACATCTTCCACCGCCTGCAGCAGACGCGGCTTATAGCCGATCGACTCAGCGGTACGGATCAGCGCCTGCACGTCTTTCGGGAAGCAGGAACCGCCGTAGCCGCAGCCTGGGTAGATGAAGTGGTAGCCGATACGTGAGTCAGAACCGATGCCCTGACGCACTTTCTCGACGTCCGCACCCAGACGTTCGGCCAGGTTGGAGATCTCGTTCATGAAGCTGATTTTGGTCGCCAGCATGCAGTTCGCCGCATACTTGGTCAGCTCCGCGCTGCGGATATCCATAACGATCATTCGGTCGTGATTGCGGTTGAACGGCTCATAGAGTTCGCGCAACAGCTCTTCGACTTCCTCATTATCCGTACCCACCACGATGCGCTCAGGACGCATGCAGTCGTTGACGGCTGCGCCTTCCTTGAGAAACTCCGGGTTAGATACCACGTCAAACGTCAGGCTGACGCCGCGATCGCGCAGGGTCTCTTCCATCACGCGACGCACTTTATCCGCTGTTCCAACGGGAACGGTGGATTTATCAAGCACAACCTTGTGATCCTTCATGTGCTGCGCAATGGTACGAGCAACGGCGGTCACATATTTAAGGTCAGCCGAACCGTCCTCATCTGGCGGCGTGCCCACGGCGATAAACTGCATTACGCCGTGATTGACGCCCTCTTCCGCATCTGTGCTGAACTTAAGGCGACCCGCCTCATAGTTCGACATAACCAGCGGCGTAAGGCCGGGTTCAAAAATGGGGATGATGCCTTTTTTCAGGTTTTCGACTTTTTTCGCGTCGACATCAATGCAGAGAACGTCATGTCCGACTTCGGCCAACACCGCAGCCTGAACCAGACCGACATAGCCGATACCAAATACAGTGACTTTCATTGAGTTATCCTGTGTTTATGAATTACTTTTTATTGCCAACTGCGCTATCGAGCCACTGAGAAAAATCTTTGCCCAGCACTGGATGGCGAACACCGTACTCAACGAATGCCTGCATATAACCGAGTTTGTTACCGCAGTCATGGCTTACGCCTTTCAGGTGGTAAGCTTCAACTGTCTCTTTCTCCATCAGCATGGCGATAGAGTCGGTCAGCTGTACTTCGCCGCCTGCGCCCGGAGGGGTTTTCGCCAGCAGAGGCCAGATGTCCGCAGAGAGAACGTAACGGCCAACAACCGCGAGGTTAGACGGCGCTTCGGTGGCTTTCGGCTTCTCAACCACGCCAACCATCGGCGCGCTGTCGCCCGGCTGCAGCTCTGCGCCCTGGCAGTCAACTACGCCGTAAGCGGTGACGTCCGCGACCGGCTCAACCATAATCTGGCTGCGGCCTGACTCGTCGAAACGGCTCAGCATTTCCGCCAGGTTATCTTTGGTCGGGTTGGATTCATACTCGTCGATAATCACGTCCGGCAGGATTACCGCAACCGGCTCGTCGCCAATCAGCGGATGCGCACACATAACGGCGTGGCCCAGGCCTTTCGCGATGCCCTGACGCACCTGCATGATGGTCACGTGCGGCGGACAGATGGACTGGATTTCGTCCAGCAGCTGACGCTTAACGCGTTTTTCCAGCATCGCTTCCAGCTCAAAACTGGTATCGAAGTGGTTTTCAATGGAGTTTTTAGAAGAGTGCGTAACCAGCACAATTTCGTTAATTCCTGCTGCGATGCACTCGTTAACGACATACTGAATTAACGGCTTATCGACCAGCGGTAACATCTCTTTCGGAATCGCTTTTGTCGCAGGGAGCATACGGGTGCCCAAACCTGCTACAGGGATTACCGCTTTTTTTACTTTGGACTTATAGGCAGACATCAAGATACCTCTCTTATAGGCCGTTCAAGTTAATACTTGATATGTCGGTTGAAATTCGGGAATGAGTATATCAGTTACCATCGAACGGATTTATCCTGGAAGGAGTCAATCCGCAGAATTTAAGACTATTACCCAAGTGTAAAGCTAACCTCTGGACCTGTCTTCAGACCCCGGCGAAATTAAATTTTTTCGCCTATTCATCAGCCGATAACATCAGGCGGATCCTGCCTCCAGCGCCCCAGACGTGGCATTGCCAGCTGTCGGCGCGCTGGCTGATTTGGTTAAGATGGGTGCTTCCCATAGTGCCAAGGGGAACGCCGTTACTGAGTTGAATTTGGTGGGCGTGAACATGAAGCGTGGCGTTTAATCCAGCAGAAACCAGAATCAGGTTTTGAAAGGTGCGGTGGTAATAGCCGACCAGCAGCGGAAACTGCCCGCTCAGATTGGCCTGACGCAACAGCAGATTCACCTGGCGCAGCAAACCGTTTAACTCCGGCAGCCGCTGTTTTTGGCCGGAAAGCTGCTCCTGCAGCAGACCGTTGAACAACGCGCGCAGCAGCAGCGCGGCCAGCACGCCGTTATCGCCGGCGCGCGTGACGTCAAGACAGTAAAACGCGAGATCGTTGTCGGAGAGCGCCGCGATATCCAGCACGAGTCCCGGCTGTTCGGCCATGGTGAGCTGTCGGTAGTTGACGCGGCAATTGGCCACCGTCTGCTGTACCGGCGGCTGAAGCTGTTTAAGCAGCTTCGCGGCGGCGGCCGGGTCGCGCACCAGCGCATCCCAGTCCTGAAACAGCTGCTCGTCCTCTTCCACCTTAGAGGTGAACATTGAAGGATAGAGACATTCATAGACCGCTTCGCGGAAGCGCTCGAAATTTTTCAGCGGCTTAAGCAGCACATCCTGTACGCCGAGGCGCAGAACATGGGCGATATCCGCCATATTTTCCGTCGCCGAGATAATCAGAATCGGCACGCTGTTGCCGCGCGTGCGGATATGCTCGACAAACTGAATGCCGTTCATACGCGGCATTTCCAGATCGCAGATCACCAGATCTACATCGTGCTGCTGCAGATAGCCAATGCCATCAATACCGTCGCCGGCTTCAAACGTACTGGCGCCGAGCGCCAGCAAGAAGTTGTTTACCAGAGAACGGAAAACGACCTCATCTTCGACAATGAGTATCTTTTTGCCGATTAGTGGTTTCTCCATTCTTTCCCCCTGCGTACCAGATCAATCAATAGTGGTTCATAAAACGCAGTTGCGCCTTTCAGAATTAGCCGAAGTAACACCTGTGAATGAACAACCTGATTATCTGTTTCGCACCAGCGGTAATAGTTCATCCATTTTTTTCTCAACGGCGGCCCTGCCTGCCTCGATGGCCTCTTCTGCGCGATGAAAGTCCAGCGTCGAAATCTGCGGACAAAACGGCTGAATCAGCACATCGGGAGGATCGCCTGCCATACGGTTACGCTTCAGGCGATTTTCCAGCACCTGGATGGATGTCGACATAATCTCCATCGCACCCGGCGTTTGTGTGGTGCGGCGATGGGTCAATCCCACCAGCCGCTGACGTATTTTTTTAGCCCAACTCAGGGCCGCGGCCGAAACCGCTTCGTCGCTGTTCTGCGGCGTAACAGACAGGAGATCCTGCTGCATCAGATGCGCGTCATGCTGAAGATCGACAGCGATAACGATATCCGCACCAAGGGCGCGCGTAAGCGAAACGGGTACGGGATTCACCACCGCGCCGTCCACCAGCCAGTAACCATTGTAGCCGACCGGCGGCAATAAGCCTGGCATACTACAGGATGCGCGCACAGCCTGATGCAGATCGCCCTCAGTCAGCCATAATTCCCGGCCGGTGCTGAGGTTGGTCGCTACCACGCCGAACGGCTTGCCGCAGCTCTCAAGGCGATGTTGAGTAATCAGCTGACGCACATGGTTGAAGACGCGCTCGCCGCGCAGCAAACCGCCGCGCTGCCAGGAGAGATCCATCAGACGAATAACATCCCAGTAGCGAAAGGCGCTGACCCACTTCTCCATCTGCGGCAGGCGGTCGTTGACATAAGCCGCGCCGACCAGCGCGCCGACGGAACAGCCTGCTACCACGTCGATTTCGACGCCCGCTCGCGTCAGAGCGTTGATGACACCGATATGCGCCCATCCTTTGGCTGCGCCTGACCCTAACGCCAGTCCGATTTTAACCTTTCTCATTTACCCTCTGTCGCCAGCGACTGTGCATAGCTTCACTGCGCCAGGTCGGCTACCATATGGCGTCATCTTAATTTATCGCTCACAGGAGTTATTGTGTCCGAACCCTGTCCTTGCTGCAGCGGGAAGCAGTATAGCTTATGTTGCGCGCCCTTTCTGACGGGCGAACGGCTGCCTGAATCGGCTGAACAGTTAATGCGCTCGCGCTATACCGCCTACGCCAGGCAAAACAGCGACTGGCTGGTCGCCAGCTGGCATCCCGACAAGCGTCTACCCGATATGGCGCAGCGATTATCCGAAAGTTTCGCCGGTACCGAGTGGCTAAGCCTGAATGTAACCTGTTGTAATCATGGAAGCCATGATAATGAAGCTTTCGTCACTTTTTTTGCGCGTTACCGCGAAAATTCGCAGATAAGCGCAATCCACGAGCGTTCTCGCTTTCTTCGCGAGGATCATCGCTGGTACTATGTCGATGGAACGGCGCCCGCCGTAGGGCGCAACGATCGCTGTCCTTGTGGCTCCGATAAAAAATACAAGAAATGTTGCGGCTGAACAGCATACGGCCCAACGGTTTTACCCAATCGCTTTGACAGGACTCTGATCGAGATGCAAGCGCAAACTATGCAACGAAAAGTTTTACGTACCATTTGCCCTGACGCGAAAGGTCTCATCGCTAAAATCACCAATATTTGCTACAAGCACGAGCTGAATATCGTGCAAAACAATGAATTCGTTGATCATCGCACCGGCCGCTTTTTTATGCGCACCGAACTTGAAGGCATTTTCAACGATAATACGCTGCTGGCGGATTTAGACAGCGCGCTGCCGACCGGATCGACGCGCGAGCTGAACAGCGCTGGCCGCCGTCGCGTGGTGGTGCTGGTCACTAAAGAGGCGCACTGTCTGGGCGATCTGCTGATGAAGAGCGCGTTCGGCGGACTGGATATGGAGATTGCCGCGGTTATCGGCAACCATGACACGCTGCGTTCGCTGGTTGAGCGTTTCGATATTCCTTTCGTGCTGGTCAGTCATGAAGGGCTGTCGCGCGAAGAGCACGACAACCTGATGGCGAACGAGATCGACCGCTACCAGCCTGATTATGTGGTGCTGGCGAAATATATGCGCGTGCTGACGCCCGCCTTTGTACAGCGCTATCCAAACCAGATCATCAATATCCACCACTCGTTCCTGCCGGCGTTTATCGGCGCGCGTCCTTATCATCAGGCCTACGAGCGCGGCGTGAAGATCATCGGCGCAACGGCGCACTACGTGAATGATAATCTGGACGAAGGACCGATCATCATGCAGGACGTGATTAACGTCGATCACAGCTATACGGCCGAAGAGATGATGCGCGCCGGGCGCGACGTGGAGAAAAACGTGTTAAGCCGCGCGCTCTATAAAGTGTTGGGGCAGCGCGTATTTGTTTACGGCAACCGCACGATTATTCTTTAAGCGCATCGGGCGCTGAATTGTTTGTGAATTCAGCGCCACGGGCAAAAAGTGGGCAAACGGTTCACATTTTTCAGTTGGGCGCTTTACACGCTGACCGCATTTGGTATGATGCGCCCCGCTTTAAGGCACAATGATTCAGGCCAGTGGTGGGATTCCCGAGCGGCCAAAGGGAGCAGACTGTAAATCTGCCGTCACAGACTTCGAAGGTTCGAATCCTTCTCCCACCACCATCTGAATCGTTTCTTCGCCTTACCGGTCATTATCAGCATTTCCCAGGTGGGATTCCCGAGCGGCCAAAGGGAGCAGACTGTAAATCTGCCGTCACAGACTTCGAAGGTTCGAATCCTTCTCCCACCACCATCCTTGCATACTCTCCCGTATTAAACTTACTCTCGTGATTCTCCCGACACCTCGGGGAGAAGGATGAGAAGCTTCGACCGAAGGTTCGGGTCGAGCGCAGCGAGACAACGCGCACCGCGCGGCCCGCAGGGTGAGGCGCTACGCGCCGAATAATCCTTCTCCCACCACCATCCTTGCATACTCTCCCGTATTAAACGCACTCTCGTGATTCTCCCGACAGGTACCGCACGCATCCCCATGACTTTTTGCTAAAAAATCGCTACCATCCGGCGCAACATTCTCAGCACACTGGTCCACGCCATGAAATTTGTTTCATTCAACATCAACGGGTTGCGCGCCCGTCCCCACCAGCTTGAAGCGCTCGTCGAACAGCATCAGCCTGACGTTATCGGCCTGCAGGAAACCAAAGTCCATGACGATATGTTTCCGCTCGAAGAGGTGGCGAAGCTCGGCTACAACGTCTTCTATCACGGCCAGAAAGGCCACTACGGCGTGGCGCTGATGACCAAAGTGCAGCCCGTTTCAGTACGTCGCGGCTTTCCCGGCGACGATGAAGAGGCGCAGCGCCGTCTGATTATGGCGGAGATCCCGAGTCCGATCGGTGATATCACGGTGATCAACGGCTATTTCCCGCAGGGCGAGAGCCGCGACCATCCGACTAAATTTCCGGCGAAAGAGAAGTTCTATCGCGATCTGCAAGCCTATCTTGAGCAGAGCCTGCTGGCGGATAAGCCCGTGCTGATTATGGGCGACATGAATATCAGCAGCACCGATCTCGACATCGGCATCGGTGAAGAGAGCCGCAAACGCTGGCTGCGCACCGGAAAATGCTCTTTCCTGCCGGAAGAGCGCGAATGGATGGATCGCCTGCTGAAGTGGGGACTGGTGGACACCTTCCGCGAAAAAAATCCTGAGGTGAGCGATCGTTTCTCCTGGTTCGACTACCGCTCAAAGGGGTTCGACGACAATCGCGGGCTGCGCATCGATCTGCTGCTGGCCAGCCAGCCGCTGGCCGCCCGCTGCGTGGAGACGGGAATCGACTACGACATTCGCAGCATGGAAAAACCGTCCGACCACGCGCCGGTCTGGTCGACCTTCGAGTTGTAATACGACGGCGTGGCCGAATGCCACGCCGTTTACTTCACGATTTTCCAGATCAGCGGATTGGTGCCCAGCACCTTTTCGTCCCGGGCGCACTGCAGCAGCACCCCTTCCGATTTCACCACCGCGCCCTCGCTGTAGTTACGATTCTCGAAAATACAGCACTGCTGACAACTGGGCGCGCCGCTCTGATTTTGCGTCCAGACTTCAGGCGGCATATCCACCACCACATCCGCATTGCCGCCCGCGCTGTACTCCTGCTGATGCCCGTGCGAGGGGCTGGCAGCGGCGCTGCCGCTCACCAGCGCCGCGATAAAGCATAAACCTGCGCTATAACGCATTATTCGCTCTCCTTCACTTTTCGTTTCGCCGTTCGTTTAGGACGTTTCTTCTGCCCTGAAGCGGGCAGTCCGCGAAAGGCCATCGCGCTGGGCTGCTGGCGCGCCTGATGGATCAGCTCGGTCAGCGTGCCGACCAGCGGCTGCATAAACTCCTCGTAGCGGCACGCCTTTTCGCTGATGCGCGTCAGGGTCGACTCCCACTGCGCCGTCATATCGGGACGCGCCGCCAGTTCCGGCAGCGAGTGGATCAGCGCTCGCCCTGCAGGCGTCGCGTTGATATAGCGCCCGTTTTTCACCAGGAACGCGCGGCGGAACAGCAGCTCGATAATCCCGGCGCGCGTGGCCTCCGTTCCTAAACCATCGGTCGCGCGCAGCACTTTCTTTAATTCTTTATCCTGCACAAAACGGGCGATACCGGTCATGGCGGAGAGCAGCGTCGCATCGGTAAACGGACGCGGCGGCTGCGTCTGCTTCGACAGCACCTCGCCCCGCTCGCACAGCAGTTGATCATCCTTCGCGACCACCGGCAGCGGCGTACCGTCGTTTTCCTCGTCGCGCTCTTTGCTACCCAGCAGCGCGCGCCAGCCCGCTTCGGCAAGAAAACGCGCTTTGGCGACAAATTTGCCGCCCGCGATATCCAGCTCGATAACGCATTTGCGGAAAATGGCGTCAGGACAGAACTGCATCAGATACTGTCGGGCAATCAGGGCGTAAACGTTCTGCTCGTTCTCCGTCAGCCGCACCGCGCTGGCGCGCGCGGTAGGGATAATGGCGTGGTGCGCGTCTACTTTTTTGTCATCCCAACAGCGGTTGCGGCGATCGGCGCTAAAGTCGTTCGGCGGCGACATGGCGCCCGCGTGCGTCTGAATCGCCTTCAGCACCGCATGGCGGCCGGCAAAGTGCTCTTCCGGCAGATAGCGGCAGTCGGAACGCGGATAGGTGATCAGCTTATGGGTTTCGTAGAGCTTCTGGCAGGTGTCCAGCACCGTTTGCGCGCTCAGTCCGTAGCGCTTCGCCGCCTCGATCTGCAGACTCGAGAGCGAGAAAGGCAGCGGCGCGCCCTCGCCTTCGCGCTTATCGTTGTAGCTGGTGACCAATGCAGGCTGGCCCGCGATGCGGGCGACCACATGATCCGCCAGCGCGCGATGCAGCAGTCGCCCTTCTTCATCCTGCCAGGGTTCGCAAGCATCGCTGGGCACCCAGCTGGCGATGAAGCGCTGCTGGTCCGGCGTGACAATATGGGCTTTGACTTCGAAATAATCTTTGGGGACGAAGTTTTCGATCTCTTCGTCGCGGCGCACCACCAGACCCAGCACCGGCGTCTGCACGCGACCCACCGACAGCACGCCGTCATAGCCCGCGTTGCGCCCCAGCAGCGTCCAGGCGCGCGTCATATTGATGCCATAAAGCCAGTCGGCGCGCGCGCGCGCCAGCGCCGAGACGCAGAGCGGAATAAATTCGCGGTTTTCGCGCAGGCGGCTGACCGCCCGCTGCACCGCCTGCGGGTTCAGGTCGTTGATCAGGCAGCGCTGAACCCGGCTGCGTTTTTCCGCCGGCAGCTGCAGATAGTCGAGCACTTCGTCCACCAGCAGCTGACCTTCGCGATCGGGGTCGCCCGCATGCACGACTTCGCTGGCCTGCTTCAGCAGCTTCTCAATGACTTTAAGCTGCTTCGCCACCGAGGGACGCGGCTGCAGCTGCCATTTTTGCGGGATGATCGGCAGGTCGGCCAGCGACCAGCGCGCGTAGCGGCTGTCGTAGCTGTCCGGCTGCGCCTGCTCCAGCAGGTGCCCGACGCACCAGGTGACGACCTGATCGTCGCCGCAGGCGATAAAACCCTCTCCGCGACGATGGGGCTGGGGCAACACATCGGCAATCGCGCGGCCAAGGCTCGGTTTTTCCGCAATAAACAAACGCATGAGTCAGCAAGATCCTTTACTTCAGGGTATGAGGGCCATTCGGCTAACGCGACAGAGGCGCAGCGCTATCTTAGACGTTTCCTGATACGGAGGTAAGCTCTGGCGGGTCACTTATGGATCGGTCGCGCAGGATCCGCGCAACCCGCTACGCTGCACGGAAAGAGAGATGGCGTCGGCTAGAAATAGCTGACGAAAGGCGCGGTGTCGGGATGAACCACGGTGGTGCTCGATTTTAGCTGCGGCGTGCCAAGATAGAGGAAACCGACGATAGCGTCCTGTTCGCGGCAGTTGAAGGCGCTGCGCACGCGCGCGTTGTCGGTCCAGGGGCCGCTGCGCCAGATACCGTTGAAGCCCTGCGCTGCTGCCGCCATCTGCATCGCCATTACCGCGCAGCCCGCCGACACCACCTGCTCCCAGCGCGGCACCTTGGGATGATCTTCGCAGTGGGCGACCACGGTAATGATCATCGGCGCGCGGAACGGCGAACGCGCCGCTTTATCGATCGCCTTCTCCTCCAGCTGCGCCTCGCGCGCCGCCTCTTCCAGCAGCGCGCTCAGCCGATCGCGCCCTTCATTCTCGACGATAACGAAGCGCCACGGCTGCAGCGACTTATGATCCGGCGCGCGCATGCCGGCGCGGATAATGTTCTGCAGGCTTTCGCCGGCGGGCGCCGGTTCGGTCAGCCGCGAGGCCGAGCGACGATTAATCAGTAATTCAAGTGCATCCATGATTTTCTCCTGATGTCATAACGCGTTGGCTAATCCTGGCACAGCCTGATCTTTTGTAACAGTCCGCCGCGATTTCCTGCTGACATTTTCCACGCCGCTCTTTAGGATGAGGGCGTCATGGAAGGCGGAGCCGCACGGCGACCGCTTTCCGCTAGCGAAAATGGAGAATCTGATGCGCACATTGTGGCGAATTATTGCCGGTCTGTTCCGATGGACATGGCGAGTGCTGAATTTTATCAGGGAGTTTATTCTCAATCTGTTCCTGATCTTTTTAATCCTGGTCGGCGTCGGCATCTGGCTGCAGGTCAGCGGTTCCGGCAGCAGCTCGACGCCGGTGCAGCAAGGCGCGTTAAAAGTCGATCTTACCGGCGTGCTGGTAGATAAGCCTTCGGTCAGCAACAAGCTGAGCAAACTGGGTCGTCAGCTGCTGGGCGCAAGCAGCGATCGCCTGCAGGAGAACTCGCTGTTCGACGTGGTGGACGCCATCCGTCAGGCCAAAAGCGACAAAAACATCACCGGCATGGTGCTGGATCTGCGCGATTTCGCCGGCGGCGATCAGCCCTCTCTGCAATACGTCGGCAAAGCGCTGCGCGAATTCCGCGACAGCGGCAAGCCGATTTTTGCCTTGGGCGATAGCTATAGTCAGGCGCAGTACTATCTCGCCAGCTACGCCAGCAAAATCTATCTCTCGCCGCAGGGCACGGTCGATCTGCACGGTTTCGCCACCAACGGCCTCTACTATAAAACGCTGCTGGATAAGCTGAAGGTTAACTCCCACGTCTTCCGCGTCGGCACTTATAAATCGGCGGTCGAACCTTTCCTGCGCGACGATATGTCACAGGCGGCGCGCGACGCTGACAGCCGCTGGGTCGGTCAGTTGTGGCAGAACTACCTGAATACCGTAGCGGGCAACCGTCAGATTACGCCGGATCAGCTGTTCCCAGGGGCGGCGGCGGTGATCGCCGGACTTGAGGCGGTAAACGGCGATACCGCCAAATATGCGCTTAACAATAAGCTGGTGGATGTGCTGGACAGCCGCGCGGCGGCCGATCAGCAGCTGGTGAAAACCTTCGGCTGGGATAAAGCCAGCAACGACTACCACAGCGTCAGCATCTATGACTACAACGTGAAACAGCCGACCCAGCAGGATGGCAATATCGCGGTGGTAATGGCGAGCGGCGCGATTATGGACGGCGAGGAGACCCCCGGCAATGTCGGCGGCGACACCACCGCCGCGCAGATCCGCGATGCGCGCCTCGATCCCAAAATCAAGGCGATTATCCTGCGCGTCAACAGCCCTGGCGGCAGCGTTACGGCGTCCGAAGCGATCCGTGAAGAGCTGGCCGCCGCACATGCGGCCGATAAGCCCGTCGTGGTTTCTATGGGCGGCATGGCGGCCTCAGGCGGCTACTGGATCTCAACGCCAGCGGACTACATCGTCGCCAGCCCGAGCACCCTGACCGGCTCCATCGGCATTTTCGGCGTCATCAATACGCTGGAGAACAGTCTGGACAGCATCGGCGTGCATACGGACGGCGTCGCCACCTCGCCGCTGGCGGACGTGGCCTCCACCAAAGCATTGCCGACTGAAGTGCAGCAGCTGATGCAGCTGACGATTGAAAACGGCTACCGCAACTTCGTCGGTCTGGTCGCCGCTTCGCGCCATAAAACGCCGGAGCAAATCGACGCTATCGCGCAGGGCCACGTCTGGACCGGCAGCGACGCTAAAGCCAACGGCCTGGTAGACGCGCTGGGCGACTTTGACGATGCGGTGAAGAAAGCGGGCGAACTGGCTAAGGTCGCGAAGCCGCAGCTCACCTGGTATCAGGATCAGCCGGGCATGTTCGATATGCTGCTCAGCCAGGTCAACGCCTCGGCGCAGGCGGTGCTGCCGACCACGCTGAAAGCCTGGCTGCCCGCGCCGATGCTGGACGTAATGAGCGCCATGAAACAGCAGCCCGGTCTGCTGAATAACCTCAACGATCCGCAAAATCGCTATGCGTTCTGTCTGAACTGCGGCGAAGTGCGATGAAGCTCGCAGCCCGGTCCTCGATCGGGCTGCTTTTCCCCCGCTTTCCCCTTATACTGCGCGTTTTACGGCAAGTCTGAGTTTCTGATGCAAAAGAAAAACATCTATGTCGCCTATACCGGCGGCACTATCGGCATGCAGCGCTCCGCGCAGGGCTATATTCCGGTTTCAGGTCACCTGCAGCAACAGCTGGCGAATATGCCGGAGTTCCACCGCCCTGAGATGCCGGATTTCACTATTCATGAATACGATCCGCTGATCGACTCTTCCGATATGACGCCCGAAGACTGGCAGGCTATCGCGGAAGATATTCGACAAAATTATGATCGCTACGATGGATTTGTTATCCTGCATGGAACCGATACCATGGCCTTCACCGCTTCGGCGCTGTCGTTTATGCTGGAGAACCTGGCGAAGCCCGTTATCGTGACCGGTTCGCAGATCCCGCTGGCGGAGCTACGCTCCGACGGCCAGCAAAACCTGCTGAATGCGCTCTACGTGGCGGCGAACTATCCCGTGAATGAAGTCTCGCTGTTTTTCAACAACCAGCTCTATCGCGGCAACCGCACCACGAAAGCGCATGCGGACGGCTTTAACGCTTTTGCATCGCCGAACCTTTCCGCCCTGCTGGAGGCCGGCATCCATATTCGCCGGCTGAATACGCCGCCCGCGCCGCAAGGCCATGGACCGCTGAAGGTGCATACCATTACGCCGCAGCCTATCGGCGTCGTCACCATCTATCCAGGCATCTCGGCGGATGTGGTGCGCAACTTTTTACGCCAGCCGGTAAAAGCGCTGATCCTGCGCTCCTACGGCGTCGGCAACGCGCCGCAGAACGCCGAGTTTCTCGCCGAGCTGCAGCAGGCCAGCGAGCGCGGCATTGTAGTGGTTAACCTGACCCAGTGTATTTCCGGCAAGGTGAACATGGGCGGCTACGCCACCGGCAATGCTCTTGAGCATGCGGGCGTCATAAGCGGATTTGATTTAACGGTGGAAGCCGCGCTGACCAAGCTCCACTTTTTACTGAGTCAGTCGCTCTCCTGCGATGAGATCCGCGCCAGGATGCAGCAAAATTTGCGCGGTGAACTGACCGAAGACTAATTACGGAGCCACCTGTTATGAAGCAGGCCCTCATCATCATAGATATTCAAAACGATTTTTGTCCCGGCGGCCCCATGGCCGTGCATGAAGGCGATATGACCGTGCCGGTCGCCAACCGCTATGCGCGCGAATTCCGCGCCCGCGGCGAGTGCGTGCTGGCGCTGCAGGACTGGCATCCGGCTAACCACGGCAGCTTCGCCTCGGTATCCGGCGAACCGGTCTACACGCTGGGCGAACTCAACGGGCTGGCGCAAATCTGGTGGCCGGATCACGGCATTCAGGGTTCCGCCGGCGCCGAGCTTCATCCCGGCCTCGATCGCAGCCTGATCGACGCGGTATTCCATAAGGGACAGGATGTCGACGTCGACAGCTACAGCGCCTTTTTCGACAACGGCCATCGGCGCAAAACCGAGCTGGACAGCTGGCTGCAGGCGCGCGGGATAACCCATCTTGTGATGCTGGGAATCGCCACGGACTACTGCGTGAAGTACAGCGTGCTGGACGCGCTGGAGCTGGGTTATCAGGTGACGGTGGTGAAGGAAGGCTGTCGCGGGGTGAATCTCAGCCCGGAAGACAGCGATATCGCGTTCGCCCAGATGAAGGCGCAGGGTGCGGTGCTGATTTAGCGCTATAGCGTAAGGCCGACGCAAGGTCGGCCTTATATTCAGTGCAGATTGATGCGCGTAATCTCTGCGTCGATACCGAACTCTTCTTTCAGCTCTCGCTTCGATTTTGTCACCATTTCGCCGCCCTTGCCGATGGTCATATGCTGCGGCGCCTCGTTATGGCGCGCCTGATAGAGCATCACCAGCTGCAGGCAGTTGTCACGCTGCTCCTGCGACAGCGCCACGCCGTCCGGCCATTTACCGGTTTCCACCGCCGTTGCCAGTCGTTCGTAGACCTCAGGCGTCATGGCGTCGACCATCGCCTCAAGCTGTTGTTTCATTCATCACCCCTGCTGTTCGTCGCCCTGCTCGTCGGTAAAGCTCAGCGACGCCGAGTTAACGCAGTAGCGTTCGCCGGTCGGCTGCGGCCCGTCCGGGAAGACGTGTCCCAGGTGCGCATCGCAGTTATTACAGCGAATTTCGATCCGATGCATGCCGTGAGAGTCATCCTCCAGATAGCGAATCGCGTCGTCGCCTACCGGCTGATAGAAACTCGGCCAGCCGCAGCCAGAGTCATACTTGGTTTCCGAGAGAAACAGCGGCGCGTTGCAGACCAGGCAGTGATAGATGCCTTCCTGTTTATTATGCAGAAGCGCGCCGCTGAAAGGCGGTTCCGTGCCGCGCTGCTGGGTCACATAGCGCTGCATTTCAGACAATTGCGCAATTTTTGCTTCAGGTGCGGTTTCTTTAGCCATTTGAGTGGTTCCGGAGAGTGTCATTCTGAAAAAATCGTCTACTATTCTAACAAACGAATAACATTACCGGGGCTTTTTTCGTGCTTAGCGACCATACTTCCCTTTCGCAGCGTAGATTTGTGACCTCGATCACCTTTTGCTAGCGCTATCCCTTTATATTCAGCAATCGGGTTTCGGCATCATCTCAACACGCTTGTTGCGCAAGCGGTTGCGCATCAAATTATTCCTGTCGAACGGATTGACCTGTCGCAACTATTGACACGATTCCGCTTGACGCCTGGTAAGGTTTTTGTAATTTTACAGCCAACCTTTTATTCACTAACAAATAGCTGGTGGAATATATGACTATCAAAGTAGGTATCAACGGTTTTGGTCGTATCGGCCGTATCGTTTTCCGTGCTGCTCAGCAGCGTTCTGACATCGAAATCGTTGCGATCAACGACCTGTTAGACGCGGACTACATGGCTTACATGCTGAAGTACGACTCAACGCACGGCCGCTTCGACGGTACCGTTGAAGTACAGGACGGCGCGCTGATCGTTAACGGCAAAAAAATCCGCGTTACCTCTGAGAGAGACCCGGCTAACCTGAAGTGGGACGAAGCAGGCGTTGACGTTGTTGCTGAAGCTACCGGCATCTTCCTGACTGACGAAACCGCACGTAAACACATCACTGCCGGCGCGAAGAAAGTCGTGCTGACCGGTCCGTCTAAAGACGACACCCCGATGTTCGTTCGCGGCGCTAACTTCGACAAATATGCTGGCCAGGACATCGTTTCTAACGCTTCCTGCACCACCAACTGCCTGGCACCGCTGGCGAAAGTCATCAACGACAAATTCGGCATCGTCGAAGGTCTGATGACCACCGTTCACGCGACCACCGCCACGCAGAAAACCGTTGACGGCCCGTCTCACAAAGACTGGCGCGGCGGCCGCGGCGCATCTCAGAACATCATCCCGTCTTCTACTGGCGCAGCGAAAGCCGTGGGCAAAGTCCTGCCGGAGCTAAACGGTAAACTGACCGGTATGGCGTTCCGCGTACCGACTCCGAACGTTTCTGTTGTTGACCTGACCGTCCGTCTGGAAAAAGCGGCTTCTTACAAAGAAATTTGTGCAGCGATCAAAGCCGCTGCAGAAGGCGAGATGAAAGACGTGCTGGGCTACGTTGAAGACGACGTGGTTTCTACCGACTTCAACGGCGAAGTGCTGACTTCCGTGTTCGACGCTAAAGCTGGCATCGCGCTGAACGACAACTTCGTGAAACTGGTTTCCTGGTACGACAACGAAACCGGCTACTCAAACAAAGTTCTCGACCTGATCGCGCTGGTTGCTAAATAAGCAGACCGGTCACGACAGACAACAAGGGCGACTTCGGTCGCCCTTTTTTTTCGTAGCAACAGGAAGGATTCGGTTATGCAAGATAAAATTTTCTCGCTGCCCGTGGTGAAGCAGATCTCCCCTTACCTCTCGCAGCGTCAGCTGGGCGATCTGCCGGTGATTGTAGTGAGCCATCCCCAGGTGCGTGCTGCGATTACGCTTCAGGGCGCGCATCTGATCGCCTGGCAGCCGAGCGGAGAAAAGCCGGTTATCTGGCTGAGCGAAAAGTCGCTTTTTGCTGCTGGCAAAGCCATTCGCGGTGGCGTGCCCATCTGCTGGCCGTGGTTTGGGCCGGAAGGCGAACCGGCGCACGGTTTCGCCCGTAATCAGCCGTGGACGCTGTCGGCGCACGATGAGAACGAAGAGAGCGTAATGCTGACCTTCGTGCTGGAGAGTACGGCGCAGACGAAAAAATTATGGCCGCATGACTTTACCCTGTTCGCCCGTTTCCGCCTCGGCAAGCACTGCGAAATCGAGCTGGAAGCACACGGCGACTTTACCGCGACCGGCGCGCTGCACAGCTATTTCCAGGTGGCCGATATCGCCGGCGTAGAGGTCAGCGGTCTGGGTTCGCACTTTATCGACAAGGTCGACAACAACAGCGAGCAGACTTCCAGCGGCAAACAGACCTATCCGGGCCGTATTGACCGCGTTTTCACCCAGCCGGAAGATTGCGCACTGATTCAGGATAAACAGGGACAGCGCATGATTGAGGTCTATCACCATCATCACAGCGACGTGGTGACCTGGAACCCAGGCGTTGAGCTGTCATGCAGCATGGCGGACATGGCCAACGACGGCTATAAAACCATGGTTTGCGTGGAGACGGCGCGCATCTCTAAACCGATGCGCAGCGCAGGCGAAAAACCGGCGCGGCTGGCGACCACCTTCCGTCTGCGGCAGAAAGCTTAAAAGAAGTCAGGCGGCTGCCTGATTGAGAAGTGAGTGACACGGAGCGCAGAGCAATGCGTTTCGCGCCAGAGGTGCGAGCGACTGGCGCACGCGCCGTGTCACTCGCGACCGCGCCGCACCAGCAGAACGCAGGCATAGCTTTACCTTTAGACGACATCCAGCGCCATCTTGTGCTGCGGCGGCGGAAACGCCTGGTTGATTCGCGCCAGCTCATCGTCGCTCAGCCGGATCTGCAGCGCCGCGGCGTTCTCTTTCACGTGCGCCTGCGAGCTCGCCTTAGGGATTGCCATCACGCCCTCTTTGCGGATAACCCACGCCAGCAGCAGCTGCGCGACGCTAATGCCCTTCTGTTGTGCAATCTCCACCAGCGTGGTGTCGGAAAAGAGCGCCTGTCGCAGCCTTCCGGCCTGCGCCAGCGGGCAATAGGCCATGACCGGCATCTGATGCTGCTGGCAGGCGGGCAGCAGATCGAACTCGATGCCACGCGACGCGAGATGATACAGCACCTGATTGGTGGCGCAGCGTGCGCCGCCGGGTTCTTCCAGCAGCTCCTGCAGATCGTCGACGTCAAAATTAGAGACGCCCCAGCGCAGGATTTTGCCCTGCTGCTGAAGGGTTTCCATTGCGCGAATAGTCTCTTCAAGCGGCACGTTGCCGCGCCAGTGCAGCAGATAGAGATCCAGTCGATCGGTATCGAGCCGCCGCATGCTGCGCTCGCAGGCGTCGATAGCATCCGTTTCGCCCGCGTTCCAGGGATAAACCTTCGAAACGAGAAACGCGCTGTCGCGTCGTCCGCGCAGCGCCTCGCCGACCACCTCTTCCGCGCCGCCGTCCGCATACATCTCGGCGGTGTCAATCAGCGTCAGGCCCGCATCGAGTCCTGCCTGCAGCGCGGCGACCTCTTCACGGCGTCGCGCGGCGTCTTCGCCCATATACCAGGTGCCCTGACCTATCGCGGGTAGTCGCGTGTGGTCATCAAAAGCGATCGCTTTGTCCATCCGTTTGCTCCTGCATCAAATCAGGGCACCCTTTTGGTGCCTGGTTAACAATTTGCCCCGCGACAGCGCCGATTAGAAGCTGTAGCTGATGCCGGTCCAGAGCGTAGTCTGTCCGCTCTTGTCGATCATCGGGCTGTCTTTGATTTCGCTGTCGAAGCGGGTGTAGCGTCCCACCAGGCTGGCGTTCCACTGCGGCGTGATCTGATAGCTGGCGCTCAGCTCGACGTAGGGAGACCAGCTGTCGTCAGGCTGATAGCGGTCGATGCCGGTGCGCGCCGATTCATGGCTGGAGACGCCATAGTAGTAGCGGTTCTGATTGGCGCTGGTCCACATCGCGCCGACGCCTGGCGTCAGGCTGAAATCGCCGAAGTTGAAGCGATAGAGGTAGGTCAGATCCCAGATGATGCCGTTGCTGTTGTTAAGCACATCGCCCAGCAGCGCCGTGCGCAGGATGCCCCACTCCGCCATATGGTTATAGGTGGCGCCGCCCATGAGTGTCATACGACGCTTATCAAGGCCTTTCATGTCGCCGAGATCGTTGTCGCCTGGATCGTACTGCTGCGGCGAACCGAACAGCGTCAGAGAGAGCTGATTTTGCGGGTCTTTCCACAGGTAATAACCGCCCTGCAGAGAATGGAACCAGAAATTATCGCCCTCATAATTGATGACGGGAACCGGCAAATAACGATCCTGCCCGCCACGATAGGGAGACTGCGCGTAAATCACTGATGCGCCAAGCGACAAGGATTCAGCAGCAGCGGTATTAGCGAAAAAAAGAGCACAAATAATTGCGCCAGGCGCTTTAAGTTTGAATTGGTTCACAATTTATTTCTTCCATAAATATAAAAATCACTACGAAGTTTAACGATTTTTGCTCGCCGGTTTAACCATTATCTGAGGTGCTCTTTAACAGAGCGGCTGAAAGCGGCACATCTGCCGGATTCTACTCTCTTTTCCCTTTGGTTGACGCAAAGCTGGCTTTGCAACAATCTGACTTTGTTATTGATATATCGCCAAATAGTAAAATTATGCGGAGGAAATTTCCTAAATGCCTTCTACAGTTAAAAGTAAGCTGTGAGTCTTAGTACGAGCAGAGTGACCATAAGAAGTGTGTACCCCGATAACAATACATCAGGTTGGCATAAGGGTTGCTGTACTCAAATGAGAATATCTTCCGGGAGCTGCATGAGCCTTTAATTACGCTCCTTTACCTGTGCTAAAAACGAAAGGACGGGCATCGCTATGAATATATTCGATCACTATCGTCAGCGTTATGAAGCTGCCAAGGACGAAGAGTTCACACTGCAGGAATTTCTTGCCATCTGTAAGCAGGATCGCAGTGCATACGCCAACGCCGCAGAGCGACTGTTAATGGCTATAGGTGAGCCAGTAATGGTCGATACTGCCCAGGAGCCACGCCTTTCCAGAATATTCTCCAACCGTGTGATTGGCCGCTACCCGGCCTTCGAAGAGTTTTATGGCATGGAAGAGGCCATAGAGCAGATCGTTTCCTATCTGAAACATGCCGCGCAGGGTCTGGAGGAGAGAAAACAGATCCTGTACCTGCTGGGGCCGGTCGGCGGCGGTAAATCCTCGCTGGCAGAGCGTCTGAAAGCGCTGATGCAGCGCGTGCCTATCTATGTGTTGAGCGCCGACGGCGAACGCAGCCCGGTCAACGATCATCCGCTCTGCCTGTTCAATCCGCAGGAAGACGCCAACATTCTTGAAAAAGAGTACAACGTGCCGCGTCGCTACCTCGGCACCATTATGTCGCCCTGGGCGGCGAAACGGCTGCATGAATTCGGCGGCGATATCACCCGCTTCAAAGTAGTGAAAGTCTGGCCGTCGATTCTCGAACAGCTGGCGATCGCCAAAACCGAGCCTGGCGACGAGAATAACCAGGACATCTCCGCGCTGGTGGGTAAAGTCGATATCCGCAAGCTGGAGAATCACGCGCAAAACGATCCCGACGCCTACGGTTATTCCGGCGCGCTGTGCCGCGCCAACCAAGGGATCATGGAATTCGTCGAGATGTTTAAAGCGCCGATTAAGGTGCTGCATCCCCTGCTGACCGCGACGCAGGAAGGGAACTACAACGGTACGGAGGGGATCTCGGCGCTGCCGTTCAACGGCATTATCCTGGCGCACTCCAACGAATCGGAATGGGTGACCTTCCGCAACAACAAAAACAACGAGGCGTTTCTTGACCGCGTCTACATCGTCAAGGTGCCTTACTGCCTGCGCGTTTCCGAAGAGATCAAAATCTACGAGAAACTGCTTAACCACAGCGAACTGGCTACCGCGCCCTGCGCGCCCGGCACGCTGGAAACCCTGGCCCGGTTCTCTATCCTGTCGCGCCTGAAAGAGCCGGAAAACTCCAGCATCTATTCAAAAATGCGCGTTTACGACGGAGAAAGCCTGAAGGATACCGACCCGAAAGCGAAATCCTGGCAGGAGTATCACGACTACTCCGGCGTTGACGAGGGCATGAACGGCCTCTCTACCCGCTTCGCGTTTAAAATCCTGTCGCGCGTGTTTAACTTCGATCACAACGAAGTGGCGGCGAACCCGGTGCACCTTTTCTATGTGCTGGAGCAGCAGATTGAGCGCGAGCAGTTCCCGCAGGATCAGGCAGAGAAGTACCTGGAGCACCTGAAAGGCTATCTAATCCCCAAATACGCCGAGTTTATCGGCAAGGAGATTCAGACCGCTTATCTGGAGTCCTACTCTGAATATGGCCAAAACATCTTTGACCGCTATGTGACCTACGCCGACTTCTGGATTCAGGATCAGGAGTACCGCGATCCCGATACCGGACAGCTGTTCGACCGCGAGTCGCTGAATGCGGAACTGGAAAAAATTGAGAAACCGGCCGGGATCAGCAACCCGAAAGATTTCCGCAACGAGATTGTAAACTTTGTGCTGCGCGCCCGCGCGCAGAATAACGGCCGCAATCCCAACTGGACCAGTTACGAGAAGCTGCGCACCGTGATCGAGAAAAAAATGTTCTCGAACACCGAGGAACTGCTGCCGGTTATCTCGTTCAATACCAAAACCTCCACGGATGAACAGAAGAAACATGACGATTTCGTCGAGCGCATGATGGAGAAAGGCTATACCCGCAAGCAGGTGCGTCTGCTGTGCGAATGGTATCTGCGCGTGCGTAAATCGTCCTAATCACAACGCGTAAGCACGTTGATGCGCTGGCATTAATACCCATAAGGTCGGGCCACTGCCCGACCTGCTTACAACGTTTGGGGGAGTTTTATGGCCTACTTCATCGATCGGCGACTCAACGGCAAGAATAAAAGCGCAGTCAACAGACAGCGCTTTTTGCGCCGTTATAAGTCGCAAATCAAACAGTCTATCTCGGAGGCCATCAATAAGCGTTCGGTAACCGACGTTGAAAGTGGCGAGTCCGTTTCCATTCCAGTCGACGATATTAACGAACCGATTTTCCATCAGGGCCGCGGCGGCAGCCGTCATCGCGTCCATCCCGGCAACGACCACTTTGTGCAGAACGACCGTATCGAGCGGCCTCAGGGCGGCGGAGGCGGCGGAGGCAGCGGCCAGGGCAACGCCAGTCAGGATGGCGAAGGTCAGGATGAGTTCGTTTTCCAGATTTCTAAAGATGAGTATCTCGACCTGCTGTTCGAAGATCTGGCGCTGCCGAATCTGCGTAAAAACCAGCATCGCCAGCTGAATGAATATAAAACCCATCGCGCCGGTTTTACCTCTAATGGCGTGCCCGCCAATATTAGCGTGGTACGGTCGCTGCAGAATTCGCTGGCAAGGCGCACCGCGATGACCGCAGGCAAGCGCCGCATGATGCATGAGCTGGAGGAGGCGCTGACGGCGATTGAGAAAGCGGAGCCGGCGCAGCTGCTGGAAGAGGAGCGCCTACGCAAAGAGATTGCTGAACTGCGCGCGCGTATTGAGCGCGTGCCCTTTATCGACACCTTTGACCTGCGCTATAAGAACTTTGAAAAACGGCCAGAACCCTCCAGCCAGGCGGTAATGTTCTGCCTGATGGATGTCTCCGGCTCAATGGATCAGGCGACGAAGGATATGGCGAAGCGTTTCTATATTCTGCTCTACCTGTTCCTGAGCCGGACCTATAAAAACGTGGACGTGGTCTATATCCGCCACCATACGCAGGCGAAAGAGGTCGATGAGCAAGAGTTCTTCTACTCGCAGGAAACCGGCGGCACCATCGTCTCCAGCGCCCTGAAGCTGATGGATGAGGTGGTCAAAGAGCGCTACGATCCGTCCCAGTGGAACATCTATGCGGCCCAGGCGTCGGACGGCGATAACTGGGCAGACGATTCGCCGCTCTGCCACGAGATTCTGGCGAAGAACATTCTGCCGGTGGTGCGCTACTACAGCTATATTGAGATAACCCGGCGTGCGCACCAGACGCTATGGCGCGAATATGAACATCTGCAGGCGATGTTCGATAATTTCGCCATCCAGCATATCCGCGAGCCGGAGGATATTTACCCGGTATTTCGCGAGCTGTTTCACAAACAGGCAGCGGAAGCCTGATACTCTGAGCCGGTCGCTGACCGGCTTTTTTTATTTAATCCCGCGAATACCTGCTAAAATACCCGCCATTAATCCTCTTGACGAACAAGGCCTTTTTTTTGCACATTAAGCCTTAGCTCAGACAGAAAAATCAATTTGTATAATTAGAGATTACGCGCTGACAACTTACTGATTACGCATCTTCTTTTTCAGATGGACGGCCATTCCCCGCACCAGCCTTCTTATCATTGTCGTAACCGCAGGAGAGCCCATTGAACCACAACATTGTCTACAGCCTTTTTATCATCGGTTCTGTGCTGGTTGCGTCAAGCATCTTACTCAGTTCTTTCTCTTCGCGGCTCGGCATCCCTATCCTGGTGATCTTTCTGGCGTTAGGCATGCTGACCGGCGTCGACGGCATTGGCGGCATCGCCTTCGACAACTACCCCGCCGCCTATCTGATCTCCAACCTGGCGCTGGCGGTGATCCTGCTGGACGGCGGCATGCGCACCAAGGCCAGCTCGTTCAAGGTGGCGCTGGGACCGGCGCTCTCGCTGGCGACGGTCGGCGTGATGATCACCGCCGGGCTGACCGGTCTGGCAGCCGCGTGGCTGTTCCGGCTCGATTTAATGCAGGGCTTTCTGATCGGCGCCATCATCGGCTCCACCGATGCCGCGGCGGTCTTCTCGCTGCTGGGCGACAAAGGCCTGAACGAGCGCGTCAGCTCTACGCTGGAGATTGAGTCAGGCAGCAACGACCCTATGGCGGTGTTTTTAACTATTACCCTGATTGAGATGATCCAGAAAGGCGAAACCGGGCTCGACTGGATGTTCCTGGTGCATCTGGTGCAGCAGTTCGGTCTGGGTATCGTGCTGGGGCTGGGCGGCGGCTGGGCGCTGCAGCAGCTGATCAACCGCATTAGCCTGGCCACCGGCCTCTACCCGCTGCTGGCCCTGAGCGGCGGTATACTGGTGTTCGCGCTCACCACGATGCTGGAAGGCAGCGGCATTCTCGCGGTCTATCTTTGCGGTTTTCTGCTCGGCAACAGACCGATCCGCAACCGTCACGGCATTCTGCAGACCTTTGACGGCATGGCCTGGCTCAGCCAGATCGGCATGTTTATCGTGCTTGGCCTGCTGGTGACGCCGTCCGATCTGTGGCATATCGCGGTGCCGGCGATGATCCTGTCGCTGTGGCTGATTCTGGTGGCGCGTCCGCTGTCGATTCTGGTGGGGCTACTGCCTTTCCGCGGCTTTACCGGCCGCGAGCGCATCTTTATCAGCTGGGTCGGCCTGCGCGGCGCGGTGCCGATTATTCTTGCGGTCTTTCCGATGATGGCGGGACTGGAGAATGCCTCGCTCTACTTTAATATCGCCTTCTTCGTGGTGCTGGTGTCGCTGATGCTGCAGGGCACGTCGCTCGGCTTTGCGGCAAAGAAAGCGCGCGTCGTGGTGCCGCCCACGGCGTCGCCTATCAGCCGCGTCGGTCTGGATATTCATCCGGAAAATCCCTGGGAGCAGTTCGTCTATCAGCTCAGCGCCGACAAATGGTGCGTCGGCGCGGCGCTGCGCGATCTGCAGATGCCGCGCGAAACCCGCATCGCCGCGCTGTTCCGCGACAACGCGCTGATGCATCCCAATGCGAATACCCGGCTGAAGGAAGGCGACGTGATCTGCGTTATCGGTCGCGAACGCGATCTGCCCGCGCTAGGCAAAATGTTCAGCCAGTCGCCGCCCGTCTCGCTGGATCAGCGCTTTTTCGGCGACTTCATACTCGACGCTGAGGCGCGCCTGCGCGACGTGGCGCAGATTTACGGGCTGGAGCTGGGCGAAGAGACCAACGACCTGCAGTCGCTTGGTCAGCTGGTAATGAGCATGCTTGGCGGCACGCCGGTGGTCGGCGATCACGTTGAGTGGAATCACATTACCTGGACGGTGGCGGAAAAAGAAGATAACCGCATCGTTAAAATTGGGGTGCGCGTTGCGGAAGAGCGAGAATAATCCGAGGCGCTACGGCTCGATATTCCAGCAGAAACGGCTATGCTCATTATTTGGTCCAGCAAACGGGAGAGAGTTATGGGACACGTCGTTAAAATTGGTCGTTATGAGATTATTGATGCCGAACTCGACAGCGATAATCTGCAGACCGTCACTATTCCCTGTCAAACCAATCCCGACCTGAGTTATCAACTCGACGGCTGGGACCATGACACCAGCGTGCCGGCCTGGATTGATGGCGAACCGGTGGATTTACAAATTGGGCATTACGATAAACAGCAAGACCAGTGGGTGTTAAAAAAACCTGCCTGACCGCGCATTTTGCCGCCAGCCAATACGCCTGGCGGTAATTCCGAAAAAGTCGTCTGAAATATTTGGTTATTTTCCGCCCTTTCCTCGCTTTAAGCAACAAATTCAACAGGTTAGCTATAAAAAACTTTAGGCAAAAAAAGGTTTTTAGGATTTGTTCCGTATTAACTCTGTCAAATATCTCCTGCATACTCTTAATCGCTGCTGCAGATTTTCGTGACAACAATCACGTAATTATTTTATCTCTTCACTGCAGCCTGTATGGCTCTAACGACTGTAATGAACCGAAAACAATTGTTTTGGTTTTTCGGTTGTCCACTCCTGAGCGCGTACTTGATTCTGGTCAGGCCATCTTTTACTTAAGAAAAAAGAGAGCAGGTGTTATGGCAAGTACACTGGTAATGAATGATGCGAGCCGCTCATGGAGCGGAACGCGAAAAAATATCATCGCAAAGCTGGCGTTAAGCTTTTCCGATTTGGTTGCCCTTAATCTGGCGCTGTTTTTATCCGCCGCCACTATTCAGGGAATCTGGGGCGACCTGGATGGATTTATTCCGCCTCATCAAATTGAATATCGTTTTATTGCGCAATTTGCGCTTTCCGTATTGTGCACCGCTTATTTCTGGATGCGCATGCGTCACTACACCTACCGCAAACCCTTTTGGTTTGAACTCAAAGAAGTGGTGAAAACGCTGTTCGTGTTTTCGCTGCTGGATCTGGCGCTGATCGCCTTTTCCAAGTGGGACTTTTCGCGCATGGTCTGGCTGTTTAGCTGGAGCTACGCGCTGCTGCTGCTGCCGCTGATGCGCGCCGCCGTCAAACGCGCCATTAACCGCGCCGGGCAGTGGCAAAAAGAGACCATTATTATCGGCTCGGGCAAAAACGCTATGGAGGCTTACGCGGCACTGCAGAGCGAAGAGATCCTCGGCTATAACGTGCAGGCGTTTATCAGCACCGACGACGAAAATAATCCGCCGTCTGTTAACGGCGTGCCAGTTATCAAACAGCAGGACATTAACTGGCAGACCATTGACCGCGACAATGTGCAGTTTATCGTCGCCACCGAATTTGAACAGCAGGTGGTGCGCGACACCTGGCTGAAATTCCTGTCGAAAATGAACTGCCGCTCAATCTCCGTCATCCCGACGCTGCGCGGCGTGCCGCTCTACGGCACCGATATGTCATTTATCTTCAGCCATGAAGTGATGATCCTGCGCGTCAGCAACAGCCTCGCCAAGCGCTCTTCGCGCTTCCTGAAGCGCGGCTTCGATATCGTGGTCGCCTCGCTGCTGCTGCTGTTCCTTGCGCCGGTTTTCGGACTGCTCTGCTATATGGTGAAACGCGACGGCGGCAACGCCATCTACGGGCATGAGCGTATCGGCCAGAACGGCGAGAAGTTTAAATGCCTGAAGTTCCGCTCAATGGTGACCAACTCGAAAGAGGTGCTGGAGCAACTGCTGGCCACCAGCGCAGAGGCGCGCGCCGAATGGGACAAAGACTTTAAGCTGAAAAAGGATCCGCGCATCACCAGCATCGGCGGCTTCCTGCGCAAAACCAGTCTTGATGAGCTGCCGCAGCTGTGGAACGTTATCCGCGGCGAGATGAGCCTGGTGGGTCCGCGCCCGGTTATCGAGGCGGAGCTGGAGCGCTATGCGGGCGACGTCGACTACTATCTGATGGCGAAACCGGGCATGACCGGCCTGTGGCAGGTCAGCGGCCGCAACGATATCGACTACGATACGCGCGTCTACTTCGACTCCTGGTATGTGAAGAACTGGGCGCTGTGGACCGATATCGCCATTCTGTTTAAAACCGCCGGCGTAGTGCTGCGCCGCGACGGCGCCTACTAATCGCGCTCAGGATGCCCGCTTTACGGCGGGCATCCTATTTTCTCCTTTTCTTTTCGTCCTCAACTCATTACCCTTCCCGCTTGTTTTAACAAGACGTTCACCTTCTGGTTTTTATGCAAAAATTTACCCTGATGCTGTTAAGCCTGGTGCTGCTGGCGCCGCTGGGCATCGATCTCTATCTGCCAACCCTGCCTGATATCGCCGCCGGCCTGAATACGCCGGTCAGCCTGATCCAGACGACGATTCCAGTCTTTCTGCTGGTGATGGGCTTAGGGCAGCTGGTGACCGGCCCGCTGGTGGATAACTACGGCCGCAAGCCGATCGCGCTGCTGGGCCTGGCGCTTTATGTGGCGGGCAGCGCGGTAGCGGCGACCGCCACCAGCTGGCCGATGTTTCTGTCGGCGCGCCTGATTCAGGGCTGCGCGGTCTGCTGTAGCGCCGTTGTCGCCTTTAGCGGCGTGCGGGACCGCCTGAGCGGCGACGACGCGGCGCGCGCCTACGGTTTTCTGAACGGCGCGCTGAATATCGTGCCTGCGCTGGCGCCGTTACTGGGCGGCCTGCTCGCCAGCGCCTTCGACTGGCGCGCGCCCTTCTGGTTCCTGTGCGCCTACGGCCTGCTTATCGCGGTTATCGTGCTCGTCGGGCTGCCCGAAACGCGCCCCGCCAATACGCTGCGGGTAAAGGGGCTGCCGCTGGCGCAGTATGGCGCTATTCTGCGTCAGCCGCGCTTTCTCGCCTTCGCTTTCGCCAACGCGGGCGCGCTCGGCATGGTGCTGACCTATGTTTCGCTGGCGCCGCACGTGCTGATGACGGAAGGCGGCCTGACGCCGCTGCAGTTTTCGTTCGCCTTTGGCGCCAACGGTTTCTGGATCATGCTGGTGAGCGCCTTCGTCAATAAAGCGATCCGTAAGGCGGGACGGCCGTTCTGTCTGGCGATGGGCTTCGTCACCATGCTGGCGGGCGCGCTGCTGCTGTTCGCCGGTATGCATCTGCTGCCGCAGGGCGCGCAGAGCCACTGGGCGCTCTATATGCTGCCGGTCGCCGTTTCGGTCGCGGGCCTGGCTTTTACCGTCGGCCCCGCCACCAGCTATGCGCTGGAGCCCTACCAGCAGCAGGCTGGCGTAGCGGCGGCGCTGCAGGGGTTTATTCAGATGGCGGGCGGCGCGGCGGGCAGCCTGCTGATTGTCATGCTGCCCGTGGCGGAAAAGAGCGCGCTGGCGCTGATGATGCTGGCGGGCGCAGCACTGGCGCTCATCGCCTGGCGCTGCAGTAAGAGGATGCGCGGTTCGCTGACCGCGCTTAAATAACTCTGACCGGCACGCGCGGCGCCAGCGCGCACATCAGCTCATAGCCGACCGTGCCGGCCGCTTTCGCCACCTGATCGATTTTCACCTGCTCGCCCCACAGCTCGACCGTTGAACCGATGCCCGCCTGCGGACATGGCGTCAGGTCAACGGTGATCATATCCATCGAGATTGCGCCGATCACCTGGGTCATTACGCCATCCACGCAGACCGGCGTGCCGTTGGGCGCGTGACGCGGATAGCCGTCGGCATAGCCGCACGCCACCACGCCGATACGCTGCTCCTGCTGCGCATGGTAGCGATAGCCGTAGCCGACGCCGTCGCCGCGGCTTAGCTGCTGGATGCCGATGATTTCGCTGTTAAGCGTCATCACCGGCTTCAGGCCGGTGCTGGCGATATCCTGCCAGTCGCCGCTGGGCGACGCGCCGTAAAGAATGATGCCGGGGCGCACCCAGTCGTAGTGCGCTTCAGGATGCCAGAGCGTGCAGGCGGAATTGGAGAGCGAACGGGGAATCGCGAGCCCTTCGGCGGCGCGTTCAATGCGCTGCAACGGCGCGATCAGCCCTTCCGGGTTTTCCGCATCGGCAAAGTGCGCCATCAGCGTAATGTCGCCGACGTTTTCCAGCGCGCGCAGCTTTTGCCAGGCGCCGTGCGCCTGCTCAGGCCGGAAGCCGAGACGGTTCATGCCGCTGTTGACCTTCAGATAGATATCCACCGGCGCGGAGAGTCGCGCTTCCGCCAGCGCTTTGATCTGCCAGTTGCTGTGCACGCTGGTGGTCAGGCGATAGCGATCGATCAGCTGCAGATCGTCGGCATGGAAAAAGCCCTCCAGCAGCAGGATCGGTTTACGCCAGCCGCTGTCGCGCAGCAGGATCGCCTCTTCCATATTCAGCAGGGCGAAGCCGTCGGTCTGCGCCAGGCTCTCCCAGACGCGGGCCAGCCCGTGGCCGTAAGCATTGGCTTTGACCACCGACCAGACGCGCGCATCGGGCGCCGCCTGGCGCACTATCGCCAGATTATGCCGCAGCGCCTGCTGATCGATGGTGGCGAAAACTGGACGTGACATACTCCCTCTCCCTGACTGTTAACGCGTGGCGTTCGCGTTGCGTAATGGTGACGATGACGGGGTAAAACCCGGCAAGTAGCGGAAAACCGACAGATCGTCGGCGGCGATCGCCGGGGTTTTGCCGCTGATAAGGTCGGCCAGCAGCTGACCGGAGCCGCAGGCCATCGTCCAGCCGAGCGTGCCGTGTCCGGTATTCAGATAGAGATTGCTGAGCGGCGTCGGTCCGACAATCGGCGTTCCGTCTGGCGTCATAGGACGCAGACCGCTCCAGAAGCTGGCCTGTTCGATATGACCGCCCTCAGGATAAAGATCCCGCACCACCATCTCCAGCGTTTCCCGCCGCGCAGGCAAGAGTTTGTTGTTAAAACCAACAATTTCCGCCATGCCGCCGACGCGGATACGGTTGTCGAAGCGGGTAACCGCCACCTTGTAGGTTTCGTCGAGAATCGTAGAGACCGGCGCGGCCTCTGGATTTTTCACCGGAATAGTCAGGGAGTAGCCCTTCAGCGGGTAGACCGGAATATCGAGGATATGCTTCAGCAGCGCGGTAGAGTAGGAGCCGAAAGCCACCACGTAGCTGTCGCCTTTGATCACTTCATCGCCGCACTTCACGCCGTAAATGCGGTTGCCTTCGCGCAGCAGCTGATCGACCGGCGTATTGAAGCGAAACACGACGCCCGCCTCCTGCGCCATTTTCGCCAGCTTTTGCGTAAAGAGCTGGCAGTCGCCGGTTTCATCGTTGGGCAGGCGCAGTCCGCCGGTCAGCTTGTGCTGCGTGGTCGCCAGCGCCGGCTCAACGCGCGCCAGCTCGTGAGCGTGCAGCAGTTCGTAAGGCACGCCCGCCTCGCGCAGCACCTCGATATCTTTACTGGCGCTGTCGAACTGCTGCTGAGTGCGGAACAGCTGCAGCGTGCCGCCCTGCCGTCCTTCATAGGCGATGCCGGTCTCTTCGCGCAGCGCCTTCAGGCAGTCGCGGCTGTATTCGGCGATGCGCACCATGCGGCTTTTATTCTGCTGATAGTGCTGCATGTCGCAGTTGCGCAGCATGTTCCACATCCATTCCAGCTGAAAGCTGCTGCCGTCCAGGCGGATAGCCAGCGGCGCATGACGCTGGAACATCCATTTAACCGCCTTCAGCGGCACGCCCGGCGCGGCCCAGGGCGCCGCGTAACCGGGCGATATCTGACCCGCGTTGCCTGCGCTGGTCTCCAGCGCAGCATCGGGCTGGCGATCCAGCACCGTCACCTGATGGCCCGCGCGCGCCAGATACCAGGCGCTCGCCACGCCAACCACACCACTACCGAGAATCACTACGTGCATATCGCCCCCACCGGCAAATTCAAAAGCATAATTCACTAGACTACAGGGCAATACCAGCGCATTCACACCTGCCGGTAACAGCCCTTACCTCATTAACTTATTTCACATGTTTTTCACTTTTTCGAACACTAAAATCGTTAGCCAGAGATAAAATCAGTAACTTATGCGCCTTTTTACCGCTTCTTAGCAGTTAATAATAGCGTATGCGGCAATATCCACTTATTTCAGGAGAATAAGCCGACGCCATACAATCCACTTATAAACAGCATTTTATCCCGACTTTTCGCCATTTAGACTGACAAGCGTTCATCAAATGCTTTTGCGCTCATTTTGGGATGATTTTGTGCCGAATAATTCAGTTGAGTTCCGCGTTCAGATAGGTGACAGTGGGCTATCATTGAAGTGTTCGCCTGTTTTTGGGGTTCTCTTTCTTAGGGATGAGCCTTGAAATTACCGAAACCGGCTGCTCGCAGCGGGCAGGCCTGTTTGCAAAACAGAGGTGCGCTATGACGACAATCTTTGACGATCCGATTAAGGACAGCAAACGACTCAGCGATGGACCGGACTGGACATTTGATTTGCTCGATGTCTACCTTGCGGAAATTGACCGCGTAGCCAAACTCTACCGACTCGACACCTATCCCCATCAGATTGAAGTCATCACCTCCGAGCAGATGATGGACGCCTACTCCAGCGTCGGTATGCCGATCAACTACGCTCACTGGTCGTTCGGCAAAAAATTCATCGAAACCGAGCAGCGTTATAAGCACGGACAGCAGGGACTGGCGTATGAGATTGTGATCAACTCCAATCCCTGTATCGCCTATCTGATGGAAGAGAACACCATGACCATGCAGGCGCTGGTGATGGCGCACGCCTGCTATGGCCACAACTCTTTTTTCAAAAATAACTACCTGTTCCGCAGCTGGACCGATGCCAGCTCTATCGTCGACTATCTGCTGTTTGCGAAGAAATATATTTCCGACTGCGAAGAGCGTTACGGCGTCGAAGAGGTAGAACGACTGCTCGACTCCTGCCACGCGCTGATGAACTACGGCGTCGATCGCTATAAGCGTCCGCAGAAGATCTCCTTACAGGAAGAGAAAGCGCGGCAGAAGAGCCGCGAAGAGTATCTGCAAAGCCAGGTGAATACGCTGTGGCGCACCCTGCCGCGCCGCGAGAAAGAGGCGGTGCAGGTTGAGGCGGCGCGCTATCCCTCTGAGCCGCAGGAGAACCTGCTCTACTTTATGGAGAAGAACGCGCCGCTGCTGGAACCGTGGCAGCGCGAGATCCTGCGCATCGTGCGCAAGGTGAGCCAGTATTTCTATCCGCAGAAGCAGACGCAGGTGATGAATGAAGGCTGGGCGACCTTCTGGCACTACACCATCCTCAATCATCTCTATGATGAGGGCAAAGTCTCGGATCGCTTTATGATCGAGTTCCTGCACAGCCATACCAACGTGGTGTTCCAGCCGCCTTATAACAGCCCCTGGTATAACGGCATTAATCCTTACGCGCTCGGCTTCGCGATGTTTCAGGATATCAAGCGCATCTGTCAGTCGCCGACGGAGGAAGATCGTTACTGGTTCCCAGATATTGCCGGCTCTGACTGGCTGGAGACCCTGCACTTCGCCATGCGCGAATTCAAGGACGAGAGCTTTATCAGCCAGTTCCTGTCGCCCAAGGTGATGCGTGACTTCCGCCTGTTTACCGTGCTGGACGACGACCGCAACAACTATCTCGAGATCGCCGCCATCCATGATGAAGCGGGCTACCGCGCCATTCGTCAGCAGCTTTCCGCACAGTACAACCTGAGCAATCTGGAACCAAATATTCAGGTGTATAACGTCGACCTGCGCGGCGATCGCTCGCTGACGCTGCGCTACGTGCCGCAAAGCCGTACGCCGCTTGACAAGAGTCGCCGCGAGGTCATGAAGCATGTGCATCGCCTGTGGGGGTTTGATGTGATCCTCGAACAGCAGAACGAAGATGGCAGCGTCGAGCTGCTGGACCGCTGTCCGACGCGCGGCAATGCGCTGTGAGAGACAGGTAAAAAGAAAAAACCGGACGCTGTCCGGTTTTTTTATAGCGGTAAGTCAGGCGCTGTCGCGGGTAGCCTGAAAAAAACGGATGCTGTTAGCGCTTGCTGCCGAGATCTTCCGGCATGCTTTTCTGCATGCTGTGCCAGATCTCGCCGCTGCGACGGCCATACTCGCGCACCGCATCGACAATCTGATCCTGCGACGGCTCTTTAACGCACAGCGCTTCGAGCCGCGAGTAGAAATTGCGCGCCAGCTCGCGGGCCTCTGGATTAGAAAAATAGTAGCGGCCCACGCGGGTATAAAGCCCTTTCAGGCCGTTGAGAATCAAACCGTAAATAGGATTGCCGGAAGCGAACGCCAGACCGCGGAACACGCGGTAGTCGAGTTCGGTATAGGCATCGGCCTGATCCTCAATGCCGGCGACGCTCTCCAGCACCGCGCGCGCCTTGTCGGGATGGTGACGCAGCGCGCGGCTGATAAAGATCGAGGCGATATTGGTGCGCACCGACAGCAGGTTGTCGATCAGCACAGGGACGCTATCGTGATCCAGACGCGCCAGCGTCTCCAGAATATTCAGACCGGAGGTTTCCCAGAAGTCGTTTACGCGTGTCGGTTTGCCGTGCTGGATCGTCAGCCATCCGTCGCGCGCCAGACGCTGCAGCACTTCACGCAGCGTGGTACGGGTTACGCCGATAAGTTCAGAAAGCTCACGTTCAGCGGGAAGGATTGACCCAGGAGGAAAGCGGCTGTTCCAGATGCTTTCAATAATATACTCTTCAGCAAATCCCGCAGGGCTCTGCGCCTTAATGACCATAGCGATATGTTCTCTTTGCTTTCTTTGTCGAAATGGCACTCATCATACCAGACGTCCTAAGCGTGTATAGACTGAGCAGGGATTAAAAGCGCGGGCTGGCGCAAAAATCAGCGGCCGCACGCAATCCGGCAAGGGAAGATTGCGCCCCGCTGATTCGCTGATTACCCTTTGCCCATCGTTTTTTATACGGGACTTTATGCCATGGAAATCACCTGGGGCCAGGCGCTGCATCGCAACTTTCTCGGCCAGTCGCCTGACTGGTACAAAAAGCTGCTGCTGGCGTTTCTGGTCGTCAATCCGCTGCTGTTCTTTTTCGTCAGCCCGTTTCTTGCCGGCTGGCTGCTGATTGCCGAGTTTATCTTTACGCTCGGCATGGCGCTGAAATGCCACCCGCTGCTGCCCGGCGGTCTGCTGACGCTGGAAGCGATCGCCATCGGCATGGCCAGCGCCGAACAGGTTAAGCAGCAGCTGGCGGATAACCTTGAAGTGCTGCTGCTGCTGATCTTTATGGTCGCCGGCATCTTTTTCATGAAACAGCTGCTGCTGTTCGTCTTCACGCGGCTGCTGCTGTCGCTGCGGTCGAAGGTGCTGCTCAGCCTCACCTTCTGCCTGGCGGCCGCGTTTCTTTCCGCCTTTCTTGACGCCCTGACGGTGGTCGCCGTCGTCATCAGCGTCGCCGTCGGCTTCTATCAGATCTACCATCGCGTCTCTTCCGACCCCGACTACGCCGCAGCGGATCCCGATCCGCGCGCTACGCTCGAGCAGTTTCGCGCCTTTCTGCGCAGCCTGATGATGCAGGCTGGCGTCGGTACCGCGCTGGGCGGCGTGATGACCATGGTAGGCGAACCGCAGAACCTGATTATCGCTCATGCGGCCGGCTGGGATTTCGCCAGCTTCTTTCTGCGTATGGCGCCGGTTACGGTGCCGGTGCTGCTGTGCGGCATTCTCACCAGCCTGCTGGTCGAGCGCTTTCGCCTGTTCGGCTACGGCGCCACGCTGCCGGACGCGGTACGCGTCATTCTGCTGCAGAGCGATCGCGAGGAGAAGGCGCAGCGCACGCGCCAGGATCGGCTGAAACTGTGGATTCAGGCGGCTATTGGCCTCTGGCTTATCATTGCGCTGGCGCTGCATCTGGCGGAGGTCGGCCTGATTGGCCTGTCGGTGATCGTGCTCGCCACGGCGCTGTGCGGTGTGACGGACGAGCACACCATCGGTCAGGCCTTTACCGAAGCGCTGCCCTTCACCGCGCTGCTGACGGTGTTTTTCGCCGTGGTGGCGGTGATTGTCGAGCAGCAGCTGTTCAGCCCACTGATCGCCTTTGTGCTGCAGGCTGAGCCGCACGCCCAGCTAAGCTGGTATTACATCTTTAACGGCCTGCTCTCATCGATATCTGACAATGTTTTTGTTGGATCGGTGTTTATCAACGAGGCGAAACAGGCGTTTGCGCACGGCGCGATCGATCTGCAGCAATATGAACTGCTGGCGGTGGCGACCAATACCGGCACCAATCTGCCGTCGGTGGCGACGCCTAATGGTCAGGCGGCGTTTCTGTTCCTGCTGACGTCCGCGCTGGCGCCGCTGATCCGCCTCTCGTATGGGCGGATGGTGTGGATGGCGCTGCCCTTCACCATCGTGATGTCGCTGGTCGGCTTTGTCTCTCTTCACTGGCTGCTGGAGCCGGTCACGGACCTTTTGCAGCTGTGGGGCTGGATAGCGACGCCGCTGATGTAAATGCCTGAACTGGATCAGGTAAAGCCCAAATTGACCAGGATTTTCGCCAGCGCCTGGCTGGCACCGCCGCGCTTTTGGTTTACACTGCGTGGCACTACCGTTTACAGGGAAAGCAAGATGTTGCGATATCTGAATCAATGTTCTCGCGGTCGCACCGCCTGGCTGCTGCTGGCGTTAACAGCGCTGGCGCTGGAGCTGGTGGCGTTATGGTTCCAGCATGTGATGGGCCTGAAGCCGTGCGTCATGTGCATTTATGAACGCTGCGCGCTGTTTGGCGTCATGGGCGCGGGCATCGTCGGCGCCATCGCGCCAAAATCGCCGCTGCGCTGGGCCGGGCTGGCTATCTGGATCTACAGCGCCTGGGAGGGAGCGCGTCTCTCGTATGAACATACGATGATCCAGCTTCATCCCAATCCCTTTACCACCTGCGATTTCGCCGCGCGTTTTCCGAGCTGGCTGCCGCTGGACAAGTGGCTGCCGTCGGTGTTCGTCGCCAGCGGGGACTGCGCCGAGCGCAGCTGGACCTTCCTGACGCTGAGCATGCCGCAGTGGATGATCGTGGTGTTCGCCGCCTATCTGATTGTGGCGATTCTGGTATTAATAGCGCAGCCGTTGAAACCGAAACGCCGCGATATTTTCTCCCGCTAAAAAAAAGGCTGCTCTGGCAGCCTTTTTATCGCTTATCCGTTGCGGTCTGGACGATCGATAATATGGTCTTCCCAGTCGCGCACTTCGCTTTCCCGCACTGCGATATAGCGCACCGAAATACGCTGCGCGTGCATCGCCGACTTTGATCCACTCACCAGCGGATGCCACGCCGGCAATCCTTTTCCTTCGCCCAGTAGACGATAGGCACAGGTGCGCGGCAGCCAGTTAAACTGCGTCAGGTTCTCACGCGTCAGCTTGATGCAGTCCTCTTCATATTCGAAGCGGCGCTCATAGTTGCGGCACTGGCAGGTTTTGATATTGAGCTGATTGCAGGCGACGTTGGTAAAGTAAATCTCGTCGGTATCGGCGTCCTGAAGCTTATTCAGGCAGCACTGGCCGCAACCATCGCACAAGGACTCCCACTCGTCGTCGTTCATTTGATCGAGGCGTTTCGTCTGCCAGAAAGGAAGTTCACTCATGATGGCTGCGTCCGGGTTAATCATAAAACCGCACCTTATATCGGGTCAGGCGCGGCGTTGCAAGCTTTACAGCACGCGCGTGCTGATGCCGTGCCCGGCCAGCGACACTTCCAGCGTATCGCCCGAGCGCAGCGGGCCAACCCCTTCCGGCGTGCCGGTCAGCACCACATCACCCGCGCGCAGGGTAAAATACTGGCTCATATGGGCGATAAGCGGCAGAATTTTATGGATCATATCGGACGTTCTGCCAAGCTGACGCACTTCGCCGTTCACCACCAGCTTAAGCTCGGTATCCTGCGGATCCCCTGGAAACTCCGCTGAGGGAATAAAGCCGGAGAGCGGACAGGAATTATCGAAGCCCTTCGATTTTTCCCACGGCTGGCCCGCTTTTTTGAATCCCGCCTGCAGATCGCGCAGCGTCAAATCCAGCGCCACGCCGTAACCGGCAATCGCTTTCGCCACGTGCTCCTCGCCCGCCTGCTTAAGCGTGGCGCCGATTAATACGGCCAGTTCGACCTCGTGATGCACTTCACCAAAGGCGGAGGGAAGAGAGAGCGGCTGACGCAGATCGCAGATGGCGGTTTCCGGTTTGATAAACACCACCGGCTCAGCTGGCGTGGCGCTGCCCATTTCCTTAATGTGTTTCGCATAGTTGCTGCCGACGCAGACCACTTTGTTAACCGGAAAATCCAACAAGGCGCCCTGCCAGTTACGATGCTGATACATGCTAATCCCCTGCTCTGGTTTATGTGTTGCCAGCGACGCCGGCACGTTGATGTTTGCGGTTCAGCGGATCTTAAGCCCGCCGTAACGGCCATAATAAGATGCTTTAGCAAAGATTAGTGTGCGTAAATTGTCAAAAAAGCGTGAATATATGCTGCCGAGGCGGTGAATTTATCGCCAGCAAGCGGGCAATAAAGAATAATGAACAGTAAAAGGCGCGGTAATCGCGCCATTATTTTGCTGGAAATCGTTATATATAATTATGCTGAAGAAGCAGGAAGCACTGATTATATTTACAGATGAATCTGAATTAATCTTTTTTTGCCGACTCAAGGTGAACTTTCAGCAAACTTTCAACCGGCGGCGGGATTTGCAAATAATAGCCCTGATCGATAAGTGCCTGTTTAACTTTATTGATGTCGGCGTTGGCCAGACGGTCGCGTCCGTCCAGCTTCAGCACCATGGCCAGCTGCGGCTTGCCGAAGCCGCGCAGCAGCTCGTCAGGCACGCGGGAGAAATCGTCCTTTTTTTCAACATAAAGATAAGTCTGGTCACGGGTCGGGCTTCGGTAGATCACACAAAACATATTTTTTACTCGAATAAACCTGGATGGTGGCTTGCCTGGAAATAACAGTAACTATAACATGCTTGCAGAACTTCGAATATTCACCGGATGGACTGAAATGATGATTTTATCGACGTTTGTTCGCCGGATGAGAAAACAGGACTGAGTGGGACAGATGTCACAAACGCCAATCGAATTCAAAGGTAGCAGTTTTACCCTGTCTGTTGTTCATCTGCACCATCCCGAACCTGAAGTGATTCGCAAGGCGCTTCAGGACAAAATCGATCAGGCGCCGGATTTCTTAAAAAACGCGCCGGTGGTACTCAACGTGGCGGCGCTTAACGGCAACGTCAACTGGAAACAGCTGCAGCAGGCGATCGCCGCGACCGGATTGCGCATCGTTGGCGTCAGCGGCTGCAAAGACGAGGCGCTGAAACGCATGATCGCCCGCGCCGGTCTGCCGGTTCTGGCGGAAGGCAAAGAGAGCGTGCGCCGCAACGAAACGCCAGCGCCAGCGCCAGCGCCACAACCTGCCGCTCCCGCAGAGCCGGTGGCGAGCAAAACGCGCATTATCACCACGCCGGTGCGTTCCGGGCAGCAGATTTACGCGCGTAACGCCGATCTGATCGTCACCAACAGCGTAAGCGCCGGCGCCGAACTGGTCGCCGACGGCAACATTCATATTTACGGCATGATGCGAGGACGCGCGCTGGCGGGCGCCGGCGGCGATCGCAACAGTCAGATTTTCTGCACCAACCTGGCAGCAGAGTTGGTCTCCATCGCCGGCGAGTACTGGATCATGGATCAAATCCCGGCGGAATTTTTTGGTAAAGCCGCGCGCCTCAGCCTCGAAGAGGGCGCGCTGACTATCCAGACACTTAATTAGGCCCCTTTTCTTCTGTTAAGGAAATCAATATTTATGGCACGCATTATTGTAGTTACATCCGGTAAAGGGGGCGTTGGCAAGACCACGTCAAGCGCGGCCATCGCCACCGGTTTAGCGCAAAAAGGCAAAAAAACGGTCGTCATCGATTTCGATATTGGCCTGCGTAACCTGGATCTGATCATGGGCTGCGAACGCCGCGTGGTTTACGACTTCGTTAACGTTATCCAGGGCGATGCCACGCTGAACCAGGCGCTGATCAAAGACAAGCGCACCGAGATGCTGCATATCCTGCCCGCTTCCCAGACGCGCGATAAAGACGCGCTGACCCGCGAAGGCGTGGAAAAAGTGCTCAACGATCTGGCGGCGATGGATTTCGACTTTATTGTCTGCGACTCCCCGGCAGGCATTGAGACCGGCGCGCTGATGGCGCTCTACTTTGCCGATGAAGCGATTATCACCACCAACCCGGAAGTTTCGTCGGTGCGCGACTCCGACCGCATTCTCGGTATTATCGCCTCTAAATCTCGCCGCGCCGAAAACAGTCAGGAGCCGGTTAAAGAGCACCTGCTGCTGACCCGTTATAACCCTGGCCGCGTTAATCGTGGCGACATGCTGAGCATGGAAGACGTGCTTGAGATCCTGCGCATCCCTCTGGTGGGCGTCATCCCGGAAGACCAGTCGGTGCTGCGCGCCTCTAACCAGGGCGAACCAGTGATCCTCGACACGAATTCCGATGCCGGCAAAGCCTATGCTGATACCGTAGATCGGTTACTCGGCGAAGAACGTCCCTTCCGCTTTATTGAAGAAGAGAAGAAGGGTTTCCTGAAACGCCTGTTCGGGGGATAAACCATGGCATTACTCGATTTCTTTTTATCCCGGAAGAAGAACACTGCCAACATAGCCAAGGAAAGGCTGCAGATTATCGTGGCAGAACGCAGAAGGGGCGACAGTGAGCCCCACTATCTTCCGCAGCTTAAGCGCGACATTCTGGAAGTGATTTGCAAATATGTGAAGATCGATCCAGATATGGTCACCGTCCAGCTTGACCAGAAAGGCGATGATATCTCCATTCTGGAACTGAACGTGACGCTGCCTGAAACGGAAGAAGCGGCCAAATGACAGTGTCGGTTTCCTGATATTCCCCTGCTGCTTAGCAGGGGAATGTTTTCTGTCAGTACTGCGCCAGAATCGCCTCGATACGGGTTTTAAACAGATCGCCGCGCCAGCCTGCCAGCAGCTCCGGCACGCGCGTTTGCGGCTTGAGTCCCCAGTACTGGCTCAATACCTGATTGATCTGACGGCGCGACGCCAGCAGCTCCTGGCTGAAGCCGGTCTCCTCGCTCACATCCTGCACCAGCGCCTTGATCGCCTTGAATACGTTCTTGTAGTGCGGATGATCCACCAGATTGCCCAGCGGCGGCGGCAGCGCCTCTTCCGGCAGCGCCTGCGCGTCGGCCACCAGCGCCACCAGGGTTTTGCCGTGGAAGCGGATTTCATGGCCTGACAGGCCAAGGTGATCCAGCTCGCCCAGTGAGCCCGGCATAAAGCGCGCCACTTTCCACAGGTTCTCTTCGCGCACCACGAAGTTAACCGCCATATCTTTTTCGCGCGCCACGTTCAGACGCCAAGCCGCCAGCAGCTGCAGCGCCGCCAGCTGGCGCGGACGCAGCTGCCACGCGTTGGTGATGTCGCGCCAGGCTTCCTGCGGCTGCAGGACGTCGAGACGTCGCTGGCAGAGCTGGTCGCATTCGCTGAGCGCCGCGGCCATATTGCCCGCCGCCTCGGTCAGGGTCATCAGCTGTTGCGCAATCGGCAGCAGATAGTGCACGTCCGCCGCAGCGTAGTCGCACTGACGCTGCGTCAGCGGGCGCGCCAGCCAGTCGGTGCGTGATTCGCTCTTATCCAGCGTGACCTGGGTGAAATGCGCCACCATGGCGGCAAAGCCCCACGAGAGCGGCTGGCCGCTGAAGGCCGCCAGAATCTGCGTATCGATCATCGGCTGCGGCAGCACGCCGAAACGGTGCAGAAAGACTTCAAGATCTTCGCCGCCCGCGTGCAGAAACTTTTTCACCTGCGTGTCGCTCAGCAGCGCAATAAACGGCCTCCAGTCGCTGATGGTCAGCGGATCGATCAGCACCAGCTGTTCGCCGTCGAACAGCTGAATCAGTCCCAGCTGTGGATAATAGGTACGGGTGCGGACGAATTCGGTGTCGAGCGCGACGGCCGCATGCTGGCGGGCCTTCTGGCAGACAACGGCCAGCTGCTCATTTTGGTCGATCAGGGAATAATTCAAATCTCGTTTTCACCGCGACAGACTGCGCGCGGCGCTCCATCTCATCATCAATAAAAACGCCGGGCTACGCCGGCGTTCAACCAGAAAACTTGCCTGACGTCAGCTTGCGCTGGGTCGGGCCTCATCACGCAGTTCGCGCCGCAGGATTTTCCCTACGTTGCTTTTCGGCAACTCGTCGCGGAACTCGATAATTTTCGGGACCTTATAACCTGTCAGCTGACGCCGACAGTGATCGAGCAGCTCTTCTTTGGTCAGCGATGCCTCTTTCTTCACGATGCAGACTTTAACCGCTTCACCCGAGAGATCGCTCGGCACGCCGATCGCTGCCGCTTCCCGCACTTTGGGATGCTGCATCAAGACATCTTCAATCTCATTGGGATAGACGTTAAAACCCGAGACGAGGATCATATCTTTTTTGCGGTCCACGATACGAATAAAGCCTTGCGGGTCAACGGTAACAATATCGCCGCTGAGGAGCCAGCCATTTTTCAGCACCTCTTCCGTGGCGTCCGGCCGCTGCCAGTAGCCTGCCATTACCTGCGGGCCGCGGATCCAGAGCTCGCCCGGCGCGCCAGGTTCGACATCGTTGCCCTGATCGTCCACCACGCGCACGTCGGTCGAAGGCACCGGCAGACCGATACTGCCGGTATGTTCAGTAATATCGTATGGGTTAACCGACACCAGCGGCGAACACTCCGTCAGGCCATATCCTTCCAGCAGATAGTGGCCGGTGAGCTTTTCCCAGCGCTCCGCCACCGCTTTCTGCACCGCCATGCCGCCGCCCGCCGAAAGGCGCAGCGTGGAAAAGTCGAGTTTATTAAACTGCGCGTCGTTGAGCAGCGCGTTAAACAGCGTATTGACGCCGGTAATGGCCGTGAAGGGAAACTTCGACAGCGATTTTACAAAGCCGGGTATATCGCGCGGATTGGTGATCAGCAGATTTTGCCCGCCCAATTCGAGAAACAGCAGGCAGTTCACCGTCAGCGCGAAAATATGGTAGAGCGGCAGCGCGGTCACCACATTCTCTTTGCCGTCGCGCAGCAGTTTGCCGTAGGTCGCCTTGGTCTGTTCAAGGTTGGCCTGCATGTTGCGGTGGGTCAGCATTGCTCCTTTGGCGATGCCGGTGGTGCCGCCGGTGTACTGCAAAAAGGCCAGATCGTCGTTGGCGACGCTGGGACGCTGATAGGCGAGCGCTTCGCCCTGCTGCAGCGCATGACGAAAGCTCACCGCGCCCGGCAGATGGTATTTCGGCACCATCTTTTTAATATATTTCACGACGAAGTTCACCAGCGTAGCCTTTACCGGCCTGAGCTGGTCGCCGAGGCGCGTCAGGATAACGTGCTTCACCGCCGTCTCCGCCACCACCTTCTCCAACGTATGCGCGAAGTTCGAGACGATAACGATGGCGCTGGCGCCGCTGTCGTTGAGCTGGTGCTTGAGCTCGCGCGGCGTATAGAGCGGATTAACGTTGACAACCACCATGCCGGCGCGCAGCACGCCAAACAGCGCCACCGGATACTGCAGCAGATTCGGCATCATCAGCGCGACGCGATCGCCTTTTTTCAGGCCCAGCCCGGACTGCAGGTAAGCGGCGAACGCGCGGCTCTTTTGTTCCAGCTGCCGATAGCTCAGCGGCTGTCCCATATTGATAAAGGCGGTTTGATCGGCGTAGCGCTGTGTAGCCTGTTCAACTAAATCGATCAAAGAGGTATAACGATCCGCGTTAATTTCGGCGGGCACATCTGCCGGATAGCGTTTCAGCCAGACCTTATTCAAGGGTTCACCTCGATTTATATGTTGTTGTTCCATTGCACCCTCAACACCCAGCCAATTAACAATATTTTAACTCATTGTACCAGTTTGCCGGATTCGGCCTGCTGAGGTTGCGAAGCGCATCACTAATTTTCATCCCGCTTTTCAGCGGCAATAAAAAGCCCGGTCGCGACAGGCGCGGCCGGGCCTGAAATCTTGTCTTAAACGCTTATTCCGTCAGAATCGTTTCCACCTGCGCGGGCCCGCTGTTCATGCCCCAGTAGGGATTAGGTCCCCAGTAGCCGGGATGACGACGCGACGGGCCGTACCAGATCCAGGGATCGATCGGCTGCGGCGGCGTGTTGATCTGCTGCGTCAGATGCCAGCGCTGATAGCCGCGCACATCAACCACGACAAAGTTGTAGCTGGCCGCGCCGATGGTGCCCTTCTCCGTTCCCTTGATATTGCCCAGCACGGTAACGTACTGATTATTCACGTCGGTGGGATCGACGAAGTTATTGATATCGGCATAAATACGCCCGACGGAAGCGGCGCCTAAACGCGGACGCGCGCTGTCGTCCAGCGGCTGCGTGGCGATCTCCAGTCGGGTTTTGCCGTTAAGGTTGGTGACCTTAACCACTTTGCCGCCGAAGCGGGACTCCTGACCGACATAGAGCGACGGATCGTTCATTACGCGAACCAAATCCTGCTGGGGAAGCTCGGAACTTCCTTTGATCGCGTCAGGCACCGTCACGCACCCGCTGAGCAGCAGCGCGCAGGCTAACAAAACACCGGACATTCCTTTATGACATACTGACATAGGCATTCTCCTAAAAGATGTTTGTTAGACTGGCGCTGTCGCAATAAGTTGCGCCGCAAGTTCTCAGCGACCCGGCAATTTTTTCCACGCCACTTCGTTACGCAAATAGGTCGGTTCCGCGTGCTCAGGCTGAACGGTTGCGCCGCGCTGCCACGCCTGTTGCGCCAGCGGCAACATATCTTCCGCAGCGGGCAGTTCGACGCCGCTCTCTCTGAGGGCTAAGGCGTGGCCCTGCTGCAGCTGCGGCCAGGCCTGCCAGCCGGTGCCGGCGATAAACCACTCGCCTTCCAGCGCCTGCATGCGCGCCAGCGCCGCATCCGGCGACAGCACGCTTTCACTCGCTTCACCCTGCCAGACGCCGTGTTCGTCGCGCTGATACTCGGCCCAGTAAACCTCGCCCATGCGCGCGTCGATCGCCGCCAGCACGCGCGTCGCGCCCTGCTGGCGATATGCGCCCTGCGCCAGGGTCGCCAGCGTCGAGATGCCGATCATCGGCAGCATGGCGCCGAACGCGAGGCCCTGCGCGATACCGATGCCGATACGCACGCCGGTAAAGCTGCCGGGTCCGCGGCCGAACGCCAGCGCGTCGAGCGCCGTCAACTCCAGCTGCTGCGCCTGCAGCAGCTCTTCGATCAGCGGCAGAATACGCTGCGTATGGTCGCGCGGCGCGATTTCAAAACGGGCATCGATCTGCTGCTGATTAAGCAGCGCGGCTGAACAGGCTTCTGTCGCAGTGTCCAGCGCCAGGATTCGGGAAGACATAACAACCTCGGGTCATCTAAAACGGCGCGCATGTTAGCACAGCCTAAGGAAAATTACTGTTTCGCTTGCTGCGTGAAGGCGATGGCGCGCGCCAGATCGCGAGTGCGCGGCGTCGGCGGCAGGCTGTTGAGAAACAGCGCGCCGTAGGGACGCGACACCAGCCGCTGATCGCAAATCACCAGCACGCCGCGATCGTCCGTGTCGCGGATCAGACGCCCTACGCCCTGCTTCAGAGTAATCACCGCGTCCGGCAGCTGCACGTCGCTAAAGGGATCGCCGCCGCGCAGACGACAATCCTCCATACGCGCCTTCAGCAGCGGATCTTCCGGCGAGGTGAACGGCAGCTTGTCGATAATCACCAGCGACAGGGCGTCGCCGCGCACGTCGACGCCCTCCCAGAAGCTGCTGGTTGCCACCAGCAGCGCGTTGCCCGCTTCGATAAACTGTCGCAGCAGCTGGCCTTTGCTGGTTTCGCCCTGCACCAGCACCGGCAGCGTCATGCTGGCGCGAAACTCCGCCGCCAGTTCGCGCATCATCAGGTGCGAGGTACAGAGAAAGAAGCAGCGTCCTTTATTGGCGTCGATCAGCGGCTTCATCATGCGCGCCAGCTGACGCGCGCCGCCGGGTCGATTCGGCTCCGGCAGATTGCGCGGCACGCAGAGCAGCGCCTGACGGCTGAAGTCGAACGGACTGTTGAGGATCAGGGTCTTTGCGCTGCTGACGCCCAGACGGTCGGCGAAATGATGCATCTCTTCATTCACCGCCAGCGTCGCGGAGGTGAATATCCACGCCGCCTTGCGCGCGTCCATCACTTCCCGGAAACGTTCCGAGACCGAGAGCGGCGTTAAGGCGAGAGTAAAATGGCGCGAGGTGCACTCGTACCAGTAGCTGTAGCCGGGCTCGTTGATGGCGCGCAGCCGCTTGAGGCGTCCGCGGTAGAGCGCAGCGCGTTCGAAGGCCGCGTCCAGCAGCGCCGAGCGTCCCAGCGACATTTTTATGACGTCGTAGCAAAGCTCGAGCGCGTCGTCGAGCAGCGTAAACATGCGCTGCACGTTGTTGTCGGCGAAGAGTTCGCGCAGATTGCCGCGGTAGCCCGGATCGCCCAGCGTCAGGCGGAAATCCTGCGCGCACTGCGCGAGGCGGTCCGCCGATTTCTGCAGCTGCTGCACGTCGCGCACTTCGGTGCGGTAGGCAATATTGATGTCTTTCGCCAGGTCGAGCAGCTGGCGGCTGGAGAGCTGCTGCCCGAAGTACTGGCTGGCAATATCGGGGATCTGGTGCGCCTCATCGAAGATCATCACGTCCGCTTCCGGGATCAGCTCCGCGAAGCCGCTCTCTTTGACCACCAGATCGGCGAGAAACAAGTGGTGGTTTACCACCACCACGTCGGCATCCATCGCGCGTTTGCGCGCTTTGACCACAAAGCAATCTTTGTAGAGCGGGCAGTCGCTGCCGAGGCAGTTGTCGTTGGTGCTGGTCACCAGCGGCCAGATCGGGCTGTCTTCGGTGACGCCGCCGCAGCTGCTGATATCGCCGTCAACGGTTTGCGACGACCAGCCGCGCAGCGTAACCAGGTCGCCCAGCGCCTGGGCGTTAAGATCGCCGCCCGCCATCGACTGCTGCTCCAGCCGCTCCAGACAGAGGTAGTTAGAGCGTCCTTTCAGCAAGGCGGTTTTACCGGTGAAATTTAACGCCTTCGCGATGGTTGGCAAATCGCGGCCGTAAAGCTGATCCTGCAGCGCCTTCGAACCGGTTGAAACAATCACTTTTTTTCCGGCGCGCAGCGCAGGCGCCAGATAGGCGTAGGTTTTCCCCGTGCCCGTTCCCGCCTCTACCACCAGTTCGCCGCCGGCCTTCACGGCCTCTTCTACTGCCTGCGCCATTTCACGCTGCGCCTCGCGCGGCTTAAAGCCGGCAATCGCCTGCGCCAGCGCGCCATCTACTGCAAAATCGTCCGCCACACTTCCTCACCCGTTTCGGCAAAAACACTGTAATTATGTCAGTATTCCGCTGGCCGCTCCACAACTGATGACAGCGGCCCCTGGACTATGCCAGGCTATCAACTGGAAAAGTAAGGAGAAACAATGACCATTACCCGTATCGATCCCGAACACCGCATGTCCGAAGCCGTTATCCACGATCAAACGGTTTATTACACCAGCGTGCCGGAAAACCTCGACGCCGACGCCGAGGCGCAGACCGCCAACGCGCTGGCGGTGATTGACGCCCTGCTGACGCGTGTCGGTTCGGACAAGAGCAAGATCCTCGACGCCACGATTTTTCTGGTGGAAAAAAGCGATTTCGCGGCGATGAACCGCGCCTGGGACGCGTGGGTATCGCCCGGCAACGCGCCGGTGCGCTGCACCGTTCAGGCCGGGCTGATGAATCCGAAGTATAAAGTAGAGATCAAAATCGTCGCGGCGCTATAGGCTGCCGCGCCGGACGCTACTCTTCATCCTCGTCATCTTCGAAGCGCGCCAGGGTCCGCTCGCCCGTATGGGTCTGGCGGATCTCCTGCGCGACCTGAGTAATCGCCTCTCCGCTGGACATGCCGCCAGCCATCAGCTCCTGAATACGCTCCACCGCCTGCTGCTGCTGCTCGTGGGAGAGTGCCGGTAAACCCTTAAACATCATTCACTCCTGGTTGCGAGGCGGGCACTGTTCCATGCGGAACAAACAGGTGCCAGCCGGGAAAAAATATGTCAGGCTAACGCCCTCATTGATGTCTGATTTTTGCCGAAAAATGGTCTCAACGCTCAGTCTACACTATACGCAGGATGCGCTCAGCGCGCATTTCGCCAGGATTTCTCATCTTCCCTGGGCGATGCTGCTCACCTCAGGTCATGCCGAGCATGCGGATAACCGCTTCGACGTGCTGACCGCCGATCCGCGCGCCACGCTGGTGACCCACGACGACCTGACGACGATTAGCGCGGACAATGCCGTCAGCCAGAGCGCCGAGGATCCGCTGCAGCTGGTGCGGCGGCAGTGCGAGGCGCTGGGCGCGCTCCCCGATCGCCGTGACGATCTGCCGTTTCAGGGCGGCGCGATCGGCCTGTTCGGCTACGATCTCGGCCGCCGCTTCGAACGCCTGCCGCAGCAGGCTGCGGACGATCTGACCACGCCCGATATGGCGATCGGCATCTACGACTGGGCGCTAATCGCCGACCACCATCTGCAGCGCCTGACGCTGGTGTCGCTGGGAGACGCGCAGGCGCGGCTGCGCTGGCTGCTCCAGTGGCCGCCGCGCGAGGCGGCGCCCTTCTCGCTCACCAGCGGCTGGCAATCTAATCTGAGCTACCGCGACTACGCCGAACGTTTTCACACGGTGCAGGCCTATATCCAGGCAGGCGACTGTTATCAGGTCAATCTGGCGCAGCGCTTCCAGGCGCGCTATCAGGGCGATGAGTGGCAGGCGTTTTGCCGCCTCAACGCCGCTAACCGCGCCCCTTTCAGCGCATTTTTAAGCCTGCCCGACAGCGCCATTCTCAGCCTGTCGCCGGAGCGTTTTTTATCGCTAAAGGGCGATGAGATTGAAACCCGACCGATTAAGGGCACGCGGCCGCGCGCGGCCGATCCCGAATTCGACCGCCAGGAAGCGCTGGCGCTGGCGCAGTCGGAAAAGGATCGCGCCGAAAATCTGATGATCGTCGATCTGTTGCGCAACGATATCGGCCGCGTCGCCGCACCGGGATCCGTCAGCGTGCCGGCGCTGTTCGAGGTCGAACCTTTTCCGGCGGTGCACCATCTGGTCAGCACCATTCGGGCGCGCCTGCCCGCCTCGCTGCACGCCAGCGATCTGCTGCGCGCCTGTTTTCCCGGCGGCTCTATAACCGGCGCGCCTAAAATCCGCGCGATGGAGATTATCGACGAGCTGGAGCCGCATCGCCGCAACGCCTGGTGCGGCAGCATCGGCTATCTCAGCCTGTGCGGACGCATGGACACCAGCATCGCCATCCGCACGCTGATCGCCGAACGGCAGCAGCTGTTCTGCGCGGCGGGCGGCGGCGTGGTCGCCGATAGCGAGCTGGATGCCGAATATCAGGAAACGCTACACAAAGTCAGCCGCATTTTACCTGCGCTGTCTGGAGACGACGAATGAAGCCGCTTACGCTCGACGCCTTTATTACCCGCTTTATGCTTCATCAGCCGGAAAAGCCGCAGCAGCGTCCCGCTGGTCGCCAGGCTGCGGTGCTGGTGCCGATCGTCGCGCGCGACGCGCCGGGCCTGCTGCTGACGCGTCGTTCGCGCGAGCTACGCAAGCACGCCGGTCAGGTCGCCTTTCCCGGCGGCATGCAGGACGACGACGACGCCTCGCTGGTGGCGACCGCGCTGCGCGAGGCGCAGGAAGAGGTGGGCATCGATCCTGGCGAAGTGAAGGTTATCGGCCAGCTCGCCCCCGTTACCAGCAGCACTGGCTTTAGCGTGACGCCGGTGGTCGGCATCATATCGCCGCAGATTGCGCTGCACATCAATCCCGACGAGGTGGAAAGCGCCTTCGAGATGCCGCTGGAAGAGGCGCTGCGGCTTAACCGCTATGCGTCGCTCGAGGTGCAACATGCCGGCCTGCGTCATCCGGTCTGGCTCTCGGTCTATGAGGAGTATCTGGTTTGGGGCATGACGGCTGGCATCATCCGCTCTCTGAGCCAGCAAATTGCGTTCTGACCCCCGCTCCGCTCTCATTTACCTTTTATAAACAATCTGTTGCGCTCTGCTGTGCAGGATAACTATTTCTCGCCTGAACGATTAATTTATTTCATGCGAAAAGGCGTTCGTTTACCCGGGTCGACGATTACTATTAGCGCCATAAACTGCCCCGGCAGAGATAAAAATTATTTGTGAGGAGTGTCGCCTGTGATTAGCGTTTTTGACATGTTCAAAGTGGGCATTGGCCCGTCGAGTTCCCATACCGTGGGGCCGATGAAAGCAGGCAAGGAGTTTGTCGACCTGCTGATTGAACAGGGAAAACTTCAGGAGGTGACGCGCATCGCCGTAGACGTGTACGGCTCGCTCTCGCTAACCGGCAAGGGCCACCATACCGATATCGCCATTATTATGGGGCTGGCGGGCGCCTCCCCGGCCACGGTGGATATCGACAGCATTCCCGCCTTTATTAAAGATGTCGAGCAGCGCGAGCGGCTGCTGCTGGCCAACGGCGCGCATGAGGTGGACTTCCCGCGCGAAGGCGGCATGGTGTTCCGCAGCGAGAATCTGTCGCTGCATGAAAACGGCATGCGCCTGCTCGCCTTTGCAGGCGATCTGCTGATTTTAAGCAAAACCTACTATTCGGTCGGCGGCGGCTTTATCGTTGACGAAGAGCATTTCGGCCAGTCGACGCTGGATGAAGTGAGCGTGCCCTGGCCTTTCCACTCGGCGAAAGAGCTGCTGGCGCACTGCCGCGAAACCGGCCTGTCGCTCTCTGGTCTGGTGATGAAGAATGAACTGGCGCTGCACTCGCGCGACGAGATCCGCGACTACTTTACCGACGTCTGGCAGACCATGCAGGCCTGTATCGATCGCGGGCTGAATACCGAAGGCGTGCTGCCGGGTCCACTGCGCGTGCCGCGCCGCGCCGCCTCGCTGCGCCGTCTGCTGACCTCATCGTCCAAACACTCCAACGATCCGATGAACGTCATCGACTGGATTAATATGTTCGCGCTGGCGGTCAACGAAGAGAACGCCGCCGGCGGCCGCGTCGTGACCGCGCCGACCAACGGCGCCTGCGGCATCGTTCCGGCGGTGCTCGCCTATTACGATCACTTTATCGAAACCGTGACGCCCGATATTTTCACCCGCTATTTCCTCGCGTCGGGCGCCATCGGTATTCTGTATAAAATGAACGCCTCGATTTCCGGCGCGGAGGTGGGCTGTCAGGGCGAAGTGGGCGTGGCCTGTTCTATGGCGGCCGCCGGACTGACCGAACTGCTGGGCGGCAGCCCGGAACAGGTCTGCGTCGCAGCCGAGATCGGCATGGAGCATAACCTCGGCCTGACCTGCGACCCGGTGGCCGGTCAGGTGCAGGTGCCCTGCATCGAGCGCAACGCCATCGCCTCGGTGAAGGCGATCAACGCCGCCCGCATGGCGCTGCGCCGCACCAGCGAGCCGCGCGTTTCGCTCGATAAGGTTATCGAAACCATGTATGAAACCGGCAAAGATATGAACGCCAAATATCGCGAGACCTCGCGCGGCGGCCTGGCGATAAAAGTTCAGTGCGACTAATGTCCCGGCGTCGGTTGTTTTTCGCGCAGTCATCATGAATTGCGCGTCTGGCCCTACCTCATCGCCCTGATTAACGATAGAGTAATGATTCGCGCGACCTTCTCAGGTCGCGCGGTTATTTCAGTACCGCTTTTTTTATCAAGCATGGCTAAACCTTATTTGCGCCTTGCCGATAATCTCCCCGTTATCCTGCTTTAATTTAGTGTGTGGAAGGTGGTTACTGATGCTTTTGGCCCAGCAATATGTTGGACAGTTTCGCCGTAAGCGACTCTTTATCGCGTTGGTGATCGCCGCTGTGGTTTTAATATTGACGCTGGCTTTGCGCTTTTTTGAAGAGAAATCGCGTATCGAAAAGCAGTCACTCAATTTCGCTGACAACGCCATTCAGCGCTTCGACCGTATGTTTTCGCCGCTCGACGTTTCGGCGAACAATACACTGGGGCTGGTCGGCGTGCCCTGTCAGGATGTGCGCTTCCCGCTTATTGAGAAAATTTCCGCGCTGCAAACCGTACGCGCCATACTGCTGGTGGAAAACGACACCATTTATTGCTCCAGCATTTACGGACCGCGCGCCATTCCTTTTAGTCAGACCTATCCCGAGCTGGCGATTAATAATCAGCGCATGATGCTGACCACCGACAATTACCTGCTGAAAGGTTCACCGATCCTGCTGCTGTGGACGCCTAAGTCGCTCGATAACCGCTCCGGCATTTTGCAGGCGATTAATATCGAGCTGATGAGTACCTATCTGCTGGAGCCGCAGCGTCCCTGGGTCGAGCGCGCTATTTTCAGCGTCGGCGGCGAGAGTCTGGAGTACGGCAATCCGCTGATTGAGCCGACGATGCCGTCAGAGGATGAGGTCAGCTACGACCAGGGTTCGCTGCGCTATCCTTTTTCCATTACGCTCTATGGCCCACCGCCGGCGCGCCTGGCGATGGCGTCGCTGCCGTCGCAGCTGCCGCTGGCGCTGCTGCTGAGCCTGCTGATCGGCTATATCGTCTGGCTGGCGACGGCGAATCGCATGAGCCTGAGCTGGCAGATCAGCTACGGCATTACCGCCAATGAATTTATGGTCTACTGTCAGCCGCTGATTAACGCCCAGAGCGGCGAGTGCGACGGCATCGAGCTGCTGCTGCGCTGGCATAACGCGCGCCAGGGCTGGATCCCGCCTGACGTGTTTATTCCGCTTGCCGAGCGACAAAATCTTATCGCGCCGCTGACGCGCTTTGTGATCGACAAAGCGGTGGCGCAGTTGCCGAATCTGCCGCGCTGTCCGTCGTTTCATATCGCCATTAACGTGGCTGCCAGCCACTTTCGCGATCGCGCCATCGTCGAGGATCTGCAACAGCTGTGGTGGCCGGCGAATCCGCTGCCGAAGCTGGTGGTGGAGCTGACGGAGCGCGACGCATTGCCGGTGGTGGATCAGAAGGTGATTTCGCAGCTGCACAGCATCGGCGTGCGCCTGGCTATCGATGACTTCGGCACCGGACACAGCTCGCTCTCCTATCTGAAGGATTTACAGCCCGACGTGCTGAAGATCGACAAGATTTTCACCGCGGCGATCGGCACCGACGCCATTAACGCCACGGTGACCGATATGGTGATTTCGCTGGCGCAGCGTTTAAACATTAGTCTGGTGGCTGAGGGAGTCGAAACCGCCGAGCAGGCCGCCTATCTGCGCGAGCGCGGCGTGGATCTGCTGCAGGGTTATTTCTACGCGCGGCCAATGCCGATTGAGGATTTTCCCGCCTGGCTGACGCAGCATCAGACGCAGCTGACCCCGTAAAAAACGGCGCATATGCGCCGTTTAGTTTGCCTGTAAGAGCGGATGCCTGCGTGGATGAGAGGGCCCGATCGCAAAGTCGCTTTACGCATTCTTGCTCGCTCGGCCCCTCTCACCCACGCATTGAACAGCATCATCGTCTGTTCGATAAACCCGCTACAGATTTAGATTGATTACTGCTCCTCTTCCTCATCCTCGTGCGGCTTATCTTTGGTGACGCGCACCAGATCGACGCGATAGTCGGTCGCCTGAAGGATAGTAAAGTGCAGCGGCGGCAAATCGATCACCTCGCCCGGCAGCGGCAGCTGGCCTTTCTGACCAATCAGCAGACCCGCCAGCGAGGCGTGATCTTCATCGGGGTCGACCAGGTCATTGACGTCAAACAGCTGCTGGAGCGAATGCAGGTCGGTGCCGCCCTTCACAATCCAGCCGTCGCCGTCGGCGATAATGTCTGGCGTTTCATCCTCGTCCGGGAATTCGCCGGCGATCGCTTCCAGCACGTCCAGCGGCGTAATCAGCCCCTGCACTACGCCGAACTCGTTGGTAACTATAACGAAACTGCCTTTGGCGCGGCGCAGCACGCCCAGCAGATTAATCGGATCCAGCGTTTCCGGCACCACGATAGCGGGTGACGCGGCGGCAAAGGTCGCCACATCCATGCCATGTTCGATCGCCACCAGCAGCTCTTTGGCGCGCACTACGCCGATAATCTCATCCAGCTCGCCGCGGCACACCGGGAACAAGCTGTGCGGCGTGTCGAGCAGCTGAATACGGATTTCGTCCATTGGACGCTCGGCGTCAACCCAGGAGATTTCGCCGCGCGGCGTCATAATGCTGCGGATAGAGCGCGACGCCAGCGTCAGCACGCCGTTAATCATATAGCGCTCTTCATCCTTAAAGGCCTCCTGCGGCATCGCCTGCGTCAGAGGCGACTCTTCGTTCACCGCAGGCTGGGCCGGACGCTGACGACCGCCCATCAGACGCAAAATCGCCTCGGCGGTGCGCTCGCGCATTGGACGATGCGCCTGATGGCGCATAAAGTTGCGGCGCGCAATCTGGTTAAACAGTTCGATCAGAATAGAGAAGCCGATCGCCGCGTAGAGATAGCCTTTCGGGATATGGAAGCCGAAACCTTCCGCCACCAGCGACAGGCCGATCATCAGCAGGAAGCTCAGGCAGAGCACCACCACGGTAGGATGCGCGTTGACGAAGTTGGTCAGCGGCTTCGAGGCCAGCAGCATAACGCCCATGGCGATCACTACCGCCGTCATCATGATCGGCAGATGGTTCACCATGCCGACCGCCGTGATCACCGCATCCAGCGAGAAGACCGCGTCCAGCACCACAATCTGCGTCACCACCGCCCAGAAGCTGGCGTAGCTGCGGTTTCCCTGATGCTCGAGCTGACGGTTCTCCAGCCGCTCATGCAGCTCCATCGTCGCCTTGAACAAGAGAAACACCCCGCCCACCAGCAGAATCAAATCACGCCCTGCAAAGCTAAACTCGCCTACGCTAAATAACGGACGCGTCAGCGTGACCATCCAGGAGATCAGCGACAGCAGGCCCAGGCGCATCACCAGCGCCAGCGACAGGCCGATCAGGCGCGCCTTATCGCGCTGCTTCGGCGGCAGCTTGTCGGCAAGAATAGCGATAAAGACCAGGTTATCGATACCAAGCACGATCTCCAGTACGACAAGCGTGAGCAAACCGGCCCAGATTGAGGGGTCGAAGAGAAATTCCATCATTGACTCCTGAACGAGAGACAGACTGAACGATATCGTGCCAGCGTCGTGTGGTGACGTGACAGAAAGACAATCGGGTGAACTACAGGTACGCCGTCAGGCGTGAGGGAAGGCGCGGATGCGCGCATCAAAGTGGTTAAGCGACGTCGGTGACGATCCATAAAGGTGGGCTGAAACCCGTTACTCCTGAGTAATAAACAGATCGTTAATGTAACAGGCCAGTAATGTACGTCAAAAAATTTTCTTTCATTTACAAATGATTCGGCGGTGATTCGCCAATAAACCCTGTTTAAGGCGAGTTCGGCCGTCTGATTACTGACGACCGTCACATAAATTATTTTTTCGCGCACTAAAATAAATCGCGATTCACCGATTCATTGAAGACGCCCGAAGAATGATTCTTTAATTCAGATGTTTTGACTACGTTTGTCGCCAGATAACCGTAGCGATAACTCATAACGATTCGTCGACTCCAGACGAATTTCTTTAGCGAACGGAGGTAGCAAGTGACCATTGCGATAGTGATTGGTACACACGGCTGGGCAGCCGAGCAACTGCTGAAAACCGCAGAGATGCTGTTGGGCGAGCAGGAGAACGTCGGATGGATCGACTTTGTGCCCGGCGAAAATGCAGAAACGCTTATTGAAAAATATCAGGCGCAGCTGGCAAAGCTGGATACCTCGAAAGGGGCGCTGTTTTTGGTCGATACCTGGGGCGGAAGTCCGTTCAACGCTGCCAGCCGCGTGGTGCTGGATAAAGAAAATTACGATGTCATCGCCGGGGTCAATATTCCGATGCTGGTAGAAACGCTGATGGCGCGCGACGACGATCCCAGCTTTACCGAACTGGTTGGCATCGCGGTGGAAACAGGTCGCGAAGGCGTTAAGGCGCAGAAAACCGAGCTTGCCGCGCCGCCTGCCCCAGCCGCCGCCCCAGCCGCCAAAGCGCCGCCTGCCCCAGCGCAGCCGCTGGCGCCGGGCGAACATATGAAAATCGGGCTGGCGCGCATCGACGACCGCCTGATCCACGGTCAGGTGGCGACGCGCTGGACCAAAGAGACCAACGTCTCGCGCATTATCGTGGTCAGCGACGAAGTCGCAAAAGATCACGTGCGCAAAACCTTGCTGACGCAGGTGGCGCCGCCCGGTGTGACCGCGCACGTGGTGGACGTCGACAAGATGGTGCGCGTCTGGAATAACCCGAAATATGGTCGCGACCGCGTGATGCTGCTGTTCACCAATCCCACCGACGTGCTGCGCGTCGTGGAACAGGGCGTCGACATTAAGTCGGTCAATATCGGCGGCATGGCGTTTCGCCAGGGTAAAACCCAGGTCAATAACGCCGTCTCGGTCGATGACAAAGATATCGCCGCGTTCCGTAAGCTCAATGAACGCAATATCGAGCTGGAAGTCCGTAAAGTCTCCAGCGATCAAAAACTGAAAATGATGGACCTGATTGCGAAGGTCAATGCGTAAAACGCCGGCAGCTGCGCCTGCGGGCCAGTTAACGCTATCCTGCTGAGGAGAAGGGATATGATGGAAATAACCTCGCTACAAATCATCCTGATATTTATCGTGGCCTGTATTGCGGGTATGGGTTCGATTCTGGATGAGTTTCAGTTTCACCGTCCGCTGGTGGCCTGTACCCTGATTGGGGCGGTGCTCGGCGATATGAAAACCGGCATCATCATCGGCGGCACGCTGGAGATGATCGCGCTGGGCTGGATGAACATCGGCGCCGCCGTGGCGCCCGATGCGGCTCTCGCCTCAATTATCTCCACCATTCTGGTTATCGCCGGCGGTCAGAGCGTCGGCGCGGGCATTGCGCTGGCGATTCCGCTGGCGGCGGCGGGCCAGGTGCTGACGATTATCGTGCGCACCATCACCGTGGCCTTCCAGCACGCGGCCGATAAGGCGGCGGAGAAAGGCAACCTGACGGCGATTTCGTGGATCCACGTCTCGGCGCTGGTGTTGCAGGCGATGCGTATCGCCATTCCGGCGCTGATCGTAGCGATTTCCGTCGGCACCAGCGCGGTTCACTCCCTGCTCAGCTCTATCCCTGAAGTGGTCACCAACGGCCTGAACATCGCCGGCGGCATGATCGTGGTGGTCGGTTACGCGATGGTCATCAATATGATGCGCGCAGGCTATCTGATGCCCTTCTTCTACCTCGGCTTCGTCACCGCGGCCTTCACCAGCTTTAACCTGGTGGCGCTGGGCGTCATCGGCGTGGTCATGGCAGTGCTCTATATCCAGCTGGCGCCGAAATATAACCGCGTGGCGGGCGCGCCTGCAGCGGGTCCGGCAAATAACGATCTCGATAACGAACTTGACTAAGGAACAGGTGACAACATGGTAGATACAACTACAACGCAAAAGAAACTCACCCCAGGCGACATTCGCGGCGTGTTTTTGCGGTCGAACCTGTTCCAGGGGTCGTGGAACTTCGAGCGTATGCAGGCGCTGGGCTTCTGTTTCTCGATGGTGCCGGTGATCCGCCGCCTCTATCCGGAAAATAACGAGGCGCGCCGTCAGGCGATCAAACGCCATCTGGAGTTTTTCAACACCCATCCCTACGTAGCCGCGCCGGTATTGGGCGTGACCATGGCGATGGAAGAGCAGCGCGCAAACGGCGCAGCAATCGATGACGCCGCCATCAACGGCATTAAAGTCGGCCTGATGGGCCCGCTGGCGGGCGTGGGCGACCCGATTTTCTGGGGCACCGTGCGTCCGGTCTTCGCCGCGCTCGGCGCAGGCATCGCCATGAGCGGCAGCCTGCTGGGTCCACTACTCTTCTTCGTGCTGTTCAATCTGGCGCGCCTGCTGACCCGCTATTACGGCGTGGCGTACGGTTATCGTAAAGGGATCGATATCGTCAGCGACATGGGCGGCGGTTTCCTGCAGAAGCTGACGGAGGGGGCGTCGATTCTCGGCCTGTTTGTCATGGGCGCGCTGGTGAACAAGTGGACGCACGTTAATATTCCGCTGGTGGTGTCGCGCATTACCGACCAGATCGGGAAGACTACCGTCACTACGGTTCAGACCATCCTCGATCAGCTGATGCCGGGCATCGTGCCGCTGCTGCTGACCTTCGCCTGTATGTGGCTGCTGCGCCGCAAGGTCAACGCGCTGTGGATTATCGTCGGCTTTTTCGTTATCGGGATTTTCGGCTACTGGATCGGCCTGCTTGGCCTGTAGTACTCTCGCCGGGCGCGCCGCGCCCGGCCTCTTCCCCGCTTTTCCGCCGTATCGCCTCAGGAGAATGTGATGACACTAACGGACGGCCTCATCGCGCTCTGCATCGCCGCGCTGCTGCTTTTTTCTCTCTACAACGACTTTATTCTGCCGCGCCGCAAAGGCCCGACGCGTTTAAGCGTGGCGCTGCGGCGCAGGCACAAGATTGACAGCCTGATATTTATCGGGCTGCTGGCGATTTTACTCTGGAATAATGTGACGCATCAGGGGCCGCAGCTCACCACCACCCTGCTGATGGTGCTCCTCTTTCTCGCCTTCTGGCTCTTCTGGCTGCGCCGTCCAGTTCTGCTGATGAAGCGCGACGGGCTGTTTTACGGCAGCGTCTGGATAGCCTATGAACGCATTCAGAGCATCAATCTCTCCGAAGACGGCATTCTGGTGATGCAGCTGGAGCAGCGTCGCCTGCTGATCGCCGTGCAGCAGCTCGACGATCTGGAACGCATCTACCATACGCTGGTAGAGGCGCGCTAATCGCGCCGCCATAGTGTCAGACGGAAGTCGGCGTCGCATTCGAAGGTTTTCGACGCCTGCAGCTCCCCCCACACCGACGGCTTCGCTCGCCAGGCGAAAGGCGTCATCTGCAGCAGCGTGGCCGCCGCGTCGCCGCTCAGGTGCATCGCGTAGCGCAGCGACTGCTGGCTCTCTTCGCTAAAACCGCTGTAGCACTTCTCTTCCGGCGCATGCAGCTGCACCTCGCGATAGATCAGCGCCTTGAACTGTTGCAGATGGTGCGCTCCGGGCGTGACGGTCAGCAGCACGCCGCCAGGCCTGACGACGCGCGTTAGCTCCGCCTCGTTGCAGGGCGCGTAGATACGCACGACGCCATCCAGCGAAGCGTCGGCAAAAGGCAGACGCTGGCTAGAAGCGACGCAGAACCGCACGTCAGGATAGCGCTTCGCCGCCAGACGAATGGCGTTTTTGGCGATATCCAGCCCGTAGACCTCGCCGCCCAGCGCGCTAAGCGCCGAAGTGTAATAGCCTTCGCCGCAGCCGATATCGAGCAGCGCGCCCGCGTCCGGCAGCTTTTCGCGCAGCAGCGCCACCACGCCGTCGCGCAGCGGCTGATAGTAGCCCGCCTGCAGAAATTCACGCCGCGCCTGCATCATCTCCGGGCTGTCGCCAGGCTCGCGCGAACCTTTATGCTGAACGGGCAGCAAATTGAGGTAGCCCTCTTTCGCCTGATCGAACTGATGACGGTTTTCACAGCGCCAGCTGCGGTTTTCAGGCTGTAAAGGGAGATGACAGAGGGGGCAAATCAGCAACATACGAACTCCATTAACAAGAGCGCCGCAGTGTACTCCGTTCGCTGTCGTATCGAAAGCGCAAAGAAAAAGCCCCGGTCAGATGACCAGGGCTTTACAGGATTCGTTTTCAGTGGTGCATGGCACCGAGCTGGCACGAAATCAGATAGCGGTTACGTTGACAGCAGCCGGGCCTTTCTGGCCGTCCTGAATTTCGAACTCAACGCTTTGGCCTTCAGCCAGGGTTTTGAAACCGTTGCCCTGGATAGCGGAGAAGTGTACGAACACATCTTTGCTACCGTCAGCAGGAGTAATAAAACCAAAACCTTTAGACTCGTTGAACCACTTAACCTGACCTTTAATCTTTGCCATTTTGCAAATTCCTTAGAGTGTTTATTTTGCCCGAAGGCAGACCTACAGAGAAACCAGAGACGTTACTGAATGAGGCACTAATAAGGTTCGGCAAGGAAGCGGTATTCAACGTCAACGTTTTTACTCGTAACTTCTTTACTGAAGATGCCATACATAAACAGAACTGTACCTCGTTTGACCCACGAATTGTTATCACATATCCGCAAATTAATGGCAAGGCATTTTTAATCGACCATGGACGCGCCGCACAAAATTTGCAAAGCAGCGACACGCTTTGTTCATTTTGGTACATAACTTGCCCAGCTTGTAGCCGAAAAAGCGATATCCATCAACCCGTCGAAGATGCGAATAACTTTAGCGGATAACCGCGTCTTCATCCAACCTTGTTCACCGTAACGAATTAATTTACAGATAGATTATTGCAGTATTATGGCATTCGTTTTTCTTAAGCGAAACCGTAAAACTAAAATGCGCCGCTGTTTTTGTCTTTAACGATAGCGGGCTCTCATTTTTGCTGGCGCAGATAATAAATGCTTTTGCACCAAAATCAGGAAAATAAAAACAGCCGTTGCCCCAATTAAAAGCAGAGCAACACTTATTTCTTATTACCATTTATTCTTTGATCCTGAATAATTGTTCTCTTAAAACCCAATACCCGCCTGGGGATAAGCGTCGTTATTTAGGAATTATCCTGGTTTATATTCGCCAGACTGCGGCCCTCCCCTATTCTCCACGGCGCAAAGCGGCCATTATCCTCTCCGCTGCGCTGAATGGCGCGCATTAATTCCGCCGGAGGCTCATCCAGCGATTCGTCAGCCAGTTCGAACACGCCCCAGTGGATCGGTAAGGTTAGCGGCTCACCCGTTAGCCGCCATAATGAAACCGCATGATCGGGATCCATATGGCTACTCTGCATGAACCATTTCGGTGCATAGGCGCCAACCGGTAAAGCCGCCAGATTAAAAGGGCCGAGCCGGCGCGGGATCTCCGCCAGATGGTCAGAAAAACCGCTGTCGCCGGAAAACCAGAAATTAAGCGTCTTGCTGCGCACCACCCAGCCGCACCACAGCGAGCGGTTGCGATCGTAGGGCGTGCGCATGCTCCAGTGACGCGCCGGCACGGCGGTCAGGGTCAGATCCGCTTCCTGCCGGCTCTGCCACCAGTCGAGCTGGCGCACGTGGCGCGCGCCGCGCCGTTTAAACCAGCCTTCCAGCCCCAGCGGCACCAGAAAGAGGACCTCAGGGAAGCGGCGGAGAATGCGCCTGATGGTGGCGGAGTCGAGATGATCGTAGTGATTATGGGAAATCAGCACATAGTCGAGGCGCGGCAGATCCTGAATGCGCAGCGGCGGCGGGGTTTTACGTTTCGGTCCGGCAAAGGGCAGCGGCGAAGCGCGCGTCGAGAGTGCCGGATCGATCAGCAGATAGCGCTGATTCAGGCGCAGCAGCATCGCCGCATGGCCTAACCACCAGACGCGATCGTCCGCACCAGCGAGATCGGCGGGCTGCCACCAGCGCATCCTGAACTGCTCATAGCCCGCCTGCGGCGGGAATGGCACTCCTGCCGCTTTGCGCTCTTTACGCCAGCGATCGAGATCGCCTGGCTGGCGCAGATCCGGTTCGAGATTGCGAAAGCCTTCAGGGGTGTGGTGCGTTTTGCTGGCGTCGTACCAGGGGTTTTGCCAGGGCATGTCGCCTCCTTGCCGGGCTAAGGAACCTTAGCGTTCCGGGATCATGCGGATAAATTCGCGCGGCTCTTCCGTCTCCGGCTTTTCCTGCTCCCCGCGCTGGCTTTCCACCAGGCGACGCAGCAGCGCGTTCTGTTTTTTCTGCTCTTCCAGCAGCTGGCTCAGCAGCTGGATCTGTTCGCTGGCGCGCACGCTGGCCCGGTTAACGAAAAACCAGGCGATAAACGCCACAATGATAGTGACCGCCAGTACGCCATAGCTGAACAGCGGATCGGTGGTTGCGGCTAATTCGTTCATAACTGCCTCAAAAACGGAAAATATCGATGGCGTCGATTCTACCTGCTGCGCACGCGGCTGACCAGGCTATGCGCCTGAATGCAGAATTCCCTGACGCCTCGCTTTCAGCAATCTCCGATCGCTTCGGCAGACAAAGCGAGGCAAGCTGTTAATATTACGGTCGGCAGCACAAGGTGGACAGCTGCGTTATGTATCACAAGGAGAAAAAATGAAACTCTTTATTCGGGCGATCGTTCTGCTCGCCGTTATCTGGGTCGCCATGCTGTTTACCGGCTATGGCGTGCTGACCGGCAGCGCTAAAAACGCAGCGGGTCTTGGCCTGCAGTGCAACTACCTGACCGCGCGCGGTCTGATTACCGCCCAGTATCTGCATACCGACAGCGGCGTTATCGGCGTGAGTGACTGCCCGCTGCTGAAGAAGAGCGGAGAGGTGATCGACAATTAAGCGGCACGCGGCCAACTGAGCCGCACTGACTATTCATTAAAAGGTCAAGCGGGCGTTTGCCCGCTTTTTTATCAGAAATCGTAGTGGTGATAGCCCATCTCGGCTGAGAGCGCCCGCGCCGCACGGTGCAGCATGGCGACATAGTCGCTTTTCGCCTCTTCCGAGAAGCGGATGGTCGGGAAAGAGATGCTCAGACCGGCGATAACCACGCCGAAGCGGTCAAAAACCGGCACGGCGATACAGCGTAATCCCTCTTCCTGCTCCTCGTTATCTTCGCCGAAGCCCTGCGCCTTCACTTGATCCAGCACCTCGATCAGTGCTTCGCGCGTGACGATGGTGTTGGCGGTGCTGCGTTTGAATTCTACCTCTTTGAGGATCTCATTCACCTCGGCGCGGTCGCGCCATGCGAGCAGCACTTTGCCGATCGCCGTGGTGTGCAGCGGATTGCGCCGTCCGATGCGCGAATACATACGCAAATTATAGAGCGAGTCGATTTTATGGATATAGACGATGCTGTCCTCTTCCAGCGCCCCGAGGTGAATCGTCTCTTTGGTCAGTCGTGAAAGCTCGCGCATCTGCACGTCTGCGCTGCGAATAAGATCGACGTTCTGCAACGCCTTTGCGCCCAGCTCGAACAGCTTCAGCGTCAGAGAGTACTTTTCGCTCTCGCCTTCCTGCGTTACATAACCCAGCGTCTTCATGGTCTGCAGGAAGCGGTAAACGGTGCTCTTCGACATCATCACGCGCTGCGCCAGCTCGGTAATGCCGTGATCGCGCTCTTCGCCCAGCGCCTGCAGAATGCCGAACACCTTCATAACGGAGGATACGGCATCGGGTTGTTTATCGTTTTCACTGGCGGCCATCGCGAACCCTTTTTTAAAATTGTTTTAATAAAATCGGAACAGGTGACCAATATAGCGCGCCAAACCCTCACCTGTCACCGCACGACATACTTTAACCCCGCTTTTTGCGTTAAAGACGGTGCGTTTCAGCAGCAGATTCATTAGCATGGTGATATTCACCCACTTTATTTTTCTCTCTATGTCCCCGACACCTTTTCAGGATGGCCTGCCCGCTCCGCAGCGGTACGGCGCTATTTTTACCATTGCGCTGGGTATTATGATGGCGGTGCTGGATGGCGCTATCGCCAACGTGGCGCTGCCGACCATCGCACGCGACCTGCACGCCAGCCCGGCGCAGTCGGTCTGGATCGTTAATGCCTATCAAATCGCTATCGTCGCCTCGCTGCTGTCGCTCTCTTTTCTTGGCGATATGCTCGGCTATCGTCGGGTCTATCAGGTCGGGCTCGGCCTGTTTATCCTCACCTCAGCCTTTTGTGCCCTTTCCTCGTCGCTGTCGATGCTGACGCTGGCGCGCGTGCTGCAGGGCTTTGGCGGCGCGGCGCTGATGAGCGTCAACACCGCGCTGATCCGCATTATCTATCCGCAGCGTCACCTGGGGCGCGGCATGGCGATCAATTCGCTGGTGGTGGCGGTCTCCAGCGCTGCCGGGCCGACGGTGGCGGCGGCGATTCTGTCGTTCGCCAGCTGGAAGTGGCTGTTCCTGATTAACGTGCCGCTCGGCGTGATTGCGCTGTGGCTGGCGCTGCGCTTCCTGCCGGAGAACAGCCAGAAAGCGAAGGCGCAGAAGTTCGACGTGCCGAGCGCGCTGATGAACGCGCTGTTTTTCGGCCTTCTCATCTATGCGCTGACCGGTTTCGCCCAGGGCGGCAGCCGGGCGCTGGCGCTGGCTGAAGTGGTGGTGCTGGCGGTGCTCGGCTGGTTCTTCGTGCGTCGACAGCAGCGTCTGGCGGTGCCGCTGCTGCCGGTGGATCTACTGCGCATTCCGCTGTTCAGCCTCTCTGTCTGCACCTCCATTTGCTCTTTCTGCGCACAGATGCTGGCGATGGTGTCGCTGCCCTTTTTCCTGCAGAACGTGCTGGGACGCGACGAGGTCGCAACCGGCCTGCTGCTGACGCCCTGGCCGCTGGCGACGATGGTGCTGGCGCCGATTGCCGGACGCCTGATTGAGCATATTCACGCCGGGCTGCTTGGCGGCATCGGCCTGGCGCTGTTCGCGGCGGGATTGTTTCTGCTGGCGCTGTTGCCCGCGCAACCGCAGGACTGGGATATTATCTGGCGCATGGCGCTGTGCGGCGCCGGTTTCGGCCTGTTCCAGTCGCCCAACAACCACACCATTATCTCTTCCGCCCCGCGCAACCGCAGCGGCGGCGCCAGCGGCATGCTGGGCACGGCGCGTCTGCTGGGTCAGAGCAGCGGCGCAGCGCTGGTGGCGCTGATGTTCACCCTGTTCGATCAGGGCGGCACGCACGCTTCACTGATCCTCGCCGGACTCTTCTCCAGCGTCGCCGCGCTCTTCAGCCTGTCGCGCCTGTCGCAGAAACGCGCCGCGGCGCAGTGACGGCCATAAAAAAGGCGACTCCGGGGAGTCGCCTTTTTATCGCCTGAGCGGTTACTTCAGATACTGACCGCTGCGCAGCGCTTCAATACGCTTATCCAGCGGCGGGTGCGACATAAAGAGCTCGCTCAGCGACTTATTTTTGCCGTTGATGCAGAACGCCATCATGCTGCTCGGCTCCTGCGGTTCGTAGCTGGTTTTCAGACGCTGCAGCGCGGCGATCATCTTCTCGCGCCCTACCAGCTTCGCAGAACCGGCGTCGGCGTGGAATTCGCGGTGGCGCGAGAACCACATGGTGATGATGCTGGCCAGAATACCGAACACCAGCTCCAGCACCGTCGCCACGGCAAAGTAGACCAGCGGATTGCCGTTGCTGCTCTCTTCGCCGTCGCGGTTGCCGGAGAGAAAGCCCGACGCCACCTGCGCGATAATGCGCGAGATAAAGATGACGAAGGTGTTCACGATGCCCTGAATCAGCGTCATGGTCACCATGTCGCCGTTGGCGATATGCGCGATCTCATGCGCCAGCACCGCTTCCGCTTCGTCGCGGCTCATGTTCTGCAACAGTCCGGTAGAAACGGCGACCAGCGAGGCGTCGCGGCGCGCGCCGGTGGCGAAGGCGTTGATGTCGGGCGCATGGTAGATAGCGACCTGCGGCATCGCGATGCCCGCCTGCTGCGCCTGACGCCCAACGGTCTGCATCAGCCAGCGTTCCGTTTCATTCCGGGGTTGTTCAATCACTTCACCGCCGACCGAACGCAACGCCATCCACTTCGACATCAGCAGTGAAACAAACGCACCGCCAAAGCCAAACAGGCCTGCCATGATCATCAGGCCCTGAACACTGCTTGACTGGATCCCTGTCAGGCTGAGGATCAGCCCAAAGACCAACATCACAGCTAAGTTGGTCACCAGGAAAAGAGCAATACGCATCATAAAAGTTAATCTTCCTCAGTTGTTCATGCGCTGACTGCGCGGATCCTTATCCTAGGGTCATCGCAGCGCATTTCAAGCGACCTTAAGCTTTAAGTGCCTAAAAAGACATAACTTTACATTTAGTCACGCTTTCGCTGCACGGCCAGGTTTGCGCGGGTGGTTGCCGGCTTGCAGGCAAAAAAAGCACCGCCTCGCGGTGCTTTTCACTCCCCGGCGCTTACTGCGCGGCGGGGGCTGTTGACGCGGGCTGGGACTTATCCAGCTGCGCCAGATCGTTGGCGATTCTTACCGTCTCGTCGAGATAAGGATCGGGCTCTTTATAATCTTTCGGCAGATCGTCCAGGCTCTTCAGCGGCTTTTTGCCTTCCGCCTGATAGCGCGCGTTAATCCGCTCCAGACGCAGCGCATCCTCTTCGTGGTTCTCTTTTTCGCGCTGGGCGAGATTGAGCGACACGATATTGCGCTTGTCCTTCATCGCATTGAAGCGGGCGATATCTTTCATGATGTACTGGAACTCGCGATCCTCGGCGATACGCGCTTCATGCTGTTTGGTCAGCTGCGCTACCAGCGGCTTGACGTCGCCGGTTTTGGTGTAGGTCGCCGCGTTGATGCTGTCCCACGGCAGCGCGTTATCTTCGAACTTCTCGCCGGTTTCCGCCGCTTCTACGCCGGTCGGCATCAGCAGATCCGGCGTGACGCCTTTACGCTGGGTGCTGCCGCCGTTGATGCGGTAGAACTTCTGGATGGTGTACTGCACGGAACCGAGCGCAGGCCACTCCGGACGCAACATCTGATCGTAGATACGGTTCAGGGAGCGATACTGCTGCACGGTGCCTTTGCCGAAGGTCGGTTCCCCGACGATCAGCGCGCGACCGTAATCCTGCATCGCCGCCGCGAAGATTTCCGACGCCGAAGCGCTGAAGCGGTCCACCAGCACCACCAGCGGGCCTTTGTAGTAGACGACGCCGTCGTTGTCGCTGTCTTCACGCACGCGACCGTTGTTGTCGCGCACCTGCACGACCGGACCGCTGGGGATAAACAGACCGGAAAGCGAAACCGCTTCGGTCAGCGCGCCGCCGCCGTTGGTGCGCAGATCGATCACCACGCTGTCGACGTTCTGCTTCTGCAGTTTTTGCAGCTGCACCTTCACGTCATCGGTCAGACCGACATAGAAGCCCGGAATATCCAGCACGCCGACTTTCTGTTTGCCGACGTTGTGCACGCTCATCTTCACCGCGCGGTCTTCAAGGCGGATCTTCTCGCGCGTCAGGGTCACGGTGCGGGTTTTGGTGCCTTTGCCCGCCGGCAGCACTTCAAGACGCACTTTGCTACCTTTCGGCCCCTTGATTTTGGCTACCACGTCGTCGAGACGCCAGCCGATCACATCTTCCATCGGCTTGCCCGGCTGACCGACGCCGACAATGCGGTCGCCGACGCTGATCGCTTTGCTCTTCGCCGCCGGACCGCCTGCGACCATCGAGTTGATCACCGTGTAGTCGTCATCCATTTGCAGCACCGCGCCGATGCCTTCCAGCGACAGGCTCATTTCGGTGTTGAACTGTTCGGTGTTGCGCGGCGACAGGTAGTTGGTGTGCGGGTCGATTTCATGCGCAAACGCGGTCATCGCCAGCTGGAACACATCTTCGCTGTTGCTCTGCGCCAGACGACGGATCGCGAAGTTGTAGCGCTTGGTCAGCACATCGCGGATCTCTTTTTCGTCTTTGCCCGCCAGCTTAAGGCTGAGCTGGTCATATTTGACCTTGGCGTCCCATAGCGCGTTCAGTTCCGCCTGATCTTTCGGCCAGGGCGCTTTGGCGCGGTCGATATCGATGGTGTCGTTGCCGCTAAAGTTCATCGGGCGGTTCAGCACGTCGAGCGCGTACTGGTAGCGCTCGAAACGGCGTTTCTGCGCCAGATTGTAGAGATCGTAAAACACGTCCAGCTTGCCGCTGCGCAGCTCATCGCCAAGCGTGGTTTTTTTATCGGCGAACTGCGCCACATCCGACGCCAGCAACACGTTGTGGTTGTAGTCGAGCAGATTGAGGTAGCGGTCGAAAATTTTCGCTGAAAACGCCTGGTCGAGATCGAACTGGCGATAGTGTGAGCGGGTAAAGCGGGAGGTCACCCGTTCGCTGACGGTGGGATCCTGCGGATCTTCGTGAAGCTGGGGGATCTGATCGGCGCGGGTAATATTCTCAGCGCCAAATGAAGGGCCTGCCAGTAGCAGGCCCGCAATCATACCGATTTTTAACAGGGTGTTCATGCCGGGGTCAGCCTCCGTTTCAGAACTGCAAGTGTTCTGCGCGCACAATCATTGCCATGCCGGAAGCGAGCTGTACCCGAACGCCGTCTTTTGACACTTCAAGAACGGTCGCGTCCATCGCACTTTTGCCTGCTTTGACTTTGATATTCTGGCCAGGTTGCAAAGTTGAGGTATCGGTGATGGGTTTCGCCTGCGCTGCAGGGCGCGGAGCCGGTTTGCGATCCTGAGCGGCCGGACGAGGCGACTGAGGACGCGCTTTACGCGGCGCTTCGCCTTCTGCTGGCTTGCGTGCGGCCGGACGACGCGGACGACGGGGTTCTGCGCCCTCTTCGCCTGCTTCGCGCTTCGCGGCTTTCTGCTGCTCGCGCTGCGCCTGAACGCGCGCTTTCGCCTCTTCCAACTGCTGGCGCGCATGCTGCACGTGCTGCTCGTCGAGCACGCCGCAGGCGTTGCCGTCGAGATCGACGCGCGTCGCGCCGGCTTTGATGCCGTAGAGATAACGCCAGCTGGAGGTATAGAGACGCAGCGCCGAACGCAGCTGAGTCTTGCTCAGACCCATTTCGCCCTGAACGCGCTCGACCAGATCCTGAAAGATGCCGATTTTGAGCGGACGCGCCTCACCTTCGGCGCTAAAGCAGTTTGGAAAACGTTCCGCCAGAAAGGCGATCACTTCTTTACTGCTATTCAACTTAGGTTGATTTTCCATGAAATTTCCTGATTACAACGGATTTGCCGACCAGAGCAGGCATGAACAGGCGACATTATAATGACAACATTGCCAAATACCATGCGATCCAGTCGATTAGCTACGCGTCAGCTGCAAAAATATTTCGATATCGCTGTCCGCCAGCACGTCGCAAAGCCCATCAGTCAGTGCAACCAGCCCTGTCTCATCCTCGCTGTCGAAGCGATTGAACACCGTGCTGTCGATATCCAGAACGCCTACCAGCGCGCCGTTTACTTTCAGAGGAATCACGATCTCGGCGTTGCTGGCGGCGTCGCAGGCGATATGGCCAGGAAAGGCGTGCACGTCGCCGACGCGCTGCACTTTATCCTGCGCCATCGCCGTGCCGCAGACGCCTTTGCCTACCGGGATGCGCACGCAGGCGATTTTGCCCTGAAAAGGCCCCAGCACCAGCGTGTCGGCTTCCGTCAGCAGGTAGAAGCCCGCCCAGTTGACGCCCTCGAGGCGTTCATACAGCAGCGCGCTGAAATTGCCCATTGCGGCGAGGAACGATCTCTCCCCTGCGAGCAATGCGCGCATGTCGCGATTCAAATCATCGTAAAAGGCAGTTTTGTTCATTGTTTAACCATTAACATTAACAACAGAGCGGCTTTAATTAACCGCCCGTTAAAATAAGCACTAAATATCCACCGCCACAAGGTGAATCATAGCGTTAGTTGCTATAACCTTAGATTTTTGTGGATCGAAACGTGGGCCCCTTGCGGGGATGCCGGAAACGTAAAAACGTTTTTTTGCCCCACGACCGCATCCGGTCACAGCGACAAATATCTGGGCGAAACCTGCATCACCCTATGAAAATTCACGCTATCAGCCAGCCATTGCCCCACGCACGTTATCAGCGTTGTCCGCAATGCGATACCCTTTTTTCCTTACCGGATGTGAAATCGCATCAGTCTGCCTATTGTCCACGCTGCCATGCGCAAATTATCAGCGGGCGCGACTGGTCGATGACGCGGCTGACGGTCATGGCCGCGATGATTATGGTGCTGATGCCTATCGCCTTTACCCTGCCGCTGGTGGATATTCGCCTGCTCGGCATGCGCATTAACGCCAGCCTGCTGGGCGGCGTAATTCAGATGGCGGAACAGGGCAACGTGCTGACTGCCTCGATGGTGGCGTTCTGCACCATCGGTGCGCCGGTCGCGCTGGTAGCTGGCATCGGCTATCTTACTCTGGGTCATCGGCTGGGAATGAACCTGCGTCCAGTGCTGCTGATGCTGGAGAAGGTTAAAGAGTGGGTAATGCTCGACATCTATCTGGTGGGCATCGCGGTGGCGTCGATTAAGGTGCAGGACTACGCCTCGCTGGAGGTCGGCTACGGGCTGGCCGCCTACCTGACGCTGACGCTGCTGAGCCTGCTGACCCTGATCCACCTTAACGTCGAGCAGCTGTGGGAACATTTCTATCCGCAGAAGCAGAATACGACCGCACGCGACAGGCTGCAGGTCTGCCTTAACTGCCACAATACCGGTGAGCCGGACGCGCGTGGCCGCTGTCCGCGCTGCCATACGCCGCTCGACTTCCGGCGTCGCCACAGCCTGCAAAAATCCTGGGCGGCGCTGATCGCCTCGATCGTGCTGCTGATCCCCGCCAACCTGTTACCGATTTCTGTGGTCTACCTGAACGGTTCGCGGCGCGAAGACACCATCTTTTCCGGCATCCTCGGCCTGGCTTCCGGCAATATTCCGGTTGCGGCGGTGGTGTTTATCGCCAGTATTCTGGTGCCTTTCACCAAGGTACTGGTGATGCTGACGCTGCTGCTCAGTATTCACTTCCGCTGCGAACAGGGGCTGAAAACCCGCATTCGCCTGCTGCGGGTCGTGACCTGGGTCGGCCGCTGGTCGATGCTGGATCTCTTTGTGATTTCATTAACCATGTCGCTGGTCAATCGCGATCAGCTGCTGGCTTTTACCATGGGACCCGCCGCGTTTTACTTCGGCGCGGCGGTGATCCTGACCATTATGGCCGTTGAGTGGCTCGACAGCCGCCTGCTTTGGGATGCACATGCAACAGGAAACGCCGACTACATCGACTAACGCGACGCTGCGCAGCAAACGTAAGGTTTCTCCATTCTGGCTTCTGCCGATCATCGCCATGCTGATCGCCGGCTGGCTGCTCTGGACCAACTATGAAGAGCGCGGCACGGTGATCACCATTAACTTCCAGTCGGCGGACGGCATCGTGCCGGGCCGCACGCCTATCCGCTATCAGGGCGTGGAGGTCGGCACCGTGCAGGGCATCAATCTGAGCGACGACTACCGCACCATTCAGATCAAGGCGAGCATCAAGAGCGACATGAAAGAGGCGCTGCGCGAAAACACCCAGTTCTGGCTGGTGACGCCGAAAGCGTCGCTGGCGGGCGTTTCGGGCCTCGACGCGCTGGTGGGCGGCAACTATATCGGCATGATGCCGGGCAGCGGCAAGCCGCGTGAAAACTTCGTCGCGCAGGATACCCAGCCGAAGTATCGCGTCAATACCGGCGAGCTACTGATCCATCTGCACGCGCCCGATCTCGGCGCGCTCAACTCAGGATCGCTGGTTTACTACCGCAAGATCCCGGTGGGACGCGTCTATGACTACAGCATCAACAGCAAGACGGATGGCGTCACCATCGATGTGCTGATCGAACGCCGCTTTAATAATCTGGTCAAGGCCAACAGCCGCTTCTGGAACGTGTCGGGGCTGAGCGCCGACGTCAGCCTGAGCGGCGCGAAGGTGGAGCTGGAGAGCCTGGCGGCGCTGGTCAACGGCGCTATCGCCTTCGACTCGCCGGAAGATTCGCCGCAGGCGAAAACTGACCATAACTACAAACTCTATCCCGATCTGGCGCGTAGCCAGCGAGGCGTGGTGGTCACGCTCGATCTGCCCGACGGCAACAACCTGAAAGCGGGCCGCACGCCGCTGATCTATCAGGGGCTGGAGGTCGGCAGCCTGACTAAACTCAACCTGCTGAGCGGCGGCAAAGTCACGGGCGAGCTGACCCTCGATCCATCCGTGGTCAGCCTGATGCGCAGCGGCACGCGCATTGAGATGCGCAGTCCGAAAGTCAGTCTTACCGATACCAACCTCAGCAGCCTGCTGACCGGCAATACGCTGGAGCTGGTGCCGGGCGACGGCGAGCCGCAAAGCCACTTTACCGTGCTGCCCGCCAACGAGTCGCTGCTGCAGAAGCCCGACGTGCTGACGGTGAAGCTCAGCGCGCCGGAGAGTTACGGCATCGACGCCGGTCAGCCGGTCATGCTGCACGGCATGAAGATCGGCCAGGTGATTTCGCGCGAGCTGAATGAGAAAGGCATTCAGTTCGTGGCGGCGATTGAGCCGGCCTATCGCAACCTGGTGCACGGCGACAGCAAGTTTATCGTCAACAGCCGACTCGACGTGAAGTTCGGCCTCGACGGCATGAAGGTGCTGGGCGCCAGCGCGCGCGAATGGGTCGACGGCGGCATCCGTCTGGAGCCCGGCAACCAGGGCGCGGTGAAATCCGCCTATCCGCTGTTTGCCGACGCCGAAAAGGCGGAGGAAGGCATTATCGGCGATCGCCCTTCGACGACGCTGACGCTGACCGCCAACAGCCTGCCGGACGTGCAGGCCGGTTCGGTGGTGCTTTACCGCAAATATGAAGTGGGCGAAATCGTCGACGTTACGCCGCGCGCCAGCGCCTTCGATATCGCCGTGCACATCAAGCCGGAGTACCGCAAGCTGCTGACCAGCGAGAGCGTGTTCTGGGCGGAAGGCGGCGCGCGCGTGCAGCTTAACGGCAGCGGCCTGACCGTTCAGGCGTCGCCGCTGAACCGCGCGCTGCGCGGCGCCATCAGCTTCGACAATATGAGCGGCGCGGCGAACGCCAAAGGCAGCAAGCGCACGCTCTATCCTTCCGAGACGGCGGCGCGCGCGGTCGGCAGCCAGATTACGCTGCATACCTATGACGCCAGCAAGCTGTCGGAAGGCATGCCGATTCGTTATCTGGGCATCAATATCGGTCAGGTCGAGTCGCTGTCGCTCAGCCAGGATAACAATCAGGTGGTGGCGAAGGCGGTGCTCTATCCAGAGTATGTGCAGGATTTCGCGCGCAGCGGCAGCCACTTCTCGGTGGTATCGCCTGAAATCTCTCCGGCTGGCGTCAACCATCTGGAGACGCTGCTGCAGCCCTACGTCAACGTCGATCCCGGCAAGGGGCGTCCGGCGCGAGTTTTCGAGCTGCAGGAGAGCACCATTACCGATTCACGCTACCTGAATGGGCTGACGATTTATGTCGATGCCGCCGAGGCGGGCTCGCTCTCTATCGGCACGCCGGTGCTGTTCCGCGGCGTAGAGGTGGGCACCGTCACCGGGACCTCGCTGGGCAATATGGCGGATCGCGTGCAGATTGCGCTGCGCATCAGCAAGAAGTATCAGCATCTGGTGCGCAACAACTCGGTGTTCTGGCTGGCGTCCGGCTATAACCTCGATTTCGGCCTGATCGGCGGCGTAGTGAAAACCGGCACCTTCCAGCAGTTTATTCGCGGCGGCATTCAGTTCGCCACCCCGCCGACGGTGCCGCTGGCGCCGCAGGCGGGCGCGGACAAGCACTTCCTGCTGCAGGATGAAGCGCCGAAAAACTGGCGCAGCTGGGGCACGGCAATCCCCGAGCCGCAGCAGTAATCCCGTCAGCCGTCTGAAATCGCTTTCAGACGGCTGAGTAAATGATGTGTGGGCGTTATCGACCGCAGCGCGAAGCGTCCCACCACCATTTTCGTGCTACACTGCCGCCCTGTTTTTTGACCTCAACGCCTTACCTGGAACCTGCCGTGGCCGACCTTTTCCCCTCTGACTTCCTTGATCTGATGCGCGCCGCGCTGCCCGACGACGCTGAACTGCAGCGCTTTATCGCCATTAGCCAGCAGCCGCTGCGCCGCTCTATCCGCATCAATACGCTTAAAATCAGCGTGGCGGATTTCCTCGCCCAGACGGCTGACTATGGCTGGCGGCTGGCGCCGGTGCCCTGGTGCGCGGAAGGCTTCTGGATTGAGCGAGACGACGAGAGCCTGCCGCTCGGCAGCGTGGCCGAGCATCTCAGCGGCCTGTTTTACATTCAGGAAGCGAGCTCGATGCTGCCGGTCAGCGCGCTGTTCGATGGTGCGCCTGAGGCGAAAACGGTAATGGATATGGCGGCGGCGCCGGGTTCGAAAACCACGCAGATGGCGGCGCGTATGAAAAACCGCGGCGCCATCCTCGCTAACGAATTTTCCTCGAGCCGCGTCAAGGTACTGCACGCCAACGTCAGCCGCTGCGGCGTCAGCAACGTGGCGCTGACCCATTTTGACGCCCGTGTCTTTGGCCCGGCGCTGCCGGAGCGCTTCGACGCCGTGCTGCTGGACGCGCCCTGCTCGGGCGAAGGCGTCATCCGCAAAGATGCCGACGCGCTGAAAAACTGGTCGCTGAGCAGCACCGAGGCGATCGCCGCCACCCAGCGCGACCTGCTGGAGAGCGCGTTTCATGCTCTGAAACCGGGCGGCACGCTGGTCTATTCCACCTGCACCCTTAACCAGATTGAAAACCAGCAGGTTATTGCCTGGCTGCTGGCGCGCTATCCGCAGGCGGTAGAGATTGTTCCGCTCGACGCGCTTTTCGCGGGTGCCGGGCAGGCGTTAACGCCGGAAGGATATCTGCACGTTTTTCCGCAGCTTTTCGACAGCGAAGGCTTCTTCGTGGCGCGCCTGCGTAAAACCGACTCGGTGCCGCCGCTGCCGCAGCCTGGCTACAAGCTGGGCAAGCTGCCTTTTACGCCGCTGAATAAAAAGGCGGCGGCAGAGGTGGCTCAGGCTGCGACGTCGGTATGCCTGCAGTGGGGCGACGACCTGACGCTGTGGCAGCGCGACAAAGAGATTTGGCTGTTTCCCGAGGCGATTACGCCGCTGCTCGGCAGCGTTCGCTTTTCTCGTATCGGCATCAAGCTGGCCGAAACCTTTGCCAAAGGCTATCGCTGGCAGCATGAAGCGGTGATTGCGCTGGCACAGCCGGACGCAGAACGGGCGTTCGAGCTGAGCGCCGACGAGGCCTTGGAGTGGTATCGCGGCCGGGATATTTTCCCTGATACGCCGCCGCAGCGTGATGAAGTGATCGTGACCTACCAGCAGCAGCCGATTGGCCTGGCGAAACGCGTCGGCAGCCGCATTAAGAATAGCTATCCTCGCGAGCTGGTGCGCGACGGCCGCCTGTTCCGCTGAGTCTTACTGCAGCTGCATCAGCGTCAGCCGGTTGCCGAACACCGCGCCGGTATCGATATAGTGCAGATTGCCTGATTCCAGCGGCTGCTGCAGCGGCGTATGGCCGAAATAAAAAGCATCCGCGCCCGCGATTTTTCCCGCTTCGCCCGTTTGCAGTCGGGCGATGCGTTCGCGATTCCACACCACTTTCTCCCAGTCCAGCGGCTGTTCCCACGCGTAGCGCTCCGCTGGATAGTCCGCGTGCGCCACCACAACGATGCGATCCGCCAGCTGCAGGTGCAGAATCAGCGGCAGGCTCTCTAGCCTTCTTAGCGCATGACGCGCCGCAATTAGCCTGGCGCCCGTCAGCTTGTAGAACCAGTCGCCGCCGTTCATTATCCAGCTGAGCGATTCGTGACACTGTAACGCACGCAGCGCCATCTCTTCATGATTTCCTCTTACGCAGCGGAACCATGGCGCGTCCAGCAGCTCTAAACAGCCAGGACTGTCAGGCCCGCGATCGATTAAATCGCCGACGGAGATCAGCAAATCGCTTTGCTTATCAAACGCGTTTTCCAGCAGCAGTGCATCCAGCTGTCGCCGACAGCCGTGCAGATCGCCGACAATCCAGATATTTTGCCAGTTTTCACCGTTGAGATACTGGTAGCGCATTTTGATTCCGCTTGTTAACAACAGGTTTACTTATTGCGGGTTAAAGTATAGCCGGTCACATCTTCAGGGAGGCGTGATGAATAGCCGGAAACAATTTATCAGCGTGTTAGTGCTTATCTTCCTTGGCAGCCTGCTGCTGCTGGAATCGCTGGCGCGCCTCGTGCATCTGCTGTTTGTCGGCTGACAGGCCGAACGCGATGCTTTCTGCCCTCTACTCAGATTTTCCGTACGCTTCGCCGGTAAAAGCGCCAGCAAATGGCGATTACTGTTCAGATATCAGGATGTTTCCGACAGACGAAACTGCGCTAGTGTGAGATCTCAGCCCGTCCACGATGTGGAGCAGATACACACAGCAAAGGAGGGATGGCTGATTACCTCCGGTCAGGAGAATAAGAATGGTCGCTGAAACGCTTGATAACGTAAGTTTTAACCTTGATTCTCTCGAAAACGCAGCACTAGAAATCTGTAAAACCAAAGGAATGCTGGGCATGCTGTTGGCGTCGGTTTCAACAGATATTCAGCAATCCTATTTCCAGCTGTTACGCGAGTCCGGTTTCGATGACGAACTGGTCTGGCTGCAGCAGGTTTTGGATACCAAATAAGTGATTCAGTTAACCCCGGCGCAGGCTGGGGTTTTTCATTTTTGGCGCCGCAGCGGGCTAAAAACGGCTTTTCAGGTGACGTCGAAAAAAATATTTTTCGCCGCTCTGATTTAGACTGGCACGAAAGCAGTTGCCGCCGCTGAGGCGATAGTTCATTTTTTGGCAAGCATAAGATGGGGCGTCAGATACGCCAAATCGCTAGAGTCTGTGTCCCTCCCTGGACAGAATGCGATTAGGGTTTTAACGCTGGCGGAACGGTGCCCGATAGCTCCTGTTCGCTTTGCGCGCCCGAGCCCGGACGAGCATGGCCCAGCAGCGGCTCATCGCCCAGCAGCTCAGGTTTCTCTTTCGCGGTAAACTGCGCTTTGCCGTCAAATGACGGGCCTTCGCACCAGCGGCCTTTCGGCAGCGGTTTATCCAGCGAAGTGTTAAGCACATAGTAAGAATGCTCGCTGGCTTCTTCACTTTGCGGGAAGCTGTTCGGTATCGGCAGCGAAGCATTAAGTCCGCCCATCTCTTCAATCACCGCAAGCCACTGCTGTTGATGCATGGTGTCGCGGGCGATCAGGAAGGAGAGAAAATCCTTCATGCCGGTATCTTCAGTGAGATTATAGAGGCGGGTTGCCAGTACGCGTCCTGTCGCTTCCGCCGTGACGTTGGCCAGCATATCCGCCGCCACGTTGCCAGAGGCGTAAATATGGCTCATATCGAAAGGCACGCCGTTGGCGTTGACCGGCAGCGCCGCCAGGCCTGACGAGAGAATGTGGCGTGGGTTCATACCGCCCAGTACCGCGTTGACCACCGGATCTTTCGCCGACGCTTCCTGATAGGAGAGCGGCGCGCCTTCCAGATTGAGCGCCACGGCATGCGCCAGCATTTCGATATGCGCCAGCTCTTCGGTTGCGGTAGAGATCAGCAAATCGCGGATTCGCGCATCGCCGCGCGCGCCCATCGCCTGGAAAAAGTACTGCATCGCCACACGGATCTCCCCTTCCACGCCGCCGATCGCCTGCTGCAATAGCATGGCGAATTCCGGATCTGCTTTGTCGACGCGTACTGGATATTGAAGCTTTGAAGAATGGTGAAACATAATTATCTCCTGGCTTGTTGAAAAGAATAAGCCAGACAAGCCTGGAAGAGGTTGGCGAAAAATGAAAGCGCGCCCGTAAAGATTGGCAGGGAATATAAGCGGCAGAAAAGCGCAGCCTTGAGGAATATTAGCAAGTTAGAAAAAGAAAATATTATTGCCGCTTTGCTGCCCGAATGGGGCGCCGTGGCAATAAGCTTATTAACAATAAGGTCATAAAATCCAATCTTGCCGTATCACAAGCGAAGCTTTGGCTTGTTGCAATTTTGACCTTTACTTACCACACCAATAGTTTTATTCGAATAAAGAATAAAAAGCGAGCCGCACAGCGGCGCGCGATTAAAGGGGTTTAATATAGTCCGCAAAGCGATGTTGATTTTCCACCAGCCACTCAGGCATATATTCTTTCGTCATCGGGCGGATCACCATCTTACGCGGTCGATTCCAGATATCGACGTTCTGCTCGACGCAGCGTCGTATATGATCGGGATTATTAAACTTTGGCAAATTATGTTCAGTATGCGAAATCGTTGCCATTTTTTCGCTAATCCGCGCGTCGTCCATTACCCATGAAAAATGCCAGCCCGCATTTTCAATGGTTCGCGTACGCAGTTTAAGCAGTTTCCAGCGCCACCAGCAGTCCCGAATAGGAGTGCCTTTACGCTTCACGTTGCGCAGCAGCTCTGGTTGCCCCCTAAAGAAACCTTTCAGGTGTTTAAAGGTAGTCATTTTAGGCAGTCTGCATAGCCGCTGTGAACCATCCTCATTCAATACCTGAACGTTGAATTTGAAATTATAAAAATTCTGGTAAAGCGTGGTGCATAAATGGGCGGCGCTGAACTGCCGGAGCGCTTCAGGCCGCGGGATCTCGTCCACATCCGACACCATAATAATATCGCTATCCCGAGCGCCCGTTAAGCCGTGCATTATGGCGTTGCGCGCGATGGTTTCATTTTCCCAGGGATCGGACTCGCCAGCCTTAACCAGCGAACTGTTAGAGTAAAAGCTATGAGAATAAATTTTCGGAACGGCGTCGTTAACCACGTAAATGATTTTATCCCGAAACGGCTCGAACTTTTCTATATCAAAATTTAGCTTTTCGCGGCGCTTGCCGGTAAAGGTATAGAGCGACTCTACAATGACAAATTTATCAACGTGCTCATAGAGGGTATTCAGGCGTAATTCCAGAAGCATGTCTTCATCATAGTATAAAAAGCAGTCATATATCATTGAGTTAGCAACCTGATCTCATTTTGAACCCGGCTACGTTATCAGATTCGCGCAAGCACAAAAAGTTAAAATCTCACTAATTTTTACTTTTCTTAACATAAATCATACTTTTAATAGAACCTGTTACTCCACTTTTTAGTGCCAGACAGCGCCAGACCCTGATTACAGGCTGCGCAACCTCTTGTCAGTCCAGGAGATGATGCGCTCGCTTCTTCGATGCGGCGCCAGACGCATATGGGCATTGTCACTAATAAAATTATATTGCCGCCCGAAACAGGGAAGCGCTCACGCTATAAAATACGAAGAGCGATAGTGTCGGGGTAAAGGGACACAGGCGGAAAAAACGAAGCGGAAATGAGCTGGTGCAGTAGAGGCTGCCTATTTAAATCTGCATCAAAAAATAATCAATAAAAAAAGACCGAACACGATTCCTGTATTCGGTCCAGGGAAATGGCTCTTTGAGAGCCGTGCGCTAAAAGTTGGCATTAATGCAGGCGATGACGCCTTGCAATTTAAGGTTAGCCCACGTCTGTGGAAATGCCAGCGAACGGCCGGGCAGAGGCGATCCGCAGGATCAGATTGTGATCCTGACGGCAGAATCAGCGAAATTGGGCGCGAAAAGAACTCGCGCCTCGGCAGGATTATTTATCGCACAGCGCCTGAGTACGCTCGATAATCGGCTGAAGGCTCATCATCTGGCCCGGGTGCGCTTTATCTTCCGCCTGAATCACGGAGATGGGTTGTGCCTTCACCTGCCCTGCTTTTACACGCGCTTCCGCCTTATCGTTGAGCGGATACTGCATCAGCGTGCTGGGGTTGATAGCGAACAGCGAGCCATCTTTCTCGCAGCTCAGCATCACCTCTTCACGGCTGAAGGGCCATGCCGTCTTACCTACTTCGAAACGGCTGACGGTAATAATTTCTGACGCCAGCGCCTGGCCACCGAGAGATAACAACAGCATTGCGGGGATCACTTTCTTCAGCAAAATAGCCTACCTTTTTACTCAGTCAAAACGGGTCACACTCAGGCTGGCGACAGCGTGGCGAAGACGCTGACCAGACCAACCACTGCGCATGCCAGCAGCAGTTCAAGCTGCGTCATGCGAATAAATTTTTGTTGCGCGCCCTTGCCCGCCAGGCGAAAGCGCGGCACCAGCACGTAACGATTGAACAGCGCGATAGCGACCATAAACGCCACCAGCACCGCCTTAGCCACTAACAGTTCGCTATACAGGCTGCCGTGCCACTGGCGAGGCCAGCCGGCGATCAGCAGCCCATTCACTACGCCGGTACATAAAGTTACCGCGACGGCCAGATGTCCGTAGCGCGAAAAGCGCATCATGGCGCGAATCGCGTCGCTGCGGCGATCGATCTGCCGCGCCTCGTCCATCAGGATCAGCAGCGGCAGCAAACCGCCCGCCCAGAAGGCCGCGCCAATAAGGTGCAGCGCATGGTTTATCTGCTGCAGCGCGCCCGTAAACCCTTCGCGCATCGCCGCATGTCCGATTAACGCCATACAGCCCAGCTGCAGCAAAGCGCCGATCAGCCACGCCTGCTGTCGCTCTCTGTTTCTCAACAGACTCGCCAGCAGCGTAAGGCCTGCCAGCCCTGTTTCCCACTGCCACACCGTGCCGAAACGCGTGCTTAGCACCGCGCGCCAGATCTCACTGTCGTCGAGGTTGCGCCAGTCGCCGCTCATCAGCGCCAGCTGGGTCGCCAGCATCAGCAATGCGCTGACGAACGCCAGCCAGACGCAACCGCGCATTAATGCGTTGAGACGTCGCCCCAGCGCGCGGCGGTAGCGCGCTGGCGCTAACAGCACAGTATAAAACGCGCTGCCCGCCAGCAGCATCACGCTGGCGAAATGGAGCGCGCGCAGCAGGATCCACAGCGAGGTCACGACTTACTTCACGCTAAAACGGTAGCTGCCCTGGGTCTTATGTCCGTCAACCGAAAGCACATGCCACTTAACCTGATAGTCGCCCGCCGCCAGCGGCTTCTTCAGCGGCAGGATCAGGCGGCTGCGCTGCTGCGCATCCTGTTGTGCCTTCTCGCTCACGACAGGCTTTTGGCTGGCGTCCAGTAGCGTTACGCCGCTAAAGGCGGGCTCTATATCTTCGGTAAAGCTCAGGGTCAGCGCCTGCGGCGCAGCGGCAAGCGCGGCGTCGGCGGCCGGCTGGGACGATTTGAGGTGGGCATGCGCCAGCGCTGCCTGGCTCACTAACAACAGCGAGACGGCAATGCCTGACAAGATCATTCTTTTCTGCATGGGATCATCCTTTTAGCCATCGCCTTAGCGGCAAACGTGGGCAAGGATACGCTGAGGCTTTTGAGGTGTCGAGGGCCAGCAATGCTATCCTTTGCCCTTGATTCAGACCGGGATAAGCATTATTTTTGCCCCCTGTCTTCAGGAGATCCCCATGAGTCAAAACCTCGCCCTGCTTTCTCAGGAAGAGAAAGATAAAGTCAACGTTGAACTGGCCGCTGCGGGCGTGGCGTTCAAAGAGCGCTACAATATGCCGGTCGTGGCTGAAATGGTTGAATACGAGCAGCCTGCGGCGCTGCGCGACTGGTTTCGCCAGCGCCTGATGCACTATCGCCAGGCGTCGCTGAACTTCTCGCGCCTGCCCTACGAACCCAAACTGAAGTAAATCATGTTACGCGTAATTGATACCGAAACCTGCGGGCTCCAGGGCGGCGTAGTGGAAGTGGCGTCGGTCGACGTGATCAACGGAGAGATCGTTAATCCGATGAGCGATCTGATCCTGCCCGACCGTCCTATAAGCCGCCAGGCGATGGCCGTACATCGCATCACTGAAGCAATGGTAGTGGGCAAACCCACCATTGAAGAAGCGATTGGCCGCTATCACGGCAGCCCTTTTTATGTCGCCCATAACGCCAGCTTCGACCGCCGCATGCTGCCGGAGATGCACGGCGACTGGATCTGCACCATGATGCTGGCGCGCAAGCTGTGGCCCGGCATCAAGTACGGCAACCAGGCGCTGCGCCATAGCCTTAAGCTGGAGGTAACGCCGCCCGCCGATCTGCACGCGCACCGCGCGCTGTACGATTGCTACGTGACCGCCGCGCTGCTGATCCGCATTATGGAGATTTCCGGCTGGGATGCCGGGCAGATGGCGCAGCACTGCCAGCCCGCCAGCGTAACGGGCGACGTGCTGCCCTTCGGCAAATATCGCGGCCAGAGTGTCGCCTCGATTGCGCGAAAAGATCCGCGCTATTTGCGCTGGGTGCTGGAAAACGTGCGCGATCTGCGCCCGCCGCTGCGGCAGGCGCTGCGTAAATACCTGAGCGACGATCAGTAATCGCGCTGCGGCGGCAGGCTGCCCTGCGCCAGCGCGATCAGGAACGTCAGCTCCAGCGCGATGCCCTCATAAGATTTATAGCGCCCCGACTTACCGCCGTGACCGGCATCCATATCCGTACAGAGCATCAGCAGATGGTTGTCGGTCTTCAGCGCGCGCAGTTTCGCCACCCACTTCGCCGGCTCCCAGTACTGTACCTGCGAGTCATGCAGCCCGGTCGTCACCAGCATATGCGGATAGGCCTTCGCCTCGACATTGTCGTAGGGGCTGTACTGACGCATATAGCCATAATAGTCGGCGTCGTTTGGGTTGCCCCACTCGTCGTACTCGCCGGTAGTGAGCGGAATCGACTCATCCAGCATCGTGGTGACCACATCGACGAAGGGCACCTGTGCCACCACGCCGTTGAACAACGCCGGCGCCATATTAATCACCCCGCCCATTAGCAGCCCGCCTGCGCTGCCGCCCATGGCATAGAGCTGCCCAGGCTGGCCGAAACCTTTTTTCACCAGCGCCTGAGTAACGTCGATAAAATCGGTGAAGCTGTTCATCTTGTTAAACAGGCGGCCGCCGTCATACCAGCTTTGTCCCAGCTCGCCGCCGCCGCGCACGTTGATCAACGCGTAGACGAAACCGCGATCGAGCAGGCTAAGCCGGCTGACGCTGAAGTCCGCCTCCATATTGCTGCCGTAGGCGCCATAGCCATAAACCAGCAGCGGATTTTTGCCCGGCTGATAGTGTTTGCGGTGATAGACCAGCGATACCGGCACTTCGGTGCCGTCGCGCGCCGTGATCCAGTGATGCTCGCTTTTGTAGTTGTCAGGGTCGAAGTTGCCAACCGCGCTCTGCTTGAGAATGCGCCGCTCGCCGGTGTCCATATCGAGCTCGAACAGCGTGGTCGGCGTGGTCATCGAGCCGTAGCCGTAGCGCAGCTTGCTGGTTTCCGGCGAAGGGTTGAACGCCAGCCAGGTGACATAGGTCGGATCGTCGAAGGCGATGCCGGTCACCTCGCCGGTTTCCCAGTGGATCTGGCGCAGGCTGGTCAGGCCGCGCTGCCGCTCCTCCACCACCAGCCAGTCGCGGAACAGCTGAAAATCCTCCATCACCACATGATCGCGCGGCTTGATTAGGGTTTCCCAGCGCGACTCGTCCAGCCAGCGCGTGCGGTAAAGACCGAAGTTTTTCCCCTCGCGGTTAGAGCGGATATAAAACTGATGATCATAGTGATCCAGACTATATTCATGATCCTTGCGGCGCGGCAGGAATATCTGCGGCGCGGCGTCGGGAAAGCCGGCGTCGATGAGCTGGATCTCGCTGCTGTTGGTGCTGAACAGCGCGATGAGAATAAAGTGCTCGGAAGTGGTTTTATGCACGCTGAGATGGTAGGTGTCATCCTGCTCTTCATACACCAGCCGATCGTCGCTTTGCGGCGTGCCGAGCTCATGGCGCCAGACCTGATAAGGCAACAGCGTTTGTTCATGCTTGCGCACGTAGTAGAGCGTGCGTGAATCGTTCGCCCAGGCGAAGCTCGAGGAGGCGTTATTCAGCACCTCCGGATACCAGCTCCCCTTCTCCAGGCAGCGAAAGCGAATGCCATACTGTCGCCGCGAGAGAAAATCTTCCGCCAGCGCCATCACCTTGTTGTCAGGGCTGATATTGAGCGATCCCATAGTGTAGAACTCGCTGTGCGAGGCGCGCTGATTGGCGTCCAGCAGCAGCGTCCACTCATCGGTCACGGCGCACTCGGCAGGCTGGCGGTAGTAGGCGGCATATTCGTTACCGCTCTCATAACGACTCTGATAGCGATAGCCGTTATGCACATAGGGAACCGAATGATCCTGCGGCGGCAGGCGATCGACGATCTCTTTTAAAATACGGTTCTGCAGCGGCTGCTGTGTCGCCATGATCTGCTTGCCGTAGTTGTTTTCGGCGCGCAGATAATCCAGCACCTCTTCATTCTCGCGCTTGTCGTCGCGCAGCCAGTAGTAGTCATCCACGCGCGTTTCGCCGTGAAGGGTCATTTCATGAGGAATTTTTTTTGCGATGGGGGCCTGCATGCTCTCTCTCCCTGTTATTCATATCCTTTAAGGGTGGCATCAGGTGGCGGGGAAGCCAAATTTTTGTCGCTAACGCGTTGTTATTGCGGCCGCGCAGCGCGGCCACAGCGGAGTTATTCTGCCGGGATGCGCGCTTTTTGTTCGCGCAGATCGTTTTCAATGCCGTCGCGCACGTCCTGTGGGATCTTCAGCGCGTCGCCGAGCGCAGTGAGATAGCTGCGCTCCATAAAGTGATCCACGTCGATAGCGGCGCAGCTGAGGAAGTAGAGTTCCAGCGCTTCATCTTCGTTTTTCACGTCGGCAGCCAGCCAGGCGGGATCGAGCGGCCGATTGATCGCTTTCTGGATCAGCGCCTCCGCCTCCTGACCGTAGCCCGACTCATGGATACTGCGCTCAATAGCGGCGCGCTCGCGATCGTCGATATGGCCGTCGCTTTTAGCGGCGAAGACCAGTGCCGTCACCAGGCGCTCGGCACGCTGGTCGGCGGGCGTCTGCAGCTCGCCGAAGCCGGGATCGGCCTGGTGCGTATCGCGCACGCGCTGTTTATATTTGTTCCATAGCACCGCGCCGGCCGCCGCGCCGCCGCCGATAATCAGCGCTTTGCCGCCATACTCGGTTAACAGCTTGCGCGACTTTTTGCTGGCGATCAGCAAACCCGCCAGGCCGCCCAGCGCGCCGGGTGCCAGCATATCGTTTAAACCTCCGTTGCCGCCGCTGTGGCCTTTCTTCGTCAGCAGCGACTGAAGCTGTTGCAGCAGGTTGTTCATCATTCACTCCTTTTTTAGCGATAAGGGCTCTACTCTGCCCGACCGGGCGTCAGTTAACGTCAAGGTGAGAAAAGAGAGGCAAAGCAGAGGAGGATGAGAACGCAAACGTTTTCGTTTATACTGCGCGCGTTTTGACTCACAGGTGAAATTATGACGACTCTTGGAACTGCGCTGCGTCCGGCTGCGACGCGTGTCATGCTGTTAGGCTCGGGTGAACTGGGTAAAGAAGTGGCGCTGGAGTGCCAGCGACTGGGTGTGGAAGTGATTGCCGTAGACCGCTATGCCGACGCGCCCGCGATGCATGTGGCGCATCGCAGCCACGTGGTGAACATGCTTGACGGCGAGGCGCTGGCCGCGCTGATTGCGCAGGAAAAGCCCGATTATGTGGTGCCGGAAATCGAAGCGATCGCCACGGATAAGCTGCTTGAGCTTGAACAGCAGGGTCAGCGCGTGGTGCCGACCGCGCGCGCCGCGCGCCTGACCATGAACCGCGAAGGTATTCGCCGTCTGGCGGCGGAAGAGCTGTCGCTGCCAACCTCCAGCTACCGTTTCGCCGACAGCCAGGCGAGCTTTGAGGCAGCAGCGGCGGAGATCGGCTTCCCCTGCATCGTCAAGCCGGTGATGAGTTCGTCAGGCAAAGGCCAGAGCTTTATTCGCGACGCCAGCCAACTCGGCAGCGCCTGGGAGTACGCGCAGCAGGGCGGCCGCGCCGGCGCAGGCCGCGTGATTGTCGAAGGCGTGGTTAAATTCGATTTTGAAATTACGCTGCTGACCGTGAGCGCGGTCGACGGCCTTCACTTCTGCGCGCCGATCGGTCATCGCCAGGAAGATGGCGACTACCGCGAATCCTGGCAGCCGCAGCAGATGAGCGATGTCGCGCTGCAGCGCGCGCAGGCGATCGCCGGCGAGGTGGTGAAAGCGCTGGGCGGCTACGGCCTGTTCGGCGTCGAGCTGTTTGTCTGCGGCGACGACGTCATCTTCAGCGAAGTGTCGCCACGACCGCACGACACCGGCATGGTGACGCTGATTTCGCAGGATCTTTCGGAGTTCGCTCTGCACGTGCGCGCCTTTCTCGGCCTGCCGATCGGCGGCGTGCGCCAGTACGGCCCGTCGGCGTCGGCGGTGATCCTGCCGCAGCTGCACAGCCAGAACGTGCGGTTCGTCAACGTGGAAGCGGCGCTGGGCGCGGGTCTGCAGCTGCGCCTGTTCGGCAAGCCGGAAATCGCGGGTTCGCGCCGTCTTGGCGTCGCGCTGGCCAGAGGCGAGAGCGTCGATGACGCCGTCGCGCGGGCGATCGCCAGCGCAGCGGCGGTAAAAGTCGAAGAGTAATAACACCGCGGGTGATTCATGATGCGGTGAGCGCCCTGCTCACCGCTAATGCTTATTTCGCGCCTTCTACCGCTTCGCGCGCCAGACGCGTAATGCGATCCCAGTCGCCTGACTCCAGCGCGTCGTTCGGCACCAGCCAGGAACCGCCAATGCAGAGCACGCTTTTCAGCGCCAGATAGTCGCGATAGTTAGCGGGCGAGATGCCGCCGGTGGGACAGAAGCGTACCTGCGGGAAGGGACCGCCGATCGCCTGCAGCGCCTTGACGCCGCCGTTCGCTTCCGCCGGGAAGAATTTAAATTCGCGCAGGCCGTAATCCATGCCGGTCATCAGTTCGGAAACGGTGCTGATGCCGGGAATCAGCGGCACCGGACCCTCTACCGCGGCCTTCAACAGCGGCTCGGTAATGCCTGGGCTGATAACGAACTGCGCGCCCGCTTCGGTGACTTCCTGCAGCTGCTGGGTGTTGATGACCGTGCCTGCGCCGACGATGGCGTCCGGCACCTCTTTAATCATCAGGCGCAGCGCTTCCATCGCCACCGGCGTGCGCAGCGTGACTTCCAGCACCCGAACGCCGCCGGCCACCAGCGCTTTCGCCATCGGCACCGCATGTTCCAGCTTGTTCACTACGATCACCGGCACCACAGGTCCAGTGGTCAGAATCTTTTCCGCACTCGTCTTCCAGTTCTTCATCAGTTCCCCTTGCTTATCCATACCGGCGCCAGCCGCGCGGCGCGCCATCAATGCGTCACTACCATACAGGATCGCCTTCCGCATCGTCTATCCGCCCGACGCTATTTTTGAAACTGCGGTTCAGTTTCCTGCGGCAAGGCACAAAAAAGCCCGCACGCGGCGGGCTACTTTCAGGATTATTCGAACTCGTTCCAGGAACGGCCGTCTCGCGTGATCATCGCCACGGACGCCACCGGCCCCCAGGTGCCTGCCTGATAAGGCTTGGAGGAGTCGCCGTCGGCGGCCCAGGCGTCGATAATGGAGTCGACGTAGGTCCATGCCGCTTCCACTTCGTCGCGACGCACGAACAGCGCCTGAATGCCGCGCATGCTCTCCAGCAGCAGACGCTCGTAGGCGTCAGCCAGGTGCGACTGATTAAAGGTCTCGGAGTAGCTCAGATCCAGCTTGGTGGTCTGCAGCTTGTGCTTGTGATCGAGGCCCGGCACTTTGTTCAGGATCTCGATATCGACGCCCTCGTCCGGCTGCAGACGAATAGTGAGCTTGTTCTGCGGCAGTTCCGAGTAGGAATCCTTGAACAGGTTCATCTCCGGGTTCTTGAAGTAGACCACTACTTCGGAGCATTTGGTCGGCAGACGCTTGCCGGTACGCAGGTAGAACGGCACGCCCGCCCAGCGCCAGTTGTCGATATCGACGCGAATGGCGACGAAGGTTTCCGTCGAGCTGGACTTGTTGGCGCCCTCTTCTTCCAGATAGCCAGGCACTTTTTTACCCTGCACGAAGCCGGCGGTGTACTGGCCGCGCACGGTTTTTTCGCGCACGTTGGTCTGATCGATACGGCGTAGCGAGCGCAGCACCTTAACTTTCTCGTCGCGAATGGCGTCGGCGCTGAGGTCGGACGGCGGCGCCATGGCGATCATGGTCAGCACCTGCAACAGGTGGTTCTGGATCATATCGCGCATCTGGCCAGCCTGGTCGAAATAGCCCCAGCGTCCTTCGATGCCCACCTCTTCGGCCACGGTGATCTGCACGTGATCGATGGTGCGGTTATCCCAGTTGTTGACGAAGATAGAGTTGGCGAAGCGCAGCGCCAGCAGGTTGAGCACCGTCTCTTTGCCGAGATAGTGGTCGATGCGGAACACCTGGCTTTCGTCAAAGAACTCGCCTACCGCGTCGTTAATCTCTTTTGAGGTCTCCAGCGAGGTGCCGAGCGGCTTCTCCATCACCACGCGCGCCGGTTTAGCGTTCAGCTTCGCTGCGCCCAGGCCTTTGCAGATGGCGCCGAAGGTGCTTGGCGGCATCGCGAAATAGTTGATGGTGGTGCGTTTTGCCTGATCGAGCATTTTGCCCAGTTTGGGAAAATGGGTGGTGTCGTTGACGTCGAGGTTGCAGAAGTCGAGACGGCTGCTGAGTTTGTCCCACAGCGCTTCGTCGATCTTCTCCTTCATAAAGGTTTCCAGCGCTTCACGCACCACTTTGGTATAGGCTGCTTTGTCCCAGTCGGCGCGTCCCACGCCGATGATGCGGGTTTCCTCGTGGATCTGTCCCGCTTTTTCCAGCTGATACAGTGAAGGCAACAGTTTCCGGCGCGCAAGATCGCCTTTGGCACCGAATATCACCAGATCGCATGCCTGGGCTGTTTGTGTTACCGCCATTTTCCTCTCCTCGTTGCAGGATGATCCCGTTGGCGTTTGCATCCTCATCCATCGGGTCCATGTTGTAATTTTCTTTCAGCACAATGTACTTATTTCAGGGAGTCAGGTAAACCGACTCTATGCGGGTCCGCAGCGTTTACTCTGAATGGAATAAGACGTGCCGATGTGATAGTGCGTGCGCTTTAGCCCACTCTAGCGTGGCGGCCGAGAGGCGGCAAAATCGAATCCGGGTCAAATTATGACAAAAATTTACCACGCAGACTTATCCGTACTTGCGCGCAGTCAAGGCGAACAGGGTATATTCACGCTTTTATGCCCCCTCTGCCAGCCCTGGCTGGCATCGATAAAAGCGATAACGGTCATCAGGTTATGAATACTCTGGAAAAAATTGAGGCGCAGCTGGCGACGCTCAGCAAATCGGAACGCAAGGTCGCGGCGCAGATCCTGGCCGCCCCGCAGGAGGCGATCCATTCCAGCATTGCCCGGCTGGCGCGCGCCGCCGAGGTCAGCGAACCCACCGTTAACCGCTTTTGCCATCGGCTCGGCACGCGCGGCTTTCCCGACTTCAAATTACAGCTGGCGCAGAGCCTGGCACAAGGGCAAAGCTGGGTCAGTCACGACGTCGATGAAGATGACGATACCCGCGGCTACAGCCATAAGATTTTCGACTCGGCGCTGGCCGGGCTGCAGCGCGTGCGCGAACGGCTCGATCTCGCCGTGGTGCAGCAGGCGGTGACGGCGCTGTCGCGAGCGCAGAAAGTGGCGTTCTTTGGCCTGGGCGCCTCAGCGGTGGTGGCGCACGACGCCTTTAATAAATTTTTGCGCTTTGATCTCCCGGTGGTCTGGTCAGAGGATATTGTGATCCAGCGCATGAGTTGTATAAATAGTTGCGCGGAGGACGTTTTTGTTTTGATTTCGCATACTGGCCGCACGAAAAATATGGTAGAACTGGCTCGCCTCGCCGGTGTAAACGGTTCCACCGTGATAGCCGTCACGTCTCCCGCTTCGCCGCTGGCAGAGGTCGCCACGCTGGCGCTCACGCTTGATGTTCCGGAAGATACCGATGTCTATCTGCCAATGGTGTCCCGCCTGACGCAACTCACCGTTATCGACGTGCTGGCGACCGGATTTATCCTCGAGCGCGGCGCCGCGTTTCGGGAAAACCTGAAGCGAGTGAAAGAGGTCTTAAAAGAGTCGCGTTTCGACAAGCCTTTCGCCATGGAAAACGCAGCGCAACAAAAAAATTAACATCACATTCACAATGTGAGTCGTATCACAGGCTCTCCTTCAGTTAGAATAATGATCACGCCCTGTCCACTTTAGGGGATACGCAAATTTGTCAACGGAGTCCTTCATGTCAAGACGTCTCAGAAGAACCAAGATCGTTACAACCCTCGGCCCGGCAACAGACCGCGATAATAATCTGGAAAAAATCATCGCCGCAGGCGCAAACGTTGTGCGACTCAACTTCTCTCACGGCACCCCGGAAGATCATCAGCTGCGCGCGAACAAAGTGCGTGAAATTGCCGCGAAGCTGGGTCGTCACGTCGCGATTCTGGGCGACCTGCAGGGACCGAAAATCCGCGTTTCGACCTTTAAAGAGGGCAAAGTGTTCCTCAACGTCGGCGACCGCTTCCTGCTCGACGCCAGCCTGAGCAAAGGCGAAGGCGATAAAGAGAAAGTCGGCATCGACTATAAAGGCCTGCCGGAAGATGTGGTGCCGGGCGATATCCTGCTGCTCGACGATGGACGCGTGCAGCTGAAAGTGCTGGAAGTTCAGGGCATGAAGGTGTTTACCGAAGTCACCGTCGGCGGCCCGCTCTCCAACAACAAAGGCATCAACAAGCTCGGCGGCGGCCTGTCGGCGGAAGCGCTGACTGAGAAAGACAAAGCGGACATTATTACCGCCGCGAAAATCGGCGTCGATTATCTGGCGGTCTCGTTTCCGCGCAGCGGCGAAGATATGAACTACGCGCGTCGCCTTGCGCGCGAAGCGGGCTGCGAAGCGCAGCTGGTGGCGAAAGTCGAACGCGCCGAAGCGGTCGCGACGCAGGAAGCGATGGACGATATCATTCTCGCCTCTGACGTGGTCATGGTGGCACGCGGCGACCTGGGCGTTGAAATCGGCGATCCTGAGCTGGTCGGCATTCAGAAAGCGCTGATCCGTCGCGCGCGCCAGCTGAACCGCACCATCATTACCGCCACACAGATGATGGAATCAATGATCACCAACCCGATGCCGACGCGCGCCGAAGTGATGGACGTCGCTAACGCCGTGCTCGACGGCACCGACGCCGTGATGCTGTCGGCGGAAACCGCCGCTGGCCAGTATCCCGCTGAAACCGTTTCCGCGATGGCGAAGGTCTGCCTGGGCGCGGAGAAGATCCCGAGCGTCAACGTCTCCAAGCACCGTCTGGAAGTTACCTTCGACAATATCGAAGAGGCGATCGCCATGTCGGCGATGTATGCGGCGAACCATCTGCAGGGCGTCACCGCGATTATTACCATGACCGAGTCCGGCCGTACGCCGCTGATGACGTCGCGCATTACCTCCGGCCTGCCGATTTTCGCTATGTCCCGTCATGAGCGCACCCTGAACCTGACCGCGCTCTATCGCGGCGTGACGCCGGTCTTTTTCAACAGCGACAACGACGGCGTAGTCGCGGCGCACGATGCAATCAATCTGCTGCGCGACAAAGGCTTCCTGGTCTCCGGCGATCTGGTTATCGTCACCCAGGGCGACGTGATGGGCGCGACCGGCACCACCAATACCAGCCGGGTGCTGCGCGTCGACTAACTGCGCGCCCGCTGTAGTAACGCTGTAAACAACGCGACTGCCTGGCGGTCGCGTTTTATTTTTTAAAAGGAGTCTGAATGCCCCGCTATCAACCCGTCAGCAAACTGACAGCAGGCTTGCTGCTGTTTCCGCTGGCGCTGGTGCTGTTTGAATTCGCCACCTATATCGCGCACGACATGATCCAGCCCGGCATGCTGCTGGTAACGCAGGAGTTTAGCGTCGGCCCGGAGTGGGTCTCGACGTCGCTCACCGCCTATCTGCTGGGCGGCGTGGTGCTGCAATGGCTGCTCGGCCCGCTCTCCGATAAATTCGGCCGACGTCCGGTGATGCTGGGCGGCATTCTCTTTTTTATTCTGGCCTGCGTGCTGACCACCTGGGTCGGCTCAATCAAAGAGTTCGTCGCGCTGCGCTTTATTCAGGGCATCAGCCTCTGCTTTATCGGCGCGGTCAGCTATGCCGCGATTCAGGAAGCTTTTGACGAGGCGCTGGCGGTGCGCGTGATGGCGCTGATGGCCAACGTCGCGCTGCTGGCGCCGCTGGCAGGGCCGCTGGCGGGCGCCGCCTGGCTGACGGTAGCGAGCTGGCGCAGCATGTTCTGGCTGTTCGCCCTGCTCAGCGCCCTCGCCTTTATTATTTTATGGCGCGTGATGCCTGAAACCGCAGGCGACCGCAGCCACTCTATCGCGCTGCCGCAGCTGGCGCGCACCTACCGCAAGCTGGCGCGCGACCGGATGGTGATGCTGGGCTCTTTCGCTATCGGGCTGGTGTTTATTCCCATCCTGACCTGGGTGGCGCTCTCGCCGGTGATCCTGATGCATGAGGAGCAGCTGTCGCGCATGCACTATGCGCTGCTGCAGCTGCCGGTGTTTCTGGCGATGATCGCCGGGAATATTACGCTGGGCAAGCTGGCCGGACGCGTGCCCATCGAGCAGCCGGTGAAGTTCGCCGCCTGGCCGATTCTCTCAGGGTTAGGCATTGCGCTGCTGGCGAACCTGCTGGACAGCCACAGCTATCTCCTTCTGACCGCCGGGCTAAGCCTATACGCCTTCGGCGCGGGTATGGTCAACGCCGGGCTCTATCGCCTGACGCTTTACGCCAGCGACGCGGGTAAAGGCAGCGTCGCGGCGATGCTGGGGATGATCAGCATCCTGACGCTGGCGATCGGCATCGAGCTGGCGAAAAGCGGTTATTTTAGCGGCGGCACGCCCTGGTTTAGCCTGATCAATTTCATCAGCGGCGTGCTCTGGTTTGTGCTGGTGACGCTGTTTCTGCGCGAACGCAAGCGGCGCGCGCAGGTGACGGCGTTATCCTGAGTATTAAGGTCTTACTCACAAGCTGCTGCGGAAGCTGAAATGCGGGGGCGGTATGGCACGAAGAGCAAAGCGTCCATGGATGCCTTGAGCGACTTTGCGATCGGGCCATACCGTCCCTGCGTCAGCACATTATCAATAAAAAAGGGCCGCAATTGTGGCCCTTTTGCTATTTACGCGGATAAAGCTCTTTGCGCTTATAGGGCTCGATATCGCCCTCTTTGCGCGTCTTCAGCAGCTTCAAAATCCAGGTGTACTGCTCGGGATGGGGACGCACGAACACCTCAACCTCTTCGTTCATGCGGCGCGCCAGCGTGCGATCGTCCGCGTCCAGCAGATCGTCCATCGGCGGACGCACGAAAATCTCCAGCCGGTGCGTCTCGCTGTTATAGACCGGGAACAGCGGCACCACGCGCGCGCGGCACACCTTCATCAGGCGGCCCAGCGCCGGCAGCGTCGCCTTGTAGGTCGCGAAGAAATCGACGAACTCGCTGTGTTCGGCGCCGTGATCCTGATCGGGCAGATAGTAGCCCCAGTACCCCTGGCGCACCGAGCTGATAAACGGCTTGATGCCGTCGTTGCGGGCGTGCATCCGGCCGCCGAAGCGACGACGCGCGCTGTTCCAGACGTAGTCAAGCAGCGGATCGCTCTGGTTATGAAACATCGCCGCCATCATCTGCCCTTCGGAGGCGAGCAGCATCGCAGGGATATCCACCGCCCAGCCGTGGGGCACGAGGAAAATAACGTTCTGCTTCTCTGCATGCAGCCGATCGATGATCTCGCGGCCGTGCCAGTCAACGCGCTGGCGCACGCGCGCCGGATCGCGCACACACAGTTCTGCCATCATCGCCATCGCCTGCGGCGCGGTAGCGAACATCTCATCGACGATATGGCTGCGCTGCGTTTCGCTCAGCTCCGGCAGGCAGTAGTACAGATTGATGAGCGCGCGGCGGCGAGCGCCTTTAGCCAGTTTCCCCGCCATTCTCCCCAGCCCGCCAAGCAGCGGATCGCGTACTTTCGCCGGCAGTAGCGCCATGCCTGCCAGCGCGCCGATCGCCAGCCAGCTGCCCCAGTATTTTGGTTTCAGGAAAGAACGTTCAAAAACGGGAATAAATTCACTATTCTTTTTTTTCGGGGTTTCCATGCACTCGCCTCAATCAATGACGCGCTAATGATAGTGGCGACAGGTAAATTTGCAATCCCCGGCGCGGCGTGAAAAAAAACCGACGCGTAAAGCGTCGGTCTTGTGGCGCGTCGCGCGGACTACTCGAAGCGCAGCAGCGGCAGGTTGGTTTTCACCTGCGCCATATAATCGCTGCGCTCTTTGCCGGTCAACCCTTCCATGCGCGGCAGTTTCGCCGTCAGCGGGTTGACCGCCTGGTTATTGATCCAGATTTCAAAGTGCAGATGCGGCCCGGTGGAGCGGCCGGTGTTGCCCGACAGCGCGATGCGATCGCCGCGCTTCACCTTCTCGCCCGGTTTCACCAGCACTTTCTTCAGGTGCATATAGCGCGTCATATACTGGCGGCCGTGACGAATGGCTACATAGTTGCCCGCCGCGCCGCCGTTTTTCGCCATCACCACTTCGCCGTCGCCGACCGCCAGCACCGGGGTACCCACCGGCAGCGCAAAATCGACGCCTTTATGCGGCGCGATGCGGCCCGTTACCGGGTTCAGACGACGCGGATTGAAGTTGGAGGAGACGCGATACTGCTTCACGGTCGGGAAGCGCATAAAGCCGCGCGCCAGGCCCGACCCGTTGCGATCGTAGAACTTGCCGTCTTCGGCGCGGAACGCGTAGTAGTCTTTGCCGCCGGAGCGCAGGCGCACGCCAAGCAGCTGGCTCTGCGCGCTTTTGCCGTCGAGCATTTCGCGCGACATCAGCACGCTAAACTGGTCGCCGGCGCGCAGCTTGCGGAAATCCATCTGCCACTGCAGCGCTTTGATCACCGCGCTCGCTTCGCTGCCGGTCAGGCCGGCGCGCTGGGCGCTGGCGGCGAAACTGCCGCGCACTTCGCCTTTCAGCACGCGGTTCTGCCACTCGCCCTTTTGCATCTCGGACTGCATGGTGAACGCGCCGTTATTGCCGCGCTGATAGGTGCGCGTTTCACGCCGGTTTATCTCCCAGGTGAGAGACTGCAGACTGCCATCGTCGGTCAGGGTCCAGCTCAGCTGCTGGCCGACCTGCAGGTTGCGCAGCGCTTTATCGCTGTTGACCAGCGCATTGATATCGCCCAGTTCGATGCCGTACTGATTCAGGGCGCTGCTGAGCGTATCGCCGGACGAGACGGTGTATTCATGCGTTCCCGTCGCGTCCGGCACATCGCTGTCGATGTCGTCGGCGGGCAGTTCTTCTTCCGGTTCGGAAGTGGTTTGATCGATGGGTTCGCTGGCCTCTGGCAGCAGCGTACGCAGCTGATTTTTATCGAGTTCGATGCTTTTGACTATCGGCATCGCATCATCGGCGGGATGGTAAACGTAGGGCCGCCAGACGGCGACGGCCAGCGTCACAACGGTTAAAGACCCCAGCATAACGCGGTGGGGGCGCGGCAAATTATTAAATGCGAGGGCGACAGAGCGGGCTATCTGCTGCACTTTTACCTATTCCTCATGCTCCATTCAGGCAGCTCGCATACTGGCCTGACAGCTGTGAAAGGAACTTCACGTAGCTGTCCTGACTAAGGCTGATATTTGTCCCCAGCGGATCCAGCGTGCCTTTACGCACGTTGGTTCCACGGGCAACCGCATCGATGACGGCTGGCCTGAATTGTGGCTCAGCAAAGACGCAAACGGCCTTCTGCTCAACCAACTGTGTTCGTATTTGATGTAGACGCTGTGCGCCCGGCTGAATTTCAGGGTTTACGGTAAAATGCCCGCTGGGCGAGAGGCCGTAGTGTTTTTCAAAATAGGTGTAAGCGTCATGAAAAACGAAATACCCTTTGTTGCTGACCGGCGCGAGCTGCGCGCTAATGTGCTTGTCGGTAACCGCCAGTTCGCTTTCGAACTGCTGGAGATTAGCGTCAAGTTTGGCTTTGCTTTCGGGCATAAGTTCCAATAATTTTCCATGGATTGCAACCGCCGCTAGCCTGGATATTTGCGGCGACAACCACACATGCATATTAAATTCGCCATGATGGTGATGATGTTCCGCTTCGTCATCTCCGCTATCGCCCTGGTGAGCAGCCTCTTCGCCATGGTGATCGTCGTCGTCTCCGCCCTTCAGCAACAAGGGTTTAACCGCCTGCATATCGGCGATCTGAAGGTTTTTAGCGGCGGGCAATTCAGCCGCCGGCTTCGTCATGAAGGCTTCCATCTCGGGGCCGACCCACACCACTAAGTCTGCGTTTTTTAAACGTTTTACGTCAGAAGGACGCAGCGCGTAATCATGTTCCGACGCGCCATCGGGCAGCAGTACATCCACCGGCGTCACGCCGTCGGCAATGGCGGCAGCGATAAAACCGAGAGGCTTCACCGAGGCGACGACATTCGCCTGCGCGGGAAGCGTCAGCGAGGCGGTGAATGCCAGCGCAGAAAGGGTGAAAATAGTACTCTTTTTAATGTGTAACATAATGCATCATTCCATCGTGACCTGGGGATGGGATGTGATATTATAACATTCGAAATTCTGTGCAACCTGTAAATAACATGACCTCACTCGTCACGCTTGAAAACATCTCCGTGCAATTTGCACGACGTCCCGTGCTCTCAGGCATTAGCCTGAAGCTGATGCCAGGACGCATACTTACGCTGCTTGGCCCCAACGGCGCGGGCAAATCCACGCTGGTGCGCGTCGTGCTGGGGCTGCTAACGCCGGCCTCCGGTCAGATACAACGCGATCCCGGCTTGCGCATCGGTTATGTACCACAAAAACTGCATATCGACCCGACGCTGCCGGTCACCGTCGAGCGTTTTATGCTGCTGACGCGCGGCGCGAAGCGCGCCGATGTGCTGCCGGCGCTGAAGCGCGTGCAGGCCGGTCATCTGCTCAACGCGCCGCTGCAGAAGCTCTCGGGCGGTGAAACGCAGCGCGTGCTGCTGGCGCGCGCCCTGCTCAATCAGCCGCAGCTGCTGGTGCTGGACGAGCCGACGCAGGGCGTCGACGTGAACGGCCAGGTGGCGCTCTACGATCTGATCGACCAGCTGCGCCACGAGCTTAACTGCGGCGTGCTGATGGTTTCGCACGATCTGCATCTGGTAATGGCGAAAACCGACGAGGTGCTCTGCCTTAACCACCATATCTGCTGCTCCGGCACGCCGGAAGCGGTGTCGCAGCATCCGGAATTTATCGCCATGTTCGGTCCGCGCGGCGCGCAGCAGCTGGCGATCTATCGCCATAACCATAATCATCGTCACGACCTTCAGGGACGTATCGTTTTACGCAGAGGACAGGGTCCATCATGATTGAGTTGTTACTACCGGGCTGGCTGGGCGGCGTGATGCTGGCGCTGGCGGCCGGTCCGCTGGGTTCGTTCGTGGTGTGGCGCAAGATGTCTTACTTCGGCGATACCCTGGCGCACGCCTCGCTGCTGGGCGTTGCCTTCGGCCTGCTGCTGAACGTCAATCCCTACTACGCCGTTATCTTGGTCACCGTCTGCCTGGCGCTCGGGCTGGTGTTTCTTGAACGCCGCCCGCATCTGGCGATCGATACCCTGCTGGGCATTATGGCGCACAGCGCGCTGTCGCTCGGTCTGGTGGTGGTCAGCCTGATGTCGGGCGTGCGCGTCGATCTGATGGCCTATCTGTTCGGCGATCTGCTGGCGGTAACGCCGGAGGATTTATGGGTGATGGGCGCAGGCGTGGCGGTGGTGCTGGCGGTGATGGCGTGGCAGTGGCGCGCGCTGCTGTCGATGACCATCAGCCCGGAGCTGGCGCAGGTGGACGGCGTAAATATTCAGCGTACCCGCCTGATCCTGATGCTGGTGACGGCGCTGACCATTGGCGTGGCGATGAAATTCGTCGGCGCGCTGATTATCACCTCGCTGCTGATTATCCCCGCCGCGACGGCGCGCCGCTTTTCGCGTTCGCCAGAGCAGATGGCGAGCCTGGCAGTGGTGGTGGGCATTATCGCCGTCTCGGGTGGCCTGACCTTCTCCGCCTTCTACGATACCCCGGCCGGCCCGTCGGTGGTGTTGTGCGCCGCGCTGCTGTTTATTCTCAGCATGGCGCGCAAACCCGCCGTCTGATTACTCGTCGCGCGCCATGCCGAAGTGACGATAAGCGTGCTGCGTGGCCATCCGGCCGCGCGGCGTGCGCTGAATAAAGCCCTGCTGGATCAGGAAGGGCTCAATCACATCCTCAATGGTTTCCCGCTCTTCGCCAATTGCCGCTGCGAGGTTATCCAGGCCTACCGGCCCGCCGGTAAACTTGTCGATAATCGCCAGCAGCAGCTTGCGATCCATATAGTCGAAGCCTTCGCTGTCGACGTTAAGCATATCCAGCGCGCTGGCCGCAACGTTGCCGCTCATTTCGCCGTTGGCGCGCACCTCCGCGAAGTCGCGCACGCGGCGTAGCAGACGGTTGGCGATACGCGGCGTGCCGCGCGCGCGCTGCGCCACTTCCCGCGCGCCCTCTTCGCTCAGCGGCAGTCCCAGACAGGCGGCGCTGCGGCTGACGATGTGCTGCAGATCCGGCACGTTGTAGAACTCCAGGCGCTGCACGATGCCGAAGCGGTCGCGCAGCGGCGAAGTCAGCGAGCCGGCGCGCGTGGTGGCGCCGATCAGCGTAAACGGCGGCAGGTCGAGCTTGATGGAGCGCGCGGCCGGGCCTTCGCCAATCATAATATCCAGCTGGTAATCTTCCATCGCCGGATAGAGCACCTCTTCCACCACCGGCGAGAGACGATGGATCTCATCGATAAACAGCACGTCGTGCGGTTCGAGATTGGTCAGCATCGCCGCCAGATCGCCCGCCTTCTCCAGCACCGGACCGGAGGTAGTGCGCAGATTGACGCCCATCTCATTGGCGACGATATTGGCCAGCGTGGTTTTCCCCAGCCCCGGCGGACCGAAAATCAGCAGGTGATCCAGCGCATCGCCGCGCAGTTTCGCCGCCTTGATGAAAATTTCCATCTGCTCGCGCACCTGCGGCTGGCCCACGTACTCCGAGAGCAGCTTAGGGCGGATAGCGCGGTCGAGATTCTCTTCTTCGTTATAGCTGGCGGAGGAGACCAGACGGTCGGCTTCGATCATGACTTACCTCAAATGGCGGCGCGCAGAGCTTCTCGGATCAGGGTTTCGCAGTCTGCGTCAGGCTTGCCAACCTTGCTTATCATACGGCTGGCTTCCTGCGGTTTATAACCCAGCGATACCAGCGCCGCAACCGCTTCTGCCTCGGCGTCGTTGCTTTCCGGCTCGGCGTGCGGCGCGGTGAGCGTAAAGGCGGATTCGCCGGAGAAGAGGTCGCCATGCAACCCTTTGAAGCGATCTTTCATCTCAACCACCAGACGCTCGGCGGTTTTCTTGCCGACGCCCGGCAGCTTGATTAGCGCGGCAATCTCCTCTTTCTCCACTGCCGTCACGAACTGCTGCGCCGACATGCCGGAAAGGATCGCCAGCGCCAGCTTAGGTCCGACGCCGTTGGTTTTAATCAGCTCGCGAAACAGCGCGCGCTCTTGTTTGTTGTTGAAGCCGAACAGCAGCTGCGCATCTTCGCGCACCACAAAGTGGGTAAAGATCACCGCTTCGTGGTTCAGTTCAGGCAGCTCATAAAAACAGGTCATCGGCATATGCACTTCATAACCCACGCCGTGCGCTTCGATCAGCACCAGCGGCGGCTGCTTTTCCAGAATATTGCCCCGTAAACGACCTATCACCTGAACGCTTCCTTAATAAACGAATGTGGCGGGATTTATAACATAAAAAAGGCTGGATGAATATCCAGCCTGAAACGGAACGCGGCGTGGCCCGCTAGCCTGAACGCAAACGTCCGCGCGTCAGTAACAGTTTGCTGTCGCTGATGCGCGTCGCGTTCTGACTGACGTGGCAGTGCGTAATAGCGATTGCCAGCGCGTCAGCGGCGTCCGCCTGTGGGTTGGCGGGCAGCTTAAGCAGCGTGCGCACCATATGCTGCACCTGACTCTTCTCCGCGCCGCCGGTGCCGGTGACGGTCTGCTTCACCTGACGGGCGGCGTACTCAAAGACCGGCAGGTCAAGGTTGACCGCCGCGACGATCGCCGCGCCGCGCGCCTGCCCCAGCTTAAGCGCCGAATCGGCGTTCTTTGCCATAAAGACCTGCTCGATGGCGAAGTAGTCCGGCGAAAACTGGGTGATGATTTCAGTCACGCCCGCATAGATCAGCTTCAGACGCGCCGGCAGCTCGGTGGTATTGGTGCGGATACAGCCGCTGCCCAGATAGCTGAGCTGGCGGCCGGTTTGACGGATCACACCGTAGCCGGTTATGCGCGAGCCGGGATCGATGCCCAGAATTATCGCCATGCCGACTCTCCGGTGTGCGGGCTAGAGAGAAACGCCATTACAGCGTTTCCGCGACCTCATCGGAGATCTCGCCGTTATGGTAGACTTCCTGCACGTCGTCGCAGTCTTCCAGCATGTCGATCAGGCGCAGCAGCTTCGGCGCCGTTTCAGCATCGAGTTCCGCTTTGGTCGACGGGATCATTGAGACTTCGGCGGTGTCCGCTTTCAGGCCGGTGGCCTCCAGCGCGTCGCGCACTGCGCCCAGCTCTTCCCATGCGGTAAAGACGTCGATCGCGCCGTCGTCATAGCTCACCACATCTTCCGCGCCCGCTTCCAGCGCCGCTTCCATCACGCTGTCCTCATCCTGGCCCGGCGCGAAGGAGATCACGCCCTTCTTGCTGAACAGGTAAGAAACAGAGCCGTCGGTGCCGAGGTTGCCGCCGGTTTTGGTGAAGGCGTGGCGCACTTCGCCTACGGTGCGGTTGCGGTTGTCGCTCAGGCACTCCACCATCACGGCAGAGCCGCCAGGGCCGTAGCCTTCATAGATGATGGTTTCCATATTGGAATCATCTTCGCCGCCCACGCCGCGCGCGATAGCGCGGTTCATGGTGTCGCGCGTCATGTTGTTAGACAGCGCTTTGTCCATTGCGGCGCGCAGACGCGGGTTGGACGCGGCGTCGCCGCCGCCCAGCTTAGCGGCGGTGACCAGTTCACGAATAATTTTGGTGAAGATTTTACCGCGCTTGGCGTCCTGCGCCGCCTTGCGGTGCTTGGTGTTCGCCCATTTACTATGACCAGCCATCTTGCATATTCTCCGATCTTTGACATCGCACGGGCTATCTTGCTGGCGATCTCGCCTTCCGGCAGTGCTCGCAATCGTCACGTACAAGCGTACGCTCCGGTTGCTGCGCGCTGGCGGCAGTCGACCTCGCTGCGCCGATAACGCCCGACGCTTTAAGTTTTGCGGTGCAGTTCTGTGGGAACCGCACCAATTTTCTTCAATCCAGACTGCCACCAAAATTACGGCGAGCAGCTAAATAAATTCTTCAATCGCCTGGCGATTGCTCCAGGACTTAGTCAGGGCGGCGGCGGCGGCGGGATCGAGCCAGCGCGCGGCGAGATGCTCGCTGAGCGTTGGCTGCCGCTCGGCGGGCAGCGCCAGCCGGAACCAGTGTTCGCGGTTGTGCGTCACGCCTGGGGCATAGCGATGGCGGTAGTGCGGAAAGATTTCGAATTCGATCTCTTTGCCGCAATCCTCCAGCGCCAGCTTCTCGCCCGCGACGTCGATGGCCAGCTCTTCCAGCACTTCGCGCCGCGCCGCCTGAAGCGGGGTTTCGCCCGCTTCCAGACTGCCGGTCACCGACTGCCAGAAATCGCTGTCGTCGCGTCGCTGCAGCATTAACACCCGGCCGGTATCCTGCGCGAAAATCACTACCAGCACCGATACCGGATATTTAAACATTACTTATTCTCTGACTTCTCTTTCTTCGGCGCGATCTGAATACCGAGATCCGCCAGCGCCGCCGGATTGGCTTCGCTCGGCGCTTCGGTCATCAGACAGGCCGCCGCGGTGGTTTTCGGGAAGGCGATAACGTCGCGGATATTCTCGGTGCCGGTCAGCAGCATAGTGAGACGATCCAGACCAAAAGCCAGACCCGCGTGCGGCGGCGTGCCGTACTTCAGCGCGTCGAGCAGGAAGCCGAATTTCTCGCGCTGCTCGTGCTCGTCAATGCCCAGAATAGTGAATACCGCCTGCTGCATGTTACCGCTGTGGATACGCACGGAACCGCCGCCCACTTCATAGCCGTTGATCACCATATCGTAGGCGTTCGCCACCGCGCTCAGCGGGTCGGCCGCCAGCTCTTCCGCCGACATCTCTTTCGGCGCGGTAAACGGATGGTGCATCGCCGCCAGACCGCCTTCGTCGTCCTCTTCGAACATCGGGAAGTCGATTACCCACAGCGGCGCCCAGGCGCTTTCGTTGGTGATCTGCAGGTCGCGGCCCACTTTCAGGCGCAGGGCGCCCAGCGCGTCCGCTACCACTTTGGCGCGATCGGCGCCGAAGAAGATCAGGTCGCCGTCGGCGGCGTTGGTGCGGCTGAGAATCGCTTCGACGATCTCTTCGTTAAGGAACTTAGCCACCGGGCTCTGTACGCCGCTGAAGCCGTCAGCGCGCGCGTTGACTTTCATCCACGCCAGACCTTTCGCGCCATAAATCTCGACGAACTTGCCGTATTCGTCAATCTGCTTGCGGCTCAATTGTGCGCCGCCCGGCACGCGCAGCGCGGCGACGCGCCCTTTGGCGTCGTTGGCCGGACCGGCGAACACCTGGAACTCGACGTTTTTCAGCAGATCGGCGACGTCCACCAGCTCCATCGGGTTACGCAGATCGGGCTTGTCGGAACCGTAGCGACGCATCGCTTCGGCAAAGGTCATCTGCGGGAACTCGCCGAGATCGACGCCCTTCACTTCCTGCCACAGCTGACGAATCATACGCTCGTTGATCTCGCGCACCTGCGGCGCGGTCAGGAACGAGGTTTCGATATCGATCTGGGTAAATTCCGGCTGGCGGTCGGCGCGCAGATCTTCATCGCGGAAACACTTCACGATCTGATAGTAGCGATCGAAGCCGGACATCATCAGCAGCTGTTTGAACAGCTGCGGCGACTGCGGCAGCGCATAAAACTTGCCTTTGTGCACGCGGCTCGGCACCAGATAGTCGCGCGCGCCTTCCGGCGTCGCCTTGGTCAGCATCGGCGTTTCGATATCGAGAAAGCCTTCGCCGTCCATAAAGCGGCGCACGAAGCTGGAGATTTTCGCGCGGGTCTTCAGGCGCTGCGCCATTTCAGGACGGCGCAGGTCGAGATAGCGGTACTTGAGACGCGCTTCTTCGCTGTTGACCTGATTGGAGTCGAGCGGCAGCGGCTCGGCGCGGTTGATAATGGTCAGTGCCTGCGCGAACACTTCGACTTCGCCCGTGGCCATCTCGGCGTTTTTGTTTTTCTCGTCGCGTGCGCGAACGGTGCCGGTGATCTGGATGCAGAATTCGTTGCGCAGCTCAGACGCCAGCTGGAAAGCCTCCTGACGATCGGGATCGAAGAAAACCTGCACGATGCCTTCGCGGTCGCGCATGTCGATAAAAATCAGGCTCCCCAGATCGCGACGGCGGTTGACCCAGCCGCAAAGAGTGACTTGCTGACCTACATGAGACAGATTGAGCTGTCCGCAATATTCTGTACGCATAACGTATCCTTTTAACTTCGCCGCTGCTGCCTGCAGCATCAGGCCGCGTAACCTTTTGAGATGCTGCCGCAAAAAAGGCGGCCATTATAATGGAAAAAGGCAGGCAGGATAAGTAGAGCCGCGCCAAACCGCGCATTTCGTCGCCGGTTTTTCCTCCCCCGGGCAACCAGGCTAGTCTATAGGGCAAAACCAGCAGAAAAGGAGAGGCCGTGACGCTTCGTATTGGGCTGCCGCAGTGGCAGCATTCGCACTGGAAACGCTGGGGCATTGAAAGTCTGGCTGATTATGCCCGGCTGTTCCACTGCGTAGAGGGCAACACCACGCTTTATGCGCTACCCGCGCCCGACACCGTTCAGCGCTGGCGCGATATGACGCATGACGATTTTCGCTTTTGCTTCAAGTTTCCGCAGACCATCAGTCATCAGGCGCAGCTGCAGCACACCGACGATCTGCTGAGCGATTTCCTGCGGCTGCTCGATCCGCTGGCCGACCGTATCGGACAGTACTGGCTGCAGCTGCCCGCGACTTTTGCGCCCGCGCAGCTCGCCGATCTCTGGCGCTTTCTCGACGGGCTGCCGCGCCGCTTCAGCTATGGCGTCGAAGTGCGCCACCCCGCCTTTTTCGCCAAGGGCGAGGCGGAGCGCGCCCTGAATCAGGGGCTGCAGGCGCGCGGCGTCAACCGGGTGATTTTAGACAGCCGTCCGACGCACGCCTCAACCTCGCAAAGTCCTGCCGCCCTGCACGCGCGCCAGCAAAAGCCGCGCGTGCCGCCTCACGCCGTGCGCACCGGCGAGCGGCCCATGGTGCGCTTTATCGGCAGCGACGACGTAGACCAGAGCGATCGATTTTTTCAGGTCTGGCGCGAAAAACTGGCACAATGGCAGACGGAAAGCGACCCGCTGTTTTTTATTCATACGCCCGATATGGGCGAGGTGTTTCCGCTGGTGCGGCGTATATGGCCGCAGCTGCAGGCGATCGACGCCGGCATCGGCAGCGGCCCCGCCTGGCCGCAGCAGGAATCGCTGTTCTGATGAACGAGGATTAGCATGGTAAGTGCGTTATATGTGGTACTGGGCGTGTTGATGGTGATGAAGTTCGCGCTGGACGTGGTGCGCTACCGTCGCCACTATCGCGTCGCCTTTGGCGACGGCGGGTTTCACGATCTGCGCGTGGCGATGCGCATTCACGGCAACGCGATCGAAACCATTCCGCTGGCGCTGCTGCTGCTGGTGATGATGGAGATGAACGGCGCCGATATGTGGATGATGCATCTGACCGCGCTGCTTTTTTTCGTCGGCCGGGTGCTGCACGCGCAGGGGCTGCGCCGCAGCGCGCTCGCCGGGCGCAAATATGGCATGATGCTGACGCTGTTCGCCCTGTGCGGCATGGCGGTATTTAACCTTATCTATCTGCCCTGGGAGCTGGTGCTGACGCTGCATTGACCGGCTGCGGGGGTAAAGGGTGCAGCCCGCCGCACTTTCTGCCAGAATAGCGCCCTTTCCGTTGTCTTTCCGGATTTATTATGTCTGACCGCGATACGCTATTTTCCGCGCCCATCGACAAGCTGGGCGACTGGACCTTTGACGAGCGCGTGGCTGAAGTCTTCCCCGATATGATTCAGCGCTCCGTGCCCGGCTACTCCAATATCATCTCCATGATCGGCATGCTGGCCGAGCGCTTCGTCACGCCCGACAGCCAGGTTTACGATCTGGGCTGCTCGCTTGGCGCCGCCACGCTCTCGGTGCGCCGCAATATCAAGGCGCCCGGCTGCACCATTATCGCCGTGGATAATTCGCCGGCGATGGTTGAACGCTGCCGCCGCCATATCGACGCCTTCCGCGCCGAGACGCCGGTGAACGTTATCGAGGCCGATATCCGCGATATCCCCATCGAAAACGCCTCGATGGTGGTGCTGAACTTCACGCTGCAGTTTCTTGATCCTCCTGCGCGGCTGCAGCTGCTGGAGAAGATCTGGCAGGGGCTGAAGCCCGGCGGCGCGCTGGTGCTGTCGGAGAAGTTCAGCTTCGAGGACGCCGAGGTCGGCGAACTGCTGTTCAATATGCACCACGATTTCAAACGCGCTAACGGCTACAGCGAGCTGGAGATCAGCCAGAAACGCAGCATGCTGGAGAATGTGATGCTGACCGACAGCGTTGAGACGCACAAGGCGCGCCTGAAACAGGCGGGCTTCTCTCACGCGGAACTCTGGTTCCAGTGCTTTAACTTTGGTTCGCTGGTGGCGTTGAAATGATTGAGTTTGGCCGTTTTTATCAGCAAATCGCCACCGGCCCGCTCGCCAGCTGGCTGGAGGTGCTGCCGGCGCAGATCGCCGCCTGGCAGAAAGAGAATCTGCATGGCCTGTTTCGCAACTGGGAGAAGTCGGTTGAGCATCTGCCGCTGCTGCAGCCGCAGCGGCTCGACCTGCTGCACAGCGTCAGCGCAGAGCGCGACGATCTCAGCGATCGTCAGCGTCAGGGCATCGAGAAACTGCTGCGCAATCTGATGCCCTGGCGTAAAGGCCCCTACTCGCTCTACGGCACCGCTATCGATACTGAATGGCGTTCCGACTGGAAGTGGCAGCGCGTCGCGCCGCATATCTCCTCGCTGGCGGGTCGCACCGTGCTGGACGTCGGCTGCGGCAGCGGCTATCACATGTGGCGCATGGTCGGCGCCGGCGCGCAGCTGGTGGTCGGCATCGATCCGATGCAGCTCTTTCTCTGCCAGTTCGAAGCGGTGCGCAAACTGCTGGGCGATGACCGACGCGCCCATCTGCTGCCGCTCGGCATCGAACAGCTGCCGACGCTACAGGCGTTCGACACCGTTTTCTCAATGGGCGTGCTTTATCATCGCCGTTCGCCGCTCGATCATCTGCTGCAGCTGAAAAACCAGCTGGTGAGCGGCGGCGAGCTGGTGCTGGAAACGCTGGTGATCGAGGGAGATGAGCGGGATGTGCTGGTGCCGGGCGAACGCTATGCGCAGATGCGCAACGTCTATTTCATCCCTTCGGCCGCAGCGCTGAAAAGCTGGCTGGAGAAGTGCGGCTTCGTCGACGTGAAAATTGTCGATTATGCGGTGACCTCCACCGACGAGCAGCGCCGCACCAGCTGGATGACCAGCGAATCGCTGGCCGAGTTTCTCGACCCGCAAGACGCCGGCAAAACGGTGGAAGGCTACCCGGCGCCGCTGCGTGCGGTGCTGGTCGCCACCAAACCCTGACGCTTAGCGGCGCGAGAGCGCCAGCTTCGCCGCGAAGCCGATAAACACCATGCCCGTCAGGCGGTCCATCACCTTGAGCACCGCCGGACGGCGCAGGTGCGCGGCGAAATAGTGGCTGCCGCCAATCAGGACGGCGTTCCACAGCAGCCCAATCGCGATATGCATCAGCGCCAGCAGGCTGCACCAGAGCGGCACCGACGCCCCCGCCGGAATAAACTGCGGCAGAAAAGTAACGTAAAACACGCCCATTTTGGGGTTGAGCAGATTGCCGAACAGGCCGCGGTTGAAGCAGCTCAGATAGCTTTGCGGCGCGATTTCCGCCGCCGCTTCATGCAGCGGCTGCGTGCGCGGGCTGAGCAGCAGCCTGACGCCAAGATAGAGCAAATAGGCCGCGCCGATCCACTTCAGCAGGTTGTAGGCCATTTCCGACGCCAGCAGCAGCGCGCCCAGACCACATCCCACCGCGACGCCCCACACCAGACAGCCGAGGTTGATGCCCAGCGCCGTGGCGCTGCCGCGTCGCCAGCCCTGCGCGGCGGCAGTGCGCAGCACCAGCGCGGTATCGAAACCGGGCGTCAGCGTCAAAATAGTAATAGCGAATAAAAACGAGAACAGCAGCGTAGCGGTCATAACGCTCTCCCTGAAAATGGCTCCGCTCACTTTAACAAATTTTTAACGAGGACGCGCTATTTCTGCGCGCTACTCCGTCTCAGCAGGCCGGTCCCAGTACTGATATTTATAGGCGGCGCTGAGATGGCGCTCGATAGTGCCTTTGTCGAATACTTCGGTTTCATGCAGATAGCTTAACGTGCAGTTGCCGACCTCGTCCCATAGCTGACACTCGTCGACCGAACGCAGCGAACTGACCGGCGTGGTCGCGGTGCCGTGCAGCTGCCATTCGCGAAAATCTTTATCGTAGGTATAGAGATCTTTGCTGCGCGCCGTGATCGCGCTGACCACCTGCCCCTGCGGGTTCCAGCGCCAGCTGCTTTCGCCGTTGGTCAGGGCGTCGGTGCCGCGCGAAACGCTTTTCGTCAGCCGCAGCTGCGCGTCGTAACGATAGGTGGTGTCGGTAAAGCCGCTTTTGCCCATGCTGGTGAATTTATCGGAAGCGGTGACGATATTGCCGTGCTGACCGGTGAGCCAGCTAATGGTGCCCTGACGGTTATCGACCACCTGCTCTTTGCCCTCTTTCAGCACCTTCACCAGGTAGGCGTACTCCGCTACCCAGCCGCCCTGCACGCGCGCAATATGCTGCTCCATGCTCAGCACGACGTTGTGCTCTTTTTTATCGAAGGTGACGTCAGCCACCTGCAGGATGCCGCAGGGATCGAACTGCCCGAGCACGCGCTTTTGCGAATCGACATCTTTGCCGAACTCGCCGGCGATCACCTGTCGCACCGCGCCTTTCGCGCTGCCGCCCAGCATAATCCAGCTATTGCTGCTGGCAACGGCTTTGCTGTGCGGAGCGCAGGCGGCGGCCCACAGCGCGGGAGAGGGGAACAGCGAACCCAGCGCAAGCGCCGCAATCAGAGAGCGTTTCATGGTGTAACTCCCAGAGATCTCAATAACCTGAGTGTAACCGTATTGGCGGCATCTGGCGCGGCCTGGTAAAATTCTGCGGATAAAAAGAACCCCAGCAAGATAAGTGCGTCTCGGTAAAACCCGCTTAATAAAATACGTATGGAAATCAGAATATTATGAATTTATGCATATTTCCGCATTGCTAATTACTGTACATTAAAACAGTATTATTGGGCGTTTTTGATTGCTCAGGTCCCCCTGCAGGCCCCCTTGGGAGCCCATAGTGAGAAAAACAAATGGCTTACTACAGTATTGAAAAACGGAAGACCACAAAAGGCGAAATCAGATATCGCTGCACAGTTGCCGTCAAGAAAGAAGGCGCAATAATTTACCGCGAGCGTGAAACCTTCGCCAAGCAGTCCGAGGCCAAATCTTGGGGTGTTATCCGGGTTGCAGACATCGAAAAGAATGGCGTTCCCGTCGCAAAACAGAAACAGACGACGCTTTTTGGTGAGCTGTTAGAGCGGTATATGAATCACCCTAACATCACTTACAGCAAAAGCAAGGCGTCAACGCTCAGCCTGATTAGCCGTAGTGAAATCTGCGAGGTGCCTCTGAGCGAGTTCACCTCTAACACTTTTATTAGTCATGCAGAATACAGAGCATCGCAAGGTGCTGGGCCTTCAACTATCCGTAATGATATTACCTTCATTGGGGCAATCCTCGGAGCTGCGGGCCCAATGTTCAATATTGAATTTGATATGGACTGCTATAGAAAAGCCAAATATCAAATGAGCAGGCTGGGAATGATAGCAACTTCACAGAAGCGTAGCCGGCGACCGACATCTGAAGAAATTAGCCAGCTTCTTACCGCGCTTGAAGCTCGAGCGGCGGGTTCTTACAAAGGCATCCCTTTTCACCGCATATTCCTTTTCTCGATTCTCTCCTGCATGCGCATTGGAGAGGTGACAAGCCTCCGTTGGGATGACATAGACGAAAAGCAGAAAGCCATCCTGGTCAGGGATAGAAAGCATCCCCGGAAAAAGATTGGCAATCATATGTATGTTGCGTTGCTTGGAGAGGCATGGGATATCGTGCAGGAGCAACCAAAAAACAGTGACCTGATTTTCCCCTTCAAACAAAAACGGATAAGTATCGTGTTTGCAGAAGAGAGGAATAAGTTGGGCATTGAGGATTTGCGTTATCACGATCTGCGCAGAGAGGGAGCAAGTCGGCTATTTGAAGCTGGTTTTGTAATTGAAGAAGTGGCCCAGGTAACAGGGCATAGATCGCTCAAGACACTGTGGCAAATTTACACAGAGCTATATCCTCGCTCGCTTCATGACCGCTTCAGAGAGCTGCAGGAAAAAAGAGCCGGTGTCATTGCTGACGCTGGAAAAATGCCAGTTAAATTGAACGTTGATTGAGGGGCCAACCTGATATGTCAAAATTTGAAACGTCTTACATTGGCCGCAAGCCGGAGCTGACTGGGGTTGGGGTGTTTTACAGCGCAGTAGGTAAAATTCTGGTGCTGGACTTGCGATTAAGAATTCTCTGACGGGATACATTGATGATCCGCATAATTTTCCTGACCTGGAGATTAACAAACATGCAGATTTGACGTGAGAGTTACTGAGTATTGAAAATACTTTTCTAAATTGGTGAATTTTACACTAAAGAATAATTGGGTCCTGACGATACTAGGTTTGACGGCGCAGAAGCCGAAGGGGTTTAAGCCCAAACCTAACCAAATGACTTGATTAATAGGAACTTTTACCATGGCTCAAGTAATCAACACCAACAGCCTCTCGCTGATCACTCAGAACAACATCAACAAGAACCAGTCTGCTCTTTCTTCTTCTATTGAGCGCCTGTCTTCTGGTCTTCGTATCAACAGCGCGAAAGATGACGCTGCTGGTCAGGCGATTGCCAACCGCTTCACCTCTAACATCAAGGGCCTGACTCAGGCTGCACGTAACGCCAACGACGGTATCTCTGCCGCGCAGACCACTGAAGGCGCGCTGTCAGAAATCAACAACAACCTGCAGCGTGTACGTGAACTGACCGTTCAGGCGCAGAACGGCACCAACTCTGATTCCGACCTGTCATCAATCCAGGACGAAATTAAATCACGTCTGGACGAAATTGACCGCGTTTCTGGTCAGACTCAGTTCAATGGCGTGAACGTGCTGGCGAAAGACGGCACCATGAAAATTCAGGTTGGCGCGAACGACGGTGAGACTATCTCAATCGACCTGAAGAAAATTGACTCAAAAACTCTGGGTCTGTCAGGCTTCAACGTAGATGGCGCACAGAAAGTTACTAAAGGCGAGCTGGTTTCAGATTTCGGCGCAACTGGTACCGATAATTACAAAGTTGGTGCAGATACCTTTAACGTTGATATTTCTACTGGCGCAGTAACTAAAGGTGGCGTTGCACAGTACATCAACTCAGCTGATGGCACTTTTACTAATAGCGCAACCACAGCTAACACTAGCGAAGCAACTAACATTGCAAATGCTATTAAAGGCAAAGCAGTTGGTGACACTGTATCTTATAAAGGCTTGACCTTAACCATGACGACGGCGGGAGACACTGACGGTAATGGTACTTTCTCCACAACAGTAAATGGCAAGAGCACTAGCGTTACTATTCAAGATGCAGCTACTACTGCCGCGTTTAGCAGCAACGGAATCTATACTGATGCTTCTACTGGTCAGCTTACTACTGCAAGCACAGTTGATAACGTTGCAGCGACTCAGAAAGACCTTGATTTGCAAGGCGCTACCAAAACCAACAGCACTCTCAGCATTAATGGTAAAACCTACACTGCTAACGCTGCTGGCGATGAAGTGACTGCTGATTTCAGCGCAGACCAAGATGGTTCTGATGTACAAGCTGTATATCTGGGTAAAACTGCTGGCGGTAATGCAACCCTCATTAGTGCAGACGCAGCTAAACTTCAGCAGTCTACCTCTGACCCGCTGAAAGCGCTGGACGCAGCTATCGCAACGGTTGATGATTTCCGTTCAAGTCTGGGTGCAATTCAGAACCGTCTGGATTCAGCGGTAACTAACCTGAACAACACCACCACTAACCTGTCTGAAGCACAGTCTCGTATTCAGGATGCTGACTACGCGACCGAAGTTTCAAACATGTCTAAAGCGCAGATCATCCAGCAGGCGGGTAACTCCGTGTTGGCGAAAGCTAACCAGGTTCCGCAGCAGGTTCTGTCTCTGCTGCAGGGCTAATCGCTCAAGGCTCCCCGGATTTGCGGGGGGCTTCATTTTTCAACCGTAAAAGCATTGCTATTACAGTGTGTTTACTGATGAAATACTCTCATCTTAAAGTCTACTTTTAGGTTGCATAGTTGTCGAAATGATCAGGCGTCAAGCATACAAGTTTCAATTGAAACCTAATCCAGAACAGATTGCTTCTATGAAGTCATTTGCTGGTGCTTGCCGTTTTGTCTACAACCGTGCTCTAACTATGCAAAGCGACGTCTGGCGAAATGGTGATCGCTATATCCCTTACAATAAAATGGCACCTTGGCTTGTTGAATGGAAAAGCCAAGAAGAAATGTCATGGCTAAGCAATGCACCCTCCCAGATCCTTCAGCAATCGCTGAAGGATCTTGATAAAGCGTTTAATAATCTTTTCGCAAGAAGAGCAACTTTCCCATCATCTAAAAAGAAAGGGAAAAATGATGCTTTCCGTTATCCTACTCAGCGTGTGAAACTAGATGAAGCAAATGAAAGAATTCAGTTGCCCAAGCTGGGATGGGTTCGTTATAGGAAAAGCCGTAACATTACAGGAGTAATCAAAAACGTCACAGTTTCAATGAAGCTGGATAAATGGTACGTCAGTTTACAAACTGAATCCGAGGTTGAAACACCGGCACCGTTGCAATCTTCAATAATTGGACTGGACACCTGCAATATCGAATGCCTCACCACTTCTGAAGGTACCGATTTTTTGTCTCAAGCAACTTTACCAAAAATGGAAAAGTCTCTTGAGAAAAGCATCAGGCGTCTGCGCAGGAAGAAAAAATTCAGCTGTAACTGGGTCAAGCAGCGACATAAAGTAAACCGCCTGTTGCATCGCATATCTAATATGCGTAAAGACCATTTTCATAAGATTTCAACCGTACTTAGCAAAAACCACGCAATTGTCGTGATTGAAAATCTTGAGCATGCAACTTCGCTTCCTAACCGCTCCCTAGGCAAAAAAGCGGCTGCGGTATATAATATCTATGAGTTAAAACGCCAACTTGATTACAAGTTATCTTGGAATGGCGGACAACTGGTGACCGTGCACGAGCACGACAACAATCTGAAGCAAGTTGAAGCTGACAGTGCTTGCACCGCCTATGGTGCAATAAGAGCTAAGAAAATTTTAGCGGCAGGGCATGCCGTGATTGCCTGTGGAGGAGTGGATATGTTGCGCCATCCGTTGAAGCAGGAACCCTCAGAAGATAATGGTAGTACCGCTATCTTACTGTAAGCTCGGTTTAGTCCGCGCCGGATGTCAACGTCTGCCCTTAACTTTGGTTAGCATTTATTTTTAGAAGTGCCAGAGGATTATGCACGACGCGATCGTTAACCGTCAGCCTGCGTTGAATGTAGTCCTGCGCCGGAGACTGAAACCCCATAATCAGAGACCTCCGTTCGGGTTGAATACCTGGAATGTTCGCTCTTCGCCTTCTTTGGTAGAGATGTCTCGAAAGGTTGACGTGTAAATTTCAACCCAATGGTTAGCCTCCTTCAGTGTTAAGAGCCAGTCAGGCGCTCCAACTCTGTGACAAAATCAACGGTGGTTACTGTGTATCGGCCTTGCTGATCTCGTTTAATGGCATTTCTAAAAGCTGTTTCTTTTTCGTATTCGCGCGGCATGCATAATTCCCTATCAAAATTACTGTATATGTATACAGTAATATCAGCAAAGGGTTTTATCAAGATAGTCTGCTTCGGTTTTACTATTGCCTTTATGAAGCGGGTTTTTGGAAGGTGTTAGGGTAAGTGGCTAAGCTTTAGTCACCCCACCCCGCAGCCTGCTCAGAGAGGCGCGGTTGAGTCATTGCCCCGTAGCCGAAGCTTTTTTTCATAATTTTCACTTACAGATTATTGCTATAACACAAATGTAATGACAAGATCCGCGCCTTAGCATTTTAGGAAAATCCTGATGTTTAACTTTTTCGTTCGTTACGTATCGGTTGGAGTGGTTAACACCTTGATACATTGGGTTGTTTTTGCAGCGCTTTATTTCGAAGGCCTGTCGCAATCTAAGTCCAACTTTGCGGCCTTTTGCTGTGCTGTTACGTTTTCATTTTTTGCTAACGCAAAGTGGACGTTCAACTCTGAAGCGACAACTATACGGTACCTGCTTTACCTTTCCTTCATGGGTGGCATGGCAGCCGCGGTTGGAGCGTACGCCGATAAGTTGCAATTGAGTCCTGTTATAACGCTCGTTGTATTTTCAGCAACCAGTCTGGTGTGCGGGTTTGCTTACTCTAAATACATAGTTTTCAGAGAAGGAAAATGAAGATTTCATTAGTCGTTCCCGTTTTCAATGAAGAAGAAGCAGTGCCAATTTTTTACCAAGCGGTTCGTCGTGACTTGACTGGATATGAGGTTGAAATCGTCTTCATTAATGATGGAAGTAAAGATTCAACAGAAGGCATCATCAATGCCCTGAGCATCTCTGATCCGCTTGTAAAAGCTATTTCATTTACCAGAAACTTCGGTAAAGAACCTGCCCTATTTGCAGGACTTGAGCATGCATCTGGTGACGCTGCAATCCCAATTGACGTAGACCTTCAGGACCCGATAACTGTCATCCCACAACTCATAGAAAAGTGGATAAATGGCGCTGATGTTGTTTTGGCTAAGCGCATAGATCGCAGCAAAGACGGTCATTTAAAGCGTAAAACTGCTGAATGGTTTTATCGCCTTCATAATAAAATCAGCTCTCCAGAAATTGAGGAAAATGTTGGTGATTTTAGGTTGATGTCTCGCGAAGTAGTTAAAAACATAAAGCTACTTCCGGAGCGAAACCTATTTATGAAAGGCATATTATCTTGGGTAGGCGGTAATGTTGACGTAGTCGAGTATTCTCGCGCAGAACGAGTAGCTGGCATATCTAAGTTTAATGGATGGAAATTATGGAACCTTGCGCTTGAGGGGATAACGTCATTTTCCACCTTCCCGCTTCGAATGTGGACCTACATTGGGTTTTGTGTCGCAGGCCTTTCTTTCGTTTATGGGGTGTGGATGATAATCGACAAAATTTTCTGGGGCAATCCCGTTGCTGGTTATCCTTCGATACTAGTGTCAATTCTTTTTCTTGGCGGAGTGCAGCTAATTGGCATCGGTGTTCTTGGAGAGTATATCGGAAGGATATATATTGAGACAAAGAAAAGACCAAGATACATAATTAAAACAGGAAGTGAAAATGAATAAAGAAATATGGAAGTCAATAAAACCTGAGGGGATTATTTTCATTGTTGTCCTGCTTGCTTTTTGCCCGGCATATTTATTCAGCTATGCATTTAATGATGATTACGCATTGCTTGGTCAGGTTTTAGCCGGTTTCTGCGATACGTTTAAGTGGGATATAATGTCTGGAAGGCCATTGTTTGCTTATCTACGCTTAATGGCTTACAAAGTAAATATTGACTTGATGGACCTTGCTTATCTTCGCTATTTTTCTGCTATGTGCGCGGCAGGCTTCTCCGTTCATCTTTATATGTTCTTAAAAAGAAAATCGATTCTGGAATCAAATTTCAAAAGGGCTTTTCTGGCATTATCTCTTGGCTTACTACCAACCTTTCAGGTGTATACATCATGGGCAACATGCTGCGTTTATGTGATGGCTACTTGGTTGTCACTGATGTCATACGACTGCCTTTCTGGAATCAAGTCTCGTTACGCGGGTCGGCTTATAACTTCTTTTTTGTTAATATCTGCTGCGTTCGCCATTTATCAGCCTGCAGGGATGGCACTTCTTGCTTTCGCATTTATCGAGGTTTGCCTTTCAGAAAAAAAGGTTGACGTTAAAAAATGCATTCTCTCGTTTGCGTTAACTGCTTGTGGGGTTGTAAGCAGTGCTGTCATGACTAAAATCATTCCACTGATGATGTATGGCGAGACGTTCCAGCGCGCGGCTTTAACTCACGATCTTATTGGGAAGATGAAGTGGTTTGTTTCGGAACCAATGAGAATAGCTCTTTCGAACTATGACATAACCCTTTCCCTGTGGTATTTAGTTATTAGTATCATAGTGACGATCGTTGGTTTATTCTTTGTCTTCCGCTTAAGTGATGGAGTATGGAAACTGCTGCTTGTCGCAATGTTTGGCATAGGAAGCTTTAGTCTTAGCTTGATTGTTAGTGAATCTTGGGCGACATGGAGAACCATGCCTGGGCTAACAATTATTTTCACCTCATTATTTATAGTCGGACTGCTTTCAGTCTGTGACCGACTCCCAAACTTTGGTTCTACGCTCGCATGCGTTTTAGCCGCAGTGATAGCTGCCAGTTGTTCTTACAATATTGTCCGTGGGTTCGTTATTCCTCAACGCTCAGAGCTTCAGTCGCTTGCTGCTGAATTATCAAATAAAGTGAGCAAAGATTACTCAGGAAAAGTAATGATAGACATTACAAATCCTACTTATAATTCTTTTTCTAACGTGCAGCGAACGGATGAATTCGGAAATATTTCGTTAGCCAATGAATGGGCTCCGTGGGGCATGGCTTTATATTTGAAGAATAAAAAAGGCTTTTCATTTGAAATACCTTACAAACCAACAATTAACAACCCGAGTCAGTGTGTGGATAACTGCGTAATAATAAGCACGGGCTCTGCCATGTTAAAATCCACAACAGATTTTTAATGCTTTAGCGCAGTTCCCCTGCGCTAAATTACCATCTAAGGATGTTCCGGCCAAATAATTTCCGGCGCTTTACTGATATCTATAGCTTGAACTTGCTGATAATACTTCATCCATGTTGTCAGCAAGGCCTTATCTGAATCAGTAATGATCCCCAATATTAGCTGCGTCTGCCACGGCTGAGTGTTGGCATTTGCTTCAGCCAATAACGCAGATTTTATAGCCTTCGCGTTATCAACTGTAAGGAGAGCAGGTTTTGGCTCCCCCTGTATTACCTTTCCATCAACGTATTTTGAGTCTTGCCCAATAGACTCGAAAACGTCATCGTTAACTTCCTGAAGCTGAGCTAATATATATCCTTCCGCTTCCTGTTCGCTTACCGCGACCATCATTCCGGTAACGTAGCCGTCGTCATCAGTCTGAACAAAATATCGAATAGGGAGCGGCACAATCTCTTCAGTTGCCTGAACTTCGTTGCTTTCATCAGTCATTTTTTAATTACCACACAGCCAAAAGGTTAACGTTTAAAGCCGCGCCATTGTTGAAGATACCGCAGTTATTAGCCCCAATGCCATTCAGCCAGCACTGGAAAGCGCCATTAATTGCGGTGACGAACACTGCAGGCGCTGCTGAAAAGCCGGCAGGGAAAGTCCATGTAGTTGTAGCATTTGCCGCAAGCGTTAGGTTCTGTCTGCACCACTGTCCGCCACCAGGCATTTTTGTCCAAGCCCCATTCCCATTCGTTCCTGACTGGAACTGATCCAGGCGAACGGCATGTGCCGCAGAGGTTGCACCTCCGACAGAGAATTGAGTGAACTGATTTCCAACAACAGCAGCATAGCTCTGTAAAACAAAATTCAGACGGTCATTGTTAACGCCATAGGAACCAGTGCCACTATTTGCCATCTTGAATGACTGATCGGCATCACCGTTTAGATTGGCCTTCTGCCTTAGACCAGAATTCAGAAGTGATACTGGCACTGCAGCATTGTTATCGTCCGGCGCACTTGATACCCTAAAAAGCTGATTATATGAGCCTGATTTTGGTGCGAACAGGGCACGAAGCGCCGCTAAAAGCTGGTCGTTTTTATTCCTGTCCAGGGCGAATCCGGCAATCTCAATAACACCACTAATCTCCTCCTGAATAGAATCAAAAAAATCGGCATCAAGTGCAGTAGGAAGTTCTCCTGTCTGCGGGTTCCCGCCCGTAAATCCGTTCTTACCTGCACCAAATTTATCTTTCTGGGCAGTAGGTGTGTCAATGCGATGCATAATTACTCCATGTATTTAAAAATAACGTAGGTGTGCGAAGGAGCCAATTTCATCAGTACGCATTCGGCAATGGTGTCGCCCCACATGCGCAGACTGTCGGTGCTGTTACCGATAGCCGTCATCTCAGTAATCTGCGTAGCGGCTGGCATGTTCACCTGCCAGTAGTAGCGCCAGTCGTCGCTATACAGTGAATCAGTGCAGTTAGACAGGCAGGTAAACTGGCTTTTGTTGTAGCGGGTGATAGTGACACCCGTGTAACCCAGCGCCTCAAGTTGGGCAAGGTAGAAAGCCTCATTGATGCCGCCCGCCAGGTTTATTTTTGCATCCAGCCGCTGGCGCCTTTGCTGCAGAGTCTGAACGCCGGGTGGTGCACAACTGTCAGGAAGTCCGCTTATCTCTTCATAACGGTCAATAAGCTCCGTTACCGTACGGGGATCGAGTTCCTGCATTAGCGCATCACCACGACCGTGAACTGCAGCCAGAGAAGGTGCAAACCCCGCCAGCAGCAGATCATCTGCATCCCATGCGGGGCCACGCGGAAGAAGCGCCCCCAGCATCTGGTTATACTGAGCTGTCAGGTCCATGAAATACTCCCCACCACCCCTATCTCACCCTTTGCAATCGGGATGTCCGCAGTTGGACTGACCAAGGTGTGACTGTATTCACCCGCGGCGATGCTGATTGCTTCACTGATGCGGGACGGCTTAAGCACTCCCTCTGGCACGCCGTCACGCAGCATCATCGAACGCAACTCTGCCTCAACGGCATATCGGACTTCCGGCGTGTCAGGGTTGAGCCGAATCTGGAAATCAACCACATGAGCAGAGGGGGCGAAAACGTAGATGTCTGCGCCGGCTACGGGTGCACGCGGTTCGATATAGGCATGCACTGCTGCCACTGTGGCCGCATCCGGAACAGGATTAATCAGATCGCTGCTTGCCACCATTACGCCAACTGTACCCCGGCCGCTCCAGTGCCGGTAAGTCCAGGCGCGTGTGATGCCAGGCACCTCTTTAGCCCATACCTCATAATCACCATCAGCGCCCCCCTGCGGGGTCCAGTACCATCTCTCTATGATGCGCGCCCGCCAGACTTCCAGATCTTCAATATCCGCACCTCCCTGAATGCTGTCGGCCATTCCCGCAGACGTCAGGCCGGTAATGGGGCTAACCAGTCGCATCGCCAGGCCGTCATCGGTATTGCCAGCCTTTCCAGCCACATTGCAGATAACCGGCACGCGCAGTACGCCTCCCGCTGACGTGGCCGCCACTGTTGTGGTGTATGAGGTCAGATCATCGCGCTGGATAGTCACGCCGGCCGGGACGGTTATATCTTTTGCTGTCACGTCCCAGCGCACGTAGCCCGCTGCCGCTGTAGCCGCTTTGCGCGGGCAGCGCTTCATGTTGGCATGTCGCCTCAGCCAGTCCTCATCAGCAAGGTCTGGCAGAAGGTTTCGGGCGAGATAGTCGATATAGCCATAGACGGTGTGGATCGCTGCCGCCTGAACCCGTCCATATACTTCGGCATCAGTGCGGCGCAGTGCTGCCAGCGCAGAATCTGCCGAAAGACGGGTAAGGATATCGTTGCGTACGGTGGTGATTAACTGGGGGAGTGTCGGGCGGGTAAATCCACTGTCAGCCATTAAGTTCACTCCATAAATCATCAAAGGAAAATGCAGCCCGGTTACCGTCTTTCTGGCTGATAACCACTGAGGCGCTGAGGGTGCTGATTCCGGTCCGCTCAGCTTTTACGTCCACCCTTAACGCCACGCCGTCATCCACCAGCCATTGAAGCGCCTGGCTAATATATTCACGCGCTTTAAGCGGTGTTTTATTGGTGAGCGTTTGACGGCTGAGAAGATAAAGGCGGGAGCCGATGCGGTCATTCTGCACCGTCGGGAAGCTGTCACCCCACCAGCCGTTATCCTGCTCCGGTTTGTCGTCAGGCTCAGCCTTTCGCCAGGAGAACAGGGAGATAATCACGGCGCGTGTCAGAGGGTCTGGCGGCCATGTCACGTCGCGCTGGACGCCGTTAATCACAATAATCATGACGCCACCATTTTCTGCGTTGTCGGGTCGGTTGTGCCGCCGCCATCGCCATTCTCTTTATGGGTATGGCCGTTGTATGCCAGGCGCATTGCAGACATCGTTATTCCGGAGGAATCACACTTGTCTTTGATTTCGCCAGTGGACTCGATGTCCATTTCAAACCTTGCCTTGGGAGCATTAGTGAAGGTGATCGGCTTACCTGCACCATTAATAACGATCCCGGAACGGGTCAGCATCACCGACTGCCCCTGATCGTCATAAACTGCAATCTCTCCAGTCTTTAAGCCTTTAAGGCGGTAGCGCCTGTCGGAAACCACCAGCACAACGCCATGCGAGCGATCGCCATCGAAATAAGCCGCAACAGCCTCAGCCCCCAGAATCGGCGCAGCCGTGAATCCATACGGCTCCATGTGCTCGATATCACTCTTGCCCTCGCCGCCAGCCATTTCAACCTGAAGCATTTGGCATTTTGTTGCCGTGTTCAGGCCGCGGACCACGGCTCGAGCCAGAAGATTTGACAGCGCACGGCCCATGCCTGACATCGGATTAGCCATCAAAAGTCATCCTCTTCTTTCTTTTTCTTACGCCTGCCGGGTTTGACTGGCTCTGGAAGGTATGCATCCGGCGGCCCGACACGTATTTCGGTAATGGTGCCGTTTTCATCCTGCTGGTAAGTCACCTCAGCAATGACCATTTTGCGATTGTCAAAGCCGAGGATGGGATCAAAGACAATTACCTGCAGGTTTGGCAGCCAGAGAGAACCATCCCCCTGTCGCCAGCCCTGCACGGTATAAGTCACTTCATCGGTACGTGCAGCACGCTGGCGCATTTCGAACTCTGCGCGGTCGCTGCAGGTTGCGGTGGTGGCATTGCCGGTCTGACGGATAATCATCGGCCGATAGCGCTTCAGGCCTCCGTCAATGGTTTTTGCTCTGATGGCCGTAGTTGTTGCCTCACCAAAGTCATCGTCATTACCCCGGCGCTGACCGGATACCTGATAGTCACTGAACCGGTCTCGAATGCTCTTTTCGGTGTCACAGGAAAGAATGTTTTCTCCCAGCACCAGCGCGGTATGCGCCTGCAGGCTTCCGATGCCGCCGATAACCAGATTACCCTGCGCATTGTCATATGCCAGCGCCTGCTGCAGTCCGAGCATCTTGTTGAGCACGTCCATGACCGTTTCGCCCTGGTCTGCCTGAATGCCCTGAAGTGCGCCTGACGCACCGCCCGCATCCACAACCGTGATGCTGAACGGCTTCGCCAGCTCTGCGGCTACCTGCGCCAGTGTGCGACCAGCATACTGGGACGGCGTGGCTGAGCAGTCGATAAGGTCAGCCGTTTTACTGCGCCCGGAAATACCCACGCTGATGCTGCGGGCGTCATACCGGACCGGTGTCGCCTCAATGTAGCCGGTCAGCACTTTGTCAGTGCCTATCAGCACCTCCACGAGGTCACCGTTTTTAATCCTGTTACTGCGGTTTGCCTGGTCGGTATCGCCCGGCCAGCTGCGGGTAATCTCAACGTTGAAGTCGCGGGCAATACGCTCAATGCCTGCGGCAATCCTGACCGAAGTCCAGCCGCCCCACTCCTGACCGTTGACGCGAAGAGTTACGGTGTTGTTCATCGTGCCGGCACCCTCAGTGACTGAACCGGCACAAAGCCGGGATGGCGGATGCCGTTACGCGCGGTAATGTCACCGGCGCGGGATGCAGAGTCGTACCAGTCAGCGGCCAGCACAATAGCGGGCATAACCTGCGAAGGCGTGCGCTCCGTCATGCGCTCGGCCTGCTCCAGACGTGCTGAGATATCGCGGTTAAGGTCAGTACGTACGGTGACCAGCGCCTGATAAAGACCGTCATCAGAGACGCGTTCCATCTCAAGGTCAATGGCCTCATTGAGACTGTCACGCACCTGCGCAAGGTCACCCCATGTAATAACGGTGCTGTTACCCAGAGAGGAGGTTACGCCTGAAGAAGCAGAAACGGTCGCTGTCGCGGTGGTGTCTGAATCTGAAGCCGCATTGCCCGAATCAGGCCGTATGTTGCTGACGGCAGGATGCGAGACCATGACGGGATGCTGCGGGTCCTGCTGTCGGGTGGCAGCGCGGTTTACTGGTTGCGGTAGACTGGTAACCGTTGCAGCCGCCTCGCTGATGGCGGTGGTGCGTACCGCCTGCGCTACATAATTCCGCTGCGTGGTCTGCGCCTGAGCGGTTTTACTGTCGGTTTTCCAGACACCGCGCGGTGCCAGCCCTGAATCAACTGTAACGCCGGTCAGGCCTTTAATCATCGACATCAGGTCAGATGCATTTCCCGTCAGCCGCGTTCCGGCGCGCCACATGGTCTGTAGCCGGTTAACAAAGCTCATGCCGCTGGAAGGTGGCTTTAGTAACACAGACAGGTCACCTTGCAGCAAGCGTGATGCCGCGGTGATGCCTGAATCAACGTACTGAAATGCGCTGGTTACAGTAATGAACATGCCCGTTACTTCATCCAGCACACCGTCCTGCAGGAAGTCAGGCATGCCGTCCATGCCAAAAGCGCCGAAAGCCGATGAAATGGCGTCATCAAGAAACGTAACGGAAGAAGACAACTTTTGGCTGGTTGCCAGCCCAGCAGTGGGAAACGACAGCTCACCAGACTCAACAAAGCTGAAGCTGACGCGGCACATGCGCCCTTCGCTCTGCGAGTGGCTGACACGCACGGCATCGTCCACAACTACAGTCATTTCACCATAGTAGGGATGAACCAGCGTACACGGTCCCGGTTTCTCAATGGCTTCAATCAGCCGGTTGCGCTGCTCAAAGAAGTCATCACCAATCAGATACGCCTGCACGCTGAACCGGCGCGTAGCCCGGCCTAAATCCTCCGCCCATGGTTTATCGCGGTTTGGGTACTCATGCACCTGCACGCGGCGGCCAAAGGTTGCCTCATCGCTGTCCACCTTAAACGTGATACCACGCAGTGAGGCATCCTGCAGATTATCTTTCCAGCTCATGGCTTGCTCCGGGCAATAAAAAACCCGCCGGAGCGGGTTGATGTTTATTTCAGGTTTATCTGTATCGAATAGGAGTCGCCAGCTTTCGCGAAAAGAGAATTAGCCTTTTCGTCTTAAGACTCAAACCGCTGAACGCCTTTGAACTTCTCCAGCTTATTCTGGAAAATTGTCCTGTTGGTTCCAGTAAGATATTCATACGCTTTACCAGCCAGTTCAACGTTAACCTTATTCATCGATTTGTCTTCATTTGCGTAGAAATTAATAATTATCTTTTCAGAGCATGGTGGCTCATAAACGGTCACGTAAATCTGCGGTTCATGCTCTGATTGTTTATTATCATCAAACACATCTTCAAGGGACTGCTCCTTCCTGAAAGAATACTGGTGCCTTATCATCCCGCCATCTTTAAAAACCTGCACCTTTTCAGGACGTTTACCAATTGCAGCAATGAAGTCTTTTTCGTTAAACTCGGAGTAGCACTCACTGGCCGACACTCCGTTAACAAAAAACAAAGCCATTAAAATTGCAAACAGACGCATGCAGATATTTCCCTTAATTTGGTTTCGAGAACCGATTATAACCCACATCGAGATCAAACCAAGGAAGTGCGCTGCCTGATGGCTCGACACGCATTCCGGGAGGCGAGTTTTCGAAGGAGACCTTAATCTCTCCCTTCTGTGCTGTCGCGTCACTGCGCATCAAAGGACCACTCATGCTCTGCGGATTAAGCGGAACATCGCTACTCTTTAGCTTCTGCTCGTTGTTATACCAGCCGCCAGCTTTCCATCTTTTCTTAAGTGACTCCCAAAATGATTCGGTACCATCTTTCTGAGTTGTCGCGTCAGAAATCTCTTCCAGTTTTTTGAACATGTATAGCGCGACGGCTATTGAAACTGTCAGAGCGCTCAGCTTGCCTATTTTAGTAAGCACGTCGAGAAGACCGCTTGCTTTTGTTGTGGCGGTTGTGAGAGAGCCAATCACTTGCAGCGTGAATAACCCGGCCATTACTCCGCCAATTCCGGTAATAATGCCGTTTATACCGCCCAGGGATTCTGTCAGACCATCGATTTTGGTCCAGACCCTTTCAACTACCGGACCAAACTTATCCCAGTTAGAAATCAGCAACCCGATGCCTAGCGCGGCCAGGCGGAGGAATACACCCATTGGGGATAGTTTCAGCCCTCTGCCGACAATTCCAAGCGCAAAGTTTACGCCTAATAGCGCGAGCTTTACGCCAACGAATCCTGCAGCGATGCCAAATGCACCACGGATTACTTTTGGGTTTTTCTCAGCAAACTCGGTAAACCTCTCAGATATATCTCCAAGCCACGCTACCAATTTTTTAGCATCACCGGAAAATGCTCCACCGATAGCTGCCAGACCATTTACGGCTGTGCCAGTCATTGAATCCCAAAGGTTAGTAAGTGTGTTGAGCTGAGCATCCACACGCTTATTTAGGTTGGCTTGCCTTCCCATTTTCCCTTGGATTTCATCGTAACCACTTTTTCCCTTGTCGATTAGAGCATTCAATACTGCAAGGGTGTCACCATCATCTCCGAATATCTGCTTGATGATAGTGGTTTTTTGTTTGGTCGTTAATGACTGAAGCTTGTTCAATTGCCTGAACAGATTATCAATACCTCCAAATTCCCCCTTACCATCGGTAAAATCTAAGTTGATACCTTTGCGACTCAGGAGTTTGTTTGCGGCCTTCATCTTCTTGGTATCAAATCCAGCCTGAAATATCTTTCTTATAGCATTACCGGCAGTTTCACCCTGAGTCCCCATCTGATCCATCATAACTGCGATCGGCGCCAGAGCTCGCGCGGCAGTAAGGCCATCTTTGCTAACCATTTTTGTTACTGAGCTGACATTCGTAAAAAACGAAAGCATGTTGGTATCGTCGACACCAAGATAAAAAGCCTTTTGAATGGTATCGAACAACCCCATCATATCTTTGGACGCGGTGCCGGTTGCATCCTGCATTTTTGCCGCAAACTCTGCCGCCGCTTCTGGCGTTTTTTTCAGCTGTACCGCGAGATAAGCTGAGGCCTCACCTACACCACTGAGAATGTTCTGGGCCGGAATACCCTGCCTGACAAGCATCTGCATCATGTTCTGAAAGTCAGCAGTAGTACCAGGCAGTTTATTGCCAAGGCCTATAGCCAGCTTGTTTATCTTTTCGAAGTCAGAGCCCACAGCGCCGCTGGCGTCCATCATGGCAACTTTTAGCCCTGTTGCGGCGTCTTCCTGCTTGGCAAAGGCAACCAGAGAGCCGGTTAGCCCGGCGGCGAGACCGCCAGCCATAGCCATGCCGCCCTTGCCTGCTTCCTCTGCATCTTTACGGAACCGGCGCAGATTTTTCTGCATGCGGCCAAGTGCGGGCGAAAGTCTGTCAACGCCAGTGATAAGCGCTTTCAGTTCAAATTCAGCCATTAGCTTTTCGCTCCCGTTCTATCCGGTTCGCCTGGTCTATAAGTAACTGCAGGCTTTTCAAGTCCTCGCTCAGGACTTCCAGAGGATTTATGCGCCAGTAGCTGGCGCAATCAAAGTACAGATTCAGCAGCTCTTTAGCTGTCAGGCCTGAAGGAAAAAACCTGCCACTACCCAGCCAGCAGCATTCAAGTCTGATGGCGACATATCATCGACCGAGCTCGGCGGGATGTCTCCCAGCTGGCTGATGTATTTAGCCACGACATGCGCCAGCAGCTTCACCGACTCATCCTGATTCATCTGATAGGGATAGCCCAGCTCACGGACATCCTTGCCCGTTGGATCGCGCAGCTCCAGCACATGAATAGTCTCACCATGTGCCGTAATAGGTTTTGAAAGCTGAAGTTCACTCACTGATAGAATCCTTCTGAGCCGTGGAATTCGAGGTCTACCGTACCCTCTTCCGCATTGTGGTTTGCTTCACCGAACTGGAACGCTTCAGACAGCACGTAAACCATGCCGTTAGCCAGTTCAGCGGTGATGGTCATCTGGTCGGAATCCATCAGTTTGGTGACCGGGAATGTCTTCGGCACCTTGAAGGTGCCTTTGACGTAAGGCGCTCGGTGCGTCTCTTTGTAATCCACGTCACCGGCCAGGCCGATTACGTCATCACGAACTTTGGTATTCATCGGCACCTCAATGCCGCCGGTCAGCGACAGCTGCTGGCCGTCCACCTTGACGTATGCTGTACCCGCAATCTTTGCCATTACGCGGTCTCCTCGCTGTATTGCAGACGGAACTGATTAAGCAGCGCAAAGACGCGCAACTGATTGACATAATCCGGAGGGAACAGGACATCCACGCGGTTCGGGTCGCTGACATTGCGCTCTACCACCAGATGCTGCTTGAAGAGATCAAAGTTCTCCACGATACCGGCCCGCTCCATGGTGCGATAGCTGGCGCACATCTCGCCCTTCAGCACTGCAGGCGTCACGATGGCCTGACCCGGACCGAAGCGCGTACCATCATTTGCCAGCTTATGGCGCGGATACTTACTGGTGATGATGCTTTTCAGCTGACGGATAACGTAGGCGCTGGTATGCAGCGTTTCGCTGTCCAGGTAGCTATTATCAGCCACCCCGTAGGCATTCTGCTTATAGGTGGTGATGTCACGCTGAATGCGAAGAACGCCGCCTTCACTGTATGCCGTTGCAATGCCGTGCATCAGCAGGGATTGTTGTTCAGTCAGCGTGAAGCGGTTGCCTGCCAGTGCCGGAAGAGCGCCGGTCAGTTCTCCGGTCTGGGTCGGACGCGCCGGATCGTTACGGATAAATACTGCGTTACGGGCAGTGCGCAGCGCCACCAGTTCATCTGCTGCTGTCTGAACACCAGTTTCATAACCGGCCACAGTAATGTGCTGGTTGTTCAGTGTGTCGCCGAACGCCACCAGGTCTGACAGTGTGCCAATCTTGGCCGTGTAGACGTGGCCATACAGCTGTCGCGCATAACTCCAGCGGCCAGAAGAGTCGTTCATCTCCAGCGCGATAGTTGCCAGTGATGCCGAGTCGCTGAACGGTGTGCCGATAAAATCAAACGGTTCATCACCCATTGCGGCCACGGTACCTGAAAGATCAGGCGCGCCGGTACCGTCTGCCATGGCGGTGATCGCAACGTTAACGCCATCTGGCATATTTTCACTGCCAATGGTGCCGTAATAGTTCATCAGCAGCGGGATGTCATTGCCGGCAAGGCCTTTATGACGCGCAGTGAGAGTGACTACGCCAGCCGCAGCGCCTGCCGTTACGGGAAGGTCAGCATTGGCGTTGATCACTGCGGCAAGAGTGGTTGCAATCGCCGTTGGCGCGTCACCGGTGACCACTGCCGCCTGGACGCGCGTTGCACCGATATAGAGACTTAACGTACCTGATGCCTGCGCATTGCCGGTGACAGTCAATTTGCCCGTAGCGGCTTCGCCTTCAGGTTCATCAACCGCGATTACCCACAGTTCGCCAAACGGGTCGATAGCACGGTATTTCGCTACCATGCGGGCAAGCTGGCTGCCCCGACCTGCAACCTTGCCGGCCAGCGCTGCTGAAGGCATGATCGTAAGCTGGTTTTTAGCGATGGTGCTGTCAGTGGATGCAAAACCAATCAGGAGTGACGGACCGCTGTCGTGCGTGGTATTCGCTTCGCTGTTGTCCATTTCCGCCCAGAAGAGCGGCACACGAAGGTTTGACGGAATGTTCGGGTAGCTGACAGACATTACTCACCGCCTTGTTTTTTAGTGTCTGCCACGGCTTTCTTCTCTTCCGGGGCGACTTTTTCAACATCCCCGGCCGCAAGGCGGCGGAGCCAGTAGCTGCTTTCTTCGACGTTCCGGCCCTCTGAAGGCAGCAGATCGCCCCGGGCAGGGTCTGGAACAGACCGCCCGCGCTTGGGTTTGATTTGCATGGTTTACTCGCTGAGGTTGATTTTGGTGTGGTGTTCGATGATGCCGTCAGGACCATTGCCCGGGTCGATATAATCAAAGTCGATTTCGACCGTTTTCAGCTCACCCAAGGCGTTCAGGTCATCCTGCTGGCGCGTATCCTCTTCGGTAATTTCCCGCGTCAGCATAAATTCGAACTGGTAGTAGAGGCGTCCACGGTCCATGTCCAGAAGTTGGCCGCCGGAATACGCCACCGGGCCCGCGTCGGCGTCCGGTTCCCAGCCCAGCAGCGCCTTCCAGATTTGCTGCCGCACATCATGCACGGCGTCATAACCGGCCGCCTGACCGCGTTCATCGCGCGTATTATCGAGAACCACAACGACAGCAAATCCTTCGGTCACGTTCTGCCAGTAGTCGGTCAGGGACTTCTGCTCGGCGGTGACGTCCTCAGTCGGCACCACATATGCCGCCGGCAGACGCATCTTGCCGGTTTCGGGGATGGCTTTAAACTCGGCCGCCCCGGCCACGTTGCCCGCGAACATGGGACATCGTGCCCGGAGTGCAGCGATCACCAGTGATAGCTTCATTTCTTTTTCCTTTCGGGACGAAGTGAGGTGCGCAGCGCGCGGCTCAGCACATAGCGCGTCCACGACTTGCGAGCCTCCAGCACTTCGGTCATGTAATTTTTACGCGGTGCGACGCGCCATCCATTACCGCCTGACTTTCCTTTATGGTGACTCTTTTTGCGCTTAGCGCCGCGCTTCACGCCATAGAAGAGAAACGCAGGGTAAAAGTCGCTCTCAATGAGGCGGTTACCCTCACCCCGCTTCTGGTTAGGCGCGATGCGCACCATCAGACCCGGACGGCTTTGGGATGCGCGGGGAACGTAATAGCCGATTGACCGTGCCAGCTTTCCGGTTCTGAATCCCGGATACTCACCGGGAGCAGATCGGCCGCGACGCATAACCAGACGCCGGGCATCACGCATATGCACCTGACCAATCTGGATAAAGGCGCGGCGCATTTTTGCCCGGTTAAAAACGAGGTCTTTAGGCTGCTGAAAATCAACGTGCAGAAGCGGCTTAGCCATACATCTCTCCGTCGCTTTCTACAGCCCTCAGCTCCTCACACTCCATCAGGAGGTAACGACCGGCTGAGTTGAGGTCGCGCAGGCGTTTAACGCGATACACGTAACCGCTGTAAACCACCTCAAAATCTGACGTTATCCCTTGGCGATAACGGATGATCATGTAGTGGGTTATGGTGTCATCAGCCTGAACAGATTCGTGATAGGTGGTAGCACCCACCTGCCGGACCTTCGCCCACACGTCCTTTTCATTCTGATAGACCGGCTCGGTGCCGTAATCAGCCGCCGCCTGGTCGATACGCTGGCGCAGGTGAATACGCTTATTCAGCTCGCCGGGATCGGGGAGCGTATAGACGGCACTGGTATTTGATGAGCGTCGCTGCATGCTAGTACCCCGACACCGGCAGGCGCCGTGGATAGAGCAGGAACTCAAATGCCTGTGGCGTCTCCGTCATCTCCAGCTCTGAAACTGAACTACGATGCTCATACCAGTGGCTGACCAGCATCAGCAACGCAAGCCGGATATCTTCAGTAATAACCATGCCATCGGTATCCAGCGGTGCAATATCAGCCACCGTTTTATACAGATTGCGGTTTAGGTAGGTTACCGCCTTCGCCTCTGCCGCCAGCGCCAGCAGCTCGAGTAGCCGATCTTCTTCGGTGAAGTCACTTTCAAGACGGCACTGCAAACGGATTTCTTCGAGAGTCAGCAGCATGTCCATGCCTTATTTTTTGGCTTTTTCCTTCGCCTCAGCTGCCGCTTTCGCGCCGGCTTCAGCGTCCGCTTTTTCCTGCGCTTCAGCAGCAGCTTTTGCTTTGGCCTCTTCTTCAGCCTTCGCAAGCGCTTCAGCTTTTTCCTTCGCCTCCGCTGCCGCTTTCTCCGCTGCGCTGTCATCCACCTCACTTGCATAACCCAGCTTAATCAGCTCGCGACCGTGCTGTTCGGTGGTCTCAATGGTGTTGCCTTCGGACACGACCGTGCCGCCGAAGTAATTCGGTTTAATCAGAAGCAGTTTCATATGTGACTCCCGGGAAAGCGGCCCTGAGGCCGCTACCATGACTAACCAGCTGCAGGAGCCGGAGCGGTGAATGAACCGTAAACGAACGCTTCAGGACGCTTAACGGCCAGCGCCAGACGCTCTTCGCAACGGATTGAGATCATATTTTTCTCAAAGTCGTCGGCGTTTTCGGTGGAGATAACCACGTTGGCATCTTCGCGGTCAAAAATCTGCGCACCAGCATTGAATGCTCCTGTCAGGAATTTACCTTGGAAAGCAGCCGCTTCGGTCGCGACAACCGGCAGCCCCCACAGAGTAGGACCTGTCAGCGCTGCCGGGTTCGCCAGAATATAACGGCCCAGCGAATCCTTGGTCAGCTCGATCTTCGCCCAGTCAATGAAGTGCAGAACATGGCCTGACGCCGGGAAACGCGCCAACTGCGCCTGCAGCATTGCCAGACGCAGGTCATCAATGCCGCTCTGGTTCGCCACACTGAAGGCTGCAGCGTATTCCGACGCCTGAGGCACGATGCCGTTCAGGTGTGTACCGGTGCCGTCACCGAACAGAATTTCCTGCTCTTCAACGTACTTCAGGCCGTAGCGCAGTTCAGCGTCAATCGTCGATTGCAGCTGCGGCATGTCGTCCAAAATCTGCTTGGCAGCCTTGAACAGATGCGCGATGGTGCGTACCGGCGTGATTTTTTCCGCGAAGGTGATGTCGCTGTACGGTTTGGTGGTGTTCTCTGCGACGGTCGCAGCCTTGTTGGTGAAACCGGTCTGCTGCACCCAGTAGATGGTGTTGGACTCAGTACGTCCCGGGGCGATCAGGTCGCGGATAAAAAGACGCTGTTTTGGCTGCTGGTCGATGCCTGGCAGACGGTCAGGCGCCACAATCTGGCCCGGCACGTTGACGGACAGTAGTGCAGCCTTAACCGGAATGCTCAGGCGCTTATTGCCTTCAATGCTCGCTGAAAAAGCTTTGAGAGCTTCGGAAGAGACAACCTGGCCACCCACGGTTTCGATAACGCTTTTTGCATTTGCAAGCGGCATCTGCGCAACATGCTGCTCCAAATCGCCCAGCGCCGCTTTCAGCGTCTTTTCAGCTTCGCGCATGGCGTTAAGCTCACTTGCCATCTTATCGACAGCCGCTTTAGTTTCTGCAGACAACGTGCCTGATTTTTTCGCCTCAGACAACGCTTCTTCAGCCTTGGCGTTAAACTTACCGCTGGCTTCATTGATGCTGGCAGTAACCTGCTTCAGTACTTCATTTACTTCAGACATTTTTAGTCCTTATTTGCCGAACGCGGCCAGCGCGTTTTTAAGTTGTGCAATATTTTCGGGGTTGATTTCGTCGGTAGCGCCCGGCATACCTTCAGGGTTGGCAGCAGCGCCTGGCTTGCCGCCGGTTAATGCTTTAAGAAGCTTTCGCCGCTCGGAGCGTGGCGCATCGGTTTTTGCCAGCATGGCGTCCAGCTTGCGCAGCGCAGCCGCCGGACTGTCGTCGCCGTCAGAAATCTCATCTGCCGCCAGCAGGCGATCCGCAAAACCTTTTTCAACCGCATCGCTGCCGCCGATATAGGTTTCAGCATTCATCATCGCGTCGATGGTGGTGGCATCCAGACCGGTACGCGCGCCATAGATATCGTTCATGGCCTTATCAAAAGGCACCATGTCGGCCGCAATCTGCTGCAGGTCGTGACGGTTGCCCATCGCATACACCCAGCAGTTATGGATCATCAGGAAAGCACCCCGACCAATCTGGACCTCATCACCAGCCATCGCGATAATCGAGGCAGCAGAAGCAGCGAGGCCCAGCACTTTAACGGTGACTTTCCCTTCGTATTCACGCAGCAGGTTGTAAATCGCCAGGCCTTCAAACATGTCGCCGCCGGGCGAATTGATATTCACCGTCACGTCAGCACCGCCGATTGAGCGGAGCGCCGCCGCGATGCGGCTGGCGGTAACGCCGTCGCCGTACCAGTCAGCGCCAATTACGTCGAACACGGAAATGCTGTTTTCATCACTCTTTGCGGCTTTTATACCGCCGTTCCAGCGCTCCATTGCAGAGGACGGCAAGTCGCGATTTTCGCGCGCAAAAGGCCGCCCCTCCGGCGCTGCCGGAAGACTTTTTACTGTCATTGGGGTTGCTCCTAAGCCGCCTGTTTAAGCGGTGATTGTTCGATGGGAATGTCCGGGAAAACCGCGTCGTGAACTTCGCGCAGCAGCTTAGCGTTTACGGCCTGGCTGTTTTTGCGCAAATCCTCAAGCGGTGTAAGGTTGAGCTGTACGGTATAGATATCACCGCCCTCAATCGGCGGCAGGTTCTCCAGGCGGCGTACGTCATTGCGGGACATCCAGCCGTTCTGCAGCGCCGTGGTGTAATAGGCCGCACGCCCGGCACTGTCAGCACGCAGCAGGCCTTCAACAGAGAACTCAGCAAACAGGTCTTCATCCCCGTTAAGCAGGCAGCGTGAGATCTCCTGCTCGATGTTCACCAGCATCGGGCGCAGCGTATTGGTCAGGAACAGCAGGTTCATACCTTCAACGCTTGATGCCCAGCTGCTCTGCTTGTTTACATGCCCCACCATAAATGGCGGCACGCGGAACCAGCGGCAGATTTCCTCGATACTGAATGATCGCGACTCCAGCATCTGGGCATCTTCAGGGTTAAGGGTGATGCCCTGATAGGACATGTCACCTTCGAGCACCATCACCTTGCCGGCATTTTTTGAACCAACGAACCGGTTAAGGTTTTCGCGGTTTTTCTGTCGCTGCTCTTTTGTGAGCAGATTCTTCGACAGGAAGAAGCCGGAAGTCTGAATGCCATTTTCGAATATTTTGGCGGCAGATTCTTCAACCGCCATTGCCGCGCCGAACACGTCACGCCCGGTGCGCATCGGCATCATTCCGCAGACGCCATCCAGACCAAAGCCCCGGATGTGCATCATATTTTTAACCGGGATGATGCGCGGCACGCCCTTCTCGGTGTAGGTGTACTGCAGCTCGCCACTGTCCAGCCTTTCCACCTTCATACACTGAGGGAGCAGCGGCACCAGAGAGACCAGCTTGGTGCCGATCATCTTTTTCTCAACATATGCATTGCCGCGCAGGCAGATGCTGGCGACCACCATCAGCATAAAGCGCGATGGCGTCATTTCGCTGTTCGGACGGCGGCACAGCAACTGATAGGCCGGATGGTTGAGCGCCAGCTTGCGTGAACCGTCAGCGGACCGTTCGTAAACCTTCATAGGGAGGGTTGAAACCGACTCGCTAAGCAGGCGCACACAGGCCCAGACAGATGCCAGCGCCAGCGCTTTCTCTGCCGTTACGACCTTGCCGCTGCTGCTTGCGCCGTACCACTCCTGCCAGAAAGCGGCGTCATTAAGTCCGATCGATTCACCGAGCCAGTTAACGATCGCGCTCTTGATGCGACCCGGCTGTTTTTTTTCCTTCATCAGATACCTACCATGATCGGGTCATCAAAAAAGTCATCAGGATCGCCGCTGTCCACCAGCACTGCATCCTCTGCTGCACCAATCGCCATAGCGGAAGCCACCACACCATCGATGCGGCCGGTACTTTTCTTTTTGGCAAATATGCGGTTGTCCTTCTGGTCTGCCTCAAGTACCGCAGAGGCGGCATTCCAGCGCAGGCAGGGATTAGGCCGGATAACCAGCACCCGGTTATTAAGATGCTCCTCAAACAGTTCGATAGAGCGCGGCATCCACAGCCCGGACTCCTGAGCCTTGTAAAAGCCCTGACCGTGCGGAACAAGGTCAACGCTCACAGACTCGCTTTCCAGCTCGGGCTCCAGATACTTAATGCGGTACTGGTCAAACGCGATGCATTTAATATCGTATCTGGCCGCAAGCTCACCGATGCGAACCGCGACAAAACCGTAGTTGACCGCCTTGCCCGGCGGCGCGTGAATAAAGCCGTTACGCAGCCAGGCATCATAGGGAACGTGGTCAGTTTTGGCGCGTTCAAGTAGAGAGTCTTTAGGCGTCCAGAATTCAACTAAAAGCTTTTTAGATTTCGGAAAGTAAAGCGCCAAGGCCGTCAGGTCGCGGGAGCCTGACAGGTCCAGCCCGCCGTAGCACTCCTCACCCGCCAAATCCTCCGGGTTAAAGTCCTGTTCGCAGTTCATCCAGGTGTCGCTGTCAATCCATGGATCGGACGCTTCCACCCACTGGCAGAAGTTCAGGCGGCGGACGATGCTCTCTTTTGACGGCATGCCGCGTGCCTGCGTCACCTGCTCCCGCAGATACTTATCCGTGAAGGTCTGGCCCAGCGACGGGTTAGCTTTACCCCAGCAGGATTCATCCTTAAACGGGTCGTCGCCCTCATCCAGCGAACAGATGAAGCTGAAAAAGCTGTCATCCTCCAGATCACCGGCGGCAACCTTGCGACCGTATTCATGGTACTCATAACAGACGCTGGTTTTATCGTGTCCGCTGTTGGTGATCAGGAACATCAGCGCCTGACGGCGACCTTTTGTACCGGCACGCATCATCTCAACAACGGCATTTGTTTTGTGCTCGTGAACTTCGTCAATCAGTGCGCCGTGCGGGCGCGGTCCTGACTGACCATCATCGGAGCTGATCGGCTTGAAAAAAGAGCCTGTTTGTAGAAATGCAAGGTTCCATACGTTCAGGCCGGTACCGGATTTAGTGATGCGCTGCGCCAGCGCGGGCGACTGATCGACCATCGTCACCGCGTCGCGGAACAGGATCATGGCCTGGTCTTTTTTTGTGGCCGCCGCGTAAACTTCGGCGCGCGGCTCTTTGTCAGCCATCAGCAGATAGAGACCAACTCCGCCGGCCAGTGGCGATTTACCCGAGCCCTTACCGGACTCGATATAGCTCATGCGGAAGCGGCGCGTTCCGTCTTCCGACTTCCATCCGAACAGCGAGCCAACAATAAAGCACTGCCACGGCAGCAGGATGAAAGGCTTTCCCTCATGCTCACCGCCGTTGAGCTTCAGAACCTGAGCGAAGAAATTAACGACGCGCGTAACAGCTTCAACATCCCAGAACAGTCCACGCTTTGGCCCCTCTTCCAGATCACGGAGGTGGCGGGCGCATGCCGCGCGGATGTCTGGCCCGGCAATAACCGCGCCGCTGGTTACGTCCATTGCATACTGCGTAGCCGGGTCAACCGAAGAACTGGTTGAGCGGGTCTTCTTCTTTTTCTCCACCATTCACGTTCACCTTTGACCGGGCAGCCGGAGTCAGGCCGAACTCTACCAGGTAGCTTTTGAATCGCCGGTCTGCATCAGCCAGCATTGAAACAGCCGGATTGGCCTTTATCAGAAATCCACCTTCGGTCTGGACCGTGTAGGTTCTGCCCTCATCAGCAATAGTGATCCGCAGCTGAAGAATGTCAGCGTAGATATCACAGAGCCTTTCCAGCGCGAGAACATCGGCGACAGTTAGTACGCCCATTCCATCGAGCAGAACGGTCAGTTTTCCCCACGCCACCTTCCCCCAGTCGGTGAGATGTGCCGGCGGGCTCGGGATTTCTCTTGCGGGTGAAGGTTCTTTGTCGTTGAGTTTTCGCTTGCCCGGATTGCCGGTAACGACCTTAAGGTGGGTCGGTTTTGGTCGTCTACCGGCCATAAAAACCTCCCAGAAAAAAACTTTTCATTTCGCGGTTGTGCATAAAAAGGGGGGCGGGCGGTCAGGAAGGCGCTGGCCCCTGAACTTTCAACCCGCCCTCCCCTGCCGTAATTGATAATGATTATCATTTGATGATGAGGTATATTGATGCCTGATGATGATAGTTTTTCTCATTTGCGCCAATGGCTTGATGGGTCGAGCGGCATGCCGTTCTCATCGCATCCAATGACGTGACCGCGCTTCTCTTCCCGCTGCTTTGTCGAGTCATGATGCTGCTTACACAGCGGTTGCCAGTTGGCTTTGTCCCAGAAGAGTTTCTGAGCCTTTGCTATCTCATTCTGCTTGCCACCGCTGATTGCTTCTTTCAGCCTATGCGGCTTGATGTGGTCAACTACAGCTGCTGCAACTGCTCTGCCCTGTCGGTGGCACATTGCACAGAGAGGATGAGACTTGAGGAATGACAGTCTAGCTTTGTCCCAGCGGCTGTTATAGATGCGAGGATCGGACATATTCACTCCAATAAAAAACCGCCCGGAGGCGGCTAATATCATTCTTTTTTAGGCAAAGGCATCCATCGGATAACTTCATAATGTGAATGATGTACGGTACCTACAAAACCGAAGACCGCGTGCTTGAACTGCCCGAACGGGTCAATACACCCAATTGCTATACCCTTATCGGTATCAAGTATTACCATTTCGAAAGCCTTCGGCTTGCCATCAGCAATGTTTATCCATTCCATCTTTAACCCCTTTCGTTTGATGAGTTCACAAAGTATCAGACGAAGTGAAAGGGATGAAATCAGTAACAAGTGCCGCAACGCTTCACAGCGTGGCTAACCATTATCCTTTGTCGGAGAATTCCAAGTCTGTTAGGTCAGCAGGATCAATGCTGATGGCGTTATATTGAAGGTTCCCTGATTACTAGGATTTTCAAATGTCACCAACACAACTTCAGCTTGCAGCAACTGTAATTGGACTTTTCGGAACGTTGCTGATGTTTTTTAACAGCCATTCGCTGGCGCCATACGAATCTTCCATGTTCGGTAGCGATGAAATCATGGAGCACGACAGGCTCGTTGAGAGAAAAAACAAACGAATGCTTTTTTTGCAAAGGGTCGGTGTGGGGCTGCTAACCCTTAGTTTTATGCTTCAACTGGCTTCCTACGCACTTTGATTATCATCATCGGGCGCACTACTTAAATGCGCCCTGTAATGATCACTTCAGGCATTGCTCGTTGATGTACTGCTGCAACCCGGCTATTTGCTTTCCTGCGAGTTCGATTCGACTTCTGAGGGTGAAATAATCCCGTTCAGCGGAGTCATTAAGTCCGGGCCGGGCCGCATCATCCATGCCGGCGGATCCGGAGGCGGATTGCTTCTTGCAGGTGGCGTTGAGCTGCAGCCGACGCTTGCCAGTAGCAACGTCGTCATGCAGCTGATCGATAGTTGCCTGAGCATCGGCTAATTCCTTTGTGTATTTGGCATCAAGCGCGGCAACATCACGCTGGCGTACCTGCATATCATCAATCGTCTGTTGCCGTTCTGTAGCCAGGCTGTCAGCAGTGACGTATTTACCGTGGTAGAAATTAGCAACCCGGCATACAACTACCAATACCACCAGCAGCAGGCCAATAATCAGCGCTCGCCAGCTAAATGTCATTGGGACCATCCGCCAGGCACATTGAACGCTCCATATCGCGGCGGTTCATCAGGCCACGAAATTTCATACCACCCGCATACACCCAGCGGCGAAGCTCTTCGCATGCACCGTCCTGATCGCCTGCGTTAAGTTTCTTCAGCAGTGTCGATTTAGAAAACGCTCCGGAACCTACGTTGTAGGTGAAACTGTAAAGCGCAGCGCGCTGGTATTCATTCAGCGGCACCTTAACCAGGCTATCGACCGCTTTCTTTACTGGCTGCAGGTCGCTCCAAAGCAGGCGGTCGCATTCGCGGTCGGTATACTTCTTGCCTTTGATGATGTCGTTTCCCGTATGTCCATCACAGACAGTCCAGACACCAGCCACATCTTTGTAGGGGTCGTGAACGCGCCCTTCTACACCATCCTTGCCACCAATAAAAAGCGAGGCAATAAGCATGGAGCCGCCGCCTGCTGCGGCAATGAGCTTGTTACGCATGCTGGCTGACATTGCCATATTTATTCTTCTCCCAGCTTATCGGACGGGATGTAGCCGCGCTGCTCCAGCGCCCTTATCTGAGCGAGAGAAACTTTTCGCTTAAAATACGCGTTGATAGCAAACGTCATCAGAGCCAGAACGATACCGGCTATAACGCCTACCGCACTCCATTCATCCGGGCTGAGTCGCGTAAGCACGCCATTGGCTACAGCCGAACCTGCCGCACCGTATGCCGCTCCTGATGCTAGTTTGCTCATTTGGTTGATACTCATCTTCACCTCCGTGGTTACGGGCGGTGCTGTCTGTAGTCAAAGAGAAATGCGCCTCAGCCACATCGGTTAAGGTTCAGCTTGAGTTGATTGGCCGGGCGCAAAAACGAAAAAGGCCCGCCGAAGCGAGCCCTAATATTTGAATACCCTGACGCAAAACGCGGTAACAGCCTTGCCCGTCGGCAACAGGGTAAATCTTGCTGTATTTATCACAATATGAAAGGCGCTACAGGTTTGCAGTCCCGGACAGCGCGGATAAACCGCCTGCGCTCAGCGCCTTTGGTATTGTGTGGAAATAAAAACCCCACCGGGCGGCGGGGCTTACTGATGATGGTAGTGAGCGTCGTGTACAGAAAGCCCACTATGGGAAAGATATTAATCCATTTTGCGACAAAATCAATACTTTTATTCACTCACATGAATAATCAGTATCGAGTCACTGAATTGAAGGCTGCGTCTGCATGGCTCTCTTCAATCTCCAGCTTTGACACCAGCACATCGAAAAACGGTTTCCAATTGCGTTCCCATGTCCTGATGTGTAGGTCCGGCACGATCAAACTGACGACTTTATAAGCCTTGCTCGATGGTTTGCGCCTGAACCCCTTACCGCTGCAACGATCGCACTCTTTCTCTACCGGGCATCCGCTGAGCTTTGACTGCTCAAGGTCACGGACGCGGCCAGTTCCGTTGCAACGACAGCGCGCGCTGATGAATCCTTTCCCGTGACATGTCACGCACTGATGCTCTGTTGTCTCGAGTCGGTATTTAGGCGGGGTATTTTCGCCGCAGCCAGGATGAACCATCACATTAGCCAGACCATTGGTAATGCCTCGGCCATCACAATCAGAACAGGTGTGCTGAGAAGCAGCGGAGCGGGTATATTCTTCAAAGGCGAGCTTGCACATCACGGTCAGGCAAGGAAGCAACTTAGCGCCTGCACCTTTGATTATCAGGCGGGGAACCGAGCTACGCGCATAAGCCAGTAAATAATTAACTGCGCGCGTTTTGTCCTCTTCGCCCAGCCCTGCTTTAGCCAGGACGGCCGCCACCCCTAACGGAGATTTTGACTGACACATGCCGAAGGCGCCCATCACGTCAGTACCCGTCAGCGCTTCAGATGCCGTAGCGCGCGAGGTATCGCTGATGTTCATAGTCTTTGGGCTGAAATGCTTTAACGCCGATTCAATTTTCATGCTAATCCTTCTCCACACCCTTTATTTTTTATCTGCCCCGATAACGCCGACTGCAATCGCGTGATCGAGGAACCTGAACAGCAGCTCAATCTGGCTGCCATATTTGCTTTCAAACTCCCTCATGTCCCGATGCAGCTCATCGTGATGCGCTCTGCAAAGCGGTATCACAAATAGGTCATGTGCCTTCGTCCCAATTCCTCCCTGACCGTGCCCGATGATGTGGTGCGGATCGTCTGCCTGCTTACCGCAGCAGACGCACTTTTGCGCCTTTACCCAGCGCGTATACTTCTCGCTTTCCCAGCGCTTACGCTTTGGACGAAGCATAAACGATTCCGGAGACTCCGGGTCTGCCACCAGAGTGATAACCTTCTTCACGACTTCCCCGGCCTCTTGCAAAACCTCCCGGCCTGGGCGCTCTGGGGTAATCAGTGACTCCTTAAGCGTACCGGTTGCCACCTGCTCCGCCTTCATCTTCAGAACGCGGCGCGCCGGCGCTTCGGGTACCAGGTCGATTACGTCTTTGATGGATGCCCACCAGCACAGTTCGGGCAAGGTTAGAGTGTGGTTAGCATGTAGGCCCATATCGAGACAGGCGCTGTGAATGATCCACGCGGCGACGTTCGCTGCAGCAACCTCCTCCATTTCGCCTGATACGCCGTTATTGCGCAGCTTGTTGTCATGGTGATAACAGAGCGACAGCACGCCGTCTTCTGTTTCAAGCGTTGTCATTTCGTGGAAGTGGAAGCCGTCGCCGTCATCGCACTGGCATGCGTTAATCATGGCTACCCAGACAGTAAGATCGGAAAAGCCACCAGCGGCGGCAATAACGCGCTCATGGCGGAAGAAGGAATTCAGTAGCGGATCATCCAGCAAGGGCTGATTGCCATCGTTGATTTTCCCTGACGGCAGGTCAGCCATATCACCAGTCGGCGTGCTGATGAGTACGCGACCACGAAACAGGCTCATCAGTTCTGAGCCAGGCTTAAACAGGACTATCCCCGTGCGCGGCGCCACATCCGGTGTAAGTAGTGCTCTCATCAGTACCTCAGCGCGTCGCTTCGAGCAGACGAAGCAGCTCAGGGAATCGTGACTCGAAGAAATGCGGCTGCGTCTCGCGGGGATTCATCGGGCTGGTGATGTTCTTCCCATACATGCATCCCTTAGCAGTAAGCGACCAGAACCGTTTAACGCCATTTGTGCTGGATCGGCTCGGACGTGTCTTCTGCTCAGTGATGCCCAGCTTAGCCATGTGCTGATACGCCTGGCTCGCAGTGATGCGGATATTGTGTGTTTTGAGTAACTGGCTGAGTGACTGTGTCGGGCGGCTCGAGCCATCTACGGCATCGGCAGGTGCGTCAATCGCATAGTGAGGCATCAGGTCTGGTAGCCCCGCTACCTGCTGAAGTTTCTGGTAAGCGCCCAGCTTCGACGAATTGGAGAGATTTAGTGTTTTGGCTGCCGACTCCAGCAGGATCACCCCGTCCTGTATGCGGTCGGAGAAAGACGGAGCATTGTTTTGTACCTGACTAGTTACGGAATCAAAGGTCCGAATGACCTTGAGATGAAATGAAGGGCTAATCCACATGGCATACGCATAGACGAGTTCTTTGCACACATAAGTACCCTGAACTTTTCCGCCGCGAATGGTCGTTACGGGAATCCCCGTATCGCTCAATTCCTCTACAAGCTCCGCTGTCTGCTTAAGTCGAAGCCAATCATGCGGGTCATTGCGTCTTGCTGCGCCAGCTGCTTTATGCAGATCGTTCAGGCAGTAACGCCCGTCCTGGTCCCGACGTACGAAAACCTGATCAATCACTAAAAGTTGATTCATTCGTTCTCTCCACACCCTTTGTTTTATCCGGCCCCGCCCCCTCATCTGCAAATGAACGGGACCAACCTTTGCCGGTAGCGTCTGCAAACGCTGACCGACAGAACCATCATAGTGGTTCGAGAAAAAAATTCACGATTTAAGTGCATTCATTCCGTTCAGATATTCTGAACAGCTGGGTTCGAACCATTGTCAACCATTAACTAAAACGTGATGATTCCATTCCTGAAGTGAACCCCATATCCATCCCATAAGTAGATTGGATCTTGGACTTATACGCACTTGGCGTTTATGGAGTGCATGATAGTTTTTGTTCTGTGAAGCAAAAAAAAGAGAGAGTGCTAGTGCTTAGACATAACCTACAAGCTTCAAAACGAGAATTGACTAGTTCCGTCACTTATCAAAAAGTGCTAAATTTTTTGAATCATAATGTCACCCAATGTGTGAATTTTCTTTCAACTAGTACCGTTTATAAAAAAACTTAAAACAAGCACATTTGAGTTTTAAAAATTTTATCAGCGTAAAATTAATGCAAAAGCCCAGTTTACTTGAAAAAAAAGCCAACTAACGTTCAGTTTTTTCAAGTTATAAGCTGTTAGTTTATTTCATATCAAGCAAAAGATGGGATTAAAAGCATCTATGACATAGGCTTTCCATGAAACAACCTCACCTTTCACTTTAGCATGACTCATATATTTTATAAAAAAAACATTTGTATAACCATGATGCATACTGGAAAATGCACGCATATTAACAGAGGGAACTTTAATATGAATCAGGACTTGAAGGTTGGTGCATTAGCAGTCTTAGGTGTTTTTCTTCTTTTAGGTGGAGTTAACGCGCATTCAAAGAATAAAAGCAGAACAGAAGAGAGAAGCATTTGCGCACATATAAACACAAGTGTTGCAGTTTCTAAAGTAGAAAAAGACCTTCTTGCCAGACATCAATCCAGCTTGTTTGGAAAAAAAGTCATTAATATTGACTCTATCCTTTTTCATAACGAAACCATTGGCAGACAGGGCACGCGGGTTATCGTACCTTTTACTATTACACGCACCCGAGATCAAAGTGAATATGAGGCAGAAGTCAGATGCTCTGACTTAAGCATCATTGAATACAGAAAAATATGATATCTCTAAAAAATTAAACAGAGCGCGAGCAACTGCAATTACTCTAAGTTTAATGCGCCGCTTCAAACTTGGGTCTGTTGATGACTCACACAGCAAACAGGCAACAACATGTTAAAACCATTGAAATATTATGTTGGTAAAGAAAAGGGCAGCACCTTAAAGTTGCATTGTGAAGATTGCACGAGTTTACCCAGCCCAGAATGTCGCATTTTTATCGGCAGTTTTTATACGCCTAACCAGGCATTTTCTGTAGCGTCCAGGCGATGTACTCGTCTAGAATATTGCCCCCTTTGCCAAGATGAATCAAAACACTTTATAAATGATGAAGATTATCTCCCATTTTTACGGTATGACCATTCCATTTCATTAAAGAAAGGTCAAAGAATCCTAAAGGCAGTACGGCATTCACCCGCTGGGAGTAAGAAAATTTAATTTATCACTTACACCTAAGCATAATTTATTGCATTGCAACCTGAGGTCTGCAAAAGACCTCAGGCGACAGCATTAATTTTAATTGAGCTGAATATTATTTAAATTCAACCGCTTTTCCTCTCTTGAGGATGCGTTTAAACTTGAATTCTTTTCACGTAAAAATTAGGTATTGTTCAGTTTCACATCCATACTGAAACACCACCGGTTATCATGCATTGGCTGAAAAAAGTAGAATCCACTTTATCCAATTTCTCCTATATCTGGAATTCTCATCTGCCCTACCAGTTCGGCGACGGCGGCGCGCAGCATGCGGATGTTGTCCCAGTTTGATCTGTCCGTCCGCTCTACCAGCGCGATAAACTCTGCCATTGTCATTGCCGTTTCAATGCGGGTTTCAATCTCGACTGAACTGAAGCGGTTAAACTTTTCCATTACCTGCGTATCGTCCAGATCGGGATATTGAGCGCACACCCACGCCTTCAGCTCCGCGTTATCCAGCTTTTTCTGCTTCAGGCGCTGTGCTTTGGCAAGCGTCTCCGCCGGCACTACCACTACCGATGGATTATCGAAGGAATCCGCCGCCCAGGTGTGCGCATATCGGGACTCCTGAAACGGGTAAATGTCTTTGTCGCCAAACATCGCAGCGACGCAGGCCCACACTTCAATGCCACTTTGCTCAAGGATGCCAGCTCGGGTCAGCGGCATGCTTTCGTCATACTGGTTATCTGCGTTTACGGCAGGCTGCGCCGCGCCGGCGGGAATTCCTGAGCGGTATTCGGTAATGATGGCCATAACTTCTTCAATATGGCTCAGGTCGATAAGCAGCGCGCCTTTCCCCTCTTCGGCTTCGCCTTTCTGAGCGTCACACAGCAGTTCCACCAGGCGACGGGCGCGGGCAGCGCTGAACTGAGGCATTGCATCGGCTTTGGTCAGCTTCTTCTTACCGGTCGCCTTAGCCTTATCCAGCTGCGTTCTGGCTACACTCCCAGCCTTCACCCCATGCTCACGCACCAGCGCCACTGCAGTAGTCGCCGCGACCTCTTTGTTTTTCACCATGGCGATCAGCTCGTCACCAGATGTCAGAAGTTGCAGGTGATGCTCCACATCAGCGATAGAGCGCTTCACCTTCTTCGCTATCTCTGCCGGTTCCATGCCCTGATTACTCATGCGCTGGTATGCTGCTGCGCGCTCCAGCGGTTCCAGCGCGCGGCCTTGGCTGCTCGTGACCATGAAGGCGATGCGATCGGCTTCAGACCCTACGAAATCTTTGCACTCCAGGCGAATGTCATACCCCGCTTCTTTCGCCAGCAGAGCGCCGTGGTAACGGTGATGACCGTCGATAATCTTGATGCCCTGCTCAGTGACCTGAACAGCGAGCGGAGGCACATGCTCGCCGGCAATGAAGGCATCGCGGAATTCTTCGACGTGGGTCTGGTCAATTTCTCGAATGTTGTAACCACTTTCGACATACAGCTCATCGACGCCCAGCAGGTAAGTTTTGCGGGTGGTGATGTTGGTTTCTGTCTTCGCTTTGTTGTCGTAGATTCTTGCTAAGTTTGTCATTTGGTTTCCAGCTCCCAAGCCAGGGTAACGATCAGCGCGGCGATCATCAGGGCCGCAGTGCGAATGCTTCGGTAAAAAATCACGTTGCGCTCGTAATGGCGCAGTACACGGGCTTTCATCAGATGCCACCCCATGCGTCGGCGCTCGGCTTCGGCCTCAAGGCTTTTGCCCTCTGCATGCACATCCGGCGGCGCGCTACAGCCTGATCACGGAAGCGAGGTTTAGCCGTTGCGTCCATCGCGCTCAGCCAGACCGTTGCCGCGCGGCTCCAGCAGTTGCGAGCCTGAAGAGACATAGCCAGCTTGCTCAGGCGCGCGTATTCGGCGTCTACAGCTGTTGCCTCTTCAACCCGGTAGTAACGGAATTTCACGTCCAGGTAGACTTCGCCCATTGCCACCAGCGTTTTTCCTGCTTCGCGTACCGTTCTCACGTTCGCATTCATCCCCTTCGCCAGTTCGGAAGCCGTCAGGCCCGGATGCTCTACCAGGTACGCCAGAATCATTTGCTCAGTATTCATCGTTGCGTCTCCTGTTAAGCGCTACGGAAGCCATCGGGAATTTCGTAATTAGCGCTGGGCATTTGCATCACATCCCGCTGCCATTTGCCGTTCACGCACGGTGGACGCCCTGATTTGTCCCACTTGGTCGCGGACTGGAGATAGCCAGGGAAGTTCTTGGGAATAAACAGAGTTGCCGGGCGCAGGTACTGAGCCTGCTCCGTGTTCTGCCAGTGGGCATTTTTATAATCGATCACCAGCAACAGTTCGCTGAGCTCACAGCCCTCTGCCAGGCGCGCCCGGATATTCTCCAGGGATGATTTGCAAACCTGAAATTTTGCGCCGGTAGTCAGGTTTAAGTGAGCCAGAACCTTTTTAGCGTGATCTGTCAGTACAACATCCCGGTCGGGTTGCGCAGCAACCTGACAAGAATCCTCTGTTGTAATCTCTGTAGTATTCTCTGTTGTATTCTCTGTAAGAGTGGGACAAGTTGACCCGATGGATGGGGACAATTTGACCTTATCCATAGGGACAGATTGACCTTTTCGATTAGGACAATTTGTCTCACTCGATAAGGACAAATTGTCCTTATCGGTCAGCAAAGGGTTTGCGTAGTTAATTGCGTAATAATTAGTCTGGTCATGCTGTCTTTTTTTGAGCTGCTCAACATGAATCAGGCCCATCTTTTTTAATGAAGAAACTGTTCTTTGTATCGTCTTCCCGGTCCACCATGGGAACTGCTCATTCCAAGCATTAATGCTGTTATAAACCCAGCGTTTGCCGCCATATTCGACGCCAGAATTGGTATCTTCCAGCCAGTAACAAATTTGCTGAAGCACGATTGCTTCATTCAGGCCGATCCGGCACGCCAGTACTGGGCTGATGACTAGCGGCTTTACTTTCAGAAGTAGACTCATGATCGGCACCTACTTCTCTGAAATTGCGCTGAAACTGGTCAAGTGGACTGAAGCACTCACCATGTTCATAGTTGTGGCGCAGGTAGATAACGCGGTTTGTTTCAGGTTCCCAGCGAACGACACGGACGATAACGCCGCGCTTGTCTTTAAACCTTCGGTTGAGCTCGCGCATTTGATTAATCCCAGTTGACGGTGTGACTCACCCACAGCCCACTCTACAAAGCTGTGGTTCACCTCTTCGCTGCATCCGGGTACATTAAGCACATACCGCAGCGGCTCCTGATTGAAACGGCCACCAGCCGACGGCAGGCACCTAAATTGCGGAACAGGATGGAATCTGTTTAAATTGACCATGCGATTATTTCTCCACACCAAGTGATTTGGTCGCAACTGAACGCTCCGGGCTGCAACCTGGGGCGTTCGCCTTATCTGGCGGGCAAAAAACGCGATACAGCAGCGTCAGATGTTCCTGCCACTTAGCCATTACCTGATAGCTGTTCTCCTCAATCTGCTCCCTTTCTGCCGCATCAATCACGCCATCCTCTGTGGCTTTACGCAGATAGGAAGAATGTTTGCCGATCCACTCAACCGACTCCATCAGGCGCTCGTTGATGTCGGCGTTTTCAACATCCTCGATTTCCACCATGGGGACGTTAACGCTGTTAGACTGTCGCGACACGGCATCGGCGATGTATTTGGTACCACTGGCCTGTTGAAGCACCATTGCCCAGCCCATCGGGAATATCTGATCACCCTCAAGGCGCAGCCTGTTAAACAGCGCGTTCTCGGTGATGCCAAGCCATTCAGCTGCTTCCGCATAACCGCCAGGCATGCTGGTAATGGTTTTACGGATTGCGGCGACAAGCCAGGCTGGTTGCTTTTCTATTTGCCAGTCAGGTTTACCCACGGCTAAGCCCTCTCTACTGTGGTTTCGCTACGGATGGCGTAGCTGTTAAAGTCTCGGTGCTGGTCAGGTAGCGCTGGGGATAAAGAATTTCCAGCTCGCTGATCTCGCCTTTAAAAAACAAAGCCAGGCGCTCTGCTACATCCAGTGATGCCACCTGCAGCCCGCGTTCAATGCGGCTCAGGTTGCCTACATCCAGATGGATGGCGCCGGCTACTTCACTTAGTGTTCTTCCTTGCGACTTACGCAAGTTTCGTAACGGTGAAGACATTTTTAACCCCCCTTAGTTGCGTAATTCGCATATTATTTCATGCTAGCGGATTGCGCAAGTTAATTTGCGTTTCATGCAAACCAGCCATTAAATAGGCACATGAACATAGGAAATCGAATCAGAGAACTGCGGCTTGCGCGCGGGCTGACAATGAACGATCTGGCTGATGCCGTAGGCGTCGACCAGGCAAACATTTCACGCCTTGAGACAGGAAAGCAAAAATCCTTTACCGAGCAATCGCTTAATAAAATAGCCAATGCGCTAAATGTGAGCCTCGGTGAATTATTTATTCCCTCCGATCCAAATAATACTGTATATAATAACAGTAAGGATATGGTTAAGGTTATACAAGGGGGGGATGTGTATCGTGTGGATTTGCTTGATGTAAATGTAAGTGCTGGCCCAGGAGCCTTTGTTGGTAGTGACATTATCGATGTCATTCGCTCTATTGAGTACAACACTGAGCACGCCAAGAACTTCTTCGGCGGTAAGCCTGCGACTACGGTCAAGATGGTTAATGTCCGCGGTGACAGTATGTCGGGCACTATCGAGCCAGGAGATCTGGTTTTTGTGGATGTTTCAATAAATCAGTTTGATGGCGATGGTATTTATGTGTTTGGTTTCGATGGGAAAATTCACATAAAGCGCCTACAGATGGTTCCCGATAAAATCGTCGTCATTTCTGACAATACCCGATATCGTGACTGGTTCATTGATGAGTCGAATGAGCACCGTTTTTATATTTTTGGCAAGGTCATGATCAGCCAGTCGCAATCCTTCAAACGACACGGCTAACCCCTCCTTTTTAAGCTTATCAAGCCCGGTCCTGCCGGGCTTTTTTGCGTCTTTTGCATTCCTATTTTGCAAATAACGCATTTTAACGCTTGCGTTATATGCATATTGGATTTATTGTTTCTCGCATCAGCGGTTACTTATGGATTTCGAGATGAGAATGGTCAAGAACATGAGCAACACCAAGCTTTGGGACTTGATCACTTTTCTGCGCCTGTTTCCGGATGCTGAGTTGGTTTGCGATGGGGATATGGGGATCGTGCTGTTGGAGTGCTGTGTCGATAGCCCGGCAGAAAAGCCGGTTTTTTGATAGATGACGCTGTGTTGTTTGGCGGTTTCTTCAGTTCGCAATCTGATTTAACTGCCCTCTTTTTCACAACGAAAAGGGCGTTTGCAAAGCGGGTGCTTTCGAGCGCTTTAGAGACGTGGAGTGAATGCCCTTCTCGTTGTGGAGATACAGGTAATGCGGAACAGTTCGGCGCTGAGCGCCAGCATGGCCTACAGGAACCCATGGAACGGCGGGGAATCGCATAGGCCTATGAACACAACAAGCGGGGGCAGCACCGTAAAAGCCTGACAGTTCGTAAACCACGTGATTGCGTATTACCCGAACCAAGCTGGCTGGGAGGTCAGCACACAACAGGTAAGAGCATTGTTGGAACAACTGTCCATGGGAGCCACCATCATTGGCTGTCAGCCAAAGTGCTCTTTCCGTTGTGGTGAATGCGGCTAGCGCACGCGGAGAGCTGGCATCGTGATTTTCGTGCGATGCTCCGAGTTTAAAGGTCACCGCTCTGGAGTTCGCCAGCTTGGCCAGAGCACCGGGAGGCACCCGGCACCACAATACCCTTCGATGTTTCGGTGTGGAGAAATCAGGCTGTGGGTTATTGCAGTAACCCACCAGCCCTTTAAGCGAATCCCTCAGTTTTTTATTGCCGTCACTGGCAAGGGATTCATGTAATCAAAAATCGTGTGGAGAATATATGCAGCAGCCAAATGACGACATCAAGGTCGGGATCATCATCTTCCCCTACTCCAGCATTTTGAAGGGATGGATAGCCCCAGACGGTGAACTGGTTAAAAACCCGATTAAAGTTCAGCGCATGGCTGAAGAAATGTACCGCAACATTACCATCCACTGAGGCGCCCAACATGCTCAACGCAAAATCGAATAAAGAGATCGTTGCCGCCGGCCATGCGTTTGCCAAAAACGTGTCAGCTGATACCGGATTGATGGACATGGCCAAGATGGTAAGCGAGCTCGCCACACGTCTCGACGTCGCGAACGCTCGCGCCAGTGTGATGGCAGGCGAAGTCCTGCGCATTAACAGCATCATGCCGGACGCCATCGCTGCGCTGAACGCCACTGGCGACCATATGAGCCTCGTTGCCAATCTAAATGCCGCGATGGTGACACCAGCCGCTAACGAGTGGATTAAGGCTCTCCAGGCTGAAGCAGTCGTGCTGACGCGTAAATACGTCCAGACCATGACCAACCATCAGCAGCCCGGCGTATCTCACGTTATCAACCTCATCTCGCAGCTGGAGATGGACATGCTGCGCGGCAGCGCCGGCAAGGATGATGAGTAATGATACACTATCACGGGGGTCCGATTACACCTGACCTTGCCGCGCTGAAAGCCTGGCGCGGCCGGCACGCCTTTATCTCGTTCGCCCATCCCGAGCAGCTTGGGCTGGCATCTGAAGCTTGCCAGTCATTCGCGCTGGATAACGGCGCGTTTACGGCGTGGAAAGCAGCTGGCCGCAATAAAATCGACTGGGCCGATTATTACGAGTTCGTGGCGCGCTGGAAAAATCATCCAGGCTTCGATTTTGCGATCATCCCCGATGTAATCGACGGCGGAGAAGCGGAGAACGAGGCGCTACTGGATGAGTGGCCGCACGGTGATTTCTACGGCGTTCCAGTGTGGCACATGAACGAAAGTGACGAGCGTTTCATTCGGCTTTGCAACGAGTATCCGCGGGTAGCGATCGGCAGCTGTGGCGAGTATGACGTGAAGCGTCCAAACCTCGCTGTTGCGCGGATGAAAGACCTTATTCGCCACGTGACCGACGCTTACGGACAGCCGATCGCTAAGCTGCATGGTCTGCGCATGCTCAACCCGCAGATATTTACCAAACTACCGCTGGCGAGCGCTGACAGTACAAACGTCGCGCGCAACATCGGTATCGATAAAGCATGGTCTGGCGCATACGCGCCGGCATCCAAAGAAACCCGTGCGGCCTTGTTAGTGGAGCGTATCGAGTCGCATAACAGCCAAGGTTCTCTGATCTATTGCGAACAACGGGACCGCATCTCTCTGCAAATGGCGCTAGAGGTATAGCAATGAGTAACGTTCTAGCCCTGAAATTCAGCAATGCAGAGCCGGACCAGCTGCTCGGGACTCTGTCAGTTGAAGAGGTGATGGAGGTTCTTAAAGAAAGGGTTCGCTCTGAGGTTGAGGAAGAGGTGCGGGGCGACTATCAAGGGCAAATAGATGACCTGGAATGCCAGCTCGATGAGGAAGGCAACTGGATGAGCGATGCCGAAAGTTGGAAATGCGACGCTATCGGGCTTTATCGTGCTATCGAAGCGGCTATTCAGTTGCCATGGTCGGAGGGATTACCGCTTCTGCGTCAGGCAATGGAAGACCATGGACAGGATATCGACTGATGGCCAAATCCCCCGCCGAACGCAAAGCCGCGCAGCGTGCCCGCCAAGCCGCTGCTGGCGGTAAAAAGCTGGAGCTGAAGCTGGATAGTCAGGAAGTCGAGATGCTGGCGCAGAACTGCGCCGCACGCCGGCCCAGTCGCGAGCCGTATGAGCTGAACGAGTACATCACGATGCTTATCCGCAAGGACGCGGCTGAGCTGGCGCAGCAGCTGGAAGCGCTGGCGAAGCGCAAGTGCGGGAAGTGTGGCGATCGGCTGCCGGTCAGCGCGTGCCCCTGCCAGGGTGATTCACAGTGCTGGGCCACCAGCGGCTGGCTTGAGACAAAATTAAACATCACACCGTGACGTGTCACGGGTGCTTAACCTGTTGCAGCAGGAGTGGAGAAATTAATGAACACAATGTTTTTATTGATGGCCGAATATGAAACCGCAACAGTTCCATTAAGCCAGGTATGCGAAAAGTTTTTTGGAATGAAAGCTGCTACGGCTGAAAGAAAGGCTTCAGAAAATAAATTGCCGATCCCCACCTTTCGTACAGCTGAAAGCCAGAAAGCCCCTCGGATGGTGCATATTTCTGACCTTGCTGAGTTTATCGATAGGCAACGAGAAGAAAGCAAAGCCATACATCAGTCTTTACGGCGTGATGTAAGACTTAGTTAACCAGACGGCATCAAGGCGTGAACAGAAGAAGATTACCTCTGATTTACGCCTCCATTTAAAATCCATCTATCAACATCAGCCAGTAAGTAGAGCTTAGGCCTGCTTCTGACAGGCTTTAGAAACCCCCACCTAACCGTGTAATTCCGGATTGTCATTCTTGATGAAACCCTCAGCTTTTCCATCACCTCTTTTTCCAAAATCAACTCGATGTCAGCCATGAAGAGCAACCTCTGCTTATCTCATATTGTTGTTGATTGCCGCGCATTAAGGGGTTATTTTCTCATGTCTCGGGTACCCTTGAGGCCCCCTTTACAGCATAAGTTTATGTTTTAGATAAAAAGAACCCCAGCAAGATAACTGGGGTTTGGTACTTGCAAACATCACGTCATAAGGCGTGCTGCGCGGCAAAATCTGTGGTGATTCAGGCTACCCTGACGGTATTAAGCTGCATCACGCTTTTCATGGCTTCCACCACATCGCTATCCACGCAGTAACGGCTGAACTCGTCCATTTCGGCTTCGGAACACATGGAGACACCGGCTTTACGATAACGCATCGGTGAGGTCACGAGGCGGCTGGCGGAGCTGTGAACCTCGCTAAGTCCGCTGTCCAGGAACTTTTGCAGGTTGCTCAGGCGTACGCCAGCACCAGCCATAATGATTGGACCTTCGCTCTGTTCATTAAGTTCCCTTAATAATGCAATTCCGTTTTCCGCGCTCTGTTGCTGGCCGGACGTCAGGATGCGCGCCACGCCCAGCGCGGTTAACTCATCCAGCGCGCGATTGGGGCTGTGGCAAAGATCGAAGGCGCGATGAAAGGTCACCTGCATGCCGTCGCACAGCGCCATAATTTGCCGCATACGCGAACGGTCGATATGCGCCTCTTCATCCAGCATGCCGATCACCAGGCCGGGAAAACCCATTTCGCGAATTTTCGCCACGTCGGACTTCATAATCTCGAATTCGCGCGCGGTGTAGCAGAAGTCGCCGCCGCGTGGTCGGACGATAGGATGAACCGGAATCGATATTTCACGGCGTGCTGCTTCCAGCGAGCCGGACGACGGGGTCAGGCCGCCTTCACGCGGTCCGGCGCACAGCTCAACGCGGTCGGCGCCGGCCTGCTGCGCGGTCATGGCGCAATCCACGCCGTAGCAGCAAATTTCCAGTGTGGTCATCTGTTTCTCCTTTACATGACGTCTGGCTCGACACAGGGCGATAAGTTAGTCTGACTACCCAATGAGTTTACGTGGAAACCAGCGCATGGCATTCAATTTTGACCAACGGATAGACCGTCGTCACACCGATAGCCTCAAATGGAACAAATATAGTGACCGCGACGTCCTTCCTCTGTGGGTCGCGGACACCGATTTTCGCTCGCCTGATTGCGTTATCGACGCGATAAAAACCCGCGCCGAACATGGCGTTTTTGGTTACGGCGACCGCCCGACAGGATTGATCGACGCCGCCATCGCGCGCTTCGAACAGCGCTACCAGTGGAAAGTAGAGCCGGAGTGGATTGTGGTGCTGCCTGGCGTGGTGAGCGGACTCAATCTGACGGTGCGCGCGCTTACCGCGCCCGACGAGCGCTCAATCTCTCCTTCACCCATCTATCCCCCTTTTCGCGGCGCGGCGAAGCTGGCGGCGCGCGAGCAGATCACCCTGCCGTTGAGGTGCCGGTCGGGACGCTGGGTCGTCGACTTCAGCGAGGCCGCCGCCCTGCTTAACGGCAAAGAGAAGCTGTTGATGCTCTGCAACCCGCAAAATCCCGGCGGCACCGTCTATCGCCGCGACGAGCTGGAAGCGCAGCTGGCCTTTGCCCGCCAGCACGATTTGATCGTCTGTTCCGATGAGATCCACTGCGATCTGCTGCTCGAGCCTGGTGTCCGGCATACTCCCTTTGCCAGCCTGAGCGAAGATGCCGCCCAGCGCAGCGTCACCCTGATTTCGCCGTCCAAAACCTTCAACATCGCCGGACTCGGCGCGTCGCTGGCGATTATTCCCAACGCGGAACTGCGGGCGCGCTTTAAGCAGGCGCGCTACGGTATCGTGCCCGAGGTCGATATTCTGGCGCTGGTCGCCGCCGAAGCGGCCTGGCGCGGCGGCGACGCGTGGCTGGAGGCGCTGCTCGCCTATCTGCGCGTCAGCCGCGATCGTCTGCATGCCGCCGTTAACGCGCTGCCGGGCCTGTCGATGGCCAGTCCGGAAGCGACCTACCTCGGCTGGATAGACTGCAGCGGGCTGGATGTCGCCAGCCCGGCGCTCTATTTTGAAAACCAGGGATTAGGCTTTTCGCCCGGACGCGATTTCGGCGACGATCGCTTTGTGCGCTTTAATTTCGGCTGCACCCACGCCACGCTGGAAGAGGCGCTCGACCGGCTGCGCGCTGCCGTCGCCGCGCGCGCTTAGCTCGCCTCGCTGGCGACGATCTCCTCCAGTCGCCACGGATGAAATTTTATCGTGGTCTGCCCGTCGGTCACGGCCAGCGTCGGATTGGGCAGCCGCTCGTTTTCGCCCTGCGGCGAGCTGGTTTTGAACGAAATGCCCGGCTGCGCCAGCGCGTCGTCGCTGAGCAGCGCCATGGCGCGCATGCCCAGCGTCTGATGATCGCCGCGCAGCACGATTTCTACATGCTCAAAGCCCTCATGGCGATAGCGCTTCTCTCCTGGCCAGGGAAGTTCGATAACGTCCAGCGCCCAGCCGTTCAGTTGCAGAGGCTGATGCAGCTTAAACAGGCAGATGGGACGCCCATTGATGATCGCTTCGGAAAATTGCGTCCCGATCTTCAATAGTCCCTGCTTCCAGCGCTCCGCCGTGCTGTTCTGATGACAGCGCACCGCAATATGGTCGGCCTCAAGCGCCGCTAAGTTTAATCCGAGGCGATTGGCGAATTGTTGCAGCGACGCGCTGAAGCGCGTCAGATCGCGCTCTAAGTCCTGTAATTCAGAGGGAAATATCGGGGAGGAGGTCATAAAACGTCTCAGTTAGTTTAAGCTTTTTAATAAATGGAAAGTCCCGCCAGCACTGCTTCAGGCGCGATAAAATGTTAGGAATCATCCGATTTGGCCGTAATTTTGCCGTAAAACCACGTAAATTACCCTTTTAATTCGGATTTATCCCCTCTTCAGGTCCAGCAGTTGCTGGATGAATGTTAGTTAAGCTCATGAAAAATATGATATTCATTTATACAATAAGATAACTCTTATTTGCCAGCCAAACAATTGCAGCCAAACCGCCTTTCTTATAAATTTGACCTAACACAACTACAAGGAATGGCTCTATGTTCATGCTCATTGTTGTCGCAGTCCTGATCGCACTGATGGGATTTGCAATTTCCCGCCACTGGAAGGTGCGTGAAGACAAAAGCGTCAAAAATCCTCGTCGCCCTCTTCGTCGTCGCTAATCTCTCTGTTTCGGGAAACCGGCCTGACGCCGTTTCCCCGCACGTTCTCTTGCGCGGCGGCTGCTGACGCAACGTGACATTTCACGTATACTTCCCCTCTTCTTTTTTCCATTCTGCGTGGCCTCAGGGCGCGTCGGCAGAGTGAGGACAACGGCTCTCTGCGCGGCAGACGAGCCTTTTAGCACATGAAGGTAATGCGGTGAATATTCAGGCTCTTCTTTCCGAAAAAGTCAGTCAGGCGATGATTTTAGCCGGTGCGCCGGCCGACTGTGAACCCCAGGTTCGCCAGTCCGCCAAGGTTCAGTTTGGGGATTATCAGGCGAACGGCATTATGGCCGTCGCGAAAAAGCTGGGTCAGGCGCCGCGTCAGCTGGCTGAAAGCGTGATAACGCATCTTGACCTGAAAGGTATTGCCAGCAAGGTAGAGATTGCCGGGCCAGGCTTCATCAATATTTTTCTCGATCGCGACTGGCTTGCCGCGCAGGCGAAGCAGGCGCTGACGCAGCCGCGTCTGGGCGTCGCCGCCGTTGAGCCGCAAACCATCGTCGTCGACTACTCCGCGCCGAACGTGGCGAAAGAGATGCATGTCGGCCACGTCCGCTCCACCATTATCGGCGATGCCGCAGTGCGCACCCTGTCGTTTCTGGGTCATAACGTGATCCGCGCTAACCATGTGGGCGACTGGGGCACGCAGTTCGGCATGCTGATCGCCTATCTTGAAAAGCAGCAGAACGAGCATCATGAAGAGATCGCGCTCGCCGACCTCGAAGCCTTCTATCGCGAAGCGAAACGCACCTACGACGAAGACGAAGCCTTCGCCGAGCGCGCGCGCGCCTATGTGGTCAAGCTGCAGGGCGGCGACGAATATTGCCGCACCATGTGGAAGAAGCTGGTCGATATCACTATGGGCCAGAACCAGCTGATTTACGACCGCCTTAACGTGACCCTGACGCGCAAAGATGTGATGGGCGAAAGCCTCTATAACGACATGCTGCCGGGCATCGTCGACGATCTGCGCGCCAAAGGGCTGGCGGTGACCAGCGAAGGCGCGACCGTGGTGTTCCTCGACGAGTTCAAAAATAAAGAAGGCGAACCGATGGGGGTCATCATTCAGAAGAAAGATGGCGGCTACCTCTATACGACCACCGATATCGCCTGCGCCAAATATCGTTATGAGACGCTGAAGGCCGATCGCGTGCTCTACTACATCGATTCGCGCCAGCATCAGCATCTGCAGCAGGCGTGGACTATCGTGCGCAAAGCGGGCTACGTGCCGGAATCCGTTCCGCTGGAGCATCACGCCTTCGGCATGATGCTGGGCAAAGACGGCCGTCCGTTTAAAACCCGCAGCGGCGGCACCATCAAGCTCGCCGATCTGCTGGAAGAGGCGCACGATCGCGCGCTGGCGCTGGTGCGCGAGAAGAACCCGGAGATGAGCGAAGCGGAGCTGCAGCAGCTGGCGGAAGTGGTCGGCATCGGCGCGGTGAAGTATGCCGATCTGTCGAAGAGCCGCACCACCGATTACATTTTCGACTGGGACAATATGCTGGCGTTCGAGGGCAATACAGCGCCCTATATGCAGTACGCTTACACCCGCGTGCTCTCCGTGTTCCGTAAAGCGGGCGTCGACGTCGACAGCATCGATGCGCCGCTGGCGATTACTGAGGATCGCGAAGCGCAGCTGGCGACGCGCCTGCTGCAGTTCGAAGAGACCATTACCCAGGTGGCGCGCGACGGCACGCCGCACGTGATGTGCGCCTATCTTTACGATCTGGCGGGTCTGTTCTCCGGCTTCTACGAGCACTGCCCGATCCTCAGCGCAGAGGACGAGGCGACGCGCCAGAGCCGCCTGCAGCTGGCCGCGCTGACGGCGAAGACGCTGAAACAGGGTCTGGACACCCTCGGCATCAAAACCGTCGAGCGTATGTAACAAACAAAAAACCCCGCCAGGGCGGGGTTTTTTGTTAAGGCTTGTGCGGGTACGGATAGTCTGGTCCGATCGCAAAGTCGCTCAAGGCATCCATGCGCGCTCGGCCCGCGGGGATACGCACCTCATCCCTGAGGTGCGCCCGTAACGGGCCAGCGCTCTGCGCCGTTCAAAAACGCTCCCGGCGTTTTTGTCCCTGCCGCGGGACGCTTTGCTCTTCGGTCCAGACTATCCGTACAGCTAACTTTTGCGCGCGCTTTAGGTTTTCCCTTCCCCGCTTTTAATTCTGGTAATTCACCATCACTTCGCTGCTCAGCACCTGCAAACCCGGCGGCAATGCGCCCCTGCCCGCCACGCCGAACACCATATAGAGCGTTTCATTGGCATCCAGCGAGGCCAGCTCGCGCGTCGCGCCGCTGCCACCCTCCAGCGAGGCGCAGCGCTGCGCGCCGCAGAGCTTCACCTGCAATCCCGACGGCGCCGTGCCGGTGAGCTGATAGCGCCAGTTAATCAGATTCACCGTGCCGGAAACGCCCGGCGGCGCATGCAGCGGCTTTGACTTCACCCAGGCGCCGCGGTTGCTCAGCGGCGGGCCGCTAACGCTGGCGTGCCATGCGCCCGACGCGGCGTAAAGCGGCAGCGCCGTCAGCGACAGCAGCACCAGACCCCACAGCCCATAACGCATTATTTGCCTCCGATAGTGGCGGTCATACGGATATGTCGATTGTCGGTCAGCTCCATATTGGAGAGCACCACCAGCTGCGGCAGATTGCGGCGCAGGAAGCGCGCCAGCAGCGCGCGCAGCGGATGATTGACCAGCAGCACCGGCGGCGCGCCCAGCATCTCCTGACGCTGCAGCGCGGCCTGCGCCTGCTCCAGCAGTCGGTCGGCCAGACCCGGCTCCAGCCCGCCGCCGCCCTGCAGCGCCTGCAGCAGCAGACGCTCCAGCGTGGTATCGAGGCCGATCACCTGCACTTCGTCATTGCCCGGGAACCACTGCTGGGTAATGGCGCGGCCCAGCGCTACGCGAACCACGCTGGTCAACTCCTGCGGATCGTTCTGCACCGGGGCGTGTTCCGCCAGCGTTTCGATAATGGTGCGCATATCGCGAATCGAGACGCGCTCGATCAGCAGGTTTTGCAGCACCTTGTGCAGCGTCGTCAGGGTGATAACGCCTGGCACCAGATCTTCCGTCAGCTTCGGCATCTCCTGGCTGACGCGATCGAGCAGCTGCTGCGCCTCCTGACGACCAAACAGCTCGCTGGCGTACTGCCCAATCAGATGGTTAAGATGCGTTGCCACCACGGTGCTCGCCTCAACCACGGTAAAGCCCTGAATCTGCGCCTGCTCCTTCAACGCGCTGTCGATCCAGATGGCCGCCAGACCGAACGCCGGATCGACCGTTGTCTCGCCCGGCAGCGTGCCCGCCGCCGTGCCTGGGTTGATCGCCATCCAGCGGCCAGGATAGGCATCGCCGCTGCCGATCTCGACCCCTTTCATCAGAATGCGGTAGCGCGCAGGCGGCAGCTCCATGTTGTCGCGGATATGCACCACCGGCGGCAGAAAGCCGACATCCTGCGCCACCTTTTTACGGATGCTGCGGATACGGCCCAGCAGCTCGCCGTTCTGGGTGCTGTCCACCATCGGGATCAGGCGATAGCCGACCTCCATGCCCAGCGTGTCCTCCAGCTGCACGTCGGTCCAGGAGGCTTCGGTATTGGCTGGCGTGTCGGACGCTTTCATCACCGCGCTGCTGGCGGCTTCCGGATTCTTCTTCGCCTCCATCTCGCGGCCGCGCATCCACCAGGCCAGGCCGAGCAGCGCGCCGGTAAACAGCAGAAACACGAAGTTCGGCATGCCGGGCACCATGCCAAGCAGGCCGAGCACGCCGGCGCTGAGCAGCATGACGCGCGGGTTATTGAACAGCTGCCCCACCATCTGCTCGCCGACATCCTGATCGGTGCCGACGCGGGTGACGATCACGCCCGCCGCGGTAGAGATCACCAGCGCCGGGATCTGCGCCACCAGACCGTCGCCGATGGTCAGCAGCGTATAGGTCTCGGCGGCGTGGCCAATGTCCATGCCGTGCTGCACCACGCCGACCAGCAGCCCGCCGATCACGTTAATCACCATAATGAGAATGCCGGCGATGGCGTCGCCGCGCACGAACTTACTGGCGCCGTCCATCGAGCCGTAGAAGTCCGCTTCCTGCGTCACTTCGCTACGGCGCGTTTTCGCCTCCTGTTCGCCGATCAGGCCAGCGTTCAGGTCGGCGTCGATCGCCATCTGTTTGCCCGGCATGCCGTCAAGCACGAAGCGCGCGCCCACTTCCGCGATACGCCCTGCGCCTTTGGTGATAACCATGAAGTTGATCACTACCAGGATAACGAACACCACGATGCCGATGGCGAAGTTGCCGCCGACGAGGAAGTGGCCGAACGCCTCGACCACCCGTCCCGCCGCGCCCGCGCCGGTGTGACCTTCCATCAGAATGATGCGCGTCGAGGCGACGTTCAGCGCCAGGCGCAGCAGCGTCGAGAAGAGCAGAATGGTCGGGAAGGCGGCGAACTCCAGCGTGCGCTGGGTGAACATCGCCACCAGCAGCACCATAATCGAGAGCGCGATGTTAAAGGTGAACAGCAGATCGAGGATGAAGGCGGGCAACGGCAGCACCATCATCGACAGGATCATCATGATCAACACGGGACCGGCAAGCACCTGCCACTGTGTATCTTTCAGGTTGTTCGGTAAACGCAGTTTTGCGGCCAGGTTAGCCATCGTTTCGCTTCTCTCCTGCAAAGTCCATCTCTGCCGGGACCGGCAGGTTTTTCGGTTTGTTCGGTATCAGGCCGCCTTCGCGCTTCCAGCGACGCAGCTGCCAGACCCAGGCGAGCACTTCCGCCACCGCCGCGTAAAGCGCGCCGGGGATCTGCTGGCCGATTTCAGTGTGCCGGTAGAGGGCGCGCGCCAGCGGCGGCGCCTCCAGCAGCGGAATGCGATGCTCTGCGGCGATTTCTCGGATCTTCAACGCTACCTCGCCCGCGCCTTTCGCCACCACTTTCGGCGCGCTCATCTTGTTCTCGTTGTACTGCAGCGCCACCGAGTAGTGCGTCGGGTTGGTCACAATCACGTCCGCCTTCGGCACATCGGCCATCATGCGGCGGCGCGCGGCGGCGCGCATCGCCTGGCGAATGCGTCCTTTGACGTGCGGGTCGCCCTCCTGCTGTTTGAATTCGTCGCGGATCTCCTGGCGCGACATGCGCAGCTTTTTGTAGTAGCTGTAGAGCTGCCAGAAAACGTCGTAGCCCACCATCGGGATAAGCCCGAGGATCACCAGCGCGCAGCAGGCGGCGATCATGCCCAGCCCATGCATCAGAGCATTGGTAGGCGACTGGCTGATCAGCCGCAGCATCTCCGGCCAGTGCGACCAGATGTACCAGCCGCCGACGCTGCCCACCAGAATCGCCTTCAGGATGCCCTTAAAGAGTTCGGTCCAGGCCTGCGCGGCGAACATACGGGCGAAGCCAGGCAGCGGATTGAGCTTTTTAAAGTCCATCTTGATCGATTTGCCGCTGATCACGATGCCGCCCAGCAGCATCGGCGCGGCGATCGCCACCAGCACCAGCCCGCCCATTAGCGGCAGCAGCGCCATCACCGCCTGGCCGATCAGGCTGCTGATATGGCCGATAATCAGTTTGCTGTCGTTCACCATGCTGTGGTCGAAGCGCAGCCCGGAGGCGACCATCGCCGCCAGCTGGCGCGCCATCAGCGTGCCGCCCAGCCAGAGGATCATCAGTCCCGCCAGCAGCATCAGCACCGACGTCAGCTCGCGCGAACGCGGAATCTGCCCCTCTTCACGCGCTTTTTCAAGTCGGTGGGGTGTGGGCGATTCTGTTTTGTCCTCGTCGCTCTCTTCAGCCACGACAAACCTCAGTGGGTAGGAATTCTGAGCATAGAATGCCAAATTTGGCTTTGGTTAAAGCGAAGATAAAACGGCGAAAAGAGGCGTTCTTTAGCGGATGAGTTTGGGAATGAGGAACGGGACCGCCAGAAAGGCGGCCCCGCTTATGGCAAGCCGTCGCCAGCCTGAAGGCTGACGACGCAGGGTTAAAACCCTAAGCTATCCAGCAGGTCGTCAACCTGATCCTGGTTCGCCACCACGCCCGGTGCATCGGCGTGGATCTGCGGACCGTTCAGCAGGCTGGTGCCCTCCTGACGCTTCTCGGCGCTGACTTCCGGCATGTTCTCCAGCAGCACCATCAACAGCTGGCGCTCGATCTCCTGGATCACATCCATCATGCGCTTGATAACCTGACCGGTCAGGTCCTGGAAATCCTGCGCCATCATGATTTCAAGCAGCTGCTTGTTGGTAAAGGCGGTATGATCTGGCACTTCGCTGAGGAATGCGCGCGTATCCGTCACCAACTCCCGCGCATCGGCCAGTTCGATCGGGTTTTCAAACCATTGGTCCCAACGCCCTTTCAGCTGGGTTGCCCCGGCTTCCATTTTATCCTGATGCGGTTGCGCCGCTTCGACGCAGTTCAGCGCACGGTCGGCAGCCTGCGCCGTCATCTGCACCACATAATCCAGACGATCGCGGGCATCGGGAATGGCTTCAGCCGCATCGGCGATGGCTTTATCCAGCCCCAGCTCGCGCAGACTGTCGCGCAGCATGCGCGTCAGAGAGCCGATGCGAGCAATGATGTCGTGTGCCGAGGCATCCTCAGTTGGTTTCGGAAGGTCGCTCATCACATCTCCTTACATGCCCAGTTTTTCGAAGATCTTGCCTAATTTCTCTTCCAGCGTAGCGGCGGTGAAAGGCTTCACCACGTAGCCGCTGGCGCCAGCCTGTGCGGCGGCGATAATGTTCTCTTTCTTCGCTTCCGCGGTCACCATCAGCACCGGCAGCTTGCCCAGCGCGGCGTCGGCGCGAATGGTCTGCAGCAGCTGCAGGCCATCCATGTTCGGCATGTTCCAGTCGGAGATCACGAAGTCGAAACCGCCCGCTTTCAGCTTGCCGAGAGCGTCTACACCATCTTCCGCTTCTTCGACGTTATTGAAGCCCAGCTCTTTCAGCAGGTTACGCACAATACGACGCATCGTGTTGAAGTCGTCCACCACCAAAAAGCGCATGTTTTTATCAGCCATAATTACTCCTGTGTTATCTCGCCCGGCAGGACGGGCCTGTTAAATACGCAGTGCCTGTCCGGCGCTAATTTTTGCCAGCATATGCTGGCTGATGTTGCCTAAATCCACGACTTCGCTTACACCGCCGCTGGCGATGGCTTCTCGCGGCATTCCAAAGACCACGCAGGAGGCTTCGCTCTGCGCGATGGTCCAGGCGCCGGCGCGATGCATTTCCAGCATGCCCGCCGCGCCGTCGTTGCCCATGCCGGTGAGGATGACGCCCACCGCGTTACGTCCGGCGTTGATGGCCACCGATTTGAACAGCACGTCCACAGAGGGTTTGTGGCGGTTCACCGGCGGCCCTTCATTCAGTTTCACTACATAGTTGGCGCCGCTGCGCGCCAGCTCCATATGCATCGCGCCAGGGGCGATGTAGGCGTGCCCAGGCAGGATGCGCTCGCCGTCCTCCGCCTCTTTCACCGTGATCTGACAGAGCTTGTTCAGGCGATCGGCGAAAGATTTGGTAAAGCCCGGCGGCATATGCTGGGTGATCATTAGCGCCGGACTGGTCGGTGGCAGCGGCTGCAGCACGTGGCGAATCGCTTCGGTGCCGCCGGTCGAAGAGCCGATGGCGATCAGCTTTTCGCTGCTCAGCAGCGGCCCAGCCTTTAGGGTCACCGGCGCCGGCATCATCGGACGGGCGTGCAGCTGCGCGCGCGCCGCCGCGCGGATCTTGTCGGCGATCATCTGGCTGTAGGCCAGCATCCCTTCGCGGATGCCGAGCTGCGGCTTGGTAACGAAATCCACCGCCCCGAGCTCCAGCGCGCGCAGGGTGATCTCCGAGCCTTTGCCGGTCAGCGACGACACCATCACCACCGGCATCGGGCGCAAACGCATCAGCTTCTCGAGAAAGTCGAGGCCGTCCATGCGCGGCATCTCCACGTCCAGCGTCAGCACCTGCGGGTTGTACTGCTTGATTAAATCGCGGGCGACCAGCGGATCGGGCGCTGTCGCCACCATCTCCATATCGGGATGACTGTTGATGATTTCGGTCATCAACTGGCGCATCAGCGCGGAGTCGTCCACGCACATTACGGTGATTTTGCTCATCATCTTTCCTTCGTCAGTCCATAGACGGTTTGTCCACGCAGCCAGAACTCTTTGCTGATCTGACTAAAGTTCTCTGAATGACCGGCAAACAGCAGTCCGCCCGGCTTCAGCAGGGGAACAAAACGGCGCAGAATCTTTTCCTGCGTCTCTTTATCGAAATAGATCATTACGTTGCGGCAAAAGATCGCATCGAAGGGCCCCGGCAGCGCCCACTCGTTCGCCAGCAGGTTAAGCTGGGCGAAGTTGACGCTGTTCGCCAGTTCCGGACGCACCCGCACCATGCCGTCATGCGGGCCGGTGCCGCGCAGGAAAAAGCGCTGCATCTGCTGCTGTGACAGCGTGCGCAGCTCTTCCTGGCGATAGACGCCGGAAATCGCCTTCTCCAGCACCTGGGTATCGATATCGCTGGCGTGCACCTGGAACTTGCCCGGACCGGCGCCAAGCGTTTCCGCCAGCGTCATGGCGATCGAGTAAGGCTCCTCGCCGGTCGAGGCGGCGGCGCACCAGACGTTAAAGCTGCCCGCGCGCTTGCGCGCGTGTTCCGCCAGGATGGGGAAGTGGTGCGCCTCGCGGAAAAACGCCGTCAGGTTGGTGGTCAAAGCGTTGATAAAGGCCTGCCACTCTGCGCTGTTGACGTCGTTCTCCAGCAGCGCCAGATAGCGGCCAAAGTCGTCGATGTTCAGCGTGCGCAGACGGCGCACCAGACGGTTGTAGACCATCTCGCGCTTATGGTCGGCCAGCACAATGCCAGCGCGCTGATAGATCAGCTGGCTGATACGACGAAAGTGTGTATCCGAAAGCGGCAGACGCTGCACCATCTGCGAGAGCAGCGTTGTCGCTTCGGTTTGATCCAGTAACGTCGATTTCTTCATTTCAGGTCACCTGGCACTGTACTTAATTCATTAAATTCTGCTGCTATGTCGGGCGGCGTTGTCGCCGGCCCGACCATCCAGGCGATTAAAAGGTTTCCCAGTTGTCGTCGCTGCGAACAGCTGGCGCGCGGGAGGCCGCAGCCGGCGCGTCCAGTCGTAAACTTTTCGACGCCGTAGTTCTGTTAACGGCCTGGGCGACAAATTCTTTACCAATATTGAACACAGAAACTGCCTGTTTCAGTCGGCTGGCCTGATCTTCCAGCGAGGCGGCCGCCGAAGCGGACTCTTCCACCAGCGCGGCGTTCTGCTGGGTGACGCGATCCATCTCCGTCACCGCGAGGCCGACCTGATCGATGCCGCGGCTCTGCTCGTCCGACGCCGAGGCGATCTCGCCCATGATGTCGGTGACGCGCGTGACCGCGCTAACGATGTCATGCATGGTCTCGCCTGCGCTCTCTACCAGCACCGAGCCGGTATCGACGCGCGCCACGGAGTCCTCGATCAGCGCTTTAATCTCTTTCGCAGCCTGGGCGCTACGCTGCGCCAGGCTGCGCACTTCGCCCGCCACCACGGCAAAGCCGCGGCCCTGTTCGCCCGCGCGCGCCGCTTCCACCGCCGCGTTGAGCGCCAGAATGTTGGTCTGGAAGGCGATGCCGTCGATGACGCTGGTGATATCGGCGATCTTTTTCGAGCTGCCCGCAATATCGCTCATGGTTTTCACCACGCCGTCCACCACTTTGCCGCCCTTCTGCGCGGTTTCGGAGGCACTCAGCGCCAGCTGCGACGCCTGACGGGCGTTCTCGGCGTTCTGCTTCACGGTCGCGGTGAGCTGCTCCATGCTGGCGGCGGTCTGCTCCAGCGACGCCGCCTGCTCTTCGGTGCGGGACGAGAGATCGTTATTGCCGATGGCGATTTCGCTGGCGCCGGTGTAGATGGCGTCCGCGCCGTCGCGCACGGTGGAAACGGTGCGCGCCAGCTCCTGCTGCATCTCCTGCAGGGCCTCAAGCAGGTCGCCCAGCTCGTTGCGAACGCTATAGGTAATCGGCTGCGTCAGATCGCCGCGCGCGATATGGCGGATATGCTCGATGCTCAGCTTCAGCGGACCGATCAGCGCGCTGCGCATGACCGTCCAGACCAGCAGGCTGATCAGCAGCGAGGCGATCACCAGGCCGATCGCCATGAGAATGGCGTGGTTGTAAGCGGCGTTATTAGCGTCGATGCCCTGTTTCGCCAGCAACTGGTTATGGCTCTGCCAGGCGTTGTAATCGTTTTCAAACTTATCCTGAAAACCCTGAGTCGGCTGATCGACAAAGCCCTTGAAGTTACCGGCGGCAAGGAAGCCGGTCAGCTCGGTCAGCGCGTCACGGTAGGCTTTATAGTTCGCCTGCAGCGTCAGCACGTTCTCGGCGGTTTTCCCCTTTTCCGACAGGTTGGCGTTAAAGTCGGCGAAACCCTGATCGGCGACCTTCAGCTCCTGGTTGGCCAGCGCCACCAGATCCTGCACCGTCGCGCCGGAACCGGCCTGCTGACTGTCCAGCAGATAGCGGATGCCGGCCCGGTTCAGGGTGTTGCGCGCCTGTACCAGGGAAACCCATGAGGTGCCCATCGCCTGCTGTAGCGTCGCCAGACGCTGGTTATAGGCAAAATTCTCTTTGTCGGCTTTCACCGTATTGAAAAAAGCGCTTCCGGAAACCAGCTGGAGCAGAACAAACAGCGCCAGCACACCCAGCAGCCCGGAGATAACGCGTACTCGATTAAACATAAACACCTCATTGGTTGGCGGATCTCACCAGTTATCGGCGTTAGCGAGGGGATCTTTATGCAGGGAACGCGGGGTTGGACCAGCTGGGCTTAAAAAAGAGAATGCGCGCTTCATCGGCGCGGCAACAGGCTGAATTGAAAAGGCCCGCTTCCCTGCGGGCAGTACGTTGCGGATTAAAAGGTTTCCCAGTTATCGCCGCCCGCCGGCGCGGCCAACGCCTTGCGTACCGGCGCAGCCGGCACCGCGCGCGACGCCGCGCGAACCGCCTGCGCGGCGCGTGGGATGTTAAACACCGCCACCGACTGGCTGAGACGGCTCGCCTGATCTTCCAGCGAGGCGGCCGCCGAAGCGGACTCCTCCACCAGCGAGGCGTTCTGCTGCGTGACGCGATCCATCTCCGTCACCGCCTGACCGACCTGATCGATACCGCGGCTCTGCTCGTCCGACGCCGAGGCGATTTCGCCCATGATGTCGGTAACGCGCGTCACCGCGCCGACGATTTCGCTCATGGTGTCGCCCGCGGTGCCCACCAGCTGCGAGCCGGCATTGACGCGATTCACTGAGTCCTCGATCAGCGATTTAATCTCTTTCGCCGCCTGGGCGCTGCGCTGCGCCAGGCTGCGCACTTCGCCCGCCACCACGGCGAAGCCGCGGCCCTGCTCGCCCGCGCGCGCGGCTTCAACCGCCGCGTTGAGCGCCAGAATGTTGGTCTGGAAGGCGATGCCGTCGATAACGCCGGTAATATCGGCGATCTTCTTCGAGCTGCCGGCGATGTCGCTCATGGTTTTCACCACGCCGTCCACTACGCTGCCGCCTTTGCGCGCGGTTTCCGAGGCGCTCAGCGCCAGCTGAGACGCCTGGCGCGCGTTCTCGGCGTTCTGCTTCACGGTCGCGGTAAGCTGCTCCATGCTGGCGGCGGTCTGCTCCAGCGACGCCGCCTGCTGTTCGGTGCGGGCGGAGAGATCGTTGTTGCCCGCCGCGATTTCGCTGGCGCCGCTCAGAATGGCGTCGGAGCCGTCGCGCACGTTGCTGACGGTGCTGACCAGCGCCTGCTGCATCTCCTGCAGGCCGTTCGCCAGCTGGCTCATCTCGTTACGCCCTTCTACCGCAATCGGCTGGGTGAGATCGCCCGCCGCAATGGTACGGATATGGGTCAGCAGCTGGCGCAGCGGCTGGATCAGCACGTGCCGCAGGCCGAACCAGCAGGCGACGACCACGCCAGTCACCAGCAGCGCTACCGCCGCCAGCAGCCACATCATCTGGGTAAAGGCGCGCTGGTTCTGCTCAGCGCCCTGTGCGGCGAGCGTGGTCTGCCTCGCGCGCCATTCGCCGTAGGCCGCCTGCATCGTGTTCTGGGTCTGTTCGATATTGAAGCGGAACATGCCCTGCAGATCGCGCGCCTTCAGGCGCTCCAGCATCCCGGCCAGGCCGTCGTGATAGCTGGCGTACTGCGCTTCGAGACGGTCGCGCAGCGCCACCTCAAGACCCGGCGTCGACGGGAGGTCGTAATAGACTTTGAAATGGCGATCGGCCTGCGCCAGCTGCTGCTCGGTCTGCTTCACCAGCTCGTCTAACGGACCGCCGTTCATCTGCGCCGCCGTGCTGCTCTGCAGCCGCAGCATGGCGCGGTTGAGGGTAATGCGCGTCTGATTCAGCGCGATCCAGGCGTCGGTCATCGCCGTGACGTTGCTGGTGGAAACCTGCGCCAGCGCGAAGGCCTCTTTATCTTTCTGCAGCGCGGACCAGAAGAGCCCGCCCGACGTCAGCTGCAGCAGGCTAAAGATAGCCAGCACGGCGATCAGGCTGGTCACCACTTTGATTCGTTTCAACATATATTTTCCCGGGAGTCATAAAAAAAACGTGCAGGCTCTCTATCGGCGGGCAGCCATCAGATTTGAGCCTCTTTAACGGTTTTTACAGTTATGTAGGTTTTTAAAGCGCGGTTTGACGCTGGAGGTGTGAAATGCCGGGCGGCTGCCCGGCAGAGTAAAGAGTGAGGCCGATCAGAAGGTTTCCCAGTTGGCATCGCTGCCGGACGCGGCCAGCGCTTTGCGCGGCGCGGCGGAGGCCGGGCTGAGCGCAGGCGCCGCGATCTGAGCGTGTCGGGTGCCGACAGCCGCTGCCGCCGCGCGCGGGATCTTGAAGACCGACACCGACTGGCTCAGACGGCTCGCCTGCGACTCCAGCGAGGCGGCCGCCGCCGCGGACTCCTCTACCAGCGAGGCGTTCTGCTGGGTGACGCGATCCATCTCCGTCACCGCCTGACCGACCTGATCGATGCCGCGGCTCTGCTCGTCCGACGCCGAGGCGATCTCGCCCATGATGTCGGTGACGCGCGTCACTGCGTTAACGATATCGCTCATGGTCTCGCCCGCCGTGCCCACCAGCTGCGAGCCGGTATTGACGCGGTTCACCGAGTCTTCGATCAGCGATTTGATCTCTTTCGCCGCCTGCGCGCTGCGCTGCGCCAGGCTGCGCACCTCGCCCGCCACCACGGCAAATCCGCGACCCTGCTCACCGGCGCGCGCCGCTTCCACCGCCGCATTGAGCGCCAGAATGTTGGTCTGGAAGGCGATGCCGTCGATGACGCTGGTGATATCGGCGATCTTCTTCGAACTGCCGGCGATCTCGCTCATGGTTTTCACCACGCCGTCTACCACGTTGCCGCCCTTCTGCGCGGTTTCCGAGGCGCTCAGCGCCAGCTGCGACGCCTGACGGGCGTTCTCGGCGTTCTGCTTCACGGTCGCGGTAAGCTGCTCCATGCTGGCGGCGGTCTGCTCCAGCGACGCCGCCTGCTCTTCGGTACGGGCGGAGAGATCGTTGTTGCCTGCGGAGATTTCGCTGGCGCCGGTAAAGATGGCGTCGGAGCCGTCGCGCACGTTGCTGACGGTGCTGACCAGCGCCTGCTGCATCTCGTGCAGGCTAGCGGCCAGCAGGCTCATCTCATTGCGCCCTTCCGTGTGGATGCGCTGCGTCAGGTCGCCCTGCGCAATCTGCTGGATGTGGGCGATATTGGCGTTCAGCGGGTTGATCAGCACGCGGCGCAGGCCGACCCAGCACAGCGCGATAACCACCACCACCAGCGCCATGATGGTGCCGAGGATCCAGAGCATGCGCGTATAGGCGCTGGCGTTTTTCTCCACGCCCAGCTCGGAAAGGTGCGCCTGGTTGGCGCGCCAGTCGGTATAGATCTGCAGGAAGGCGCTCTGGCTCGGTGCCACCGGCGCCTTGCCCGCCTCGGCGAGATTGTTAGCCTGCAGCGCGGCTTGCAGCTGGGTCAGCGCGGTCGCATAGGCGCCGTAGGCGTCCATCAGACGGTTGTTGAGCGCCGCGTCCTGCCCCGGGGTGTCCGGCGTGGTTTTAAACAGAGCGAAATTAGTCGCCGCAATCTGCTGGAAATGCTGGCTGTCGGTAAACAGCGAGGCGATATCCGGCGTGCTGCCATCCACCTTACTGTTGGCGATACGCAGCTGAATACGCGTCAGCACGACGCGGCTCTGATTAAGGCTCATATAGGCGTCGTTAAGCGCCTGCAGATTTTTACTGGCGAGCTGCGATACGTTGAAGCTGGTTTTATCATCGCTCAATGCGGAGAAGAACACTGCCCCTGAAAACGCCTGGAACAGGCCGAACATCAACAACACCAGCAGCAAGCTGGTGACGACACGAATTTTAGTTAGCATAAGGAAGCCCTGGAGAAGTAGGAGATCAAGCAGTAGAGGTATCGGCAGGATGCGGGATACATTTAGCGCAAGGCGGGATAAATAAAATGCGTTTATTATTGTTTTTAAAAGAAATAATAACGAGCCGGTTTAATCCCGGCTCGTGAAAAAGCAGCTTACGCGCTGCGCAGCGTATCCATCAGCGCCATCTCTTCGCTGCTCAACAGCTTCTCGATGTCTACCAGAATCAGCATACGCTCGCCGAGCGCGCCAAGACCGGTCAGATACTCGGTGGACATGGTCACGGCGAATTCCGGCGAAGGACGGATCTGATCCTGCGTCAGCGACAGCACGTCAGAGACGCCGTCCACCACGATGCCGACCACGCGATGCTCCAGATTCAGCACGATCACCACGGTGTTGTCGTTGTACTCGACGTCCGGCTGGGAAAACTTCACGCGCAGATCGATAATCGGCACGATGACGCCGCGCAGATTGGTGACGCCCTTGATAAACTCCGGCGTGTTGGCGATGCGCGTGACCTGATCGTAGCCGCGGATCTCCTGCACCTTAAGAATATCGATACCGTACTCTTCGTCTCCCAGCGTAAATACCAGGAACTCCTGGCCGACGGTTTCGCCGGCGATTTTGGTCACGGTTGCCATTCCAGTCATGTTTCTACCCTTTTGTTATCAGTCAGGCGGCCGCGCCGGCCACACGTTTTTCACGGTTGAGCGATTGCAGCGCCGACACGTCAACGATCAGCGCGACGCTGCCGTCGCCGAGAATGGTGGCGGCGGAGATGCCAGGCACCTTGCGATAGTTGCTTTCGAGGTTTTTCACCACCACCTGATGCTGGCCAATGAGCTGATCGACCAGCAGCGCGTAGCGTTTGCCGGCGCTCTGCAGGATCACCACGATGCCCTGCGTCGGCTCGGTTTTCGCGCCCTGCACGTCAAACACGTTCCACAGCTCCACCAGCGGCAGGTATTCGCCGCGCACTTCCAGCACGCATTCGCCGCCCGCCAGCGGCTTCAGCTCTTCGCCGCGCGGCTGCAGGGATTCCATCACCGCGTTGAGCGGCAGGATAAAGACTTCGTCCGCTACGCGCACCGACATGCCGTCGAGGATCGCCAGCGTCAGCGGCAGCAGAATGCGGATGGTGGTGCCTTTGCCCTGCTTCGAGGCGATCTCTACATGACCGCCCATCTCCTGGATGTTTCGCTTGACCACATCCATGCCGACGCCGCGGCCCGACACGTCGGTAACCTGTTCAGCAGTAGAGAAGCCGGGTGCGAAGATCAGCATGCCGACCTCTTCGTCGCTCATGTTTTCGCTGACCGGCAGGCCGGACGAGAGCGCTTTGGCGAGAATGCGCTCGCGGTTCAGGCCGGCGCCGTCGTCAGAGACTTCGATACAGATGTTGCCACCCTGATGTTCCGCCGACAGCGTCAGGTTGCCGGTGGCGACCTTGCCTGCCGCCAGGCGTTTTTCCGGCGCTTCAATGCCGTGATCCAGGCTGTTGCGCACCAGATGCGTTAACGGATCGATAATGCGTTCGATCAGGCTCTTGTCGAGTTCGGTAGAACTGCCGAGCAGCGTCAGCTCTACCTCTTTGCCCAGCTTGCTCGCCAGGTCGCGCACCAGGCGCGGGAAGCGGCTGAAGACGTACTCCATCGGCATCATACGAATCGACATCACCGATTCCTGCAGGTCGCGCGCGTTGCGCTCCAGCTGGCCCATGCTGTTCAGCAGGTCGCCGTGCGCCACCGGATCGAGTTCGCCCGAGCGCTGCGCCAGCATCGACTGGGTGATCACCAGCTCGCCGACCAGGTTGATCAGCTGATCGACCTTCTCTACCGCGACGCGGATGCTGCTTGATTCGCTGGTTTTAGCCGGCGCGGCGGCGCGTTTGGCTTCGCGCTTCGCCACCGGCAGTTCGCTGACGCTGGCGCTCTGCACCGGCGCGACCTCTGCGACCGGCGCAGGCGCGGCGACCGGCGCGACGTCGGCAACCGGCGCGTCTTGCGCGTCAGCGTCCGGGAAGCGGATCTGCGCCTCTTCGATCACGAAGCAGAGCACCGCCACGATGTCGTCTTTGCTGACGCCGTCGATGCTCGCCTCAAGGAAATCGCTGCCTTTAACCACGTTGCTCAGGCTGCCGAGGTTACCCAGCTCCTCCAGCATCAGATCGACCTCTTTCTCTTTCAGGTCGACCAGCTTCACGCGCAGGCCGCTACTGGCTGGCGCGCTCTGCACGGCTGGCGCGGCGGCGACAGCGGCCGGCGCGGCGATCGGCAGGCCTTTCGCCTCTAACGCCAGCTGGCGCAGCGCTTCGCAGATGTAGTTAAAGCTTTCCGCGTTTGGCTCCTGCGCGGTTTTATAGGCATCGAGCTGTTCCTGCATAATATCTTTGGTTTCCAAAAACAGGTTGATGATGTCGGTGCTGAGCTGCATCTCGCCGCGACGAGCACCATCCAGAATATTTTCCAGAATATGGGTAGTTTCCTGCAGAACCGTAAAACCAAAGGTTCCGGCTCCGCCTTTTATCGAATGGGCGGCGCGGAAAATGGCATTTAGCTGCTCGGAATCCGGCTCCTGGGGATCGAGTCCCAGCAGATGCTGCTCCATATCAGCTAACAGCTCATCGGCCTCATCGAAAAACGTCTGGTAAAAATCGCTGATGTCCATGCTCACGGGATCACCTCGGCTGTGAGGGGGCTGTTGTGGTTACCGGGCTGCTGGCTTGCGGCACAGGCGGCGCGGTAATCTTTTCTATGGCCGCCGGATCGCTCACCTGTACGGCGTCGCTCTCGGCGTTCTCTTTTTCAATCGCCGCTTCGGTGTCATGGTTCAACACCAGCAGGCTAATGCGGCGGTTTACGGCATCGTTACCGACGCGATTTTTCAGTTTCATGGTGTCGGCCATGCCGACCACGCGCAGTATTTTGCCGCCATCGAGCCCGCCCATTACCAGCTCGCGACGCGAGGCGTTGGCGCGATCGGCGGAAAGCTCCCAGTTGCTGTAGCCGCGATCGCCGTTCGCGTACTGAAAGTCGTCGGTATGGCCCGCCAGGCTGATGCGGTTGGGAATATCGTTAAGCAGCGGCGCAATGCCGCGCAGGATATCGCGCATATAGGGCTCGACTTCGGCGCTGCCGGTTTTAAACATCGGCCGGTTCTGGCTGTCGATAATCTGGATGCGCAACCCCTCTTCCACCATGTTGATGATCAGATGCGGACGCAGCGTTTTCAGGCGCGGGTCCGCTTCGATCAGCTGGTCCAGCTTTTCGCGCAGGCGATTCAGGCGAATCTCGTCGAGCTTGCGCTTCTGCGCATCCATATCGACGACTTTCTTCACCTCTCCCTTGATGCGCGTCGCATCGTCGCCACCGCCGGGGATCGGGCTTTCGCTGTCGCTGCTGCGCTTGCCGCCGGTCATCGCGACCTTCAGCGGCGTTTTAAAATATTCGGCGATTTGCACCAGCTCCTGCGGGCTGGAGATAGAGATCAGCCACATCACCATGAAGAAGGCCATCATCGCCGTCATAAAGTCGGCATAGGCGATCTTCCAGGAGCCATGGCCGCCCTCGTGTCCTTTATGCTTGCGCTTTTTGACGACGATGATGGGCCGGTTACTGTTCTTCATGCAGTTTCGTCCGAGGTCTGTTTCGCCGGATTCTTCGCGTTACGTACGTGCTCCTCCAGTTCGCTGAATGACGGACGCTCGGTGGAGTAAAGCGTCTTACGGCCAAACTCCACCGCAATTTGCGGCGCATAACCGTTCAGGCTGGAGAGCAGCGTGACCTTGATGCACTGCATCATCTTGGTGTTTTCAGCACACTTCTGGCGCAGCACCGACGCCAGCGGCGAGATAAAGCCGTACGCCAGCAGGATGCCGAGGAAGGTCCCCACCATGGCGTGCGCCACCAGCGCGCCCAGCTCGGCGGCCGGACGGTCCGCTGAAGCCAGCGCGTGCACCACGCCCATTACCGCCGCCACGATGCCGAAGGCCGGCAGGCCGTCGCCGACGGCGGATAAACTTTGCGCTGGCACTTCGCATTCATGTTCGTAGGTTTCGATCTCTTCATCCATCAGCGCCTCGATCTCAAAGGCGTTCATGTTGCCGCTGACCATCAGACGCAGATAATCGGTAATAAAATCCACCAGCTGTTTATCGGCGAGAATACGCGGATAATTAGCAAAAATTTCGCTCTGCGCCGGATCTTCAATATCGCGTTCCAGTGACAGCATGCCCTGCTGGCGCGACTTGGCCATCAGGCGATAGAGCAGCGCCATTAAATCCATATAAAGGGCTTTATTATATTTCGAGCCGCGCATCAGCTTCGGCAGCGCTTTTAGGGTTTTTTTAATCGACTTGCCGTTGTTGCCGACGAAAAAAGCGCCAAGGGCGGCGCCGCCGATAATTAACAGCTCTGACGGCTGGTAAAGCGCGCCCAGGTGACCACCCACCAGCGCATATCCGCCCAACACGGATGCGACAACAATGATATAACCCAATAAGATCAGCACTAGAACATCCTTACGTCCGTAACGTGTTGGTGGAAGTTAAGCCAGAGAGCCGCAGGCGCTATTCAAATCGTGGGCAAAAAAAAAGCAGCGGGGGATACCCGCTGCTGGATGACTTTCCACGATGCGAACAAACTTAAACGGCGTGTTTAACCTGTTCATCCAGCAGTTGTGGAAAGGTATCGGCAGAATCTGCAGAAAGTTTACGTCTTTTTACCGCGCGCGACGGCGGCTGGCACAGGCTGCAGACAAAGCTGCCGACCGGCTGATGCGCATGGTTGATAAAACTGCCGTTGCAGCTTTTGCAGTCGGCCAGTTCGAGCATATTACTTTCAACGAATCGCACCAGGGTCCAGGCGCGCGTCAGCGCCAACAGCGGGCCCTCGTCCGATTGCGGACACTGTTCGAGATAGAGGCGGTAAGCTTTGATTACCGCGTCAACGCCGGTCGCCATGCCGGTTTTCAGCATAAACTGCCAGGCGTTGCAGAACATAGAAGCGTGAATATTCTGCTCCCACGTCATAAACCAGTCGGTCGAAAAAGGCAGCATGCCCTTCGGCGGCGGACTGCCGCGCAGCTCTTTATAAAGTTTAATTAAGCGGCCGCGACTTAACTGGGTTTCGCTTTCCAGCATTTGCAAACGTGCGCCGAGCGTAATTAATTCCATCGCGAGTTGAATATCGCGCGCTTCCTGAACAATGCTCTTTTCCGACATTTATATCGCCCTCTTCTTCGCCGGCGTCTCATCTTTAGAAACATTACGCAGTAAACGGCTAGATAATAAAATTCCGGTGTGGATCTGTTGTAAATCATCCACGCGAGACTCTTGCGTCAGGCGATTAATAATAGCGTGATCGTTAAAGCGAAACTGGCAAACCAACTGATTGGTTTCCGCTAACTTTACCATTTCCGGCAGAGTTAATTGCGACAATGCGTTAGCCATCTCTTCATCAATTCCGAGGCGAAACATTGCAGAAGCTTTTTCCTGGTTAATTAATCGCTGTGCAAGCAGTAAATACGACAGATTGATATCATAAATATGTTTTAGTAAATCAGATGTACCCATTTTTTCCATCCTGACAGACGCGACGTGAGAGCATCGCAGAAAAACCCTCTGCGTTACGGGTTGCTGGTTGTTAGATCTAAAGATGGCAAAAATTTACAGCCAAAAACCAAACGTACTCTGAAGTCTGCCTCATGTCGTAAACGACATATTTACAGTGTTAGTCAAAACCCCAGGGCCATTCTTTTTTAAATTATTGCGCTCTTCCGTGACGTCTTTTTACATTTTTTTAAGACTATTCCTAAAACAACGCAAATCTATCCCGTCTGATTTACACATACAACGACAGGACCGTGAAATTTTAGATAAAGTGTGATCTATGTCACACTTTTAAGGCAAATTTTTTCCTGAACCCTTCAGTGACGCTTTTATTTTGTCTGTTTTTTGCACAAATCAGCTTTGTTTCATTTATATTTCGTCCTAACAAAGGGCTTATTCCCCTTATGGACCCGATATCTCTTCCCATATAGCTCGCTAGCGATCGATTATTTTTAACATTGCTTTTAACACCCTACAAGGCGCTGAACAAAACGAATAATGCAGTATAATATGCTAAAAAATCGCGTCGTTAATCGCTGGAAAATTAATTACTTAGGGCAAATATTTCCTGGAGTGCGTAAGCGAAGCGTAAAGAGAGATGGCGTACATTCGTCGCGTTTTAACAACGAATCGTTAACCTTTATTGGTGGACGTAAAGCAGAGAACAGCAGATGTAACAATGTGTTACATTAGAGAAATGAATGAATAGTGCATTTGACACTTTTATGACTTACAACTATCGGCATTTCACCGCCAGACTTTAGGCCTGCGTGCAGAAAAAAAGCGTTTTTTTTCGTAGCTGGGGATTAAAACGGCAAATCGAGACGTCAGGCGTTGTCAGCCGACAACTCAATGCTTTAGCGGGACTGGATTAAAGCGGATTAAAGAAGAACAAGGTAAACGGCGGCCCGTAAAGGCGGGCCGCCGTGAAAATCAGGCGAGTTTCGGGAAGGTCGCCACTTTATTCACCGTGCCGTGATCTTCACTGCGCGGCGGGATGGCCCACAAATCCTTCAGGAAGCTCTCGCGCCAGTGGGTGATATCATGCTTGCGCAGCACTGCCATCATGTCGTTGTAGCGCGAAATACGCTCGGTGCGCGGCATGGTCAGCGCTTTGTTCAACGCCGCCGCCACTTCGTCGCGATCGTAAGGGTTAACAATCAGCGCCGAGGTTAGCTCGTTAGCGGCTCCGGCAAAGCGTGACAGCACCAGCACGCCCGGATCGTCCGGGTCCTGCGCGGCGATATACTCTTTCGCCACCAGGTTCATGCCGTCGCGCAGCGGCGTCACCAGTCCGACGTCGGTCAGACGGAAGATTTTCATCAGCAGACGGCGGTCGAAATGCTGGTTCAGATAGTAGAGCGGCGTCCAGCCCAGCGTGCCGTACTTGCCGTTGATGCGGCCAGCTTCGGTTTCCAGCTGATGACGAATGTCCTGATACGCCTGCACGTCCCCGCGCGAGGTCGGCGCGATCTGCGAGTAGCGGATTTTGCCGCGATGCTCGGGGAAGTTTTCCAGCAGCGCCTCATAGGCCAGGAATCGCTCCGGCAGCCCTTTGGAATAGTCGAGGCGCTCGCAGGCGATAATGTTCTTCGCATCGCCCAGCTCGCGCTTCATCGCCGCCATTTTCGGCGGCAGCGGACCTTCGGCCATCTCTTTGATGCTGTCCGGCTCGATGCCGATTGGATAGACCTCGGTCATAAAGGTATTGCCGAACGCGCGATGCTTTTTGTCGCCCATATTCTGCAGCTGCGTCAGCTGGCTGAGGCAGTCGAGGAAGGCAACGCGATCCGATTCGGTCTGGAAGCCCAGCAGATCGTATTCGCACAGCATCTCCAGCAGCTCTTGATGCGGCGGCAGCGCGTTGAAAATTTCCGGGGTCGGGAACGGGATATGCAGGAAGAAGCCGATGCGGTTGTTAACGCCCTGCTTGCGCAGCTCGGCGGCAAACGGCAGCAGATGATAATCGTGGATCCACAGGGTGTCGTCCGGCTTAATCAGCGGCTTCAGGCGCTGCGCCAGCATCTCGTTGACGCGGCAGTAGCCGTCCCAGGCTTCGCGCTGGAACTGAACCAGATCGAGGCGGTAGTGGAACGCGGGCCAGATAACGGTATTGGAGAACTGGCAGTAATACAAATCGTAATCGTTCTGGCTCAGCGGCAGCGCGGCGTAGGAGATGCCGTCATGTTCTACCTGTACCAGTTCGTCTTCCTCTTCTCCGGAAAATTCGCTGATCTCCCCGTTCCAGCCAAACCACAGGCCGCCGGTGCTTTTCAGCGCGTCGAGAATGCCGACGGCGAGGCCGCCTGCGCTGGCTTTTTTCCCATCAGGAATGGCGATTCGGTTAGATACGACCACTAAACGACTCATAACCTTTACTCCTTACCGACATTGTCTTGTTTTATTTGTAATAGTAATCGCTCCAGCCACGCGTAAACCGCCTCAACGTCTGGCAGTCGATAGCGCGCCTGACTGGAACCTTGTCCAACCTTCACGGAAATGCCCTGCATGGCGTTTACGGCGATAAATCCTTTCTCATCCGTCAGATCGTCTCCAACAAATACCGGGATACGACCGGCAAAGGGCGCTTCGCGCATAAAGGCGCGTACGGCTTCGCCTTTATCGACTCCCTGCGGTTTGATCTCCACAACGCATTTCCCCGGCTGAAGCGCCAGCGCCGGAAAGCGTTTCACGGCCTGTTCGGCCAGATTGAGCACATCCTGCTCATGCTGCATCGCCTGACGGTAGTGCAGCGCAAAGGCCATGCCTTTGGCCTCGAGTAGCGTGCCTGGCCAGCGCGCCATCGCCTCTTGCAGCTGCTGCTGCAAAGCGTCGGCGACCTCTGGATCCAGGCGGATAAGATGCTGTTCGCCTTGCGCATCGCGACGCTCTGCGCCGTGTACGCCCGCAGCGGGCGCGATGAGCGGCGCGGCCAGCGCGTCGAGCTGGGCGATAGGTCGTCCCGACACCAGCGCCAGCGCGCCGTGACACAGGGAGGCGAGCTGTTGCAGCTGCTGACGTACTTTTTCCGGGATGAAAACGGCGTCAGGCTGCGGCTGAATAGCGGCAAGAGTGCCGTCTACGTCAAAAAAGAAGGCATAAAGACCGCCGCTTAGCGCAGGAAGCGAGGCATGTTCATTCGCCGCTTGGGTCACGTGTCTTCTCCTGTAGTTGATTCGGGCGCGTACGATTCGCGGCTTGTCAGGTCAGAGGCCTGGCTCGTCAACGCGCCATTGCAGGATGTTTTAGTGAGGATGAATGTCTGCGGGAGCGACAGCCGGAACGGCTGAGCGTGGGGTAAAGTGCAGGGCAAAAACTGCGGATACCAGCAAGTCACTTCAGATAAGACGCCACTACGTTTTAGAACCTTCACAGACATATCAACCTGACTGAAAACATCGTCGCGATTAAGTGTAGACGGCCTTGCCATATTTGCCAGTCGACGCGACATTATTTGCCTGTTCTTAGCAGAATATCCTGCTGTTAACGCTTCGCTTAGCTCTGCGCCGCGCTTTGTCCGGCAAGGGCTGGAGGAGTTAAGGGAAGCGGCGCGATGAGGAGCCGCCTGCCGCTGGCGGCCACACACGCGGTATACTGGCGGAAGAGTGCTAACAAGGAGCGCAATATGTTTCAGGTTTCCGACGCCTCAGATGGCGAAATCATCGACGTCATCTCTGTTCAGTCTCAGGTAGTCTACGGCAGCGTAGGCAACAGCATCGCCGTCCCCGCGCTGCGACGCCATGGATTGCAGGTCGTGGCGGTGCCGACGGTGCTGTTGAGCAATACGCCCCACTATGCCAGCTGCTACGGCGGCGAGATCCCTCAGCCCTGGTTTGAAGGCTATCTGACCGCGCTGGCCGAGCGGAACCTGGACAGCGCCGCGCGCGCCGTGGTGCTGGGCTATCTGAAATCCACCGATAAGGCGGCGTCGCTGGCGCGCTGGCTGCGGCTGATGCGTGAGAAAAACCCGCAGATGCCGGTGATTATCGATCCGGTACTGGGCGATGACGACAGCGGTTTCTATGTCGATCCCCAGCTGGCGCTCCACTATCGGCAACAGCTTGCGCCACTGGCGACCGGCCTGACGCCGAACCGCTTTGAGCTGGGCTGCCTGTGCGACGCGCCGCTGGAGAGCGACGCCGAGATTATCGACGCCGCGCGTTCGCTGCTCGGCGCGCAAACCCAATGGGTGGTGGTGACCAGCGCCACTCACGACGAGACGCGTCACAGCATGCAGGTGTTTTGCGTGACCGCGAAAGAGACCTTCGTCACCGAGCACCCGCGCTACGATAATCCGCCCAAAGGCACCGGCGATCTCTTCACCGCCGAGCTGACCGCCCGGCTGCTGCGCGGGGCGCCGCTGAGCCAGGCCGTTGAGCAGGCGAGCCTGTACGCCCAGCAGTCGGTGCTGGCGACCCGCAAGCTAGGCAGGCGCGAGCTGCAGCTGGCGGCCGCAGAGCCATTGTGAAACGCGGGCCTCATCCTTTATGGTACAGAGACCTCTACTCACCTCAACAGGGTCTTCTGAATGTATAACAACACCTGTAAAACCATTGGCGTGCTGAGCCATGATTTCAGCCATCCGCAGACGGCAGCGCTGCTGCAGGAAGTGAACCGGCAGCTTAACGCGCGCGGCTGCGCGGCGCTGCTGGTCGACGCCGCCGATGAACGCGCGCGTCAGCTGGCGCCGCTGCTGAGCGGCGCTCTGCATCTTTCCGGTCAGTTTAGCGATGCGTTTCGCGCCGCTGCCGGGCCAATTCCGCTGTTCGCGCTGGATGAGCTGAATCTGGACGGCTTTGCCGCCGGCGCAGAGATGGGTCGGCTGCTGCTGGCGCAGGGCCACCGGCGTTTCGGCTATCTGCAACAGTCGTGCTGCGCCGATCCCGCCCGCATCGACGGTTTCTGCAGCGTTTTAGCGGCGGCGGATAAACGCCTGGATCAGTCGCTCATCGCCGCCGACGTGGGCGATGAGCGCGACAGCGGCTATCAGGCGATGCTTGCCTACCTGAAGCGCGCCCGTGCCTCGGAGCGCATCCAGGCGCTATTCTGCGACAGCGATCGCCTGGCATTCGGCGCGCTACAGGCGGTGCGGGATTTTGGTCAGGGGGCGCATGTCGCCGTGGCAGGATTCGGTGATTGTATTGAGGCAGGCGCCTCGACCTGGCATCTGACGAGCTGGGCGCAGCCGCGCGCGCTGCGGGTAACGGAAGCGCTAAACCGTCTGCTGCTCAATCGCGCGGAAGAGGATGGCGCCTGGCGTCGCGGCGAACTGCGGGTGCGCCACTCCCATCAGGGCAAAGCGGCGCTGGGCGAAATGGGCCAGTGCGGCTGCGCCGTTCGGCACTGATCGAAAAGCCCGCCGTGAGGCGGGCTTGCTGAGCGAGATCGACATTAACTGTCGCGAAAAGCCTCGAACGGGAGATTGAAGCGTTTTGCCAGTGCGGCTTTGTGCTTATCGGTCAACTGGCGATCGCCTTTCAGGATACGACTTACATATGAACGCTGGCCGATCTCCTCAGCAAAGGATGATTGATTGAGCCCGTGCTGATCCATCAGCACGCGTAGCAACGCAACGCCTCCCGGTAGATTAGCAATGCGAGTATTGAAAGCGGTGAACTCAGGCGCGTTACTTTCATATTTCGCTACTTTATCAGCCAGCATGTCGATTAAGGGACTGTTCGGCTCATGTTCAACCAGATACTCCACCAGCTCCAGTGCCTGCTTGTAATCATCTTTTGAGGGACTTGCGCCCAAAAAAGGGACGATTTTGATTAAATCGTTCGTTGCCTGGATGGCTTCTGCGATCATTCGTTGTTCTCCCGATTATGCTTCACCAGCCTGTCATACTCAGCATGTGTCACGATATGCTTGATAAATATCCTTTTAGCGACGAAATCAGCGAAAAACATTACTCTTAAATGATTGCCGCCAACATCAATTACCCACCATTTAGCCCGATACTTCATCCGGTCAAGCGAGGGAAAAAAAGATTTCAGATCCTCTGGATCGGCAAACTCTCTGCCATTGAGCATCCTGTAAGTTGCATCCAGCGCGGCGGCACAGGCCGGGAACTTTATAGCCGCTTCGAGGAATATTTTTCTTGAGATGATGTGCATCCTGCTTTCTCGTTTTCCTTGTTGGAAACATCATAGCCTAACGTGATGATGTTTCCAACAGGTAAACAAGACGGCGTCTTGATCGGCGAGGAGGCTTACTTTCGCGCCAGCGTCATGCCGCTGCCTTTATTAAGGGTGATCTGCGCGTTGTACTCTTTCGGCAGGCGTCGCGCCTGATAGAAAACTTTTTGCCAGTAGGGATTATTCAGCTCGGAGCGCACCACGCCCTGGCTGACCGAGGCGTGGAAAAAGTGCTGGTCGGTATCATAGAAGCCGACGTGCATGCCGCCTTTGATGCGGAAAAAGACCAGGTCGCCCGGCTGCAAATCGCGTGGCGCGATGCGCTTGCCCATCTTCAGCAGTTCGGTAGTGGTGACGCGATCCATCGGCAGATTAAAGCGATCCTTCAGCGTGCGCCAGACAAAGCCGGAGCAGTCGACGCCGGAAAGTTCGGTGCCGCCCCACTGATATTGCGTGCCGTGCCAGGTATGCATTTGATCGTGCAGCGCGGCAACGACCGGAATGAGATCGCCCTGATCGCCCTGGCCCCCATCGCTGACCTGCGTCTCGTTCTGTGCGGAGGGTTCAGTAGAATGGCGCGAGCAGCCGCCAAGCAGAAAAGCGGAAGCTAACACAAGCGTCAGCAGAGGTCGCAGAGTCATCATCGTGTAAGGTGAAACCCTAAGCAGGTTGGCGTGGTAGAGGACTTATAGCCTAATTACGCTTTCCGCTAAACCTGGCTGGCTTCCGCTTTACGTTAATTTACAAAAAGTGCGACCAGGGCGCGCTATCCGCTGATTTTAAGGCAAATATTCACCTTAGCGCGACGCGTTGAGCGACTCGATCACGCCGGTCAAATGTTGGATCACCTGCTGAGCGGCGCGCGACAGCTGCCGCGCCGGCGCGCAGCATAATGCCAGCGTCAGCGGCCTCACGTTAGGGTCGCGCAGCGGCACAAAGCTCAGTGTCCCCCGCTCCACCTCATCCATCACGTCCAGCAGGCTCAACATGCTGATGCCGCTGCCCTCCTTAATCAGCGATTTAATCAGGCGGATGTCGTTACAGGTAATGACGTTCTCCGGCTGCAGACTGTGCCGCTGGTAAAGCATCTCGACCCGCTCATGCACCACCAGCGGCGCGCCGGGAATGATGTGCCGCTCCGCGCTGAGCTGGCCGGTGGAGAGCGTCTCGCATAGGCTGAGCGCGTGACCGGCGGGCAGCACCACGCCAATCGGCAGCTCGGCGAAGGCCATTACGCTCAGCCCCGCCTGCGCCTGCGGATCGAGCACAAGACCGGCATCCAGCTCCGCCAGCCGCACCTGCTCGCCGATCTGCGCGCTGTCGTGCACGCTGAGGTCGAGCCGCAGCCAGGGGTGCGTCTGCGCAATCTGCGACAGCGCATCGGCAATCGCCCCTTCGTTCAGCGCCTGAATTAGCCCGAGGCTGACGTGGCCGCGTCGCAGCCCCTGAATTTCATCGAAGCGCTGGCGGGTGCGCTGATACTCGCGCTGCCAGCGACGCAGGTCGTCCAGCAGCAGCTCGCCGGCGCTGGTCAGGCGCATGCCGTCCGGCAGCCGTTCGAACAGCCGCATGCCCAGCTCCTCTTCCGCCTGCAGGATCTGCCGGTTAATCGCCGAGGCGGAGACGTGCAGCCGTTCCGCCGCCTTGCGCAGGCTGCCGCTGCGCGCCAGCTCGAGAAAGTAGTAAGAGAACCGTGAAAAAGGGAGCATGGGCGACCTGTACTGTTTAACGCAACACCTTAGTGAAAAAACGATGATGGATCGTTGCACCCGCCTCTGTCCACAATGTTCGTATCTTCTTGCGCTTCAGACAGGTAATCGCCATGAAACAACCATCGCCTCCCGCCCATTGCACCTTTGAACCTGACGACTGGCTGCGGCTGGCGCGCTGCTGGCATCCCGTAGCGCGCCTGTGCGACGTTGGCCCGGCGCCGATGAAAGCGGTGCTGCTTGACGAGCAGCTGGTGATCTACCGCATCAATGAGCAGATTGTCGCCGCGAAGGATGTCTGCCCGCACCGCGGCGTGCCGCTGACGCTCGGCTTTCACGACGAGCACGGCATTATCTGCCCCTACCACGGGCTGCGCTTCGGCGAGGATGGCCGCTGTAACCGTATTCCCTCCAGCCCCAGCCAGCCGGTGCCCGCCAAGCTCAATCTTATTAACTTTCCCGTTGAAGTGCGCTTTGGACTGGTATGGGTCTGCCTCGCGCCGGATGCGGATAACCCTGCCGCGCTGCCGCAGATGCCGCACTGGGACGACGCCGGTTTTCAGCAGATCACCTGTCCTCCTTTCGACGTCGCCGGCTTTGCCGGACGCCAGGTCGAGGGATTTCTCGACGTCGCCCATTTCGCGTGGGTGCACAGCGAAACCTTCGCCGATCCCGGCAATCAGGAGGTGCCGCCCTACAACCCGGTCGAGACGGAATATGGCTTTGCGGTGGATTACTGGAGCTCGGTTTCCAACTTCGCGGCGGGCTCCGATCAGCAGGCGCCGGAGGGCTTTCAGTGGCTGCGCCATTTTGAGATGCATCTTCCCTTTACCGCCACGCTGACGGTGCATTTTCCCGAAGCCGCGCGCTTAGTGATTATGAACGCCGCCTCGCCGGTTTCAGCGCGTAAAACGCGGATGTTCGCGCCCATCGCGCGCAACTTCGACCTGCATATCCCGGTCGAGGAGGTGCACGCCTTTAACTATCGGGTGTTCGAGGAAGATCGGCTGATGGTGGAGACGCAGATGCCGGAGCGCCTGCCGCTCGATCTGACGCTGGAGGCGCATATTCCCGCCGACCGCAGCTCTATCGCCTACCGTCGCGGCCTGAAAAAACAGGGCTACGGCGACTTTTTCCTGGTGTAGCGAGGAGATGAGATGACGACTTTTACGGTAACTATCGATGGTTTGTCGCGTCAGGGACGCCACGCCGTCGCGCTGAGCCTGGTGCGCGACGACGGCCAGCCCCTGCCGCGCTGGGAGGCGGGCGCGCATATCGATCTGCAGCTGGGCAACGGCATGATGCGGCAATATTCGCTGACCGGCTCGCCGCTGCGCCAGGATCGCTATTTGATCTGCGTCGGGCTGGCCGCCGATTCGCGCGGCGGCTCGCGCTATATCCATCAGCAGCTGCGGCTGGGCCAGCGGCTGACTATTTCTGCGCCGCGCAACCTGTTTCCGCTGGTGGCGGCGCAGCGCGTGGTGCTTATCGCCGCCGGCATCGGCCTGACGCCGCTGCTGGCGATGGCGGCGCAGCTTGAGGCGGACGCCGTGCCCTTCTCGCTGCACTATTATGTGAAGCAGCGTCAGGATGCGGCCCTGACGCGCCAGCTGCTGCAGCCCTTCCGCCACGGCTACGGCGAGATCCTGTGCAGCGCCGAGGGCCAGAGCCCGCGTCAGCATCTGCCCGAGGCGCTGCGCGCGCCCGAAGCCGGGACGCATCTCTATCTCTGCGGGCCGCAGGGCTTTATGATGCATATGCAGCAGCAGGCGCAGGCGCTCGGCTGGCGTGCGGAGCAGCTGCATACCGAAGCCTTCAGCGCCGCCGCGCCGACGCCGAGCCACGCAGGCGACGAGAGCTTTATCGTCACGCTGGCCTCTTCAGGCGCCAGCTGGCCGGTGCCTGCGGATAAAACCATCGCTCGCGTGCTGCTGGAGAACGGCGTCGAGGTGCCGCTCTCCTGCGAAATGGGGTTGTGCGGCGCCTGTCTCACGCCGGTGGTGTCAGGGGAAGCGGATCATCGCGATACCGTGCAGACCGAAACGGAAAAGTCTGCGCCGCTTCAACAAATCGCGCTCTGCTGCTCGCGCAGCCGCAGTAAAGCGCTGGTGATCGACCTGTAGCTTCTACACTTAAAGGCATCGCCCCGAAATAAGGAGATGCCATGAGTCAACGTCTGCACAAAACCGCCTTTCCGGTCAGCAAGGCGCGTAAATATCTCGAGCCCGGTCCGGTGCTGCTGCTCAGCTCGCAGTTCGACACCCACAGCGACATTATGACGCTCGGCTGGCATACGGTGCTGGAGTTTTCGCCATCGCTGGTCGGCTGCATGATTTCCAGCATGAACCACAGTCACGCGTTGATCCGCGACAGCGGGCAGTGCGTGCTCAACGTTCCCTCGGCGGATTTAATCGATAAGGTGGTCGCTATCGGCAACAGCCACGGCGACAAGCTGGACAAGTTCGACGCGTTCGGCCTCACCGCCGAGCCGGCCAGTGTGGTGAACGCCCCGCTGATTAATGAGTGTTTCGCCAGCTTTGAGTGCCAGCTCTATGACGATTCGATGGTGGATAACTACAACCTGTTTATTTTCGAGATCGTTAAAGCCCACGTCGCCGACGAGCCGGAATTTCCACCGACGCTGCACTACACCGGCGAAGGTCGCTTTACCATCATGGGCGACCGGGTGCTGGATCGCAGCGGTCAGTTTAAACCTGAGATGCTGATTTAGCCTGTCGTTAGTCAATCTTGCCCGGCGCGGGTTGAAAAGGCGCGCGGCCGTCCCTACTCTCTCATACTCGACCTCGACAGGAGTTAAGCATTATGGCAATCGAATACGCAGTGATCGCAGGCGGCTGTTTCTGGTGTACCGAAGCGGTTTTTAAAGATGTGATCGGCGTGGAGTCGGTTGAAAGCGGCTATACCGGCGGCGCGCGTCCTAATCCGACCTATGAGCAGGTCTGCAGCGGCGCGACCGGTCATGCAGAAGCGATTCGCATCGGATTCGATCCGGAAAAAGTGAGCTACGGCGATCTGCTGGATATCAGCTTCGCCACTCACGATCCGACGCAGCTTAACCGCCAGGGCAACGACATCGGCACGCAGTACCGCTCTGCCATCTTCCCGGCCACCCCGGAGCAGGAAGCAGAGGCGGTCGCCGCTATTGCGCGCGCGCAGCAGGATCATCAGGATCCGGTGGTCACCACCATTGAACCGCTGAAAGAGTGGTATCCCGCCGAGGCCTATCATCAGGATTACTGGGAAGGCGCGGGCCAGCGCAACGGCTACTGCATGGCGGTCATTCCGCCGAAGCTGCAGAAGCTGCGTAAAAGCTTCGCCAACCGCGTGAAAAGCTAAGCCAGCAGCGGGCTACCGCCCTCTGCCGCGCATTAAATCAGCCCCGCCTGCGCGGGGCTTTTTTTCAGGCGGCGGAACGGGCGCGCTTCAGACCGATCAGCGTCGGGAAGATAAACAGCGACTGCCCCAGACCGCGATTGGTCACCGACCACACCGCCACCGAGCAGAGCGAACAGAGACCGACTATCGCCACCGGATAGAGGCAGGCCCACAGAAACGAGAACCAGGCGTGCTCGAACAGGTGGTGCCGCTGAGCGAACAGGATCGCCGACATGCCGAAGAACTCGATGAAGATGCGGTGGATCACGTAAATCTGCAGCGTGTTGCGCCCTATCCAGTTCATGTAGCTCATGCTGAAATGCTGATTGAGCCAGCGGCAGGCCGCCACGCTCCCCAGCACTGCGATAATGCACATAAACAGGCTCTTATCCAGGCCGAAAATAACGTGGATGCCCGCCAGCGCCGCCAGTATCGCCCAGGGCACCATATTTTCACGACGCCATTCGCTCAGGCGCAGCATCATCGGGCTCCAGAAGACGCCCAGCAGGAAGAACAGGAAATATTGCGCCACGCTCTGCGGGCCCCAGAAGGGAATAATTTTCTCTACCGCAAGGTAATTAAGCAGCACGGCGACCGCCAGCAGGGCCACTTTATGCTGACGAAATATTTTGGCGCAGAGGAAATATAAGCCAAGCCCGTAGAGATACCAGGAGGTGCTCATCGCCAGAAAAGTCAGCTTTAAAAATTCAAACAGCGACCCGGCATAGGCGGCGTTAAGATTTTGAGAGATACGCTGGCCGGTTATTTCAGTCGAGATGCCGACAATCGACCACCACTGAATAAAGCCCCACAGAATGTAGAGATAAAAGAGATTGGTAATACGGCTGGTGAAAACCTGTTTCCAGGGACGATTAAGAATGCCGTTGGTGGCCAGCAGGCCGGAGACGAAGAAAAAAGCGGGCATACGCAGCGGCGACAGCACGGTATTAAACTGTACCCACATTTCCGCCGGGATCCAGCCTGCGGAGAGATACTTCAGCGTGCCTTCAAAGCCCGGCAGCACGGTGTGATACAGCACCACCAGCAATATGCAGGCCCCCTTAAGGGTATTGACCCACGTTATTTCATCTGACTTAGCGTTGTTCATGATTTGACTCCTGCTGTGTAGGTCAGAAATTGAAGAGGAAAAGAGAAAAAACGACATGATACTTTTAGGATTATCTGGCGATTATTCGCCATTCCCCTGCCGCTGACTATAGCGAAAGTCTTAAAAGTATTAAGCTGGCCCTGAATTAACAATGCTTTACTCGTTTCGCCTTTTCTTTACATTTCTTTTGCGCAGGGCTTTTTTAGTTAGCTGTTAACGACTAAGCAGGAAAAAGGCGTCAAACCGGCAATGGTTATTTACGCAGGTAAATAGGAGTAAACCTGAAGCGTTAAAACCAGAAGATGATCGATGCGCGCGAAAATATTTAAATATTTTGCCCCAAATTGTTTAAGCATAAATAATTAATTGTGATAGGGCGAATAAGAGAATAATTTGCGGGCGTGGCGCGCACGCAGCAGAAAAATGGAATACGCCTCCGGAGAGGCGTATTTATTACTGATTGAGGAATTTATCGAGGAACTGCCGGGTGCGCGCCTGCTGGGGATTGCTGAACAGCGCTTTCGCCGCGCCCTGTTCTACGATGCGCCCCTGATCCATAAAAATCGCCCGATCCGCGACGTCGCGGGCAAAGCTCATCTCATGGGTAACGATGACCATGGTGCGCTTCTCCTGAGCCAGCGCGCGAATGGTGTTGAGCACCTCGCCCACCAGCTCAGGATCGAGCGCCGACGTCGGCTCGTCGAACAGGATCACCTGCGGACGCATCGCCAGCGCGCGGGCAATCGCGACCCGCTGCTGCTGACCGCCGGAGAGCCGACGCGGGAAACTGCTCTCTCTGCCCTGCAGCCCCACTTTCTCCAGCAGCGTGCGCGCACGCGCTTCGGCTTCCCCTTTCGGTTCGCCTTTGACGATCACCGGCCCTTCAATAATGTTTTCCAGCACCGAGCGGTGGGGAAACAGATTGAAGTTCTGGAACACGAAACCGACCTGCTGGCGTAGCTGACGCACCTGCTCTTTCTGCTTTGTCTGCGCCAGCCGGGCGTCGATAGCGATCTCCCCAACCTTGATGGTGCCGCTGTCCGGCGTTTCCAGCAGGTTAATGCAGCGCAGCAGCGTGGTTTTACCCGAGCCGCTGGGGCCGATAATCGCCACCACTTCGCCGGAAGCGACCTCAAGGTCAATGCCGTGCAGTACCGTCTGGCCGTTAAAGGTTTTCACCAGCTTGCTGATTTCGATGGCGCTCATTTCGCCTCCTCATCCTGACGATTAACCCGTTTTTCCAGCCGGTTTTGCAGCGCCGAGAGCAGGGTCGCCATGACCCAGTAGATCAGCGACGCCGCCAGGTACATGGTGAAAACCTCTAGCGTGCGCGAGGTAATCAGCTGCGCCTGACGGAACAGCTCTGGCACCTGAATGGTCGCCGCCAGCGAGGTATCTTTCACCAGGCTGATAAAGCTGTTGCCGAGCGGCGGCAGCGCCGTGCGCGCCGCCTGGGGCAGAATAACGCGGCGCAGCGTCTGCCAGCGGGTCATGCCGATACTCGCCGCCGCTTCCCACTGGCCGCGCTCAATGGCCGCAATCGCGCCGCGCAGCGACTCCGACGCGTAGGCAGCGGTATTCAGCGACAGGCCAATCATGGCGGAGGGTATGGGATCGAGCTCGATACCGAACTGCGGCAGGCCGTAGTAAATCATAAACAGCTGCGCAATCAGCGGCGTGCCGCGAAACACCGACACGTAAAAGCGCGAGAGCAGGCTAACGGGCCAGAAACGCGACAGCCGCATCAGCGCCAGCACAAAGCCCAGCACCAGCCCGAAAAACATGCCGCCGATGCTGAGCTGCAGCGTAAAGAGCGCGCCTTTTAATAAAAAAGGTGCTGAATCCAGCACCAGTTGAAGACTTTCCTGCATTACTTAGTCACATCCGCGCCGAACCATTTTTCAGAGAGTTTGGTCAGCGAACCATCTTTCTGCATGGCGGCGATCGCCTGATTGACGGCGTTAAGCAGATCGTCATTGCCTTTGCGCAGCGCGACGCCTGACTCGAGACGTGAGAACGGCGCGCCGGCTACTGCCATGGTGTTGCCGGTTTTCTTCACCAGATCCAGCGCGGCGAGACGATCCACCAGGATCGCATCAAGACGGCCAGAGCGCAGATCCTGATATTTAGTCGGGTCGTCATCATAGGTACGGATATCGACGCCTTTAACGTTGTCGCGCAGCCACTGCTCATAGTTCGAGCCCAGGCCGACGCCGACTTTCTTACCTGCCAAATCTTCCGGCTTGCTGATGGTGCCCGCTTTCGCCTTCATCGTCAGCGCCTGCACGCCAGAGATGGTGTACGGCGTAGAGAAATCATACTTCTTCTTGCGCTCGTCGGAGATGGTCACCTGATTGATCACCACGTCGATGCGTTTTGAGTCCAGCGACGCCAGCATGCCGTCCCATTTGGTCGGCTGCAGTTTGGCCTTCACGCCCAGATGCTGCGCCAGCTGCTGCGCGAACTCCACCTCAAAACCGGTCAGCTTGCCGCTCTCATCCTGAAAGCTGAACGGCGGATAGGTGCCTTCCAGGCCGACGCGCAGTTCGCCCTTGTCTTTGACCTGCGCCAGCAGGTTTTCCGCAGCGTGCGTCTTCAGGTTAACGCCGGCAATCAGCGCCGCCGCCATCACGCCCATCGCCAGATGGCGACCAACACGAGAAAAAATCATATCTACCCCATTTATTAGTATGTGATGTGTGTGTTGTCAGGCCGCGCCTGCGCGCCGCCCGGTACTGCTGTAATAACCCGCGAAGTATAAACGTTTTTTTTCCAACTGCTCAGACCGAAGGATGATAAGCAAATAACGCTGGCGCACCGCCGGTGTGGACGAACAGCAGCGGCCCTTCGCGGCGGAAACGGTTCTGGCTGATGCCGTCGAGCAGTCCCGCCATCGCTTTGCCGGTGTAAACCGGATCGAGCAGGATCCCTTCCAGCCGCGCCAGCAGCTTCACCGCCTCCATTCCCTCCTGGTTCGGCTCGCCGTAGCGCGGGCCGAAATAATCGTCCCACAGGGTCACGGCGGCCGTGCTGGTCAACTCCAGTCTGGCGATCAGCTGCTGCCGCAGGCTATCCACCACCGGCAGCTGCTGCTCCGCGTGGCGCGAGACGGTGACGCCGATCACCTCTGTTTCCGGCAGCAGCTGCTCAAGGCCGACCGCCAGTCCGGCGTGGGTGCCGGCACTACCGGATGCGACCACTACCGCGGCGAAGTCGACCACGCCTTCGCTCTGGTGCGCAATCTCCTGCGCGCAGTCGATATAGCCCAGCGCGCCGAGCCAGTTCGAGCCGCCGACCGGCACGACATAGGGCCGAAAGCCCTGCGCCTCAAGGCGTTCCGCCTGCGCCGCCAGCTGCGCCGCCGGATTGTCCAGCGCGTCAACCAGCACGATTTCGCAGTCGAACAGATCCAGCAGCAGCCGGTTGCCGTTACTGAGGTAGTTTTCCGTCTGGGTGGCGATCGGGTTTTCCAGCAGCGCGACGCACTTCAGGCCGAGCTTCGCGGCGACGGCGGCGGTCTGACGCACGTGGTTAGACTGAATGGCGCCCGCCGTCAGCAAGACGTCTGCGCCTTCGCGTAGCGCATCCGCCGCCAGAAACTCCAGCTTGCGCAGTTTGTTGCCGCCCAAAGCGATGGGCGTGACATCGTCACGTTTAATAAAGATATCGCGGCCGACGTAGTCGGAGAGGCGTGGCAGGTGCTCCAGCGGCGTGGGCGCGCCGAGCAGCTCCAGACGCGGATAGTGATGAACAAGATGTAAAGACAATGCGGCCTCCAGGGCAGTCACGATAATCTTTACAGTGTTGCAGAAGTTGCGCGAAGGATCATCCGGCATCGCGCGTAAAAGCGGCGGTTAAATAGCCTGATGTAAAATCGCTCGTTCTCATGCGCAGGCCGGGCGCGTCTTAGCGCCCTGCATAGCCATCCGCCGCCTGCTGAGTGCGCGGCGGCGGATGGCTTAACGCGCTGCTGGCGTTATCTGGCTCGCTTCCGCCTGAACGAAGAGATTCAGAATGCCAGCGCTTCGGCAGCTAGCTACGCTGCCACCCCAAAAACTGGTCATATTTGCGCAGCGCGATGCGGTAGTTATTATTTCCCGCATCGGGCAGATCGTTCTCCAGGCACGCATGCCAGCTGTTGCCGCTTAAACGGTCAGCCGGGAAATTTTTGGCCTTAAGCATATCGTCCAGACGACGCAGCCGTACCACATACTCGCGGATAGTGCTGTGGCTCATTTCCGTCTGCTCAAACAGATACTGCTTGAATGCCATAATGTCGAAGTAATTAGGATGCGTATTGCAAAAAATATCACTACAGAAACGGCACAGCGCGGTCAGTTCTGGCTGTAATTTCAGCCACAGCTGCTCATCAATCATTTGGTCCATGCGCGCAATGGCCTCTTTATTGATGATCTGACCGCGAAAGACCAACGCCATGCGGTCCAGTACTTTGCCACAGTGTGAACAGTGGCTCTGGCTATGTTTGTAGTCTTTAAGATAACGGCTTAAAGGTCTGGCCTTGGATTTGGCTCCCATTGCTGAGTCCCCGGTTTTATTATTTTTAGATCGCCAGGAACTGAGGCCGTCAGCGCGCTCCCGTAAGTCGGGCACGCAGGCGTTTGATCGCCTGACTGTGCAGTTGGCTGACGCGTGATTCTCCCACGTCAAGTACCGCTCCAATCTCTTTCAGGTTCAGTTCTTCCTGGTAGTACAGTGTCAGCACCATTTTTTCGCGATCGGGTAAGGCTTCGATCGCTTCAATGACGCGTTCACGCAGATTCCCTTCAAGCAGCTGATGCAGCGGGTTGGCCTCTTCATGCCCCTCCGTGACCAGCTCCGCGCTGTCGCCGTGTTCTTCCCGATACTCGTCGTAGGAGAAGAGCTGGCTGTTGTTGGTATCCAGCAGGATCTGCCGGTACTCTTCCATCGAAACATTCAGCCGGTCGGCTACCTCCTGCTCGGTGGCGGCACGCCCCATCGTCTGCTCGACCTGGTGCATCGCGCCCGCCACTTCGCGCGCGTTGCGTCGCACGCTGCGCGGCGCCCAGTCCCGGCTGCGAAGCTCATCCAGCATTGCGCCTCGGATGCGCTGCACGGCGTAGGTGGTGAATGCCGTTCCCTGCAGCGCGTCGTAACGCTCTACAGCGTTCAGCAAGCCAATACCACCGGCCTGCAGCAGATCGTCAAGCTCAACGCTGGCCGGCAGACGAACCTGCAGACGCAACGCTTCATGGCGCACCAGCGGCACGTAGCGCTGCCAGAGCGAATGTTTATCCATCACGCCTTCGGCGGTATAGAAATCGTTCACGTTGACTACCCTGCGTTAATGAAGTTATCGGCAGGATTATCCAATTCTGTAGGGGGATCGATTGGCTGAATAGGCGGGCAAAAGCGAGGTTATTTCATTTTTGTTATGTCAGAGAGCGGATCGCTCCGCTCTCATCACGTTGCTTAATCTGACGCGCGCAGCCGCTGCCGCGTGGCGGGCGGCACCGCGTCCCATAAAGCGCATACCTGGCCTTCAAGGGCCTGGTAACAGGGGCTTATGCTTTGCCCGATTTCCGCGTCGGGATGAAAGCGTATCTGGCCGGATTCACCATCGATGCTTATCAGTTTGTTAAGAAACAGACGCTGCAGATCGCTCCGCAAAAACAAACCGTTATCGACGCTGTTATCCGCCAGGCCGCCTTCGCTGTTTTCCCGCGTATCGATATGGCAGGCCTCAACCCAGGGCCAGACAGGGCGATCGGTCAGGCGCGTGCCGGTGATGACGCAGCCGCCGTAGCGCGCTTTTACGGCCGTCAAAAACGCCGCCTGGCTGGCGCGCTGAAACAGGCTCTCCTTAACCCGCCGTCCTACCTCCATGCCCGGCATAACCGCCGTGGGCGCCTTATGCTGCGGCGTGCTCAGCACCACGATGAACTGGACAGGACGCGAGAGCGGAAAACAGGGGCGCGCCTGGGGATCGAAGAGCTGCCAGTAAGCCTCGTTCTCATCCTCGCGCATCAGCGCCAGCTGATAGCCGCGGCTGGCGAGCAGGTTCTGCGCGGCGGCGGAATGGGGATCGATCATGGCGTAGACGCGGCTTTCGCCCATCACCTGCCAGAGGTTATCGCGCGACACCTCGCCGCTGCGGCGAAAATAGGCAAAGGGCTGCTGCGACTTCAGATAGTGCTCGAACCGGCGCAGATAGTTTTTGCGCTCGTTGTCGTCGGAGATAAACAGCAGGTCCTCCAGCGGGCTGTTGCTCTCTTCGCCAGCGAACACCGCGCGAATACGCAAGGCGCGATAGCTGGTGGACGGGCTTAACAACCCGCGTACGGTCAGCGCCTTTTCGTCGGGATGCTGCCGCGCGTAGCGCAGCGCGATCTCGTCGAAGGTGAGCTGCTCGCCGGGTAACAAGTCATAATTGAAGCGCATAGACACTCCAGAAAAAAATCAAACTGAATGCGTGTGTTGTTCTGTAAGGAGTTATCGGCAGGCGCGCGGGGATCTGTAACGCAACAGGCAAATGCAGGCGTCAGGAGAGAGGAGCGGCGAAGGTCAGGCGTACTGTTCAAGGCGAACCAGTACGCCCGCCTCACTTAGCGCAGCAGATGAAGCAGCGAGAGATCGTCGTTAACTTTGCTTTTTTCAATTTCATGCATAAAAGCTTTATCTGAAATCTGATCGTGTTTCGTCACTGAGTGATAGCTGTAAATAATATTAATAACGTCGTTTTCACTGATCGTCCCCACCAGCTCCAGGCTGGCTGAGAGTAGCGATCTCAGCAGGAACCACTCCGCCGTTAGCAGATAGAGATTCGCGAGTGCGCTCTGCCCGCTGAGGGAAGGGAAGCCGTCGTGATACATCCGGTACTGCAGATAATTGCCCATAATATGCGGGCGCTCTGCCAGCCAGGGTTTCAGTTTATCCTGCCAGACGGCCGCCAGACGCTTCATCGATACCGTGACGTCATTGTGCTCAGCAAGATCGCTCTGGATGTAAATCAGCTTATTGACATAGTGGATAAGCGTCGCCGACCCGCGAATTGCCTTGTGGCTGCCCAGGTAAGCCTGTAGACGCAACAGCAATGCCCACTGCAGCTGGTAGTCAGGCTTGATGCTGTCGATATTCGCTGCCATTTCTCCCTGTTCGATGAGATTCAGAACCGAGAAAAAGTACTCTTCAAGCCGGGTATAGTTATCCGCACTGTCGCCTGTTTTTTCGGCAAAAAGAAACAGCATCGCAATGCCGTAAAGCCCCTGCTCGATGTTGGCGCCGCTGGCCAGCAGCAGATTGCTGCACATCAGGTTGATGAATCGCGACGCCTGATCGACTTCCGGCGCGTTCAGCGCTGAAATACGCAACGCTTTCTTTTCATTAAGCAGCATGGCCTCAGGGCTGGCCAGCAGCCCTTTTACCGCTTCCGGGCAGGAGAGCGTCAGGCTGTTCCTGATCTCATACCTGGTTTTTTTCTGCGAGCGTGGATAGCTGGAACAGGTGGGGCTCAGCGCCTTTTCACCCATTTTTTTATGGATGTTGCAGAGACTGTTCTCATCAAGGAAAACGCAATTGCCGCTACTGTTTAGCTTGATGGTGCCCCAGTTATCAAAACTTTTTTTGGTTTTGATAATATTTTCTTCCGCAAGCTGGCGCACCGCAATGTCGCCGCTCTTCAAATAGCGGCTGACCGTGGGCTTATCTAAATAGATATCCCAGCCTTTACAGCAGTGGTCCAGGCACGCGCTGCCGGCACACTTAAATTCGCTGAAAAACAGCGGTTCAACTACCGAAATCTCTTTCATGATCTTACCTGCTGATGGCGTTAAAACGGCAAAAACACAATGACAGCGACCAGCCTATCAACAGGTAAGCCACCGCAATGCCGATAACACAGAGGCTTTCCTGGCTTTTTCTCAGGCATAAAAAAAACCCCGCCGAAGCGGGGTTTTCAGGTATTTCACCAGAGGGCGATTAGCCCTGCAGCAGAGACAGAACCTGCTGCGGAACCTGGTTAGCTTTCGCCAACACAGAGTTACCCGCCTGCTGGATGATCTGCGCTTTAGACATGTTTGAAACTTCGGTCGCGTAGTCAGCATCCTGAATACGAGACTGTGCTTCAGACAGGTTAGTCGTGGTGTTGTTCAGGTTAGTTACCGCTGAATCCAGACGGTTCTGAATCGCACCCAGTGAAGAACGGAATTTGTCTACGCTGGCGATCGCGCTGTCGATTTTTGATAACGGGTCAGAGGTAGCACCAGTTGAGAAATCAGACAGGTTGATGTTTTTGGTGTCGATGGTGAACGCTGCGGTATCGCCGCCTGCAGTGGTAGTTGCTGACTGCGGGTCAACAGCGATGTAGAAGTCCTGGCTTGCACCGTTAGCGATGTCGAAACCGTTCGCTTTCAGGTTGTTGGTTTCTGCCGCAGAAGTAGACTTGATGGTCACTTTAGCGAACATGTTGCCGTTGTCGTCTTTATAGACGCTAGTACCGTCAACTTTCGCGCCGCCAGCTGCCAGACCCAGGCGGGTTGACAGGTCGTCAGTTGCGCCTGATTCCGCTACGGTTGCTTTAGAGACGTTACTGGTAGTGCCGTAGACTTTCTGGAAGTCAGCAGCACCAGCAGCGGCAGGCGTGCCCTGCGGGCCGTTCACGTTCAGGGTGTTCAGCTTCAGCGTAGAAGAGTCGATTTTTTTCAGGTCGATGTCGATGGTTTCGCCATCGTTCGCGCCAACCTGGATAGACATTTTGCCGTCTTTAGCCAGTACGTTTACGCCGTTGAACTGAGTCTGACCAGATACGCGGTCAATCTCGTCCAGACGAGATTTGATTTCGTCCTGGATTGAAGATTTGTCGGAATCAGAGTTGGTGCCGTTCTGCGCCTGAACAGTCAGTTCACGGATACGCTGCAGGTTGTTGTTGATTTCTGACAGCGCGCCTTCAGTAGTCTGCGCAGCAGAGATACCGTCGTTGGCGTTACGTGCAGCCTGAGTCAGGCCTTTGATGTTGGACTGGAAACGGTTGGCAATCGCCTGACCAGCAGCGTCATCTTTCGCGCTGTTGATACGAAGACCAGAAGACAGACGCTCGATAGAAGTAGACAGAGCGGACTGGTTCTTGTTGATGTTGTTCTGAGTGATCAGCGAGAGGCTGTTGGTATTAATGACTTGGGCCATGATAAATATTCCTGTTAATCAAGTCTTTCGGTTAAGGTGTGGGCTTCAACCCGCCGGCTTCAGCGCCGTCAAAGTTGTTATCGTCTGCCCTTAAACAACCTTTAGAATTTTTTTAGTACCAGGTGAAAATTTTTTCCTTCAACCTGTCACGCTTATCTTTATCGCCCTCGCCCGCCACTTCTTTAGAAGAAAATCACTTCCTTTCTAGCCGTTGAAATACCCTTCTCTATATACGCTATTCGCTTTATCGCGCAGTGATGAATAACTTTAAACTTTCCTTATTCGCAGCCGATAACCCCGGTATTCACTCTCCGTGTCGACATGATAAGGAAACAAACATGGCAAGTATCACTAACCTGGGTGTCGGTTCAGGCCTTAACTTAAGCGATATCTTAGACAGTATGCAGACGGCGGAAAAAGCCGCGCTGACTCCGATTTCTAAACAGCAGTCCTCCTATACCGCTAAACTGAGCGCCTACGCGACGCTGAAAAGCGCGCTGACCACCTTTCAGACGGCGAACACCACACTGAATAACGCCAGCCTGTTTAGCGCCACGACCGCGACCAGCAGCTCAAGCGCCTTTAGCGCCACCACCTCCGGCAGTTCCGTCGCGGCAGGCAAGTACACCATTAGCGTGACGCAGCTGGCCCAGGCGCAAACCCTGACCTCAGCGGCACAGAGCAGCAACACCGCCGCGCTGGGCGACAGCTCGGCCAGCAGCCGCACGCTGAGCATCGCGCTGGCGGACGGCTCCAGCAAAGACATTACGCTGACCAGCGCGCAGACCTCGCTGACCGGCATGCGCGACGCCATCAACGGCGCCAGCGCGGGCGTTACCGCCAGCATTATCAAGGTTGGAGATGGCAGCTACCGCCTTTCCGTCAGCGCGAATGAGAGCGGTTCAGGCAAAGCCGTCAGCTCGATTAAGGTGACCGGCGACGATACGCTTGCGGGCATCGTCGGCTACGACGCCAGCGCCACCAGTAATGGGATGACCGAAAGCGTCAAGGCGCAGAATGCGAAGCTGACGGTCAATAACGTCGCCATCGAGAGCAGCAGCAACACCATCAGCGACGCGCTGGAAGGCATTACGCTGAATCTCAGCGACGTCACCAGCGGCAACCAGACGCTGACGATCGCCTCCGATACCACCAAAGCCAACGCCGCTATCACCGGCTGGGTCTCCGCCTACAACACCCTGCAGGACACCTTTTCCAGCCTGACCAAATATACCGCGGTGGATGTGGGCACTGATTCGCAGGACAGCAGCAACGGCGCGCTGTTGGGCGACAGCACCTTGCGTACCATCCAGAACCAGCTGAAGAGCCTGCTGACCAATGCCGCCAGCTCCTCGACGTTCAAAACCATGGCGCAGATCGGCGTGACCTCCAACCCGACCACCGGGCAGCTGGAAGTCGACTCTGACAAGCTGAGCAAGAGCCTGAAAAACAATATGTCGGACGTGAAAGAGATGATTATCGGCGACGGCAAAACCACCGGCATCGCCACCACCGTCTCCAGCAACCTGACCAGCTGGCTCTCCAGCACCGGCATCGTGCAGTCCGCCACCGACGGCGTCAGCAAGACGCTTAACGCCCTGACCGTCCAGTACAACTCAGTCAACGATCGTATCAACGACACGATTACGCGTCTGAAAGCCCAGTTTACGCAGCTCGACGTGGTGATGAGTTCGCTTAACCAGACCAGCAGCTATCTGACGCAGCAGTTCGACACCTCGAACTCCAGCTCCAAAAGCTGATTTTTATAAGGAGTGATCATGTACACCGCAAACGGCATTCAGGCCTATGCAAAAATCGGCGTCGAAAGCGCCGTCATGAGCGCGAATCCGCATCAGCTGGTCAATATGCTGTTCGACGGCGCGCTGAGCGCGCTGGTGCGCGCCCGCCTGTTTATGCAGGACGGCAACATTGAAGGGAAAGGTCTTTCCCTTTCGAAGGCCATTAACATTATTGAAAACGGGCTTAAGCAGGGTCTCGCAGAAGAGAGCGGCGACGAGCTCACCACCAACTTGATTTCGCTTTACGCCTACATGGTGCGGCGACTCCTGCAGGCGAACTTACGCAACGACGTGGAGGCCATTGTCGAGGTCGAAGCGCTGCTGCGTAATATCGCTGACGCATGGAAGGAAATCGCCCAGCCTCAACCTCTGATTCAGGACGCCGTTTAATGATACTAGCACCGCAACTGATTACCATTTACCAGCAGTTACTCGATCTCAGCCAGCAAATGCTGCGTCTTGCGGCCGAGGGCGAATGGGATGATTTGATCAAAAAGGAAGTTGATTACGTCAGCGCGGTGCAACGGCTGGCGCGATCGACCGAAGCCGCCTCGCCTTCCGTGCAGGCGCAGGAGCAGCTGCGTCCGGTATTGCGCCATATTCTTGATAACGAAGGTGAAGTGAAGCGCCTGCTGCAGGAACGCATGAACGAGCTTTCCACCCTGGTTAACCAGAACACCCGTCAGAAATCGGTGCTCAGCGCCTACGGCAAACAGGGCAGCGTGATGGTGCCGATGGAAAACCAGCCTCTCTCCTGATTCTGAAACGCACCGCGAAGAACAAAAGATTTGTTCTGCCGGTGCGTCTTTTTTTCGCCGTGCTCCATACTTGCTTTTCCTTCCCGCTGGAGCGCAGCAGATGCACAACCCGACGTTATTGCAATTTTTTCACTGGTATTACCCGGATGGCGGCCAGCTCTGGCCTGAAGTTGCTGAAAAAGCGGCCTGGCTGAGCGAGATCGGCATAACGATGACCTGGCTTCCGCCTGCCTATAAAGGCGAAGCAGGCGGCTATTCCGTGGGATACGACAGCTACGATCTCTTCGACCTGGGCGAATTCGATCAAAAAGGCAGCGTCGCCACTAAATATGGCGACAAGCAACAGCTGCAGGCGGCTGTGGAGGCATTGCGTGCCCACAACCTCGGCGTGCTGCTGGATGTGGTAGTGAACCACAAGATGGGCGCCGACGAAAAAGAGCGCGTGCGCGTTAACCGCGTTAACCCCGACAACCGTGACGAAATCAGCGACGAGGTCATCGAATGCGAAGCCTGGACGCGCTTTAACTTTCCAACGCGCGCGGGCGAATATTCCAGATTCGTCTGGGACTACAAATGCTTTAGCGGCGTCGACCATATCGAAAACCCGGATGAAAACGGCGTCTTCAAGATCGTTAACGACTACACTGCCGACGGCTGGAACGATCAGGTCGACAGCGAGCTGGGCAATTTTGACTATCTGATGGGCGCCAATATCGACTTCCGCAACAACGCCGTGCGCGAAGAGCTGAAATACTGGGCGCGCTGGGTCAGGGAACAGCTGCCCTGCACCGGATTCCGCCTTGATGCGGTCAAGCATATTCCCGCCTGGTTCTACAAAGAGTGGATCGATCACGTTCAGGAGGTCGCCGACGAGCCGATGTTTATCGTCGCCGAGTACTGGTCGTTCGAGACCGATAAGCTGCTGGAGTATATCCAGCAGGTTGAAGGCAAAACTCTGCTGTTCGACGCGCCGCTGCATATGAATTTTCATCAGGCTTCCACTCAGGGCAGCGACTACGATCTCAGCCAGATCTTCGCCAATTCGCTGGTGCAGGCCGATCCCTGGCATGCGGTCACCATCGTCGCCAACCACGACACGCAGCCGCTGCAGTCGCTGGAGGCGCCGGTCGAAGCCTGGTTCAAGCCGCTCGCCTACGCGCTGATCCTGCTGCGCGAGCAAGGGGTGCCGACGGTGTTTTATCCCGACCTGTTCGGCGCCAGCTACGAAGATGAAGGCGGCGACGGCGAAACCCACCGCGTCGAAATGCCCGTCATTCCGGAGCTGGAAGCGCTGATCCGCGCTCGCCAGGCTTACGGCTGGGGCGCGCAAACGGACTATTTCGATCATCCTAACTGCGTAGCGTTCAGCCGCAGCGGCACCGCTGAGCAGACGGGCTGCATCGTCATTATGTCGAACGGCGAAGAAGGCGAGAAAAGCGTGGCGATGGGCGACGGCTTTGCCGGTAAAGCGTGGCGCGACTATTTAGGTCATCGCGACGAAATCCTCACCGCTGATGAACAGGGCACGGTCGTGGTGCGCTGCAACGGCGGCAGCGTCAGCGTCTGGGTGCTGGCGGAGTAACATGACGCGCCTTATACCATCGCAGCTGACGGAATAAGGCGCGGCGAGATTATTGCTTGTTTTCGTTCGCCTGAGTGATGGCGGACTTCATGATTTCCGGTTCGATATTCTGGATAACGGCCGCGTTCGGCTGTTTCGCCACTTCATCCAGCGCCTGCTGGCACTCTACCGTCGGTTGCTCGACCTTACGCAGCGTCAGTCCGTCATAGCGCAGCTCGCCGCCATTCAGTTCTAAGGGCATAACGCGCGACTGGCGATTGACGTTAACGTAATCGCCGCTGAGCAGCGTCAGCTTGCCTGGCTTGGCGATGACGCGCATCCACTGGCGGCAGTCAAGCGTACTGCCGTCCGCATTGACGATCAGACTGCCCAGCGCGCGATCGCTGCGCAACCCGCTCTGCGGGCCGACCGTTTGCCAGGTGCCCTGCAGGCTGGCGGGCGCCGGCGTCTGCACCGCATCCTGATAGCTGTTGATTTGCGCACAGCCGGCCAGCGCCAGCGCGGCCGTCGTCAGCATCCACTTTTTCATCATTAATCCCTGAGATCGCTTCAATGGCGGCTAAGTTATAATTTTTCGCCTGCTTTCCGCAAGCTATCTACGCCCTGCTTCGCCTCGCGCGGCCACTTTTTTTGCGCTGCCCTCCCGTTTAACGGCGTCCTGACAAGGACTGGAGGGTGAGTTACACTGGCGCGCTGCACCGCAATTAATCTTTCAGGAAACTTTATGAAAACGCCAGAAGCCTACTACGCGCAGGCGCGCGAGATGTTTTTTACCGCTCATGCCGATTTTCAGGCCGCGCTCGATGAACTGACGGAGAGCGACGCGCGCCATGCCAATATGTCGCTGCGCCAGCTGCGCGAATGGCATGCGGAACGTATTTACGCCGCTTTCCTGCGCCAGAAAAATCTCGACGGCATGATCTTCTCTATCCAGCTTGCCGAGCCGGATAAAGCGGTGGCCGCCGAAGCCATTGAAAATTATCTTAAATCGCATGCTGAATCGTTGGGAATGACCTGGGAAGAGTTCTGCATCAAAAACGAGCTTTAAGCGGCCGATCGCGACAACACCTCCAACCAGTAAAATAAATCAGGATTAAATTGTACAAGAAGATAAAACTTGTATAACTTTACTGGACGACTTCGGTCGTGATTGTCCTTGAACGAATGGTGCGCTTGCACCGCCTCTGGAGGTGTTGCTGGATTTCCACCTCCAGAGGTTTGATTTTTTTCTCGCTCTCTTCGCCTTCTTGCTCCCCTTTGATCTTCCCACTTTTGTTATCTGAGACGAATTTGCGTATTACGCCGAAAAAAAAGCGCTCAATGCGCCTGAGAGGCTTGTCACTGGTTGGATTTACAGTATGATGTGCCAGCGAATTTCTTCCCTGTATGGAATACCAGTATGTTTGTGGAATTGATTTACGATAAGCGTAACGTAGCCGGCCTGCCGGGCGCGCGCGAGATGATTTTACGGGAGCTGGAAAAGCGCGTTCAGCGCGTCTTCCCAGAGATTGAGGTGCGCGTAAAGCCGATGGAGCGCAACGCCATCGAAACCGATTTGAGCAAGAACGATAAGGCTACGGTGGCGCGCATTGTCGAAGAGATGTTTGACGAGGCGGAAATGTGGCTGGTGGCCGACTAAGCGCCGACCACCGACTGAGCAGGATTACTTCTCCTGCTCGCTGTGGTTGATAGCGATTTCGATATCCTGAATCGCGGCGTCTAAATCATCCAGCAGCGTGCCCTGTTTGTTTAGCAGCGCATCGATACGTCCGGCAAACTCGGGATCTTTATATTCGCCGGCATCGAACGCGAGCCAGTGGCTGGAGAGCGTTTCGGTATTGGTTTGCGCATAGTGGCGCATCTCTTTCAGCTGCGAGGTCACATCGCGCAGGTAGTCAGTTTTGCTTTTCGTTTCCACTGAATCACTCATGCTGTTTTTCCTTTTGCTGTTTTAACCAATAAATATCTCGCGTGAATGATTAAAGGTAGTGGAATATAACGAAGCCGCCTTAAGAATATTCGGAAGTGGCGCCTGACCCTCTCGATCTCTGGCTTCTACGCCTTCTCTTCTTTAGCCCAGCGTTTACGCTACACCGCCAGAAGCGCCCTCTTCATCAAAAAACAGGGGACGCGTTGTCCCCTTTCAGTGCCTTATGCGCTCAGTCATTAGAGATATTTACGCGCCAGTTCAAACAGCTCCTTACGGGCCGCCGTCCCCAGGTGCTCAATCCCTTGCTGTACGAAATCAAAAGCGGCGCCGAAATCTTTTACCCCTGCGCTGAAGTCGCTCTGCTCCTCATTCCCGGCGGGCTGAGCGGACGACGGCGCAGCGCTACCGGAATCGGCTACGGGCGCCGTTTCCTGAACAGCAGCGTTAACAGCCTGCGCGCTGGCCTGCTGGGCAGCGGCATCCGCCACGGGTGTCTGCGCCTGGGGTTGCGCATCGGCGGCAGTGCCTGCCGCAGCGCCCTGATCGGCGGGTTGAGCGGCCGCGTCCGAGGGCGCGCTCTGCTCTGCGGGCTGGGGCGCTGCTGCATCAGGCGTCGCGGACTGATCCACAGGCTGTACGGCAGTAGCATCGGGCGTTGCAGCCTGATCCACAGGCTGAGCGGCGACAGCGTCTGACGCAACGGCCTGATCCACAGACTGAGCGGCGACAGCGTCGGACGCAGCGGCCTGATCCACAGGCTGTGCGGCGGCAGCGTCGGGCACAGCTGCCTGATCAGCAGGCTGTGCGGCGGCAGCGTCGGGCGCAGCAGCCTGATCCGCAGACTGTGCGGCGGCAGCGTCGGGCACAGCTGCCTGATCAGCAGGTTGTGCGGCGGCAGCGTCGGGCGCAGCGGCCTGATCCGCAGACTGTGCGGCGGCAGCGTCGGGCGCAGCGGCCTGATCCGCAGCCTGTGAGGCTGAAGCGTCCGGCGCAGCGCTCTGCTCTGCCGACGGCGACGGCGTGTGCTGCGCCGTCGCATCAGGCGCAACGTGGGTTTCGCCCGGCGTCTCTTCAGAGGTGGCTGGCGCCACCGTTGAGGGAGAAGATAAACGCTGCAGCTGCGGATCGGTCGGCACATTGGCATCCGGTATGGCAAACTGCGGCAGCTCGGCATCGCTTGCTGGCGTGGTTGAGTTAATGATGCTGGTATCGGTCATGGCAGACTCCTTAGTGATAATGAACGATCGGAGGGCGTGAAAGCCTTCACCAATCAGGTTAAAAATTCGCATTAGACTCTCCTGTTAAGGCTTCGTAGCATTTTCATCCTGTATGACGACCCGCTTCACCTTGTCGACCGTCTGATCGGGCAGCGTATCCAGCTTGTTCTGAAGCACGGACACCTGCTTCGACAGCTCATCCACCTTGGCTTCACGTCGCGCGGCGGACTCGCGTGCTTCGCGCCGAATATCCTCTACGCGCTGATTGGCCGTGCTGCTGACGTATAAAAACAGGATGGTCATCACAATGCATATCAACGACATGCCCAGCATCAGCACGCCGAGCAAAACTTTGCGCTTGTGGGTCGTCGGTCTTATTTCACTGTGTATCTCTGCCATCGCTATGCTCCTCCAGGGTGGAAATTAGCCTGTCGATTTCATTACGAAACTTGCTGTTTTGATCGGCGTCAGTCATGACCACCAGAATGCCGAGCGCGTTTTTAATTAAGCGCAGATCGGTCTCCAGGGTAGATATTCGCCGTAGATTGGTATCATGACGTATACGTAAATCGTCGTTCTCCTGACGGAGCAGCGCATTGCTCTCCTTCAGCAGTAAGACCTGCTCCTTGTAGCTGGTAATGATTTCTCCACCGGCACGATTGCTGGTGACAATAGAAGCAATGCCTGCAATAAGCGGCTTCCAGAAAAGCGCGGCCGCTCCGCCCCCAAGAACTAACGCGCCAACACTGGTTATCAGACTACTTTCCATGCCTCACCTCTGTACCTCGATGGGTAACGGCTGCTGACGTCAGGCGTAAAACGCAAAGCGCCTCCCTCGCCGAAACTTAAGATTGCTTAAATTCACAGCTTAAGTATACTTAAGTCTGGCTCTCAGGAGATGTCAAGAAGATGGAAAAAGAAACTACGGGCGATCGTATTCGCTTCCGCCGTAAGGCACTGAATTTGACGCAAAAAGCTGTTGCAGAAAAAATCTCGGTTTCCCATGTGGCGATATCTCAGTGGGAAAAAGAGGAGACACTGCCGCGCGGAGAAAACCTGCTGCGACTCGCGGAGGTGCTGGGCTGCGCGCCAGCATGGCTGGTAGACGGGGATGGACCGGTGTTTACTGTACAAACGCAGGCGCAAACCGGCCTGCCTTATCTGGAGAGAGAACAGATTGGCGACTGGCTGGCGGAGGCGACGCAGGTAGAGATCCTCAGGCGGATCCCTACCGATCGCAGCTACTCTGCCACCAGCTTTGCATTGACCCTATGGGACAACGCGCTGGCGCCGCAGTGCCTGCGTGGCGATCTGCTGCTTATCGATCCTGAATTACCGCCCCAGCCTGGGGACCTGGTGCTGGCGCTTACTGGAGAGAACGAGTATGTGCTACGCAAATATCGCGCGCGCAGCCACAACAGCTTTGAGCTGGCGCCGCTGAACGAGGATTACCCGCTCTTGCGTTCGTCGGAACAGGCGCTGTCTGTGCTGGGAACGCTGGTAGAGTGGCGACGCTATCGCGATACGGCGCAGTAAGCCGCAAAAATCTTCCGCTTCGCTCGAACTTTCGCCGCGAAGCAGCGTCCTATTAAGTATGTGGATAATTCCATGTAACGATTTCACCCGCCTTGAGCGGGCTTTTTTTTGCCCATAAGAATTTCCTGTGACGAATGCGTGCTGCTGCGTTTCTTTATCGTAGCGCCGGTGAGAAGATAATCTGGCGCTATGCGCATACCCTTTACGTAATGCAATCGAGAGTTCTGCCGGACTGGACTTGCCCGCTGACCTGTGCGGGCAATTTTTTGCGCGCTTTAATGAATAAAGCCGCCCGCAGACGGCTTTCACATTCAGGGATTCAGATTTTCATCCTCATCTTCATCCTCAACGTCATCTTCTACATACTCATCATCTTCTGGCATCTCATCCCCCTCTCCGCCGGGTATATCTTCTACGCCGCCTGGGAGCTGGCCGCCGCCGGGAATGGGATCGATATCATCGGGACGTTCTGACATACGCACCTCCAGTTACCCCTGTTGGGTATATTTAGTTTAGTGCTGTGACTATTTAATATGCGCCCTCCCTTACTGAAACGTGAACGAAGCGTAAAAGATCAAACATTACGCCGTTGCCGTTTGGCTTATTGGACAGGCTGTGTTCCATGTAGTTTTACGCAAAAACGCCGTCGTTAGCGCAGATAAATTTAATTCTGTTTATTGACGGATCGCTTTATAGCTTCTTCAATGAAATAAGAGACTGCACTGGAGGAAAAACTCATGACCGAACTGTTACATATTATCTCTGTCAGCGCGATTGTCGCTGGAATATATCTAATTCAGTAAGAGAATGGTCACACTCAGGTAATATTGTAATGGTGACCTTCTCTGATGCGACCCTTGTGCCTGGGAGATTCTTCAGTGCAAGAGCCGATGCGGCAAGGCCTGCGGCGAGGTTGCTGGTTAAAACCGTCGTCGACAAAATTTCTCATACCGTCTGAATAATATATTCAGGGTAAACGCCTGACTGAAATATATTTACCCGATTTCACTAATATTAATGATGCAGCATTTCATCAACCACCTGTTCCTGTGTTAATTGCCAGGGATAATAAGTGGGCCAGTTATCCATCTCTTCCAGCAGCGCCTGCTGAGAGATATTGCCGCTAAAAAGGTGAAAATGGCTTGACCTGCGCGGTGCGATAATATGATCGCTAAACTGCACATATTTTGGCGCATGGCTGTTCCTGTCGTGACATTCAAACAGATAACGAACACCTTTTTTCCCGGAGGCATAGGTCAGGATTTTATGTCCGGCATAGCTGTAGCGACAGGAGGCGACGCTGTCGCCGCGGTGAAATTCGATTACGCCATCTTCAATGCCCAGCCGCTCGATTTCCGTGGCGTAGCCTTTGCGGTAGTAGGCTTTGATCTGTTCTGGGGTTTTATGCCCATCCTTTTGCGCTTTCTGCGCGAAGACCGCATCCAGTTTTCCCTGCTCCAGCAGCGGATAGACGGACTCCCATACGCCATCCCAGTCTGACAGCGGGCGATCTTTAACATCTTTGTCGTCAAACACCCCTTCGGCCGCTTTTTGCTCCATTTGCGACAGCGCTGGGCCGTGTGCGTGGTGGCCATGCGCCATAGCCTGCCCGCTAAGCAGCAGACCCAATGCAATGACTTTTCCTTTGCTTGCCAACATATTTACCCTCCATCAATGAAAGAGTGTAAAATGTTATGATATAACATTTCTAAAAACAAGCTTTGCGTGTGCCCTCTCGCTAGCTCGCGTGGAAAAGTTTTTTCGCCTCTGATTTTGAATCTGTTGCTGTCACGCATTTCACATCGCGCAGCGCCTGTAGCTCGGCCAGGCGTGATTTCGCTTTTTCGCTGGCATTATGGCGCGCAATACCGTTGCCGATACCGAGATCGCCCATAAAACCCAGTACGGTGCGATAGTCAAAGCTGCCGGTCTCGGTGATCTCGTGCTGGATATGGCGCGTTTTGACGATTTCCTGTTCCAGCGTCTGGCAGTTCAGCGTCACCGCTTCTTGATCCGTTACCGCAGAAGCCTGGGGGTACTGCTTGGTTGCGCAGGCGGTGAGCAGCAGCACGGCTGCGATTATGAGTATTTTCATGGGGATATTGGTTAAGCTGTGCCGATTGTGAGTGGGGTTAAACCTGCATATTCATTGTTTCACTTTGCAGTTTTGCAGGAGTAAGTTGATTCAGGGTGATTCAAGGTTTATCAGAAGCATACCGCAAGGCACATTTTGCCCATTAGGTGAATACGAGGTGTTTTGCGGTATTTTTTTGTGCTTCATGTGTGCTATGTGCTCCGGTAGCACAAATTTTTGCTTAATCAGATCGTCGGCCGGTACTCGTCGTCATCGTCCAGAATTGTCGCCGTGACTTTGCCCAGCACGATGATGCCCTCGCCCCTCCCTGTCTATCGTTTCGCCGTCCTGTGTTATCAGCCCCAAAGAGAACAGCTTGCCAGTCATGAGGTAGCCGTCGTACTGAAACACCATCTCATCGCCAGGCTTCATCTTTACGCCGCGGTCAACGATGACAAACCCGTCAGGTGTTTCGATACGGAACGCATTAGAAGATGGAGGCTCGAAGCTCTCTTCTGTAGATGACGAGCTCACCTCACTTAACCCATGTTTCTAAGTGCCCACGTCTTGTGCTCTCCGCCGTCTGTCACCATTTCAAAGAAGAAGGGCTGATAGCGCTTAATCCAGCAGTTGCACTCTTCCAGCGGCCAGACGTGGTTCATCTTCTCCAGCTCAAGGCGAAAGTTGTTCGTGGTGACTATCCGGCGCTCTCGGCCGTCAAGCTGGGTGGCACTGCTGAACACAGAGCCGATTTCGTATTTGCGTGGCATAAAATTAACCCGCAAAATAACTGTATATAAATACAGTATTATTGAGGTTTGTTTTTGGCAAACTGTTGCAGTCTAGCTTCTTGTAAAGCCTACATAAGGAGAGAAGGGGTTTCTGGATAAGACAGGCGAATGGTGAAATAGATACCCCGGCCGCTGTTTAGGAAGGAGCGCCCTTGCTGTCTAAATTTAGCATGATTCTTAATTATTTATTCTAAGTAATCATTGCTTCATCTACAATGCAGATGAATTTTTGGACCTAACGGACAAATTTAAATGCGAGAACTACTAAAATCTCTTTCTGGCATGAGATTCATTGCTGCTGCCCTGATTGCCTTCCATCATACTGTGTGGATGTATCCTTTAAGCAAGTTCATTGATGATCGTGTAGATGCCGATTTGGGTGTTACTTTCTTTTTCGTTTTGTCTGGATTTATTCTTTATTTTACTCACAATAATATCTCAACAAAAGCTGAATCCGCCAGATTTATTGTTGCGAGAATTGCCAGAATCTGGCCTTTGCACATTGCCTGTCTTCTAATAGTACTCTGCCTTTTCCCTTCGCCATGGGGATATTTGGGGGAGTCAGTTTCATGGTTTAAAATTCTGGCAAACCTTTTTCTTATACATGCATGGATTCCATACGCGAAATATTTTTTTTCTCTGAATGGTCCTTCATGGAGTATATCTGTCGAACTGTTTTTTTATGTTCTGTTCCCATTTCTAATATATAAATTCAAAACGAACTGGCATTTTAAACTAGCGCTGGCATTTATGACTGGCTTAGCAATCGTGATGGCTGTGCAAAAAATGGCATTCCCTATGCTTCAATACGGGGATCCTCTTATGGGTCCTAATCAGTGGGCGGCAGGGATATTACCACTAGTAAGACTAACTGAATTTTTGTCCGGTATTGTAGCTTGTGCATTATGGCTAAGAATTAGGAACAAGCTAGTAGCAAGCTCATTGTTATTCACGATTTTAGAAATTGCATCACTTTTATTAGGTTTGTTTACTTTATGTTGGTTGCCGCACCTAATTTCAGTAACTTTCGATGGGTATGTGGTAGGTAGTTGGTTAACAAGGACTTTTGCTGCGCCTATGTTTGCTATCATTATTGCAATTTTTGCATTTGGAAAGGGTACGCCATCCAGGTTTATTGGCTGCAGGTGGATGGTTATCTTGGGAGAAGCGAGCTTTTCGCTTTATATGACACATGAAATTATCGCTCGTTACATTGCTAACTACGCTCCATCATTACTCTTTAGAGATAGTTATTGGTTAGGTCCCTTGATTTTCTGGTCCCTGTGTATTTTGGTTTCTTTTATGACGTGGATGATAATTGAGCGTCCATGCAGAAAATTTATTCTAGCTAGGTTCGATAATCATACCAGAAAAAATAAAATGCTCGATTCATCACAGAGTCATAAGGTTGCATAGTGAGATGGGTGGATTAACCACCCATCATTAGCTTACCAGAGAATTTTCAAAGTCTGATCAAACTGGGGTGTTGACCAATCTATTTCACGGGCATTTTTGGTATCAATCCGACTGAGGAGGAGCCTATAATTCTTCCACGGTGTTAGTTGCGATGTCTCCTCGTTCGTTGCCATACCCAGATAGACAGCATTCCGAATGAAAAAAATGGCCTGACTCGCATCTGCTATCAGATTTTTTTGTTGCCTGAATCGTTGCATGATAAAGCGAAGATGGTCAGGTAAAGCCTGGCTGACTCACGAGAGTGGATTACATCATCATACTGTTTTTGCGTAATTGAGCGCAAAGGTCGCGCGCGACACACCTTTGCGAGTAGTAAGTATTGATAGCTGTTTTCAGGTCGATGGACGAAAATCGTCGTCATCATCCAGAATTGTTGCGGTCAATTTTCCCCCAGCACGATGACTTCCTTCAGCCCTTCTCCGTCTATCGTTACGCCGTCCTGCGTAATCAGCCCGGAAGCGAACAACTTGCCCACCATCGGGTAGCCGTCTTACAGAAACGCTACTTCGTTGCCTGGATTCATTTTTACGCTGCGTTCGATGATGAAAAAACCGTCAGGCGTTTCAACACGGTACGCGCTAGTTGAGGGATGCCCTAATCCTTCTTCTATGTATTCAGCGCCCATGCTCATTTCACATATCCCATATTACGCAAGCCACACGTTTTGTTCTTCCCTCCATCTGTCACAAGCTCAAATAAAAACGCCTGATACCGTTTGATCCAGCGGTTATACTCCTCAAGAGGCTAGTGATGAATGTAGTTTTCGGGTACCAATCGAAAGTCATTGGTTCTCACGCCCCGCCGACTTTTAGCGTCAAGCTTGATCGCATCATTGAAAGCTGCGGTGATTTCATACTTACGAGGCATAAGGTCGCCCTAAAACCACTGTTTATAAATGCAGTAGTAATGGGACGGATTTTGGCAAGCTGCTGCAGTCAGAATTTTTGTAAAGCCTAGGCTGGTACGGGATATTTTCTGGATAAGCAAGACTCGAGTGATTAAGATTTAACCTCCGAAGAGATTACAACCGCTGTGGCATATGCCTGCTACCCTTTAAAAAAATTTAATGCTTCAAAGAGGATAAGTGTAAAAATCTTATGTTGTTGGCTGCGTTATTCATTCCTGTGCTTTCCTCTGGTAATGACAATGATGTTATGAACTCCACAGAAGCCCGGTACTATTAGTCGCTTTCAAACAGCGTATTGAACCTCTATCCATTGCCTGATGGGCTCATTGGTTACTATACTCAAAGTGATGGTCGAACGGTTGAGATTGATGAGCTTTATAAAAAACATCCTGCTGGCACATCAACACCCTAATCCCAGCCATAGCCTACTAAGACTTGAAGCTGATCATCTACTAAATTCAATTTATCAAATAAAAAAGTGATAGTAAGCGCAAGCGTTTGCAACGCATTTAGAATGCCGTAAAGATATTAACCGCAAACTCTCTCTTTCTACTGACCAAATTTGCAATTGCAGAAGGCCCAAAGGATTATCTGGATGCTTATGTCGATTCCGAACAGACTTAAGAAGAATTATATTTGGTAAAAGTACTTAGTTACAGTAGATTTATGATGAGCTTTTGAGTAAGGAGCTGTCTGTTTCGCCCATATAGTTCCCCTAAAATTCTCTTTAGCTAGTTAGAAAACTCTAACCTACCTAACAGATTCTTAGATAGTCTCAAATTATCCATAAATTCCTCTTGACTATAAAGGCTAAAATATTAGTATCATATAAGGAAAGATACGAACCTTTACTAATTGTTAGCGAGATATAGCATGAATAATAAATATGACGAATTTGAAAGCATCGGAGATAATTGTGAATTTGCGTTTTTTTTGAGAGAATCAGGATGTGATGATGGCAGTATGTTTCGTTGGACACTTATAAAAAATTACGAAAGTTTTTTAAATCTACTTAATAACGATTTCAAGAATATCTACAAATATGAAAACCTCGTACCCTCTTGGCAAGATATGGTACTAGACAAATCATGTAACATTTGTTTCCACACCACAATGTATAGTGATAACATTTCTGATCGTTGGCAGTGGAGATTCTCTGAAGAAAAAAATAGAGAAATCCATGGCAATGAGCTTGAGAAAATTGAATATCTCATCGATAAATTTAAAAAAGGAGTGTCTTCAGGTAATAAGACTTATGTTCTTAAAAGCAATTCTAACAACCTCGATGACTTGGCACTTAAAATATCTAAATACTTGATAAGCAAAGGAAAATGCAATCTTTTGTATGTGAAAGAAGCTGATAAAAGCAATTCATCAGGAAGTGTCCGTAAAATTACTGAGAATTTCTTCGTGGGCTTTATAGATAGGTTTGCTGATTATAGTCGCGCTAATGAGTATTCACGTCAAGGATGGGAGTTGCTTCTAAAAAGTTATAATGCATTAAAATAACTGGGCAGCGCTTTAGGCGCTGCTTAAATTATTAACCGGCAGAAAAAAATACAGTTTTATGGTATTGGTTCAACAGGGAATGCTTATATACTGCTTCATTCTTGTAATAAGAGTTTGGGAAGAAATTGACTTCCTTGCCAAGTAGGGACCCTAAAATTGCAACATGAAGCCTATCCGTATTAATAATACTGTATTCTTCTAAAAAATTAATCATGCACCTGGTTGAATTTCTCGCCAAAAACTCATTATCCCAGTAGTCTCCGTTCCATGTTAAAGATATATCATGGTTATTTTCTTTATAGTCTTTAGTTAATGACTCTGAATCAGTTCGATAACAATTAGCTATCCCTTTGAAAGGCTCAACACATGACAGGTAAGAAGGTAAGTCTAAATAAAATGCCATATCATCAGCCAGAAACACACTTTCTTGTGCCTTATATCCTAGTGAAAGTATATATTCAAAAGATGTTCTTTCTCTGCAACAAACAATAAATTTATCAAGACCCTCTTTAAAGAAATCCTCATAGCCCCTGACAGTTGAAGGCATTATGATAATCTTGGCGAATTTATCTTTTTGATTTTGAATAAAATCCTTACCCTCTGCGTACAAGCCTTCAATCAGATTACCGCCACCACCAAAAATTAAAATATCCTTACTGGAATCGTAATGGCTTGAAGCGCGATACTGGTCATAATTTAACCCGCTTTGCTTAAAAAAATCATACGTAGCAGAAGCTATGACTCCATCACCTGCGTTGCCTGGGTTAGCCTTGTAGACAAGATTATACTTAGAATGATAAAGTTTTAGTAAAGATTCAAAACCTAAATCGTTAGATGTCATTTGTTTACCTTAAGTGGCTGGTGTGTTGGTGGCTTCCCGAACGCTTTAGTAGCAGAACTCTTTGAATTCATAACTTTTCATTTGCAGCATATCTCGATTAGGAAATTTTACAATGAAGAAGATTCTTATTATGACGCCGGATATTGAAGGGCCGGTCAGAAATGGTGGTATTGGAACAGCATTTACAGCACTAGCTACCACACTAGCCAAAAACGGTTTCGACATCGACGTACTATATACTAGTGGTGATTACACGGAATCCACTTCCAAGTCATTCAAAGAATGGTCTCTTTATTATAGCAAACATGGCGTCAACCTTTTAAGCACACAAATAAACAATGAAATTAACATTGATGCTCCATATTTTAGAAAAAAAAGTTATTCGATATACCTATGGTTAAAAGAGAATAACATTTATGATGTTATTATTTCATGCGAATGGCAGGCGGATCTATATTACTCATTGCTTATAAAAAAGCAAGGTCTCAACTTTACAAATACAAAATTCATCGTTAATACTCATAGTTCAACATTATGGTCTGATGAAGGTAATTATCAATTACCTTATGACCAAAATCATTTAGAACTTTATCACATGGAAAAATGTGTCACTGAGATGGCTGATGAAATTGTTAGCCCTTCGCAATATCTTTTCGATTGGATGCAAGCTAAAGGCTGGAATCTTTCTAATAACAAAACTGTAATTTTAAACTGCGCGCCCTTTCAAGGCTTTGAAAAGTTTAAAAAAACACCTAACGTTGAAGATGATTTGTCACTAGAAAAAAAATAGAATTAGTTTTTTTGGCCGTTTAGAAACGAGAAAAGGTCTTGATATTTTTCTTCGAGCTTTAAAAAACTTAAGCAATGATGATAAAAAAAATTTAAGGGCTGTAACCTTTCTAGGTAAGAAGGTCAATTTGGGTTCTATAGACTCTGAGACCCATATAAGAAATAGCACACGGCATTTAGAGCTGCCTGTCAATATTATAACTGATTATGACCGCACCAACGCAAATGAATATATAAAAAGAAAAAATATTCTTGTTATAATTCCGTCTTTAGTTGAAAACTCACCTTATACGGTCTATGAGTGCTTAATAAACAATGTTAACTTCCTTGCCTCTTCGGTCGGTGGGATTCCTGAACTAATCCCGAAGAAAAATCATACCGAAACTTTATTTCAACCGAACCCAGTAGATCTTTATGGAAAGATACATTCACGCTTAAAAAAATTAAAATGTGACACCCATCTCATAGCTGATCCTAAAGATATAGAGAAAAGCTGGGTGCAAGTAGTTAGTGCGGATTTTTTTGATAATACAAAAAAACTCTCTGAAGGTGAATTACCTTTAGTCAGCGTTTGTATTACTCATCATGATAGGCATCATTTACTCCAACAAGCTATTGCTTCAATAAAATCCCAGACTTATCCGAATATTGAAGTTATTATCGTTGATGATGGGAGTGTTGATGAGGAATCTCATAAGTATCTTGACTTAATCGAGTCTGATTTCAACATAAGGAATTGGAAAATCATTCGCAGTTCCAATAATTACTTGGGAGCAGCTAGAAATCTTGCCGCTAAGCATGCATCGGGTGATTTTTTGCTTTTCATGGATGACGATAACGTGGCCAAGCCACATGAAGTGGAAACTTTTCTAACTGCAGCAGTTAACACTGGTGCAGATATCTTAACTACCCCAAGTGATTTAGTGTTTAATGAAGAATATCCCTCACCTTTTAGAAAAATGACGCATTGCTGGCTTCCACTTGGTCCGGACTTAAATATAGCAAGTTTCAATAATTGCTTTGGTGACGCAAATGCTCTGATTAAAAAAGAAGTTTTTCACAGCGTTGGAGGATTTACTGAAGATTACGGTTTAGGTCATGAGGATTGGGAATTCTTTACCAAAGCTGTTTTAAAAGGTCATTCGTTACAACTTGTTCCAGAACCTCTTTTTTGGTATCGCGTAGCAAATTCAGGAATGTTACTTAGCGGAAATAAATCCAGGAATAACTATCGTAGCTTCCGTCCATTTATGGAAGAAGATGTTAGATACAACTTTGCATTGGGTTTGATGCCCGCTTATATGCAAAAAATCTCCGAGCTGGAGCTCGAAATCAATAGAATGCAAAGTTTAAACTCATCTCATTCACTGGGTAATAAAATTAATAATCTTCAGCATGATATTGAATGGCTCATCTCGCAGCAACAGGACGGTTGGGCACATGATAGATTCAATACACTGAATAGCAAATTAGAGTTACTAATTTCACAGCAGCAAGGTGGATGGGCGCATGATAGATTCAATGTGTTGAATGAAAGTATTTCCCGCGTTCATTTCGATGTTCTCAAAGAAAAACCTTCAATTACTCGAAAAATCTTGAGAAAACTAAGATCAGCTTTTACTAAAATATAAAGTCAAAGATTGAAATTAAAGCCCAGAAAAAATCTGGGCTTTTTACTGAATTTTTATGACCAAAATAATTCATTGCTTTTATATGCGTCAATTCCAATGAAAACATTCTGTATTTTTTCCTAAAATTAAGAGCCGCTGCTTCTATGTTGATGGCCATATCCGGATCAACAGCATCCACTTGCACTCTCGCGTCCTAAGATACGGAAACGTATAATAAATTGGAAAATACACAAACGTTTGCATGTCCCAAAAATTTCCCACAGGTACTAACCTCTGACAAAAGCCTTTTCACGGAGGATATCGCCATGGATGTCTCGCCACGAGTTGTCGTGGTAGTCAATATCATCGTTGTAGTAGCTCTTGTTGTCGGCCTTGCATGATACAAGCACTGGATCTGGCGAACTCCGCAGCCAACTCAGATCGGCACGGTATACACTTGCCCCATCATCGGAGCTTTTATGTGGTCAGATCTAAATAAAAGTTCCATTGGACAAAAGCTCTTCTTGACAATTTTAATGTTATTCCTAACATCAAGCTTAATCTTCCCTTACAGATTCCTTTCAGATGGCCAATCTAGATTTTTTCAGGCTCATTACGCGCACTTGCGGCGTGGGTGTATTGATTATGATGCTGACAAATAAAGATTTATTTTACTATCACGGCCTTTTTGTCGTGGTTGTTTGTGTTGGGTTATGGGGTGAGTACGACTGGTATACCAAAAAAATGGGGAAGAAAAAATAATGAAGAGGCTTTCTGGTCTTGATGGCCTCAGAGGATTGCTTGCTTTAGGTGTGGCATTGTCGCATTCATATAGCCATTTTACCGGCTGGCATACCGGCTTCGATATCTTTCATAATCCAGACTATGCCGTTGATATCTTCTTCATATTATCCGGAATAGTGCTTTATCACTCCTACCTGCAGAAATTTACTTCCGGCTCGGTATCATCTCTGGAATTCTTCATCATTCGAATATTCCGCCTCTATCCTCTTCATATAGTGGCAGTGATGCTTGTTCCGCTCGCGCTCTATGCCTCTACGGGTAGCTTTTTCCCTGAATGGCTGGGGTCAGTAACGCCTTTTAATATCATTGGTGACCTGACTCTAACAAATTCTCTGGGGATTGGATTCATTCCAAAAACGAACGTTCCAAGCTGGTCAATATCGGTAGAGCTTTTCGCCGGCACATTTATTATCCTGCTCAGCTTCCTTCACAGGGTTATGCCGTGGATTACTGCTATAGCGGCGGTGGGATTATGCCTTACTATCGGAGTCAATGTTAAGGGCGCGTCGCAGGCGGCTTATCCGCTTCTGAGTGATGGCGTAATCAGATGCCTGCTTTGCGTATCTTTGGGCATTTGCGCCTATCAGGTTACGCTGTGGCGCGCTGAATGGCTGAAAGCAAATCATGCTCTGGTGTCAGCCTTTATCTTCTGTGTCTTCATGCTGACGCTCATCATACTGTTCGGTATGAATATCACGTTACCAGCCTATCTGGTTATCACGCCCGTCGTCGCGCTCGCGGTAGCTGCTTTGCCCCACATAGAGTGTGATGCGCGTAAGTTTTTGGAATCGGATAAGCTTGCCTTCCTTGGCAAGATATCATTCTCTCTACCTCATGCACACGCCTGTGGTTTATTCAATGCTGTGGCTGAAAGGAAGCTCACTGGATTCGAATATTATTTTCGCCACCCTTGCGGTGGTAATAGCAGCCGGTATATCTGTGCTTACGCTTAAATATATCGAGCTGCCCTGCTATGAGGCGGGTAAGAAGTTGATGAAATCTCGCGTTATCAGCCCTGCCAAAAAAGTAAGCCCCTTGTAAGGGGCTTTTTTCAGCCTGCGCCGTCGATGTAATGCGTAGCAACTTCTTCAGGCGTGACATAATAAAGTCGGCAGCTGGCGCTATCTGTGAACTGCTGCAGGGTTAGTCCGTCACTAAGGCCAATCATTGAGCCGCCAATGCTGGAGCTTAGTTCCTGACGCAACTGGTCAGGTACGTATTACAGAACATTAGGGAAGCTAAATTGCAGCATGCCTTAACTGTCATATACAGACATCGACTCAAATGCGCAGATGGTGTACCGGGTTTATGGCGCCTGGATGTCATAGAACAATACGGATCAGCTTTCCCTTATCAACACGAAAATGAACGATCTTGTGCTACATAAGTGCTTCGCTAAAGTGGCCGTATATTTATTTGTAGTATTATCAGACAGTTACCCGATTAAACCTGCATATTCATAATGCAGTGGTAGGAAAAACAGAGCGAGCGAAGATCACACCGAAAGCCCGCGCCAACAGAGCATTGCCGCAATCACTTGCCAACCTTGTAGCGAAGAGATGGTAAAGATTGCGGCAATTTTTTGTCCCATGCATGCCCCACAGATTTTTGAGGTCAGATCGTCGGTCGTAACTCGTCGTCGTCATCCAGAATCCTAGCGGTGACTTTTCCCAGCACGATGATACCTTCCAGACCTTCCCCGTCTATCGTTTCGCCATCCTGCGTTATGAGCCCGGAGGCGAACAACTTTCCTACCATCGGGTAGCCGTCGTACTGGAACGCCACCTCGTCACCAGGCTTCATTTTTACGCCGCTGTCTACGATGACAAAACCTTCAGGCGTCTCAATGCGAAACGCGCTCATCTCACATACCCCATGTTGCGCAGGGCCCACGTCTTGTTCTCCCCGCCGTCTGTAACGAGCTCGAAGAAGAATGTCTGATACCGTTTTATCCAGCGGTTGCACTCTTCCAGCGGCCAATGATGGTTGTACTTTTCGAGCGCTAAGCGAAAGTCGTTGGTTGTCACTAACCGCCGGTTTTTAGCGTCCAGCTTGATCGCATCTTTAAAAGCTGTGGTTATTTCATAATCGCGTGGCATAAGTTTGCCCTAAAAATTTACTGTATATAAACACAGTAATATTTAGGTCGGATTTAAGCAAGCCGCTGCGGTTCGGATTTTTGTAAAGCCTGGACTGGTACAGGAGTTAGGTCTGGATAAACAAGGCGTGAGTGGTTAAGCTTTAGCCAAACCACCCCGTAGCCTGCTCAGATCGGCGCGGAACGTCACTGCCCCGTCGCCGGGGCTTTTTTTGGTTATCATGCAGGAATGGTTGGCCATAAAATATCTGGTGCCTTTGATGTGTCCACCCTACTTAGCAGGACGCGGTACTTCTTCCACGCGGTCAATTCCGCTGTTTCCTCGTCCGTTGCCATGCCCAGATCGACAGCGTCCTGAAGAATAGAAATGGTCTGGCTCGCATCTGCTATCAGGTTTGTTTTTTGTTGCGCGGCCTGCATGACTAAATCCTCCTTGGGCACTTCTGGTGCGGGAGGAGGAATAAAAGCACCGTCTTTGTAAGACCATCCGATGCCTACCCCCTGATCACCGCAGTTTACAGCTATCGTTCCTTCCGGCGGCTCCCACTCAGTGACCCCATCCCAAAGGGTGGTATTAATAACCTCCCCTTGTGCATTAACTACAGCATAAACATCAATTTCTTCCATTATGCGAACTCCTCAATAATTGCTATCCCCGACCTGCCGGCCGCGCCTGCGTTTATAGGTTGAGACGGGCCATTTGCACAACCAGACGCCCCTGAGCCAAAGCCGCCGCCTGTACTAGCATTGTTGTTGATTGCCGGGATTGAACCGCCCACACCTAATTGGCTATTAGCTCCCCTGGAGCCTGCCGCATAGTTAGTTGAAACTGCCACTGCAGCCTCGGCTCCGCCCCCTGATGTTCCAACAATATTCCAGCCTGTCGGGCTTGCTCCATTATTGTTTGCTACCGGCTGAAATGGTGGATTTGCCGGTCCGGCTGGCAATCCCGCCTTTCCTCCCGGAGCAGAAATCAGGGTGCCAACAGATGTTGTGCTTCCGTCAGCGCCATACTGGGAAGACGAGGTGCCACCCGCGCCGCCCGATCCTACTGTGACCGCCGCAGTGGTAATGCTGCTGACATCATATAAACCTTCTGCATATGCGCCCGCGCCGCCACCATTACTCACTGATACCTGACCGGCACTGGTGGCCGGAGCCGCTGAACTTCCACCCCCACCACCCAGCACCCGGATACGCCACTTTTTTGCCCCTGCTGTTTTTGTTACGGTTCCATTTGCCGTGAATACCTGCACATTGATCAATCGCCCCGGCGTAAGCGCTGTCATGCTGGCTTTAAGATTGGCAAGAATTGAGGCGGTATTGCCGTTATCCAGGACATCAACACCTGCAGAGTCGGAAATAAACTGAGCAAGTATTGAGGCCATGACCGTACTTTGCCGCAATGCTTTATTGATTTGTGATGATGAAGCCTTACCACTCTGGAAGCCGGTTAGCAACGCTGCCAGCGCCTCATAATCTGCCTGACTTATAACGTTCGCCCCGGCGCCGATGCCAAAGGGTTTGAAATTGTTGGTAGCCATTAAAGTGTTTTCTCCCACGCGCCGTCTTCGAAACCGGCGATGTATTCGTTGTCCATGTCGAAGCCAAAAAATCGAGTGCCTTCTGATGGCGTCTCAATTGATGGCGTTTGAATGTCACCAGCCCAGACACCAGCTGCTTTTACTGTCAGATATCCCTGTTTGATAGCCGCCAGAAGTTCGAGTGAGACCTGGCTGATGTCTTCTTCCGGGAAAACCCAGACGGATATGGTCATGTCCTGGTTGTCGACGACCTGCATTTTCAGACCTGAGCCATCCAGCGCGGTTTCCAGAATCGCCGGCAGCGAGTCGTTTTGTCCGTCCCAGTTGTTAATGGCTATTTTCGCTTTCAATACGATGCGGTAGGTGTCATCGCTCAGGCTTGTAAAGCCGGCATCAGGGTCATAAGGACCCTGCCAGACACCCTGATCCCAGCCAAGTCCATCGGTATCAAATGAAAAGTAAACACCGCTGATGGGCTGGCTGACGACTCGCGTACGTCCAATCCACTCCCCCAGCACATCAAGCTGCACGCCGACCGCGCTGTCGATATCGAAGGCGGAGAGCAGGTTTTGAAGGGCTGATGAGGTGTCAGTAAATGGGCGCGTTGACAGGTCGACGTGATCGACAAAAAGAGGCTTTCCCCTGTGATAGTTGGTAATCAGGTCGGTGTATTTGCTCATGACGTCACCGTGAGCGCGATATTTGCCGTACTGCAGGATGCAGACTCGTTGAATGCTATAACGACATTAGATGCCGCTACCGTTCCTGCCGACTTACCAATCGCCAGGGAGTTGATGTCATAGTATTTAGCGTTTCCACCGCTCACGACGCCAAGGTTAGCCGGTGAATAGATGCGGCTTAACAGGACGTCATCGCCAATTGTCAGGCCATTGATATAGTCGGCGATGGCCTGCTTGATCTGCTCGCCAACCTGTGTGGTGTAACCAGTAAAAACCTTCAGCGTAATGGCGACATATATCGGGACATCCGATGATCGAGAGAAACTTATTGCATGCGGATTATCGTATTTATCAGGCACAGTGACCGTCGTCGATCCGAAAGTGGAAACGCCCTGGCCTTTTTTGCCACGAATGGTCTGTGCGATTTCCGTAACGTCGCCACCGTCCACTATCGCCGCGATTGAGTGTCCGGGTATGCCGTCACTATTCACTGCTCCGGTATCGTTCTCGTAAAGCTTATGACGGGTTACGCCGGAAACGTTAGCGATCGCGCCGTCAACTGCCTCAAATGGCGTCAGCGCCGGGATAGCAACGCTCTGAGCCTGTCGCACACGAAGTTGCGCATCAGTTTCTGCTGCAGAGCCTACAGTCGCTGCGTTAGCGTTGGATACTGCCGTCCAGCCGCGGGTAGGCGTGTTGATTTTGGTGATGCTTCCGGCGACTGCCGCAACGGCGCCGGTATTAGCGCAGGTGGCCGTCACCGTCACCGATCCGCCTACGGTGATTGTCACGCTGGCCGGCAGGTTCCAGATGATACCGTTGGAATCTTTCACCGAGCCATTAGTAATCGTTGTTCCGGCCGTGCCGGTGAGCGTCACGTCAACCGTTGAATTGGTGGCGGACTTGCGCGCAATACCGTTAATTTTGACGTTGCGTGTAAGGGCATCTTTCATGCCGGAGGATGGTGAGAAAGAGTTGTAAACCTGAATCGCTGTATTGTTGGCATCATGCACTGCCAGCGCTACGAGTGCGACCATCTGTCCATCTTTACTGTCAGGCTCGAGATAAGCGTCGGTGCCGTAAATCTGCTGAAAATATTCGGTGATAGTGCTCAGGATTGTCTGGTAATCAGGCGCACTTATCCCTGAGGCGGTCACCGTAGCGGAGAGCCCCAGCGTGTCTAAATTGAGAGCCATTACGCCTCGCTTGTGACTGTCGTCGTTCCGTAGATAGTGTCGATCGTCGCGGTAAATACCACGCGGCGGGATGAGGTATTCAGCGTCGTATCGAACGACCTGATAGATTTAACGCCTTGCGTCTCAAGGATGCGCTGGCGAATGGCGAGGTTGTAGGTTTCCGGCTTCTGCTTACCCAGAACGGACTGAATCCATGGCGTGCCCTCTGTGGTGTCGAGGAACCATTGCCCATACCACAGCAGGAAACGCGTCTTCACCGCCTGCGCCACCGTTTCCGGTGAGTTAACCAGCCAGGTGTCATCGCCCTGTCCGAAGGTGTAATCTCCATCTTCATCTTCGCGTCTGTATCGCATCAGTTCACCTTGCCAGAATTGCCAGTACCAGACTGCACGCCATTATGGGTGTGCTGGTCACTGATATCTTTGCCGTTGGACTTCAGGGAGCCTATAAACTCGATGGCGCCCGTAATTTTCGCCGCGGTCCCGGTCGCCAGGCTTCCGACCATGCCGCCCATCCACGTCAACATCCCGTTGATGGTCACAGCCGCGCTGAACTTAGCGAGAGGTGTCGTCACGTTCAGTCCGCCCGGCGCCACGATATTCACGGCGTGGCTGTTTGGGTCAAGCTCAATATAAGCCGCACCGTCATCCGTTCGCATCTGCAGCGTAGTGGTGCTGATATTCCCTATAACTTCCGCCTGCGACTGCGGGCCAATGAACGCAAAGGCGTCTGACAGATCATGCTGCCGAGGGTCGACCGGCTCCTGCACGCCGCCGTTCTGCCACCAGAAGTCGATGCAGCGATCAGAAAATACCACCAGGCATTCATCGCCAGCTTTAACAGGAAAGGTAATGGTGCAGCCGCCACCGCGCGGGAACACTACCGGCACGTCGACGAGCAACGGTAGAGGTGAAGATTTGAACTCACCCGCCTCATCAGCGACCTGACCTGATATGGCAGGCTGAACAGTGCAGGTACATGCTATGGGGTCGAACGACTGGATGATGCCAGGCATGGAGACGCGCAGCATGGAGAATATGGTGTCCGACAGCACCTTCATTGCCTGCTGCTCACCGCCGGCCAGCGACTGAGGATTGACTGACATGTTTACTCCGGGCAATAAAAAACCCGCCGGAGCGGGTTAGATTCGTTTTATTCTTTCTGGTCTGAAGTTAGGGCACCAACTGCACCCCTTACTCACTGCCAAAGCTTGAACTTGATCTGGAAGGCTGTACGGCAACTTAGAGGAAAGCCTACCTTCCCAGCCAACTAGCATCCTACAAGGAAGCATGAAGTGCCCTGGATAGTTCGAAACACATTCGCAGTAAGCTTGAGTATTATTAGCGCTTTGAGACTTAGCAAAGCAATTCAGGGATGTCGATAAATCATATGTACTTATAACGAGCTCACCATTTATGAATGCCTGTACGCCCGTTATGTTTGTGACAAGCCGCAATAAATTTGCAGCTAAAGCAAGCTGGTTTCCGTCCCTCGAGAACGAAGCTAAATGATACTGTTTGTCGGCCAGAACACCCTGCCGATATTGGTCTGCAAGTTCAGACATGGCAGCTGCCATAGGATAATTTTTGGCAGTAGATTTAGGGAAAATGATTGTGATTACTGTTGAGTCGTCTTTGATCGGGGCCAAATCCAGCTTACCAAGAGCAGATAAATTTTTACCTGCCATCAGCTCACCTTTTTGCAGTCATAAGTGCCAAACACTCTTGGCTGATCCATGTTGCTACGAATAGCCTCAACATTAAGTATGGCTTTGCCATCACGCTTAATGTAATCCATACCGAGCCAGCCCGGCGCGTCAGCTCGTTGCACAACCCACTGATATTGGATGTTCGAGTAATCATCCTTTTTGCCGAGAAAAGTTACCTTCTGGCTTTCAGGCCGAGCGTTATTTATGTGGGCAAAACCATCATCGCTTGATGAAATTACGAAAGGACCACACTTCATTAGTGGCTTAGAGTCAGCCACTGCACCGACAGATATTGCCAACACAGTTAAACCAATGAAAAATAACTTCATTATGTAGAAATACCTCTACTTATTGCGCTCGAAGATTGAAGATCCGCCGAACCGCGAGCGATACACATTAAATCCATGTACCACGGCTGACCTCTGGTATCGCCAGTATAATCTATAGCCGATACGATATACACGCCATCAGCCGCAATACTTGCAGGTTGTTGTAGTGTCCCGTTTACGCTCAGGTTGCCGTTCGTGTTATTTTCGCTGGCCCTATCCGGTAGGGCTTTAACCTCGTCTGCCGATAAACTTGTCCGATACACCGACGCCTGATCAATCTGCACCAGGCCCTTCAGCCGGATGTTGGGGTTTATCAGGCACCGCACGTTCACGCCAGCGCCCATCGTCTGCTGCGGCATCCCGATCAGGCCGGTCTGGCTGTTGAGCACGATCGCCTCCTGAACGTACTTATCGGTCGGCACCATCTGCGCCTGACCATCCACCAGCTGCCATGTGGCGCCGCACTGCGCCGCGACGTTATCCATCACATCGCGCGTTGACTGGTAAAGCACTCGCCCGCGCGGGAATACGGTTACAGGCGTATCGCCAGTGATGCCTTTAGTCACGCCATACGCGCTAAAGCTATCCATGGCAGCAGAGTGAACATCTGCGACTGTGTAGCCTGCAGCGAGCGTCGTGGTCACGCTGGCGTTCATAAAGGCCTGATGGCCGTCGATCGCCTGAATCAGCACCCACGTATCGGTCGGATTATCACGACCTGTGACAGTAAAGCGAATTTCACCGCTGAAAACTTCTCCGTAGTTCGTGCCATTCGTCTGGCCGACTTGTGACGGGTCAATTTCCGTTGCCACGCCTACCTGGCTGCTGTCTACTGTCGCCGGCATACCGTCATAGCCTGCGATGATTTTAATCTTCGCGAACTCTTTTCCCAGAATACGGCTGCAGGTGTCTTTGGAGAGGTTATAAATCTTCACCATCGCAACGCGCGGCCATCGGGTATCTGTCCACTCAATGCGGAACGTCACCTTGAAGTCACTCAGGCTAATGCCTTCACCACTTTCTGACAGGATTTGTAGCTCGAAGTGGCGCATCCAGTTCTGTGACATGTTTACTCCGTTACGGCCCAGAGGTGGCTGGTGATTCCCAGGTCGGTTTTTGTGGGGTAGTCCTGCGACGGATCATCGCAAAGCACCACGAGCCCGAAGCCCAGTTCGAGATAAGAAAACGACGCCAGCAGGTTGGCGCCCGTAACCAGAGGAATGCCGGTCACAATGCCTGCACCGCTGCTGTCGAGCAGGTCTATCACCCAACCTGCGGCGTCGCGCCATACTGTTCTTATCAAGTAATTAACCCCGTTTATCGCCACGGCGAACTGCTGGTTATCAGGTGACAGGGGGATTTCACTGGCCTGCATCGTGTCTCCTTAAAACAGGTCGGACAGCTTCGATAAAATCGACTGGCTGGCGGTGGGCTTCGTCGACTTAACGCCGGAGTTTTGCACTGCTGACGTGCTCACGCCCTGCGTCATGTCGGCCTTATCCGCCACCGATATCGTCTGCGTTGAAGAGATGATCACCCCGCGCAGCGTCAGCGTTGCCATCAGCACGTTTTCCGATGTACGGTCAGTCGTTACATCCAGCACGCGGATCAGCATGTTGGTGTAAAGGCGCTTACCAGTTACCACGTCAAACGGCATGCGGCTTTCCTGCAGGTCGATCAGCTGCTGATACACCTCTTTTGGGCTCAGGCCAAGGCTAAGCCCAATCGAGGAAGTATCGAGGAGATCCAGCAACGAACCGCCGCCAGAAAACCCCACCTCCATCACCAGCTCTGGCGGCCTTTTGAAGGCGTGGTCAGCAACAGGAGCATCCTTTTCGACGGGATGCTCTGTGATTTCCAGTGTGTCGCTGTGTTTTTCGGTAATCACCACGTCCGGCACTATCAGCCCGATTTTCCGGCTCTGCTGTGAAAACAGCGTAGAAAGAATGTCCATCAGCGCGGCCCTGTTCCGAGTGCTTGTGAAAAGCGTGAGTTCACCGCCATTTGCTTGTCGGCGACTTCGCTGGCGGCCCTGCTCGGGTCGTTAACCCCATGGATATGGATGTTAGTTTCCTGGCTGATCTGCGCGCCGCTGGCCGGCATATTGCTGAGAACGCGCGGGATATAATTCCGGGTTTCCTCCGGCATTAGCGCCATGCCATGCTTCTGCACGTTACCGATCCCCCAGTTATAGGATGCGAGCGCTTTGGGAAGGTCGCCGTTATTGGCCTTTAAGAGCTGAGCGAGATATTTCGCCGCAGCCTGGGCGGACTTAACCGGGTCAAAGGCCTCGTTGCCACGCAGACCCAAGTCCTTAGCCGTGCCGGGCATCAGCTGAAACAGTCCCTGCGCGCCAGCGCCAGACATAGCATTGGGGTTGCCTGCAGACTCGGTGATCGCAACGCTGCGCAGCAGACCTTCTGGTAAGCGATAAACCTGCTCGAGCTTATCAAGAGTGGGCTTCATCCAGCCGAGTAGCGCAGCCCCGTCTTTCGTCGGCTTAGGCGCTGCAGAGCCAAGTCCTCTCACCCACTGGCCGATGCTTCTGGGGTCGAACCCTGTTTTGCTCTTCAGCCACTCAGCGGCATTATCCGCACTGGCTGACACTGCAGGTAACGCGTCCGGATTACCCTGCCCCTGATTTATCAGCTCGCGCCCGATCGCGTAGGCATCTTTCCATCTGCCGTCTTTAATGGCGTTGAGCAGGCGCGCTATCCCGTCCAGCATTTTGGACAGCTCGCCAAGGTTCTCCATGAGATTGCTCATGTCCCATTTGGCTGTCCATGTCTGCGGGTCGATGCCGAGCAGGCGCATAACGGCATCTTTCAGATCGTCGACGCCTTTGATGGCGCTCTTGATCTGCGGCTCCCACTTTTTCCAGTCGATGAGTGACTGGCCGCCTTCCTTCCACGTTTTGTAATCTTCCCACAGGGCAAAAATTGCCAGCGCAAGTGAGCTAATCATCCCTATCGGCGACATCACGAACGCACCGTTCAGGATGCGCCAGGCGATAACGAGCGCGCCGAACACCTCAATCAGGCGCTGCGTTGACTTATCCAGCGATGACCACCATTGCATGATGTCGCCGCCAGCCTGTATCAGCCGATACACGACGCGGCCGATCACCTCAGCGAGCCATAGAATGCCTTTAACGCCGCTGGTAATCGTCTGCTCAATCTTCGGGAAGTTGTCGACGATTTGCTTGCGCAGGGTATCGATAGAACCTGAAAGCCCTTCCGCCAGGTTAGAGCCGATCTTGTCGCGAGCCATTCCTGCCATCTGGCCGAATGCACGCAGGGATGTCATGAAGCGATTAGAGCTCGCAGCAGCCTGGTCAGCATTAAAGCCGATAGCTTTCGCCATTTGCGTATACTGCGCGCCAAACTGGCCCATCCCGCGGCGCATTGCCATCAGCGTGTTTTCATCTATGCCCAGCATCTGCGCATACTGATTTGCGCGGTAGTAAGGCATTTTATTCAGCTGCTGGCCGACGCCGGTAAAGATGGACGCCATATCTCGCATGTTGCCGCTGGCGTCACGCGTCTGTACACCCAGGCGATTCAGGAAGCCTTCGGCGCCGGGGTTGTTACGCATGAAGCGTGAAAGGCTTTCCAGTGAGCCGCGCGCGGCTTCTGCACTCGACCCGGCCTGAGCTGCGGCATAACCAATCGCCTGAATGCCGGCGACCGTTGCGCCTGTGCGCTGAGATGCCCAATAAAGTTGATCAAGGCCGCTGGCGATTTTGGTGGTATAGGCCAAAACTGACAGCGCAGCAGCCTCAGTGGCAGTGCCGAGTTTCACTACTTTTAATGTAGTACCGGCCACTACCGCATCAAACTTGCGAGCGCCAGCCTCATCAACCTGAAAGCCAAGGCTTACCAGAAAATCCTTGATAGTCTCAGCGTTCATTTGCCTCTCTCCAGCGCTCTATGCGGTTATTGTTGTCTGCCTTCAGGTCGAGCCAGTCATTCATTCGGGCAATGTCTGCCAGGTCTAACGAACCATCCTTCAGGGCTGAATAGCTGATGTACCCGGCATCAACCGGGCGCATCAGAAAATCTTCGCCATCAGGAAGTGATTCCAGCGTCAGACCGCTTGCTGGGGCGCAGTCTCGCTGGCGGGGAGTGCGGGCAAAAAATTTCCCAGGCTGTCGCCTACCACCCGACCAACCATCTGCAGCATGCTCATCAGATCGATGTCGTCGAACATCAGCGCGCCTTGGGACATAACTGGTGCCCACGTATTGCCGTTTTTGCGTGAAACCACTGACAGGCAGGGAAAGATGATCGCGTTGGTATCTTCATCGGACATGCCGGCCAGTGAATCCGCAATTTTCGGCAGCGCGGTTTCCATCGCCTTATATACGTCACCGCCTTCTGCTGCGGCTTTGATGCCCTGAAAGTCAGACAGCACACCGGCCATAACCGGCAACAGCTTACGAGACACCTTCAGCTGATCAAATACGCTGAGCTTTGCGGTGCGGTACTGCACGCCTTTGATTTCAAATTCCATGGATTAGAACTCTCCGAGCATTTCGTCGATTTTGCCGCAGTCAAATACCCACGCCACTGTCCCTGCCACCTTCGGGTTGTTCCAGTCGGGCTGGCGCTGGAATGCCACTGCGCGCGCGGTAACGATGTCACCAGACGCCTTATTGCGCATGACGATCACGTTGTTACCCCACAGTGACGAGGACAGGCTCTGCGCGTTATACATCAGCGAGAGCTTTTTATTTTGCGGGGAGGTCTTGAGCAGGTTTACGGTGATAGTTCCCGATTTACCCGCGTGCAGGCTGTGCATCACCTCGCCATCGGCACCAGTTGTCATGGTGTTTTTAGCTTCCGTCATCGTGACGGTGATGCCCTCTTCCGAGTTGGCTGAACCGTATCCAAGGTCAATGATCCCGGACGGGCCTGCCAGACTGGCGCTGACATCCATGAATGAATAAGTAGACATTGATTACCCCTTAGCGCACTACAGTGATTGCAACGGAGCCATAGTGCACAGCTCCGGCCAGTTTTCCGGCAACCTGAATGGGTACGCCTTTACGCGCTTCTCGATCTGCCTGAAGCTGACTGTCAACGCTGGGAGCGTAGATGTAATAGCCCTTGGTCAGCGTGTCACCCTTAGCCAGCTGGCCTATCGGTCCACCTGACCATACGCCGGGAGCAAAGAGGCCGTTTCCAACTGCTTGCTGCAGAACAAGCTCAATGTTGGAAATGCGCATAGTGGTCCCTGAGTCGGTCTGGGGGATCTTCGTGTCACTGGTGTAGAGGGTGTTGTAATCGGCTGTCTGTACCGCATTTTGCAGCCAATCGAGACCATGACGCTCATCGAAAAAGTCACCATTCGACATCACGCCCTGCTCAAGAATGGCTGTGTCATTGTCATAGAGGACATAGACGTTGCAATTTTTGGCCTCCAGAGCGTTCGCCTGAGGGGCGCTCAGGGTTTCATACGTTACGCCAGGCTCTGACTTAAACTTGAGGGTGATAGTCGTATTACTTCCCGTATAATCGACCGTGAAAGCCCGGCCAAACGCTGACAACGCTGCATAACGACTGGCAGAGGAATATTGCAGGAAGGTTCGACCATAACCTGCCGCTTTTAAGGCAGCTGCAATATCGGTTGTGGAGGACGAATCCATTACTGCAGCGTCCTGCGTGGTATAAGCAAATACACGCGAAACAGTTGCCGCTTGGATAGCCGCTGCAATACTGGTTACGTCAGCGAGCGTTGGGTCAGTTTCAACCGCCAGGTGCAGGCCGTACCAGGCGCTATAGCCCAGCAGCGTATTAACGGCCTCAGGCAAGGTTTCTGTGTTACCAGTTTCGCCAGTTGCTAATGATTCCACCCAGCGACCGACATACACCTCCGAAGGCTGGGGCGACTGGGAAAACCAGATCAGCGCCGCTTTATATTCTTCGCTGTTAATGCCGAAATCGTCACCAATATCATCAGCGCTTTCATAAATGCGCAGGCGCTCCTTGATCGGGATGACTGTCGATGCGCCAAGGATAAGCATCGAACCAAAATTTCGCCCTTGGGCTGCTTTAGCCGAAAGGGTAACCGTCACATCTGAGATGCGACTAACGGATAATCCCGCCATTTATTAATCTCCAGTAATGGTGACGTTGGGAGTGATGATGGAACGGACCCCGTACGTGCGAATGATTTTGCGGCGCAGGCGCACAGTGATGTCGTACCGGCGCACCCACTGATTGTTGATAAGCTCAGGGAAAGCAGTCAGTTCACTGTAATCAGCGAGTGACAGCTCATTCTGTTTGAGGGTTTCGTTGTTTTGCTCGATGGTCAGCCCGTCACGGAACAGCGTCGCGATAGACTGGCTGTGCGGGCCGTAAAACGAGGCGAGCGTTTCTATCACCTCATGCCGCCACAGCTGATTACTGTCATCGGTCTGCCGCACGAATGCGGGGCCATCATCAGCAGTGAAGCCGATAATGCCGAAACCGCACCAGTCCACGTCCGCTGCAGGTATTGCCGCCTGAGTCGCTGTCCAGCGCGGGCGAACCATCCCAGCCGGCAGGCCCGATAATGCCCGCACCCACTGGCTGAGCTCACGTTCCAGTGTCTCGTCATATGCCTGCGGCGCGCTGACGGGCGTCAGATATCCGGCTGATGTGCTGCTGTTACTCACGCGGGCCTCCATCAAACGGCTGCAGCTCACAGTGCGCCTGGACGAAACCGGCGCCGTAAGCCGTGTACGGATCGACAAAGGTCACGCGATAGTCGCGGCCGCGATAAGTCACGATGTCGGCATCAATGCCGGTGTTGCCGCTGCTCAGGCGGTAGGTGGTGATAATCAGGATTGCGCCATTAATCACCTGGCCGGCCTGCATGCGCCGGGCTTCCAGTGAACGGTCAACCGTCACCACGCCACCGAAAGGGGTCTCAGTGGTGATGTTTTTGGGAAAGCCATCATCATCGACCGTCTGCTCATTGCGCTTTACCATGAGCGTCGTATCAAGGAATTCAGGCGACAGCAGAACGTCAGTTACATCAAGTGTCGGCATCTTTATCCCTCACAACGTGCGTGATTGAGCGGCGGTATTCGCCAGTGTCAATGAGCGGCTTGTTACCGGTGCGACCGCGCTTGCGCCGCTGAGCAATGGTGACATCAGAGAGAGGAGTGAATCCGGTTATGGCGATGTACCGCCTCACCCCGCTAGCGGCCACGGTTCCGGCGCGGTCGAGGGATGTCACCGCCCCTTCCGCATTACCTTCCAGCGCCTTTTGCGCGGCCGCCTTCAGGTGAGGCATGAAATCCTGCTCGACCGACTTCACACCGGGCTTGAGATGGGGCCGTGGCGGGATGTTCTGCGCCGGCGACCCGTTCTCATTGATGTAGCCGATCGCCGCATTCCCGATATCACCATCATCGCGCTCGTCTTTCGATTCCGGGATGCCCACCAGAACATCCTTGTTAGCGAGGGTTTTAAGGGCGTCCAGGATGCTTTGCGCCGTGTCAGCGCGAATGGTCAGGCCTGATTTCATAGCTGAATACCGCCATACCCGAAGAGCATCAGCAGCTGCCAGAACTCCGCGCCGTAGCGGGAGAAGTTCCAGAAGCCCGCATCGGCGTTGAGCGTCGCGCTGTTGTCGTAGCTCACGCTAACTTTATCCACCGACTTGGACGCAACCACACCGCTCGTTGCGCCACCAGCACCTCCCAGCGCGCCAGCCGCCGTATCTGCGGCATTCAGCACCATGTAATGCGCGACAAACAGCTCTGCCAGATAAGGGAACATGTTCCCCATTGCGGAGCCGTCAATCAGCATGTCGGCGAGGTTAAGGCGAAACTCAATTACTGCGTCGGGATATTTGGTGTCGTCACTGAACTGCGGGAAGTCGCGTCGAAAATCACTTACTGTCGGCAGATTTCGGTTTCTTGCCATCAGCATTACCTTCCGTTACCGGTTCAGTTACGGGCGCCTGCAGGGTTGCCAGCTGCGCGGTCAGGTCGGCGATGGTCTGGTCCTTCTCCGCTACCGACTGCTGCAGATCGCCGTGCGCTTTGGTTTTCTCTTCCAGCTGCGCGGTCAGGCTGTCGATTTGTGCCTGGAGCTCTTTTGTGTCGGCGCCGGATTTTGCCTTGCCGGTAACGTCAGAGTGCGCGGTGACAAACCAGTGTTCGGCAACTTTGTCATCAACGGTATGCTCGCCAGCCTCAAAGCGCTGGCTGGTGCCATCTTCAGAGGTGAAGTTAAACGGGGTATGGACGCGAATCGTCTTCTTAGCCATTTGCTGCTCCTGTTGGCCCCTCGCGGGGCCGGATTGGTTAGATGCCGTCCAGATACGCCATGGTTTCCGGGTACGGAGACTCAACTGCGCCCAGCTTGCCGTAGTAGGTGGTCAGCTGGTAAATGCCGCGATACTGCACCGGCACGCTCAGCAGCGGAACCATCGGGAAGCGCACAAACTTCTTGTCGTTGGTGTAAGCCATCATGCGGTCAGTGCCGCCGGTTCCCGCGCCTTTCAGCCATTTCACCGCGCGGATGTTCAGCGGCACGCCGTTCTGATGGAAGGCGATCGTGTTTTCGCGCAGGTAAGTCAGCAGTGACTGGTTACCGGCTGAGGAAACGATGATGCTGGACAGCAGAGCGAACTGCTCAGGCGGCAGCAGCAGGTCACGCGGGACGATGGTGTAACCTGACGCCGCCCAGGCATTAGAGAGCAGCAGGTTGATAGACGCCCGGATTTCGTCAGGTGTGGAGGTTGCCCACGTCTTCGGAGCGTTAGTAACTGCTGCACCGTTGTAGTTAACGAGGCCTTTCACGCCCAGCTGGCTGTCACCGCGATAAACCTGCTCGTCAGTGTCCATGTTCCATTTCAGCTGCATCGCATCGAACTTCTGCGTGTCGATCGGGCGACCGACTTTGGCAGCGGCGGCCAGCTCGACGACGGTCCAGCCCAGCTCCATGCCCCACAGGGTCAGCGGGAAGCCAGTTTTCGCGATATCGACGTTCGGGCCAGCGATGGCGGTAGAGTCTTTGCCGATCCAGTTTTTGCCGTTCGGGTTCGGCGTGCCGGCAGCGGCAAAGGTGGAGTTGGTGAAAGAACTGATGTCATCAGCGATCGACACGTCTTCGCGCAGCTGGATATCGCGCGACCACGTATACCCCACCAGGGGCATATTCAGTTCTTGGTCGAGGCGCTCAAGTTCGCCAACCAGGAAAGCGCCAGTGCCGTCGAGAGTGGCTTGGTCAAAAGTGTACATATTTAGCGTTTCCCTTAGATGTTATATGCGATTTCAGCGTTGCCAGCGGCATCGCCTGCGCCAGTGAAAACGGCGTTCGGCAGCACGACAGTTTCGTCAGTGACAGCCGCGCCCAGAATTGCGCCCAGCGGGCTGGCGTCGGTCGGGTTGGCATTGCGCACATAAACCGGCGCGCCTTTGGTCAGGCCGACTGCGGTGCTGCCGATGTTCACGGTCATATAACCGCGCTTCATCACGTCACCGGTGAAATTGGCGTTTGCGCCAACCTGTCGCGCCATGTCTGGCGTTGACGTGGTCGGGTACGGGCGGACGTAGAGGCCGGTGATTACCGTCGCGGCGTCAGATGCTGCCAGCGGGATAAACTTGCCGTCTGCGCTGTCTTTACCTGCCAGGCCGTACTGGCTAAAAGTGTTCGCGGCATTGAGGATAACCGGCTCGGTGGTCAGGTCTTGCGGGCGTGAGATAGCCCCGGCGATGCCTACTGGCATCCGGTACAGGTATGCAACCATGGGTTTTTCCCTTATTTATTCCAGTGGGCGGCGAATGCCTTGTTCAGAGCAGCCGGAGAGTTTTTGTTGGATGAGTCGTAAAACGATGCACGCGGCGCAGTAGCTGGCGCGCTGTTACGCGCTTTGGCGATTTCGCTGGCAGATACGAATACCGCGTCCAGCGTTGCCTTCGGCATTTTGGCGAAGTCCGGCGAAGCGCCTACCAGCGGAGTCAGCAGCGCCTGACCTTCCGGCGTTTTGAATGCCGCGTCCATGGTGGAGCGTTTGAACGCTGCCAGCTTGCCGCCTTCCGGCAGCTTCACGCCCGGCAGGATGAGCTCTGCGCGCGCCACGACGCCCTGATGATAAGCAGCATCGGTAGTTGCGCGGGTTTTCTCTTCCTTCTCCTCCGGATCGTCGCTGTCGACAGTCGCCGTAGATGTCGGGTTGATCAGCTGCTGAACCAGAAGCGCCAGCGCGTCTACTTTCGCTTCAAGCTCGCTGTTAGTCTGCGCGCCGCCTTCACCATCTTCATCAGTGGTCAGGCCGCCAAGCTCTTTATTTGGCGGCAGCGGCTGCGCGGGGTTGATAGTGATGTTTACTGCCCGCGCCAAATCAAGGCTTGGCTCGACCAGTTCTGATGGCGCGTTATCAACCAGATCAGCCAGGCTATCGGCATCCTTGGTTTTAATCGCCCGCTTCAGCTGGCTAAACCAGCCCTGATTTTTGGTAGTCATGAATGAGCTATCTCCAATTGAACAACGAATACCCGCACGACCGTTAGGAACGCCCGCACAGTGGTTACCGATAATTGAGTGCTGTCGCGCCTGACCCGGTCCTTTCTGCTCGTAGTCGGCGTCGTAGCCCATAGAAATCTGCTCGAGGCCGTTCATTACTTGCTGGATGGCTTCGGCGGTTTTGATGTGAATGTCGCCCAGCATCAGATCGGACTGGTCGCCGGTGCCGCGGCGGACATTCTGGATATGCCCGTGGGCGTAGTCTTTCCAGTTGCCCGGATTAACCATGTCTTTCGGGTGACCCAGCGTGAAGGCCATGCCTTCGAAGGAGGCGAGCGTTTCGGGCCTGAACACTTCGTCAGCGTCGCGAGTGACGACAATCTCGCCATCCTCATCGCCGATTAGCCCTTCGAGTTCGCTTTCGTCGTAGACCTGCGCGCCGGTGCGTGCGATCGGCACGTCTTTGCACAGCAGCGAGCCATCGGCCATCTCAAAGCGAGTGTTTCCGAGGCGGGTAGTGAAGAAATATTGCATGGTCAGACCTTAGCAAGCGCTCTGGTTATAGCCTTAAGCTGGCGAACGTTACCCCTGCCACTAACCGTTAGTTTTTTGATATCACCCACACTAAACAGAGTGGCCGTCATTCCGCGAGCGTTAACTACGGTTTTAGCCACATCACCATCAGCGATATGGTTCACAGTGATTTCTTTCATGATTAATCCTCGGGGACGACAACTTCGCAGTAGCAGCGGCAGTTGGGAAACTGGCCAGCGTGGCCGGTCATGCCATCCAGCGTGGGCGGCTTTGACCAGTCGACGTACTGACCTTCCATCTGCCTGTGGGAGTGGCGCACGTCGCTGTCGTCAGCTGTACGCCAGATATAGCCACGTGATCCGATAGCCGTTGATCGCGCCTGGGTGATTGCAGTTGATGCCCGGCTAACCTCAGTACGAGCAATGGTGCGCGCCCGCGCCTCAGTCACTTCGCCGGTGCGCATGATTTCCTGCTTCAGCGTGCTGGAGCGCTTGCCTGACACCACGGCATCAATCGCCTGATTGTGGATGTCGTAAACGCGATCGGCAGCCTGCAGCGGGAGCGATTTGAACAGTTTCACCTGCTCGTCGATGATGCTGCGGGTTACCGCGCCGGTGCCGGAGTTCATCAGGTCACGCAGCCCGGCAGAGATACGCTGTGACCTGTCACGCCACATTGCATCATCTGCGACTTCCAGCGTGCCTATCAAACGACTGGATACGGACTCAGCCCATGGCTCAATCAGATCGGCGTATCGCTCCAGCCTGTCGAGGATGTCAGTTACGCTATCGTTTGAACCATCGTATGAACCCTCGACTATCGCTCCCACCGCGCGCGCTATCTGTCGTAGCTGTGTTCGCAGCTGCGTCTCGGCGCGCTTCAGGTTCGGTGGTTTCGACGTTATCGAGGTCGGCCTCCGTTGGCGCCGGGATGTCACTGGCATTATCAATATCCTCGTCGCTGATGGTGCCGCCCAGACCGGTTACGCGGGCCGTTTCCTGTAGGTGCTGCGCGCCGGCTTTTTCGGTCATCAGGCCTGCATCGACAGCTTTCACCGTGGCGTCGACGACCTTGTTAGCCGTATCTGCGCGCTCACTGTCCGGCGTCTGCCACAGCTCGTTGAACTCGAACGTGAAATCATCCGGCAGCGGCCTGGCAAACAGGCTCATGTGCAGCACTTCGAACAGCTTGCGGATCGGGCGACGCAGCTTGCGCTCCTGCTTGGTGGACACGTTGTCGTAATAGTTGGCGAGGTCAGTGTCACCAGTAGAGAAGCCAGCCGGGGACTGACCGAACAGGCGAACCAGTGGTATACCGAACGCGCCTGCCACCTGCTGCCCGAACTGCGCCAGCACATCGCTAAGCCCGGCATACGAATATGTGTGCGCCTCAAAATTATCTTCGGCGTCCATAATCGTCATGCCTTCGTTACTCTGGTACTGGCGGATCATGTCCATATGCGACATCAGCCCCTTGAAGGCTGGATTGTCTTTGCCCATAGCCAGCAGGGAGCGAAGCCCCTTGATGCTGTACGTGCGCAGATGCGCCTTATACACCAGCTGCGCCACGCCTGTTGTGGTGCTGTCGAAAGCCAGCAGGCGGTCGAAGCACCGCTCGATGATCGACATGCCCCAGTCGTTTTCCGTCAGGCGTTGCTGGTAAGGCAGCGGTACACCGTCGAAGCGGATTAGTCTGGAGTGGTGAATTCGCCACGGCGGGATACCAGTAGCTGACGTCACGACGCGGTAGAACTCCGGCATACCAAAGTCTGGCCCCAGCTCGGTCACGCGACGCTCTGTAGTTGCGTTGAGCATCCACCGATCCATAACCATGATGCCCTTGAAAGCACCCTTGGCGATGGTCTCAATGCGCAGCGGCGTTGAATAGTTCTGGCCGTCGATCAGGATGACGCCAACAGCGCCGCCGTAGAGGTTGGCCCACTTCAGCGTGTCGTTGAGGTGCTCCCAGATGCCCAGCTCGTCCCATGCGTTGTCGAGCTGCTTTTTCACCCCGTCATCGAGCTTTGAGGTGATTGTCACGCCCTTGCGGGTCATGTCATCGGGGATGGCATCGACGCCTGCTCCCACCAGCCAGGAAGACCGGTAAGCCTGCTCAATCAGCAGCCTGTTGCGCGACGTCCAGTTATTGCGGTAGGTGCCAGCGCCGGACTGGTTCGATTCGTTGACACCCATGCGGGCGACAAAGTTTTCATAGCTGTCACGCGTCGGTACAGGCTGCGACACGTTTTGTGTTTCGGACATGTTCAGCCTCTGCCAAGTTGCGCCCAAGTGCCAAGGCTGTCGGAGCTGGTGATGTAACCGTCCAGCCCGTAGCGTATGGCGTCTATGCAGTGGTTATGTGCGTCGACAATGACCGGGAGAATCTCGTTGGTCTTCTTGTCGACTTTGTAGGAGTAGAGCCGGAACTCGTCGGCGGTATGCTTGCAGCGCTCATGGATGATGATCTCCTCAAACCCTTTCAGGTAGGTGATGCCATCCTCCACGCTGCCTTTCCACTTCGCCGCGGCATCAATGCTGAAGCCCTGCCGGCCAATGTGACTGATTGTCTCCGGTCGCGCGCTGTCGGCTTTAATCGGCCAGCGGCGCGCCTCGGGGACTGAATCGTAAAACTGCGCCATTTCGTCGAGTTCTACGCCGACGCCATAGGCCTCATATTCGATGTAGAGCTTTGTGCCTAGCATGAACATGCGGATCAGCGTGCTCGGGTCATTGGCAAAACCGAAGTCAGCACCGAAGAACAGCCTATCTGCCTTCTGCCAGAGGTCATCCGGAAACGCTTCCACGCGGTAGCGCTGCTTGAAGATAACCGCCTCAGATATCGACTTAGGCTTACCCAGCCAGACGTGTTCGTACGCCTCATAATCGACCCGCTTGCAATACTCCATCTCTTTGCGGAGCGTCTCGGGCAGATACGGGTTGTCGTAGTAGTTCACCTCAACCGTGATGCTGTCGTCAGGCGGATTAACCACGAAACGCTGATAGGTCGGGTCTTTCTCTTCGCCGGGGTTGAACGATACCCAGATTTCCGACCCCTCTTTACGGATGGTCGGCACCAGGATGTCCCACGAATCGGCAGAGACAGACTGCGCCTCTTCCACCCAGCAGATATCCACGCCCTCAGTCGACTTGATACCCAGCGGATCGAAGCGCAGCCCTTTAAACAGGAATTCGCTGCCACAGGCGCTGGTAATCGTCTCGTTAGTGATGCGGAACCACGGGTTAAGGCCGAGCATCTCAATCTGGTCTTTCAGCAGCTTGTGCACTGAATCCTTGATCGAGTTCTGCACCTCACGGGTACAGAGAACGCGGAGCTTTTTGGAGGCGGCCATGATAACCAGCGCGCGGGCAATACCCCATGATTTAGCGCCGCCACGACCGCCGTGGAATACCTTGTAGCGAATGGGCTTAAAGAGAGGTTTGAATTTGGGCGCGAAGCTAAGTTTCTTCTCCGCTGTCGTCATCATCCGCTCCGAAGCTAACAACGAACGTAGGCGCAGCCAGCGGTAATCCGTTGGGGCCAACCAGTTCGTTTTTAACGTTGTCTTTGAATGCCTGGACAGTGACGTGCTTGCCAAGCAGTTCGAGGTTCTTGACCTTGTCAGGCCATTTAATCTTTTTCAGCAGCCCGGCAGCGTCGCCTGCCATCTCGGTGACGTCCATGCCAGACAGCGTTGTGCGCCAGACTTTGGGCCAGTCTTTGATGGGCTTTAGCTCACCATTGGCTAAGAGGATGTCGAGGACGTCCATCTGGTCAATCTCAAACAAACGCTTCAGCACATAATCGGCGTCAACATCGATGCGATCATTGCGCTGTGCTTTAAGTTCGGAGATTCTGTTCTGGACGCTAACATTTGCTAACAGTCGGGCGCCCTGCTCGTTCGAGGTCTTTTCGCTGTACCCCGCCCGAATGGCCGCTTGCGTGGCGTTCAAATCGATGAGGTACTCGCGACAGAACATCTCTTGTTTGTCGGTGAGTGCCATTTTAATACCTTAATGGGAGTATAATTTATGGCTAAAAAGCCTTTACCAACTACACCACCGAAATTCAATGTGGGGGATATTGTTTATTTAGTTACTGGCGGACCTTCAATGTCCGTTTCTGAGCAACTTACGGATTTTGATCATGGTAATTACCCGTTTAATGGAAATTACAGATGTCAGTGGTTTGCTGGCAAAAAGCTTGATAGTGGTAGCTTTCCCGAAGAATCACTGACCGCTACAAACCCAAAGCCGTAAACCCAAACGCGATCAGGCTGTCTGTTTTGGATGTTTGTAACTGGATGATGAAAGCACTACATCAGGATGGATGCCTTTATCAGCAAGATGTTGTTGACTACCTAATTAGAGTGGATAACGAACAATTGCTCAAAGAAAATGCAGATGGAAATCTCGCATTATCTAACCCTGTTATAAACCAATTCCGCAAAGACAGTGGTGCAGGTGTAGTTTGGGTGAAGCCTGATAAGTATTGGCGTTACCGCGTTCATGAAGATGAAGATGGTCGTGAGGCGCGAGGTTAACAACCATGGCGGCCAGCACTACTCGTGGTCGCCAATCTACATCTAATAAAAAACCGCCCGGAGGCGGTCTTGAAGATGCTTTATATCAACTCGCAGCAACCTTGTTGAATATTGTGTCGTAATGCTTCACAAATGCAGCGTCAACGTCACTCGAGTTCATGAAATGTGCAGGTCTTTTTTCCATTTCGAGCTTAGTTAGAGATGCAGCAAGCTCTGCTATTCTTACTTTTGCTTCATTTGCGTTCATACCAAATCACCTGTTTCATATTTGCGACCTTCCGAAATAGGATAGTTCCGCTTTTTGCTCTGATTTTCAATGGCTGCGCCGAAATTTTTTACCTAATTCATGCACTGCTCTCTGATGTACTGCTGCAGGCCGGCTATTTGCTTTCCGGCGAGCTCGATTCGACTTCTGAGGGTGAAATAATCCCGTTCAGCGGAGTCAGTAAGTCCGGGGCTGGCTGCATCATCCATGCCGGCGGCGCCGGAGGTGGATTGTTTCGTGCAGGTGGCATGGAGCTGCAGCCGACGCTTGCCAGAAGCAACGTCATCATGCAGCTGATCGATAGTCGCCTGAGCATCGGCTAACTCCTTCGTGTATTTCGCATCGAGCGCGGCCACGTCACGCTGGCGTACCTGCATGTCATCTATGGTCTGTTGACGTTCGGTGGCCAGGCTGTCGGCGGCAGCGTATTTGCCGTAGTAGAAATAAGCCACCCGACAAACTGCTATCAATGCCACCAACAGCAGGCCGATAATCAGCGTTCGCCAGCTAAATGTCATTTGGACCGTCCGCCAGGCACATTGAGCGCTCCATGTCGCGCCGGTTCATCAGGCCGCGGAACTTCATGCCGCCCGCATACACCCAGCGACGCAGCTCCTCGCAAGCTCCATCCTGATCGCCTGCGTTGAGTTTCTTCAGCAGCGTCGATTTAGAAAACGCACCGGAGCCTACGTTGTAGGTGAAGCTGTAGAGCGCTGCGCGCTGATATTCATTCAGCGGCACTTTGACCAGGCTATCAACCGTCTTCTTTACCGGCTGCAGGTCATTCCACAGCAGACGATCACATTCGCGGTCGGTGTACTTCTTGCCTTTGATGATGTCGGTGCCGGTGTGGCCATCACAGACCGTTAAGACTCCGGCAACATCTTTGTAGGGCTCGTACACCCGCCCCTCTACACCGTCCTTACCGCCAAGGAATACCGTAGCGATAAGCATGGCTCCGCCACCTGCGGCAGCGATCAGCTTATTCCGCAGTGAATTTGACATTGCCATGGGTTATTCCTCGGTGAGGCTGGGTGCGGTGGGCCAGCGCTGAAGCGCTTTAATCTGCGCCAGTGTGGCTTTGCGTTTGTAATACCAGTTGATGCCGAGCGTTAGCAGGGCGACCAGAATACCGGCCAGGACGCCTACAGCGCTCCACTCATCGGGACTAAGCCGGGTCAGAAGACCGTTAGCAATCGTCCCGGCTGACGCGCCATACGCTGCGCCTGAAGCCAGTTTGCTCATATCGATACTCATGTGACCCCCTCGGTGAGGGAGCTGGCTCAATTAGGAATTGTCTACTTTCTGAACTGAGCAAGCCCGGTTAGCTTTAATCTTGTCGAGAGAAAAAAGCACCGCCCTGCCGTTGCGTAGCCAACGTTGAAGAATCCGCCTGAGCGCGGATTTTTTTATGGATAAAAATCGCCCTCTGCCACAGGTCGCTAAACCGAAGTGTGCAGTTTTTGGCAGGAGCGAAAACAGAAAAGGCCCGCCGAAGCGAGCCTTTATGAATTCATTGAATTGAATGGGTTAGCATCTTTTGCTCAACAGCAAAATTCATCGCTACTACCTTTTACCCGTCAATTCGATAAAGTTGACAGAGTGAAACTTGAATCTTTCCCCGCTTACTGTTGCTTCCCCTTCGGTACGCGGGATTTTTTTTCCTGTCGTCAGCAGGATGTGTCTTATCTCATGCAATCTCAAAAGTGCATGGTTTTGAGGTTGCGTCATTAAGCCAGCATGCAGGTCCTAACTATTGCCTGCGGCCGGGTAATGGCGACTTAATGTGTGGTGGCCGGTGCTGATCTCCGGCTTATCGGTCCCGGCGGCAAGCGGCTTTACCCGTCTGGTGATCTCGCCTCGTGTACCAATGGGGCATTTCTTTCCGCGCATCAGCCTGCGCAATCATCACAACGGAAAGCCGCCTGTTTCACAACACGAGTTCATCGCTAAACAATCCCTCGTCAGGCAGCTTACCTGTTGTGTGCCCATTATTAATCACACCGGGCCAGTGCGCCGAATTCGGTGGCGGGGAGTCGGAAGACCCCGTGGCGTTTGGTTTCTTAGGCCGCTGCCAACATCAGATCATCGTTTGCATTTATTTTTAGATGATAAAAATAATCGCGCACCATGACGAAAACACTGGAGCTTCTGTCGGGAATCGAACCCGTATTGCTTGCTTGGAAGGCAAGAGTGATTACCAAATCACTACAGAAGCAGACGTAAAAAAGCCCCGCCGACTGATGAGGTCGCGAGGCTCTTTGGAATCCACAAGATAGTGATGGAACAGAGTGCTCAACGACTACTGCCGCGAGCATATCAGAACTCTAGCACTTTCATTTTGCGTTTTCAAATTATTTTTGCGATTTCTCCGATTTAAGCTGCAATCTTCTGCTTGTTAGCCTCCAGTTCGAACACGATCGCGTGAAACACGCTTGCTTCTAGCAGCTCTCTGCACCACTTAATGCGTCGCCATGCTGACTGACTGTCGATGCCAGTGAGCCTTGCCAGCTCTACCGCGATATCTTGCGAGCATTTGCGCTCGCAGTAGTATTTAATTGCAACATGTCGGATCGGGTTGTTGGGTGCAAAGAGACGGCAGATTACAGATTCAACCAAGTCGGCATCTTCTTGCTCGTTGGCGCGCTCGAGAAGATTGCTGACTGAGTTCTGAGGGTTGATGATTTGCTTTGCTCTAATAAAAAGCTCATCGCCTTTGTAACCCTGCTTGTGCAGATTCTCCACCACTTCCATGATGCGTTCTGACTCCCGGTCATTCCATTCCTTACGAATCATCAGGCGCCCTATCACGCTTACCTTTCCGCTGTCGGGGCCGACGTGGCCGCCATACTTCTCTCCCCATACATCGAGCAGGCAGCGAACCCATGCGGACTGCAGTGGAGTAATAAGCTTAACGGGGTGAAGGTATCGCTTCTTCAGGTCTGATTTGCGCATTACCTGCGCCAGCTGTGCGAGTGCGTCAGATTGCATGTTTTACCCCCAGCATTTTTGCCATGCGCTTGATGATCTGATAATCGACTGCAAAGCCGCCTTCGCGTTTGTATATGCGCAGCTTCTGCCATTTCTCTCTGAGGTATTCGTTCATGATTCCACCTTCTCGTTTTGCCAGAGAGGAAGCGGTGCTTTATGCCCAGAATTACGGATTCTTGCTTTGGCATTTCGCTCTATCTGGATGAGCTTTACGATGTTCTGGCGGCGCTGCTTTTCTTCTCGACGCAGATATTTGACGTTCTCGATGTACCGCGACTCCGTGTCACACAGCGATGCGACGTAGTCAAAAGGATCGAGCAGCGTTTCGCAGCGGCGACACCTCAAGGTTCTTTCTTTGTCGTTAACCAAAACAGCGTCGTGAGTACAAAAAGGCTTGAATGCCGCCTCTCTACCAATGACCTGCGAATCCTTTAGGTCTTCCTTCCTCTCCGGGAATGAAACCACGTTGTTAAGCTCATCTTCGGTTTCTGTATTCATGCTGACTCCATCTCGGTGATGATGATTTCCAGCCTGCCGCCCTTAACCACTTCACAGCGCACCATGCGCACGTCATCAATGAGGCTGTCGTCAGCGATGACGCCTGCCTGGGTGAGTGAGTCGAGGGGTGCTTTGAAGAGGTTGTCCAGGTCACGCCGGGCGCGTGTAGGTGGATATGCGAGGATTTTTACTTTTAGCCTGCCGGCCAGTTGGTATTGCTGATTTGCTTCGGTGACTTGTTTTGCTACTGCGGTGGTGTATTCCCTGCCTTTCTTGCTTTTGATTTTCCTGCCGCGAAACACTGAAAAGAGGTGATTGTTTCCGGGCGGCCAGGGTAGCTCTATTCGGTATTCGTTCATCGCTTCACCTTTCCTTCCCGCAACAGAGCGTCCTGCGTGCGAATAACACCCTCCAGATGGGCTATGCGCGCTTCGGTGACATCACAGTGACGTGTGCGCCGGTCTATCTCGTCGTGGCATCCTGAGCAGGCCCATGCGCCAAAAAGGTCGTCTGGCTTCATTCCGGTTCCGCAGATGCCGACCATGCGGTAATGCGCGAGTACGACTGTTTCAGGATTGCCATTGCAAATGCCCGGCAGCCTGACCTGGCATTCCCTGCCCCGCGCTTCATTTCGTAGCTTGCTCATGGCTCTCTCCGCACATCCGGTAATTGGGGTCCTGCATCAGGCTTATTTCGCAGCTTGTGCAGCAGTACACCACTGACTCTGGCAGCGCCGCAGAACAGAAAGCGCACACAGAAACAGATGGCTCGCCAGCGCCAGTAGGCTGACTTGATTGGCTGGTCCCGTTCTTGGTCTTCATAGCGGTAATCTACCTCGCAGTTTTCGCAGTTAGCCCCGTAGTGATACTTGTCTTCTGAGGTGAGGGTTATGTGGCAGCGGCAGCAGCGTTCACGCATTGGGTTGCCCCTTCTCATGCTGGCGGATGGCACTGATAGCCTGGCGCAATTCATCTTTTTCCTGCTCAGTCCACGCATCGTTCAACTGCTTGCTTACCCGGGCCAACCTCTCGGATTCATCGCGGTCCATCAGCATTAACCGCCGTCCGCTTTCAAGCCAGATATCAACCTGCGTTACTTTCTCGCCATACAGCTTTTCCGCTGCAAAGGCAGACAGATGAAGTAAGGCGTTCCATAGAATTTTCATCTTCAGCTCCACATTGGGTTTTTATACTGCCGGCTCGGCTTTGGCTCTTCCCGGAACTCAGGCAGCAATGCGGACACAACCCACAGGCGCGGATCGAGTGCGAGTGTCTTCTGAGTTTTGATATTGCGGGAGGCGTAGCGGGAAAGGAGTTCTGAAGCGGTTTCGGTGTCTACAGGGTCATGCACGAACCACGTCTCACGCATGATGCCTCCAGCTCTGCATTCCGGCTGCAGCCCTGACCGTCTCCAGATACTCAGGCGCTTTGCGTAGCCCAAGCTCACGGGCTTTGTTTGTAACCTGCTGGCGGGGTTTATCGAACATGATTGCCAGTAAATCAGTTGATGCATTTGCGTAGTCTCTGGCGAGGATTTCGAGATGCTCGCGGCTCCAGGTGTTTATCATGCTGCTCTCTCCAGTTTGCTGTTTATGAGCTTGCGGCCATATGCCATCAGCGCGTCACGCTCTACGTAGGTAGTCACCGGCACCGCCGATCGGACAGGTCGCCAGATGAGAAGCATTGAACCTTTGTTGTTGCCGTTTACTGGCTGCTTTGTGTCGGCTCTTACGAACGACAAGCGGCCGGAGGTGATGATCCTTACTTCGCTCACGCTCAGCAGCGCCTCGCGGAACCAGCCCACGGACATATCAGCCGGGACAAGCATCACGGTGCCAACTGAACCATACCTATTCTGGTCGGCAGCCTTCTGCACCCATGGAGTAATGTCGCTGTATGGTGGATTGCACCAGCAGTAACCGCTCAGGCCGGGAACAGACCACGATTGCGTCAGCCCGCTGTTGTGCTCAGTGAAGTAGTTCGGATAGAGGTGATTCTGATCGCTTGCGGCCACATCCAGTACGAAGTTGAATTCATCGTGCAGTGCCGCAGCAATTTCTGGCGGGGTTTGCCAAAGGTTACGAATATCGATCGGAGTATTGCTTCCTGTGTAATCGCTCATGCTGCACTCCCAAATCTTCCAGCCCATTCAGCAGCACGCGCTGACTCGTCGCTAAACCTGACGTTCTGCTCGGCACCGAAGGCATGGATTAAGGTGATTAGGTCACGCATCTCGCCGACGCGCATTTTGCTTGTTGACTGGCCCAGCACCACAAAGCCGCCATTGATACCCGGCACCGTCTCCTGCCCTTTCAGGCTGGCGCTGAATATGTGCTTCCAGCTCTCTGAGTCGAGTTTCCTCCCGTACCAGACCACCTGGCTTGATACGTCATGCAGGCAGGCCCAAAGCATGCGATTCTGCGCAAGGCTTCTGGTGTCTTCCTGGATGGTTACCTGCAGAGGTTTGTCGGGATTGGCGGGGAGTTGCTGGATGGCGGTGATGCAGTTCTGTCGGATGTTGCTGTCACGCAACAGGTAACGTTGAGTCTCCATCGCGTTTGTCTCGCTTTAATGCGTCGCTGAGTAACTTCCTGATGCCGTGGCTCAGGCACATTGAGTCCGGGTAGCGTTTAGCAAAGCTGCTGATGTCATTTGCCAGCTTATCCAGTTCGGCGTCTGATATGACGTGCTCAGAGCGTTTTAAGGGGATTACGTTGTTCATGAGCTACTCCTTTACGATTATTCCACGTTTAGCCAGAGTCCGGATTAACTCGGTAGTCCAGACAGCATCTTCACCGCAGTCGTAAGGCGAAAAACTATCAAAGTCATAGATTTCAATTTCGATAGCAGCGCGACTTGCCTGCCATGCTTCCCATCTGTCACGAATGCGTGAATGAAAATAAGTCTCTTTCGCTGGGCCAACTTTCAGCAGAGATTCATCTCTTACTCCGCATTTTTCTTTAAGCCACAACTCAAATCTATCTCTTTCACCCATATCACTGCTCTCCGTTCTGATTAGTTGGCATGTAAAGCGCGATTATCCAGCATGTAACTGGCAGCGTGATTGTCACGGCAATCATCCAGAACACTACCCAGACTGAAAAAACAAAATCCCTCACCGAATCATCAAGGCTGATAGCTGGAATATGCCGTCCCCAGGCCTTGGAGGAAAATGCACGATTAATTACAGCGCTAACCTTGGTTAGGTAGCATGGGCAGTACCCTTTTTTTACGGCCCCATCTGGACTTTCGATGTAATCGTAAATGTTCAGACATCACCTCCGTTCTGATTGGTGGCCCGCTCCGAGATGATGCGGTAGGCGATGATATTAATCATGAAGCGTGAGTGCTCCCAGCGCCAATCTCTGGCATATCCAATGTCGGTTGAACCGGAAGACCACCTCACCTCTACAACCCCACTTACTGGAGAAACAGGTCCTCCACCCCACTCAACCCACTCACCCTCACCCCGCTCCTGCTGCTCCAGTACAGGGAGTGCAATGCGGTAGGCCTGAAGGTGCATTTCATATACTTCTGCCAAAGTGCCTGCCTCTTGCATGAGAGACCACATCTCAATTTTCTTTCTGCACTTCTTAGCGGTTAGCTTGTTCATTTGGTGGCTCCTTTCTGTGCTGCGATTGCCTCTGCGCATTTCTCAGCTAATTCGATAGCCACGTCGAAGCCTGCGCTCATGTAGATTTCTGTCACATCCTTTGGATTATCGTCCGATGCGCGTTGCTGTCTGGCTGCATGAACGAAAGCCATGATGCCGGCCACCATTGAATCGATGTCGTGTACCTTTTCCATCAGAATCCCCTCAGATGGTCTTCAAGTCGCAACGCATTGTCAGCGGCCATCCTGCGCGCACTGTCGAGCCGCAGTTGCTCATCTTCGTTTTCAGCTGTGACCAGAGTTAGCTCTGCTGCGATCCGGTAAAACATCGCTTTTGCTCTTTCGAGTGCCATCTGGTCTTCTTTGGTTCGATTAGCCATTGCTGCCTCCATAGCGCCAGTCGTTGGCCGGCTGCTCTTTGTTCTTGTTGTCGGAATACTGACGCGCCGCTGTTTCCTGGTCGATGTTGACGAAGTGACCATTCTTCCAGCCCATGTAGAACGTCTTTGGCTGGCCGGAGCGGTATTTGCCGATGATGATTTCTGCCAGACCTTTAAGGTCGGTGTTGTCGTTGTAGACCTCATCGCGGTACGGGAAGATGATGACGTCTGCGTCCTTTTCGATTGAGCTGGAGCCTGCCAGATCGCCCATGTTTGGCCGCTTGTCGCCTCGCCCGTCAACGTTGCGGTTGAGCTGGGCCAGCAGCACCACGGGAACCTTGTTGCGCAGGCAGAACTGCTTCAGCTTACGGGTGACTTCTGCAATCGCGAGGTCTGCACGCTCAGCTTTCGGCATGTCGATAAGGGTCAGGTAGTCGATAGCCAGAAAGCTCAGGCCGCCATCCATGTTCATGCGCTCCGCCTGGCTGATAATTTCGTCGATGGTGAACGAGCCAACCAGAGCATGGTTGTTTTCATCAAGCAGGGTGCCGGTTGCAGTCGTCAGTCGGGTGTAATCCTCCTGAGTCATGCCCAGCGGGTTGCGCAGCGTTCCAATTGACAGCCCGCCACGGTCAGCGATGTGGCGCTCCACTACCTGCGTCTCTGACATCTCCATTGAGATAAGCAGCCCTGTTCCCTTTTGCCGGCCGATTGAGTTAGCGATGTTGATAGCCAGCTCTGTCTTGCCCATGCCGGGACGACCAGCGATGATAATCAGGTCGGTGCGGTCGAAGCCGCCATACTCGTTGTCCAGCGCCTCAATGCCAGTCTGAAGATACAAACCAGACTCAGCGCCCCTCATGCGATCTTCCAGCACATTCAGGTAGTCCTGAATCATGTCTCCAATGCGGCGAGGAAGTTTGTCGTTGGTTTCCAGCTGGAGCTTTGAGGCAAGGCGCGCAGCTTCGGCAATGCTTTCGTTCAGGTTATGCGGTGTAGCGCTGGCAAGCAGCTGTGCTGCCCTTGTCAGCTCTTCAGCGCCTTTGCGAAGCATCCAGCACTGGCGAACCTTCTTGGCCCATGCCTTGATGTTCGCGGCACTCTTACAGGCTGTCGCGATGCTCAGCACGTAATCACGGCTCTCCTGCGGGATGGAGTCACGAACAGTAAACGGGTCGATTGGCTCAGCTTTGTCCAGCAGGGTGACGATTGCCTGATACATGCTGCGCAGGTGGTGATTGGCGAATGCCGCCACCGGGAGCTTGCTGGCAATGTCACGGCAGTCGATATGGTCTCCCTTGATGAGCATTGCGCCGATCAGCTGCTCTTCGTAATCGAGGCTTTCCATGTCATTCCTCCTGGCTGATGATTTTGTCGATCATCTTCTGAGTTAGAGCAGTATCGATGCCGTATTTTTTGCCAGCATCGTTTTTCCCGCAGGCATAATCGGAAGGCGTGTAACCAAACTCGATATAACCATTGATGAACGTGTCAACGTTCTGAGGCGGACGCTTGGTCTCTTTGCAGTGCTCGAGGTGTGATTCGTAGAGTCGCTTAATTCCAGCAAGGGTGGTTTTGCTGATGCTTATCACGCGAGGCAGACCGTACTGTTGAGCTTTGCGGTTCCACGTTGCCTTGAATCGCTCTCGGTCGAATTCAAAGGGCTCAGAAGGTTTTCGCTTTTTCTTTTCAGGCTTATCAGACGAGTCCCCTTCAGGGGATATAGGGGTATTATTTAATTCTTGTTCTAGTAACTTCTTGTTCTGTTCATCGGATGGTTCATCGCGAGGTTCATCGGGTACAGCCCTTGAAGCCGCGCCAGCACTGGGTTTGATGTTATCGCGAGGTCTTTCGCGAGGTTCATCGGGTAAAACAGCCTGATATTCTGCGTAATTTGTTATGCAAACCACTGTTCCGAAACGAGTTCCTTTTGTGGTTATCATTCCCTCTCTGGCGAAGAAGTTAAGCATCCGGGTAACAGCCTGCGGACTCTTTTCCTTGTCATCCTGATCGCGTAATTTTCTCGCCATAATCGCCGCTGTCGTTACAAGCTCGCCGGGCTGAAGATTCCATGTCTTACCGGCAAACTCCACTGTACGAGGCCTATAAGCAGCATCACCGATAAGGCGTATCCACATGGCTAGCTTGGCTGTGTCTTTGGCCCAATCCTTAGACAGAAGGCTCCTGAACAGGGCAAAATGCCCCTGCTTTTGGTTTTCCATCCGTGAACTCCTGCGCTCATGTGCAGCGCTGAAATCGTATAATCTGGCGGTTGTCATTTCATGCTCCTGCGCGGGTCAAAAATTCGGAGGATTTCGTTAAATTGATCCACCGAGAAATCACATTTAAGTAGCTCATCCATAAAGCTATTAGGTAAAAACACGTACCCAGCTTCTGATGGACAGCGTTTAACTTCTTCCCGCGCCTTAGCTTTGAAAAGCTCGAAATCTTTAACGTTACTCATTTGCCCTTCTCCTTCGCTTTGGCCTCTTCCAGAATGTGCTTCAGTTTCTCCGCGACAGTCGGGTTGAAGCCTTTGCAGAACTCGATGCGGGCAAGGTTTTTGCGCATTTCTGCCTGGCGTAAAACGTGTTTCTTTGGCATAATCATCTCCGGGATATGCATCGTGGTTGTTGCCCCACCCTACGCCTCAAAGAGTTCATTGCTCTTTGGGGCGTTTCCTTTTGCGAGAAGCTGCGCCACCTGCCGGGCTAAATGAGCCATCTCGTCATCCACGACACCCCATTCCAGTACTGCCAGAAGCATCGAGAACTTCGGTATCCAGTCTCGTTTCCAGCGGCTTATCTGCGCCTTATCGACACCAACAGCAGCTGCTGTCTTTTCAGTGCCTAACAGGGCGATTTTGTTGAGCAAGGCGCTTTCAATGCGCAATGCCTCGTTGCGTTTCTTTGCATGATCCATTTCGTATGATTCCTTGGTGATAAGTTGTTGTTCAGACGTGACAAAGCCGCAGCTATTGCCACGAACGTTTTGTTGTTTCGTTTGAGTTAGTCGCCACGTTCTCGGTGGCTTCCGTAGGACTTCATGTCCGTTGTAAAAAGAGCGGGTACTGCTAAGCGGCTTTACTTTTTGAAGGTGGGAAAACATCATCTAGAGAACAATGGCATCCCAGCTTCTTTAGGCCTTCAACAATCAGTCGACAATCGTTGAGTCCAGGGGTACGGATATTCAGCTCATAGTTGGCAATTCGTGACTGTCCCCAACCAATCGCCGAAGCAAGAACAGCCTGCGAAACTCCGATTTTCTTTCGCTGCTGTGCAATGTTGTTCATTGCGTTCTCCTTGGCGTTAAACAGAACACCATTACACACAAAATGTGATTAACAGTCAACCTCAATTAGTGTACGGAGTGCAATCACGAACCGTGGTAAATTTATTGGATGAAAACAATGCATGAATTAATCGGGGAAAGGATTAAGTCCCTGCGTGAAGCAAAAGGACTTAGCCAGGTACAGCTAGCCAAACTTTGCGGTTGGGCGGCTCCGTCTCGTCTGGGGAATTATGAGTTAGGCACACGTAAGGTAAGTGCTGACGACGCGGTAATCCTTGGTTCTGCCCTTGGCGTATCACCAGCCAAGATCATGTTTGGTGATGAGTCTGATTCAGTTTTCAAACAATATGAATATCCATTGTTCGCGCACGTCCAGGCTGGCCCATTTGCCGAGGTCGGCAGCTACACGGCCAGTGACGCTAAGGCATGGGTGCCAACGACGAAGAAAGCCAGTGAGAAAGCGTTCTGGCTTGAGGTAAAGGGACATTCAATGACGGCACCACAGGGTGTGCGCCCGAGCTTTCCTGAAGGGATGCTGATACTGATTGATCCGGCTGAACCGGTAGAGTCGGGTGATTTCTGTATTGCATCTGCGAACGGTGACTCAGAAGTAACGTTCAAGAAGTACGAGCTGGACAGTGGCGTTAGTTACCTGGTGCCGCTGAACCCTGCATACAGGATTCTGGACTGCGACCACAGTATCCGCATCATTGGCAAGGTGGTTAAGGCTCAGTGGCCGGAAGAGACGTTTGGGTGATGAAATGAAGATTGGATACATCTTCCCTGCTGTTTGTGGGATAGCAGGGATAGCACTCCTGGTATGGTTCATTGCCAGCGGCGCCTGGATGCCAGGTGCTTAGGCCGGAAGATACGTTTGGGTAAAATGAGGCTGAAGGGTTACAGGCCAATAAGCCTGATTGACTACAGCATCACTTGTATTCATAATCACACTTGAGATTACTAATTAGGTAGTCTGGGAGGTTGAGTATGTACAGCGAAAATAAAGCAGCTCAAATGGCTGGTTACCTACTGTTGAAACGTGGTGGGCGCATGGCATATATCAAACTCATGAAACTGCTTTACCTGGCTGATCGTGAGTATATGATCAGTTATGGCGACTCAATGACTGGTGACCGCGCAGTGTCCATGAACAATGGTCCTGTATTGTCACGAACCTATGACCTGCTTAAGTCAGGCAGCCCTCTTGAAGAATCACCTTGGGATGACTGGATAAAAGGTGAATCGAATTATGAGGTTTCAGTCAAAAAGCCAGTTCATGGGCTTGAAGACGATGATGCTTTCGATGAGCTAAGCCGAGCTGATATAAAAATTCTGGATAAAGTTTTCTCAGAGTTTGGTCATTATAAGCGCTTTGAGCTTTGTGAATTAACGCACCGAATTTGTTCTGAGTGGCAAGATCCTCACGGGTCGTCTGTTGCGATCAATCCAAAATCCATTTTCATGGCTGGCGGGAAATCTGAAGCGGAAGCCGAAGCTCTCCTTGATAGAATGAGAGCGCGCGACCAACTCAAAAAATTCAGCAGTGAGCTAGCATGACAGTTTACTCACCATACAGGAAAGGCACCGTATTGGCCCCTGTTGGTGGGTCTAAACATCTACATATCATTTGTAACGATCCAGTGTACCATCCTGTCCATGGTTGCGAATGCGTACTGGTCGTTAATATCACCACGGTATATCCGGCTCCAGTACACCACGATCCAGCATGTATTTTACGTGCTGGAGAGCACCCATTTGTGCATCATGACAGTTATGTTTTCTATGCCGATGCTATTGTATGGAAAGTCCCTAATGTGGTTTCTAGGGAAGAAAGCGGAGAATTGGAAAAACACGCTGATATGGAAGAAAGCGTTTTTCAGCGTGTACTATCAGGATTCGAATCTTCTGATTTTACACCTAACAAGGTGCTAAAGTTTTATCGCCAACACTGCAAATAAACCCGGCCACAGCGCCGGGTTTTTTATTGCGCCGATCCCCATATGACCGCCACCCTATCTCGTTGATATACCAGTAGAAGATCTCAATACCTTCAGTTTTGCCCGCCACACCGATCCCTATGGTTAACGATGTCATTAATGGTAAACGGTTTACCAATGGTGAACTCGTTGCCACTCCTGCACCCGCCACCGCACCGGGTTTTTCATGCCCACCCCTAAAGCTATCTCCTGCCGTGCCGATAACACTAATGTCCAGAGAGACACGGCCTCAGGGCCGGAACAAGCTGATTGTCCGCATCACTCTTGCCCGCCGTGTGCGGGCTTTTTTTGCCGCTTACGCTTGCAGGTAAAAAAATATCGGCCAATAATGAAAGTGAAATATATCCATCACTTTGCTTGTTGCTCGACAAGTTACCGCCAGCGCTGGTCTGGCGGTTTTTTTTGCCCGCAATCCTGACCTGCACCGTCAGTGCGTCGTCGACAGCAGAGCCAGCGCCATCTGCACTACTATGTCATCTGCTTTATCAGCATAAAGACCTGTTATCTTCTCCTTTATTGCCAGATTAGTTATCGCCCGCCCCTCCCTCAGCAGCTCCATAGTCCCCCTACCAAGAACCTCTCCCACCTCAGGCATCATCTTCCTGTGCAAGTCAGCCACATCTTTGTTTCTCATGCCACCAACCTCCTCCTGTTAAGCCATGAAATCTTAGCACTGAGTCGAGCGCTGTACGGGTTTTTTGCGGCTGTAGAAAAATAAATACACAAAAAAATCACACACATAGCGTGTCATATTAAATTTATACACAATTTGTGATTGACCATTAAATCACAATATGTGAATATCTCTCCATCAGCAGGACGCTGGCGCAGTACGAAACGGATAGCAGCTCTTTGTAACAACGAGCGGGAAGCTCTACGGAAGGTGCCGAGAACGCACCGAACTCAAACAGTGGTTACTGAGTGCATTGTTGCGACAGTGCAGCCAGTAACTAACCGGAGGATTTATGGCGAACATCGTCTATGGCAAATCACTTAACCCTGTTGGAAAAGATAACGCGAAGTCACGCCGCAACGCTCGCCGGGCTGAAGAGGCTATTAAGGCGCGTGAGATTGAAGCGATTCTGGCGAGCGCATTTAGTCAGGAAGCGCCGCAGCGTCGCGTGGAACTGAGCCGCGCTGAGATTGCCTGCAAACGGCCGGCAGCTGACCGCGTAGTCAAGGCTGTAGAAACAGAGACGGAGTATCACAAGCAGATTCTGGCGGGCGCTGAGAAGTATGTCGGCGGCCAAATCGAAAACGGCATGTGCCTGCCGCAAGTTTCCATCTACGCAGCTGGCTATCGCAAATCTAAAGACATCGTAACGGCACGGTAACTATCTATGAACCAGAGCAGAATCACGGCAGCCCGACTTAGGGAGCAACTCACCTACGACGAAGAAACCGGGGTGTTTTGCTGGAAGATTCAGAAGGGATGGAAGTTCCCCGGAGATGTGGCCGGGTACATCCGTCAGGACGGATACGTTTATATCAGGGTTGATGCAATTCTTTATGCCGCGCACCGTCTTGCCTGGCTATACATGTACGGTGAGTGGCCTAAGGAATGCGTTGATCACATCAACAATGTCAAAAGCGATAACAGCAAAAATAACCTTCGAGCTGCTACCAATCAGGAAAACATGTGGAATCGTGTTGCGCAGAAAAATAACACCTCTGGATATAAAGGTGTTGGCTTCAACAAGCAAACGAAGAAGTGGAAAGCCACGATCAAATGCCACGGTGTAAAGATTCCACTGGGCGAATTCAAAACGCCTGAGGAGGCCCACAAGGCTTACTCGGAGGCATCTGAGAGACTTCACGGAAAATTTTCAAATACGGGCCTGTAAGGCCTTTTTACTGGAGCCCACAATGAGCAACACAGACTGGATTATCTGCTGGATAGTCACCGGGGCGCTTATGGTGGCGGGTTATTTAGGAGGGTGAATGAGCAAAGCAATTGAAGATGTTGTGAATGAGCGTCAGAGGCAGTATTTGATTGAGGGTTACACCAATGAGGGTGACGACAACTACACGCACGGAGAGCTGGCGGGCGCAGCGGCGTGCTATGCACGGCATGTTAACGGTCGATCATGGGTGTTCGGTAGCAATCCGGAAGATTACCAATGCGAACCTGTTCCAGATAGCTGGCCCTGGGATGAAGAATACTGGAAGCCCAAATCACCTCGTCAGGATTTAGTACGAGCAGCAGCACTTATCATCGCGGAAATTGAGCGCATCGATCGAGCATCGGGCCAGTAACCACTACAGGAGAGAGAGGATGGAGTGGATAAAGTGCAGTGAGAGCATGCCTGGAATTGACGCCCGTGTGCTAGTAGCTCTGCATGGAAAGTACGTTCAAAGCGCAACTTATCGACAGTGGTCAGGCGCAAAAACGGAGAAAGGTCGCACCCCTCGATTTGAGGATCAGCGGGGAATTGTTTATGGCGCAACCCACTGGATGCCATTACCTGAACCGCCAACTGATTGACACCGTAAAGCTGTCTGCTAAGACGGCTTTGAGGTGCTAGTCACCAACGCCTTTAGAGGGCTTGAAATAACCAGACAGTAGCATTCCCTATGGGCGCCGCAATGGCGCCCAACTTTTTTTCAAAAACAAAGCGAGGGTAAAGAATGCCTCCTCTCAATCTAATCAGAGATTTGCTTTTTTATAATGAAAAGACAGGGGTGTTTTTTTGGCGAGTGACTCGCGGGGTGCGTAAGAAAGGAGCGGTGGCTGGCACTATTGACCCTAAGGGATATGTCTCAATAACCATTAGCAAAAAAAGATACAGAGCACATCGGTTGGCTTGGTATTACTTCTATGGTTCAGAGCCTGACTTAGATATTGATCATATAAATAGAAAGCCATCTGACAATCGCATCTCAAATTTAAGACTGGCCACAAAATTTCAGAATCACCACAACCAGGGAGTTTCAAAGAATAATAAGACCGGATTTAAAGGGGTTCACTTCTCGCAAAGAGAAGGAAAGTATTTATCCCAAATAACCATCAATCATAAACGAATTTCTCTCGGGTATCACAATACCGCGGAAGAAGCTAATCAAGCCTATCTAAAAGCGGCCGAGCTTTATCAAGGCAAATTCTCATTAAAATAACAGGAACCCACGATGTCATATGCAATCGCGGGCGATGCCATCGTGGCTCGCCCACAAAACACCATGTTCGCATTCAAATTAACCGGCGCCGACGTTATGTCGTGGAAGCCGAAGAGCCGCCTGCAGAAGCTTGTAGAGCGCCTGATTCAGTCAGTAACGCAACCGGGTAATCCGCAATGAACGCCCCGGCAGCAGTTGAGCAGTATCGCAAGCAGCAGGAAGAGCTGGAGCGCCAGCGTCGCGAAGAAGAGCGACTGGCTGGCTTCGATTTCACCCGCATGCTCCTGCAGAAATTAGGCCTGAGAGGTAAGTGATGAAGCTGAAACTCGAATGCGGCGAGCTGAAGACTCGCGCCGGTTATCGCCCCGGCATGATGGTTATCGAAGCTGATGAAGTGTCTCTGCTCGACTTCAACGGCAAGCAGTTGATCAACCAGTTCGACATTAAAGACGTAATGGAGTGGCTTACAGAGCAGGGTTACACGATTCGTCAGGAGATAGCAGCATGATTGACCCGGATATGTATTTCATCGAGATGATGAAAGCCATCTTAGAGCCAGTGCTGGAAGAGATGACACCACAGCAGGCTGCAATGGATGCAGCTGCTGATCATCGTACGGAGCAACAACAGAGCCGCATCGACTGGTGCGCCCATAACTGACACTGAGGTGTGTGATGAAATTTGAAAAAGCCATGAGGAAGAAAGCCAAGCTGCGGCTGGCACTTACCGGGCCAAGTGGTTCAGGAAAGACATACAGCGCGCTGCTGGTAGCCAAGGGTATTGGCGGACGCATTGCGGTGATAGATACGGAAAAAGGTAGCGCGTCACTTTACTCAGATGTTGCTGGGTTTGACGTGCTGGAACTGGATCCCCCATTTACCCCAGAGCGCTTCATTGAAGCTATCAGCGCCGCTGAGCAGGCAGGATATGACACTCTCATCATTGACAGCATCACCCACGAATGGGGTGGAGTTGGCGGCTGTCTGGAACTGGTAGACACCATCGCCAAGACAAAGTACCGCGGAAACCCATGGTCTGCATGGAGTGAAATAAACCCACGCCACCGATCATTCCTTGACGCCATTCTTCGCTCATCAATGCACATCGTTGCCACCATGCGCAGCAAAACTGAAACCGCTCAGGTGGAGGAAAACGGCCGCAAAAAGGTCGCTAAGCTCGGTATGAAGTCAGAGCAGCGCGACGGCGTTGAATACGAATTCACTACCGTTCTGGATATCGGGCACGAAACGCATCATGCGATCGCCAGCAAAGACAGGACGAAACTCTTCAGCAATGCGGATCCGGTAATCCTGAGTGAGCAAACGGGTAAGCAGTTACTGAACTGGCTTGAGTCCGGCGCTAATCCGGCAGAAGAGTCGCTGAAGGTGTTCACGCAGGCGGCCTCAGAAGCTGGCGGCATTGACGAACTGAAGCCTCTATTTGAAGAGGCTTGGCGCACACTGCGCGGCACCGAATATCAGGCTAAGGCCAAAGAGATTTATGACATCCGCAAGGCGGAACTTGAGCAGAAAAGCGAGGCAGCATAAATGGCAAGTCGTGGAGTCAATAAAGTGATACTGGTCGGAAACCTCGGGAAGGATCCGGAGGTTCGCTATCAGCCATCAGGCGGCGCAGTAGCCAACCTGACCATAGCGACGTCAGAGCAGTGGCGGGACAAGTCGACCGGCGAGAACAAAGAGATAACTGAGTGGCATCGCGTAGTCATCTTCGGAAAGCTGGCAGAGGTGGCTGGCGAGTACCTGCGTAAGGGCTCGCAGGTTTACATCGAAGGCCAGCTGCGCACACGGAAGTGGCAGGCGCAGGACGGCTCTGAGAAGTACACCACTGAGATAGTCGTCAACGTTGGCGGAACGCTGCAGATGCTCGGCGGCAAGCAGGAAGGTGGTCAGGGAAACCGACCGCAAACAAATCAGCAGCAGCGACCGCAGCAGCAGGCTGGGCCATCTACTCCACCGGCAAACAATGAGCCTCCTATGGAATGGGATGACGCTCCACCCTTCTAACATTTACCAATAAGGCACCGACCATGAACCTCACCGAAACTTCGGCGGACTCTGCACGCCCTGATGAAACGCAATCACAGCGTCTGCATCGGCTGGCTATGCAGGACGCACAGCAGCAGATTGCCGCCCGGTACGGTGAGCGGTGCCGGATTGAATCACGCACGAAGGAATCACTGGAGACACGGCGCAGGGGGCGCGCCACGAAGGAATACGCACGACTGGCAGCCTTCTATCCGCAGCTGCCACGCATCATCGTGACGAAGCCTGATGTTGTCTGGAATGACTATCAGACAGAGCTGCGCGGACGCTTTGGTGCCGTGGTGCAGGACTAACTATTTTCGCCGCGGCATTGAGCCTGACAGCGGCATAAGGGGTAAGAGAATGAGTGAAGAAGAGAAGCAGGCGCTGACAGGTCTCTGCAAGATTGAGATTAAGCGCTGGAAGCAGGCATCAGAATCGAATCCTGACATGCGTTACATGGTCGAATTGATGGAGGTGGCGCTTGCCACTCTGAATGCGCCTCCAGATGACTGGCAGCAGCGCGCAGAAGCAGCAGAGACGAAACTGGCAGAGCTGGAGAATCAGGAGCCTTTTGCATGGGTTCTCAAAGATGCCCACCGAGAAACCAGTCATGTCGAGCGAAACAAGCAGGTGGCTGACTTGTTTTCGGTGTTTAAAGGCAATCAGGTTACGCCACTCTTCGTCCGCCCCGCGCCCGCCGTCAGCCTGGCGGAGCTGGTGCAAGAAGGCTGGAAGCTGGTACCGGTTGAACCAACGCAGGAGATGAAAGGTCAGCGCCATACGCTTGCCGATGCTGATTGCCCGGAATGCGGTAAGAATTTCGGCGTGGACGTTACCTTTAATATTGTCTACTCATGGGAAGATATGCTGGAGGCGGCACCACTACCAGACTTACTGTGCAACATTGATGAGGCGAAATGAAAAGCAAAGAGGACATCATGATTCACATCTGGTGGGTGCTTGTGGTGGGTGTTATTGCGTATTTATCCTGGTGGCTTGCATGAAAAACTACGAACCCATTGAGCATCAGCACATGACCGCGCAATGCGGTTTTTTTACGCCTGTAATTTGGAGAAGACAATGAACTTTCCAGACCCTATTGATGAAGCCGCAGAACGCGAGCAGCAGATGATTGAGATTGCCCTGGCTAACCGACCCAAGCCCACGATGACCTACACCGGCCTTTGCCATAACGGCGACTGTGGAGAGAAGACCACGAAGGGTTTCTTCTGCTGCAGCGAGTGCCGGGAATACTACGAGCGTATTGAGCGCGCTAAGCAGCAAAGGAGGGTCGCATGAGTGTTTACACGTTGGTAGTTGAATTCCCGGATGGCAAAGAGCCACCAATTGGCCCGCTAACAGATATCCTTGGCGGCAGAGCAATGACTGTCGCTTTCTTCGACCATCGGGATGATCACCTTTCTGCTGAACAGGCATCTCTAATCGAGAAGGCAGTTGAGGAGTACTGCGAGAATCACGACAAGGATGATTTGGATATCTGGCACAAATTGCAGTTTCTCACCAAAGAATAACCTCTCTACACCCCCACTCACCCTATTCACTATCGCGCTCTGCGTGAGGAGTTGTTATGTCTGAAGTAAGCATATTGGACATGTGCTGCGGTTCTCGCATGTTCTGGATGGATAAGCAGGATGACCGCGCGGTGTTTACTGACCGACGCGCTGAGCAGCATGTTTTATGTGACGGGCGCACACTGCAGATTAGCCCGGATATCATCGCTGATTTTCGCGCGCTACCATTTGCTGACAACACATTTGCTCAGGTTGTGTTTGATCCGCCTCATTTAGACAGAGTCGGCGAAAATGCCTGGATGAAAAAGAAGTATGGCGCTTTGGATAAGAAAACATGGACAGACGATATCCGCGCAGGATTCGCTGAGGCATTCAGGGTGTTGCGGCCACACGGCACGCTGATATTCAAATGGAACGAAACACAGATTCCCGTCAGCAAAGTTATCGCTCTTACCGACCAAAAGCCAACTATCTGGCAGCGAACTGGCAAAAGCGATAAGACGCACTGGATTCTCTTTCTGAAGCCTGCAGCATGAACACCATCCACGACATCTCCCCCGGCGAGTTCCTTATTTGGCTCGCCGTTTTTATTTGTATCGTGCTGGTCTGGAACTGGCCGGATAAGGAGTAGATATGGAAAACGTAATTCAGCTGGCTCCCAATAAGTGGGTAACTGAATCAGTTCTGATGGCAGTAACAGGGATGCGTCCCGGCACGATAAAGCGGGCACGCGAAAAGGCGTGGATGCAAGGAAGGGAATACCTGCTGTTCTCACCAGAGGGTGAGCCGGGGCTTAATAGCCAGTGCATGTATAACCGCGAGGCTATCGACAAGTGGATCGAGTCGCAGCTGAAGAAGCAGCCTGATGCGAGAGACCGAAAAAAAGCATAACCTGATCGCCCTTTTCACCCAGAGGATAAACAATGGCAGCATACCCAAAAGGCGTCGAGAACCACGGAGGGTTCTTGCGCATCAGCTTCCAGTATCAGGGGGTGCGAGTGAGAGAGTCGCTCGGCATTCCCGATACTGCTAAAAACAGGAAGTCGGCAGGCGAGCTGCGGGCTAACATCGTCTACGAGATAAAGACCGGATCGTTCAGTTATCAGAAGACCTTCCCCGAATCAGCCAACCTTTCCCGCTTCTGTGCAATAAAGGAAGAACTCAGCGTAAAAGAGATGGCAGAGCGCTGGCTCGCAATAAAGGAGTCAGAGATAAGCCGCAACACTCTGGCCTCATACAGAACGCGACTGAACACCACCATCGGCATCATTGGATCCGACAGGATGATACGCGCCATCCGGACAGAAGATATTCAGCGCATGCGCATGGAGCTTCTGAAAGGCAGCTACGTATACGGGCGAGGCAAGAATATGCACGGCAAGGGCCGGTCAGTGGCTTACGTCAATACCTGCATGTCAGACCTGCATTCGCTATTCAAATTCGCCCACGAGAACGGCTATGCCGATCGCAATGTTATCTCTACCCTGTCGCCTCTTAAAAAGGACAAGCCGCAACCTGACCCGTTAACCCGGGAGGAATTCACCAGGCTGATTGATGCCTGCCAGTCGCGCCAGCTGAAAAACTTCTGGTCACTCGCCGTCTACAGCGGCATGCGCCACGGTGAGCTTTGCGCGCTGGCGTGGGAAGACATCGACCTGATTAAGGGCAGGGTTACGGTGAGACGCAACCTGACCATTCAGGACGATTTTACTCCACCTAAGACGGCATCCGGAGAGCGCACAGTTTTCCTGGTTGATTCAGCGGTCAGGGTGCTGAAAGACCAGTTGGAACTGACGCGCATGCGGCCGCCAGCATCTGTCACTATGCATTCCCGCGAGTACGGCAAAAGCAGCAAAGAAGAGCTTACCTTCGTATTCAATCCCAAAGTTACCGCAGTTAACAGAGCAAGCGACGATTACTACACGGTAGCCTCTATTCCTCAGACGTGGCGTTCTGCAATAAAGCGCGCCGGCATTACCTACCGAAAGCCATATCAGTCCAGACACACCTACGCGTGCTGGTCATTGTCTGCAGGAGCAAACCCCAACTTCATCGCCAGTCAGATGGGGCATGCTAATGCGCAGATGGTGTATCAGGTATACGGATCCTGGATGAAGGAAAATGACGAAGCACAAAGGAGCCTACTCAACGAAAAACTGAACGAGTTTGTCCCATCCATGCCCCACACCAAAGCGATCTAACCTTTAATTTTATATTTATTAGTTAGTTAGATGACCTAAACCTGCATATTCATAATATCGGTATAAGCCGCCACCAGCTTATTCCTCACCTGAATCCCCATCTGCATCGAGATAGAAGACTTCTGCATATCCACCATTACATCGTTTAGCGCGATGCCCGGCTTGCCCATTTCAAAATCCTGCGCCTGCGTGCGGGCGGTGTTCTGCGTATCGCTGATCTTATCAAGCGCCGCTTTCATGGTGGCGGCGAAGTCGACCGGCTGCGTCGCCTCGCTGCTTTTGTTACTGGCCTGCAGCGAAGTCAGCTGAAGCTGCTGTAAAACGCCGTCGATTGCCTGAATGGACATGCCGTTACCTCATTGAAAGAGAGATGGAATTTTCTACGTTCAAAAAGTTATCACATTGTCAATGAGACAAAGGCGCTAAATAACCGCAAAAAACCCGGCTTATTCGCCCATCGAATTTTGCGATAAAGAAAATAATGCCATGCATTGAAGTGGAGTTTCTTTTACGCAGTGTCAGGGAGTCTGTTTTGTCACTACAACAAACCCGGTCAATTATGTCAGGCAGGAATAGGTCATGAACGCGAGCGCAGCCGCTACACAGGATTCAGCCAAAAAAGGTTTCAGTGACCTTATCGCTCGCCTGCGCGCTAACCCGCGTATTCCCCTTATCGTTGCCGCCGCCGCCGCTATCGCCATCGTGATGGCGCTGGTGCTGTGGGCGAAAGCGCCCGATTACCGCGTGCTGTACAACAATCTCTCTAATGAAGACGGCGGCGCGATTGTTACCCAGCTCACCCAGATGAACATCCCCTATCGCTTCGCCGATAACGGCGGCGCGCTGATGGTGCCGGCGGAAAAGGTGCATGAGCTGCGCCTGCGCCTGGCGCAGCAGGGGCTGCCGAAAGGCGGATCGGTGGGCTTTGAGCTGCTCGATCAAGAGAAGTTCGGTATCAGCCAGTTCAGCGAGCAGGTCAACTACCAGCGCGCGCTGGAAGGCGAGCTGGCGCGCACCATCGAAACCTTAGGGCCGGTGAAAACCGCGCGCGTCCATCTGGCGATGCCGAAGCCGACGCTGTTCGTGCGCGAGCAGAAAGCGCCTTCCGCCTCGGTCACCCTGAACCTGCAGCCTGGCCGCGCGCTCGATGAGGGCCAAATCCAGGCCATCGTGCATATGGTCTCCAGCAGCGTGGCGGGCCTGCCGCCGGGCAACGTTACCGTTGTCGATCAGAGCGGACGCCTGCTGACGCGTTCAGACAGCGAAGGCCGCGACCTCAACGATGCACAGCTGAAATATACCGCCGAAGTCGAAGCGCGCTACCAGCAGCGCATCGAAGCGATCCTGAATCCGATTCTCGGCCAGGGCAACGTGCACGCGCAGGTGACGGCGCAGATCAACTTCGACAAGAGCGAGCAGACCGACGAGAAGTATCAGCCGAACGGCAACCCGAGCAGCACCGCTATCCGCTCGCGTCAGACCAGCACCAGCGATCAGACCGGTAGCCCGTATCCGGGCGGCGTGCCGGGTGCCCTCTCCAACCAGCCAGCGCCGGCCAACACCGCGCCGGTCAATGCGCCGAACGCGCAGAACGGGCAAAACGCGCAGAACGGCCAGCAGAACAACGCGAACAACGGCACGGCCAGCAGCAGCGTGCCGACCAACTCGCGCCGCGACGATACCGTGAACTATGAGCTGGACCGTACCATTCGCCACACCAAAATGAACGTCGGCGACGTGCAGCGCCTCTCAGTCGCGGTAGTAGTTAACTATCGTGCCGACGACAAAGGCAAGGCGATCGCCCTTAACGAACAGCAGCTGAAGCAGGTTGAAGATCTGACGCGCGAAGCGATGGGCTATTCCCAGCCGCGCGGCGACAGCGTCAACGTGGTCAACTCCGAGTTCACCGCAGCCGATCCAACCAGCGGCGACCTGCCGTTCTGGCAGCAGCAGGCCTTCTTCGATCAGATGATGAACGTCGGCAAATGGCTGCTGATCGCGCTGGTCGCCTTCATCCTCTACCGCAAAATGGTGCGTCCGCAGCTGATGCGTAAACGCGAAGCGGAAAAAGCCGCCGTGGAAGCCGCAGAACAGCGCGCCGCCGCCGTGCAAGAGGAAGAAGCCTACAGCGTACAGCTCAGCAAAGATGAGCAGGATGCAGAGCGCAAGTCTAGCAACCGCATGAGCGCCGAGGTGATGAGCCAGCGCATCCGCGATATGTCCGAGAACGATCCGCGCGTCGTTGCGCTGGTTATCCGCGAATGGATGAGTAAAGAACTATGAGTCTGACCGGAACTGAAAAAAGCGCCATCCTGATGATGACCATCGGCGAAGAGCGCGCCGCCGAGGTGTTCAAGCACCTTAACCAGCGTGAAGTGCAGCACCTGAGCGCCGCGATGGCGAATATGCGCCAGGTGTCGCACAAGCAGCTTACCGAGATCCTGCGTGAGTTCGAGACCGACGCCGAGCAGTTCGCGGCGCTGAGCCTCAACTCCAACGAGTACCTGCGTTCGGTGCTGACCAAAGCGCTGGGCGAAGAGCGCGCCGCCAGCCTGCTGGAGGATATTCTCGAGTCCCGCGAGACCACCAGCGGCATGGAAACGCTCAACTTTATGGAGCCGCAGGCTGCCGCCGATCTTATCCGCGACGAGCATCCGCAGATCATCGCGACTATCCTGGTGCACCTTAAGCGTGGCCAGGCGGCGGATATCCTGGCGCTGTTCGACGAACGCCTGCGTCATGACGTCATGCTGCGTATTGCCACCTTCGGCGGCGTACAGCCGGCGGCGCTGGCAGAGCTGACCGAAGTGCTCAACGGCCTGCTGGACGGCACCAACCTCAAGCGCGCGAAGATGGGCGGCGTGAGAACCGCGGCGGAAATCATCAACCTGATGAAAACGCAGCAGGAAGAGGCGGTTATCGAAGCGGTTCGCGACTTCGACGGCGAACTGGCGCAGAAAATTATCGACGAGATGTTCCTGTTCGAGAACCTGGTGGAAGTGGACGACCGCAGCATCCAGCGTCTGCTGCAGGAAGTGGAGTCCGAGCAGCTGCTGGTCGCGCTGAAAGGCGCCGAGCAGCCGCTGCGCGAGAAGTTCCTCAAGAACATGTCGGCGCGCGCCGCCGATATCCTGCGCGACGACCTCGCCAACCGCGGTCCGGTACGTATGTCGGCGGTGGAGAACGAACAGAAAGCTATCCTGCTTATCGTGCGCCGTCTGGCGGAATCGGGCGAGATGGTAATTGGCAGCAGCGAGGAAACCTATGTCTGATGCCTTTTCCGCCCGCCCGTGGCAGCTCTGGCAGCCTGATGATTTAGGCCGCCGCGACGAGCCGGCGCCGGAAATCCTGCCGGAGCCTGAGGTGTTTGAATCGGAAGCCGACGAGCAGCAGCAGCTCTTCGAGCGCATGCAGCAGCAGGCGCGCAAAGAGTCGCAGGCGCAGGGCTATAACGAAGGCCATCAGCAGGGCTTCACCGAAGGCCAGAAAGCGGGCTACGACGCCGGCTTTCAGCAGGGGCTGGCCGATGCGCAGCAGCAGCAGGCGCCGCTTCAGGCGCGCATGCAGCAGCTGGTTACCGAGTTCCAGCACTCGCTGGAGGCGCTCGACAGCGTCATCGCCTCGCGTCTGATGCAGCTGGCGCTGGAAGCCGCGCGCCAGGTCATCGGCCAGGCGACCACGGTGGACGGCAGCGCCCTGCTGCGTCAAATCCAGCAGCTGCTGCAGCAGGAGCCGATGTTTAGCGGCAAACCGCAGCTGCGCGTGCATCCCGACGATCTGCAGCGTATCGAGCAGACCCTCGGTCCGACGCTCGATCTGCACGGCTGGCGTTTGCTGGCCGACAGCACGCTGCATCCTGGCGGCTGCAAGCTGAGCGCCGAAGATGGCGATCTCGACGCCAGCGTGGCGACGCGCTGGCAGGAGCTGTGCCGTCTCGCCGCGCCAGGAGAGTTTTAATGACCTCGCGACTTTCCCGCTGGCTGGGCGCGCTCGACGCCTTTGAAACCCGCATCGCGCAGGTGCAGCCGGTGCGCCGCTACGGCCGTCTGACGCGCGCCACCGGTCTGGTGCTGGAGGCGACCGGCCTGCAGCTGCCGCTCGGCGCCACCTGCGTTATCGAACGCAACGACGGCAAGAACCTGACCGAAGTCGAAAGCGAAGTGGTGGGCTTTAACGGCCAGAAACTCTTTCTGATGCCGCTGGAAGAGGTCGACGGCATTCTGCCCGGCGCCCGCGTCTATGCGCGCGACAGCGGCCACAGCGGCAAACAGCTGCTGCTCGGCCCGGAACTGCTGGGCCGGGTGCTCGACGGCAGCGGCAAGCCGCTCGACGGTCTGCCGTCGCCCGATACCGGCTACCGCGCGCCGCTGATCACCCCGCCCTTCAACCCGCTGCAGCGCACGCCGATTACCGACGTGCTCGACACCGGCGTACGCGCCATCAATGCTCTGCTTACCGTCGGGCGCGGCCAGCGTATGGGCCTGTTCGCCGGTTCCGGCGTCGGCAAGAGCGTGCTGCTCGGCATGATGGCGCGCTATACCCAGGCGGACGTCATCGTGGTCGGGCTGATCGGCGAGCGCGGCCGCGAAGTAAAAGATTTTATTGAAAATATTCTCGGCGCCGAAGGCCGTGCGCGTTCGGTGGTGATCGCCGCGCCCGCGGACGTCTCGCCGCTGCTGCGTATGCAGGGCGCCGCCTACGCCACGCGCATCGCTGAAGATTTTCGCGATCGCGGCCAGCACGTGCTGCTGATCATGGACTCCCTGACGCGTTACGCCATGGCGCAGCGCGAGATCGCGCTGGCCATCGGTGAGCCGCCTGCCACCAAAGGCTATCCGCCCTCGGTGTTCGCCAAGCTGCCGGCGCTTGTGGAACGCGCCGGCAACGGCACGCACGGCGGCGGCTCGATTACCGCCTTCTATACCGTACTGACCGAAGGCGACGATCAGCAGGATCCTATCGCCGACTCGGCGCGCGCTATTCTCGACGGCCATATCGTGCTGTCGCGTCGGCTGGCCGAAGCGGGCCACTACCCGGCGATCGATATCGAGGCCTCTATCAGCCGCGCCATGACCGCGCTGATCGACGAGGATCATTACGCGCGGGTGCGTCAGTTTAAGCAGCTGCTCTCCAGCTTCCAGCGCAACCGCGACCTGGTGAGCGTCGGCGCCTACGCCGCAGGCAGCGATCCGATGCTGGACAAGGCGATCCGCCTCTACCCGCAGATGGAAGCCTTTCTGCAACAGGGCATTTTTGAACGCAGCCACTACGACGACGCCTGCCTGCATCTGCATGCGCTGTTCGGCTAACGGCGGCGTAACGGGAGGAGTAAGCGATGAAGAGCGCCAGTGCCATCGACACGCTGCGCGATTTAGCGGAGCAGGATCTGGAGAAAGCGGTGATGCACCTCGGCGATATGCGCCGCGGCGTGCGCCAGGCGGACGAGCAGCTCACCATGCTGCTCGACTACCAGGATGAGTACCGCAATAAGCTAAACAGCGATATGTCGGGCGGCATCGCCACCACGCGCTGGACCAACTACCACCAGTTTATTCAGACGCTGGAACAGGCGATCGAGCAGCATCGCGCTCAGCTGAGACAGTGGAATCAGCGTCTGGAGCAGGCGCTGGCCAGCTGGCGCGAGAAGCAGCAGCGTCTTAACGCCTATCAGACGCTGATCAGCCGCGCGGCGGACAACGCATTACGAGTAGAAAACCGTCTCGATCAGAAACGGATGGATGAATACGCCCAACGGGCCGCATTGAGGAAAGGCGAATGATTACGCTGCCAAATATTGTCACCGCCGCCAGCGCGAAAGGCGAGCTGAAAAGTTCAGATTCCGCTGAGGTTTTGCACAGCGTCAAATCGCTGCCGCAGGACTTTCTGACCGAGCTGGGCAACCGTCTGCTGACGCTGGCGAAACAGCAGGGAAACGCGGCGCAATCTGCTGAAAGCGCAGAGGAAAAGGAGGACGCGCCTGCGCTAAAGGGTCAGCCTGACGCGCTGCTGACCGCCTTTGACAAAACCGAGGGTTTGAATGCGCTGCTGACGCCGGAAAATATTAAAGCCGCCACCAAATCCGCCGATGATAAGGATAAGGCGAGCGCGGAAACCTTAACCAGCAGCGAGGCGCAGACCATGCAGGCGCTGTTCGCCATGCTGCCAGCGTCGCCGGTTGCGCAGAGCAGCGTTTCCGCCGCTTCCGTCGCCGCCGAGTCGGGCGCCGACACGCGCCGCGGCGCGCTCGCAGGCAATGCGCTCTCGACGCTGAGCCAGGCGCTGAGCAATTCGCTGGCGCAAAGCGCGTCGCCATCGGCCAGCGCGCCAGCGCACGCTGAGACGAAGGCGAGCCCAACGCAGCTGAACGCCGCATCAACGGGCGCGGCAGCCAGCACGGCCAACGCCAGTGCGCCGCTGACGCTGGACGGCAGCTTTCAGCAGGCACTGAGCAACTTTAGCCGACAGGATGAAAAAAGCGCGCCGCTGACGCAGACGGACAGCAGCGCGCTGACCAGTACGCCGGCCAGCAGCAGCACGGCGCCGCTGATGACGCAGACCGCCTCGGCCACGACCAGTACGCCGTCGACGCCGATGCTCAACGCGCAGCTGGGCAGCGACGAATGGCAGCAGGCTCTGAGCCAGCAGATTGTCATGTTCACCCGCAACGGCCAGCAAAACGCCGAGCTGCGGCTACATCCGGCGGATCTGGGCGCCATCCAGATCAGCCTGAAGCTGGATAACGACCAGGCGCAAATCAGTATGGCCTCCAGCCACAGCCACGTCAGGGCCGCGCTGGAAGCCGCCCTTCCGCAGCTGCGTAACGCGCTGGCGGAAAGCGGCATTAACCTGGGACAGAGTCAGGTAAGCAGTGACAGCTTCGCGCAGAGCCAGGGCTTCCAGCAGCAGCAACAGCAGCAGGAGGCGCGCCGCGACGGACAGCACGGCACCTTCTCTCTCTCCCAGGATGACGATAGCGAGATAACGCCGATCGCCGTTCCCGCCGCCCTTCAGGCGCGCATCCTCGGCACCGGCGCTGTCGATACTTTTGCCTGACAGCGACAAACGCTGAAGGTAAGCGTAAAACCCGCGTCTTTTCTTCCCATTGTTTGACTTAAGACGCGGGATAATCTGTCCAGGCAAACCGAGAGGTTTGCCGATAATTCACAGGAAGTTACTGCAAAAATGTCTGATAACGCGAAAGCAAAAGGCCGCAAACGTTCACTCTTAATTCCGGTGTTGCTCATTGTAACGCTGGCCGCTTGTAGCGTGGCAGGCTATGCAGTCTGGCGAATGATGAATAAACATGAGAGTGGCACACCGGAAGCTGCGAAAGTAGAACCGCCACCCGCTCCCGTCTTTTTTGCGCTTGATACCTTTACGGTCAACCTGATCAATCCCGACAACGATCCGGACCGCGTACTGTACGTAGGCTTTACCCTGCGTCTGCCGGACGAGGATACCCGTCGTCGGATGAATGATTATCTGCCGGAAGTGCGTAGCCGCCTGCTGCTGCTGCTCTCGCGACAGAGCGCCGCCGCGCTGGCGTCGGAGCAAGGTAAGCAAGCGCTGATTGAACAGATTAAGCAGGTGCTGTCACCTCCGCTGGTGAAAGGACAGCCTGCGCAGGTGGTAAATGACGTACTGTTTACCGCCTTCATTTTGAGGTAAACCAATGGGCGATAGCATTCTCTCCCAGGCTGAAATTGACGCGCTGCTTAATGGCGACAGTGACAGCGCGGTAGATGAAAAGAGTCAAAGCGGGCCGGAAGGCGACATTCGTCCTTACGACCCTAATACCCAGCGTCGCGTGGTGCGCGAGCGCCTTCAGGCGCTGGAGATTATTAACGAGCGTTTCGCCCGACATTTCCGTATGGCGCTGTTTAACCTGCTGCGCCGCAGCCCGGATATCAGCGTCGGTGCGATCAAGATTCAGCCGTATCACGAGTTTGCCCGCAACCTGCCGGTGCCGACCAACCTGAATCTTATCCACCTGAAACCGCTGCGCGGAACGGCGCTGGTGGTGTTCTCGCCGAGCCTGGTGTTTATCGCCGTGGATAACCTGTTCGGCGGTGACGGCCGCTTCCCCACCAAGGTGGAAGGCCGTGAGTTTACCCACACCGAGCAGCGCGTGATCCGCCGCATGCTGAAGCTGGCGCTGGAAGGCTACAGCGACGCGTGGAAGGCGATCTACCCGCTCGACGTGGAATATGTCCGCTCTGAAATGCAGGTGAAGTTCACCAATATCACCACCTCGCCGAACGATATCGTGGTCAACACGCCGTTCCAGGTCGAGATTGGCAACCTGGTGGGCGAGTTCAACATCTGTATTCCGTTCTCGATGATTGAGCCGCTGCGCGAACTGCTGGTTAACCCGCCGCTGGAGAACTCCCGCACCGAGGATAACCACTGGCGCGAGAACCTGGTGAAACAGGTGCAGCATTCGGAACTGGAGCTGATCGCTCACTTTGCCGAAACCTCGCTGCGGCTGTCGCGCATTTTGCAGCTGAAGCCTGGCGACGTGCTGCCGATCGAGAAACCAGAGCGCATTATCGCGCACGTCGATGGCGTCCCGGTGCTGACCAGTCAGTACGGCACCATGAACGGCCAGTACGCCCTGCGCGTCGAGCATTTGATTAACCCGATTTTGAATTCGCTGAATGAGGAACAGCCCAATGAGTGACAGCAATAAACCGTCCGACGACATCTCTGCGGACGATCTGTGGGCTGAGGCGATGAATGAGCAGGCCGTTAGCAGCGCACCGCAGGCCGACGACGTCTTCAAAACGTTCGAAAGCAGCGCTGCCGCCGGTTCGCTGCAGGACATCGACCTGATTATGGATATCCCGGTCAAGCTTACCGTCGAACTGGGCCGCACCAAAATGACCATTAAAGAGCTGCTGCGCCTGACGCAGGGTTCCGTGGTGGCGCTGGACGGTCTGGCGGGCGAGCCGCTCGATATCCTGATCAACGGCTACCTGATCGCCCAGGGCGAAGTGGTGGTGGTTAACGATAAGTATGGCGTACGCATCACCGACATTATTACGCCGTCTGAACGTATGCGTCGTCTGAGCCGCTAAATATGATGAACACCCAGTCCCACGCGCTGCAGCCCGCAGCGCCGGCCATCTCCGGCGGTTCCGTCGTGACCCAGGTCAGCAGCGTGCTGGCCGTGATTGTCCTGCTGATCCTCGCCTGCGCCTGGCTGGCGCGCCGCCTCGGCTTCGCGCCGAAAACGGTAAGCAGCCAGGCGCTGAAGGTGAGCGCCAGCGTACAGGTCGGCCAGCGCGAACGCGTGGTGATTGTGGATACCGCCGAGGCGCGCCTGGTGCTGGGCGTTACAGCAGCGCAGATTACCCATCTGCACACGCTGCCGCCGGTGGCGCCGGATGCCCGTCCGGCCGCCGCGGCCGCACCGCAAGATTTCCGTCAGCTGTTGCAAAACCTGGTTAAACGTCCCGGAAAACCCCAATGATGCGTCGACTGCTCTCTCTTCTGCCGCTATTACTGCTGGCGCCGGCCGCTCATGCCCAGCTGCCGGGACTGGTGAGCCATGCGTTGCCCAATGGCGGACAAAGCTGGTCGCTGCCGGTGCAGACGCTGGTTTTTATTACCTCGCTGACCTTTATTCCCGCCGTGCTGCTGATGATGACCAGCTTTACCCGCATCATCATCGTGTTCGGCCTGCTGCGCAACGCCCTCGGCACGCCCTCCGCGCCGCCGAATCAGGTGATGCTCGGCCTCGCGCTCTTTCTGACCTTCTTTATTATGGCGCCGACCTTCGACAAGATTTACGACGACGCCTATCTGCCCTTTAGCCAGGACAAAATCAGCATGGACGTCGCGCTGGAGAAAGGCGCGCAGCCGCTACGCGACTTTATGCTGCGTCAGACGCGCGAAGCGGACCTGGCGCTGTTCGCCCGCCTGGCGAATACCCCGCCCATCGAAGGGCCGGAAGCGGTACCGATGCGCATTCTGCTGCCCGCCTACGTCACCAGCGAGCTGAAGACCGCCTTTCAGATTGGCTTTACCGTTTTTATCCCGTTTCTGATTATCGACCTGGTGGTCGCCAGCGTGCTGATGGCGCTGGGGATGATGATGGTGCCGCCGGCAACCATCTCGCTGCCGTTCAAACTGATGCTGTTTGTACTGGTGGATGGCTGGCAGCTGCTGGTCGGTTCGCTGGCGCAAAGCTTCTATTCCTGATTATTCCGATTTCCCGGAGAAACTAATGACGCCAGAATCCGTTATGGCAATGGGCCAGGATGCGCTGCGCCTGGCGCTGATGCTCGCCGCGCCGCTGCTGCTGGCGGCGCTGGTCAGCGGGCTGATTATCAGTCTGCTGCAGGCGGCGACCCAGGTGAACGAGCAGACGCTTTCCTTTATACCGAAGGTGCTGGCCGTGGCAGCGACGGGCGTGATTGCCGGCCCCTGGATGCTGAATCTGGTGCTGGACTATATCCGCACCCTCTTCAGCAACCTGCCTTATATGATCGGCTAATGGTTACCCTCGACAGCGACCAGCTGGTCCACTGGGTCAGTCAGTTTTTCTGGCCGCTGGCGCGTATGCTGGCGCTGTTCGCCACCGCGCCGCTGCTGAGCGAGCGCGCTATCAGCAAACGCGTCAAAATCGGCCTGGCGGCGTTAATCACCTGGATAATGGTGCCAACGCTGCCTTCAGTCGAGGTAACGCTGTTTTCGCCCGCGGGCTTCTGGCTGCTGCTGCAGCAGATGCTGATTGGTATCGGGCTGGGGTTCACGATGCAGCTGGCGTTTGCTGCGGTGCGCCTCTCTGGCGAGGTGATCGGTTTACAGATGGGCCTCTCTTTCGCCACCTTTTTCGATCCAGGCAGTCGCTTAAATATGCCGGTTCTGGCCCGTTTTCTCGATATGCTGGCAATGCTGCTGTTCCTGACCTTCAACGGACACCTCTGGCTGATCTCGTTGCTGGCGGACAGTTTTCATACATTGCCGATTGGCGGGCAGCCGTTAAACGCCAACGCTTTTAATGCACTGGTCAAAGCAGGCGGTTTAATTTTCCTTAATGGCATGATGTTAGCGCTACCCTTAATCGTTTTGCTGCTTCTGATTAACCTGGTACTGGGTTTGTTAAACCGTGTTACACCTCAGCTCTCTATTTTCGCGGTTGGCTTCCCAATTACCTTAACAGTGGGAATTTTGACCATGGGGTTGATGATGCCTTTGGTTGCGCCCTTCTGTGAGCATCTGTTCAGCGAAGTCTTTGATTTGCTCGCCCAGTTCCTATCGGAACTGTCTCACCCCTGATGATTAAGTATCTCACTATCTTTCTAAAGTGATACTTAAGCCACCTAAAACATTCTGTGCATTTTTCAAACCAGTTTTCTCAGAAATCAACTAAGGAAATTCTGATAAGTGAGAAGTAACTCTGAAAATTATTCTTATTAAACCGCGCTTCAAGTATTTTATTTCACAGATTCCCGGTACAGCTAACTTGGTGGAATCGTTGACAAAATCGGCAACAGATTGTTTTGGAACAAAAAAAATCCTTTAACGATTTTTCTTGTCAGGACCTTTTTTTTCCGGCATTGTCAACACTCGCTAAAACGTCACACTTTCGTGAATCAAATGTTTTTAAGAATCGTCCTATCAGAATTGACTGTGTTATGCGCGATAGTGACGAGGATCTCAAAACAGGGTGTTATGCACGCTTATTGCAAACCGCCAGCGATTCCCGCTATCACTGGAGGGATAAGTGACGTTAAGGCAGCACAAAAACAACTTTGCAGAAACGGGTCAGGGAAGAATACTTTTGGCAGGCGTATGGCCTGTCGCCAGACTGCTGAGCAGAATAAAAAAGTGTCTTAGAAATCTCTCTCGTACCGCAACGCGTAATTCATCGTTGATTTAAACGGATAACAAATTGGTGAGGGTCGCTAAACATGCCAACGATTATTATGGATTCATGCAACTACACACGCCTGGGATTATCGGACTATATGTCCTGTAAGGGAGTCAAAAAGAAAAACATCTTTTCTGTCTCCGATATTGAGCAATTACAGCAGCGCTGCGAACAGTTAAAACCTGGCGTAGTGTTTATTAACGAAGAATGTTTTATCCATGAATCAGATTCCAGCGACCGCATCCGAAATATTATTATGCAGCACCCGGAAACGCTGTTCTTCATCTTCATGGCCATTTCTAATATCCATTTTGAGGAATACCTCTACGTTCGTAAGAACTTGATTATTACATCAAAATCGATAAAAACGACGACACTTGACTCCTTACTCAGCACCTATTTGCAGAAAAAGCTCAACGCGTCTACCCGTATTTCATCAGGTCTGGATGTACACCCTCTGACGTTAAGTCAGACGGAGTCAAATATGCTGAAAATGTGGATGTCAGGTCATGACACCATTCAGATCTCAGACAAGATGCAAATTAAGGCCAAGACCGTTTCGTCACACAAAGGAAATATTAAACGCAAGATCAAAACCCATAATAAACAGGTTATCTATCATGTGGTGCGTTTAACTGACAATGTGACGTCAGGTATCTATGTCAACGTGAGATAGTCAACTCGCGAAAGAACCGGCCGCCAGGCCGGTTTTTTTTCGCCTTTTTTGCGAGCCAGATCTCACTCCACCCTCTAACCCTTTCCCCTTCTCTGCCGATGTTAGTTTCATAACCCCGACATGAGATCAAGGATATGAACACACCACTGGATTCTTCCACGCCGTCCAAGGCTGGCCTGTGGCGCAACCTGCGCCTGGTGCCGCTCTTCAGTATGATTTTCGGCGGTATTCTGCTGCTGTTTGCCCTCTGTATCGCCCTTGCCAGCTATTTTCTCATCCAGAGCAACCAGTCGCTTAAGGATGCCACCGACGAGATCCAGGTACGTATGGGGATCTCCAACAGCTCTAACCACCTGCGCACCGCGCGCCTTTATATTATCCAGGCTGGCGCCGCCGCTCGCATCGGCGAGATGGATGAGTTTAAAGCCAGCGTCGCTGCGACCGAAAAGCGTATTCAGCAGGCGCAGGAAGGCTTTAAGGTTTATCAGGAACGGAAGATCAAAACCCCTGAAGATATCGCGCTCGACGCCCCGCTGACGGCGCGCTTCAACGACTATGTCGAAAAGGGGCTGAAGCCGATGATCAACGCCGGCAAACAGGGCAGCTTCGAGGGCATTATCGCGCAGGAGACCGACGTCACGCGCAAACTCGACAACGCCTATAACGACGTGCTGCTGCAGGCGATTAAATTGCGTAACCAGCGCGCCGACGCCATTAACGCCACGGCGGCGCATCAGTCGCGCATCGGCTTTATCGCGATGGCGGTCGCCTTCGCCGCCGCCTTGCTGCTGACGCTGATGACCTTTGTGTTCTTGCGTCGCGTGGTGATCAGTCCGCTGCGCCAGTCGGTCGCGCGTATTGAGCGCATTGCGCAGGGCGACCTCACCGCCCCGCCGGAACCGCACGGCCGCAGCGAAATTGGCACGCTGCTGCATAACCTGCAGCTGATGCAGGATTCGCTGGTGAAAACCGTCGGCACGGTGCGTGAAGGCGCGGTGGCGATCTATCAGGGCTCCGGCGAAATCTCTGCCGGGAATACCGATCTCTCTTCCCGTACCGAGCAGCAGGCCGCCGCGCTGGAGCAGACCGCCGCCAGCATGGAGCAGTTAACCGCCACGGTGAAACAAAACGCCGAGAACGCTCACCACGCCAGCCAGCTGGCGGCAGACGCCTCCGGCAAAGCCCGCAGCGGTGGCGAGCTGGTGAGCGGCGTGGTGAAAACCATGACTAATATCTCCGGCAGCTCAAAGAAAATCGCCGAAATCACCAACGTCATCAACAGCATCGCCTTCCAGACCAATATTCTGGCGCTGAACGCCGCGGTGGAAGCGGCGCGCGCCGGCGAACAGGGTCGCGGCTTCGCGGTAGTCGCCAGCGAGGTACGCAGCCTGGCGCAGCGCAGCGCTCAGGCGGCCAAAGAGATTGAGTCGCTGATTGCGGAGTCGGTCAATTTGATCAAAGACGGTTCGCATCAGGTCGGCGAAGCGGGCGAAACCATGGGCGAGATTGTCGAAGCGGTACGCCGCGTCACCGATATCATGGCGGAGATCGCTGCCGCCTCGGATGAACAGAGCCGCGGCATTCAGCAGGTCAGCCAGGCGGTCACCGAGATGGATAACGTCACGCAGCAAAACGCCTCGCTGGTGGAAGAGGCCTCTGCAGCAGCCGCATCGCTGGAAGATCAGGCTGGTAAACTCACCAAAGCTGTCGCCGCGTTTCGCCTGCAGGAGCATCCGGCGCTGACAACAGCAACGGTGGCTGCTGCTGCGCCCGCGCTGAAATCGCCGCGCCTGACGCCGCGTCCGGCACTGGCGACCTCCGGCAACGACAACTGGGAAACGTTCTAAGGCAGAGAAAAATAAAGGCGCTCTGAGGCGCCTTTATTATTGTCGATTTAGCATGAAATAAGGCGCCGTCTGGCGCCTTATTATTGCCGCGATATTCAGAGAGAATAAAAGCAACGCCCTGCGCATCTATTCCGCCACATAAGGCTCGACAAATATCCCTTCCGGATGATCGCCTTCATTAAAAAACCAGATGCCGAGCGGATAATCTTCCAGCGCCACCAGATACATGACCCCTTCGTTAAACGGCTCTACAGCGAGAATAGTGCCGAGGCGGCGCGGGCCGCCATCGGTCTTTACGGTGACGCGGTCATTGACCTTCATGCGCGTTGCTCCTGATGATTTTCCTGTGCATCAGTGTAAACGATGAGGCCCGCCTCAGCGACGCGCAATCACCCAAACCGCATGAATGATACCGGGGATATAGCCGCACAGCGTCAGTAGAATATTGAGCCAGAAAGCGCCGCCAAAACCGACCTGCATAAATACGCCCAGCGGCGGCAGAATAATAGCGATAATAATGCGTAACAGATCCATGGTCTCTCCTTGTCACGTTATGGTTTAACTCCGCCTGTAACTATAGACGATGCCGCTGATAACAAAGGAAAAACCAGGTAAATTTACGTAAGCGGGCGCTTTTTCGCTTTCTTAACGTTTCGCGACAAGACTTCTGACACGGCAACCTTTTACACTTCTTTTACTGCTCCACCCCAAAGGGGCAGTCAACCTAAAAGTAACAAGGATTTTGCCCGCGCAGCGCGGGCTTTTTTTTTGCCTGTTTCTTTTCCTGCCGCAGAGTTATTCACCTGCCCTGGCCGCCGTCTATACTTAGCTGATCCGTCGCAATCCCTGGTCGGAGATAAGCGAAATATCCTTTTAAACAAAAGGAGAGCGATGATGGCGCAAATTAATCCAGGCGGCCCTGACCTTCAGCCCGGCGAGAAACCCGACGTGGACTCGCTGCTCGACAGCCTGCCGCGCAGCACGGCGGCCCTCCCGCAAACCTTCCCCGAGGTGGACAACAGCCGCCATCTCAGAACCGGCGGCCGGGCCTGGGGAAGCAGTATTGAACTGGCGGACGAGTATGAACTCGATATTCGCGACTGCACCTGTAACGAAATGAACCGCTAATCGCAGGCCAAAAAAAACCCGGCAGGGAGCGCCGGGTAAATAACCACGTAAATTCGTTACATCAGGAAATGCTTGATACCTCTGCAGAGTACGCCTGACCGACGCTAAGACAAGTCCTGGCTATGCACAATACTGCTGCCCTTTTTGTATGAAACCCCCTGGCGTTACCGGAAACAGCCTGATTTCAGCCGCTTTGCGCCATGCGTTTTTTGTGCATCCCGCTTCGCTTTATCGTCAGGTTTTAAGAATTATCCTGGATGTGCCGTACGACAGACGAAAAGCAGGCGCAATCTGGTATCAACTATAATACTGAAAATCCGCCAGTTAATGTCGCAAGGAGCCTGCTATGCCCAGTTTGCAACAGCCGCTGTTAGTGATTACCGATCTGGATGGTTCCCTGCTCGATCATCATACCTACCGCTGGGATGCCGCCGCAGAATGGCTGGCTGAACTGCAGCGTCAACAGGTGCCGGTCGTGCTCTGCTCCAGTAAAACCGCAGCGGAAATCGCGCCGCTGCAAAAGCGTCTCGGCCTGACGAATACCCCATTTATCGCGGAAAACGGCGCGGTGGTGCAGATGTCGGCGCAGCGACGCGAACGGATCCCGCCGCAGAGCCTCGCCTATGAGGCGCTCTGCCGCACGTTGAGCACGCTACAGCCTGGCTTTCGCTTTCAGGGCTTCAGCCGCTTCACCGATGCCGAAGTCGCCGCGATGACCGGTCTGACCGAAAGCGACTCGGGGCTGGCGCGCCAGCGCGAAGCGTCGGAAGTGATTGTCTGGCGCGACGACGAAGAGAAGCTGGAGGCGTTTCGCGCCGCGCTGGCGCAGCATCAGCTGCAGCTGACCCAGGGCGGGCGCTTCTGGCACGTCATGCCCGCAGGCAGCGGCAAAGGCGAAGCGCTGCGCTGGCTGCTCGGCCAGTATGACAGCGCGCCCGCCACCATCGGCCTCGGCGACGGCCCCAACGACGCGCCGATGCTGGATGCGGTTGACTACGCCGTGGTGATAAAAGGCTACAGCAAAACGCCGGTGACGCTGACCCGGCAGGACAGGCAACGGATCTACCATACGGCGCACTACGGCCCCGAAGGCTGGAAAGAGGGACTCGACTATTTCCTGACTCAGCCCGATTAAGCCGCAACCACTGATGATTAAAAGGATGGCGCGATGAGTGATTTTTATCAGAATGGCGTGATTACCAACTTTCATAATCTGACCAACCGCAGCGTTGAGTCGCTGGAAAAAGAGATGGTGCGCTTCGCGCGCAAACGCAAAATGGGGCTGATTCTCCCGTCGCTCTTCTCCGAACTGGAAGGACCGGCGCTGGGCAATATCGTCGATGAGCTGGCCAAAGTGCCCTACCTCGACGAGATCGTTATCGGGCTCGATCGCGCCGACCGCGATCAGTTTCTCTTCGCGCGCGAATTTTTTTCGCGCCTGCCGCAGCGCCACCGCATTTTATGGAATGACGGCCCGCGCCTGAAGGCGATCGACGCCGAGTTGGATAAAGAGGGGCTTTCGCCTTCCCAGCCGGGCAAAGGGCGCAACGTCTGGTTCTGCACCGGCTTCACTCTCGCCTCGGATCGCACACAGTGCGTGGCGCTGCACGACTGCGATATCGTGACTTACGAACGCGGCATGCTGGCGCGTCTGCTCTATCCGCTGGCGAACCCGGCGTTTCAGTATGAGTTCTGCAAAGGGTTTTACGCACGCGTCGCCGACGGCAAGCTGAACGGCCGCGTAGGCCGCTTGCTGGTCGGCCCGCTGCTGCGCTCGCTGCAAAAGGTGTATGGCCACTCCGAATATCTCGACTATCTCGCCAGCTTCCGCTACCCGCTGTCGGGCGAATTCGCCATGCGCACCCACGTGCTCAACGGCATTAAAATTCCCGGCGACTGGGGGCTGGAGATTGGCGTGCTGTCGGAAATTTACCGCAACTACACCACGCGTCAGACCTGTCAGGTCGAGATCGCCGACAACTATGACCACAAACACCAGCCGCTGGCGGAAGATGACGGCACCGGCGGCCTGAAGCGCATGAGCAGCGATATCGTGCAGTCGCTGCTGCGTAAGCTGGCGACGATGGGCGTGCCGCTGACCAGCGACTCGTTCCGCGTGCTGAAGGCAACCTACTACCGCAACGCGCTCGATATGATGGAGATCTACAACCACGAAGCGGCGATGAACGGCCTGAAGTTTGACCAGCATATCGAAGAAGCGGCGGTAGAGATGTTCACCCAGTCGATTCTGGAGGCGGGACAAGCCTTTATCGAGCGTCCTAACGATAAGCCGTTTATTCCCAGCTGGAGCCGCGTTCAGTCCGCCTTCCCCGATATCCTGCAGCGTATCTATCAGGCGGTGGAAGAGGACAACGCCGGCAACGTTTAACCTCCAGCTACCACGCGGTTGCGGCCCTGACTTTTCGCCAGATAGAGTCGGCGGTCCGCTTCCGCCTGCAGGCTAGTCGTCTGGTAGTCGCCCTGCTCTTCGCTGCTGGCGACGCCTGCGGAGAGCGTTACGCTAAAACAGTGGCTGGCGTTGACCAGAATGGTTTTCGCCGCCAGACGCTCGCGCATCCGCTCCGCTACCTTTTCCGCATCCGCCAGGCCGGTTTCCGGCAGCACCACGCAGAACTCCTCGCCGCCGACGCGGCCGGCCAGGTCGTTTTTCCGCAGCGCCTGGGAAACGATCGCGGCGACGCGCATCAGCGCCTGGTCGCCCGCCTGATGGCCCCAGGTGTCGTTCACCGCTTTAAAGTGGTCGATATCGAGCTGGATCACCGCCAGCGGCGCGTTAAGCGCCCGGCAGCGCGTCGCCTCCGCTTCGAAGCGTTCAAAAAAGGCGCTGCGGTTAAGCAGCCGCGTCAGGCCGTCGTAGCTGGCGCGCCACGCCAGCCGGTCGGAGAGCTGGCTCAGCCGTCGCACCAGACGCACAATGATTTGATGCGCCAGCAGCAGCAGCAGCACGAACAGCAGCCACATCACCAGCATAAACAGCATGGCGCGTCCTAAATCCTGGCGTAGCCCTTGTGCCAGAATTTGCTGATTCACCAGATAGCCGTCTACGTTTTTCAACCTGCTCCAGCTGATGAACTGATGCTCAAGCCGCAGCGTGCCCTGCGGCTGACGCGCAATCTGCGCATAGAGCTGCCGCTGCGCGCCGTCGCTCAGCGGCTTAGCATCCGACGCGTTAAGGGAGGCCACGAGCTGCTGCGCTTTGTCGAGCAGCACCACGCTGCCCTGCAGCGCGCTGTGGTGCATGTTACTCAACTGACTGGCGATACGCTGCTGCGTGAAATCCATCGACAGCGCGCCATACCAGTAGCCGTTGATAAAGATAGGCGTGCTGACCGTCAGCATCGCGCCCTCATCCTCCCCGCCCTGATAGACGGCAGACCAGCGCAGCTCCTGAGGCGACGCCAGCGTCGCCATGGCGCGAAACCAGGGGCGGGAAACCATGGTGGCGTAGTTGGCGGCGAGCGCGGAGAGGCTTTGCGGCGGACGCGAGGTGATAAAGAATCCGGCGCGCGAGGTGTACCAGAAGCGCGAATGGAAATCGGCTTCCGCATCGCTGAACTGCATAATAAAGCTGAACTCCAGCGCCGCGAGCACCTCGCCGTCAAGCCGGGCCGGATCGCGCTGCAGCAGCGCGTCCTGCGCCAGCCCGCTGTCGCCGACACCGTTGATCGGCATGCTGCGCGGCATATTGAGCCGCAGCTGCCATGCCGGTTGCGCGCGCAGCTGCTGAAACTCCGCCAGCGCGCGGCGCGCGTGGTGAGCGTCGAGCGGATGCGCCAGCGCATAGGTGAACATGCGCCGGTAATAGATCATCCCGTCGATGCTCTCCTGAAACTGGCTCTCCAGCCCGTTCTGCATATCCGCCAGCGCTGCGCGCTGCCGATCTTCATAGTTGATTTTCAGCGTGTGGAGTTCACGCCAGGTCAGAAAAAAAGAGAAAAGAAAGACCGCTAAAAACAAGAGATGAACGCGCAGTTCGGGACGCAATTTACGAATAGAGAGCGGCAAAGCAGCCATCAGCAACGGTGCTCCGAATAACGGGGATCAGGCGAGTATAGCAGGCGCAGGGGATCAAAAAATGAGGGAAATCACGGGGGATGAATAGCGCATCCCCGTTGAATAGCGCTTAGCTGGCGAGCTGCGTCTCAGAAATCGCGTGGCTCAGCTCATCCTGGTGAAAGGCTTCGCGGCGCACGGCGTAGCCATCATACCAGCGACACTCTACCATTCCGCTGGCGTAGCCGGTAACAACCATGGCAGGCCCGCCCTCTTTATGCTGCACTTCATCGCTAATCGTAAAGCTCATAACGCATCCCTCTTTTGACCGTTAAAAGAACCTTTTTATCTATAGCAGCCATCTGGACACCCTGCCCGTTAAGGCATGGAAAAAAAGCGTAAATTCAGAATAAAGTGGTAATAAATGTTGAAAATAAAAAAAGCGGATAAAAAGGCTTATCCGCTTTTAACATCTACTGGCGCTGAAATCAGATTTTGCAGCCTTCGCAATCCGCTTCGTCGCCTAAGTCGTCAGGCACTTCATTGACCTTTTCCGCCGCTTTGGCTTCGGCCTGCTCAAGCTGGGCATCAATATCAAATTCAAACATATCGTCGTTCATAGCGTCTCCTCTCCTGACTTCACATCATATGGCAGTGCGCTTTATACCGATTTACCGCGCAGTTTAGCAATCAGATTCACCGCTAACAGCACGATCGACCCAACGATAAAACCGAGCACCAGGTTGGCGCCGTTGCTGAGCAAACTGGCCACTAGCCCGCTCATATCGCCGGTAATCGATTCGATCAGATGATGCAGCGGCGTCAGTCCGTGCACGATAATGCCGCCGCCGACCAGGAACATCGCCAGCGTGCCGACCACCGATAAAATTTTCATCAGCCAGGGCGCGAACGCCAGCAAAAAGCGACCGATGCCCTGCGCGATCGAGGAGGATTTCTCATTCAGCCAGTAGCCGAGATCGTCGATTTTAACGATGGCGGCGACGATGCCATAGACCCCGATCGTCACCAGAATCGCGATGCCGGCGAGGATAAGAACCTGATTAAGCAGCGGCGCATCGGAAACGATGCCGAGGGTAATGGCGACAATCTCTGCGGAAAGAATAAAGTCGGTGCGCACCGCGCCCTTGACTTTGTTCTTCTCGAATTCGCGCGGATCCTGCTGCGCCAGCTTGTCCAGCCGCTGCTGGCGCGCCTCCGGGCTTTTCTCCTGCTTATCGTGCTGCAGGCTATGCATCACTTTTTCTACCCCTTCATAGCAGAGGTAGGCGCCGCCGATCATCAGCAGCGGCGTGATAAGCCAGGGGGCGAAGGCGGAGATCAGCAGCGCCAGCGGCACCAGGATCAGCTTATTAAGAAAAGATCCCTTGGCGACGCCCCATACGACCGGCAATTCGCGATTGGCCTTAACGCCCGTTACCTGCTGCGCGTTCAGCGACAGATCGTCACCCAGCACGCCCGCCGTTTTTTTCGCCGCCACTTTGCCCATGACGGAAATATCATCCAGAAGTGTTGCAATATCATCTAATAAAGTCAGTAAGCTGGATCCTGCCAAAATATCTTCCTTATTCCGGTTCGTTATGTTGACAACAGGGACAGCGTTCCAGCGTCGCGACGGTGATGTCAGCGATGCCGTCGCACTCCCACTCTACGCGGACCGCGCCTGCCAGCTCGCCTGCATGCAGGTATTTGCTGACCGGGCTTTCCGTCATGCCGGTGATCTCCTCCGTCGCGACCAGGGTGTCGCCGATATAGACGCGTGCGGTCGCATGGGCGTTGACCATGCGCTCGTCGCGCAGCTGATAGAGGCGTTTTACCGTCAGTTTAATACTGCTCATCCACAACTCCTGATCGCGGGGGAAGGCGAAATCTAACCCGGCGAAGCCGACAAGGCAAGGCGACCTCAGCGCGGGCGATAGTGCTGAATGCCGTTGTGATCGATCTCGGCGCTCTGGTCCATCGCCAGCAGCCACTCCTCCAGCCGCTCCTGCAGATCGCCGTCGCTGAGCCGCAGTTTGTTGCGCAGCGCGCACTCCCAGATAATCAGCACCTTCCAGCCGCTCTCCTGCAGCTGGCGCACGTAGCGATTATCGCGCTCGACGTTGCTGTTGATCTTGCCGACCCAAAACTCGGTGCGCGTCGCCGGCACCTTAAAGAGATAGCAGTGGTGGTGATGCCAGAAACAGCCGTGCACGAAGATAATCGCCTGCTGCTCCAGCAGAACGAAATCGGGACGGCCCGGCAGATTCTTATCCTGAACGCGGTAAGCGAAACCGCGATCCTTTAGCAGCTGCGCCACCCGCAGTTCAATGGCGGTGTCCTGCTGGCGTATCGCACGCATATTTTTGCTGCGCGTCGTGCTGGAGTGTACATCGGCCATGGCGTCTCCTTTTTGCCTTCTCTATCAACTTTAGCCTGACTCACTGAAAGCGAAAGCCTGCGCCGCGCTTAGCGAGGCGGGTAAAATCCCGGCGATGCGTCCTGCAACGGCCTTAAGGCATCGCACGCCAATTTCTTCGCAGCCAGAGGAGTGTTAGCATAGCCCGTTCACAGTTAAGGAAAAACGCATGCTTGTCGATGACGCCACCGCAATGACGGAACCCGCTTCTCCCCTGCTCTCTGCCGATAGCGAAACCGCTGACCTGATGCGCCAGGCGCTGGCGATTTACGCCGCGCGCGATTTAGCCGCGACATTTCACCAGGCGGGCTTCCACGACTGGACGCCGCAGCAGCTGACCCGTCTGCGGCAAAACAAAAGCGCGCTGCCGCCGCTGAGCGAAGGCGAACTCACGCTGTTGCGCACTCTGCTGCCGACGCGTCCGGCCCACTACGACAACCCGCTGTTTCGCTTTATCGATCTCTTCGCGGGCATCGGCGGCATCCGCCGCGGCTTCGACGCCATCGGCGGAAAGTGCGTTTTTACCAGCGAGTGGAACAAAGAGGCGGTGCGCACCTACAAGGCGAATCACTACAGCGATCCGCAGGAGCACAGCTTCAATACTGATATCCGCCTGATAACCCAGCCAGACGGCCTGCGCGACGAGGCGGCTATCTATCGCCATATCGACGCGGCGATCCCCGATCACCAGGTGCTGCTGGCCGGTTTTCCCTGCCAGCCTTTTTCGCTGGCGGGCGTCAGCAAAAAGAATGCGCTGGGCCGCGCGCACGGCTTCGAGTGCGAAGCGCAGGGCACATTGTTTTTCGACGTGGCCCGCATTATCGCCGCCAAAAAGCCGCCGATCTTCGTGCTGGAGAATGTCAAAAATCTCAAAAGCCACGATAAAGGCCGTACCTTCGCCGTCATTATGGCGACGCTGGACGAGCTGGGCTACGACGTGGCGGACGCTGATGCCGCCGCGCCGGACGCGAAAATCATCGACGCGCGCCACTTTCTGCCGCAGCACCGCGAGCGTATCGTGCTGGTTGGCATCCGCCGCGACTATCCCTTCAGCAACACGCTGTCGCTGCGTCAAATCCAGCAGCTTTATCCGCCTGCAGTGCCGAGTCTGCAAAGCCTGCTGGAGCCTGAACCGGAAGAGAAATATATTCTTTCCGCCCAGCTGTGGCGCTACCTCTACGACTACGCCAGAAAACATAAAGCGAAAGGCAACGGCTTCGGCTTCGGGCTGAACGATCCGCGTCAGGCCGACGTCTGCGTCCGCACCCTCTCGGCGCGCTACTACAAAGACGGCTCAGAAATCCTTATCGATCGCGGCTGGGATCGCGCGCTGGGCGAAGCGGACTTCAGCAACGCCGCCAATATGGCGCGTCGTCCACGCCGCCTCTCGCCGCGCGAGTGCGCGCGCCTGATGGGCTTTGAGGCGCCAGGCGAACGCCGCTTCCGCATCCCCGTTTCCGACACCCAGGCCTACAAGCAGTTCGGCAATTCGGTGGTGGTGCCGGTTTTCGCCGCGGTAGCGAAGCTGCTGTTGCCCTATATCAGGCAGATAAATCAGCCGTAACAGGTCCAGAGTTTAGCTTAGTCACGCGCATTATGCTGTTTTTCGGCGAATGCGCTCGCTGTCACAATGCTGTCACGCAACCGGCGAATACTCGCTTTTATTTTCAGGTTGCGCTATGTCCTCTGTCACTCTGTTCCCTCGCCGTTTTCATCTGCGTAAGCCGGGATTTCCTGGCTGGCTTAGCAGCCTGCGCGGCAACTTTACCCTGTTCGTCATCCTTTTCTGCCTGCTGCAGGCGCTGGGCGTCACGCTGCTCGCCGCGCAGGTCAGCCATACGCAAAGCGCGCTGGCGCAAACCGCCCTGCTACGGGAAAGGCTGGCCCTGCTCGATAAAGCGCGCATCGAACTGCTTACCGCCAGCGACAGCAGCCACCGCGCGGGTATCTATCTGATGCAGGATCAGCAGAGCGGCTCGGTAGACAGCTGGAAAAGTCTGGCCGACGGCGCCAGCGCTTCGCTGAAGCAGGCGAAAGCGCTGTTCGCGCGCTACCATGCCGACGAGAAAGGCGCGCTGGCGCAGGGCTTTACGCTGCTGGCGCAGGGGCTGGAAGAGCAGCTAAAAGGATTGAAGGATAACCAAATCGACGCCTTTTTTATGGTGCCGATGCAGGCCTATCAGCAGCAGTTTAACGACGCCTGGTTTGCGGAGATCGACGCGGCCAACAAAGCGCTCGGCGCGGTCAACCGCAGCACGCTGGCGAGTATGACGCATAGCCGCAACCTGTCGCTGCTGGTCAGCGCACTGCTGTTCGCGCTGCTGCTGGTGGGCGGCGTGCTGCTGGCGCGCGGCGTTATCGCACCGCTGCGCCACGCCAGCGTCCAGCTGCAGCGCATCGCCACTGGCGACCTGCTTCCGCCGCCCGCCGCCGGACGGCTGCAGTCGCGCGAAACGCAGCAGCTGTTCAGCGCCATGGCGGAGATGCGCCACGGGCTGCGTCATATCGTTGATGAGATCAATACCATCGCCGCCGGCGTGGCGGCGGGCGCAGGCGAGATGCAGCAGCATAACGCGCGCGTAAGCGCTCAGCATCAGTCGCAAAACGCCAGCTTCACCCATTTGTCGCAGCGGCTGCGTCGCGTGGCGGACGAGGTAGAGAGCAGCGCGCAGGTGTCGCAGCAGGCGACGCAGCAGGCGTACGACGCCGATCGGCTGATGCAGCAGTGCGTCTCGCGGGTAGACGAGATGGAGACGCAGATGCGCCAGATTGTCGCCGCCTCCGGGGATATCGCTGGGATCGTCGAGATGCTGGATAGCCTTTCGCTCCAGACGCGCCTGCTGGCGCTTAACGCGGCGATTGAGTCTGCGCATGCCGGCGTATACGGCCGCAGCTTTTCGGTGGTGGCGAAAGAGATCGGCATGCTCTCCAGCCAGAGCAGCGGGTCGACGCAGCGCATTGACGGTTTGATCCAGCATACGCAGCAGCATGTCGCTCAGGGTTTTAACAAGGTCAAAGTGCTGGAAACGCTGTTTCAGACCATCAGCAGTGCGGTAGCTGATATCGCCGTACAGCTGCAGGCGCTTCAGCAGAACGCCACGGCGCAAAGCACGCGCGTCAGCCATATCGCCGCCGAGATCCACAAGCTGGACGAGACGCTACAAGCCAACGCCGGTCTCAGCGCGCAGCAGCAGCAGGCCGCCGACGCCCTGCAGCAGCAGGCGGCGCGTCTGGCGCAGGGCGTGCGGCAGTTCCGCATTGAGCAGGCGTAAACGACGCCCATAAAAAAACCCGTCTCGCGACGGGTCTTTTTTATTTCTTCTTCTTGGTCTGTTTCTTCAGCAGGGCGCGAAGCTGTTTGACCTCGTCCGCGGAAAACGCGTTTGACGCAGTTTCCGCCGTATCCTGATTGTCTACCGCAGAGGCGGTGGGCGGCAGCAGGCTCTCCTGTAAACGCTGAACAATCTCCTGACTCATTGAGATTTGATTCTCCAGCGCCAGCTGTTTCAACTGCTCTTTCAGCGCCGGATCGATCTTAATCGTCAAATTTACCGTCTCAGTCATTCTGTTACTCCCTTCGTTATTTATCATCAACGTAGCGGAAGTCACGGGCGTTTAACATACTGTCATAAAAATTTAATATTAGGCGCGTAAGGGGCTGAAATCACGCAACACTGACTCATCGAAGCTGGTGAGGTTGCCCTGCAGCTCAGCGCATAGCTTGGCCATATAGTGCACCAGGAAGTCGGCGTTATGCTGCGCCAGCGCCCTGCCCGCCTCGGTCTGCATCGTATCGGGGAGCCGCAGCAGCTTCTTCTGAAAGTGATCGAGCGTCCAGTTGACGTCGTTGAGCTCGCGCATCTTGCCGAGCGGATCCTCATTATCGAACAGCGGCCGGTTAAGCGCGCCGGCCGTATAGAACACGCGCGCCAGCCCGATAGCGCCCAGCGATTCGAGTCGATCGGCGTCCTGGACGATTTTCGCCTCTAGCGTTTCCGGCGCGATAGCCGCGCTGAAGCTGTGCGCCTTAACGGCGTGCGCCACCGCCGGGATCAGCGCATCAGGAAAGTCGGGAAAATCCTGCGTCAGAATGCGTGCGGTCTCTTCGGCAGCATAGGTCGAGGCAAGATGGCGTTCGGGGTGATTTTTCGGCAGGTTGACCACATCGTGAAAGTAGCAGGCGGTGAGCACGACCAGCGGACTGGCGTCGCTGCCTGCCATAATACGCTGCGCGCTCATCCAGACACGACGCAAATGGGCGATATCGTGCGCCTTGTCATCATGAACCCAGTTAATCTGAAACCAGCTTTCGAAGCGCGTTTGCCAGAGTGAGAGCGACATGGCTTATCTCCCTGTTAATGTTTTGGTACTGGTCTTAACATCGGACCGTACGCAGTGGGACGTCATCTTACCGAGTAGCTGATGACAAATTTTTGACACAGGGTGGTGTAAAATGCGCAGTGACAAAACCGGTTCGAAAAAAATGAGACCGGGATCGAGTTATAGCGCTAATTCAAGCATTATCCCAGTTTTTAACAAACTTTCAGCATTAACCCATATCAATTAGCTTAAGCAAAACTTATTAATATCGCTCAAAATTGACGCGCTGCGTCTGAAGCCGGCAAGGAAGCTCACCTGAGGCGAAACCCAGGCCCATTCAGGATATCGCCGCTTTGTGAAGGTTAAAGAATCTGAAAAGGTTTCAAAAATGCCCGATATAACGTACTGTATCCGGGTTATACCAGGTAAGGGACCACTTAGTAGACTCGGACTGGTGCGTTTTTTGCATTTTCGCTTTTTCCTAAAGGCAAATCGTTGTGTTGCCGTTACTGTAAGGCATCAAATTGTTAAGCGGATTGATGTAAATTCATCACCCCTGCACGCAGGCGCAAGACAGCGGTTTAATGTGTGTCCACCGGGTTCTATGTATATTCAGAGGTAATCAATGAAAGAACGGCCGATTCTTTTTTCCGAACAGCGGGTTCGCGCCCTGCTGGTTGGCCAGCAAACCCAGACCCGGCGCATCATGAAAACGCAGTCTTTCGGACCCGGTCAGGATCACCATGAAGGCGTGCATGCCTTTGACGTTAACGCCAACCATCTGCACGGCTATAAGCTGATGTCGATGGCCGATATCAGCCAGCACTGCCCTTACGGCAAGCCGGGCGATATTCTCTGGGTGCGCGAAACCTGGCGCGGACCTATCGTGCCGGAAAACGATCTGGCGGAGTATGAGCGCGATCCGGCGCCGTTCCGCCTGCCGGCGTTTTGCCAGTACCGCGCCGACAATAACGAGCTGGGACACCATGCCCAGAGCGGCCCGGAAGCCGATCAGTTCGGCTGGCAGACCGCCATTCACATGCCGCGCTGGGCCAGCCGCATCAACCTGCAGATCACCGCCGTGCGCGCGGAAAAAATCCAGGATATCAGCGAAGATGACATCATGGCCGAGGGCGTGCAGACCGATTCGCACTTCCTCAATAACTTCTTCACCATGAACATGAATGCGGAGTCGCCTAAAGAGGCCTACCGCAAGGCGTGGCAGAAGCAGTACGGCGCCACCAGCTGGGAAGTGAATCCCTGGGTCTGGGTGATTGAATTTGAGCGCGTCGCGCGCAATTAATAGCGCTTTGCGGGCTGAATCACAGACAAATTGCATGCTAAGCGGTTGAATAGACAGCTTTCACCCCTGCAGCCTGATTAAGGTGCCAGCGACCGCTTCGGATGCTGGCATTTTTTCTGGCGGACAGGATAGCGCGGGTAATTCGTCAGCGAGTATTGCGATGTTTAAATGGCCATGGAAAAACGAGAACCGCACCGTGCTTGCCGATCTTCCCTGGCGTCAGGCGCTGGCGCAGCCGGTGTTCAGCTGGCTGGACGAGGATGAGCAGCAGGCGCTGATCGCCATGGCGCAGCGTTTCCTGCAGCAAAAGAAACTGGTGCCGCTGCAGGATGTCGAGCTGGATGAACTGCACAGCGCGCGGCTCGCCCTGCTCTTCTGTCTGCCGGTATTAAAGCTGGGGCTGGAGTGGCTCGACGGCTTTCACGATGTGCTGATCTACCCGGAACCTTTTGAGGTAGCGGACAGCTGGGAAGATGAACAGGGACTGGTGCATCACGCCGCTGCGGTGCATGCCGGACAGAGCTGGACGCAGGGTCCAATCGTGCTCAACTGGCTCGACCTTCAGGACGCTTTCGATCTCTCCGGCTACAACCTGGTGATCCATGAGGTGGCGCACAAGCTCGACGCGCGCGGCCGCGGCTATACCAGCGGCATACCGGTGATGCCGCTGCGTGATGTGGCGGTGTGGGAAAAAGATCTGCGCGCCGCAATGGACGAGATTGAAAACGAGGTTGAACTGGTCGGCGAACAGGCCGCGACGATCGATCCCTACGCTGCCAGCGATCCCGCCGAGTGCTTTGCCGTGCTCTCCGAATACTTTTTTACCGCGCCTGATTTGTTATACGAGCGTTTTCCGGCGATGTACCGTCACCTGAGCCAGTTCTATCGTCAGCATCCGCTGCCGCGTTTTGACGGCTTTTTCACCGCCACCGCCTAATTCGCGATCGCTTTGCTGCAAAGCTAGCCAGTTGAATGCTAATGTGTTTTTCGCTGTTGACAGGCCGGAGCGCGGCCATTAATATGCGCCCCATCGACACGATTCCTCTGTAGTTCAGTCGGTAGAACGGCGGACTGTTAATCCGTATGTCACTGGTTCGAGTCCAGTCAGAGGAGCCATATTTGTACTTTCATGCCGCTTCGCGAATCTCGCTACGATGCAGATTCAACGGGTAAGCGTGAAAAGCCTTTCCGATGCGTGTTCTCTACCCGCAGCGCATCGGACAAGAGCGGTGGTCAGACTTCGCGTACTTTCATCGCCATGATGGCCTGGCCGCCCTCTCTCTCCGAAGCTCCCTCAATACGCAGCCTCAGCTTTCTCATAACTCTCTTTATGCGCATTCACTATTTTAATCATCCCGACTATCTTGCTATACAAGCGTATTAAGTAAAATTTTTCTTCCTGCCGCCTCGATGACGAGCAAGCGCTGAAAAAAGATTCACCGGCAGGCAAAATAAAAACGCCAGCTGCTTTTTATTCACTGCAACTGGCATAGAGAGATAGTCTGGCTATCACTCAGGAATATGCAGCACCTGACCCGGCATGATTTTATCAGGGCTGGTCAGCGTAGATTTATTCGCGTCGAAAATCTTCATATAGAGAGCAGCATCGCTGTAAAAATGTTTGGCAATAGAGCTTAACGTATCGCCTGACTGTACAGTATAGGTACGCTCATCTTTATTAGCGGTGGTGCTTTTCGCTTCATCGCTGTTTTCCACTGTTTTAAGCAGATCGCTGCCGATATCCTTAACCTTATCTAAAATACTCATATTCAAACCCTGTTTATTAAAACAATGCGTTTTTGAAATCGCTATATAAAGCTTAGCCTTTAGAGTGTAAGAAAATCTCAACGCATAAACAATTAATAGAGAATAAACAGAGAAACTATTCTCTTTTGTTAATTTAATTATCAATCATCTACAAGTGTATACATACATTCCATTATGATTATTTAAAGTATCGGCACAATCAGAAGAGAAACAAAGAATTAACAGTACCCCTGTAATAAACAACATCAGCTTAGCCTTCTTGTCATTTTTTAGCGCGACGAAGCGCACCCTCTTTATTAACTCTTCGATTGTTTACCCGAGGTTTAGAATGAAGATTGTCATAAAAATAACTCGCCATATACCATATACGCCTGACGATTTTTAATCAGATCAACCGATAACTAAGGAATGCGCAATGGGTATATTGTCATGGATTTTTTTTGGATTAGTCGCAGGCGTTCTGGCGCGATGCGTTATGCCTGGTAAGGAACATTTAGGGATTATCATGACTATCCTGCTCGGGGTCACAGGCGCGCTGATCGGCGGCGTAATCAGTACCGCGCTTGGATTCGGCCAGGTCAGCGGATTCAACCTTTACAGCATTTTAATTTCTACCGCGGGCGCCATTATCGTTTTGTTTGTGGTGCATAAAATCAGAGCGCTAAAACAAGCATAATATTTACTTAAGGTGATAAAGATGGGTTTACTGGATACTATTCTGGAACTGGTTGGCGTTAATGATAAAGCTGGGCAGGAATTAAAAGGCGTTTTGCAATGGATAGAACAACAAGGCGGTATTCAAGCCATTATTAATCATCTGCAGGCGGGTGAATTTAGCGATATCGTCAAATCCTGGCTCGGCGATGAGAATAATATGGCCATTAGCAGCGATATCGTGCAAAGAATGTTTAGTACGGAAGCGGTTCAACAGTTAGCCAGTAATGTCGGCGTAAACAGCGAGGATGCCGCTAACCTGCTGGCTAAATATCTTCCTCAGTTAGTTGACAAAATCTCTTCTGCCGGGGCTATTGCTAAAGAGGCCGATCTTGCCTCTGCGATTAGCGGGTTCAAGCGCTAAGGTAAGCACCAGAAAATTCGAGCCCCGGCGCATTAGCCGGGGCTTATGATCCTGCCCGATATCGATACAGTTGAGTGACAGATGATCATTCCGAAAGCCAGATTTTTAAGGCAATGCTATTTGAAAAATCTATCCCAGTCGCAACATCTCGCCCAGAGAGAATCTTTTAAAATCACCAACGACATTGTCAACGCACTGCGACAGCCTGAAACGCACAAACTCGGCTCTTTCGTCTATGCCGGCCTAAAAGAGAAGTATCCTCTGCTGTCGAGCGGCGCATTCGAAGAATACCTGACAGAGATAAAAAACAGGTTTGAAGATGCAGGCTATAAGGTGGAATATGCATTTGCTAATAACGGCCTCTCTTTCCATATTGACTGGAGAAGCGAAGAGATAAGCCAGGAGATAACCGATAAGAGTGAATAGTTGCATTACCTTAGTCCTGAGTAAACGCCACACCTGAGTTAACAGACTTCCAGCCGCACTGCCTCAGCCGCGCTTTATGCCCGCTTCTTTTAACAGCGAACGACTTTTCGTTCAGTTTGTCCTCCAGCCGTTTATCTTATCAGCCTCAGCGGCGACCAGCGTCACGCACCTCTGCCAATCGCCAACAGCCAGAGCGGTTTTCAGAAGGTTAAAAAGCCCGCTCAGAGCAAACTGAGCGGGCCATGTGGGTAGTTTAACGCTTTAACCACAGGCTCAGAGATGGCGCTGTGCAAACGCCAGCATCCGCTCCGCCAGCGCCTGCGGCGTCTGCATCGGCATCAGGTGCCCGGCGCCGTCGATGATCTCCAGCTCGCCCTGCGGCAAATGGGCGCGCATCACCTCCAGCTGCGCCTCAACGCCTGGCACGTTGCCATCCTCGCTGCCGAGCACCATCATGGCGGGCAGCTCAAGACGGCCAATCTGCTCGCGCAGATCTTCCCGACTGCCGTGCAACGCCCAGGCGTGAAAAGCAGCCGGCGCGGCACTTTGCGCATCGGCAATCGCCACCTCGCGCAGCCCGTCCGGCAGGCGCGCAGAGCAGGCGCCGTCGACAAAGGTCTCTGCCTGCTGGCGCGAGCCGTCAAAAGCGGCCTGCGCCTGACGATCCTGCTCGCTCATCGGCTGCGGCCCGGGCGGCGATGGCGCCACCAGCACCAGACGCTGAAGGTAATCGGGCCGCCGGGTGGCAAGCGCCAGCGCCACTTTACCGGTCATAGAGTGGCCGACAAGGATCACCTTCTCCAGCTGCAGATGGCGAAGGGTTTCATCAACCCGATCCGCCATTGCAGCCACATCATAATCGTCCATGCCCGATGCTGCGCCAAAGCCCGGCATATCTAGCGCCACGCAGCGGGCGGCGCGGTCAAGCCAGGGCAGCGTGGGAAACCAGGTGCGATGCGATCCGCCCAGATAGTGCATCAGCACAAATGTCGTCTCGCCCTCTCCCTGCAAGCTGTAAGGCAGCATAGCCCCTCCTATATCATCGTGCCGTGAATGTCGCCCAGCTGCGCAATCGCCGCCTCGCTATAGCCCGACTGCCGCAGCGGCGCGACCACCTCGCGCGCCAAATCGGGTACATAGCCGATTAGCAGTTCACCGGCGTCGCGCAGCGTCGCCTCCGCCAGCGCGGCGGGCAGTAGCAGCGATTCGGCGCGGCCCAGCGCGACGCTGACGCCGTTCGCCTCGACCGTTAACGGCTCGCCGAGGTTGGAAAGGATACGCGCGCTGTCGAAGCTGAGCCGCTGCGGCTCGCTAAAGCGCCAGCGCTCCAGCGCAAAATAGGGGCCCGCGCAGCAGAACAGACGCGTCAGCCCTTTCGCCTCCAGCGCCAGTCCCGGCTGCGGCGCGCAGCGCAGTTCCGGCCGCAGCTCCTGCAACAGCGCGTCGATATTGTTTTCCCACTCCCTCTGAGAAAGGCGCGAACCATCCTCCATACGCCACGGCATCGCATGCTGCTGGATATTGGAGGTTTGCTCAATTTCATAGATCAGGGTGTCGGGGCCGAAGCTGTGCAGCATGCCGCCGGGCACATAAAAGGTGTCGCCCGCTTTTACCGGCACCCGATGCATCACCGCATCGTAATCCTGCGCCAGCAGCGCGGCCTTAAGGCGAGCGTTATCTACGCCGTCGCGCACGCCCAGCAGACAGGTGGCGTCAGGCGCGGCCCACAGGATATGCCAGGCTTCGCTTTTGCCGTTCGGCTGTTGCTCAAGCCGTTGTGCCAGCGCGTCGTTAGCGTGCAGGTGAACCGGCAGCATGCCGCTTCCGTCGATAAACTTACTGAGCAGCGGAAAAAAGGGGCCGCGCCAGCCAGGGGCGACCATCTCGTCAGGATAGCGTTCGGTGAGCTGGCGCAGCGTCTGGCCCGCCAGCTCGCCGTTGGTGACGGAGGCGATCATGCCGTCCACGTCGCTGATTTCCCAGCTCTCCGCCACGCGCGTCTCAGGCAGCTCCGCTTTTCCCAACTGCTCTCTGATACGCTGCCCGCCGAAGATATGCGTGGCGAGGGGCGTAGTCAGCTTTAAAGGATAAGCGTTCATCTCTCCTCCTGGACGAAATCAGATAACCGCGACGCCGCCTGTCACTGCAATAGTCGCGCCGGAAATATAGCTGGCTTCGTCACTGGCCAGCATTACATAGGTCGGTACCAGTTCGGCAGGCTGCCCCATACGCTCCAGCGGCACTTCGCTGCCGAAGCTTTCCACCTGCTCCGGCGGCATAGTGGCCGGGATCAGCGGCGTCCAGATGGGGCCAGGCGCAACGGCGTTGGCGCGGATCCCTTTCTCCGCCAGCAGTGCCGCCAGACCGCCGGAAAAGTTTACGATAGCGGCTTTGGTCGCTGAGTAGGGAAGCAGTTTCGGCTTTGGCTGGTCGGCATTCACCGAGGCGGTATTGATAATGGAACCGCCGGCCGGCATGTGCGGCACGGCCGCCTTGCAGATATAGAACATGGCGTAAAGATTGGTTTTCATGGTGCGATCGAATTCGTCATCGCTGATCTCCTCCAGCGCGGTGCGCGTCATCTGGAAGGCGGCGTTATTCACCACGATGTCGATTTTGCCGAAGCGCTCAGCCGTCTGCGCCACGATGCTGCGGCAATGCTCTGCTTCGGTCACGTCGCCGGCGATCAGCAGCGCCTGCTGGCCCGCCTCTTCCACCAGTTTCGCCGTATCTTTCGCGTCTTCATGCTCATCCAGGTAGGAGATCACCACGTCCGCGCCTTCGCGGGCGTAGGCGATGGCAACGGCGCGGCCGATACCGGAGTCGCCGCCGGTAATAATGGCGGTTTTGCCTTTCAGGCGGCCGGATCCCTGATAGCTGGTTTCACCATGGTCGGGTTTAGGATCCATTTTGAGGAAGCTGCCGGGCCATTCCTGCTGCTGCGCCTGCTGAGGATTCTGGGGACGATCTGTCATAGGTTCTCTCCTTTTAGCAACTCTCGCACGCTCGTCAGTAGAGCTGAATCGTTATCAGCCTCGAGCCCTAAGTGTAGCAGCCATGTCAGAATCGCAAGTCTGCGTGCTAAGCGTAACGGTTTGAAGGAACAACGATTTTAGCGAAAAGAGAGCGTAAAAAAGCCCGCGCAGACGAGGCTGAGCGGGCTTTCAGGCGCAGCAGGCGCAGCGGCTAAAGCAGATCTTCCCAGCTCATAATCAGCTTCGCCGGCAGCGGTTGCGCCAGTAGAGTTTCATCCGGCTGCCAGCTCTCCCAGTCGCGAAAAGCGGCGAAGTTCAGCCCGGTCAGCGTCTCCAGCGCGCTGACCGTCACACGGTACTCGTCAACGTTGGGGCGCGGCGTCGTCTGCGCATGAGGCAGCACGCGGCGCGGCTCATCCAGCAGCTCCGCCTGGCTGACCAGCAGCGCCGTTGCCTGCGGCTTGCCCGCGGCGTTGATGCGCAGCACCACCTTCCAGAACATCAGCGGCACCTGCCATTCTGCATACTGCCGCCACTGATCGTTCAGGACCGGGCCGGTCAGCACGCTGATTTTCTGCTTCGACGCCAGCACGCCCGACTCCAGAATATAGCGCTCGACGCCCTGCCAGTACTGCAGGCTCTGATTGAAGCGAAAATGCTGCGGCGAACAGTTGGTAAAGTGAAAAGTATCTTTGTTGGCGCGTACCGCTTCCGCCGCCGTGCCCCAGGTGGGATCGCTGCGGCGCGTGAGATGGCCGCGATCGAACCAGCGGCTGAACTCGCTGTAAAAGGCCTGGCCGGTAACGTAGCGGCTGTCGATACGGCTCTCGTCGACCCAGCGATCTCCCTCCTCCAGCAGCGACGGCTGACCGTTGCCGCGATCGATGGCGATATAGCGCGCGCCGTCGATGTTGGTGGCGGTAAAAAAGGCGAGACGCCGTTCGGCGTTCATCAGCAGAGAGAAGTGCTCATAGTCGAGCTGCGCTGCTGCGCCCTGACGGCCGTCGCGCAGCGGCGCCACTTCGGCGGCGCGCGGCGCGATAATAGCTGCCAGATCGATCGGCGCGTTCTCAAGGAAATCTGCCTGAAAGCCGTCGCGGTTGCCGTAGCCGTTCTCCGACGCGGCAGAGGTTGCCAGCGGAGCCGCGCTGTCGCTGGCGGTCAGCGCCTGTATCAACAGCGCCTGCTGCGGCGCAGGCAGCTGTGGCAGCTCGCCCTTCAGCCAGTCGATAACGGCGCTGATGCGAATCCCTTCATTCACCCAGCCGTCGTCGCTCTCCACGCCGCCGTGGTGCAGCGCCACCAGCTGCCAGCCATCGTTGAATACTGGCGCGCCGGAGGAGCCGCCGTCGGTATCGGCCGCGTAGTGCAGCAGCTGCTCGTGACGCGCCAGCAGCGCGTTGTTGCGCAAGGTAATCTGCTGCGGCGCGCCGCCCGGATGGTGGATAAGGTTGAGGCTGATGCCCAGCGCATGTTTGTCGTTGCGATCGTTAAGCGCCAGCGGCTGCGGCGCATCGCCGTCTCCACCGGTAACCTCCCCCAGCGCAATCAGGGTGCAGTCGAGCTCATCGGTGGGGCTGGTGAGAAAAAAACGCGCGGCATCGACGCCACAGGTGACGCCGTCCACCAGCTCGCCCGCCTCGGTGCGCCGCCAGCCGAACTGCAGAGTAATACGGCCCGGCGCAGGCGGCTCTGGCAGCAGATGATGGTTGGTGATAAGCAGGCCGCCGTGGGTTAAAAACGCGCTGCCAGCAGGCACGCCATCGTCGCGTAGCAGCGCCACGCCGCGCGCACAGGCCAGGCCCTGCGCTAAAAAGGCGACCGGCAGCAGATCGTTACTGTTGCCGGTGATGACGCCCTGACGCAGATGCTGTTGAAAGGCGTAGCGCTGCGCGCGGGCGCGATCCGGCTCCGCGGTAACGCCCTGCGCCAGTGCGGCGCGGGTCTGCGCACGCTGCTGCGCGGTCAGTGCCAGCCGCGCGCTAATCAGCGCGGCACTCTCTTTATCGCTCATTCGCTTCTCCAGGATAAAAGGCATGCTGCCCTGTTAACCATAGCCGCTGCGGCTCTACCACAGACGAAAAAAAGCCCGCCGGGTGAGAGCGGGCTTTAGTGCCGATAGCGATAACAGGGCGCGCTATTTTTCATGGTAGCGATGCACGGAGGGAAAATATTCAAAGCCGTAAAGCTGGCTAATGGGAAGCAGCAGCTCCTGCTCCAGGCTTAATTCACTCTCGCCGTGCAAATCGCGTTTGCGCGCCTGCCAGACGGCGACGCGTTTTTTCCACAGCTGCAGCAATGCTTTCATCGGGTTGATCCTCCGTTGTTGAGAGGTTCAGTAAACCCTCGGCGCTGCCGCAGCTGAACCATTAATTTCTGCGTTTTATTGCCGAAAAACAGCTAAACGCCGGACGGCTACTGCTGCTTCGCCATCTTCGCCATCATTTTGCGGTAATTATCTAGCCACTTGCCGCTCTTCAGCCGCCACCAGAAACAGGCGCCGCGCACCGCCCAGTCGAGGAACATGCCGAGCCAGACGCCGACCACGCCCATGCCGAGCATGATGCCCAGCACGTAGCCCACCACGACGCGCGCGCCCCACATGCTGAACATTGAGACGTACATGGTGTAACGCGCGTCGCGCGCGCCTTTCAGCCCCGCAGGCAATACCCAGGAAGCGGCCCAGATCGGCATAAAGGCGGCGTTGAGCCAGATAAGATGCTGCGTCACGCTGATAACGTCCGGATCGCGGGTATAGAAGCGCGCCAGCACGCCGGAGAGCGGCACGGTCATAAACGCCAGCGCGCAGAGACAGAGGCTCGCCAGCCAGAAAACGTGCCTGATCTGCCGCTCCGCCTGATAGACCTGGTTGCGCCCCAGACGGGTGCCGGTGATGATGGTCGAGGCAGAGCCCAGCGCGTTGCCCGGCAGGTTAATGAGCGAGGCGATAGAGAAGGCGATAAAGTTGCCGGCGATGGCGTCGGTGCCCATGCCCGCCACAAACACCTGGGTCAGCAGCTTGCCGCCGTTGAAGAGCACCGATTCGATGCTCGCCGGCACGCCGATGCCCAGCACTTCCATCAGGATTTTTAAGTCCCAGCGGCGGAAATAGCTCGGCAAGCTGATCTTCAGCGAGGCGTTAAAACCGATCATCAGCACGTAAATCACGCCGATTGCGCCAATATAGCGCGAGATGGTCAGCCCCAGGCCGGCGCCGACGAAACCCAGCCCCTCCCAGGAGAAGGCGCCGTAGATCAACACGCTGCTGATGACGATATTGAGGATGTTCATCCCGCCGTTGATCAGCATCGGGATTTTGGTATTTCCTGCCCCGCGCAGCGCGCCGCTGCCGATCAGCGCTATCGCCGCCGCCGGATAGCTCCACGCCGAAGTCTGCAAATAGCTCAGCGCCAGCTCTTTGACTTTGGGCTCCGCGCCGCCGGCGATCAGATCGATGATCAGATGCCCCCACAGCTCGATGGCGAACACCAGCACCAGCGACAGCACCGTCATCAGCGCCAGCGACTGGCGCGTGGCGGCGCGGGCGCGCTTGCCGTTGCGCTTCGCCAGGCTGAAGGCGACCACCACCGTGGTGCCGAGATCGATGGCGGCAAAGAAAGAGATGATGATGATGTTGAAGCTGTCCGCCAGCCCAACGCCCGCCATCGCCTCTTTGCCCAGCCAGCTCACCAGGAATGTGCTTAATACGCCCATCAGCATCACGCACAGGTTTTCGATGAAGATGGGCACCGCCAGGGGCGTGATCTCACGCCAGAACAGCGTGCGATAAAAGCGGCGTTTGGGATACCACGCCGTGCGCTTTATCGCCTGCATCACTGCTACGCCAGGATTTTGCAAGGGAATAACCAAATCAGAACAGATTGGACAGGAGTTGTAATGATGGGTCCGCTTAACTATTTATGCAAAGCGTTTCCCTGTCTTTTCAATCATTATTACACTCTTTTCTCGCTCTTCACCGCAGCGGCTGCCGCGCCGCCCAGATAGGCGCTGCGCACCTCTTCGTTATCGAGCAGCTCCCGACCGCTGCCGCTGAGGCGAATCTCGCCGTTCGCCATTACATAGCCGCGATCGGCGAGCGCCAGCGCATGACGGGCGTTCTGCTCGACCAAAAACAGCGTCATGCCCTGCTGCGTCAGCTCGCGCAGAATGGCGAAGATCTGCTTAACCACAATCGGCGCCAGCCCGAGGCTTGGCTCGTCGAGCAGCAGCAGCCTGGGACGGCTCATCAGCGCGCGGGCGATGGCCAGCATCTGCTGCTCGCCGCCGGAAAGGGTCATCGCCCGCTGCCTGCGCCGCTCCAGCAGGCGCGGAAAGAGTTCATACATGCGCGCCAGATCGGCTTTCTGATGCGCGCTGCCGATGGCGATGGTGCCCATCAGCAAATTCTCTTCCACCGTCATATCGGCGAAAATCCGCCGGCCTTCTGGCGCCTGAGCGATGCCGCTGGCGGCGATAAAGTGGGTCGAGCGCTGGCTGATGGGCTCTCCCTGAAAGTAGATTTCTCCCTGCGCGATGCGCGGCTGGCCGAAAATCGACATCAGCAGCGTCGATTTGCCGGCGCCGTTGGCGCCGATCAGCGCCACGGTCTCGCCGGGCTGCACGCTAAGCGACACCTTTTTTAACGCCTGCACCGGGCCGTAGTAGAGATCGACCGCGTCAAATTTCAGCATCGGTTCAGCCATGAAGATCTTCCTCCTCTGCGCCAAGATAGGCGGCGATAACGCGTGGGTCCTGCTGGATCTGGCGCGGCGCGCCCTGAGCGATCACGTCGCCGTGGTCGAGCACCACGATATGGTCGGAGATCGCCATCACCATCGGCATATCATGCTCAATCAGCAGCACGCTGATACGGTGATCGGCGCGCAGGCGGTGCAGAATCGCGCTCAGCGCCTCGGTCTCCACGGGATTGAGCCCTGCCGCCGGTTCGTCGAGGCAGATTAGCTCCGGCTGGGTGCACATAGCGCGCGCTATCTCCAGCCGCCGCTGCTGGCCATAGGAGAGCGTTCCGGCCAGCCGATTGGCCGTCGGCGTCAGATCCACCGTCTCCAGCCAGTAGAAGGCGCGATCGAGCGCGCGGCTCTCCGCCTCGCGATAGCCGCGGGTATTGAAAATGCCCGCCAGCAGGTTGCGATTCGCCAGCATATGTTGCGCTACCAGCAGATTCTCAATCACCGACATCTCGCGGAACAGGCGGATATTTTGAAAGGTGCGCGCCAGTCCGGCGCGGTTCACCAGGTGCGCGCCGCCGAACATCTTGTACCAGAGCCGCGATCCCAGCTGCGTCGGTCGCAGCCAGTCCTGCGGCTGGATTTTCTGGCCGAGGATCTGAATGACGTCGGTGCTGCGCGCCTGAGCGTTCAGCAAGATGCGGCCGCCGCTGGCGCGGTAGAAGCCGGTCAGACAGTTAAAAACCGTGGTTTTGCCCGCGCCGTTAGGACCGATCAGCGAGGTGACCGAGCCGCGCTGCACGCGCAGGCTGACGTCGTTAAGCGCCTTGATGCCGCCGAAGCGCATCATCAGATGATCGACCTGCAAAATAGCGTCACTCATGGCGCACTCCTTTACGCGGCGCGACGCCGACGCGGCTGGTGCGCACCAGGCCGCGCGGCCGCCAGATCATCATCACCACCATCAGCATGCCGAACAGCAGCACGCGGTATTCGGCGAAGCTGCGCAGCAGCTCCGGCGCCACCGTCAGCACAAAGGCCGCCAGCACCACGCCGAGCGTCGAGCCCATTCCCCCCAGTACCACAATGGCGAGGATCAGCGCCGACTCGAAGAAGGTGAACGAGGTCGGATTGACGAATCCCTGATAGCTGGCGAAAAAGACGCCCGCGATGCCCGCCGTCGAGGCGCCGAGCATAAAAGCGGAGAGTTTCACCAGCACATGGTTTAGCCCCATCGCGCGACAGGCGATCTCATCTTCGCGCAGCGCTTCCCAGGCGCGCCCGACCGGCATGCGCGTCAGGCGATGCTTGATAAACAGCACCAGCGCCACCACCAGAACCAGCACCACATAGAGAAAGATAAACTTCATATTGGGGTTGTAGTCGAGGTGGAAAAACTCATGAAAAGGCACGCCGCCTTCGCGCGCGCGCCGACCAAACTCCAGACCGAGAAAAGTCGGCGACGGCACGGACACGCCGTTCGGGCCGCCGGTAAAGCTCAGCCAGTTGGTCAGCACCAGGCGGATGATCTCGCCAAATCCCAGGGTGACGATCGCCAGATAGTCGCCGTGCATGCGCAGCACCGGAAAGCCGAGCAGCGCCCCGGCGAAAGCGGCCAGCAGTGCGGCCAGCGGGAGCATGCTCCAGAATCCCAGCCCGAGATACTGATAGCCGAGCGCCAGCCCGTAAGCGCCGATAGCGTAAAACGCTACGTACCCGAGATCGAGCAGGCCCGCCAGCCCCACCACGATATTCAGCCCCAGCCCCAGCAGCACATAGATCAACCCGAGGATCGCCACGGTCAGCAGATATTTGCTGGAGAGAAAGGGAAACAGCAGCGCCGCCGCCAGCAGCAGCGGCAGGATCCAGCGCAGCCGCGAGCGATAGCCCGGTTCGCGCACGTAAACGCCGTCGTCCGCGCCTTCGAAGCGCCGCAGCAGCGCCCGTCCGCGCTCGGTCTGCAAAAAGAGACTGAGCAGCAGCCGCCCCGCCATCACTCCCGCCACCAGCAGCGCCACGCGCGCAGGGGCGAGCTGGAAGGCGTACCCTTTCAGCACCACGCCGACGATCGGTCCAAACACCACCACCGCAATCAGCCCGGCCAGCAGGGTTTCGCGCAGCGCCTGAGACACATTGATAGATCGACTCATCATCGCGCCCTCATACTTTCGCTACCAGCGGACGGCCAAGCAGCCCCTGCGGGCGGAAGATCAGGATCACCACCAGCAGCGCGAAAGAGAAGACATCTTTGTAGTCCGAGTTCACCAGCCCGGCGAACTGCGCCTCCGCCACGCCGAGCAGCAGCCCGCCGAGCATCGCGCCGGGCAGCGACCCGATGCCGCCCAGCACCGCCGCGGTGAACGCCTTGATGCCGATGATAAACCCGGCGTAAAAATCGAAGGTGCCGTAGTTCATCGTCACCAGCACGCCCGCCAGCCCGGCCATCGCCGCGCCGATAACGAAGACCAGCGAAATCACGCGGTCGGTATTGATGCCGAGAATGGCCGCCATACGCCGATCCTGCTGCACCGCGCGACAAATCCGGCCGAGGCGCGTGTACTGAATAATCCAGGTGAGCAGCGCCATGCCGCAAAAGGCGGCGGCGAGAATAAAGAGCTTGGTCCAGGTGATCTGCACCAGCCCGCCGTCGAACTCGACGCGCAGCACGCCAGTCAGCAGCGTCGGCACACCCTGCTGATTCGGTCCCTGACTCAGCTGAACATAGTTCTGCAGGATCAGCGACATGCCGATGGCGGAGATCAGCGGCGCCAGCCGCGTCGAGTGGCGCAGCGGCCGGTAGGCGATACGCTCGATGGTCCAGCCGTAGACCGCCGTCACCACCACGGTGAAGAGCAGCGTGCCGAAAATCAGCAGCGGGAAAGAGTGCACGCCGAAGAAGGAGAGCAGCGCCAGACCGATAGCGCAGAGATAGGCGGAGATCATATAGACCTCGCCGTGCGCGAAGTTAATCATACCGATGATGCCGTACACCATGGTGTAGCCGATCGCAATAAGGCCATATACCGCGCCCAGCGTCAGCCCGTTGATCAGTTGCTGAAGTAAAAAGGCGTCCATAACGAAGTCTCTGCGCAAAGCGGACCGCGCAACCGGGCGGTCCGGACAGGAAACGCCCTGCGCTGCGCAGGGCGGGCTCAGGCTTACAGCTGGTGATACTTGCCTTTGTCGTCCCACTGATAAACGACGTAATCGGAGACTTTCAGATCGCCTTTTCCGTCCCAGGCTTTTTTACCCATCACGGTCGGCACGTCGTGAGATTTCAGCCATTCGCTGGCTTTCTCGTTATCTTTGCCCGCGCCTTTGTAGGCGGCCGCCAGCGCCTGGATAGAGGCGTAGGCGTAAAGGGTATAGCCTTCCGGCTCGAAGCCGCCCTTGCGGAATTTATCGATCACCGCTTTGCCGTCGGCGATCTGACGCGGATCGTTGCCGAAGGTCATATAGATGCCGCTGGTGTACTGCGGCCCGCCCGCGGCGGTAACCAGCTCCTGCGTTACGATACAGTCGCCGGAGAAAAAGTTCGCTTTTACGCCCTGCTCACGCATCTGGCGCACCAGCGGACCCGCCTCGGGATGACAACCGCCGAAATAGACCACGTCGGGATTCGCCTGGGCGATTTTGGTCACCAGCGCGTTAAAATCTTTCTCGCCGCGCGACAGGCCCTCATACATCACCTCTTTGACGCCGCGCTTCTCCAGCGCCGCTTTGGTGGCGTCGGCCAGCCCCTGGCCATAGGTATCTTTATCGGGGATAACCGCGACCTTCTTCGCTTTCAGCTTGTCGAGCATAAAGTTGGCGGCGATGGCGCCCTGCTGGTCGTCGCGTCCGCACATGCGAAACAGGGTTTTCATGCCGCGCTCGGTGATCTGCGGGTTAGTGGAGCCAGGCGTAATCGACAGCACGCCGGCGTCATCGTAAACCTCCGAGGCGGGCATGGTGCTGGAGGAGCAGAAATGGCCGACGACCGCCATCACCTTATCCTGATCGACCAGCCGGTTCGCCACCGCGACCGCCTGTTTAGGTTCGCAGGCGTCGTCGCCCTGCACCAGCACGATTTTCTCGCCGTTAATGCCGCCCGCCGCGTTGATATCCTCCGCTGCCTGTGTCGCCCCTTTCCAGTACTGCGCGCCATAGGTGGCGTTAGGGCCGGAGAACGGCCCGGCGACGCCGATTTTAATATCGGCCTGCGCGCTGAGCGCCGCACCGATACAGCCTGCAATTACGACGTTTAACGACAACTTGATCAGTTTCTGAGACATGCTGTCTATCCTCGACACAGTGAGTTTGCGTTCGCCAGACCACGGCGCAGGAGCGGTGAATGTTTTTATTCGGTTCGGACATGCTATGCGCGGCGACAGAGGCCGCTATCAATCGCAAGCAAGAATCTCGCCAGAACGCAACGGGCCGCGAGATTTCGCTAAAGGAAGGTGGCAACGCCAGCGACAGCGCACGACGTCACCTTCTGATTCATTTAAACGTAGGCGGGGATTGGCAACACGCCAGCACCCTGTTGGTGCATAATGCGGTCGATCACAGATTCTTGCTTTGCGGCGGCGGCAAACCCGCTAAGCTGTGGGGAAAGTTCGCTACATATCAGGAGAGTTTATGCCTACACAACGGAACGGCCTTACCCGCCAGCAGGCGCTGGATGAACTGGAGCGTCTGTACGACGACGCGGTGAACGCGCTGCGCGCGGCGATAAAAACCTATACCGAACAGGGCACGCTGCCCGAGGCGGAGGCGCGTCGCCAGGGGCTGTTTGTCTACCCTGAACTGCGCATTACCTGGCGCGGCGAAGGCCCGCAGCAAAACCGCACGCGCGCCTGGGGACGTTTTACCCATACCGGCAGCTACAGCACCACCATCACGCGTCCGGCGCTGCTGCGCCACTACCTCAGCGAACAGCTGGCGATGCTGGAAAAAGAGTATGAGGTGGAGATTCAGGTCGGCCCGTCCAGCCAGGAGATCCCCTACCCTTACGTGATTGACGGTTCCGATCTGTCGCTGGACCGCACCATGAGCGCCAGTATCGCGCGCTATTTTCCCACCACCGAGCTGTCGCAGATCGGCGATGAAACCGCCGACGGCCTGTTCAACCCGGACGCGATTTTCCCCCTGTCGCACTTCGATGCGCTGCGCACCGACTTCTCTCTGGCGCGTCTGCGCCACTACACCGGCACCTCGGTAGAGCATTTCCAGCCGTTTGTGCTGTTCACCAACTACACGCGCTATGTGGATGAGTTCGTCCGCTGGGCGACTGAGCAGGTGCGCGATCCCGCCAGCGACTATGACAGCCTGGCCTGCGCGGGCGGCGCGGTGATTACCGCCGATACGGCGGAGAGCGACGCGGCGATGCTGGATCTGGCGTGGAAAAAGCATCAGATGCCGGCCTGGCATCTTACCTCGCCTGGCCGACGCGGCATCACGCTGGTGAATATCGGCGTCGGTCCGTCCAATGCCAAAACCATCTGCGATCACCTGGCGGTGATGCGGCCGCACGCGTGGCTGATGATCGGCCACTGCGGCGGCCTGCGCGAAAGCCAGCGCATCGGCGACTACGTGCTGGCGCACGCCTATCTGCGCGACGACCACGTGCTCGACAGCGTGCTGCCGCCCGACATTCCGGTACCGAGCATCGCGGAGGTGCAGCGCGCGCTCTATGACGCCACTAAAGCGGTGAGCAATATGCCAGGCGAAGAGGTCAAACAGCGACTGCGCACCGGCACCGTGGTGACCACGGACGATCGCAACTGGGAGCTGCGCTACTCCGCCTCAGCGCTGCGCTTTAACCTGAGCCGCGCGGTGGCGGTGGATATGGAGAGCGCCACTATCGCGGCGCAGGGCTATCGGTTCCGCGTCCCTTACGGCACGCTGCTCTGCGTTTCGGACAAGCCGCTGCACGGCGAAATCAAGCTGCCGGGCCAGGCGAACCGTTTTTATGAAGGGGCGATTTCAGAACATTTGCAGATCGGTATTTGCGCGGTAGAGCTGCTGCGCGCCGAAGGGGATAAGCTGCATTCACGCAAACTGCGTACCTTTAACGAGCCGCCGTTCCGTTAACTGAGCAGAGCACGAGACACGCCTCTCGTGCTCTGCCTTAGCAAAATATAGACAATAGGCAACAACGCCCGCTTTGCTACATTTTCAGCCAGAACTCTCTCGCCAGCCAGCCAAGCACGGCTAACACCGCTGGCACCAGCAGCGTCCAGGTCATGCGATCGTTGAGACGGTCAAATCTTTCATCAATGCGTTTAAACTTCTCGTCAATAGAGACAAAGTTCTCGTCTGCACGCTTAGTCCATTCATCTATACGGGCAAACTTCGTGTCAATACGAGCAAACTGTTCAGCAGTCTGCTTCTCAGACCGGGCAAACTGTTCGGCGGTCTGCTTCTCAATCCGGGCAAACTGTTCGGCGGTCTGCTTCTCAATCCGGGCAAACTGCTCGGCGGTCTGCTTCTCAATTCGGGCAAAGCTCGTGTCATGCCGGGCAAACTGTTCAGCGGTCTGCTTCTCAATTCGGGCAAATTGTTCGGCGGTCTGCTTCTCAATTCGGGCAAAGCTCTTGTCATGCCGGGCGAACTGCGCGGCAGTCTGCGTTTCAAGCCGCGCAAATCCCTCAAGCATTTCGCAGCGCAGTTTGAACTGGTCCGTGCGCAACCCTTCCACATCCGCCTTAGTGGCAAAATTTTGCGAGCGTTCGGTCAGCACAGCCAGGTCGGTTTTAATCTGATGCGTATCCTGTTCTAGCCGATCAACACGTTTAGTCAGTCGTTCCATCTTGTTTCCTCCTGGCTGACGAAGAGGGAGTAAAAGCGGAGGCAAATAGCGCGGCTCAGGGTTTAATGAGTGCTCTATGAGGTTCCTTCTCCTTACGACGTTGTTCATTCTGTCGCTAACGCCTGCCCTTGCTGCTGGCAATTTAACCAAATTTCCGTTTACATAACATTCCACGTTCCGCTAATTCGTTGAAAATTAGCCATGGGGTAGCAGAGCAGAGTGGTTTCAAGAGTGGCAGCCTATCTGCAGACAGGCGGCGGTAACAGGTTTTTCGACGCACACTGGAAGCCAGTACGCAAACCGGTTGGAAAGACAAAAAAAAGCGCGGAAGAGAACATTTGTCTTCCGCGCAGAGGGTGAATAAGCCGCACAGTCTGCATCAGCGCGGCGATCGCTATCAGGCGCTGAGCCAGCCCAGCTTGATCACGAACAGTAAAGAGAGGATCACCAGCGCCGCGTTGACCTCTTTCGTGCGGCCGCTCAGCAGCTTCACCACCGTCCAGGTGATAAAGCCGAAGGCGATGCCGTTAGCGATAGAGTAAGTCAGCGGCATGGTCAGCGCGGTAACGGTGACCGGCGCCGCGGTGGTGATGTCTTTCCAGTCGATCTCCGCCAGGCCGGAGGCCATCAGCACCGCGACAAACAGCAGCGCCGGCGCGGTAGCGTAGACCGGCACGCTGCCCGCCAGCGGCGAGAAGAACAGCGCCAGCAGGAACAGAATAGCGACCACGACCGCCGTTAAGCCGGTGCGTCCGCCCGCGCTCACGCCCGCTGCGGATTCCACATAGCTGGTGGTGGTCGAGGTGCCGAGCAGCGCCCCAAACAGCGCCGCGGCGCTATCGGCCACCAGCGCGCGCCCCATTTTCGGGATATTGCCCTGTTCGTCCGCCAGTCCGGCGCGTTTGGTCACCCCCAGCAGCGTGCCGGTGTTGTCGAAGACGTCGACAAACAGGAAGGCGAAAATCACGCTGACCAGGCCGACGTTAAAGGCGCCGGCGATATCGAGCTGCATAAAGGTGGGCGCGATCGACGGCGGCGCGGAGAAAACGCCGGCAAATGGCGACAGGCCAATGCCCATAGAGATAAAGGTAATCAGCAGAATGCCGATCAGCACCGCGCCGGTGACGCGACGCGCTTCCAGCACCACAATCACCACAAAGCCCAGCAGCGCCAGCAGCGGGCCGGGTTTGGTCAGATCGCCCAGCCCGACCAGCGTCGCCGGGTTATCCACCACGATGCCTGCGCCTTCCAGCGCGATTAGCGCCAGGAACAGCCCAATGCCCGCCGCAATGCCGGCGCGCAGCGGCAGCGGAATGCTGGCGATAATCCACTCGCGGATTTTGAAAATCGACAGCGCAAAGAAGATGACCGCCGACAAAAACACCGCGCCCAGCGCGATCTGCCAGGTGTAACCCATATGCAGCACGACGGTATAGGTGAAGAAGGCGTTCAGCCCCATGCCCGGCGCCAGCGCGATCGGGTAGTTGGCGATCAGCCCCATCAGGACCGATCCGATCGCCGCCGCCAGACAGGTGGCGACGAAAACCGCGCCTTTGTCCATCCCCGTAGCGCCCAGAATGCTTGGGTTAACAAACAGGATATAGGCCATCGCCAGGAAGGTGGTGATCCCGGCGATCACTTCGGTGCGGACCGTCGTGTTATGCGCTTTTAGCTTGAACAATTTTTCTAACATCATCATCTCTCAAGAGCGGAGACGGCACGAATGCGCGTTCTCACTTGCCAGTGTGGGTTACATGCTGATTATTGTGGTACCGCACGACGCGCCGCTGCATGCTGACGGCCGCTGTCGTCACGCCCTGAATCTCCATAAGGCCTGAAGTCATAGCAATCGCTATGCCAGCCGCAAACGCAATCGTTTACCTTGTCAGGCCTGGCATTTTCTAAGAGAAATCTGAACCAAAAGAAGGCGCGATTATGGTGCATTGCCCCGCTACCGCGCAATCGTTTTCATCGCCTCCCCTGCGACGCCGGAAAATTCTGCGCCAACGCACGCTTCAGTAAAGCCGATGGCGATATCGCTCACGTTTCCATCGCTTGTCGATGCGGCGTAAAACGCGCCATGTACACTCTTGTTAACCTTTTTTTAACCCCGAGGTCGCGCTGCATGAAGCCCGCCATTCTGGTTGTCGATGATGATAAAGCCGTCTGCGAACTGCTGCAGGATGTGCTGGATGAACAACAGTTTAGCGTTTACTGCTGCCACTACGGCCGCGACGCGCCGGCGCTGCTGGCGCAGCACGGCGACATCGCGCTGGTGATGCTGGATATGATGCTGCCCGATACCAACGGCCTGCTGGTGCTGCAACAGCTCCAGCGTCAGCGCCCGGACCTGCTGGTGATCATGCTGACCGGCATGGGCTCCGAAGCGGAAATGGTGGTCGGACTGGAGATGGGCGCGGATGACTATATCGCCAAGCCTTTTAATCCGCGCGTGGTGGTGGCGAGAGCGCGCGCGGCGCTGCGGCGCGGCGGTCGGCTTATGCAGCCGGCGGCGGCGGAGAGCGGCTGGCGCTTTAACGGCTGGCAGCTGGATGAAGCGCGCTGTCAGCTGCTTAATCCGCAGCACGAATCGGTGCCGCTGACGCAGGGCGAATATGCGCTGCTGCGCGCGCTGGTGCGCCATGCGCGCAAGGTGCTGACGCGCGATCAGCTGCTGGAGCTGACCCACGGCGAAAGCCTCGACGTTTTCGACCGCACCATCGACGTGCTGATTATGCGGCTGCGGCGCAAAATTGAAACCAATCCGCATCAGCCCAGCCTGATCCGCACCATTCGCGGCCTCGGCTATGTCTTTTCCGCCGATGTGGCACGTCCGGAAGCGGTCCGGCTGAGCGCCTGAGGGCGAACAGCCGGGAACGCGGCTATTTCACCGTCCAGCCCTTGTAGCTGCCGACGTTGTTGCGATCAATCAGGGAAACCGGGATCAACACCGGCTTATCCGGCGCCGGTTTGCCCTGCAGAATGTCATAGCCGATCTCGACCGCTTTCGCCGCCATCACCTGCGGATCCTGCGCAGGGGTGGCGACGAAGAGCGAATTCTTGCGCTTCAGCGCCTCTTCGCCGTCGGGCGATCCATCGACGCCGACAATAAAGAACTCGTTGCGCTGCGCCTGTTTCGCCGCCAGATCGGCGCCGATGGCGGTCGGATCGTTAATGGCGAACACCGCGTCCACTTTCGGATTGGCCGACAGCAGGCCGGTCATCACTTCCAGCCCACCTTCACGGCTGCCTTTGGCGTTCTGGTTCCAGGAGAGCAGCTTGATCTCGGGATGGCGTTTCAGCTCGGTCATGCAGCCCTCGACGCGGTTCTGCACGGCGGAAACCGGCGGGCCGTTGATGATCAGCACATTGCCCTTCTCCTTCAGGCGATCGGAGATGTATTTACAGGCCATCTCGCCCGCCTGGGTGTTGTCCGAGGTAATGGTGGCGTTGGCGCCGTCGGCCGCTACGTCGACCGCCACCACCACGATCCCGGCGTCGCGGGCGCGTTTCACCGCTGGCGCAATACCTTTGGAATCGGCGGCGTTCAGGATAATCATGTCGACTTTCGCCGCGATAAAGTTATCAATCTGCGCCACCTGCTGGCCCAGATCGTAGCCGCTGGAGACCAGCGTCACGTTGACTTTGTCCCCCGCCAGCTCGCGCGCTTTCATCTCCGCGCCTTTGGTAATTTGCACGAAAAACGGGTTGGCGAGATCGCCGACGGTGACGCCGATGGATTTGAGATCTTTCGCCTGGGCGAAGGCGCCGCTGAACAGCGTTGCCGCCAGCAGCCCGGTTACGATCGGATTAAAACGCATAGAGCTTCTCCTGCTGTTATTAGAATCGCCAACGGCTGAATGGCGTAGGGTAAAAAAGGGGCGCCGCGCTCAGGAGACGTGGTGCCGGGTGCGATATTTATCGATCAGCACCGCAATAATGATCACCGCGCCTTTGATCACCAGCTGCCAGAAATAGGAGACTCCCATTAGCGTCATGCCGTTATTGAGCGTGGCGATAATCAGCGCGCCGATCAGCGTGCCGGTAATGGTGCCGATGCCGCCGACGAAGCTGGTGCCGCCTAATATCACTGCGGCGATGGCGTCCAGTTCATAGCCGACGCCGAGATTGCCGTTGGCGCTATAGAGGCGCGACGCCGACATCAGCCCGCCTAATCCGGAAAGCAGCCCGCTCATGGCGTAGACGAACACCAGCACCGCGCCGACCTTAATGCCGGTCAGCCGCGCCGCCTGCATATTGCCGCCTACCGCGTAGATATGAACGCCCAGCGTGGTGCGGCGCAGGATAAACCAACAGACGGCGATCACGGCGAAGGCGATCACGATCAGCCAGGGCACCGGGCCGAGATAGCCGTTGCCTATCCACTCGAAGCTGATATCGGAGTTAATCACCGTGGTGCCGTTGGCCAGCAGATAGGCGGCGCCGCGCAGCGCCGTATAGGTGCCGAGGGTGACGATAAAGGGCGGCAGCCCGGCCCAGGCGACCAGAATGCCGTTGAACAGCCCCATCACCAGGCCTGCGCCGAGCGCCATGGGGATGGTCATGCCGGCGAGCATCGGATCGAGCGAGGCGACCATCGCCACCACCGCCGTGGTGCCGAGCATCGAGCCCACCGAGAGGTCGATGCCGCCGGTCAGGATGACAAAGGTCATACCGGCCGCCAGCACGATATTAATCGAGGCCTGGCGGGTAATATTAAGCAGATTGCCCTCGGTGAAGAAGTTCGGCGCGACAAAGCCGAATACCACCACAATCAGCACCAGGATCGGCAAAATGCCGACGGTTTGCAGCATGTCGCCTATCAGCGCCCGCTTAACGGTGGGCGGTTTCGCCCGCGTGGTCTCTGTCATCGATCTCTTCTCCTTATATTTCCTGCGGCGAGGCGCTATGCGCCCCGGTGGCCAGCGTCATAATGTTTTCCTGGCTGATCTGATCTTTACCCAGCTCCCCGGCGATAGCGCCCTCGCGCATCACGTACACCCGATCGCTCATGCCGACCACCTCAGGCAGCTCGCTGGAGATCATCAGGATCGCCACGCCCTGCTGCGCCATCTGATTCATCATGCGGTAGATCTCGCTTTTGGCGCCGACGTCGACGCCGCGCGTCGGCTCATCCAGAATCAGGATGCGCGGCCCAATGGATACCCAGCGCGAAATCAATAGCTTCTGCTGGTTGCCGCCGGAGAGGCCGCCCGCCCGCACCTGCGCATGCGGCACGCGAATGTTGAGTGTGGCGATGGCATCGCCGGCGATCTGCCTGCCTTTGCGCCGGTTAAGCAGCCCGTAGCTGGCGTCGCGCTCCAGCGTCGCCATCACAATGTTCTCCTGCGCCGCCATCTCCAGAAACAGCCCCTGCTCTTTGCGGTTTTCGGTAAGAAATCCGATGCCGCGCGCAATGGCGTCGCGCGGCGAGTGGATAGCGACCTGCTGACCGTCGATCCAGATCTCGCCGCCGCTGGGTTTATGCACGCCAAAAATCAGCTGCGCCAGCTCGCTGCGCCCTGCGCCCACCAGTCCGGCCAGCCCGACGATTTCCCCGGCGCGCACCGCCAGGCTGCTCGGCCGCACCTTGCCGCCGTCAGTCAGGTGATTGACCGCCAGACGAATGTCGCCGAACGGGATAGTGCGATCCTTGTTAAAGAGATCGCTCAGCGGACGGCCGACCATCATGCGCACTAGCTCGCTGGCGTTCAGGGTGTCATGAGTCAGGCTGCCGACATACTGCCCGTCGCGCAGCACGCTGACGCGATCGGAGAGTTCATAGACTTCCGCCATGCGGTGGCTGATATAGATAATCGCCATGCCTTCGGCGCGCAGGCGCTTTATTAACGCGAAGAGCTGCTCGGTTTCGCGGTTGCTTAGCGCGGCGGTGGGTTCGTCCATTACCAGAATGCGGCTGTTGCGGTGCAGCGCGCGCGCGATCTCGACCTGCTGCTGTTCGGCGATGCTGAGGCGGCTGACGCGGTCGGTGGCGCTAAACTGCGCGCCGAGGCGATCGATCACCTGCTGCGCCTCTTCGGCCATCTGGCGACGCCGAATCAGCCCGCCGCGCGTCATTTCGCTGCCGAGAAAGATGTTCTCCGCTACCGTCAGGTTGGGCGCCAGGTTGATCTCCTGATAGATCAGCGTAATGCCCGCCGCCAGCGCCTCTTTCGGTCCCCGGATCGCATAGGGACGCCCGTCGATCAGGATTTCGCCGCTGGTGGCGCTGTAGGCGCCGGCGAGGATCTTCATCAGGGTGCTCTTGCCCGCGCCGTTCTCGCCCATCAGCGCGTGGATTTCGCCGGCATACACCGTGAGATCGACTCCCTTTAGCGCATAAAACTGGCCGAAGCGCCGCGTGATGTCGCGCATTTGCAGTATCGGTGTGGCTGTCATGGACCGCTCCAGATAACGGTGATGAGGGCTGAGTAAAGCAGCGCCAGATAAATGGAAAATGTCAGCAGCCGTTCATATTTGTCATAAATGCGCCTGAGCCGCGCCCTATACTCGCCTCAGTCACGGCGGGCGCGGAGGCGCGGTATGCGACATCAACATCCCTGGCAGGCGGGCGCGCGCGGCCGCCTGCTGCTGTTTAATCTGCTGGTGGTGTGCGTCACGCTGATGGTGAGCGCGGTGGCGATACTCGGCTTTCGCCATGCCGGACGCATCCAGGAGCTGGCGCAGGCGCAAACCCTGAGCGATATGAGCGCCAGCCTGGCGCTGGCGCGCGATACCGCCAGCGTCGCCACGGCAGCGGTGCGCCTGTCGCAGGTGGTGGGAGCGCTGGAGTATCAGAGCGAATCGCAGCGGCTGCAGCAGAACCAGCAGGCGTTGCAGCAGTCGCTGACGCTGCTCGCCTCGGCGCCGCTCGCGGCGCGTCAGACGGCGCGGGTAGCGCGCATCCGCGCGCGCAGCCTGATGCTGGAGCAGACCATTACTCAGCTGCTGATCAACGGCCATCAGCGCCATCTGCAGCGCAACGCCCTGCTCAGTGGTCTGTGGCAGTCGCAGCTGCTGCTGGATCATATCAACCAGCTCGTCGCGCGACGCGGCCCGGCGGCGGAGCTGCGTCAGCAGACCGAGCGGCTGCTCGCGGCGGCGATCCGCACGCCGTCGCCTGTCGCGGTCGTCGACCAGCTGCAGCAGGTGATGACGGCGTGGCGGCCCGATTCCGGCGATGCGGTGCTGGATGAGAAAATCGCGCGGCTGATCGCCACCCAGCAGTCGCTGCGGCCGCTGGCGGATCGCCTGGCGGAGAACGATCTCGCTATCGCCTATTCAACCTATCGCATCAAGGCGCTGGTGGCGGCGCTCAATGACGACATCACCGCCTGCGTGCAGCAGGTGGCGCAGCAGAGCGAAATGCGCAGCGCGGAGACCCATCGCGAACTCAACTCGGTGATCCTGTTTATCGCGCTGTTCGCCCTGCTGGCACTGGCGATCACCGGCTATGCCGGGATCTATATCTACCGCAACCTCGGCTCCAGCCTGACCGCCATCGCCGACGCCATGACGCGGCTGGCGCAGGGAGAACAGCATGTTTCGGTGCCGGGCCTGCAGCGGCGCGACGAACTGGGCGATCTGGCGCGCGCCTTTAACGTCTTTGCCCGCAATACCGCCTCGCTGGCGCACACCTCGCGCCTGCTGAAGGAGAAGAGCAGCCAGCTTGAATCCACCTTTCTCGCCATGCGCGACGGCTTCGCGCTGTTCGACAACCAGGGTCAGCTGGTGGTGTGGAATGCGCAGTATCCGCAGCTGCTGGGTCTCTCCGGCGAGGCGCTGCATCGCGGCCTGCACTATCGCCAGCTGCTGGGGCGCGTGGGCGTGGATCTGCAGCATCCGGGCGAGCCGCAGGAGGTGCGGCTGGCGGACGGGCGTACGCTGGAGCTGCGCTTCAGCCCGGTGCCGCGCCGCGGCATCGTCAACACCGTGCTGGAACGCACCGCGCGCAAGGCGCTGGAAGAGGCGCTGGTGCACAGCCAGAAGATGAAGGCGGTCGGCCAGCTGACCGGCGGCATCGCGCACGACTTCAATAACCTGCTGGCGGTAATCATCGGCAGCCTGGCGCTGACGCAGGGCCAGCTGGCGCCGGGCAGCCTGGCGAGCCGCATCGAACGCGCGCGTCAGGCGGCGGATCGCGCCGCCCTGCTCACCCAGCGGCTGCTCGCCTTCTCGCGCAAGCAGGCGCTGCATCCGCGCGCCGTGTCGGTGGCGCAGCTGGTGGAGGAGCTGCAAAATCTGCTACAGCACTCGCTGCTGCCCGGCCAGCGCCTGATGGTCGAAGCGCCGCGGCCCGGCTGGCTCGCCTGGATCGACGCCAGCCAGCTGGAGAACGCGCTGATGAATCTGGTGGTGAACGCGCGCGACGCTATGCAGCAGAAAAGCGGCGAGATCCGCCTGCGTATCGCCAGTCAGCGGCGCGAGCAAGGGGAACGCGTGGTGATTGAGGTGATCGACCAGGGCTGCGGTATGACGCCGGAAGTGCGGGAACAGGTGTTCGAGCCTTTCTTCACCACCAAAGAGACCGGCAGCGGCAGCGGGCTGGGATTGTCGATGGTCTATGGCTTCGTGCGGCAGTCAGGCGGCCAGATCGAAATCGACACCGCGCCCGGTCAGGGCACTACCGTACGCCTGCTGCTGCCGCGCGCGCCGGACAGCGCGGTCGCATCGCCGCCGGCGCAGCCGATCGCCCCGCCGACGCCGCGCGACAAGCTGGTACTGGTGCTGGATGACGAACCGGCGGTGCGTCAGACGCTCTGCGAGCATCTGCACCAGCTCGGCTATGTGACGCTGGAGTGCGCCAGCGGCGAAGAGGCGCTGGCGCTGCTGCGCCAGACGCCCGATATCGATCTGCTGATCAGCGATCTGATGCTGCCCGGCGACCTGAACGGCGCCGAGGTGATCCGCCAGGCGCAGCAGCAGTGGCCGCAGCTGGCGACGCTGCTGATCAGCGGTCAGGATCTGCGCCTGCAGCCGGTGGCGCTGCCGCTGTGCGAACGGCTGGCGAAACCCTGGCAGAGCGCGCAGCTGGCGCAGGCGCTGGCGCGCGCCTGGCAGCGCAGCGAACGGCTCAGTCGCGCGCGGCTGGCTGCCAGAGTGGCACCGGCTTCCCGCTGATATAGCGCTTGCGCAGGCGGCTGGAGAGCGCATCCATGATCATCACCACCGCCACGAGGATCAGGGTTAAAAACATCACCACGTCCCAGTTCCACAGGCGCATATTCTCGGCGTAAACCAGCCCGACGCCACCCGCGCCGACAAAGCCCAGCACCGCCGCCGAGCGGGTATTGGATTCGATCTGATAGAGGCTAAGCGCCAGGAAATGGGGAAACGACTGGGTAAAGATGCCGAAGCGGTGTTTTTGCAGGCTGTTGGCGCCGACCGCGCTCAGGCCGCGGCTCGGCGAGCGCTCTACCGCCTCGTGTCCTTCCGAGTAGAGTTTGCCCAGCAGGCCGACATCCTGCATCACAATCGCCAGCACGCCCGCCAGCGGCCCCATGCCGACGGCACGGACGAATATCAGCCCCCATATCGCCATATCAATGCCGCGCAGCAGATCGAGCAGGCGACGCACCGCCCAGGCGATCGGCCGCGTCGCGCGGCCGTGCATCACGTTGCGCGCGGCGAAAAACGACAGCGGCAGCGCGATAATCGATGCGGTCAGGGTGCCGGCGAAAACGATCGCCAGCGTAATGCCGATTTGCGAGAAGTAGTAGCTGAACGGCCAGTTAACGAAATCGTGCCAGACGAACATGCGCAAAAAATAGCGGCCGAGCTGCTGCGCGCCCATTGCGGCGCGGCTCCACTCGATACCGTAAAATTCAAAGAAGAACAGGTAGTAAAGCAGGATGGCGATCGCCGCCAGCGCGAGTCGGCGCAGATAGCGCTTCTGCGCCGCGAACAGCGCAGGGTTTTCCTGCCTGATTTTGCCGATGTCCGGCGCCAGCGCGATCATGCGGAACCCTCCACGACGCGGCGGCGCAGCCGACCGGAACAGGTGTCCAGCAGCGATACCACCACGATAATCAGCAGCAGCGTAATGCTGACCTGATCGTAACGATCGAGTTTGATATTGGTCATCAGCTCCTGGCCGATGCCGCCCGCGCCCACCAGCCCCAGAATGGTCGAGGAGCGAAAGTTAATCTCCAGACGCATAAAGCTGTAGGAGAGAAAGATCGGTTTCACCTGCGGCCAGAAAGCGAAGCGCATGCGCTGCAGTTTGCTGGCGCCGCAGGCGGCCAGGCCGCGCACCGGCCTGTCGGAGGCGCTTTCAATCGCCTCGTAAAAGAGCTTGGTCAGGCTGCCGACGGTATGCAGCGCCAGCGCGAGAAAGCCGGGAATGGCGCCGATGCCGAACGCCATCACGAACATCACCGCCCAGGCCAGCTCCGGCATGGTGCGAAGAAATGCGACAAAGGCGCGAATAGCAAAGCGCAGGCTCGCCGGAGTTTTGGTGTTGTCGGCGGCGAAAAAGGCCAGCACCGCAGCGATACAGACCGCCACGATAGTGGAGGCGAGCGCCAGCTGCAGCGTCTCCCAGATCAGCGGCAGCTGAAAATGAAGGCGGTAGCCCCAGTAGGCAAGCGATCCTTCCGTTTTTAAGCCGTCGAACAGCGTGGAAAAATGCAGTACCGGCAGCGTTTCCCACAGGTAGTCGAAGAAGTGCGGCATCGACGCCCACAGCGTGGTCAGGCTGAACTCTGACATTTTGCCTGCCAGCAGGTAGAGCATCACCAGCAGCAGCGACCAGATCAGCGTGTCGCGTTTCTGCTGGCTGCGGATGCGTTGGTAGTAGCGTTCAAAGTCAGTCAAAAGAAGATTCCTGCGTAATAAAAGAAATTAACTGAGCGTGCAACAGGCAGATTCTCAGGCCGCAGAATGGCTTACTCAGCGGGTTACAGGGGGAGAAGAGCAAAGCGTCCCGCGCCATGGACAAAAACGCCGGGAGCGTTTTTGAACAACGCCGCGCGTTGGCCCGTTTACGAGCGCATCTCACGGATGAGATGCGTACCCGCGCGGGCCGAGCCGGCAGGGATGCCGTCCTTGCGTCTTTGCGATCTCTCCCTGTCACCCGCGTCAGCACCGGGTATCGACCTTAGCCGCGCTGTCCTTTCGCCAGGTCGCGCTTCATATCGATAATATTCTGATAATCCGCCACCGACGCCGGACCGATATGCTGCGCGCCGCCGACGGCCTTCACGAAACAGGCGTGCTGCTCTTTATCCAGCTTCTGAATCGTCTCAACTACTTTCTGTTTGAAATCGGCCGGCAATTTATTGCTCACCAGCAGCGGGCCGTTCGGGATCAGCGGCGACTGCCAGATAATGCGGATCTGCCTCATCAGATCGGGGTGATCCATGCGGATCAGACGACCAAAAGCGCCGGAGCTGTAGCCGCTGTTGTAGTCGCCCACCAGCGAGCTCCAGGTCACCGCGCCGTCGAACTGGTTGTTCAGCACGCCGAGAATGTCCTGCTCGTGGCCGCCGGAAAAGGTGACGCTGGAGAAAAAGCCGTTGTACTTGTCATCGACGCTGCCGCCGAACTGCTTCTTAAAGGCCTGGTTCGGCATCAGGAAGCCGGAGGTCGAGTCAGGATCGGCCATGCCGAACGATTTGCCCTTCAGGTCTTCCAGTTTTTTATAGGGGCTGTCGTTTTTCACGATCACCACCGAGTGGTAGCCTTTCGAGCCATCTTTGTCGTCCACCAGAATGCCCACGATATCCACGGCTTTGGCATCCTGCAGATAGACGGAGGCGTAAGAAGCGGGCGACATGCTCAGCACCATATCGATCTTGCCGCCGAGCAGCCCCTGAATTACGCCCGCGTAGTCGGAGGAGTTGCGCAGCTTCGTATCAACCTTGAGTTCCTTATCAAAAAAGTCCTTCACGCACTGGTTATCGCCAATCTGCTGGGTGGCGTTCTGGCCGCCGAGAATGCCCAGATTCAGCTCTTTCGGCGCATCCGCTGCGTTCACGCCAAAGGTCATTACGCTGGTCAGTAACGCTAATAAAGTCAGTTTCATTCGAGGTTTTTCTCTTGCCGTGGAGGTTAGTGAAGCTGATTAATTTCATCGCCGTACAGCTGCTGCAGCAGGCTGTCGGTCAGGTGCGCCGGATGGCCGTCGAACAGCACCCTGCCGCGCTGAATGCCGATCACGCGCGTGCAGTAGCTTTTCACCAGCTCAACCGAATGCAGGTTCACCATCACGCTGATGCCCTGCTCGCTCACCTGGCGCAGAACATCCATGATGCGTTTGGTATTTTTGGGATCGAGCGACGCCACCGGCTCGTCTGCCAGCAGGATTTTCGGGTTCTGCATCAGGGCGCGGCAGATGGCCACGCGCTGCATCTGGCCACCCGACAGGTTCTCGGCGCGCTGCAGCGCCTGCGGCAGCATATTCATCCACTGCAGCAGTTCGATGGCATGGGCGCGGTCGCTGTCGGAGAAGAGTTTAAAAAAGGATTTCAGCGTCGAGGTCTGGCTAAGACGGCCCAGCAGCACGTTGGTCAGCACGTCGAGGCGCGGCACCAGACAAAAGTCCTGAAAAATCATGCCGCATTCGCTGCGCCACTGGCGCAGCTGGCGGCTGTTGAGCGCCAGCAGATTGCGCTGCGGCTCGCCGCCGCGCAGGCTGTACACCGCGCCTTCCGAGGCGTCGATAGTGCCGTTAAGCATATGCAGCAGCGTCGATTTGCCTGCGCCCGAGCGGCCGATCACGGCGACCATTTCTCCCGCATGCAGATCAAAACTGACATTGTCCAGCACGCGGTTCTCGCCCCAGCGCTTGCCCAGACCCTGCACCGACAACACTTTCTCTCCGGTCTGGCTTAGCGGCGCGCTGCTGTTATCCACCACCGTTCTTAACAGTGCCTGTGCCATGATTCACTCCGTATGCGTTGACAAGGGATAAGTTGACGTCTATTACGGCCCGGCGTGATGACTCTCTGATGACAGTGAGGTGATCAAACGGTGACAGGGTCGTCCGCGCTCAGCGACAGCGTCAGTCCGTCGGCAGCAGCATAAACTGACTCGGGCAACCGGTTGTTTGCTAACCAGTTATCCATTTGATGCGACAGATGGATCAGCCAGGCGCGACGCGGCGCCAGCCGGTCGACGATCGCCAGCGCGCGCGTCAGATCGTTATGGTTGCGCGCGACCGGAGACGGCGGATCGTTGCAGTCGATCACCAGCTCATCGATGCGCTGGCCGGCGAGAAAATCTTCGGTGTCGGGCGGCAGACCGCAGGTGTCGCACAGCCAGGCGAGCCGCGCGCCGTGCCAGTCGAACAGGTAGCCGTGCGTCAGCTTCGAGTGCTGCAGCGGCAGCGGCGTCACCTGCAGCGCGCCGAAAAGATGGGGTACGAAGGGCGTCAGCGACGGGCGGAAATCGAGCAGGCCGGGATGCTTAAAGAGATCGTCGCAGCCCCGCTCGTCCGGCGGCCCCCAGACGGGGATCGCCTCGCCCACGCCCCAGCGCAGCGCGAACAGCCCCTGCACGTGATCCATGTGGTAGTGCGTCAGCAGAATGCGCGACAGCTCGCCGGGGGCGAAGCGCTCCGCCAGCAGCGGCAGCCCGGCGTCGAGCAGGATGCGCTCGCCGCCCGCCTCGATTAACGCGCTGCACGGCGCGCGTTGCCGTTTCCTGTCGCCGCGCGCCCTCAGGCAGGCGGCGCAGTCGCAGCCGAAAAGCGGCGCGGCGGTGACTCCGCCGGTGCCGAGAAATGTCAGCTTCATGATAACGGCTCCAGCAGCTGGCGCAGCTGCAGCAGGGTATGCGACAGCGCGCCGTTGTTGTTCAGCAGGCGGCAACCCGCCGGCAGCGGCTGCGCGGCGCGATCCAGCCGTCGCGCGATCTCGCTCTCGCTCTCCCGCCCGCGCTGGCGCAGACGCGCCGCCAGCAACTCCGGCGACACCGTCAGGCAGAGCGGCAGCAGCCGCGCGCCGTAGCGCGCCTGCGCCTGCGGCAGATGGTGGCGCGAGCCGTTGACCAGCACGTCGTGGCCGCGTTCAAGCCAGAGATCGAGTTCCAGCCCAAGTCCGTAGTGCAGGCCGTGCGCCGTCCAGCGCAGGGCGAACAGCCCCTGCGCCGCGCGGCGCGCGAACTCCGTTTCGGTCAGGGCGATATGGTTCTCGCCGCCCGCGTCGGCCGCGCGCGTAATATAGCGATGGGCGATCAGCAGATTCGGCGGCGGCGCTTCACGCAGCGCGTTGAGCAGGCTGTCCTTGCCCGAGCCTGACGGCCCGATAAGCCAGATCAGGCGCGCCATCAGTAAACCTGCCTGCCCTGCGCCCAGACGTGACGAATATGCGGATGGCCGTGGTCGGTGTGCGCCAGCACCAGATCGGCGCGGCGGCCTTCGGCAATGACGCCGCGATCCGTCAGGCCAAGCGCGCACGCCGGATTGCGCGTCACCAGCGCCACCGCCTGCGGCAGCGGGTTGCGCTCGTCGGCGGCGAGACGGAACGCCGCGTCGAGCAGCGACGCCGGATAGTAGTCGGAGGAGAGAATATCGAGCAGTCCCTCCGCCGCCAGCGCCCAGGCGGCGACGTTGCCGGAGTGAGAGCCGCCGCGCACGATATTGGGCGCGCCCATCAGGATCTGCATCCCCCTGGCGCGCGAGGCGCGCGCCGCCGCCAGCGTAGTGGGAAACTCGGCGATGGCGCTGCCGACGCCGTGCGACTCCTCGACGTGCGCCTCGGTGGCGTCATCGTGGCTGGCGATCGCGATGTGGCGCGTGCGGCAGAGCGCGGCGATCGCCTGGCGATTCGGCTGCGACCACTGCGCCGCCAGCGTCAGCTGCTCATGCTCGAACGCATCCATCTCCTGGTCGTTGAGCGCGTATTTGCCCTGGTAATATTCACGGTACTTCTCCAGCGAGGCGTACTGACGCTGACCCGGCGAGTGATCCATCAGCGACACCAGCGACAGCTCCGGCGTGCCCATCAGCGCCTCGAACAGCGGCAGCGTGGCGTGGTGCGGCAGCTCGCAGCGCAAATGCAGCCGGTGTTCGACGCGGTTTAGCCCTTTGCGGTTGCTGTCGCGAATGGCGTCGATCATTTTGCTCAGATTGTCGAGACGATGGCCGCCGTCGCGCACGTCGCCGACGCCGATGGCGTCCAGCACCGTGGTAATGCCGCTGGCCACCATCAGCGCGTCGTGGCTGCTCATCGCCGAGTGGGCGGGCCAGTCTACCTTTGGCCGGGGTGCGAAGAACTTATCGAGGTTGTCGGTATGCAGCTCCACCAGGCCCGGCAGCAGATAGCCGCCCTCGCCGTCCAGCGCGCCGGGCTGGCGGCTCGGCGTTTCGCTGAAGCTGGCGATCAGGCCGTCGCGCATCTCCAGCGATCCCGCCACCAGCTCGTTTTCCAGAATCAGTCGAACATTGTTGATAATCATGCTTCCGCTCCGCTGTTGATCGGCTGCATGACGTGCAGGCGATCCGCCACCCGTTCGCGCACCCCTTCATCGTGAAAAATGCCGACGATCGCCGCGCCGCGCGCGCGCGCCTGCTCAATCAGCTCCACCACCGCCGCGCTGTTGGCTTTATCCAGCGAGGCGGTCGGTTCATCCAGCAGCAGCACCGGGTAGTCGGCGATAAAGCCGCGCGCGATATTGACGCGCTGCTGCTCGCCGCCGGAGAAAGTCGAGGGCGCCAGCGACCAGAGGCGCGGCGGCACGTTGAGCCGCGTCAGCAGCTCTTTTGCGCGCTTCTCGCAAAAGGCGCGCTCCACGCCGCGCTCCAGCAGCGGCTGCATCACGATCTCCAGCGTCGGCACGCGCGGTATCACGCGCAGGAACTGGCTGACCCAGCCGAGGGTGTCGCGGCGCATCGCCAGCATCTGACGCGCCGGGGCATGCGCCATATCGACCCACTCGCCGTCGTGACGCAGCCAGATATGGCCGCTGTTGGCCTGGTAGTTGCCGTAGAGCGCGCGCAGCAGCGTCGATTTGCCGCTGCCGGAGCGGCCGTGCAGCACCACCACTTCGCCCTGCGCCACCTCAAGCGAGGCGTTCTGCAAAACCGGCAGCTCGACCCCGCTCTGATTGTGCAGCACGAAGGTTTTACACAGATTCTCGACGCGCAGTTGTATGTTCATGCGTTTATCCGTCATTAGTTGAGCACCGATGAAACCAGCAGCTGAGTGTAGGGATGGTGCGGATCGTCCAGCACGCGGTCGGTCAGGCCGCTCTCCACCACGCGGCCCTGCTTCATCACCAGCAGCCGGTGCGCCAGCAGGCGCGCCACGCCAAGATCGTGGGTGACGATAATCACCGCCAGGTTCAGCTCGCGCACCAGGGTGCGCAGCAGATCGAGCAGCCGCGCCTGCACCGAGACGTCCAGGCCGCCGGTTGGCTCGTCCATAAACACCAGCTTCGGCTGGGTGACGAGGTTGCGGGCGATCTGCAGGCGCTGCTGCATGCCGCCGGAAAAGGTCGTGGGCAGATCGTCGATGCGGCTGGCGGCGATCTCCACCTCCTGCAGCCAGCGGCTCGCCTGGGCGCGGATGTCGCCATAGTGGCGGTTGCCCACCGCCATCAGCCGCTCGCCGATATTGCCGCCCGCCGTGACCTGCGCGCGCAGCCCGTCGAGCGGATGCTGATGCACCACGCCCCATTCGGTGCGCAGCAGGCGGCGGCGGTCGCTCTCCGACAGCGCGTAGAGGTCGCGCTGGTTATAGAGAATGTTGCCCTGCTGCGGCGTCAGGCGCGCGGAGAGGCTGCGCAGCAGCGTGGTTTTGCCGGATCCCGATTCGCCGACGATGCCCAGCACTTCGCCGGGATAGAGATCGAAGCTCACCGCTTCGAAGCCTTTGCCCGGCGCATAGAGGTGCGTCAGGTTATTGACCGCAAGCAGCGGCTGTTCACTGTGCATGGTGCTGTTCCTGCTGCTGGTGGCAAAAATCGGTGTCGGAGCAGACGAAGAGGCGCGTGCCCTGGTCATCCATCACCACCTCGTCGAGATAGCTGTGGCGCGAACCGCACAGGGCGCAGGGCTCATCCCACTGCTGCACGGTAAAGGGGTGATCCTCGAAGTCGAGGCTCTCGACTCTGGTAAAGGGCGGCAGCGCGTAGATGCGCTTTTCACGGCCTGCGCCGAACAGCTGCAGCGCCGGCATCATATGCATCTTCGGGTTGTCGAATTTCGGGATCGGCGACGGATCCATCACGTAGCGATCGTTGACCTTTACCGGATAGGCGTAGGTGGTGGCGATATGGCCGTAGCGCGCGATATCTTCATAGAGCTTCACCTGCATCACGCCGTACTCCTCCAGCGCGTGCATGGTGCGGGTCTCGGTTTCGCGCGGCTCGATAAAGCGCAGCGGCTCCGGAATCGGCACCTGGAAAATCAGGATTTGATCCTCCCCCAGCGGCGTCTCCGGAATGCGGTGGCGCGTCTGGATCAGGGTGGCATCGGTGGTGCGTTCGGTGGTCGCCGCGCCGCTGACGCGCTGGAAGAAGCGGCGGATCGACACCGCGTTGGTGGTGTCGTCCGCGCCCTGGTCGATCACCTTCAGCACGTCGGCGTCGCCGATGACGCTGGCGGTGATCTGAATGCCGCCGGTGCCCCAGCCGTAGGGCATCGGCATCTCGCGTCCGGCGAACGGCACCTGATAGCCGGGGATCGCCACCGCTTTCAGGATGGCGCGGCGAATGGCGCGCTTGGTCTGCTCATCGAGATAGCCCGGGTTATAGCCGCTCAGCTCAGCCATGATTGCGCTCCTGGTGATCCTGACGCAGGCGCTTCAGCAGCTCCAGCTCCGCCTGAAAATCGACGTAGTGCGGCAGTTTTAAGTGGGAGACGAAGCCGGCGGCCTCGACGTTGTCGGCGTGCGCCAGCACGAACTCTTCGTCCTGCGCCGGACTGGTGATGCGCTCGTCGTGCTCGCGGGTTTGCAGCGCGCGATCCACCAGCGCCATCGCCATCGCCTTGCGCTCGGCGCGGCCGAACACCAGGCCGTAGCCGCGGGTAAAGTGCGGCGCCTCTTCGCCCTGCGTGGTGAAGCCGTTGACCATTTCGCATTCGGTCAGCAGCACTTCGCCGATCTCCAGCTCGAAATCGAGCTCTTCCGGGCAGATGCTGACGCTGAGGTAGCCGGTGCGGATCTCCCCGGCGAAGGGATGGGTGCGGCCGTAGCCGCGCTGGGTGGAGTAGCCGAGCGCCAGCAAAAAGCCCTCGTCGCCGCGCACCAGCTGCTGCAGGCGCGCCGCGCGCGTCGCCGGGAAGCCCATCGGCTCGCGGGTGATATCCACCGGCTTGCTGCCGTCGTCGATCTCCCTTGCCGCCAGTCCTTCATCGCTCATCATGGCGAACATATGCGGACAGCGCGTTGCCAGCGCCTCGTCGCCGCGCGGCGCGGCCGGCGCCTCGCCGTTGGCCAGCAGCGTAAAGTCGAGCAGGCGGTGGCTGTAGTCGTAGGTCGGCCCCAGCACCTGGCCGCCAGGCAGATCTTTATAGACGGCGGAGATGCGGCGCTCGAGGCGCATCTCGCCGGTCGCCAGCGGCGCGCTGTCGGCCAGGCGCGGCAGCGTGGTGCGGTAGGCGCGCAGCAGGAAGATCGCCTCCACTAAATCGCCGCTCGCCTGTTTGATCGCCAGCGCCGCCAGTTCGGGATCGTAGATGCCGCCCTCGGTCATTACGCGGTCGACCGCCAGCCCGAGCTGCTGCGCCACCTGATCGCAGCCCAGCTCTGCCACCTCGCGCGCGCCGCGCCGCAGATCCGCCTGTAGCTGATGGGCGTTGGCAATCGCCTTCTCGCCCCCTTTCACGGCTACGTACATCAGCACACCTCCACGTCGGTGGTGCGCGGCAGCGCCATCATCGCTTCGCCGCAGGTAAAGATTAGATCGACGCCCTGCGGGAAGGGATGCGGGCGGTTGCGCAGGTAATCCAGCACGCTCTCCGGCAGCTGCGGCGCGATAGCGCGCGACTCGCGCAGGCCTGGCCCGGAAAGACGCAGCGTCAGCCCGCCGTTGAGCGACGGCACTTCAATAATCAGCGTGGTGCTCTTTTCCGGCGCGAGGTTGTCGCCGGCGGCGAAGTCCGCCGGGCGCGGGCTGCTGGCGGCATGGCTCAGTGCAAACGGCGCGTCGCGGCTCTCGCTCAGCGGCGCGCCGGTATGGAAGCGCAAATTGCTACGCAGGATCTCATTATCGACCTGCGGCTCGATCCAGAGCGGGCTCTCCTGATCCACCAGCGTCAGCAGCACCGCGGTCGCGGCGGGCGACAGCGCGCCCCAGCCCTGCGCCAGCGGCAGCGAGACCATCACGCCCGGCTCGCTCATCGCTTTCAGAATGCGACGGAAGGCGCGCTGCGCATCGGCCACCGGATGGTTAAAACTAGCCAGTAAAGTCATCAGTTATCTCCGCGAACCAGCGTAAAGAAATCTACTTTCGAGCTGGCGACTTCCCGTGCGCGCAGCTGGCGCTGCTCCTCGCGCAGTGCCGCCAGCGGCGTTATTACTTTTTCCGTCAGCAGCGCGTGGGTCTGCGGCTGCTGCAACAGCGCGTCAATCAGGGCGCAGCGCTCGGCGTGCGCCTTGTCGCGGCCCAGCACGTAGCTGTAACCGAGCGTGCCGTCCTCGAGCTGCACCACGGCGCGCGTCACGGTGGCGTCGCCCATCACAAAGCGCTTGCCGCTGGCGCCCATGCGCGCCATCAGGCGCGTCAGGCCGATTTCCGCCGGGCGAATCAGCGAGAAGCGCGGCGCGAGGCGCAGCGCCTGCCAGTGCTGCGCCAGCGCCGGGGCGCTGCTGTGCGCCAGGACCGACAGCCACTGCTGTCGTTGCGTTAAGCTTTCCATCAGTGCTCCAGGGTCAGTTCGATCATGTCGCCGCGCGTCAGGCTGACGGAGTACTCCGCCAGCGCGCCGTCGCGGGTCTTATTCAGGGTGCGCACGCAGAGCAGCGGCGCGTGCAGCGCGATTTCCAGCAGGCGGCACTCTTTGGCCTGAGCGCGACGCGTGCTGATGCGGGTCTGGCTGCGCACCATCTGGTGGCCGCCCTGCTGCTGCAGAAAGTCGTGCAGCGAGCCGCTGCTAAAGCGCTGCAGCGCCGGCCACCAGCTCAGATCGGGCAGAAAGTGATTAATCACGCAGACCGGCACGCCGTTAACCCGGCGCAGGGTGCGCAGATGGATCACGCTGTCGCCCTCGACGACGCCCAGCGCGCTGGCGACGTCGGCGCTGGCGGGACGCACCACCGCCAGCAGACGTTCGCTGGTGGGATGGCTGCCCTGCTCCATCAGGTTCTGGCTAAAGCGCGCCTGCGCATGCAGCGGATAGTCGTAAGGACGCATCAGCACCAGGATGCCGACGCCGTGGCGGCGCTGCAGCAGACCTTTATTGACCAGTTCGTCCACCGCGCGCCGCAGCGTGTGGCGGTTCACTTCGTAGCGCTCGGCCAGCTGTTGCTCGGAAGGCAGATAGTCGCCGCTGCGGTAGTTTTCCCGCAGCGCCTGCTCCAGCTGTGCGGCGACGGCCTGGTAAACAGTGGTCGGATGTCTGGATATCTCCATCTTGAACAGATCCTCAACCTTGACTGAGTGGGGAGCGCAGCGATAAGTCCGGCTGCGTGTTGGCCACTACCTTGACCTGCGCAGATGACAGAAGGGTGACCGTGCAGTGACGCGACGATGAATTCCAGCCGGAAGCGCCGGACGGCGCAGCCAGATGCGGCACAATTAATTAATGCTGCTGAACGGTTTCACCTGCGCAACGGGGCCTGTTTTTTGATGCATAATCAATAACAACCTTGCGCGCCAGTCAGCGTGCAGGCTGGAAGATTTCTGCCAGGCTAATAACTGACATATCTTTGCTACGTGAAAAATCAAAATGATTAACAGCGCCAAACTTTCCGCGGGCCTACGCGGCAGTTTTATTCGTGAAGTATTGCTGCCGCTGGCGGCGATTCTGCTGCTGACGCTGGCGGGCGCCGGAACCGGCCTTTTTCTCAGTACCGCTATCAGCAACCAGAAAGCTCAGGCGCAGCAGCAGCGAATGATCGAGGCTTCGTTTTCGCAGAGCCTGACGGAACATCAGCGCCAGCTGCACAGCCTGTCGAGTTGGGCGCCGCTGCAGGCGCATCTCGACGCGGCGCAGCCCGACCAGCGCTGGCTGGATGATAATGTCGGCCGCTGGCTCTACGAGATGTTCGGCCACCAGCTGATTATGGTGCTGGACGAGGCGCGTCGGCCGGTGCAGGCGTGGCGCGACGGCGCGCTGCTGGCCGACCCGACGCGCGATGCCGGCGTGCAGGCGATTTTGGCCAGCCTGCAGCTGCGCGCCGCGCCGCAGCGGGAGACGGCGGATCTCGCCCGCGTCGACGGTCGCGTGGCCGCGCTGGGGATCGGCGCCATCCGCCGCGATGCGCAGGCCGCGTCTCGCTTCATGCTGGTCAGTCTGAAGTATCTCGACGATGGCTACCTCGCCGCGCTGGCGGAGCGCAGCCAGCTCAAGGGACTACGCTTCTCCGACCCTGGCGCGCCGCCGGTTGCGCCGGCGCGCTTTATGCTGACGTCGCAGACAGACGGCGACGTCGGCTATATCAACTGGGAGCCGGCGCGGCCTGGCGCGGAGATGCTGCGCGCCATCGGCCCCTCAACCGGCGTCGCCGTGCTGGTGGTGACGCTGCTCTGCCTCTATATGGTTCGTCGGCTCTGGACCTCTTCCCTTAACCTGTCGCAGTCGATGCTGAAGCTCGGCGCCAGCGAAGCGCAGGCGCTGCACCTGGCGTTTCATGACGTGCTGACCGGACTGCCGAACCGCGCGCTGGTGGAAGATCGGCTGACCCAGGCGCTGGCGCTGGCGACGCGCCACGAGCAGCGCGTGGCGCTGCTGCTGATCGATCTCGACCGCTTTAAAAATATTAACGACACCTACGGCCATCACGCCGGCGACGAGCTGATTATCGCCGTAGCCCATCGTCTCGCCGGCCTGATGCGCCCCTGCGATACCGTGGGGCGCATCGGCGGCGACGAATTTCTGGTGGTGATGCCGGAAGTGGACAACATCGGGCAGGTCGAGGCGCTGGCGCAGCGTATTCTCGAGGCGCTCAGTCAGCCTTTTCCGCTGTTTGGCGGCGAAGTGTGGAGCGGCGCCAGCATCGGGCTGGTGCTGGCGCCGAAAGACGGGGTAGATCGTCAGGAGCTGGTGCGCAAAGCGGACATCGCGCTCTACGAAGCGAAAAGCAGCGGGCGCGGCAAATATCGCCAGTTTGAACGGGTGATGGACGAGTCGATCCGCACGCGACAGAGCATCGCCGCCGATCTGCGCGCCGCGCTGCAAAACTTTAAGGGGCTGGCGGTCTGGTACCAGCCGTTGATGGATATTGGTGGCAAGAATATGGTGGGCGTCGAGGCGCTGTTGCGCTGGGATCATCCGACGCGCGGCGCCATCCCGCCAGGGGATTTTATCGCCATCGCTGAAGAGACCGGGCTGATTATTCCGCTGGGCGAGTGGGTGCTGCGCGAAGCCTGCCTGACGCAACAGCGCTTTCCCGATTTGATGGTGGCGGTCAACGTCTCGCCGGTGCAGTTCCGCGCCACGGGGTTCGTCGCGCGCATGGTGGAGATCGTGCGCGAGAGCGGCGGCGATCCCCAGCGGATCGAGCTGGAGATCACCGAAGGGGTGCTGATAGAGGATGAGCATGAGGCGCGCGCCATTATCATCGCGCTGCGCGACGCCGGTTTCCGCATTGCGCTGGACGACTTCGGCACCGGCTACTCCAGCCTTAACTATCTCAGCACCTTCCCGGTGGATAAAATCAAGATTGATCGCTCTTTTACCCAGTCGCTGGGCGTGGCGGAGAATTCGGTGGCGATTATCGAATCGGTGGTGAAGCTGGGGCATGCGATGGGACTGACAGTGACGGCGGAAGGGGTCGAAACGCCGGGCCAGATGAGCGCGCTGGCCGACGCCGGCTGTAATCAGCTGCAGGGCTATCTGTTCAGCAAGGCGGTGCCGTTTGAGCGGCTGGAGGAGTGGAAACGCTAGCGAAAACGCGCGCTGCTGCGCAGCAGCGCGCAGGCTACGTTATTCGGGAAAGTCGGTCTCGACAGAGGTCTGCTTCCAGGCTTCAATCTGCGCCAGACGCTCTTTCAGCTTCGCCGTTACCGCGTCATAGCCCCAGGCGCCCATCACCAGATGGCGCGGCGGGTCATCGCGCTCGGTAATGGCGATCATCGCCTGCGCCGCGCGCGCCGGATCGCCCTTCTGCGTGCCGCTGTACTCTGAGGTCGCCTTCATGCGTGCGGCCGCGGTTTCCGCGTACTCCGGCAGCCTGCTCGGCGTCTGATGCAGCGAGCGGCCAGCCCAGTCGGTGCGGAACGGGCCCGGCTCGACGCAGGTGACGTGAATGCCGAGCGGCGCGGTCTCCAGCGCCAGCGAATCGGACCAGCCCTCGACCGCGTGCTTGCTGGCGGAGTAGTAGCCGGAGCTGGCGAAGCCGATGAAGCCCGCCACCGAGGTAATATTGATGATATGACCGCGACGCTGCTGGCGCATGGTCGGCAGTACCGCGCGCGTCAGGGCGAACAGGCCAAAAACGTTGGCGTCGAACTGGTCGCGGATCGCCTGTTCTTCACCCTCTTCCACCGAGCTCTGGTAGCCGTAGCCGGCGTTGTTCACCAGCACGTCGATAGTGCCGAATTTTTCCAGCGCCGCCTTAACCGCGCCGTCGATGCTCTGCGACTGGGTGACGTCGAGCGCCACCGCCAGCGCGTTGCTGTGGCCTTCCACCAGGTCGGCGACTTTCGCGGTGTCGCGCGCCGTCACCACTACGTTGAAGCCGCGCGCAATGGTCTGCTGCGCCAGTTCGCGACCAAAACCTGTCGAACATCCTGAAATAAACCATACCGGATTGTTATCTGTAGCCATGAGTGACTCCCAAACTGATTGGTGGCGAATCGCCTGAACCCCGACGCGAACGGCCTGGGGAAAGAGAGTGGGTAAGCGTAGCGGCCCGCGACCGGGCCGCTTAACGCTTCGTGCCTGTTACTTTTTATGCAGCAGCTGGCTGGCGGTGTCGCTGATAATTTGCGCCGCGCCGCGATCGCCCTTCGCCATCGAGCTCATAAAGGCTTTCGCCTGTTTAAAGGTGATGTGCGGCGGCAGCGGCGCCACTTCCGGATCGGTTTTCACCTCCAGCACCACCGGACGATCGGCGCTCAGCGCGCGTCGCCACGCATCTTCCAGCTCATCCGGGTTGTCGACGAAGATGCCCTGCAGGCCAAGCGATTCGGCAAACTGGGCGTAGCGCACGTCCGGCAGCAGCTGCGTCGCCTCGAAGCGCGCATTGCCCTCCATAACGCGCTGCTCCCAGGTGACCTGGTTCAGATCCTGATTGTTGAAGACGCAGACGATAAGGCGCGGATCGCTCCACTGCTGCCAGTATTTCTGAATGGTGATCAGCTCCGCCATATTGTTCATCTGCATCGCGCCGTCGCCAACCAGCGCTACCACCGGTTTGTCGGGATGGGCGAATTTAGCGGCAATGGCGTAAGGCACCGCCGCGCCCATGCAGGCGAGCCCGCCCGACAGCGTGGCGCGCTGACCCTGCTTGACGCGATAGTCGCGCGCGAACCAGTTGGCGCAGGAGCCGGAATCGGAGGTGACGATAGCGTTGTCGGGCAGCTGCGGCGACATCTCCCAGACCACGCGCTGCGGGTTAACCGGGTTAGCCGGCGCGTGGGCGCGATCTTCCATCACTTTCCACCAGTCGCGCACCTGCACCGCAATCTCCTCCTGCCAGCTGCGGTCCTCTTTATGCTCCAGCAGCGGCAGCAGCGCGCGCAGGGTTTCCGCCGCGTCGCCGTGCAGGTTCACTTCGCAGGGGTAACGCAGGCCAAGCATCGCCGGATCGATATCGATCTGCACCGCGCGCGCCTTGCCCTCTTCCGGCAGGAATTCGGTCCAGGGGAAGCCGCTGCCGATCATCAGCAGCGTGTCGCAGTTCTGCATCAGCTCCCACGAGGGTTTGGTGCCGAGCAGGCCGATAGAGCCGGTGACGAAGGGGGCGTCGTCCGGCAGCACATCTTTGCCGAGCAGCGCCTTGGCGACGCCCGCCGCCAGCACGTTGGCGGTCTGCACCACCTCCACCGCCGCGCCGCGCGCGCCCGCGCCGATGAGAATGGCGACTTTTTTCCCGGCGTTAAGCACCTCGGCGGCGCGCTGCAGATCGGCCTCGTAAGGCACCACTTTAGGACGCTGATAGCCGGGGCCGGAGTGGGTAAAGCCGTGCAGATGCTTCGGCGCTTCCCAGGGTTCGTCCTGAATATCTTTCGGCACAATCACCACCGCCACGCCGTTTTGCGCTTTGGCGATACGCACGCCACGGTCGATCAGATGACGTACCTGCGCCGGCGCGGCCGCCTCCTGCACAAAGTTGGCGACGTCGGCGAAGACGCGATCCAGATTCATCTCCTGCTGGTAGCTGGCGCCGCGCGCCGTGACCTCCGCCTGGCCGGCGATCGCCAGCACCGGCGCGTGATCCATTTTGGCGTCGTAGAGGCCGGTCAGCAGATGGGTCGCCCCCGGCCCGCCGGTCGAGAGGCAGACGCCCAGCTCGCCGGTAAACTTGGCGTGACCAGCCGCCATAAAGGCCGCCATCTCTTCGTGCCGCACCTGAATAAATTCAATGCCGTCGCCCTTCTCATTGGCGCGCTGGATGGCACCGAGCACACCGTTAATGCCGTCGCCGGGATAGCCGTAAATACGGGTTACGCCCCAGGCTTTTAGCCGCTGCACAAAGAAATCGCTGGTTTTCATGCTCATCGTTGTCGCCTCCTTGAAAATCCGTGTCAGAGAATAAGGGTAGTCGACAATCTGGCTTATTCGCCTGCTAATGCGGGAAAGCGCAGCCGTAACTCGCTGAATATTTGCGCCATATCCGCCGCTTCCCCTGCCTGCTCGACGGCGTGAAACACCTGGGTTTTCAGAAAATGACGCCAGCTGACCGGCGCGTCGGCGAGAAAGGCGGTGAGCGCACGGTAGCGTTGCGGCGTCCAGATCGCCTCGAATGCCTGGCGTGCCGCACCGTGATGAAAATGCGCCTCGACCTGCTGCGGCATCGCGGCGCGCAGCTGCGCCGTCGCCGCCTCATCTAACTCGCCGTCCGCTAGCGCCACGCCGTACTGCGCGCGCGCCGCCGCCGCGCTGAGAAAGCCGCAGCGCACGTCGCTGAGCACCGCCTCAACGTCGCGCTGCGACGGCAGGCCGTAGCCGCCCGCTCCTGGCCCGCGCACCTCGACCACATCGCCCGGCTGGCAGTGGATTACGTCGCGGTTGCCGTGCTCCAGCGTCTTGCCGTCACGCAGGGTGCGAAAATGAGAAAGCCCGCCCGCGCGCCCACCCGCCGCGCCCGCCGAGGCGAACACCGAACGGTTGCGGTTGCGCGCGGTGACGGTGGTCTCCGGCGTAAAGATCTCAAAGGCCATTTCGGTTGCCAGCCCGCCGCGAAAGCGTCCGGCGCCGGCGCTGTCGGGCGCCAGGCCGTAGCGCAGAAAGCGGATCGGCACCTCCGCTTCGTTGATCTCGATGGGGGTGTTTTTTAGAAAGGCGGAGAGCCCGCCGGAGCCGTCCGGGCCGTCGTGACGCGGCGTGCCGCCGGCGCCGCCGCCAACCGGGCCGAGCGACGCCACAACGCTGCGGTTGCGCGCGTCCAGCGTGCGGATATTCATAATCGAGTTGCCGCCCGGCGAGTTGGCCGGCAGCCGATCCGGCAGCGCCAGCGAAAAGACGCCGACGGTGGCGATTTGCGACAGCGCGCAGGTGAGCGAGCGCATGCCGACCGCGGCGGGCGCTTCGCAGTTCATCACCGTGCCCGACGGCAGAATGGCGCGTGTCGGGCGCAGCGTGCCGGCGTTAAGCAGCAGCCGCCGGTCCAGCGTCGAGAGCACGTAAGTCACGCCTACCAGCGCCAGCGGATGGCGCTCGCGGCCGCCGGTCGGCATGTTCAGCGACGAGGCGAGCTGCGGATCGCTGCCGGTATAGTCCAGCTCCAGCCGATCGCCGCACACTCGCAGCGTAATCGCCACGCGGCAGGGATAGCCGCCTTCGCCATCTTCGTCAGCGTAATCGGCGTAGAAGTATTCGCCGTCGGGGATGGTGCGGATAATGGCGCGCGCCTGCTGCTCGGCGTAGTCCAGGATCCCCTCAATGCCCTGCAGGAAATCCGCCGCGCCGAAACGGGCGACAATCTCGTGGATCTTGCGTTCGCCGATGTTGACCGAGGCGATTTGCGCTTTGAAGTCGCCCCAGTTCTGTTCCGGCACGCGCACGTTCAGCCGCAGGATACGCGCCACATCCTCGTTCAGTTCACCGTTGCGGACAATCTTCAGCGGCGGAATGCGGATGCCCTCCTGCACGATATCGGTCAGCGAGCGCGACAGCGAGGCGGGCACCGCGCCGCCGATATCGGTGTTGTGGATATGGCCGACCACGAAGCAGAGGATTTCGCCGCCGTAAAAGACCGGCTTCCAGATATGAATATCGGGGGAATGGGTGGCGACGTTGCCCGCATAGGCGTCGTTGGTAATGCAGATATCGCCTTCGTCGTAATTGTCGATCAACGCCAGCACCGGCGCATAGTCGATGCCGCTGTACCAGGGCGCGCCGAAGCTGCGCGGCGAGGCGAACGCCAGCCCTTCTCGGCTGACGATCTGGCAGGAGAAGTCCTCCGTCTCTTTAACAAAGGTGGAGTGCGCGGTGCGCATCAGGGTAAAGGCCATGGCGTCAGCCGCCGCCGCGCAGTAGTTAGCGAGTATTTGCAGATTACGTCCGTCGATAGCCACGATCACTTCTCCTCGCTCAGCGGGGTAATTAACAGATTGCCGAAGCTGTCCACATCGACCTGCATGCGCGGTGGCACGCAGGTGGTGCAGTCGTCCTGCGCCACGATAACCGGCCCGCGCAGCCGATGACCGGGACGCAGCGTCGCGCGCAGCACCAGATCGACCTGATGAAAAGCGCCGTCTATCCACGCTTTGACCTGCTTCGCCACCTGCACCGGCTCGCGGGCTGTGGGAAGGCGGTTCAGCGCCGGTTTCGGCGTAGGCGAGGCGATAACCAGCCGCAGGTTGATCAGCTGCACCGGCGCAGCGGCGTCGCTGTGGCCAAACAGCTGGTGATGCTGCTGGTCGAACGCCGCGTGCAGCGCCGCCACGTCGGCACTCGCCAGCCACGCCGCCTCCAGCGGCACGTCAATCTCGAACGACTGGCCGCGATAGCGCATATCGGCGCTGAACTGCAGCGTGAATGGCATCTCCTTGCCGTGCTCGGCCGCCAGCCAGGCCTGCGCCCGCTGGCTCAGGCCCTCCGCTTCGGAGGCGAGCCGATCCGCCAGCTGCGCGTTGAGATCGCCGTACAGCGTGCGGATAAAGTCGTTGCGGATATCCGCCACCAGCCCGCCCAACGCCGAGAGCACGCCCGGCGTCGGCGGCACAATAACGCCTTTCATGTTGAGTTCGCGCGCCAGAAAGCAGCCCATCATCGGCCCTGCGCCGCCGAAGGCGAGAAACCAGAACTCGCGCGGATCAAGGCCGAAGCGCGACAGCAGGCCGCTGGTGTCGCCGTACATGCTGGAGATCGCCAGCTCGATAGCGGTTTCGGCGGTCTGCTCCACCGAGACGCCGAGGCGATCGGCCAGCGGCTGCCAGGCGGCGCGCGCGGCGGCGACATCCACCTGCACGGCGTGGTAGCCGAGATCGCCATGGCCGATCATGCCGCAGGCGGCGAAGGCGTCGGTAGCAGTCGGCTGGGTGCCGCCGCGCTGAAAACAGACCGGGCCCGGCAGCGAACCGGCGCTGTCCGGCCCCATTTGCATCACGCCCTGCCCGTCGATCCACGCCAGCGAGCCGCCGCCCTGTCCGACAGAGGTCACCGCCACCGAGGGTATATAGATCGGGAAGTCGCCGATGATTTCGCCGTTGCCCTGCGCCACCTCGCCGTTAACGATCACCGCCACGTCGGCGCTGGTGCCGCCGATATCCAGGCTAAGGATGCAGTCGAAGCCGCAGGCGCTGGCGAGATAGCTGGCGCCGATCACGCCCGAGGCGGTGCCGGAGAGCACCATCTGCACGCATTCGCGCTTCGCCTGCTCGACGCCCATCACGCCGCCGTTGGATTTGGTGATGCGCGGCGGCGTGGTCACGCCTCTGGCGCGCAGCGCGCCTTCAAACTTCTCCAGATAGTTGATCACCATCGGCTGCACGTAGGCGTTGATGGCGGCGGTGATGGTGCGCTCATATTCGCGGATAATCGGCCAGATGTCGGCGGAACAGGAGGTCAGCAGGTCGGGCGCGACCTCTTCGACGATCGCCTTAACCGCCGCCTCGTTGTGCCCGTTGCGGTAGCTGTGCAGCAGCGCCACCACGATGCCCTGACAGCCCGCCGCGCGCGCGCCGTCGATGGCGGCCAGCACGCTCCCGCGATCGACGGGCTGCAGCACGTTGCCGTCGCGGTCGGTGCGCTCGTGGATGGCGAAGACGCGATCGCGACTAATCAGCGGCGCGGGCCGGCGGGAGAAGAGATCGTGGATATGGGGAATTTTCAGCCGCGCCAGCTCCAGCACGTCGCAAAAGCCGGCGGTGGCGAACAACGCCAGCCGGACGCCGCGCCGCTGGATAACTGCGTTGATGCCGACCGTGGTGCCGTGGGTAAAGTAGCCAATCTCTGTGGGATCGAGGCCGTCGCGCTCGGCGAACTGCGCCAGTCCGGTGAGAATTTCGCTGCCCGGCGCATCGGGCCGCGACAGCACTTTAAGGGTATGGATCTGGTTGGTTTGCCGATCCAGCACGGCGAAATCGGTAAAGGATCCGCCAATGTCCACGCCAACGCGGTAACGCATCTGTATCACTCCAGAGTCAGGAGAGAGGGAACTCCATCAGCTTGTGCGGCTACTGCACCACGCGCCAGCCAAGCCGCTGGTAGAGCTGATGGGCATCATTTGTCGAAAGCATCCAGCGCCGCACCGTGGCCAGTTCCGGATGCTCGCGCACGCAGCTTGCCAGCCAGCTGCCCAGGCCATGTCCACGCCACGCTTCATCGATAATGACGTCGCATAGCCAGCCGAAACGGGTGTAGTCGGTAATCAGCCGACCAAAACCGATCTGCGCGTCAACGTGATAGAGCCCGAACGGCAGCGATGCGGCGATGGCCCGCTCGGTGGCGGCGCGCGACTGCCCTTTCGCCCAGTAGGCGCGCTCGGCCAGCTGGAAATGAATCCAGTCCATATCTAGCCGCGCTCGTTTGGTAGAAAGGATAAAGGCGTCGCGCTGCCAGATATGGTCGGCGATGATGGGTGCGGTCATAAATAACTCCTTGTCGCGGCTTGGGTTTATAGTAAGCGCGCAGGCTCAGCCGACGCGGCTGAAGAGGCGCGGCGAACCGGTCAAATGCGGTGAAAAAAGCACGGAAAAGAAATTTTATGCTGCTTGAAAGAGGCTGGCTGCAGGCTTAAAAAAGCCCCATAGCGGGGCTGAATATAGAAATGCGCTTTGTTAAAACAGGTCGGCGTGCGTGCCGGTTCTTTCGAACCTTACTAGCTCATTTGTGATTTTGTAGATCAGTAGCCAGTCGGGTTCAATATGCGCATCTCTGTAACCGTTATAGTTGCCTTGGAGCGGATGATCTCTATAAGCCGCAGGCAGAGGCAATCGATTGTTGATGAGCAGCGACATAAGCGTTTTAAGTTTGCTCATCTCTTTGCGTCGCTTCTGCATCTTTTTCACGTCTTTGTAGAACTGGCTTGAGTAGGCAATTTCCTTTTGCTTAGCCATGAGGTTTCCTTCCCGTCGCGCTGCCCTGTTAAATACCTAACTGATCAAACAGATCCTTTTCATCTTTCGCTTTTTTCACGCCTTTCCCTTGCTCACTTGCTTCAATACTGCTGGCTGTAATGTCGTTGGGAATGCGCATATCAAAAGGCAGCGCCTTTTCCCTGGCGACCTTAGTCAGGGTGATGCGTACCAGGTCAGAGACGGTTAATCCCATTTCAGCCAGCACGGCGGCGGCTTCATTTTTTAATGTCTCGTCTATACGGGCGCGTACGAATGCATTTGCGGGCATAATCGTTCATCTCTCTTAAAGTAGAGAGAGTGTAGCTCAGCTGAGCTACAGCATCAAAGTGGTATATAAGTGATACGCAGTACGCGTTGAAAGCTACAGCGCGCCCAGCACGTCATTCTGCCGGGTAATCAGCGAGCGCAGCGGCACGCTGCTCTTCATTACCGGCGATTTGATCACGATATAGCTGAAGTATTTGTCGATGCCGATTTGCGCATCCAGCATCTTTTCTATCACTTCCTGATAGTGCTCGATGCTGCGGGTGATAAAACGCAACAGATAGTCGTAGCCGCCGGTAATCAGATGACACTCCATCAGCTCGTCCACGTCGCGCAGCGCGCTCTCGAACTTCATAAAATCTTCGCGGCGATGGCCGGAGAGCGTCACTTCGGTAAAGACCGTGACCGAATCGGTAATTTTAGTGAGATTGATATGGGCTTCATAGCCGGTGATAAAGCCCGCCTGTTCAAGGCGCTTGACGCGCTGCAGGCAGGGGCTGGGCGAAAGTCCCACGGCATCGGCGAGATTAACGTTGCTGATACGGCCATCTTTTTGCAGTTGCACCAGAATGTTGATATCGATGCGGTCAAGTTTCATTAAGCCGTTCATACCACCCCTCATTGTTAACCAATTGTGCAGGACGTGCTGATGGTATAACACGCTTTGCGCCGCCAGCGCCAGCGGTAACGCGCGCGTTATCCATCAGGAAAAATTATAATTATTCCAGCAATATCAATGAGGAAGATAGCATCAGCCCAGACGGCCGGTGGCGCGCGCCAGCGCAATATCGAAGATATGCAGCGCCTCCTCCAGCTGTGAATCCGTGGTGACAAGCGGCGCCAGGAAACGCACCACATTGCGCTGAACGCCGCATTTGATCAGCAGCAGCCCTTCCTGACAGGCGCTGTCGAGGATCTTCTGCGTCAGCGCGGCGTCAGGCTTGCCGGTCTCGAAGTCGAGGATCTCTACCGCCAGCATAAAGCCGAGGCCGCGCACGTCGCCGATGCAGGCGTACTTCTCCGCCAGCAGCTGTAGCCGCGCCAGCAGCTGTTCGCCAAGCACATTCGCCCGCGCCAGCAGGTTGTCATGCTCGAGCAAATCAAGCACCGCCAGCGCCGCCGCGCAGCCCAGCGCGTTGCCGCCGTAGGTGCCGCCCAGGCCGCCCGGCGTTGGCGCGTCCATGATCGCCGCCTTGCCCACCACGCCGGAGATCGGCAGGCCGCCGCCGAGGCTTTTGGCCACCGTTACCAGATCGGGTTTGATATTGAGATGCTGGAAGGCGAACATTTTTCCGGTGCGGCCAAAGCCGGTCTGCACTTCATCGCAGATCAGCACGATGCCGTGCTGCTCGGTAATGCGGCGCAGCGCCTGCATAAACGCCGGACCGGCGGGCAGGAAGCCGCCGTCGCCCTGCACCGGTTCGATAATGATCGCCGCCACGCGCTCCGGCGCGATCTGCACGGCGAAAAGCTGATCCAGCGCCTTCAGGCAGTCCACTTCCGTCACGCCGTGCAGCGGATTAGGAAACGGCAGTCGATAGATATCCGCCGGGAACGGGCCAAAATTCTGCTTATAGGGCTGGCTCATACCGGTCAGGGTCACGCCCAGCAGCGTACGCCCGTGAAAGGCGCCGTCGAAAGCGATCACGCCGGAGCGGTTGGTGTGTGCGCGGGCGATTTTAACCGCGTTCTCTACCGCCTCTGCGCCGCTGGTAAAGAAGACGCTCTTGTAGGCTTCTTCGCCGCCGACCAGCTGATTAAGCCGCTGCGCCAGTTCGATATAGCCCGGATAGGCCACCACCTGAAAACAGGCGTGCGAGACAAGGCCCAGCTGACGCGTAACCGCATTGACCACCGCCGGATGGTTGTGCCCGACGTTGAGCACGCCGATACCGCCGACGAAGTCGAGATAGCGGTTGCCCTCGACGTCCCAGACTTCGCTGCCCCTGGCGCGCTCAATCACCAGCGGATGGGCGGTCACCACGCCGCGCGGCACATTCTGCTCGCGCGCGTCCAGCAGCAAACTGTTGTCTGAATAGGTCTGTTGTTCGGCCATGACATTCTGCATTTTTATACCTCATCCACGTAACGTTCGGTTGGCTCAAGTATCGCAACCCACTGGTTTCGCATGCTGCCGTTATGGGTAGTGCTGCGGCATATCCTGTTAAAATGCGTGCCCTTTCAGCAGGGAAATTTCTTAACGCAGCGCGCGTCGGGCGAGTGCCGTCCAGGCGCGTACGCCGTAAGGGATCAGCGCGTCGTTGAAGTCGTAGGCGGAGTGGTGCAGCGGCCGCGAAGGCGCGGAGCCGATCCAGAGATAGGCGCCGGGTTTCACCTGCAGCATAAAGGCGAAATCCTCCGAGGTAAGCGCGGGCTGCCGCGCGACGCCGGCGCTGAAACCCGCCTCGCTGAGCGCCGCTAAGGCGAGATTCACCTCCGCCTCGCTATTTACCGTGGCCGGGTAGTAACGCAGATAGCTGACCTCCGCCTGCAGCCCGTGCGCGGCGGTGACGTGCCGCGCCATCTCGCGCAGCCGCGCTTCAAGCGTATCCTGCGCCGTCGGGCTAAAGGTGCGCACCGTGCCGGTGATCGACGCCTCCGCCGGGATCATATTGTGCGAAAAGCCGCCCTGTATGCGCGTCACGCTCAGCAGCGCCGCCTCGCAGGGATCGATGGCGCGCGCCACCAGCGTATTGAGCTGCACCACCAGCTCGCTGGCCGCCAGCAGCGTGTCGCGCGTCAGATGCGGCTGCGCGGCATGGCCGCCACCGCCTTTGACCGTAATATCGAAGCGATCCGCCGCCGCCATAATGGCGCCGGGCCGGGTCTGCACCTCGCCGAGCGGCAACTCCGGCCAGTTGTGCAGCACATAGACCGTCTCGCAGGGAAAGCGGCTGAACAAGCCGTCGTCGATCATCGCCTTCGCGCCCGCCAGCCCCTCTTCCGCCGGCTGAAAGATAAAGCAGAGGGTGCCGTCGAGATCCTCGGCTGCGGCCAGCTGCTGCGCCGCGCCGAGCAGCATCACGGTATGGCCGTCGTGGCCGCAGGCGTGACAGACGTTTTCCGTCCTGCTTTTCCAGGGCGCGTCGCCCTGATCCTGCATCGGCAGCGCGTCCATATCGGCGCGCAGGCCGATAACGCGCGGACTGTCGCCGCGCTTCAGCACGCCGACCACGCCGGTTTGGCCGATATCGCGATAGACCTCCAGTCCGAGCTGCTGCAGAAAGCGCGCCACGATATCGCTGGTGCGCCTCTCCTGATAGCCGAGTTCCGGGTGGGCGTGCAGATCGCGTCGCAGCGCGATAAGAGAGTCAATGTCCATCAGTAACCTCGCGCGCGGTCGATAAGGCCGATCATCGGCTCGCCGCGCTGATAGCGACGCAGGTTCTCCAGCAGCGCGGCGACGGCGCTCTCGTTTTGCGTCTGGCTGGCGATGTGCGGCGTCAGCCAGATGGCGGGATGACGCCAGAAAGGATGCGACGGCGGCAGCGGTTCGGGATCGGTGACGTCGATCACCGCCGCGCCGAGTCGGCCGCTGTCGAGCGCCGACAGCAGATCGGCATGATTAAGCTGTGCGCCGCGTCCCGCCTGCACCAGCGCCGCGCCGGGCGGCAGCTGCGCAAACAGATTGCGGTTAAGCAGGCCGCGCGTCTCCGCCGTTAACGGCAGCAAGCAGACCAGTATGTCGCAGCGCGCCAGAAAGTCGCCCAGCTGCGCCGCGCCGTGAAAGCACTGCACGCCGTCGAGCTGGCGCGACGTCCGGCTCCAGCCTGCGCAGTCGAAACCGAGCGAGACCAGCTGGCGTAGCGCCGCCTGGCCCAGCTCGCCCAGCCCCATGACGCCGACCCGTCGCGCGGCGGCGGGCGTAACGCTGTGCGCCTGCCAGCGCGCTTCGCGCTGCTGTTGCAGGTAGCGCGGCATGTCGCGATGGATGCCGAGCACCGCAAAGGTCACGTACTCCACCATGCCCTGCGTCAGTCCCGGCTCGATCATGCGCACCACCGGCAGGTCGGGCGGCAAGGCGGCGAGATCGAACTGATCCGCGCCCGCGCCTACCGACAGCAGCGCTTTCAGGCCAGGAAAGGTTTCCAGCAGCCTCTCCGGCGGCTGCCAGGCGATCAGCATCTCCACCTCCAGCGGGTCGCCGATGTCGGGCCAGAGATGCAGCTGAATATCGGGCGCGTGCTGCGCCAGCCACTGCTGCCACAGCGCGCCGCGCTGGGGATCCGATTTATAGAGGATATGCATCAGGCCATCGCCTGGGTCATCAGGCCGAACGCCTGCATGCCGCTCGCTGGCGGCGCCCAGGGCGTGCCGCGCACCATGGTGGTGGGGTTATCTACCTGCGCCAGGCCGAGCGTGGCGAGCCAGGGGGCCAGCGGCAGCGCGGCGTCGGTGTCGATACGGACAAATTCGCCGCGCAGGCCCTGCATCAGCGAGGCGACCAGCGCCTGCGCTGTCGGGAAATCCGACGCGATAACCGGCCCAATCGCCCAGCCGTGGCCGAAGCGGCGCAGGCTGGCGAAACCGCGGATGTCGCCCTGCACGTCTTCCAGCAGCACCGTCTGATGCTGGTTAATCAGGTGATCGATCAGCTGCGGACGCAGCATGCCGTGCGCCTGCTGGTCGAGGGCGGTGAGGGAAGACGCATCCTGCGCCTGCGCGCGGCGCAGCGTTAATCCCGTCGGGATAGCCACGGGCGGCACCGCCTCCAGCGCACGCGTCTGGTGCTGGAGAATCAGCCCGGTCGTCACAAAGCCGAGCTTTTCATACAGCCCTTTGCCCATCTCGGTGGCGTGCAGCCGCACGTTATAGTCGGGCACTTTTTCCAGCAGGGTCAGCATCAGCTGCTTGCCCAACCCGCGCCCCTGCTGCTGGCCATCCACGATCACCAGCCCGATGGTGGCGGCGCGTTCGCCCCAGCGCCAGAGGATGGCGCTGCCGAGCAGCTTGCCCTGCTCTTCAATTACCACGCCTTCGCCTAGCGCCAGCGCCTGCTGCCAGTCTTCGCGGCGATGCGGCCACTTCAGCTGCTGCGTCATGGCGTAGCAGGATTCGATATCGTGCGCCTTCATGGCGCGAAAAGTAGTGGTCATGCGTTGCTCCTTACATCATGCCAGGCGTTTCAAGTGCGCTGCCGTCAACCAGACGGCTGTAGCGATAAGGTGTAGGGTCGACAATCGGCGCGTCGCTGGCGGCGAGATCGGCGGCGAGCCGTCCCGCGCCCGGCCCGATGCCGAAGCCGTGCGCGCTGTAGCCGGCCGACAGCACCAGGCCCGGCAGCTGCGCCACGGTGGAGATGACCGGAATGGCGTCGGGCGTGCTGTCGATCATGCCGCCCCAGGCCTGCGCCAGCTTAAGACCCGCCAGCGCCGGGTATTCGTTGCGCATCGCGTCCAGCCCCGCCTGCACGGTCGCCGCGTCGGCAGCGGGATCGAGAATGCGCGCGCGCTCAAACGGCGATTCGCGATCGAAGGCCCAGCCGCCGAGCGCTTCCGGGCCGTGGAAAAAGGGTTTAAGTCTCATGTTCAGGCGCAGATTTTTACGGCGGCTCTTAAAAACAGGATAGAAGTGGCGCGCATAGCGGATGCCCTGCGCGCCCGGCTCCAGGCGGCCGCGCCCGGATACGGAAACGGTATAGCTGCCGTCGAGCTGCGGACGGCAGGCGAAGCCTGGCGTATAGAGCGGCATCGCAATCGCCTGCGCGATGGGCTGGGTGCGAAACGCGGTGCCGATAACGTTGCCGAGCGGCAGGTCGATGCCGTGGCGGCGGCAGAACATTGAGGTCCATGCGCCTGCGGCGCAGATCACGCGGCTGGTTTTGATCAGGCCGCGCTCGGTCCAGACGCCGCTGACGCGACCGGCGGCAATGTCCAGCCCGCGTACCGCGCACTGCTGGAACACCCGCGCGCCGAGCCGCTGGGCGGCAATCGCCAGGCCCGGTGCGGCCAGGCGGGGTTCGGCATGGCCGTCGGTCGGCGATGAGACGCCGCCGAGCCAGCGCGTGGTGCTGCCGGGCGTCATCGCTTTCGCCCGATCCGCCGTCAGGATCTCGCTCTGCACATCATAATTTTTCGCCATGCGGTTCCAGCGCTCCCATGCGGCGATATCCGCCTCGCTGCGCGTCGCGTAGATCAGGCCGCTGCGGCGGAAGCCCAGCTCTTCGCCGGTCTCTTCGCCCAGTTCGCCCCAGCGCTGGAGCGCGTAGATGATCAGCGGCAGCTCGCGCTCGTCTCGGTTCTGCTGGCGGCACCAGCCCCAGTTGCGGCTCGACTGTTCGGCCCCGACCAGGCCTTTTTCCAGCAGCGCCACCGTCAGCCCTTTTTTGGTCAGTTCCCAGGCCGCGGCGGCACCGGCGATACCGGCACCGATAATCACCACGTCGACGGCGTCGGGGAAGTCGACGCTGTCCTGTACATAGCGGAGTGGAGCGGGCATAGCGTTGATACCTCTTTTTTTGCAGTGAAAAGCTACCATGTCAGAGCGTTATCTGCGCAGCCAGATTGTTCACGGCCAGCGCACAGCCACCGGAGCGTACTCAAGTACGTGAGAATGGCGCGCACTGCCCGGGAACAATATGGCAAGCAAGATAGCCCTATTCCGCTTTTAAAATCTCTTCGTGCTCATCCAGCCACCCCTGCCGCAGCTCCGGCACCGCGCGCTTCAGGCGCTCGAAATAGAGCTCGCTGGTGGGCTTGTCGTAATCTTCCCGCGCCAGTTGGGTGACGATGCGTCCCGACTTCATCACCACGATGTTGTCGCACACCGCCCGCACCGCGTGCATATCGTGGCTGATAAACAGCACCGACAGGCCCAGCTCGCGCCGCAGCTCGCTGATAAGATCCAGCACCGCCGCCGCGACCACGGTGTCGAGCGCCGAGGTCACTTCGTCGCACAGGATCAGATCCGGCTCCGCCGCCAGCGCGCGCGCCAGATTAACGCGCTGCTTCTGACCGCCGGAGAGCGCCCAGGGCCGCCGCCAGAGCACGCTGCGCGGCAGCTTCACCAGATCGAGCAGCTGATGCAGGCGCTGAGTCAGCGCCTGGCCGCGCAGGCCGTGAAACAGCGCCAGCGGCCGCGACAGGATGCGCTCGACGCTGTGCGCCGGATTGAGCGCGGTGTCCGCCATCTGAAACACATACTGAATGCGGCGCAGCTCGTTGTCAGGCCGCTTGTGCATATCGCCGGCGATATAGTGGCCGTTAAACAGCATATGACCGTGACAGGGGGCGTTGAGCCCGGCGATGGCGTGCGCCAGGGTGGTTTTACCCGAGCCTGACTCGCCGATAATGCCGATCGCCTGCCCTTTCCACAGCTGGAGATTGATATCTTCGAGGATGCGGATCTTCGGCTGGCCGTCGCTGCCGCGCGGGCCGTAGCCGGCGCTGAGGTCGCGCACCTCCAGCAGCGGCTGCCGCTCGCCGCTCTCCGCGCGCCACGGGCTGGGGCGCTCTTGCTGACGCGCCGCGTCCATCAGCAGCCGCGTGTAGTCCGCCTGCGGCGCGCCGATCAGCCGTTCGGTGGTGCCGTATTCGGCGATCTGGCCGCGCAGCAACACCAGAATGCGGTCCGCCATCTGCGCCACCACCGCCAGATCGTGACTGACGTAGATGGCGGTGACGCCGCGCTGCGCCACCACGCGACGAAAGGCCTTCAGCACTTCCACCTGCGTAGTGACGTCAAGCGCGGTGGTCGGCTCGTCGAGGATCACCACGTCGGGATCGCCGATCAGCGCCATCGCGGTCATCAGACGCTGCAGCTGCCCGCCGGAGACCTGATGCGGCCAGCGGTCGCCGATGGTGTCGGGATTGGGCAGCGCCAGCTCGCGGAACAGCGCCACCGCTTTGGCTTTCGCCGCTTTGCGCGTCATGGTGCCGTGGATCACCACCGGTTCAATCACCTGATCGATGATCTTCATGCCGGGATTAAACGAGGCCGCCGCGCTCTGGGCGATATAGGCGACTTTGTTGCCGCGAAACGCGCGCAGCTGCTGCGGGCTCAGGCTGTTGACGTCGACGCCCGCCACATGAATATTGCCCTCGGCGATGCGGCAGCCGGGACGGGCATAGCCCATCAGCGCCATGGCGATGGTGGTTTTTCCCGATCCCGATTCGCCGATCAGGGCGAGCACTTCCCCTTTCTGCACGGTAAAACGGATATCCGACACCAGGTCGATCGGGTCGCCCCTGTCGCTCTGCGCCGTGACGCGCAGCTTTTCCACCGAGATCACCGGCATTGCGGTATGCGGCATCACGTTCATACGCCCTCCTTCGCCAGCGTCAGCGGACGCATCTGTTGCAGGCTATCGATAAACAGGTTGGCGCCGATGGTCAGGCTGGCGATGGCCAGCGCAGGCATCAGCACCGCCGGCGAGCCATCAAACAGCCCCTGAATGTTTTCGCGCACCAGGGTGCCCCAGTCGGCATAGGGCGGCTGGACGCCGAGGCCGAGAAAGCTCAGGCCGCTCAGCAGCAGCACGATATAGACGAAGCGCAGTCCGAAATCCGCCAGCATCGGATGCACCATATTGGGCAGAATATCGTGAATGGCGACGTACCAGCGGCTTTCGCCGCGCAGCCGCGAGGCACGCACGTAGTCCATATTGCGCAGGCTGCCCGCCATGGCGAAGGCGATGCGGAACGCGCCCGGCCAGTAGGTGAAGATGGCGGTAAGCAGCAGCATCGGCAGCGACGAGCCGAAAACCGCCACGATCATCAGCGACAGCACCTTGCCCGGCAGCACCAGCATGGCGTCGTTGACGCGGCCGAGGATCTCCTCCAGCCAGCGGCCGGTCACCGCCGCCAGCAGCGCCAGCAGCGTGCCGATCAGGCTGGCGCCGATCGCCGCGCCCAGCGCCAGGCCGATAGAGAACTTCGCGCCGTAGAGAATGCGGCTGAGAATATCGCGCCCCAGCGCGTCGGTGCCGAGCCAGTTGTCGGCGGTAAAGCCGCCGAACAGCGGGCCGCCGCCGATATCTTCGACGTTGTGCGGCGCCAGCTGGTTGCCGAACAGCGCCATCAGCAGCCAGAAGATGGATACCGTCAGGCCGAGCCGCCCGGAGATCGACAGCGACTGAAAGAAACGAACGGGAAGTAAAGTATTCATGCGCTTCTCCATTTCGGGTTGAAGGCGATGGTCAGCACGTCGGCCAGCAGCAGCAGCAGCAGATAGCAGCCGGCGAACAGCATTACGCAGAACTGCACCACCGGCAGGTCGCGGTTGCTGACCGCATCCACCAGCTGGCTGGCGAGGCCGGGATAGCTGAAGATGGTTTCGATAATGATGACGCCGCCGAACAGATAGGAGAGGCTGAGCGAAATGGCGTTGGCGATAGGGCCGACCGCGTTAGGCAAGGCGTGGCGCAGCACGGCGCGCAGCGGCGAAACGCCTTTCAGCAGCGCCATCTCCAGATAGGGGCTGTCGAGCTGGTTGATAATGGCGGCGCGCGTCATGCGCGCCATCTGCGCCACCAGCACGCAGCAGAGCGTCAGCACCGGCAGCGCGTAGGCTTTCAGATAGCTGACCAGATCCATATTGGGCGAGCCGAAGGACATGGCCGACACCCAGTGCAGCTTCACGGCGAAGATCAGCACCGCCACCGTCGCCACCAGAAACTCCGGCACCGCCACCGTCGCCATGGTGCCGATCACCAGCACGCGATCCAGCAGCGAGCCGCGCGTCATCGCTGCCGTTATGCCGATCAGCAGCGCCAGCGGCACGCAGATCAGCGTGGTGATCGCCGCCAGCTCAAAGGTGGCGGGAATGCGCTGCGCCACCAGCTGCATCACCGGCAGGTGGCTGGCGAACGAGGTGCCGAAGTCGCCCTGCAGCATGCCGCCCAGCCAGCTGAAGTAGCGCAGCAGCAGCGGCTGATCCAGCCCGAGCTGGGCGCGCAGCGCCGCCACCGTCTCCGGCGTGGCGTTTTGCCCAAGGATCATCTGCGCCGCGTCGCCCGGCAGCAGGCTGGTGATAAAGAACACCACCGCCGAGACGATCAGCAACGTCAGGATGCCGGCGCCGGTGCGCCGGGCGATCAGGAACAGCATGTATCGGTTCATCGGCGTTCTCCAGTGTCGAGAGGGTTAAGCGGACAGCCAGGCGAATTCGTGAAAGCGATAGCCCATCATCATGCCGGATGGCCAGGCTTCGACGCCCTTCACCTTTTTGCTGTAGCCGTCGGTGGAGCTGATAAAAGTCGGGATAATGGTGCCGCAGTGGTCGTAGATCAGCTTCTGCATATCGCCGTACATCTGTTTGCGCTTCGCCTGATCCCGTTCGCCGCGCGCCGCCACCACCAGCTGGTCGAACTGCGCGTTCTTCCAGCCCGACTCGTTGTTGGGCGCGCCGGAGAGATAGAACTGCGAGAAGAGCATATCGAGCGTGGGACGCGGGTTGATAGAGCCGTAGCCCACCGGATCTTTGGTCCAGTGCGTCGACCAGTAGCCGTCATAGGGCACACGGCGCACCTTGATGTTGATGCCGGCGTTGCGCGCCACCTGCTGGATCAGCTGGCCGCCTTCTACCGCGCCTTCGATGTTAGGCGTGGTGACGATCTCCACCGTTGCGCCCTTCATGCCCGCCTTTTCGATGTGGAATTTCGCCTTCTCCACATCAAGCGGACGCGGCTTCAGCTCGGCGTTGTAAAGCGGATGCCACGGCGGCACCGGCGTATCGTTACTGACGTCGCCGTAGCCCTGCAGCACGGTTTTCACCAGCATCTCGCGCGGCTGCAGATATTTCAGCGCCAGCACGAAATCTTCGTTGCTGCCGGGCTTGATATCGGTGCGCACGATCAGGTTGGTGTACATGCCCGATTTGCTCTCCAGCACGCCGAAGTCGCTGGTCGCCTTAATGCGCTTGCAGTCGTTGGCGCTCAGGGTCGAGACGATATGCAGGTCGCCCGACATCAGCGCGTTGACGCGCGCCGCCTGGTCGGTGACGCCCAGCAGCTCTACCTCGTCGAGATGCGGCAGGCCTGGCTTAAAGTAGTTAGGGTTTTTCGTGCCGACCGAGCGCACGCCCGGGGTAAACTCCTTGCAGACGTAAGGCCCGGTGCCGATGCCCTTAGTAAAGTCTCTGGTGCCGTCCTGCACGATCAAAAACGGCGGCGCGGCGAGGATATAGGGCAGATCGAAGTTCGCCTGGCTCAGCACCAGCTGCACTTCGTTGTCGTTAACGACGCTGATAGCCTTAAACTGCTCGGCAATTTTAAAGGCGTTCGAGGCGACCGCCGCGTCTTTGTGTCGGCTAAGCGAGTAGACCACATCTTTCGCGGTCAGCGGCTTGCCGTCGTGGAAGGTCACGCCGCTGCGCAGCTTGATCTGCCAGGTGACGCCGTCGGCGGAGTCGAGCGACGCTGCCAGCGCCGGCAGCGCTTTGAGATCTTTATCCAGTTCGGTCAGGCCGTTGTAGAACATACACTGGCGGGTATAGTCGCCGCTGTTGTTGGCTTTGGCGGGATCAAGGGTATCGGTGGCGGAGGCGTTGGACATGGCGGCGCGAATTTTGCCGCCTTTCACCGGCGTTTCGGCGGCGAAGCCCAGCTGCGGAAAACCGATAATGCCGCTGCTCATCACCGCGCCGGCGGAGAGCATTTTCATCAGGCCGCGGCGCGACAGCGTGCCTTCGGTCAGCATGCGCGTCAGCGCGTTATTATCATTTTGACTCATCTGCGTACCCTCAATAAGCGTTTAAGTTCACCTGGAATGCAAGCATCAAGAGAAACGATCTTTGGCTTTGTAATAGAGTCCGGCCAGCGGCAAAAACCACGGTTTGCCGTGATAACCGGGCAGCGCAGGCCAGGCGTCGCGCTGCCAGGGGTTGCGGTTGCTTTTTTCGGCGATCAGATCCGCCATCACCGCGCCCATCCACACCGACATCTGGGTGCCGTGTCCGCTGTAGCCCATGGAGTAAAAGACGCCGTCATGTTCGCCCGCGTGCGGCAGCCGATCGGCGGACATATCCACCATGCCGCCCCAGCAGTAGTCGATGCCCGCCTGCGCCAGCGGCGGAAAGAGGCTGGCCAGCGTCGCCTGCAAAATTTCGCCGCTGCGCGAATCGGAGGTAGGATTGCTGACCGCGAAGCGCGCGCGACCGCCGAACACCAGCCGACGGTCGGCGGTGGTGCGGAAGTAGTTGCCGAGATTGAGCGAGGTAACATAGGTGCGATCCTGCGGCAGCACCTGGCGGATCAGCGCGTCGCCCAGCGGCGCCGTGACCACGATAAAGCTGCCCACCGGCACGATGCGGCGCTGGAACCAGCGAAACGGTCCGACGTTGGAGCAGCCGGTGGCCATCAGCACTTTATCGGCAATGATCTCGCCTCTGGCGGTCTGCACCCGGTGGCGGTAGCCGTCAAGGCGCGACAAGCCGGTCACCGCGTGGTGCGGGAAGATTTTCGCCCCGCTGCGCGCCGCCGCTTCCGCCAGCCCGATGCCGAATTTGCCCATATGCATCTGGCCGCCGCGCTTTTGCAGCAGGCCGCCGTGAAAGGCGTCGCTGCCGACTTCGCGGTGGATCTCCTCTTTGCCGATCAGCTCGATATCGGGGTCCACGGTGCGGCGCATTAATTCCCAGGCCTCGCGCAGCCCGGCGAAATGGGACGCCTTGCTGGCGAGCTTGAGCTTGCCGCACAGGCGGAAATCGCAGTCGATCTGTTCGTCGCGCACCAGCTGTTCGACGTAGCTCACCGCGTCGTCGTAGGCGCGGTAGAAGCGCGTGGCTTTCTCGATGCCCTGGCTCGCCACCAGCGAGGCGAAGTTCTGCGCCACGCCGGTATTGCAGTGGCCGCCGTTGCGCGCCGAGGCCTGACTCATCACCTCGCCGCCCTCCAGCAGCACTACGTCGAGGCCGCTGCGCGCCAGGCTCAGCGCCGCTGAGACGCCGGTAAAGCCGCCGCCGATCACCACCACGTCGGCGCGCGACGGCAGCGAACCTTCCGCCGCGCCGTGAAACGTCGGTGCGGTGGCCTGCCAGAACGATTCGAGTTTCATAGCGCGATCCTCAGAGTCCGACCAGGGCAGGCAATCCGCCGATGTCAGGGATTTCGGTATAGCCGTAGTAAGGGTTGGCCGGTTCATGGCCGCGATTAACCCAGGCTTTATGGGTGATGCCGAGATCGTGCGCCGTCATCAGGTCGTAGCGGAAGCTGGAGGAGACGTGCAGGATCTCCTCCGGCCGGCAGTCGAGCTTCTGCAACATATATTCGAAGCCTTTCATCTGCGGTTTGTAGGCACCCACTTCTTCGGCGGTAATCGCCAGGTGGATCGGCGCGCCCAGTCGCGGAATATGGTGCGGCAGCAGATCCTTCATCGAGTTGCTGAGCAGCACCAGCGGGAATTCGGTCGCCAGCTTCGCCAGTCCGGCCGGCACGTCGGGATGCGGGCCCCAGGTGGCGCAGTCGGTGTAGATAAAGTCGCTGTCCGCCTTGTCCCACGCGACGCCCCACTTTTTACAGGTGCGCTGTATCGCGTTGCTCACCACGTCGTAGTAAGGCTTCCAGGCGCCCAGCACTTCATCCATGCGGTAGCGGGAGAAATCGGTAGTGAAGGCCTGCATCTCCTCTGCCGCCACGCGCTCGCTAAAACAGCGCGCCGCCGCGCCCGCCATGTCGAAGTTAATCAGCGTGCCGTAACAGTCAAAGGTGATGAATTTCGGTTTAAACAGTGCCATGACGCGACCTCGTCTTGATCAGGAAAGGTTAAAAATCGATGAGTACGCTTTTCTGGCGCTGGCAGGCCTGAAACGCCTGCCGCCCCAAATCTTTGCCGATGCCGGAGCCGAGAAAGCCGCCGGTGGGAATGATGAAATCGCCGGAGCGGCCGTAGCGGTTGACCCATACGGTGCCCGCCTCGATGGCGCGTATCGCCCGCATAGCGCGCGGCAGGCTCAGGGTATGCACGCCCGCGCACAGCCCGTAAATCTCATGCGCCGCCAGCCGCAGCCCCTCTTCTTCCTCGTCGAAGGTCTGCACCGTCAGCACCGGGCCGAAGATCTCCTGCTGCACCGCCGGGTTATCCTGCGCCACGCCGCACAGCAGCGTCGGCTGCCAGAACCAGCCCTCCTCGGTGTCGGCGAAACGCTCGCCGCCGACCAGCACTTCCGCGCCCTGCGCTTTCGCGGCGGCGATCACCGACGCGACTTTTTGCCCCTGCCGTTCGTCGATCAGCGGCGCGTAGCGGCTGTCGCCGTGCCAGGTCGCGCCGGGCCGCACGCTGCGGCACAGCGCGGCGAGGCGATCGAGCAGCGGCGCGGCGATGGCGCGCTGCACGATAAGGCGGGTGCCGGCGACGCACGCCTGGCCGCCGTTAGCGGTAAAGCCGCGCAGGATGCGCTGCGCCAGCACCTCGATGTCGCCCGCGTCGTCAAACACCAGCTGCGGGCTTTTGCCGCCCAGCTCCAGCGTTACCGGCTTCATGCCGTGCTGCGCCACGTCGCTCATGATGCGCGCGCCGGTCAGGGTCGAGCCGGTAAAGGAGACTTTGCGTACCAGCGGATGGGTCACCAGCGCGTGGCCGGTTACCGCGCCGCTGCCCTGCACGATGTTGAGCACGCCAGCAGGCAAACCGGCCTGCACCGCCAGCTCCGCCATGCGCACCGTTGAAAACGGCGTCAGTTCAGAGGGTTTGAGCACCACCGCATTGCCCGCCGCCAGCGCCGGGCCGCACTTCCACGACGCCATCGACAGCGGGAAATTCCACGGCGTAATGGCGCCGACCACGCCGTACGGCTCCGCTATCAGCATGCCGAGGCTGCTGTCGCGGGTCGGGAAGAGATCGCCGCTGTACTTGTCGGCGCACTCGGCGTAGAAGCGGATCGCTTCGGCGGTAAACGGAATTTCATGCTGCGCCACGTCGCCGATGGGACGCGTGGAGCCAAGCGCCTCCAGCTGCGCCAGCAGGCTGTCCTGCTCGATAAGATCGGCCCAGCGGCGCAGCACCCGGCCGCGTTCGCGCGGCGCGCAGCCCGACCAGCCGCTGGTTTTCAGCGCCTGATGCGCCGCCTGCACCGCGCGATCGACATCGGCAGCGTCAGCCTCATGCAGCGTGGCGTAGACTTTGCCGTCCGACGGGCGTTTTACCGCGAACGCCGCACCCTGGGTCTGAATGTGATGGCCGTCAATATAGTGGCCGACAGGAAGCAAAACTTTTTCAGGGTCGAAACTTAACATGGATAAATCCTTATTTGTTACACCCGTCAACCATTATGGAATTAGCGCGCTGGCAGGGCTTATATTCAGCGCGAATAAGCTCATGACAAAAGGTAATGCAGAAAGTATGCCAGCCAGCTAAAAAATAAAAATGCGTTTAAAACTGCGCAAAAAAATTTTCTGCCGTATTGAAAGCGGAAATTTTGCGTAATTGCCGAACCAATAAACAGATGATTTAGCTCACAAATTTCATGCATTGCCGTGGTGCATCGCGCATGAAACTTGCACTAAAATGGCCAGTGAAGATAAAAACACGACATAGCGCACAAAATAAAAAAGCGTTTGCCGCGGGTGCGACAAACGCTTGCATTAGGGGAATTATATAAGAAGGAAAAATTAATTCAGGCTGCCAATATGGAACGCTTTCTGCTCCAGATATTCTTCAATGCCATAGCGCGATCCTTCCCGACCTATTCCCGATAATTTTACGCCGCCGAACGGTGCGACCTCTAATGAGATGGCGCCGGTATTAAAGCCGACCATGCCAAATTCCAGCGATTCGGCGACGCGCCATGCGCGGCGAATATTTTCCGTAAAGAAATAGGCGCCCAGGCCATAGGGCGTATCGTTGGCCATCGCGATCGCCTCCTCTTCCTCGTCGAAGATAAACAGCGGTGCCACCGGCCCGAACGTCTCTTCATGGGCGATACGCATCTGGGTCGTGACCCTGCCGAGCACCGTCGGCTGTACGTATGTGCCGTTGCCGTGGCTGGCGCCGCCGGTCAGCAGCTCCGCGCCCTGGCCCAGCGCATCCTCGATGTGGCCGTTAACTTTCTCTACCGCGCGGTCGTTGATCAGCGGGCCGATGGTGCTGCCGGGCGCAAAGCCGTCGCCCACCTTGAGCGTAGCGACCGCCTCGAGCAGCTTCGCCGCGAAGCGGGGATAGATGCCGCGCTGCACCAGAATACGGTTGGCGCAGACGCAGGTTTGTCCGGCGTTGCGGAATTTGCTGACCATCACTCCCGCCACCGCGATATCGATATCGGCGTCGTCAAAGACGATAAACGGCGCGTTGCCGCCCAGCTCGAGGCTCAGACGTTTAACGCTGTCGGCGCTCTGCTGCATCAGCAGCTGGCCGATGCGCGTCGAGCCGGTAAAGGAGATCTTGCGCACCAGACGGCTGCTGGTCAGCGCCGCGCCAATCTCCGTCGGCAGGCCGGTCACCACCTGCAGCACGCCGGCCGGAAAGCCCGCGCGCTCCGCCAGCACCGCCAGCGCCAGCGCCGACAGCGGCGTCAGCTCCGACGGCTTCACGATAATCGGACAGCCTGCCGCCAGCGCAGGCGCGACTTTGCGGGTGATCATGGCGATGGGAAAGTTCCACGGCGTGATGGCCGCCGCCACGCCGACCGGCTGCTTCAGCACCAGGATGCGGCGATCCTCGCTCGGCGCAGGAATGGTGTCGCCGTAGATGCGGCGCGCCTCTTCGGCGAACCATTTGACGAAACTGGCGCCGTACAGCACTTCGCCCTTCGCTTCCGCCAGCGGCTTGCCCTGCTCGGCGGTCATGATGGTCGCCAGGTCGTCGGCGTTGTCGAGGATCAGCTGATGCCACTTCTCCAGCAGCGTGGCGCGGCTGGCGTTGGGGGTCTTGCCCCAGGCGAGGCGCGCCGCGTCGGCGCAGGCGATGGCGGCTTCGGTCTCCGCACGGCCCAGCGCCGGAATGGTCGCCAGGGTTTCACGGGTGGCGGGATCGACCACCGGCAGGGTTTCGCCGTTGTGTGCATCCTGCCAGCGGCCGCCGAATAGTGCCTGCTGGCGCAGCAGATCGGAATCCTTTAGTTGAAGACGCGACATCTTACTCCCCTGTTTAATCGGTTTTCTTCCACTCTATCGCGTCGCCTCAGCGCAGGATGTTTTTCTCGCCGAGCAGAAACCTTAAACGGCGAGTTTTGCGCGCGGAAAGAAAATTTTATGCCGCGCGGCTGCTATGCTCAGTTTTTAAACAAGGAGATAACCATGAGCGATCATATGTGGCGAGCGGTCGATGACTACTTTATTCAGACGCTGGTGAAACCGGATGCGGCGCTCTCGTCGGCGCTGGCGCGCAACGCGGCCGCCGGCCTGCCGCCGATTGACGTCGCGGCCAACCAGGGCAAGCTGCTCTATCTGCTGGCGCGCATGATGAACGCCTCGCGTATTCTGGAGATCGGCACGCTGGGCGGCTACAGCACGCTGTGGCTGGCGCGTGCGCTGCCGGAGAACGGCAAAATCGTCACGCTGGAGTTTTCGCCGCAGCATGCGCAGGTGGCGCGCGAGAATTTCGCCGAAGCGGGCGTGACAGATAAAGTCGAGCTGCTGGTCGGGCCGGCGCTGGAGAGTTTGCCGACGCTGCAGGGACCGTTCGATATGATCTTTATCGATGCCGATAAGCGCAATAATCCGCACTACCTGCGCTGGGCACTTAAGCTGGCGCGCGTCGGCAGCGTGATTATCGGCGATAACGTGGTGCGCAGCGGGCGGATCGTCGACTCGCAGTCCACGGATGAAAACGTGCAGGGGCTACGGCAGTATCTGCGCGATATCGGCGAGAATCCGCACCTGACGGCCACCGCGCTGCAAACCGTCGGCAGCAAAGGCTGGGATGGCCTGCAGCTGGCCATCGTCGAGTCGCTGCCGGATTAAATCTGAAAGTCGATCGCCGGCTCTTCTTCGCTTTGATAGGAGAGCGCCTGCCGTTTGATCTCCTCCAGCGACAGGTTGGCGTTGCACAGCTCCATAAACTGCCAGACGTAGTTGCGCTGCAGTTGCCCGCGCTTCAGACCGAGCCAGACGGTATTGGCGTCAAACAGATGATGCGCGTCGATACGCACCAGCGCCTCTTCCGGCTGAATTTCGCACGCCTGATCGGCAAGGATGCCGACGCCTAATCCCAGTTCGACATAGGTTTTCACCACGTCTGAATCCTGCGCGCTCAGCACGATATCCGGCTTCAGGCCCGCGCTCTGGAAGGCGCGGTCGACGCGCGAGCGTCCGGTGATGCCCTGGCGATAGGTAATCAGCGGGTAGCGGCTCAGGGTGCTGAGCGAGACCGGCTGCTGCTGCACCAGCTCGTGATCGCTCGGCACCAGCAGCGCATGATGCCAGCTGAACCAGGGAAAGGCCGCGAGGCTGGGGTTGTTCACCAGCAGTTCGCTGGCGATGCCGACGTCCGCTTCGCCTGCCAGCAGCATGGCGACGATCTCCTGCGGCGAGCCCTGGTTAAGCTCGAGCCGCACGTTGGGATAGAGCTGGCGAAACGCCTTGATAACGCGCGGCAGGCTGTAGCGCGCCTGGGTGTGCGTGGTGGCGATCGTCAGGATGCCGCTGGTTTCGTTGGTAAAAACGTCCGCCAGCCGGCGTACTTTTCCTGCCTCGTCGAGGATGCGTTCGGCGATGGTCAACAGCGCTTTGCCCGGTTCCGTCATGCCCAGCAGGCGCTTGCCGCGGCGAATAAAAATCTCCACGCCCAGTTCATCTTCCAGATCGCGGATATGACGGCTGACGCCTGACTGCGAGGTAAATAGCGTGTTTGCCACTTCCGTCAGATTGAACTCGCAGCGCGCCGCCTCACGGATGATTTTAAGTTGCTGGAAATTCACGGTATTTACCTCCCTTTACGAAATTGTTACCTCCGATGGTAAGAAGGTTTATTGATATCAACAAATAATAAAAACTTTGTGCTTATGCGCAGGGGGAATATAAGGCAGCGGGTATGCGCACTGTGGGAGAGCCTTTCTTACGCTTTAGCGCTAACGGGGTCACAAAACGAGAGCGCGACTGCTAAAGCGGCTTGAAGACGAAACGCTTCAGCGCATACCCTGATAACACCACAAATAGTAGGGATACTTTATGCAGGCTGCAGATGTCTTAAAGATGAAGTTGCAAAGCGACAGGCTGCTGGCGCTTTATGCGCAGCAGGGCGTGACCTCAACCTGGAAGGCAATGAAGGGAATAGGCTCTGATATTTACTCTGGCGTGGAGCGGGCAAGCTAGTATGCGTCGTGCCTGATTCCGGCATATCACGATGTATGCAAGCAATTGTATTCCGAAGACAAGAGAATGCTCTGCTCTATTCGCTCTCTTTACCGATATCGGGACGTAATTGGCCATATGCTTTATCTGTATTTCAAAAAGGTTATTGAGGATATAGATAATGGCAACGAGGATGATATGGCGCGTTCTGTTAATTCAAATCTTGCAGGAAGCATTGCCAGAATGCCGGCAGGAAAAGCAACCCGTTTAAGCCTGGCTGTCGCGCTATCTGAGGCGCTTTCCATGTCTGAAGTTGTATCGCGTTCAGTTGTTGAAAGGCTAGCTGCACGTGTGCCTAACGTTGTTTGGTTATTCCAGGTATTTGGAACAGATCAGAAATGTGCTCTTGCAGCCCGCAGGCTGAAATATATGGATGAAAAATACTATTTAATACTTTATAGCGCGGAATTAGAAATGCTCTATTACTTTATTGAACCTGTCTTATCTGAAGTTATAAAAAACGTGCAGATGGAACGCTATCGTAACTTCGATGAAGTTTACAAAGCTATCAAGAGCAAATATCATGTTTAAAACTTTCCTGTCGCTCATTTTTAATGAAGGACTCATTCTGGTCAGCCTAATCGGATTTGGTTTATTTTACCTGAAGTTTTTTCCGACATACTGGCTGCTATTAACGATAATCTCAGTCATTGTGCTTATCATTCTGTTGCCGAAGTTTACAGCCAGGTTTGATAAATACGATAAGTAATCACTTTAAAAGGGAATTTTATGTCTAATCCAGCTTACCTGTGGTTAACAGATGAAAATGGCTCGCCGATAATGGGGCCGTCGCTTGTGTCAGGCCGTGAAGGGGCGATCGAGCTAAAATCATTTACCCACAACGTCAATATTCCTGTGGATGGCAACACCGGCAGATTAACGGGAACGCGCGTCCATATGCCTATTATGTTTCAGAAAGAATTTGATCGCGTGACGCCGCTGCTCTTTCGGGCGTTAAGCACCGGTAAAACGCTCAGGTCCGCGACGATTAAAATGTACCAGATTAATGAAGCGGGTATAGAGCAAGAATATTTCAATATTATCCTCGAAGGGGTAAAGCTGACCTCTATTACGCCAGACCTCTATCCCGGCGCGCAGACGGGCACGCACCTTGAAACGATTTTGTTACGCTATGAGAAAATTACCTGGAAGCATTGCGACGGGAATATTCTGTTCACCGACTCGTGGAATGAGCGAGCAACCTATTAAGGCGGTGGGCTGCCATATAAACAGGCCAGCCACTCTTCGATACCCTGCCTGAAGGCGCAAAAGCGGTCCCGCAGGACCGCCTGACAGTCTTAACTTACCAGCAGCAGCGCCCGCTCTTCCGCCATCGGCTTATTCAGCAGCGACAGCAAAATATCCTTTACCGCCTGCGCGGACGGCGAGAGCGGCAGACGCGCGGACACGTTCAGCGACAGCGGCAGATTAAGCGCCGGACTGTTGATGCGCGCCATCCAGGCCTGGGTTGAGCCGACCAGCGCACGCGCGGCGGACTCCGGCAGCACCGTGACGCCCATACCGCTGGCGACGGCGGCGGTCAGCATTGACAGCGATTCGATCTCGCCGATAATGCGTGCGCTAAGACGACGCAGCGAAAAGGCTTCATCAACCCGCTTGCGCACCGCGCTGTAGTCGCGCGGCAAAAACAGGCTCATCTGCGCCACCTCGGCTAAATCTACCGATCCGCCGGGGCAGTCAGTGGCGCCGACCAGATAAAGCTCCTCTTTCATCAGCGGCAGACTGGTGATGCCCGCCGTCGGCGCGCGGTCGTAAAGCACCGCCATATCAAGCTGGCCGTTCATCACCTTTTCATTAAGCGTACTGCCGCTGTTTTCATGCAGATAAACCAGAATTTCCGGATGCTGCTCGCGCACCGTTTGCAGCAGCGGCATGGTCAGCGAAGAGGCCGCCGTGCCCGGCGCCATGCCGATGGAGACCTGACCGCTCAGCACCTGCCCGGCGTTGATTACCGCCGTCTGCGCCTGTTCGCACTGCCGCAAAATCGTACGCGCATGTGCATAGAGAATTTTACCGGCTTCGGTCGGCGTCACGCCGCGCTTGGTGCGAATCAGCAGCTGTTGATCCAGCTCGTTCTCCAGCGTGGCGACCTGTTGACTGAGCGCAGGTTGCGCGATGTGCAGCACTTCAGCCGCCTGCGTCAAACTGCCAATATCGACGATTTTCACAAAGTATTTCAGTCGTCTTAAGTTCATCTTGCCTCCGTCACATTCCCCGAATGCCAATAACATCTGTTCTTGTGGCCTGCTGGCCTGGTAAGGAACAAATTGCAATTAGCAGGCCACTTTTTCTCAAAGCGCTGCCAGGCTACTGCAGAAAAATCCTAACAACCCGAAAAATAAGCCTTTCTGATTACCCAATAAGAGTTAATAAGCAGCGAGAATGGCGAGGTAGCGAAAAAGGCAAGCGCGACTGCACTCCGCTGGTGCAGCCTGTGCGAGCCAGACGTGCATAAAAGTGATGACCCGAAGCGGAACAGACGCGATAACGCGACGGGAAGCGGAAAAACGCGCGGTATCCAGCAGGAAAACTTATTCAAAGCAGGACAAAAGGCCTGCCCGGCTTTTCAGGCGCGAGCAGGCCAGCAGCTGGAAAAATCAGCGTTTTTTGCGGTTGCGGTGCATATCGATCGCCACCGCGGCCACGATAATCATGCCTTTGATAATGTCCTGAACGTAGGCGTCGACGCCGACGAAGGTAAAGCCGCTTTTGATCAGCCCCAGGATCACCGCGCCAATCAGGGTGCCGGTAATGCGCCCGACGCCGCCCATCAGGCTGCTGCCGCCAATCACCGCCGCGGCGATGGCGTCCAGCTCATAGGACATCCCCATGCTTGACTGGCCGCTGCTGACGCGCGCCGCCAGCACCACGCCCGCCAGCCCGGAGAGCGCCCCAGCGATGGTATAAACGATCACCAGGTATTTATTCACGTTGATGCCGGAGACTTTGGCCGACGTCATGTTGCCGCCGATGGCGTAAACGTATTTGCCGTAGCGGGTATGCTTCAGGGCGATATGAAACACCAGCGCCACCACCAGGAAGATAATTACCGGCATCGCGCCCTGCCCGATAGAGGTAAAACCGTCGGAGAGAAAGCTGATCGGGTTGCCCTGCGTGTAGTACTGCGCCAGACCGCGCGCCGACACCATCATGCCCAGCGTGGCGATGAAAGGCGGAATGCCGGTGCGGGTAATGAGTACGCCGTTGACCAGGCCGCAGAGCAGACCCACGCCGATCCCGGCACCGATAGGCACCACGGCAGGCATATCGACCAGCGCAGGAAACATCGGCGAAAGGCTGTCGGAGGTTTGCGCCAGGCTGGCCGCGACCACGGCGGTCAGCGCGATCACTGAACCCGACGAGAGGTCGATGCCGGTGGTGATGATCACCTGCGTTACCCCGACCGCGATCACGCCGATAATCGCCACCTGCAACAGGATCAGAATCAGTCGGTTGGTGTTCATCAGAAACGACTGGTCGCGCACATACCAGCCGGCGATTTCGAAGATCAGCGCGATGCCGACCATCACGATAAAGATGCCGGTATCTTTAGGCAGCTTATGCCGCAGATTGCCGAAGAACGACGAATGTTCAGCCGTTGGAGTAGCCGTTGCTTTGATATTGCTCATAGGTGTCTCGCGCCTCACTCGGATGCCAGCGACAAAATGGTTTCCTGATCGGCCTCTTCTTTATCGAGGATGCCGGTAATCCGTCCCTGATGCATCACCATCACGCGGTCGCTCATGCCGAGAATTTCCGGCAGTTCCGACGACACCATGATGATGGCCACGCCGCGGTTGGCCAGCTCAGAGATCAAACGGTAGATTTCCGCTTTCGCGCCGACGTCGATACCGCGCGTCGGCTCGTCGAGGATAAGAATTTTGGGTTGCGCCAGCAGCCAGCGGGCAATCAGCACCTTCTGCTGGTTGCCGCCGCTCAGATTGTTGATGATCTGATCCATGGTCGGCGTTTTGATATTCAGCCGCCGGATCTGCTCCATGCAGTCCTGCGCCATCTTGACGTGGCTGACGAAGCCGCTCTTGCCGCTGTACTCGGGCATGTTGACGATGCTCATGTTCTCCATCACCGACAGCACGAGAAACAGCCCCGACTTTTTGCGATCCTCGGTTAAAAACGCCATGCCCTTTTCAATCGCCGTTGAAGGCGAATCGATAGTGACCGGCACGCCGTCAATCAGCACCTCGCCGCTGTCGATGCTCTCCATGCCGAATAAACTTTCCATCACTTCGCTGCGCCCGGCGCCGACCAGGCCGGCGACGCCGAGAATTTCGCCGCGCCGCAGGCTGAAGCTGACGTCATGGAAGCGATCTTTACTGGTAAGGCCGCGTACCGTCAGCACCTCTTCGCCGATGGCGTTGTTGAATTTGGGAAAGAGCTGGGTCAGTTCGCGCCCTACCATCTGGGTGATCAGCGACTGACGAGTAAACTGCGCGGTGTGGTTGCTGCCGACCCAGCTGCCGTCGCGGAAAATGCTGATCTCATCGGTAATGGCGAAGATTTCATCCATTTTGTGGCTGATATAGATGATGGCTTTGCCCTGTGCGCGCAGGTCGCGAATGATAGTGAAAAGATGCGCCACTTCGCTTTCGGTCAGGGCGGAGGTGGGCTCATCCATAATCACGATGTCGGCGTTCCACGAGACCGCTTTGGCGATCTCCACCATCTGCTGCGCGGCGATACTTAACTCGCCCACCAGCCGGTCAGCCTTGAGGCGAATATTGAGCTGGTTGAGCAGCGTCTGCGTCTGCTGGTTGAGCTTGCCGTGATCGACAAAGCCGTACTTCATCGGCTCCCGTCCCAGCCAGATGTTCTCGGCGACGGTCATGTAGGGCACCAGATTAAGCTCCTGGTGGATCATGGAAATGCCGGAACGCAAGGCGTCCATGGTGTCCTGAAACTGCACCGGCTCCCCTTTAATGCGGATGGTGCCCCGATCGGGACGGTACATCCCGATCAGGCACTTCATTAAAGTGGATTTGCCCGCGCCATTTTCGCCCATCAAGGCATGAACCGATCCCGGACGCACGCGCAGCGAAACGTTATCGAGTGCCTTCACACCGGGAAAGAACTTGCTGATGCCTTCGGCTTCAAGCGCAAAAGCGGTCATACATCACCTCCGTACGGCTGAGTCGGGATCGGTTATTTCTGATTACGGTTCACGAACTGCTGCATATTGTCTTTGGTGATCAGCTGATAAGGGATATCGATAATCTTCTGCACTTTTTCGCCCTTCGCCAGCTTAACGGCCGCCTGCACCGCGCCTTCGCCCTGTCCGCGTGCGTCCTGGAATACCGTCGCGACCATCTTGCCGTTCTTCAGCATTTGCAGCGCGTCAGGGGTGCCGTCCACGCCGGCGATCAGGATATGGTTGGGGTTTTTGCCCAGCGCCTGCAGCGCGCCGATCGCCATTTCATCGTTGTTGGAGGCGATGGCCTGGATATCGTCGCCTGCGGTCAGCCAGTTGCTCACCACGTCTACCGCGTCGTTACGCATAAATTTGGCGGTCTGCTTCTGCACCACTTTGATGCCGGGATATTTAGCGACCACCGCTTCGACGCCTTTGGTGCGGTCGCGCGTCGATTCGTTAGCGAGATCGCCCATCAGAATAGCGACGTTGCCTTTGCCGTTCATCGCCTTGGCCAGCGCCTCCATCTGCAGGCGACCCGCCAGTTCGGAGTCCGATCCCACATAGGCCATTTTGTCGGTCAGCTCCGCCTGAGGACGACGGTTAACGAAGATCAGCGGAATGCCGGCTTTGGTAGCCTGATCCATGATGGGTTTGACGGCGTTGGTATCCACCGGATTGACGATGATGGCGTCGACGCCCTGGCCGATAAAGTTCTGTACCTGCTGCAGCTGCTGCGAAACATCCCCTTTGGCGTCTTCCAGCTGTCCCTTAACGCCCTCTTTCTGCATCTCTTTTTGCATTGCGGTACGCAGAATGGTGAGGAAGTTGTCGTCGAACAACGCCATCGATACGCCGACGGAGAGATCTTTCGCCATCGCGGCGGCAGGCAACATGCAGGCTAACAGTGTGACAGCGAGCGTTTTTTTGATGTTCATGAGTAACCCTTATTGTCGTTAACTTGCCGACGCCGCTGATACCGCGAATGAAAAATATCTTTTACATTCACTCAACATTGCTGGCGGTTTCAGGTCTGTTTACAGAGGTGAGTGCTGGGCATCGCGCTTTTTTGTGACCAACCCCTCCTTTTTACAATCACTTGTTTATACAGGGAATAATTTTAAAATCCTGTTCCACTTTTACGGAGTGATTCCGCTGGTGATAATAAGCAGTTTGTTTGTTCCATTAACACTGGTTTTGAAATTTTTATCATAAAAGCACTGAAACAGTTGTTTTAACATCGGCAAATAACAAAACTTTGACACGCATCTAACATCTGCCGGGAAATGCGTTTAAAGTGAGATCCTGTCGGCAGTTTGAAATCTCGCCGAATCTGTTGAAAAAGCGGCAAACCGCTGCTTTTGCGAGCGTTCGGTTGGGAAAAGTGAAATCGTGCTTTGACAAGCAGGAACGGCATCGTTAATATTCGCCCCGTTCCAACAATTCCTCTGTAGTTCAGTCGGTAGAACGGCGGACTGTTAATCCGTATGTCACTGGTTCGAGTCCAGTCAGAGGAGCCAAATTCAAAAAGCCCGCTCAGGGAAACCTGAGCGGGCTTTTGTTCGTCTGGATGCCTGATAAGCGTTACGTCTCTGCCTTACGCCGGCGGCTTACAGCTTACTCCGCTGTCTTCTTTATGGGATAAGTCACGAGAGGCTTGATCTCTTTAAGCACAAACATACTCTGCATCTCTTTAATTCCCGGCAGTCTGCGCACTACTGACATAGCGAAATCGGCATAGGAGTCGAGATCCGATGCCACCACCTGCAGCAGGAAATCGGCGTCCCCCCCGATGCTATAGCAGGCCACAACATCCTCCAGCGCGGTGACCTCTTCTTCAAACTTTCTCGCCTCCGCTTCACTATGGCTGTCGATAGCAACCCGAACGAAAACCATCACACCCAGCCCGATTTTTTTACGGTCAAGAACGGCGCGGTAGCCCTGAATCACTTCATCTTCCTCAAGCTTGCGCACTTTACGCCAGCAGGGAGACGCTGAAAGGTTTATCTTCTCCGCCAGTTCCTGATTCGTGACGCGCGCATCGTCCTGTAAAATTTTCAGGATATTCATATCTGTCAGGCTGAGGGCCATAGAAGGAAATTCCTTTCTCATTAAAAGCAATAAAGGGGAATTTTTACCGGACAATCCGCGTTGAGTAAATGATATAGGCAACAATTTCCTCTTTTGCTAATGCATAATACATTCAACTTTCTAATGATTTAAGGCAGCAGCACAAGGACAGAACTGACCCTATGTTAATGCACATCGTCATGTTTACGTTAAGGAACCCATGAAGCTGGTCATCTCTGGAAGCCATAGTTGCTGAAAGAGCCACGCGTGCTCACCCTCATCACATTGATGAAATTAAAGGATGGAGCTGCGGCAGTAATACCACTAAGCGCGATATTGCAGCGGATTTCGTGGTGATTGGCCTGTTTGAAAACCGATCGGATCTGAATGCCTATATTATCCACCCCGATCATCAGAACGGGCTAGCGAAATGGAAATATATTGCGGACTGGAAAGTTGTTGATATAGAGCTTCCCAGCGATTTCACGCTAAACAGTGGTTTGCTCTCAGTGTTAAATGAACTTCCCGTTTCCGGTTGAAATAATCCCTGTGCTATTGAGGATAAATGATGAAATTTGATGCAAGCCAACATCGCTGTACGATTATTATTGATAAAGATCTCCCCGCGGGCCTTGCTATGAATGCCGCAAGCGTTATAGGTATTAGTTTCGGCCGTACCGTTGAAAATCTTGTTGGACCTGATATGCAAAGCCTGGACGATATTAATTTTCCAGGCGTGATTTACGCACCGCTTCCGGTTTTGCTGGCGTCAGGTCACTCTTTGCGTGAAATACAGGTGAGTGCGGAAAGCGACGAGGAGATTTACGTGATGCCGTTTAGCGCCCTGGCACAGTCGTGCAAAACCTATGATGAATACGGGGAAAAAATTTCCTCGGTAAAAAGTGAAAACATTGAGCTGGTGGCTATTGGCATCATTGGTCCAAAAAAGAAAATCACCAAGCTGACCGGAAACCTCCCGCTCTATAAATAAATCACCACATATAAGAACATATCAGCAGCGATAGACTGCTGATTATTGTGCTGCACGCATAACGACTTTACCTAGCTAAGGATGACAACATGTATGCTATTTTCAAAGAAAAAATAATTGAACAGGCCAGAGAGGTCTATCATCAACACTGTGACTTTAATACAGGAAAATTCAGTACTGAACAGCTCTATATTCACCAGAGCAACCAACTGCGCGAGGTCGTCTGGATTTCAGCACCCCTGATGGAGGTGCATTGGTGAACAACGCCGCAATCAGCGCAATGTGACCGATCGTTACGGCGGCGGAGGCGGTGTAGCTTTGTTAACAGCAGCGTCCCGTCGCTGTCGATTGCCCTGACGCTGGCGAGAGGGATCATCTCATCGTAAAACCGTTTTTCATTGCCGGTGTTATATCCGGCGCAGCAGAACGCCTGTCCTCATTCCCGCAGAACCACTATTGCAGCAAGCACACTGGCGCGGTCACTTAGGTGTAAAGCAATAGCTATGAGTATGTTGTAACGAAATGGGCAAATTATACGTCTTTTAAGCAACTGGAAGGCACATTCCAGGCTTTCACTACTCAAAACTGCAACGGTTCAACGCACAGTGATTCAGGCCGCAAAACTTAGCCAGAGAGAGCGTAAGAGAACAAGGCAGGCCCGCCGTTCAGATAAGCGGCGGGAAGAGATAAGCAGAATACGGCGCAGTGACAGGTTCACGCTGTCGCGCTACCTTTACGGGAAAAAGCACAAGCGCGCTAGTGCCGTTTATCAATGCGCGCCACCAGCCGGTCGCCCAGCCACTGAATGCCGCACACCAGCACGATCAGCACCGCGATCACTGCCACCATTACCGCGGTATCGAAGCGCTGATAGCCGTAGCGAATCGCCAGGTCGCCCAGTCCGCCCGCGCCAATCGCACCCGCCATCGCCGACGCGCCGATCAGCGTCACCACGAAGCCGGCCAGAATGCCCGGCAGCGCTTCGGGGATGAGCACGTCCCAGACGATGCGCAGCTTGCTGGCGCCCATGGCGCGCACCGCGTCGATCAGACCGCGATCGACGTCGCGCAGCGACACCTCCGCCACGCGCGCAAAATAGGGCGTGGCGGTAATGGATAACGGCACGATCGCCGCCCAGGTGCCGAGCGAGGTGCCGACCAGAAAGCGGGTAAAGGGGATCAGCGCCACCAGCAGAATAATAAAAGGCAGCGAGCGGAAACCGTTGATAATCAGGCCGAGCACGCGGTTGACGCCGCGATGTTCGGCGATGCCGCCCGGGCTGGTCATCACCAGAATCAGGCCGAGCGGCAGTCCGGCGAGCAGCGAAAAAAGCCCGGAGATCGCCGTCATGATCAGCGTTTCCCATAGCGCATTGAGCAGCAGATCAATCATCACTGGCGACATAACCCACCTTTTCTACCTGAGCCTGCTGCTGCTGCAGCCAGGCGAGAACCCGTTGCTCATCGGCGCTGTTGCTGGCCGGAATGGCAATAAAGAAGCGCACCACCGCGTAGTGCTGAATATGGTCGACGCCGCCCTGAATCAGGCGAAACGCGCCGGGCAAGGCGCAGGCGAAACGCGTCAGCAGCTCGCCCTGCGCCTCCTGCCCGGCGAAGTGCACGTTGTAGATCACCTCGCCCTGTTTTTGCTGGCTCAGGCGCGCGGCGATGTTGTCGGGCAGCTGCGGCAGCAGCCCGCGCAGCAGCGTGCGCGTTAGCTGCGCCTGCGGATGCGCGAACACCTGCCACACCGGCCCCTGCTCGATAATCTCACCGGCGTCGATGACCGCCACGCGATGCGCCACTGACTTAATCACCTCCATCTCATGGGTGATCAGCAAAATAGTGATGCCGAGCCGCTGATTCAGCGATTTCAGCAGCGCGAGGATCGAACGCGTGGTTTCCGGATCGAGCGCCGAGGTCGCCTCGTCGCACAGCAGCAGCGCCGGGCTGGCCGCCAGCGCGCGGGCGATGCCGACGCGCTGCTTCTGGCCGCCCGAGAGCGCCGCCGGGTAGTGCTGCGCCTTATCGGACAGCCCCACCAGCTCCAGCAGTTCCGCGACGCGCCGGGCGCGCTGGGCTTTCGCCATGCCGGCAATCTTCAGCGGCAGCGCCACGTTCTGCGCCACGGTTTTCGCCGACAGCAGATTGAAGTGCTGAAACACCATGCCGACGCGGCTGCGGACTTTTTGCAGCTGCTTCTCCGACAGGCCGGTAATCCGCTGCCCCTCAATCTCAATTTCGCCCTCGTCAGGCTGCTCCAGCCCGTTAAGGCAGCGGATCAGCGTCGATTTACCCGCGCCGCTGCGGCCGATAATGCCGAGGATCTCGCCCCTGCGTACCCTGAGCGATACGCCCTTTAGCGCCTGGGTCGCGCCGAAGCGGCGCGACACCTTTTGCAGGCGCACCACGCTATCGCCGCTCGCGGCAATCTCCTCCGCCTCCTCGGCCACGCCGCGCACTACCGCGCTGAGCGGAGCGACTGTCTCTGAAAATACCGTCATGCTCGCTATCCTTACCAGGCGGTCAGGCCGGTGCCTTTGTAGACCTGATCAAACACCTTCTTCACCGCGTCGTTCTGGTAGGAGGCGACCAGGGTTTTTACCCAGGGCGCGTCGACGCTCTCTTTTTTCACCGCGATAAAGTTGTTGTAGGGGTTATCTTTCACCGGCTCCTGCGCAATGCGGTCTGCTGTGGTCAGGCCGCTTTTCAGCGCCCAGTCGGTATTTACCACCGCCGCGTCGAGATCGGGCACCGAGCGGCCGATAATGCCGGAGTCCAGCTCTTTGATCTCAATGTGGCGCGGGTTGTCGGTGATATCGGCCGTGGTGGCGGCGATACCTGCGCCTGCGCGCAGTTTGATCACGCCCTGCTGCTCAAGCAGCACCAGGCCGCGCGCCTCGTTGGAGGGATCGTTCGGCACGCCGATGACCGCGCCCTCTTTCAGATCGGCTGCGGATTTGACCTTTTTGGAGTATAGGCCGATCGGCCAGACGGCGGTGTCGCCGACGCGCACGATGTCGTAGTGGTTAACCTTAATCTGATTGTTGAGGAAGGGCTGATGCTGGAAGGCGTTCGCATCGACTTCACCGTTCTGCAGCGCCTCGTTCGGCTGGTTATAGTCGTTAAATACCACGGTTTTTACCGTTAGCCCTTTTGCCGCGGCCTGCTTCGCCACTTCGCGCCAGACATCTTCATCTTCGCCGCTCATAATGCCGACCTTGATTGCGGTTTTATCGGCGGCCCAGGCCGCTGAAATCGGCGCCAGCGCCGCGCCCGCCAGCAGCAGCAGCGCCGCTGTGGTGAGAGTAAAAAATTTATTTTTAGCCTGTACCGCGTAAGTGTGCATAAGGTGTTTCCTGAAAGTTATAATCGCGGGAGTCAAAGTTAACCGTCGCAACGACAGTTAGCCGCAGTATACGCAGTTGCTTATATCCACATTATGATTTTTACGGGAATGCTATTCCTGAAATGAATATAAACAGGCAGCCGTTCGCGTCGCCAGACCGATCCGACGGGCTGTGATACCATGCTGGCTGGATTTTCTTTGTTACTGAGCGCTATGTCGGACACCACACCAAAACGAAAAAACGACCCTGAAGGGCTGAAAAAACGCATTCTCGCCGGCGCCCTGACTACCTTCGCCGAGTTCGGCATGCAGGGCGCGCGTCTGGAGCAGATCGCCGAAAACGCGCAAACCACCAAACGCATGGTGGTTTATCACTTCGGCAACAAAGAGAAGCTCTATATTGAGGTGCTGGAGCAGGTCTACCAGGCGATCCGCCAGCATGAGACTGGCCTGAACCTGGCGGCGATGGAGCCGGAACTGGCGATGAGCAAGCTGGTGGAGGCCAGCTTCGACTACCACGTCTCTCACCCCGACTTTATGCGGCTGGTCTGCACTGAAAACCTGCTGCGCGGCCGCTATATCTCGCAGTCGCCGCGCATCAAGGCGCTGAACCGCAGCGCGCTCGACGTGCTGGACGATATTCTGGCGCGCGGCCAGCAGCAGGGCGTGTTTATTCGCGAGGTCGAAACCATCGACGTGCACCGCCTGATCAGCAGTATCTGCGTGCATCACGTCTCTAACCGCTACACCTTCAACGCCCTTTTTAGCCCCGACAACAGCGAAGAGGAGAGCGTCCGCCGCAATCGCCAGCTGGCGGTAACGGCAACGCTGCGCTACATCCGTAAAACGGGTTAAGGGAAGCGACAACGCTGTGATGGGCTACGCTTAACTGACGCCAATTTACCGATCTCAACACAGGAACGCAGTCGTGAGCAGAGACGCCGAACGTTATCCTCTACGCAACACCACCCTCAGCGCCGAAGACGACGCGCTATGGAACTGGGCGCAAAACGCCCGGGTTGGCAGCCGCCAGCAGTTACACCAACCGCGCAGCGAGGCGGAGTTACAGCAGCTGCTGCGCAATACCCAGGGCCGCGTGCGCGTGGTCGGCAGCCGCCTGTCGCCGGGCCGCATGCTGAATGTCGAAGAGGATGACCTGCTGGTGGATATCAGCGCCCTTTCCGGCCTGCTGGCGCAGGATGAGCAGAGCGTCACCGTCGGCGCGGGCACCACGCTCAACGATCTCTATATTCAGCTTACCGCGCTGGACCGCATGCTGGCCGCCTCGCCCGGCGTGATTGCGGTACAGAAGTTGGCGGGCGCGATGGCGACCGGCACCCACGGCCAGGGCCTGCAACAAAGCTCGCTGGCGGACGAAGCGCTGCGCATTCGTATGGTGCTGGCCGACGGATCGATCCGCGAGTTTACGCGCGGCGAGCCGGACTTTCCCGCCGCGCAGGTGACGCTCGGCGCGCTCGGCATCGTTACCGCCGTCACGCTGCGCACTCAGCCCTTCCGCATTTACACCTGCCATAAAAACGCCGTGTCGGCGGATAATCTTGAGCAGGATCTGCTGCGCTGGAACAGCGAGTACGCGCTGAGCAAAGCCTGGTGGTTTGTCGACGATAATCTGATGCACGTCTGGAACGCGAACGAAGCGAGCGCGCAGGAAACCGCCGAGTGGCAGGCTAACGGCCGCCAGGTAGTGAAGCACGCCGACCAGGGCGACGACAGCCTGAACAGCACTATCGACCAGACGCTGGAGCAGATGCATCGCGACACGCAGATCCACGGCAAAGGCGGGAAACAGTTCCGCACCGTGACGCGCTTTCGCGACTTTACCGACGTTACCGGCGACATCTATCAGCTGTTCTGCCGCGGCATTGCGGTACCGCAGATTAACGTCGAAATCGGCGTTCCCCTTTCGCGTACCCCTGCCGTTATCAGCAAAATCAAACGCTGGTATGCCGCAGACCGGCCGCATATGCACTACCCGATCATCCTGCGCTGTACCGGCGCATCGGAAGCCTGGCTCAGCCCGGCCTACGGCGAGCCGACCTGCTTCTTCGGCTTTGTGGTCTATTACGCCGACGACGGTTCGCTGTCGCAGGATGGCCTGCACTTTCTTACCGAGGTAGAGAAGCTGCTGGCGGAAGAAGGCGGACGCCCGCACTGGGGCAAATATTACGATGCCGGACGCTACGCCTGGCGCGACGTTTACCCGCACTGGGACGACTTCCGCACGCTGTGCCGCGAACTGGATCCGCAGCGCCGCTTCAGCAACGATTATCTGACCGCGCTTTTTGACTGACTTTTACAGGGAGAGAACCATGTTTGCATGGGTTACGCTGCTGACGCAGTCCGATTATCTGGTGGGCGTTAAGGCGCTGCACCGTTCGCTAAAGCAGAGCGGCACGCGCTGGCCGCTGGTGGTGATGACCACCGATGCGATCCCGCAGGCGGATTGCGCAGCGTTACAGGCAGAGGGCTGCGTAGTGCAGCCGGTCGATCCGATCTATCCCAACAGCGCGCTGGAACAGCACTACGCCTCGGCGCAGTTCGGCGAAGTCTGGACCAAGCTGCGCGCCTGGCAGCTGACCGACTACGCACGGGTGGTGTTCCTCGATGCCGATATGCTGGTGCTGCAAAATATGGATGAGCTGTTTACGCTCGATCTCGGCGACAACCTGCTGGCGGCCTGTCACGCCTGCCGCTGCAACCCTAACCAGATCGCCTCTTATCCCGCCAGCTGGCAGCCGGAAAACTGTCACTATACCTGGCAGGATCGCGGCGAGCCTGCGCCTGTTCTGCTGGATAACTACCTTAACGGCGGTTTTCTGGTGCTCACGCCGGACAGTGAGGTCTTCGAACAGCTGGCGGACCGCGTTGCCGCGATTGTGGACCTGAAAGCTTATCCCTTCTCGGAACAGGATTTGCTGAACGAGGCGTTTCACGGACGCTGGCTGCCGCTCTCCTATATCTACAACGCGCTGAAAACCCTGCCGTTTCAGCACAGCCGGATGTGGAAAGAGAGCGAGGTGAAGAACCTGCACTTTATTCTGGCGAAGCCGTGGAAGCGCGATTTGCAACAGCCAGAGAGCGAACGCGACCGCTACTATGCGCTGGATAAACTGTGGTGGGAGAAAGCCGCAGGTTAATGATTGGGCGCGCGGCTACAGGCCGCGCGCTGCTCCGCTAAACCGCCTGCCAGCGCCGCTCGGCGGCGGAGACCGCAATCGCCTCCAGCACCTTCTGCACCTGCAAGCCTTCGGCAAAATCGGGCCACAGACGATCGCCCGCCGCGATGCCGTTAACCAGGTCGCGAATTTCCACCGTTTTCTGATCGTTAAAACCGATGCCGTGCCCGGCCGAGACGCAGAAGTTGGCGTAGTCGGGATGCGCCGGACCGGTCAGAATGGTTTTAAAACCCTGACGCCCCGCCGGTTCATCATGCAGATAGAGCTCCAGCTCCGCCATGCGCTCCTGGCTGTAGCGCAGCGTACCTTTGGTGCCGGTGACGACATAGGTCAGTCCCATTTTGCTGCCGCAGGCGATGCGCGAGGTTTCAATCACGCCGTGCGCGCCGTTGCGAAAGCGCAGCAGCGCACTCGCCTGATCTTCATTCTCTACCGGCAACTGGCGGCTGGGATCTTTCGCGTCGGGACGCGTTTTGATCACCGTCATCATGTCGCCGCTCACCTCTTCGATGTCGCCCACCAGATAGTGCGCCATGTTGACGATATGCGCCGCCAGATCGCCCAGCGCGCCGAGGCCCGCCAGCGCTTTCTGGCAGTGCCAGTCGAGCGGCGTCTCCGGCTTCGCCAGATAATCTTCGTTGTGGGTGCCGTAGAAATGCACCACCTCGCCGATCTCGCCGCGCGCGATAATCTCTTTTGCCAGCTGGCTGGTGGGGTTCTTCATATAGTTAAAGCCCACCAGAGTTTTCACCCCGGCTGCCTGGGCCGCCTGCACCATCTCCTCTGCGTCGGCCACCGAGAGCGACAGCGGCTTTTCCGAATAGACATGCTTGCCGTGGCGAATCGCCTCCAGCGCCATCTCTTTATGCAGGAAGTTGGGCGCGCAGATATCCACCACGTCAATCGCCGGGTCGCGCACCAGCTCGCGCCAGTCGCCGGTTGAACGCGCAAAGCCAAAGGCGGCCGCCTGCTTCTCCGCCAGCACAGAATTGACCTCCGCCAGCATCTCGCGCACGATTTCGCCCTTTAGCGGAAAAACCGTCGGCGCCTGTGCGTAGGCGATAGCGTGGCAGCGTCCGATATAGCCGCTGCCGATCATGCCGATTCTGACTCTGTTCATCGACTGCCCTCTTGTTTCATAATTGATTTTTTACGGAATATACGTTTCGAAATAAACCCAGGCAAATGGCAGAGAGGAGAAGTGTGAGCCGCTTTGAAATCTTTATCTTAAGGGAGCATCCGGTAGATTCAGGTAGAGTGAAGCACATGCCGCAACAGGCTGTTTTTTTCATTCGTCATTTTGGGGAAAAATAATTTTCATTTGTCAGGCGTGAGCTTTTTTACCGGCGCATCGGCCTGTGGCGTTTATTTCAGCAGTTGAACGTTTTTGTGAAAAAGGGCTTTGACATGGCCGATGCGGGTCGATAATATGCGCCCCGTTCAAGCGATTCCTCTGTAGTTCAGTCGGTAGAACGGCGGACTGTTAATCCGTATGTCACTGGTTCGAGTCCAGTCAGAGGAGCCATATTTAGAGAAGCCCGCTCAGGGAAACCTGAGCGGGCTTTTTGCATTTATCGTCCCGACAGCCCGCCTCGCTACTCAGCCTGCCGCAGCTTTCTGATCCCCGGCACCAGACAGGCCGCCAGCGTCGCCGCCAGCACCGCCGCAGCGCAGCTCAGCAGCACCGTCTGGTTGCCGAAGCGCATCGCCAGCGGCCCGGCGGCCAGCTCGCCCAGCGGAATGGTGATAAAGGACCCCATCGCGTCGTAAGCGTATACCCGCGCCAGCCGATCGCGCGGAATATGGGTTTGCAGCGCCTGCGCCCAGATGACACCGAACTGGCCGAACCCCATTCCGGCGATGCAGAATGCCCCCATCAGCCAGCCAGCCGACGCGCCGCCCGCCAGCAGCAGCATGGGAAAAGCACAGAGCGCTACCAGCATCACGCCGGTAAACATGGCGCGGCGCGGACGCCAGCGCAGCGCGATGCCGGAGCCGATAATCAGCCCGACGCTTTGCGCCGCGATCATCACGCCCCAGCGGGCGCGGCCAAAGGCGCCGTCAGCGATAACCGGTCCCAGCACCATCACCATGCCGGTAAAAGCGGCGTTAACCACGGCGAACTGCGCCACCACCGCCCAGACCCAGCTGCGGGCGGTGAATTCTCGCCAGCCGTCGCGCAGATCCTGCCAGAGCGACGCGGCAGATACCGCCGCCTGCGAGCCGGTGCGCACCGCGTAATAGAGCGGCGCGGCCAGCGCGAAGCCCAGCGCATCCACCGCCAGCCCCCAGCCAGCGCCCAGCGAGCTGGTAAGTATGCCGCCCAGCGAGGCGCCGATAATGGTGCCGCCATAAACCCCTGACTGAATAAAGGCGTTCGCCTGGCGCAGCCTTGGCGCCGGCACGGTTTGCGGCACCAGCGCCGATGAGGCGGGCAGCGCGATGCCTGCGGCCGCGCCGTTAACGGCGCTCAGCATCGCCAGGGTGATCAGGGTGGCGGCCTGCTCGAGCACCAGCCACGCGACGCAGCTCTGAGAGAGCGCGGCAACAAGCGACGAGAGCAGCAGCACCCGATTACGCGAGTAGCGATCCGCCAGCACGCCGCCAAACAGCAGAAAGAGGACGTTGAACAGCGAGCGAGCGGCGACCACAACGCCGAGGTCGGCGGCGGACCCGCCCATGTCGAGCACCGCAAAGGCGAGCGCCACCGGCGCGACGCTGTTGCCCAGCACCGTCAGCGTGCGGGCGAAAAAGAGATGGCGGAACGGCGCGTAGTGAAAGGCGTGACGCGGGGTGTTACTCTTCACGGCTGCGCTCCCTGCTGCCGACCTTGATCCTTATGCAGCTGATAGTGCCTCCCTGCCGCTGGCTGCCGTCGATATCGTATAGGGCGAAATCATAACCGGAGTGGCGCGTGCTGCCCAGCCGAATCCCGCCCGCGCCGCATGCTTTGTCGCCGCCGAGCGGTTATCCTTACCCTGTTTACGTCAGAGAAATGAGAGCAGTTGATGGCCGTTACACGGGATATTAAAACCGACATTCTGGACGCGACGCTGACGGTGATAATCAACGAAGGCGTGCGCGGCACCACCTATCGACGGGTAGCCGATCAGGCGGGCCTGTCGCCCGGCACCCTCACCTATCACTTTCCGCAAACCGATCTGCTGCTGATGGGCGCCTTCAGCTATATGGTCGATACCATCTCCCAGGCGTTCCGCCAGCGCATGCAGAGCGCGACCGAATGCGCGGACGCCTGCGAAGCGGTAGTGGATTTGATCTGCGGCGACGTCTGGGCCAGCCAGCGTCATCTGATCCTGAGTTTCGAGCTTTACTCGCTGGCGGCGCGCAAAGAGGCGTTTCGCCAGCTGCTGCAGCTGTGGATGTCGCGCAGCCGGGCATCGCTGCACCTCTGCTTTCCTATGGAGACCGCCTGCGCGCTGGATGCGCTGATTGAGGGCTTAACCATCCATAACCTGCTCAACGACGCGCCGATGAGCCGCGACGCCATTCTGCGCGCGGTGCGAAAAATAGCGGACCCGATTCGAGAATAATATTTCACCTGTTCGCTCGCGCCGCGCCATTTTTGTATTATTCTCTCGTACATCCGTACGACAAACAGGAGTCGTGATGACGCCTCAACAACAGGCTCGCGGCAAGTGGGCCATTTTCGGTCTGATGTTTATTCCCGGCTTTACCTGGGCTTCCTGGGTCAGCCGCACGCCCTTTATGCGCGATACGCTCGACGCCTCAACCGAACTGATGGGCATGATTCTGTTCGGCTTCTCCTGCGGATCGATGCTCGGCGTGCTGCTGGCCGGCAAGCTGATCGCCCAGCTCGGCACGCAGCGGGTGATGCGCTACGGCATGGTAGTGCTGCTGATCGGGCTGGTGCTGATGGCGCTCAGCCTGACGATAGCGAGCGCGCTGGGCGTCTTTGCCAGCCTGACGCTGCTGGGGGGCGGCACGGCGCTGATGGATGTGGTGATCAACGTCGAGGGCGCCGCGTTCGAACGGGCGCTGGGCCGCTCTGTCATGACCATTATTCACGGCTTTTTCAGCCTCGGCACGCTGGCGGGCGCGCTGGCCGGGCTGGCGATGACCGCCGCGGATATCAGCACCAGCCTTCATTTTGCCGCCGTGCTGCTGGCGGATGTGCTGATCGCCGCCGTGGCGCTGCGCCACCTGCCAGCGACCAGCGATGGCGAACGCAGCGAACAGACGCACAGCGGCGGCTTTATCGCGCAGGTACGCCATGAGCTGCGCGATCGCCAGCTGCTGATCCTCGGCGTGGTGATCCTGGCGATGGCGCTGGCGGAAGGCTCCGCCAACGACTGGCTGCCGCTGCTGATGATCGATGGCCATAACCTGAGCCACACGCAGGGCACGCTGGTCTATGCCGGTTTCACCGCGGGCATGACGCTGGGCCGTTTCCTCGGCGGCTATGTGGTCGATCGCATCGGCCGCGTCTGGATGCTGCGCGTCAGCGCCTTCTCCGCCGCGTTCGGCCTGATGCTGGTGATCTTCTCCGATAATTCATGGCTGGCTGCGGCCGCCGTGCTCTTCTGGGGCATCGGCGCGGCGCTCGGTTTTCCGCTCACGGTCTCCGCGGCAGGCGACGGCAACAACAGCGCGATTCGCGTCACCATCGCGGCGACCCTCGGCTATCTGGCCTTTCTGGTGGGACCGCCGGGACTCGGCTTTATCGGCGAGCATGCCGGGCTGCGCATGGCGATGCTGCCGGTGCTGGCGCTGGTGGTGATTGCCCTGTTCTGCGCCGGGGCGGCGGGCAGCCGCAAGCTGGAAAAAGCGCAACAGACGAGTTAATCCATGCAAAAAAAACGGCGGCCTCGGCCGCCGTTTTCACGCTTAGCGCCAGCCTAACTCCGGCGCGACATATTTTAGAATCGCTTCAATCACGTGCACGTTGTAGTCGACGCCGAGCTGGTTCGGCACCGTCAGCAACAGCGTGTCCGCTTCGGCAATCGCTTCATCCTGCGCCAGCTGCTTGATCAGCGCTTCCGGCTCCGCCGCGTAGCTGCGGCCGAAAATAGCGCGCGTTTTCTCGTCGAGGAAGCCGACGGAATCCTGCTCCTGGCCGCTGCGGCCGAAGTAGGCGCGGTCCATATCGTTCACCAGCGCAAAGATGCTGCGGCTGACCGATACGCGCGGCTCGCGCTTGTGCCCCGCCGCCTTCCAGGCTTCGCGATAGGCGCGGATCTGTTTCGCCTGCTGAACGTGGAACGGCTCGCCGGTTTCGTCATCCTTCAGGGTAGAGCTTTGCAGGTTCATGCCCATTTTCGCCGCCCACTCGGCGGTGGCGTTGGAGCCGGAACCCCACCAGATGCGCTCGCGCAGTCCTTCCGAGAAAGGCTCAAGGCGCAGCAGGCCCGGCGGGTTCGGGAACATCGGCTGCGGATTCGGTTTGGCGAAACCTTCGCCGCGCAGCACCTCTAAAAAGGCTTCCGTATGGCGACGGCCCATATCGGCGTCGGTTTCGCCCTCCTGCGGCGCATAGCCGAAGTAGCGATAGCCTTCCACCACCTGCTCCGGCGAGCCGCGGCTAATGCCGAGCTGCAGACGGCCGTTGGCGATCAGGTCCGCCGCGCCGGCGTCTTCCGCCATATAGAGCGGGTTTTCGTAGCGCATATCAATCACGCCGGTGCCAATTTCGATTTTGCTGGTGCGCGCGCCGACCGCCGCCAGCAGCGGGAACGGCGAGCTGAGCTGACGCGCGAAGTGGTGCACGCGGAAGTAAGCGCCGTCCGCGCCCAGCTCTTCAGCGGCGACCGCCAGATCGATGGACTGCAGCAGCACGTCCTGCGCAGAGCGGGTGGCGGACTGTGAAGAGGGCGTCCAGTGGCCGAAGGATAAGAAGCCAATATTTTTCATAATTCAGTTCCTTTCGCGGGCAGGTTTCGCCCCTGCGTGAGAGATAAGATTCGATGGGCAAAGGTTACGTCAGCCGTGTCCGCACTGATAGCCAATAGTTTTCAACCGCATCATCAAGTTTTTCGACATAAGTAAGTCACTCAGGATCTTTCTCTTTTTGTCCGCCTTCGCGCATGTTGTGCTGAATTTGGTCACCTGCGGCAGGTTGCTATGACAAGAGGCTCATCCGACTATCTTCACGCGCAGCAGCGCGCGCAAATCCGGCAGTGGAAACAAAGCTGGCTGTGGCGCAGCGAGCTGCCCACCTGGCTGCTGATGGCGACGATCTACAGCGGCTGGTTCGCCACGCTGGCGTACTGGCAAACACTGGGCCTGTGGCCCGCCACGGGTGTGCTGATCCTGTTTACCAGCTGGTATCTGTCGCTGCAGCATGAGCTGATCCACGGCCACCCGACGCGCTTTCCACGCCTGAACCAGCTGTTTGGCACGCTGCCGCTGGCGGTCTGGTATCCCTTCGGGCTTTACCGCGATTCGCATCTGGCGCACCACCGCAACCACAGCCTGACCGATCCCGACGACGATCCCGAAACCTGGTATCTGTCACCGGCGCGCTGGGCGCGGCTGCGGCCCTGGCAGCGCCGGGCGATCCACCTGCGCAATACCTTTCCCGGCCGGTTGCTGCTGGGGCCGCTGCTGGATATTTACGCGGCGCTTCAGTCGCTGCTGCTGGCGATCTGCCGTGTTGACGGGCGCGCAATCGCCATGTGGATCGTGCATCTGGCGCTGCTGGCCGTGCTGTTCGCCTGGATGGCGCGCCAGGGCTTCTCGCCGCTCTGGTTTACGCTGGCGGTAAGCTACCCCGCGCTGATGCTGACCAAAGTGCGCTCTTTCTATGAACACCGCGCTGCTGCCGATCCGCTGGCGCGCTCGGTCAACAACGAAGCGGGCTGGGCGTGGCGGCTGTTGTTTCTTAATCTCAACTATCACGCGGTGCATCACGACCTGCCAGGCCTGCCGTGGTATGGTCTGCGCAGGGTCTATCTGCTGTGGCGCGACGATTATCACCAGCGCAACCGCGGCTTTCGCGCGGCAGGCTACGGCGAATGGATCAGGGATTACACCACCACGCCCGTTAACGTTAACGCCCATCCGGGCTGGCAACAGGATCTCTCGCATGAAACGGCTTTCGCTACCGATGTACGACATCCATCGTCCGCACACCCAGGCGCTGACCGCCAGGCTGGCACAGCCGTTACGGGCGGATGTTGAATGGCCGGAGGATCTGCTGGCGCACTGGCGCGCCGACGATCTGCTGCTGAGCCAGACCTGCGGCTATCCGCTGATGACGCAGCTGCCAGACGTGCAGCTGGTCGGCGCATTTGAACTCAGCGCACCGGGCTGTCGCGGCGCGCGCTACCGCAGCTGGCTGGTGGCGCGCGAAGAAGATGAAAACAGCGCGCTGGTAGATTTTCGCGGCCGCCGCGCGGTGGCCAACAGCGTCGATTCCCACTCCGGCTATAACGCGCTGCGCTACCTGATTGCGCCGCTGGCGCAGCAGGGCCGCTTCTTTAGCGCGACCCGTTTCAGCGGCAGCCACCGCCAGTCGCTGGCGCATTTGCGCGCCGGGAAAGCGGATATTGCGGCGATTGACTGTTTGACATGGGCGCTGCTGCGGCGACACGCCGCACACGAGCTGGCGGGGCTGGCGATCGTCGGCGAAACGCCGCTCTGTCCCGCTCCGCCGCTGATTACGTCCGCGCAGACGGATGAGGAGACGCTGACGACGCTGCGCCGCGTACTGACGCAGTTTGTCGAGGAGAAGGCGGCGCGCGCCAGCTTTATTACCGGTTTTACCGTGCCGGAGCGCGCCGCGTATCAGGAGATAATGCGCTGGGAGTCGCAGGCCGCCGCGCTCGGCGTGACGGCCCTGTAACGCGCCCCGCGCTTAGTGACGCGCGGCGACCACCGCGTCCGCCACCTGACGCGGCGCATGCGCGTAGTGGGCGAACTCCATGCTGTAGGTGGCACGCCCCTGCGTCAGCGAACGCAGCGCCGTGGAGTAGCCGAACATCTCCGCCAGCGGCACTTCGGCGCGGATAATGCGACCGCCAAAGTGCTCATCCATGCCCTGTACCTGTCCGCGACGCGACGAGAGATCGCCCATAATGCCGCCCGCATACTCTTCCGGCGTTTCGACCTCTACCTTCATCACCGGCTCCAGCAGCACCGGATCGGCCAGCTTCGCGGCGGCGCGGAAGCCGAGAATGGCCGCCATGCGGAACGCCATCTCCGAGGAGTCGACGTCGTGATAGGAGCCGAAGGTCAGCGTCGCCTTCAGGTCGACGATCGGGTAGCCGGCAATCACGCCGCTGTTCAGCGCCTCGCGGATGCCCTTCTCCACTGACGGTATATATTCGCGCGGCACCACGCCGCCCTTGGTGGCGTCTTCGAACACAAAGCCGCCGCCCGGCTCCAGCGGTTCCAGCGTCAGCACCACGTGGCCATATTGCCCTTTACCGCCGGACTGGCGCACAAACTTGCCCTCGACGTCGCGCGCCGCCTTGCGCAGCGTTTCGCGGTAGGTCACCTGCGGACGGCCGATATTCGCCTCGACGCCGAACTCGCGCTTCAGGCGGTCGACGATGATCTCCAGATGCAGCTCGCCCATGCCGGAGATAATCGCCTGGCCGGACTCCTCGTCGGTGTGCAGCCGGAACGAGGGATCTTCCGCCGCCAGCCGCTGTAAGGCCAGGCTCATCTTCTCCTGATCGCCTTTGGTTTTCGGCTCGATCGACAGCGAAATCACCGGTTCCGGGAACTCCATGCGCTCCAGCGTGATGATGGCGTGGGGATCGCACAGCGTTTCGCCGGTGGTGACCTCTTTCAGCCCGACGCAGGCGGCGATATCCCCGGCGCGGATCTCCTCTATTTCATGGCGCGCGTTGGCGTGCATCTGCACGATGCGGCCGATACGCTCTTTTTTGCCCTTGACCGCGTTCCAGACGCTGTCGCCTTTGCGCAGCACGCCGGAATAGACGCGCACAAAGGTCAGCTGGCCGACGAAGGGATCGCTCATCAGCTTGAACGCCAGCGCCGAGAAAGGCTCGTCATCGCCCGGATGCCGCTCCGCCTCGTTGCCGTTCTCATCCACGCCTTTGATCGCCGGAATATCGGCCGGTGACGGCATCAGCTCGACCACCGCATCCAGCATGCGCTGCACCCCTTTGTTTTTGAAGGCGCTGCCGCACAGCATCGGCTGGATCTCGTTGCGCAGCGTGCGCTGCCGCAGGCCGGCGATAATCTGGTCATGCACCAGATCGCCGCTCTCCAGCCAGGCTTCCATTAGCTCATCGCTCGCTTCGGCCGCCGCCGAGACCATTTTTTCGCGCCAGGCATTCGCCTCGTCCAGCAGCGCGTCGGGGATTGGCGCGTAGCTAAAGGTCATGCCCTGCGACGCCTCGTCCCAGTAAATCGCCTGCATTTTCAGCAGATCGACCACGCCGCTGAAGTGCTCCTCCGCGCCGATGGGGATAACGATCGGCACCGGATTGGCGCTGAGGCGATCTTTCATCATTTGCACCACGCGGAAGAAATCCGCGCCCTGGCGATCCATTTTGTTGACGAACGCCAGTCGCGGCACGTGATATTTATTCGCCTGTCGCCACACCGTTTCCGACTGCGGCTGCACGCCGCCGACGGCGTCATACACCATTACCGCGCCGTCCAGCACGCGCATCGACCGCTCGACTTCGATGGTGAAATCGACGTGGCCGGGCGTGTCGATAATATTGATGCGGTGCGGCGCGAAGCTGCCGTCCATGCCGGGCCAGAAGCAGCTCACCGCCGCCGAGGTAATGGTGATGCCGCGCTCCTGCTCCTGCGCCATCCAGTCGGTCGTTGCGGCGCCATCGTGCACTTCACCCAGCTTGTGGCTCATTCCGGTGTAAAACAGGATGCGCTCGGTCGTGGTGGTTTTACCGGCATCGATATGCGCGGAGATGCCGATGTTGCGGTAACGCTCAACGGGAAGTGTTCGGGGCATGATGCGTCCTTAGTCGGTTGACTTGTGGCGCGGCGCGCAGGATTGCGCGCCGTCGAAAAGCAGCTTACGCTCACTGTACGACTAAATGCGAACAGTTTGAGCTATAATTGCGCAATTGATAGATCGTAGAACAGGAATACCATGCTGGAAAATCATCCGCAGCCGCACGAGATAAAACTGGAGAACGTGCTGTTTGCGCTCGGCAATCCGATTCGCCTCGCCATTCTCCAGACGCTGGCGCAGCACGGCGAGCAGAGCTGCAACGCGCTGCGCGGCGAGATCGCCAAATCGACCATGACGCATCACTGGCGCGTGCTGCGCGACAGCGGCGTGATTTGGCAGCGGCCCGTCGGGCGGGAAAATCTGATTTCGCTGCGCCGCGACTGCCTGGATCAGCGCTTTCCCGGCCTGCTCCCCGCCCTGCTGGCGGCGATAGCGCGGCGCTGAGCAACGCGACGCTGGCAACCGCCGCCGTCAGGTTTTAAGGTAAGAGCCTCAACGGCTAAGGGAAAATCGATCATGCGCATTCTTATCGTAGGCGCCGGAGCAACCGGCGGATATTTTGGCGCGCGTCTGGCGCAGGCGGGACGCGACGTTACCTTTCTGGTGCGCGAGCGTCGCTTCAGGCAGCTTAGCGAAAACGGCCTGGTGCTGCGCACGCCGCAGGGCGTGGAGAAACTTCAGCCGCAGCTGGCGCAGGCGGGATCGCTGCGCGGTCCCTACGACCTGATTATCCTGACGGTGAAAAGTTTTGCGCTGGCGCAGGCGATAGAAGACATTGCGCCCGCCGTGGGCGAACAGACGCTGATTATGCCGATCCTCAACGGCATGCGTCATTTCGACACGCTGCGCGAACGCTTCGGCGATAAGGTGATCGGCGGACTGGTAAAAATCAACGCGACGCTCGGCGAACAGGGCGAAGTGGTACGGATGACGGCGCTGCACCAGATCTATTACGGCGCGCTGGACGGCCGTAACGACGCGCGGCTACAGCGCGTGGACGAGGCGCTGCGCGCGGCCAGCGTCGACACCATTTTTTCCGATAATATTATCGGCGAGCTCTGGGAGAAGTGGCTGCTGCTGAGCACGCTCGGCGCGGTCTGCTGTCTGGCGCGCGGCGATACGCAGCAGGCGCTCACCGCCGAGGGCGGCGAAGCGCTGCTGCGCGGCATCTTCAGCGAGGTGCTGGCGACCATTACCGCCGACGGCTACCAGCCGCGGCCGGCGGTGACGGCGAAAATCCTCGAGCTGCTGAGCAATCCCGCCACGCCGATGACCTCCTCGATGTATCGCGATTTATGTCAGGGCTTTGATATCGAAGCGGAACAGGTGATCGGCGATCTGGTGAAGCGCGCGGCGCGCAACGGCGTCAGCGTGCCGCTGCTCAACGCGGTGAACGTCAATTTACAGGTCTATTTAAAGAGCCGTTAACTAGCGCCCGGCAGCCAGCCGCGCCTGCACGGCGGGCAGCTGCATCAGGCGATGCCAGCCGGCGTCTACCGCGTCGGGCATCTCGACTTCGCCGAAAAAGCCGGCCCCGCGCGGGCCGTAGCCCTGTTCATCGTTGCGCAGGCGCTGCACTTCGCCCATCAGCAGCTGCACGAAGCGCTCCAGCGACCACAGCCCCTGCGGCGGCGCGCCGGTGATGCGCGCCATGCCGGAATCGAGCGTCACGACCGGGATAAATACCGGCCAGTTGATAAAGCGAGGCGCGTCGTCGCGCTCGCGCCACTGCCAGCGGAAGGTGGCGTCGGCGCGGCGCTGCAGCAGCGGATCCTGAATCAGCACCACGCGCTGCGGCCGCAGCTGGCGGGCATCGAGCAGGCGCTGGCTGAAGGCGGCGTTTTCGCCGGAGTTGCGCGACGCCTCCTCCAGCAGCAAATCTTCTTCGTCGAGGCCGCCGAAAACGCGGGCAATCGCCGCCAGCATCTGCGCCTCGCTTTTGCCGCGCGTCTCGATATCGCGATAGAGCGGATGCAGCGCCATCGCCTGCGCCAGCGCGCCGGTGGCGTGGCCGATGCCGCCGCTGAGCAGCAAGGGCAGCCCGAACCTTTTCGCCAGCGCCACCGCGCCCTCGATATTCGGCAGCACGGCGTGGCCGGCAAGTATCGCCATATCCGCTTCAATGTCGCCTTCGACGGGCATATCGTCCAGCGCCAGCCAGGCGGCAATAAGATTGAGATCCTGTATGGCCTGAGGGTTAAGCTGCATCTTTCCTCCGTTCGGGTTGTGCGCAGACGCGCCTGCGCGACGAAAATTTTGTTACACTGGCCGCCTCTGTCCAGTGGAGAAATCAATGACTTCCCGCGCTATCACTCTTGATGACGTCGCCCGCCTTGCCGGCGTCTCCTACCAGACCGTTTCCCGCGTGCTTAACCATTCGCCGCAGGTCTCCCCGCGCACGCGGGCGAAAGTGGAAGCGGCCATGCAGCAGCTCAACTATGTGCCAAACCGCGTGGCGCAGCAACTGGCGGGCAAAGCGACGCGCACGCTCGGGCTTGCCACCAGCGATCTGGCGCTGATGGCGCCGGCGCAGATCGCCTCGGCGATCCAGCAGCGCGCCAGCCGCGACGGTTACCATCTGGTGATCGCCATGCGCAGCCACAACAGCGCCGCCGAGACCGTCAACGAACTGCTGGCGCAGCGCGTCGATGCGCTGATGATTAATCTGCCGCTGGCCGCTGCGGAAGCGGAGCAGATCCAGACGCTGTGCGGCGACAAGCCGGTGATTTTTATGGATGTCGAACCTCAGGCGCAGGTAGCGCAGTGTCAGTACTCCAACGCGCGCGGCGCGCGGGCCGCCGTCGAGCACCTGGTCGAGCTGGGGCATCGCCAGATCGGCCTGCTGAACGGCCCGGCGCAGGCGATTTCGGCGCAGCTGCGCGAAGCGGCGTGGCGCGAGGCGCTGGCGGCGCACCGCCTGACGCCCTTCTGCGCGCTGCGGGGCGACTGGAGCGCGCAGTCTGGCTATCAGGCGATGCTGCAACAGCTGCCCGATCGCCTGCCGCAGGCGCTGCTGGTGGCGAACGATCAGATGGCGCTTGGCGCGATGCGGGCGCTGCATCAGCACGGGGTGGCGATTCCGGGCGAAATCTCGGTGGTCGGCTATGACGATACTGCCGAAAGCGCCTGGTATCAGCCGCCGCTGACTACGGTGCGTCAGGATCTGCAGGCGCTGGGAGAACAGTGCGTCGAAACGCTGCTGGCGCGTCTGCAGGATGCGCCGCCGCCCTCCCGACCGCTGGAGCCGACGCTGGTGCTGCGCGCCACCACCGCCGCGCCGGGCGGCGAAGTACCGGATGGCGAGGCGCTGGCGCAGCAGCTGCAGCGCATCGCGCGCCAGCTGCTGCAGCGCTGAAGGTGGAGTAAAAGCGTCTATTCTTTTCACACCGTTTGTCAGGGAGATAAACATGCCGACTGTTCTTAGAATTGGCCCTTACCGCTTCTATTTCTACAGTCATGAACCCAACGAACCCGCGCACATCCACGTTGATAAGAAGAGTGCAACGGCTAAAATATGGTTGCATGACTTGAGCGTGGCGCGCAGTGTGGGTTTTGCTTCGCATGAGCTACGTGAACTTCAGCGCCTGGTGAAAGAGAACCAGAATCATCTTCAGGAGGCCTGGGATGCTTACTTTACAAAGTGAGAATGATATACGCGTCATGAAGGTCCATATTGACGACGACCGTCTGACTGTGGACCTGATGGATGGGCGCACTATCTCCGTGCCAGTTGCGTGGTACCCGCGTCTGGCTGCCGGCACGCCTGAACAGCGTCAAAAATGGGAATTGTGTGGCGCAGGCTACGGCATTCACTGGCCCGATCTTGATGAAGACCTAAGTACAGAGGGTCTGCTGCGTGGTGCAAAGGGAATATTAACAGGACAATGACGCTGATCTTCTCTGTATCCGTACCGCTATTCGTGACGAAATGCATATGAAAAAAAAACCGCAGACTTAAAAAGCTGCGGTTTTTTTACGCTATGAAGATGAATTTGTCTTCAGTACGGCCAGTTACTGCGCTTTCGGCTCACCCATCGATTTCAGTTTTTTCGACAGGTCGCGACGCTCTTTCGACAGATCGGCGTTTTTGATGATGTATTCATCGACGCGATCTTCGTAGTCGGAACGCATCGAGGCGATGATTTCCTGAATCGCCTCAATGCTCATGCCCGGTTTAATATATTCGCTCAGGTTGTCCAGCAGCAGAACGCGCTTCTGGTTATCACGGATTTTCTTTTCGTTATCAGTGATTTCACGCTGCAGTTTGTTTTTACGACGGAACATACGCACAAACTCCAGTACGTCCTGAAATGATTGCTTGGCATTTTCCATGGTGGCACCTTTTTTTGGGCCTGCTTACGCAGGGGGTAGAGTCATAACCTTCAGCTTAGCGGTTCGCCAGCCGGGGCGACAATTGTCGCCGCTAAAATCGGACTGGCGCTTATCTTAGCGCAAAGAATGCGCCTTTCGCATTAAGTCATTGTCCCTGGTGATTATTTGCGCAGCGCCAGGCGGATCAGATCGGTCATGCGCTCCAGCTGCTTCGCCAGCTCCAGACTTAGCCAGACATAGCCGTAGATAGGCGTCTCTTCCAGCCGTTCGCTGCCCGCATCGGCGATCAGCTGCTTGAGCTCGCGGGTGATTTCCGTCAGCTCGTGGCTGTTGGCCACCACCTCGTCGGTCTCGCCGCGCAGCGCCAGCGCCGAAAGCGCGTGCAGCGTCTTTTCGGTCATCTGCTGGGTGCGCCGCAGCGTCGGCGCGTTGAGCAGGATAAGATGCGTTTCGCGCGAGGCCCACCAGGCTTCGATCTGCATCTCCACCGTGTTCACCATATTGCGGTTGATGGTCTGAATCGCCTCAAACACCGATTTGGGAATTCGCGTCTCTTTACTCGCCGGCACCAGCAGCGCGCGCATTTTCACGACGTTGGTCAGCAGCTTGCCCAGCGGCTTTTTCAGGCGCGGCTTCTCTATCAGGTTGGGGGAAAAACCGGCATGATAAATTTTGGCGATCTCCGCCAGCGAGTCCGACAGCTGTATGCGCCAGTGGGTATAGGCGCGCTGCGCCCAGATGGCGCTGAACAGCAGCGCCAGCAGCGAGCCGAGAATTACGTCCCCGCCGCGCCACAGCGCCACGGTGAAATCGCCCGCCGGCGCGCCGACCACCACGCTGAGCGTAATGCCGATCAGCAGCGCCATATAGGGATGTTTCCCCAGCGTCAGGTAGCCGCACACCATCATCACGATGCCGCACCATGCCAGCATCACCGGCAGCGACATCATCTCCAGCTTGAGGGCAATCAGGCCTGAGATGGATCCGGCGAAGGTGCCGCAGATACGCTGGATGGCGCGTGGGAAAACGTTGCCCCAGGTAGAGATCGGCCCCATCACCACCACCAGCGTGATCAGCGGCCAGGTGCCTTCGGGAATACCGGTGAGCCGCACCAGCAAAAAGGTAAGTAAAAAGGCGATGGCGATGCGTACGCCATGCACGCTGCGATAGTGGCGATAGAACCAGAACTCGATATTCGATATGGGCTTATCTGGGCGCAAGTTGGCTTTCCGGCTGAGGATCATAAAGTGCGTTATTTTATCCCATGACGTTGCTAAGGCTTAATGCCGCTTCTACATTTCAATACAGTTTTGACACCTTCTTACAATTATCAACATTGCCTTTACAAGCACCCAAAATCATAAAAACAACCACATAACCACATCTCCTATTTTCGTTTATTTGATAACACGACTTAAGGAAGCGACATGAAGAAAAGAGCCAAAACGTTGCCGGGCGTCACGCGACGGCAGGTGTTGACCTGGTCTACGCTAGGCGTAGCCGCCAGCGTTACCCGCGCGGCCGACGCCGTCTCCTTGAAAGGTTCGCCGGGCTGGACGCCCTTCTCCGATAATCCCCCTGAAACCTTCGACCAGCCCGGCTGGCTCTTTTTCACTCAGGAAGAAGCTGAAACCATTGAAGCCATCGTCGATCGCCTGATCCCCGCCGACGAGCTGAGCGTGGGCGGCAAAGAAGCGGGCTGCGCGCAGTTTATCGATCGTCAGCTGCACGGTTTTTACGGCACTTTCGAGCGCATTTATATGGAAGGCCCATTCCAGAAAGGCACCGTCGAACAGGGCGATCAGTCGCCGCTGGTGCCGCAGCAGCGCTACCGTCAGGGCCTGGCCGCGCTCGACCGCTATGTACAGCAAACCTCTCAGAAACGTTTTAAAGAACTGATGCCGCAGCAGCAGGACGCGCTGCTGGCCGCGATGGAGGCGGGCAAGGTGCACTTCGAGGGCTTCGATGCGCAGTCGCTGTTTATCGAGGTGCTGAACAACACCATGGAGGGCTTTTTCGCCGATCCCATCTACGGCGGCAATCGCGATATGGCGTCATGGAAAATGCTGGGCTTTCCCGGCGCGCGCTACGACTATCGCCCCTACATCGAGCGGCACAACGAAGATCTGCATCTCGAACCCATCAGCATCGCACAGTGGAAAGGCAGGGATAAGCCATGAAAAAATTACCTAAAACGGATGTCGTGGTGATCGGCCTCGGCTGGGCGGGCTCGATTATCGCCAATGAGCTGGCCGACGAAGGGCTGGAGGTGATCGGCATCGAGCGCGGTCCGTGGCGCGATACCGCGCGCGATTTCAATATCGGCACCGTGACCGATGAACTGCGCTATGTGATGCGCGAAGAGCTCATGCTGCGCACGCGACAGAATACCTGCACCATGCGCAATAACCCGTCGCAGACCGCGCTGCCGATGCGCACCTGGGGATCCTTTCATCCCGGCAACGGCACCGGCGGCGCGGGCAACCACTGGGCGGGCATTACCTTTCGCTTTCAGCCGCACGAATTCCAGCTAAAGAGCTATCTCACCGAGCGCTACGGCGCCGACGCGATGCCCGGCGAGCTGACTCTGCAGGACTGGGGCACCAGCTGGGAAGAGATGGAGCCGCACTATATGCAGTTTGAGCGCGTAGCGGGCACCTCCGGTTACGCGGGCAACCTCAACGGCGAGAAGCGCGCCGGCGGCAACCCGTTCGAAGGCCCGCGCAGCGGCGACTATCCCACGCCGCCGCTGCGTCAGCCTTACGGCCCGACGCTGTTCGCGCAGGCGGCGAAAGAGATGGGCTATCAGCCCTTCCCTGTGCCCTCTTCGCTGGTCTCCGAGGCCTATACCAATCCCTACGGCGTCACCATGGGCCCCTGCACCTTTTGCGGCTTCTGCACCAACTACGGCTGCGCCAACTACTCCAAAGCCAGCGCCATTACCACCGTGCTGCCCGCGCTGATGCGCAAAGAGAACTTTACCGCCTATACCAACTGCGAAGTGCTGGAGGTGCTGACCGATTCCAGCGGCAAAAAAGCGACCGGCGTCACCTACGTCGACTCCTCCGGCGATACCTGGGAACAGCCAGCCGATCTGGTGATTGTCGCCGCCTTTACCTTTGAGAACGTGCGCCTGATGCTGCTGTCGCAGATCGGCGAGGCCTACGATCCGGTCACCAACAAGGGCACAACCGGCCGTAACTACGCCTACCAGACCGCCAACAACGTGACGCTGTTTTTCGATGACAAGAACTTCAATCCCTTTATCGGCGCGGGCGCGGTCGGCATGGGCATCGACGAGTTCAACAACGATAACTTCGACCACAGCGGCCTCGGCTTCTTCGGCGGCGGCAGCATCCGCGTGACGCCGATCGGCTCCGCGCCCATCGGCTATCGTCCGCTGCCGCCCGGCACGCCGAAGTGGGGATCGAAATGGAAGCGCGCGCTGAAAGATAACTACCTCAGCACCATGTCGATCGGCTGCGAGGCCAGCAGCTATACCACGCGCACCAACTACCTTTCGCTCGATCCCAACTATAAAGATCCGCACGGCCGTCCGCTGCTGCGCATTACCTTCGACTTTTCGCACAACGATCTGAAGATGGCGCAGTACTGCACCGGCAAAGTGGCGGAGATCGCCAAATCGATGAACCCGCGCGAGATGATCGTTAAACCGATGACCGGCCACTGGAGCAGCGTGCCTTATCAGTCCTCTCACGTCGTCGGCGGCTTTGTGATGGGCGCCGATCCCAGCACCAGCTCGGTCAACAAGCATCTGCAGGTCTGGGACGTGCCGAACCTGTTCGTGGTGGGCGCCTCCGCTTTTCCGCAGAACCCCGGCTACAATCCGACCGGCACCGTGGGCGCGCTGGCGTTTAAGGCGGCGCACGCGATCCGCACCTGGTATCTGAAACGTCCGGGGGAGATGATTACCGCATGAAAACGCTGAATGCACTCTCCGCCGTGCTGCTGCTGGTTGCGAGCGTCGGCAGCCAGGCGCAGCCGGAGTATGACCAGTACGCGCGCGGCAGCTATCTCGCCACCCTCGGCGACTGCACCGCCTGTCATACCACCGATGCGAAGCAGCCCTATGCGGGCGGCGTCAAGATTAATACCCCATTCGGCGTGCTGGCCGGCGCCAATATCACGCCGGATCGCGAGACCGGCATCGGTGACTGGAGCTATGACGATTTCCGCCGTGCCATGACGGAAGGCATCGGCCACAACGGCAAACGGCTCTACGGTGCGATGCCGTTTACCGCCTACACCAAGATGTCCGAGCGGGACCTGCAGGATCTCTGGGCGTGGATACAGACGCTGCAGCCGATCCATCATGAAGTCGAAACCAACCAGCTCCCCTTCCCCTTTAATATTCGCACCAGCCTGATTGCCTGGAACTGGCTTAACTTCGATAAGGGCACGTTTATACCCGATGCGAAAAAGTCGGCGGAGTGGAATCGCGGCGCCTATCTGGTGCAGGGGCTCGGGCACTGCGGCACCTGTCACACCTCGAAGAACTTTCTCGGCGGCGATAAGGGCGATCGTTTCCTCAGCGGTAGCGAAGTAGAGGGCTGGTATGCGCCTAACCTCGGTGCGGACGCCCATACCGGGCTGGGAAAATGGACGCCGGAGGATATCGTCAGCTATCTGCGCACCGGCGTGAACCGTTATGCCATCGCTTCCGGTCCGATGGCCGACGCGGTGCGTCACTCGACCCAGTACTGGCGCGAAGAGGATCTGCGCGCGGTAGCGACCTTCCTGAAAGAGGGGAAAACCCACGATGAAGAGGTGCCGCAGCCGCTGGCCGCCAGCGACGATCGCATGAAGCTCGGCGCGCAGATTTATGAGGCGAAGTGTTCCGCCTGTCACAGCCCTGGCGGACGCGGCGAGCGGAATATTTTCCCGCAGCTGGCGTCCAATCCGCTGATCAACCAGCCGAACGCCACCTCGCTGATCCGGGTAGTCAGCGCAGGCAGCCGCGGCGTCGATACCGACGCCCGACCGACGGCGCCCGCCATGCCCGCCTTTGCCGGGGTGCTGGATGACGAGCAGATCGCCGCCGTGCTGACCTATGTGCGCAACAGCTGGGGCAACGCCGCCGCGCCGGTGTCGGCCAGCGACGTTAAGGATGTGAAGGACGATCTGAAGTAATAACCAGAGGCGGCACGGAGGCCGCCCGATGCTGTCAGAACTTCTGCTTCAGGTAGTCCTGAAGACGCGTGAAGACGCCTGCTTTCTCTACCGCTGAGAGCGTGACCAGCGGATAGCTCGCCAGCTGTTTGTCCTTATCGATCACCTGAATCTCGCCGATGGTTTCGTTGGCTTTCAGCGGTGCCTCAAGGTCCTTACGGTTAATTACATATTTGGCCTTCACGTTCTGGATCTCGCTGCGCGGCAGCGACAGGTAGACGTCGTTGGCCGTGCCGACGGCGACGCTGTGCGGCGCGCCGTACCAGACGTTTTCAGTGCCGATTTTCTTGCCCGCGTGGAACAGCTGCACGGTGTCGAAGGTGTTCTGACCCCAGACCAGCAGCTTGCGCGCCTGCTCTTCACGCCCTTTTGGGCTTTTGCCGCCCATCACTACCGCGATCAGACGATGCTGGCCGACCACGTTAGAGGCGATGATATTGAAGCCCGCGGTTTCGGTATGGCCGGTTTTCAGGCCGTCGACGTGCAGATTGTTGTCCCACAGCAGCCCGTTGCGGTTGTTCTGCGTGATGCCGTTCCAGGTGAGGGTTTTCTCGCTGTACATGGCGTAGAAATCGGGTTCGCCGCTGATAATGGCGCGCGACAGCTTCGCCATGTCCCGCGCGGAGGAGAACTGGCCCGGCGCGTCGAGACCGTGCACCGTCTCGAAGTGCGTATTGGTCAGGCCCAGCTTCTGTACGTACTGATTCATCATATTGACGAAATTCTGCTGACTGCCCGCCACGTAGTCGGCCAGCGCCACGCAGGCGTCGTTGCCGGAGTCGATGATGACGCCGCGGCTGAGGTCGCGCACGGTGATCTTGTCGCCAGGCTTAATAAACATCAGCGAAGAGCCTTTAAATACCGGGTTGCCCGCCGCCCAGGCGTCTTTACCGACCGTCACCATGTCGTCGCGGGTGATTTTTTTTGCGTCGATGGCGCGGTCGACTACGTAGCCGGTCATCAGCTTAGTCAGGCTGGCGGGGTTGCGGCGCTCGTCCGGATTGCCGGCGGTCAGCACCTGTCCGGTGGTGGCGTCCATCAATACCCAGGAAGCGGCGTCAATCGACGGTGGCGTCAGGGGAAACGGCATATCGTCGGCCTGGGCCAGCGAAGCCAAAAAAAGAGTTCCAGTTACAGTGATCAACAGACGCCTTTTCAACACTTCATCCTCAAGGTTACGGGGAAAACAGCGGCTCGTTTTACGGCAAAAGGCATAAACAGGTTTGATTAAATTGAAAAAAAGTGTGATCGGCTGCGGAGCGCGCCGCATAACGTTCTCGTTGTGCTTTTCCTGCTTACCCGGAATTACGCATTCTCACCTGAATATCGTGGTCTGACTTTAGTAACTTCATTGCGCTCTTATATCGGTTGAATCTGTGGTTATAGTGGGTATAAAATTAATCCGCAATGGCACAAGGAGGTGCTTTTGAGCAGTAAAGAGATGATGAAGCTCCTGCGGGAGCATGGCTGGATGCTGGTACGCGTAAGAGGAAGCCATCATGTATTTGTGAAACCAGGTAAGCCTTATCACATCTCGCTGCCCCATCCGGAAAAGGACTTAGCGGTCGGTACGCTAAAAAAATCATCAAGCTGATGAAATAACGCAGGCCACCTGCCTGAACAGTAATAAGGAGATGGCAATGAGATTTCCCGTCTATTTGCATAAAACCGATTCCGAAAGCTATTCGGGATTTGCCCCTGATATAGAGGGCTGCTTTTTTGCCGGCGAAACGGTAGATGATACCCTGCAAGATGCGGCTGAAGCGTTGCATATTCATTTTGAAGCCATGGCAGATAGCGATATGCCTGTACCGGAAACCAAAGGCATTGAGTTTTATCTTCAGGACGATGCCTGTCAGGGCGGCATCTGGGCCTTTGTGGATATAGACGTGAGCAAATATGATGGTAAAGCCGTCAAGCTTAATATTACCCTGCCGCAGCACCTGCTGACGCGTATCGACCGCTTTGTGGAATCACATAAAGAGTTCGGTTCCAGAAGCGGTTTTTTAGCTGAACTGGCGCGGCGCGAGCTGGCGAAAGCCTAATCTGCCATCTGTTTTACCGCCCCGGCGCTCACGCCTTTCGTTACCAGCCCGCCTCCCGCGCTGGCGTGGTTGTGACCCGCGACGCAAGCGACTATGCTGTGCGTTGTTTTCTCAGTACAGGATATGCTCGTGCCCGCCTCTGAACGCACTTTTCTCTTTCACGATTACGAGACTTTCGGTAAAAGCCCCTCGCTGGATCGTCCGGCGCAGTTTGCCGCGCTGCGCACCGACAGCGATTTCAACCCGGTCGGCGAGCCGCAGATTTTCTACTGCCGTCCCGCGGACGACTATCTGCCGCAGCCAGAAGCGGTAATGATCACCGGCATTACGCCGCAGGTCGCGCGCGCGCGCGGCGTATCGGAGGCGGAGTTCGCCGCCCGGATTTATGCGCTCTTTACCGAAGAGCAAACCTGCGTGGTGGGCTACAACAATGTGCGCTTCGATGACGAGGTCACGCGCAACATCTTCTATCGCAACTTTTTCGATCCTTATGGCTGGAGCTGGCAAAACGGCAACTCGCGCTGGGATCTGCTGGATGTGATGCGCGCCTGCTACGCGCTGCGTCCCGACGGCATCGTCTGGCCGGAAAATGAGGACGGCTTTCCCAGCTTCAGGCTGGAGCACCTCACCAAAGCCAACGGCGTGGCGCATGAGAACGCACACGACGCCATGTCGGACGTCCACGCCACGCTGGCGATGGCGAAGCTGGTGAAAGAGAAACAGCCGAAGCTGTTTGAGTTCCTGTTTACGCATCGCAATAAAAACAAGCTGATGACGCTGATCGACATTCCGCAGATGAAGCCGCTGGTGCACGTCTCCGGCATGTTCGGCGCGGCGCGCGGCAATACCAGCTGGGTCGTGCCGCTGGCGTGGCATCCGGACAACCGCAACGCGCTGATCGTCGCCGATCTTGCGGGCGATATGACGCCGCTGCTGGAGATGGACGCGGATGCGCTGCGCGAGCGGCTCTACACGCGCAAAAGCGATCTGGCCGACGATGAAGCGTCGGTGCCGATCAAGCTGGTGCATATCAACAAGTGCCCGGTGCTGGCGCCCGCCAACACGCTGCGCCCGGAAGATGCGGCGCGTCTGGGTATCGATCGTGAAGCCTGCCTGGCGAATCTGGCGCTGCTGCGTCAGCATGCCGAAGTGCGTGAAAAGGTGGTCACTCTGTTCGCCGAGGCTGAGCCCTTTAGCGCGCCGGACGATGTCGACGCGCAGCTCTATGACGGCTTCTTTAGCGACGCCGATCGCGCGGGAATGAACATTTTGCGTCAGACAGCGCCTGCCAATCTGCCGGCGATGGATCTCGCTTTCCAGGATGCGCGCGTGGCGAAGCTGCTGTTCCGCTACCGCGCGCGCAACTTCCCCGGCACGCTGGATGATGCCGAACAGCAGCGCTGGCTGCAGCACCGCCGCGAAGCCTTGAACGCGGAGCGCGTGCAGGCATTTTTGCTGGAGCTGGAGTCGCTGGCGAGCCTGCACGAAGGGGATGCAGAAAAGATGGCGCAGCTAAAAGCGCTTTACCTCTACGCGCAGGAACTGGTCTCATAATGGAATAACGATGCGCTAGTGCGCACTCTTCTCCTTTTCTCCCCCACCCTCCGGGGGAGAAACGTCATAAGCCGGTTACACCAGCGCCCACACCAGCCAGGTCAGCGCAAAGCCGCTCAGTCCCATCAGCGTGGTCAGCACCGTCCAGGTTTTCAGGCCGTCGCCGACCGACAGCCCCAGATAGCGCGTGACCACCCAGAAGCCCGCATCGTTAACGTGCGACAGTCCCAGACCGCCGAAGCACGCCGCCAGCGTCACCAGCACACGCTCCATATCGCTGGTGCCGCTCACCGCGGAGGTGAGCAGTCCGCTGGTGGTCAGGATCGCCACCGTGGCCGATCCCTGCGAGGCGCGCAGCGCCAGCGACAGAATAAAGGCGGCGGGCACCAGCGGCAGATGCAGCGTCTCCAGCGTCAGCGCCAGCGCCTTGCCGACGCCCGACTCCACCAGTACTTTGCCGAAGGCGCCGCCTGCGCCCGCCACCAGGATCACGCTCGCCGATCCTGGAATGGCGCGGCCGGTCAAATCTTCCAGCTTGTCCTTGCTCCAGCCGCGACGCACGCCCAGCAGCCAGGCGGCCAGCGCTAGCGCAATCAACAGCGCGATGGGCGGCGTGCCGATCACCGTCATCACTTTACCCGGCAGGCTGTCGGCCGCCAGCAGCGAGTGGGAAATCGTGCCGAGCACAATCAGGAGGATCGGCACCACAATCAGTCCGGCGATGGTGAGCGCGCCTGGCGGCGCCGGCTCGTTCTTCTTCTCCGCGCCTTCCGGCTTCGCCATTTGCAGCTGTTCCAGCACCTCTACCGACAGATGATACTGGCGGCGATTCATCGCTTTCGCGACGTAGTAGCCGATAATGCCCACCGGCACCGAAATCGCCAGGCCGATCATCATCAGCCAGCCCATGTCAGTATGCAGAATGCCTGCCGCCGCCGCTGCGCCTGGATGGGTCGGCAGCGCCACGTGAACAGTGAGCATCACGCCCGCCATCGGCAGGCCGAACTTCAGCGGCGAGACGCGCGCCACCTTGGTGAAGCCGTAAATCAACGGAATGACGATAATAAAGCCGACCTCGAAAAACACCGGTATGCCGAGAATAAAAGCCGCCATGGTTAGCGCTGCGACGGTGCGCCGGATGCCGAGGCTTTTGCTGAAGCGCTGAGCCAGCGACTCCGCGCCGCCCGAGGCCTCAATCACCGCGCCGAGCATCGCCCCCAGCACGATGATAATGGCGATATGGCCGAGCAGGCTGCCCATGCCGCTCATAATGGTTTCCATAATCTTTTCAGCCGGAATGCCCGTTGCGATGGCGACCAGCAGGCTAACGATCAACAGGGCAACAAAGGGATGGACTTTGGCTTTAATAACCAGCAGCAGCAGGATAACGATGCTGGCGGTCGCAATGGCTAACAGCAGTGCGGTGGACATGGTAAACCTCAGATAGGGTTATCTTTATATGAATAATGAGTACAGTGATGCCTGGCTCTGGTGCAGGATGAAAACCGGCGTCGTCACGCCGGGGTATTCAGTCTCTCTTCAGCTTTTTTTCGCCCAGGGCGCGAACCAGCCGAGGCCGTCCAGCGTATTGCCGCGCGGAATATACTCGCAGCCGATCCAGCCCTCATAGCCCACCTCGTCCAGCAGGTTAAACAGCCAGGGATAGTTGATTTCGCCTTCATCAGGCTCATGGCGGTTCGGCGCAGAGGCGATCTGGATATGGCGGTAGCGCCCGATATTGTCGCGGATCAGGCGGCTGAGATTACCGTCCACCAGTTGCGCGTGGAACAGGTCGAGCTGGGTAAAGACGTTGGGGCGATCGATGCGCGCCGCCATCTCCAGCGTCTGATACTGGCTGGCATAGAGATAGTGCGGCTTGGTTACCGGATTAAGCGCTTCCAGCAGCAGGTTGATGCCGTGCGGCGCAAAACGCTCCGAGGCATAGTGCATATTGCGCACAAAGGTGTCGGCGTAGGCCGCGCGATCGCTGCCCGGCGGCACCGTGGCGGCCATGATATGCACCTGCGGCACCGCAAGCGCCAGCGCATACTCCAGCGCGCGGTCGATATCGGCGCGCGCTTCCGCCTCACGGCCAGGAATGGCCGATACGCCCCACTCGCCTGCTGCGACGTTGCCCGGCGCGGTGTTGAACAGCACCAGTTTCAGGTTGTGCTCGTCGAGCAACTGCTTTAGCTGCGCCGCCGGGTAGTCATAAGGGAACAGAAACTCGACCGCGTCAAAACCGGCCTGCGCCGCGGCGGCGAAGCGTTCGATAAAGGGCACTTCGTTAAACTGCGTTGAGAGGTTTGCGGCAAACTTCGGCATTATCGGCTCCTTAATTCCGCCACTTCGCTGTCGCTGAGATAGCGAATGGCGCGGTCGCCTAGGGTAAACATCAGGCGGGCGGTCTCTTCCAGCTCCTCGGTATTGTCGGCGGCTTCGCGCAGCGATTTGCCGACCACCACCGGGCCGTGGTTCGCCAGCAGGAAGGCGCGATACTGGCCCGCCAGCCGCGATAAATCTTCCGCCAGGCGCTCGTCGCCGGGCTTGTAGTACGGCACCACCGGCACGTCGCCGACGCGCATCACCACATAAGGGGTGAACGGACGGATACAGTTCTGCGCGTCCAGTCCCTCAAGGCAGGAGAGCGCCGTCAGGTAGTGGCTATGCAGGTGAACCACCGCTTTGCAGTCGGGGTCGCCCACGTAGAGCGCGCGGTGAAAAGCGATCTCTTTCGACGGCTTGTCGCCCGAGAGCCACTCGCCCGCCAGCGTCACTTTCGACAGGCGATCGGCATCCAGCTCGCCGAGGCAGGAGCCGGTCGGCGTGGCCAGCAGATTACCGTCTTCCAGCAGCAGAGAGAGATTGCCGGCCGAGCCGGTGGCGTAGCCGCGGGCGAAAAATGAGGCGCCCAGCTTCACCATCTCTTCGCGGGCCTGTTGTTCAGTCATGGGCAAACTCCGTTTGTGCGCGGCGGAAAAACGCTTCGTCGCCAAAATTGCCGGACTTCAGCGCCAGCGAAAGCGGTTGATGAATATCCCGCACCCAGGGCACGCCAGGTGAAATCGTCGGGCCAATATGGAACGCGGTGACACCAAGGCTCTGCGCCACCACGCCAGAGGTTTCGCCGCCCGCCACGATAAAGCGCTGCCAGCCGCGCGCCTTAAGCTCGCGCGTGACGGCGGCGAACAGCTGCTCGACCGCCTCGCTGCTGCGCTGCGCGCCATACTGCTGCTGGATTTTTTGCAGCTGCTGCGCATCGGCGGTGGCGTAAAGCAGCGGCGCCAGCGGCTGGTCGCTATGCGCTACCACCCAGTCGCACAGCGCCTGCGCGTAGGCGTCGGCGTTCTCCAGGCAGCGCGCCACCTCGACCTCATGGGAAGGAGCCTGCTGACGATAGGCGCTGACCTGCCGGTTGGTCATCTGCGAGCAGGAACCGGAGATCACTACGGCGCGCTCGCCCTGCGGACGGCCTGCGTTTTCCGCATCAGCGACCGCGCTGCCGGCCTCGGCCCACTGGCGCGCCAGCCCGATCGCGAGGCCCGAGCCGCCGGTCACCAGGCGCATATCGCGTAGCGCTTCGCCCTGGGTCAGCAGATGCTGCTCGTTGAGCGCGTCAAGCACCACGTAGTTAACGCCCTGCGCCTTGAGTTCGTTCAGCTGCTCACGTACCGCCTGCGCGCCCCGATCCAGCAGCGGCGCGGCGATCAGCCCCGCTTTACCAGCTGACTGGCGCGCCATCAGGCGCAGCAGGTTGCTGTCGGTCATCGGCGTCACCGGATGATGTCGCATGCCGGAATCGCTCAGCAGCTGCTCGCCGACGAACAGATGTCCCTGGTAAACGGTGCGGCCGTTGACCGGCAGCGCCGGGGAGATCGCCGTCTGGGTTTCGCCCAGCGCCGCCAGCAGCGCATCGGTGACCGGGCCAATATTGCCCTGTTCGGTGCTGTCAAACGTAGAGCAGTATTTGAAGTAGAAGCGATCGCAGCCCTGCGCCTGCAGCCAGCGCAGCGCAGTGAGCGACTGCTCTACCGCCTGCTCTGGCGGACAGGAGCGCGACTTCAGACTGATCACGATCGCCTGCGCGGTCAGCGCGTCATGCTGCTGCGGCACGCCGTTGAACTGGATCGTGGAGAGCCCGTTCTGCACCAGAAAGCTGGCGATGTCGGTAGCACCGGTAAAGTCGTCGGCGATGATGCCTACACGCGTCATGTTCACCCCTTTGCCTGCGGCAGCTCAATACCGCTGAAAATCTTGATCACCGCGCTGTCGTCTTCGCGGCCGTGGCCGGCGTTGCTGGCTTCGGTAAACATATTGAGCGCCGTGGAGGCGAGCGGCAGCGGAAAGCGCAGCGATTTGGCGGTATCCGCCACCAGCGTCAGATCCTTAACGAAAATATCGACGGCCGATTTCGGGCTGTAGTCGCCGTCCACGACGTGGCGCATGCGGTTCTCGAACATCCAGGAGTTGCCCGCCGCGTTGGTCACCACGTCATACATGGTATCGAGCGGGATACCGGCGCGCGCCGCCAGCGCCATCGCTTCCGCGCCGACGGCGATATGCACGCCCGCCAGCAGCTGGTGAATGATTTTAACCGTCGAACCGAGGCCGATTTCGCTGCCGACGCGGTACACCTTAGCCGCCACCGCATCCAGCACCGGCTGCAAACGCTCGAACGCCGCGTCGCTGCCGGACGCCATCACCGTCATCTCGCCGGTTGCCGCTTTCGCCGCCCCGCCGGAGACCGGCGCGTCGAGCATCAGCAGCTGATGCTGCGCCAGCTGCTGTTCAATCTGCTGCGCGTCCTGCGCGGAGATGGTCGACGAGACCATCACGACGGTGCCGGGCTTCAGCTTTGCCGCCAGCCCGCTGTCGCCGAACAGGATGCCCTTCACCTGCGCGGCGTTCACCACCAGCAGCAGCACCGCTTCCAGCTGGTCAGCAAAGCCGTCGGCAGAGGATTGCGCATCGCGCCCGCCTGCCTGACGCAGCGTCTCCAGCGCGGCGGGATTGAGATCGACGCCCCAGGTATTCAGCCCGGCGCGAATACAGGACGTCGCTGCGCCCATTCCCATGGAACCTAACCCGATAACACAGACGTTTGAGAGTGGCACTGTCGGCCTCCGCTGTTAATTTAAGTGATTATTTGTTTGATGTTGTTAATTCTGGCAGGATCGCAGAGGGATAAACGTGCTTTATGTCACATATCTTCACTAAACAGACTAGCCCTGAACATTTATTCACAAATAGCGCATGACACTGAAATTTATGATTATTAGTGAAATAGCCACCCAAAAAAGCGGCCATTTTTTTCATTCAGCTGATGACGCAAATGCTTTACACTGTGAAAAATTGATAAGCAAGGAGTGCAGGGAATGATACCGATTGAACGCCATCAGCAGATTCTGGCGCTGGTCGCCGAGCGCGGCGTGGTCAGCATTGCCGAACTGACGGAGCGGCTCGGCGTATCGCATATGACAATCCGGCGGGACGTGCAGAAGCTGGAGGAACAAGGCGCGGTGCTGTCAGTCTCCGGCGGTGTGCGGTCGGCCGACCGGCTGGCGGCGGAGCCGTCGCATCAGACGAAAACGACGCTCTATAACGCCGAGAAGAACGCCATCGGCCGCTACGCCGCCCAGCATATTCCGCGCAACAGCTGTATCTATCTGGATGCGGGCACCACCACGCTGGCGCTGGCGCGCGAGCTGCTGGACCGCGACGATCTGCTGGTGGTAACCAATGACTTTATGGTGACCAACCTGCTGATGGAGGCGAGCGACTGTCGGGTGATTCACACCGGCGGCACGGTGTGCCGCGATAATCGCTCCTGCGTAGGCGAAAGCGCGGCCCGTAGCCTGCGCCATCTGGCGATCGATATCGCCTTTATCTCCGCCTCCTGCTGGGGCCCGCGCGGCCTGTTTACCCCCGACGAAGACAAGGTAATGGTGAAGCAGACGGTGAGCGAGGTAAGCAGCAAGCGCGTGCTGCTGAGCGACAGCTCGAAGTACAACAAAATCGCCACTTTCCTGGCGCTGCCGCTGGCGCGTTTCGACAGCATTGTGACCGATACGCAGCTCAGCACCGCCGCGCGCAGCGCGCTGAGCGAAGGCAGCTGGGAGCTGGTGCTGGCGGAGTAAGTGCGAAGACGCGCATAAAAAAAGAGGTGAGGCTTGCGCCTCACCCCTTTTTCACCGCAGGCGAATTACACTTCTTCGCTGTACTGCGGCACCGGATTGCGGAAGCTGCGGGTGACGAACGCGAGGTAGACAATCCCCACGGCGGCCCAAATCAGGCCCAGCACCATCGAACTCTCTTCCAGGTTAATCCACAGCGCGCCAACCGTCAGCGCGCCGAGCACCGGCAGCACCAGATAGTTGATATGGTCGCGCAGCGTGCGGTTACGCTTCTCGCGGATCCAGAACTGGGCGATCACCGAGAGGTTAACAAAGGTAAAGGCCACCAGCGCGCCGAAGTTAACCAGCGCCGTCGCGGTCACCAGGTCGAAACGGATCGCCATCAGCGCCACGGCGCCGACCAGCAGCACGTTCAGCGACGGCGTACGCCATTTCGGATGGATATAGCCGAAGAAGCGCTCCGGGAAGACGCCGTCGCGGCCCATCACGTACATCAGACGCGACACGCCCGCGTGCGCCGCCATACCTGACGCCAGCACGGTCACCACCGAGAAGATCAGGATGCCGAACTGCAGCACATGGCCCGCCACGTACAGCATGATTTCCGGCTGCGACGAATCGGGATCCTTGAAGCGCGAGATATCCGGGAAATAGAGCTGCAGGAAGTAGGAGGCCACGATAAAGATCAGGCCGCCGATCAGCGCCGTCAGGAAAATCGCGCGCGGAATGGTGCGCTCCGCGTCTTTGGTCTCTTCCGACAGCGAGCTGATGCCGTCAAAGCCCAGGAACGAGAAACAGAGGATAGTCGCGCCGGTAATCATCGGCACCACATGGGCGTCAGGAGACCAGAACGGCTGCGAGCTGGTGAGCGTGCCCGCGCCTTCGCCGTGCGCCACGCCGTAAATCACCATGCCGGTAATACCGATCATCACCACAACCTGCAGCACCACGATCACGCTGTTAAAGTTGGCCACGGTTTTAATGCCGCGCAGGTTGGACATCGTCATAAACGCCACCAGCAGCACTACGAAGATCCATGACGGAATGCCCGGCACCAGCGCTTCGAAATAGTTTTTCGCCAGCAGGATGTTGATCATCGGCATGAACAGGTAGTCCAGCAGGGATGACCAGCCGACCATAAAGCCGACGTGCGGACTGATCGCCTTCTGAGCGTAGGTATAAGCGGAGCCCGCAGATGGGAAGCGGCGTACCAGCTTACCGTAGCTTACGGCGGTAAACAGAATCGCAATCAGCGCAAAGGCGTAGGCGGTGGCGACGTGACCGCTGGTCAGACCCGACACGATACCGAAAGTATCAAACAGGGTCATCGGCTGCATGTAGGCAAGGCCAATCATGACGACCGGAAGCAGGGTCAGAGATTTTTTCAGGTGGGCACGCTGTGGTGCTGAGGTATCAAGCGACATGTTTCAGACCTCCCTGAGCTGCAACCTGACTGGATTGCATCACGGGAGCGAGGAAGGCGGCGTTATGAGCCTGCACGGCGCCGTAGTCATCACGGAAACGAGAGCCAGCGCGGGCTGGCTGAATGAATAACATCCCCATCTTTGTATCCTCAGTTCGTACGCTTGCGCGTTTTTTAACGTGTATCTATCCGGGCGCGCCCGGCCTCATGCGAATCGGTTAAGTACATGCAAAAAAAATAACCGAGGCTCTTAAAAGCATCGGTTATATTCGGAATTTTGCAGGCCGCGTATTCTGCCCCAAAATGCAGCAAAAACACAAGACCCGCTGATAAGTATAGCGACTTTTTTCTCAGGCGTTTTTCAGCATCCAGTCGATCTCTGTGGCGGTGACCAGCCGTTCGAACTGCATCATCTCGTGGCGCTTACAGCTGTGCCACACCGCGCCGAAGCGCTCGCCCAGCAGTTTTTGCAGCGGAAAGCTGCTTTCAAATTCAAACAGCGCTTCGCTCTGGCGCACCGGCAGCGGGATGCCCTCCGCCTCGTGACCGTTGCCCTGCACCGGCTGCGGCAGCGGCAGCGCGGTATCCAGACCGTGCAGAATGCCCGCCAGAATCGCCGACATCACCAGATAGGGGTTGGCGTCCGCGCCTGCGACGCGGTACTCGACGCGGTGGTTTTCCACGTCGCCGCAAGGAATGCGCAGCGCCACGGTGCGGTTGTTGTGCCCCCACGACGCCTGTAGCGGCACGTAGGCGTCCGGCACGAAGCGGCGATAGGCGTTGACGTTGGGCGCCAGCAGCGCCATCGAGGCGGGCATCAGGTCGAGCATGCCCGCCAGCGCGCGCTTCAGCAGCGGCGAGTCGCTGCCGTCATCGGCGGCGAAGGCGTTATGATCGGCGGCGTCCAGCATGCTGATATGCACGTGCATGCCGCTGCCCGCATACTCTTCATAGGGTTTGGCCATAAAGGTGGCGGTCATGCCGTGGTTCTCCGCCACCTGACGGATCAGCCTTTTAAGCTGTACCGCGTGGTCGCAGGCGCTCAGCACGTCGCGGGTATGGTGCAGGTTGATCTCAAACTGGCCGGGCGAGGCTTCCGCCAGCGCGCCGTCGGCGGGAATGTTCTGCTGGCGCGCCAGCGCGTCGATATCGCGCAGCACCGCGCCGAAGTAATCGAGATTATCCACCGAGTAGACCTGGCTCTGCATATTGCGTTCGCTGCTGCCAGGCGCGCACGGCGGCTGAATATAGCCCTCGGCGTCGCGGGCCTTGTCGACCAGATAGAACTCCAGCTCTACCGCTACCACCGGAAAGAGTCCTCGGTTGCGCAGCTGCTGCCACAGCCGGTTCAGGACATTGCGGGGTTCAACGTCAAAGGGAGTGCCATCTTGGTTGCACATGGTCAACAGCAGCTGAGCGATGTGCGCAGGATCGGAAGCGGAGGGAACTAAGGTGCCGGGAACCGGCATGCAGAGATTGTCAGGTTCGCCGAGAGATTGCCCGAGGCCGGCCTCTTCGACGGTATTGCCGAGGATATCCATAGCGAAAACCGAGGCGGGGAAATAACACCCTTTTTCCAGCTTCGCCAGCGCGGCTATCGGGATGCGTTTGCCGCGAAAGACGCCGTTTAAATCATTCAATAAAATATCGACATACTGCGTTTCAGGATGGCGTTCCAGCCAGTTTTTCACTTCAAGCTGGAACGCGCTGGTTCGTCTCTCTTCACTGTGACGCGTGAAGTCTTCTACTTCCACGAGGTTCGTCATATCCCACCCGCCTTCTACCGTTGATTGGTTTGCGCAATGCTCAAAATAACAGCCACTCCTCTAACATAGCGCCAACACAAAAAGTGTGCAAATGTAACAAATCTGTTTGAGAAACAAACAGCGCATTGCTAGATTGAAAAAATATTGCACGTTTTTACCCGCTGCGGGCCCGATCGGTGAATTTTTTGAACGGCGAGTCGAGGAATGAGATGGGCATTATTTTTAACAACCCTTTGATCGGCGTAGCGATGTGCCAGATTAACCATGATGGCCATCTCACTCAGTCGGTGCATAACAAATATCTGACGGCGATAACCCAGGCGGGCGGCGTGCCGCTTGCCCTGCCCCAGCAGCTTTGCGCGACGCCGCATCTGCTGGAGCAGGCGCTGGCGACGCTCGACGGCGTGATGCTCACCGGCAGCCCCAGCAATATCGAACCCTGGCACTATGGCGAAGCGGGCAGCGAGCCGCACGCCGATCCCGGCCGCGACCGGCTCGCCTTCGCCCTTATTACCTGGGCCACCAGCCGCAGAATGCCGCTGTTCGGCATCTGCCGCGGCATGCAGGAGCTGGTGGTAGCCAACGGCGGCGCGCTGTGGCGCGATCTCGACCAGCGTAAAACCGGGCTGCCGCATCATGCAGAAGCGACGCTACCGCTGAGCGAACAGTACGCCCCGGCGCATGACATCTTTCCCGAAGCGGGCGGCCTGCTCGCCTCTCTGCTGGGCGGCGACGCTATCCTGGCGGTCAATTCGCTGCATCATCAGGGCATCCGCGAAACGGGGCCGCAGCTGCGCATCGAGGCGCGCGCGCCGGACGGCCTGATCGAAGCGGTCAGCCTGCGCCATCATCCGTTCGCCCTGGCGGTGCAGTGGCATCCCGAATGGCAGCCGGAACAGAACGACGCCTCGCGCGCCCTTTTTGCGGGGTTTATCCATGCCGCACGGCACTATCACGAGGAAAAATCACCATGAACGATGCCGCTCTGGCGCCTGGACGACGCTTATCGCAAATCCGGCAAGAGTTGGGATTGTCTCAGCGCCGCGCCGCTGAACTGTCAGGTTTAACCCATAGCGCAATCAGCACCATTGAACAGGATAAGGTGAGTCCGGCGGTCAGCACGCTGCAAAAGCTGTTAAAGGTGTACGGGCTGTCGCTGTCGGAGTTCTTCTCCGAACCCAAACACCATGACGCGCCGAAGGTGATCGTCAGGCCAGACGATCTGGTGGAGATCGGCAGCCAGGGCGTGTCGCTGAAGCTGGTGGATAACGGGCAGGCGAAGCGCTCGCTCGGCATGCTGCTCGAGACCTATCAGCCCGGCGCCAGCACCGGCGAAAAGCTGCGTCATCCGGGCGAAGAGACCGGGACGCTGCTGGAGGGAGAGATCACCCTGGTGGTCAACGGACAAAGCTACCACCTTAACGCGGGCGAAAGTTATGTGATCGATACCGGGCTGCCGCACAGCTTCACCAATCTCTCGGCGCAGCCCTGCCGTATCGTCAGCGCCCATACGCCCGCTAATTTCTGACGCATTCGCAGGCAGGAGGTTGTGATGAAACATGTTGAAAGCTACTACGCGGCGACCGCCAACGACCATGCACCCTGGCCCACGCTGCAGGAGAGCATCCAGTGCGACGTCTGCATAATCGGCGCGGGCTTTACCGGCCTTTCCGCCGCGCTTTACCTTACCGAGGCGGGCTATGACGTGGTGGTGCTGGAGGCGGCGCGCGTCGGCTTCGGCGCCAGCGGCCGCAACGGCGGGCAGGTGGTCAACTCCTACAGCCGCGACGTGGACGTCATCGAACAGCGCTACGGCAAAGAGAGCGCGCGCCTGCTCGGCAGCATGATGTTCGAGGGCGCGGAGATCATCCGCGATCGCATCGATCGCTACGCCATCGCCTGCGACTACCGGCCTGGCAATATCTTCGCTGCGCTTAACCCGCGCCAGATGAATCATCTGCGCCGCCAGCAGCGGCTATGGGAGAAGTACGGCAATCACGATCTGGAGCTGCTCGACGAGCGCGGCATCCGGCGCGAAATCGCCACCGAGCGCTACGTCGGCGGCCTGCTGGATCGGCGCGGCGGCCACCTGCATCCGCTCAATCTGGCGCTGGGCGAAGCCGAGGCGATTCGGCGGCACGGCGGGCGCATCTATGAACGCTCCGCCGCGACGGCGCTGACCTACGGCGCGCCCAATCGGGTAAAAACCGAGCACGGCGAGGTGAACGCCACCTTCGTGATTTTTGCCGGCAACGCCTATCTGCCCTCGCAGCTGGAGCCGCGCCTGACGCGCAACAGCATGGCGTGCGGATCGCAGATCCTCGCCAGCGAGCCGCTGAGCCGCGATCGCGCGCTGGCGCTGCTGCCGAATAATCACTGCGTCGAAGACTGCAACTATCTGCTCGACTATTTCCGCCTGACGGCGGATAACCGGCTGCTTTACGGCGGCGGCGTGGTCTACGGCGCGCGCGATCCCGGCGACATCGAGGCGCTGATCCGCCCCAAACTGCTGCGCACCTTCCCGCAGCTGCGCGATCTCGCCTTCAGCTATCGCTGGAGCGGCAACTTTCTGCTAACGCTGTCACGGCTGCCGCAGTTCGGACGGCTGGAGAATAACGTCTACTTTATGCAGGGCGACAGCGGCCACGGCGTTACCTGCACGCACCTTGCCGGCAAGCTGATTTGCGAAGCGCTGCGCGGGGATGCGGAGCGCTTCGACGCCTTCGCGAAGCTGCCGCACCTGCCCTTCCCCGGCGGATGGCGCTTTAAAGTGCCGCTGACCGCCATGGGCGCCGCCTGGTATGCGCTGCGCGACCGGCTCGGCGTTTAGGCGGCGACTATTCCAGCGGCATTTTCGCCGGATCGTCGTAGCTGTACTCGAACCCCAGCTCGTTGCAGATGCGCGAGCCGTCAATCAGCTTGCCGGTGTCGCTGGACGCTGAGGGCAAAAAGGTCGGCGGCGTCAGACTCAGCTGGCGCGAGACGGCGGGATAAAAGGTCGCGCGCGACGGGTGTTTCGGCGCGCAGAGGTTATAGACGCGCCCGCCCTTCGGCGTCTGCAGCAGCAGGGTAATCGCGCTCACCACATCATCAAGATGCACCAGATTGACGCCGTGCGCGCCGTTCTCCAGCCCGGTTTTCCCCGCCAGGAAGCGGCCGGGATGACGACTCGGCCCCACCAGTCCCGCCAGCCGCAGAATATCGACCTGGGTGCCGGGCAGATCGTGCAGCCAGCTCTCCAGCGCGGTCAGGGTTTTGCCCGCCACCGTCTCCGGCTGGAGCGCGCTGTTTTCCTTCATTACGCCGCTGCCGCTGCCGTAGACCGAGGTAGAGCTGGTGAAGATAATGCGCGGCACCTGCTGCGCCAGCGCGCTGTCCACCACGTTCTGCACCGCCTGCATATAACTTTCGCCGCCTTCCGCCGTGCGGCTGGCGGGCAAGGTCACCACCAGCGCGTCGACCGCCAGCAGCAGGGCGAGATCCTCGGCGTCGCACTCGATTTCCGGCGTCAGCCGCAGCTGCACCGCGTCGATGCCGCAGCGGCGCGCCGCCTCCACGCCGTCCAGCGTGGTTTTGCTGCCGGTAACCTGCCAGCCGCGCGCCGTTAGCGCCAGACCCAGCGGCATGCCCAGCCATCCCAGACCGATAATTGCGACCTTCTTCATATTGACTCCTGCGCTTGACTCACTGCCGTCCATCTTAGTGCGCCGCGCCGTCGAACCGCAAAGGTTAAAAAAGGGTTGCGCATCGTCGCCATCTTCGCTAGGTTAATCAACACGCAAATGAATACTCATTCAGCAACGGAATTTATTATGACACGCGTTCAGTTCAACCATCATCATCACCATCATCCTGACTAGTCTTTCAGGCGATGTGTGCTGGGAGACATTCAGATCTTCCAGTGGTGCGAACGCAAAGAGAACCCCCGGAAGATCGTCTTCCGGGGGTTTTTTTATGGGCTGGCGCAATACCTTTTCAGACAGGAATGAAACAGAGGACAGGACCGATGTTAGATAACAAGCGAATTCGCATAGCTATGCAGAAATCTGGCCGTTTAAGCGATGACTCACGCGAGCTGCTGGCGCGCTGCGGCATTAAAATCAATCTGCAGCAGCAGCGTCTGATCGCCTTCGCAGAGAATATGCCGATCGATATCCTGCGCGTGCGCGATGATGATATTCCCGGTCTGGTTATGGATGGCGTGGTGGATCTCGGCATTATCGGCGAGAACGTGCTGGAAGAGGAGCTACTGACGCGCCGCGCGCAGGGCGAAGATCCGCGCTACTTCACCCTGCGCCGTCTGGACTTCGGCGGCTGTCGCCTGTCGCTGGCGATGCCGGTAGATGAAGAGTACACCGGTCCGCAGTGCCTGAATAACGCCCGCATCGCCACCTCCTATCCTCACCTGCTGAAGCAGTACCTCGACAAAAAAGGCCTTAACTTTAAACCCTGTATGCTCAACGGCTCGGTGGAAGTCGCGCCGCGCGCCGGCCTGGCCGACGCGATTTGCGACCTGGTATCGACCGGCGCCACGCTGGAGGCCAACGGCCTGCGTGAAGTGGAGGTGATCTACCGTTCAAAAGCGGTGCTGATCCAGCGCGACGGCGAGATGGCACCGGAGAAGCAGGAGCTGATCGACAAGCTGATGACCCGCATTCAGGGCGTCATTAAAGCGCGCGAATCGAAATACATCATGATGCACGCGCCGAGCGATCGCCTGGAAGAGGTGATTCAGCTGCTGCCCGGCGCCGAGCGTCCGACCGTGCTGCCGCTGGCGGGCGATCAGAGCCGCGTGGCGATGCACATGGTCAGCAGCGAAACCCTGTTCTGGGAAACCATGGAAAAACTGAAAGCGCTGGGCGCCAGCTCGATTCTGGTGCTGCCCATTGAAAAGATGATGGAGTAAGCCATGTCCTTTATGACCCCCGTCGAATGGCAGCAGTGCAGCGAGGCGCAGCGTCAGGCGCTGCTGCAGCGTCCGGCCATCGCCGCGTCCGACGCCATCAGCGCCACGGTGCGCGCGGTGCTGGATCAGGTAAAGAACAGCGGCGATGCGGCGCTGCGTGAGTTCAGCGCGCGCTTCGACAAGGCGCAGGTAGATGCGCTGCGCGTGACGCCCGCCGAGATCGCCGCCGCTGGCGCGCGACTCAGCGACGAGCTGAAGCAGGCGATGGCCGTTGCGGTCGCCAATATCGAAACCTTCCACAACGCGCAGCAGCTGGCGACGGTGGATGTCGAAACCCAGCCCGGCGTGCGCTGCCAGCAGATCACCCGGCCGGTGCGCTCGGTCGGTCTCTATATTCCCGGCGGCTCAGCCCCGCTCTTCTCTACCGTGCTGATGCTGGCGACCCCGGCGCGTATCGCCGGCTGCGGCCGCGTGGCGCTCTGCTCGCCGCCGCCCATCGCCGATGAGATCCTCTATGCGGCGCAGCTGTGCGGCGTCGAAGAGGTGTTTCAGGTCGGCGGCGCGCAGGCGATCGCCGCCCTCGCCTTCGGCACCGAGAGCGTGCCCAAAGTCGATAAGATCTTCGGGCCGGGCAACGCGTACGTCACCGAGGCGAAACGCCAGGTGAGCCAGCGTCTCGACGGCGCGGCGATCGATATGCCCGCCGGTCCGTCGGAAGTGCTGGTAATCGCCGACGAAGGCGCGACGCCCGCTTTTGTCGCCTCCGACCTGCTGTCGCAGGCGGAACACGGTCCCGATTCGCAGGTGATCCTGCTGACGCCCTCGCTGACGCTGGCGCAGCAGGTGGCCGAAGCGGTAGAGGCGCAGCTGCAGGCGCTGCCGCGCGCCGCCACCGCGCGCCAGGCGCTGGCGAGCAGCCGCCTGATTGTGGCGCGCGACCTGGAAGAGTGCGTGGCGATCTCTAATCAGTACGGCCCGGAACACCTGATTATTCAGACGCGCCAGCCGCGCGATCTGGTCGACGCCATCACCAGCGCCGGGTCGGTGTTTCTCGGCGACTGGTCGCCAGAGTCGGCGGGCGATTACGCCTCCGGCACCAACCATGTGCTGCCGACCTACGGCTACACCGCGACCTGTTCCAGCCTCGGCCTGGCCGATTTTCAGAAGCGCATGACGGTGCAGGAACTGACGCCGCAGGGCTTCCTCAACCTCGCCGCCACCATTGAGACCCTGGCCGCCGCCGAGCAGCTGGAAGCCCACAAAAACGCCGTTACGCTGCGCGTCGCCGCGCTGAAAGAGGAGCAGGCATGAGCCGCAATATTGAAGAGCTGGCGCGCGATAACGTGCGTGCCCTGACGCCTTACCAGTCTGCGCGCCGCCTTGGCGGCAACGGCGACGTCTGGCTCAACGCCAACGAATTTCCGCTGCCGGTGCCCTTTGAGCTGTCGCAGCAGACGCTGAACCGCTACCCGGAGTGTCAGCCGAAGATCGTGATTGAGCGCTACGCCGCCTACGCCGGGCTACAGCCGGAACAAGTGCTGGTGAGCCGCGGCGCCGACGAGGGCATCGAGCTGGTGATGCGCGCCTTCTGCGAGCCGGGCAAAGACGCCATTTTGTTCTGCCCGCCCACCTACGGCATGTACAGCGTCAGCGCGGAAACCATCGGCATTGAGTACCGCACCGTGCCCGCTCTGGAGAACTGGCAGCTGAACCTGCCGGCTATCGCCGCACAGCTCGACGGCGTGAAAGTGGTCTATATGTGCAGCCCCAACAACCCGACCGGCAATCTGATCGATCAGGAGGATATCCGCGCGCTGCTAGAAATGACCGCAGGAAAAGCGCTGGTAGTGGCCGATGAAGCCTATATTGAATTCTGTCCGCAGGCGACGCTGAGCGGCTGGCTGAAAGATTATCCGCATCTGGTGATCCTGCGCACGCTGTCGAAGGCGTTTGCGCTCGCCGGCCTGCGCTGCGGCTTTACGCTGGCGAATAAGCCAGTCATCGATCTGCTGATGAAGGTGATCGCGCCCTATCCGCTGGCGACGCCGGTCGCCGACGTCGCCGGTCAGGCGCTGAGCGATCAGGGCATCGCGCTGATGCGTCAGCACGTTGCCGAGCTGAACGCCAGCCGCGCCTGGCTGCTAGAGCAGCTGCCGCAGCTCAGCCTGGTGCAGCAGGTCTTCCCGAGCGAGACCAACTATATCCTGGCGCGCTTCGCGGATTCGCCTGCGGTGTTTAAATCCCTGTGGGATCAGGGCATTATTCTGCGCGACCAGAACAAAAATCCGGGCCTTGCGGGATGCCTGCGCATCTCAATCGGCACGCGTACAGAGTGCGAGCGCCTGATCGCCGCGTTACAGGCTTTATCTGTGGAGAGAGCATGAGTCAGAAGACCCTTTTTATCGATCGCGACGGCACCCTGATCGCCGAGCCGCCTGAAGATTTTCAGGTGGATCGCCTGGAGAAGCTGGCGTTTGAAGCCAACGTCATTCCGGCGCTGCTGGCGCTGCAGAGCGCCGGCTACCGGCTGGTGATGATCACCAACCAGGATGGCCTGGGCACCAGCAGCTTTCCGCAGGCGGATTTCGACGGCCCGCATAACCTGATGATGCAGGTGTTCAGCTCGCAGGGGATCCATTTCGACGACGTGCTGATCTGCCCGCACAAGCCGGAAGATAACTGCGACTGCCGCAAGCCGAAGACCAAAATGGTCGAGGCCTGGCTGGCGGAAGGCGCCATCGACGTGGCGAACAGCTATGTGATCGGCGACCGGCTGACCGATATTCAGCTGGCGCAGAATATGGGCATCCAGGGCATCCGCTTCGGCAGCGAAGGCGAGAACTGGAGCGCGATTCAGGCGCGCCTGACCAAACGCGATCGCCATGCGCTGGTCAACCGCAATACTAAAGAGACGCAGATTCGCGCCGAGGTGTGGCTGGACCGCGAAGGCGGCAGCAAAATTAATACCGGCGTCGGCTTCTTCGACCATATGCTGGACCAGATTGCGGTGCACGGCGGCTTCCGCATGAACATTGAGGTGAAAGGCGATCTCTATATCGACGATCACCATACCATCGAAGACACCGGACTGGCGCTCGGCGAGGCGCTGCTGAAGGCGCTGGGCGACAAGCGCGGCATCGGCCGTTTCGGCTTCGTGCTGCCGATGGATGAGTGTCTGGCGCGCTGCGCGCTCGATATTTCCGGCCGTCCGCATCTGGAGTTCAAGGCGGAGTTCAGCTATCAGCGCGTCGGCGATATGAGCACCGAGATGGTCGAGCACTTCTTCAGCTCGCTCTCCTACGCCATGATGAGCACCCTGCACCTGAAAACCAAAGGCAAGAACGATCACCATCGCGTGGAAAGCCTGTTTAAAGCCTTCGGCCGCACCCTGCGCCAGGCGATCCGCGTTGAGGGCAACACCCTGCCCAGCTCGAAAGGAGTGCTGTAAATGAACGTGGTGATCCTCGATACCGGCTGCGCCAACCTGTCGTCGGTGAAGTGGGCGGTAGAGCGCCTCGGCTACACGCCCGACGTCAGCCGCGATCCTGACGTGGTGCTGCGCGCCGACAAGCTGTTTTTGCCGGGCGTCGGCACCGCGCGGGCGGCGATGAACCAGCTGGAAGAGCGCGATCTCGTTGACCTGATCAAAGCCTGTACCCAGCCGGTGCTCGGCATCTGTCTCGGCATGCAGCTGCTCGGCAGCAGCAGCGAGGAGAACGGCGGCATCCCCACCCTCGGCATTATCGACGCCGAATGCGGGCTGATGGACACGCACGGCCTGCCGCTGCCGCATATGGGCTGGAACCAGATTACCGCCCAGGCGGGCAATCACCTGTTTCGCGGCATCGACGAAGAGAGCTACTTCTATTTCGTGCACAGCTACGCCATGCCGGTCAACGCCAGCACCATCGCCCAGTGCGATTACGGCCAGCCGTTCACCGCGGCGGTGCAGAAAGATAACTTCTTCGGCGTGCAGTTCCACCCAGAGCGTTCCGGCAAAGCGGGCGCGCAGCTGCTGAAAAACTTCCTGGAGATGTGATGATTATCCCCGCGTTAGATTTGATTGACGGCAAAGTGGTGCGTCTGCATCAGGGCGACTACGGCCAGCAGCGCGACTACGGCAGCGATCCGCTGCCGCGCCTGCAGGATTACGCCAGCCAGGGCGCGACGGTGCTGCACCTCGTGGACCTTACCGGCGCGAAAGATCCGGCGCAGCGCCAGATCCCGCTGCTGAAAACGCTGCTGAACGGCGTCGACGCCGTGGTGCAGGTCGGCGGCGGCATCCGCACGCGCGACGACGTCAGGGCGCTGCTGGATGCGGGCGCCAGCCGCGTCGTCGTCGGCTCTACGGCGGTAAAAGCGCCGGAAGAGGTGAAAGCGTGGTTCAACGAGTTCGGCGCCGAGGCGATCGTGCTGGCGCTGGACGTGCGCATCGACGCGGCGAACCGCAAAGAGGTCGCCATCAGCGGCTGGCAGGAAGCGGCCGGCGTCACGCTGGAAGAGGTCATCGCCTGGTTTGAACCGGTGGGCCTGAAGCATGTGCTCTGCACCGATATTTCGCGCGACGGCACCCTGAGCGGCTCTAACGTCGCGCTCTATCAGGAAGTGACCGCACGCTATCCCGACATTGCGTTTCAGTCCTCCGGCGGCATCGGCGGCATTGAGGATATCGCGGCGCTGCGCGGCAGCGGCGTCAAGGGCGTGATCGTCGGACGCGCCCTGCTTGAAGGTAAATTCACGGTTTCGGAGGCTATCGCATGCTGGCAAAACGCATAATTCCCTGTCTTGACGTGCGCGACGGCCAGGTCGTCAAAGGCGTTCAGTTCCGCAATCACGAGATCATCGGCGACATCGTGCCGCTGGCGCAGCGCTACGCGCAGGAAGGCGCGGACGAGCTGGTGTTTTACGATATCACCGCCTCCAGCGACGGCCGCGTGGTCGACAAAAGCTGGGTGTCGCGCGTGGCGGAAGTGATCGATATTCCCTTCTGCGTAGCGGGCGGCATTAAAAGCGAAGAGGACGCGGCGCGCATTCTGGAGTTCGGCGCCGACAAAATCTCCATCAACTCCCCCGCGCTGGCCGATCCTGAGCTGATCACCCGCCTGGCGGATCGCTTCGGCGTGCAGTGCATCGTGGTAGGCATCGATACCTGGTTCGACGAAGCCACCGGCAAATATCACGTTAACCAGTATACCGGCGACGAGGCGCGCACCCGCGTCACCCAGTGGGAAACCCTGGCGTGGGTCGAAGAGGTGCAAAAGCGCGGCGCTGGTGAGATCGTACTGAACATGATGAACCAGGATGGCGTGCGCAACGGTTACGATCTGGTGCAGCTGAAAAAAGTGCGCGACGTTTGTAAGGTGCCGCTGATCGCCTCAGGCGGCGCGGGCACCATGCAGCACTTTCTCGACGCCTTTGAGCAGGCGAACGTCGACGGCGCGCTGGCCGCTTCGGTGTTCCATAAGCAAATTATCAATATCGGCGAGCTGAAAAGCTTCCTGAAAGAGAAAGAAGTGGAGATTCGCGCGTGTTAACCAGAGAACAGCTGGCCCAGCTTGACTGGGTCAAAACCGAGGGCATGATGCCCGTGATCGTGCAGCACAACGTCTCCGGCGAAGTGCTGATGCACGGCTATATGAACCAGGAAGCGCTGGCGAAAACCCTGAGCGACGGCAACGTCACCTTTTTTTCGCGCACCAAACAGCGTCTCTGGACCAAAGGCGAGACCTCCGGCCATTTCCTCAAGGTGGTGAGCATTACGCCGGACTGCGACAACGATACGCTGCTGGTGCTGGCGGACCCCATCGGCCCGACCTGCCATCGCGGCACCTCAAGCTGCTTTTCGCCTGCCGCGCCTGACTGGGTGTTTCTGCATCAGCTGGAGCAGCTGCTGGCGTCGCGCAAAAGCGCCGATCCGGCCAGCTCCTACACCGCACAGCTCTATGCCAGCGGCACCAAGCGCATCGCACAGAAAGTCGGCGAAGAAGGCGTCGAGACCGCGCTGGCGGCGACGGTGAACGATCGCCACGAGCTGACCAACGAGGCCTCCGACCTGCTCTATCACCTGATGGTGCTGTTGCAGGATCAGGATCTCGACCTCAGCGCCATCATCAACAACCTGCGCGCGCGGCATAAATAGCGGTGCAATATGTTGCTCAATATCGGGACAGGTGCAGGATGTTGAGCAGCATGGTTCTCTTTTCGTTTCAGGATCCGGTATGACCACCCATGAAAAATTGATTGCCCTGCTGGAACAGCATCAGGCGCGCTATCAGCTGATGAGTCATGAACCGACCGGCAAATGCGAAGCGGTGGCGGCGATCCGCGGCACCGAGGTCGGCCAGGGCGCGAAGGCGCTGGTGTGTCACGTTAAGGGCAACGGCGTCAAACAGCATGTGCTGGCGGTGCTGCCGGCCGATCAGCAGGCGGATTTAGCCAGAGTGGCGGACGCGGTGGGCGGCCGACGCGCCTCGCTCGCCAGTCCGGCTGAGGTTGATACGCTAACCGGCTGCGTGTTCGGCGCCATTCCGCCCTTCTCGTTTCATCCCGATCTCAGGCTGGTAGTCGATCCGCTGCTGTTCGAGCGCTTTAGCGAGATCGCCTTCAACGCCGGACGGCTCGACAGGTCGGTGATATTGAACACGGAAGATTACCGCCGCCTCTGCAATGCTAACGTAGTGAAAATAATCCAGTAATTGTCATCGTGATAGCTGGCAGGTACTCTGCTTTATTCAACATCACGATAAAAGAAGAGACTATGACCACTCCTGGCTTCTCACGTCTGCGCGCCGCGCTGATGACCGCCGTACTGGCAGGCTGCGCCTTTGGCGCGCAGGCAAAAATCGAACAGGTACGCTTCGCCGTCGATCCGACCTATCCGCCGTTTGAATCCAAAACGCCGCAGGGCAAGCTGGTCGGTTTCGATATCGACCTGGGCAACGCCCTGTGTCAGCAGATGCAGGCGAAGTGCGTCTGGGTGGAAAGCCAGTTCGACGGCATGATCCCGGCACTTAAAGCGCGTAAGTTCGACGCTATTCTCTCCGATATGGGGATCACCGAAGAGCGCCTGAAGCAGATCGACTTTACCGTGCCGCTCTATGACACCCATACGCAGCTGATTGCACGCAAAGGCTCCGGCCTGCTGCCGACCGCCGAGTCGCTGAAGGGCAAAACCGTCGGCGTCGAGCAAGGCACCGTGCAGGAGCGCTACGCGCGCGCTAAATGGCAGCCCTTCGGCGTCAACGTGGTGCCTTACGGCGACCAGGCGCAGGTGGAGAGCGATCTGATCTCCGGACGGCTTGATGCGGTATTCACCGATGCCGCGCAGGCGGCGATAGGCTTCCTGAAGCATCCGCAGGGCAAAGATTTCGAGCTGGCCGGTCCGATTGTGCAGGATCCGATTATCGGTCCGGGAACGGCGATCGGCCTGCGTAAAGGCGACAGCGAGCTGAAGAGCGCGCTGGACAGCGCCTTTGCCGAAATCAAAAAGAACGGCACCTTCGACAAGATTCAGAAGCACTATTTCGCGACCGATATTTCCATTCAGCAGTAGTCTGAGGCGACCCGAGTGGTCGCCCGCTTTGATTCGGCACTATACTTTTCTTCATTTCCTGGGCGCAGTTGCGCCCTCTTCTAAATGACAGGACAATCAGCGCCCTATGCATCAACAACATCATCCCCTTCTCAGCGCCTCGCTGGGCACGCAGCGCGAAATCGTCAGCTTCCACTTCGGCGAAGAAAAATATAAGCAGGTCTATATCCAGGCGTCGCTACACGGCGACGAAATCCCCGGCATGGCGGTCGCCTGGTTTCTCAAGCAGAAGCTGATGGCGCTGGAGTCCGCCGGCAGGCTGCGCGCCGGCTTTACGCTGGTGCCGGTAGCCAATCCGCTGGCGCTAAGCCAGCACTGGCACGGCACCCATCTGGGACGTTTTCACAGCGAGTCGGGTCAGGACTTCAACCGTCGTTTTCCTGCGCTGGGCGAGAAGCTGGCGGAAGAGCTGGCGGGATCGCTGACGCCGAACGAAGGCGACAATAAACGGCTGATCCGCGACGCTATCGATCGCCACTACCGTGACGTAATTGCCAAAACCGAGCTGGAAGCGCAGCGCTTTACGCTGATGCGCATGGCAAGCCAGGCGGATTTGATGATTGATTTGCACTGCGACTGGGAAGCCCTGACTCACCTCTACACCACGCCGCACGCCTGGCCAGATATTGAGCCGCTGGCGCGCTGGTTGGGTAGCGAAGTGCAGCTGCTGGCGCAGATTTCCGGCGGCGAGCCGTTCGACGAAGCCTGCTGTGAACCCTGGCTGACGCTGGCGCAACGCTTCGGCGACCAGTATCCAATGCCGCGCGGCCTGCTGCCGGTGACGCTGGAGCTGCGCGGCGTGCGCGACGTCGATCCCGATCAGGCGGAGCAGGATGCGGAGGCGATTATCAATGCGCTGCGCGAAAGCGGCTATATCGCTGCGGAAAGTCCGACGGTGTCGGCGGAAGTGGCGGCGCCGGTGATTGGCGGCGACGAGCTGGCGCTGGTAACGGCCAATGCCGAGGATATTGCCGGCATGACCGAGAGCAGCGCGGCGGCTAGCGCGCTGGAAGCGGTGGATGTGCCGGAAGAGAGCGGCGTGATTAAGCAGCGTCATACCGAAGGCGCAGGCGCTATTTCCCCTGCCCTAAAACATCCGGCGACCCCGCTGGCTGCGTGCGAGTATATTCACTCGCCGGTATCGGGACTGATTCTGCATCGCAAGAAGCTGGGCGCGCATATCCGTCCGGGCGAAGTGGTAGCTGAAGTGGTGGATCCGGTGACGGACTTTGTGACGCCGCTGGTGGCGGAGTTCGGCGGCGTGCTGTATGCACGGCACTGGACGAAGTTTGCGACGGCGGGAATGCTGGTGGTCAGGCTGGCGGGGGAAGATGAGGTGAGGAGCGGGGATTTGCTGGTGGGATGAAAAAAAGGCTTCCGGATGGAAGCCTTTTACTGTTTAGTCCAGCCACTCGGTGTGGAACACACCCTCTTTATCGATGCGCTTATAAGTATGCGCGCCGAAGTAGTCGCGCTGCGCCTGAATCAGGTTAGCAGGCAGCACTTCTGAACGGTAGCTGTCGTAGTAAGCGATAGCGGCAGAGAAGGTCGGCGTCGGGATACCGTTCTGAACGGCATAGGCCACGACGTCACGCAGCGCCTGCTGGTATTCGTCAGCAATGTTTTTGAAGTACGGCGCCAGCAGCAGGTTGGCGATATTGGCGTTTTCTGCATAGGCATCAGTAATCTTCTGCAGGAACTGCGCGCGAATGATGCAGCCAGCGCGGAAGATTTTAGCGATTTCGCCGTAGTGCAGATCCCAGTTGTACTGCTCGGAAGCCGCGCGCAGCTGAGAGAAGCCCTGTGCATAGGAGACGATTTTGCCCAGATAGAGCGCGCGACGCACTTTCTCAACAAATTCCGCTTTGTCACCGGTAAAGGCCTGGGCCTGCGGGCCGCTCAGTACTTTAGACGCGGCAACGCGCTGCGTTTTCAGCGAAGAGAGGTAACGGGCGAATACGGATTCAGTGATCAGCGACAGCGGTTCGCCGAGATCCAGCGAGCTCTGGCTGGTCCACTTGCCGGTGCCTTTGTTAGCTGCTTCATCCAGAATAACGTCAACCAGGTAGTTACCCTCTTCATCTTTCTTGGTGAAGATATCCTTGGTGATGTCGATCAGGTAGCTGCTCAGCTCGCCGTTGTTCCACTCGGTGAAGGTTTTCGCCAGCTCTTCGTTGCTCAGACCCAGCGCGCCTTTTAACAGCGCATAGGCTTCTGCGATCAGCTGCATGTCGCCATATTCAATGCCGTTGTGCACCATCTTCACATAGTGACCAGCGCCATCCGGACCAATGTAGGTTACGCAGGCTTCGCCATCTTCAGCGCGGGCAGCGATTTTGTCCAGAATCGGAGCAACCAGCTCATAGGCTTCTTTCTGACCGCCAGGCATAATAGACGGGCCTTTCAGCGCGCCCTCTTCACCGCCGGAAACGCCGGTGCCGATGAAGTTAAAGCCCTGCTCAGACAGCTCTTTGTTACGACGGATAGTGTCTTTATAGAAGGTGTTGCCGCCGTCGATCAGGATGTCGCCTTTGTCGAGGTGCGGGGTCAGGGAGGCAATCGTTTTGTCAGTCGCTTCGCCCGCCTGCACCATCAGCAGGATACGGCGCGGTTTCTCAAGGGACTCCACAAACTCTTCGATGGTGTAGTAAGGCGCCAGTTTTTTGCCCTGGTTCTCAGCAATGACTTCATCAGTCTTTTCGCGAGAGCGGTTGAAGATAGAGACGGTGTAACCGCGGCTTTCAATGTTGAGAGCCAGGTTACGTCCCATTACTGCCATACCTACAACGCCGATCTGTTGCTTGGACATTATTTACTCCTGTCTGAGTTTGAGGCTAATAATCATACAAAATGAAATGAGCTTTGTTATCTTACAGTAGTATTGAGATAACATGTATCAGCATAATAAAATCAAGCACTAACTGACAAAATCCGTACAATTAGTATGCGAAAGGAATTAAAGTATTTTATAATTCTATATTTTGTTTCGGAGTTGCTCTAATTGTTCTTCACAAGTGCGCACACGCTCTATATATCCCTGAAGCTCAGACGCTAAAATAGCTTTTTCCTTTTTAAGATCCTCATAAAGGTCTATTGCGGCGTAAGCATCTAATGTTGATTGTTTTGATTTACGCTGCTCGTACTCAAGACGGCCCTGAAGATCGAGAATTATAGGCATTAAAACATCAGATGGATTAATTTGCGCATCAATATCGCCAAATTCAGGATCAAAATTAGCTATAGCAATATCTATTGCATTATCGAAATCAGATGGAGATTCAGAGTTTATCCAATATTTTGTAAGAATATAAGTAAGCATTTTCTTTTGAAAAAGATTCATTTTTTCAGGATGTGAGGAAAACGCTTTTCTAAGATCGTTCTTATCGGAGATAATGTTGCAGCATTGCTGCCATTCGCATTTCCCAGAGCAAAACACACTTGCGCCATCAATCAATGCTTCAATACCGACGCCTGAATTAACGGTTATCACTGATCTCGATTTTCTTATTAAGTCATGAATATTACTATTAGTACGGATAACCCACGGATTGCTTTCCGTCAAAAGGGTAATGCTTTCTTCTACGGCGAAGGACTGGCAAAATGGATGCCGCTTTACAAGCAAGTATACTTGATTTTCTCTTGCTAGTTCTGCCGCATCGTAAAGTAGCTTAACACCATCATAGGAACTATGAATAGATACAGGATCATTTTGAACTTGCATAGGGTAAAAGACAAAATCAGTGGCTACTTCTGGAACTGACTCATCTGACTGCGGATATTTAGAGTTATTCTTATCAATAAATCGTTGTCTCCATTCATCAAGAATATGAGTGACAGCCGATTCATCTATTTTATTAATTTCGCTCTCGTAACGGTTAAAATTCAGCGAAATATCCGACCATCCTGAATAACCAGAAAAATCCATTGAAAATAATGGAGTAACAGCTGCCTCTTTCATTCTTACAATATTTTTCTCTGTACCCCAAGAATGATAAGAAAAAACCAGAGTTCCTTTTTCAGGTTGCCGAGGTGCTTCATCAGCTCCAAATGGCACCTCCCTGAAGTACAAAGGAATCTTTCTTTCTGTCAAGGCCAAAATAAGATTCGTAATAAAAGATTTATGTTTATATCCATCTACAGGGTTTTTAGTCCAGGATACAGGCACTTCTACTACTATTTTATTAGGCATTAATTTCCCCGCTTATTTAACCAGATACTGGTAAATTCTTAACGTCTTTTCTATTACATATTTTGAGCAAAAATGTGTTTTAACTCTTAGATGGGCTTTATGCCCAAAACTATTTCTTAATTGCTTATCTTTTATTAAACATTCTAACTTAGCCGTTAAATCATTTATATCTTTATTAGCTATAAAGCCGGTCTCTCCATCTATTATAATACTGTTACATCCTCCAGTATTATAAGCTATAGAAGGTCGACCGACGGCTGCTGCTTCAATGAGAATACGGGGAACGCCCTCTGCATAGACAGAAGGTAATGCAACAATGTTACAATTTTCAATCAGTCTTTTGACATCATCGCGCTTTCCTAGCCAATGTATAGCTTTAGAATCAGACCATTGCTCGATTATATCGAGAGGTATAGAATCGGGATCATTTTTAACGGTTATACCTGCAACCATTAATTCAAAATTAATGCCTCTTTTTTCGAGCGCAGCCTTTGATTGCACTAAATCTGCTAATCCTTTACTCCAGATAAGCCGGCTTGCAAAAAGAACGACCGGAATAGCATTTGGGGGATCTGGCAAATATTGAAACTCATCCGTGTTAATGCCTGCGCCATCAATGACCATTGTTTTTTCTTGACTTACGCCGGTGATTGCAATCAAATCTGCCCGATCTTTTTCATGTTCAAAGATCATAAATATATCTGGTTTAGCGCTAAGCCATCCATAAAAAGCAGAAACGAAATATTTAATAATTTTATATTTTACAGAGCCAGAAGAAAAAACTCGACCTAACCCGACAAAACTCATAACAAGTTTTCTTTTGAAAAGTTTCGCATATAACCCCCCGATAATGCAGGGTTTAATAGTGATACAGTGCAAAATATCTGGATCTATGTTGTTAATGATTTTAAAAGAATTTATTAAATCTTTTACTAAAACTAGAGGGTTAAGAGATTGCTCAGACATTTTTGAATTATGAACTTTTAGGCCTGCAGCTTTAAAATCATCCATAACACCCTGGTCTTCAAAACTGCAAACCAAATGCACCTCATATCCATTTTCTTTAGCTGCCAGTGCTCGCTCTTTCCAATGTAAATTAAAATACCAATCAGAATTGATATAAAAACAAAGTTTTTTCATTAAACCCTGCCATTCTTAGATTCCTTTAACCTGAAACCGATTCCATCAAAGATTCCTTTTGTCAGATACCTAATATAACTGAGCTTGTTATCTGATTTCAAAACCATAGAATAGCATTTCACTAATCGTAGTATAATAGAGAGCAAACTAAATGGTTTAGCGCTTTTGAAAAGGGATCTTGATAAAATCAAGTTTCGCGACAAATAATAAACCTTCCATGGCAACATTGCTGAGTTTGATTCCAGAACATCGTGATAGAATTTCAAGTCTGGATTGCAAATCATTTTGCAACCATTAAGATGAAGATCCCACGAGAAATAAACATCGTCAAAATAAATAAACAACTCTTTATTTATTTTATGGTAAGTGTTTCTAAGGATGTTAAAGTCAACGAAAACACCAACGAAGGAAAAAGTAACCACTTCTGAAATAGCTGTGGGAGAAGCTTCATACTGAGAAGGTTTTTTATAATAGCTTATTATCTCTCCAAAGCTATTCGGAATTTTATGCCATGGAATGTTCATCTTACATCTTGAGCCTTTCATATCAACAACGTTAGTAACAATTACCTGCGCATTGTCTTTATGAATGGCCATGAATTTTTTAAGTATGTTGGGCTCAGGGTAGGCATCATCATCAAAAAACAGCACCCAATCGGGGGTACTGTTTTTCGCTAGCCATTCAGAACCCTTATAAAAGCCACCTGCACCACCCTCATTCACATCATTTGAAACAACTCTTAAACGCGAATCTTGTAGCTTATCGAGCCACTCTCCTGTTGCATCAGTTGATGCATTGTTCACGATTATTATTTCATGAAATGAAAGAGGCTCAATTGCAGCCCAACATTTTTTTAGTTTGTCAAGACGATTGTAGGTGACTATTACAGCAGCGATATTCATCTAGGATTGACCACAAAGACAGGCATCTGAAATTCATTTTGAATACAATTACGGAATGTCTTAACAACATCTAAAGCTTCTTTTATCGTGACATCCATATCCAGATAACGATAAGTGCCAAGGCGCCCAATAAAGGTAAGATTACTTTCTTTTTCTGCGGCATCCAGATATTGATTCAACAATTGCATTTCACCCATTTGTCGAATGGGATAATATGGAATATCTTTTTCTGTTGCAGAACGACTAAATTCCTTATAACACACTGTGTTATCATGGCTCTCCCAAGGCGCAAAGTACTTATGCTCTGTTATCCTTGTATAAGGAACTTTAACGTCGCCATAATTCATAACTGCACAACCCTGAAAATCACCTTCCGCCTCAAAGCGCTGAAAGTCTAGTGTTCTATAACCCAGGCGACCTAATGCAAAGTCAAAATAGCCATCTAAAGGTCCACTATAAAATACATGATCGTAATTGTTCTTTCCGTTCTTATCAAAAAAAGTATTTAATTCAACATGAATATTTTCATGATTCAAAATGGATTCTACGATAGCAGTATATCCATCCTTAGGCATGCCTTGAAATTTATGATTGAAATAATTATCATCATAATTAAATCTTACAGGCAATCTTTTCAATATAGAAGCAGGCAATTCTTTAGGCTCAATGCCCCATTGCTTTATTGTATAACCTTTAAAAAAAGCTTCATACAGCTCTTTGCCAACAAATCTCAGCGCCTGCTCCTCAAAAGTTTTAGGGTCGGCGATGCTCTTATCGCCCTTATTTTCAATTAATTCTTTAGCTTCTGAGGGATTACATGTTTTATTGAAAAATTGATTTATTGTATGCAGATTTATCGGCAGCGAATAAACGCTTCCATCCACTGTTGCTTTAACCCTGTTAACATAAGGCATCATAACGCCATGAGCATTTATATAATTCCATACCTCTTCATTATCAGTATGAAAGATATGAGGTCCATAGGTATGTACCATTACATTAGTGCTGCTGTCCCTTTCACTATAACAGTTACCGGCTATGTGATTTCGCGAATCAATAATATGGATATTATGTCCATCTTCTGCCAGTTCGCGCCCAATAACTGCACCAGAGAAACCTGCACCAACAATCAAAATATTCTTTTTCATAATTTAACCTAAAATTACGCGGCGGACTCTATAATAATTACGAGCTATTAGCTGCCTACGTTTACTTCCCACAGGCGCATACTTATTGAAATAAGGCATTAACTTCCTTTTTATTTTCGTCTGAAATAAAACCTTATTATTATTCATACCAGCCGGGGCTGATGAAAATGTTCTATTGAGCCGGTCATAAACTTCTTTTTGCCACGGCGTATTATTTACATACGAGATGAAATTATCAAAAAAATCAACATGAGGTGTATCCCATGGCTTATTTTCACCTGCAAAATGTATCATTTTAGGCTGCTGGCGTGACTGTAAAAACCCCATATAGGTTTCAAATTTTAAGTTAGGAAAAAAATCATCTGTATTACCATTACCATGGTATACATTCCAAGCATTTGAAAGATAATAAACACGATCATTGAAGACCTTATTCATTATATCCTGATCAAGGAACCAATAATTTCGTGCTTTCATGGCTTGCATTAGCTTACCGTAAGTATTCTCTTTTTGCATTTGAGCAATATTAAAGAGTATAATTCCTGCCTGGAAGTATTGCTGTGTATCTTTCATCTCCAAAACGGTTTCAAGGTATTCCTTTGCAGTAATTTTTTTAGGCTCATCTATATGGGCTATTGCACCAAATTTGACGAAACCCTCCATCACTATATCTCTAACAGCAGCAATTAAGTTATCGCCAAGTTCAATGTGAACAAGCTCACCTACATCGCTTTCAACAATAGTATCAGCATCGATAAAGAGAACTTTTTCGAAGCTTGAGAAAAGTGAGGGAATAAATAGTCTTGCATAAGTGGCTGCGCTAAAATGAGCGCGCGTGTAAACGCTTTTCATTTCGCTAAAAGCATTTACATCAAAGAAGCGAATAGAAAAATTATGTTTTCCCTTTAGCAAAGAACAAAAACGAGTTTTATTCCTTACTGAAACGCCATTTTCAAGAATAACAATGTCATAGTTATTTTCTGAATAGCTATTTTTAATAATAGAGTTAATTAACGCGCCGCCGCTTAGAGAATAATTATCGTCAAAGCAGATGACGACAGGAACATTTTTTTCAGAAAAAGCCGGATTTAACTTACCATTAAATGTTTCAGTTTTAACAAAAGTTCGCTGTAGTTCTTTTTTCTTTAAAGAAGAACTTTTTTCTTTATGAATAATGAATATATTGAAAAGTCTTTCTGATATATGACCAATAACTCTTTTTTCTTGTGCATCATAATTTCGCAGTGCGAAATTCGCCTCAAGATCATTAAATATGCTAAAAAGCCATTCTGAGTATTCTGCAAAGAGGTCGGTTCGCATGACAAACATATTTGTGTAATATCCATCATGTGCACTGTTGAACATTTTGACTGCAGAAGCATACTCCGGGTAAAGATACAAAAGGCTATCTATTGCTGCCTGATAATCCTCAATATGCAGATGAAGGGAAACTTTATAATGCTCGTAATTATTTTTGCTGCCTGCTTGCTTAACACTCCATTTTTTAGGCAAAAGAATATCACAATCTCCAATTGCTTCAATTATGGATCTTTCATTCAGTCCGAATTTTTCTTCATATTCAGGGGAAATGATATCTTCATTTACAACTCCCCATACATCCTCTGGATAATCTTGTTTTTCAGAAAAATTCAAGTGTCTTCTGTAGTGCATGAAGCCTACATATTCAGATGAGATATCGTTCTTCCAAACCCAATATTGAGCTGTCAATTCACAATAGAATGGATTTTTAAATGAAATGTTGTCGCCTGTGTCATCTCCATCACAACAGATATCATTGTAGCTGTTAGCTTTACCGACGTGAATAGGTTTAATAACAGGTGATGATAGAAATGCGCTTGGCTTGTGGTGACTCGTATAGAGTTTTACTTTTTCTTTATAATTACTCATGCGATGTTTCCTTACATTGAAGAACGATACTGTTTAAGTATATTTTCAGCATTACCACTCGCTTTTAACCTATGGTTTTCAATCCAGATTACCCGGTCACAAATTTTTTCTATATCACTCAAATTATGACTAACAAACAGAATCGTAACCCCTTTAGCTTTGAATCTATCAATGGTTTCAATGCATTTTTTTTGAAACGCATAATCGCCTACAGCGAGAACTTCGTCGATTATGAGAATATCCGGATCCACTTGAGTTATTACTGAAAACCCCAGTTTCGCAAGCATACCACTTGAATAAACTCTAATAGGCTCATCGATAAATTCACCTAGTTCAGAAAACTCAATTATTTTGTCTAATCGTTCGTTTAATTGCTTACGGCGTAAACCAAGAAGCGTGGCATTGAGGCGAATGTTTTCTCGACCAGTAAGTTCTGGATGAAACCCACCGCCTAATTCGAGCATAGATGCGACTCTGCCTTTGGTTGTTACGGTCCCGCTGGTTGGCTTGATTACTCCAGCAACTAAGCCAAGCGAAGTGCTTTTACCTGCACCATTTCGCCCAATGAGTGCAACCGATTCACCTTTTTTGACGGTGAAGCTTATATCTTCAATTGCCAGATAACTTCTACCCGAGAGCAGTGTTAAGGCACGTTTTGGGTTAAAAATGAGCTCTTTGATTCCAGAACCAATATGGTGATATAAAGGATAACGTTTAGTTACACCTTTGAATTCTATTGCGACTTCCATTATAATATCTCAGCAAATCGGAATTTTAATTTATTGAATACCCATGAACCAATTATAAGTGTGATTATGCTCATTCCATATAAGGAAAGGATTTTTTCATAGTCAACATAACCATTCATAAATAATTCCCTCCAGCTTAAAACCATATCAGCTAATGGATTGTATTTTATTAGCCACTGGTAGTTTTGAGGGATCATGTCTCCGGCATAGAGTATCGGCGTGCAATAAAAGAGCAACATAATACCCAAGGTAATAAATCTTTCTAAATCTCGGAAGAAAAGATTTAATGTAGAAAGAAAAAGGGCAATACCATACGAGAACAGTAATTGTGCAATCCCGATTAACGGAATGCCATATATCCAGTTCCAGTGTGGCGTCATATCATAAATAAGTAAAAAAACGATAATTACTGGAATAGTACATAAAAAATGTAGACATTCCATCATAACGTTGCTAAAGGGAATGACAGAGCGAGGAAATACCGTCTTTTTAATTATTTGAGCGTTGGCTATAAATGAGAATAGTGAGTTCGACGTGGTACTCGCAAACCATTGCCATGGGAATAATCCTGTAATGATGAAAATGGTGTAATTAGGAATTTGTACCCGCATGATAAGTTTGAAAATAAAGTAATAAATCATGGCAAAAAGCAAGGGGTTTGCTATTGACCACAAATATCCTAAAAAGCTACTTTTGTATCGAACCTTGAGCTCTTTCTCAGTGATAACTGATACTAAATCAATGAGATAACCTAAACTAAACTTCATACTTTACGCTCTGTATTCAACTTTTCAAAATCGATTAATTTATGTTCGGTCAAGTGCATTAAACATGCTACCGCCCCTGGCTCAACAGCTACCAGTAGACTACACACTAAGCCACGTTTTAGGGTCCTTCAGTAAGGACAGTAAAGGCTATAACCGCCTGTCAGCACCATATGACTGCTGCAACGAAATATGATAAACGTTTGATATTATCATTTCCTTTTATGACTTCAAAGCTTACAAGTTCATATTACTTATAACGTAAAAAAGCCTGTCCATAGACAGGCTTTTAATCAGTTTATCAGTTATTTAAATCCGTTAGGATTTTTCGACTGCCAGTTCCACGTATCGCGCATCATCTCTTCGATCCCGCGCGTCACGCGCCAGTCCAGCTCTTTATCCGCCAGGCTCGCATCGGCCCAGAAGGCCGCAAGGTCACCGTCGCGACGCGGTTTGATCTCGTAAGGAATCTGCTTACCGGACGCCGCTTCAAACGCCTTGATCATCTCCAGCACCGAGTAGCCTTTACCCGCGCCGAGATTGTAGGCCTTGTAACCTTCAACCTTCGGTAAATGGTCGAGCGCTTTCAGATGCCCTTCCGCCAGGTCGACGACGTGGATGTAGTCGCGCTGACAGGTGCCGTCCGGCGTCGGGTAATCGCCGCCGAACACGCCGAGCTGCGGCAGACGGCCAATCGCCACCTGCGCGATATAGGGCAGCAGGTTGTTGGGAATGCCGGTCGGGTCTTCGCCGATTTCGCCAGACTCGTGCGCGCCGACCGGGTTAAAGTAGCGCAGCGCGATAGCTTTGAATTTCGGTTCGGCGAAGGCGAAGTCGCGCATCACGAACTCAATCATCAGCTTGGAGGTGCCGTAAGGGCTGGTCGTGCCGCCAATCGGCGTGCTTTCCACGTAGGGAACCGGCGCATCGGCGCCGTAGACGGTGGCGGAAGAGCTGAAGATAAAGTTATAGACGCCAGCGGCGCGCATCTCTTCCAGCAGTACCACGGTGCCGGCAACGTTGTTCTCGTAGTACTCCAGCGGCATACGGGTCGACTCCCCTACCGCTTTCAGCGCGGCGAAGTGAATCACCGCCGCGATATCGTTGCTGGCGAACAGATCGCGCAGGCAGGCGCGGTCGCGAATATCGCCTTCGACGAAGGTCGCTTTTTTACCTGCCAGCTTCTCAACGCGATTAATCGCCTCGCGCGAGGCGTTGCACAGGTTATCCAGTACTACAACGTCGTCGCCGCGCTGCAATAACGCCAGCACCGTATGCGAGCCGATGTATCCCGCCCCGCCCGTTACCAAAATAGCCATGTGTGCTCCTGTCTAAGCTGCCGCGTCGGTGCGCGGCAAAACGTGAGAAAAGGTTATTTTGCCAGAATTTTCTCAATGGCGGCGCGGAAATCCTGCCCCATGCCGTTGCTGCGCAGGCCGTAAGTAACAAACGCCTGCATATAGCCGAGTTTACGACCGCAGTCGAAGCTGCGACCGGTCAGCAGCGCGGCATCGACCGGCTTCTTCTGGCTCAGGCTGGCGATAGCGTCGGTAAGCTGAATACGACCCCAGGCGCCCGGCTCGGTGCGCTCAAGCTCGCCCCAGATATCAGCAGAGAGCACATAGCGGCCGACTGCAGCCAGATCGGAGTTCAGCGGCGCTGGCTGATCCGGCTTCTCAACGAAGTCGGTGATGGTGCTGACGTCGCCCGGGTTATCCAGCGGCTGCTCGGTGGTGATAACGGAGTACTCAGAGAGATCGGCGGTCGGCATATGCTGCGCCAGCACCTGGCTGTGGCCGGTCTCTTCGAAACGCGCCACCATAGCGGCAAGGTTGTAGCGCAGGTGGTCGGCGGTGGAGTCATCCAGCAGCACGTCCGGCAGCACCACAACAAAAGGGTTGTCGCCGATCATCGGGCGGGCGCACAGAATAGAGTGGCCAAGACCCAGCGGCTGCGCCTGACGTACGTTCATAATGGTCACGCCCGGCGGGCAAATTGACTGCACTTCGCTCAGCAGCTGACGTTTTACGCGTGCTTCGAGCAGCGCTTCCAGCTCGTAAGTGGTATCGAAGTGGTTTTCCACCGCATTTTTGGAAGCATGGGTGACCAGCACGATCTCTTTGATGCCTGCAGCAACGCACTCATCAATGATGTATTGAATCATCGGCTTATCAACGACAGGCAGCATCTCTTTTGGAATTGCTTTCGTCGCCGGGAGCATATGCATACCGAGACCCGCAACCGGGATTACTGCTTTAAGCTTGGTCATATTTTTTCCATTTCATGAAGTGAATACGTGCGGTCGATTATGCAGGATCGGCCAGAACTGCAAGTATAATCTTTATCCGAAAAACCGACACTAAATGCCTGTCATCCCTTAGAAATTCATCTTTTTCCCACTGTTCAGGCACGCCATAAAGTGAGCAAACACAAGCGCTAAGCGCCGGGTTAAAACCTGGGTGGGTAACGCCGTTCGGCAAAGGTTAATGCCAGGCTAAAAAAGACTCGGGCGGCACGCTGGCCGCCCGAGAGGAACCGCGCCGATCAGAGCCAGCGCTCAAACCATTCCGGCTTAACGAACAGGTTGAAATGGTTTATCAGCGCGATGACCGCGATAAATATCGCCGATACCGACACCCACTGTCGCGCATAGGGCATAAAGCGAATGCCAATCACCGGCTTGATAAAGAACGGATGCGCGAAGGCGGAGATCAGCACCTGCGAGATCGACAGTGTCAGCGCCACATAGAGCACGTTCGGCCAGATAAAGGTGGTCGCCAGCACCGCCAGCACCACCAGACTCGCCACCACATTCCAGTAGAACTCGACGCTGGTGCGCCCGTTGGCCTGCGAAATCGCGCCGGTCAGCCCGCCCATCGGCCGCAGCATGCCGAACAACAGCATCAGCGGGATCAGATGGTAGACCTGCTCGTGCGACGCCCCATACAGCACGCGCACAATCACCGGCGAGAGAATGCCGATGGCGAGGTACATCGCGCTGCTGAACAGCATGATGACGAAGGTGCCCTTCAGAAACAGTTTTTTCAGCTGCTCTGGATCCTGCTGCTTCTCGGCGAAGCGCGGCAGCGCCAGGCGGTTAATCACCGGCGACACCAGCTTGAGCGGCTGGAGGATCAGCTCTTTCGCCAGCGAGTAGATGCCGAGCATCTCGGCGCCCATCACTTTGCCGACAATCAGGGCATCCGCCTGAGTACGCAGCTGGTTAATGGTCTGCGAGCCGAGCTGATAGATGCCGTAGCGCACCGCGCTGACAAAGGTGGCTTTGTCAAACTCTCGGGTTGGCCGCCACGACTTCTCGCCAAAGGCGATCAGGCAGAGGATGCGGGTAAAGGCGTTGATAAACAGGCCGAGGATCGCCGCAGCGACCGTCAGCGAGGTGAAGTAAAGCATGGCCACGGTGCAGGCGAACGCAAACAGCTTGGTCGCCATCTCGATTTTCGCCAGCAGCACCATGCGTTTGGTTTTGATGTAGTGCGCCTGATACTGCGACAGATGCCCCAGCACGAGGAAGTTGAGGCTGGTGAGCATAATCAGCCCCACCAGCTCCGGCAGGTGGTAGAACCAGGCGATGGGATACGCGACGCCAATCAGGATCAGACCGGTTACCAGGCTCAGCGAAACGTTGACCCAGTAAATGGTGCTCTGCTCGCGTCGGCTAATCTCCTGGCGATGCACGATATAGCTGCTCATCCCCATATCCTGCAGCACGGTGGCGACCGCCAGAATAGCGTTGACGATCGCCAGCAGCCCCAGCTCGTGCGCCTCCAGCTTGCGCGCCAGCACGCTAAGCTGCAGCACCTGCAGCACTGCGGCAAAACAGGTACTGCCAAACAGCCATATCGCCTGTTTTTTCAAACCACTCACGCCAGCTGCTCCAGTAGCCTCGCCAGCTCGCCGTAGGCGATATGTTGGTTAAATTCCGTTTCGACCTTGCGGCGCGCCGCCGCAACGACCGGCGCGACGTCGATATCGCCCTGAGAGAGTCTGAAGAGCGTATCTGCCAGCGCCTCGGCGTCGTTTTCCGGCACCAGCCAGCCTGAAACGTTGTTCTCAATCAGTTCCGGAATGCCGCTGTGGAAGGTGGATACCACCGGCAGCCCTACCGCCATCGCCTCCATCAGCGCGACCGGAATGCCTTCCATATCGCCATCGGCGGCGGTTTTCGACGGCAGCAGGAAGATATCTGCTTCGCTCAGGGCGGCGCGGATCTCCTCCTGCGGCTTAAAGCCCGGCATGCTGACGCAATCCTCCAGCCCGGCGTTGGCGATATGCTCGCGCATCATCTCATCCTGATCGCCGTTGCCGATAATGGTGAACTCAAACTGGCCGCCGCGCTGCTTCAGGAGTTCGCTGGCCTTCACCGCGACGTCGAGCCCCTTCTTCTCGGTGAGACGCGCCACGGAAACGATGCGCAGCGGCGAGTGAAACGCCTGGCGCGGCTCGAAATTGAACTTCTCCGGCTCGATGCCCATGCGCGTAACGTGGATCTTCTCTGGCGGGCAGCCCATCTCAATCAGCTTGCGCTCCCACAGATGGCTAATCGGCAGCAGCAGCTCGCTCTGTTCGAACAGATTAACGTAGTCCTGCTTATGCTCTTCCAGGATATGGCGACGCGAAATATCCGCGCCATGGAACACCGTCGCCTGTTTGCCTACCAGCACGCCGAGTTCGCGCAGCTTATTGGCCAGCGCGCCCGCGTAGCCGAAGTGCACCAGGAATACGTCAGCGGTATAGGGCTGGCGTGTATTCGCTACGATAGAGGGCAGCAGCAGCTTGCTGGACTGCGCGCCGTAGCGGCGCACGTTTAGCGAGCGGATCAGCGCCGGTTTCGCCACTTTCGGCAGCACCAGCTTCAGGCGCTGGTTGAGCTTGTCGAGGTTCGAAACCTTCTCTTCCGGCAGCAGATAGTGGGTGCGCGCCGCCAGCTGATATTCGTCGAAGGCCGCATGACGGTTCACCAGATCGCCCGGGAACACGGAGATAATCTCGACGTCGTAGCCGGCGTCAATAAAATGGGTCACCTGGTTCAGCACGAAGGTCTCAGAGGCGACCGGGAAACGCATGGTGAAAAAAGTCAGTTTCATAGCATTACCCCAATACGTTGAGGATCTCTTCTGTGATCCGGTTACCGACTTCGCGCTCATGCGCAACCGCCGTATCGACCTGCTGCTTGATGGCGTCGTAATTCGCCAGCACCTCTTTTACTTTGCCGATCAGCGAGCCGTCCATCAGGCTCTTCACGTCGGTCGCCATCTGCGGCAGGCCGAGCTGATTCATGACGCCCATCGACTTGTGTTCATAGTTGATCGCCACGGCGGGCGTGCCAAAGTTCATGGAGATAATGGCAGAGTGCAGGCGCGTGCCGATAGTGAGATGGCAGCGGCTCAGCAGAATACCCAGCTCCAGGTCATTGAACTCATCCATGATGACGTGGTAGTTCTCCGGCCGCTCGACGCTGTCGCGCAGGGTCAGCGCCACCATGCGATCGTCTTTGGCGTAGCTGTCAATGCCGGTGCAGGTGGAGAAGGCGACCACCTGATAGCCTTCGGCGATCATCGCGTTGATCACGCGGCCAAAGGCGGCTTCATACTCTTGCTGCGTCACGCCCAGGCGCTTGTCGAACGGCGCCAGCTCGCGCACGGTAATGGCGATGGTTTTGCGGCTGCTGATGATGTTTTGCCAGTGCAGCAGGTTATGGCTCGGCTGCTCGACGCTGCGCGCGCGCACCAGAAAGGCGGTGTCGACGCCCGGCGCGACTTTCCGCGTGGTGACGCCATCTTTTTTCATCAGGTCGAGGCTGACCGACTCGCGCAGCACCAGGCTGTCGACGCGGTCAAAAACAAAGTTCGCCAGCGCGTTGACGCGCGGGTTCTGAAAAGGGCCGACCGAGTGGCCGATCAGATAGATCGGCTTTTTCGCCATCAGGGCGCAGAGCGCATGGTCAAACTGCGTCACGCCGTAAAGATCGACGAAGAAAGAGCCGCCGACCTGGATAATGGCGTCGTACTGCTTCAGGCTGTCGGCGAAAGTTTGCAGATGCGCCGGTACGCCAAAGGATTTAAACAGGCCGCCTTTACCCAGATGCGCCATCATAATGTTCGGCATCAGTCGGTTGGCGACCTTGCGCTTTACCGTGCCGATCAGGCCCTTCGCCGCCTTGCTGTTGTGCAAAAACAGCGAGTCCTGCTGAATGTCCTGCTGGAGCAAATACCCAGAGCTCGTTGGATAACGACTGATCGCGTCAATCTCTATATCACTGCGGGCGGCATGTATTGAATCGATCAGCCCGCGGAGAATCGCGCCATCCCCGCGATTCCCACACGTGTGGTTACCCACCAATAAAATTTTCATCAACAACTCCGAAAAATTCTTTTAATTTTTTACCCGACCGGTACCGCTGCGATGCGTCGGGTAAACAAGCCGCCCTGTCCTGACGGGCAAAGTAAACTCTGCGTTCAAAAAAAAACCAATATGCTAGCTAAAAAAGGCTCCAGAGGATGCTGCTCGCGCGCCTCCCTGCGCGCGATAAACGGTTATTAGCCCTTCACGGCGAAATAGGGCACGGCGCACTGTTCGCCGTTAATCACCATTGAGATAAAGCCTTTCGGCTTGCTGGTGTCCACCTGCTCAGCGTTAAGCGCGCGCGACGCCAGCAGCAGATCGCCCTGCTCGTTGCCGCCGATGCCCGCCTTGCCGTTATGCAGGCTAAAGCGCTGCGGCGCCGCCACGTTGCCGGACGGCGGCGCCGCTTTCTCCATGCTGGCGCTGACGCGCGCGCAGCGGCCGGTGGCGAAGCGATCTTTGCTGGTGGTCTTCATCAGCACCACCGCAGACGGCGTCCAGCCCGCCAGCTTCACGAAGATACGCACTTCGCTGTCGTTGGCGGCGACGTAGCGCACTTCGACAACCGGGCTACTGCCCTCCGCCGACCAGCTCGCTTCCGCCTTGCTCTTCTTACGCTGCACCTGGATTACCGCGCGGCCGCCGGTGGAGCGATCGGCGATCGGATTCATCAGCGGCTGGCTGGTGCTGCCGTTGCTGAACTCCGACTGGCCGAAGATTTCGATCTCCCAGGCGTCGCCGACAGAGGGCGAATAGAGCGTGCCCAGCTCAAACCACGTCTGCTGGTCGCTGTTGTTCTCCAGCCGCCAGCGGGAGGTGATGTAGTTGTATTTCAGGCTGCCGTCGATGGCGACGCCGTAAGACTCTACGCGCGTCGATCCCATCTCCCAGACGTTGAGCCAGCGCTCGCCCTGATCGGAGTTATCGATCCAGCTACCGGACTGTAGATTGGTCTGGCGCATATTTAGGCGCGAGTTGTGCGCAATCAGCGGGTTTTTGCAATCCTCCAGGCTCAGGGCATCGACGATCCACTGACCGTTGGAGATGTCGCCCGGATGATCGCAGTGCTCGATCCAGCCATTATGAATAATCGACTGGCTGCAGCGCGGCAGGTTTAGCACCATGCCGCCGCGGCAGTTCTGCGCGTTGAAGTTGGAGAGCTCGATAGCGGTGCTGTGATCCCATGCGCCCGCCTTGCGGCCCGACCAGCCCGCTTTTATCACGTCGCCGGTGCAGCGTGAGGCGTACCACTGGTCGATTTTGCAGTCGAGCGTATCCAGCAGGCTGAGCGCGGTGCCGCCCACCGCGTTAAAGCGCAGACAGGCGCCACGGAAGAACTGGCCGCCGTCGCAGGTGTTGCGGAACAGCCCCTGTTTATTGGGACGCTTGTCGCTGTTGCCGTTGAAGATCAGGTTAGAGATCTCGACCCAGCGCGCGTTGACGTCGAAGACGAACTCCGACTGGCCGTCGGAGACGATGGTGGTGGCCGGGAAGTAGCCGAAGTTGACCATCGCGCCGGAAATGCGGAAAAAGCGGCGCCCTTCGCTGCCGAAATCGCAGGCGGAAACGAAGAAGGTGCCGGCGGGAAACTGCACGCAGATAGGCTGCTGCGCCTGTTCCGACCACTGGTACATCGCTTTGATGGCGGGCGCGGCGTCGGTTTTGCCGTCGGCGATGGCGCCGAAGTCGAACAGCGACAGGCGGTTAAAATCGTCCACCACGCGGCGCCAGTGAAAGCCCTCGCCGGCGAAGTTCACGCCGCCGTCGTCTTTCGCGCTCTGGAAGCTGCCGACAAACTCGCCGCCGCCCACTTCCAGCCCTTCATGCCAGCTTTTCAGCTTGATTTTTGCCCCTTCGAACAGCGGGCGGGTTTTGCGCAGCTCTTCAACCGAGGCGATCTCGCCAATCAGCTGATAGCCGCCCGGCTGCGCCAGACGCTGGCTGAACGCCGCCTGGCCCGGTCGGCTGACGTCGGGAATGTTAAACAGCGTGTTGCCGTCTTTGTCTTTCACCGTCATCGAGTGCGACGGATCGGCGATCAGCGCGGCGTTGTCGTGAACGAAGCGGGCAAAGCTGCCTTTGTTGAGCGCGATCGGCTGGGTGATTTGCGCCAGCTTGCCGCTGTCGTCGCGCAGAAAAACCGGGATCTGGTTGCCGGCCTGGCTGGCGTCGCTGCCCGCCTTGCCGATCCAGAGCTGCCCTTCGAAGCCCTGCCAGAACTGCGGCGGCATGGCGTAGAGGTTCTCCGGCGTCAGAATCGGCACGTCGCCTTTCGGCACCGCCGCCGGGTCGACCGCTTTCAGGGCGACGCCGCTGGTTTTCGCGGCGTGGCTGGAGAACGCACTGACGGAGAGTGCGGCAACAATGGAGGAGGCTGCGCTCTGCAAGACTTCTCTTCTTTTCATGCATCTAATCCCGTAGTCGATGGGGCCGCGCAATGGGCCATAACAGTGTCCCCTGAGGCACGTTGCAATCAGGCCCGTCCCTTGCCGCTGTTAAACCAGCGCCAGCCAGCTCTGCTTGATCTGCTTACCGTCGAATTTCAGCGCGGTAATTTTTGTTTTCTGACTCATGGCGTAGAAAAGCGCGTCGTCGCTGGCGAGCTGATCCATGCGCGCCAGGAAGGTCGCTTTGTCGTTCATCGGCACCAGGAAGCCATCTTCGCCTTGGTTGATAATCTCCTGCGGGCCGGTCGGGCAGTCATAGGCCACCACCGGCAGCGACCAGGATTTGGCTTCGAGCAGCACCAGCGGCAGCCCTTCATAGCGCGAGGTCATCAGCGCCATATCGCTGTCGCGGTAGTAGTCGTTGATATTGCTGACGCGGCCAACGAAGTTAACGCTGCCGGTGATGCCGAGCGCCGCCGCCTGATCTTCCAGCTGCTGGCGCAGCTCGCCGTCGCCGGCGATCACCAGCGTCCACTCCGGATGGGTTTGCGCGAAGTCGCGCCAGATATCGAGCAGTAGATCGAACCCTTTCTGGTGATCGAGGCGGCCCACCGCCAGCGCCTGACGGCTGCGCGAGGTGCGCTCAAAGGCTTTGTACACCACCGGATTGGGGATTTGCTTGCTCGGAATGCGCCAGCGGGAGAAGACCTGATGGTCTTTGTCGGTCAGGACGATGACCTGATCGTAATAGCGCAGCAGCAGGTACTTGAGGAGTTTGATCGGCTTGCTGAAGGAGTTGATGGCGATATGTTCGCAGGCATAGGCCTTGAAGCGTTTTTTCTTGCCGGAGAGCAGGCTCCAGAAAGCGAACATCACGCTCAGACGCCCCATGCTGATCAGAAATACGCTGTCGACCTCTTCGCTGTGAATGCGTCTGACAATGCTTTTGATCGGATTGCTGTGTCCCTCGAAGCTGACGATCTCTTTGACGTGCTCAAAGGGATAGAAGGTTTTACCGCTGCCTTCCAGCGAATAGATGGTGACGTCGTGCGTTTCGCCCAGACACTCGGACATAAAGTTGCAGATGTTCTCAGTGCCGGCATACGAATAGGCATCTTTGATCACCAGGACGATTTTTTTCATTTAACGCTACCCACCTCAAAAGAGTAAAAAGACAATCCTGTTATCGATGCTTAAGGGTAAACAGTACGCCGTTCACCATATACCAGCCGTAATAGTAATAGATTTTTAAAGGATTGTTTTTATAGATAATTCTTAATAATTCCAGGTGCCACTTCGCCGCTTTATTCTTGTTGCGCGAAAGGGAATCGCCTAATTCGTAATAGTTGACGAGAATGCTCTGAATCACGCGCGCCTGTTTGTAGCGGGTGAAGAGTTCATAGAGGAACAGGAAGTCCTCGTGCCCTTTACGCTGGAAGAAAATCCCCTGCGGCGGACGGCGGAAGCAGACTGAGGAGAAACAGACGCGATACTGCTTCTTCACGAAGTTTTCCTGCTGAAGGTAAGGTTTGCTGTAGGTGATGTCGTGATCGGCGTTTTTGGTTTTGTAGTGATATTCGGTGATCACGAAATCGTCGCCGGAGGCGATGGCGGCCGCCTGCTGCGCCAGCTTGTCGACGTGCCATTCGTCGTCGCTGTCGAGGAAGGCGATAATCTCCTCTTTCGCCGCGCGCAGCCCGACGTTACGGGTCTCCGCCGCGCCGAGGTTTACCTCGTTGTCGAGAATGGTAATGCGCGGATCGTTACAGTGCTCGCGCACCAGCGCCAGCGAATCATCGGTAGATTTGTCGTTGATCAGGTAAAGGTGCCAGTCCGGCCAGGTCTGGTTCATTACCGACTGCACGGCGCGCAAAACCGTCTGGCGTGCGTTATACATCGGCATCACAATGCCTACGGTGCCAACATGATTCGTCATATTCATACCTGAATAAAAAAGTGTCGTTCCGGGAAAACGCTCCCGCGTCGGGGAGCAAGAAAGAGTCAGGAAACCGCTTTTTCACCGCCCAGCCGCGCCCTTAACTTGTCTTTCACGCGGTTAAGGAAGTAGGACTGGTTGTCTTTGTTGGTGAGAAAGAAGTAGCGCGCGAAGGTCAGGCTCGCCATCAGCGACTTGCCGTCCATTTTGTAGCGCAGCGGCAGCTTAAACGCCTTGTAGGTGTCGATATCGCGCGCGGTCAGGTGCGGCTTCATGGCATCCAGCCAGAAAAGCGAATATTTCACCGATTCGCCTTTATGCTTGGATCCAAATTTCGTCACCAGATGGTAGGTGGCGAGCGGGCGCGCGATCATCACGAACTCATAGCCGAGACGATCGGCGCGAATGCAGAAGTCGTAATCCTGATGGCGAATATAGCGCGTATCAAACTGGATGCGCGCGGCATCCTCGCGCTTCAGCACGATGGTGCTGGTCTGGATAAAGCCGTAGCAGCCGAAAAGATACTCCGCCACGGTTTCGTTTTTGCCTGGCGTTTGCATCGGCATCACCTTCAGGAAGCTGCCGTCCTGATAGATGTTCACCTGGCTGTAGATTACGAACTTGCTTTTGCCCTGCGCTTCCAGCTCCTGGATTTTACGGCTGGTCTCCAGCAGTTTGTCGGCGTGCCACTCGTCGTCCGCGTCGAGAAAGGCGATGTAGTCCCCTGTCGCCAGCTCAATGCCTTTATTGCGCGCGCCTGCGCCGTTCAGTTTCACCTCAGAGAGCACCAGGTTAATGCCCAGATCCTGATAGCGCTCGCTGTTGACTACCTCCGCCAGCGCCGCCGCATCGGCGGATTTATCGTCAACGATAATCACTTCGAAATTGCGGTAGCTCTGCGCCTTGACGCAATCCAGCGTCGCGACGATCGACTGCGACGCGTTATACGCGGGGATTACAATGGAGAAACGAATGTCCTTCATGCCAGTACCTCTTAAAAACAGGGCTGAAATCGATAAAAAAACGCGCTGCGTGCCGCACGGCGGCGCCGGACGCAGCCGTGATAATCAGTAAGGGTTACCGGTGCGATCCTGCTTGGTGGGCGCAACCTCGGCCGCTACCTTCTTCTTGTTGCTGCTGCCGATAAAGGGCTTTTCAACATAGAGATAGGTCATCTTCGCCACGTAGAACGACAGCACGAAGAACAGCGTGGAGATCAGGGTGTAGACCACCATGTTATGCGGCACCATGCTGAGCGGGATCTGCTTAATGAAGTAGAGCACCACGCCGTGGATCAGATAGAGGCTATAGCTCACCTCGCCAATCGACATCAGGGTTTTGTTCTCCAGCATGCCCAGCAGGCTGTTGCCGCTGCTCACCACGAAGAAGATCGCCGTCAGGCAGCAGAGGAACACCAGATACCAGAAGGCGTTGCTGGTGAAGGCGAGCGCGAAAATCGCCAGCAGGATGCAGACCACGCCTGCGATACGCGACTGTTTAAACACCGCCAGCCGGTCGCGCCAGGTATAGGCGAAGTAGCCCATCGCGAAGCCCAGCACCGGACGCGGGTCGGTATAGGTTTTGCCCCACAGGCGCAGCGCCACGGCGACGCAGAAAATCGCGCCGATGGAGCCGAGGATCAGCAGGGTTTTGTACTTGCCGCTGGTGGCACGGTTCACCACGAAAATCAGCGGGATAGAGAGATAGAGCAGCCACTCCAGACGCAGCGTCCACTCCACGCCGGCGTTGACGTCGGCGGTGAGAAAGTCGCCCATATGATAGCTGCCGACAAACAGCAGCCAGAGCACGGCGTCGGTTATGCTGTGCGCGTTGATATGCAAACCGCCCTGCGCCAGGCCGACCAGAATGATCACCAGCCCGGAGAACCAGAACATCGGCACGATGCGGCGCACGCGCGACTTCAGCAACTTCCAGGTGAGCTGGCTCGCCGACATGCCGTCGTTGTCCAGCCAGCGATAGAACAGAAACGCCGAGATCATAAAGAACAGCAGCACGCCGAACTTGCCGGCGTTGACGAAAAAGTTGCCTTCGGAGAACCAGACGAAATAGTCCTTATCGAAGATCCAGTTGCCGTCCAGCGAGTAGAGATAGTGCACTAGATGGGAAAAGGCGACGATGCTGGCCAGCAGCGCGCGCAGACCGGAGATGCTTTTGATGCCGCTGCCGTTGTAGACGCCTTTATGGAACCCGGTCGCGCGCAGAAAGAGCAGCGCCAGACAGAACGACACCACCATGATTAATACGTACATGACAACTCCTGAAGCCACAGAGTGAGGTTGGGTTTAGCTGCCGGGCTGCGACAGCTGTTTACCGAAGTTGGCATTGATGACGTCAAAGGTCTGCTGCGCTTTCAGCTTATAAAGGGATTCGGACGGATGGATACAATCCGCCGACATGCCGCTCTGCCAGTCGCGCTGCGCCTTAATGGCCGTCCACTGCTTCACGACAGGCACCCCTTCCGCCTTCGCGACCTCATTGAGCTGATAGACGTAGGGCCAGACGTTCCAGCGCTCGACTTTGCCGCAGATGGGATTCGGCTCCTGCAGCACCACCAGCTTGTTGTGCGCCTTCGCCTCTTTGACCAGCGCGGTCATAATGCGGCCATACTCTTCCGGGCTTTCCAGATGGGCGTTCTTGTCTTTAAAAAAGTAGTGACGCGCATCGTTGATGGCATAGTTGAGCAGGATAAGCTGCGCGCTGGAGTTCGCCATGCGCTCGCTCCAGCCGCTGGGATCGTCCTTGCCCTTGTTGTAGAGCAGTTCCGCCGCCTGCGCGCCCGGCACGCCGTGGTTTTTCACCTCGATAGCGTCGCCATATTTGCTTTGCAGCATTTTTTGCAGCCAGGCCATCTCATTACCCGGCGCGATGATGTTTTTTCCACCGGAGGACATCACGCCCGCCGTGGTGGAGTCGCCGTAGGCGTCGATAATAAAGGGGCCACGTTCGGCGGCCTGCGCGAAGCAGGCGGCCGAAAGGATGGCTGCAGCAATAAGTGATTTAGTCATGTTACCTCCCCGGTTAATGGAACAGCTTGAATTCCTGAGCAACTTCATAGCCGACAACGGCCTGCTTCAGAGAAATCGTGTTGTAGTAGAGGTAATAGACAAGGAAGAACGCGAACATCGCGAACATAGCCGGCTTGAGTATCGGGCGAACCTGATACACCAGCGAGGCCAGAATAATCGGCTCGACCTGCAACAGATAGTTGGAGAGGCGCGCGCCCGACGAATAGTTATAGAAGAAGATACGGATGCCGCCGCCGATGGCGAAGGTCAGCACCAGCAGGTAGTTAAGGCGATACTGCTGGTAGTTATATTTTTTAATCTCGTTGCTCAGCAGGAAGTAGACGAAGATAAACACCAGCATGATGTTTTTCAGGTTCGACACCGAGAAGATGCTGCCTTCGCCCGCGTTGGAGGTTTCGTTGCTGTAGCCTTCCGCCCTCTCCCCCAGCGATCCCATGTGCGCCGAGATCAGCGAGATAAAGCTGGTGCCGCCGACTTTCGAGGCGGGAATGCTCAGCAGGATAATCGCCACCGGCCACCAGCGCGAGTCGCGGATAAACAGGAACGGCACGATGGTCACCACCATTACCGCGGTGTTGTGGCTGAAAAACGACAGCAGGGTAAAGGCGAGCGCCATCCAGTAACGCTTCAGGTAGATATACCAGATCACGCCGAGGAACAGCGCCGAGCTCAGGCCGAAGCGGATCTGGTTCATATCTTTGTTGATAAAGATATGCGCCGAATAGAGCGCCAGCGCCAGGATCGGATAAGGCGACATCTTCTTGAAGAAGACCGCGTTAACCGCCACCGCCAGCAGGCAGAAGATAAACAGGAAAATGTCGGCGTTGTGCGATACCAGGCTGGTGAGATACGCCAGCACGAAAATCAGCGGTTCATAGCGGAAAAACGCCACTGTTTCGGCGAAGCCGTTCACCTGAATGCGGTTGATAAAGTCGGCGAAAAAGCTGCGGTACTGATAATCATCCATGCCGGTGCCGAGGCCGCGGATACCGCCGAACACCACCAGCGTCGCTGCGGCGATGCAAAGCAGATAAGTCAGGATGTGCGTGGTGCGTTCGTCTTTTTTCAGCAGGATTTCTACGATGGAAATCAGCAGCAGAAACCCTGATATATACCAATATGGAGCCATGGTGTGATTCCTTAATTCCACACGTTGCCAGCTGACAGGCGTTTACGCTTTCTGCGTAAAGCCGCGCCTGAAGGCGCCTGCCTGTTGCTGAACCATTCTGTTATGGGCGCCCGCCCGGTTATGCGTGTTATGCGTGGCGTCTGGCGCGAAACACAGAATCACCTGTGTACATCGTTGCGTGTCGTCTTTAACAGACGATAAAAAGGGGCGGTCTTGCCGCCCCGTTAATCGTCAAAGTTTAGCTTTTGGTCGGCTTGCCATATTCGTAGTCGTAATAGTCGTAGCCATAACCGTAGGCATTAGCGGCTTTACGCACCACGGCGTTAAGAATGACGCCTTTGATCTCGATGCCGTTTTGCGCGAAGCGCTTGAAGCTGACGTCGATCTCTTTCGCGGTGTTGGTCTCAAAGCGCGCCACCATCAGCGAGGTGCCGGCCAGCTTGCCGATAATCGAGGCGTCGGTAACGGCCAGAATCGGCGGCGTATCGATCAGCACCAGGTCGTAGTTCTTGCTCGCCCAGTCCAGCAGCTCACCCATGCGGCGGTGCATCAGCAGCTCCGACGGGTTCGGCGGCACCTGACCGCGCGGCAGGAAGTCGAAGCCGTACGGACCGCGCTGAATCATCGCCGGGCTGAACTCGGTTTTGCCGGAGAGCACGTTAGAGAGACCAGACTTGTTATCCGCGCCGATCAGGTCGTGGGTATAGCCGCGACGCATATCGCCGTCGATGAACAGCACGCGCTGACCCGCTTTCGCCACCAGCGTCGCCAGGTTGGCGCAGATAAAGGTTTTACCAATGCCTGGGCTCGCGCCGGTGATCATCAGGATATTGTTTTTCGCTTCCATCATCGCGAAGTGCAGGCTGGTACGCAGGCTACGGATCGCTTCGATAGAGAGGTCGGTCGGGTTGCCCAGCGCCAGCAGCGTTTCGTGCGGGTCGGTCTTCACTTTATGACCGCGACGCGCCAGCGCTTCGGTGTCTTTCTTACGCTGCCATTCAGAGAGCGGCACGCTCGCATAGACGTTCATACCCAGCTCTTCCAGCTGTTCCGGGTTCTCGATGCCGTGATGCAGCAGCGCCTTCAGCAGCACCAGACCTACAGAGATGACCAGACCAAGCAGCAGGCTGGCGGCGATGATCAGCGTTTTCTTCGGCGCGACCGGCGCATTAGCCGTTTCCGCATTATCGATGATACGCACGTCGCCGACGGTGCTGGCTTTACTGATGCCCAGCTCTTGCTGACGGTTCAGCAGCTGCATGTAGATCTCCTGACCCGCCTGTACGTCGCGGGTCAGACGCAGGATCTCTTGCTGCGTCTGCGGCATCTGAGAGATTTTCTTGTTCAGCTGCGCCTGTTCGCCTTCCAGCGTTTTGCGTTTTTCCAGCAGCGCGCGGTAGGTCGGGTGGTCTTTGGTGAACAGCTGCGACACTTCAGCTTCGCGGAAGGTCAGCTCGTTCAGCTGGCTCTGCACGCTGACGGAGGAGTCGAGCGCCGATTTCGCTTCCAGCGACATATCGACCGATTCGTTCTGACGACGGAACGCGTTCAGCTTGTTCTCAGCGTCGTCCAGCTTGGCGCGCACCTGCGGCAGCTGGTTGCGCAGGAACTCGAGGCTCTTCTCAGCCTGCTCGGATTTGCGCTCGACGTTTTGCAGCAGATAGTTGTTGACGATCTGGTTCAGCACCTGGCTGATGTGCTCCGGATCTTCACCCACATACTGCAGGCCCAGCACGCCGGTGTCTTTGCCTTTATCGGCGACGGTCAGGTTCGCCAGCACGGAGTTGATCGCCTGCAGCTCGTTCAGCTTGGTGACGGTGAAGCTGGTGCCCTCTTCCGCCTGAATGCCGCTGACCAGCATGGTGATTTCGCCGTGCTGCTCCAGACGACCTACCTGGCCTTTAAACAGCTCGTCGCCATCTTTGGTCACGGTATAGGTTGTCGGGCTGTTAACTTCCAGCTCAACGCTGCGCTTGTCGACAGTGCGCGGGATATCCAAACGGGAGATGGCGATCTGCGCCGGTTTGTTGCCCATCAGGCGCGACAGGCCTTTACCGATAATCGGGAAGTACTTCTGCTCGACCACGGTATCCAGACCGAGATCGCTCACGGTCTTGCCGATGACCATGCGCGATTCCAGGATCTGAATCTCGGTATCCGACTCCGGCGTCGCCGGCATCAGGGTTTGCAGATCCGAAAGCACGGAGCTGCTGTTTTTCTGCTCAACCTGCACCATGGCGTCGGCGCTGTAAATCGGCGTTGCAAAGAGTGTGTAGAGCGTTCCCACCAGCATAAAGAAGGCGGTTACGGCGACAATGATCCAGCGATGATCGATCAGCTGTCCCAAAAGGTGGCCAAGATCGAATCCCGTCGACTCCTCTCTTGGCGCGGTCATAACCTTATTTTTAATATTCATGGATAATCCCAACTATCGGCTTAATACGTTGACCCATTTCTGGGTAGCGTTTTCCAGTAACCCGTAAACCTCTTCAAAGGCCTCACGACTTTTTCTATACGGATCCGCGATTTCCTGTTGGTTGAGCCAGTGCCCAAGCAGCATGGTTTTTCCGCGCGCGGCTGGATCGATGCGATTGACCTGTTCGATATGACGTTTCTCCATCACCAGAATCAGGTCGAAATCGCGGCACATACTGGCGGTTAACTGCTGCGCGTGATGCCCCTCCAGCGAGAGGCCATGACGTGCGGCCACCTCGCTGGCGGTTTGATCCGCCGGATAGCCCTTGAGGGCGCTGAGCCCCGCCGAGGCGATACGCTTTTCCGGCAGCGCGCGCTTCAGTAAGCGCTCTCCGGTAGGAGAGCGGCAGATGTTGCCGACGCAGACCACTAACACGGACGTAATCATGGCTTAACCTAGTTCGACCAGTTGCGGAAGCGCAGCGCCGCCTCGCTCGCGTCGTTGATGCCGGCGATGGTCGGCAGCAGCTGCGAAATCACGCGGTTCCAACGCGTCAGCGGCGTCGAGGTGACATAGACGATATCGTAAGGTTCAAGTTGGAATTCGGTACCCATGACCATCGCCGCCGCATCTTTGGTGTTCAGCTGATAGATGTTGGCGATTTTGGTGCGGTTTGTGCCGCGAATCGGACGGATAACGAATACGCCGGTGGCGTCTGCGGCAGTCTGATCCATACCCTGAGCGTTGCCCAGCGCTTCTGCCAGCGTCATGCCGCTGCGGTCCATCTTCAGCGTCGACTGCTGACGCACTTCGCCCATCACGAAGACTTTGAGATCGTCGTTGCGCGGTACGTAGAGGATGTCGCCCGGATAGAGCAGGTGGTTCTGGCTCAGGTCGCCGTTCTGCATCAGCGCCTGCAGCGAGATGCGCTGCTCGGTGCCGTTGTGCGTCAGCACCACGTTGCGCCAGTCGGCGTCCGCCGCCAGGCCGCCCGCGGCGTTGATGGCGTCCAGCACCGTCAGCGGCACGTTGGTGATCGGCTGCTGACCCGAAGTGGTCACGGCGCCGGTCACGTAGGTTTTCTGCGACTTAAAGGAGGCGATGCTGACATCAACCTGCGGGCTCTCGATATACTGCGCAAGGCGACGCGCGATTTCGCCGCGCACTTCGGTGACCGTACGGCCAACCACGCGGACTTTGCCGATATAGGGATAGAAAATGGTGCCGTCGGAGTGCACCCAGTTGCCGGTGTCGCTGGCGCTGCGGTACTGGCCGGCAGGCGTGGTCAGCTCTGGGTGATCCCAGACGGTCACGTTAATGACGTCGCCGATGCCGATGCGGTATTCATAGTTCTGAATTTCGTTCTGCAGCCCCGGGTTGGCCTGCGCCACCAGCGGCTTGGGTCGCATCTGCTCGACCAGGCGCGGCGTTAACGGGAAGACATTGACATATTTGTCGATGTCATAGTTGCTGTCCTGCTGCTCAACGACATCTTTTCCGCTAGTGGAAAGGTGCTGGCCTGGAACAACCGTACACCCTGAGAGAAATGTGGCGGATACCAGCATGGGTATCAATTTCGTTTTGATTGTAATCATCTAGATCTTCGCTATCAGTTATTGATTGATAGAGGCGAAAACGCCGCTGTGTAAGCGCTGAAAAAAAATAAACTCGCCAGCCTAAGCACTGAAAATGCCTGTCATTATCACTTGCTCCCTAACTCTTTTTTGTTGCTACCGTTTAACTGAACGGAATAAGCAAACGCACTACCTTGCCTTCCGCATCAATTAACGGCTTCCTTCAGCCACGATAATGGCGGCTATCGCCAATGACGTTGCCAGCAGCGGCGCCAGGAACCCGGGAGCGTGCATATTTCGCTCCCCGCACTCGCCTGCTATCAATACGCCCCATCGCGCTTCAGTACGACACCGACCGTTTTGAACAAAATGGCGATATCGTTCCACAGCGACCAGTTTTTTACGTACCACGAATCGAAATAGACGCGCGTTTCGTAATCAACGTCGTTACGACCGCTGACCTGCCACAATCCCGTCATGCCCGGTTTCGCCATCAGATAGTAGTCGACATCCCCGGCATAACGACAAAGTTCATCTTCAATCACCGGGCGCGGACCGACGAGGCTCATGTCGCCGCGCACTACGTTCCACAGCTGCGGCAGCTCATCCAGGCTGGTTTTACGGATGAAGTGGCCGACCTTGGTGATGCGTGGATCGTTTTTCAGTTTGAAATCTTTATCCCACTCGGCGCGCGCCACCGGATCGGTGCGCAGCACCTCTTCCAGCACCTCTTTGGAGTTGATCACCATCGAGCGGAACTTCAGGCATTTGAACTTGCGGCCGTTCATGCCGACGCGTTCGTGTCCGTAAATCGGCGGTCCGCCATCGCGGCCGACCAGAAAGCCGAGCACCAGCAGCGCAGGCAGCAGCATGATAATAATCGACAGTGCGCCGACGATATCGAACGCTCGCTTCAGGAAGCGCGAGGTACGCTTCGCCAGATTGTTATTAACGCGCAGAATCATCACTTCATGGCTGAAGATATAGGCCATGTCGGTGCCGTAAAGCGGCACGCCGCGCAGCGTCGGGATAACGGAGACCGAGCGGCAGTTGTGTCTCGCCAGGTTCTTCAGCCACAGATCGCGATACTGGCTCTGCTCATATTCGACCGCCACGATGAACTGCGTTTCGCTGTGGGTCAGATTCCAGAGTTCCGCCTCTTCGCGCAGCACCGGCACGCCGGAGATGCTCGCCTGCGGGCAGGTGCCGTCGACATCGTAAAAGGCGATAACGTCGAAACCCATGACCTCTTCGCTCTGCAGCGCCTGCCAGGCTTCCTGCGCATTTTTGCTGCTGCCGATAATAATGGTCTGCTTTTTCCACAGGCCATAATGATTAAGCAGATGTTTAACCACCGCGCGCAACACCGGAATTAACACCAGCGCCAGCACCCAGGTCAGCAACCAGACGAAGCGCGACATTTGCCACTGCGACAGTGCGGTAATCGACAGGTCGATAATAGAAAAAATAAGAATGGTACGAAAAACTTCTTTCAGCTCGAACCAGAATGGTTTGCGGTAGGTAAAGTGACGCAGCCTGACCCAGAACCATCCGACGCAAATTACCGACAGGAGAATATGCGTAGCTATTTTCAAATGCAGATCTTTTTCAGAAATATCTGCCAGCGGCGAATCAGACATCATATTAATTAACGCCAGCGCTATGAATAATGCAGCGTTAAAACAAATTAAATCCGAACCTGCCAACAACAATTTAGTGAAAAGACTTTTAAACGTAATTTCAGTATCGCGCATATTTAACTCTTTATTTTATTTCCTTTAACCCGTGACGCCCTGAGCTGTGTAATAATTGAGCGAATCAGTCTCTCGTCGACATATGCGTAACTGAGGGGAGTTCCAGGGTGCGTTCACACCAGATTCCTTATCAAGAAAACAAGAAAATCATGATGAATACCAACAGATTACTCTGACTTAACCTGTCGTGACGCACTGATTATTTTCTAAACATAAAAGGCGTTTCAGGCACGCTACCGCCCTTGGCTGTCGCTGCCAATACCGCTTTTGATATCCTGTTTCCGGCCTGTCTTTCCCGGGCCGGTTGCCTGATGCATACCCACGGGACAGATCACAATTCACAACATTGGGTGCCAAATCAGTGGGCGAATATCAACATAAGCGCAGACTTTTAACAGCACGTTGCTATACTAGTTATTACTGGCTTCTTTACAAGTAGGCCCCGCCGTCCCCTGACTATTTTAGGAAAAAGACTACCAGCCATTAGTATTGAGGCCCGCCATCCGGCAAAAATGAAAGTGCAATACCCCGCGCAAAAATCAGATTATTACCATATTCGCCACGCTAATAAATTCTCCCGCCGCCATGATGGATTCAAAATCGATTCATCAATAATTCATCGGGTCGCCATCTTATCCTTTACCTAATTCTGGCTCGGTGCTGAAAGAAATCAGACGCTATCCTTTCATTATTCCCTGTGGACGCGCTAAACATCGTGCGCGACGGCCTGTTGTGCCCTGCCCTCTGCTCCACTATCCTCAGACTTTACTGACTTCGATATATTCAGGCGGCTAAGGCATGTTGGAGGTGTTTGCGGATCCCTCGCTATGGGCGGGGTTAATTACGCTAATCGTTCTTGAACTGGTGCTGGGGATCGATAACCTGGTCTTCATCGCCATTCTGGTGGAAAAGCTGCCCGGCAAAGATCGCGACCGGGCGCGCGTTATTGGTTTACTGCTGGCGTTGCTCTGTCGTTTGCTGCTGCTGGCGTCGCTTTCCTGGCTGGTTACCCTGACGCAGCCGCTGTTTACGCTACGCGGCCATCCCTTTAGCGCACGCGATCTGCTGCTGTTACTTGGCGGCCTCTTTCTGCTATTTAAGGCAACCACCGAGCTGAATACCCGGCTGGAAGGTCAGGATCACGACGATAATCAACAAAAGCGCGGCGCTAAATTCTGGCCAGTGGTGGCGCAAATCGTGGTGCTGGACGCCATTTTCTCGCTGGACGCGGTGATCACCGCCGTCGGCATGGTGAACCAGCTGCCGGTGATGATGACCGCCGTTACCATCGCGATTCTGCTGATGCTGCTGGCCAGCAAGCCGCTGACGCGCTTCGTCAACCGCCACCCTACTATCGTTATCCTCTGTCTGAGCTTTCTGCTGATGATCGGCTTTAGCCTGGTGGCGGAAGGACTCGGCTTCGTCATTCCCAAAGGCTACCTTTATGCAGCGATCGGCTTCTCAATCGTGATTGAGGCGTTTAACCAGCTGGCGCAGCGCAACCGCCGCCGCGCGCTGTCGGCCGGTCGCCCGCTGCGTCAGCGCACTGCGGAAACCGTGCTAAGGCTGCTGCGCGGCGAAGCGGACCACGCCGAGCTGGACCCGCAAAGCGCGATGCTGATCGCCGACAGCGATCGCCACGCGCTGTTTAACCGGCAGGAGCGGGTGATGATCGCCCGCGTGCTCAACTTCGCCCAGCGCCACGTCAACAGCATCATGACCTCGCGTCACGATATCGAACATATCAATCTGGATGACGACCCGGCGGAGATTATGGCGCGGCTCGACCGCAATCAGCATACGCGTCTGCTGATCACCGACCAGAGCAACGAGCTGCTGGGCGTGGTGCACGCCATCGACCTGCTACATCAGTCGCTGCATCATCAGTCGCTGGATTTGCGCGCGCTGGTTCGTCAGCCGCTGGTGTTTCCCGAGCGGCTGACGCTGCTGCAGGCGCTGGAGCAGTTCCGCCAGGCGCGTACCCATTTTGCCTTTGTGGTAGATGAATTCGGTTCGGTGGAGGGCGTGGTGACGCTGAGCGATTTGATGGAAACCATTGCCGGCAACTTGCCCCTTGAGGGCGAGGAGATCGACGCCCGCTACGACGTGCAGACGCAGGGCGAAGGCCACTGGATCGTTAACGGCAATATTCCGCTGGAGGATTTAGCGCTTTACGTCAGGCTACCGCTGGATGAGCGACGCAGCTACCACACGCTGGCGGGTCTGCTGATGGACAGCCTGCAGCACATTCCCGAAGAGGGTGAGACGTTGCAGGTCGGCAGTTATCAGCTGCGCACCCTGCAGGTGGAGAATCATCGCGTCCAGAAGGTGGAGATCCTGCAACAGCCGCAGGATCCCGATTACGAAGTGTGACTTACGGCCGCAGCAGCTTGCGCAGGCTATCGTTGTCGCTGTTTTTCGGCTGGCGCTCCAGCCACTGATTCAGACGCGACTTCGCCTCGCTCTGCAGCTGCTGGCGCAGCAGCTGATCGACCGGCAGCGAGTACTGCACCTTATTCCAGCTGCCGTACATGCGCAGCGGAATCGCCTGCTGCGACAGCAGCGCGACTACCTTGTCGTCGCCTTTCCAGCCGGTGAGCGTCAGGCCGAAGGTGACATCCAGCTGCTGCGTCGGCATATTGACCTCGCCGCCGCCCTGCAGCTTGAGCCGATCGCCCTCGCCTTGCAGATTCGCCAGATGCAACACGCCATTGTTCAGCGCAAGCGTGCCGCTAAGCTGGCGGATCCCCTGATCGGCGCTATCGTCGCTGCTGACCCGATCGCTGGCACGCGCCACCGCGCGACGCACCATCTGCTGTAGGTTAAGCTGCGCCAGCTTAACGTCGCTGGCGTTCAGCTGCGCTTCGCCGCGCCAGCGACGTTTGGCCGCCTCCAGCGACAGGCCCTCGCCGCTCAGGTCGCCCTTAAGCGAGACGGCGCCCTGAACGGTCTGCGGCATGTCGAAGGCGGCAAGCAGCGGCTGAATCGCGACGTGGTTCAGCACCGGCTGCAGCGCGACGCGGGTTTCCGGCTGACGAATATCGACGGTGCCCGGCACGGAAAAGTCGCCGTCGCCCAGCTTGCCGCTCAGCGCGCGCAGCGCGATCAGCCCCTGCTGACTGGTAACGTCCAGCGCAAAGTTCTGCAGCGACAAACCACGCCACACCGCGCTATCCGCTTTTAAATTTACCGCCAGATTCATATCGTTAAGCGGCGAATCGAGATTGTTTTGCTCGCGCGGCGCGGCAATGACCGGCGCGCGCGCCACCGTGGCGTGCTGCGTTCCGCTCTCGCTTGCCTGAGGCGCATTCGCCATCAGGTTATCGAGGTTCAGCTGCGTGGCGTGCAGCTGAAGCGCAAGCTGCTGCGGCGGCGTCAGCGAACCGGTCGCCTCGCCCGACAGCGCGCTGTCGTTGGCGCTCAGCTGCATCTGCGTCAGCGCGAACTGCTGCGTCTCTGCGCGCCAGCTGCCCTGCGCGCTCAGCGTGCCTTTAATGCCCTGCGGCGGCATATTGGCGCCGCTCAGCGCATAGTTAAGCTCGTCGATTTTGCCGCTCAGGCGGTGCGGATACTGCGACGCGTCGAGCTGGCCTTTCAGCGACAGCACCGCGTTGCGCTGATTGCGCGTCAGGCTGGTGCTGAGCTCGATATTCGCCAGATGGCGCGCGTCCTGATTGAGGTTGAGATTAAGATTACGGAAGTTGTACTCGTCGCCGCCCGGCTGACGCCAGATCAGCAGACTATCGGCGACGCGCAGCTGGCTGATATCGAACGACCAGCCGCTGGCGGGCGCGTCGGCTTCGCTGCGGCCGGGCGCGACCGGGGCGTTTTGCGGCTGCTGCGGCGCGCTTTCCGGCGTGGCGCGCACCACGGCGTTGCTCAGCATCACCTGGCTGACGCTGAGCTGATGCGACAGCAGCGGCCAGAGATTAACGTCGAGACGCATATTTTCCGCCGTGACCAGCGGCTGCGACGCGCCGGGGGCGGTCAGGCTCATACGTCCCGCCAGAATGCTGAGCTTAGGCCAGACGTGCCAGCGCAGATCGCCGCTCACCTCCAGCCGATAACCACTGCGTTGCTCGACCTGTTTCACCATGTAGGATCGAAAATCGTTTGGATTGACCAGCAGCACCAGCGCGGTCATGCCTGCAACGATGACCACCAGTAAAATGGCCAGCGTGGTTATCACTCTTTTCATCACATCCCCATGTTCGCGGTTTAATCTTTGTCGATACGACTGGCGACAGCACCCTGCTGTCCGCGATATTTGGCGTCTTCACGACGGTTGTAAGGCCGCGCCGCCGGACCGGAAAGCGGCTCGAAGCTCAGCGCGCCGATCAGCATGCCAGGACGTAGCGCCAGCGGCAGCTTACCGGAATTATAGAACTCCAGAACGATGCGGCCCTGCCAGCCGGGATCGATGCGGTGCGCGGTGACGTGCACCATCAGCCCGAGCCGCGCCAGCGAAGAGCGGCCGTCCAGCCAGCCTACCAGATCGTCTGGAATGGTGACCGACTCGAAGGTCACCGCCAGCGCCAGTTCGCCGGGATGCAGGAAAAAGGCCTCGCCTTCCGGCAGCACGATCTCATCGCTCATGACCCGGTCCAGCGCCGCGCTGACCTCATCTTTCGGACCGCTTAAATCAATAAAGGCCGCCGTGTGGCCACGGAACGTCCGGAACTGGTTGCCCAGGCGCACGTCCACGGTCGCGCCGTTAATACGCTCGACCGGCGGACGCGGATCGATAGCTAGCCGGCCGTCATCCAGCCAGGCTTCAATATCGCGGTCACATAATCTCATTCACCTGTCTCCATGATATAAGTGTAGCGAACCGCCTGAAACTCGCGTGGCAGGCGGCTCGCCGCGCGTCAGACCCGACGCGTCTATTCGAAAAACTGATTGATCCTGGACTTAAGAATATCAATGGCGATACGGTTTTTCCCGCCGCGCGGCACGATAATGTCGGCGTACTGCTTAGAAGGTTCGATAAACTGCAGGAACATCGGACGCACGGTTTTCTGATACTGGCTCATCACCGAATCCATCGAGCGGCCGCGCTCGTTCACGTCACGCTTCATGCGGCGCATCAGGCAGATGTCGAGCGGCGTATCGACGAAAATCGAGAAGTTCATCTCCTGACGCAGGCGCGCGTCGGTAAGCAGCAGAATCCCCTCCAGAATAATCACCTTCTTCGGCTTCAGGTGAATGCTGTCGCGGGTGCGCGTATGCTCGACGTAGCTGTAGACCGGCAGATCGATAGCCTGGCCCGCTTTTAGCGCCTGCAGATGCTGCAGCAGCAGATCGTGATCCATCGCGCTGGGATGGTCGTAGTTGGTTTTTACCCTCTCTTCCATGGTGAGGTGGCTCTGGTCCTTGTAATAAGCATCTTCCGGGATGACCCCGATATGCTCGTCACCAACCTGATCACGAATTTCACGATAGAGCGTGCTGGCGATTAAACTTTTTCCGGATGCGGAGGCACCGGCAATGCCCACAATCACGCACTGATGAGACTTGTCAGTCATACTTTTTTTAAGACCTGATACTGGAGCCTGCGCTGTACGCGGATTAGGCGTTTTGACGCAGGACGGAATGGAGAGGGTTTAGTAGGCGCTAAGTATAGGGATTTCATTCTTTTGACGCCAGAGAAAAGCCGCTCGCGCCATTTCAGAATTTCCCCTTTTCAAACCGAAACCATTACCCGATAAACTATCTGACAGATCTGTTTTTACTTATGCGGCTGGCGCATCAGGCGACGGAAGCGCGTTCCGCCCCGGCGATGGCGCGGGAATACGACTGCCGGCCCACAATAAAGGAAGCTTATGCACTGGAGAACACTGACCTATTTCGGCGACAGCATGCTGCTGATCCCGACTGCGGTAATTATCGCCCTGATCCTGCCGTGGAAGAGCGATAACCGCCGCACGGTCTGGTACTGGCTGCTCGCCTTTGGCCTTGCCGGCCTGCTGGTGAGCTTGTCGAAAATTCTGTTTCTTGGCTTCGGCATCGGCAGCGCCCGTTTCAACTTTACCGGCTTCAGCGGGCACAGCGCGATGTCGGCGACGCTCTGGCCGGTGATGCTGTGGCTGGTCTCCGGCCGCTGGCCGAACCCGCTGCGGCTGCTCGCCATCGGCGTCGGCTATCTGATTCCGCTGATGGTGGGCTTCTCGCGGCTGGTGATCCATGCGCACTCCGCCAGCGAAGTGGCGACCGGGCTGCTGCTGGGCTTTACCCTCAGCTCCGCGTTTCTGCTCAGCCAGCGCCGTACCGCGCTGAAGGGCTTTAGCTGGCCGCAGGTCGGCGCGGCCTTTTTAGTGCCGCTGCTGCTGATGGGCCACGGACGCATCGCCACCACGCAACAGTTTCTCGAACGTTTCTCTGCCGATCTGGCTGGACTGGAAAAACCCTTCACCCGCGCCGATCTCTTCCGCCAGTAGCCGCGCTGTGCTCTGTTGCGCCGCAACAGAGCCAGTCAATTCGTTGAATAACGCACTAATTTGATTTAACAGACCTATGGCGGCGTCGATGTGCTAGCATGCCCGAAAGAGTATGACTGGCGCATTTTTCGTCATCCAGACGCCGTGCGCGCTGCCGGGTTAGTGAATGAGTGTTGAACTATTGTCCTCGCCGGACAAACCGCGAAATCGCCTGCTGAGCGCGCTGATTCTGGCCGCGCTCGCTTTTCTGCTGACGCTTTTTTGCCTTGAGCTGATCGTATTCAGCGGCCGCATTTCGCCTGTCTGGTTTGCGACCGCGCTGATGACCATCGTCGCCTTTCGCTCTCCTTCCCGCCATGCGCCGCTGCTGCTGTTAGGCTGCGCGGCGGGCACCGCGCTCGCGAACGCGCTGATCCTCGGGATCGATTTAGCCAATCTGAAATTTACGCTGCTCAACGTGCTGCAGGCGATGGTGGGCGGCGCGCTGCTGCGCGCGCTGCTAAAGCGCGAGGCGCCGCTGAACTCGCTGCACGACTGGCTACGCTTCGTGTTCTCGGTCGGCATGCTTACTCCGCTGCTGGGCGGCCTGCTGGCGCTGTGGATGCTGAATATCAGCGGCAGCGGCAGCTTTTCTTTTCTCTCGACCTGGGTGATTTCTGAAGTCATCGGCATGCTGGCGCTCGGTCCGGTGCTGCTGCTATTGCCCTGGCCGCTGCGGCCCGCCGCGGTTAGCCTGCGCCGCCTGGCGGAGTTCCTTTTTACCCTGCTGCTGACGACAGGCGCGAGCTGGCTGGCGCTGCGTTTTATGCCCTGGCCATTCACCTTTATCGTGGTGCTGCTTTTCTGGTGTGCCGTGCGGCTGCCGAAGCGCGACGCGTTTCTGTTGTTTCTGCTGAATGCCTGCGCGATCTCGCTGATCCTGGCGCTGGGCCTCGCGACGGTCGAGACGCGCGGCGAGGTGCCGGGTCAAATCGCCAGCTGGCTGCCCTTTCTGCTGGTGCTGATCCCGAGCCACGTGATGGCGCTGGTGATGGACGCTTTCCGGCGCGAAAAGCACCACATCAGCGAAAGCGAAACCCGGTTTCGCCACGCGATGGAATATTCCGCCATCGGCATGGCGCTGGTGTCGCCGCAGGGAGGCTGGCTGCAGGTTAATCACTCTCTCTGCCTGACGCTCGGCTTCCCTGACGCCGAGCTGAAAAAGCTCACCTTCCAGCAGATTACCCATCCCGACGATCTGGAAAACGATCTGCAGCATGCCGACCGGCTGCTGCGCGGCGAGATTGACGCCTATACCATCGAAAAACGCTACTTCCGCAAAAGCGGCGAAATCGTCTGGGCGCGCCTGACGGTATCGCTGGTACGCGACGGCGCGCACCAGCCGCTCTACTTTATTTCGCAGATTATCGACATCTCGGAGCTGAAGCAGAGCGAGCAGGTGAACCGCCATCTGATGGAGCGCATTACGCTGGCGAACGAAGCGGGCGAAATCGGCGTTTATGAATGGAATCTGACGCGTAACGAGATGATGTGGGACCGCTATATGTACCGGCTGTTCGGCCTGCCCGCGCACCAGCCGCCCAGCCGCGAGCTGTGGCGCAGTCAGGTGCATCCGGCGGATCGCGAGCGGCTTGACCGCGCCCTGCAGCCATCGGAAAAGGTCGACGTTTTCGATATCGAGTACCGCATCCAGCGCGCCGACGGCGTGCGCACCCTGCGCACCCAGGCGCGCCGCTTCTTTAACCAGGACGGCCGCATCGAACGCATGCTGGGCATCTGTCAGGACGTGACCCACCTGCGCAACCTGACCGACGCGCTGTTTCAGGAAAAAGAGCGCATGGCGATTACGCTCGACTCTATCGGCGAAGCGGTTATCAGCACCGACAGCGACATGCGCGTGACCTTTATGAACCCGGTGGCGGAAAAAATGAGCGGCTGGCGGCAGGAAGAAGCGGCGGGCATCCCACTAAGCGAACTGCTGCATATCACCCAGGGCGTTCACGGCGCGCCGGTGGAAAACCAGCGGCTTCGCCGTCTGCCGACGGAGAAAGTCACGCCCGATCTGGATGACGAACTGGTGCTGCACGCTGCCGACGGCGGCGTTGTGGAGATTCACTACAGCATTACGCCGCTGCGCACGCTGCAAGGTGAAGAGATCGGCGCGGTCATGGTTATTCAGGACGTCAGCGAGTCGCGCCGGATAATGCAGCGCCTGAGCTACAGCGCGCTGCATGACACGCTGACCCGACTGCCTAATCGCGCCAGCTTCGAGCGTCAGCTGCAGCGTCTGCTGGCCGACGCGGTGACGCGCGGGCATCAGCATGTGCTGGCGTTTATCGATCTCGACAAGTTTAAAGCGGTCAACGACAGCGCCGGACACGCGGCGGGCGACGCGCTGCTGCGCGAACTCGCCGATCTGATGCAGCGCCATCTGCGCGGCGCCGATTTTCTGGCGCGCCTCGGCGGCGACGAGTTCGCCCTTCTGATGCCGGAATGCGCGCTATCGCAGGGGTGCGAGATCGTGCAGCGCATCGTCACGGCGGTCAATAGCTACGCCTTTAGCTGGCAAGGCGGCACTTATCAGGTTGGCGCCAGCGCCGGACTGACGCAGATTGCCGCCGACAACGGCATCGGCGCGGAGGTGCTGACGCAGGCGGACATCGCCTGTTATAACGCCAAAAAAGCCGGCCGCGGGCAGCTTATGGTATACGCGCCGCCGGCGCGCTGAGCCGCTTGCCAGCCCCGCTCAGCTGCGCTAAAGTCGCCCCCTTTTTTCCGGGAGGGGCATCAGATGTTCATTGGTTTCGATTACGGTACGGCGAACTGTTCCATTGCCGTGTGCGAAGAGGGTACGCCGCGCCTGCTGACGCTGGAGAAGGGTCAGCGCCTGCTGCCGTCGATGATTGCCGCACCGACGCGCGAAGCGGTGAGCGAATGGCTCTATCGCCATCATCAGGTTCCGACTCCCGATGCGGAAACCACCGCGCTGCTGCAGCGCGCGCTGCGCTATAACCGCGAAGAGGACATCGAGGTGTCGGCCGCCAGCGTGCAGTTCGGCCTGAATGCGCTGCAGCACTATATGGCGGACCCGGAAGAGACATGGTTCGTGAAATCCCCTAAATCCTTTCTTGGCGCCAGCGGCCTGAAACCGCAGCAGATCGCGCTGTTTGAAGATCTGGTGTGCGCCATGATGCGCCATATCCGCGAACAGGGCGAAGCGCAGCTCGACGCCGCGATCGATCAGGCGGTTATCGGCCGCCCCATTAACTTCCAGGGGCTCGGCGGCGACGACGCCAACGCGCAGGCGCAGGGCATTCTGCTGCGCGCCGCGCAGCGCGCCGGTTTCCGCGACGTGGAGTTTCAGTTCGAGCCGGTCGCGGCGGGACTCGATTTCGAAGCGACGCTGGAGAGAGAGACGCGCGTGCTGGTAGTGGATATCGGCGGCGGCACCACCGACTGCTCGATGCTGCTGATGGGGCCGGAGTGGCGCAAGCTGTCGGACCGCCGCGCGAGCCTGCTCGGCCACAGCGGCTGCCGCGTCGGCGGCAACGATCTCGATATTATGCTGGCGTTTAAGACCCTGATGCCGCTGCTCGGCCTGGGCGGCAGGACGCAAAAAGGCACCGCCCTGCCCGCGCTGCCGTGGTGGAACGCGGTGGCGATAAACGACGTGCCGGCGCAGAGCGAATTTTACTCCGCCGCCTGCGGCAAGCTGCTGCGCGATCTGGTGCGCGACGCGGAACAGAGCGCGCAGGTGGCGCATCTGCTGAAGGTCTGGCAGCAGAAGCTTGGCTATTGTCTGGTGCGCGCGGCGGAGGAGAGCAAGATCGCCCTTTCCGATCGCGCCGCTTTCGACGCCAGCCTGGACTTTATCGCGCCGCAGATGCACGCCGCCATCAGCGACACCCTGCTGCAGGAAGCGATCAGTCAGCCGCTGGAGCGTATTCTGGAGCAGGTGCATCTGGCGCTCGCCAGCTGCGACGTGAAACCGGAAGTGATCTATCTGACGGGCGGCAGCGCGCGTTCGCCGGTGCTGCGCGCCGCGCTACAGCAGGCGCTGCCGGAAACGCCGATCGCCAGCGGCGATGATTTCGGCTCGGTGACGGCCGGTCTGGCACGCTGGGCAGAGGTGATGTTTCGCTAACGAGTCTGTCTGGGTAGCGCTTTCAGGCAGCTGAGAAGTTTAATACGCGGGAGGCAGGGTCCGAAGAGCAAAGCGTCCCGCGACAGCGATGTCGCGGGCCGAGCGCGCAGGGAAGCCTTGAGCGACTTTGCGATCGGATCCTGCCTCCCGCGTAAGCGCCTTAATAGTAGCATTAAGCGGCCCATGGCAGCCGCTCGCTGCGCTATCAGAAGTTGATATTGGCGCTGATGCCGCCGACAAAGGCATCCTTCACTTCGCTCACCGCGCCCGGCGCGACGATATACTGCAGGTTCGGACGCACCTGCAGCCATTTCGCCAGCTTCACGTTGTAGTAAAGCTCGTAGTTATATTCCGAACCATCCTGAATCGGCAGATAGGTCGGGCTGTCGAAGTCCGTTTCACCGTTGGCGGCGTTTTGCTGACGCTGCGCGCGGGTGTAATCGCTGTTAACGTGAATGCGCGCCGCGGCAATGCCGATCTCATCTTCAGGACGGGCGTCGAACGGGCCCGCCCAGGTAAAGGCGATCGACTGATAGTTGTCGGTCTTCGAGGTTTTGTGATCGTTCATCACCGCCTGGACCGATACGCCGATGCCGCGGCTGGCGTCGCCGCCCTGCGCGGTCAGCTGCTGCTGCAACAGCACATAGCCGCCGTAGGCGTGATCTTTATCCTGATAGGCGCCGTCGCGCCAGCTGCCGTAAACGTCGCCGTTGGCGGACGAATAGTAGTAGCCGATGCGGTAGTTACCCGGCAGCTTGTCCGGACCCAGCGTCGGCTTCCAGCCCAGTTCCACCGGCACCAGGTTACCCTCGGAGTTGCTGGTGTCGAGGCGGAAACCGTCGCCGCGATCGTAGTTGGCGCGGTTCTGGTTATAGAAGCCGACCTGGAAGAAAACTTCCGGCGTGATGTTGAGCTTCACGCGGCCGCCCCACTGCGACACCGGCCAGTTAAACCAGCGGTCACCGCGCCAGTTGCCCGCCTGGCCGCTGCCGAACGCCAGGTTCTGGAACTTGCTGTCGAAGTTGTCGAAGTCTTCGCCGACGGTAACGCGACCCGCTTTCAGGTTGACGACGTCATCAAACAGCCCCTTGCTCAGCCAGAACTGCGTCAGACGCCAGGTCTGGCCGCGGCCATACACTTCCTGCACCGAAGAGAGCATGCCGGTACGACGGTCGGCTACCTGATCGGAAATATTGCGGCCGTCACGGTTGGTGATGGTGGCCTGGAACTGCGTATCCTGCCAGCCGAGCAGCTTTTCCAGATCGAGATTGGCGCCGAACGCCCACTGATCGCTGTAGCGCATTGAGGTGTTGGTATCGGCGCCGCCGCCGAGGTTCGATGCGCTTTCCATGGTGTAGTTGACGTCAAATTTAACGCCGTCATTTTCCAGCTGCGTTCGCGAGCCGCCCCAGTCGCCGAACATATAAGGCGAGTCATAGCTAAAGGCATCTGCGGCCACAGCAGACGCGCTCAGCATGGCAAACATCAGGGAGCCGGCCGCCACACGGCGCAGCGGGAAGCGTTGCACTGCTTTTTTTCTGTTCATAATCGTTCTTCTTATCTGAATAAGGGTTAATTCCATGCAGAGAATAGTGCTGCAAAAAGTTCAACTTTTGTAAAAATGTGCGCACGAATAAGCAAAGAGACAGTTTTTTCAAACAAGTGTGAAGGGGATCGCTGAACGGAATCGCGGCCGTGATTAACGCATTATTTGGCACGCAAAATAATGACGAGGCGCTAGCGCCCCGTCTGGCGAGATTAGCGGCTGGCCTGCGCCAGTTTTTCACTCTCCTCGGGCGTCAGGCGCAGCTGCGTCGCGCCGATCAGATCGTCAAGCTGGGCGAGCGAGGTGGCGCTGACGATCGGCGCGGTAATGCTCGGCCGCGCAATCTGCCACGCCAGCGCGACCTGGGTCGGCGTCACGCCGTGCGTCTGGCTGATGTCGTCCAGCGCCGCCAGAATAGCCAGGCCGCGCGGGTTAAGATACTTCTCGACCACGCCCTGCCCGCGCGCGCTTTTGCCGGCATCCGCCGCGCTGCGGTATTTGCCGCTCAGGAAGCCGCTGGCCAGCGAGTAGTAGTTAATCACGCCCAGCCCGTGCTGCGTCGCCACCGCCTCCAGCGCCGACTCGTAGCCTTCGCGATCGTAAAGGTTGTATTCAGGCTGCAGGGTGGCGTAGCGCGCCAGGCCCTGCTCTTCGCTGATCTTCAGCGCCTCCTGCAGGCGGGGCGCGCTGTAGTTCGAGGCGCCGATGGCGCGCACCTTGCCCTCTTTGATCAGCGAATCGAACGCCGCCAGGGTTTCCGCCAGCGGCGTATCGGTATCGTCGCGGTGCGCCTGATAGAGATCGATATAGTCGGTTTGCAGACGGCGTAGCGAATCCTCTACCGCCTGACGAATATACTGCGGCTTCAGGCCGGTTTTCTCCGGCGAGAGTTCCATGCCGACCTTGGTCGCCAGCACGATGCGGTCGCGTTTGCCGCTCTTTTTCAGCCAGTTGCCGATAATGGTTTCCGATTCGCCGCCTTTATTGCCCGGCGCCCAGTGCGAATAGACGTCGGCGGTATCAATAAACCACAGCCCTTTTTCCACCAGCGCATCAAGCAATGAAAACGACTTCGCCTCATCCAGTGTCCAGCCGAAGACGTTACCGCCAAAGGTTAACAGCGGCACCTGAATGCCGGTATCGCCGAGCTGGCGTGTTTCAACCTGACTCATCCTCTTCTCCTTGTGTAAGAAATGCCCAGACAAAGAGCATAGCAAAAGCGAAAAGCGCGCTTTATGCGTAATTCCTCGATAAGTTTGTTCTGAAAGGGATACTTACGTCGGGCTGACAGATATCCTTAATTCCTTCAACTTCTGCCCGCGTTGCGGGTCTACACTCTGCTATTTGCAGGCTGCCGCGTTTCAGCCTGCGTTTTGGGGATTTCGCTACTGCTGGAGAGCAACCGATAAGATGAACCGACCTTCCTTGTTGAAAAAGAGCCTGCTGACGCTGTTCGTGCTGGCCGCCGCCGCAGGCGGCTACTACTGGTGGCACCATCCGGCGCAGCCTGACGCCGATCCTCAGGCGTCGACCCGACCGCATCGCGGCAAAGGCGGCGCGGGCGCTCCGCCGGCGCCGGTACAGGCCGCCGCCGCCGTCAGTCAGAGCGTGCCGCACTTTCTCAGCGGGCTCGGCACCGTGACCGCTGCCAGCACCGTGACGGTGCGCAGCCGGGTCGACGGCGAGCTGATGGCGATCCACTTTCAGGAAGGGCAGCAGGTTAAAGCGGGCCAGCTGCTGGCGGAGATCGATCCCCGCCCTTATCAGGTAGCGTTAACCCAGGCGCAGGGTCAGCTGGCGAAGGATCAGGCGACGCTGGCGAATGCCCGCCGCGATCTGGCGCGCTATGAAAAGCTGGCGAAAACCTCGCTGGTGTCGCAGCAGGAGCTCGATACCCAGCGTTCGCTGGTGAGCGAAACCCAGGGCACCATCAAGGCGGACGAAGGCAGCGTCGCCAGCGCTCAGCTCAATCTGACCTACAGCCGCATTACGTCGCCGATTGAGGGCCGCGTCGGCCTGAAACAGGTGGACGTCGGCAACTACATCACCAGCGGCGACACCAACGGTCTGGTGGTGATCACCCAGACCCACCCCATCGACGTGCTGTTCAGCCTGGCTGAAAATTATCTGCCCGACATCATGCAGGCGCAAAAGAGCGGCCAGCCGCTGGTGGTGGAAGCCTGGGATCGCAGCAACCAGACGCTGCTGACCCAGGGCACGCTGCTCAGCATCGACAACCAGATCGACGCCACCACCGGCACCATCAAAATGAAGGCGCGCTTCGACAATCAGGACGACAAGCTCTTTCCCAACCAGTTCGTTAACGCGCGGCTGAAGGTCAATACCCTGCAGGATGCGATCGTTATTCCAGCCGCCGCGCTGCAGATGGGCAATGAAGGCCACTTTGTCTGGGTGGTGAACAGCGACAATAAAGTGAGTAAGAAAAGCGTCACCGCCGGACTGCAGGACAGCCATCAGGTGGTGATTAACGCCGGCCTGAGCGCAGGCGAACGCGTGGTCACCGACGGGCTGGATCGCCTGACGGAAGGGGCGCAGGTGGACGTCGTCGCGCCGCAGAGCACCGCGCTGAAAAGCAGCCGCGCGGCGCAACCGGCCAAAGGAGCGAGCGAGTAATGCAGGTTACGCCTCCTGACGCCAGCGGCGGGCCGTCGCGTCAGTTTATTTTACGTCCGGTCGCTACCACGCTGTTGATGATCGCTATTCTGCTGGCGGGCGTTCTTGGCTACCGTTTTCTGCCGGTTTCGGCGCTGCCGGAGGTGGATTATCCCACCATCCAGGTGGTGACGCTCTATCCCGGCGCCAGCCCGGACGTGACCACCTCCGCGATTACCGCGCCGCTTGAGCGCCAGTTCGGCCAGATGTCAGGGCTGAAACAGATGGCGTCGCAAAGCTCCGGCGGCGCGTCGGTGATCACCCTGCAGTTCCAGCTGACGCTGCCGCTCGACGTCGCCGAGCAGGAAGTACAGGCCGCCATTAACGCCGCCACCAGCCTGTTGCCCAACGATCTGCCTAACCCGCCGGTCTACAGCAAGGTCAATCCCGCCGATCCGCCGATCATGACGCTGGCGGTGACCACCAGCAGCATGCCGCTGACCCAGGTACAGGATATGGTGGAGACGCGCGTCGCGCAGAAAATCTCCCAGGTTTCCGGCGTCGGGCTGGTGACGCTCTCCGGCGGTCAGCGACCGGCGGTGCGCGTGCAGATGAACGCTCAGGCGCTGGCGGCGCTCGGCCTGACCAGCGAAGAGGTGCGCACCGCCATCAGCAGCGCCAACGTCAACTCGGCGAAAGGCAGCCTCGACGGCCCGGAGCGTTCCATTACTCTCTCCGCTAACGACCAGATGAAGTCGGCGGAGGATTACCGTCAGCTGATCGTCAGCTATAAAAACGGCGCGCCGGTGAGGCTCGGCGATGTCGCCACGATCGAACAGGGCGCGGAAAACCGCTGGCTTGGCGCCTGGGCGAACCGCGAAGCCGCCATCGTGCTCAACGTGCAGCGCCAGCCGGGCGCCAACATTATCGCCACCGCCGATAATATCCGCGCGCTGCTGCCCTCGCTCACCGCCTCGCTGCCGAAGTCGGTGAAGGTCCAGCTGCTGACCGACCGCACCACCAATATTCGCGCCTCGGTCACCGATACCCAGCACGAGCTGATGCTGGCGATTGGCCTGGTGGTGATGATTATCTATCTGTTCCTGCGCAACGTCCCGGCGACGATTATTCCCGCCGTCGCGGTGCCGCTGTCGCTGGTCGGCACCTTCGCCGCGATGTACTTCCTCGGCTTCTCTATCAATAACCTGACGCTGATGGCGCTGACTATCGCCACCGGCTTCGTGGTGGATGACGCCATCGTGGTGATCGAAAACATCACCCGCTATCTGGAGAAAGGGGAAAAACCGCTCACCGCCGCGCTCAAGGGGGCGGGCGAAATCGGCTTTACCATTATCTCCCTTACCTTTTCGCTGATCGCGGTGCTGATCCCGCTGCTGTTTATGGGCGACGTGATCGGCCGTCTGTTCCGTGAGTTCGCCGTCACGCTGGCGGTGGCTATCCTGATCTCCGCCGTGGTCTCGCTGACGCTGACGCCGATGATGTGCGCGCGCATGCTGAGCGCCGAGTCGCTGCGCAAGCAGAACCGCTTTTCGCGCGCCAGCGAAGCCTTTTTCGAGCGGGTGATTGCCGGATATGGCGGCTGGCTGCGCAAAGTGCTGGCGCATCCCTGGCTGACGCTGTCGGTGGCGCTCGGTACGCTGCTGCTCACCGTGCTGCTGTGGATAGTGATTCCGAAAGGCTTTTTCCCGCAGCAGGATAACTCCATTATCCAGGGCACGCTGCAGGCGCCGCAGAGCGCCTCGTACGCCAGCATGGCGGAGCGCACGCGCGATGTCGCTTCGCTGATCATGAAAGATCCGGCGGTGCAGAGCATGACCTCTTTCGTCGGCGTCGACGGTACCAATGCCGCGCTCAACAGCGCGCGTCTGCAGATCAACCTGAAGCCGCTGAGCGAGCGCGATGACCGGATCCCGCAGGTGCAGCAGCGGCTGCAGCAGCAGATAAGCCAGCTTCCCGGCGTCACGCTGTGGCTGCAGCCGGTACAGGATCTGACGATTGAAACCCAGGCGAGCCGCACGCCCTATCAGTTTACGCTGCAGTCCGGCTCGCTGGAGTCGCTCGGCACCTGGGTGCCGAAACTGCTGGACGCGCTGCGCCAGTCGCCTGAGCTGCGCGACATCAGCAGCGACTGGCAGGATCAGGGGCTGGAGGCGTACGTCAATGTCGATCGCGACAGCGCCAGCCGCCTCGGCATCAGTATGGCGGACGTCGATAACGCGCTCTATAACGCCTTCGGCCAGCGCCTCATCTCCACTATTTATACTCAGGCGAACCAGTATCGCGTGGTGCTGGAGCAGGACAACCGCGCCACGCCGGGCCTGGCGGGCCTGGAAGGCATCCGGCTGACCAGCACCGACGGCGGCAGCGTGCCGCTCAGCGCCATCGCGAAAGTTGAGCAGCGCCACAGCGCGCTGAGCGTCAACCATCTCGATCAGTTCCCGTCGGCGACCTTTTCCTTTAACGTCGCCGACGGCTATTCGCTGGGCGACGCGGTGAAAGCGGTCAGCGCGGCGGAAGAGCGGCTCGGCATGCCCGCCGAACTGATGACCCAGTTCCAGGGCAGCACCCTGGCGTTCGAGGCGGCGCTTACCAGCACCGTCTGGCTGATCGTGGCGGCCATCGTGGCGATGTATATCGTGCTGGGCGTGCTCTATGAGAGCTTTATCCATCCCATCACGATTTTGTCGACGCTGCCCACCGCCGGCGTCGGCGCGCTGCTGGCGCTGATGCTGAGCGGCGGCGAGCTGGATATCGTCGCCATTATCGGCATTATTCTGCTGATCGGCATCGTGAAGAAAAACGCCATCATGATGATCGACTTCGCGCTGGCCGCCGAACGCGAGCAGGGCATGACGCCCTATGACGCCATCTATCAGGCGTGCCTGCTGCGTTTTCGCCCGATCCTGATGACCACGCTGGCGGCGCTGCTGGGCGCGCTGCCGCTGATGCTCAGCACCGGCGTCGGCGCAGAGCTGCGTCATCCGCTCGGCATCGCCATGGTGGGCGGTCTGATCCTGAGCCAGGTGCTGACGCTGTTTACTACGCCGGTGATCTATCTGCTGTTCGATCGCCTCGGCCAGGCCGCGCGCCGCCGCTTTAGCGGCCGGGAGGCGGAGCAGTGAGATTTTTCGCGCTGTTTATCCATCGCCCGGTGGCGACCACGCTGCTGACCCTCGCCATTGCGCTGGCGGGCGTGCTCGGCTTTCGCCTGCTGCCGGTCGCCCCGCTGCCGCAGGTCGACTTCCCGGTAATAGTGATTTCCGCCTCGCTGCCAGGCGCGTCGCCGGAAATCATGGCTTCGTCGGTGGCGACGCCGCTTGAGCGTTCGCTGGGCCGCATCGCCGGCGTCAGCGAAATGACCTCCACCAGCTCGCTCGGCAGCACGCGCATTATTCTGGTGCTCGATTTCGACCGCGACATCAACGGCGCGGCGCGCGACGTGCAGGCGGCCATCAACGCGGCGCAAAGCCTGCTGCCGACCGGGATGCCGAGCCGCCCCACCTACCGCAAGGTCAATCCCTCGGACGCGCCGATTATGATCATGACGCTGACCTCGGATATCTATAATCCAGGCCAGCTCTACGACTACGCCTCGACCCAGCTGGCGCAGAAGCTGTCGCAGATCGAAGGCGTCGGCGACGTTACGGTCGGCGGCAGCTCGCTGCCTGCGGTGCGCGTCGCGCTGAATCCGCAGGCGCTGTTTAACCAGGGCGTCTCGCTGGATGCGGTGCGCGAGGCGATCGCCAACGCCAACCAGCGTCGTCCGCAGGGCGCGGTGGAGGATCGCCAGCAGCGCTGGCAGCTGCGCACCAACGACGAGCTGAAAACCGCCAGCGACTACGCGCCGCTGGTGGTGCACTACAGCAGCGGCGCGGCGGTGAAGCTGGCGGACGTCGCCAGCGTGCAGGACTCGGTGCAGGACGTGCGCAACGCCGGGATGGCGGACGGCAAGCCCGCGGTGCTGCTGCTGGTGCGCAAAACGCCGGAGGCGAACGTGATCGATACCGTCGACCGCATTCGCGCCGAGCTGCCGACGCTGCATCAGACCATTCCCGCCGCCATCGACCTGCAGATTGCGCAGGATCGCTCGCCTACCATTCGCGCCTCGCTGCATGAGGTCGAGCAGTCGCTGACCATCGCCGTGGTGCTGGTGATTATGGTGGTGTTCGTTTTCCTGCGCTCCGGCCGCGCCACGCTGATCCCCGCCGCCGCGGTGCCGGTTTCGCTGATCGGCACCTTCGCCGCGATGTACCTGTGCGGCTTCAGCCTGAATAACCTGTCGCTGATGGCGCTGACCATCGCCACCGGTTTCGTAGTGGATGACGCCATCGTGGTGCTGGAGAATATCGCGCGCCACGTCGAGGCGGGCATGAAACCCTTGCAGGCGGCGCTAACCGGCGTGCGCGAAGTGGGCTTTACCGTACTGTCGATGAGCCTGTCGCTGATCGCCGTCTTTTTGCCGCTGCTGATGACCGGCGGGCTGATAGGCCGCTTCTTCTCTGAATTCGCCATTACGCTGTCGGTGGCGATCGCCATCTCGATGGTGATTTCCCTCACCCTGACGCCGATGATGTGCGCGTATTTGCTGAAGCCGCATGCGCCGCGCGCCCAGCCGCGTCGGCGCGGCGCAGGCCGGATGCTGCTGGCGATCCAGCAGGGCTATGGTCGCTCGCTGGGCTGGGTGCTGAACCATGCGCGCTGGGTGCTGCTGCTGCTGTTCGGCACCGTCGCCCTGACCGTCTGGCTGTTTATTCAGGTGCCGAAAACCTTTATGCCGGAGCAGGACACCGGCCGCCTGTCAGGCTTTATCTCCGCCGATCAGAGCATCTCCTTCCAGGCGATGCGCCAGAAGCTGCAGGATTTTATGGTGATCGTGAAGGCCGATCCGGCGGTCGAGAGCGTGGTGGGCTTTACCGGCGGCATGCGCACCAACAGCGGCTCGATGTTTATCTCGCTGAAGCCGCTCTCCGAGCGCAGCGAAAACGCCCAGGCGGTGATCGCCCGGCTGCGCGCGAAGCTGGCGAAAGAGCCCGGAGCCAGCCTCTATCTCAACGCGGTGCAGGATCTGCGCGCCGGCGGCCGCGAATCGAACGCCAGCTATCAGTATTCGCTGCTCTCCGACGATCTTGCCGCGCTGCGCGAATGGGAGCCGAAAATCCGTCAGGCCTTCTCCGCGCTGCCGCAGCTGGCGGACGTCAACTCCGATCAGCAGGACAAAGGCAGCGAAATGGCGCTGATCTACGATCGCGAAAGCATGTCGCGCCTCGGCATCGACGTCTCTGAGGCAAACGCCCTGCTGAACAACGCTTTCGGCCAGCGGCAGATCTCCACCATCTATCAGCCGTTGAATCAGTACAAGGTGGTGATGGAGGTCGATCCGCGTTACACCCAGGACATTAGCGCGCTGGATCAGATGTTTGTGATTAACAGCGACGGCAAACCGATTCCCCTGTCGTGGTTCGCCCGTTGGCAGCCCGCCAACGCGCCGCTGTCGGTCAACCATGAGGGACTCTCCGCCGCCTCGACCATCTCTTTTAACCTGCCGGAAGGCGTTTCGCTGTCGGAAGCCTCTGCGGCGATCGATCGCACCATGACGGCTATTGGCGTGCCCTCCAGCGTGCGCGGCAGCTTCGCCGGCACCGCGCAGGTGTTTGAGCAGTCGCAGAGCAGCCAGCTCTGGCTGATGCTCGCCGCCATCGCCGCCGTCTATATCGTGCTGGGCATATTGTATGAGAGCTATGTCCATCCGCTGACCATTCTCTCGACGCTACCCTCAGCGGGCGTCGGCGCGCTGCTGGCGCTGACGCTGTTCGATACGCCTTTTAGCCTGATCGCCCTTATCGGCATCCTGCTGCTGATCGGCATCGTGAAAAAGAACGCCATTATGATGGTAGATTTTGCGCTAGAGGCGCAGCGCAACGGCAACCTGAGCGCGCGCGACGCCATTTTCCAGGCCTGCCTGCTGCGTTTTCGCCCGATTCTGATGACCACGCTCGCCGCGCTGTTCGGTGCGCTGCCGCTGGTGATCACCAGCGGCGACGGCGCGGAGCTGCGCCAGCCGCTCGGCATCACTATCGCCGGCGGGCTAATTATGAGCCAGCTGCTGACGCTCTATACCACGCCGGTGGTCTATCTCTATATGGACAAGCTGCGGCGCAAGCGCGGTAAAATCGGCCAGCCGGTGGAGAGTTAAGGAGAGAACAGGAAATGAACGCCCAAAACGCCACGGTTCGCTGGCAGCTATGGATTGTCGCTTTCGGCTTCTTTATGCAGACGCTGGACACCACCATCGTCAACACCGCCCTTCCCTCAATGGCGCAGGATCTGGGCGTCAGCCCGCTGCATATGCATTCGGTCATCGTCTCCTATCTGCTGACGGTGGCGGTTACCCTGCCGATGAGCGGCTGGCTGGCGGATCGCTTCGGCGTGCGCAACATTTTCTTCAGCGCCATCGTGCTGTTCAGCATCGGCTCGCTGCTCTGCGCCTTCTCTTCGACGCTCGATCAGCTGGTGATGGCGCGCGTGGTGCAGGGCGTCGGCGGCGCGATGATGGTGCCGGTCGGCCGCCTGACCGTGATGAAAATCGTGCCGCGCGAGCAGTATATGTCAGCGATGACCTTCGTCACCCTGCCGGGACAGATCGGCCCGCTGGTGGGTCCGGCGCTGGGCGGCATGCTGGTGGAGTATGCGAGCTGGCACTGGATCTTCCTGATCAATATCCCGGTCGGCATTATCGGCGCTATCGCCACCCTGACGCTGATGCCGAACTATTCGATGCAGACGCGGCGCTTCGATTTCCTTGGTTTTCTGCTGCTGGCCGTCGGCATGGCGACGCTGACCCTGGCGCTCGACGGCCAGCGCAGCAGCGACGGTTCCTCACTGCTGCTCGGCGCAATGATCCTGACTGGCCTCTTTTCGCTGTTGTATTATCTGATGCACGCGCGCGGCAACGACAATGCGCTGTTCAGCCTGAAGCTGTTCGACAACCGCCTCTACTCAATTGGCCTGCTCGGCAGCTTTTTAGGCCGCATCGGCAGCGGCATGCTGCCTTTTATGACGCCGATATTTTTGCAGGTCGGCATGGGCTTTACGCCGTTTCACGCCGGGCTGATGATGATCCCGATGGTGCTCGGCAATATGGGCATCAAACGCATGGTGGTGCGTATCGTTAACCTGTTCGGCTACCGCAACGCGCTAGTCGGCACTACGCTGGCGCTCGCCGTGGTGGTGGTGCTCTTTCCGCTGGTGGCGCTGCTCGGCTGGCTGTGGCTGCTGCCGCTGGTGCTGCTGATGCAGGGCATGGTGAACGCGCTGCGCTTCTCCTCGATGAATACCCTGACGCTGAAGGATCTGCCGGACGAGCTCGCCTCCAGCGGCAACAGTCTGCTGTCGATGATTATGCAGCTGTCGATGAGCGTCGGCGTCACTATCGCCGGCCTGCTGCTGGGCGCGTTCGGCCAGGATGCGCTGGCGAACAGCGACCATACCCACAGTCTGTTTATGACCGCCTACGCCTGCATGGCGCTGATTATCGCCCTGCCCGCGCTGGTGTTCTGGCGCGTGCCGAAGGAAACCAGTCAAAATGTCGATCTGCGACGCCGGAGAAAACCATGAAGTTGCCGTTGCGCCTGGGCATCAGCGCCAAACTCTTTTTAGCGATTTTTTCCACCTGCATGCTGGTGCTGATCACTATGCACTGGGGCGTGCGTCTGAGCTTCGAGCACGGCTTTGTCGACTACATCAAGCGCGGCAACGAGCAGCGGCTCGCCATGCTCGGCGATGCGCTGGCCGATCAGTATGAACAGCACGGCAACTGGGATTTCCTGCGGCATAACGATCGGCTGGTGTTCACCATGCTGCGCTCGCTGGAGCAGAATCCCGACAGCAATAACCAGCTGCCGCCCCACGGCTGGCGCACCCAGTTCTGGATTATCGACCAGCAATATAAGGTGCTGGTCGGGCCGCGCGCGCCGGTGCCGCCGGAAGGCTCGCGCCGCAATATCACCACCAGCAACGGTAAAGTGGTCGGCTGGGTAGTGGGTTCGCCGCCGGAGCGGCTGACGCGCAGCACCGATATCAATTTCGATCACCAGCAGAAGCGCACCAGTTGGCTGATTGTCGGCCTGTCGACGCTGCTGGCGGCGCTGGTCACCTGGCTGATGTCGCGCGGCCTGCTGGCGCCGGTCAAGCGGCTGGTGGCAGGCACCCATCATCTGGCGGCGGGCAATTTCGCCACGCGCGTCGAGGTCGGCAGCCGCGACGAACTGGGCCAGCTGGCGCAGGACTTTAACCGCCTGGCCAGCTCGCTGGAAAAGAACGAGAGCATGCGTCGCGCCTTCATGGCCGATATCTCCCACGAGCTGCGCACGCCGCTGGCGATCCTGCGCGGCGAGCTAGAGGCGATGCAGGACGGCGTGCGCAAGCTGACGCCAGAGGCGATCGCCTCGCTGCAGAGCGAAGTCGGGGTGCTCAGCAAGCTGGTGGACGATCTGCACCAGCTTTCGCTCTCCGACGAAGGCGCCCTCGCCTATCGCAAACAGGCCACCGATCTGGTGCAGCTGCTGGAGGTGGCCGCCGGCAGCTTCAACGAGCGCTATCGCAGCCACGGGCTGACGCTGACGCTGCAGATGCCGGACGAAGCGCCTTTCTTCGGCGATCCCGATCGCCTGATGCAGCTCTTCACCAACCTGCTGGAGAACAGCCTGCGCTATACCGACGCGCCGGGACAGGTCGAGGTACGTCTCACCTATGAGGCGCCCTGGTGGCAGATGAGCTTTGTCGACAGCGCGCCAGGCGTCGACGCGCAGCAGCAGGCGAAGATCTTCGAGCGCTTTTTCCGCACGGAAGGATCGCGCAATCGCGCCAGCGGCGGCTCCGGACTGGGGCTGGCGATCTGCAAAAATATCGTCGACGCCCACGGCGGCCATATCGCTGCGGAGCACTCTGATTTAGGTGGACTGAAAATCGCGCTACAATTGCGCTATGTTCCCCAGCCGTAACTGACGATGACCGCCGAAAAAACCGACCCGCTGATTCTGGTAGTGGAAGACGAGCCGAAGCTGGCGCAGCTGATGATCGACTATCTTGAAGCTTCCAACTACCGCACGCACCATATCGCCCACGGCAGCGACGTGCTGCCTTTCATCCAGCAGACGCCGCCCGATTTGATGCTGCTGGATCTAATGCTGCCCGGCAAAGATGGCCTCTCGCTGTGCCGCGAAATCCGCCGCTTCTCTGAGCTGCCGATTATTATGGTGACGGCGCGCACCGAGGAGATCGATCGCCTGCTTGGCCTGGAGATCGGCGCGGATGACTACATCTGTAAGCCCTTTAGCCCGCGCGAAGTGGTGGCGCGCGTGAAAACTATCCTGCGCCGCGTGAAGCGCGCGCCAGAAGAGCCCGGCAAGGCGTCGCTGCTGAAAATCGACGAAGGCCGCTTCCAGGCGAGCTGGCGCGAACAGCCGCTGGAGCTGACTCCGGCCGAATTCCGCCTGCTGAAAACCCTGGCGCTGGAGCCGGGCAAAGTCTTTTCGCGCGAGCAGCTGCTCAATCATCTCTACGACGACTACCGCGTCGTGACCGATCGCACCATCGACAGCCATATCAAAAATCTGCGGCGCAAGCTGGAGAATCTCGACGCCGACCAGCCCTTTATCCGCGCCGTCTACGGCATGGGCTATCGCTGGGAAGCGGATCTGTGCCAGTTGATCTAGATCAACTGACTGACGCGCGTCGCCGCCTACAATTTTGCACCTTTTGCCGGGCCGCTCACCTTGCGGCCGCGGCACGTGCCGCGCCAGGCGGCATGCTGACCTGACATCAGTGAGAACATCATGAAACCAGAACTGCTTTCTCCAGCGGGCACGCTGAAGAATATGCGCTACGCCTTCGCCTATGGGGCCGACGCGGTTTATGCCGGGCAGCCGCGCTACAGCCTGCGCGTGCGCAATAACGAATTCACCCATGACAACCTCGCCAAAGGCATTGCCGAAGCGCACGCGCTGGGCAAGAAGTTCTATGTGGTGGTGAATATCGCGCCGCATAACGCCAAGCTAAAGACCTTTATTCGCGACCTGACGCCGGTGGTGGAGATGCAGCCGGACGCGCTGATCATGTCCGATCCCGGTTTGATTATGCTGGTGCGCGAGGCCTTTCCGCAGATGCCGATCCATCTTTCGGTGCAGGCCAATGCGGTCAACTGGGCGACGGTGAAGTTCTGGCAGCAGATGGGGCTGACGCGCGTGATACTGTCGCGCGAGCTGTCGCTGGAGGAGATCGCGGAGATCCGCCAGCAGGTGCCGGAGATGGAGATCGAGATTTTCGTGCACGGCGCGCTCTGCATGGCCTACTCCGGCCGCTGCCTGCTCTCCGGCTATATGAACAAGCGCGACCCGAATCAGGGCACCTGCACCAACGCCTGCCGCTGGGAATATAAGGTCGAGGAAGGTAAACAGGACGAGGTCGGCAATATCGTCGAGGTGCAGGAGGTGACGCCGACGCTGGGGCTTGGCCAGCCAACCGATAAGGTCTTTCTGCTGGAAGAGAAGATGAAGCCGGGCGAAGTGATGAGCGCCTTTGAAGATGAGCATGGCACCTACATCATGAACTCTAAGGATCTGCGCGCCGTGGCGCACGTTGAACGCCTGAGCGAGATGGGCGTCCATTCGCTGAAGATCGAAGGCCGCACCAAATCGTTCTACTACTGTGCGCGGACGGCGCAGGTTTACCGCCGCGCTATCGACGACGCCGCAGCCGGCAAACCTTTCGATCCTGAGCTGCTGACCACGCTGGAAGGTCTGGCGCATCGCGGCTATACCGAGGGGTTTTTGCGCCGCCATACCCACGACAGCTATCAAAACTATGCGCAGGGCTATTCGATCTCGGAGCGTCAGCAGTTCGTCGGCGAATTTACCGGCGAGCGGCGCGGCGACTGGGCGGAGGTCGCGGTGAAGAATAAATTTCTGCTCGGCGACAGCCTGGAGATCATGACGCCGAACGGCAACCTGAACTGCACGCTGGAGGCGCTGCAGGACGCGCGCGGCGGCGCCATTGAGGTTGCGCCCGGCGACGGCCATCGCGTCTGGATGCCGGTGCCCGCGGACGTCGAACTCGCCTTTGGTCTGCTGCTGCGCAATTTTACCGACGGCAGCAGCACGCGCGATCCTCATAGCAAATTACTCACGTCGCGCAAGTAAACCGATGAAGTTAGAACAGGATCACAGACCGCCGCGGCGCGCTCCTTTATAGTCGCGCCTGCTGCGAACGAGTAACAACTAATAGCTGTTGTATCAGGAACCACCTCATTCACCCGCCCGGCTCCCCCGTGCGGGTTTTCTTTTTTCCGCTTTTCTCCCGTAAATTTTCCCGCCTGACTATGCTATAAGCAGAAATCTTTGTGGGTTTTCAAGGAACGGAAAATGGAAAAACGACCGCTTACTCTACTTATTCTTAACGGCAAAGGCGCAGGCAACGAAGATTTGCGTGCGGCCGTCACCGCGCTGCGCGATGAAGGCTTCGACGTCGCCGTGCGCGTTACCTGGGAGAAAGGCGACGGCGAACGCTACGTTGAAGAAGCGCTGCGGCTGGGCGCTGAGACCGTGGTCGCCGGCGGCGGCGACGGCACCATTAACGAGATCGCTACCGCGCTGGCCGCTGTTGACGCCGCGCGTCGGCCGGTGCTCGGCATTCTTCCTCTGGGCACCGCCAATGATTTCGCCACCAGCGTCGGTATTCCTGCCGAGATGGAGCCCGCGCTGCGCCTCGCGGTTCAGGGCAAAGCCCACGTAATCGATCTGGCGCGGGTTAATCAGGATCGCTATTTCATTAATATGGCGACCGGCGGTTTCGGCACCCGTATCACCACCGAAACGCCGGAAAAGTTAAAATCTGCGCTGGGCGGCGTCTCCTATTTTATTCACGGCCTGATGCGCATGGATACGCTGAAGCCAGACAGCTGCGAGATTTCCGGCCCCGGTTTTCAGTGGCAGGGCGACGCGCTGGCGATCGGCGTCGGCAACGGACGCCAGGCGGGCGGCGGGCAGCGCTTGTGTCCATCGGCACTGATTAATGACGGCCAGCTCGATGTGAGCATCGTCACTGCGCAGGAGCTGCTGCCTACCCTGCTGCACTCGCTGACCAGCAACGATGACAACCCGAATATCGTGACCGCGAAGCTGACCTCGCTGCGCATCGTTTCCCCTAATGAGATGACCTTTAATCTGGATGGCGAGCCGCTCTCCGGCCGCGAGTTTGAGATTGAGGTGATGCCCGGCGCGCTGAGCTGCCGCTTGCCGCCGCAGTGCGCGTTGTTAGCTTAAGGTCGCGTTTCAGGCTGTAAGATAAGCGCTTGCGCGGGCAGCCTGGCCCGCGTTTTAACTTTTATGCAGCCTGTAAATGCAAATAAAGCTCGATTCCTTACCCCAGGCAGCGCGTAAATTTCTCTCTGTGATTGCCTTCACAACTCTGTTACATCAACTTGTATGGTAGTATAAATGCGCGTACTTTTTCAGCATTGATTGCTGAAAGAAGGCTACGAGAGATGAAAATTGTTAACGCTGAAGTCTTTGTTACCTGCGCAGGCAGAAACTTCGTTACGCTGAAAATTACCACCGACGACGGCATCACCGGCATCGGCGACGCCACGCTCAACGGCCGCGAACTGCCGGTCGCCTCTTACCTGAAAGATCATATCTGCCCGCAGCTGATCGGCCGTGACGCGCATCAGATCGAAGATATCTGGCAGTACTTTTATAAAGGCGCCTACTGGCGCCGCGGGCCGGTCACTATGTCGGCGATCTCCGCGGTCGATATGGCGCTGTGGGATATCAAAGGCAAAGCCGCCAATATGCCGCTCTACCAGCTGCTGGGCGGCGCGTCGCGCACCGGCGTTATGGTTTATTGCCATACCACCGGCCATACCATCGACGAAGTGATGGACGACTACGCGAAGCACAAAGAGATGGGTTTCAAGGCGATCCGCGCCCAGTGCGGCGTGCCGGGCATGAAAACCACCTACGGCATGGCGAAAGGCAAAGGTCTCGCCTATGAGCCAGCGACCAAAGGTAACTGGCCGGAAGAGCAGCTGTGGTCGACCGAGAAATACCTCGACTTTACCCCGAAGCTGTTTGAAGCGATTCGCGATAAGTTCGGCTTCAACGAACATCTGCTGCACGATATGCATCACCGCCTGACGCCGATTGAAGCGGCGCGCTTCGGCAAAAGCGTCGAAGATTACCGCCTGTTCTGGATGGAAGATCCGACGCCAGCGGAAAACCAGGCGTGTTTCCGCCTGATCCGCCAGCATACCGTGACGCCGATTGCGGTCGGCGAATTCTTCAACAGCATCTGGGACTGCAAACAGCTGATTGAAGAGCAGCTGATCGACTATATCCGCACCACCATTACCCATGCGGGCGGCATCACCGGCATGCGCCGCATCGCTGATTTCGCTTCGCTCTATCAGGTGCGCACCGGCTCGCACGGCCCGTCAGATCTCTCGCCGGTCTGCATGGCGGCGGCGCTGCACTTTGACCTGTGGGTGCCGAACTTCGGCGTGCAGGAGTACATGGGCTTCTCTGAGCAGATGATGGAGCTGTTCGACGCCAGCTGGACGTTCGAAGACGGCCTTATGCATCCGGGCGACAAGCCAGGCCTGGGTATCGAGTTCAACGAGAAGCTGGCGGCGAAATATCCCTATGAACCCGCCTATCTTCCGGTGGCCCGTCTGGAAGACGGCACGCTGTGGAACTGGTAAGGAGCGCATCATGAAAAGTGTCGTGATTGAACAACCCGGCGAGCTGGTACTGGCGGAGCGTCCGCTGCCGACGCCCGCAGCGGGTGAAGTCCGCGTCAAGGTGAAATACGCCAGCATCTGCGGCTCTGACGTGCATATCTGGCACGGCCACAATCCTTTCGCGAAATATCCGCGCGTCATCGGCCACGAGTTTTTCGGCGTGATTGACGCGGTCGGCGACGGCGTCGACGCCAGCCGCATCGGCGAGCGGGTAGCGGTCGATCCCGTCGTGAGCTGCGGTAGCTGCTATCCCTGCTCGGTGGGCCGTCCTAACGTCTGCACCACGCTGAGCGTCATCGGCGTGCATCGCGACGGCGGCTTTAGCGAATATGCGGTTGCGCCGGCCGGTAATGCGTACCGGCTGCCAGCGGCGATCCCGGACAAGCTCGCCAGCATGGTAGAGCCGTTCACCATCGCAGCCAATATCACCGCGTTCCTCAAACCGCAGCCGCAGGATGTGGCGCTGATCTACGGCGCCGGTCCCATGGGCCTGACGGCGATTCAGGTGCTGAAGGGCGTCTATAAGGTGGCGCAGGTGCTGGTGGTGGATCGTCTGCCGGAACGTCTTGAGCTGGCGAAAGCCAACGGCGCGGATCGGGTGTTCAACAATGCCGAGGTGCCGCTGGCGGCCCAGCTCGAAGGCGTGCAGCCCACGCTGATTATCGACGCCGCCTGTCACCCCTCTATTCTGGCGGAAGCGGCGGCGCTCGCCTCGCCCGCCGCCCGTATCGGTCTGCTCGGCTTCTCCGGCGAGCCCTGCAGCATTACCCAACAAAGCCTGACCAGCAAAGAGCTGTCGCTGTTTACCTCGCGTCTTAACAGCCACCGCTTTCCGCAGGTAATTGAATGGATGGAGCAGGGCCTGATCCAGCCGGAAAAACTGGTTACGCACTACTTTTCGCTCGATGAAATCGAACGCGCGATGACGCTGTTCGAAAAAGACCCCCGTACCTGCTGCAAGGTCGTGCTGGCCATGTAGCTGTTGCACTACCCTCACCGGGGATTCAGCCGGCGGCGCGCTGCCGGCGTTATATCACTATAAAAAAAGCGTTGGAGCCACTATGTTTAAAAATCTGCGCTGGACAATCGTACTGCTGTTGTTTCTTGTTTACATGATCAATTACCTCGATCGTGTCGCCCTCTCTCTGACCCTACCGCTGGTAGAAAAAGATCTGGCGATCAACGCCGAACAGTTCGGCATGATCTTCGGCAGCTTCTTCTTCGGCTATGCCCTGTTCAACTTCGTCGGCGGCGTCGCCACTGACCGCTTTGGCCCCAAAATCGTGCTCGGCATCGCGGTTGGCATGTGGTCGCTGTTCTGCGGCATGACCGCGCTGGCGACCGGCTTCTGGTCGATGCTGATCCTGCGCGTGCTGTTCGGCATGGCGGAAGGCCCGATTTGCGCCTCGGCCAACAAAGCGATTAACGGCTGGTTTCCGAAAAAACAGGCGGCCACCGCAATGGGCCTGCTGAGCGCCGGCTCGCCGCTGGGCGGCGCGATCGCCGGGCCGATTATCGGCTATCTCGCGCTCGCGTTCGGCTGGCGTCCGGCCTTCGTGATCATCTGCCTGATCGGTCTGGTGTGGATGGCGATCTGGCTGTTCGTTTCAGCGGATAACCCGGCGAAGAGCCGTCACGTTTCCGCCGAGGAGCGCGCGCTGGTCGACAAACTGAAAGCCGAGCAGCCGGGCGAAGAGGCGGATCTGGCGCAGGCGTCGCACGGATTCGGCTACTATCTGCGTCAGCCGATTATCCTGGTCACCGCTTTCGCCTTCTTCTGCTACAACTATATTCTGTTCTTCTTCCTGAGCTGGTTCCCTGCCTATCTGGTGCAGGCGCACGGCCTGGATATTAAATCGATGTCGATCACCACCATGATCCCGTGGATTGTCGGCTTCGTCGGCCTTGCGCTCGGCGGCTGGATCTCAGACAAGATCTTCAATATTACCGGCAGGTTACTGCTCTCCCGTAAAATTGTGCTGGTGGTCTCACTGTTCGCCGCCGCCGTTTGTGTGGCGCTGGCGGGTACGGTAAAAGAGGTCAACTCTGCGGTCATGATGATGTCGATCTCTATCTTCTTCCTCTACATCACCGGCGCCATCTACTGGGCGATTATTCAGGACGTGGTGCACAAGAGCCGCGTCGGCAGCATCAGCGGCTTTATCCATCTGGTGGGCAGCCTGTCGGGCATTATCGGTCCGATCGTTACCGGCTTTATCGTGCAGCATACCGGCAAATTCGACAGCGCCTTCGTGCTGGCAGGCGGCGTCGCTGCCGTCGGCGCCTTCCTGGTGCTGTTCGTTATCCGCAGCCCGAAAGCGAGCAAGAAGCCGATTTCGGCATAAGCAGCAGGTTTTACATGACTGAATCACGGGGCGCTGGACGCCCCGTTTGCCATAAGGACGAACTATGTTAGAGATTGATCGCCTTCCCGCCGACGTGCAGCGCCCGCGCTACGATCGCAGCAAACTGAAAACCCGCATGGTGCATATCGGCTTCGGCGCTTTTCATCGCGCGCATCAGGCGTTATGCAGCGACAAGCTGGCTGAACAGGGCAGCGACTGGGGCTATTGCGAAGTTAACCTCAATAGCGGCGAGCTGATCCAGGCGCTGCGCCAGCAGGATCACCTCTATAGCCTGACGGAAATGGCCGACGATTCGCTCAACACGCGGATTATTGGCGTGATTACCTCGGCGCTGCACGGCAAAAGCGACGGCATCGAGGCGGTGATCGCCGCCATGAGCCAGCCGGACGTAGCAATTGTCTCGATGACGGTCACCGAGAAAGGCTACTGCCATCATCCCGCCAGCGGCGATCTCAACCCGGACCATCCCGATATTGTGCATGACCTGGCCCATCCCGATGCGCCTCGCTCGCTGCCGGGCCTGATTCTGGCGGCCATCCGCCGCCGTCGCGACGCAGGCCTGCCGCCCTTCAGCGTGATGTCCTGCGACAATATGCCGGAAAACGGCCACGTCACGCGCAATGTGATCGTGCAGCTGGCGCAGCGGCAGGATAGCGCGCTGGCGGACTATATCCAGCAGCATGTTACCTTCCCCTCTACCATGGTCGATCGCATCGTTCCGGCGATGACCGACAGCGCGTTTGCCCAGCTTGCCGAGCGCCTCGGCAGTCGCGATCCGGTCGCGGTGGAAGCGGAACCGTTTTTTCAGTGGGTCATCGAGGATAATTTCGTCAGCGGCCGGCCCGCCTGGGAGCAGGCAGGCGCCGAGCTGGTTAAGGACGTGCTGCCGTTTGAGGAAATGAAACTGCGTATGCTTAACGGCAGCCACTCGTTTCTGGCCTATCTCGGCTTCCTCTCCGGTTATGAGCACATCAGCGACTGCATGGCGGACGCAAACCTGCGCACCGCCGCGCGCAGGCTGATGCTGGAGCAGCAGGCGCCGACGCTGCGCACCCAGGGCGTAGATCTTACCGCCTACGCCGACTCGCTGATCGCGCGCTATGAAAACCGCGCCATCAAGCATCGCACTTACCAGATAGCGACCGACGGCACGCAGAAGCTACCGCAGCGCCTGCTCGACAGCGTGCGCTGGCATCTGCGCAACGGCAGCAACTGCGACCTGCTGTTGCTGGGCGTCGCCTGCTGGATGCGCTATGTCGGCGGCGTGGACGAGCAAGGCGCGCCGATCGACATCCGCGATCCGCTGAAGGCGGAACTGGCGGAGCGCGTAGCGGCCAGCGCCGAAGGCGAAGCGCGCGTGAAGGCGCTGCTGGGCATGAAAGCGGTCTTCGGCGAGGATCTGGCGCAGAATGCCAAGGTGGTCGCGACGCTGACGCGCTTCTGGCTACAGCTACGCGAGCACGGCGCGCGCGCCACGGTGGCGCAGGCGGTGGGTTCGCCGTAATTGTTCAGTATCAAAAGCGCTGGCGCAGTTGCAGCGCGCTGATTAGACTGACACTTTCCCAACGGGCTGGCTGCGGCCAGCCGTAATACGGATATGCCGCATGTCAATCGCCTATACCATCACCACCAGCGAACCGGTTAACCAGCAGATTTATCGTTATCTGCGTAAGGATATCGTGACCTGCGTCATTCAGCCGGGTTCGCTGCTGTCAGAAAAAGAAGTGTCGGCCCGGTTCAACGTGTCGCGTCAGCCGGTGCGCGAAGCTTTTATCAAGCTGGCGGAAGCGGGTCTGGTGCAGGTGTTGCCGCAGCGCGGCACCTTCGTGCGTAAAATCTCCGCGCGTCGCGTCTCGGACGGCCGCTTTATTCGCGAAACGGTTGAGGTGTCGGTAGTGCGCCGCGCGGCACTGGAGATAGAGCCGGTAGCGCTAATGGCGCTGGAGCACAACCTTCAGCTACAGAAAATGGCCGCCGATCGCCATGACAGCCAGGCGTTTCTCAGCCTCGACGATGAGTTTCACCGCCTGATTGCCGAGAGTATCAACTGCCTGCTGGCGTGGGAGACGGTAGAAAATATTAAAGCGGCGATGGACCGCGTGCGCTTTCTGACGCTGAGCGAGGTCTCGCCACCGGACAGCCTGATTGAGCAGCATGAAGAGATCCTCTCAGCGCTGAAAAACCACGATGCCGACGCGGCCGAAGCAGCGATGCGCCGCCATCTGCAGGAGATGATTTTCTCGATTACGCCGATTGCCGAGCGCAACAGCGAGTGGTTTGAGTCGCTGTAAACTGCACGCAACCATCAAAAAGGCCAGCGCTCAGCTGGCCTTTTTTGTCTCTGCGCCAGATGGCACGCCCCTGGCGTCCAGCGCTGTATAACGCCTTCGGCGAGGAACCCTGCTAAATTAGCCAGCCTGCCCACGCGCCACAACATTAACCTGCCGACAGGTACAGTCTGTTAACCCCCGTATGTCCGGTAAACTTAGCGACGAACACACGCGATTAAGCCGTCGGTGGCGAAGCCAGTTCACGCCCGGCTAGCGCGCAGGGCCTGGGAGCATACTCAGGTATGTGACCAGGACCGAGCACTGCCCGGGCGGGAAATGGCGAGCAAGCCAGGCTTAATCAGGCGATGGTGACCTCTTTCGACAAATAAACATCCTGCACCGCATTAATCAACGCCACGCCATCCTTCAGCGACTTCTTAAACGCCTTACGCCCCAGGATCAGCCCCATGCCGCCCGCGCGCTTATTGATCACCGCCGTGCGCACCGACTCCGCGATATCGGTTTCGCCCGCCGACGCACCGCCGGAGTTAATCAGCCCGGCGCGGCCCATATAGCAGTTCGCCAGCTGGTAGCGCACCAGATCGATCGGGCTATCCGTGGTCAGGGTGCTGTAGACGCGCTCGTCGGTATGACCGAACTTCACCGCCTTATAGCCGCCATTGTTCTCCGCCAGCTTCTGCTTAACGATATCCGCCCCGATGGTCGCCGCCAAATGGTTAGCCTGGCCGGTCAGATCGGCGCTGGCGTGATAATCGACGCCATCTTTCTTGAAATCGTTATTGCGCAGATAGGCCCAGAGCACGGTAACCATGCCCAGCTCGTGCGCGCGTTCGAAGGCGGCGGCTATCTCCTCTATCTGGCGGCGCGACTGTTCGGAACCGAAATAGATCGTGGCGCCGACCGCCACCGCCCCCATATTGAACGCCTGCTCGACGCTGGCATAGAGCGTTTGATCGTACTGCGTCGGGTAACTCAGAGTTTCGTTATGATTCAGCTTCACCATAAAGGGAATGCGATGCGCATAACGACGCGCCACTGACGCCAGCACGCCATAGGTCGACGCCACGCAGTTGCAGCCCGCCTCAATCGCCAGCTCGACGATATGTTTGGGATCGAAATAGTGCGGATTGGCGGCAAAAGAGGCGCCCGCAGAATGTTCGACGCCCTGATCCACCGGCAGAATAGAGAGATAGCCGGTTCCCGCCAGGCGGCCGGTGTTATACAGCGTCTGCATATTGCGCAGCACAGCAGGCGAACGGTTATTGTCGATCATCACGCGATCAACATAATCCGGACCGGGCAAATAGAGGTTTTCTGCGGGAAGCGCCAGACAGCGATGCTGAAGAAGAGAATCCGCGTCCTGGCCCAGTAACTGTACGATGTCCGTCATGTTAACTCCTGTCAGAAAAAGGTGATGCGCCGGCGCAGACCGGCGCGAGCCACCACAGCCTGAACGTCGCCGAATCGCGACGCAAATTGCTGACTCCATTTTTCAGACGGATCCGTAGCAAAATTGACCCGTTAAAGGCGTTTTACCCTACCACCAGCGATGAAAATGGTGCACCGGCCCAATTCCCTTGCCCACTTCCAGCGTATCGGCCTGCATCAGCGCCTGCTGCAGCCAGGCTTTCGCCTCGCGCAGCGTGTTTGCCCAGCTGCTATGGCGCGGACGCAGCGCCGCCAGCGCGGCGGAGAGCGAACAGCCGGTGCCGTGGGTATGGCGCGTATTGACGCGCGGCGCGGTAAAGCGCTCCGCGCCGTCACGGGTGATAAGCCAGTCCGGGCTTTCGCTGTCGCTGAGATGGCCGCCCTTCATCAGCACCGCCTGGCAGCCGAGCGCCAGCAGCGCTTCGCCCTGCTCCAGCATCGCCTCTTCGCTGTGCGCCGGCGCGCACTCCAGCAGCGCCGCCGCCTCCGGCAGATTGGGCGTAATTAACGAGACCTGCGGCAGCAGCAGCTCGCGCACGCTGGCGATAGCGTCAGGCGAGAGCAAGGGATCGCCGCTTTTCGCCACCATCACCGTATCCAGCACCACGAAAGGGATGTCGGCTCGTTTCAGCTTTTCCGCCACGATCTGCACGATGGCGGTTTCCGACAGCATGCCGATTTTCGCCGTGTCGATGCGCACGTCGCTGAGTACCGAATCAAGCTGCGCGCCCACAAAGTCTGGCTCAATACGATAAACCGACTGCACGCCGCAGGTGTTTTGCGCCACCAGCGCGGTAATGACGCTGGTGCCATAGGCGCCGAGCGCCGAAAAGGCCTTGAGATCGGCCTGGATGCCGGCGCCGCCGCTGGGATCGGTGCCGGCAATGGTCAGCGCGTTGATACGCTTCATGCGCGCGCCTCCTGTGCCAGCTGCCACAAGGCATCGATAAACAGCGCGGCGAAGCTGCCGGGTGCGGCAATCTGCGCGGCGGCGCGTTCGCCCGCCAGCGCCATGACGCGGCAGGCGCTGGCGACGTTGCTCAGCCGGTCGCCAGGCAGGCTGCAAAAGGCGGCCACCACGGCGGAGAGCGCGCAGCCGGTGCCGACCACGCGCGTCATCAGCGCGCTGCCGCCGGGTACGCTCAGCGTCTCCGTGCCGTCGGTGACGTAGTCAACCTCGCCGCTAATCGCCACCAGCGTCTGATGTTGCCGCGCCAGCTCGCGCGCCGCCTCCAGCGCCGCTTCCGACTGGTGCTGCGTATCCACGCCGCGTCCACCTGCGCCCTGCTGCGCCAGCGCGAGAATTTCAGAGGCGTTGCCGCGCACGGCGGCAGGCCGCAGGGCAAGAAGCTGCTGGCAGAACTCAGTGCGCAGGCGCAGCGCGCCGACCGCGACCGGGTCGAGCACCCAGGGCTTTTGCGCCGCGTCGGCGGCCTGCACCGCCGCCAGCATGGCGTCACGGCGATCGCGGGTCAGCGTGCCGACGTTGATCAGCAAGGCGTCGGCCACGGCGGCGAACTGCGCGGCCTCTTCAGGATCGATCACCATGGCGGGCGAGGCGTTGAGCGCCAGCAGGACGTTAGCGGTGATGTTCTGTACCACGTCGTTGGTCATGCAGTGCACCAGCGGCTGGCGCTGAACGAAGCGGGCGAGAACGGGCGCGAAGTGCGCATCGGAAAAACGTTGAGGTTGGCGGATCATCATAACTCCCAACCGGCGAGCAAGAAGGCGAATGCGGTCAGGCATCTGACTTCCCTACGCTGGCATTATCCAGATCAGGTAATACGGGTTTTTCTCAGCCTTCACGCAGAAGGGCACCCCGAGTCGAATGTTACGCCAGCAGCATAGGAGAGGCGGCAAACGAAAGCAATATACCTACCTCTTAAGAGGTATTACCAGTTAGCACGGTTCAGCATGATCTCGATCAACCAGTGGCGGCCGAAAAACAAGCCTAATGCTCCGGGCCCGCAAACCATGCTGTTTAATCCTGGCTATCCGTTTCAGAGGAACCTGATGAAACTGCTCTCGCTTATCCCGCACTGGCACCACTGGCAGGATGTTGTAATTACTCGTGCCAATGCCATTGCCCCGAATGGCAGAAGCTATTTTTCTACTCATATTACTGCCCGCTGCAGAAGCTGCGACCAGACGCTGCATCGCGTCTATTATCGCGATATCAGCGACGCGCAGGCGCGACGCTGGCTGGGCTAGAGAATGCGCTGCCAGGTGACGCTTTTCGCAACATCATGTTAGGCTGATGTTACCTGATGCCGATAACAGACGCGCTATGCCTGGCTTGCTTGATACCCTTACCCATCAGATTTACCTTTCCGCTCCGCTGTTTATTTTGATTTTTCTTGGCTACGCCCTGACGCGCGTTGGCAAATGGCCGCTAACCATCAGCGAAGGCATGAACCGCTTTGTCTTCAACGTCGCCCTGCCCTGCATGCTGTTCCGCGTAATGAGCGACTTCTACAAAAGCCCGCCGGTGGATGTGCGGCTGCTGCTGGCCTTTTTCGGCAGCTGCTTACTGATATTTATCCTCGGCCGCGTCCTGGGCGCGCGGCTGTTTAAGCTCGACGGCGTCGCGGGCACGGTTTTCGCGCTCGGCGGCATCTTCTCCAATAACGTGATGCTCGGCATTCCGGTGGCGACGGTGCTGCTCGGCCCGCAGGCGCTGCCGTCGGTGGCGCTGGTGCTGGTGTTCAACAGTCTGATCCTCTGGACGCTGCTGACGCTCTCGGTGGAGTGGGCGAAACAGGGCAGCTTCTCGCTGAAAGGCATCGGCCATACCCTGCTCAGCGTGGCGAAGAATCCGCTGATTATCGGCATCCTCAGCGGCACCGCCTGGAGCTTTTTAAAACAGCCGCTGCCGACGATCGCCGCCGAACCGCTGCGCATGCTCGGCTCTATCGCCGCGCCGCTTTCGCTGGTAACGCTCGGTATGAGCCTGGCGCACTATCGCGTGCGCGACGGGCTACGCGAAAGCTATACCATCTGTTTGCTTAAGCTGATTTTACAGCCGATGACCATCTGGGCGATCGCCTGGCTGGTGCATCTGCCGCCGCTGGAGAGTCGGGTTGTGGTGCTGCTCGGCTCAATGGCGGTCGGCGTCAACGTCTATCTGATGTCGCAGAAGTTCAACGTGCTGACCGGCCCGGCGGCGGCAAGCATGCTGTTTTCTACGCTATTCGCGGCGGTGACCACGCCGGTGTGGATGATGCTGATGTCGTGCGCGGGCTATTAAAAAAAAGCCCCGAGACAGAGGTCCCGGGGCCGTTGCGTGGCTATCGCAAAACGTTATTCAGCCGGTTTGGTGCGGATCAGGTAGTCGAAAGCGCTCAGGGAGGCTTTCGCGCCTTCGCCGCTGGCGATGATGATCTGCTTGTACGGCACCGTGGTGCAGTCGCCCGCCGCGAATACGCCTTTCAGGCTGGTTTCGCATTTCGCGTCGATCAGGATCTCGCCCATTTTATTGCGCTCTACCGCGCCTTCCAGCCAGGTGGTGTTCGGCAGCAGACCGATCTGCACGAAGATACCGCTCAGCGCGATGTCGTGCGCCGTCTGGTTGTTGCGATCGATATAGGCCAGGCCGGTAACTTTGCTGCCGTCGCCTTTAACTTCCGTGGTCTGCGCGTTCAGGATCACATCGACATTTTTCAGGCTGCGCAGTTTGTTCTGCAGCACCTGATCGGCGCGCATTTCGCCGGCGAACTCCAGCAGGGTCACGTGTTCGACGATGCCCGCCAGGTCGATAGCCGCTTCAACGCCGGAGTTGCCGCCGCCGATAACCGCGACGCGTTTGCCTTTAAACAGCGGGCCGTCGCAATGCGGGCAGTAGGTAACGCCTTTGGTGCGATATTGATCTTCGCCAGGCACGCCCATGTTGCGCCAGCGCGCGCCGGTGGCGATGATGATGCTGCGTGATTTCAGCACTGCGCCAGAGGCGGTTTCAATCGCGTGCAGGCCGCCCTCTTTCGCTGCCGGGATCAGCTTGATAGCGCTCTGGGTATCAATCACGTCAACGTCGTAGTCGTCAACGTGGGCGCGCAGCGAGCCAGCCAGCTTAGCGCCTTCGGTTTTCTGCACGGAGATGTAGTTTTCAATGTCTACGGTGTCGAGCACCTGGCCGCCGAAACGCTCGCCCATCAGGCCGGTACGGATGCCTTTACGCGCCGAGTAGATCGCTGCCGCCGCGCCTGCCGGGCCGCTGCCGACGATCAGCACTTCATAGGCGTCGCGCTTGTTCAGCTCTTCCGCCGCGCGCTTATCGGCATTGGTGTCGACCTTGCCGACGATCTCAGCGAGGCTCATGCGGCCCTGACCGAACTCTTTGCCGTTCAGGTAGACCGCCGGCACGCCCATCACGTTGCGCTCGGTAATTTCATTCTGGAACATGCCGCCGTCAATCGCCGTGTGCGAGACGCGCGGGTTGATAATCGCCATCAGGTTCAGCGCCTGCACCACGTCAGGGCAGTTGTGGCATGACAGCGAATAGTACGTTTCGAAATGCAGGTCGCTATCCAGCGAGGCCACCTGGTCAAGCAGGCTCTGCGTCTCTTTCGACGGATGGCCGCCGGTCTGCAGCAGCGCCAGCACCAGAGAGGTAAATTCGTGACCCATCGGCGAACCGGCAAAGCGCGGGCCGCTGTGCGAGCCAGGGTTGGTGATCAGAAAAGAGGGTTTACGCACCGGACGATCGTTCTCTTCGCGGAAGCTGACTTTTTCAGACAGGCTTGCGATATCCGCCAGCAAATCGCGAATTTCCGCTGATTTGGCGCCATCGTCCAGGGTGGCGATCAACTCAACAGGCTTGGTTAATTTCTCAAGGTAGGCCTTGAGCTGGGTTTTTAAATTTGTGTCGAGCATAGTGAGTTCCTGTCAGAAGAAATCGGGTGCCGCAGCACCCGATAGAGAAGATCGAAAAGCCGGTGTGGAAATTAGATTTTGCCAACCAGGTCCAGAGACGGAGCCAGGGTTGCGTCGCCTTCTTTCCATTTAGCCGGGCAAACTTCGCCTGGGTGAGAAGCGACATACTGAGCGGCTTTCACTTTACGCAGCAGGTCAGACGCGTCGCGGCCGATACCTTCAGCAGTGATTTCGATCGCCTGGATGATGCCTTCCGGGTCAACGATGAAAGTACCGCGGTCAGCCAGACCTTCGGCTTCGCGCATGATTTCGAAGTTGCGGGTCAGCGCGCCAGTCGGGTCGCCGATCATGGCGTACTGGATTTTCGCGATGGTTTCAGAAGAACCGTGCCAGGCTTTGTGGGTAAAGTGGGTGTCGGTAGAAACAGAGTAGATATCTACGCCCAGTTTCTGGAATTCTTCATAGTGGTCAGCCACGTCGCCCAGTTCGGTCGGGCAAACGAAGGTGAAGTCAGCCGGATAAAAGAAGAACACACTCCATTTACCTTCAACGTCTTTCTCAGTTACGTCGATAAATTCGCCGTTTTTAAACGCAGCGTTTTTGAACGGTTTGATTTTGGTATTAATGATAGACATCTGAAGTCCTCCGCTAAAAGATGTGATGTACGTTACAAAATTTTCGGGCCAACTTCTAATACGCAGTCGTTATCAATCAGATAAACGAAAGCTATCAAACGCGGCAAGCCGCACCGCTATTGACGCCGCCCCGGCATTCTACACGCAAAGCACCTTGATTTAACGCGGTTTATCTTTTCATCGCAGAACTGCTAGTTTTGTAGAGACGCTTATTGATAACGAGCCAGCGCCCTCTCTCCCGTTTGCGGATATGGCCAGCACTCTGATTGCCGTTAAGGGAGTTTACCGTGCAGATACGTTCTTATACCGAAGCCGATCGTCCGTTCCTGCGCACGCTGTTTCTTGCCGCGCGTCGCCATAACTGGCGCTGGCTCGACGACAGCCACTGGCAGCTGGAAGATTTCGACAGCGTGATCCTGGGCGAGACCGTCTGGGTGGCCGAGCTTGACGGCCACCGCGTCGGCTTTGCCGGCGTGCTGGAAAATGACAACTTCCTTCACAGCCTCTACGTCGATCCCGCTTATCAGGGCCGCGGCGTCGGCGCCGCGCTGCTGGAGAGAGTGCAGGCGAGTTTTACCAGCACCGGCGCGCTGAAGTGCCTGTTAATGAACAAGGCGGCGCAGGCGTTCTATTTAAAGCACGGCTGGAAGATTATCGCGCAGGGCGAGAGCGAGCAGGGAAAATATGTGCTGATGCACTTTCCGCTGGCGTCCTGAGCCGACGCCAGCGGCGCGCGGTTTACAGCGCGCGGAAGGCGATGTCGCCGGGGATCACTTCGCCCTGCCAGTAGAGGCGCGAGGCGACGCGGCCCGCCAGCTGGCGATAGAGCGCGGTAAATTCGCTCTCCGGTCGGCGGATCACCGTGGGTTCGCCGTCATCCAGATCTTCGCGCAGGTTGATATGCAGCGGCAGCTGCGCCAGCAGCTGCGTCTGATAGTCCGCCACCAGCTTTTCCGCGCCGCCGGTGCCGAAGATTGGCTCGTGGAAGCCGCAGTGGCTGCAGATATGCAGGCTCATATTCTCCACCACGCCGAGCACCGGCACGTTGACCTTCTCAAACATCACCATGCCTTTGCGCGCGTCGATCAGGGCGATATCCTGCGGCGTGGTGACGACAATCGCGCCGGTTACCGGCACGCTCTGCGCCAGCGTCAGCTGTATGTCGCCGGTGCCTGGCGGCATATCGAGCACCAGGTAGTCGAGATCCGGCCACAGCGTTTCGTTAAGCAGCTGCATCAGCGCCTTGCTCGCCATCGGCCCGCGCCACACCATCGCATTATCGTCGGTCACCAGATAGCCGATCGAGTTAGTGGCGAGGCCGTGCGCCATAATGGGCGCCATATGGGTGCCGTCCGGCGAGGTGGGACGTTCATGCTCGGTGCCCAGCATATTGGGCACCGACGGGCCGTAAATATCCGCGTCGAGAATGCCGACGCGCGCCCCTTCCGCCGCCAGCGCCAGCGCCATATTGACGGCGGTGCTCGACTTGCCGACGCCGCCCTTGCCGGAGCTGACGGCGATAATGTTCTTCACGCCGTTAACGCCGGGCTGGCCTTTGACGCGCTTCAGGGTAGCGATATCGTGGCGCAGCCGCCAGTCGATCGCCTGAGTGCCGGTCAGGCGCAGCAGTTCGGCGCTGGCCTGCGCCTTTAGCTCTTCAAACGCGCTCGCCCAGGCGAAGGGCATACAGAGTTCGATATGCAGCTTGCCGTCCAGCAGCGCCACATGGTGCAGCGCTTTCAGCGCGGTGAGGTTGCGATCGAGGGTCGGATGCCGGAAGCCGCTTAACACGCCCATAACCACGGCGCGCAGGGCTTCAGGTGAATGTGATGTCCGGGATTGTGCTGTCATCCCCACTCCTTGTTATTTTTTCTGTCGCTGGGTTCAGCGGTATCACAACAATGATATCAGATGTCGGCGCGGTCGACGCCAGACCGCCCTTGTGTTTACGCCCGCCAGGGCATGAGTTACCATCTAAGCCCGTTTTTTCAATCAACAGAAAGCTACGCAAACTATGACTCAAGTCGCTAAAAAAATAATGGTAACGTGCGCCCTGCCGTACGCGAACGGATCAATCCATCTCGGCCACATGCTCGAGCATATCCAGGCAGACATTTGGGTGCGTTACCAGCGAATGCGTGGCAATCAGGTCTATTTCATCTGCGCCGACGACGCGCACGGTACGCCGATCATGCTGAAAGCGCAGCAGTTAGGCATTTCGCCGGAGCAGATGATCGCCGAAATGAGTCAGGAACATCAGGTCGATTTTGCTGGTTTCAACATCAGCTACGACAACTATCACTCGACGCACAGCGACGAGAACCGCGTGCTGTCGGAGCTGATTTATACCCGACTGAAAGAGAACGGTTTTATTAAGAACCGCACTATCTCTCAGCTCTACGATCCGGAAAAAGGCATGTTCCTGCCGGACCGTTTCGTAAAGGGCACCTGTCCGAAATGCAAATCGCCGGATCAGTACGGCGACAACTGCGAAGTGTGCGGCGCGACCTACAGCCCGACCGAGCTGATCGAGCCGAAGTCGGTGGTCTCCGGCGCGACGCCGGTGATGCGCGACTCAGAGCACTTCTTCTTCGACCTGCCGTCGTTCAGCGCCATGCTGCAGGCCTGGACGCGCTCCGGCGCGCTGCAGGAGCAGGTGGCGAACAAGATGCAGGAGTGGTTCGAGTCTGGGCTGCAGCAGTGGGATATCTCACGCGACGCGCCCTACTTCGGCTTCGAGATCCCCGACGCGCCGGGCAAATATTTTTATGTCTGGCTCGACGCGCCGATCGGCTATATGGGCGCCTTTAAAAACCTGTGCGACAAGCGCGGCGATATCGATTTCGACGAGTTCTGGAAGAAAGATTCCACCACCGAGCTTTATCACTTTATCGGCAAGGATATCGTTTATTTCCACAGCCTGTTCTGGCCGGCGATGCTGGAAGGCAGCCAGTTCCGCAAGCCTAATAATCTGTTCGTGCACGGCTATGTGACGGTGAACGGCGCCAAGATGTCTAAGTCGCGCGGCACCTTTATTAAGGCGAGCACCTGGCTGCAGCATCTGGACGCCGACAGCCTGCGCTACTACTACGCCGCCAAGCTCTCTTCGCGCATCGACGATATCGACCTGAATCTGGAAGATTTCGTGCAGCGCGTAAACGCCGATATCGTCAATAAGGTGGTGAACCTGGCGTCGCGCAACGCCGGCTTCCTGACCAAACGCTTTAACGGTCAGCTTTCGGCCGAACTGGCGGATCCGGCGCTCTATCAGACCTTTGTCGACGCCTCTGAGAAGATCGGCGAAGCCTGGGCGAGCCGCGAGTACAGCCGCGCCATTCGCGAAATCATGGCGCTGGCCGATCTGGCTAATCGCTATGTGGACGAGCAGGCGCCGTGGGTGGTGGCGAAGGAAGAGGGCCGCGACGCCGATCTGCAGGCGATCTGTTCGATGGGCATCAACCTGTTCCGCGTGCTGATGACCTGGCTGAAACCGGTGCTGCCGAGCCTGAGCGAGCGCGCCGAGGCGTTCCTGAACAGCGAATTACGCTGGGAAGCTATCCCGCAGCCGCTGCTTAATCATCAGGTGGCACCGTTTAAAGCGCTCTATGGACGTATCGAAATGACGAAAGTTAACGCGCTGATTGAAGCGTCGAAAGAAGATGCCGCCGCGGCCAGCCAGCCAGCGACCGGCCCGCTGGCGGACGCGCCGATTGGCGATACCATTACCATTGACGATTTCGCCAAAGTCGATATGCGCGTAGCGCTGATCGAACACGCCGAGCTGGTGGAAGGCTCCGATAAGCTGCTGCGTCTGCAGCTCGATCTGGGCGGCGAGAAGCGCCAAATTTTCTCCGGCATCCGCGCCGCCTATCCGGATCCGTCGGTACTGATCGGCAAAATGACGATTATCGTCGCCAACCTCGCGCCGCGTAAGATGCGCTTCGGCGTGTCGGAAGGCATGGTGCTGTCAGCCGGTCCGGGCGGCAAAGATCTCTTTGTGCTCTCCGTCGACAGCGGCGCGCAGCCGGGCATGCCGGTTAAGTAAGGGAACTGGCTGTCGATTTGGCAGCCACGCTCAATGCCTCAGAGCGGGTGGCCTGGACCGAAGAGCAAAGCGTCCCGCGACAAGGATGTCGCGGGCCGAGCTGGCAGGGATGCCGCCTTTTGCGTCTTTGCGATCGGGCCAGGCCACCCGCGACGGGCACGTAGTTAAAGCCCCAGGGCGACAGCAATGTCGCCCTTTTTTATCCCATGTCGCGTATGATGTTGTGCAGTGAAAACAGGAGCCTGCTATGCCCACTGTGCTGTCTCTGTGCTGGCGCTACGTGCGCGCCTTCGTCATCATCTATCTCTGCCTCTATGCGGGCAACGCCCTCTCCTTGCTGCTGCCTATCACCATTCCCGGCAGCATCCTCGGCATGCTGACGCTGTTCGCCCTGCTGGCGACGCAAATCCTGCCCGTCGACTGGGTCAAACCTGGCTGCCACCTGCTGATCCGCTATATGGCGCTGCTGTTTGTGCCCATCAGCGTCGGCATCATCAACTACACCGACGTGCTCAGCGCGCAGTTCGGTCCGATCGTGGTCTCTATCGTGGTCAGCACCTTTCTGGTGTTAACAATTGTCGGCTGGAGCGCCCATAAAATTCATACGCGCAGCGTGCAGGAGAAGCCCAGTGAGTGACATCTGGTGGTCGCTGCCGCTCAGCGTTGGCGCCTTTATGCTGGCGCGTCGCCTGGCGGCGAAGCTGAAAATCTCGCTGCTTAATCCGCTGCTGGTGGCGATGGCGATCATTATCCCGCTGCTGCTGGTGCTGCACATCCCCTACGCGCGCTATTTCGCCGGCAGCCAGATCCTCAATCAGCTGCTGCAGCCGGCGGTGGTTGCGCTGGCGCTGCCGCTCTATGAGCAGATGCATCAAATCCGCGCGCGCTGGAAATCGCTGATCGGCGTCTGCTTTATCGGCAGCCTGACCGCGATGGTCTCCGGCACCGCTATCGCACTGTGGATGGGCGCGACGCCGGAAATCGCCGCTACCATTCTGCCGAAATCGGTGACCACGCCCATTGCGATGGCGGTCTCCGCCTCGCTGCACGGCATCCCCGCTATCAGCGCCATCTGCGTGCTGATCGCCGGCGTGCTCGGCGCGGTCTTCGGCCATATGGTGCTGAACCTGCTGGGGATAAAAACCCGTGCGGCGCGCGGACTGGCGATAGGCAACGCGTCGCACGCGCTCGGCACGGCGCGCGCGGCGGAGGTGGATTACCAGGAAGGCGCGTTCAGCTCGCTGGCGCTGGTGCTGTGCGGCATTATCACCTCGCTGCTGGCGCCCTTTATTTTTCCGGTGCTGCTGCATGCGTTCGGGTAAAACTTTGCGATAGATCTCGCAAAGTTGAAACGATGCAAATCTGTTGCATTGTCAGAGCGATACAGATCACATATAACCCCTCTGGCGGCAATGGGCCGCCCGATATTAACGAGGCTATCATGCATCCACGTTTCACCTCCGCCTTCGACGCGCTGCCCGCTGCTCTGCAAAGCGCGCTGCGTCCGATTCTTGACGACGCGCAGTTTCAGGCGGCGCTGACGCCGGAGCAGGTCGCATCGCTGATGCAGCAGACCCAGCTGGATGCCGATGCGCTGGCGCTGTCGCTGCTGCCGCTGGCGGCGGCCTGCGCGGTCGCGCCGGTCTCGCGCTTCAACGTCGGCGCCGTGGCGCGCGGCGTCAGCGGGTGCTGGTATTTCGGTGCCAATATGGAGTTTGCGGGCGTGGCGATGCAGCAAACGGTCCATGCCGAGCAGAGCGCTATCGCGCACGCCTGGCTGCGCGGCGAGCAGCGCCTTGAGGCGGTCACGGTCAACTACACGCCGTGCGGCCACTGCCGCCAGTTTATGAACGAACTCAACAGCGGCACCGATCTGCGTATCAGCCTGCCCGGCCGCGGCGTCAGCACCCTGGCGGACTACCTGCCGGACGCCTTCGGTCCGCGCGATCTGAACATCACTACCCTGCTGCTGGATAAAGTGGATCACGGCTATCAGGGGGAAGGCGACGCGCTCGCCCAGGCGGCCATCGCCGCCGCCAACCAGAGCCATGCGCCCTACAGCGGCTCGCACTGCGGCATTGCGCTGCGCACCGCGAGCGGCGCGACGGTTACCGGACGCTACGCCGAGAACGCCGCTTTCAACCCGAGCCTGCCGCCGCTACAGGCCGCGCTGATCCTGCTTAATATGCAGGGCGAAGCCTGCGAAAACATCAAGGCCGCCGCGCTGGCCGAAGTGGAAAACGCCACGCTGGATCAGTTCGCCGCGACGCAGGCGACCCTGGCCGCGCTCGGATGCGAACAGCTGACGCGCGTTACGCTGCGCCAGGGCTGAGGCACAGAACACGCTTTCCAACACTTACGATATCTTTTATTTACAAAAGCTGTACATCGGCGAGAAATTTCATAGGATCGTGCGCCAGCAACACAAAAAAAGAACGACTGGCGTCTGAGCTTTGCCAGACAACACCGCAACCGGAGCATCAATTCATGGAACATGAGTACGAAAGTAAGCGTCCGCTGTACATCCCCTACGCTGGCCCGATCCTGCTGGAATTTCCCCTACTGAATAAAGGCAGCGCCTTCTCGCTGGAAGAGCGCAACGAATTTAACCTCAATGGCCTGCTGCCTGAAGCGGTCGAGAGTATTGAAGAGCAGGCAGAGCGCGCCTGGCGTCAGTTCCAGGACTTTAAAAACAATAACGATAAGCACGTCTACCTGCGCAACATTCAGGACACCAACGAAACCCTTTTCTATCGCCTGCTCGACAACCATCTCGAAGAGATGATGCCGATTATTTATACCCCGACCGTCGGCGCGGCCTGCGAACACTTCTCCGAAATTTACCGCCGCGCGCGCGGCGTCTTCATCTCCTATCCGAATCGCGCCCATATCGAAGACATGCTGCAGAACGCCACCAAGCAGAACGTGAAGGTGATTGTGGTCACCGACGGCGAGCGCATTCTCGGCCTTGGCGATTTGGGCATCGGCGGCATGGGCATTCCCATCGGCAAGCTGTCGCTCTATACCGCCTGCGGCGGCATTTCGCCGGCCTATACGCTGCCGGTCGTGCTGGACGCCGGCACCAACAATCAGCAGCTGCTTAACGATCCGCTCTATATGGGCTGGCGTCATCCGCGCATCACCGGCGAAGAGTACGACGCCTTCGTTAACGACTTTATCCAGGCGGTAAAACGCCGCTGGCCGAACGTGCTGCTGCAGTTTGAAGACTTCGCGCAGAAAAACGCCATGCCGCTGCTGCAGCGCTATCGCGACGAGATCTGCTGCTTCAACGACGATATTCAGGGCACCGCCGCCGTGACCGTCGGCACGCTGATCGCCGCCAGCCGCGCCGCAGGCAGCCGCCTGTGCGAGCAGAAAGTGGTGTTCCTCGGCGCAGGCTCCGCCGGATGCGGCATCGCCGAACAAATTATCGCGCAGATGAAATCGGAAGGTCTGAGCGACGAAGAGGCGCGCGCCCGCGTGCTGATGGTCGACCGCTTCGGTCTGTTGACCGACAAGCTGCCGAACCTGCTCGATTTCCAGAGCAAGCTGGTGCAGAAGAGCGAGAACCTGAAAACGTGGGACACCGCCAGCGATTCTATCTCGCTGCTGGACGTGGTGCGCAACGCCCGTCCCGATATTCTGATCGGCGTCTCCGGCCAGCCGGGTCTGTTTACCGAAGAGATTATCCGCGAGATGCATAAGCACTGCGCGCGTCCTATCGTAATGCCGCTGTCGAACCCGACATCGCGCGTAGAGGCGACGCCAGCGGATATTATCGCGTGGACCGACGGCGCGGCGCTGGTCGCGACCGGCAGCCCCTTCTCGCCGGTGAGCTGGAAAGGCAAAATCTACCCGATCGCGCAGTGCAATAACTCCTATATTTTCCCGGGCATTGGTCTGGGCGTGATTGCCGCCGGCGCGACGCGCGTCACCGACTCGATGCTGATGACGGCAAGCCGCGCGCTGGCCGACTGTTCGCCGCTGGTGAACGAAGGCGAAGGTCCGGTGCTGCCGGAGATCAAAGATATTCAGGGCGTGTCGAAAATCATCGCCATGGAAGTGGGCAAAGCCGCGCAGCTGGCGGGCGTCGCGGTGGTCACGTCGGAAGATGTGCTGTCGCAGGCGGTCGCCAGCAATTTCTGGCTGCCGCAGTATCGTCACTATCGTCGTACCTCTATCTGACAACCGGTCGCCGGGCCGTTTCAGGCCCGGCTGCCGCGCAAAAATCCATCAGCCAACCGGCGGCGCCTTGCTTCGTAACCGGTCCTCAAGTAGCCTTGATGCACCGATTTTTCCTGACCCCGAGCGCTCACGCGTATGTTGAAACGCGTTTTTATTGGTCTTTTATTCATCATCTTACTGGTGGTGGCGATCGCGCTCGGCCTGGATCGCTGGATCAGCTGGAAAACCGCGCCCTATATTTATGAAGATGTCGCCTCGCTGCCGCATCGTCAGGTTGGCGTGGTGCTGGGCACCGCCAAGTATTACCGCACCGGCGTCTACAATCAGTATTATCTCTATCGCATTCAGGGCGCGCTGAACGCCTATAACAGCGGCAAGGTCAATTATCTGCTGCTGAGCGGCGACAACGCCATGAGCAGCTACAACGAACCTATGACCATGCGCCGCGATCTGATCAAAGCCGGCGTCGATCCGCAGGATATTGTGCTGGACTACGCCGGTTTCCGCACGCTTGACTCTATCGTGCGCACGCGCAAGGTGTTCGACACCAACGACTTTATTATCATTACCCAGCGCTTCCACTGCGAGCGCGCCCTGTTTATCGCCCTGCATATGGGGATTCAGGCGCAGTGCTACGCGGTGCCGTCGCCGAAGAATATGCTTAGCGTCCGCTTCCGCGAGGTAGGCGCGCGCCTTGGCGCGCTGGCCGATCTCTACGTGATGAAGCGCGAGCCGCGCTTCCTCGGCCCGCTGGTGCCGATCCCGGCGGTGCATGAGGTGCCGGAAGATGCGCAGAGCTATCCGGCAGTAACGCCGGAGCAGCTGCTGGAAAGCGAGCAGAAAGCGCGGAAATAGAAAGAGCTCCTTGCCGTTTCATTCAGGCGGCTCAGAAGCCGGCCAGGTGGGCGACAGGGGCTGTGGAGCAAAGCGTCCCGCGCCAGTGACAAAAACGCCGGGAGCGTTTTTGAACAACGCCCCGCGTTGGCCCGGTACGGGCGCACCTCAGGGACGAGGTGCGTGTCCGCGCGGGCCGAGATGCCTTGAGCGACTTTGCGGAACAGCCCCTGTCGCCCGCGCCGCTTCTGACACACAAGGGGCACCCGCAAACAAAAAGAGCGACCCGAAGGTCGCTCTTTTTCAACATACTTTTGCTCTTACTTCTTACGCGAGTACTTCAGCGAATCCAGCGCCACGGCGAAGATAATGATGCCGCCCTTGATAATGTATTGCCAGTAAGGGTTCACGCCGATATAGGTCAGACCGTAGTTGATCACGGTAAAGATGAGCACGCCGGTCACTACGCCCGCCACCGTTCCTACGCCGCCGGCAAAAGAAACGCCGCCTACCACGCACGCCGCAATGGCGTCCAGCTCATACATAAAGCCGAGGTTGTTGGTGGCGCTGCCGATACGGCCCGCTTCCAGCATGCCGCCGAAGGCGTAAAACACGCCGGAAAGCGCATAGATCAGAATCAGGTTAAGGTTGACGTTAACGCCAGACACTTTCGCCGCTTCCGGGTTGCCGCCGATAGCAAAAATGTTCTTGCCGAAACGGGTCTTGTTCCACAGGATCCAGATGAAAATGATGGCGGCAATCGCGTAGAAGGTAATATAAGAGAGCTTAAAGTCGCCAAAGCGCAGGAAGCCCTGAGCGAACTTCGAGAAGCCGCTGTCAAACCCGGCAATGGGCGACGCGCCGACGAAATCGTAATAGAGCGAGTTGATGCCGTAGACGATAATCATGGTGCCGAGCGTGGTAATAAACGGCGTCACCTTGAGGTAGGCGATGATCAGGCCATTCACCAGGCCGATCAGGCCGCCAATAACGCACACCACCAGAATCACCACCGGAATCGGCACGGTATCCAGCGTTGGAAACACCTTATTGGCGTTATCCATCGCCTGCAGCAGCGTCGCCGCCACCACCGCCGCCAGCCCCACCTGACGACCGGCCGACAGGTCAGTGCCCTGCGTAACGATCAGCCCCGCCACGCCCAGCGCGATAATAATACGCACCGAGGACTGGGTGAGAATATTACTCAGGTTCATCAGGCTTAAAAATGTCGGATCCTGGAAAATAATAATAGCCAGCAAAACCAGCAGAACGACATAAATGCCGCCCTCTTTCAGCCAGGTTAGCGCATTCTTTTTAGTAGTCGCTTTCATGTTAACAGCCCTTGCTTCATTAAAGGTGTAATGACGCTAAACGCAATATTTCGTTCTGCGTGGTTGTCTTGGTATCTACGATGCCCGCTACCTGACCGTTGCTCATCACCAGAATACGATCGGTGATGCCCAACAGCTCCGGCATTTCGGAAGAGATAATAATGATGCCCTTCTCTTTCTTCGCCAGTTCGGAAATCAGCTGGTAAATTTCGAACTTCGCGCCGACGTCAATGCCGCGCGTCGGTTCGTCGAGCATCAATATTTCAGGCTGGGTCAGTAACCAGCGGCCGATAATCACCTTTTGCTGGTTGCCGCCCGAAAGCGATCCAATTTGCGTATGGTGGCCCGGCGTTTTTACGCGCATGGCGTCGATAACCCACTGGGTATCGCTTTTCATCCGCTTGTTATCAAGCAGCCCGATATTGTTTTTATACTTCTTGATATTGGAGATTAACGAGTTAAACCCGATATCGAGAAAGGCATAAATACCGGTCGAGCGGCGCTCTTCCGTCACCAGCGCGAAACCGTGGTTAATCGCTTCGTTGGCGCTGTGGTTATTAATCGGCTTGCCGTGCAGCTTAATGGTGCCGCTTACCTTCTCGCGGATCCCAAACAGGGTTTCAACGATATCGGTACGCTTGGCGCCCACCAGCCCGGCGATGCCCAGAATCTCCCCTTTGCGCAAATCGAACGACACGTCGCGAATCGACGGCTGACGCAGCGACGTTAAATGGCGCACCTCAAGAATGGTTTCGCCCGGCACGTTGCTTTTGTCAGGAAAGCGCTGGTTCAGGGAGCGGCCGACCATCATGGAGATGATCTTATCCATATCCAGCCCTTCCAGCGGCTGGGTGGCGATCCACTGGCCGTCGCGCAAGATCGTAATCTCGTCGCACAGCTGGAAAATCTCTTCCATCTTGTGCGAGATATAAACAATGCCGCAGCCGCGATCTTTCAGCTTGCGAATAATGGTGAACAGATGGTTCACCTCTTTCTCGGTCAGCGAAGAGGTCGGCTCGTCCATGATGACGATTTTGGCGTCATAGGAGAACGCCTTGGCGATTTCGATCATCTGCATTTGCGACACAGAGAGCGTCGCTACTTTGTCGCGCGGATCGATATCGATATCCAGCTCGTCGAAAATCGCTTTGGTATCGCGATACATTTTGTCCTGATCGACGAACGGCCCTTTTTGCGGATAGCGGCCCAGCCACATATTGTCCATGACGGTGCGCTGTAAAACCAGGTTCAGCTCCTGATGCACCATCGAAACGCCGTTTTCCAGCGCCTCTTTCGAACTTTTAAAATCGATTTCCTCACCCTGAAACAGGATGCTCCCCGTATCTTTTTTATAAATACCAAACAGGCATTTCAATAATGTCGATTTACCGGCGCCGTTTTCACCCATCAATGCATGAACGGAGTGAGGCCGCACTTTTAAATTCACATTATCTAAGGCTTTAACCCCTGGAAATGATTTAGAGACGTTCGTCATTTCCAGCAGATATTCACGCTGCGCGGTCGGATTATCACTGGCCATAATTTACCTGGCTAAAAAAAGCGTTGGTCACGTGAAAACAGGGCGCGGCTCAGCCGCGCCCGGACAGGATTACTTCTGGAACTGAGACAGGTTCTCTTTATCGACCGGCACGTAAGGCACGCGGACGATCTTATCGGTGATTTTATAGCTGGTGCCCTCGGTCGCGGCTTTGCCGTCCGCCAGGTTTTTCGCCATATCCAGCGTCGCCTTCGCCTGGTTTTCCGCATCGTTCAGCACGGTGCCCGCCAGCGCGCCCGACTTAACCAGCGCCAGGGCTTCCGGCAGCGCATCGACGCCGAACACCGGAATTGAGGTCTTGTTATGCGCTTTCAGCGCTTCGACAGCGCCCATCGCCATGGCGTCGTTGTTGGCGATCACCACTTCGATTTTGTTGGCGTTCGGGCCGGAGAGCCACGCATCCATCTTGTCTTTCGCCTGAGCGGTATCCCACATCGCGGTATCCATCGCCAGCTGCTGGGTCTTGATGCCGTCCTGATTCAGGGTATCGATAACGTATTTGGTGCGCGCTTCAGCATCCGGATGGCCCGGTTCGCCTTTCAGCAGCACGAACTGAATCTGACCATCTTTGTTCAGGTCCCAGTTCGGCGAGGCTTTCCAGTGCTTCTCAATCAGTTTGCCCTGAATAATGCCGGACTCTTTAGAGTCGGTGCCGACATAGTAGGCTTTGTCGTAGCTGGCCAGCACTTTCGCGTTCGGCTCTTTGTTGAAGAACACCACCGGCACGTCGTTGCCGCGCGCTTTGTCGATCACCACGGCCGCCGCGGCCGGATCCACCAGGTTAATCGCCAGCGCCTTCACGCCTTTCGCCATCAGCACGTCGATCTGGTCGTTCTGTTTGGACTGGTCGTTCTGCGAGTCATTCATCAGCAGCTGGACGCCGCCGAGGTTTTTAGCCTCTTTCTCGATGTCCTTACGAACCATCGACATAAAGTTGTCGTCATACTTATAGATGGTCACGCCGATACGCGTGTCCGCTGCGTGTGCCGTTGCGCCGAACATCATGCTGGCAACCAAAGCTGTGAGCGTGAAAACCTTCTTATTCATGGTATCTCCGGTTTTTTGCAGGGTAGTACTGGCTCAGACGCGTCAGGCGCGCATGAGCTTTCGGTAAAATAAGATTCGGCGAGCCGCAAAGAGGCGAGTGAAATCGCGCTGCCCCGCTGAATCGCCGTCCAGAAACCTGACTTCCATGTGCGACAACGCATCCTGAAGATGTGATGAACCTTTTCAACGGGTTGCTGAAACCACGCCTGCTGCGGTTAGTGCGGCGTTACATAATGTTTCAGTCCGGTAAGACGCTGCCATCATAGTGAGCGGCATGTTAATTAACTGTGAATACAATCACAGATTGAAAACGGTTACATGGCGCTATCGCCTGAATTAGTGACCGACTCCACATTTTGCCGCTGCGCCACAGAATGACGACGCACCAGCGTCGGCATAAAGATGTGCTGCGCGCTGACGTCCAGCTGGCCCGCCGCGCCGCTCAGCGCCAGCTCGGTGGCGAGTTTAGCCATAGAAACAATGGGATAGCGCACCGTAGTGAGTTGAGGATCGGTGTAACGCGACATCGGAATATCATCGAAGCCGATGACAGAGAAATGCTGCGGCACCTGAATGCCATTATCTTTCAGCGCAGTAAGCGCGCCGGCTGCCATGCCGTCGTTGTAGGCGAAAATAGCGCTGAGATGCACGTTGCGTCCCAGCAGTTCCACCATCGCCGCCTCGCCGCCCTGCATATCGGGCTCGGCGCTGGCGATCCAGCTCTCCTGCGGCCGAATCCCCTGCTCCGCCAGCGCCTGCTCCCAGCCTTCGCGCCGCTGCTGCACATCTTCGATGTCATGGCTGGAGCAGAGATAGCCGATGCGGCCGTGTCCCTGCTGCAGCAGCATGCGGGTCGCCATCAGCGCGCCCGCCACGTTATCCAGGCTGACGCAGCGATGGGCGAAGCCCGGCACGATGCGGTTGACCATCACCATGCCCGGCACCTGCTGCATAAACGAGGCGAGCTCTTCGTCTGAAAGCGTTTTCGCGTGCACCACCAGCGCGTTGCAGCGCTGACGGATCAGCACCTCAATCGCATGGCGCTCTTTATCTTCCTGATGCCAGGAGTTGCTGATCAGCACATGTTTGTGCAGGCGCTGCGCCACGGTATCCACCGCTTTCACCAGCGCGCCGAAGAAGGGATCGGAGACGTCCATCACCACGACGCCGATGGTGTCGCTGATCTGCGTTGCCAGCGCCTGCGCGTTGGCGTTGGGCCGGTAGCCCAGCGAATCCACCGCCTGCAGCACCGCGTCGCGCGTCTCCGCGGTAACGGCGCTGCTGTTATTCAGCACGCGCGAGACGGTCGCCACCGACACGCCAGCCAGACGGGCAACATCACGAATCGTTATCATGCAGCTGTTCCACAGAGGAAAAAAAGGCATCACGCCAGGAAGTAATCCGGCGCTATTCTGGCAGGCGCGGCGCGGCAGCAGCGTGAATCACGTCACACTCATGAAAACGGTTACATACAATTATGTAACCTTTGTGATGAACATCATTATCTGAATGAGGAGCGATGCGGCGTTTTGCCAGCCGCCAGCCGCGTCAGGCGACGCCATAGCCATTCGAGCGGGCCCTGAGGAAAAAAGCGCAGCCAGATCACCGAGAAGAGAATATTGACCAGCCAGACAGCCGGCACAAACGCCAGCAGCTGCAGCCGATCGAAACGCATAAAGAGATCGAAGCGGTAGAACAGCGTGGTGCAGATCAGCGTTTGCAGCAGATAGTTGCTCAGCGCCATGCGGCCGACGCACTGAATCGCCGAAGTGAGGCGCCAGCGCGCCAGCTGCGGCCAGTAGCCGAGGATCAGCGCGGCATAGCCGAGACTGATAAAGGGGCTGGCGAGATCGCGCGGCACCTGCAGGTAGAAGCCGCTCCAGCGAAACGACCAGTGCAGCATCCACTGCGACGCCACCCCAGACAGGGCGATGACATAGCCGACGGCCAGCAGAAGCGCGGCGCAGCGCCGGTAGTGGCGCAGGCTAAATTCGCCGGTCAGCCAGCCGCAGCGCAGCAGCGCGGCGCCCATCATCATCAGCCCGGCCAGTTGCCAGCCATACTGCGCCGCCAGCGCCATCAGGCTGGAGGAGAGATGGTCGAGGCGGTTCTGCACCGCTTCCCAGCCGCCGGCCAGCTTCCAGAAGCGTTCATACTCCAGGTCGGCCGCGCCGGGCAGCCACGAGCGGCTCGGTTCGGGATCGGAGATGGAGCCGAAGATCAGCAGCACGCCGCAGCCCACCAAATAGAGCAGCGCGCCGGTATGAAACAGGCTGCGCGTCGAAGGCGCGTCGCGCAGCATACGCCAGACGATAAGGCCGATAATGGCGTAATCGAGCAGGATATCCCCTTCCCACATCGCCACGGCGTGAAACAGGCCGATAAGCGCCAGCAGCGTCAGGCGCGCCGACAGCCAGCGGCCGCCGCGCGGCAGCTGAAGCTGCAGGCCCGCGCCAAACAGCAGCGCGAACAGGGTGAGGAATTTCAGCTGCGCCAGCATGTCGAGCACTGCCCAGGTCCAGACCTCGTCGGTTGCGGGATCGCCGCGCCAGGCGGGATTAAGGTAGGCGGCGGAAGGTAAGGCGAAGCCGACCATATTGAGCAACAAAATGCCGAGGATGGCGCAGCCGCGAATGAAATCCAGCGCATGATAACGTTGCATAGCGATCCCTGTTGGCGTGAAGCACCGCCGCCTGATAGCAGGCGGCGGCTAAGGCGGTGGGTAACCTTTAAATATGACGCACCGCGCGCAGGAACTCCTGACGGGTATTCTGGCTCGACTTAAACAGGCCGCCCAGCGAGGTGGTGGTGGTGGCGCTGGTGGCGTCTTTCACCCCGCGCGCTTTCACGCAGTAGTGTACCGCATCGATAGAGACCGCGACGTTGTTAGTGCCGAGCAGCGTTTGCAGCGCTACCAGCACCTGCTGAGTCAGACGCTCCTGCACCTGCGGGCGCTGGGCGAAGAACTGCACGATGCGGTTAATCTTCGACAGGCCGATCACCTTCTCTTTCGGAATATAGGCCACGGTGGCTTTGCCGTCGATAATCACGAAGTGGTGCTCGCAGGTGCTGGTCAGTGTGATATCGCGCACCGTCACCATCTCATCCACTTTCATCTTGTTTTCGATGACGGTGATCTTGGGGAAGTTAGCATAATCCAGACCGGAAAAGACCTCATCCACATACATTTTGGCGATGCGATGCGGCGTCTCCATCAGGCTGTCATCCTCAAGATCCAGATTCAGCAGCTGCATGACCTCGGTCATGTGGCCGGCGATCAGGCGCTTACGGGTTTCATCATCCATTTCACGCGTCGGCGCGCGTAACGGCGTTTCCAGGCCTCGCGCCAGCAGCGCTTCGTGGACCAGGATAGCTTCCTGACTAAGGGTGCTCATCGTACTCATCTCCGCAGGTGTAACGCCCGCCGGAGAGACCGGCGGGTTCAATTCTGAGCGCGTATTGTGAAGCTTTCCGCTGGGGTAATCCAGTAATCAATCCAATCGGCGATGAAAGCTTTTCACGACGATCGTCGCCATATCAGCAGTCCGGCGGCCGCCAGTCCCAGTCCGGCAATCCACAGCGCCGGCTCCAGCCGATGCAGCAGCGCGGTCGAGAGCGACGACAGCACCGGCCCCACCAGCTGCCCGACGGCGTAGCCGGTGGTCAGCAGCCCCGCCATATAGCGCGTGTGCTGCGGCGCCAGCTCGCGCGCATAGGCCAGCGCCAGCTGCACCACGCAGAGGAAGCCGCCGCCCACCAGCAGCGCGCCGAGCAGCAGGCCGCTAAAGCCGGGCAGCGCCGCCGCCGCCGCCACGCCCAGCGCCTGCGCCCAGAGCACGAAAGCGAGCCGCCGGTTATTGCTGGCGAGGCCGCGCGTCGCAATCCCTAGCGCGATGCCGACTATCGCCGCGCCGCCGAAAATCGGCCAGACGAGCTGGGCGAAAGCGCCGTCGGGAAAGCGCGCCGCCGCCATCTGCGACAGAAAGGTGGCGGGCAGGATATAGCCGAAGCCCGCCAGGCTGTAGCTCAGCACCAGCCGCCGCAGGTCAGCGGTCAGCACCAGCGGATCCGGCGTCTGATCGGGACGATGCAGCTCGCCGACGCGGCGCGGCAAATTGCGCGCGATAGCGGCGATAATCAGCAGCGCCAGCAGGCCGTAGGCAGCCCACGCCAGCGAAGCGGACGCCTGCGACGCATGCAGCTGCACCGCCAGCAGGCCGCTGATGAAAATGCCCGCGCCCGGCCCGGCGAACACCGCCGCCGACAGGCTGGGCCGACCGTAGTGATGCAGCTGCTCGCTGCTCCAGGCCGCCACCAGCACCAGCGCCACGCCGCTCGCCCAGCCGATTAAAAAGCGCACCGCGCCGTGCAGCCAGGGGCCGCTGACGCAGGCGGAGAGCAGCGTCAGGATCACCGCGCCCCAGACGCCCAGCTGCAGGCGCAGCTCGACGCGCCGTCGCGCGCGCATCGCGTCAAAAGAGCCGCACAGATAGCCGAGATAGTTGAGCGCCGCCACCAGACTGGCGCTGGTCAGCGTCAGCTGGCCGTCGTGGATCATTAGCGGCACCTGCGGCGTAAAGGCGAAACGTCCGATGCCCATCACCACCACCAGCGCCAGAAAGGCGCTGAGCGCCACGCGAAAAGCCATATCCCTACTCCTGGGTTTTATTAGTGCTTGCTTATAACATGCCAGCTTATTAAACTCACGAAAACTGAATAATTCACATCAAGTTGTTTACGGGAAGAGAATATATGGATCTTGTCCAGCTACGCATGTTCTGTTCCGTGGCCGAAACCGGTTCGCTGGCGCGTGCCGCGGAACAACTCCATCGCGTCCCATCCAACCTCACCACGCGGCTGCGCCAGCTGGAAGAGGAGATGGGCGTCGATCTGTTTATACGCGAGAAACAGCGCATTCGTCTGTCGCCGATGGGCCACAACTTCCTTAACTATGCGCAGCGCATCCTGGCGCTGAGTGACGAGGCGCTGAGCATGGCGCGCGCGGGCGAACCGGCCGGCAACTTCGCGCTCGGCTCGATGGAGAGCACCGCGGCGACGCGTCTGCCCGGCCTGCTGGCGGCCTATCATCAGCGCTTCCCGAAGGTAGCGCTGTCGCTGATCACCAGCACCTCCGGCGAGATTATCGACAAGGTGCGTGAAGGCACGCTGGCCGCCGCGCTGGTTGACGGTCCGGCACCTTATGACGATCTCAACGGCTGCATCGCCTTTCGCGAAACCCTGACGCTGATCACCAGCCTGGATCATGCGCCGGTGGAGAGCGCGCGCGACGCGCAAAACGACACCCTGTTCGCGTTTCGCAACAGCTGCTCCTATCGCGTGAAGCTGGAAGCCTGGTATCGCGACAGCGGCGTCGCCCCTGGCAGCGTAATGGAGATCCAGTCCTACCACGCGATGATGGCCTGCGTGGCGGGCGGCGCAGGCGTGGCGATGATCCCCGAATCGGTGCTGAAGCAGATGCCTGAGCGCGCCCGCGTGCAGGCGCATCAGCTGCCGGCGGCGTATCGCGATACCGCCACCTGGCTAATGTGGCGTCGCGACGCCTTTACCCCCAACGTCGAAGCGCTGAAATATTTGATTATTGATATGTTCGACGACCGGCCGCAGGACGACCAGCTGCTGCATCCGCTGCAGCTGGCAGAGTAATTGCCGATTACGCGCTATTTTTATTGATATCACGACTCACGGACGCGTCCAGACCGGCGCGTCCCTATCTGACCGCAAGAGGGATTGCATGAACATGATTAAAACCCGCGCCGCCGTTGCCTGGGCTGCTGGCGAACCGCTGAAAATCGAAGAAGTGGATTTGATGCCGCCGCAGAAAGGCGAAGTGCTGGTGCGCATCGTTGCTACCGGCGTATGCCATACCGATGCCTATACCCTGTCCGGCAAAGATCCGGAAGGCGTATTCCCGGCCATCCTCGGTCATGAAGGCGGCGGCGTGGTAGAAGCGGTCGGCGAAGGCGTGACCAGCGTTGAAGTCGGCGATCACGTGATCCCGCTCTACACCCCGGAGTGCGGCAAGTGCAAATTCTGCCTGTCGGGCAAAACCAATCTCTGCCAGGCGATCCGCGCCACCCAAGGCAAAGGCCTGATGCCAGATGGCACCACGCGTTTCTTTAAAGACGGCAAGCCGATTTTCCATTACATGGGCACCTCAACCTTCTCCGAGTACACCGTGGTGCCGGAAATTTCGCTGGCGAAAATCAGCAAAGAGGCGCCGCTGGAAGAAGTTTGTCTGCTGGGCTGCGGCGTGACCACCGGCATGGGCGCGGTAATGAATACCGCCAAAGTGAAAGAAGGCGATACCGTGGCGATTTTCGGCCTCGGCGGCATCGGCCTGTCGGCGATTATCGGCGCGAAGATGGCAAAAGCGGGACGCATCATCGCTATCGACATCAACACCAGCAAATTCGACCTGGCGCGCAAGCTGGGCGCTACCGACCTGGTGAACCCGAAAGATCATGAGAAGCCGATTCAGGAAGTCATCGTCGAGATGACCGACGGCGGCGTCGATTTCTCCTTTGAGTGCATCGGCAACGTCAACGTGATGCGTTCCGCGCTGGAATGCTGTCATAAAGGCTGGGGCGAATCGGTGATTATCGGCGTGGCTGGCGCGGGCGAAGAGATCTCAACCCGTCCGTTCCAGCTGGTGACCGGTCGCGTCTGGCGCGGTTCCGCCTTCGGCGGCGTGAAGGGCCGCTCGCAGCTGCCGGGTATCGTACAGGATTATCTGGACGGCAAATTCGCCCTGAACGACTTTATTACCCACACCATGCCGCTGGAAGAGATCAACGACGCCTTCGATCTGATGCATGAAGGGAAATCGATCCGTTCGGTGGTGCACTTTAACAAGTAATCGGGAGGCGATATGGCATCCACGCTGGAACTGCTGGAAGAACACCGGATGTTCGGCGGCTGGCAGCAACGCTGGCGGCATCAGTCAGTCGCGCTTAACTGCCCGATGACCTTCAGCATTTTTTTGCCCAGTCCGAAAGGCGACACGCCGCCGCCTGCGGTGTGGTTTCTGGCAGGCCTGACCTGCACGGATGAGAACTTCAGCACCAAAGCCGGCGCGCAGCGCGTCGCGGCGGAGCTGGGCCTGGTGCTGATTATGCCGGACACCAGCCCGCGCGGCGAGGCGGTCGCCAACGACGAGGCGTACGATCTCGGCCAGGGCGCGGGGTTTTACCTTAACGCGACCCAGGCGCCCTGGTCGGCGCACTTTCGCATGTTCGACTACCTGAGTCAGGAGCTGCCGGCGCTGGTCGCCGACAACTTCAACATCAGCGAGCGGCAGTCGATTATGGGGCATTCGATGGGCGGCCACGGCGCGCTGATGCTGGCGCTGCGTCTCGGCAACCGCTTTGCGTCGGCGTCGGCCTTTGCGCCTATCGTCAATCCGGGCGAGGTGCCCTGGGGGCAGAAAGCGTTCAGCACCTATCTGGGCGAGGATCGCGCAGCCTGGCGCGAATACGACAGCTGCGCGCTGATGCGCGAGGTGCAGTCGCGCTTGCCGATCCTGATCGATCAGGGCGACAGCGATCAGTTCCTGGCGGATCAGCTGCAGCCGGAGCGGCTGGATGTGGTGGCGAAAGAGGTTGGGTTTCCGCTGACGCTGCGCGTGCAGCCGGGCTATGACCACAGCTACTACTTTATTGCGACCTTCGTCGAGGATCATCTGCGCTTCCATGCGCAGCACTTGCTGGTGTAGGTCGTTCAGGGCCGCGATGCGGCCCTTTTTCTTAAACCAGTTCCGCGCCGACCAGCCCGTCGATCATCACCTGCGGCATTCCCTGCGAACAGTGTTCGATACGCCCTTTCACGCCGTACACCTGCGCCAGCGTCTCCGGCGTAATCACCTGCTCCGGCACGCCGTCCGCTATCAATGCACCTTCTTTCAGCATCAGCGCATGGTGCGCATGCCGTAAGGCGATATTGATATCGTGCACCACCACCACGGTAACGATATTGCGCTGGGCGGTTTCGCGCCGCACCAGATCCATCACGTGAAACTGATAGTTCAGGTCCAGCGCGCTCAGCGGCTCATCCAGCAGCAGCAGCTCCGGGCGACGGATCAGCGACTGCGCCAGACCGACCAGCTGTTTCTGCCCGCCTGAAAGCTGATCGAGATAGCGCATCGCCAGATGCGAAATGCCGAGCTGCTCCAGCAGATACATGACTTCCGCTTCGCTGGCGGCGTTATGCAAACCGCCCGAGGCGCGCTGCGCCACGATAATCGACTCCAGCACGTGCAGATGCACGCCCGCCGGCAGCGACTGCGGCAGATAGACCACGCGCTGGGCGCGGCGCGCGAACGGCTGCTGCATCAGCTCTTCGCCGTTCAGCCACAGCTCGCCCTGCCCTTTGTTCAGCCCGGCCAGCGCGCGCAGCAGCGTCGACTTGCCGCAGCCGTTTGGCCCCAGCAGCACGGTGATCTGGCCGCGCGGCAGCAGCCCCACGCTGAGATCCTCAATGACCTTGCGTTTGGGATAGCCCGCGGTGAAATGTTTTAACGTCAGACCCTGAGTCATACATTCCCCCGATGGCGCAGAATAATGCTCAGGAAGAACGGTACGCCGACCAGCGAGGTGACGATGCCAACCGGAATAATCACGCCGGGAATAAGGTTCTTGGAGGCGACCGACGCCATCGAGAGCACCAGGGCGCCGGTCAGGGCGCTGGCGGGCAGATAGTAGCGGTGATCTTCGCCGAAGATCATGCGGGCGATATGCGGCGCTACCAGCCCGATAAAGCCGATCGGCCCGACAAAGGCGACCGCCAGCGCGGAGAGAATACTGATGCGCAGCAGCGTCGCCAGGCGCAGGCGGCGCACGTCGATGCCGAAGCTGACGGCGCGATCTTCGCCGAGGCGCAGCGCGGTCAGCTTCCAGCTGCTGAGCAGCGAGAACGGCAGCAGCAGCGCGAAGGCCGCGCTCAGCACGCCGAGCTTCTCCCAGGAGGCGCGCGCCAGGCTGCCCATGGTCCAGAACACCAGCCCCTGCAGGGTATCTTCGCTGGCGATAAACTGCATCATCGACACCAGCGCGTTAAAGGTGAACACCAGCGCGATGCCGAACAGCACCACGCCCGAGGTGGAGACCCGCGTCCAGCGCGTGACGCCGTCGAGCATCAGCGCGGCGAACAGCGCGAACACAAAGGCGTTGGCGGAGATCAGCCACTGATCCGGCACGCCGGGAATGCCGATGCCGAGAATAATCGCCAGCGCCGCGCCGAACGCCGCCGCCGAAGAGACGCCGAGGGTAAAGGGACTGGCCAGCGGGTTATTGAGGATGGTTTGCATCTCGGCGCCCGCCAGTCCGAGGCAAAAGCCGACCACGACCGCCATCAGCGCGTAGGGCAAACGAATATCCCAGACGATGACGCGCGTGCCGGCGTCAACCGTGGCGGGATGGAGCAGCGATTGCCAGAGAGTCGGCAACGAGAGGCCGGCCGGGCCAAGGGTAAAGTCCAGCACCAGCGAGGCGATAATCGCCAGCACCAGCACGGCGATCATCAGCATGCGGCGGCGCAATACCTGATGATAGCGGCCCATAGCGCCCTGCGCGGGCAGAGTTGAGTCCGTCATAAAAAGCCTGTTTTAAAGGTTCGGTCGAAAACGCTGCCACAATAGAGCAGATGATAATAATTATCAATTCTTCAACCTAAACAAAACGGCACCTTAACGAAAAAAGCGCGGCCAGGCCGCGCTTACTGTGATGGTGAAGGTTAACCTCACTCTTTATGCGTCGGGAATTCCATCTCGCTGTACTTCACGAAGCGGGTGCCGCGCGTCAGCTTATAGCCCATCCAGATCAGCAAAAACAGCGGCAGGCCGATATAGGTAGCGGCGACGCCGTACCAGTCGATGCTGTCGTTGAGGAACGCCTGGTAGTTCTGGCCCAGGGTGATGATCAGACAGAGCACGAAGGCGAAAATCGGGCCGAGCGGGAAAAAGCCCGAGCGGTACGGCAGGTCATCCAGACTATGGCCCTGCTTGATATAGCCGCGACGGAAGCGATAGTGGCTGATGGCGATACCCAGCCAGGCGATAAAACCGGTCATGCCCGAGGTATTGAGCAGCCAGAGATAAACTTCCTGATTGCCGAACTTCGAGGTCAGGAAGCAGAGGCCGGCTACGACGGTGGTCGCCAGCAGCGCGTTGCGCGGCACGCCGCCTTTCGACAGCCGGGCGAAAATGCGCGGCGCTTTGCCTTCGCTTGCCAGGTTATAGAGCATGCGCGTCGAGGCGTACATGCCGGAGTTGCCCGCCGACAACACCGACGTCAGGATCACCGCGTTCATCACCGCCGCCGCCGAGAGCAGTCCCGCGTTCTGGAACACCAGCGTAAAGGGGCTGACGCTGATGTCGGTGACGTCGTTGTGCAGCAGCTGCGGATCGGTGTAAGACAGGATCAGGCTGATAATCAGAATCGCGAAGATATAAAACAGCAGAATACGCCAGAACACCTGGCGCACGGCGCGCGGAATGTTTTTCGCCGGATCTTCTGATTCGCCCGCCGCGATGCCGATCAGTTCGGTGCCCTGGAAAGAGAAGCCGACAATCATCGCCACGCCGATCATCGCGGCGAATCCGCCGGCGAACGGCGCGTCGCCGACCTGCCAGTTATGCCAGCCAGCGTGCTCGCCGCCGCGCAGGATGCCCACGATCATCAGTACGCCGACCACGATAAAGATAATCACGGTCGCCACCTTGATCAGCGAGAACCAGTACTCCGCTTCGCCAAAGCCTTTGACCGAAATAACGTTAAGCAGGAACATCAGGCAGAGGAACAGCGCGCTCCAGATCCAGCCCGGCGTATCGGGAAACCAGTAGTTCATCACCAGCTGCGAGGCGACGAGATCCACGGCGATGGTCACCGCCCAGTTGTACCAGTAGTTCCAGCCGAGGGCGAAACCAAAACCCTCTTCCACATACTTTGCGCCGTAGGTGGCGAAGGAGCCGGAAACCGGCATAAAGGCTGCCAGCTCGCCGAGGCTGGTCATCAGAAAGTAGACCATCAGGCCAATCAGCGCGTAGGAAAGCAGCGCGCCGCCCGGCCCCGCCTGGGAGATGGTAGCGCCGGAGGCCACGAACAGGCCGGTGCCGATCGATCCGCCGATGGCGATCATCGTCAGGTGACGCGCCTTTAACTCGCGTCGTAACGCAGGTTGTTGTGTTGTATTTGTGTCGTTATGCATGTGTAAACACTAGGCTCGCTAAAAATGAGGCGCGATTGTAGCAATTCACCCTGCTCTGTATAGCATTGACGCCGTGTTATTAGTTACCTTCATGATCGCCGCTGAATTATAAGCAAAAACCTCTTGCGGCTACTCGCGGCAGTAGGAGAGAAAGCGGTCAAGCGCTCTGGAAAGGTGCTTCTGACGATGATGGATGCGGTACAGGGTACGCGTCAGCCGCGGCAGCGGAATCGTCAGCTCCACTAAGGTGCCCGCCTCCAGCAGATCGGCGATCACGCGCCGCGACAGGCAGCTGATGCCCATATTGTGCCGCACCGCATGCTTGATCGCCTCGGAATTGCCCAGCTCCATGCCCAGTTGAAACGCGGGCAGGTGCGAGAGCAGCAGATAGTCGACGATTTCGCGCGTGCCGGAGCCGTGCTCGCGCAGGATCCAGGGCGCGTTCCCGAGGCTTTCCAGCGTCACCGGCTGGCGCAGGATCTCCGCATCGGGCGCGGCGAAGACCACCAGCTCATCCTCCAGCCAGGCATCGCTTACCAGCTCGGTCATATGGCACGGCCCTTCGATCAGGCCGACGTCGACGCGAAAATCGGCCACCGCGTTGATCACATCCTGGCTGTTGCCGACGCTCAGCTCCAGCGGCAGGCCGGGAAAGTCGCGGCGATAGGCGGCTATCATGCCCGGCAGCAGGTAATTGCCGATGGTGCTGCTGGCGTAGATGCGGATCGCGCCGTTGTCCTCTTTGAACAGCTGTTCGATTTCGCCCGCCTGCTCCAGCAGACCAATGGCGCGCGGATAAAGCAAACGGCCGTGTTCGTTGAGCACCAGCCGCTTGCCGACGCGATCGAATAGCTGCACGCCAAGCTGGCCTTCCAGATCCGCCAGCGCCGCACTCACCGCCGACTGCGAGAGCGCCAGCACCTGCGAGGCCTGTGTGGTCGAGCCGCTTTTCAGCACTTCGGTAAAGACTTCGATCTGTCGCAGCGTGATATGCATGGATTTTCCTTACATCGCGTAGCGCTGGACAAGGTAGTACAGCACTCCCAGCCAGATCAGCACCATCAGAAACAGGCCGAAGCCGCTGACCACTTTTTTGCCACGCGCGCGCTGCACTTCGGCGCGCTCCGCGCTGCCGATACGGACGTCGCGCGGCAGCAGACGCAGCAGGATCAGCACGCCGAGCGGAATGATAATCGCATCGTCGAGCAGGCCGACGATGGGGATGAAATCGGGGATCAGATCGATGGGGCTGAGCGCATAGGCCACCAGCCCAAACGCCAGCAGCTTGAACCACCATGGGGTGCGCGGGTCGCGACAGGCGAACCACAGCGTCAGCACATCTTTTTTAATCAGGGCGGCCCAGCGGCGCAAACGTCCAAATAACATCTTTCGGCCTTATCGTTTTATCTGGTTAATTATAAATATATTATCAATTTCACTTTTAAGCCAGCGCGACGCATGCTTTGCCTGACACAAGGAGCAGATTATGGCAGAGCTGACTTTTCCCCGACTTCCCTTTTTTATTCAACACCGTTTTCCCGGCCTGCTGCTGACCGCTGCGATTGCCGGCGGTGCGGCCTGGCTGGCGCAGCGCCCGGAGATCGCCGGTCTGGGCCTCGGCGCGCTGACGCTGGCGATTATGCTCGGCATTCTGGTCGGCAACACGCTTTACCCTTCTCTCGCCCCGCACTGCGACGCGGGCGTGCTACTGGCGAAGCAGAAGCTGTTGCGCCTCGGCGTTATTCTGTTCGGTTTTCGCATTACGCTGCAGCAGATCGCCGACGTCGGCGCGAGCGGCGTGCTGATCGACGTGCTGACGCTGAGCTCAACCTTCTTTATTACCTGTCTGCTGGGCGTAAAGCTGCTGAAGCTTGACCGCGAAACGGTCTGGCTGATCGGCGCGGGCAGCAGCATCTGCGGCGCGGCAGCGGTGCTCGCCACCGAGCCGGTGGTGAAAGCGTCGCCGACGAAAGTGGCGGTGGCGGTGGCGACCGTGGTGCTGTATGGCACCCTCGCGATCCTGATCTATCCCCCGCTCTGGCTGGTGGCGCAACACTCTTTCCCTCAGCTGAGCGTTGCGCAGTTCGGCATCTTTACCGGCTCGACCATCCATGAGGTGGCGCAGGTGGTGGCGGCCGGTCATGCAATCGGCCCGGAGGCGGAGAACAGCGCGGTGATCGCGAAAATGCTGCGCGTCATGATGCTGGCGCCGTTTCTGCTCTGCCTGAGCGGCTGGCTGCGCCGCGCGCCGCAGCAATCGCCGCGCCAGGGCATCGCGTTTCCCTGGTTCGCGCTCGGTTTTATCGGCGTGGCGCTGTTCAACTCGCTGCATCTGCTGCCGGCCGCCTGGGTCGCCGATATTAATCAGGCCGCCAACCTGCTGCTGGCAATGGCGATGGCGGCGCTCGGCCTCACCACGCGCTTCGGCGCGCTGCGTCAGGCAGGCGTGAAACCGCTGCTGTTGGGGCTGATGGTTTTTGTCTGGCTGATCGTCGGCGGCGGCGCCATCAATCTGCTGGTGCAGCATTTCTTGCAGTAGATGCATCGGGTATGATGCGGGCTTCTTTTAGTCAGCCTTTTCTGGAGAAGCGGCATGAAATATATCGGCGCACACGTCAGCGCGTCTGGCGGCGTAGAGCAGGCAGTGATTCGTGCCCATGAACTGGAAGCCACCGCGTTTGCCCTGTTTACCAAGAATCAGCGGCAGTGGAAGGCGGCCCCGCTTTCGGCGGAGACCATCGACGCCTTTAAGGCCGCCTGCGAAAAATATCACTTTGGCCCGCAGCAGATCCTGCCGCACGACAGCTTTCTGATTAACCTGGGCCATCCGGAAGCGGAGCCGCTGGAGAAGTCGCGCGCCGCTTTTATCGACGAGATGCAGCGCGCCGAGCAGCTGGGTCTGACGCTGCTTAACTTCCATCCCGGCAGTCATCTGAACAAGATAGACGAAGAGGCGTGCCTGAAGCGCATCGCCGAGTCGGTGAATTTCGCGCTGGATAAGACCTCGCAGGTGGTGGCGGTGATCGAGAATACCGCCGGCCAGGGCAGCAACCTCGGCTTTCGCTTTGAACATCTGGCGACCATTATCGAGCACGTCGAGGATAAATCGCGCGTCGGCGTCTGTATCGATACCTGTCATGCCTTCGCGGGCGGCTACGATCTGCGAACCGAAGCGGCGTGCGAAGAGACCTTCGCCGAGTTCGAGCGCATCGTCGGCTTCCAGTATTTGCGCGGCATGCACCTGAACGACGCCAAGAGCGCCTTCGGCAGCCGCGTCGACCGTCATCACAGCCTGGGCGAAGGCAATATCGGCAAAACGCCGTTTAGCTGGCTGATGAAGGATGCGCGCTTTGATGGTATTCCGCTGATTCTGGAGACCATTAATCCAGATATCTGGAAGGATGAGATCGCCTGGCTAAAGGCAGAGCAGAAAAACTAAAAGAGGGAGCCACATGGCTCCCTTATCGTTGTTAATGCTGTGCTCATCGCAGGTGACAGGGCCCGATCGCAAAGACGCAAAAAACGGCATCCCTGCCAGCTCGGCCCGCACAATACGCACCTCATCCCTGAGGTGCGCCCGTTACCGGGCCAACGCGCTGCGTTGTTCAAAAACGCTCCCGGCGTTTTTGTCCTTGTCGCGGGACGCTTTGCTCTTCGGTCCCTGTCACCGGCTTTATAAACTACTCAGCCGCTGTAGGGAGTCCGCAGACGCCCCGCAGCAAGGATCAGGCTTTCGCCAGCTCCTCTTCCGGGCGTTTCAGGATCGCGTAACCCAGTCCCGCCACCGCGGTGCCGACGATAATCGATACCAGGTAGCCCAGCACCGGCGTAATCGCGCCAGGAATAAGCAGCACGAACAGACCGCCGTGCGGCGCCATCAGCTTCGCGCCGATATACATCGAGATAGCGCCGGTCAGTGCGCCGCCGACGATACAGCACGGCAGTACGCGCATCGGATCGCGTGCCGCAAACGGAATCGCGCCCTCAGAGATAAAGCAGAGCCCCAGCACCAGCGCCGCTTTACCGCCCTCCTGCTGACCTTTATTAAACTTACGGCGCGCCACCAGGGTCGCGACGCCCATCGCCAGCGGCGGCACCATGCCCGCCGCCATAATCGCCGCCATCGGCGCGTAAGTCTGCGAACTCAGCAGGCCGACGCCGAAGGCGTAGGCCACTTTATTCACCGGACCGCCCATATCGGTACACATCATGCCGCCCAGAATCGCGCCCAGCAGCACCGCGTTCGCCGTGCCCATGTTCGCCAGCCAGGCGGTCAGGCCGGTCATGATCGCCGCGACCGGTTTGCCTACCACGTAGATCATCAGCAGGCCGGTAATCAGGCTGGCCACCAGCGGGATAATCAAAATAGGCTTCAGCGCTTCCATACTTTGCGGCAGCTTGAGCTTGCCGCTGATCAGCTTCGCCGCATAGCCGGCGATGAAACCGGCGATAATGCCGCCGAGGAAGCCGGCGTTAATGCTGGTGGCGATCATGCCGCCAATCAGGCCCGGCGTCAGGCCCGGACGATCGGCAATGGAGAACGCGATAAAGCCCGCCAGCACCGGCACCATCAGCGCAAAGGCGCTGCCGCCGCCGATCTGCATCAGCGCCGCCGCCAGCGTGCCCGGCTCTTTAAAGGCGGTAATGCCGAAGGCGAAGGAGAGCGCGATGCTCAGGCCGCCCGCTACCACCATCGGCAGCATATAGGAGACGCCGGTCAGCAGGTGACGGTAAGCGCCCGCTTTCTCTTTTTTCTCTTCCTGCGGCTCGCCGCTCTGCGCGCCGGCAGCTTTGTAAGGTCTGGCTTCGGCCACCGCCTTATCCAGCTCCTGCGCCGTCTTCTTCAGCGCCAGACCGGTTGAGGTGCGATACATCGGCTTGCCGGCGAACTTCGCCAGGTCGACTTCGATATCCGCCGCCACGATCACCAGATCGGCTGCCGCCACTTCTTCCGGCGTAATCGCATTGCCTGCGCCGACGGAGCCGCGGGTTTCCACTTTCACCCACCAGCCGCGTTTGGTCGCTTCCGCCTGAATCGCTTCGGCGGCCATAAAGGTATGCGCCACGCCGGTCGGACAGGCGGTGACCGCGACAATGCGTTTCTGCGCATTCGGCTGTACAGCCGTCGGCGCCGCAGCTGTTGCGACGGCCACTGGCTGCCAGGGTTTCGCTTCCGCTTTCGCCTGGGCAAGGAACTGCTCAGGCGCGCGCACCGCCTGCTGCGCATCGCCCAGCCAGACGGATTTACCGTTCAGCGCGGCGTCGTTCGGCAGCTCGCGACCGAGGACGATCGCCAGCTCCGCTTCCGCCGGGTTGTCCGTAAAGGAGAAACCCGCCTGCGCGGCGGCGGCGGTCAGACGCTGTTGCGCCATCCAGGCCGAGGCCTGACCAATAGAAGGATCTTTTATCAGCAGCGTTTTCATTATCGCTCTCCTGCTGTCAGTTAACGGGTTGTAAGTCGACGCGCGCCATCATCGCGGCCAACTGGGTACGATCGGTAACGCCGACGTTGCTCTGGCTGACGGCCATGGCCGCCACCGCCGTCGCAAGACGCAGCGTGTGTTCGCTGGATTCGCGCATTAGCAGGCCGTAAATCAGGCCGCCGACCATTGAGTCGCCCGCGCCCACGGTGCTGACCACTTCGCACACCGGCGGTTTAGCGATCCATTCGCCTGAGGCGTTGACCCAGAGCGCGCCCTCCGCGCCCAGCGAAATCACCACGTGGGCGATGCCCTGCTCGCGCAGCTCATGCGCCGCGCCAATCACATCCTGCAGCGTCGGCAGTTTGCGCCCTGCCCAGATCTCCAGCTCGCGACGGTTAGGCTTCACCAGCCAGGGCGCGGCTTTCAGGCCTGCCACCAGCGCTTCGCGGCTGCTGTCGAAAATAATGCACGGGCAGTGGGTGCGCAGGTCGCTCATCCAGCGGGTAAAGGCTTCCGGCTGTACGCCTGACGGCAGGCTGCCGCTGACGCACACCATGTCGAACTGGCCGAGCCAGGTCAGCGAATCGCTGGTAAAGCGATCCCAGTCCTGCTGGCTTACGTCAAAGCCGGAGAAGTTAAGATCGGTGACGTCGTTATTTTGCTCGGTGAGCTTGACGTTGATGCGCGTGCGGCCTGGCACCACCTGAAAACGGTTGGCGATGCCCAGCTCGCTAAACAGCTGCTGAAAGCCGTCCTGATTCTCTTTGCCGAGGAAGCCGCCTACCGTGACGTCAATGCCGAGATCTTTCAGCACCTTCGCCACGTTAATGCCTTTGCCGGCCGCATGCAGGCCGGTGGTTTTCACCAGGTTGACCTCGCCGCGCTCGATCTCCGGGACGAAGCCCACCAGATCGTAAGCGGGATTCAGCGTAATAGTTGCGACGCGTCTGCTCATGCTGCCCCCTCGCCCAGGCCGGAATTAATCGCCTCTTCAATGGCGTTCAGCGCCTGCTGCGCATCTTCGCCGCTGGCGGTAAAGCGCAGGCGATGGCCTTTCTTCACGCCCAGCGCCACCACTTTCATCAGGCTGCGGCCGTTAGCCGGTTTGCCGCTGCCGTCGAGGTTGGTAACGGTAATATCGCTATTGAACTGTTTGATCACGCTGACCAGCGCCGTGCCGGGACGCGCGTGCAGCCCGTGCTCGTTGCGGATGGTGAACTCTGCGCTCAGCACCTCGGCCTGCTCGTCTACTTCGCTGGTGAGCAGCGCGTAGACGCCCGCCGCGTCCGCTTTCAGCAGGCGATCCGCCTTGCCGTTTTGCAGCAGCGTGCTGAGATAGCTCAGCACCTCCAGCGGTCGCTCGTCGACGGCGGATACCGTGACCATCAGCGCCACTTTCTCGCCCTGATGTTCGCCCGGCGCGGCGGCGCGGCTGACCGCGACCGCGCTGCGCAGGTTGCCGCGGCTGCTGTCGCTCAGCCAGATGCCCTGGCCCAGGCTCAGCGGCGTCGCGGCCATTACGTCGGCGACAAAGCTGGCGTCTACCGCGCCTGCGGCCTGCAGGCGGCCGGCGTTCAGCGCCTGCAGCGTAATCAGATCGCTGGCGGCGACGTCTAAGGTAATCAGCGAGGTATCGAAGCTGAATTCGGCCGCCTGTTTTTCGCCCATCAGCAGCGCGCGCAGATCTTCCGCCGAGGCGGTTTTGAGCTGTTCGGCGACGCTGTCGTCGCTCAGCACGTGCGTCAGCTGACGCAGCAGCGCCAGGTGTTCGTCAGATTTCGCCGCGATGCCGATCGCCACATAGGCGGTCTGATCTTCGCCCCAGGCGACGCCCTGTGGAAACTGAAACACCTGCACGCCGGTTTTCTGCACCAGGTCGCGCGTATCGGTGGTGCCGTGCGGAATGGCGATGCCGTTGCCCAGAAAAGTTGAGGTCTGCTGCTCGCGCGCCAGCATGCCGTTGACATAGCCTTCCGCTACGTTGCCCGCTGCGGTCAGCGCCGCCGCGACCTGACGGATCGCCTCTTCTTTATTTTGTGCGCGGGCTCCGGTGTGGATGGCCTGCAATTCGAGCTGGAACATATTTCTCCTCGCTTACTGAAATTGAATCGTTTCAGCCTGGTGGCCGTTAAAAGCGCGGCGACGGGGCGCAAAGCGCGTCTCTGCCGCGCTGAAACGTTTCAAGGAGTCTGGTACAGCCCATCATGCCATGCAAGAAAATGCGTAAAATGCGTAGCAGATTTTTGACGTTACGCACACTTCATAACAGAGAGAGTAAGAATAACCTCAGGGAGCTGAACGCGCGCTGTAACGGTGTGCTCGCGCGTCGGCGCACGCGTCAGCAACTTCAGCTCGGTCAGGGCGCGGTGTCCGCTTCCAGCTGCAGCAGATAGACCATCGCGTCGTGGCGCGTGGCGCCGCACATATCGCGCGACGGCTGCAAACCGGCGCAGACGGCGGGCCGCAGCGGCGAGCCGAACAGTTTGCAGCGCAGGTCGGCGTCAAGCTGAACGCAAGGGGTATTGGCGGGTTTGCCCTGAGGCATGCCGGGGATCGGCGAAGAGATCGAAGGCGCGGTACAGCAGGCGCCGCACTGACTACGGCATTGCATGATGCGCTCCAGCGAGAATTGAGCCGCGACAATAGCAGGCCGCGCGCGCGAAAGCCACGTCTGCGTCATTGCGCGCATTTTTTCCGACGCCATATTGCCTGTTTAACCCGGCGCGAGTAACGTGGCGCGCATCGGAATCCTTCTTTAAGCGAGAGTTGCAATGCCAAGAGCGAATGAGATCAAAAAAGGGATGGCGGTGAGCTGGAACGGCAAGCTGCTGATGGTTAAAGATATCGATATTCAGAGTCCGAGCGCGCGCGGCGCCGTGACGCTGTATAAGATGCGCTTCACAGATATCCGTACCGGGCTGAAGGTGGAAGAGCGTTTCAAAGGCGACGATATTCTGGACGTCATTCAGCTCAGCCGCCGCAGCGTCACCTTTTCTTATATTGACGGCGACGAATACGTTTTTATGGATGACGAGGACTACACGCCCTACTCGTTCAAAAAAGATCAGATTGAAGAAGAGCTGCTGTTTATTCCCGAAGGCGGCATTCCGGGCATTCAGGTGCTGACGATGGACGGCCAGGTGCTGGCGCTTGAGCTGCCGCAGACCGTGGATATGGAAATCGTCGATACCGCGCCTGGCATTAAAGGCGCGTCTGCCAGCGCGCGCACCAAACCGGCCGGCATGAGCACCGGTCTGAGCATTCAGGTGCCGGAATACCTGAGCAACGGCGACCGCATCCGCATTCATATCGCTGAACGCCGCTATATGAGCCGCGCTGACTAACAGACGCAGTTTATGTTATAAAGTAACATTATGGCCGCTTTCGCGGCCATTCTCGTTTAAGGAGGCAGGAACATGACGCGCGTCAATCTTATTACCGGCTTTCTCGGCAGCGGCAAAACCACCCTGCTGCGTTATCTGCTGGCCCGCAAGCCGGCGCAGGAAAACTGGGCGATTCTGGTTAATGAGTTCGGCGAAATCGGCATCGACGGCGCGCTGCTGCGCGACAGCGGCGCGGCGTTAAAGGAGATCCCCGGCGGCTGCATGTGCTGTGTCAACGGCCTGCCGATGCAGGTGGGGCTGAATATGCTGCTGAAGCAGCACCGCCCGGATCGCCTGCTGATCGAACCCACCGGTCTCGGGCACCCGCGCCAGCTGCTGGAGATGCTGAGCGCGCCGGTTTATCAGCCGCTTCTGCAGCTGAACGCCACGCTGACGCTGCTCGACGCCCGCCAGCTCGCCGATGCGCGGGTGACGACCAATGAAAATTTTCGCGATCAGCTGGCGGCGGCGGATGCGATTATCGGCAACAAAAGCGACCGCTGGGACGAAGACGATCGCCAGCGCCTGCAGCAGTGGCAGGAGGCGATGCTTAACGGCCGTGCTTTTATCGAAACGCGCTTCGGCGCGGTCGACGCGGCGCTGCTCGATCTGCCGCGCACGAACCGTCAAGCGCTGCCGCAGCCTGCGCATCATCATGCCCATCGTCAACGCGATAGCGTCCTCGCCGCGCTGCGCCTCGATGGCGAGACGCGCTGGCGCCGGGCGCTAACTGAAGGCCAGGGCTACGTTGCCTGCGGCTGGATCTTTGACAGCGCGACGCGGTTCGATGGCGCCGCGCTGCTGGCGTGGGCGCGTCTCGTCCCGGTCGAGCGCATTAAAGGAGTGCTGCGCACGCCGGACGGCACGCTGCGCCTCAATGGTCAGAGCGGCGATGTGCAGGTCGAAACCCTGACCGCCGATGCGCCCGACAGCCGTATTGAACTGATCCACTCGCAACCTGTGGACTGGAATCGTTTGCAGTCTCAGCTGTTGAGGCTTCGTTTAAACTGGCCAGGTTAGTTTCTGCCGTTAATTTTTATTTGAGTGAATACGATGCGCGCAACTCGTTTTGTCACAATACTGCTGCTCAACGCGCTTGGCGTTGTTCTGTTTCTCTCCTGGTATCTGCCGCCCGATCACGGTTTCTGGGCCGGCGTCGATAAAGGGATCTTCTTCAGCTTTAATAACCAGATGGTCGATCATCCTGGCTTTGCCCTGCTGGTGGCGATCACTAATTTCCGCGGCTTCGATCTGGTGTCGCTGCTGGCGATGGGCGCGCTCTATCTCTTCTACTGGCGCCGCGAAACGCCGCCGGGCCGCCGCCGTATGCTGGCGATCGGCGTCACCATGCTGCTCAGCGCGGTTATTCTCAACCAGCTCGGCCACCTGCTGCCGGTGCAGCATAAAAGTCCGACGCTGTTTTTTGAAAACGCCCATCGCGTCAGCGAGCTGACCGGCATTCCGGCCAAGGACGCTTCGTCCAACAGCTTCCCTGGCGATCACGGCATGATGCTGATGATTTTCGCTTGTTTTATGTGGCGCTATTTCGGCTTCCGCGCCTTTCTTACCGGCGCGGCTATCGTGGTGATTTTCGCCCTGCCCCGCGTGATGGCGGGCGCGCACTGGTTTACCGATATCGCCGTCGGCTCGCTTTCGGTGCTGCTGGTAGGACTGAGCTGGGTGCTGTTGACGCCGCTGAGCGACGCGATTGTCAGCTTCTTCTACCGCAAACTGCCCGGCAAATATAAGCCCTGAATAGCCGCAGGTAATTAAATCTCAAATCTATTGATAAGCGCGGAGTGAAGAATGGCCATATTCTTATCTCTCCGCGCTTATTAAAATCCCGCCAGTATTATTAGCAAGCTAACCATATAGCGATATATAGAAAATATTATGATGTTTTCTGCTGATAAAGGCGCTTTCTCCCACGCTGTCCAGCGCTAAAGCTCTTAAAAAGCGCCCTACCCGAAGAATTGACCCCATTTGATGTCCTTATTTTAAGGATAATTTTCAAAAACTGCGGATAAAGTAACCAGTCTGTTAAAGACTGATTTCACATCAAAAAAAGCTATTAGAAATTGCGTAAAACCACTCGCCACGGCGTCTGGAATCGGTTAACCTCCAAGGCGTTGAGGGTATGGCAGCAGAAAATTCGGCTCCTTTTTATACAAAAACGTGTTCGTTAACACATTTTAGTAATTAAGGAATTGTCTTAGAGAGCAGTGCTTATTAATCTCAATCCGTTTTGTCATCTGGCTGGCGACATTCTGTCGTAAGGACATCGAAGGAATATACGAACAATGGTCAAGTCTCAACCAATACTGAGATATATCTGGCGGATTGTGCCTGCAGTGGCGCTGGCAACACTCCTCTCGGCATGCAGCAGTACCGGTCAACACGCAAAAAACGAGAATCATGAAGTTAACAACCAGAATGGTTTTTTACTTCAGGCGTCTCAGGATGAATTCGAAGAGATGGTGCGGAGCGTGGATGTTAAGTCCCGCATCATGGAGCAATACGCCGACTGGAAAGGCGTTCGTTACCGTCTCGGCGGCGACACCAAACGCGGCATCGACTGTTCCGCTTTCGTTCAGCGCACTTTTCGCGACCAGTTCGGTTTAGAGCTGCCGCGTTCAACCTCTGAACAGCAGGACACCGGCAGCGAAATTTCACGCGGCAAACTGCGTCCCGGCGATCTGGTGCTATTCCGCGCCGGCTCAACCGGTCGTCATGTAGGGATCTATCTCGGCAACGATAATTTCGTTCACGCGTCCACCAGCAGCGGCGTGATGATTTCCAGTCTGAACGACAGCTACTGGAAAAAACGCTACCGCGAAGGGCGTCGGGTATTAAGCCGCAATCCCAGCTGATTCCTGACCTTCGATCGTTTCTCAGCCAGAGAAAACAGAACGCTGCTTCGGCAGCGTTTTTTTTCGCCCCTGCACCGGATAAATGCATAGTAATCACGTAAAAGTGATTGTTTATCAGAAGAATAACGAGACATTTCCTGTCTTCTCGTTATATTCTCATGGCCTTCGCCAGAGAGCAGTCGTGCACAGTCAATAATAAAAGATAAGACAAGGGGAAAGCACTTCATGCCATTGTCCAGGGCGCTGATGCGCCAGGCCACCTATCCTCGCCGCATCGCCTGGAGCAGCGCGATTTTCGGTAGCCTGTTCTTTATTCTGTTTACCCTGATTTTGCTGACATTCATCTGGCATAAGCGGCAGCTACAGCATCAACAGCTGCTGCACGACAGCCGCGATGCGCTACAGCAGTCGCTGGACAGATTAGTCACCCATACCCTGAATCCCCTTCTCTCTTTTAGCCGTTTCGACTGTCACGCCATCAGCCAGGAACTGACCTCTCGCGCCGCCTTCGCCGGCGATCTGCGGGCGATTTTGCTGGTGCGCGAAGGCTACGCTTTTTGCTCCTCGGCGACCGGCGCGTTTCGCCTGCCGCTCAACGCCATTTCCGACCAGACCGATCTCAGCCGCGATCGCGATCTTCGCCTGCTGAGCGGCACGCCGTTACAGCCCGGCAAGCCGGTCTTCGCTCTCTGGCTGCGCAATCCGCAAAGCGTGCAGTCCGGCGTGCTCGCCACCATCAACCTTAACCTGACGCCCTATCAGCTGCTGGCCTCTTATCATCCTGAAATTTCCGGCATGGCGCTGGTGGCGCAGAACAGCGCGCTCGCCAGCTGGCAGCCTGTTACGATCGCGAAGAGCGACCTGCCGCCGCAGCCGCTGATGCAGCTGGCGCTCGACGGCTATCCGCTGCAGTTTGTTCTCTATGGCGATACGGTATCGATGCGCGATATTCAGATGATCGTGCTGAGCGGCATTTTGCTGTCGCTGCTGGTAGGCGGCGGCTGCTGGCTGCTGCTGTCGATGAACCAGCGTCCTGGCAAAGAGATCCTGCTCGGCATCAAACGCGGCGAGTTTCACGTCGAGTATCAGCCGCTGATCAGCACCCTCAGCGGTCGCGCCTACGGGCTGGAAGCGCTGCTGCGCTGGAACCACCCAAGCGAAGGCCTTATCCCGCCGGATATGTTTATCAGCTACGCCGAGTCGCTGAACCTGATTATTCCGCTGACGCGTCATCTGTTCGAGCTGGTGGCGCGCGATGCGCACCGGCTCAATCCCTACGTTCCCGCCGGTACCCATATGAGCCTGAATCTTTCGCCGCTGCATCTGGCGTCGGAGAGTTTTCAACAGGACGTTAAGCGCTGGATCGCCGCCATGCCGGATAACCATTTCAGCTACGTGTTTGAAGTGACCGAACGCACCATGGTGCGCGATAAAAATGCCGGAGAGGTTTTCGCCTGGCTGCATCAGAACGATATTCAGATTGCGATAGACGATTTCGGTACCGGCCACAGCGCGCTGATCTATCTGGAAAAATACCCCTTCGACTATATCAAGATCGATCGCGGCTTCGTGCAGAGCATCGGGACGCAAACCCTGAACTCGCCGGTGCTGGACGCGGTGCTCCATCTGGCGAAGAAGCTGAACCTGAAAACCGTCGCCGAAGGCGTGGAAACCGGCGAGCAGGCGGCATGGCTGGTGCAGCGCGGCGTCAGCCATATGCAGGGCTACCTTTTTAGCCGGCCGCTGAAGCCGGACCGGCTAATCGACTATTACCGCAGCCGCAGCCTGGCGACCCTGGCGGGATAGCTGGCCGCCCCGCCCCGGATGCTGCTACGCTAGCCTGCGAATAACCACGGGAGAACCTGAATCCTATGCTGTTTCGCCTGATATCGCTGCTGCTGTTAATGGCCCTTTGCGCGCCGTTGCGCGCGGAAGTCGTGCGCGAAAGCCGCGCCTTCGCCACGCTGGGTGAACCGAAATACGCCCCCGGTTTCAGCCACTTTGACTATGCGGATCCCGCCGCGCCAAAAGGCGGACAGCTTACTCAGGCAGTAGTAGGCACTTACGATAACTTTAACCGTTACGCCTCGCGCGGCAATCCCGGCGCAGGCACCGAGACGCTTTACGATCGCCTGTTTACCTCTTCCGACGACGAGCCGGGCAGCTACTATCCGCTTGTCGCCGAGTCGGCGCGCTATGCCGACGACTTCCGCTGGATGGAGATTCGCCTTAATCCGCGCGCGCGGTTTCACGACGGCACGCCCATCACCGCACCGGACGTCGCCTTTACCTTCGCTAAGTTTATGCATGAAGGCGTGCCGCAGTTTCGCGTGATTTATCGCGGGACGACGGTAAAGGCGCTGGATCGCCAGCGCGTGCGCATCGATCTGCCGAAGCCAGACCGGGATTTAATGCTGGGGCTGCTGACGCTGCCGGTGCTGTCGCAGCGCTTCTGGCAGGATAAAAAATTTAACGAGCCGCTGAGCGCCCCGCCGCTCTCAAGCGGCCCCTATCGCATCAGCCGCTATAAGCTGGGTCAGTATATCGAGTACAGCCGGGTGAAAAATTACTGGGCGGCGGATCTGCCGGTAAACCGCGGTCGGTTCAATTTCGATACGCTGCGTTACGACTACTACCTAGACGATAACGTCGCCTTCGAAGCCTTTAAGGCGGGCGCGTTCGACCTGCGCGAGGAGGGCTCCGCCAAAAAGTGGGCGACCCAGTATCGCGGCCGCAATTTCGACAATCAGCAGATTATCAAAGAGACCACGCCTAACCAGGCGTCGACCAATACCACCTGGCTGGCCATCAACAACGAAAAGGCGCCGTTCCGCGACCGTCGGGTGCGCCAGGCGCTGACGCTGGCGTTCGACTTCGAGTGGATGAATAAGGCGCTGTTCTACGGCGCCTATCAGCGGGTCAGCAGCTATTTTCAGAATACCGAATACGCCGCGCACGGCCTGCCGGACGCCGCGCAGCAGGCGCTGCTGGCGCCGTTTAAAGATCAACTGCCGCCGGAGATCTTCACCACGCCCTACGCGCCGCCGCGCACCGACGGCAGCGGCTACGATCGCGCGAACCTGCTGAAAGCGCTGGATTTGCTGCGGCAGGCGGGCTGGCAGGTAAAAAACCAGCAGCTGGTGAACGTTCAGACCGGTCAGCCGCTGCGCATCGAGCTGCTGCTGCGCAGCGGCGCCAGCAACGACTGGGCGCTGCCGCTGCAGCATAGCCTGTCGCGCCTCGGTATCAGCCTGACGCTGCGCGTGGTGGACGCCTCCCAGTATCTGCGCCGGCTGCGCGAAGGCGATTACGATATGACCGCCAGGGTCTATCTGGCGATGCCCATCCCCAGTTCCGATTTGCAGGTCAGCTGGCAGTCCGACTACATCGACTCCTCCTGGAACAGCGCGCGGCTAAAAGATCCGCTGGTCGATCACTTTGTTAAAGCGATTGTGGCGCATCAGGGCGATAAAGCGGCGCTGCTGCCGCTCGGCCAGGCGCTGGATCGCATCCTGTTATGGAATGCCTATATGATTCCGATGTGGTACAACGCGGAAGATCGCATGGCCTACTGGGATAAGTTTTCCCATCCCGCCGTCAAGCCCGCCTATGCCAGCGGGCTGGAAAGCTGGTGGTATGACGTGAACAAAGCCGCGCATTTGCCGGCTGAACGACGCTGAGGAGCCTGAGTTGGCCGCCTATTTCTTGCGCAGACTGCTGTTAATTATCCCCACGCTGTGGGCGATTATCACGCTGAACTTCTTTATCGTGCAGATCGCGCCCGGCGGTCCGGTCGATCAGGCGCTGGCCAACATTCAGTTCGGCCAGACCACCGGCCTGCCGGGCGGCGGAGAAAGCGGCGCGCGCGGCGCCCTCAACCGCGTCGGCCCCGGCGACAGCGAGTACCGCGGCGCGCGCGGGCTCGACCCGGAAGTGATCGCGGAAATCAAAAAGCGCTACGGCTTCGACAAGCCAATGTGGCAGCGCTATGTCGAGATGCTGTGGAACTATGTGCGCTTCGACTTCGGCGACAGCCTGTTCCGCAGCGCATCGGTGCTGCAGCTAATTAAAGAGAGCCTGCCGGTTTCCATCAGCCTGGGGCTATGGAGCACGCTGATTATCTATCTGGTGTCGATTCCGCTGGGCATTAAAAAAGCGGTGCGCAACGGCAGCGCCTTCGACGTCTGGAGCAGCACCTTTATCATCATCGGCTATTCGGTGCCCGCCTTTCTGTTCGGCATCATGCTGATCGTGCTGTTCGCCGGCGGCAGCTATTTCGACTGGTTTCCGCTGCGCGGCCTGACCTCGCCGCAGTTTGACTCGCTCTCCTGGTACGGCAAGATCGGCGACTACCTGTGGCACATCAGCCTGCCAGTGCTGGCGACGGTCATCGGCGGTTTCGCCACCCTGACCATGCTGACTAAAAACAGCTTCCTGGATGAGATCCGCAAGCAGTATGTGGTGACGGCGCGCGCCAAAGGGGTCAGCGAGCGGCGCATTCTGTATCATCACGTTTTCCGTAACGCCATGCTGCTGGTGATCGCCAGCTTTCCCGCCACCTTTATCGGCATGTTTTTTACCAGCTCGGTGCTGATCGAGGTGATGTTCTCGCTGAACGGACTGGGCCTGCTGGGCTACGACGCGACTATCCAGCGCGACTATCCGGTGATGTTCGGCACGCTCTATATTTTCACCCTGATCGGGCTGCTGATGAATATCCTCAGCGATCTGACCTATACGCTGGTCGATCCCCGTATCGATTTCGAGGGCCGCTGATGCGCTTGTCTCCCGTTAATCAGCAGCGCTGGCTGCGCTTCCGCCATAACCGACGCGGCTACTGGTCGCTGTGGATCTTTCTGGTTATCTTCGCGCTGTCGCTCGGCGCCGATCTGCTGGCGAACGAGAAGCCGCTGCTGGTGCGCTATCAGCAGCGCTGGTTCGTGCCGCTGCTGGTGAGCTACAGCGAAAGCGATTTCGGCGGCGCGCTGCCCACCGCCGCCGACTATCAGGATCCCTGGCTGCAAAAACGGCTAGAGCAGCAGGGCTGGGCGCTGTGGGCGCCAGTCCGCTTTAGCGACAGCACCATCAACTTCGCCACCTCGACCCCCTTCCCTTCGCCCCCCTCGGCGCAGAACTGGCTGGGCACCGACGCCAGCGGCGGCGACGTGCTGGCGCGCCTGCTCTACGGCACGCGCATTTCGCTGCTGTTCGGCATCCTGCTGACGCTGTTTTCCAGCGTCATCGGCATTATCGTCGGCGCGGTTCAGGGCTATTTCGGCGGCCGCGTCGATCTAATCGGCCAGCGCGTGATTGAGGTCTGGTCCGGCATGCCCGCACTGTTTTTACTGATCCTGCTCTCCAGCGTGATCCAGCCCAACTTCTGGTGGCTGCTGCTGGTCACGGTAATTTTCGGCTGGATGGGGCTGGTCAGCGTGGTGCGCGCCGAGTTTCTGCGCACGCGTAACTTCGACTATATCCGCGCCGCGCGGGCGCTGGGCGTTAGCGACGGGCGCATTATGCTGCGGCATATGCTGCCCAATGCGATGGTTGCCACTCTCACCTTTCTGCCCTTTATCCTGTGCGGATCGATCGCCACCCTGACCTCGCTCGATTTTCTCGGCTTTGGTCTGCCGGTGGGATCGCCGTCGCTCGGCGAGCTGCTGCTGCAGGGCAAAAATAATTTGCAGGCGCCGTGGCTGGGCCTGGCAGGCTTCTTTACGCTGGCGATCCTGCTGTCGCTGCTGATATTTATCGGCGAAGCGGTACGCGACGCCTTCGATCCGGCCAGAGGAGTGTGACGATGTCGCTGCTTGCCATTCATCATCTTTCCGTCGCCTTTTCCCGCGGCGGCGTGACGCGCAACGTGGTCGAGGAGGTTTCCCTCAGCGTCGACGCGGGCGAAACCCTGGCGCTGGTCGGCGAGTCGGGATCGGGCAAAAGCGTGACGGCGCTTGCGGCGATGCAGCTGCTGCCCACGCCGCCGGCGAGCTACCCCGCCGGCGAGATTCTGTTTAACGGCGAGGATCTGCTGCGCGTTGGCGAGCGGCGGCTGCGCGCGCGGCGCGGCAACCAGATGGCGATGATTTTTCAGGAGCCAATGGTCTCTCTCAACCCGCTGCACACCATCGAGAAGCAGCTTTACGAAGTGCTCTCTTTACATCGCGGCATGCGGCGCGAGGCGGCGCGCGGGGAGATCCTCAGCGCGCTCGATCGGGTCGGCATCCGTAACGCCGCCGCGCGGCTGAATGATTTCCCTCATCAGCTCTCCGGCGGGGAGCGCCAGCGCGTGATGATCGCCATGGCGCTGCTGACCGAGCCTGCGCTGCTGATTGCCGATGAGCCATCCACCGCGCTTGACGTGACCGTTCAGGCGCAAATCCTGCGGCTGCTGCGCGAGCTGCAGCGCGAACGCAACATGGCCATGCTGTTTATCACCCATGATTTAGGTATCGTCCGCCAGCTGGCGGACAGGGTCAGCGTGATGCGCCAGGGCAGAATCGTCGAGCAGAGCAGCAGCGGTCAGCTCTTCAGCCAGCCGCAGCATCCCTATACGCGGCAGCTGCTGGCGGCGGAGCCGGAAGGTCGCGCCGTGCCGCTGCGCGACGACGCGGCGCCGCTGCTGCAGGTGCGCAACCTGCGCGTCGGTTTTCCGGTGCGGCGCGGCCTTTTCAGGCGGCAGGTGGCGGAAAACGTCGCCGTCCGCAACCTCAGTTTTACCCTGCGCCGCGGCGAGAGCCTGGGGCTGGTAGGCGAATCCGGCTCCGGCAAAAGCACCACCGGACTGGCGCTGCTGCGGCTGCTCGCCGCGCAGGGCGAAATCTGGTTTGACGGCCAGCCGCTGCATGCGCTGTCACGCAAGGCGCTGCTGCCGCTGCGCCGCCGCATTCAGGTGGTATTTCAGGATCCGAACTCCTCGCTCAATCCGCGCATGACGGTGCAGCAGATTATCGCTGAGGGCCTGGCGGTGCATCAGCCCGATCTCGGCGCTGCCGAGCAGCAGGCGCGCGTTATCGCGGCGATGGAGGAAGTGGGATTAGAGGCAGAGAGTCGTCACCGCTATGCGGCGGAGTTTTCCGGCGGTCAGCGGCAGCGGATCGCCATCGCCCGCGCGCTGGTGCTGGAGCCGCAATTGCTGATACTGGATGAGCCGACCTCGTCGCTGGATCGCTCGGTACAAAAACAGATCCTCACGCTGTTGCGCAGCCTGCAGCAGCAGCGCCAGCTGACCTATCTCTTTATCAGTCACGATCTGCAGGTGGTGCGCTCGCTGTGCCATCAGGTGATGGTGCTGCGCCAGGGCGAAGTGGTAGAGCATGGCGACTGCGAGAAGCTGTTCGCCGCGCCCGCAGCAGATTATACGCGCGAGCTGCTGGCCTCGGCGCAGCTCAGTGACCGTTGAAGGTTTCCGCGATCGCCACGCCCTGGTTTTTCAGGCAGCAGCTGGTGGCGCTTTCGTCGCTGCGCAGGATAAAGAGGCAGGGCGAGCCTTCGCACTCCGCCACGCGGCACTCGACCTGAATCGACGCCAGCGCGTCCTGCAGCTGATGCATGATTTCCCAGCCGGGGTGCCCGTCGTGGCTAATCAGGCGCAGCGCAATGAGATCCTGCTCATTGGCGACGCCCTCTTCCGCCACGATGGCGCTATGTAGCTCGCTGGCCCAGCGATAGCGCTGCGGCAGACGATGCACGATGGAAAGTTGCAGCATAGTTAATTGATATCCCAGAGCGATTAACTTCAGTCACGATGAACGGCGCTTGCTGTTGCTGCTAAACGGCAGAAACGGACGTCAAGGCTTGCTTTCTCGTTTCCCAACATACGGTGTGGGGAAAGATTGTTTTTTGCGAGTCGGCTCGCATTTTGGCCTATTAGTACCGCGTTCATCGACAGTTAACAATCAGTTTAGACGCATTCTGGTTACTTTCTTAATCATTAATGTTCACAACTAAGAAACATATTAGGCTGGGTACAGGGAAACGAAGCGGAGAAAAGGGATTATTTTGCAGCGGCATCAACGCAGAGTGACAGGGTCCGATCGCAAAGTCCATGGCATCCATGCTCGCTCGGCCCGCGCAAATACGCACCTCATCTCTGTGGTGCGCCCGTTACCGGCCAACGCTGCGCTTTTGTCCATGGCGCGGGACGCTTTGCTCTTCGGGCCATGCCGCCCTGCTTTGCTGGCTTTGTCAGCTGTCTGAAAGAACGATCGGGTTAGTGTCTGATCGCGCGCGGGCGCGAGGCGTACAAAAAGAAAAGCATCGAGCATGTGGCGCACGCCGCGATGGTGCCCACCATCGGCCAGGCGCTGTTAAAGCTGGCCGTCGACAGCAGCGCGCCCACCAGCCCGCCGACGCCAAACCGCAGCGTGCCCGCCAGCGACGATGCGGTGCCCGCCATATGGGGAAATTCGTCGAGGATCACCGCCATGGCGTTGGAAGAGACCACCGACACACAGCCGATAAACATCGCGACGCCCAGCACCAGCGGAATGAAGCCCATATGCAGCGCGCTCACCGCCAGCAGCCAGATGCCCATCGCAAACTGGATTATCAGCCCGGCGCGGAACATCGCCAGCGGACCAAAGCGGCGCACCGCGCGGCTGTTGATCAGCGTCATCACGAACAGAAACACCACGTTCAGCGCGAAGTAGTAGCCGAAGTTCTGCGGCGAAACGTGATTGACCTCGATGTAGACGAAGGGACCGGCGTTGAGAAAGGTAAACAGTCCGGCAAACGAGAAGCCGCTCGCCAGCATATAGCTGAAGGCGCGCTTGTGGCGGAACAGCGTAATGAAATTGCCCAGCATGGTGCGCAGGTGAAAACGCTGGCGCTGCTCTGGCCTGAGCGTCTCGCGGATCTGCGTCATCACCATCACGGTGGTGATCAGCGCGGCGATCGACAACGTCCAGAAAATGGCGTGCCAGTTCCACGCCAGCAGCAGCCAGCCGCCGATGATCGGCGCCAGCAGCGGCGCGATGGTGGTGATCAGCATGACAAAGGACATCATGCGCGAGAAATCCTCTTTCGAGTAGCTGTCGCGCATCAGGGCGTTGATCACCACGCTGGCCGCCGCCGCGGAAAGACCGTGCAGAAAGCGCATCAGAATCAGCTGGTCGATGGTCTGCGCCAGCGCGCAGGCGGCCGCCGCGCAGGCGAAAATCAGCGTGCCGAGCACGATCACCGGCTTACGGCCGTAGCTGTCCGCCAGCGGGCCGTAGACCAGCTGGCCGATGGCGAACCCCAGGATATAGAGGTTAAGCGTCATCTGCACGCTGCCTGCCGACACGCCGAACTCGCGGGCGATCTGCGGCATCGCGGGCAGGTACATATCGATGGAAAGCGGCATCAGCATCGCCAGCAATCCCAGAATCACCACCAGTCCCGCAGCTGAGTTTTTATCCTTGCGCACGGCCGCTCCGCTATTTCTGTTTTAACTCGTCGGGCAGCCCGACGCTGTTAATTTCATCTTCCGTCAGCGGACGATATTCGCCCGGCTCAAGATCGTCATCCAGCACAATGCCGCCGATACGTTCGCGATGCAGCCCGACCACGCGGTTGCCGACCGCGGCAAACATGCGCTTCACCTGATGATAGCGCCCTTCGCTGAGGGTCAGCAGCACCTCGGTCGGCGTAATTTCTTCCATTTTCGCCGGCTGGGTCAGCGATTTTTCGCCGTGCAGCTGAATGCCCTCGGCAAACTGCTGCGCCACATCCGCGGCGACGGGATGCTCCAGCGTCACGCGGTAGGTTTTCTCGCAGTGGTGGCGCGGCGAGGTAATGCGGTGCGACCACTGTCCGTCGTCGGTCAGCAGCACCAGCCCGGTGGTGTCGATATCGAGGCGTCCCGCGGCGTGCAGCTTCCACGCGGTCGGCTCTTCAATAAAGTAGAGGATGGTCGGGTGATCGGGATCGTCGGTGGAGCAGACATAGCCCTGCGGCTTGTTCAGCATAAAGTAGCGCGGGCCCACCTGCAGCTGCAGCGGATTGCCGTCATATTCCACCTCATGCTCGGGCTGGACTTTAAAGGCGGTGTCGCGCACCACTTCGCCGTTAACGGTGACTTTTTGCGCCCGGATTTCACGGCCGGCGATAGCCCGGCTGACTTCCAGTTGCTGAGAGATGAATTTATCGAGTCGCATGAATTCGCTTTGCCTGTACTGCGGAGGGAAACTGAAACGGGGTTTTACCCGTTGAAAAAGTGCGGGAAGTATATCTTGAACCAGCGCTGCCGCACAGAGCCGTTCCTGCGTTTCATCCATTTTCATGGCATAATCTCGCTCAGTTTCGCAAAAGTGATCGGCCATGGCTTTTACTCTACGTCCCTATCAGCAAGACGCGGTTAACGCGACCCTCAACCATTTTCGTCGTCACGCCGAACCGGCGGTGATCGTGCTGCCCACCGGCGCAGGCAAAAGCCTGGTGATCGCCGAACTGGCGCGGCTGGCGCGCGGGCGCGTGCTGGTACTGGCGCATGTCAAAGAACTGGTAGAGCAGAACCACGGCAAATATCAGGCTTACGGGCTCGAAGCGGATATTTTCGCCGCCGGCCTGCAGCGCAAAGAGAGCCAGCGTAAGGTGGTATTCGGCAGCGTGCAGTCGGTGGCGCGCAATCTGGCGCAGTTCGACAGCGCCTTTTCGCTGGTGATCGTCGACGAGTGCCACCGCATCAGCGATGACGACAACAGCCAGTATCAGCAGATCTTCAGCCACCTGCGTCAGCATAACCCGCAACTGCGCCTGCTGGGACTGACCGCGACTCCGTTTCGACTCGGCAAAGGCTGGATCTATCATTTCCACTATCACGGCATGGTGCGCGGCGACGAAAAGGCGCTGTTCCGCGACTGTATCTACGAGCTGCCGCTGCGCTATATGATTAAGCACGGCTTTCTGGTGGAGCCTGAGCGGCTCGATATGCCGGTAGTGCAGTACGATTTCAGCCGCCTGACGGCGCAGGCTAATGGCCTGTTCAGCGAGGCGGATCTTAACCGCGAGCTGAAGCAGCAGCAGCGCGTTACGCCGCATATCATCAGCCAGATCGTGGAGTTCGCCGAGGATCGGCGCGGCGTGATGGTGTTTGCCTCGACGGTGGAGCACGCACGCGAGATCCTGTCGCTGCTGCCCGCCAACAGCGCGCTGATTTCGGCAGAGACGCCAGCGAAAGAGCGCGACGCCACCATCGCCGCCTTTAAGGCGCAGCAGCTGAAGTTTCTGGTCAACGTCGCGGTGCTGACTACCGGCTTCGATGCGCCGCACGTCGATCTGATCGCGATTTTGCGTCCCACCGAGTCAGTCAGCCTTTATCAGCAGATTGTCGGACGCGGGCTGCGCCTGTCGCCCGGCAAAACTGACTGCCTGATCCTCGACTACGCCGGTAACCCGCACGATCTGTTTACCCCGGAAGTGGGCGCGCCGAAAGGCGCCAGCGACAATGAGCCAGTGCAGGTGTTCTGTCCCGCCTGCGGCTTCGCCAACACCTTCTGGGGCAAAACCACGGCGGACGGCATGATTATCGAGCATTTCGGCCGCCGCTGTCAGGGGGTGCTGGAAGATGACGAAGGCCACCGCGAGCAGTGCGATTTTCGCTTTCGCTTTAAAAGCTGCCCCGACTGCGGCGCGGAAAACGATATCGCGGCGCGCCGCTGTCACCAGTGCGACAAAATCCTGGTCGATCCCGACGATATGCTGAAGGCGGCGCTAAAGCTCAAGGATGCGCTGGTGCTGCGCTGCGGCGGCATGACGCTGACGCACGGCCGCGACGACAAGGGCGAGTGGCTGAAGGCGACCTATTTCGACGAGGACGGCACCAGCGTCGACGAGCGCTTCCGCCTGCGCACGCCCGCGCAGCGCAAGGCGTTCGAGCAGCTCTTTATGCGGCCGCATCAGCGCGCGCCGGGCGTGCCGCTCGGCTGGCAGACCGCCGCCGACGTGGTGGCGCTGCAGCCGCTGCTGCGCCATCCCGATTTCGTGGTGGCGCGCGCGAAAGGACAGTTCTGGCAGGTGCGCGAGAAAGTTTTCGACTATCAGGGCCGCTTCCGCCGCGCCAATGAGCTGCGCTAAGCGGCAGAATCATTTGCCCGCCCCGCCCATTACCGCTATACTGCCGCCCGCTTTTGCATTCGCAATCGCCTTTGAACAACCTGCCTGCTGCTGGGTCGCCTGTAGCAGGAATTATTGAAGAGACATAACCATGTTGACCATCAACGCAGAAGTACGTAAAGAGCAGGGTAAGGGTGCGAGCCGCCGCCTGCGCACAGCGAACAAATTCCCGGCCATCATCTATGGTGGCAGCGAAGCCGCTGTTTCTATCGAACTGGATCACGACTCTGTGATGAACCTGCAGACCAAACCAGGCTTCTACACCGACGTGCTGACTCTGGTTGTCGACGGTAAAGAAACCAACGTTAAAGTGCAGGCCGTTCAGCGTCACCCGTTCAAGCCAAAACTGCACCACATCGACTTCGTACGCGCGTAATCGCCTGCGAATCGACATAAAAAACGCCGCTTATGCGGCGTTTTTTTTTGGCTGGCTGAAGGCCTACTTGCCGCTGGTGCGGCGCTGCAGCTGATCGCGCAGGTTCGGCGGCGTGCCTTTGATCGTCAAGGTATCGGTAGCCGGATCCCAGAAAACGCGCTCGCCCAGCAGCCCGGCGTCAAAATTGAGCGTCAGACCGCCGCCGCTGCCGGCGAATTTGGTCAGCTGGCGCAGCGTGCTGCGATCCGCCGGAAAATGCTCTTCCAGCTCGTAGCCCTGCTCCTGGGTAAAGGCCTGAAAGGATTTTTCGCCGAGCGGCGGCAACTCCTTCGACAGATCCTCCAGCGCAATCTCCTCGCCCGCCTGCAGCTGTTCGTTGCAGTAGCTGTAAACCTGCTGGCGATAGTTCTGCCGCTCGCTTTTATCCAGCTCCGACTCCGCGCAGTAGTCGTCCACCGCCTGCAGCAGACCGCGGTTCTGCGCTTTGGTATCCAGACCGACGCTGGCGCCGAGGAAATCCATAAAGAAATCGGCGACCTTGCGCCCTACCCGTCCGCGCAGGAAGGTCAGATAGCGGGTGGATTCCGGCGTCAGCTCCCATTCGGTCAGATCGATGCGCGCCACAATGTCGGCATGGTTAATGTCGAGATAGTGCGTACTGCTGATGTCGAGCTGCTCGTTGACGCGCATGCTGCGCTGGCTGTTGAGCACCGCTATCAGCAAATACTCTACCGCCAGATAGCGATAGTGCACAAACAGCACTACTCCGCCTTCGGCGAAAGGATATTTAGCCAGCTCGTCGCGCAGGCGACCGGTCGCCGCGCGGCTGAACGCCAGGAAGTCGTCATTGCCTTTGCGGCAGTTGCGCAGCGCCTCCGCCAGTTCGCTCTCTTCGTTAAACAGGCCGTAGGCTTTGTTTTTCGCGCTGTAGACGCGGTGCAGCTCTTCTACCATCGCTTCCACGGTGGCGTTAGCGGGCAGCAGCGTATCGCGCAGTACCAGCTCAAGCTGATTTTCGTCGCGCTTGATCAGCTGATGCAGGGCAATCTGGTCGATATCCAGACTCATGGTAGACTCTCCTTTTAGTTCAGGCGCGTATTCAAACACCGCCCGCATCGGCTTTCAACTCCATGCTTTAGCCGATCGATGCGCTTTCGATAAAATTGCGGTAAAAACCCTGTCGTTACGGTACTATACCGCCTTTTGAAACGAGATTAGTCGACGATATGCCACAATCATCCCGTTACAGCGACGAACGCGTGGAAAAACTCCTCGCGCAACTGGCCCAGGTGCTGCAGAAAGACAAAGCGCCGACCGACCTTTCCCTGATGGTGCTGGGGAATATGGTGACCAACGTGATCAACAGCGACGTTGCGCCGGCGCAGCGCCGTTCGCTGGCACGTTCTTTCGCGGAAGCCCTGCAGGCCTCCGTACGCGACGACAACGCCCATTAATCGCTGATTTGATCGCATAATATGGTAACCAACCGGCAGCGCTACCGCGAAAAAGTCTCCCAGATGATCAGCTGGGGGCACTGGTTTGCTCTGTTTAATATTTTATTCGCGTTGATATTAGGCAGCCGCTATCTGGTGGTCGCCGACTGGCCCGCGTCGCTCGCGGGGCGCATTTACGCCTTCAGCAGCTGGATCGGCCACTTCAGCTTTATTGTGTTCGCCGTCTATCTGCTGGCGATATTCCCGCTCACCTTCGTGGTGATGTCGCAGCGGCTGCTGCGCGTCCTGTCGGCGATTATCGCCACCGTCGGGCTGACGCTGATTATGGTCGACAGCGCGGTGTTCAACCGCTTCCATCTTCACCTTAATCCGGTGGTGTGGGAGCTGGTGATCAACCCCGACCAGAGCGAGATGGCGCGCGACTGGCAGCTGATGTTTATCAGCGTGCCGCTGATTTTCCTCGTGGAGATGCTGTTCGCCACCTGGAGCTGGCAGAAGCTGCGCAGCCTGAACCGGCGCTCGTTCGGCAAGCCGCTGGCGGCGCTGTTTATCACCGCCTTTTTCGCCAGCCATCTGCTCTATATCTGGGCCGACGCCAACTTCTATCGTCCGATCACCATGCAGCGCGCCAATTTGCCGCTCTCTTATCCAATGACCGCACGACGCTTTCTGGAGCGCCACGGTCTGCTGGATGCGCAGGCTTACCAGCAGCGCCTGATTCAGCAGGGCGATCCGGAAGCGGTGTCGGTGCAGTATCCGCTCAGCGATATCGCCTTCCGCGACGGCGGCACGCGCAATAACCTGCTGGTGATCACCGTGAAGTCGCTTAACGCCGGCGATATGGCGAAAGCGCTGCCGCAGCTTAATCAGTTCGCTGGCGATAACCTGCGCTTTACCCAGCACTTCAGCGCGGGCGACCTGCCGGAAAAAGGACTGTTTGGCCTGTTCTACGGTATTTCCGCCAGCTATATGGACGGGGTGCTGTCGGCGCGGATGCCGTCGGCCCTGCTCGGCGCATTAAGTTCGCAGGGCTATCAGTTCGGGCTTTTCTCCTCCGAAGGCTTCAACCAGCCGCTCTATCGCCAGGCGCTGCTGACGGACTATAGTCTGCCCGCTACTGACAGCCAGCCTAACGGCAGCACCGTCACCCAGTGGCAGAACTGGCTGAACGGACAGAAAGGCGACGGCAATCCGTGGTTTTCCTGGCTGGCGCTGGACGGCGTCGATCTGAACGGCGCCCCGGCGAAAACGCGTCAGCGTAGCTACCTGCGTCAGGCTGCCGCCATCGATGAGCAAATTCATACGGTACTCGCCACGCTGGAGCAGCGCGATCTGCTGAAAAATACCGTGGTGGTGATCACCGCGCAGCAGGGTATTGCGCTGGACGGCAATCTTGATAGCGTGGGCAACCGTGCGAACCTGCAGGTTCCGCTGGTGATCCACTGGCCGGACACCCCTGCGCAGACCATCGATCGCCTTACCGATCATCAGGATGTGATGGCGACGCTGATGCAGCGCCTGCTGCACGTGCGCACCAACCCGGTGAACTATTCGCAAGGTGAAGATCTCTTCGCCGCACAGCGCCGACATGACTGGGTCGCCAGCAGCGAAGATAATCGTCTGGTGGTGACGACGCCGCAGGTGACGCTGGTGCTCAACAATAACGGCAGCTATCGCGCTTACGATGCCAGGGGCAACGCCCTGAAAGATCATAAGCCGCAGCTGGCGTTATTGCTGCAGGTGCTGACGGAAGAGAAGCGTTTTATCGCTAACTGATTATTTATGAGGCAGTTAGACGGCTGCTGCTTGCATTCCGCCAGAGAAACAGTAGACTAAGCCCCACTGTTCGGCACGTAGCGCAGCCTGGTAGCGCACTGTCATGGGGTGTCAGGGGTCGGAGGTTCAAATCCTCTCGTGCCGACCAAAATTCCCAACTAAAGCAGCCTGTTAAGGCTGCTTTTTTTATGCCTGCCGTTAGCCTTTTCTCTCTTGCGCCCAGACCCATACGCTCCGCCTCCTGCGGCTTCCGCATTCTGCGTGCAGAAACATGGTCTATACTGAGTTCTGTGTGGGTAACGAAGAGGAGAGTTTATGCATTATATTGAAAAAGACGATCCAAACAACGCGCCCGAGTCAGGCGACAAACGTCCTGAACCGGATCAAAAGCAGTAACCCACAAAGGCCGCCTCGGGCGGCCTTTTTACTGACTATAGCCACGCGGGATGTATCAGATATTTACCCACCAGATTAAATATCGCTTATCTCTTCAGCCGCTTACTCTGTGCAATCTACCCTGATCTTCTTCACAAAAATCGCAGGCCGCCGCGCTTTTTAACCTTAGTGAAACAAAACTGTCATAAAAATTCCTTAATCTTAATCCCTCTGAATTTCGGATGGATATCACTATGGTTATCAAAGCGAAGAGCCTGCAGGATGCGGAAGAACTGCTTCATTCAGGCGTCAGCAAAGTGGAACTGGCTTACAATATCGGCAGCGACGATTTTTTTCGCCTGGCCTCGCGCTGGTGCGATCGCGGTGCGCGCATCACTAAAGGTCACCATCACTTCGTGGTTTCCGTAAAGGGCTTTGCCATCCCGCCTAACGACTAAGCGGTTGCCCCGACCATGGCGGGCTGCTTTAATGCCCTTTTGCGCGCCGCCGTGGAACCTTATGTATCCTCACATTATTTCTCTGCCGCCTCCCGAAGGCGGCTTTATTCGCTGCGCGCATCTGCGCCATGACGATGTGCTGCTGGCGCAGGCGCGCTTCGACCTGACGTTCTATGACGACAGCTTCAGCGCGCGCTGGAATCTGCCCCTTCCATCTGCTTTGCGGCATGCGGTAAAAAAGCGCCGCGCCGAGTACCTGGCCAGCCGCTGGCTGGCGCGCGAGGTGACAGGCCGGATTGGCATCCCCGACTTTCTGCTGCAAAACCATAGCGACCGGTCGCCCATCTGGCCGCCCGGCGTGCAGGCGTCGCTGTCGCACACCGACGGCGCGGCGGCGCTGGCCGTGACCCGGCAGCCGCTCTGCATCGGCGTCGATATTGAAAGCGTGATGAGCCCGCGCACTGCAGAGGAAACCGCCGCGCTGCTGATGAGCGACCAGGAAGAGGTACGGCTGCGCGCGCTGCCGCTGCCGTTTTCACAGGCCGCAACCCTGCTGTTTTCGCTGAAAGAGAGTTTGTATAAAGCGCTGTGGCCGCAGCTGCATCAGCCGATGGATTTTCCTCAGGCCAGTCTGCTGGAAGCGGATATCGCCGCAGGCAAAGCGGTGCTCGTGCTGAACCACAGCTTTAGCGCGGCGTTTGCCGCCGGTATGCGGCTGGAGGCGGAATTTCAGCTGGAGGCGGATCGGGTGCTGACGCTGCTGACCTGTCCTGCGGCAGGTAATAAAAAACCAGCGTCGTCCCCTTTCCGCTAAGCCTTTTCTTCCTGCTGATAAGTGAGGTTGGTACGCTGCACCGCGTCCAGCGTCGCCATGTCGCGCTCGCGTCCGGTCAGCTCGCTGAGTTTGCCTTCGCGCATCTCCAGCAGACGGTCAGCATGCATAAAATAGTGGTCGTCATGGCTGATGGCGAACACGGTTTTGCCCGACGCCTGCAGCCAGGGCAGCAGTTCGCGATAGAAGACGCGGCGGAAATGGGGATCCTGATCCGCCGCCCACTCGTCCAGCAGCAACACGTCGCGCTCTTCCGCCGCCGCCAGCAGCAGCGCGACCCGCTTGCTCTGCCCTTTCGACAGCTGCAGGTTGAGTATTTTGTTGCCTTCGATTTTCAGCTTATCCTGCATCTTCAGGCGCTCAAGCCAGGCCTGCACCAGCTTAGGATTCGCGGGCGCGCCTTCGCGCCCGATTAGCCGATCGAACAGGTGCACATCGGTAAACACGGCGGAAAAGTGCTTGCGCCAGCGATCCAGCTCTTGCGCGCCGATCGGCTCGCCGTCCAGCAGCAGCGTGCCGCTGTGCGGCTGGTAGAGGCCGGTCAGCAGCATCGCCAGCGTCGACTTGCCGCTGCCGTTGCCGCCAATCAAAAACACCAGCTCACCGCGCCGTAGCGTCAGGTTGATGGGGCCGACCTCGAAACCGTTTTTTCCGTAGTGGAAGCAGACGTCGCGCAGCTCAAGCGTGTGCCACTCCGCCAGCGGCGGCAGCGTATGGAAGCCCTCCTGATGGGGCGCAAGATCGAAGGCGTTAAGCTTGCGAAACGCCACCTGGGCGCTGAGCAGCGTCGGCAGCGCGCCGACTGCCGACAGCAGCGGCGTGCGCAGGAACAGCAGCGTCAGCGAGAAGGTTGCCGCCACCGCGGTGTTCGCCCATCCCAGGCTGTTGGCCATAAAAAACACCATGCCGATAGCGCCGAGCGTCATGATATTCGACCAGTTCACCGCGCTAAGGTGGTAGGTGTCGGCGCGCACGATATGGTGGCGGTAGGCTTTCGCATCTTCCTGATAAACGGTTTCGTAGATCAGCTGGGCGCGCTCGCGGTTCAGGTGCAGCTCTTTGCGCCCTTCCGTCACCGTCTGGAAATCGCGATAGAGATCATCTTCTACCTCGCGCAGTTTCGCCATATGGCGATAAACGCGCGACACCAGCAGCCAGCCGCCCACCAGCGTGACCGCCATCCACAGGCTGGAGACCATCAGCATTTTAGGCGAGAGCCAGGCGAGATAAATTGCCGATCCCAGCGTGATGATAATGCCCTGAATCAGCTCCGGCAGGCGGACGAAGGCGATGGTGATGGCGCGAATATCGCTGGTCAGCCCGGCCAGCAGCTGCGCGTTGCCGATCTGCTCCAGCCGCTCGACGCGGGTATCCAGAATACGTTTGATAAATTCGCCGCGCAGCCGCCAGACAAACTGGTGCCCCAGCAGCGTCAGCGCCAGCTGGGCGGCGAGCGTCACCGCCATCAGCAGCACTAGCTGCAGCAAAAAGCCAGGCAGAACGGAGAAGGAAGTATTGATGGCCGAGATCATTTCGCTGTTGATATAGGCGATCATGGCGATGCCGAGCACGGCGCTGAGCAGCGTCAGCAGGATCACGCCGATAAAAGGCCAGCGAAACTGGCGGAAAACAACCTTGAGCAACGCCATAACAAAGTCCAGCAGTCAGGAAAGCAGCCAGCAGTTTAAAGCGATGCGTAATGATAGCAATAGTTATTCGCAATCGCGCCGCGCTCAGAAGGCGCGGCGGAAGGTCAGGTTGTAGCGGAACGCGCCGGCCAGCGGATGATCGCCGGGCTTAAGCGGCAAAATGCCGTGGTAGCGCAGGCGCGAGGGTCCGCCCCATACCACCACGTCGCCATGCTCCAGCAGCACGCGCTGGGTGGCGTCGCCGCGCGCGAAGCCGCCGAACTGAAACACCGCCGGCAGCCCCAGCGACACCGACACGATCGGCTGACGCAGATCGCGCTCATCTTTATCCTGATGCAGCGTCAGCTTTGCGCCAGGCTCGTAGCGGTTGATCAGGCAGGCGTCGGGAGCGAACTGCGGAAATCCCGCCTCGCGCGCGCAGTCGAGCGCGAGCTGGCGGAACAGCGGCGGCATCGGCGGCCACTTGCGGCCATTTTCCGCGTCCTGCTCGGTGTACTGATAGCCGCGCGAGTCGCTCGACCAGCCGAAGTCGCCGCAGTTGGTCATCGCCACCGACATGCGGTGGCCGCCCGGCGTGATGCGATGGTGGAACGGATTCTGCTGCGCCACCGCCAGCAGCGCCTCTATCAGCGCCGGCGCGTCGTCGCGCGCACGGCGTCGCAAAATGGTCGCGCCGTCCGCCAGCGGCTCCTGCCACGGCGCGTCTTCACTAAACAGATCAAGCATCATTCCCCCTTGCGCTGTTATTCGCCGTCGATCAAAAAGGCTTCGAACTGCGGCGACATCCAGCTGACGAATTTATCGCCCTCTTTACTGATAAGGTAGACCGCCAGCTGCTGCTGCAGCGCCAGCGCCTTCGCCTTCTCACTGCCCAGCACCATCAGGCCAGTATCCCAGCCGTCAGCTTCCAGCGCCGTGGTGGCGATCACCGTGGCGGAAACCAGCTTGTGCTCAATGGGGCGGCCGGTCGCCGGATCGATGACGTGTGAAATACGTTTGCCATCCAGTTCATAATAGTTGCGATAGCTGCCGGATGTGCTGATGCCGTGCCCCTGCAAGTCAACCCGCGCCTGCACGGCGTTTACGCTGTCGGTGGGTTTCTGGATCGCCACGCGCCAGTGCTGGCCCTGCGCGTTCTCTCCACGGCTCAATACCGCGCCGCCGACCGAAACCAGATAGTTGTTGATCCCTTCGCGCTCCATCAGGCGCGCCAGGTGATCGGTAGCGTAGCCTTCGCCCATAGTAGAGAGATCGACATAGAGTCCCGGCAGATCTTTCTGCAGCCACTGTCCTTCCACCGTCTCGATAACGCGCAGGTGCTGTAGCCCGGTTTGCCCTTTCGCGGCGGCGATCTCCGCCTCCGTCGGGCTGTGCGCAGGCTGTTTCGCCGGGCCGAAGCCCCAGAGATTCACCAGCGGCCCCACGGTGATATCCATCGCGCCGCCGGTTTTCGCGCCGATACGCAATGCCTCGGTGACGATATCCGCCATATCGGCGCTGACCGGCTGCGGCGCGTCGCCCTGATAGCGGTTGAAGCGCGACAGCACGGAATCGGGTTTCCAGGTCGACAGAGTATGGTCATCCGCATCAAGCTGCTGCTGGATCGCCTGCTGCAGTTTCGCTTTGCGCGCGACGTCGACGCCCGCCAGCGACACGCGCCATACCGTGCCCATGGTTTTGCCTTCCAGCACCATCGCCTGCGACGGCGTTTTGCTGTCGCAGGCGCTCAGGGCGCAAACTGCCGCTGTCATTAGCAGAATATTCCAGTATCGCATTCTTCCCTCATCTGTAACGCTATATTCCAGCCTGAAACAAAGCATAAGCCGTTAGTAAAGTAGTCAAAAGCGGCTTGTAAACCCGCACTGCCTGACCCACTCTCTGGCAGGGAACCGGCTGATAACAGGAGGCCCCAATGATCTATCTGATTCTCGCGTTCGCAGGCGGACTATTTATTTTCAGTATTGTTAAGCTGCTGCAACAGCGGCGTCAAAAGCGCCTTGACTGGGGCGCGGCGCGCCAGCGTTGAGCAGGTGTGCACCAAAATGCTGCGGCAGTGTAGCAAAGCGGGCGGGAAATCCGTGGCTGTGAGAGCGATCGAGCTGGCATGAATAGTGCACTGTTTAGACCGGGTTTAATTCCGGGAGGTGCAGCATGCGTAAATCGTCATCAACGCTCGGTCAGTGGCAGCAGTGGCTGAGTTTTTCCGCGTTCACCCTGGCGGGAGTAGGATTTGAGGGCAGCGCCCCGCCGCAGCCAAAAACGCCGCCTGCGGCCAGCCGCAGGCGGACGCTGCAGTCGTAGTTACATCCCCAGTTCGCTCAGACCCGGATGCTCGTCCGGGCGTCTGCCGAGCGGCCAGTGAAAACGTCGTTCGCTGGCCGCTATCGGCAGGTCGTTGATGCAGGCGAAACGTTCAGTCATCAGGCCGTCAGCGCCGAAGCGCCAGTTCTCATTGCCGTAGCTGCGAAACCAGTTGCCGCTGTCGTCATGCCATTCATAGGCAAAGCGCACCGCCAGCCGGTCATCGTGCCACGCCCATAGCTCTTTGATCAGCCGGTAATCCAGCTCTCGGATCCATTTGCGGCTGAGAAACGCCACCACCGCGTCACGCCCCTGCACGCTTTCGCTGCGGTTGCGCCAGCGCGTCTCCAGGCTATAAACCTGCGACACCCGCTGCGGATCGCGGCTGTTCCAGGCATCTTCCGCCATACGTACTTTTTCGATTGCGCTCTGTTCATTAAAGGGAGGAAGCAGCATTGTCGTCTCCTGCGGCTAAAGTCAGTAGGTAGACAGGTTTGTCTACTTGCTTTACTCTGCTGCATGTAGACAATTCTGTCTACTAAAAAAATGGGAGGACTGATTATGCTCGCTCCGCTTGTTTTCGATCCCGCCGCCGCCGCCCGCGACCGCATCCTGACTGCGGCGCAGCGGCTCTTCTACCAGCAGGGCATTCGCGCCACCGGCGTCGATCGCGTGATCGCAGAGGCGGGCGTGACCAAGGTGACCTTCTACCGCCACTTCCCGGCGAAAAACCAGCTGATCGCAGCGGCGCTGGAGCAGCGGCATCAGCGCTGGATGCAGGGATTCCAGCAGGCGCTGGCGCAGACGCCCTCTCTGCAGGACGCCCTGCCCGCCGCGCTAAAAAGCTGGTTTAGCGAAGCGGATTTCCGCGGCTGCGCCTTTATCAACGCCAGCGCGGAGCTGGGCGAGAGCCTGCCTGAAATCAGCGCGCTGATCCGGCAACATAAGCAAGAGATGGCAGACGCCATCGCCCGCAGGCTGGCGCAAAGTGAACGCGGCAAAATCGGACAGATTATGTTGCTGGCGGAAGGCGCCATTGTGCGGACGCAGCGGGGAGAAGAGCCGGAAGCGGTAACCGAGGATTTAGCCGCCGCGCTGGCGGCGATTCTGCAAACGGGAGCGTAGCCCGCAGGCTACGCTCCTGGCCGGTTTAGAACTGATAAACCAGACCCAGCGCCACGGTATCGTCGGTGTTGATGCCGGCCGCGTCGGTGAAGTCATTGTCGTCCATCAGGTTGATCTGGTAATCAACGTAGGTGGACATGTTTTTGTTGAAGTAGTAGGTCGCGCCCACATCAACATATTTTTTCAGATTCTGTTTGCCCCAGTTCTGAATGTCGGTGCCACGTGAGGTCACGAACGCCAGGGAGGGACGCAGGCCGAAGTCGAACTGATACTGCGCCACCAGCTCCCAGTTATCCGCTTTATCAGCGAAACCGTGGATGTCGTCGTCAGTAGAGCCGAAGCGGCTAGCGTTATAGGAACGGCTGTACATCGCCGCCAGGTAGATATTGTTGGCGTCATACTTCAGACCGCCAGTGTAGACTTCCGCTTTGTCGCCGCGACCCAGAATGGCCGGATCGCCGCCGTTCTGATTGTTGGTACGGTCAGACGAGAACATCGCCGCGCCGATACCCAGGCCAGAGCCGAGATCGTAGGTAGTGCTCAGGCCCCAGCCGTCGCCGTTCTCGCCCAGCACGTCGCGGCCGGTGGTTTCACGGCTCGGATTGTCGTTTTTACCCTGATACTGAACGGCGAAGTTCCAGCCGTCTACCAGGCCAAAGAAGTTAGAGTTGCGGTAGGTCGCCATGCCGTTGCCGCGCTGGAACATAAAGTTATCCGCGCCGTAGGTGTCGCCGCCGAACTCCGGCAGGACGTCGGTCCATGCGCCGATGTCGTATGCTACGCCGTAATTGCGGCCGTAGTCGAACGAGCCCGCATCGCCGAATTTGATACCGGCGAAGCCAACGCGCGTGTAGCTGTTAGCGGTGCCTTCGTCTTCCGACGTGTTCAGCGCCGCCTGATATTCCCACTGGCCGTAACCGGTCAGCTGGTCGGAAATCTGGGTTTCGCCTTTGAAGCCGAAGCGCAGGTAAGACTGATCGCCGTCATTACCGTCGTTGTCTGAGAAATAGTGCAGACCGTCGACTTTACCGAACAGGTCTAATTTGTTGCCGTCTTTGTTGTAGATTTCCGCTGCGCTTGCAGAACCCGCTGCGACCAGCAGCGCAGGGATCATCAGGGAGAGAACGCGACGTTTCATTTTATTGCCCTCTGTTATATGCCTTATTTTTGCCACTGCGAGCTGAACGCTTAAAAATTCAGCCGGCACGCCATTGTTATTTTATAAAGAGCAATAAGCCATCACGAAAATGCTACGAAATTTCCAAAACTGTTTCATAATGCGAAACAGTTATTTCCATATGTAAATTTTGCGGAACTAATAACCAGCACGTATCGATAAAAATTATCGCACAAAATATCAAACCGTTTTTTATACTTTTACTTTCATGCTGTTACATACGGTGTTATATGAGCACTGAATGATAAAACATATACGTCATCTGAGAATACAATAGATCCCGCTATCATCATTTATTTCATTATTACCTTCATTCACCCCGAATGAGATGTTTACCCTAATTTCCCGCCGGACCTGTATGTCCGGCATTTTTTTGCCCAGAATTTGTCCCTTCTAATCTACCCGAAAGTAAACTTAATTAACGACGCTAAAATAACGTTGCCGACGACCGGCATTTATTGCTAATAATCGCACGTCTGGCTAATTAACCTTCTGAATATTTCCCATGTTAATTTATCACCGTAATAAAGCGCCTCTTTTCACAGGCTACCCGTCTTATTTAGACGCACTGCCGCGCGCCGGAAAATATCGCCACAAAGCGTTCAGAATATCATCGCCTTACTGATAGCGCCGAGTCAGTGGCTGGCGACGTCATCCCTGGCCAGACGGATTAAAAACGTAACCTGCGAGGGTGAAAAGTGACGCTCAAGTCATCAGCTTTTTCGGAAAGGTGCCAGGAAAGTTCTGGAAAAGTTCAGAGACGGGGTAAAAGTCGTTAAAATGCCGACTTTCACGCCGCTTTATCGCTACTCTGCCCTTCCCGGCAGCGCATGCGGCTGCGGCTTTGATGCTACACTTCGTCGCTTTAATACTCACGAATATCACTATGACCGCAATGGACGCCGCCCCAGCCAGGAAACTTCACAGCCGAGTCAGTCTGGGAACACGCCTCGTTTTTCTTATCGCCGGTCTCGGCATGTCCTCCTGGGCGCCGCTGGTGCCCTTCGCCAGCGAGCGGCTGGCGCTGAACGGCGCGTCGCTGGGCGCGCTGCTGCTCTGTCTCGGCATCGGTTCGCTGGCGGCGATGCCGGTGACAGGCGCGCTGGTAGGCCGTTTCGGCTGCCGCCGGGTCATGTTCGGTTCGACGCTGGTGATTCTGGCGATGCTGCCGCTGCTGGCGACGGTGGAGGTCATGTGGATGATGGCCGCGGCGCTGATAGTTTTCGGCGCCGGGCTGGGCATGCTGGACGTGGCGATGAACGTGCAGGCGGTCGAGGTGGAAAAAGCGGCCGGCAAGCCGATGATGTCCGGCTTCCATGGCTTCTTTAGCCTCGGCGGCATTCTGGGCGCGGGCGCGATCAGCCTGCTGTTGGGCGCCGGTCTGTCGCCGCTGGCGTCGGTGGCGCTGGTGCTGCTTCTGATGGCGCTGCTGCTGGCGGCCAGCCTGCCGACGCTGATGCGCGAGCGCCTGCATCAGCCCGATCAGCCGTGGCTGGTGGTGCCGCGCGGCTTCGTCGCCTTTCTCGGCCTGCTCTGCTTTATTCTGTTTCTCGCCGAAGGCGCCGTGCTTGACTGGGGCGCGCTGCTGCTGCTGCAGCGTCCCGCCATGTCCACCGCGCACGCCGGACTCGGCTATGCGGTCTTCTCGGTGGCAATGACCATCGGCCGCCTGACCGGCGACCGCATTATTCACCGCTTCGGCCGTTTTCCCGTGATGCTGACGGGCGCGCTGACCGCATCGGCCGGCCTGGCGCTGGCGGTTTTTCTGCCCTGGCCGCAGATGGCGCTGCTCGCTTTCCTGCTAGTGGGCTTCGGTTTATCCAATACGGTGCCGATGTTATTCAATGCTGTCGGGAATCAACAGGATATGCCCTCGAATCTGGGGATTTCCGCCATGACAACGCTGGGATATGCGGGTATTCTCTCAGGTCCGGCCTTAATCGGATTTATTTCTCAATGGCTGAGCCTCAGCGGTGCCTTTCTGCTCATCGCGCTGCTGCTGCTGGCTGTGGCCGCCAGTGCCCGACTGGTTGCGCGATGATTTCAGGTGCCTGACACGCTATGTTGCCCTTTAAGTTTCCACTGACATCCGGCAATGTCACCCGCTTTTTTGTGGTTTTCAATCTGGTGCTGCTGCTGGCGCTGGGCTTTATGGTCCACAACTCGGTCAACGCCTGGCTGACCGAGAAACGCTATGCCATGGCCGATCTGGCGCGCGCGACGCAAAAGCGCATCGACGCCTATCGCTTCGCCACCTGGCAAATTTACGAGAATCTCGCCACCAGCGCGGCGGGAAGCTCGCCCAATAGCAGCCTGCAGGAGACGCGGCTGCGTCCGGACGTCTACTATCTGGAAAAAACCCGCCGCAAAACCGAAGCGCTGATCTTCGGCTCGCACGACAGCAGCACGCTCGATATGACCATGCGCATGTCGAGCTACCTCGATACGCTGTGGGGCGCGGAAAATCCGTCCTGGTCGATGTATTTCCTTAACGGTCAGGATAACAGCCTGATCATGATCTCTACGCTGCCGTTGAAGGATATGGCGACGCGCTATAAAGAGAGCGCCATCAGTTCGCTGGTGGATGGCCGTCGCGCCGAGATGCTGCAGCAGGCCAACGCGCTGGACGAGCGCGAAAGCTTCTCGCCGCTGCGCCACTTCTCGTTTCAGAACGACCACTACTTTACCCTGCGCACCACCTTTAACCAGCCGGGCCATCTGGCAACGGTGGTCGCCTTCGACCTGCCGATCAACGATCTGACGCCGCAGAACATGCCGATCGAAAACTTCCAGCTGCGTCAGGACACCGCGCTGCCCGCCGCTAGCGGTCAGGAAGAGAGCGAGAGCACGCAGATTGCCCTTGTGAATCCCGATCTGGAGATTGCCGCTACCCTGCCGAGCACGTCGCTGCAGCTGGTCTATCGGGTACCGCTCACCAGCCTGATGATGGATACGCTGCATAATCTGCTGTGGCCGCTGCTGGTGAACCTGCTGCTGTTTCTGCTCTCTTTCGCCGGCATGACGCTGCTGCGCCAGCAGTCGCTGCGCCCGAGCGAAAACCAGAGCGCGGAGCTCGATTCGCTGCGCGTGCTCAATGAAGAGATCGTCGCCAGCCTGCCGGTCGGTCTGCTGGTGTATGACTTCGCCAGCAACCGCACCATCCTCAGCAATAAGATTGCAGAACATCTTTTGCCGCATCTGAATCTGCAAAAAATCATTAATATGTCCGACCAGCATCAGGGCGTGCTGCAGGCGACCATCAACAACGAAGTGTATGAGATCCGCCACGCGCGCAGCGTGCTGTCGCCGCATACCCAGCTGTTTTTGATGCGCGATCAGGATCGCGAGCTGCTGGTGAATAAAAAGCTGCAGAAGGCGCAGCAGGTGCTGGATCGCAACCATCAGATGCGCCAGCAGCTGCTGCAAAATCTGGGTCACGCCCTTAACCGCCCGCTGGAAAACGTGGTGGCGCAGCTGGTGCAGCTGAGCCAGCGCGACGAAGATGAAACCGTGCTCGATCTGCTGGACGAGAGTCAGGGTCTGGCGCGGCTAGTGGACGACATCGTTTTGCTTAACCGCCTGGAGGCGCATGACTGGTCGCCAGACGCCAGCGTTTTCAGCCTGCAGGAGTTGCTCGACGAGGTCGCGCTGGAAAGCCTGCCGCTGATGCGCCGCAAGGGCCTGTCGCTGGTGGTGAATAACCTGCAGCCTAATGATGAACAGCGCTTCGGCGACCGCCGCGCGCTGCGTAAAGTGCTCGCCACGCTAATGCACTATGCGCTGACCACCACGCGCTGGGGCAAGATCTCGCTGACGGTGAGCGCCGACGAAACGCATCCGGAACGTCTGCTGATTCAGCTGGTGGATACCGGCGCAGGACTGACCGTCGACGAGCTGGCGAACGCCGACTTCCCCTTCCTCGGCGAAACCAGTCAGGATCGCTACGGTCAGGCGTCCGGCATGGCCTTTTTCCTCTGCAAGCAGCTGTGCAAACAGATGGGCGGCAGTCTGGAAATTACCGCCAAACCGGATATCGGCACGCGCTACAGCATTCAGCTTCCGCTGGCGGTAGAGCCGCGGCCGGAAGAGGAAGAGGAGAAGCTGCTTGACGGCGTGACCGCGCTTATCGAGATCGAGGTGGAGGATGTCTACAAAATCGTCTGCCGCCATCTGGAGAACTGGGGCGCGCGCTGCCTGTCGCCCGAAGAGCGGCTGTCAGGCCAGGAACATGACGTGCTGGTGACCGACGATCCCAACAAGCTGAGCGGCTGGGCGCTGCTGCTGGCGGAGGATGAGCTGGGTCACCACGCGCTAAACGATCGGCAATACCGGGTCAACTTCAATCTCAGCAATGCGCTGCAGGATGCGCTGCTGGCCTTGATTGAACAACAGCTGGCCCATGATTCCATGGATGAGAGTACAGAAGACGAGGAATTAACCCCGCTGCTCAGCGGCGGCTACTTCCAGCTGTTTACCGAGACAGTACCGCCTGATGTAAAGAGACTGTATACTGAGTCGGCGGAAAAGGACTACGCCATGCTTGCTCAGACAGCGCATCGCCTGAAAGGCGTGTTTGCCATGCTTAACCTGACGCCAGGCAAACAGCTTTGTGAAGAGTTAGAACTGCACATCAAAGCATGTGACGATTCAAACATTACAAATACCACCAGTGACATTGACGCTTACGTCAATGAACTGCTGCAGCAAGGTAACCAATAAGATGAATAACTTAAATGTAATTATTGCCGATGACCATCCAATTGTTCTTTTCGGTATCCGAAAATCTCTGGAACAAATTGAATGGGTCAACGTTGTAGGTGAGTTCGAAGACTCAACAGCACTGATTAACAGCCTGTCAAAGCTTGACGCCAACGTTCTGATCACCGATCTCTCCATGCCTGGCGAGAAATATGGCGATGGCATCACGCTGATCAAATATATTAAACGTCACTATCCGGACCTGTCGATTATTGTTCTGACCATGAACAACAACCCGGCCATCCTGAGCGCCGTGCTGGATCTGGATATCGAAGGCATCGTGCTGAAACAGGGCGCGCCGACCGATCTGCCGAAAGCGCTGGCTGCGCTGCAAAAAGGCAAGAAGTACACGCCGGAAAGCGTCGCGAAACTGCTGGAGAAGATCAGCGCCGGCGGCTATGGCGACAAGCGTCTGTCGCCGAAAGAGAGCGAAGTGCTGCGCCTGTTCGCTGAAGGCTTCCTGGTGACGGAGATCGCCAAGAAACTGAACCGCAGCATCAAAACCATCAGCAGCCAGAAAAAATCGGCGATGATGAAGCTGGGCGTCGATAACGATATCGCCCTGCTGAACTACCTCTCCTCCGTCAGCGCAACTCAGATCGACAAAGACTAACGCGTTGTTCAGACGGCGCTCAGGCGCCGTCTGGTTTTGCTTTGCGTCACGATGCTGACGTCCGCCTACCCTTCCCGCGCTTTTCTTACCCGCTCCGCGTAAACCGCCAGCGTCGTCTTCAGCACGTCCAGCGTCACCGGTTTCGACAGGCAGTTATCCATGCCGGCCTCCATACAGCGCTGCTTCTCTTCTGCCAGCGCGTTGGCGGTAACGCCGATCACCGGGAAAACATGGCCAAGCTGACGCAGCCGCTGCGTCAGTCGGTAGCCGTCCATATTCGGCATGTTGACGTCGCTCAGCACGATATCGATCTCGCTGCGGCTGATGACGTTAAGCGCGTCGACGCCGTCCTGAGCGGTTTTCACCTGATAGCCCAGCGTACCGAGCTGCTCCGACAGCAGCATGCGGTTAATGGGATGGTCGTCGACAATCAGGATCATAATATCGTCGTTGCTGATCACCTCTTCTGCCGGCGCAGAGAGCGCAAGGTTAGTCGCCGTGTCGCTCTGAATGGCGATGCGGTAGATGCGCGCCAGCAGGCTTGGCAGCTCGTGCGGCGTCGCCGTGCTGTGCAGCCAGCGTCCCGGCGCGATTTCACGCGGCATATCGATATGGGCGCCGCTGAAGATAATGACCGCCCGCAGCGTCTGCTCGCCTTCCGGCTCATAATCGGTGATCAGCACGTCGTCGCTGCCGCCTTTGCCGTTATACGGCTGAATAGCGATGCCCTGCTGCTGCAGATCGCGCTCGATAAAACTGGCGAGATAGTCGTTGCGCATATCGATCCACAGGTTTTTTTCATGCAGCCCGTCGAGCAGCGGCGGCGCAGGGTGCTGGCCGTTATAGACCGGAATACGCACGATAAACTGGCTGCCCATGCCGGGCTCGGAGTCCACTTCGATATCGCCATCCATCATATTGGTCAGCTTTTCGCAAATGGCGAGGCCCAGGCCGGTGCCCTGGAAGTTGCGCTGCACGCCGTTGCCCACCTGGAAGAAAGGATCGAACAGCCGCGTAATCTCTTTGCCTGGGATCCCCACGCCGGTATCGCGAATGCGAAACGCCAGATAGCCCTCTTTCACATAGGCATGCAGAATAATGCAGCCGGTGTGGGTGAACTTGATGGCGTTGTTAAGCAGGTTGGAGATGACCTGCTGCAGCCGCAGCGGATCGCCATCGAGCGCCAGCGGCACGTCATGCTCGATAAAGCAGTAAAGTGTCAGCCGCTTTTTCATCACCAGCGAGAGATAGTTGCCGGCGATATGGCTGAGGACTTCGCGCGGCGAGAAGGGACGCGGCTCGATCTTCAGCTGCTCCGACTCAATCTTGGAGAAGTCGAGAATGTCACTGATGATCTTCAGCAGCAGGCTCGACGAGTTGTTCATTGCGGTGACCAGCGAATCGACCTCTTTCGGCAGCTGCTTAGTCTGCAGCAGGTCGAGGTTGCCGATAATGCCGTAGAGCGGCGTGCGCAGCTCGTGGCTGACGGTAGCGAGGAACATCGACTTCGACTGGCTCGCCTGTTCCGCCGCCTGCGCCATCTCCTGCAGCGACTGCTCCATGCGCACGCGCGCGGAGACGTCCACCAGCACGCAGATCGCCACGTTTTCGTTGCGGTAGCGCGAGTGCACAAAGCTGATCTGCAGGTTGGTGTTGCTGCCGGTCAGCACGTCGACGAAGTTGACCTGCTGGCTGCCGATAATTTCATTGAGCCGCTGGCGATCTTCCTGCGTCAGCAGCGTCAGATAGTTGTGCGCCAGCTCGTTGCTGAGAATATTGGTGCCGTCGCGGGTGCGCAGAATGCAGATGCCCACCGGCGCCGAGGCGACGATTTTGCGGTTGAACTGCTCATGCTCCTCCAGCCGGTGCGCATTCTCTTCGGCGGGCAGGAACATCCGGCGCTCAAACAGCCAGGCCAGGGTAAAAAGCACAATCGCGCTGAGCAGATTGAGCAGCAGCGCGTTGATGATCATCAGCTTGAGCTGATCCACCAGCACGCGGGTCGACACCGACCACACCACGTTGAGATCGGAAGGCGGCAGCGGCTTTTTCAGCACCAGCTGGCGATAGCCGTCGAGATAACCGAACCAGCTGGTGTCGTCCGACAGATCGTTAAGCGAGAAGCCGGCGCCGCCGCGACGCGACGTCAGCAGCGGCCGGTAATTTTCATCGATAATGGTGGCCACCACCGGCAGGCTGCCGGGCTGAATAAACTCGTCCAGCCGGATATTCTGCTCGACGCCCAGCAGCGCCTGCAGCTTATTGGCGACGTAAACCGGCACCATCATATAAAAGGTGCCGACACCGGGCTGCGCGCTGGCGTTAATCCAGTAGACAGGGTTGCGGCGCTCTTCGTCGTTGCCGTTGCGATAGCGCAGCACGCGCTCGCGCAGCGCCTTGAGGCTGCGTTCGCGATCCACGTTGCTGCTGCCGATAGTGAAGTCCGCCAGGCACTGGCTTTCGCCGCCGATGAAAAAGACGCGGTTCAGCTCGTAGGTGGAGGCGAAGTTGCTTTTCCAGTAGTTAATGTAGTAACTGAGCGAATCGAGCGAGTTACGCCAGGTATTGCTCATCGAGGAGCAGTCGCCGTCGGAAAAGAGCGGCGTAAACTGCGGCAGCGTCGATTTGCCCGGCAGCACACCGTTAATCATATCCAGGCCGCTGCTGGCGCTGGTGAGGCGATTTTCAGTGATGTACTTCAGCTCGCGCATTATGTCGGCGGAGTGGCGCACATACCATTCCGCCTGGCCATAGTTGCTGGCGAACTCTTGCCGTACGCTGCTCTCTTTGTCATGCAGCACGCTGATGATAAAGAAGGTGGTCAGCACCGCGCCCAGCGTCCAGAGCAGCAGCGCCAGCGCACGGAACAGGTAGCGCGAGATGCGCAGCGTGGTTCGGAAAGAGACCAGATATTTCAAGGGAAACTCACTACGGCAAGGTTAATGACGGGCTGGCTTCAGAATGCTCATTACACTAGCTTTATCAGGGGAGAAAAGCCAGTCGGCATCTGCGCTTAACGTGCCGCGCCGCAAAAAGCAACGGCAGGTCGGGTTGCCCTTTCCTGCCGTAAAATTGAGTGCCGCCTTCCCTGGCGGCGGCGCAAGCGTGAAGCGTTACTCTTCTTCGTCCGCTTCCGGCGCGTCGTCTTCAGCTTCCGCTTCCGGCGCGATATCTTCCTCGCCTTCCGCTACGCTGCCGTCGATAGCGTCGAGCTCTTCCTCTTCCACCGGTTCGGCCACGCGCTGCAGACCCACTACGTTCTCATCTTCCGCGGTACGGATCAGGATCACGCCCTGAGTGTTACGGCCGACGATGCTGACCTCGGAGACGCGGGTGCGCACCAGCGTGCCGGCATCGGTGATCATCATGATCTGATCGCTGTCCACCACCTGCACCGCGCCAATCACCGGACCGTTACGTTCGGTGACTTTAATGGAGATCACGCCCTGGGTGGCGCGCGAACGGGTCGGGTACTCGCTAATCGCGGTACGCTTGCCATAGCCGTTTTGCGTCACGGTCAGAATGGCGCCCTCTTCACGCGGCACGATCAGCGACACCACGCGATCCCCTTCCGCCAGCTTGATGCCGCGCACGCCCGAGGCGGTACGGCCCATGGCGCGAACGGCGTTCTCCGCGAAGCGCACCACTTTGCCGCCGGCAGAGAAGAGCATCGCCTCGTCGTTGCCGTTGGTCAGCGCCACGCCGATCAGCTCGTCATCTTCGCGCAGGTTTACCGCAATGATGCCCGCGCTGCGCGGACGACTGAACTCTTGCAGCGCCGTTTTCTTCACGGTGCCGCTGGCGGTCGCCATAAAGATGTTGAAGCCTTCGGTGTATTCGCGCACCGGCAGGATGGCAGTAATGCGTTCGTCAGGCTGCAGCGGCAGCAGGTTGACGATCGGACGACCGCGCGCTCCGCGGCTCGCTTCCGGCAGCTGGTAGACCTTCATCCAGTAGAGGCGGCCGCGGCTGGAGAAGCAGAGGATGGTGTCGTGGGTGTTGGCCACCAGCAGACGGTCGATAAAATCCTCTTCTTTGATGCGCGCCGCCGACTTGCCTTTGCCGCCGCGACGCTGCGCTTCGTAGTCCGAAAGCGGCTGATACTTCACATAGCCCTGATGCGACAGCGTAACCACCACATCTTCCTGATTGATCAGGTCTTCGATGTTGATGTCGGCGCTGTTGGCGGTGATCTCGGTGCGGCGTTCGTCGCCGAACTGGTCGCGCATGGCGATCAGCTCTTCCCGGATCACTTCCATCAGACGCTCGGCGTTCATCAGGATGTTGAGCAGCTCGGCGATCTGCTCCAGCAGCTCTTTGTACTCATCGAGCAGTTTTTCATGCTCAAGTCCGGTGAGCTTCTGCAGACGCAGATCGAGGATCGCCTGCGCCTGCTGTTCGGTCAGGTAGTAGCGACCGTCGCGGATGCCGAACTCGTCGTCCAGCCACTCCGGACGCGCGGCGTCATCGCCCGCGCGCTCCAGCATAGCGGCGACGTTGCCCAGATCCCACGCCTGCGCGATCAGGCCCGCTTTCGCTTCGGCCGGGTTCGGCGCGCGACGGATCAGTTCGATAATCGGATCGATGTTAGCCAGCGCGATCGCCAGACCTTCAAGGATATGCGCGCGGTCGCGCGCTTTGCGCAGTTCGAAAATAGTACGGCGCGTGACCACTTCGCGACGATGGCGCACAAAGGCTTCGAGGATCTCCTTCAGCGTCATGATCTTCGGCTGGCCCTGATGCAGCGCCACCATGTTGATGCCGAATGAGACCTGCAGCTGCGTCAGCGAGTAGAGATTGTTCAGCACCACTTCGCCGACCGCATCGCGCTTCACTTCGATCACGATGCGCATGCCGTCTTTGTCCGACTCGTCGCGCAGTGCGCTGATGCCTTCGACGCGCTTCTCTTTCACCAGCTCGGCGATCTTCTCAATCAGACGCGCTTTGTTGACTTGGTAAGGGATCTGGTGCACCACGATGGTTTCGCGGCCGGTTTTGGCGTCGGTTTCCACTTCGCCGCGCGCGCGGATGTAAATCTTGCCGCGTCCGGTGCGATACGCCTCTTCAATGCCGCGACGGCCGTTGATGATGGCGGCGGTCGGGAAATCGGGCCCCGGAATGTGCTCCATCAATCCTTCGACGCTGATATCTTCGTCGTCGATATAGGCGAGACAGCCGTTGATCACTTCCGTCAGGTTATGCGGCGGAATATTGGTCGCCATCCCTACTGCGATGCCGGAGGAACCGTTCACCAGCAGATTGGGGATTTTGGTCGGCAGAACTTCAGGGATCTGCTCGGTGCCGTCATAGTTCGGTACGAAGTCGACGGTCTCTTTTTCCAGGTCTGCCAGCAGATCGTGCGCGATACGCGACATGCGCACTTCGGTATAACGCATCGCCGCGGCGGAGTCGCCGTCGACGGAACCGAAGTTGCCCTGTCCGTCCACCAGCATGTAACGCAGGGAGAAAGGCTGAGCCATGCGGACGATGGTGTCGTAAACGGCGGAATCCCCGTGCGGGTGATATTTACCGATGACGTCACCGACCACACGGGCGGATTTCTTATAGGGTTTGTTCCAGTCGTTACCCAGTTCGCTCATCGCGTAGAGCACGCGGCGGTGGACAGGCTTCAGGCCGTCACGAACATCGGGTAAGGCTCGGCCAACAATGACCGACATGGCGTAATCGAGATAGGAGCTCTTTAACTCTTCTTCGATATTGACCGGTGTAATTTCTCTTGCAAGGTCGCTCATGGAGCCGCATTCCCTCTACATATGCCCGGATTTTAAAGGTGCGAAAGTATATCACACACCAGCCCGCTGGTGAACGTTAACCGCCGTTTTCCGGCGCTTTTCGTCGCGCCGGAAAGGTGCCCCCGAAAGCAATAAGCGTTTATACTCAGTCAACATTTTTTCTGGAGTAATGATTCAATGAATGCACAACCGCAGGAAACGCAGCCCAACGTCGATGCGCAGGAAATCGCTAAGTTTGAGGCGGTCGCCTCACGCTGGTGGGATCTGGAAGGCGAATTCAAGCCTCTGCACCGCATTAACCCGCTGCGCCTGGGCTTTATCGCGCAGCACAGCAACGGTCTGTTCGGCAAAAAAGTGCTGGACGTCGGCTGCGGCGGCGGCATCCTGGCGGAGAGCATGGCGCGCGAAGGCGCCGAGGTGACCGGTCTTGATATGGGCGCCGAACCGCTGCAGGTGGCGCGCCTGCACGCGCTGGAACAGGGGGTGACGCTCGACTACGTGCAGCAGACGGTAGAAGATCACGCCGAGGCGTTCGCCGGCCAGTATGACGTGGTGACCTGCATGGAGATGCTGGAGCACGTGCCGGATCCGCGTTCGGTGGTGCACGCCTGCGCCCGTCTGGTGAAGCCGGGCGGCGAGGTGTTCTTCTCAACCATCAACCGCAACCCGAAGGCCTGGCTGATGGCGGTGTTCGGCGCGGAGTATGTGCTGCGCATGGTGCCGCGCGGCACCCACGACGTGAAGAAATTTATCCGTCCGTCCGAACTGCTGGGCTGGGTCGACGAAACCGCGCTGCGCGAGCAGCACATCATCGGCCTGCACTACAACCCGCTGAGCGACAAGTTTCGCCTCGGCCGCGGCGTCGATGTGAACTACATGGTGCATACCCGTCACGTGAAAAAGTAACCCGCTGGCGCGCAAGGCGATTGCGCGCCTGTTAACTTGCCCCCATCGGTTTTTCTCTCTCTGTCGCTCCGCCGCTAGTCGGTTGTCGGGAAAAAACACAGCGATGTGCGAAAAATCAGCGGTCGATCAAAATCTCGAATTTTTTACCCTGGCAGTTGACACGCCGTTGGGCCTTATAAGTCGCGGGGTTAAGAAATTCCGCACAAAATACAAGCCCCAGGGTCATCATTTTTCTGTCTTGTTATCTGGCGGCAGGTCACTAGAATAACCTCCATATTGTTACTCAATCTCTCCCAACCCCCAACATATAGTGTTTATCCACAGAATTATTCACATTGAATAACCCTGTGAATAAACAGGGGACTCTTTTTCACTTACGGATGGTATAACGCGACATGAATCAAAGTCTGCTCGTTACTAAACGCGATGGCCGCCAGGAACGCATTGATCTCGATAAAATTCACCGGGTACTCGACTGGGCCGCTGAAGGGCTGAACAACGTCTCTGTCTCCCAGGTCGAACTGCGTTCCCATATCCAGTTCTACGATGGCATCAGAACTTCTGATATTCATGAGACCATCATCAAGGCCGCAGCAGACCTGATCTCGCGTGACGCGCCGGACTATCAATACCTTGCTGCCCGCCTGGCGATTTTCCACCTGCGTAAAAAAGCCTACGGCCAGTTTGAGCCGCCGAAGCTGTACGATCAGGTGGTGCGCATGGTGGAGATGGGCAAATATGACCCTCATCTGCTGGAAGACTACACGGTTGAAGAGTTCGAGCAGATGGACGGCTTTATCGACCACTGGCGCGATATGAACTTCTCCTATGCGGCGGTCAAGCAGCTGGAAGGCAAATATCTGGCGCAGAACCGCGTCACCGGCGATATCTACGAGAGCGCGCAGTTCCTCTATATCCTGGTCGCCGCCTGCCTGTTCTCCGGCTATCCGCGTGACACCCGTATGGATTACATCAAGCGCTTCTACGACGCGATCTCTACCTTTAAGATTTCGCTGCCGACGCCGATCATGTCCGGCGTGCGCACCCCGACGCGCCAGTTCAGCTCCTGCGTGCTGATCGAGTGCGGCGACAGCCTTGACTCCATCAACGCCACCTCCAGCGCCATCGTGAAGTATGTGTCGCAGCGCGCCGGCATCGGCATCAACGCCGGCCGCATTCGCGCGCTGGGCAGCCCGATCCGCGGCGGCGAAGCGTTCCACACCGGTTGTATTCCGTTCTATAAGCACTTCCAGACCGCGGTGAAATCCTGCTCGCAGGGCGGCGTGCGCGGCGGCGCGGCGACACTGTTCTACCCGATGTGGCATCTGGAAGTAGAAAGTCTGCTGGTGCTGAAGAACAACCGCGGCGTGGAAGGCAACCGCGTGCGTCACATGGACTACGGCGTGCAGATCAACAAGCTGATGTACACCCGTCTGCTGAAGGGCGAAGAGATCACCCTGTTCAGCCCATCCGACGTGCCTGGCCTGTACGACGCTTTCTTCGCCGATCAGGACGAGTTTGAGCGCCTCTACACCAAATATGAGAAAGACGACAGCATCCGCAAGCAGCGTGTAAAAGCGGTCGATCTCTTCTCGCTGATGATGCAGGAGCGCGCCTCTACCGGACGTATCTACATCCAGAACGTTGACCACTGCAACACCCACAGCCCGTTCGACGCCAGCATCGCGCCGGTGCGCCAGTCTAACCTCTGCCTGGAGATCGCGCTGCCGACTAAACCGCTGGAAGATGTCAACGACGAGAATGGCGAAATCGCCCTCTGTACGCTGTCGGCGTTCAACCTCGGCGCGATCGAGAGCCTGGACGATCTCGAAGAGCTGGCGACCCTGGCGGTACGCGCCCTCGACGCCCTGCTCGACTATCAGGACTACCCGATTCCGGCCGCGAAGCGCGGCGCGATGGGCCGTCGTACCCTGGGTATCGGCGTGATCAACTTCGCTTACTACCTGGCGAAGAACGGCGTGCGCTACTCCGACGGCAGCGCTAACAACCTGACGCACAAAACCTTCGAAGCGATTCAGTACTACCTGCTGAAAGCCTCGAACGAGCTGGCGAAAGAGCAAGGCGCCTGCCCGTGGTTCAACGAAACCACCTACTCGCAGGGCATTATGCCGATCGATACCTATAAAAAGGATCTCGACAGCATCTGCAACGAGCCGCTGCACCTGGACTGGGACGGCCTGCGCGAGTCGATCAAGACGCACGGTCTGCGCAACTCAACGCTTTCCGCGCTGATGCCGTCCGAGACCTCGTCGCAGATCTCCAACGCCACCAACGGCATCGAGCCGCCGCGCGGCCATATCAGCATCAAAGCCTCTAAAGACGGCATTCTGCGTCAGGTGGTGCCGGAGTATGAGCGTCTGAAAGATCAGTACGAACTGCTGTGGGAAATGCCGTCCAACGACGGTTATCTGCAGCTGGTCGGCGTGATGCAGAAGTTTATCGATCAGGCGATCTCCTCCAACACCAACTACGATCCGTCGCGCTTCGCCAACGGCAAGGTGCCGATGAAGCAGCTGCTGAAAGATCTGCTGACCGCGTACAAGTTCGGCGTGAAAACGCTCTACTATCAAAACACCCGCGATGGTGCGGAAGACGCGCAGGACGATCTGGCGCCTTCTATCCAGGATGACGGTTGCGAAAGCGGCGCTTGTAAGATTTAAGGTTGGGCGGGAGCGCGTCTCCCGCCTGCGTTATTTCACGGGGCCGCGCTGCGCCCCGTCTACATTTGGACAGTTTGTATGGCTTACACTACGTTCTCACAGAATAAAAACGATCAGCTGAAAGAGCCGATGTTCTTTGGTCAGTCCGTCAACGTGGCGCGCTTCGACCAGCAGAAATATGACATTTTTGAAAAGCTGATTGAAAAGCAGCTCTCCTTTTTCTGGCGTCCGGAAGAGGTCGACGTCTCGCGCGACCGCATCGACTATCAGGCGCTGCCGGAGCATGAGAAGCATATCTTTATCAGCAACCTGAAATACCAGACCCTGCTCGACTCGATTCAGGGCCGCAGCCCGAACGTCGCGCTGCTGCCGCTGATTTCCATTCCCGAGCTGGAAACCTGGGTCGAAACCTGGGCCTTCTCCGAGACTATCCACTCGCGCTCTTACACCCATATCATCCGCAATATCGTCAACGATCCGTCGCTGGTGTTCGACGATATCGTCACCAACGAGCAGATCCTCGCGCGCGCGCAGGATATCTCCAAGTACTACGACGATCTGATCGAGATGACCAACTACTGGCATCTGCTGGGAGAAGGCACCCATCAGGTTAACGGCAAGAGCGTGACCGTGAATCTGCGCGCGCTGAAAAAGCAGCTCTATATCTGCCTGATGAGCGTTAACGCGCTGGAGGCGATTCGCTTCTACGTCAGCTTCGCCTGCTCTTTCGCCTTCGCCGAACGCGAGCTGATGGAAGGCAACGCCAAGATTATCCGTCTGATTGCCCGTGACGAAGCGCTGCACCTGACCGGCACCCAGCATATGCTGAACCTGATGCGCACCGGCGAAGACGATCCAGAGATGAAAGAGATCGCCGCCGAATGCCGTCAGGAGTGTTTCGATCTGTTCAAGAAGGCGGCCGAGCAGGAGAAAGAGTGGGCAGAATATCTGTTTAGCGGCGGTTCGATGATCGGCCTGAACAAAGATATTCTCTGCCAGTACATCGAGTACATCACCAATATCCGTATGCAGGCGGTGGGCCTGGATCTGCCGTTCCAGACGCGCTCTAACCCGATTCCGTGGATTAACTCCTGGCTGGTGTCGGACAACGTGCAGGTCGCGCCGCAGGAAGTGGAAGTGAGCTCCTACCTGGTGGGTCAGATCGACTCAGAAGTAGGCGAAGACGACTTTAACGATTTCCAGCTGTAAGTATGAGCCGTGCCGTTATTATCCTGCGCAGCTCCGGCCAGCGGCTGGAGTGCGCAGAGCATCACCCTAACCTACTGACGACGCTGGAAGCGCATAACCTGTGCGTGGAGTTTCAGTGTCGCGAAGGCTACTGCGGTTCATGCCGCACGCGCCTGGTGAAGGGCGAAGTTCACTATGCCGAAACGCCGCTGGCGTTTGTGGAGCAGGGCGAGATTTTGCCCTGCTGCTGTCTGGCGAAAGGCGAGATTGAAATCGAGCTGTAGCTGGCTTCTTTGCTCTCACAGACCACGCAATAGTCAAAACGCGGAAGGCAGGAAGCGAAGAGCAAAGCGTCCCGCGCCAGGGATGGCGCGGGCCGAGCTAGCATGGATGCCGCTTTTTGCGTCTTTGCGATCGCTTCCTGCCTTCCGCGTGGGCTCACGAAGCGACAGACGCCTCCGCTACCCTGTTTTACAGCTTCACCGACTCCAGCACGTCAATCCAGCCGTGGCCGGTGCTGACCTCGCTGCCGTGCAGCCAGCGGCGCAGCATATTCATCGCCATCATCGCCACCACCTTTTGCCGCGTCTCCAGATTGTGCCGACCGTGGGTAAACTTCACCCGCTGTCCCCAGCTCGCTTCCGGCGTATGCAGCGCCAGCGACACTTCGCCCTCTTCCAGCGCGCCGGTCGACAGCGCCAGCACCGTACCCTGGTGCGCCGCCAGCGCGCGCGTGCGCTGCACCTGCTCCTCCAGCCCCTCCTGATGCGCCGGCAGAATTTCCGCCGCGCTCAGCGGCACCTCTGCCGCTGCCAGCTGCCAGTGCAGTAATCCGGCGGTGTACTGCTCGCTGAGCGCCAGACGGAAGCCGCGATCCTTGAGTTCGCGCGCCAGCAGCGCCGGCAGGCCTTCCGTGCCCTCAAAAATAGTGCACTCCGCCAGCAGCAGACGCACCTGCTGCCAGACCTGCTCCATCGCCACGCGCTGGGAGGCCGGTCCGGTGAGTTTGATTTCGATAATCGGCATTGAAGAGCGATAGCCCATCACCACGCCTTCCGGCAGCGCCAGCGGCTCCAGCTCGGCGGCGATATCGCTCTCGCCGCGGCCGAAGGTGGTAAGGCGCAGGCAGAGCGGCGGTTCAGGCAGGTCGAACTGCTGCTTGAGGCGCGGCAGAATCTGCTGCTCCACCATCACCTTAAACTCAGAGGGCACGCCGGGCGTAAAGAAGATCCAGCAGCGATTTAGCCGCAGCGCAAAGCCACAGGCGGTGCCGACCGGATTATCCAGCATTTCGGCATTGGCAGGGATCTCCGCCTGCTTGCGGTTGCTCGCCGCCATCACGCGGCCGCGGCTGGCGAACCAGGCCTCGATGTTGTCCAGCCACGCCTGATGCATCACCAGCTCGACGCCGCTGGCTTTCGCCGCCACCAGCGCGCTGAGATCGTCGCTGGTCGGGCCGAGGCCGCCGTTGACGATCAGCACATCCGCCACCTCGCTGCGCGCCTGCAGCGTTTCCACCAGCGACGATAGCGAATCGCCTACCGTGCTGCGGCTGCTCATCGGCAACCCGTTCTGAAACAGCACATCCGCCAGCCAGGCGGCGTTGGTATCGACGATTTGGCCGTGCAGCACCTCATCCCCTGTAGACAGCATCTCGACTCTTATCACGTTGTCATCTCCTTTTGTCCATCGATCTACTGTAGGAAGCGCGTTAAGTAAACTCAACACAATAGTGCGCATTTCGCGTCAGCGAGCAGTAAGGGGCAAAACAAGAAAAGAATGCGAGGAAGGGAAAAACAAACGGCGGGTCGCCCCGCCGTTTTGAGCAGCTCGTCTTAGCGACGCGCCAGCAGCAGGCCCAGCACCAGACCGGCGGCTGCGCCGATGCCGATACCCTGCCAGGGTTTCTCATGCACGTAGTCGTCGGCGCGGTAGGCGACGTTTTTCGCGCGATAGTAGTAGCTGTCGGAAGCCTGGCTTACGCGTGACTTCACATCTTCCAGCGCCTGCTCCGCTTTGGTTTTGAGCTCGATGTACTTCTGATCGGTCGGATCGCCTGACGACTTCAACACTTCTTCCAGCGTCTCGGTCAACAGCGCCAAATCATCATCCAGATTGGTGTCGAAAGCTTCTGTCTCTTTTACCATCATTTCCTCCGTGTCATTTACAAAGCAGTCTTTTAACTATAGCGGCAAAATCGCCGTTTGCAGGATGGTTTCACCAGGATTCCCCCGAGTTTCCCTTAGCGCGACCTCTGACGAAATCCCTCGGCCTTCTTGATTAATCTGATAAATTTAAGGCGGACTGAATTTTTCACCTGGCAGACTGTCGTACCCTGCTGTTATCTGCGCTTTTACATCACCTGCGCGCAGAGCAGGACAGTCACAACACACTCGAACGCTAAGGAATAATTTCTGGCATGAATCGAAGAATGTTTATGAAAGCGTCAATGGCCTTCTCCGCCGTCAGCGGCATGACCGGCCTGTCCACGCTGTTTGCGCAATCCGCCTGGGCAGAAGATGGCATTGCAGACGGTGCCGCCGTGCGCTTCGATTTCGATGTACTGAAAAAGAAAGCCGCCGCGCTGGCGAAGCAGCCCTGGGGTGGCGCGCCGGGCGCGCTGCCAGAGACGCTGGCGACGCTGACGCCGCAGGCGTACAACGAAATTCAGTACGACGCCGGTCACTCGCTGTGGAACAACATCCCCGATCGTCAGCTCGACGTGCAGTTTTTCCACGTCGGCATGGGTTTTAAGCGCCGCATCCGCATGTTCTCGGTCGACGCCGACAGCCGCGAAGCGCGCGAGATCCACTTCCGCCCGGAACTGTTCAACTACAACAACGCGAAGGTGGATACGCAGCAGCTGGTGGGCAAAAACGATCTCGGCTTCGCCGGCTTCCGCGCCTTTAAAAAACCTGAGCTGGCGCGCCGCGATATCGTCTCTTTCCTTGGCGCCAGCTATTTCCGCGCCGTGGACGACACTTATCAGTACGGCCTCTCCGCGCGCGGCGTGGCGGTCAATACCTTCAGCAACGGCGGCGAAGAGTTTCCTGACTTCACCGCATTCTGGTTCGAAACGCCGAAAGCAGACGACACCACCTTTGTCGCCTACGCCCTGCTGGACGGCGCCAGCATTACCGGTGCCTATAAGTTCACTATTCACTGCGAGGCGAACCGCGTAGTCATGGAGGTGGAGAACCATCTCTATGCGCGCAAAGAGATCCGCCAGCTCGGCATCGCGCCGATGACCAGTATGTTCAGCTGCGGCACCAACGAGCGCCGTATGTGCAACACCTATCATCCGCAGATCCACGACTCCGATCGCCTGGCGATGTGGAGCGGCAGCGGCGAGTGGATCGCGCGTCCGCTGAATAACCCGCAGAAGCTGCAGTTTAACGCCTATCAGGATGAGAACCCGCGCGGCTTCGGCCTGTTGCAGCTCAATCACGATTTCAAGGATTATCAGGATGTTATCGGCTGGTATGACAAGCGTCCCAGCCTGTGGGTCGAGCCGGTCGGCAAATGGGGCAAAGGCGCCATTAATCTGATGGAGATCCCCACCACCGGCGAAACGCTGGATAACATCGTCTGCTTCTGGCAGCCGTCCGAGCCGGTGAAGGGGGGCAGCGAGTTCAGCTTCTCCTACAAACTTTACTGGAGCGGCCTGCCGCCGGTGCGCAGCGGTCTCGCGCGCGTCGACGCCACCCGCACCGGCATCGGCGGCTTCCCAGAAGGCTGGGCGCCGGGCGAGCACTTCCCTGAGACGTGGTGCCGTCGCTTCGCCATCGATTTCGTCGGCGGCGATTTAAAAGCGGCCGCGCCGAAGGGCATCGAGCCGGTGATTACCCTGTCATCCGGCACCTTTAAGCAGGTGGAAATCCTCTACGTCGAGCCGATGAACGGCTATCGCATCCTGTTCGACTGGTATCCAGAGAGCGACGCCACTACGCCGGTTGAGATGCGTCTGTTCCTGCGCACGAAAGATGAAACCCTGAGCGAGACCTGGCTCTATCAGTATTTCCCGCCGCCGGCGGATCAGCGCAAATATGTTGATGACCGCCAGATGACGGTTGGCTAAAAGAGAAACGGCGAGCTTTTTAGCTCGCCGTTTTTTTATTTGCGCATATCAATATGCGGAATATTGTCTTCCAGATAGATCTCGCCGACCGCCTGAAAACCGAGGCGCCCATAGAAATCCTGCAGGTGCGCCTGCGCCGACAGATAAACCCCGCGCCCCGGCCAGTGCCTTTCGCAGCTGCGCAGCGCCTGCTCCATCAGCCGGTTGCCAAGATTGATTCCCCGCGCGCTGGCGGAGACGATCACGCGCCCAATCGCCACCGGGGCGGCCTCGTCCGCAGGCGTCAAAATACGCGCGTAGGCCACCAGCTCGTCGCCGCGCATCCCCAGAATATGGCGGTTATCCGCCACCAGATCCTGACCGTCGACGTCCAGATAGGGACAGGTCTGCTCCACAATGAACACTTCGCAGCGCAGCGCCAGCAGCGCATAAAGCTGCTGCGCGCTCAGTTCGCTATGATGTCTGTCCTGCCAGCTGATATCCATAGGCTCTCCTGAAGGCAAAAAAAATCAGGCCCGTGGGCCTGATTTCACAAGGGTAAACGCAGTTTACATCAGCGGCTGCGCCATCTGCACCAGCGTAATCAGCGGCTGCGGATAAACGCCGAGCAGCAGCACCAGAATCGCTGAAATCAGCACTACCACGCCGCCAGCGGTAAACGCCCAGTTGGCCGGGGTGTCGCGCGTATGCAGCTCCGGCGGACTGAGGTAGAGACTCACGGTCACGCGCAGATAGTAGTAGAGGCCGATGGCGCTGCCGACAACCACAGCCGCCGTCAGCCACCACAGCTTCGCGTTGACGCCGGAAGCGATCACGTAGAATTTGCCGATAAAGCCGAGCGTCATTGGAATGCCGGCCAGCGACAGCATCATCACCGTCATCACCGCCGACAGCACCGGACGGTGCCAGAACAGGCCGCGATAGGAGTAGAGCGAATCGGCGTCCGGGCCGCGGTACGGGCTGGACATCAAACTAACGACGCCAAACGCACCCAGGCTGCTGAACAGGTAGCCCGCCAGGTAAACGCCGGCGGTCTCCAGCGACAGCTGATGGGTTTTCACCGCGATCAGCGCCACCAGCAGATAGCCGAGGTGCGCAATCGAGGAGTAGCCCAGCAGACGTTTAATGTTGCTCTGCGAAATCGCCATCAGGTTGCCGAACAGAATCGACACGAAGGCGATCAGACCCAGCACCGTGCGCACGGCCTCGCTGTCGGTCAGCGGCGCGTACATAAACAGACGCATAATCACGCCGAAGATGGCGATCTTGCTGGCGGTGGCGAGGAAGGTCGACACCGGCGCAGGCGCGCCCTGATAGACGTCCGGGGTCCAGAGGTGGAACGGCACCAGCGACAGCTTAAAGCCGAGGCCGATAATCATCATGCCGAGACCCACCAGCAGCAGCGGCTGCTGAATCATGGCGTCGTTCAGGCTCTCTCCCAGCTTCACGAAGCTCAGACTGCCGGAATCGGCATAGATCAGCGCGATGCCGAACAGCAGGAAAGAGGAGGCGGCCGCCGACAGAATGGTATATTTCAGCGCCGCTTCCAGCGAACGTTTCTGGCGGAAGGCGTAGCCGATCATGCCGAACAGCGGCAGCGACAGCAGCTCGACGCCGATAAACAGCGATGCCAGATGATTGGCGCTCGCCAGCACGATGCCGCCCAGCGCCGCAATCAGCACCAGCAGATAGAACTCATCCTTGTTGTCCGGGAAACCGGCCAGCCAGGGATAGGCGAAGGTACAGGTCGCCAGGCTCGCCAGGATCACCAGCGCGGTGTAGAACACGGCGTAAGGATCGACCCGCAGCAGCGGCGTCACGTCCATGGCGCCCGCCTGCCCCACAAACCAGAGCGAAACCAGCGCCAGGTTGAGACCGATGACCGTCAGCGTGGCGTTAACAAAATGGTTGCGTCGCCAGGCAATGGACAGCATCACAACCACCACCGTCAATCCGACGATCAACAGCGGCAGCAACGCGATCAATTGTTGAAAAGTTATTGTCATGGCGAATTACGGCCTTGTAGTTGAAATTGAAGCGGTAAACCACTGCTGAATATTGCTCATGGCGGCATGGGACGTATCCAGAATCGGCTGCGGGTAAACGCCCAGCAGCACCAGCAGGACCACCAGCACCATAATCATCGTAAATTCACGCGGCGACATGCCGGGCAGCGGATCTTTCGACTTCGCTTCGCCGTAGTAGGCACGCTGCATCATGATCAGCGAGTAGACCGAGGCGAACACCAGGCCGAAGGTGGCGATAACGATAATCACCGGCACCACCTGGAAGCTGCCCGTCAGGATCATAAATTCGCCGGCGAAGTTACCGGTGCCTGGCATCCCCAGATTCGCGACCGCAAAGAAGAGCGACAGACCGGGAATCCACTTAATGCGCGACCAAAGACCGCCCATCTGACGCATATCGCGCGTATGCAGACGCTCATAGAGCTGACCGCACAGAATAAAGAGCGCGGCGGCGGAGAGGCCGTGCGCAATCATCTGCACCACTGCGCCCTGGAAGGCGAGCTGGCTGCCGGTGTAGATAGCGATCAGCACGAAGCCCATATGGGAGATCGAGGTGTAGGCGATCAGGCGTTTGATATCGGTCTGCGAGAAGGCCATCCAGGCGCCATAGAAGATGCCGATAATGCCCAGCCACATGGCGATCGGCGCAAACTCCGCCGAGGCGTTGGGGAACAGCGGCAGGCTAAAGCGCAGCAGGCCGTAAGCGGCGGTTTTTAGCAGGATGCCGGCGAGGTCAACCGAACCTGCAGTCGGCGCCTGGCTGTGGGCGTCCGGCAGCCAGCCATGCAGCGGCACCACCGGCATTTTTACCGCGAAGGCGATAAAGAAGCCCAGCATCAGCAGATATTCCACCGTATGCGACATCGGCGTTTTCAGCAGCTGCTCGTAGTTGAACGTCCAGACGCCGGTGGCGTTGTAGTGCACGAACACCAGCGCCAGAATGGCAATCAGCATCACCAGACCAGAAGACTGGGTATAGATGAAAAACTTGGTGGCGGCGGTGATACGGGTTTTACCGTCGGATGCCTTATGACCCCAGAGCGCGATGAGGAAGTACATCGGCACCAGCATCATCTCCCAGAAGAAGAAGAACAGGAACATATCGATCGCCAGGAAGACGCCGATGACGCCGCCCAGAATCCACATCAGGTTGAGATGGAAGAAGCCCTGATACTTCTCGATTTCGTTCCAGGAACAGAGCACCGCCATCAGGCCGAGCAGTCCGGTCAGCACCACCATCAGCAGCGACAGGCCATCCAGCGCCAGATGGAAATTAATGCCGAAACGCGGGATCCAGGAGGCGGAGAACTCCGACTGCCACTGCGGCATGCCTGCGGCCTGCGTCAGTGAATAGCCGCCCTGCAGCCAGAGCTGCAGCGAAATCGCCAGCGTCAGGCCCATGGTGATCAGGGCTATCCAGCGCGGCGTTTTCGCGCCGAGGCGCTCAGCCAGCCAGCAGAGCAAGCCGCCGACGAATGGAATGATTATTAGCCAAGGTAGTAGCACTGAAGTCTTTCCCTTTTTTCTGCCTGTTTTCGGGCTATCTTGCTTGTCATTTTTGCCTCCGGCAGTGCTCGCAATCCTCACGTACTTCAGTACGCTCCGGTTGCTGCGCGCTGGCGGTGCCAAAACTAACTGCGCCGATAACGCCCTCATATTGGGCAATTTTTAACATTCTTGACCTGGGGCGACTCGCCGAGCCGCCCCGCTCATCAACCTTACACCACCAGCATCAGCGCCAGCACTACTACGGCGCCTACGCTCATCGAGGCGACATACCAGCGCAGATAGCCGTTTTCGCTGACCACCAGACCTTTGTTGGCGATACGCGACACCAGCGCAGGCAGGTTCATCACCGCATTCAGCGGATCGCGCTGCAGCAGCCAGGCGATACCGAGATAGGGTTTGACGAACACTTTGTCATAGAGCCAGTCGAAGCCCCAGGCAGCGAACCACCAGGTGCCGAAGAAGCGGCCCGGCGCGCTGTTGGCGACGCGGTTGACCAGCTGACGTTTGCCCAGCCAGAGCGCGGCGGCGATCAGGATACCGACGACGGCGACCACGCCGGAGGCGATCTCCAGTCCGACCTTGCCCGCTTCGCCGGTTTCGCTGTGCGGCAGCACGCCCGCCAGCGGCGGCGTGATCAGCGCGCCGACGAAGGTCGACAGCACCAGCAGCACGATCAGCGGCAGATGATGAGTAATCCCTTTGCCCGCATGCGCGTGGATCTTCTCTTCGCCGTGGAACACGATGAAGATCATGCGGAAGGTATAAATCGAGGTCAGGAAGGCCCCCACCAGGCCAGCCATCATCAGATTGATGTGGCCGTTCGCCAGCGCGCCAAACAAGATTTCATCTTTACTGTAGAAGCCTGCGGTAATCAGCGGCAGCGCAGCCAGCGCGGCGCCGCCCACCAGGAAGCAGGCGTAAACCAGCGGAATGCTCTTACGCAGGCCGCCCATTTTAAAGATGTTCTGCTCGTGATGGCAGGCGAGGATCACCGAACCTGAAGAGAGGAACAGCAGCGCTTTAAAGAAGGCGTGCGTCATCAGGTGGAAAATCGCCGCGTCCCACGCCTGCACGCCGAGCGCCAGGAACATGTAGCCGATCTGGCTCATGGTCGAGTAGGCCAGCACGCGTTTGATGTCGGTCTGCACCAGCGCAGCGAAGCCCGCCAGCACCAGCGTAATGGCACCAACGATGCCGACCAGATGCAGCACGTCCGGCGTCAGCAGGAACAGGCCGTGGCTGCGGGCGATCAGGTAGACGCCCGCGGTTACCATGGTCGCGGCGTGGATCAGCGCCGACACCGGCGTCGGACCGGCCATCGCGTCCGCCAGCCAGGTTTGCAGCGGCAGCTGCGCCGATTTACCCACCGCGCCGCCCAGCAGCATCAGCGTCGCCCACTGCAGCATATGGTTGTCCGCCGCAAAGTGCTGCGGTGCCAGCTCCATCATCTCGCGGAAGTTGAGCGTGCCCAGTTCGTTGTAGAGGATAAACAGCGCAAAGGCGAGAAAGACGTCGCCGACGCGGGTGATGATAAAGGCCTTCATCGCCGCTTTGCCGTTTTCCGGGTTGCTGTAGTAGAAGCCGATCAGCAGATAGGAGCAGAGCCCCACCCCTTCCCAGCCGAGATACATCAGCATCAGGTTGTCGGCCAGCACCAGCACCACCATGCTCGCGATGAACAGGTTGGTGTAGGCAAAGAAGCGGGAGTAGCCCTCTTCGCCGCGCATATACCAGGAGGCGAACATATGGATCAGGAAGCCGACGCCGGTCACCACCGACAGCATGGTGAGCGACAGCCCGTCGAGCGTCAGATTGACTTTAATGTCGAAGTTGCCGACCTGCATCCAGGTCCAGAGCGCCTGGTTAAAGGGCTGCTGGCCATTGGCGAAAAAGTCGATGCCGACATAGAGCGTCACCAGCGCCGCCAGGCCCACCGAGCCCATACCGATCGCGGCCGACAGGTTCTCCGACCAGCGACCACGGGAAAACGCCAACAGCAGGAAGCCGATTAGCGGAAACAGGATTGTTAAGTAGAGAAGATTCATCCGCGCATCTCGCTCACAGTATCAATGTTCAGCGTCTGACGACGACGATAGAGCTGGAGCAGCAGCGCCAGGCCGATGCTGGCTTCCGCCGCCGCAAGGCTGATCGCCAGGATATACATCACCTGCCCATCCGCCTGTCCCCAGTAGCTGCCTGCGACGACCAGCGCCAGCGCGGCCGCGTTGATCATAATTTCAAGGCCGATCAGCATAAACAGCAGGTTGCGGCGTATCACCAGTGATGTCAGTCCAAGGACAAACAGCACGGCGGCAAGAATTAAGCCGTGTTGTAACGGGATCATGCGTGCTCCTCCTTATTGGCGTCGCGGTTGCTCAGCACTTCGCCCTGGCGCTCTTCGCGTCCGACGTGGAACGCCACCACCAGACCCGCCAGCAGCAGCATAGAGGCGAGTTCTACCGCCAGAACGTAAGGACCGAACAGGCTGATGCCTACCGCTTTGGCGTCGATGACCGTGCCGTCTATGCCCTGATCGTTGGCGGTCAGAATGGCGTACACCATTACCACCAGCAGCAGCAGCGAGACGATGCCGGGACCAATCCACAGCGAGGGCTGCAGCCAGTCGCGCTCCTGCTTCACCGTGGCGTTGCCCAGGTTGAGCATCATCACAACGAAGACGAACAGCACCATAATGGCGCCGGCGTAAACGATGATCTCCAGCGCGCCGGCGAAATAGGCGCCGAGGGAAAAGAAGACGCCCGCAACGGAGAGCAGCGACACGATCAGGTACAGCAGCGCATGTACCGGATTGGTGTGGGTAATGACGCGCAGCGTCGTCAGCACCGCCACCAGTCCGCAAAGATAAAACGCAATTTCCATGCCGGGCTCCTTAAGGTAACAAGCCTTTGACGTCGATGGGTTTGGCTTCGTTTTCGGCGTCGCCCTTCTCTTTCCCTTCGATCGCCATACCTGCCATGCGGTAGAAGTTGTACTCGGGATATTTGCCCGGACCGGAGATCAGCAGATCCTCTTTTTCATACACCAGATCCTGGCGCTTGAATTCGCCCAGCTCGAAATCGGGCGTCAGCTGAATCGCGGTGGTCGGGCACGCCTCTTCGCACATTCCGCAGAAGATGCAGCGCGAGAAGTTGATGCGGAAGAATTCCGGGTACCAGCGGCCATCTTTGGTCTCTGCTTTCTGCAGCGAGATGCAGCTAACCGGACAGGCCACCGCGCAGAGGTTACAGGCGACGCAGCGCTCTTCGCCGTCGGGATCGCGCGTCAGCACGATGCGACCGCGATAGCGCGGCGGCAGATAAACCGGCTCTTCGGGATACATCTGCGTTTCGCGTTTGGCGAAGGCATGCATGCCGATCATCCAGATACTGCGCACTGTCGTGCCGAAGCCAACGACAATATCTTTTAAAGTCATCTCAAAAACCCCTTACTGCGCGTTGTACAGAATCACTGCGGCGGTCGCCAGCAGGTTCAACAGCGTCAACGGCAGACAGACTTTCCAGCCGAACGACAGCACCTGGTCATAGCGTGGACGCGGAAGCGCAGCACGAATCAGGATAAACATCACCATAAAGAACGCCGTTTTCAGGGCGAACCAGATGAACGGCGGCAGGAACGGGCCCTGCCAGCCGCCGAAGAACAGCGTCACAATCAGCGCCGAGACGGTGGTGATAGCCACATACTCGCCGACGAAGAACAGGCCGAACTTCATACCGGCATATTCGATGTGATAGCCGTCCGCCAGCTCCTGCTCCGCTTCCGGCTGATCGAACGGATGGCGGTGACACACCGCCACGCCCGCGATACAGAAGGTCAGGAAGCCAAAGAACTGCGGGATGATGTTCCACAGATGCGCCTGGCTCTCGACGATAGCGGTCATATTGAATGAGCCCGCCTGTGCCACTACGCCCATCAGCGACAGGCCGAGAAACACTTCGTAGCTCAGCGTCTGCGCGGAAGCGCGCATCGCGCCCAGCAGCGAGTATTTGTTGTTGCTCGACCAGCCGGCGAACAGCACCGCGTACACCGCGAGACCCGCCATCATCAGGAAGAAGAGCAGCCCGATGTTGAGGTCGGTCACCATCCAGCTCGGCGATACCGGCACGATGGCGAACGCAAGCAGCAGGGAAACAAACGCGATTACCGGCGCCAGGGTAAAGATAAAGCGGTCGGTAAAAGGCGGAACCCAGTCCTCTTTAAAGAACATTTTGATCATATCCGCGGCGAGCTGCAGCGAACCGCCCCAGCCCACGCGGTTCGGCCCGTAGCGGTTCTGCCACAGACCGAGCAGGCGACGTTCGGCGAAGCTCATAAAGGCGCCGCACGCCACCACGACCAGCAGAATGACGATCGCTTTGACCACGGTCAGAATGATGTCGATAACGTCCGGTGTTAACCAGCTCATTGCGCCGCCTCCTGCAGTTTGTCAATGTGCGCGCCCACCAGGAACGGCGGCACGCCCGGCATACCCAGCGGCAGGCCAATCTGGCCCGGCTGCAGCGCGCTGGAGATGCGCACCGGCAGACGCAGGGTTTCGCCCGAACAGGTGAACTCCACGGCTGCGCCTGCGTTCACGCCCAGCTTCGCCGCGTCCTGCGGGTTGATCACCAGCATCGGCTGCGGCATACGTTTCTGGAAGACCGGCGAACGCTGAGACATCTCCTCGCTGCCAAACAGCTGGTAGCAAGGCGCCACGCGCCACTGTTCGCCGCCGACGAATGCGGTCGGCACCTCAGTGAACCACGGCAGCGACGCGTCGCCCGCCTCAAACAGACGTACGCCGGGATCGCCGTTGCGCAGCTTGCCGCCCACTTCGGCCTGGAATTTGTTCCACGCCTGCGGGGAGTTCCAGCCTGGCGCCCAGGCGAACGGAATTTGCGAACGCGGCGCGCTCGGCTGGTTGTTGCCTTCCATCGAGAAGGCGAACATGGTGTCCCTGTCCTGCGGCTGACGCGGCTCGTGCACGTTGATATTGGCGCGCGCGGCGGTACGTCCGCTGGAGCGAATCGGCGAGCGAGCCAGTTTCTGTCCGCGAATGCGGAAGCTGGCGTCCGGCGCCGCCTCTTTAATGCCCTTCAGCTGCGGCAGCTTCGCCACGACAGCGTCGATAACGTGATCGAGCTGCGTCCAGTCGATATGACGGCTTTCCAGCGCGCTGTGCAGCGAGTGCAGCCAGCGCCAGCTCTCCAGCATTACGATGCTGTGGTCGTAGTAGGCGGGATCGTAAACCTGGAAGAAGCGCTGCGCGCGGCCTTCATGGTTGATCGAGGTGCCGTCGCTTTCGGCGAAGCTGGCGGTAGAGAGCACCAGGCCCGCTTTCTCCAGCGTCGCGGTGCGCTGATGGTCGACCACAATCACGTTGCTGGCGTTAGCCAGCGCGGCATCCACCAGCGCCTTCGGCGCGTGACGGTAGAGATCGTTCTCCAGCACCACCACCGTATCCGCTTCGCCGCTGCGCAGCTGTTCCAGCGCGCTGTCGAGCGTGTTGCCGCCCATCAGGCCCAGACCCATGCTGTTCGCCGCGCCAGCCAGCAGCGTAATGCCGACGTCCGCGCCGCGCGCTTTCAACGCTTTGGCGACGTTCGCCGCCGCTTCGATCATCGCCGTGCTGCCCGAATGGGTGCCGGAAATAATCAGCGGTTTTCTCGCGCCGGCCAGCGCCTGCACCACGACGTCCAGCTTGCCGTTCAGGCTGCTGTCGAAGTCGCTTACCGCAGGCGCGCTCTCATCCAGCGCGCTGGCGATGGCGAAGCCGAGACGCGCCTGATCTTCCACCGGCGCGCGATAGCTCCACGCGGCGATATCGTCGAGGCGGGTTTCGTCGACGTTAGTCACGAACAGCGGATGTTTCGCGTGCTGACCGATATTCATAATTGCGGCGATCTGCCAGTCGGCGACTTTCTGCGCCGCGGCCATTTCGCGCGCTTTGCCTTTCACCGCCTGACGCACCGAGAGCGCCACGCGCGCGCCGACCTGAGTGAGATCTTCGCCCAGTACCAGCACCGCATCGTAGCTTTCCATTTCGCGCAGCGACGGCGTATAGATGCCGCTTTCGCGCAGCACTTTCAGCATCAGCTCAAGGCGCGCCTGCTCGCCCGCCGGCATGCCGGTCGAGAAGTTTTCCGCGCCCACCAGCTCGCGCAGCGCGAAGTTGCTCTCAACGCTGGCGCGCGGAGAGCCGATGCCGATCACGCGTTTCGCCTGACGCAAAACGTCAGCCGCCGCGTTGACCGCCTGTTCCGCATTCAGCTGGACCCAGTCGTTGCCGCGCAGCAGCGCGGGGTGACGAGGACGATCCGCGCGGTTGACGTAGCCGTAGCCGAAACGGCCGCGGTCGCAAAGGAAGTAGTGGTTAACCGTGCCGTTGTAGCGGTTTTCGATACGGCGCAGTTCGCCGTAGCGCTCACCTGGGCTGGTGTTACAGCCGACGCTGCACTGCTGGCAGATGCTCGGCGCGAACTGCATATCCCATTTACGGTTATAGCGTTCGGAGTGGGTTTTGTCGGTGAAGACGCCGGTCGGGCAGATTTCCACCAGGTTGCCGGAGAATTCGCTCTCCAGCGTGCCCTCTTCCGGACGGCCGAAGTAGACGTTGTCGTGCGCGCCGTAGACGCCCAGATCTTTGCCGTCGGCGTAATCTTTGTAGTAGCGCACGCAGCGGTAGCAGGCGATACAGCGGTTCATCTCGTGAGAGATAAACGGGCCGAGATCCTGATTCTGGTGGGTGCGTTTCGTAAAGCGGTAGCGGCGGAAGCTATGGCCGGTCATCACCGTCATATCCTGCAGGTGACAGTTGCCGCCCTCTTCGCACACCGGACAGTCGTGCGGGTGGTTGGTCATCAGCCACTCCACCACGCTTTCGCGAAACTCTTTCGCTTCGCCGTCGTCAATGGAGATAAAGGTGCCGTCGGAGGCCGGCGTCATGCAGGACATGACGAGACGGCCGCGGGTATCCTCGGCGTTCTGGAATTGCTTCACCGCGCACTGGCGGCAAGCCCCAACGCTTCCCAGCGCCGGATGCCAGCAAAAATAAGGAATATCAAGGCCCAGAGAGAGACACGCCTGCAGCAGGTTGTCCGCTCCGTTCACATCATATTCTTTACCGTCTACATGGATTGTAGCCATAGTGAACATGCTTCCGTAAGGCTCGTCAGAGACGAGCGTTAATCATATTCTCGCCCCGGTTGTGGGGCTGCGGCGCAGAGCCGGTTCCGTGTGCTGCGGCGAATTACCAGCGTGCTTTCAGCAGGTTAGGCTGAATACCGCCAATCGCGCGCGTATTGCCGAAGACCTGCGGCGCCATGCCGGCTTCAAACTCTTCACGGAAATATTTAATCGCGCTCTGCAGCGGTTCCACCGCGCCAGGCGCGTGGGCGCAAAAGGTTTTGCCCGGACCGAGCTGGCGGCAAAGCTGTAGCAGGGTTTCGATATCGCCCGGCTGACCTTTGCCCTGCTCCAGCGCGCGCAGGATCTTCACGCTCCACGGCAGGCCGTCGCGGCACGGCGTACACCAGCCGCAGGATTCGCGCGCGAAGAACTCTTCCAGGTTGCGCACCAGCGACACCATATTGATCTCGTGGTCGACCGCCATCGCCAGCGCCGTGCCGAGACGACTGCCCGCTTTACCGATGCTGGCGAACTCCATCGGCAGATCGAGGTGCTGCTCGGTAAGGAAGTCGGTGCCCGCGCCGCCTGGCTGCCAGGCTTTGAAGCGCAGGCCGTCGCGCATGCCGCCGGCGTAATCTTCCAGAATCTCGCGCGCGGTAATGCCGAACGGCAGTTCCCACACGCCTGGATTTTTCACGCGGCCGGAAAAGCCCATCATCTTGGTGCCGGCATCTTCGCTTTTCGACAGGCCTTTGTACCACTCGACGCCGTTGGCGAGGATCGCCGGCACGTTAGAGAGCGTTTCCACGTTATTGACGCAGGTCGGCTTGCCCCACGCGCCCGCGCTTGCCGGGAATGGCGGCTTGGAGCGCGGGTTAGCGCGACGCCCTTCCAGCGAGTTGATCAGCGCCGTCTCTTCGCCGCAGATGTAGCGGCCCGCGCCAGTGTGCACGATCAGCTCGAAATCGAAGCCGGTGCCGAGAATGTTCTTGCCGAGAAAGCCCGCTTCGGTCGCTTCGGCGATAGCACGACGCAGATTTACCGCCGCCTCGATATATTCGCCGCGCAGGAAGATATAGCCGCGATAGGCCTTCAGGGCGAAGGCGCTGATCAGCATGCCTTCCACCAGCTGGTGCGGCATCTGCTCCATCAGGAGGCGGTCTTTATAGGTGCCCGGCTCCATCTCATCGGCGTTACACAGCAGGTAACGGATGTTCATGGATTCATCTTTCGGCATCAGGCTCCACTTCAGACCCGTGGAGAAGCCTGCGCCGCCGCGCCCTTTCAGGCCGGAATCTTTCACTGCCGCGACAATTTCGTCCGGCGCCATGCCGTTCAGCGCCTTTTCCGCGCCGGCATAGCCGTTTTTGCTGCGGTATTCTTCGAACCAGACCGGCTGCTTGTCATCGCGCATGCGCCAGGTCAGCGGGTGCGTTTCCGCAGTACGAATGATCTGTTTGATGGTCATTGATACTGCTCCAGTAGCGAGGCGATGCCTTCCGGCGTCAGATGAACGTGCGTATCTTCATCCACCATCATGGTCGGGCCTTTGTCGCAGTTGCCCAGGCAGCAGGTCGGCAGCAGCGTAAAGCGGCCGTCCGCCGTGGTCTGGCCGGGCTTGATGTTCAGATTCTGCTCCAGCGCCGCCTGAATGCCCTGGTAACCGGTGATGTGACACACTACGCTGTCGCAATAGCGGATAACGTGACGACCGACAGGCTGGCGGAAAATCTGGCTGTAGAACGTGGCGACGCCTTCGACGTCGCTGGCCGGAATGCCCAGCACCTCGGCGATGGCGTTAATGGCGCCGTCCGGCACCCAGCCGCGCTGCTTCTGCACGATCTTCAGCGCTTCAATCGACGCCGCGCGCGCATCTTCATAGTGGTGTTTCTCGTGCTCGATGGCGTGATGCTCTTCCGCGCTCAGCACGAAGACCTCGTTCGGGTCGATCGTATGAATGGCAATTTTTTGATCGTGCATAATTAGCGGTCCACGTCTGACATAACAAAATCGATACTACCGAGGTAAACGATCAGGTCGGATACCAGGCTGCCGCGGATCACCGACGGGATCTGCTGCAGGTGCGGGAAGCTCGGCGTACGCACGCGGGTGCGGTAGCTCATGGTGCTGCCGTCGCTGGTCAGGTAGTAGCTGTTGATTCCTTTGGTCGCCTCGATCATCTGGAATGATTCGTTGGCTGGCATTACCGGGCCCCATGAAACCTGCAGGAAGTGCGTGATCAGCGTTTCGATATGCTGCAGCGTACGCTCTTTCGGCGGCGGCGTGGTCAGCGGATGATCGGCTTTAAACGGACCCTCTGGCATATTGTTCAGGCACTGCTCGAGAATACGCAGCGACTGCCACATCTCTTCCATCTTCAGTTGTACGCGCGTGTAGGCGTCGCTGATGCCCGCGCCGACCGGGATCTCGAAGTCGAAGTTTTCGTAGCCTGAGTAGGGACGCCATTTGCGCACGTCGAAATCGAGACCGGTGGCGCGCAGCGCGGCGCCGGTAGTGCCCCATGCCAGCGCCTCATCCATATTGTAGGCGGCGACGCCTTTGGAACGGCCGACCAGCACGCTGTTGCGCAGCGCTGCCTTGTCATACTCTTTCAGGCGCTTCGGCATCCAGTCGAGGAAGTCGCGCAGCAGGCGCTCCCAGCCCTTCGGCAGATCGTGCGCCACGCCACCGATGCGGAACCAGGCCGGGTGCATGCGGAAGCCGGTAATGGCTTCGACCACGTCATAGATCTTCTGGCGATCGGTAAAGGCGAAGAACACCGGCGTCATCGCGCCAACGTCCTGAATAAAGGTCGAGATATAGAGCAGATGGCTGTTGATGCGGAACAGCTCGGAAAGCATTACGCGAATGACGTTGACGCGATCTGGCACCACGATGCCTGCCAGCTTTTCTACCGCCAGTACGTAAGGCATTTCATTGACGCAGCCGCCAAGATACTCGACGCGGTCGGTATAGGGGATGTAGCTGTGCCATGACTGGCGCTCGCCCATCTTCTCCGCGCCGCGATGGTGGTAGCCGATATCCGGCACGCAGTCAACGATCTCTTCGCCGTCCAGCTGCAGGATGATGCGGAAGGCACCGTGCGCCGACGGGTGGTTCGGTCCCAGGTTGAGGAACATAAAGTCCTCGCTGGTGGTGCTGCGCTTCATGCCCCACTCTTCCGGCTTGAAGGTCAGCGCCTCCATCTCCAGATCTTCTTTTTGTTTGGTCAGCGTGAAGGGATCGAACTCGGTGGCGCGCGCCGGGTAGTCTTTACGCAGCGGATGACCTTCCCAGGTCTGCGGCATCATGATGCGCGTCAGGTGCGGGTGGCCATCAAAAGTGACGCCGAACATCTCCCAGGTTTCGCGCTCGTACCAGTTGGCGTTCGGGAAGATTTTCGTCAGCGTCGGCAGATGAAGGTCGTTCTCCGACAGCGCCACCTTGAGCATGATGTCGCGGTTACGCTCGATCGACAGAAAATGATAGAAAACGGAAAAATCCGCGGCGGGCAGACCGGCGCGGTGGGTACGCAAACGTTCATCCATGCCATGCAGGTCATAGAGCATGATGTACGGCTTAGGCAGCTTGCGCAGGAAGGTCACGATCTCCAGCAGCTGCTCGCGCTTCACCCAGACCACGGGAATGCCCGTGCGGGTTGGCTGAACGGTAAAGGCATCCGGCCCAAAACGGTTACGCAGCTCGCCGATCACCGGGTCATCCAGGTGATCCCGGGTTTGCCATGCAGGCTGAGCGAGATCGTGCGTGGTTAAATCTGTCATACGTTACTCACCATTCCGGCCTGTCGCCAGGCACTCAAAAGAAGGCGTCAGGATGGGGCCGCGCATTAAATTGTGATGTTTTGCCGCGGGTGTGGAATCCATCCATGTACGGTGTTCTTACACTTCGTCAGGCGTGCGAAGATTGGTAACAGCGATGCGCTCGCCGCGTTTTCTCTCACGTTCCGACTGCATATTGGCGCGATAAACGCCCTGATCGCCGACGACCCACGACAGCGGGCGACGCTCTTTGCCGATCGACTCGCGCAGCAGCAGCAGCGCCTGCATATAGGCTTCCGGGCGCGGCGGGCAGCCGGGAATGTAGACGTCAACCGGCAAAAACTTATCGACGCCCTGCACCACAGAGTAGATGTCGTACATGCCGCCGGAGTTAGCGCAGGCGCCCATCGAGATCACCCACTTCGGCTCCAGCATCTGGTCATAGAGACGCTGAATTACCGGCGCCATTTTGGTGAAAGGCGTACCGGCGATCACCATAAAGTCCGCCTGACGCGGCGAGGCGCGCATCACTTCCGCGCCGAAACGCGCGACGTCGTGCACGGCGGTAAAGGAGGTGGTCATCTCTACGTAGCAGCAGGACAAACCAAAGTTATAGGGCCACAGAGAGTTCTTACGGCCCCAGTTCACCATGTCATGCAGGGCATGCTCGAGCTTGCCCATGTAGACGCTGCGATGAACGTGCTGCTCAAGGGGATCGGCAACGATCTCCTGTTTTTGCAGAGGATAACGGTCGTTCTCACCACCGTTGGGGTCTATGCGGGTGAGCGTATAGTCCATCAGATTGCCTCGCTTTTACTGCTTATGAGGGTTGGTGTGACCGATCGGGCTGGATTTGACCACCACGCGACGACGTGCAGGCGCCCAGTCCAGCGCGCCGATACGCACCAGATAGACCAGCCCCGCCAGGAGCACCAAAATGAAAATTGCGGCTTCGACAAAGCCGACCCAGCCGCTTTCGCGGATTGAGGTCGCCCATGCGTATAAAAAGAGCGCTTCTACGTCGAAGATGACGAAGAACATCGCGACGAGGTAGAACTTCGCCGAGAGGCGGATATGGGTGTCGCCCACAGATTCGATACCGGATTCGAACGGCGTCTCTTTATGACGCGCGCGGGCGCGGCCGCCTAAGAGCCATCCTCCGGTAAGCATAAAGGCGCAAAGGCCGAAAGCGATAATGACAAATATGATAAACGCCCAGTGATGAGCGACGACTTCGGTGGCTGTTGACATACTCTTTGCTTACTCATCAAAAGTGGCGATGGCATCCTGCGCGGGTCACTTGCAGCAAACGCACCACATCGATTCAAGGGAAGGAAAAAAACCTTATAAATTATGCTGTCATTATCAATTAGGCAGCAATTTTATGGGGTCTTTTACTCCTTTCTATAACCTTTTGTCAACTTTGACAAAAGTATCCAAACATTATTTTACACGCGCATCAAAATTTTAACATATGATGCGCGCGTTGCCAGCTAAATCGCTTCAGTCTGTATGGTCTTTTAGAATGTAGCGTGAATTCAAATGCATGGATCGTGCATTTATCCAACGTATTCTGGCAGGCTTTAGCGCTTTTTCCTTCCCCTTGTCAGGGGTATTTTTTTGATCCAGGACACAAAACTGGCCTTTTTGTCCTTTTTTTCAGCAAATGTCGCTCAAATACGGAACAGAGTTTTCACATCTTCAGACAAAGAATTTCATCTTTACCCTGATCGAAATGGCGTTTTAGTTTGTTAATGCAGGAAAAGCGCTTGAGGGCGGACATGGCGAGACAACGGCCTTTTAGGCGGATAAAAAAAGCCCTTCGATGCAAAAGCATAACGAAGGGCTTTTTTATTACAGTTTTAACAACTGGCAGGCGGAACAAACAGGAACGGGCAATCGTCTCTGCCGGTTACTCTTCATCATCCAGCAACAGCGTCCCATCTGGGTTGGCGCTCAGATTGTAGGGATCGTTGGTGGACTGCATGGCGTTGAAGATCGCCAGCGCCAGTTCGTTATCGCTGTCAGCATTACGGCACAGCAGGTACTGCGTATCCGGCAGCACTGGCAGCCCTTCCGCCGCGCCCATGACGCGCAGTTCCGGACTCATCATCTCCACCGGACGTGCCGTCACGCCAAGGCCCGCTTTGACCGCGGCGCGTACCGCAGCCAGCGTAGAGGCGACGTAGGAGATACGCCACGGAATGCCCGCTTCGTTAAGGTGATCGATCGCCATGTCGCGGTACGGACTCGGTTCGTCCAGCAGCACCAGAGGAATCGCTTCGCCGCGCTGAAAGATATAATCCGCCGCGCAGTACCACAGCGTCGGCGACGTACGCAGCACCTGATGGGTAAAGCTGCCGGGGCTTGAGGTGGTCACAACCAGATCGACCTCGCCCTGGTTCAGCATCTCCATCATAAAGGGATTGCGTTTTACGCGGACGTCGATCGCCAGCTTCGGATAGACCGATGTCACGCGGTTAAGCAGGAACGGCAGGATGGTGTCGGAGGTATCATCTGAAGCGCCGATGGTCAGCACGCCCTGGATGTTGCTGTACATCAGCGATGTGCAGGCCTCGTCGTTGAAACGCAAGATTTTCCTGGCGTAGCCTAAAAGCTGAATACCGTGCTCAGTTAATAATTTATTACGTCCATGTCTGGCAAACAGCTCTTTACCTACCAATTGCTCCAGACGCTGCATCTGCTGGCTGACGGCCGACTGGGTTCGGCATACAGCGGCAGCCGCCGCCGCAAACGTGTTCAGGTCAGCAACGGCAACAAACGTTCTCAGCAGATCGAGGTCGAGATTCAGTATCGGACGATTTGCATTAGTCATGTTTTCTTCACTTATAAGATTTTTAAAAAACTACTACCCTGGTGTTATTACGCTACTTATCAAAGAGATAAGTGGTAATGATGCTCATTGCCGGTCCTGTGTGAGACCGTCAAAGAAATTCGTGTCAGGCGTATACCGACAAACGCGCATCCCGAAAAAGCGGGAAAGCAGCGTTGAGTAGACAGAAACAACTTCTGGACCGACAGCGCGGGAGCGCAATTGCAGGAAGCTGCGTTGGTGTCTAGGGTTCCGTACCTAAAGCGGACGGAAAAAGCCAGCTACGGGATTATGAATTGCGTAGCAGCTAAATGCGACAAATAATAAATTATACTTAATCATTTTTAACTTCAAAATGGAAATGATTTTGTGAAAAGCATCGTAATTTTTGACCAGATCGCATTTCAGGCCCATCCTGGCACACCACTGCACAATTTTTAACCGCCCTCTTTCTGAAAGTCGAGATAAAGTGCGAAGATACGCCTTAAATACCTTTTATCAGGTATGGATTGGCCCTTTCGCGCAGGGAACTTTTCCGGCTATTTACAGGCGTTAAGGCGACCTGACGGGCGCGATCGCTTCCCGGTTGGCTTATCCTGCTAACAAGCCGGGAGGTTTTATGAACATTCATATAAAATAGCTTAACTATTTCCCTGTTCATCTAATTGCCTCAGCGCTCATATTTTAGCCGGAAACTTCGCCATTGCTTCTCTGCGCGACGGACAGCGCCGTTTACAGTCAAAATCGTACGGGCCAGAGAAAAATATCGTTCATGGACTAAAAATCAGTTTTTGTAACCAGTTAATTGCAAACAAATTATGCTTTACCCCATGACTGCCGCAAAAAGATGGCAAAGACGCCAAAACCTGCCGCCGCCCTTCTTTTGTCGCATTGAGGAGAGTACATTGTGCTGGTTTGATTTCTGCGGCAGTAAAAGGATTCTGCCCATAAAGGCGATTAAAAATGACTTTTCAAATTGATAAATCCGGCAAGCTGGAAAACGTCTGTTACGACATTCGCGGGCCGGTACTTAAAGAGGCTAAACGTCTCGAAGAAGAAGGTAACAAAGTTCTTAAGCTCAATATCGGCAACCCCGCGCCTTTCGGTTTCGAAGCGCCGGATGAAATTTTGGTCGATGTTATTCGCAACCTGCCGAGCGCGCAGGGTTACTGCGATTCAAAAGGGCTCTACTCGGCGCGTAAAGCCATTATGCAGCACTACCAGGCGCGCAATATCCGTGATGTCACGGTCGAAGACATCTACATCGGCAACGGCGTTTCCGAACTGATCGTGCAGGCGATGCAGGCGCTGCTGAACAGCGGCGACGAGATGCTGGTGCCCGCGCCCGACTATCCGCTCTGGACGGCGGCGGTGTCGCTCTCCAGCGGCAAAGCGGTACACTATCTGTGCGACGAATCGTCCGACTGGTTCCCGGATCTCGACGATATTCGCAGCAAAATCACGCCGCGCACCCGCGGCATCGTGATTATTAACCCGAACAATCCCACCGGCGCGGTCTACAGCAAAGAGCTGCTGCTGGAGATCGTCGAGATCGCGCGTCAGCATAACCTGATCATTTTCGCCGACGAAATCTACGACAAGATCCTTTACGACGCCTCGCAGCACCATTCGATCGCCGCGCTGGCGCCCGATCTGCTGACCGTGACCTTTAACGGCCTCTCGAAAACTTACCGCGTAGCCGGTTTTCGTCAGGGCTGGATGGTGCTTAACGGGCCGAAGAAACATGCGAAAGGCTATATCGAAGGGCTGGAGATGCTGGCCTCGATGCGCCTGTGCGCCAACGTGCCGGCGCAGCATGCGATCCAGACCGCGCTGGGCGGCTATCAGAGCATCAGCGAATTCATCGCGCCGGGCGGCCGTCTCTACGAGCAGCGCCAGCGCGCCTGGGAGCTGATCAACGATATTCCCGGCGTCAGCTGCGTGAAGCCGAACGGCGCGCTCTATATGTTCCCGCGCATCGATGCGAAGAAGTTCAACATTCACGACGACCAGAAAATGGTGCTGGACTTCCTGCTGCAGGAAAAGGTGCTGCTGGTGCAGGGCTCCGCCTTTAACTGGCCATGGCCCGACCATGTGCGTATCGTTACCCTGCCGCGCGTCGACGATCTGGAGATGGCGATCGGCAAGTTCGACCGTTTCCTGCAAGGCTATCGCCAGTAAAACCCGCCGCGTATACTGACAGCATTTGGGGAAGCGCGACGCTTCCCCCGTTGCTGACAGGATAACGCATGACCCGAAGCCACTTTTTCGCCCATCTCTCCCGCCTTAAACTGATCAACCGCTGGCCGCTGATGCGCAACGTGCGCACCGAAAACGTGTCGGAGCACAGCCTGCAGGTCGCGATGGTGGCGCATGCGCTCGCCGTGATCAAAAACAAAAAATTCAGCGGCGCGCTTAACGCCGATCGCATCGCGATGCTGGCGCTTTATCACGACGCCAGCGAAGTGCTCACGGGCGATCTGCCGACGCCGGTGAAGTATTACAACGCGCAAATCGCCCATGAGTATAAAAAGATTGAGAAGATCGCCCAGCAGAAGCTGATCGAGATGCTGCCGGAAGAGCTGCAGGAGGAGTACCGTCCGCTTCTTGACGAGCATCAGCACAGCGAAGAGGAGCAGTCGGTGGTGAAGCAGGCGGACGCGCTCTGCGCCTACCTGAAGTGCCTTGAGGAGCTCTCGGCCGGCAATAACGAGTTTCTGCTGGCCAAGGCGCGTCTGGAGAAAACGCTGCAGCAGCGTCGCACGCCGGAAATGGACTATTTCGTCGAGGTGTTTATTCCCAGTTTTAGCCTCTCGCTGGATGAGATCTCGCAGGATTCCCCGCTGTAAACCGGCGGCGTTTCGCGCCGCCGGTTGCGCTCAGCTTTGCAGATGCAGAGAGAAGCCGCCTTCGGCCTGCGGCGTGACCCGCAACGAGGCCAGCGAATTAAGCTGCATCAGGGTTTCGCCGAGGCGCGGCGTATCGGCGGGCGGGTTGATCGCGATCACGGCGCAGCCGGCGTCCAGTCCAGAGAGAATGCCGGCAGGTGCGTCTTCGACCACCACGCACTTTTCCGCCGCCAGCCCCAGTTTTTCCGCGCCCAGCAGATAGGGATCCGGCGCGGGCTTGCCCTTCTCCACCTGTTCGGCCGTGATAAATACCGACGGCAGCGGCAGCCCGGCGGCCTTATGGCGCGCGTGCGCCACCGGCACCGAGCCGGAGGTCACGATAGCCCAGGGGATCTGCAGCGCGTTTAAGCGCGTCAGCAGCGCGTGCGCGCCCGGCAGCGCCCGCACGCCGTCGGTGTCCTGCGCTTCGTTTTGCTCCAGCGCGCGAAACTCCGCCTGAATCGCCGCTTCCGGCTGGCCCGCCATAAAATGGCGCAGCGAGGCGATCGCCTGCTTGCCGTGAATAAAACTCAGGATCTCCTCGGACGCGATGCCGTGCCGCGCGCCCCAGCTGCTCCACGCACGCTCTACCGCTGGCAGCGAGTCCACCAGCGTGCCATCCAGATCAAACAAAAAACCGCTATAGGTCACAAGACGCTCCCGTCAGGCGTTAATAATCTGCGCGATTTCCGTCGCGCTGAGATGATATTGACGCGGACAAGTGTGCCACACCGCCAGCATACGTCGATACTTTTCCCACATCGGCGTCTGCGCATTGAAGCCGTGCGTGCCGGAATCAAAGTGGGTATAGCGCCCTTCGGTATTGACCATAAAGCGCACGTAGCCGAGGTAGCGCGCTTCCGTGGCGGCATCAAAGCCGAGGAAAGCGAGACGACGTTCGTCCAGCGAGGATTTATCGCCAAGATTCGACCAGGAGACGTGCAGCGCATGGTGCATCTCCATAATGTCGATAATGGTGCGGCAGGTCTCTTCCGTCAGTTCGCCGAACTCTTTATCCAGCTCGCGCATCTGCAGCCCGTAGCCGCGCTCGATAATGGTCTGATAACGGCGATAGCGCTCGGCGTTGTCCGGCTCCAGCATGGCCATCATTTTGTACTGGTTAGAGAGAATCAGACGCTGCGCGTGGGTCATTTCCATCGTAGGCTCCTGGGCCGACAGGCCGCTCAAGTATTAGACGGAAAATAGTGGCATAAGGCGGGTGATGCGGGTATGCCCGCATCACTTTTCTTTGATTTGGACCCGGTTGAGCGACAAATTCTCTCTGCGGGAAAAAGGCGGTGATCAAAGATCGTCGAGGAAGGTGCGATCCAGCTGCTTAAATGCCCGCTTTAACAGGTCGGCCAGCGCCTGATAGGTCGGCTTGCCCTCGACCGGCGCAATCGCCTGACCCGCTTCTTCCAGGCGGGCGCGCACTTCATGGAACCAGTGCAGCAGCGTAGGCGGCAGCGGCGTTACCGAGCGTTTGCCCAGCCACCACAGCCCCTGCATCGGCAGACTGCAGGCGAAGAGCGCGGTCGCGACTGCCGGGCCCAGCTGCCCGCCAAGCGCGATCTGCCAGCTCAGCGTGAACACCGCCAGCGGCGGCATAAAGCGGATGGCGAAACGGGTTACGCTCGAGACGCGGTTTTCAGGAAAGATCGGCGCGAGGCGTTTGTCATTCGGCCAGGTCTTCATATAGTGCTGACCGTTTTGAAAAATACGGAACCAGCCAGTATTGCCAGAATCATTCGCCATGGCGGACCTCAACTAAAACTGCAAAAAATAAAATTATTTTATATCTACACAACTTTACGTGACATCCTTCAAAATTTTTTGTCTTTAAAAGGCAGTCTCGCTATTCTGACCCCGCCTCAATAACCTACTGGAAGCGGGTAAAAACGTAAATCACAAACGTAGCGGCCAGCTTTCGCTAAGCAAATTTCAAAAAATTGCGTAAAATTACCGAAATTTTTTTGCGGAGACGCAACATTTTGACTACCGCAACAGGGTTATGATTAAGCTCCCCGCATTCATGGGCTACGCTGATAGTCTGATTGCCTTTTTTTTAGCCACTTTTAACAAATAGGTACTTCCATGTCGAGTAAGTTAGTACTGGTTCTGAACTGCGGCAGCTCTTCACTGAAGTTCGCCATCCTGAATGCCGCCAGCGGAGAGGAATACCTGTCCGGCCTGGCTGAATGCTTCCATCTTCCGGAAGCGCGCATTAAGTGGAAACTGGACGGAGAAAAACACGAAGCCCCTCTAGGCGCCGGCGCCGCACACAGCGAAGCCCTGAATTTCATTGTTAAAACTATTCTGGCACAAAAACCAGAGCTGTCGGCACAAATTGCTGCAATTGGCCATCGCATCGTGCATGGCGGCGAGCAGCTGACAGAATCGGTCATTATTACCGACGCCGTGGTGCAGGGCATCAAAGACAATGCCTCTTTCGCACCGCTGCATAACCCGGCGCATCTGATCGGCATCGAAGAGGCGATGAAAAACTTCCCGCACCTCTCCGACAAGAATGTGGCGGTTTTCGACACCGCTTTCCATCAGACTATGCCGGAAGAGTCCTATCTCTACGCCCTGCCTTACCGTCTTTATAAAGAGCATGGCGTTCGCCGCTACGGCGCGCACGGCACCAGCCACTACTACGTCACGCACGAAGCGGCAAAAATCCTGAACAAACCGGTCGACGAGCTCAACATCATTACCTGCCACCTCGGCAACGGCGCCTCGGTGGCGGCGGTGCGTAACGGCAAGTGCGTCGATACCTCAATGGGTCTGACGCCGCTGGAAGGTCTGGTGATGGGCACCCGCAGCGGCGACATCGATCCGGCGATCGTCTTCTATCTGCACGATACCCTGGGCATGAGCGTCGACGCCATCAATAAGCTGCTGACCAAGGAGTCCGGCCTGCTGGGCCTGACCGACGTCACCAGCGACTGTCGCTACGTCGAAGACAACTACGAAACCAAAGAGGACGCGAAGCGCGCCATGGATGTTTTCTGCCATCGTCTGGCAAAATACATCGGCAGCTACAGCGCTATGATGGAAGGCCGTCTGGATGCGGTGATCTTTACCGGCGGCATCGGTGAAAACGCGGCGATGGTCCGCGAACTGTCGCTCAAAAAGCTGGGCCTGCTCGGCTTTGAGGTCGATCATGAGCGCAACCTGGCGGCGCGCTTCGGCAAATCCGGCTTTATCAATAAAGAAGGCACCCGCCCGGCGATTGTCATCCCCACGAATGAAGAGCTGGTGATCGCCCAGGATGCGGCGCGTCTTACCGCCTGATGTTTCCTTCACCGTCAGCTTCGGCTGACGGTGTTGTTTTTGACACTACCTAAAGCGAGGTTCAAACGTGTCGCGTACAATCATGCTTATTCCTACCGGCACCAGCGTCGGCCTGACCAGCGTCAGCCTCGGCGTTATTCGTGCCATGGAGCGTAAAGGCGTTCGTCTCAGCGTCTTCAAACCTATCGCGCAGCCGCGCGCTGGCGGCGATAAGCCGGACCAGACCACGATGATCATCCGCAAGAACTCGTCGATTCCTGCCGCCGACCCGCTCAAGATGTCGCGCGTCGAGTCGCTGCTGGGCGCTAACCAGCAGGACGTGCTGATGGAAGAGATCATCGCGCGCTACCACGAAAACACCAAAGATGCGGAAGTGGTGCTGGTTGAAGGCCTGGTGCCGACGCGTAAGCATCAGTTCGCCAACGCGCTCAACTATGAGATCGCCAAGACGCTTAACGCCGAGATCGTGTTTGTTATGGCGCTGGGCAACGATTCACCCGCCCAGCTGAAAGAGCGCATCGAGCTGACGCAAAGCAGCTTCGGCGGCAGCAAGAACAAAAACATTACCGGCGTCATCATCAACAAGCTGAACGCGCCGGTGGATGAGCAGGGCCGCACGCGCCCGGATCTGTCGGAAATTTTCGACGACTCCACCAAGGCGAGCGTCGCCAATATCGATCCGAAACAGCTGTTCGCCGACAGCCCGCTGCCGGTACTGGGCTGCGTGCCCTGGAGCTTCGATCTGATCGCCACGCGCGCCATCGATATGTGCCGCCACCTGCATGCCGAAGTGATTAATGAAGGCGAAATCGCCACGCGCCGCGTTAAGTCAGTGACCTTCTGCGCGCGCAGCCTGCCGCATATGCTGGAGCATTTCCGTCCCGGCTCGCTGCTGGTGACCTCGGCAGACCGTCCTGACGTGCTGGTGGCCGCCTGCCTGGCGGCGATGAACGGTGTAGAGATCGGCGCCATCCTGCTGACCGGCGGCTACGAAATCGACAACCGCATCGCGAAGCTGTGCGAGCGCGCCTTCCAGACCGGCCTGCCGGTCTTTATGGTGAAAACCAACACCTGGCAAACCTCGCTCAGCCTGCAGAGCTTCAACCTGGAAGTGCCGAGCGACGATACTCAGCGCGTGGAAAAAGTGCAGGAGTATGTCGCCAGCTATATTAACGCCGACTGGATCGAATCGCTGACCGCGACCTCCGAGCGCAGTCGTCGCCTGTCGCCGCCGGCCTTCCGCTACCAGCTCACCGAGCTGGCCCGCAAAGCGGGCAAACGCATCGTGCTGCCGGAAGGCGATGAGCCGCGCACCGTCAAAGCCGCCGCCATCTGCGCCGAGCGCGGCATCGCGACCTGCGTGCTGCTGGGCAATCCCGATGAGATCCAGCGCGTTGCCGCCGCACAGGGCGTCGAACTGGGCAAAGGCATCGAAATTGTCGATCCCGAAGTGGTTCGCAACAACTATGTGCCGCGTCTGGTCGAGCTGCGTAAGAACAAAGGCATGACCGAAGTGGTGGCGCAGGAGCAGCTGGAAGACAACGTGGTGCTCGGCACCATGATGCTGGAAAGCGGCGAAGTGGACGGCCTGGTGTCAGGCGCCGTGCACACCACCGCCAATACCATTCGTCCGCCGCTGCAGCTGATTAAAACCGCGCCGAACAGCTCGCTGGTCTCCTCGGTATTCTTTATGCTGCTTCCGGAGCAGGTGCTGGTGTATGGCGACTGCGCCATCAACCCGGACCCTACCGCGGAACAGCTGGCGGAAATCGCCATTCAGTCTGCCGACTCCGCCCATGCGTTCGGTATTGAACCGCGCGTGGCGATGATCTCCTACTCGACCGGCACCTCCGGCGCGGGCAGCGACGTGGAAAAAGTGCGCGAAGCGACGCGTATCGCGCAGGAGAAACGTCCGGATCTGGTGATCGACGGTCCGCTGCAGTATGACGCGGCGATTATGGAAGATGTGGCCAAATCCAAAGCGCCGAACTCGGCGGTCGCCGGTCGCGCCACGGTGTTTATCTTCCCGGATCTCAACACCGGCAACACCACTTACAAAGCGGTGCAACGCTCGGCGGATCTGATCTCTATCGGTCCGATGCTGCAGGGTATGCGCAAGCCGGTTAACGATCTGTCGCGCGGCGCGCTGGTCGACGATATCGTCTACACCATCGCCCTGACCGCAATTCAGTCGCAGCAGGCAGAAGGCTAAGCCTTCTGGGTTCACATCCTCGCCGCAGGGAAGCGGCGGCCGAGGCCACACGGACGTGTTCACGCCGACTTTACGTAACCGGCTGTTGCCCGCGACTGAACAGCACCAGCATCACAGGCCGCAAAAATAAAAAAACGCCCAGACGGGCGTTTTTTTAACCAACTATTTTTAAGCGTCGCCGTTACGCGTCAGCCACAGCGACAGCGCCTTGAGTGAATCATCGGTGAACTCGTCGCAGCGCGCGGTAATCTCATCGGGGGTCATCCAGAACACCTCATCGACCTCCTCTTCCTGCATAGCGAACGGGCCGTGATAGACGCAGCTGAACAATCCGCCCCAGACGCGGACATGCTCATCTTCGAAGTAGAACTTGCCGTGCTCGGCGAAAGGCACATCGGCAATGCCCAGCTCCTCCTCGGCTTCGCGGCGCGCCGACTCCAGCAGATCTTCGCCGCTCTGCACCACGCCGCCCGCGGTGGCGTCCAGCATGCCGGGCATGAAGTCTTTCGTCTCGGTGCGGCGCTGCACCAGAATCTTGCCTGCGCCGTCATGCACCACGATATAGGTGGCGCGATGGCGCATACGCTGCGCGCGCATCTGCGCACGCGTCGCCTGTGCAATCACTTCATTCTCTTCATTAACGATATCGACCCACTCGATAGCGTCGCCCGCGGTTTGATCCACCATCCGGTAACCCTTTTCTGTTCTGGCGTGCCGTGCGACACGCGCCTGATTGCCACGTCGTTGTTATAGTGTGCTGTAAGGTAATCACTTCCGCTCGCCTGAGCAAGCGGCGCAATCTATCGTTGTTTGCCGCTTTCCGCCAGCCAGAGCTGTACCGAGGCGCGCTGCCACTGAAATTCAGCATATTCCCTGAGCTTATCCGGCAGCGCATCGCCGTGCAGCGCCAGGCGATTCAGCATCAGCGCTAAATCCGTATCGGCAACGGACCACTCGCCGAACAGATTCTGCTGCTTGTCCGGTAGCAAGCGCAGACTCGCCGCCATTAGCTTATCTGCCGCCTGCGCCGCCGCCGCGCTCAACGGCGGGAAACGCTCGCCAGCGAATAACACCTCCGTCGGCCGCTCCTGACGAATGGGTAAAAAATCGCTGCGCAGCCACGCCTGCACTTCGCGCGCCCGCGCACGCTTCTCGCGATCGCGCGGATAGAGACGATCGAATTCAGGCGCAGGAAAACGCTCTTCCAGATACTCAGCGATAGCAGAGGATTCGCTCAGCACGAAATCGTCAATCTGCAGCGTCGGCACGCGGCAGGTAAGCGATAGCGCGCGATAGTCGCTATGGAACTGCTGATTTTGCGAAAGATCGACGCGTTTCAGCGAGAAGGGAATGCCCTTCTCCGTCAGCGCGACGTAAACCGACATGGCGTAAGGACTAAAAAACAGTGAATCAGACCACAGGGTGATGGACGGGTAATTCATCTGCTACCTCAACAGGCTTATCCGGGTAGCCTGATATTTACCGACTTTCTTTGCGCAAAGCAATGTCCGGCTGGTCCGATCTTCTCAAAGCGCGACGCAGTCCGGCAGCGCGCGGCCGCGCTTCTTCTATGCTGAAACAGTGCGTATCAGAAAAATGATAAGGAGACGCGAGATGCACATACTTATGACCGGCGGAACCGGGCTGATCGGCCGCCATCTTATTCCTCGCCTGCTGACGCTGGGGCATCAGGTCAGCGTCGTCACGCGCGATGTCGCCGCCGCGCGCGAAAAGCTCGACGCGCGTGTCGCACTCTGGTCAGGCCTGGCGCAGCAGCAAAACCTCGACGGGATTGACGCCGTCATCAACCTCGCCGGCGAACCCATCGCCGACAAGCGCTGGACCGAACAGCAGAAGCAGCGGCTGTGCGAAAGCCGCTGGCAGATCACCGAACGCATCGCCTCGCTGATCAACGCCAGCCACGTGCCGCCGCGCGTGCTGATCTCCGGGTCGGCAACCGGCTACTACGGCGATACCGGCGAGCTGGTGCTGACGGAAGAGGATCAGGGTCAGGAGGAGTTTACCCACAGCCTCTGCGCGCGCTGGGAGCAGCTGGCGCTGAGCGCCGAAAGCGAGCGCACCCGCGTCTGCCTGCTGCGCACCGGGGTGGTGCTGGCCAGCGAAGGCGGCGCGTTAAGCAAAATGAAGCTGCCGTTCAAGCTCGGCGTCGGCGGTCCTATCGGCAGCGGCAAACAGTATCTGCCGTGGATCCATATCGATGATATGGTCAACGCCATTCTCTGGCTGCTGGATCGCGACGATCTGAGCGGCCCGTTCAATATGGTGGCGCCCTACGCGGTGCGCAACGAGCAGTTCGCCGCCACGCTCGGCCATGTGATGCATCGCCCGGCCTTTATGCGCACGCCCGCCAGCGCCATCAAAATGATAATGGGCGAATCGGCGGTGCTGGTGCTGGGCGGGCAGCATGTGCTACCGAAGCGGCTGGAGGCCTCCGGCTTCGGCTTTCGCTGGTACGATCTGCAGGAAGCGCTGCAGGATGTCGCCGGCTAACGCGCGCTTTCATTTAAGCAACGGCAGGCAGCAGGATTAACGTTTTCTGGCAGCCATACCGACAGCGACCGCTGTGGGTATGGCTGCCTCAACCTCAACTGCGCTGCTGCGCAATTGACGATTTCACTGACGAGGCTGGCCGCGTGTGCCCTGGCTGCGGCACGCGGATGATAAAGGTCAGCACGCCGGCGAACAGGTAAAGCGCGGTATAGGCCCACACCACGCCAACAATATCGAAGAACGGCAGCAGCAGCGAGGCAATCGCCGGCGCGACAAAGTTGCTCAGTCCGGCTGACAGGTTGTAAATCGACACCGCCGCGCCTTTATGATGCGGTTCCAGCGTCGGGAACACCGCCGTCATCGGCACAAAGGCGGCGACAAAGATCCCCAGCATCACGGCCGGAATCAGCGCCACCCAGAAGTTATGTCCTGCATACAGCGGCAGGTAGTAAAATGCCAGGCTGGAGATCGCCATACCGAGGCAGCCGAACCAGCGCACCTGCCGGATCCAGCCCAGCTTCTCGCCGGTAATACCCCAGAAAATATTGGTAAAAATGGTGACAAAGAAGAACACCGCCCAAATCTGCAGCCATTCGGAGATAGTAAAGCCGAGCCGATCGACAAACAGAAGCGGCATAATGATGGCAAAACCAAACAGCGACAGCGTATTGATGATGCGGATCATGCAGGCGTAAAACATATGCTGATTGGTGAACAAGATAGTCACGGCACGCGACATCTCGGTCATCTTATCGCGCAGCGGCAGATTAACGCGTGAACGGTCAACCGGGACGTTGCGCAGGCTGAAATAGGCTAACACACCGCCGCAGGCGACCCAGACAATAGCCAGCCACAGGGTGCCGGTTTCGCCCAGCATCGGAATGGTCAGACTCGGCAGGTAGCTGCCCACCACGCCAATACCTACGGAGTACATCGCCCAGAACCAGCCGGTAGCGGCGGCCAGCTTGTCACGCGGCAGCACCTGCACCAGCATCATCATGAACGAATAGATAAAAAGCGGATAGGCCAGGCCGCGAATGCCGTAGAACAGCACCATCAGCGGATAGTTACGCAGCCCGAGTCCCAGCGACATAAACAGCGCATGCATGACGATCCACAGCATAAAGCCAATCATCATGGCGCGCTGCGGCGTAATCAGCTCCGCCACCACGCCAGAGGCCCACGCGGCCAGCGCGGCGGCGAGGCCATAAAAAGTAAACACCACTGCCGACTGGGCCGGAGAAAAGCCCATGTCAGTGATGTGGCGCGACAAAAACGCCATTTCGAAGCCGTCGCCCGCCATAAAAATTGCGATAGCCAGGAACCCCCAGAACATCTTTTTCGGTAAGCCAAACCAGTATTCATTCGATTGCATGACAATCTTCCTTCCGTTCGCTAATCCGATCAGGCAGGCAGCAATGCGCGCGCCTGCTGTTGTTGTACGTAGAGTTCACGGAACAGGCGCAGACGCTGCTGCAGCACCGCCCCCCGCGCCGCATCAGGCTGATAACGCGCCTGCACCGGCGGCTTCAGGCACACTTCTGCCTCGCGGCCGCCATCCGCTAACCACGCCAGCCGCGCCGCGCCCAGCGCGCCCGAGGCGCTGGCCGGATGGGTCACTATTGGCAGTTGCAGCACGTCGGCAATCAGCTGCGCCCATAGCGTGCTGCGCGCGCCGCCGCCGGTCAGGCTGCACTGTTGAATCTGCTGCTGCGTATCGCCCAGCACTGCCAGACCATCCGCAAGACCAAAGGCTACGCCCTCGATCACCGCATAGCCGAGCAGCGCACGTGGCGTTTCGTGGCGTAAATGGAAAAATGTACCGGTCGCGTGCGGATCGTTGTGCGGCGTGCGTTCGCCGGAAAGATAAGGCAGAAAGAGCGGTGCCTGCCGCAGCTGTTCCGCGCTAAGCTGCGCCATTTCGTCCATCAGCTGGCTTTCCGTGACCGAAAGCAGATTACACAGCCAGCGCAAACAGCTGGCGGCGCTGAGCATCACGCTCATCTGATGCCAGCGTCCCGGCAACGCATGGCAGAATGCGTGCACGCCGGATTGCGGATCGGCGCGCAGCCGATCGTTAACCACAAAGATCACGCCAGAGGTGCCGAGAGAAATAAAGGCATCGCCCGCGTTGACCGCGCCGACGCCTATCGCCGACGCCGCATTGTCGCCGCCGCCGCCAGCGAGGCGCACCGTGGGCGATAAGCCCCATTCGCTGGCCAGATCGGCGCGCAGCGTGGCGCTGACCGCACTGCCTTCAACCAGTTCGGGCATCTGCGCGCGCGTCAGCCCGCTGATCGCCAGCAGTTCGTCGGACCAGTCACGCTGCGCCACATCCAGCCACAGCGTCCCAGCGGCATCTGACGGCTCGCTGACAAAGCGCCCGGTAAGTCGCCAGCGCAGGTAATCCTTCGGCAGCAACACCTTATCGATGCGGCGAAATATTTCCGGCTCATGTTCAGCCACCCAGCGCAGTTTCGGCGCGGTGAAGCCAGGCATAATCAGGTTGGCGGCGATCTGCATCATTTGCGGATATTGCTGGCGCAGCGCATCACACTGCGCCGCGCTGCGCGTATCGTTCCACAAAATGCACGGTCGCAGCACCACACCGGCCGCATCCAGCAGCACCGCGCCGTGCATCTGACCCGAGAGACCGATGGCGCGAATCGCGGCCCATATTTCCGGCACCTGCTGGCGCAGCCCGGCGATCGCCTGGCCACAGGCCTGCCACCAGCACTCGGGATCCTGTTCCGCCCAGTGCGGATGCGGGCGCTGCACGCTGAGCGTGACGTGATTCGACGCCACGATCTCGCCCTGTGGGTTCAGGATCAGCGCTTTGAGTTCAGAGGTACCAATATCAATACCGAGATACATGATGTGCGCTCCTTACACCGTCGCTGGCTGCAGCAACTGCTGCTCCAGGGCGTTTACGCTGCGCGCCACCAGCGCATGAAAGGCGCGATCGTCAGCCAGTTCAGCAAACAACGACGTGTCGCTGAGAAACGTCTGCAGCGCATTTTCACCGGCCAGCTGCTGGCGCAGCGCGTCGGCGTTGAGCACGCCATCCTGATAAGCGTACGGCAGCTGACCACTGGCCCAGCGTTGCAGAAACAGGTAAAACAGCGCCGGCAGCACAGCGGTGGCCGTGGGTTCTGCGCCACGCTGATAGCATTCGCGCAGCGTAGGCGTCACCATGCCCGGGATTTTCGATAGCCCGTCGGCACCGACGCGCTGGTTGGTATCTTTAATGTAGGGATTGCTAAAGCGTGCCAGCACCACGTCGCGATAATCCGCCAGATCCAGCGGGCTGGGCGACAGTGACGGAATCACATCCTGGGTGATGTAGTTATAAGCCAGCTGATAAATCGCAGGCTGGCGCGTGCTGTCATCAATGTAATCCTGCCCGGTGAGCGTGCCGGCCCAGGCTATCGCTGCGTGCGTAGCGTTAAGAATGCGTATTTTCGCCTCTTCCCAGGGTAGCACCGATGTCACCAGCTCTACGCCCACTTGTTCCAGCGCCGGACGTCCGGCAATGAAATCATCCTCAATCACCCACTGGATGAAGGATTCCGCCATTACCGCTGCGCCATCGTCTTTGCCGGTAGCTGCTTTGACGCGCTCGGCAACATCCGGCGTCGGGCGCGGCGTGATGCGGTCAACCATGGTATTGGGCGAAGTGGTGTTATCACGCACCCAACTGGCCAGCGCGCTGTCGCCCTGCGCGGCAAGAAACGTCAGCAGGCCGTGACGGAAGCGTTCGCCGTTGTGGCGCAAATTATCGCAGTTGAGCAGCGTGACCGGCGCACCGCCGCTGGCCACGCGCTGGCGCAGAATGCGTGCCAGCGCGCCATAAATAGTGCGGACTTCACCGCGAAGATCGGCCTGGATGTCTGGCTGGCCGAGATCGAGCTCATGTGCGGGCGTCAGATAGTAGCCAGCTTCAGTCACGGTAAAACCAATGACTTTGGTATGGGCACTGGCACCTTGCGCCACCAGCGCGCTGATTTCCGCGTCCCACGGCAAAATGGTGCGCAGCGACGTGATGGTTTCATACGCGCGCTCGCCCTCCGGCGTTACGGTTTCCAGCACATATTCGCCGTTTTGCGCCTGCAGCTGGTCAAGCAGCGCTACCGCGTCGCCACGGATGTTGCCGAGCGCGATGCTCCAGCTGTCATCGCCCTGCTGGCGTAGCTGATGCAGATACCACGCCTGATGCGCCCGATGAAAAGAACCTGCACCGATATGCATCCATACTGATTTCGTCGTCATAGCCGCCTCGAATTAAACATTTGCCAAAATTAAGGGCATTTGCCCGATACGGCGTAGCATAGTCGCCGCCGGGGCGATCGTTCTGAGAGATTCATCACAATTAATACTTTTGCTCTTTTTGAGGGCTTTTGCTCAGTTAGCGCTTTAGATGCAAGACGCGATAAACTGGCGTATCGGTTTTTGACGGAACAATGCGATGAGCAGAGAAGAGAAGAAGCAGGAGCTGGCGGCACGGGCAGCCTGGATGTATTACGTGGCGGGCCTGACGCAACAGGAGATTGCGCGCGCGCTGGGCTTATCGCGCCAGGTGGCGCAGCGGCTGGTCTCAAGCGCGCGTGAGATGGGGATGGTTAGCGTGAAGATTGACCACCCGATTACCCACTGCCTGCATCTGGCGCGCGAGATAGCGCAAAAGTTTGGCCTGACGCTGTGCCGCGTGGTGCCGTCAGCCGGGCTGGATGACGCGGCGATTCAGCAAATGCTGGCCGTAGAGGGCGCGGCGGTGATGGCGCAGTTTATTAACGAAGAGACCCCGCAGGTATTTGGCATCGGTTCCGGTAAAACGCTGCGCTCAATCATTGATGCGCTACCCTGGGTTGAACGCCCACAGCATCAGTGCGTATCGATGATTGGCGCGATTGCGCGCGACGATTCCGGCACCCGCTACGACGTGCCGCTGAAAATGGCGGAAAAAATGCAGGGCAAGTATTTCTTCATTCCGGCACCGCTTTACGCGGATACGCCGCAGGACAAAGCCATGTGGGTGCAGCATCAGGTGTACCAGCGCGTAGCCCAGCGTGCGCTACTGGCGGATGTCGCGTTTGTCGGCATTGGTGAAGTGATGCCGGGCTGCCCGCTCAATGCCGAAGGGTTTATTACCGATGCACAGGTCAAGGCGCTCAACGCGCGCGGCGTGGCTGGCGAAATGCTGGGGCACTTTTTCAATCAGCAAGGGGAACGCGTTTTCGGCGAAACCGATGAGCTGCTGACCAGCGTGCTGCTGGAAAGCCAGACGCAGCGCAACATTATCGGATTTGCCGGCAGCGCGCGCAAATACGCGGCAATTCAGGCCGCGCTAAACGGGGGCTGGGTTTCCGGGCTGGTGACCGATGAAGACACCGCGCTGAAGTTGCTGCGTGAGTGATTAAAAAGCGCGGCGCGATTTATCGCGCGGACCATAGCGCCGCATAGCTGGCCAACGCGCAATGAACCGCGCCGCTACAAATCTGTTGCCTATTTCAGCGAGCCTTTAAGAAACTGCTGCAGCCGCGGGCTTTTCGGATTGCCGAACAGCGCGTCCGGCGGCCCTTCCTCTTCAATCTTGCCCTGATGCAGGAAGATCACGTGGCTGGAGACGTGGCGCGCGAACTCCATCTCATGGGTCACCACCACCATGGTTTTGCCCTCTTCCGCCAGCTTCTGCATGATACGCAGCACTTCGCCTACCAGCTCGGGATCGAGCGCCGACGTCGGCTCGTCGAACAGCAGCACCTCCGGCTCCATCGCCAGCGCGCGCGCGATTGAGACGCGCTGCTGCTGACCGCCCGAAAGGTGCACCGGATATTTCGCCTGCGCGCGCTCGTCGATGCCGACCTTATTGAGATAGTTGACGGCGCGGGCGCGGGCGTCCGCTTTGCTCAGTCCCAGCACCTGAATCGGCGCCTCCATCACGTTCTCCAGCACCGTCATGTGGCTCCACAGATTAAAGTGCTGAAACACCATGGTGAGGCGAGTGCGCAGCGAACGCAGCTGCTCTTTATTGGCTACCTTGAGCTGACCGTCGGTGTCGCGCACCAGGTTGATCGGCTCGTTGGTCACGGAAATGGTGCCTTCGCTCGGCTTTTCCAGGAAATTAATGCAGCGCAGGAAGGTGCTTTTCCCCGATCCCGACGATCCGATGATGCTGATCACGTCACCTGCATCGGCCTGTAAAGAGACCCCTTTTAATACTTCATGGTCACCGTAACGCTTATGCAGTTCGGTCACGCTTAATTTGTTATCAGCCATAGTTCTACTCAATGCGATGACGAAGGTTTGATGTGTGCGAGAAAGCGGCGCTCCGCCAGACGGAACAGGCTAATCAACACATAAGAGATAATCAGATAGAGCACCGCCGCGATGCCGAACGCGGTAAAGGGCTGATAGGTCGCCGAGTTAATATCGCGCGCGATCTTCAGCAGGTCAGGCACCGTTGCGGTAAAGGCGAGCGCCGTGGAGTGCAGCATCAGGATCACCTCGTTGCTGTAGGCGGGCAGCGCGGTACGCAGCGCGGACGGCAGGATAATGCAGCGGTAGAGCTTAAAGGTAGAGAAGCCGTAGGCGCGCGCCGCCTCGATTTCGCCGTGCGGCACGGCGCGGATCGCCCCGGCGAAGATCTCCGTGGTATAGGCGCAGGTATTAAGGGTAAAGGCCAGCAGCGTACAGTTCAGCCCGCTGCGGAAAAAGGCGTTAAGCAGCTCCGAGCCTTTTACTACCTCTAGCGTGTACATGCCGGAGTAGAACACCAGCAGCTGCACATAGAGCGGCGTGCCGCGAAACACATAGGTAAACAGCCAGACCGGCGTGCTGACAAAGCGGTTCGGCGAGACGCGCGCGATGGCCAACAGCACCGCCAGGCAGCCGCCGATCACCACCGACAGGATCAGCAGCCACAGAGTAATGGCGACGCCGGTAAAGCGATAGCCGTCGGTCCAGAGCAGGGATTTCCAGTACTCCTGAATAATATCGATCATAGCTCCGCCCTTTTTACGCCGACCGAGTAGCGGCGATTCAGCCACCACAGCACGCCGTTCGACAGCGTGGTAAAGATTAAATAGATCGCGCCGGCGACGATGGCGAAGTAGAACGGCTGCCAGGTGCTTTTACCCGCCAGCTGCGTCGCTTTCACCACATCCTCCAGCCCCAGCAGCGACACCAGCGCCGTGGCTTTCAGGATCACCTGCCAGTTATTGCCGATACCGGGCAGCGCGTAGCGCATCATGCCGGGAAACAGAATGCGGCGAAACACCTGTGAACCGGTAAAGCCGAAGGCGGTGGCCGCTTCGATCTGCCCTTTCGGCACGGCGAGAAACGCGCCGCGAAAGGTTTCGGTGAAGTAGGCACCGTAGATAAAGCCGAGCGTAATGATACCGGCCACCATCGGGTCGATATCGAACTGGGCGAGGCCCATGGCGTCGGTCAGCGCGTTCAGGGCGATCTGCAGGCCGTAAAAAATCAGCAGCATCAGCACCAGGTCGGGCACGCCGCGGATCAGGGTGGTATAGCCTTCAAACAGCATCGCCAGCGGGCGACTGCGGGAGAGTTTCGCGCCCGCGCCGATCAGGCCGAGCACAACAGCCAGCACCACCGAGCTGAGCGCCAGCTCCAGCGTCACCAGGGTGCCTTTGAGAATAACCTCGGAATAGCCGTACAACATTTAATCGATCCTGTCGTGGAGAAAACATCAATGTCCTGCCCGCGGGCGCGCCAGCGGGCAGTCCTGACCAGATTGCGCGTTGCGCCGCGCGGCTCAACGCTGGAGGATCAGGTAAAGGTCGACAGGGTTAGTCACCGTACACATTGAAATCAAAATACTTTTTCGCGATCTTGTCGTAGGTGCCATCTTTACGCATCGCCTCGAACGCGTTGTCGATGGCCGTCTTCAGCTCGCTATCGTCTTTACGCAGTCCCATGCCGGTGCCGACGCCAAAAATCTTGTCGTCTTTCACCGCCGGACCGGCGAAGGCGTAGTTCTTGCCTACCGGCTGCTTCAGGAAGCCTTCGCTCGCCTGCACTTCATCCTGAAACGCCGCGTCGATACGACCCGCGTTCAGATCCTGATAAACCAGATCCTGGTTCGCGTAAGGCGTTACGTTGACGCCTTTAGGGCGCCAGTTCTGATTGGCGTAGGTTTCCTGCGTGGTGCCCTGCAGCAGGCCGATGTTTTTGCCTTTCAGCGACTCGATGGTCGGCTGAATCGGCGAGCCTTTCGGCGCCACCAGACGGGCGTTGGCCGCATAGAGTTTGTCGGAGAAGGCGATCTCTTCCTGACGTTTGGCGGTAATGGAGAGCGAGGAGATGATGGCGTCGATCTTCTTCGCCTTCAGCGACGGGATCAGCGCGTCGAAATCGCTCTCGACATAGGTGCACTTCGTATTGATGCGTTTACAAATTTCGTTGGCAAGATCGATATCGAAGCCAACGAGCTGTCCTTGCGCGTTTTTCGATTCAAACGGCGGGTAAGTCGGGTCAGTCCCAATGCGAATCGACGACGGCACCGCGGCGAAAACGCTGGCGGCGCTGGTCAGGCCCAGCATGAGAGAAAGAGCCAGAACTCGCTTTTTCATAGATTACCCTCAGTGAAGTGCTTTTTGTTATGGGTGCGTGATGTGTTTGCGCTTGTTAAGCCACATATTTCTTGCATATTTCATGCCAGCAATGCAAGCCATTCGCGCGCCCGGCAGCGCGTCAGTAAGGCGTTGCCGCCGGGTTTGTGAGGGAAATATATCAGTGATGTCAGAGAGAAAAAGCGACCTTGTTAACTTTTGGTGCACCAAATGCACGAAGAGTGATCGCTAGCGCGCATTTGCACCTGGTCAGTGCAAAATATGACGGTTATGCACCATTCCAGCGCGTAAAAAGATCCTGCGGCAGCGTAATGTCGAACTGATCGACGACGCGGTTAACCGTCTGATCCACCAGCTCCATAATCGACTGCGGGCGATGATAAAAGGCCGGCACCGGCGGCATTATCACCGCGCCCAGCTCGGCGGCGGTGGTCATCATACGCAGATGACCGATATGCAGCGGGGTTTCGCGCACTCCCAGCACCAGCTTGCGCTGCTCTTTCAGCACAACATCGGCGGCGCGCGTCAGCAGGCTGTCGCTGTAGCTGTGCACGATGCCGGAGAGGGTTTTCATTGAGCACGGCAGGATCGCCATGCCCAGGGTCTTGAACGATCCCGACGAGATGCTGGCGGCGATATCGCGCACGTCATGCACCACATCGGCCAGCGCCTGCACTTCGCGCAGCGTATAGTCGGTCTCCAGGCTAAGCGTCTGCCGCGCCGCCGGACTCATCACCAGATGGGTTTCTACCTCGCTGACCTGCTGCAGCACCTGCAACAGCCGCACGCCGTAGATCGCGCCGCTTGCGCCAGAGATGCCAATGATGAGTCGTTTCATGCGTGTTCCTTGCGGGTTCAGAGAGGCGCTATGATAGCGCGGGCCAGAACAGGAAAACAAACGGGGCGGATTTCTCCGCCCCGTACTTTTCCTGTCATCGCTGAGAACGCGCTTAGCCTTCGTTATGCAGCTCGAGGTTCTCGACTTCGTTCTGACGCTGCAGCGCTTTGGCGTCGTCGTTGCGCAGCGACTGGAGATACTCCAGGTACTGCTGATCGACATCTTTGGTGACGTAGACGCCGTTAAACACCGAACATTCGAACTGGGCGATATCGGGGTTCTCTTCGCGCACCGCTTCGATCAGGTCGTCCAGATCCTGGAAGATTAGCGCGTCGGCTTTAATCAGCTGGCAGATCTCATCGACTTCGCGGCCGTGCGCGATCAGCTCGGTGGCGCTCGGCATATCGATGCCGTAGACGTTCGGGAAGCGAATTTCCGGCGCGGCGGACGCCAGGTAAACGCGTTTCGCGCCCGCTTCGCGCGCCATCTCGATAATCTGCTCGGAGGTGGTGCCGCGCACGATAGAGTCATCCACCAGCAGCACGTTCTTGTCGCGGAACTCGGCGCGGTTGGCGTTGAGCTTGCGGCGAACGGCACTGCGGCGCAGCTGCTGGCCCGGCATGATAAAGGTGCGGCCAACGTAGCGGTTTTTCACAAATCCCTGACGATAGGGCTTGTCGAGAATGCGCGCGATCTCCAGCGCGATATCGGTAGAGGTTTCCGGAATCGGGATCACCACGTCGATATCGAGATCTTCCCACTCGCGGGCAATTTTCTCGCCCAGCTTGGTGCCCATGCGCACGCGCGCGCTGTAGACGGAGATCTTGTCGAGGAACGAATCGGGACGCGCAAAGTAGACGTACTCGAACAGGCACGGGTTGCTTTTTGGGTTCTCGGCGCACTGGCGCGTAAACAGCTGGCCTTGCTCGGTGATATAGACGCCTTCGCCCGGCGCGACGTCGCGCAGGAACTCAAAGCCCAGCGTATCGAGCGCCACGCTCTCGGAGGCAACCATATACTCGACGCGGCTGTCAGGCAGTACGCGCTTGCCCAGCACCAGCGGACGAATGCCGTTGGGATCGCGGAAGGCGACCATGCCGTGGCCGATGATCATGGCGACGACGGCGTAAGCGCCCCGCACCTGCTGATGCACCGCTGCCACCGCCGCGAAAATGTTATCCGCTTCCAGCGGGTCGTTCTGAAAACGGTCCAGCTCCTGCGCGAAGATATTCAGCAGGATTTCAGAGTCTGATGTGGTGTTGACGTGACGGCGGCCCTTTTCGAACAGGTGCTTGCGCAGGTCGTGCGCGTTAGTCAGGTTACCGTTATGGGCCAGCGTAATACCGTACGGCGAGTTAACGTAGAACGGCTGCGCTTCAGAGGCGCTGGAGCTGCCTGCGGTCGGGTAGCGAACGTGGCCGATTCCCATATTGCCCTGCAGACGCTGCATGTGGCGAGCTTCAAAGACATCGCTGACGAGGCCGTTCGCCTTACGCAGACGGAAGCACTTCAGCGCATCGATAGTACAAATGCCTGCGGCGTCCTGCCCGCGGTGCTGCAGCACCGTTAACGCATCATAGATCGACTGGTTGACCGGCATAAACCCGGTGATACCAACAATACCGCACATGTTGTCATTTCCTCATTAGCCGCACTCCCGGTGGCGTCACCGGGGCAAAAAACTCGACGTGCTTTTCAGGTAGTCAAAAAACCATCTGATTATATAACTGAACTGGGGAATGAGCTGGGACTGCTGCCAGTCCGGACTTTTGGAAAAGCCGGTGAATGTGTCGAGGAAGAAAAGGATCGCGCTAACGATCAGCACGCCGCGTAACGCCCCGAAACAGACCCCCAACACCCTGTCGGTTCCCGACAGGCCGGTCTTTTCAACCAGCGAGCCGATCACATAATTGACTATCGCGCCGACAATCAGCGTCGCGACGAACAGCACCGCGATGGCGATGCCGTTACGCACCAGTTCGTCGTCAAAACCTGTAAACCAGACTGCAAGGTAGGCGTAGTAATGACTGGCGACAAAAAACGCGCATCCCCAGGTAACGAGAGATAAGGCTTCACGGACAAACCCTCGAATCAGGCTGACCAGAGCCGAAAAACCAACTACCGCAATAATGACGTAATCAATCCAGATCATGAACTCTTCCAGCGCCAGTGCGTTTGCACCCCTGCATCCAGTTCGGGGCGCATTCTAACAGAAAAAGAAAACGTTTGCGTAGCGCTTTTCCTTTTCACCTTCCATAAAAAGGGCGATGAAAAAAACTTTCCTCGCCCTCTGGAGATTCAACTGTTCAAGCCGTTGAATCTAAAATATTTATATTGCGCCGCGCGGCTTTAACACTGCGTGCGGCGCCGCCTTTTTATACCATAGGCGGCGCCAATCGATGCCTTAGCGCGCGCTATAGGGCTTCACCACGCCGCCGAGGCCGGAGACGCTCTGCAGCTCTGAAAGCGAGCTCTGCAGTTTGGCTTTTGAAGCGTCTGGGCCGACATAGATACGGGTGATTTGTCCCTGCACGGGCGTAGACGGCACGGTAAAGGAGCGATAGCCCGACAGACGCAGCTTCGCGACAATTTCGCTCACCTTTGCCGCGTTTTTCAGCGCGCCGAGCTGCACCACGTAAGCCTGACCGGCAGGCGCGCTCTGCTCTGCGGCCTTTGGCGTTTCCACTGGCTTAGCCGGTTCGCTCTGCTTCGTTTCTACGGGCTTCGTTTCCACCGGCTTAGACTCGACCGGTTTCGGCTGCGCTTTCGGCTGCTCGACCGGTTTCGCTTTCGGCGTTTCCGCCGGCCGGGTTTTCGGCTGCTCAACCTGACGCGGTTTCGCCGGCGCGTTCTGATGCACCGGCGGCGGCGTCACCACGCTGGGTTCGCTTTCGCTCTGCGGCGTGGCGTTGCCCTGCTCGGCGACCGGGTTGGCGGCGGCGCTGCTGCCGCTGCTTACCGCGCTGCCCGCGCCCTGCGGCGGCTGCGCCGGCAGCGGCTGCGTCACCGGCGGCACCATCTCGCTATCCTGCTGGTCGTCCGGCTTCGGCACCAGCGGGATCGCCGCGAACTCCTCTTTATAGTGCTTCTTTTTGCCGTCCAGCAGGCCCGGCAGCACAATCACGCCGACCGCCACCAGAATAATGGTGCCGACCAGGCGGTTCTGAAACTTACTTGCCACGACCTTTCTCCGTCTCTGTCGATTCCATGACCTGCGCCACGGTATGGAAAGATCCACATACCAGCACGATGCCCTGCGCCTCGGCCTGCCCGCGCGCCGCCTGCCAGGCGCTTTCCACGTCGGCAAAGGCGGTCGCCGCGTCGCGAGGCAGATGCGCCATTAGCTCATCGGCGGTGGCGCCGCGCGGTCCGTCAAGCGGCGCGCAGTACCAGCGATCGATTTGCGGCGCCAGCGCCGTCAGGGTGCCGGCGATATCTTTATCATGCAGCATCCCCACCACCGCGTGCACCCGGCCGCGTTTCGGCAGCTGCGCCAGACGCGATGCCAGATAGCTCGCCGCATGGGGGTTATGCGCCACGTCGAGGATCACCCGCGGCGATTCGCTTACCGTCTGAAAACGGCCGGGCAGGATCGCCAGCGGCAGGGTATTGCGAATAATCGCTTCGCTGACCTTCAGGCCGGAGGCGCGCAGCGCCGCCAGCGCCGTGGCCGCATTGGGCAGCGGCACCTGCGGCAGCGGCAGGTCGTTCAGCTCGCCCTGCGCGTCGCGGTAAGCCCAGCTTTCCGGCTGCTGGCTGTAGTGCCAGTCACGGTCGCGACGCAGCAGCTGCGCGCCCTTCTCCGCCGCGACGGCAGCGATGCTGGCGGGCATATCCGGCTCGCCGACCACCGCAGGCTTGCCGCCGCGAAACACGCCCGCTTTCTCGCGGCCGATGCTTTCACGATCGGGGCCGAGCCAGTCGGTATGATCCAGCGCGATGCTGGTCACCACCGCCACGTCGGCGTCGACGATATTGGTGGCGTCCAGGCGGCCGCCCAGCCCGACTTCGAGGATCGCCACATCAAGCTGCGCCTGTTGAAACAGGTTCAGCGCGGAGAGCGTGCCGAATTCAAAATAGGTCAGGGAAACGTCGCCGCGTCCCGCTTCGATTTTCGCAAAGCTGGCGGTATGCAGTGCGGCGTCAAGCTCTTCGCCCTGCACGCGCACGCGTTCGGTATAGCGCACCAGATGCGGCGAGCTGTAGACGCCGACGCGGTAGCCCGCCGCCATCAGCAGCGTTTCGAGCGTACGGCAGGTGGTGCCTTTGCCGTTGGTGCCGGCGACGGTGAAGACGAAGGGCGCGGGTTTTAGCAGGTCGAGGCGCTGCGCGACGCAGCGAATGCGATCCAGGCCCAGCTCGATGGTCTGCGTGTGCAGATGCTCAAGATAGTAAAGCCACGTGGCCAAAGGCGACGTGGCTTGAGGAAGGTGAAGAGTGTCCATATGTCCCGTTTAACAGATTTTGACCCGGTTCAGCCGGTTCGACGGTGCATTGGTGAAAGGCGCGGCGCGCGCGCCTCTCTCTCCTGTCAGGCCTCGTTGCTTTCCGGCTCTTCCGCAGGCGCGGTCGGTTCGCCATCGTGCAGCGGCGCGGGAAGATTCATCATCTTCGCCAGCAGGCTCGCCAGTTTATAACGCATTTCCGGGCGGCGAATGATCATATCGATCGCGCCCTTCTCAATCAGGAACTCGCTGCGCTGGAAGCCCGGCGGCAGCTTTTCGCGCACGGTCTGCTCGATAACGCGCGGACCGGCGAAGCCGATAAGCGCCTTCGGCTCAGCGACGTTAAGGTCGCCCAGCATCGCGAAGCTGGCGGAAACGCCGCCCATGGTCGGGTCGGTCAGCACCGAAATATAGGGCAGACCGCGCTCCTGCATTTTGGCCAGCGCGGCGCTGGTTTTCGCCATCTGCATCAGCGACATCAGCGCTTCCTGCATACGTGCGCCGCCGCTGGCGGAGAAGCAGATCAGCGGACAGTTGTCTTCCAGCGCCTGCTCGACCGCACGCACGAAGCGCGCGCCGACCACCGAGCCCATCGAGCCGCCCATAAAGGCGAACTCGAACGCGGCGGCCACAATCGGCATGCCGTGCAGCTGGCCTTTCATCACGATCAGCGCGTCTTTCTCTTCTGTCTCTTTCTGCGCGGCGGCAAGGCGATCCTTATACTTCTTGGAGTCGCGGAATTTCAGGATATCCTTCGGCTCCAGCTCGCTGCCCAGCTCGGTCTGCGTGCCCTGATCGAGCAGGCTGTTGAGGCGCTCGCGGGCGTGCATGCGCATGTGATGGTCGCACTTCGGGCAGACCTCAAGATTACGCTCCAGCTCGGCGCGGTACAGAACCTGACCGCAGCTGTCGCACTTGGTCCAGACCCCTTCCGGGATGCTGGCACGGCGTGCAGGCGTAACGTTGCTTTTATTAAGAATGCGTTCAATCCAGCTCATTGAAGACCTTTTTGTTTAAAACTGACCTGGTCCAGTCATCTTATTTGCCGCTGAAAACCGCTTCAGCAGACATGAAATGTCGCTCATTAAACCACAACCCATTCCGACTGTGGATAAAAATCTGGTCTAACCGCGGCGCGACCGAACCCGTTACGGCTGTTTACCCTGTTTCGCCTGGCGGCGATGACGCCACACTTCAATCACGCCGGGCAGCACCGACACTACAATGATCCCCACGATCAGCAGCTTAAGGTTCTCCTGCACCACCGGCAGGTCGCCAAACAGATAGCCCGCGTAGGAGAACAGCAGCACCCACGCCAGCGCGCCGGCGACGTTAAACAGGGCGAAATGGCGATAGGACATATGCCCCATGCCGGCGACAAAAGGCGCAAAGGTGCGCACAATCGGTACGAAACGCGCCAGGATGATGGTTTTGCCGCCGTGGCGATCGTAAAACGCATGGGTTTTATCGAGATAGCTGCGGCGGAAGATGCGCGAGTTCGGATTGCTGAACAGACGCTCGCCGAACAGACGGCCGATGGTGTAGTTCACCGCGTCGCCCAGCACGGCGGCCACCACCAGCAGCGCCGCCATCAGGTGGACATTGAGGTCGTTGCCCGGCAGCGCCGCCAGCGCGCCCGCTACGAACAGCAGCGAGTCGCCCGGCAGGAAAGGCGTGACCACCAGGCCGGTTTCGCAAAACAGGATCAGGAACAGAATGGCGTAAATCCAGATGCCGTACTGCGCAACCAGCTCGGCCAGATGCACATCAATATGCAGAATAAAATCAACCAAAAAATGGACGAACTCCATAACGCCTCTCTGAAATGACCTGCTAAATTAATCCACCAGGAACAACGGCCCCATTGGCGGTTCGGGTAACGCAAAATGCGACGGATAATCCACCGCCACTAAATAGAGTCCTTCCGCTCTGGCCGTCGCCGCCGCCAGGGTGCGATCTTTCGCCGCCAGCAGCGTCGCCATCCACTCCTCCGGCTGGTTGCCGCAGCCGATCTCCATCAGGCTGCCGACGATATTGCGCACCATGTGATGCACAAAGGCGTTGGCCTTGATATCGACGATCACGAACGCCCCCTGCCGCGTGACGTTCAGGTGCATCACGTTGCGCCACGGCGTGCGCGACTGGCACTGCACGGCGCGGAACGAGGTAAAGTCGTTTTCGCCCAGCAGGCACTGACCGGCGCGGTGCATCTTCTCAGCATCCAGCGGATGATAAAAATGGGTGACGCCGCGTCCCAGGATCGCCGGACGCAGCCGCTGGTTGTAGATCAGGTAGCGGTAGCGCCGCGCCGTCGCGCTGAAGCGCGCGTGGAAGTCGTCCGGCACCGCTTTTACCCAGCGCACTGCGATATCCTCCGGCAGATTGGCGTTGACGCCCAGCGTCCAGGCGCCGTCGGCGCGCTGCGACGTGGTTTCGAAGTGCACCACCTGGCCGGTGCCGTGCACGCCGGCGTCGGTGCGCCCGGCGCAAAACACGCTCACCGGGTGATTCGCCACTTTCGACAGCGCTTTTTCCAGCTTCTCCTGCACGCTGCGCACTTCCTGCTGGCGCTGCCAGCCGTAGTAACGGCTGCCGTCATACTCGACGCCCAGCGCCAGCTTATAGGTCTGACCTTCCGACATTACCAGAGATACTCCTGCACCAGCTTCTCAGCCGTTTTCACCGCCATCAGCGCGCCGCCGAAGCGAATGTTGTCCGCCACCGACCAGAACTGCAGCAGTTCGGGAATGCCGTAGTCGTTACGCACGCAGCCGATGCTGAGCTGTTCGTTGCCGGAGGCGTCGCCCACCTGCGTTGGATAGCTCTCTTCGTCGCTCAGATTGATATCGGCCGCCTGCGCCAGCTCGGCGCGCGCCTCGTCCGCCGACAGCGGACGCAGGCTCTCCAGGTGCACGATCTGCGCGTTGCCGTAAAACACCGGCGCCTGCACGCTAGTGACCGCTATCGGCAGCCCGTCGTCCTGCAGCACCTTACGCACCTGCTCGACCAGGCGACGCTCGCTGGCGACGCTGCCCTCCGCGTCGGCCTGCTGCGGCAGCAGGTTAAACGCCAGCTGACGGCCGAAAAAGTGCTCTTCCGCCGGCACGCCGTTAAGCAGTCGCGCGCTCTCGCCCGCCAGGCCGTCGACCGCGCTTTTGCCGTGGCTGGAGACGGAGAGCAGGTTAGTGACCTGCAAACGGCCCAGGCCCGCCGCGTCAACCAGCGGCTTGATGGCGCTGAGCAGCTGACTGGTCAGGCTGTCGGCGACGCTCACCAGGTTGCGGTTGCGATAGTCCGCCAGCACCTGCGGGTTAACGTCCGGCACCACCAGCGGCACGTCTGGCGACAGCGCGAAGCAGTCGCTGCTGTCGATCACCAGACAACCGGCGCTGGCGGCCTCGTCGGCATAGCGCGCCGAGGCGTCGCGTCCGGCGACGAAAAAGGCGAGCTGCGCCTGCGACCAGTCGAAATCGGCCGCGTTTTCGACGCGCAGCGAGCGCCCCTCAAAACGCAGCGTTTCGCCGGCGCTGTTTTCGCTCGCCAGCAGATACAATTCACCAACCGGGAACTGGCGTTCCGCCAGCAGTTCCAGTACAGCGTTCCCTACTGCGCCTGTCGCGCCAAGTAGCGCAATATTCCAGCCGTCAGACATGTTGGTTTACTCCAGACAATGACATAAAAACAGAAGGCGGTGATATTCACCGCCCAGGTTTCGGAATTATCCCCCGCCGCGTCCGGCGCGGCGAGAAGATTAATTTAGCTGTTGTTGAGACGCGCGCAAAAACCGAGGGCGTTCAACAGGCTGGCGGTTTCTGCGTCGTTGCAGATCACCTCCAGCGATGACCACTCGCGGCGCTCCTGATAGGTTTTACGCAGGCGGTCGAATTCGCCGGGTTTCGCCGCCACTTTACGCAGCGGCGCGTCGTCGCGGCGCACATCATACACCAGATGTGCCAGACGTTTCAGCGTTGCCTGATCGAGCGGGCCGTTGAGCGTGACGCTGCTGAATTCCGGCGTCGGCAGCAGCTCGCTGAGCGGCACCTGCTGCGGCTGACCGAGGAAGTCGCACCAGGCTTCGAATACCTGGGTAGTACCGCGCGCTTTCCCCTCCAGCGTATAGCCAGCGATATGCGCGGTGCCGATATCCACGCGCTCCAGCAGCTCGAGCGACAGCGCCGGTTCTGGCTCCCAGACGTCGAGCACTACGCTGAGATCGCGGCGCATTTTCAGCACCTCCAGCAGCGCGGCGTTATCCACCACCGGCCCGCGGCAGGCGTTGATCAGAATGGCGTTGGGCTTCAGCGCCATCAGCAGCGCCGCATCGGCGAGATGCCAGCTTTTATAGCGGCCCTCTTTGAACAGCGGCGTATGGAAGGTCAGGATATCTGCCTCCGCTACCAGCGCGTCGAGCGAGCGGAAGTCGCCTGCGTCGCCGCGATCGGCGCGCGGCGGATCGCACAGCAGGGTTTTTACGCCCCAGGCTTCCAGCCGTTTTTGCAGCCGGCCGCCGACGTTGCCGACGCCGACGATGCCGACTGTGCGGTCGCGCAGCGCGAAGCCGTCGCGCTCCGCCAGCAGCAGCAGCGCGGAGAAAACGTACTCCACCACCGCGATAGCGTTGCAGCCCGGCGCGGCGGAGAAGGCGATGCCCGCCTGTTGCAGCCAGGCTTCATCGATATGATCAGTGCCCGCCGTGGCGGTGCCAACGAACTTCACCGGCTTGCCCGCCAGCAGTGCTTCATTTACCTGCGTCACCGAGCGCACCATCAGGCCGTCGGCATCCTCCAGCTCCTGCTGCGGCAGCGGACGGCCCGGCACCGCCAGCACCTTGCCGGTACGGCTGAACAGTTCACGCGCATAGGGCATATTTTCATCGACAAGAATCTTCACCACGGCTTTCCTGCTGGTTGCGTTATTGAGATGCGTTATTGTGGCACAAACGCGCCGGTTAACCCAGGCGTGCGCGGTAGCGATCCGGCGTGGTCCCCGCCTGCTGCTGGAACATCACGATCAGCGCCGACGCTGAGCTATAGCCGAGATCGTGCGCAATCGCCTGCACGCTTTTGCCCTGCCCCAGCTGCGCGACGGCGTGCAGAAAACGCAGCCGCTGCCGCCATTCGCCGAAAGACATATGCAGCTCCTGACGACAGCGGCGCGCCAGGGTGCGCTCGGTGGTAAAGACCCGCGCCGCCCATTCCGCCAGCGTGGTGTTATCGCCGGGATGCGCCTCCAGCGCGTGCAGCACCGGCGCGAGAAACTTATCCTGCGAACCGGGCAAATAGCTCTCCTGCACCGGCGCCAGCCGCAGCCGATCGCGCAGCACCTCGCACAGCCGCCACTGCTCCGCGCTCTCTGGTTGTTCGAGGCCGAGGCGGGCGAACTCGTCCATAATCGCATGCACGATGGCGTCGACGTTTAGCAGGCACGCCTGCTGCGGCAGGCCGTCGCACAGCGCGGCGGCGAGATTAAAGGTGCGGAACTGCGCCTGCTGATGGTTATAGCTGGCGTGCCGCTGTCGCGGCGGTATCCAGATAGGGACGCTGGCGGGCGTCAGCAGCCGTTCGCCCTCGACGTTCATCTCCAGCACGTGACGCGTCACGAAGATCACCTGTCCCCATTCGTGAGCGTGCGGCAGATATTCGGTTTTCGCGTTGGTTTGTTCATAGCGCATAAAATAGCGAAGCCGCAGCGCATCTTCGGGCGGCTGGTATTTAACCTGTAAATTCATTCTGTCCGGTCAGCAATGTTTTTTTGTCTGCTTTTAACTATCTCCTTAAAAGCGGTCAAAAGTAAACTAGCCGCCTACATCCGCAGGAGAAGACCATGAACTTACTTTTTCCGCTGCTGGCGGTGCTGATCTGGTCGGTGAATACCATCGTCAGCAAGCTCTCCGCCGGCAGCATCGATCCCGCCGCTATTTCGTTTTATCGCTGGCTGCTGGCGCTGGTGGTGCTGACGCCCTTCGCGCTGCCGGGCGCGTGGCGACATCGTCACGCCATCCGCGCCAGCCTGGGACGCCTGCTGATCCTCGGCCTGCTCGGCATGGTGCTCTACCAGAGTCTGGCCTACTACGCGGCGCACAGCGTCTCGGCGGTGATGATGGGCATTCTCGGCGCCACTATTCCGCTGCTCACTATTCTGCTGAGCCTGGTGGTGCTGCGGCTGGCGCCGACGCGCGGCATTCTTATCGGCGGCGTGCTGTCGTTCGCGGGCCTGGTGTGGCTGGTGAGCGAAGGCCATCCCGCCCAGCTGCTGCACCAGCGTCTCGGCAGCGGCGAGCTGATGATGCTGGCTGCCTCAACCTCCTACGCACTCTACGGCGTGCTGACCAGGCGCTGGGCAATCCCGCTGCCGACGTGGCAGAGCCTCTACGTGCAGGTCTTTTTCGGCGTACTGCTGCTGCTGCCCGGCTTTCTGCACGCGCCCGACGTCGCGCTAAATGCGCGCAATATTCCGCTGGTGCTGTTCGCCGGCCTGTTCGCCTCGATTATCGCGCCCTTTCTGTGGATCCTCGGCGTGCAGCGTCTGGGCGCCAGCACCACCAGCATTTTTATGAATTTCGTTCCGGCCTTTACCGCCGTTATCGCGGTGCTGTTTCTGCATGAGCAGCTGCGCGCTTATCACTGGATTGGCGGCGCCATGACGCTGGTGGGCGTGATCCTCGCTCAGCGCCTGAAGACTCCGCTCAGGCGTCCTAAGGCGGAGCCGACGCCCGGCTGAATAAACAGTGGCCCCCGTGGGATTTCCCGGGGGCTTTTGCTATCATGGCGCATCTTTTTTCCGGCGCACCCCACGCTGTCTTGTTTTCAAGGATTCCGCCATGCAACCTCTTAGCGGCCCCGGTGCGCCGATGGGCGATCGCTCTGCTGTCACGCCGTCAAACGGCGCGGCCCGTCCCGGCGCGACGCCTGGCGAGCAGCCACTCTCACCGGCCCAGCGCACCACGCTGGAGCGCCTGATCGTGCGCATTATCTCCTTCAGCAACTTAAAAGCGCCTGAACTCTGGGCGGGCGTGCAGCGCGAAGTGGGGGTAAAAAGCGAAGCGGAGCTGCAATCGCGCCATTTTCCGGCGGCGGAGCAGTATCTCAATAGCCGTCTGACGCAGGCGGAGACCGGACGCGCCACGCGTCAGCTGCTGACCCAGCTCACCGACCTGCTGCCGAAGGGCAATAACCGTCAGGCGGTAAGCGATTTTATTCGTCAGCAGTTTGGCCAGACAGTGCTGAGTTCGCTGTCGCAGGATCAGCTGCGTCAGGTGCTGACCATGCTGCAGAACGGCCAGATGGCGATCCCGCAGCCGCAGCAGTCGCGCACTACCGACCGCACGCTGCTGCCCGCCGAGCACCAGACGCTGAACCAGCAAATCGCCCGGCTGGCCGCCGCCACCGGCGAGCCCACCGGCAAAATCTGGGCTTCGGCGCTTAAGCTGGTCAACCTCACCAGCGGCGATCCCATTCCGTCGCGCCACTTCCCGCTTTTGACGCAATATTTGCAGGTGCGTCAGACGCTGAGCCAGCACAGCGCGCCGACGCTGCAGGTGCTGGAGGCCTCGCTGAAGCAGCCGCTCGATAGCAACGAACGCCAGCAGCTGGAGGATTACAGCCTGCAGCGCTTCCAGGCGACGCCGCAGACGATTCTGACGCCGGCGCAGACCCAGGATCTGCTCAACCATCTTTTTGCGCGCCGCGCCGAAAGGCATCAGGAACAGCCGCTGGCCGACAGCGCGCTGCGTCCGCAGCCCATCTGGGCGCCTTTTATCGCCGCGCTGCCCCAGCCGCTGGCGCAGCGCCCGATGCTGGGCGTCGCCGCGGCGCTGATCGTCGTCCTCTTGCTGCTCTGGCTGGTGATCTGAGTGAGACGCCGCGCGCGTCAGGCGCGGCGGGAAAAACGCCAGGTAATGAAGATCCCCAGCAGCGCGCAGCAGGCGCCGGCCACATAGACGGAGCCGTAGCCAAGCGCGGTCGCCAGCAGTCCGGCAAGCGGCCCGCTGGCGCCGTAGGCGACATCCTGAAAGGCGGAGAAACCGCCCAGCGCCGTGCCGCGCACCTGCGGCGAAACGCGTTTTACCACCTCCACGCCCAGCGCCGGGAAAATCAGCGAACAGCCGCAGCCGGTCAGCGCCGCGCCGATAAGCGCTATCCAGCCTTCAGTGGCGAATGCCAATAGCAGCAGACCCGCCGCCTCCACCAGCAGCGAAATCAGCGCGACGCGGATGCCGCCGTGCCGATCCGGCGTGCCGCCGAACAGCAGACGCACCAGCACAAAGGCGACGCCGAACGCCGTCAGGGTAAAGCCCGCGTTGCCCCACTGCTGCGCGGCGAAGTAGAGCGAGGTGAAGGTGCCGATCACCGCAAAGCCGACGCCCTGCAGCGCCAGCGCGAAGCCCGGCTGGAAAATGGTGCGGATCACGCTGACCAGCGACGGCCGCTCGCCGCCCACCACCGGCACCGGACGGATGGCGCTGTTGAGCGCCAGCGCCACCAGCGGCAGCGCCGTGGCCACCGCGCTCAGCAGCGCAAAGCCGCCGTGCTGATGCAGCAGCAGACCGAGCGGCGCGCCGGCCGCCAGCGCGCCGTAGATCGCCATGCCGTTCCATGACATCACCAGACCGGATCGCTTCGCGCCCACCAGCCCCAGCCCCCACGTCAGGTTGCCGGTAAGCAGCAGGCTTTCGCCGAAGCCGAGCAGCAGACGCCCCAGCGCCAGCAGCGCGAATTTAATCAGCGCCGGCGCCGGCAACAGCGCGGCGGCGAGGTAAGCGACGCCCACCAGCATAATCGCCAGCATCCCCTGCTGAGTGGTGCGCTTCGCCCCGTGTCTGTCGGCGCGGCGACCGGCAAAGCCGCGCGTCAGCAGGGTGGCGAAAAATTGCACGCCCACCGCGACGCCGACCATCACGTTATTCATGCCCAGTTCCTGATGCACATAGAGCGGAATAACCGGCAGCGCCAGCCCGGCGGTTAGATAGGTAATAAAGACGGCCAGCGAGGAGCAGGCCAGCGGCAAGGTAGACGCAGCCTGCGGTTCAGTTGCGGTGGTGGTCATAACGGACGTAGCTCCCTGATGTCAAACACGTCTGCACCCGATCCACAAAAAGAAAAAGGGCCGGTCAGACCGGCCCTTTATAAAACATTTTTAGCAATTACGCCTGAAACTTACGCATCGTCAGGGTGGCGTTGGTGCCGCCGAAGCCGAAGCTGTTGGACATTACGGTGGTCAGCGCTTTTTCCGTCGGTTTAGTGACGATGTTCATGCCTTCCGCCGCCGGGTCCGGGGTTTCGATGTTGATGCTCGGCGCGATAAAGCCGTGCTCCAGCATCAGCAGGGTGTAGATCGCTTCCTGTACGCCCGCTGCGCCCAGCGAGTGGCCGGTCATCGCTTTAGTGGCGGAGATAGCCGGCGTGTTGTCGCCGAAAACTTCACGGATAGCGCCCAGCTCTTTCACGTCGCCTACCGGCGTAGAGGTGCCGTGGCTGTTGAGATAGTCGATTGGCGTATCCACGCCGTGCATCGCCATCTTCATGCAGCGCACCGCGCCTTCGCCCGATGGCGCAACCATGTCCGCGCCGTCAGAGGTTGCGCCGTAGCCGACGATCTCAGCGTAGATGTGCGCGCCGCGCGCCAGCGCGTGCTCCAGCTCTTCCACGACAACCATGCCGCCGCCGCCGGCGATAACAAAGCCGTCGCGCTCGCTGTCATAGGTACGAGACGCTTTTTCCGGCGCGTCATTATATTTGGTTGAGAGCGCGCCCATGGCGTCGAACTCGCACGCCATTTCCCAGCACAGCTCTTCGCCGCCGCCGGCAAAGACGATGTCCTGTTTGCCCAGCTGGATCTGCTCGACCGCATTGCCGATACAGTGCGCAGAGGTCGCACAGGCGGAGCTGATAGAGTAGTTTACGCCGTGGATTTTAAACGGCGTGGCGAGGCAGGCAGAAACGCCGGACGCCATCGCTTTGGTCACCACGTAGGGGCCGACCGCTTTCAGGCCGCGCGGACTGCGCATCGCGTCAGCGCCGAATACCTGGAAACGCGGCGAACCGCCGCCGGAGCCGGCGATCAGACCCACGCGCGGGTTGCTCTGATACTGTTCGTCGGTCAGACCGGAATCTTTGATCGCTTCTTCCATGGAGAGGTAGGCATAGATGGACGCATCACTCATAAAACGCACAATTTTGCGATCGATAAGGCCGGTGGTATCCAGTTTGACGTTACCCCAGACGTGACTACGCATGCCGGAATCCTTCATCTCCTGAGAGAAGGTAATGCCGGAACGGCCTTCACGCAGAGAAGCGAGCACTTCCTGCTGGTTATTACCAATGCTGGAAACAATCCCCAGGCCAGTAATCACTGCACGTTTCATTCAGTTGTCCTCATTCCACTTCTTTTTGGATTGACGTGCACTCTAGCTTACACTTGTACGCCGAACAAGTCCGATCAGCCATTTCCTTTTGTAAATTTGCGTCATGTGACCCTGGTCGCTAAAATCGCGCCACTGCCTGAAAAATGAGCCTTTGCCGTGAAATTATCCCCGGTTGAACATGCCCAGCTAAGCTGGAATGAACAGGGTACACCTGTTTCCCGAGCCTTTGACGATGTCTATTTTTCCAATGACAACGGTCTGGAAGAGACGCGCTACGTGTTTCTCGGCGGCAACGATCTGCCCGATCGCTTCGCGCATCATCCGCGCGATCTCTTTATCGCGGCGGAGAGCGGCTTCGGCACCGGGCTTAATTTTCTCATGCTGTGGCAGGCGTTCGACGCCTTCCAGCAGGCGCATCCCGACGCCGCGCTGCGGCGGCTGCACTTTATCAGCGTGGAAAAATTTCCCCTGACGCAGGCCGACTTAACGGCGGCGCATCAGCGCTGGCCGGCGCTGCAGCCCTGGGCCGAGCAGCTGCAGCGGCAATGGCCGATCGCCCTGCCCGGCTGCCAGCGTCTGCTGTTCGACGGCGGACGCGTGACGCTCGATCTCTGGCTTGGCGATATTAATACCCTTATAGAGACTTTTGATGACAGCCTGCATCGTCAGGTAGACGCCTGGTTTCTTGACGGTTTCGCGCCGGCGAAAAATCCCGACATGTGGACGCCGCGCCTCTTCAACGCTATGGCGAAGCTCGCCCGGCCCGGCGGCACCTTCGCCACTTTCACCGCCGCCGGCTTCGTGCGCCGCGGACTGCAGGAGGCAGGTTTTGAGGTCAAACGCCGTAAAGGGTTCGGCGCTAAGCGCGAGATGCTGTGCGGCACTCTGACGCATGCGCCGGAACTGCCCGTCGCGCAGCCCTGGTTCGCGCGACCTGCCGCGCGGGAAAAAGAGACGGCGATTATCGGCGGTGGCGTGGCGAGCGCGGTGCTGGCGCTCGCTCTGCTGCGCCGCGGCTGGCGCGTCACGCTCTACTGCGCCGACGAGGCGGCCGCGCTGGGCGCGTCGGGCAACCGCCAGGGCGCGCTCTATCCGCTGCTGAACCAGCACGATCCGGCGCTGGCGCGCTTCTTTCCTGCCGCCTTTAGCTTCGCCCGTCGGATCTATGATGCGGCGCCGGTAAGCTATGAGCACTGCTGGAGCGGCGTGCTGCAGCTCGGCTGGGATGAGAAAAGCGCCGACAAAATCGCGCAGATGCTGGCGATGGCGCTGCCGGAGGCGATCGCGCGCGGCGTCACGCCTGAAGAGGCGGAGGCGCTGGCGCAGGTCGATCTCGGCGTCGGCGGCGTTTTCTACCCGCTCGGCGGCTGGCTCTCGCCCGCCGAACTCACCGCCGCCCTGCTGGCGCACGGCGAAACCCAGGGGCTGCGCATCCACTGGCTGCACCGGCTGACGCAGCTCTCTCCGGCGGATCAGGGCTGGACGCTGCGCTTTGCCGATGGCAAAACGGCGATGCATCACAATGTGACGCTGGCGACCGGCCATGCGCTCAGCGCCCTGCCGCAAAGCGCGCAGCTGCCGACCTATGCGGTTTCCGGTCAGGTGAGCCACGTGCCCAGCACGCCCGGCCTTGACGCCCTGCAAACCGTACTCTGCTACGACGGCTATCTCACGCCGGTAAGCCCGCAGTTCGGCACGCACTGCATCGGCGCCAGCTATCATCGCGGCGATACCTCGACCGCTTACCGCGAAGAGGATCAGCAGCAGAACCGCACGCGGCTGCTCCACTCGCTGCCGGGCCGCCGCTGGGCGGAAAACGTGGAGGTCAGCGCGCGCGACGCGCGCATTGGCGTGCGCTGCGCCACGCGCGACCATCTGCCGATGGCGGGCGCGCTGCCGGACTATGAGGCGACGCTGGCGCGCTATCAGGATCTCGCTGCTCAGCGCGCGCGCGGCGAAGCTATCGCCGAAGCGCCGCATCACGCGGGCCTGTTTGTGCTGGGCGCGCTCGGCTCGCGCGGGCTGTGCAGCGCGCCGCTCGCCGCTGAAACGCTGGCGGCGCAGATGAGCGGCGAACCGCAGCCGCTGGATAGCGCCACGCTGGCCGCGCTCAGCCCGAACCGCTACTGGGTGAGAAAGCTGCTGAAAGGAAAAAAAGCGGGAAAATAGCATTGGGGCGGCACGCCGCCCCAATGGTTCAGGCGGTCTGACGCGCCTGCAGGAACAGGTTGTCCCACATGCCCACCACCAGCACCTGGTCGCGCGGCGAGAGCTCGCCGGCGGCAATGGCGTTTTGCAGGCTGTTGGCGACCTGGATTTGCAACGCTTCCGGCGTATGGTCGCCCGACTGTTCGATTTCCGCGACCGCGAGGGTCAGGTGACCGCGCAGATAGCCGCTGGCAAACAGCTCGTCATCGCTGGCGTGATCGACCATATCGTCGATCAGGGCCAGAATACGCGCTTCAAATTCTGCGATCATCTCAATTCCTCTTTAATATTGTCTGCACTCATCACAGATCGTCTGGCCAGGGAAACTGTGCTGACGTCAGTGCAGGCGTGCCATAAAAGTCCGCCAGAGCGGCGATAAAACGCGCGGGCCGCGCAGGAATGCCGTTCTCAAGATAAGACATAACCTGAGCATGGACCTTACGCTGAAACGCGACGCGATCCGGCTCACAATCTCCGTCGAGATTGTCACAGCTAACGTTGAACGGGAAGCCCGCTGCAACGCAGAACATCCACTCCAGCGCCTGCGGCTTGATCTCCACGGACTCGAACTGATTTTGCGTCTGGGCGTCGCGGCCATCCGGACAGTACCAGTAGCCGAAATCCACCAGCTTGCGCCGCGCCTCGCCGGCGATGCACCAGTGGGAAATTTCGTGCAGCGCGCTGGCGTAAAAGCCGTGGGCGAACACCACGCGGTGCCACGGCGAACGCTCGTCTGCCGGAAGATAGATGGGTTCGTCGTCGCCTTTAATTAGACGGGTCTGAAACTCGTCGCGAAAGCAGCTATCGAAAATCGTAATCAGTTGTTCGTAATGGTGCGTCGTGTTCATGGTGTCATCGTAAAAACGGCGGCATTATCGCGGCGCCGAGAATGAATGTATTACAGCGCGGCGATCCACGCCAGCAGCGCGCTGCCATGAGCGTCCCACAGCAGCTTCGCGCTCATTACCGCAGAAACGATCACCACCATTGGGCGGATCAGTTTCTGTCCGCGGCTCAGCACCAGCCGCGCCCCAAGCCGTGCGCCGCAGAAGGCGCCGAGCAGCATAATAAAGCCGGTTCCCCAGATCACTTTGCCGCCGAACATAAAGAACAGCAGGCTGGCGAAATTGGAGGTGAAATTCAGAATTTTGGCATGCGCGGTGGCTTTGGCGAGGTTAAAGCCGCAGAGCGTGACAAAGGCGAGCGCGTAGAAGGATCCGGCGCCCGGGCCGAAGAAGCCGTCGTAAAAGCCGACGCAGCCGCCGCCCACCAGCGCATACGGCAGCCCGTAAAGGCGACGCGCGCGATCCTCTTCGCCGAGACGCGGCATCAGCAGAAACCACAGGCCGATGGCGATCAGCAGCAGCGGCAGCACCTGGCGCAGCGCATCGGCGTTCAGGTGCTGGATCAAAATGGTGCCCAGCACCGCGCCGATAAAGGTCATGGCGATATTGAGCCGCTGTTCGCGCAGATTCACCGCGCCGCGGCGGATGAAGTAGAGGCTGGCGGAGAACGAGCCGCCCACGGACTGCAGCTTGTTGGTGGCCAGCGCCTGCGCGGGCGAGAAACCGGCCGCCAGCAGCGCGGGCACGGTAAGCAGCCCGCCGCCGCCGGCGATAGAGTCGATAAACGCCGCCAGCACGGCGACCAGAAACAGCACCCCGACCACTATCGGGCTGACGACGAACCACTCCATGGAGATCCCTTATAAAAGATGTTTATCCAGCAGCGCCTGACACGCCTGCGGCAGCGGCGGCGGCTCACGCTTCACCGGCGCGCCGCTGCCCGGTTTCTTCGGCAGGAACCAGCTCTCCAGCTCGGCGCCGCAGCCGTCGCCTGGCGGCGGTGCAGGCTGATCTTCACAGCCGATGCTGTTGGCCGGGCAGCGCAGACGCACATGCATATGCGCGCGATGCGCGAACCACGGGCGCACCTTGCGCAGCCAGTCACGATCTGCGCCTGCGTCGGCGCAAAGCTGCTTTTTAATTGCTGGATTGACGAAGATACGCGTGACATCGTTGTCTTTCGCCGCCAGTTTAATCAGGCTGTCGATCTCCGGCCGCCAGTGGCGCGCCACCACGCTTTTGTCATCCGCCGTCACCAGATCCAGCGGCTGCGGCTTCAGCAGCTGCTGCGCGCTCCAGCGGGTTTTCGGCAGCTGCAGCCAGATATCGACGTCGAGTCCGGTCTGATGGCTGGCGTGTCCGCTGCTGAAGCGCCCGCCCGCCGCCATGCCCATATCGCCAATCAGCACGTTGCCCAGCTGCAGGTTATGCACCTGGGTGCTGAGACGCTGAATAAACAGGATGAGATCGGGATGGCCGAAATAGCGCCGCTGATCCTGGCGCATCACCTGATAGTCGGGCGCGTTGAGCGGCAGCGCCTGTGCGCCGACGATGCAGCCGTTGGCGAAAGAGCCGATAGACTGCGCGCTGCCCGGGATCGGCTGCTGAATACGCTGCCACGGCGTCGCGGCCAGCCCTGAGGCGCTGAAGAGCAGCGCCGATACGAGAATAAGCAGTGATTTCATGGCGTCACCAGCGCGGCACGGTGCTGTTGACGTCTGCGTTCTGCGCGCGCTGGCGCAGCAGATGATCCATCAGCACGATCGCCATCATCGCTTCGGCGATCGGCACGGCGCGAATGCCCACGCAGGGATCGTGCCGCCCTTTGGTGATCATCTCCACCTCTTCGCCGCTGCGGGTGATGGTCTGGCCCGGCACGGTGATGCTGGAGGTCGGCTTCATCGCCAGGTTGGCGCTGATGGTCTGGCCGCTACTGATGCCGCCAAGGATGCCGCCGGCATGGTTGCTCTGGAAGCCGCTGGCGCGGATCTCGTCGCGATGCTGACTGCCGCGCTGATTCACCACCGCAAAGCCGTCGCCGATTTCGACGCCTTTCACCGCGTTGATGCTCATCAGCGCATGCGCCAGATCGGCGTCAAGACGATCGAAAACCGGTTCGCCGAGGCCCGGCGGCACGTTTTCCGCCACGACCGTGACTTTGGCGCCGATGGAGTCGCCCTCTTTCTTCAGGGCGCGCATCAGCTCGTCCAGCGCCTCCAGCTTGCTGGCGTCCGGACAGAAGAAAGGGTTCTCTTCAACGATGCTCCAGTCCTTCAGCTCGCAGGCTACGTCGCCGATCTGCGCCAGATAGCCGCGCACCACGACGCCGTGCTTCATCTGCAGATATTTTTTGGCAATCGCGCCCGCGGCGACGCGCATCGCGGTTTCACGCGCCGACGAGCGGCCGCCGCCGCGGTAGTCGCGCAGCCCATACTTTTGCTCGTAGGTGTAATCGGCGTGGCCGGGACGGAAGAGATCTTTAATCGCGCCGTAATCCTGCGAACGCTGGTCGGTATTTTCAATCAGCAGGCCGATCGAGGTGCCGGTGGTGACCCCTTCGAAGACGCCGGACAAAATTTTCACCTGATCCGGCTCGCGACGCTGGGTGGTATAGCGCGAGGTGCCGGGACGGCGGCGGTCAAGATCGTGCTGGATATCCGCTTCGGTCAGCGGAATGCCCGGCGGCACGCCGTCAACGATGCAGCCCAGCGCGATGCCGTGCGACTCGCCAAAAGTGGTTACGCGAAAGAATTGTCCGATGCTGTTTCCGGCCATGGTGATTCCTTGTTACGAAGCGTTCGCTCAGTCTTTATAAATAGAGAAGTGATGTTGTGCGTCGACAATCTGCTGGCGCGTCAGCATAAAGACGCCGTCGCCGCCGTTGTCGAACTCCAGCCAGGTAAAGGGCACGTCGGGATATTGCTCGATCATATGCACCATGCTGTTGCCGACTTCGCAGATCAGCACGCCGTTGTCGCTCAGGTAATTCGGCGCGCAGGCGAGAATGCGGCGCACCAGCTTCAGGCCGTCGCTGCCCGCCGCCAGGCCGAGCTCCGGCTCGTGGCGATATTCGTTCGGCAGATCGTCCATATCTTCCGCGTCCACGTAGGGCGGATTGGTGACGATCAGATCATATTTCACCGGCGGCAGCTCGCGGAAGAGATCGGCGCGGATCGGCGTCACATGATGGATCAAACCGTGATCCTCGATATTCTGCTCGGCCACCGCCAGCGCGTCATAAGAGATATCCACCGCGTCCACTTCCGCTTCCGGGAAGGCGTAGGCGCAGGCGATAGCGATGCAGCCGCTGCCGGTGCACATATCGAGGATATGGCGCGGCGCGTCGGCGATCAGGCCGGCGAAGCGGTTTTCAATCAGTTCGCCGATCGGCGAGCGCGGCACCAGCACGCGTTCGTCGACATAGAACTCGTGGCCGCAGAACCAGGCTTTATTAGTGAGGTAGGCAACCGGTATACGCTCGTTGACGCGGCGGATAACGCGCTCAACGATGCGGTGACGCTCGCTGGCGGTAAGGCGCGCGCTGCGCATATCTTCCGGAATATCCAGCGGCAGCCAGAGCGTGGGCAGGACCAGTTGTACCGCTTCGTCCCACGGATTGTCGGTGCCGTGACCGTACCAGATCCCGGCGGCGGAAAAACGGCTGACCGCCCAGCGCAACATATCCTGAATGGTGTGCAGTTCGTTGACTGCCTCATCGACGAAAATTTTGTCCACGTAGCCCTCCGCAGGCCCAATTGCTAAATCGGCCGATAGTGTGCCATGAAGCCGGGGAGAATTCAGCGCAGCAAGGTGAAAAAGCTGACAATTAGCGGATCGGGCGGTAAGGTAACGCCATTCGCTGTTTTCCAGCCTTATCAGACAAGATTCGCCTGCAATGAGTAAAAAAACATCTCTTAACGACGACGACAAAGCGCTGTTTCGCCAGCTAATGAGCGGCACGCGCAAAATAAAGCAGGATACCGTAGTGCATAAGCCCGCGGTGAAAAGCCGCGAGCTGCCGCTGAAGCGGCTGATTTCCGAACAGGTGGACAATAGCCACTACTTTTCCGACGAGTTTCAGCCGCTGCTGGCGACCGACGGCGCGACGCGCTACGTGCGCGCTGACGTCAGCCACTACGAGCTGAAAAAGCTGCGGCGCGGCGACTATACGCCGGAGATTTTCCTCGACCTGCACGGCTTAACGCAGCAGCAGGCTAAACAGGAGCTGGGCGCGCTGATCGCCGCCTGTCGTCGCGAGCATCTGTTCTGCGCCAGCGTCATGACCGGCCACGGCAAGCATATTCTCAAGCAGCAGACGCCGCTCTGGCTGGCGCAGCATCCGTACGTGATGGCGTTCCATCAGGCGCCGAAAATGTTTGGCGGCGACGCGGCGCTGCTGGTGTTGATCGAGGTAGAGGAGTGGCAACCGCCCGAGCTGCCTTGAGAAGGGATGGGCCGCTGCGCGGCCCGCGGGCGTTAGATGGCTTTCGCCAGTTTAGAGGGGCTGACCTGCCACAACAGCTTGCCTTCGCAGCTGGCGGGATCGAAATCGACGCAGGCGATGGCGGAGGTGGCGAACATCGGCGGCGCTTCCTGCGGGCAGAGTTCTGAAACCAGATAGCCGACCAGCGGCAGATGCGAAATCACCATCGCCGATTTCACGCCCTGATTTCCCAGCGCCTGCAGATAGCAGGCCACGAGCCCAGGATCGCCACCAGGCGTCAGCTCCGGCAAAATCTCCTGCCCTTCCGGCAGATTCAACGCTTCGCGTACCGTCGCCAGCGTCTGCTGGGCACGAAGATAGGGACTGACCAGCACACGTTCTACATCCACCGTCTGACTGTTAAGCCAGCTCGCCATCTGGCGTGATTCATCACAGCCACAATGGGTGAGAGGTCGGACCGAATCACTGGCGGCTTCAAGAGCAGCATCGCCGTGACGCATGATAAAAACTTGCATAAAGCACCGCTGTTGTTTGTCGATATCGCCTGACGCGGAAGCGCCTGACTCTTCATTCTGCGAATGAACGCTGTGTTGTACCCCAATGACTTGAGTATAGTCAACCGGTTGTTTATTTAATAAGCGCTTCTCAGAATCGTGCCGCGCCGCCTGCTCTGACGGCGCTTTTCTAACCCGCTGAATCGGTGCGGATATTCCATTCGGTCAGGAAATGTAAAATTTCCTTCCCTGCTCTTCCGCCTCCAGCAGCGCCTCGCATGGGGCAAAACGGTCGCCATACTGGCGCATTAAGGCGCGTAATGTTTGCGCGATATCCGCCGCGCCGCGCTGGTTCATATAGCGGAACGGCCCGCCGAGAAACGGCGGAAAGCCGATGCCGAATACCGCGCCGACGTCGCCGTCGCGCGCGCTGCGGATCACCCCTTCGTCGAGACAGCGCGCCGCCTCGTTCAGCATCATCATCATGCAGCGCTCGGCGATTTGCGCTTCGCTCAGCTTCGCCGCGGGCTGCACGCCGAGCAGCGGATAGATTGCCGGATCCGGCTTTTTGCCGCCGCGCCGACCGCCGCCATAAAGGTAGAAGCCTTTGCCGTTTTTACGCCCTTTGCGATCGTCCTTCAGCACCGCCTCAAAAGCGGCTGGCGCGGCGAAGCGCTCGCCGTAAGCCTGCTGCAGCACTGGCGTGATCTTGCTGCCGACGTCGATACCGACTTCGTCCAGCAGCTGAATCGGGCCGACGGGAAAGCCCGCCCGGACCAGCGCGCGATCGATATGCTCCACCGATTCGCCCTCCAGCAGGCAGCGCATCGCTTCATTTATATAGGGCGCGAGAATGCGATTCACATAGAACCCGGCGCGGTCCGCCACGACAATGGGCGTTTTGCCCTGCTTTTTCGCCAGCGCGACGGTGGTGGCCAGCGTCTGCTGCGACGTGCCGGCATGCGGGATCACCTCTACCAGCGGCATCTTTTCCACCGGACTGAAGTAGTGCAGGCCGATAACGTTTTCCGGCCGCTGCGCCTGGGCTGCGATATCCGCGATCGGCAGCGAAGAGGTATTTGAGGCGAAAATGGCGTGCGGCGCGCAGTGGGCTTCGACTTCGGCGACCATTTGCTGTTTGAGCGGCAGATCTTCGAACACCGCCTCAATCACCAGATCGCGCTGGGCGAAGCCCTGATAATCGGTGCCGCCGGTCATGCGCGCCATCTGCTGCTGGCGCTGCGCCGCGCTGATCTGACGCCGTTTGACCTTTTTGCTCAGACCTTCCCAGCTCGCTTTCAGCGCATGGTTGACGCCCTGCAGGTGAATATCCTTGATGCGGACCGGCAGCCCGGCGTTGATCGCCGTGACGCTGGCGATGCCGCCGCCCATCAGCCCGCCGCCCAGTATGCCGACCTGCCGCAGCGTGCGCGGCTCGGCTTCGGCGCCGGTCTCTTTTTTCATCGCCGTGCTGGCGAAAAACAGGCCACGCAGCGCGGCGGATTGCGGCGTCATCGCCAGTTCGCCGAAGGCGCGCGCCTCCGCCCGATGACCCGCCTCGCTGCCCTGCTCGATGCCGGTGCGCACCACGTCAATAATGCGCTGCGCGGCCGGGTAGTTGCCGTGCGTTTTGCGCGCGGTTTCGCGCTGCGCCAGCGCAAAGAGCGCGTGGCGCGCCAGCGGCGCCTGCATTACGCGATCGCGCAGCGGCAGCTCGCGCGCGGCATGCCTGCCCTTCAGCACGCGCGCCGCCGCGGTTTCCAGCAGGATCGCCTGCGGCACCACATCATCCACCAGCCCCATCCTGCGCGCCTGCTTCGCCCGCAGGGTTTTACCGGTGAGTATCAGCGGCAGCGCCTGCCGCAGCCCGATAAGTCGCGGCAGGCGCTGGGTGCCGCCCGATCCCGGCAGCAGTCCCAGCTGGACCTCCGGCAGACCGAGTCGGGTTTTATCGTCCAGGGTACAGATGCGCGCATCGCAGGCGAGCGCCAGCTCTAGCCCTCCGCCCAGGCAGGCGCCGTGGATCGCCGCCACCACCGGAAACGGCAGCGCCGCGAGCGCCGCCATCGCTTCCTGGCCTTGTCGCGCCAGCGACTCCGCCTGCTCGGCGCTGCGGCAGTCGGCGATCATGCTGATATCGGCGCCGGCGATAAAATTGTCAGGCTTGCCGGAGATCAGCACCAGGCCGGCCAGCTGCGCATCGCGCCGCGCCTCGTCAATGACCGCCGTCAGCTGCTGCGCAAAGGCGGCCCGCAGCGTATTCATTTTTTCGCCCGGCACGTCGATGACGATGACGCCGACGTGATCCGGCCGCATCCGTAAAGAGAAAGCGTTCTGCTCCATTATTCCGCCTCCAGAACCATGGCCGCGCCTAAGCCGCCTGCCGCGCAGGCGGTGACCAATGCCAGCCCGCCGCCGCGACGTCGCAGCTCATGCAGCGTTTGAGTAATCATGCGCGCGCCGGTGGCGGCGAAAGGGTGCCCGTAGGCGATCGAGCCGCCGAGCACGTTAAAGCGCGCTTCATCGACCTCGCCCAGCGCATGCGGACGGTTAAGTTTTTCCCGCGCGAAGCGTTCGTCGTTGAAGCACTGCAGGTTGCAGAGCGTCTGGGCGGCAAAGGCTTCGTGCATATCGATCAGCGTCAGATCGCTCAGCGCGACGCCAGCGCGATCCAGCGCCAGCGGCGAGGCGTAGGCGGGACCGAGCAGCATGTCCTGCTGCACGTCGATGGCGGTAAAGGCGTAGCTGCGCAGATAGCCCAGTGGCGGAATGCCCAGCTCGCGCGCGCGTCCTTCGCTCATCAACACCACCGCCGCCGTGCCGTCGGTAAGCGGCGTGCTGTTGGCCGCCGTGACGCTGCCGTGCTGGCGGTCAAACGCCGGCCGCAGCCGCGCATAGTCTTCGATTTTCGCCGCCATGCGCACGTTGTTGTCCTGCTCGATGGGCGCTTTCCACGGCGGCGCGAAGGCGGGCATCACCTCCTGCTGCAGCACGCCGGATTGCCAGGCGCTGGCGGCGTGCTGATGCGACCGCAGCGCCAGCGCATCCTGCGCCGCGCGGCTAATGCCGTGCGTTTTCGCCATCTGCTCCGCCGTATCGCCCATGCGCAGGCCGGTGGAGTACTCGGCGACGGCGGGCGGAACCGGCAGCAGATCGCGCGGCCGCAGGCGACGCAGAATCTGCGCTTTCTGCCCCAGGCTGCGCGCCTTGCTGAGATCGAGCAAGGCGCGCGCCAGGGTTTTGCTGACGCCGATCGGCAATACCGATGAGGAATCCGCGCCGCCCGCGATACCCGCGCGGATGGTGCCCGCCATCAGGCTTTCCGCTACGTTGGCGACCGCCTGAAAGCTGGTAGCGCAGGCGCGGCTGACGCTGTAGGCGTCAGTATGCACGCTCAGCCCGCTGCTGAGCACGATTTCCCGCGCGATGTTGGGCGCTTCCGGCATCTGGATCACCTGCCCGAACACCAGCTGCTCTATCGCCTCGACCGGCAGTTCGCTGCGCGCCATCAGTTCGCTTACCACCATCCGGCCCAGTTCCACGGCAGGAATGCCATGAAAACCTGTCGCCTGACGCAGGAACGGCGTGCGAAGTCCGTGGGTAATGGCGATGCGATCGCCCGCACGCGTCAGCAACGGCTGCGCTTTGCTCATCTGTTTCACCTGTGAATGTTGACCGGGCGTCATTGCCCTGAGAGGTCTGACCTGATCCACAGTGTTAACGACAAGCGGGCGCGCCGCCAATCAGGAAAGAAAAAAAGTGCGAGGGGAAACACGAAAATGAAAAACGCCGTTAAGCAACGGCGTTCAGAGGCTTAGCGCAGGCCCAGCTGAAAAATCAGGGTTTCCGCCTGGCAGGCGAAGGTGAAATCGATATCCAGCTGCACGCCGTTGTCGCGCTCATCGAAGCGGGCCTCGATCTGGCAAGGATCTGACTCTATCTGCCGCGCTTTTTCCGTCAGGCTCGCCAGTTTCGCTTCCGCCTCGCTGCGCTGCGCGAACCACTCTGACCAGCTGGCGGTGCAGTCACTGTTATCCATCACGGTGCCGACATCCACGCAACAGCAGGCAGCGGTTTCATTGGCGCTGCATTTATTCATGGTATTGGTCATTGTGTTCTCCTGGGGATAAATCTGTTAGCGATCTGGATTAACGCCCGAAATTTTACGCCTCCGGTTTGAAATGCGCTATGTCAGACTCGCTAAGTGACGAATATCACAATAAAATTTGATCCAAAACAAATTAGAGTCGCTATGCTGCTCTCTGCTCCGCTCTTTTTGTTAAGCGGATCGAAATTTTGCAGATCAATTCAGAAATATTTTAAAAACAATATTGCAACATCTACACAGGTCAGACCTATACTTGCCGCACTGGTCTGATTTGTCAGCTTCTGGTCAGTCCCTACAATCCGCCGACCCTTGTTACGCGATGTAACAATTACAGTTTAATAATAATTCACATGAGGTTGTGGTCATGAGCCATAAAAACCTGTTCGCAAAGTCAGCCGTGGCGGCTGCAGTGGCGCTTGTCTCTTCACACGTATACGCAGCGGGCTTTCAGCTTAACGAATTCTCCTCTGCCGGTCTGGGCCGCGCCTATTCCGGCGAAGGCGCGATGGGCGATACCGCCGCCTCGGCCAGCCGCAACCCGGCGACTATGGCGCTGATGGATCGTCCGATGTTTTCTGTCGGCGCGGTCTTTATCGATCCCGATGTCGATATTACCGGCAACAGCCCGACTGGCCGCAGCCTCGACGCCAGCAATATCGCGCCAACGCAGTGGGTGCCTAATATTCACTATGTGCAGCCGATTAACGATCAGTGGTGGATTGGCGCGTCCGCAACCTCAAACTATGGTCTGGCAACGGAATTCAACGACGGCTATACCGCTGGCGGCTACGGCGGCAAGACCGATCTGATGACCGGCAACCTTAATCTCAGCACCGCCTATCGTCTTAACGAGCACTTTAGCTTCGGCGTCGGCTTCGACGCGGTTTACGCGCGCGCCAAGATTGAGCGCTACGCGGGCGAAGCAGGCGCGGCGCTCGGCATTCCCGCCGATACTCAGGTGGCTCATCTGAAGGGCGACGAGTGGGGCTACGGCTGGAACGCGGGTATCCTGTATGAGGTGGATAAAAATAACCGCTTTGGTCTGAGTTATCGCTCGGAAGTAAAAGTCGATTTCGACGGCGACTACAAGAGCAGCCTGCCCTCTTCGATTAACCGCATCAATCAGGCAGCCAATTTAGGTCTTCCTTACGCTACCGGCGGTTCCACCATTCCGGGCGCGCTGACGCTAAACCTGCCGGAGATGTGGGAAGTGTCCGGCTGGCATAAAGTGGCGCCGCAGTGGGCAGTGCACTATAGCCTGGCCTACACCAGCTGGAGCCAGTTCCAGGAGCTTAAGGCGACCGGCTCCAACGGCCAGACCCTGTTCTATAAAGATGAGAGCTTCAAGGATGCCTACCGTATCGCGCTGGGCACCACCTACTATTACGATCAGAACTGGACTTTCCGTACCGGCATCGCCTTTGATGACAGCCCGGTTCCGGCGGACAAGCGCTCTATCTCTATTCCCGATCAGGATCGTCTCTGGCTGAGCGCCGGCGCTTCGTACGCCTTTAATGACGACGCTTCGGTCGATGTGGGCGTCTCTTATATGCACGGCCAGCACGTCACGGTGGAAGAAGGCCCATATACCTTTAACTCGGTGGGCAAAGCCTGGCTGTACGGCGCGAACTTTAACTACAAGTTCTGATGCTGAGGTTAGGATATAAAAATAGCGACCCCTGGGTCGCTATTTTTAATGGTATGCACTAATCGTAAAACGCGCGTGGCATGGGCAGAAGAGCAAAGCGTCCCGCGCCAGGGATGGCGCGGGCCGAGCTGGCAGGGATGCCGCTTTTTGCGTCTTTGCGATCGGCCCATGCCACGCGCGTAGGCACCTTAGCTGAAAAAAATGGCGACCCCTGGGTCGCCATGGCTATTTTTACCGCCGTTACTGCGCGTCGATATCTTTCAGATCGTCCTGAATCGCGCTGGCGTTCGGGTTCTCTTCCGGCTTCAGACGACCGCCGTTCGCCAGAAAATCGTGACGCTGGAAATAGGCGTTGCGAATAAAGGCGTAGGGATCCGACTGCTGCTTCAGCAGCGCATCCGAGTCTAGCAGCTGCGCGCGCGTCTCCACCCCTTCCAGCGTCCACTTAGCGATAGACATCGGCCAGGTCAGCCAGCCCAGCACCGGATAGAGCGTATCGACGTAGTCGCCGCCATCTTCGCGGATGGTGAAACTGCCGTAGGCCGGCAGCTCTACGTAGGGACCGTAGCCGACGCCGTAGTGGCCGAGCGTGCTGCCGAAACGGTGCGGCACTTCACGCGCCAGCTCCGGGTTCGCCTTGCCCGCCACATCGATAAAACCGCCCAGACCCAGAATCGAGTTCAGGAAGAAACGGGTAAAGTGAATCCCCGCCTGGCGCGGCTCGCCGACCAGAATCGAGTTCACCATGCTGGCCGGCTCTTCCAGGTTGCCGAGGAAATTGCTTAAGCCCGTACGCGCCGGCACCGGCACGTAGTCGCGCCACGCCACCGCGACAGGACGCAGCACGTAAGGATCCAGCACGTTGTAGTTAAAGTTGAACATCGTGCGGTTAAAGCCTTCAAGCGGATCGCTGCGCTGCGCAGGCGCCTCGCTGTCCGGCTTTGAGCTGGCGCATCCAGCCAGAATGACGCTGGCCAAAACCAGGCTGGTCAGGCGGTAAGCCATTGTTATCTCCCTGTGCGGTTTAATGAAGTATCGCTTCAGGGCTGCTGTTGATTAATCTCCACAGCCATGTGCTGATGACCATCCCAGGGCGTCACCGCGCTCAGACCAAACCAGTCGCCGGATTGGGGACTGGCGCTGCCGTCGCGAGAAATACGCACCCGAACCTGCACCTGATGCTGCGCCGAAAGCAGGCGCTCAGGCATCATGGCATTGCTGTCATCCAGCGTAAGCGATAACGGAAAGTGGCTCAGCGGCAAGCGCTTAACGGCCACGGGCACCGGTGAAACACCGTCAGAAACAGAAATATACATGACTCCGCCCGGCGGTAACATTTTTTCTGCCTCCGGCGTCAGCGTCACCGTCAGCGCCAGCTGCGTATTCTGCTGACCGGCGTCGGTTTTTGCTTGTTCAATGCTGCGCTCGATCATCACGCGGCGGCGATCGTCGGCCGGAATCTGTTTCAGCATAGCCTGCCAGCTGCTAATCGCCTGGTCATACTGCTGCTGTTCATAGGCGTTAAACGCCAGCAGGCCGAGCGTGCGCAGGTTGCCGCCATCTTCTTTCAGCATATCTCGCAGCATCAGGCCCGCCTGGCGGTTATCCTGCGGATCGCTGGAGCGGGTCAGTACTTCAGCATAGTCCTGTTTCAGGGCGAGGTTGTTGGGCGCGAGCTGCAGCGCATGCTCGAACGCCTGGCTGGCGCTGGCGGCATTGTTAAGCACCATGCCGAGACGACCCAGCATGGTCCAGTCGTTCAGGTTATCAGGCTGCGCCTGCAGCGCGGTACGCAGCCCAAGCTGGAGTCGCGCCAGCTCCTCCATGGTCAGCGGCTTCGCCTGCGGATCCATCACCCGCGCGCGCAGCGCCGGATATTCCTGCTGCACCTGCATCCAGCCGGCGACCTGCGTCAGGCCGCCGCTTTTCAGATAGAAGCCGAGCGACACCGCGATCAACGCTACCACGCCGGGCAGCAGTACCAGACGGCCGCTGGCGCGCGACGGCGCGGCATGCTGCGGCGGAATATCGGTCAGCAGCGTCTGCTGCAGTTCACTCACCATGGTGGCGCGCTCGCCGATAACGCCCTGCGCCTCATCCTCTTCCAGCTCGCGCAGACGCTGATGATAAAAGTCGGTATTAAGGCGATCGCGATCGGCCTCGCTCGCCTGGCGCTGACGCCAGCCTGCGCCGAGAAACAGGGCGCTGGCGGCCGCCAGCAGAATAATAATGCTTATCCACAAAGCGCTCATTTCAGCTTCCCGTCGCGTTTCAGTATCGCCGCAAGGCGCTGTTGATCGGTATCGTCCAGCTCGCTGCGCGTTTTACGCTGGCGACTGCGCAGGACGATTACCAGACCGCCGAGCACGGCGAACAGCGCCGGGCCGACCCAGAGGATCAGCGTCGACGGCGTCACCGGCGGCTCATAGGTGACGAAATTGCCGTAGCGCGCCACCATATAGTCGATGATTTGCTGGCGGCTCTGGCCCTGCTTCATCAACTCATAGACCTTGAGGCGCATATCCGCCGCGATCATCGCATTCGAATCGGCGATGCTGTTGTTCTGGCACTTCGGGCAGCGCAGCGAGGCGGTGAGATCGCGGTACTGCTCCTCCTGCGCCACGGAGTCGAACTGGTAAGTGTCGATCGCCGCCCACAGGCTGACGCTAAACAGCAGGCCGCAGAGCATCAAAAGCAAGCGCTTCATACGCCCTCCTTGCTGTATTTCCGCCACAGCGGCAGCACTTCCTGCTGCCAGACGCGCGCGTTGAGATCGCCCGCGTGGCGGTAGCGGATAATGCCGTTGCCGTCGATCAGGAAGGTTTCCGGCGCGCCGTAGACGCCGAGATCCAGCCCCAGCATGCCGTCGCCGTCATAAAGGCTAAGCGCATAAGGGTTGCCCAGCGTATTGAGCCAGGTCACCGCTTTAGTGCGATCGTCTTTGTAGTTGAGGCCCACGACGCGAATGCCCTGCTCTGCCAGCTGGTTGAGATACTGATGCTCCGCGCGGCAGGTCGGGCACCAGGTTGCCCAGACGTTCAGCAGGATCGGTTTGCCGTCGTTGAGGACTTTCTGGTCGTAGATCTTGCCGGGCCGATCGAGCGCTTCCAGCTTAAACAGCGGTACCGGCTTGCCGATCAGCGCCGACTCCAGCCGGGTCGGATCGTCGCCGCCGGCGTTGCGCGACAGCTGCCACAGCAGCGCCGCCGCCAGCAGCAAAAACAGGATCAGCGGAATAAAGAGAATTTTCTTGTTCATGCCCGTTCCTCACGCGCGGCTTTTTTCCGCGAGCGGTAGCGCGGATCGAGCAGGCAGAACAGGCCGCCGACCGCCATAAAAACGCCGCCGAACCAGATCCAGCGCACAAAGGGTTTGTAGTAGATGCGCACCGCCCAGGAGCCGTTATCCAGCTCTTCGCCCAGCGCGGCGTAGAGATCGCGCGTGAAGCCGCCGTCGATCGCCGCCTCGGTCATCATGGTGCGCGCCGCGGTGTAGAAACGTTTTTCCGCGTGCAGCACCGCTTCCGGCTTGCCGTTGCGGCTGACGTCGATAATGCCGACGCCGCCGCTGTAGTTAGGCCCCTGCAGGTTATGCACGTCGCGGAACACGAAGTGGTAACTGTGAATATCAATACTGTCGCCCGCTTTCATGCGCACGTCGCGCTCGACGCTGTACTGGGTGCTGAAGGCGATGCCGATCACCGTGACGCCGACGCCGATATGGCCCAGCACCATGCCCCAGTGGCTGCGCGACAGATGGCGCAGGCCGGGGAAAAAGGAGTGTCGGTGAGTGGCGCGCTCGTGCAGCTCCATGAGCGTCAGCACCAGGATCCACACCGACATCAGCAGTCCCACTACCGTCATCGCCTCGATGCGATCCTGCAGCAGCCAGGGCAGCAGAATGGCGCTGGCCAGCGTCACCACCAGCGCCAGCGCCAGACGCTTCCACAGCTTCTGCGGCTCGTCGCGACGCCAGCGCACCAGCGGCCCGATGCCGAGCATCAGCGCGAACGGCGCCATCAGCCAGCTGAACATGGTGTTAAAGAAAGGCTCGCCTACGGAGATGCTGCCGAGACCGAGCTGCTTGTGCACCAGCGGCAGCAGCGTGCCGAGCAGCACCACCAGCATGGCGGCGATCAGCAGCACGTTGTTGCCGAGCAGGAACGATTCGCGCGACCAGGTTTCGTTCTGCACGCGGCTGCGCACCTGCCCGCCCTTAATGGCGTAGAGCAGCAGCGAGCTGCCGATCACAATCACCAGGAAGGCGAGGATAAACATGCCGCGCGCCGGATCCGAGGCGAAGGAGTGCACCGACACCAGCACGCCGGAACGCACCAGAAAGGTGCCGAGCAGGCTAAGGGAAAAGGCGGTGATCGCCAGCAGCACCGTCCAGGCTTTAAAGGTGCCGCGCTTTTCCGTCACCGCCAGCGAGTGCATCAGCGCGGTGCCCGCCAGCCACGGCATAAAGGAGGCGTTCTCGACCGGATCCCAGAACCACCAGCCGCCCCAGCCGAGTTCGTAATAGGCCCATGCCGAGCCGAGCACGATGCCGATGGTCAGAAACACCCAGGCCGCCGTGGTCCAGGGGCGCGACCAGCGCGCCCAGGCGGTATCCAGCCGACCCGCCATCAGCGAAGCGATGGCGAAGGCGAAGGCTACCGAGAAGCCGACGTAGCCCATATAGAGCAGCGGCGGATGGAAGATCAGGCCGATATCCTGCAGCATCGGATTGAGGTCGCGCCCGTCGATGGGGAAGTCCGGCAGCGTGCGGGTAAAGGGATTCGAGGTGAGAATAATAAACAGCAGGAAGCCGAGATTGATCATGCCCATCACCGCCAGCACGCGCGCCAGCGCATCCTGCGGCATGCCGCGGCTGAAAATCGCCACCAGCAGCGTCCAGCTGCTGAGCAGCAGCACCCAGAGCAGCAGCGAGCCTTCGTGCGCGCCCCAGGTCGCAGCGATGCGGTAATACACCGGCAGCAGCGTGTTGGAGTTGGCGGCGACATAGCCGACGGTAAAGTCGTTAACCACGAAGGCGTGCACCAGTACGAGGAACGCCCCGGCGATGCAGAGGAACAGACCGCTCGCAAGCGGACGCGCCAGCCCCATCAGACGCGCATCCTGGCGCACCGCGCCCCACAGCGGATAGACGCTCAACAGCAGCGCGATGCCCAGCGCCAGGCAGAGCAGAAAACTTCCAACTTCTGGCATCATGACTGGGTTCTCGCCTGTTCCGCCAGCGCCTGCGGGCTCTTGTGATTCTTCTTCATCGCATCCTCGATTTCCGGCGGCGTGTACTTCTCGTCATGCTTCGCCAGCACCTCTTTGGCGTTGACCAGGTTGCCCTCTTCCAGCACGCCCTGCGCGACGACGCCCTGCCCTTCGCGGAACAGGTCCGGCAGAATGCCTTCGAAGCTGACGCTGACCACGCCGTTGGCGTCGTAAAGCTTAAAGGAGACGGCCAGCGTATTCGGGTCGCGCTTCACGCTGCCCGGCATCACCATGCCCCCGACGCGCAGGCGCTGCCCCGCTTCCGGCTTCTGATGATCCTCGCCTTTGCCGTAGAGGATTTCGCTCGGCGTGTAGAACAGGTCAATATTGGAACGCAGCGCATACATAACCAGCGACGTGGCGAGGCCCAGCCCCACCAGGATCGCCACAACAACGTACAGGCGCTGACGACGACGGGTATTCACATTGGATCTCCTGCCGCTTCACCGGCGGCTTGTTTCATTTTCGCCGAACGGATACGGCGCTCCCTGGACTGACGCTGGCGGATCTCAGCCAGCAGGCGGCGGCGCTGCAGCAGCGTATGCAGCAGCAGCCCGCCAAGCGGAACAAGGGTGCAGATCACCGCCAGCCAGACGTAAAAGGCGTAGCCGCCCATGGCGAAAAAGGCGGAGAGGGAAGAGAAAGCAGGCGTCATGCTTTGCGGCCTCCGTTGGCGAGGTTCGCCACCCAGGGGCGGTGACGCTCGGTGTAGAGGATAAGGTTACGCAGGCGCATCAGCGTCAGCGTAACGAACAGCAGCAGATAGCCGAGGATCGCCCAGCGCAGCGGCGTGCGCATGCTCGGCGCAATCGCCTGCTGCAGAATGCCCGACGAGCCCTGATGCAGGGTGTTCCACCACTGTACCGAGAAGTGAATGATCGGCAGGTTGACCACGCCGACCAGGATAAGAATGCCGGCCGCGCGTCCCGCCGTGCGGCGGTCGTCAAACGACTGATAGAGCGCTATCACGCCCATATAGAGGAAGAGCAGCACCAGCTCCGAGGTCAGGCGCGCGTCCCAGATCCACCAGGTGCCCCACATCGGCTTGCCCCAGGCGGAGCCGGTGATCAGGGCGATAAAGGTGAAGACTGCGCCGACCGGCGCCATCGCGGTAGAGACCAGGTCGGCCATCTTCATCTGCCACACCAGGCCGGTAAACGCGGCGACCGCCATCGCGGCGTAAACGCCCATCGACCACATCGCCGCCGGAACGTGGATGTACATAATGCGGAAACTATCGCCCTGCTGATAGTCGGCCGGCGCGAAACCAAAGCCCCAGATCCAGCCGAGCAGCAGCGTCGCCGCGCCCGCCACGGCAAACCAGGGAATTAAACGCCCGCAGAGCTGATAGAGCCGCTCCGGCCTTCCCAGCTGATGTAACCATTTCCACATGTTGCATTGCTCACAGGTTAAAAAATCATTCCCGACATGTCTGACGCATGTGCGGATCAGTGCAGCGCGATACGCAGCGCGGCAGCGGTGGCGAACGGCGCCAGCGTCGCGCTGGCCGCCAGCATCGCGCCGAGGATCGCCAGATAACCGCCGATCGGCAATCCCTGGCCCGCCGCGTCGATCGCCGCGCTGGCGAAAATCAGTACCGGCACCGCCAGCGGCAGCACCAGCAGGCTCAGCAGCACGCCGCCGCGCCGCAGCCCGACCGTCAGCGCGACGCCGATGGCGCCGAGAAAGCTGAAGGTCGGCGTGCCGAGCAGCAGCGTCAGCGCCATCGCCAGCCAGCTGTTAAAATCGAGCGACAGCAGCAGCGCCGCCAGCGGCGACAGCAGGATCAGCGGCAGGCCGGTGACCAGCCAGTGGGCGATCACCTTGCCCAGCACGGTAACCGGCAACGGCGTCGGCAGCAGCAACAGCTGCTCCAGCGATCCGTCGATAAAATCGTCGCGGAACAAGCGCTCCAGCGCCAGCAGCGATGAGAGCAAGGCGGCGACCCAGGCCACGCCCGGCGCGATGCGCGCCAGCTGCTGCGGTTCCGGCCCGATGCCGAGCGGGAACAGCGTAATCACGATCAGAAAGAACCAGAGCGGGTTAACCACCTCCGCGCCGCTGCGAAAGGCGATGCGCAGCTCGCGCTGAATCATGCGCAGCGACATCAGAGCAGCTCCGCGCCAGTAAGCCGTATTTTACGCACGCGCGCATCGCTTTTTGGCAGATCCTGGTGGGTGGTGAGAATAACCGCGCCGCCCTGTTCGGCATGTTGCGTAAAGCGCTTCATTAATTTCTCCACACCCTCTTTATCTATCGCCGTCAGCGGCTCATCCAGGATCCACAGCGCGGCGTCGCTGAGCCAGAGCCGCGCCAGCGCCACGCGCCGCTGCTGTCCCGCCGAAAGCTGCGCCACCGGCACCTCTTCGTAGCCCAGCAGATCGACGCACTCCAGCGCGTCAAATATCTGCGAGGCGTCGCGGTTCGGATGATAGAAGCGCAGATTTTCCAGCGGCGATAGTACTGCTTTTACGCCAGTCTGATGGCCGAGAAAAAGCAGGCTTTGATGCCATTGTTCGCGCTGTTGGCGTATCGACTCGCTTTGCCAGCGCACCTCGCCCTCTTCCGGACGGCTCAGTCCCGCCAGCAGGCGCAGCAGCGACGTTTTACCGGCGCCGTTCGGCCCTTCGATCTGTACGATATCGCCCGCCGCCACGCCGAACGACAGGCCATGGAACAGCGTGCGTTCGTCGCGAACGCAAGAGAGATTAATGACTTCGAGCATGCCGGAGGAGTCGCGCCAGGTAAAAAGTGGCCAGGATGATAGCACAAGGTTGCAGTGGGCCGAAGCCCATGGCGTGCGGCACGGCGCGCCTCGCATGATGGTTATGCCTCTTCTGAGGCGAATATGGATGAAAAACGCTCAACGTTAAAATTTTGTTACGCTTCATCTGAAAGATAGTTACATTTCGCCCTTGCCAAAACAGGCTACGCTTATTACGCGCAGCAATTATAACAAGGAGCAAACATGAAACCTTCCCCATCCAGTCACCAGGATGAAAACGATGTCGACAGCGAAGAGAAAGAGCAAGGAACGGAAATTGAGGTAAACGAAGAGGCCCTGCCTTCGCGTGCGGCGGCGATACATGAAGAGATTCGTCAGGATGGCGAAAAGGAGTTAGAGCGCGACGGGATGGCGCTGCTCTGGTCGGCGATTGCGGCTGGACTGTCGATGGGCGCCTCGCTGATGGCGAAGGGGATCTTTCAGGTGCATCTTGACGGCCTGCCCGGCGCCTTTTTGCTGGAAAACCTGGGCTACACCTTCGGCTTCGTTATCGTCATTATGGCGCGCCAGCAGCTCTTTACCGAGAATACGGTAACGGCGGTGTTGCCGGTAATGCACAAACCGACGCTGGGCAATGTCGGCCTGCTGCTGCGGCTGTGGGGTCTGGTGCTGCTCGGCAACCTGATCGGCACCGCCCTCGCCTCGCTCGCCTTTGCCGAGATGCCGATTTTCGACGACGCGACGCGCCAGGCCTTTAGCGCCATCAGCCAGAAAGTGATGGAAAACACGCCCGGCGAGATGTTCGCCAACGCGGTGATTTCCGGCTGGATTATCGCGACGATGGTCTGGATGATGCCGCAGGCGGGCGCCACCAAACTGATTGTGATCGTGATGATGACCTGGCTGGTCGGGCTCGGCGATCTGGCACATATCGTGGTGGGTTCGGTAGAGATCCTCTATCTGGTCTTTACCGGGCAGATTAGCTGGTATGAGTTTATCTGGCCGTTCGCGCTGCCGACCCTGCTGGGCAATATCACCGGCGGCACGCTGATTTTCGCGTTGATCAGCCATGCGCAGATCCGTAACGATATGAGCGAGGCGGCGAAAGAGGAAGCGAAAGCGAAACAGCGCGAAGCGAAGCAGCAGGAAAAGCAGCGCTAAGCTGTTGAGGAAATGAGCAAACGCGCCGCAGTTGGGTTATTCTTGCGGCGCGTTTGCGCTATACTGCGCGCCGCGGTCCCCTTAGTTAAATGGATATAACGAGCCCCTCCTAAGGGCTAGTTGCAGGTTCGATTCCTGCAGGGGACACCAGATATAACTCTCCTGATGTCTACCGAATTCAATAAAAACCTTTTATAATCAGCCATAACCCCTCTTCTCAGGCTATGCGACGTCAACTGAAGTCTACCCATATCTACGTGAATCAATAAACGTTTGGGGGCCTAAGTGGGGGCTTATCCTGTTCAACGGAAAATGAGGCCCCCAAATGCCACTGAATGCTCGTCAGGTCGAGACTGCAAAGCCCAGAGATAAAGCCTATAAACTCGCTGATGGCGGAGGGCTCTATCTCATGGTCAATACTAACGGTTCAAAGTACTGGCGAATGAAGTATCGATTTGCCGGTAAAGAGAAAAAACTCTCGTTCGGAACCTATCCTGACATCTCACTTGCGGAAGCCCGCACTAAGCGCGATGAAGCGAGAAAAACATTGGCAAATGATAAAGATCCCGGTGAAGTTAAAAAAGCCGAACTACTTGCCCAAAAACTATCGGTTACGAATACTTTTGAAGCGATAGCGGTTGAGTGGTACAACGCAAAAGTTTCTGGCTGGTCAAAAAACTACGCTGACTATGTTAACCGGGCCTTCAAAAACAATGTATTTCCCTTTGTTGGATCGCAGCCGGTTAATGAGATAAAGCCACTGGAGCTTCTGTCTGTATTGCAGCGTATGGAAAAGCGAGGTGCGCCGGAGCTTGCCAGTAAAGTGCGCCAACGTTGTAGCGAAGTGTTCCGTTACGCTATTGTTACTGGCCGAGCCGAGTACAACCCTGCGGCTGATCTTGGTAGTGCTTTACAGGGGTACGAGAAACAACATTATCCCTTTCTTACTGCTGCTGAGCTACCCGAGTTTTTACAAAAGCTTTCACAATACACCGGCAGTCTAGTAACGCTTCTGGCGACCCGACTACTCATGCTTACGGGCTTACGAACCGTCGAATTACGTATGGCAGAATGGAGTGAAATCGACTTCGAAAACCATATCTGGGAAATACCGAAAAGTAGAATGAAGATGAGGCGACCCCACATAGTGCCCCTTTCTGCTCAATCCTTAGCAGCACTTCGGCAACTAAAGCAATTGACCGGTACTTACCAGTTTATCTTTGCAGGTCGAAACGATGTTAATAAACCAATGAGCGAAGCCAGCATCAATATGGTTATTAAAAGGATTGGTTACGATAAGAGAGCAACCGGACATGGTTTTCGTCACACCATGAGCACAATCTTGCATGAGGAAGGATTCAACACTGCTTGGATTGAGACCCAGCTCGCGCATGTGGACAAGAACGCGATTCGCGGGACCTATAACCATGCGCAGTATCTTGAAGGGAGGAAAGAGATGATGCAGTGGTATGGGGACTATTTGGATGGATTGCGATTGGATGGAAACGTTGCCAGAGTTAGTTAATGAAGAGCCGATTCGAGTTCGGCCTTCGCACCAACAGTATGTAAATAGACCTCAACTGAGGTCTTTTTTTATGCCTAAAATGAATCGCCACGGGTTTAACAGACACCTCAGAGTCATTTAAGATGGCTTAAAGAGAGGTGCCCATGAGCGGTAAGCGTTATCCCGAAGAGTTTAAAACTGAAGCAGTCAAACAGGTTGTTGATCGCGGTTATTCTGTTTCCAGCGTTGCAACACGTCTCGATATCACCACCCACAGCCTTTATGCATGGATAAAGAAGTACGGTCCGGATTCTTCCACTAATAAAGAACAGTCAGATGCTCAGGCCGAGATCCGCCGTCTCCAGAAAGAGCTGAAACGGGTTACCGGTAATGCTGTCAACCTGTTGATGACTATTTTAATCTGTAGTCATTCAATCCTTGTAACATCAGGATGATCCTGGTGTCAGTGAAAATACGAAATCAACACGTTGGTATCATTACCCACCTGTGAACTGACGTCGGCATTTTGAATCTCACTTCGGCGTGCCCCCTCCGAATGGCGCAAAACATTTCGTGGTATGGCATGATAGCACCCGAAGAGAGTCAATTCAGGGTGGTAAATGTGAAACCAGTAACGCTATACGATGTCGCAGAGTATGCCGGTGTCTCTTATCAGACCGTTTCCCGCGTGGTGAACCAGGCCAGCCACGTCTCTGCGAAAACGCGGGAAAAGGTGGAAGCGGCGATGGCGCAGCTGAACTACATTCCCAACCGCGTGGCACAACAACTGGCGGGGAAACAGTCGTTGCTGATTGGCGTTGCTACCTCCAGTCTGGCCCTGCACGCGCCGTCGCAAATTGTCGCGGCGATTAAATCTCGCGCCGATCAACTGGGTGCCAGCGTGGTGGTGTCGATGGTAGAACGAAGCGGCGTCGAAGCCTGTAAAGCGGCGGTGCACAATCTTCTCGCGCAACGCGTCAGTGGGCTGATCATTAACTATCCGCTGGATGACCAGGATGCCATTGCTGTGGAAGCTGCCTGCGCTAATGTTCCGGCGTTATTTCTTGATGTCTCTGACCAGACTCCCATCAACAGTATTATTTTCTCCCATGAAGACGGTACGCGACTGGGCGTGGAGCATCTGGTCGCATTGGGTCACCAGCAAATCGCGCTGTTAGCGGGCCCATTAAGTTCTGTCTCGGCGCGTCTGCGTCTGGCGGGCTGGCATAAATATCTCACTCGCAATCAAATTCATCCGATAGCGGAACGGGAAGGCGACTGGAGTGCCATGTCCGGTTTTCAACAAACCATGCAAATGCTAAATGAGGGCATCGTTCCCACTGCGATGCTGGTTGCCAACGATCAGATGGCGCTGGGCGCAATGCGCGCCATTACCGAGTCCGGGTTGCGCGTTGGTGCGGATATCTCGGTAGTGGGATACGACGATACCGAAGACAGCTCGTGTTATATCCCGCCGTTAACCACCATCAAACAGGATTTTCGCCTGCTGGGGCAAACCAGCGTGGACCGCTTGCTGAAACTCTCTCAGGGCCAGGCGGTGAAGAGCAATCAGCTGTTGCCCGTCTCACTGGTGAAAAGAAAAACCACCCTGGCGCCCAATACGCAAACCACCTCTCCCCGCACGTTGGCAGATTCCTTAATGCAGCTGGCACGACAAGTTTCCCGACTTGAAAGCGGGCAGTGAGCGCAACGCAATTAATGTGAGTCAGCTCACTCATTAGGCACCCCAGGCTTTACACTCTATGTGTCCGGCTCGTATGTTATGCGAAAATGTGAGCGGATAACAATTCACGCAGGATACAACTATGACAATGATTACGGATTCACTGGCCGTCGTATTACAACGTCGTGACTGGGAAAACCCTGGCGTTACCCAACTTAATCGCCTTGCGGCACATCCCCCTTTCGCCAGCTGGCGTAATAGCGAAGAGGCTCGCACCGATCGCCCTTCCCAAGAGTCGCGCAGCCTGAATGGTGAATGGCGCTTTGCCTGGTTTCCGGCACCAGAAGCGGTACCAGAAAGCTGGCTGGAGCGCGATCTTCCTGACGCCGATACTGTCATCGTCCCCTCAAACTGGCAGATGCACGGTTACGATGCGCCTATCTACACCAACGTGACCTATCCCATTGCGGTCAATCCGCCGTATGTTCCCACGGAGAATCCGACGGGTTGTTACTCGCTCACATTTAATGTTGATGAAAGCTGGCTACAGGAAGGCCAGACGCGAATTATTTTTGATGGTGTTAACTCGGCGTTTCATTTGTGGTGCAACGGGCGCTGGGTCGGTTACGGACAGGACAGTCGTTTGCCGTCTGAATTTGACCTGAGCGCATTTTTACACGCCGGAGAAAACCGCCTCGCGGTGATGGTGCTGCGCTGGAGTGACGGCAGTTATCTGGAAGATCAGGATATGTGGCGGATGAGCGGCATTTTCCGTGACGTCTCGTTGCTGCATAAACCGAGCACGCAAATCAGCGATTTCCATGTAGCCACTCACTTTAATGATGATTTCAGCCGCGCTGTACTGGAGGCAGACGTTCAGATGTACGGCGAGCTGCGCGATGAGCTGCGGGTGACGGTTTCTTTGTGGCAGGGTGAAACGCAGGTCGCCAGCGGCACCGCGCCTTTCGGCGGTGAAATTATCGATGAGCGTGGTGGTTATGCCGATCACGTCACCCTACGTCTGAACGTCGAAAACCCGAAACTGTGGAGCGCCGAAATCCCGAATCTCTATCGTGCGGTGGTTGAACTGCACACCGCCGACGGCACGCTGATTGAAGCAGAAGCCTGCGATGTCGGTTTCCGCGAGGTGCGGATTGAAAATGGTCTGCTGCTGCTGAACGGCAAGCCGTTGCTGATTCGCGGCGTTAACCGTCACGAGCATCATCCTCTGCATGGTCAGGTCATGGATGAGCAGACGATGGTGCAGGATATCCTGCTGATGAAGCAGAACAACTTTAACGCCGTGCGCTGTTCGCATTATCCGAACCATCCGCTGTGGTACACGCTGTGCGACCACTACGGCCTGTATGTGGTGGATGAAGCCAACATTGAAACCCACGGCATGGTGCCAATGAATCGTCTGACCGATGATCCGCGCTGGCTACCCGCGATGAGCGAACGCGTAACGCGAATGGTGCAGCGCGATCGTAATCACCCGAGTGTGATCATCTGGTCGCTGGGGAATGAATCAGGCCACGGCGCTAATCACGACGCACTCTATCGCTGGATCAAATCTGTCGATCCTTCCCGCCCGGTACAGTATGAAGGCGGCGGAGCCGACACCTTCGCAACCGATATTATTTGCCCGATGTACGCGCGCGTGGATGAAGACCAGCCCTTCCCGGCTGTGCCGAAATGGTCCATCAAAAAATGGCTTTCGTTGCCTGGAGAGACGCGCCCGCTGATCCTTTGCGAATACGCCCACGCGATGGGTAACAGTCTTGGCGGCTTCGCTAAATACTGGCAGGCGTTTCGTCAGTACCCCCGTTTACAGGGCGGCTTCGTCTGGGACTGGGTGGATCAGTCGCTGATTAAATATGATGAAAATGGCAATCCGTGGTCGGCTTACGGCGGTGATTTTGGCGATAAGCCGAATGATCGCCAGTTCTGCATGAACGGTCTGGTCTTTGCCGACCGCACGCCGCATCCGGCGCTGACGGAAGCAAAACACCAGCAGCAGTTTTTCCAGTTCAGTTTATCCGGGCGAACCATCGAAGTGACCAGCGAATACCTGTTCCGTCATAGCGATAACGAGCTCCTGCACTGGATGGTGGCGCTGGATGGCAAGCCGCTGGCAAGCGGTGAAGTGCCTCTGGATGTCGCTCCACAAGGTAAACAGTTGATTGAACTGCCTGAACTACCGCAGCCGAAGAGCGCCGGACAACTCTGGCTAACGGTTCACGTAGTGCAACCGAACGCGACCACATGGTCAGCAGCCGGACACATCAGCGCCTGGCAGCAGTGGCGTCTGGCGGAAAACCTCAGCGTGACACTCCCCTCCGCGCCCCACGCCATCCCGCAACTGACCACCAGCGAAACGGATTTTTGCATCGAGCTGGATAATAAGCGTTGGCAATTTAACCGCCAGTCAGGCTTTCTTTCACAGATGTGGATTGGCGATAAAAAACAACTGCTGACGCCGCTGCGCGATCAGTTCACCCGCGCACCGCTGGATAACGACATTGGCGTAAGTGAAGCGACCCGCATTGACCCTAACGCCTGGGTCGAACGCTGGAAGGCGGCGGGCCATTACCAGGCCGAAGCAGCGTTGTTGCAGTGCACGGCAGATACGCTTGCCGACGCGGTGCTGATTACCACGGTCCACGCGTGGCAGCATCAGGGGAAAACCTTATTTATCAGCCGGAAAACCTACCGGATTGATGGAAGTGGTCAAATGGCGATTACCGTTGATGTTGAAGTGGCGAGCAATACGCCACATCCGGCGCGGATTGGCCTGACCTGCCAGCTGGCGCAGGTAGCAGAGCGGGTAAACTGGCTCGGATTAGGGCCGCAAGAAAACTATCCCGACCGCCTTACTGCGGCCTGTTTTGACCGCTGGGATCTGCCATTGTCAGACATGTATACCCCGTACGTCTTCCCGAGCGAAAACGGTCTGCGCTGCGGGACGCGCGAATTGAATTATGGCCCACACCAGTGGCGCGGCGACTTCCAGTTCAACATCAGCCGCTACAGTCAACAGCAACTGATGGAAACCAGCCATCGCCATCTGCTGCACGCGGAAGAAGGCACATGGCTGAATATCGACGGTTTCCATATGGGGATTGGTGGCGACGACTCCTGGAGCCCGTCAGTGTCGGCGGAATTCCACCTTAGCGCCGGTAGCTACCATTACCAGTTGCTCTGGTGTCAAAAATAATAATAACCGGGCAGGCCATGTCTGCCCGTATTTCGCGTAAGGAAATCCATTATGTACTATTTAAAAAACACAAACTTTTGGATGTTCGGTTTATTCTTTTTCTTTTACTTTTTTATCATGGGAGCCTACTTCCCGTTTTTCCCGATTTGGCTACATGACATCAACCATATCAGCAAAAGTGATACGGGTATTATTTTTGCCGCTATTTCTCTGTTCTCGCTATTATTCCAACCGCTGTTTGGTCTGCTTTCTGACAAACTCGGGCTGCGCAAATACCTGCTGTGGATTATTACCGGCATGTTAGTGATGTTTGCGCCGTTCTTTATTTTTATCTTCGGGCCACTGTTACAATACAACATTTTAGTAGGATCGATTGTTGGTGGTATTTATCTAGGCTTTTGTTTTAACGCCGGTGCGCCAGCAGTAGAGGCATTTATCGAGAAAGTCAGCCGTCGCAGTAATTTCGAATATGGTCGCGCGCGGATGTTTGGCTGTGTTGGCTGGGCGCTGTGTGCCTCGATTGTCGGCATCATGTTCACCATCAATAATCAGTTTGTTTTCTGGCTGGGTTCTGGCTGTGCATTCATCCTCGCCGTTTTACTCTTTTTCGCCAAAACGGATGCGCCCTCTTCTGCCACGGTTGCCAATGCGGTAGGTGCCAACCATTCGGCATTTAGCCTTAAGCTGGCGCTGGAACTGTTCAGACAGCCAAAACTGTGGTTTTTGTCACTGTATGTTATTGGCGTTTCCTGCACCTACGATGTTTTTGACCAACAGTTTGCTAATTTCTTTACTTCGTTCTTTGCTACCGGTGAACAGGGTACGCGGGTATTTGGCTACGTAACGACAATGGGCGAATTACTTAACGCCTCGATTATGTTTTTTGCGCCACTGATCATTAATCGCATCGGTGGGAAAAACGCCCTGCTGCTGGCTGGCACTATTATGTCAGTACGTATTATTGGCTCATCGTTCGCTACCTCAGCACTGGAAGTGGTTATTCTGAAAACGCTGCATATGTTTGAAGTACCGTTCCTGCTGGTGGGCTGCTTTAAATATATTACCAGCCAGTTTGAAGTGCGTTTTTCAGCGACGATTTATCTGGTCTGTTTCTGCTTCTTTAAGCAACTGGCGATGATTTTTATGTCTATTCTGGCGGGCAATATGTATGAAAGCATCGGTTTCCAGGGCGCTTACCTGGTGCTGGGTCTGGTGGCGCTGGGCTTCACCTTAATTTCCGTGTTCACGCTTAGCGGCCCCGGCCCACTTTCTCTGCTGCGTCGCCAGGTGAATGAAGTCGCTTAAGAAATTAATGTCGGATACGGCGCGAGCGCCTTATCCGACCAACTTATCAGGACGGAATGTTAAAAATGAACATGTCGATGACAGAAAAAATAAAAGCAGGCAAGCTATTTACCGATATGTGCGAAGGCTTACCTGAAAAAAGACTTCGTGGGAAAACATTAATGTATGAGTTCAATCACTCGCATCCATCAGAAGTTGAAAAAAGGGTAATGACTCCAACTTATTGATAGTGTTTTATGTTCAGATAATGCCCAATGACTTTGTCATGCAGCTCCACCGATTTTGAGAACGACAGTGACTTCCTGCCCAGCCTTGACAGATGCTGCCTCAGATTCAGGTTATGCCGCTCAATGCGCTGCGTATATCGCTTGCTGATAACGTGCAGTTCTCCCTTCAGGCGTGATTCATAAAGCGCCCAGCCATCCGTCATCCATACCACGACCTCAAAGGCCGACAGCAGGCCCAGAAGACGCTCCAGCGTGGACAACGTGCGTTCACCGAATACGTGCGCCACAACCGTCCTCCGTATCCTGTCATACGCGTAAAACAACCAGCGCTGGCGTGATTTAGCGCCGACATAACCCCACTGTTCGTCCATTTCCGCGCAAACAATGACGTCACTACCCGGTTGTATGCGTGAGGTTACCGACTGCGGCCTGAGTTTTTTAAGTGACGTAAAATCGTGTTGAGGCCAACGCCCATAATGCGGGCGGTTGCCCGGCATCCAACGCCATTCATGGCCATATCAATAATTTTCTGGTGTGTACCGGGCTGAGAGGCGGTGTAAGTGAACTGGAGCTGCCATGTTTTACGGCAGTGAGAGCAGAGATAGCGCTGATGTCCGGCAGTGCTTTTGCCGTTACGCACCACGCCTTCAGTAGCGGAGCAGGAAGGACATCTGATGGAAATGGAAGCCACCCGCACAGCGCGCTGGGATATCACTCCCCGAGGGAATACCGGCAGCGGACATCGTTAACTTAAGATACAAAAGCTGTTCGGAGATGGAGGGTCAAGATCAGGGTGACCTGCGCCATGATGTTATCCGAGCCCTGTTTCCTAATCACTACACCGGTATTTGATTACCCAGGTCAACTTCAGGCTGTTACAGGGACGGCAACCGTGTCAGCACATCCTTGAGATAGGCATACGGATCGTGCCCATTATTACGGGCCGACTGGATCAAACTCATGATCGCAGCAGCGCGCTTGAGTATGCGAACCCACGCCGAGCATTTGAGAAGGCAACGGGATGAACGCTGGCTGGATAGCCGTGGTTTTCTGGGTAGGCAGCCGAATCCATTTGTGATCGAGGTTGGCATTGAGGCTGTAGCCCAAGGCGATGTTTGCGATGGAGGCACCGGGTTCAGAACACTCCTGAATGACCTGAGCCTTGAAAGATTTGCTGTAGGTACGGCGCTGAGGGCGCATGGAAAATCCGCTTGATGGGCCATGGCCTTCGGCGGCGGTGTCGGGAAGGTGTGTTGGCCGGACGGATACTGTTGAACTACGTTGTCTGGGGCAACGGAAGTGTTTCGGCCCGACTCTGGAACGCGATCCGCAGCGACGACTGGGCAATTCCGCACGTTAGCCTGAGCAGCCTCGGGGAAATCGTCGTCTGGGCGCGCCCAGACGAGTTTCCGTCAAGGAACATGCAGACGAGCAAGGGGCTGCGGGCACTCGGCTACAACGTGAGGATCGGTGTTTGATCGAGGCGCCTGTGGTACACGCAGGCTGACGAGCCAGGCGCTGTCCATTGCCTGATCAGACCGCCCCGCTGCGCCTTGCCTGAGCAGTTGACCTGCATCAATGGGGCGGGAGAACGCTGTACATTGACTCTTGAAGGCTGTCATGGTAAGCGTAATATCTTACAAAGTATTACAAGGATTTCCTTGGCCGGAACCGCAAAGCGACGCGATTGGAGAGGGTGAGATGAAAGCGCACCTACAGGGATGAAAGCGCACCTACAGGTGATTTTCACGCTCGATGAATTGGCTGCGTACTTGAAAGTCGGCAAGCGGACGCTTTATCGGCTCGCCGCGCACGGGGAAATTCCGGCTTTCAAGGTGGGCGGGACGTGGCGGTTTCCTCAAAGTGAAATCGATCAGTGGATCAATGATCAGACCCGAGCCGCAGCAAAGAAGGAGGTGATGCGCAAGCGTGAACAGCAGAAGTCATCCGAGCAGCCCGTGTCGCCTGGGCGCACTGCCCGTCACAGCAGGCAAAGGGCTTGAGTAACTCGTTTTCCAATTTTTCTGGAGGTATGACATGGACATCGATTTCAAGAAGTTGGCTCCCTGGAACTGGTTCAAGAACGAGCAGCAAGAGCAGCAGACCGTCTCTTCCCTGCCGGTGCAGCGCAATGACCTGCCAGCGGCGAGCGGGCCAGTCAGCCCGATCCTGCAACTGCATCGGGAAATCGACCGGCTGTTCGATGACGCATTCCGGGGCTTCGGTTTTCCGGCGTTGAACATGCCGCAGTGGCCATCCGATTGGTCGGGCATGCTGAAGCCGGCCCTGGACATCCAGGAAACCGACAAGCAGTACAAGATTGCCCTGGAAGTGCCCGGTGTCGAGGAGAAGGACATCCAGATCACTCTCGACAACGACGTGCTGATGGTGCGTGGCGAGAAGCGCCAGGAACAGGAGAAGAAGGAAGGTGGCTTCCACCGTGTGGAGCGCTCCTACGGCAGCTTTCAGCGTGCCTTGAACCTGCCTGACGACGCCAACCAGGATTCGATCAAAGCATCGTTCAAGAACGGGGTGCTCACGGTCACGATCGACAAGCGCGAGGTCAGCGCGCCGAAGCAGGGACGCTCGATCCCGATCAACGGCTGACGTCGCCGGCTCGTTCGTCACAAGAAAAACCCGGCACGAGACGAGGAGTCGCGGTTCGCGATGCCTCGTCGCCTCAACCTTGTCAACCTTCTCAGGAGCATCAGCATGGCCAGAAAACAATGCCAGGTCTGCGGCCAACCCGCCACCGTGCGGGTGGAAGCCAATCTCAACGGTCGTCACAGCACCATGCTGTTGTGCGACGACCATTACCGGCAATTAGTGCGCCAGCAAAAGCGCACCGTTTCGCCGCTGGAAGCCTTGTTCGGCTCGCGCAGCGGCCTGTTCGAGGACTTCCTCGGCAGTGACTTCTTCCGCATCGGCGACGACGCGACGCCAGTTGCCGCCGATACCGATGACGTGGTCGATGCCTCGTTTGGCGAGCCCGCCGCCGCAGGTTCGGGTGCGCCGCGCCGTCGCGGCAGTGGGCTGGCCAGCCGCATCAGCGAACAGTCGGAAGCCTTGCTGCAGGAGGCCGCCAAACACGCTGCCGAATTTGGCCGCTCCGAGGTGGATACCGAACATCTGCTGCTGGCGCTGGCCGACAGCGACGTGGTCAAGACCATCCTGGGTCAGTTCAAGATCAAGGTCGATGACCTCAAGCGGCAGATCGAGTCTGAGGCCAAGCGCGGGGACAAGCCCTTCGAGGGCGAGATCGGCGTGTCGCCGCGCGTGAAGGATGCGCTCAGCCGCGCCTTCGTGGCCTCCAATGAACTCGGCCATTCTTATGTCGGTCCAGAGCATTTCCTGATCGGTCTGGCTGAGGAAGGCGAAGGGCTGGCCGCCAACCTGCTGCGCCGCTACGGCCTGACGCCGCAGGCGCTGCGCCAACAGGTCAGCAAGGTGGTCGGCAAGGGCGCCGAGGATGGCCGCGCTGAGACGCCGACCAACACGCCAGAACTCGACAAGTACTCGCGCGACCTGACCAAGATGGCGCGCGACGGCAAGCTCGACCCGGTGATCGGCCGCGCGCAGGAGATCGAAACCACCATCGAGGTGCTGGCCCGGCGCAAGAAGAACAACCCGGTGCTGATCGGCGAGCCGGGTGTGGGCAAGACCGCCATCGTCGAAGGGCTGGCGCAGCGCATGGTGGCGGGTGAAGTGCCCGAGACCTTGCGCGACAAGCGCCTGGTGGAACTCAACATCAACGCCATGGTGGCCGGCGCCAAATATCGCGGCGAGTTCGAGGAGCGCGTGCAGAAGGTGCTGAAGGAGGTGACCGAGCACCAGGGCGAGCTGATTTTGTTCATCGACGAGGTGCACACCATCGTCGGTGCCGGCCAGGGCGGTGGCGAAGGCGGGCTGGACGTGGCCAACGTGTTCAAACCGATGATGGCGCGCGGTGAACTCAACCTGATCGGCGCCACGACGCTGAACGAGTACCAGAAATACATCGAGAAGGATGCCGCACTGGAGCGGCGCTTCCAGCCGGTGACGGTACCCGAGCCGACGGTGGCCCAGGCCATCATGATTCTGCGCGGCCTGCGCGACACCTTCGAGGCGCACCACAAGGTCAGCATCTCCGAGGACGCGATCATCGCGGCGGCCGAGTTGTCCGACCGCTACATCACGGCGCGCTTCCTGCCGGACAAGGCGATCGACTTGCTCGACCAGGCGGCCGCGCGCGTGAAGCTGTCGGCCACGGCCCGGCCGGTGGCCGTGCAGGAGCTGGAGTCCGAACTGCACCAGCTGCGGCGTGAACAGGATTACGTGGCCGCGCGCAAGCAGTACGACCAGGCCGCCGAGCTCGGGAAGCGCATCGAAGCCAAGGAGGCCGAGCTCAAGAAGCTCGTCGAGGACTGGGAGCGGGAGCGGGCCTCCGGCAGTGCCGAGGTCAAGGCGGAACACGTGGCGCAGATCGTCTCGCGCCTGACCGGCATCCCGGTCAACGAGTTGACGGTGGAAGAGCGCGAAAAGCTGCTGCACTTGGAACAACGGCTGCACGAGCGCCTGGTGGGCCAGGACGAAGCGGTGCGTGCCGTGGCCGATGCCGTGCGGCTGTCCCGCGCCGGCCTGCGTGAAGGCAGCAAACCGGTGGCTACCTTCCTGTTTCTGGGCCCGACCGGGGTGGGCAAGACCGAGCTCGCCAAGGCATTGGCCGAATCGATCTACGGCGATGAGCACGCCCTGTTGCGCATCGACATGTCGGAATATGGCGAACGCCATACCGTGGCGCGATTGGTGGGCGCGCCTCCGGGCTATGTCGGTTACGACGAAGGCGGTCAGCTCACCGAGAAGGTGCGGCGCAAGCCCTACAGCGTGCTGCTGCTCGACGAGATCGAGAAGGCACACCCTGACGTATACAACATCCTGCTGCAAGTGTTCGACGACGGTCGCCTCACCGACGGCAAGGGCCGGGTGGTGGATTTCACCAACACCATCATCATCGCCACGTCCAACCTGGGTTCGGACATCATCCAGCGACGGCTGAAGGCGCGCGGGGCGGCCGGCGAGGAGTACGAAAAGACCAAGGCCGGAGTCATGGACGTGCTGCGCGGCCATTTCCGGCCCGAGTTCCTCAACCGCATCGACGAGATCATCGTCTTCCATGCGCTGGGCAAGGAGGAGATCCGCCACATCGTCGGCCTGCAGCTCGATCGCGTGGCGCGCAGCGCCGCCAGCCAGGGCGTGACGCTCACTTTCGATCAGACGCTGATCGACCATTTCGCGGAAGAAGGCTACAAGCCCGAGTTCGGTGCGCGTGAACTCAAGCGCCTGATCCGCAGCGAGCTGGAAACTGCGCTGGCGCGCGAGATGCTCGGCGGCGGTATCGGCAAGGGCGATCACGCCAGCGCACGCTGGGACGACAAGGCCGAACGCGTGGTGTTCGAACGCAAAGAGCCACCGCAGACCCCGGCCGAGCCGGAGCAGCCGGATGCCGCGAAGGCGAGCGACGCATCTTGATGGCGGGCGAGGCTGCCGTGTCCGACCCCATCGGCCTGGCACTGGCATGGGCAGCCTCCCTGGCCTCGATCGCGGTGGCGGTCGTGGCCGCAGGTCACGCGGGCGTCTACAAGCGTGATGAGCAGTCGGCCACGCCGTGGGGACTGCTCATCAGCGGCGGCACTGCCCTCCCGCTCGCTGGCCATCCGTTCGCGTGACGGCGCGGCCCATCTGTTCACCTGATCCTCTGGCAACTCGACTTTCGAGGAACAAGGCCCATGGCTGGGTGACGCGGGCAGGCAACTGATAGTCGGTACTCTGTTCGACATCTCTTCTCGCAAGGAAATAGAGCAGCAGTTGCTGCGTATGGTGATCACCGACCCCTTTGCTTCACGGTTGAGGGAACATGTTCGCGCAACCGACATGGCTGCCCGGATTGGGGGGAGGAATTCGCTGTGTTGTTGGAAGCGGTATCGATAGAAGGCGCCCAAGTATGGGCGGAGCGATTTCGTCAGGACACTGCGGCGACAGCGGTGGTGTGTGGAGAGGTGTCGATCAGCTATAGCGCCAGCATGGGGGTGGCTCTCCTTGACCCCCGTTTGCACTCTGTCGAGCAGGTGATGCTGCAGGCGGACAGCGCGCTCTACCAGGCAAAAAAGACGAGGGTGCAACCAAGTTGTGGGCGCACAAGTATTTCAGAATTGAGAGGAGTGGCGATGAAGGAAAAGCAAGCAGACCCGATCAAAACATTTCGCGCCCAATGGGCAGTGATGACGTTCTACGAGCGCTTTGAACAGGTGATCGCGCTCGCGCTGTCCGCAATCATTGCCGTTATCATCGTGGTCTCGCTGCTGCAGCTGATCTCGATCGTCTTCAGCCTGCTGATCATTGATGCATTCAATCCGCTCGATCACAAGGTCTTCCAGACCGTGTTCGGCATGATCATGACGCTGCTCATTGCCATGGAGTTCAAGCATTCCATCGTGAGGGTGGCCTTGCGGCGCGACAGCATCATCTAGGTCAAGACGGTGATCCTGATCGGGCTGATCGCCCTGGCGCGTAAATTCGTAATCCTCGACCCGGAGACCGGCCCCGCCAAGGTCGCGGCGCTTGCAGGCGCGACACTGGCCCTCGGGGCGACTTACTGGCTGCTGCGCGAGCGCGATGACCGGACAGCCGGGGAAAGCTCAGATGATCAGTCGTGATCTGCGCCACGCGCAGAATGTCGGCGCGCGGCATCGCTGGCACAATCGCCTGCAAACCGTGCTGTTGGTGCTGACCCTGCTCGGAATTGCCGCCGTCGCTGGCAGCCTGCTGTTGGGTGACGGCGGGCTTTGGCTGGCGCTTGCGGCTGCGGGGTTCACCCTGCTGCTTGAACCGGCGGCCGCCTCCGGGCTGACCTTGCGGCTGTATGGCGCACGCCCCCTGCACCCGGATGAAGCGCCCGATCTTTGGGCTGTGTTGCGCGAACTGGCGGCGCGGGCCGGGCTGCCTACCGTGCCGGTACCGCACTACGTGCCCAGCGGGGTCGTCAACGCCTTCGCCACCGGTTCGAAGCATCACGCGGCCATCGCGCTGACCGACGGCCTGCTGCGTAGCCTCACGCCCCGCGAGTTGACCGGCGTGCTCGGCCACGAAATCGCGCATATTGCGAACGAGGATTTGCGTGTCATGGGCTTGGCCGATTCCATCAGCCGGCTCACCCATCTTCTGGCCTTGTTGGGGCAGCTTGCGATCGTGCTCAGCTTGCCAACGCTATTGCTTGGAGTCACGGAAGTCAATTGGCCCGCGTTGCTTCTACTTGCGGTCGCGCCACAGCTGGCCTTGCTGGCTCAGTTGGGCTTGTCCAGGGTGCGCGAATTCGACGCCGACCGGCTCGCTGCCGAATTGACCGGCGACCCGCACGGGCTGGCCTCAGCGCTCGCCAAGATCGAGCGGGTGAGCCGCTCCTGGCGCGCCTGGCTGCTGCCCGGATGGGGCAATCCGGAACCCTCCTGGTTGCGCACGCATCCAGCGACGGCTGAACGCATTGAGCGCTTGCTGGAACTTGCTCCGCCGCCCGCGATGCCGCCGTTTCCATCGGCCCGTTTCGACCCCGAAGTGACCGTATCACCACGTCCGCCACGCTGGCGCACTGGCGGCCTTTGGCGCTGATTTCAACATGGAGAATGACGTGACCTACCCGACCCCTACAGCCGCCCGGCGCCGGATCGATTCATCCGGCGCTGGCTCGTCATCACTGGCTGCATCGCCGCACTCATGCTGCTGTGGCAGTTCCTGCCCGCCATCGAAGCCTGGTTCAGTCCCCACGAAACAAATGCTTCAGCCCGGAAGAGAGGTCTCAGGCCGTCCGGGAGCTCTGTAACCGACGTGGAACCGCGCGTAAAGTTGCACAAAGCATAGGCGTCAGCGTCCCGGTCCTGTACAAATGGAAGAAAGACCTTATCAGTGACGAGGCTTATCAATCCATGCGCAAACGAAAGTCAGCCCCTCAGGATAAAAATCAGGATGCTTTACTCGGTGAAATCCAGCGTCTCAGGAAGCAGATTCATCAGCTGCAGCTCGAACGTGACATACTGACAAAGGCGAATGAACTGATAAAAAAAGATCTGGGCGTCAGCTTTCTGAAACTGAAAAACAGGGAGAAAACCCTGATAGTTGATGCCCTTAAGAAAAAGTACCCCGTTGCTGAGTTGCTAAGCGTTCTGCAACTTGCCCGCAGCTGTTATTTTTACCAAAACGTCTGTACGATAAGTATGCGGTAATACGCGTGATCATGGCCGATATCTTTGAGGAGAATTACCGCTGTTACGGCTATCGGCGCCTTCACGCGATGCTTCGCGGTAACAACAGGGTTATTTCTGAAAAGGTTGTCCGCAGACTGATGGCAGAAGAGCAGCTCGTTGTTAAGCGCACCAGGCGACGACGATACAACTCTTACTGTGGCGAAATCGGCCCGGCACCGGAAAATTTACTCGCCCGGGATTTTAGTTCCTGCAGGCCAAATGAGAAGTGGCTGACCGATATTACGGAGTTCCAGCTTCCGGCTGGAAAAGTCTATCTGTCGCCGGTTATCGACTGCTTTGATGGCCTGGTTGTAAGCTGGTCGATAGGAACACGCCCGGACGCGACGCTGGTGAATACGATGCTCGATGACGCACTCGATACGCTCAACGAACATGATAAACCAGTGATACACAGCGATCGTGGTGGCCATTACCGGTGGCCGGGCTGGCTCGAGCGTATCAACACCTCCGGACTTATAAGGTCCATGTCGCGCAAAGGATGCTCGTCGGATAATGCTGCGTGTGAAGGCTTCTTCGGGCGTATCAAAAACGAAATGTTCTATGGCAGAGACTGGGCGGGTATCACGCTGGAAAAATTTATCTGCTTCCTGGACAGGTACATACGCTGGTATAACGAGAAACGTATCAAGCTATCATTAGGTGCAATGAGTCCTGTGAAGTACCGGCAGCATCTTGGGATCACAACATAACAGTCCAGGAAAACATCCGCAGCCCCTGAGACGACAATAACGCTTTGTGCTGACAATACAGGTGCGCATAACAAAGATTATGTTAAATTCAATGGTAAAATCATTATAAATCAATATCTTAAATATCGAACAAGCCCCTTTCTTCCTCAAACCTCACTGTGGTAACTTTAAAAACAATGTCCGTTCCTGAGTTTGTGATGCCTTAAAGCCATGGTGAAGATAAAAGTTTTTGGCTTCTTCAGTCAGTGCATGAACCATAATCGCACGGACTCCAATATTCTCAGCTACACGGTAACAGCGCAGAACTGCATCATGCAGTAAATCGGCCCCGAGCCCTTGGCCACGGTATGAAACATCAACTGCCAGGCGAGCAAGTATGATTACGGGAATTGGATCTGGCATATTGCGCCTGAGGCTTCCCATTGCTTCCACGTGGTTAACGCTGCCGGTGGCCAGAGAGTAAAAACCGACAACCTGTTTAGTGTCTCTTTTACAAACGACGAACGTTCGTGCTGCACCAAGTGACCTGCCCCCACGATTAGATACAACACTCAGTTAGTAACGTCGGAATCTTCATTCTCAGAATGACCCTTTCTCCAGCCCGCTGCAAATTCAGACGGTGTCTGATAATTCAGCGTGGAGTGCGGGCGGCATTCGTTATAATCCTGCCGCCAGTCATTAATAATTTTCCTGGCATGAACGATATCGCTGAACCAGTGCTCATTCAAACATTCATCGCGAAATCGTCCGTTAAAGCTCTCAATAAATCCGTTCTGCGTTGGCTTGCCCGGCTGGATTAAGCGCAACTCAACACCATGCTCAAAGGCCCATTGATCCAGTGCACGGCAAGTGAACTCCGGCCCCTGGTCAGTTCTTATCGTCGCCGGATAGCCTCGAAACAGTGCAATGCTGTCCAGAATACGCGTGACCTGAACGCCTGAAATCCCAAAGGCAACAGTGACCGTCAGGCATTCCTTTGTGAAATCATCGACGCAGGTAAGACACTTGATCCTGCGACCGGTGGAAAGTGCGTCCATGACGAAATCCATCGACCAGGTCAGATTGGGCGCCGCCGGACGGAGCAGCGGCAGACGTTCTGTTGCCAGCCCTTTACGACGTCTTCTGCGTTTTACGCCCAGGCCACTGAGGTGATAAAGCCGGTACACGCGCTTATGATTAACATGAAGCCCTTCACGGCGCAGCAACTGCCAAATACGACGGTAGCCAAAACGCCTGCGCTCCAGTGCCAGCTCAGTGATGCGCCCTGATAAATGCGCATCAGCAGCCGGACGGTGAGCCTCATAGCGGCAGGTCGACAGGGATAAACCTGTAAGCCTGCAGGCACGACGTTGCGACAGACCGGTCGCATCACACATCAACATCACGGCTTCCCGCTTCTGGTCTGTCGTCAGTACTTTCGCCCAAGAGCCACCTGAAGCGCCTCTTTATCCAGCATGGCTTCGGCAAGCAGCTTCTTGAGTCTGGCGTTCTCTTCCTCAAGCGACTTCAGGCGCTTAACTTCAGGCACCTCCATACCGCCATACTTCTTACGCCAGGTGTAAAACGTGGCATCGGAAATGGCATGCTTGCGGCAGAGTTCACGGGCGGGTACCCCAGCTTCGGCTTCGCGGAGAATACTGATGATCTGTTCGTCGGAAAAACGCTTCTTCATGGGGATGTCCTCATGTGGCTTATGAAGACATTACTAACATCGGGGTGTACTAATCAACGGGGAGCAGGTCAGAGTCAATAGCCGATTTAGGTCACAGCACTCAATCTGTAATGTTTCCAGCACTACATTAGTCAGCCTTGTAACAAGCAGCAGGTAACACCTGTCGCAACTTACTGCGGTGGTATAGCTGATGCCTTCCATTCAACATGCAATCAATGTTCAGCAATCTGCAGCAAGATGTTGTTTGATATAGCTGTCCATATATCGGTTACGCTGACTTTAAATATATCTTTAATTTTTATTTATTTGGTTTGATTGGCTGGGTTTTTAATTAATGTTTGAATTTATATTCCAATCTTGATCTGTTTGTAAGATTTAAATACTAGTAAATGCTGCGTGGGTAGCAACCTGAATCTTACCATTTTTACTTTAATGGCAGGTCTCATTTGATCATTTTGCATGATCAACTTAGGCGGTTTTATCGGAGCATCTTACAAAGACTACACCATCAATCGTTTCCTCCCCTCTAGTTCGCAACTGAAGTGAATTGTCAAGACAATTTCTAGAGCGATCTTTTGCCTGCACTTTGTGGCCCTATACAGCCAGTATCTTGCGAAAGGGCGGCACATCAGGAGAACAGTGTGGAAAGAAGTGAAAACAATGACATGCAACTTGTAGATATGAAGTGGATCGCAGCAACGCTGAAAGTCACTGATAAATGGATTTATAAGCAAATTCAGGACGGAAAATTTATGAAGCCAATAAAACTTGGCAGAAGTTCTCGTTGGAGGCTAAGTGACATACACGAATGGTTGGAAAACCGCGTGAAGTGAACATGGACGGTATGTAATGGCAATATGTTGCAGAAAAGGGTGCAAAGAGAATATAGCATCTATTAGCTATGAATATGGTGTCAGGCTTTGTTATATCCACTTTAATAGACGGAAGGAATTGAGCCGAAAAAGGAATGTAAAGAAAGACATTCGCTGTAAAGTTTGTGGTGCTAATTTCTCTGAAACGAGAAATAATAAATTTTGCTCAAATAAATGCAAAGGGATTGGTATGAGAACCCTTAAGGATTCTGATAAAACTGAAATCCATAATCACTCGTACTGGCTTAACACAGAGGGGTTTATTAAAAACAATCCATTGCAATTGAATTCAATTAACGGTCTTGAGGATATCGCCAACATCATTTCACTATACCGAATTAAATCCCGATTACAGATTCCATGTAGCCATTTTTTGAAAAAGAAAATACGAGGCAACTGCAAAAAAAATGAACACAAACTAACTCCATTTATTAAGCTGGATTTAAGTCATAAGTATCCAAATTCAAAAGGAGGGATGAATGTACCAGAGAACATTATGATTGCACCTTCATTTATAAACAAAATGAATAAAGATAAAATCCCTGAAAATGATGCTTTTGAGATGTTTAATGGTCATTCTCTAAGTAAGAAAAGGAAGGATATGCCGCATAGTCTCATCAATTCTATCGTTAGAAATTATTCAGACGATGAAGTTAATGCATTGTTTTGTAAAATTGGCAAGCTGCCAAGAATAAAAAATGGACAAAGCAGATATTTAAATGCTGACGCAGTTTTCAACCAGGTTTTTATTTTTGATCTATTGAATGCGGAACTGATTCGCTTAAAAGAAAGAACCATCCTTTATTGTCTGAAATACATATGTAAGCTTTTTCGAAACAAAATAATTAAGTTTAAAGGTAAGCGTGTCACTTTTATTACCTGCTACTTTGATATGATTGCACTTGCTTTCTTTCATGCTTATTTGCGAGGCGATCCTGAACGCTTTTTATCCAGAATTAAGAGGTTCGTGTGGGTAATGGAAAATGGGAAGAAAACAATGTTAAGGGTACGTGCGCTTTTTTCTTCACTATCTCTGTTTAGGCGGTATTGTAAAAAACACCTGTCAATATCTGTTAGCGATCCTGCGTCTGCTAAAGAGAGTATATTAGACATTTATGCGAAGTTTTTTGCGGTTAAACCCTCCTACATTTCCGATGAGGGCTATCCGAGGTGGATTCGCAAATGCTAGTGAGGTGTGAATTCATTATTATCAAGTTCATCGCAAAGTATATCCATGAAATAATCGATCGCGTTCTTGATATTACGCAACTCAGTGCCTGAGGAATTAAGTGAGTTGTTTATTTCAGTGTTTTTTAAGATTACGCCTTTAGCTGCGCTCAATATTAAAGCATCGATGATAACGAATGTGTCAAGTGTGAGCAATTTCCTTTTTATTGTTTCAAAACTCAGCCAATTATCTATATCATTTTGCACTTGTTTTGGATATGACTGCCTTTCGAGTTTGATGATGCCTGCAATTTGGCTGGAGAGAATATAATCAGAGTAACGAAGATCAATTGTAATCCATAAATTAGATAAAGAGGCCATTTCAGTTGAGTAAGGATAATTATCTGGAATGATTTGGCTGGTCAGATGATTGATTTTATTAAAAACAGAGCTTAACTCAGGATTGGCGCTTCGGGCATTAGGGTAATCATTAGGAGTGAAGGGGAAGCATGCATGGCATGCTTCAAGAAAACGCATGTGCTCCTTTATACTGGGATGTGCATTTCTGGATTCATTAAAAATCCTTTCAAAGGTAAGTTTTTGCACAGCCTGTCTGGGGTTTTGTTTCCAGATAATTAAATCCACATTGTCTTGCTTTAAAATATCAAGGTTTTCGATGCGTGTTGACAACGTTTTTAACTTTTCCTTATTTGAATCGTTTTGCATGAATTTGTTTCGCAGAGTTCTCTTTTGGCTGTCAGAAAGCTTTTTATTATCAAACTCCATGCTGTTTATTTCCATGCGTTTGATTGCTCTTTCACAGTTAAAGAATAACTCTCTGCAGTAGAATGCATTCATTAACTCTTCTTTTTTATAGGTTGATATACGCCTGGAGTATAGTGCTTTGTTCTTTTTAATGAATTCCAGAACTTCTTTTTTTGCTTTTTCTTGATTGTGACTTTTCATTTTTTATTCACGATTTAAATTTTCTTTAAATATATATCACCAGATTGACAGAGGCAAGCGATGCTTTCTTAATCAATTGATAAGGTGACATAATGAAATGCAATAAAGAATTAAATCAGCTGTATTCGCCACTTAGTCTGCTGCCCAGCAATGTTGCAGAGGAAGTCACTAAACGTCTGCACGACATTATTCATTACCAGCCCATCATCGGCATAATGGGAAAGACTGGTGCTGGGAAGTCGAGTTTGTGTAACGCACTGTTTCGCAGCACGGTCTCGGCCGTCAGTCATACCACTGCGTGTACCCGTGAGCCACAGCGTTTTACGCTGCAGGCAGGTGAACGCCAGGTGACGCTGATTGATCTGCCCGGGGTGGGCGAAAGCCCGGAGCGGGATGAAGAGTATCAGGCACTGTATCAACGTATCTGGCCGGAGCTGGACCTGGTGCTCTGGCTGATTAAAGCCGATGACCGGGCACTGACCCCCGACTGTGATTTTTATTTTCGGATGCTGTCACCAGGCAGTGCTGGGAGGGATAAGGTGCTGTTTGTCCTGACCCAAGCCGATAAAATCGAGCCTTCCCGTGAATGGAGCGGCTTTCTTAATCAACCTTCAGAGCAACAGTTAAAACACCTGAAGGAAAAGCAGCGCGCGGTGTGCTCGTTATTCAACCACCCGGCACTCCCGGTGATCACCGTATCAGCAGCCACTGGCTGGCATCTGCCTGAGCTGGTGGAGGTGCTGTTTCGCTCACTGCCTGCCCGCGCCAGCAGTGCCGTCAGTTCGGTCATCAGACCACAATACCGCACGCAAAAAATTGAGGCGCAGGCGCAACAGGATTTTGGCGATACGGTCAGCGACGTGATGACACACACCCTGTCGGAGCTGTCCCTTCCCTCCGCAGTGAATGCGGTGGTCAGTACCGTGATTAGTGCGGTGGTCTCTGTTGCCCGCAGTGTCTGGCGGTTTTTCTTCTGACGGCTGAAATGCCGTTATCCCGTGAGCAAATGCACCACTATGTGTGCACCTTGCATTCGCTCTCCGTTTGCCGGACACACCCTGTCCATTTTAGGTGTGGTGTATCCGGTTAAAAAACAGACTGAATACAGTCAGTGCCGCAGCCCGTACGGTACTGACGGGTGATAAAAATATTTTTCGCCCTGTCCATACCCTGACCCTCCCCCTGTTTACAGTAATCACATCTTTTTCAATACGTTCATCACGATGGAGAACATGCCATGTCACAGACTGAGCACCGCTATGACCGACTGGCGGTCAGACTGTCTCTCATTATCAGTCGTCTGCTGGCAGGCGAAACACTGAGCGTGAAGACACTGGCAGTCGAGTTTGGTGTCTCGGTACGCACCCTGCGCCGCGATTTTCGTGAGCGGCTGATATATCTGAACCTTGAGTACCGTCATGGGCACTGCCGATTGTTGTCAGATCCCGGTATGGCACAGCGTGCCCCGGGAACCCTGTGCTTTATGCGCAATGTTGGGCTTCAGCAGGTGTTTCCAGAAACGGACCTTCGCTTGGTAAACACGCTAACGGACAGTGAGGATATCTCATCCTGTCTGGTCTGGCAGGAGGACGCCGAAAGCGCCCCCGTCCGCCCCGGTCTCTTTTCCCGACTGGTCGATACCATCATTCAGCAGCAGTGCATCCGGGAACTGGCTGACGGTGTGCGGGCTGAACACCTGGCACCGTACCGGCTTATTTTCCTTGAGGGAGCGTTGTATCTGGTCGGTGAGCAGCACGGAAGGATCGTTGTTCTGCCGCTGTCCGGGATCACCGCCATCACCGTCCTGAGTGAGGGCTTCGAGCGTCGTGATACGGTATGTCAACTCACCCGTCAGGTGGCCTTCATCCGGGCGCTGCCTCATTTCCCGGTCATGCACGACGTGATGGCTGCATCCCATTCTGCGCCACCTTTAACAGAGGAGAAGAGCCCTGCTGCAACTAACACGACGGGGTGACCATCAGGCCATCCCTTTCATTGTTGTCTATTACCTACTTAATAAGGAAACACCGTATGCATCCGCGTTATCGTCGCATGATTGCCAGCGCCCTGGCCCTCAGCAGTGTCAGTCTTTTTATCCCCACCGTAGCCCAGGCTGGATACAGTGATTACGAGGCATTCCGTCTGGTCAGAACGGAGAACAGCGCCGCGGGCGGGGCACAGAAAATCTGCACGTATCAGAGTATGGTCACCCGAAAATATGTCCAGTTGGACATGCCCTATACCTGCCAAGGCATGATGTTTCGCAACCGGAACGACGGGCTGTTTTACGACAGAACAAACTAACTCACTGAGTTTATGGAAATTGCCATGTTTAAGGAGGGCTGCTATGCCTTTGAGCCTTTGTCTCAGCCTGTCAACCCTAGTGGGGCTGATTATCACGGTTGTTGATACCCGTATTGTCGGGTTCGGGTATTCAGCATGGGCCGCCGTGCTGCAGTGTGTCCTGCCGGGCCTGGGCGTCTGGCTGGGTAATCTCATCCGAAAATGGATCATGCCGGATGCGGTTTACGGAAGTACCGGTGCCGTCATTCAGGCCCGTCTGCTCTGGGCGGTATTGCCCCAGTTTATTGGCTGGTTCATCGGATTTATGGTCGCCATGAGCATACTGGGTATCCGGGCCTGAGCCTCCCGCGACAAACTCAACGACGGGTATTCCCCCTTCCGCACACTTTGCTGTTTAACCCCCTACCACGGCCTGCTCAGTTGAGCAGGCCGTTTTCGTTTGTTTTTTTCTCACAGGAGTCTCGCCATGACCCGATTAGCCAGCCGCTTTGGTGCGGTAAATCTTATTCGCCGTGACCGTCCGTTAACCCGTGAGGAGTTAATGCATTATGTACCGAGTGTGTTCAGCGAAGACAAGCATGAGTCCCGAAGTGATCGTTATACCTGTATTCCGACCATTACCCTTCTCGATAACCTTCAGCGCGAAGGCTTCCAGCCATTTTTTGCCTGCCAGACCCGGGTTCGGGACCAGAGCAAGCGAGAGCACACCAAACACATGCTGCGCCTGCGTCGCGAAGGCCAGATCACTGGCAAACAGGTCCCTGAAATCATCCTGCTTAACAGTCATGACGGCTCCAGCTCATACCAGATGCTGCCGGGGCTGTTTCGTGCAGTCTGCCAGAACGGGCTGATTTGCGGTGAGAGTTTTGGTGAGGTACGTGTGCCACATAAAGGCAATGTGGTGGAGAAAGTCATTGAAGGGGCTTACGAAGTACTGGGGATATTCGACCGTGTGGAGGAGAAGCGCGATGCCATGCAATCGCTTTTGTTACCGCCACCAGCACAGCAGGCACTGGCCAAAGCGGCGCTCACGTACCGCTTTCGCGAAGACCACCAGCCGGTGACGGAATCACAGATACTTTCCCCACGCCGCTGGCAGGATGAGAGTAACGACCTGTGGACCACCTACCAGCGCATTCAGGAGAATCTGATTAAGGGCGGTCTGCCGGGCAGAACGACCAAAGGCAAGCGAGCTCATACCCGTGCGGTAAAGGGGATTGACGGGGACGTGAAGCTCAACCGGGCGCTCTGGGTCATGGCGGAGAATATGCTGCACCTAGCGTCCTGACACGCTGACTATCCGGAGTCACCATGACTGAATCGTTAACCCTGCCTCCCGGTTCGTTCTCACGTCAGCAGGCCGAAACCCTTATCCGTCTGTACCGTAATATCACCATTGAAGACGACCAGGGCAGTCACTTCCGCCTGGTGGTTCGCGACACCGAAGGCCGGACGGTCTGGCGGGCATGGAACTTTGAACCGGATGCCGGTGAAGGTCTTAACGGCTACATCCGGCAGTATGGCATCCACAAAGACACCGTTACCCGCTGACCCCGAAGCATTTACCCGCGACATCTCACCTTCCCGAACACGCTTTGTTAACCCCATACGCCAGCCCTCGCCGCTGGCGTTTTTTATTGACGGAGACATATCCATGACAACGCAGACGCAGTACGACCTCGCACCCGCTAACCAACCCGAATTTGAACTGACCGTCACGCCAGTCCCCGATGAACAGCGTATCGATTTCTGGCCGCAACACTTCGGCAGCATACCGCAGTGGCTAACCTTGGAGCCGCATATCTTCGCCTGGATGGACCGCTTCTGTACGACCTACGGCGGTGGTATCTGGTCGTTCCACACCCTGAGCAACAGCGGGGCATTTATGGCCCCCGAGTATGACAGTGACGATAAATGGCATCTGTTTAACTGTCTGAATGGCAACGATGCAGATATGAGTGCAGAAGCCGCCGGTATCGCGGTCTGCCTGATTGAATACAGCCACCATGCCTGTCGCACCGAATGCGATGCAATGACCGCACACTTCTACCGCCTGCGGGACTACGCCCTGCAGCATCCTGAAGCCCACGCCATTCTGCGTATCATCGACTGACCGGAGGAACAACGAATGAAACAGCTTTCCTTTTTACCCGGCGAGATGACGCCACACGACCGGCGTCTCATCCAGCGGGCGCTCAGGGCGCTGGACCGGCACCTGCATGAGCCCGGCGTGGCCTTCACCTCCACCCATGCTGTCCGTGAATGGCTGCGACTGCATATGGCCGCACTTGAGCGGGAAGCGTTCCGGGTGCTGTATCTGGACAACCAGAATCAGTTGATTGCCCATGAAACGCTCTTCACCGGCACGATTAACCGCACTGAAGTCCATCCCCGGGAAGTGGTCAAACGTGCTCTGCATTTCAACGCGGCGGCGGTGATACTGGCGCATAACCATCCTTCCGGTGAGACAACACCCAGCCAGGCTGACAAAGCCCTCACGCAGCGACTGGTGCAGGTGCTTCAGCTGGTGGATATCCGCGTCCCTGACCACCTGATTGTTGGCGGCAGGCAAATCTATTCGTTCGCAGAACACGGTCTGTTGTGAGGTATGACATGAAAATTATCAGTAAACGCCGGGCAATGACGATATACCGCCAGCATCCTGAGTCCCGGATCTTTCGCTACAGCAGCGGAAAATATCAGTGGCACGGCAGCGTCTGTCATTACACCGGCAGGGACGTTCCGGATATCACCGGAGTCCTCGCGGTATACGCCGAACGCCGCCAGGACCGCAACGGGCCTTATGCCTGCCTGATGAGTATTACCCTGAACTTACAATAAAAGGAGAGCCCCCATGACCCACATCATCTGGGGCCTGCAGCGGGCTATCACGCCGCGCCTGGGAGCCCGTCTGGTACAGGAGGGCAACCGGCTGCACTACCTGGCTGACCGGGCCAGCATCACCGGTATGTTCAGTGACGCCGAATGCCGGAAGCTGGATGACACATTCCCACACTTTATCCGCCAGATGGAATCGATGCTGACCACCGGTGAACTCAGCCCCCAACATGCCCACTGCGTCACCCTGTACCACAACGGTTTTACCTGTGAAGCCGACACCCTTGGCAGTTGCGGCTACGTATACATCGCCATTTATCCCACTCAGCGTTAATTACCTTCACGAGAGCAAACATGAAAACTTTACCTGCAACAACTCAGCGGGCAGCGAAGCCCTGCCTGTCACCCGTGGCTGTCTGGCAAATGTTACTGGCGCGTTTGCTGGAACAGCACTACGGTCTGACAATAAACGACACCCCATTCAGCGATGAAGTTGTTATACAGCAACATATCGATGCCGGTATCACCCTGTCAGATGCCGTGAATTTTCTGGTGGAAAAATACGAACTGGTCCGTATCGACAGGAAGGGATTTCGCTGGCAGGAACAATCCCCTTACCTTCGGGCTGTCGATATTCTGAGGGCAAGACAGGCAATAGGTCTTTTACGAGGATCTCATTGAGATATGGTAAGATGAAGTTTTCGAGTACGATATCTATTAAGCGGAATCGAACCAAAGACGGTTAGTTATTATTCAATGAATTCTGTCAAAATAACTTTTGGGGGCCTTATTGGGGGCCCCTTAACTTTATTAACAACAAATAAACCTTAACTATCAACAAATAAACCATACATATTCGAAGTCTGCAGGGGGGGACACCATCCTGACCTGAACCTGCCTCTACCGACACGAACAAAACCCGCGCCCTGCCTGATTCCACTCCTGTTTGAACAGCACCGCCATGAACCGGCAAGTATTGACTACGCCATTTTTTTGCGGGCATATTGTGGGCACAGCAACACTCGTCCCCGGAACATGCTTACGGTAAAGCAGATCGACGCCGCTAAACCTAAAGATAAGTCATATCGTCCATCCTCTCGCCTTCTGTTGCTTTAGTTACTGCTTTAACTATGACTTTAGCAGCCGTCGTAAGCTCGCTTTCCGGCTTAATGATGACGCTATCCAGACAGGCTCTGAGCACCTCTGTTCGCTTGCGCTCCTCTTCCAGCTGCTGTCGCCTTTCGCGTCGCGAAGCATAATAAGTTTTGATCGTGAAGAACGCGGAGATCGCTGCGCCGATGCAAATAACGCAGTCGTAAAGCGTCAGCGTTGAGAAGAACGCCAGACACGCAGACCACCAGTACGGCATATGATGAGATATAGAATCCATATGATGCATACTCTGCCCTTTCTGGTGTGGCAACGATGGGTTAGAAGAAAAAAGCCGCGCGTTGGCGTGCACAGGGTGCGCGGTGGGAACCAGCGGCGACTCTGGGTATAAAAAAAGCCCGCCGAAGCGAGCCTTAAGCCTGTACATCAGAGATGCGTCATGAAGCCTTATTCAGTCTTTTTAAAACATTTTTAATGCATAACGGCATCATTCTTTCTCTAAAAAAATCTCTGGCTTCTGGATATGGAGTGGTCATTTTTCCGACCATCTTCCTGAAGCCTTCTCCCCCCTCTACCGATACTTTTATGAAGTCTTGTTCATCTATCGAGTATTCAGAAAGCGAATGGCCGTTTGCTTTAAATGCCTTAACTTCATCGAGCACTATCTGCTGAACACTGAGCTTTGTAGAGGATGACCTGTCTGTTATTCGCCACTCCATTTCGCACAAATCCTTAGCTGAAGTTTCAGGATCAGCCCAGGCTGCAAATGCAGTTAAAGAGGGTAGTAATAAAAGTGCGCATTTGAATCTCATATTTCCTCCTTGAAAAGAACAATCTTACCCTTCATAGCAAACCAGGGAAAGACAGCCTGAGCTCGAAAAGAATCAGGCAGTAGCAATGCCTGGTAGCTAGTGAGATATTAGAGTTCTTATCAGCGGCATGTCAGTAGTGACGATGATTTACTACAGCAATAAGCTTCATGCCATTGATAGCACTCTTACCATGATATTTGCTTTTTTACGATCGTAAAGCCTTCAGCAGTGATATTCTGCATGCACTCTGATTTCAGCCGGTGGTTTTCTCAGCTGATGAGCGTTGCCCCGGGACTTTAAGAGATTTATTGTGACGCCTGCGTTCCTCAATCACTCGCTTTGCATTAGTGAAAGCATTGAACAAACCTATCCCACAAAGCACAGGCTGAACCATGGATAAATTATCTCGCTTGTTTCAAGGTATTCGTGATGCTCAATCATCGTACAGGCGCATCACTGATGAAGAACTTACGTTAATTGCAAAAAAGTGTCATCGAGATGAAGTAGCAGCAATCCACATCAGACTAAAGCTGTTCCGGGCAGAGCTTGCCGTTTGCCCGGACTGGGATGGTGATACGCAGGATTCAATCTGGGAAGCTATCTTTATGCATCAGCGTCTTTTAGCAATGGTGCAAGCTTTGCTTAAATAGGCTATTTAACTGGTCAAATGTATATTTTTACTTTTCCTATATTGAAAAAATATATAACCACTCGTTTAAAGCTGCGATAAACCTGTCAAACAGTTTCTTATATTCAATATTCAGGCCTCAGCTTTCCGCCAGACATCGGCATCCATCTCAAGCTTGATATCCAGTGCCATCAGATAGCCATCAACCATTCCCTCAGCATTCTGCAGTTTCTTACTGATATGCGTATCAGAGCAATGATGCTCGCGTGCCAGCTGCATAAATGTTTTGCCAAAGATGTAGTAATCGAAGAGCAGATCGTGCGCGTCCGGATACTTACGGTGCAGTCTGGTCATAATGTCAGAGATAATCATTCCGTCATCGTCACAGCACTTCGGGCGGCTTTTAATTTTTGTCGGGATGATGCTAGCGAAACCGGCAGCGACTGAAGGCCACCAGATCGCTTCATGATGATCAGCCACCCACGCCCCCCATCGTTCAAGTACCTTTTGAATATTACGCATCACTCTGGTCTCCATCGTGCCTGAACCGAACCAAGGAAAACGATTATACGTTTCATTGATGAACGTTACTTGAGAAAGTCAGAGTTGCGCAGGTTTGAATAATGCGTGAAAAACCTGTCAAGGAGGAGCTGCACCGGAACACGCCTTGAAGGGGGCACTTTTGGAAGAGAGTTAGGAACAGCTATGTTCAGGCGCAGTATGCGATAATCGCCTCTCGGCTGCATGTCTTGGTTCTGCTCCCTACTTCCATTCAAGGGGGTAGATTTAGTGCCTCAAATGCCCTCCGCGATCCATTGCAAAGGACAGCCAGCCCAGATCAGGTCTGTAAGCACCCGGAACTAGTCTACTTTCTCTGACTCGAGCAATAGCGAATGCAGCTGTTATTTCACCCAGTTATTTTCTTGTTTTTTCACCTCGAATGAGGTATAAAAAACGGAAAATAGCAAAAGGAATGTCTACCAATGTCTTTACAAAATCTTATCAAAAATGAAATTTTGACTGCCCAGCATGATGTAGAATCTTATCTTAATAGTTTGAATCTTAGCCAGAGTGATCTGACGCAAATTCTTGAGCGCGGTTTGTCTGGTCGCTACTCAACGACACTGAACCACCCATTAACTTCGCGTGGCCAATTCTTTTATGGAGAAGCTGTGAGCGCTGCGCGCGAAATACTTGCGCCTAAAGGGTTTGAGCGTTTATCTGTGCGAAACGTAGAGCTCACTATTAGCGATAAGGTTGCTATTTACATTTGCCATGGCTGTAGCCAAACAGGTTTAGAGCTTGGTTACCCTGAGTCAAACTCACCCAAGGGAGACTTTACCTGTGAGCTGATGGGGTTGATTCATAATAACGCTCCTGGACAGGGTAAGCTTTCACTGGATGAAAGTCAGCTTACGCTAGAGTTCGACCAGCCAGATATGGATGTAATCCCAATACTACCGAACAAAATCGGACGCGACTTATGGTTCTTGCTTTACGAATTTTATGAACTGGATGAATTTAATCGCCTAGGTATCCGTGCGGAGTTGTCCCGTCCACTTTCGTACAATGACAATAATGTAGTGAATAGCTTTTCAACACGATTGATTCTTGATATGAATCAAACAGATGCTCTTTTCCGCAATAGTGAATTACCACAATTTACACCCAAAATTGATCTCGATATTTTTAAAACAGGTTAAAGATGCATCATGTTTAACTCAGAACGTTTACGTATAGCAAGAGAACGGAGAGGGCTGACACAAAAAGGGTTAGCGGAAGCTGCAGGCCTAGCCAGTAAAACGATATCTAACTATGAAAAAGCTGGTATATTTGATGAAATCGCCAGCGATAGTATGGAAAGGATTTCCACTGTATTAAATTATCCTATCGATTTTTTCAGGGACAAACATGTCCCGACCTTACCTTATGAAGCAGTTAGTTTTCGCGCAATGACAAAGCTGAGCGCGCAGAAACGCGACTCAGCTATTGGTGCCGGTAAGCTTGCTCAGGAATTGTCAACGTGGATAGATGGTCAATTCCAACTACCCAAAACAAACGTTCCTAATTGTAGTTTTGATGACTATTCCGAACCCGAGAGTGCTGCACGAGCTGTGAGGGAGGCTTGGGGAATTGGTGAACTTTCAATATCAAATATTATCCACTTACTGGAAGCAAATGGAGTAAAAGTTTTTTCACTTGCAGAAAACTGCATTGAAGTAGATGCATTTTCCTTTTGGATGGATGAAAAACCTTTTGTACTGCTTAATACAATGAAAACTCCTGAACGAAGCCGCTTTGACGCCGCTCATGAGTTAGGGCATCTGGTATTACATAAGCATTCCAGTAACAACGGACGCCAGGCTGAACTCGATGCAGACCGCTTCGCGTCAGCTTTTCTGATGCCTGAACGAAGTATACTTGCTTCAGTACCCAGGATGCCAAAATTAGACCATCTGATTTCTTTAAAGAAGAACTGGAAAGTTTCGCTTGCTGCTCTGGTTCGTCGTACTTTGGATCTAGGGTTATCAACTGAATGGCATTACCGGCAGCTATCCATTGAGTTGAACAGACGTGGATACCGCACTAAAGAACCTCAAGGTATGCCTGACCGTGAAGAATCATTGATTCTAGATAAGGTTTTTTCCGCATTGCGTTCTCAGGGTGCTAAACGCATAGAAATCCTTGAACAGCTAAGGTTTCCTTTAGATGAGTTAAGCGCACTAACATTTAATAACCGTTTCTTTATGGAAGCGTTAACGGGTGATAGTTTTCGAGCTAATGCGCTTAAGAATATTTCACATCTAAGTATTGTCAAATGAAAAACTCTACGGCGGCAATCCGCCGTAGAAATTCCTAAATAGTGTAAGGTTGTACCGGTCCTAAAATTCAATCTTCCTAAATATTTCCAAATAACCAAGTTATTCTGTTTTTATTAATCAATTTAAGCGGCCTGGGAATACTTTTCAGATAACAAATTAATGGGCTTAGTGCCCATGACACCTGATTAATTTCTCAAACTCTCATTTTATCATTTAATTAAAGATTTGCGCTTTCAATCAAATATTAAAAACTAAGTAATGCTGGAGTGCAGCCGAAAGATGGGTTATAATTTAAAAGATTTTATCTTGGCATTGATCATATCTGACAAGAACTTGTCGTCTTGGAGAAAAAATGAAAGAAGAAAAACTTGAAATAAAAGGAATGAAAATAGACGGCCTCTTTGAAGAGTTTAATTACTCTTTTTCTTTTAATCATGATATTAACATTATAACATCCCCCAATGGATATGGGAAATCTACCGTTCTTAGACTTATTTATAGCTTCTCAAATGCAAGTTACTTTTCCTTCTTTTCTGAAGTGTTTAGTGAGATAACTTTTCTTATCGAGAGCACTGAAAAAAAAGCAAACCAGACATCAATAAATATTGATGATGAGTTTTATAATGAAAATATCCTTTATCATAAAGTTCAGGAAGATAAATTTTTATTTGACGATGAATTGATCACAAAGGTTAATAACCGTGTTCACCTCGTCCAAATAAAAAAAATGAATAACCTTATTTCCATCACCGATCTTACAAACAGAAAAAATAAAACGGTAATTATCGACATAGATTCTGAAGGTGGAGTTGATGAATTATGGACTAAATTTTCTCATGAATTCCCTTACATTAATCGAGTAGCTTACGATCGCTGGGAAAATGAAATAACCGGTGAATTGTATAACAAAGAGTCAATTCTTAGAGTTTGTGGTGGGTCAGCTTTAGCCAGAAAAGATATTCCTAACATAGACTGGGTAGATGAAATAACAAAAAAAATTAAAAGTTATTACATTACTACGGATAGAATAAAAGTGAGCGAATATTCAAGTGTAGACCTTCGCTTTCCTAATGCCAGTTCAAGAAGACGTGCTGGCTTGTCCAACAAATCTATGATTAACATTCTTGCTAATGACGTTAAATCTAAAATTCAAGAAGGCATTAGAAATCAATTTGAATTAGGAAGAAGGCGTGAGTCTACTTTCCCACAACGCTTGATACAGAGTCTTCAAGGTGGAGAAGGCCCAGCAAGAGTTGAAGAAGTTATGAAGTCAATAAAAGACATACAAAAATATGAAGAGCGGTTCTCTTCCCTTGGTATTTTATCCAACGAAAAAGAAAGAACAACAGAACAGCTAAATCAGTTTTTTTCTTATCAACATGAAGGTACTGGGCTAACGGTTTTAAAAGTTTACTTAGATGACATCAAACTTAAATATAAAGTGCTTGACAACCTAGCGGTAAAATTAAATCTCTTTAAAAACTCTGTAAACAAATTACTCTCTTTCAAAAAAGTTGAAATTAATTTCGAGAATGGGTTTTCAATTTCACCTTTGAATAGAAAAGATGTACAAATTGATTTAAGCAGCCTCTCCTCTGGCGAGCAACACCTTATAGTCATGTTAGGCAAGCTTGTTTTTGGTGCTACAAAAGGCGACGTTGTGCTTATTGATGAGCCTGAAATATCATTCCATCCCGCATGGCAAGAAGACTTTATCGATATAATAAATGACATACGAAACATAAAGGACTTCACCGTTATTATGGCAACTCACTCACACATTCTTATAGGTGGTAGGTGGGAAAATGTTATCGAGTTAGCTGAACAGCATGCTGATGGCGGCAATTTATGAATAATACACACAGAAGCTCTTTAAAAAAATATCAAGAGAAACCATCTGTTTTAGTTGGTGCAGCTATACAATCTTTTAGAAGCCAAGGTAAAAAAACTATTTTTGTTGAAGGGGTTAACGATAAAAGTTTTTTGCAGCCATGGATTAATAAAGGCTTTAGATTTGACGGTTTTGTAGGCAAAGAGGTCGTTGAAGGAATAGCCAGGTATTTTAAAAACGACCGCATATCGCAAAAATACATAGAATCATCATTTTTTTTAGCCGACATAGATTATGATCTAACCACTGAAATTGGTACAGTATCTGGTGTGCAGTATTTTTTCATTAGTAATAACAATGAACATATTTATAACGATTTGGATATATTCATCTTCAACTCTAAAGCTTTAAAAAAACTCTTATCCAATTTAAGATTAGATCTTCCTCATGATGAGATAGATTATTTAAAAGATAAAATTGAAACTGCATCAAGGATTATTGGTAAGTATAGAGCTGCTGATTACAAAATGACTGGTGGCAATGAAGAAAAAACCATACTTAATGGATTGAATATAATTGATTTTTTCGACGCCATATCACTGGCGGTGGATGATGAAAAGATAAAAGCTAGCATTCAAAACTGGTCAACCTCATTAGATATTGATGAACTGGTCGAAGCGGCTGAGAATATCAACAGTAAGCATACAGCAAAATGGTCACTTTCTCGTGGTCATGATGTTTCTTTGATGCTGACCGAACATCTAAGGCAAAAATATCAAAAGAATTTTGTTTCGCAGCAATTTGTAGAAGAGCGTCTGCGCATAGGTTGTGAATTAAGCGAATTGCTTCAGACCCATACAGGGCAAGGATTATTAAAATTTGGAGCTATTCCATCGGATTGATATAGGCGATATTAAATATGGGCCTCTTTTTAAGCGGCCCTATCCCTGTTAATCATAAAGCTTAATCAAGATGACAACTATCAACCCTAATTAAAAATAAATTGTCTCTGCTGGCATAATTACTTACCTGATGAACCGCTAAATAAATCATTAGTTTTCTATCTAGCCTAGTAAGCCCTCAAAAAAGTTTGAGGAACTACTGTGAGTATCCCGGCAAACCGAACAATTCTTTTTTAGAGATTCTCAGATATGTAGATTAGGTTACCCTTTAAGCGAACTTCTGCTCATCGCTCAGAGCGGAGATTTAGCCAGTAAGCTTGTCCGCTTCGTGCCAGATATAGCTGAACTTGAGAAGCCACTTTTACACTTATTCAGTAGGCATTGTGTTTAGAGCTTCTCTTGGATCAAGATTTTTCGCCATCTAGTTTCGCTCATAGCGCTTCAGATGCGCAGAATCCATCAGAGCGGAATTTCACTATTTAGGAGAAGAAATACGGCCTTATCACCAAAGGCCTCCGGATCGGACAAGGGACTTTTGTAGAGTGTCTGAGCGTGTTACATTATACTAAATAAACGGAACGAACAATCACATAAAAAAACAAAAATAGTTGCGCCTTCTCTTTTTTTATATACTAATTACCCATACAGCTAGGATCTCTAAAAAAACACCAAAAGGATAAAAAATGAACAAAACCGAGCAAAAAGAATTAAAGAAAAAAATACAGAGCACTTTAGATTTGAAAAAACATAGGGAAAATATTTTAAATTTTGGTGAAGATGCTTACACTATAGATATCTCAAGATGTTACAAATCGGTAATACCACACTTAAAAAAAGCAGGCTACCAAAAGGTAACTTGGAAAAGATGCCCGGAATTGCTAACTAAATTTGTAGACCTCATCTTTAAATGCCAAGATTGCAGACCTTTTTTTCACATACATATAGAGAATGGCCTCCCTTACTGCTGGAATTCGCCAGCAAAAAAAGGATGGGATCTTAACTATATAAAATACGAGTGGGGACATATTAACTCTATAAATCAAAATAATGATTTGGCTCACAATGTAAATAATCTCTGCTTACAATCGGCCAGATGCAACCAGCATATACAAAGCTCACTCAACGTAGATGAACTAATTCAATATGGTGGGGAATTGGAAATCGTTATACGGAGGAATTTATCTAACAGAAAAAAATTGTTTGCATCTAAGGAATGGAAAGAACTGCTGGAAAGCCTTGATTCTCTCAAATAATTTACGATGTCATATTTTTTCTTGTCGTCCGAAGGGACGATTAAGATATTATAGATTGACCCGCCTCTCATCAGTTGATATATCGTAACCTTAGTAATTTATACATCAGCAACAATAATAAGCGTGAACTTCCGCTCCTCGCTCATACCGGAATTTTACTCCGGCGCTTTATGCTATTTTCTTTGAGCAAATATTTCAGCTGCCTAATATGGGCTATACCCTTTCAATGCTGGCTGGCACGTATAGCTTCTCAATCTGACGCCGAGGCGGCGTAATCTGCTCACCAGACCAGATGCGCGCAGCCATTTTACGCAGCTTGCCACGACACTTCACACGCAGTTCCTGCTCCGTCAGCTCCTGCGCCCGCATCGCGCTGTACAGACCAGTAACTATCCAGTAGTGCGTATTAGCTTGCCACGGATAGGCTTCTGGGGTTATATAAACCGCGTCGTGCACTGTAGCGCACATAAAGCGTATTTTAATCCGGCAAGCCTGCAGCGCCATTTTCACCGTCCTTGCACCAGTTGATGAACTGTCCAGGTGATGGCCTAAACGGTGAACCGCTCGCACGCGCATGCTTCATTCCAGCCGACGGTTGCTGCTTCGTATGAATTTCTTCGTCTAGTTGACTCCCAATTTCTGATCTTCCCAGCATCCCAGAAAAGTGCTGTCACTCTCCAGCTTACAGCCTTCCCAGACATTTGATACTATGCCCTTCCAATCCAGCTCCACATCAGTGCCTAGAGTAAAAATGAGGTTTTGATACTTAAGTCGGCTTTGTGCCTAAAGCTAGCTGTATTCACTTCATGGCAGGACGACCAGCTCCGGATAAGTAATACATGTGAAATCAAGCCGAGTTAACAACCAAAAAGCACAAAAAACGCAATCCAGATATTTAAATCCTAATGTATCGTACCGAATAGCCGATATCAGATATTACTTATCAGTTTACAAACCATTTATTGAAAAGGGGGTTGCGTTGAAGCGAGTAGAGCGCGATTTTATCTGCCTGTTTAACTGTGTGTGGTATCAAGATTTTCCTGTGTTCAAAGGTGAATATATCAACCGTTCCAACTGGACCATTCATGTTGGCCTGGTCATGCGAGAGTGTGCAAAGTTGATGGGCGCGAGAACGTTTTTTGAACAAGGCGGGCGTACCGATGCGGTCTTACGATACCCAGATAATCAAATTTTAACCTATGTTGAGTGGGAGTATAATCAGGCAGACAGAGACAGCGTTAACGAGTTAGATAAGCTGTTTGAAAAAAACGACAAGTGCTATTTCTCCACATTTGTCTCGTATTGTCAGCATGAAAACATCAATATTGTTATTGAAAAAGCAAGCAGAATATGGAGTGAAGCCAGCCGGCCTTTAATTTTTTTTCTTATCACTTATGAGCCTCAAGCGAAAAAAAGCCGCCATTTTTTAGAACTCAGAACTTATTTCTTCTCAAACAGCAAAAGGAAACTTGTTCGCAAACAACCTGCAATTCCATGGGATATCGAACAAAGAAAATACAATCTTGAACAAGATGCAGGATAAAAAGAGTGGGCATAAGGTTTTCACGACAGTCGCGTTTGGTTCCCTAATTAAATTTTTTATACTTAAAATTTAAATAGCTCTAGCTCCATATGAATGTCTTCGGGATACTAACGCGTCTCCAAGCCCGTTTTCCATTCATAGTAGATCTGACAACCAGTCCCGTCCGCTTTGTGCCAAAAGAGGACGTTTAAAATATACGCTTTGCTTTGCTATATAATTAACCTGTTTAAGACTAAATTCGATCCATTCGTCAAAAACCGACATTACTAGCTGATCGTTGTATCTAATACCTGGAGGAAGGTCACCGAAGGTAACGTGTCATTGCAGAATCTTGAAATCGTGCCTAGCCTGCTGCCGAACGTTCGCGCAGGCAGGAAGCGTCATACCATTCGATGGCGGGAACGCGAAATTGTGCCGGGCCCTATGCTTTACGTAAACGCGCAGAATGCCTTTGACAGGGTCATGGTGTGTGTCACACACGTTGAAAAAATTCCGCTTTCTAACGTTGCGACCAGGCTTGGAAAAAGGGCGGAATGGCCGAATGCTGAACTGCTGGAAGGGATGCGTGAGCACTACCTGTGCATAGAGATGGATTCCGAAGTTGCGGTCATCCACCATTTACCGCCTGCGGCGTAAGTTCGTGGCCGTGATGTTAGGGTAGTTCCGGGTGATATCCAGGTACAAAAAAGCCCCGGAGGGCTTTAGCTCAGTTACTAGAACGACAATCCCGGCACCAACTTTGATTTGTTGCCCCTGAAGGTATGGTTCTAAAACCAAAAAGCGCCTGAAGCTCACCAGCAGTGTGTGCAGTAGTCGTTCTGCATTTTGGGCAAGTATGCGGAAGGTTAACTATTCCTACCATTTAAAATTTCCTTAGAGGGGGCCACTTGGAAAACGGAAATTATCCTAGGTTAATAAAACCAGGATGCGGATGAAGCAAACTCCGGCGCAATGAAATTCGGTGATTCGAGTGTAACCGTCACTTAAACCACACCGTTTTTTAGCAGCCACCTGCCTGTTTTGCCCCGTATGTTGCTTGGTCAACGGTGTATTTATCTCCGGCACTTGAGGAAAGTTGCTTAATGAGGCCTTTGCATGAGAAGCCCGTCATACTGAGATACTCCTTCGCAGATTTCACCGCCTCCTGGTTCCAATCAATATTCAGGCTGTCCACTGCTACCGTAGCGTCAGAAATATCGTAACCATCCCCTGCATCCGATGAGAGTTGATGAATAAGTCCGTCCCGTGAAAAGCCCGTCATACTGAGATACTGCTTCGCAGATCTAGCAGCATTATTTTGAGGTCCAGTTAAATCTCCCGCCCATGTGGGCGCTGCGACAAACAAAGCTGCAGTAAGTACTGTCTTCATAAAACCCATTTTATCACTCCATTAGTTTATCCGATTGGGCTTGTTGCTATTCGACGGCTTCGACATTTTGGGCAGTAATCTGGCGTTCCATATCCAGTACGACTTGTCCATTCATGCTTTTTAATTCAAGCAATTAGCCCGGTGCATGATCGTTGCCATTGAATACTCCGTTGATTTTAAAAAATTTGTAAAATGCATTGTGCTTATCGGCAAGATAGACATGAACTTGAGTCGATTAAGAGATGTTATGTTTAACGTGGCAGGCCTTCCCTGTAGCTTTCATTTTGACGTCAGCTTTTCGCTCATACCAGAAGTTTACTCCGGCGCTTTGTGCCATTTGCTTTGAGCAAGGCCTTCAAATGCCTGATATGTGCCACTGCCCTTTCGGTACTGGTTGGCACATATAGCTTCTCAACCTGAGGGCGAGGTGGCGGAATCAACTCACCAGACTGGATGCGTGCAGCGATTTTCTGCAGTTCACTGCGACACTTCAGACGCAGCTCCTGTTCAGAAAGCCCCTGCGCGCGCATCGTGTTGTACAGGCCAGTAACCATCCAGTAGTAGTGCGCATTAGCTTGCCACGGATAGGCTTCTGGGGAGTTGTATAAACCGCATCGTGCACTGTAGCGCATGACTATTTCATAAAGCGTATTTTTATCCGGCAAGCCTGCAGCGCCATTTTCAACGTCCTTGCACTAGCTGATGAACTGCCCAGGTGATGGCCAAAACGGTGAACCGCTGGCACGCGCTCGCTTCATCCCTGCTGATAGCTGCTGTTTGGAGGTGATGCCGTTTTCGACGAACGCGGCGATCTATTGACGCTTCGCTGCTGCTTCATCCCTTGGATCTTTCAGTGTGGTGCTGATGGATGCCGGAAATACCAGCTTCAGACTTCGAAAAATTATGTCTACCAGCTGCTCCGCAGTTGAGTAGAAACCACGATTGTCCGGCTGCGCGCTGATACCATCCACGCCGGGCCCCTTTTAGTAGGGAAACCTTATATTAAGAAAAATTCAAAAGACAAATGATTCTTGACTTTAACTCTTTGTCGCCTTAGAAGAAGTGCGAGCCTATAAAACTTTATAAGGGAAGCTGACTCATGTTACCGAAGGATAGCCTTCAGCAAGAAATCATCGAATCAATTAAAAAAGCACTTACCTTTGACATCCTATATCAAAGAATAAGACCAGATATATCAAAGTTCATCACGGCCACCTCAAAGCTATCTTTAAAAGGCCTCGATGAATGGGAACGATTAATTAGAGCAGAGATGTCGTATTCTCTTAGGCATTACAATCAGAAGCAAAGTAACAATGATTTCCAGCAGGTCGGGTCACTTAGATGGATGGACATATGTAGCGCTGATGGTTTCAGACGCGAAAGAGCGCTGAGGACATTATCAGGCGGGGCACCAAATAGTTTTTTATTAGCTTTAGTTGTTCGGAAGCTAAATGACTGGGTTCCACAGGTAAGAGCTGCAGCTCGTGATGCTTTGCCATTGGTTGCTAAAGAATCCGACCCTGAGTTTATTGTTGATGTCTTATTTAAAATTCTTCCCTACTGGGATTCCTGGGGAAGAATGGGTGATATCGAAAAAGAGATACTCATGAAAGTTGTTTTAATGGAGAAAGTAACTAATGCTTTAAAAAAACGGCTTCTGACATCCTCTTCAGGACCTGTCGCCACTATATTTGTGCAGGCAGGGCGCACAACAGCTCTGGATAAATTTTTACCTGAGATTTCAGAAAAATCAGTTCAACCCTCCCTGCGAGCCAAAGCGTATCGTTGTCAGTTTGAAAGTAAATTTGTTTGGGCTGAAGGGCTGACATGGCAGTGGGTTGACAAAGCATACGGCATACGGCGACGTATCCCCGCCTTAAAAGAACGTGTAATACCTACAACTCGTCCCTTTATTGATATTTTGAGGATGGCAACAACCGACCGCTCACCAATGGTTCGGCGTATAGCTGGCGAAATGCTCATAAAAGAATTAGGCAGTATTGGTGATGAAGTATTTAAACTGGCAAATATATTGGCTGCTGATATATCACAATCAGTTGCAGAACGTGGAAGATATGCATTAGCCGACTTAAAAAGCAAAATTGACAATTAACACACATACATTGGTGTGCCTGTTGCCATTTTCGTTACAGTACATATTATTTTATCATGGGTGCATCCGCCAACAGTTGTGAGAACGAATGATAACTTCCGCTCCTCGCTCATACCGGACTAAGTGCACCATGACTTCTGTCGTTCTCACCTACACCGGAATCCTTCTGGAATCTCATAACCGGTATCAGGTATCACATTAACGTCACGTCGCGGTGCTTTGCTCACCTTATGCTGGCGTTCCTCCACCAGCCTCTGAGCCAGTTTCAGTGGTCACTGCGCGTACATGCCCAACGTAACTACACCAGACCGTTCTGTACCAGAAGCGGACTTTGCTCTGGCAGCTTCTTTTAGTCAGTCGGAAGCGATTTAAATTTTCATTGCCTCTCACTTTATCTAACGCGTGCACTTAGAAAAATGTTTTAATGTCCTGAATCGTTACTTTTTATATAAAATCTTATTCTTGAACTTATATATGGCAACGCGCTCAAAGAGGAAAAATGGATAAGTATGCGGAACGACTTACAGGGTTTATGCGGGCTGTAGGCTGTATGAATGATACGGCAAACCGCGTGTCTGATTATTTTGTGATTAAACTTGAGGAAAGCGACAGTTTGCTGACGTCCTTAGCGATGTATCATTCGTCTATCACAGATAAGTTTCCGGCTGCATACTGGCATCGGCTTTGTTGAATAAATCAGATTTCGGGTAAGTCTCCCCCGTAGCGGGTTGTGTTTTCAGGCAATACGCACGCTTTCAGGTATACCTGCTTTCGTCATTTTGTTCAGCGCTCGTACCAGGGCCATAGCCTCCGCAACCTGACCATCGTAGTCACGCAGCGTCAGTGAACCCCCGAACAGCTGTTTTACCCGGTACATCGCCGTTTCCGCTATCGAGCGACGGTTGTAATCTGTTGTCCATTTCCACCGCGCATTACTCCCGGTCATTCGCTGATTAGCCACTGCACGGTTACGGTCTGCATATTCACCGGGCCAGTAACCCGCACCTTTTCGGGGAGGGATAAGCGCGCTGATTTTCTTACGCCGCAGTTCATCGTGACATAGCCGGGTATCGTAAGCGCCATCGGCGGCGGCTGACCTGATTTTCCGGTGGGTTTGCCGGATTAACCCGGGGAAGGCCTCTGAGTCCGTAACGTTGTTCAGCGACAGGTCAGCGCAGATGATTTCATGTGTTTTACTGTCAACGGCGAGATGCAGCTTACGCCAGATACGGCGGCGTTCCTGGCCATGCTTTTTGACTTTCCACTCGCCTTCACCGAAGACCTTCAGCCCGGTGGAATCAATTACCAGGTGTGCGATTTCACCCCGGGTGGGCGTTTTGAAACTGACATTAACCGACTTTGCCCGCCTGCTGACACAGCTGTAATCCGGGCAGCGTAGCGGAACGTTCATCAGAGAAAAAATGGAATCAATAAAGCCCTGCGCAGCCCGCAGGGTCAGCCTGAATACGCGTTTAATGACCAGCACAGTAGTGATGGCAAGGTCAGAATAGCGCTGAGGTCTGCCTCGTGAAGAAGGTGTTGCTGACTCATACCAGGCCTGAATAGCTTCATCATCCAGCCAGAAAGTTATGGAGCCACGGTTGATGAGGGCTTTATTGTAGGTGGGCCAGTTGGTGATTTTGAACTTTTGCTTTGCCACGGAACGGTCTGCGTTGTCGGGAAGATACGTGATCTGATCCTTCAACTCAGCAAAAGTTCGATTTATTCAACAAAGCCACTGGCATCCACAACTTAGAGCATGTTCTCAAAAAATATTTATGGAGACAGTGGCATCATGGTTCTTTGAGCATACGGATACCCAGCTTCTGCCTTCATCGCTCAAGCAAAACCTCCTCGCAAATTTTATAGATGATCTCAATGAAATGACCGGTGATGCACTGTTCTTTAGCCTCATCACCAGCCCACCAGTGTGGTATGGCTCCCTGCACGAAGAGTTTGTTATTGAGTCACAATATGGCAATTACCTCGTTCATTTCAGTTGTCACTGACCCCTTCGTCACAATTCAAAGTCAGCAAAGCTTCCCCGAACAACTTCTACCCCGGTTAGGAAAATCAAGCTGAGGGTTTCCCACGCCAGCATGCTGACTACGGCTAGCCGGTCCGGATACGCGTCTGGGATCGCCTCCTGCTTTTCAACGAGACTGATAACCACCAAGATCATCTGCCGGGCCTGCTCCGTGAGCGAAGGCGTCTGAATGAGCTGTGTCACTTTGGCCATGAGGAGCTCCTTTTCGACTTGATTAGCGCCTTCAAGTGCGCCACGTGATTCAGGGCTTTCTCGTTGCTGGCCGGTACGTAAAGCTTTTCCAGTTGCACACGCGCTCAAGAACTCGTTTTGCCTGCCGATACCTCATGACTGTAATGATAAAGGAGAACATTAATGGAAAAGCCTAATCCACTCGCTTCACTTTCACTGGTAATCTGGTTTCTTACTTTCATACCATGCTATCGCATGGCTCAGAAGGCGGGCTTTGGCTGGAAGATGGCTCTCATCCTTTCGATGCCAGGGCTGCATTTCATAATGCTCTACGTTTTTGCTTATATGAAATGGCCTAATGCGCCTTATCGATAAGCACTCAACAACAGGCTGTGCGTGCGTTAAGTTCATTAAAATATGGCAAGAGCATGAGACCATTATTTTGGAAGCTAGCTAAAGTAGTATTTTCCTGCTCTTGTTGTATCCCCTGGATAAATCATTGTCTGATTTCCAGTATTCAGGCTTCTGCTTTCCGCCAGACATCTGCGTCCATCTCAAGCCTGATATCCAGCGCCATCATATAGCTATCCCTCCTTCCCTCAGCATTCTGCAGCTTCTTACCGATATACGTATCAGAGCAATCATGCGAGCGTGCCAGCTGCATAAATGTTTTGCCAAAGATGTAGTCATCGAAAAGCAGATCGTGCGCGACTGGATACTTACGGTGCAGTCTGGCCATAATGTCAGAGATAATCTTTCCGTCATCGTCACAGCGCTTCTGGCGGCTTTTAATATTTGTCGGAATGATGCTAGCGAACCCGGCAGCGGCTGACGGCCACCAGACAACTTAATGGCTACCGGCAACCTGGTCTCCCCAGCGTTCTAGCATTTGTCTGATACCAGGCAAAATGCGTTTCTAAAATTTACCGGTTAAATTAAGTATGTTTTACTGCATTTTAATAAAAGCAGACTGGTGCCCTGACATAAACCGATCGCTCATTGACTTTGATAACATAACGAAACCCACCTTTCAAAAACGCTTTTTCATCTCCAGAGATGGCGGTATATTTTTAGCGATCGTGACCTTAGCTGGGCGAAACCTGTTATTAACAGAAAACCTAACAACATCTGGCAACACTTATTTTTCCTGAAAATAAAAAAGGATCGCCAAATGATAATAGAGAATTTTCAGCTGATGGCGAAGCCGTCAGGGTCACTCTGCAATCTCGATTGCGCATACTGTTTTTATCTTGAAAAAGAGAAACTTTATCCAGAGAGAAAACAAAACTGGCGCATGACAGATGCAACGCTGGAAAAATATATTGCGTCGCATATCGCTTCGCAGCAGGGCGATGTGGTGGATTTCCTGTGGCAGGGCGGCGAACCCACCCTGCTGGGCATTGCGTTTTATCTTCGCGCCGTCGAGCTTCAGAAAAAATATCGCGGTGCAAAATCTGTTAACAATTTCTTTCAGACCAACGGCGTTAATTTAAATAAGGAATGGGCGACATTTTTCCGCGAGCACCATTTTCTGGTCGGCGTATCGATAGATGGCGACCGCGCCAGCCACGACGCGTACCGTATGACGCGAGCGGGCAAAAGCACCTTTGACGCGGTTCTCGAGGGAATCGCCCTGCTGAGGCGCTACCACGTTCAGTTTAATACGCTTACCGTGGTTAACGACGTCAACGTTCGCCGGCCCGTTGATCTTTACCGGTTTTTGAAAAGCATCGGTAGTCGCTATATGCAGTTTATCCCGCTCACAGAACGTCGGGCATCGACGCCGGCTGCGGATGGCCTTACCCTGATCCCGCCAGCGTTTTCAGGCGCCTGTCGCGTCGAGCCGTGGTCCGTCTCTCCTCAGGCCTGGGGTGCGTTTCTTAATGCGATCTTTGATGAATGGGCCATCAGGGATATCGGACAGATCTTCGTAATGAATTTTGAGCAAACGCTGGCGCAGCTATACGGCATGCAAAGCGCCTGCGTGATTGGCGCAACCTGCGGCGCCAATCCCATCGTGGAGGCGAATGGCGATGTTTACTGTTGCGATCACTTCGTCTATCCCGAATACAAACTCGGCAATATCCATCGACAGGATCTCGCCGCAATGGTGAACTCACCGCAAAATCTGGCCTTCGCCCAGCGAAAAGCGGCCGATATCAGCAAAGATTGTCTGAGCTGTCCTTTTTTGCAGGCCTGCAATGGCGGCTGCCCAAAACAGCGCTTCGCGCTCTCCAGCGATGGCAAACCCAATAAGCACTATCTTTGCGAAGGTTTCCGCATTCACCTGAGCCATGTGGTACCCGCGCTGCATCGTCTTTATGCGCTGCTGAGAAAAGAGGCGTCGCCAACGCGGATGAAGAAAGAGATGCAAGCGATGTTGCTAAACCGCTAGCCGCGCCAGGCTGCTACGCAGCATCAGGCGCCTGATAAAACTAAGGCGGAAAATGGTCTTTCCGCCTTAGCTGTGAGAGCGTTATTGCTCTTCTTTCATATACTGCTGCTTAATATATTCCCTGGTTTTCTGCATGGCTTCGCTCATTTTTTGCAGCTTTTGCGCTTTATCAGGCGTGTCCGGCAGGAAGCCGACAAACTTATCGCTGGTACCGTAAGGCCGCATCCAGCCTTTAGGGAAATCAGCGGCTTTCACGCCATTGCCGTGATCTTCGTAGCGCTGAACGATGCCTTCGGAAAGTCTGGCGTTATAAGGAATAACGTTCTTGCCTTTGTGGTCGCTGAGCTTGTTGAACAGCTCCTGACGCAGCGCCTGTTTAATTTTCACAATAGCGGGATCGGTCGCGTTGATCAGGTTATGCATCTCCTGGGGATCCGCTTTCAGATCGTAGAGCTCTTCCGTATCCCAGACGCCATAGTAGTTGATGTACTTATAGCGGTCGCCGCGAATAGCGAAGGTCGTTGGCGTATAGGGGAAGTTATATTCCCAGAAGTATTCATAGACGAAGGTTTTACTGCGCGGTTCGGCCGGCGCCTTGCCGCTGCCCAGCGCCAGGAAGCTGGAGCCGTCATAATTTTTCGGTTTGGCGATGCCAGCGGCGTCCAGAATGGTTGGCGCAATATCGATATTGGCGACTACGTCCTCTACCACGCGGCCCGCATCAAATCCCGGCCCGCTGGCAAGCAGCGGAACGCGAATCGACTCTTCGTAAGCGTTGCGTTTATCCGTCAGGCCATGTTCGCCGAACATAAAGCCGTTATCTCCCATCACCATGATGATGGTGTTTTTATCCAGGCCATGCGCTTTCAGATAGTGCCGGATACGTCCGACGCTCTCGTCAACCGACATCAGCGTTTCGTAATAACTCTCCAGCCAGCTGTTGTACTCCATGTTCTCCATATAGGGGAAATCGATACCGTGCCAGCTATTGCGCTGGTCTTTAACCCAGCGCGGTTTTCCTTCATAGTTCGCAGCGTTATTGACCCAGGAATCAGGTTTTTTGAATACCTTGCCTTTCAGCTTGCCGATATGGCGCGGCGCGGGCAGAAAATCGGCATGTACGCCCTTATGACCCAAATAGAGCATAAAGGGTTTCGATTTATCGCGGTGCTCCATCCAGTCAACCGCATAGTCGGTCAACTCATCGGTGATATATCCTTTCTGCTTAACGATTTTGCCATCGACATTTAGCTCGGAGGCGCTGCCAAACTCGTTGATGGGATAATAATTGCCCTGCGCGTTGGAGCCGATAAAGCCCACCCAGCGATCAAAACCGGCAAAGCCGGGTTTTGCCTCGGTCTCTACGCCGCCGAAATGCCACTTGCCGAAAAATGCCGTCTGGTAGCCAGCCGCCTTGAGGCGCTGCGGGAAGAAATCGAGGCCGTACACGTTATCGTTTTTATTGTTGTCCACCATGCCGTGATTATGCGCATACATGCCGGTCAGAATAGAGGCTCGGCTGGGTCCGCAAAGCGAGGTGGTAACAAAGGCATTTTTAAAATAAGTCCCTTCTTTCGCCATTGCATCCATATTGGGGGTAACGGCGTCGCTGTTAATAAAGCCCATAGCGTCATAGCGCTGATCGTCCACGAGAATATAGACGATATTGGGTTTTTCCTGTGCGCCCCAGGCGTATGTTGCCGTAGTGGTCGCGGCCAGACAGGACATACCGATCAGTGCAGCCAGTAAATTACGCTTCATTTTCTTCTCCTGTTTTCCCAGAAAAAACGTCTCTTCAGAAAAAGATGACATTCGCAGAAATACCGAATTTCCACTGGTCATCTTTATTATCTGCAAAGGCGACATTATCGAGCTGGTTGTCCAGTGCTTTTAGCCAGGTAGCATAAAAGCGAATTTCAGGCAGCAGCCCGAAGCTGCTTTTTTCAAAGCGGATCGTATGAAAGAGCGTTGTTTTAACGCCCGACTCGCTTAACGTCTTACCGAATTGCTTGCTCTTCTGATTGAAATATCCCAGTTCGACGCCGGTCTGGTTATTATTTTCCCAGATATAGGCGGGACGAAGGGCCGAGCGGAAAAAAGTCACGTCTGAATGCGGCGCAAAGGTTTCGGGATCGACGATATCGCTGGCTTTTCCCAGCGCGATGGCATGAACAACGCCAAAATGGTCGCCGATAAAATTCTCGCCTTGCGTCACGGCCCGATAGAGAAGGCCGCCGCTCTGCTCGCCAAAGTAGTTGTCGCTGTGACCGAGGTAGGGATTGGCGCCGTGCAGTCGGCTCATATTGGTGGCCATACCGTTGCTGGCTACCTGCAAAACCAGCTCGTTGAAGCCGCTATCTGCCCCGGCTTTCCTGATCGCCGCGCCCGCCATAAAGGCATCTTTTAGCGTGAAGAACTCGCCCGCCGCCGCGCGTTTTTTCTGGCTGTCGGAGGCGTTTGCCATCGCGTAATCGCCCAGCAGGTCCAGCGTGATATCGGGCGTCAGCCTGATATCGTGGTAACGCATCTGGACGGTATTGGTGGCGACCGAAGTACTGCCGCTCAGGTCGGTTTTAAACACCTTGTAGTCGTTGCGCCCGATCGCGAGATCGAGCGCGCCCGGCCCCATGCGCAAATTCTGGATGCCTGCGCCGCCGCCCTCTGCGGTGTAGGCGTACTTCCAGTCGAACATCAGGATTTCTTTCGCCGGAAGCTGATTGCGCCCTACCCAGAACGTGGCTTCAGGATGGCCGGGTATCAGCCCTTTGGTTTCCAGATACATTTTGCCGAAAGAGATATCGTTGCCGTCGGACCTGGCGAAGTTGTTATTGCTGCTGTCGAGGTCGATAGAGCCGTCCAGCAGCACCACCGCCTTCATAGAGACGCCATCTTTGTTGTAAAAGCGCTGGGATAAAATAAGATCGTACCAGCCGTAAAACTCATTGCCGTAGCGACCTAAAGCGCCCTGCGCCCAGTTGGGCCTTTCAAAGCTGATACCGGAGGCGCTCACGCCTTTGCCCAGCGTAACGGTGGCGTTGGTGGTGCCTTTCGCGGCGCTCTCCCAGCCGCCGCGGAAATAGCCTGCGAAATTGAAATCTTTGAGCTTGTCATTATCTGCCTCCAGCTTAGCCAGCCGCTCCTCAACGGCCTCGTAGTCCTGAAGCGCGGTGCTATTCGCCTCGGCGAGAAAAGGAAAAATAGCAAAAAGTGATAACGATAAAACCAGCCGTTTATGGTGCATTTTTGTTTTCCCCAGGATATGAAAATAAAAAAACCCGAGCGAGATATTCTTTTCAAATATCTCGCCCGGGTTTTGCCCGCATGATGCTGTCACAATCCCGTATCACTCACTGAGGCCGCTTTACTTTTTTGTATTAGATGAATCGATGATTATTCACTTCTGGCCGCCAGCGATAACCCGACAACGTAGTCGCGTGGTCTTTTATTAAAATCTTTATCCAAAAATAAAAAAACCGATCCGCAGCTTACGCCGCAAATCAGGTTTTGCCTGCCGAAACAGTGACAATCCTGTTTTGAACAAAAGTACATTATCATCGCTACTGTCATTTGCAAGCGGCTTAATTAACAGCATTTAAAATTTGTGAGCGGATTAACGAAGAATTTGAAAACTATTATTTAACTTACAAGAATAAACGCGTTGTTAAATATTTTAGCAAGATTATTAATACCGGCATTTATTAATAGAACCTTTAACAGGCGACAAATAAAATCGTTTGTATATCTCGGGAATTTCCGGCGCTTTGCCGCTTTGCGTATCACCCTCGGGTATCGATTTAGCCGGCCGCCACTTTATGCGCTCCGCTGGCCGTTACGGTAAGCCGAAGGCGAAACGCCATGGATCTGCCTGAAGCGGTTGCTGAAATGACTGGGAGAATGGAACCCGCAGCTGAGAGCGATGGTAGTCAGCGAAAGCGAGGCGTCCGCCAGCATCTGTTGCGCTCGCTGCATGCGACGCCGCATGACGTACTGGTGCGGCGCTTCGCCCATCGAATGGCGAAACATGCGCGCGAAGTGAAACTCGCTTAGCGACGCTTCATGACTGAGCTGCGCCAGCGTCAGCGGCCGATCGAGATGCGCGTCGATAAAGGCGAGCAGTCGACGCAGCACCGCAGGCGCCAGGCCGCCGCGCGTCTGAGGCGCGCGCCAGCGCACGTCGCTGTAGCGCTGCAGCAGGTGGGTCAGCAGCAGGGTCGAAGCGCTGCTCAGCATCAGCTGATTCGCGGGCTGCTGCCAGTCGCAGCTGAGCAGAAAATGGCGATAGAGCTGGGTAATGCGATCGTCGCTGGCGAAGACTTTCTCGTGCAGCTGAAGGTGCGCCGGACTGCGATCCCACGTCTCTTCCGCCAGCTGGCGCAGATGCGCTTCGGAGCAGTAGAGATGAACAAACGAGAGATCGGAACGCAGATCCCAGGTGGATTCGACGCCGGCGGGCATCAGGCAGAAGCGATCCGGCCCGCCGCCGTTACGCCAGCCGTTCGGGGTTTTGTGCCAGGTATCGTAGCCGTCGGCGATATAGAGGCTGAGGGTGTGATGGTTGCTGAGATTGGTCACCCGATCGCCGCTGTTGAACCAGTGCGCCAGCTGCGTGCCGTCGCTAAGCCGGGCGTGGTGACGCAGCTGGGCTTTATGACGTTGCAGCATATCGAAAGTCTGGTAAGTCGGGGCATTCACGGGCGTTCTCCTGCTAACAGGCTTCCAGTGTATGAAGAGCCGCCTGAAGAGAACAGTCTTATCCGACGCGACGGATAAAAAAGCGCAAGAATTTGCAAGTGCGCCGCAAGCGGTTGCAAGCCGCCTGCCGCTTTTCCGGTAATACTGCGGCCTGACTTGAAGGAGGCATGCAATGAATCTCGCTTTATACCTTTCCGTGGTGCTGATCTGGGGCACTACCTGGATCGCCATTTACGCCCAACAGGCGGCCAGCGGCGGCAGCGTCGGCGCGGCGGTGTTCTGGCGCTTTATCGTGGCGTCGCTGGTGATGCTGGCGGCGCTCAGGGCAATTAAGCGCCTGCGAGCGCTGACGGCGCGCGATCACCTCTTTTGCCTGCTGCAGGGCTGCTGCGTCTTCGGCTTTAATTTTCTCTGCTTTTACCACGCGGCTGCCTGGATCAACAGCGGGCTGGAGTCGGTGATCTTTTCGATGGCGGTGCTCTACAACGCGCTCAACGGCTGGCTCTTCTTCCGGCAGCGCCCTTCCCTGCGGCTGCTGCCGGCTGCCGCACTCGGCGCCGGCGGAATGGTGGCCCTTTTCTGGCGCGATCTGCACGGCAGCGAAGCTTCTGTGCAGCTGTTATGGGGTATTGGGCTGAGCGCGCTGGGCACGCTGGGGTTTTCGCTGGGCAATATGATCAGCCTGCGCCATCAGCGCCTGCAGCGCGATGTGCTGACGACCAACAGCTATGCGATGCTCTACGGCGCGCTGGCGATGGCGCTGGTCACGCTGCTGCAGGGCGAATCGCTCCAGCCTGTCTGGAACCGGCAGTGGCTGGGCGCGGTGGCGTATCTGGCGATTTTTGGCTCGGTGATTGGCTTCGGCGCCTACTTCACGCTGGTTGGCCGCATCGGTGCCAGCCAGGCTGCTTACAGCACGCTGCTGTTTCCGCTGGTGGCATTAGGGCTGTCGACGCTTTATGAAGGATATCACTGGCATGCGGAAGGCTTTATGGGATTAACGATGATTCTGGCAGGCAACCTGGTGATGTTTGCGCGTTTACCAGGCGGGCGCAGGCGCGTGCCGCAATAAAGCAAAGAGCGGGCATAACGCCCGCCCCGCTGAGCGTCATGCCCGGCGCTGCACAGGGGTAAGCCGATGAGGTCGGTTAATCGCCTTGCGCGCTATCCAGTAGAGCAGCACGCGCTCATCGTCATTGTCCTGGTCGGCCATGGAGAGCAGTTTCAATGCCAGTGTGGATTTGGTCACAGGCTGCTGCTCATCGCTGAGTTCAATCACTGCCTGACCGATGATGCAGCGGACTTCGTCCTCACAACTAAGGGATTCATATGCTCGGTCTTTCATATTTCCTCCTGTAAAGTGAGCTTTAAGCCTGGCAAATATTCTGCCGCTTTGCTTGCGAAAGCGCTTCAGAGACATATCTGGTTACGTCAGGTAACCAATCATTATCAGATTGCTGAGTTGTTCATACTTTAGCGAAGCGGATTCGCTGCCGTTCATACCCTGACAGCGGCATTTCATGACGCGTTTCATCCCGTTCATGCTTTTTCTCGTCGCGCGCGCGTAGCCCCGTTTTAATCTGGCGTTAGTGTCCAGATCCCCGGACGGGAGAGAAAATTATGAATCAGACAATGTCATCATCCTACCAACGCACCCGCTGGCTTACCCTGGTCGGCACGGTCATTACCCAGTTTGCGCTAGGTTCGGTCTATACCTGGAGCCTGTTCAACGGGCAGCTGGCGACAAAACTCGACGCGACGGTAAGCCAGGTTGCTTTCGCGTTCGGACTGCTGAGCCTTGGGCTGGCGGTCGCCTCGTCGCTGGCGGGCAAGCTGCAGGAGCGATTCGGCGTACGGCGCGTCGCTATCGGCGCGGGTCTGCTGATGGCGGCCGGCTTCTGGCTGACAGCCCATGCCGACAATCTGATGATGCTCTATCTCAGCGCTGGCGTGATGGTCGGGCTGGCGGACGGCGCGGGTTATCTGATGACCCTGTCGAACTGCGTGAAGTGGTTCCCCGAGCGCAAGGGCGTGATCTCCGCCTGCGCCATCGGCGCGTACGGCCTCGGCAGCCTGGGCTTTAAATTTATCTGCGGCGCGCTGCTGGGCGCGGTCGGCCTGGAGCAGACCTTTATTATCTGGGGCCTGGCGGCCATGGGGATGATTATTCTCGGCGCGCTGCTGATGCGTGACGCGCCGGTTCAGCGCGCGACGGGTCAAAGCGCGCAGCAGGCGCGCGACTATACGCTGGCGCAGGCGGTGCGTCTGCCGCAGTACTGGATGCTGGCGCTGATGTTTTTGACCGCCTGCATGAGCGGACTCTATGTGATCGGCGTGGCGAAAGATATCGGCGAAGGCCTTGTGCATCTCAGCGCGCAAACCGCAGCCAATGCGGTGACGGTGATCGCCATCGCCAACCTGAGCGGTCGTCTGGTGCTCGGCGTGCTCTCCGACAAAATGGCGCGTATTCGGGTGATCTCACTGGCGCAGATCATTTCGCTGGCGGGCATGAGTATTCTGCTGTTTACCCGCATGAATGAGACCACCTTTTTTGTTTCGCTCGCCTGCGTCGCCTTCAGCTTCGGCGGCACCATTACCGTCTTCCCGTCGCTGGTCAGCGATTTCTTCGGCCTCAATAACCTGACGAAAAACTACGGGCTGCTTTATCTGGGCTTCGGCATCGGCAGCGTGCTCGGCTCGCTGATCGCCTCACTGTTCGGCGGCTTTACCGTTACCTTCAGCCTGATTATGACGCTGCTGGTGATGTCGCTGCTGCTGTCGCTGATGATTCGCCTGCCGCAGCGCGAACCGCTGGCAGAGCAGATGCTGCAGCGGAGCTGAGCAGCAGCGCGGGCGCCATGGCGCCCGCGCCTTTATGCGTTAAGTGATGACCTGCGCGTTATTCCGGAAACAGCGGCTCCGCAATACCCGCTACCTCCACCTCTACCGCCAGAATATCCCCTGACTGCGGATAGCGCGCCAGCTCTTCTTCGGTGCGATCCTCGCGCGAGCTGGTGATATAGAGCGTTTTCAGGTCGGGGCCGCCAAAGGCGACCATGGTCGGCCAGCGCACCGGCAGCGCAATCTCATCAACAATTTGCGCGCTGACGGGATCGATACGCACGATGCGTCCGCCGTCGAACTGCGCCGACCAGTAAAAGCCTTCGCTGTCGACCGCCGCGCCGTCCGGCAAGCCGCCTGCGGCGTCGAACTGGCGGAAGATCTCCCGCGCGCCCGGCTCGCCGTTCGCATCGAGCGGATAGCGATAGAGCACTTCGTTCGGCGTATCGCTGTGGTACATCCAGCGGCGATCGGGCGAAAAGGCGACGCCGTTGGATATCTTGATGTCGCGCGCTTTCACCTCCAGCTCCAGCGACGGCGTTACGCGGCACAGCAGCGCGCCGTTCTTATCCTGCGGCTCCCACAGGCTGCCGCACCAGAAATTGCCCCAGGGATCGACGCGCCCGTCGTTAAAGCGGCTTTTCGCCGCCTCGCCTGGGTTATCGGCAATTTTACGCTGCGGTCTGCCCTGCTCATCCAGCAGCCAGACGCCGCTGCGCAGCGCCGCAATCACTCCGCCCTGCTCGCGCAGGCCGATACAGCCGACCTCTTCCTGCTGCGGAAAGCTCTCCAGCACGCCGCTGCGCGGATCGAAGCGGTGAATGGCAGGCGCCAGGATATCCACGCACCACAGCACCTGTTCGCGCGCCGACCAGGTGGGGCACTCGGCCAGCTCCGCCTGCAACGCCAGTACATTTTTTACTTCAGGCTTCATCATCGCTCCTTTTTATTTCGCATCAGCATACTTTAGTCTGAATTCGCTCCAGCGGGTAAAAACGCCGCGCTTGCTTTTCAGAATTATCTTGCCGATAATCGTTTTTATTCAGCCGGTTCCGATAGGCTTATTTAATCCCTCTCTACTCAGACATGTCTCTGAAATATCCCGTAATATCTCTCTAAATAACTCTACATTCACTGCATCATCACTCCACTATTCCGGCGTAATGTCGTACCTATCGGAAAAGAGGAGAACTTTCTGTGAAAAAAATCGTTAAAGTTGCCACCGTTTTTGCCGTTATCTCTATGCTGAGCGGGTGCATTATCGACAGAGGTCATGGCGGCGGCTGGCATCACGGCGGCGGGCATGGCTGGCATCATCACCGCTAAGGGCAAAGATTTCACACAGCATAAAATAATAAAATAAAAAAAGGGCGGGATATTACCCGCCCATTTTACTATTTAACTCGATTAGCTTTTCAGCGCGTAGTTACACTGAAACCAGCTGGTTTTCAGCCCAGGAATATGACTCTCCTGCGGGGTTAGCGCTTCCACCTTATCAAATCCTTTCTTGCCGCAATAATCCGCCAGATCCAGCTCCATCGCATCTCGATTTAATTTCTGCGGATCGTAACGGTACTGCACCGTATTTGCGCTCGGATCTTCATCTACGCGTTCAAAGCCCCCAGGTTTGCTGACGCTACAGCCGGTCAGCAATAACAGCGCCGTCGCGCCGACGATAATTGATTTCATTTTTTCTTTCTTCCTCTCGTTGCTGCGGCAGTTTAAGCCGCAGCGCTGGCGCCGGCTATCGGAAAACTGCCCAACCTGACGCCACAAATGTAAGTTTTCACCGATTAAAGTGATATTACCAAACGGTTATCTCTATCGCTAAAAGGGTGAGAAGATGCCCTCAGACAAAACAGCGTCTGCACCACACCAGGTTATGCCCAAGAAGACATTCAGATTGGTTTTAAGCCCGCGCTAAGCGGGCTTTTTTTCGCCTGTCAGCCAGAGAGAGCCACCATTCTACGCAACAGGTTCGCAGCGTGTTTGTCCGGCAATGCGAGGATGGCGCTGTAGAGATCGACAGACATCGCGCACATAGAGGAGCGATCGACCGCGGTGTCGGCAGGCATATTGAGCTGCTGCAGCTTGTCGCCCCACTTCTTATAGAGCGTCGCCACGATGCGCTGCAGATCCTGCTGCGCCTGTGGCTGATCCACCGGCAAATCGGCGCCGCGACTCGACAGCAAGAGCTGTTCCATCGCCGCCGCGTCCTGCGCGTTAAGCGCCGGCGACAGCGTTTTCACCAGATTCACCCCGCCGCTCACCTGCGGATAAAGAAAGCGGAAGCAGAGCTGCGGATCGCGCTGGCCCAGCGCCTGCATCGCATTGACCGAGGCGCGGATATAGTTGACCACGGCCGCATCCGGCGCGCGCATCAGCCGCTGATTAATCAGGTCGGCCAGCCAGCCGCGCAGCTCGCCTGTCGCCTGCTGCGGCGTTTCGCCGAGACGCAGCTTGAGCTGAAGCTCCTGCACCAGCAGCTGCCACAGCGCCGGCTCCTGCGTTTGCAGCACGCGGTAGCCTGGCGTTTGCGCCAGATAGTCGATCGCCGCCTGCTGCTGCGCGGCGCGCTGCTGCTGCGGCTTCAGCCAGCTGAACCAGAGCAGGTTCGCCAGCAGCAGCGGCAGCAGGAAGAGTACGACGCCCTGCCAGGCGCGCAGCCGGGTGGTTTTAATCAGAACGACGATGATAAGCGCCAGCAGCGCGAAGGCGGCCAGCGTGACGATCCACAGCGAGGTCATGCGAAGTTGCTCAATCCTTACGAACGTCGATTAATACCGGGCAGTGGGCGCGCTCGATCACCGCCGCGCTCACCGAGCCCTTTAGCAGACGGTTAAAAGAGGAGAGATGACGCCGTCCCATAATGATCATCTGCGCGTTAAGCTGGTGTGACTGAGCGACGATGGTATCCGCCGCTTCGCCCGCGACGATCAGCCCGCGCGCGTCAACTCCGGCGCGCAGCAGCGGCGCCAGCGCGTGACGCACCACCAGCTCGGCGGTGTTCTGCTCATCCTGCGCCATGGCGAAATCTTCCGGATCTTCGCCGGCGGTAATATCAATCGGCTGGTTGCAGGAGGAGTACGCGGGATCGACACAGCAGAGCACCACAACCTGCGCCTTGTGCGCCAGCGCTTCCTCTATCGCCGTGGCGATCACCTTCTGGGCAACCGGCGAATTATCAACAGCCATCAGCAGTGTTTTCATCAGAGTTTATCCTTCAACAGCGGCAGTTTTGCCGATTTCGCGTATCAGCGCCTCTTTGCATCTGAGCATCTCTTCGCGATATGCCGCTTCGTTTTTCTGAAAACGCGACGTGGGCACCAGCAGAGAGACAGAGAAACGGCCGAACAGCGTGTCCAGCGCCACCGCCATGGTGGAGATACCTTCAAGGGTTTCGCCGCGATCGTAGGAGATGCCGGTTTTACGCACCTCATGAATCAGCGCCATCAGCTGCGGCAGCGTTTTGACGGTTTTATCCGTTAGCTCGCGGTAGGCTTCGCCCACCATCAGGCGCACGTCGTCATCGCACTCCAGCGCCAGCAGCGCGCGGCCGCCGGAGGTGCTGTAGAGCGGCAGGTTCAGCCCCATGCGCGGCACCACGCGCAGTTCGCGCGACGCCACCACGTGGTGAATGATAGTCAGCTGCGTGCCGCTGGCGCGCGACAGCGAAACCGTTTCATTGGTCGCCGCGCAGAGCGCTTCCAGCTTGGGTCGCACCAGATCGACGACGTCGGTATGCACGCTGGAGATCAGTTTCAGCAGCGCCGGACCAAGCCGCAACCCGCCTGCGCCGCTGCTGCGCACCAGCTGGGCGTTATCGAGCGCGGCGACGATGCGCTGCACCGTAGAGCGCGGCAGATCCACCGCCTGCGCGATTTCGCCCAGGCTCATGCCGCCGGGGTGCTCTCCCAGCGCGTTAAGAATTTTTGCCGCGCGGGCGATCACCTGGATACCGCCCGATTTTTCATCCTCGCGACTGGATGGAAGTTTTGCCATGAGTCGTCCTTTTCAGCTGCCCTACTCTACCGCGAAAAAGGCACGATTTACAGCATGTACCACATTGCAATACAGCATATCGAAATGTAAAATCGCAGCCTGTATCACATCGCAATACACTGCATCACAATAATGAGAAACCTGCTATGAACGCTCAGCCTGCTGCTGCTGCGCCGACGCCGCCCCCCTTTACGCTTCGCCTGGCGCTGGGCCTGGTCGGCGTGCTTATCGCCGCCTTGACCTCAGGCCTTAACGACCGCGTCACCGATATCGCGCTGGCGGATATTCGCGCCGCCATCGGCGTCAGCTACGACCAGGGCAGCTGGATCGTCTCGGCCTATCAGGCCGCCGAAGTGGCGGCGATGATGATTGCGCCCTGGTTTGCCGTTACCTTCTCGCTGCGCCGCTTTTCGCTAACGGTATCGACCGGCTTTATGCTGTGCGGCATTCTGCTGCCGCTGGCGCCTTCGCCCGGCTGCTTTATCGCCCTGCGCGTGCTGCAAGGGCTGTTCGGCGGCGCGCTGCCGCCGATGCTGATGACAGTGGCGCTGCGCTTTCTGCCGCCGCCGCTTAAGCTCTACGGGCTGGGCGGCTATGCGCTCACGGCCACCTTCGGCCCCAATATGGCCGCCTCGCTGGCGGCGTTCTGGACGGACGACGTCAGCTGGATGTTTGTCTTCTGGCAGGTGGTGCCGCTGATGCTGATCGCCATGCTGCTGTTCGGCTGGGGTCTGCCGCAGGATCCGCTGCGCCTCGAGCGCTTTAAGCAGATCGACCTGTTCGGCATGCTTACCGGATGCAGCGGCATGGCGCTGCTGGTGCTGGCCCTCACCCAGGGCGAACGGCTGGACTGGTTCGAGTCGCCGCTGATCGCCGCCATGCTGCTGGCCGCCGCGCCGCTGTTGCTGGTGTTTCTGATCAACGAATGGTTTCACCCGCTGCCGCTGTTTCGGCTGCAGATGCTGTCGCGCCGCAATCTGACGCACGGCCTGCTGGCGCTGGCGACCGTGCTGATCGTCTCGCTCTCCGGCTCGGCGCTGCCCTCCGCCTATTTCGCTCAGGTTGAGGGCTTTCGCACCCTGCAGTTCGCGCCGCTGGCGTTAACCGTCGGCCTGCCGCAGCTGCTGATCGCGCCGCTGGTCGCCGCGCTGCTGAATATCCGCTGGATCGACTGCCGCTGGGTGCTGGCAGCGGGCGTCGCGCTGCTGATTACCGCCTGCCTGCTCGGCGCGCAGATCACCAGCGACTGGGCGCGCCAGAACTTCTGGACGCTGCAAATGTTGCAGGCGTTCGGGCAGCCGATGGTGATCCTGCCGATTCTGATGAGCGCCACCAGCGTGGTGGCGCCGCCGGAAGGCCCCTTCGCCTCGGCGATGTTTAACACCGTGCGCGGCTTCTCCAGCGTCGCGGCCTCGGTGCTGGTGGAGGTTTTCCTTAGCCACCGCGAGAAGATCCACTCCAACATTTTGCTGGACCAGGCCGCCAGCCGTCCCTGGCTGATGAGCGCGCCGAGCAGCGCCGACGCCAGCGCCAGCCATCCGCTGCTAATGGACGGCAGCGTCAGCAGCAGCGAGAACCTGAGCGGCTTCGCCACGCTGGTGCGCCATCAGGCCACCGTGCTCGGTCTGAGCGACAGCTGGCTGCTGCTGATCGCCTTCGCCGTGCTGCTATTACTGCTGACGGCCTGGCTGCCTAAGCGCGTCTGGCCGCCGCAAACCCTGATTCAACCTGCCTCTTCGACATCGAGAAAATAAGATTATGCGTGCTTTAGTAATGAGAAAAACCGTGCTGCTGAGCCTGTTGTTGCTGGTTCTGCTGGCCATCGCGTTTTTTATCTGGTCTACCCTGACCGGCAACGATCACCGCACCAACGACGCTTACGTCAACGCCGACTACACGCTGGTGGCGCCGAAAGTGTCAGGCTATATCGCCGAGGTGAAGGTGCAGGATAACCAGCAGGTGAAAGCGGGCGACGTGCTGGCGACGCTGGACGATCGCGATTATCGCGTGGCGCTGGAGAGCGCCGAGGCGGATCTGCAGGTCAGCGAGGCGAAACTGCTCAGCAGCCAGGCGCAGCTGGAGCAGCAGCAGTCGGCCATCGAGCAGTCAAAAGCGACCCTGGCGGCCAGCCAGGCGACCGCGCAGTATGCCGGTCAGAACGCCGATCGCTATAACCGCCTGTATAAAAGCGGCATTATCGCCGCCGACGACCAGCAGAAGGCCAGCTCGACCCAGCGCTCCGCCGCGGCGACGGTGCGTCAGAGCCAGGCGGCGGTGGCTTCCGCGATGAAAGAGACAGGCGTACTGCAGGCGGCAGTGCGTCAGGCGCGCGCGGACGTGGCGGCGGCGCAGGCGAGCGTGGATCAGGCGCGTTTGAACCTCTCCTATACACGCATCGTCGCGCCGGTGGACGGCATGGTGGGCCAGCGCGCGGCGCGCGTCGGCGCCTACGTTTCCGCCGGGACGCGGCTGCTGGCGGTAGTGCCGCTGCAGCAGACCTATATCACGGCGAACTTCCTGGAGACGCAGCTCAGCGACGTGCGCCAGGGGCAGCGGGTGCAGATCGCCGTCGATGCGCTGCCGGGCAAGCGTTTCACCGGCCATGTCGACAGCATCGCGCCCGCGACTGGCGCGACCTTTTCGGCAATTTCGCCCGATAATGCGACAGGTAACTATACTAAGGTCGTCCAGCGCCTTCCGGTTAAAATCGTGCTGGATACGGACCAGCCTGACCTGTCGCAGCTGCGGGTTGGTATGTCGGCGATCCCGGAGATTGAAGTCGAGTAAAACGTGATGAACCTCTCACACTGGTGCTATTTATTTTAGGATCAATTACGCGTAAATTAGCGTTCGATCCTGTTCTGAGTTACTCGGAACGACCTGAGAAAATGCCTGAGTCGATGATGGCCTGATGCGTTTTTCTCATTCTGTTCGCGTTGCGCTGGCCTGGGATCGCTATCGTCGTAACCGCTCAGAGGAGTTGTCTGTGAAATACGCCTTGATGGGAATCTCTTTCTTTGCGCTGCTTTGGCTCGGCACATTTGTGCTGATGCTGTAGCGCCAGCCAGGGGGCGACAGAGCTGTCGCCCCGCTTTGCTTTACTCTGCTTCTTCTACCGCTTTTACGCTGCCCGGCAAAATACCGTCCGCGCGAAACATCGCTTTAATGCCCCGCACCGCCTGCCGAATGCGATCGCTGTTCTCTATCAGCGCGAAGCGCACATGGGTATCGCCATAGTCGCCGAAGCCGACGCCCGGCGACACGCACACCTTCGCCTCCTGCAGCAGCTTTTTGGCGAACTCCAGCGAGCCGAGCGCGGCGTAGCGATCGGGAATTTTCGCCCAGACGTACATCGAGGCTTTGGGGTTATCCACCATCCAGCCCGCCTCATGCAGCCCTTTTACCAGCACGTCGCGGCGACGCTTGTACTGCTCGGCGATGTCGCGCACGCACTGCTGATCGCCCTCCAGCGCGGCGATGGCCGCCACCTGCAGCGGCGTAAAGGTGCCATAGTCGTGATAGCTTTTGATGCGCGCCAGCGCGGCGACCAGCTCTTTGTTGCCCACCATAAAACCGATGCGCCAGCCCGCCATGTTGTAGCTTTTTGACAGCGTGAAAAACTCTACCGCCACGTCGCGCGCGCCGGGCACCTGCATAATCGAAGGCGCTTTCCAGCCGTCGTAAACGATATCGGCGTAGGCGAGATCGTGCACCACCAGCACGTTATACTGTTTCGCCAGCGCGATAACCCGTTCGAAAAAGTCCAGCTCGACGCACTGCGCGGTGGGGTTCGACGGAAAGCCGAGGATCATCATTTTCGGCTTCGGATAGCTTTCACGGATCGCCCGCTCCAGCTCGGCGAAGAAATCGACGCCCGCCACCAGCGGCACCGAACGCACCTGCGCGCCGGCGATCACCGCGCCGTAGATATGAATGGGATAGCTGGGATTCGGCACCAGCACCGTATCGCCGTGATCGAGCGTCGCCAGCATCAGGTGCGCCAGCCCCTCTTTCGATCCGATAGTGACAATAGCTTCGGATTCAGGATCGATCTCTACCTGATAGCGCTCGGCGTACCAGCGCGAAATGGCGCGGCGCAGGCGAGGAATGCCGCGCGAGGTTGAGTAGCCGTGCGTGTCTTCACGCTGCGCCACCTGGCAAAGTTTTTCCACGATATGCGGCGGCGTAGGGCCGTCAGGATTCCCCATCGAGAGGTCGATGATATCTTCGCCGCGCCGACGCGCAGCCATCTTCAACTCAGCGGTAATGTTAAATACATAGGGGGGAAGGCGATCGATACGCGAGAAACGACGGGGTGTGCTGTTGTCAGCCATAATGTCCTCTTGAATACGTAAGCGCCCGGACCGTCCGAGCGACGCAGGTCACAACCGTGACCGAAAAAAGACCTTAACGCGGCGATCGCGCGCTTGTCGAGAGGAGAATAAAATTTTTTCAATCTGCGGGATTCAGACGCCCAAACACCCAATCGTTCACCCATTCGCCATTTAGCAGATAATTACCCCGCAAGGTCCCCTCAAGCACATAGCCATTCTTCTCCAGAATACGCCGCGACGCCACATTTCCTTCTACCACCATCGCCTTGAGCTTATGGAAACCCGCTTTCAGCAGAAAGTCGCTCAGTCCGGCCAGCGCTTCGCTGCCGTACCCCTGGCCGCAGAACCGGTGCAGCAGCATATAGCCGACCTCCGCCTGACGGTAAGGCTGCCATTCCGGGCTGCAGCCGAACAGGCCGATCGGCTCGCCGCTGTCGCGCAGGCGCGCCACCACGCAGAGCATATGAAAACTGCTGACCTGCCAGGGCGCGAGGCGTTCGTTGAAGCGCTGGCGCAAATCCGCCTCGTCAGGAATTTCGCTGACCCAGGTCATGGTGGCCGCGTCTTCATGCACGGCACGGAACAGCAGCCAGTCTTCGGGCTTAAGGGTGGTGAGGGTAAGACGCGGCGTGATTAACTGCATGAAATGGCTCCCGGTGCAGATAGCCATAACGGCTGTCTGAATAAAAAAACACTATCGGCTCACTCGCCAGCGGCGCATGAAAAACCTTCCCTGTTTTACTACTCAGGTTTCCCCTTTTTACCATTTCAGCCATGAAAATTGATCCATAACATGAAGGAAGCGCTCACTCTTTTTGCAGACTGGCGCATCGCGATCACATTTTTTATCATAGGCCTCTCTCTGTTATGACCTGAAGGCTGGCTGTGCTCTCTCACTTCGATATGCTGTTAGCGGTGTTTGACCGCGCCGCCCTGATGCTGATCTGCCTCTTCTTCCTGACCCGCACCCGGCTTTTCCGCCAGCTGCTGCAAAAAGATGAACATGCGCCGCTGGAAAAAGCCGCCGTTATCGCCATTTTTTCGCTGTTCGCGCTTTTCAGCACCTGGTCGGGCATTCACGTCGACGGCTCGCTGCTGAACGTGCGGGTGATCGCGGTGATGGCCGGCGGCATCCTGTTTGGCCCCTGGGTCGGCATCGTCACCGGCGCGATCGCCGGGCTGCACCGTTTTCTGATCGACATTCACGGCGTCACCTCGGTACCTTGCCTGATCACCAGCATTATTGCGGGCTGCGTGGCCGGCGCCATTAACCGCCGCGTGCCCAAAGCGCAGCGCTGGCGCGTCGGCATCATCGGCGGCATGCTGTGCGAAAGCCTCACCATGCTGCTGATCGTGCTGTGGGCGAAGCCGATGTCGCTTGGCCTGGCGATTGTGTCGGAGATTGCGCTGCCGATGATCCTCGGCGCGTCGAGCATCGGCCTGATTGTGCTGCTGGTGCAGAGCGTCGAAGGCGAAAAAGAGGCGATTGCGGCGCGACAGGCCAAGCTGGCGCTAGAGATAGCCAATAAAACCCTGCCGCTGTTTCGTGACGTCAACAGCGACTCGCTGCGCCGCATCTGCACCATTATCTGTGACGATATCAACGCCGACGCCGTCGCCATTACCAACAAGACCCATATTCTCGCCTACGTCGGCTACGGCGAGCAGAACTACCAGAACGGCGACGACGGCATTAGCCCCACCACCGCGCAGGCGATGGCCAGCGGAAAAATCATCATTAAGAACAACGATGAGGCGCATCGCACCAGGGATATTCATTCGATGATCGTTATTCCGCTGCGCGAGCAAGGCAAAGTTACCGGCACCCTGAAGATTTACTATCGCCGCGCGCACCGCATTACCGGCTCGCTGAAAGAGATGGCGATCGGCCTGTCGCAGCTGATCTCGACCCAGCTGGAGGTGTCGCGCGCCGAGCAGCTGCGCGAAATGGCGAATAAAGCGGAACTGCGCGCCCTGCAGAGTAAAATCAATCCCCATTTTCTGTTTAACGCGCTGAACGCCATCAACTCCTCTATCCGCCTTAATCCCGATACGGCGCGCCAGCTGGTGATTAACCTTTCCCGCTATCTGCGCTACAACCTTGAGCTTAACGACGACGAGACGATCGATATCAAACGCGAGCTGTGGCAGGTAAAAGATTATATCGCCATCGAACAGGCGCGTTTTGGCGACAAGCTGACGATGATCTACGACGTTGACGACGATCTGCACTTCTCATTGCCTAGCCTGCTGATCCAGCCGCTGGTGGAGAACGCCATCGTGCACGGCATTCAGCCCTGCCGCGGCAAAGGCGTGGTGACGCTGAGCGTTAAGGCCTGCGGCGATCGGGTGCGTATCGCCGTGCGCGACACCGGGCCGGGCATCAGCGACGAAGTGATGCGTCGCGTGGCGAATAATGAGATGCCGGGCAATAAGATCGGCCTGCTGAATGTGCATCACCGCGTCAAACTGCTGACCGGTCAGGGGCTCGACATTACCCGGCTGCAGCCCGGCACCGAAATCGCCTTTACCCTGAGCAAAAACGGAGAGTTGCTAACCGAATCGCCGCTTGCCGTCGCGGAGAGCGTGCAATGAAAGCCATTATTGTCGAAGACGAATTTCTGGCGCAGCAGGAACTGAGCTGGATGATCCAGCAGCACAGCAAGATTGAGATCGAGGCCTGTTTCGACGACGGCCTGGAGGTGCTGAAATATTTGCAGCAGCATCGGGTCGACGTCATTTTTCTCGATATCAATATCCCGTCGCTGGACGGCATGCTGCTGGCGCAAAATATTCACCAGTTCGCGCAGCGGCCGCTGATTGTGTTTATCACCGCCTGGAAAGATCATGCGGTTGAGGCTTTCGAGCTGGAAGCCTTTGACTATATTCTCAAGCCCTATCACGAAGCGCGCATCGTCACCATGCTTAACAAGCTGGAAGCGGTAGGACAGCAGCAGAGCGTCGCTCAGACGCCGGTCGACCAGGGCCCGCAGACGGTGAATCTGGTGAAGGATGAGCGCATTATCGTGACCGACATTGACGATATCTATTACGTGGAGGCGCATGAGAAGCTGACGTTCGTCTATACGCGGCGCGAAGCCTATGTGATGTCGATGAGCATCAGCGAATTCTGCGCCCGTTTGCCGGAGCAGCGCTTTTTCCGCTGTCATCGCTCTTACTGCGTGAACCTGAGCAAAATCTCTGAGATCGAACCCTGGTTTAACAATACCTACCTGCTGAAACTGCGCGATCTGGCGTTTCAGGTGCCGGTCAGCCGCAGCAAAGTAAAACGCTTTCGTGAGCTGATGCGCCTGTAGAAAAACAGTTCGCGCCAGCACGCATTAATGCCAGCCAGCAGGTGATATGAAGCGGAGAGCAAAGCGTCCCGCGACAGGGACGTCGCGGGCCGAGCGAGCAAGGATGCCTTGAGCGACTTTGCGATCGCTTCATATCACCTGCGCCAGCATAAAAAAACGGCCCGAGGGCCGTTTTTGAAAGGAACTACAGAATACGCCCCAGCGTCTGCCGCAGATGCGCGCCAGCGCCCAACAGGCCAGGCTGATCGTGGGTGATCATATAGACCGGAATGCGGGAAACGTAGTCGCGGAAGCGCCCTTTATCCTCAAAGGCGGCGCGGAAGCCGGAAGCCTTAAAGAACTCCAGGAAGCGCGGCACGATGCCGCCGGCGATATAGACGCCGCCGAAGGTGCCGAGATTCAGCGCCAGATTGCCGCCAAAACGTCCCATAATCACGCAGAACAGCGACAGCGCGCGACGGCAGTCGGTGCAGCTATCGGCGAGCGCGCGTTCAGAGACATCCTTCGGCTTGAGGTTTTCCGGCACGCGGTTATCCGCCTTCACGATAGCGCGGTAGAGGTTCACCAGACCGGCGCCGGAAAGCACGCGCTCTGCGGAAACGTGGCCCAGCTCGGCGCGCAGCACTTCCAGAATCAAATCTTCTTCATCGCTGTTGGCGGCGAAGTCAACGTGGCCGCCCTCGCCTGGCAGGCTGACCCAGCGACGGTCGACGTGCACCAGATGGCTGACGCCCAGGCCGGTGCCCGCGCCGTAAATCGCGATAGGCTTATCCTTCACCGGCTCGCCGCCGCCGAACTGAATCACATGCTCAGCCTTCAGCATCGGGATCGCCATGGAAACGGCGGTGAAGTCGTTAATGATTTCAAAATGATCGAAGCCAAGGCTGGCTTTCATTTTGCTGGTGGAAAAAGCCCAGTCATGGTTGGTCATTTCGACCCAGTCTTCCGTGATAGGACAAGCAATGGCGATGCAGCCGTCTTTAACGTTTTGCAGCTGCTCGCCAAGATAGTGGCGGATGACGGCTTCGAGGCTGTCATAATCTGAAGTTGAGAATGTTTGGGCCTGGGAGATGCTGCCGGTTTCCACCTCACACAGGGCGAGTCGGGCGTTGGTGCCGCCGACGTCGCCGACCAGGGCATAAGTTGTCATTCTTTTGTTGCTCCGCTTGGGGTCCCTAAGATGCAGGACACTATAAAAGTCTGCCGGTAAAACAACAACGCTCGCCGCGACAAAAGACGAGCGTTGAAGGTGGTGAGCACAGCCTACCCGTCCGGCAAGCCGCTTGACAGCGGCAACACTCCGAATCTTACCCTCCGTTGCGTTGCGCGAGGCAAGCCGTCACTTTATGCAACAGCGGCGGCAGATCGTCTTTTGGCATCACGACCTCGACCAGCGTCAGGTAGTCGGGCGCCTGCAGACGCGCCATTACCTCATCCAGTTGCACACATTCGGTGACGCGCCAGCTCTGCGCCTGTCCATGCAGACAAAGCGCCTGCGGCAGCGCGGTCCAGTTCCACTGCGCGATATCATTATAACGCTGCGTTGCGCCGTGGATGGCGCGCTCCACCGTATAGCCCTCATTGTTCAACAGGAAAATAATCGGCGTTTGCCCGTCGCGCAGCATCGATCCCAGCTCCTGAATAGTCAGCTGCGCCGAGCCGTCGCCGGTAATCAGGATCACCCGCTGCGCGGGCGCGGCGGTCTGCGCGCCGAAGGCTGCCGGTAGAGTATAGCCAATGGAGCCCCAGAGCGGCTGCACCACCAGCTGCGCCCCGCTGGGCAAGCGCAGCGCCGCCGCGCCGAATGCGGCGGTGCCCTGATCGGCGAGAATAATGTCGCCTGGCTGGAGAAAGCGCTGCATCGCCTGCCAGAAAGCGCTCTGGCTGATATTGTCGCGCGCGTCTGCCGTCTCGACCGGCTGCACCTGCGGCGCCAGCGCCCAGCCCGCGCCGTAGCGCGCGAACAGCGCCTCCAGCTCGCTTAGCGCATCCGCCATGTTGAGCGGCCCGAAGCGCTCCCCGGCAACGCTGGCGGCGAAAGGCTGCAGATCGATCAGCTGCGAGGCGGTAAAATTTTGGGTAAAGCCCGCCGTCAGAGTATCGGTGAAGCGCACGCCGACGCAGATTGTTACATCGGTCTGCTCAATCAGCTCGCAGATGCCGGGCTCGCTGCCCGCAGCGGCGTAAGTGCCGACGTAGCCCGGCTGGCGCTCGTCCAGCACGCCTTTGCCCATCAGCAGCGTGGCGCAGGGAACGGCGCGCAGCCGACGCAGCCGGGCCAGCGCCGCCTGTTGCCGCCAGCGCGCGGCGAGAAAATCAGCCAGCAGCGCCACCCGCCGCGCCGGTTGCAGCAGCCGTTCGGCGGCGGCGCGAAACGCCTGGCGCGCCTGTTCGCTGGAGCCCGGCGCGGCGTCGAGCGGCGCGGCGGGCGGCGCCACCTCGGCCTCCGCGACATCGACCGCCAGCATCAGGTAGCCCGGACGCTGTTCGCGCATCGCCGTGGCCAGCACCCGATCGATTTCCGCCGTGGCGTTGCCCGGGCTGAGCTGCGCCGTCGCTGTGCTGACCTCGCCCGCCATGCGCAGAAAGTGACGGAAGTCGCCGTCGCCCAGTGTATGGTGCACGCAGTCGCCACGCTTTTGCGCCCCGCTTGCGGGCGCGCCCACAATATGGATCACCGGCAGATATTCGGCGAAACTGCCGGCCGTGCCGTTGATGGCGCTCAGTTCGCCGACGCCGAAGGTGGTCAGCAACGCCGCCGCGCCGCGACAGCGCGCATAGCCGTCCGCCGCATAGGCCGCGTTGAGTTCGTTGGCGCAGCCGACCCAGCCGATATCCCGATGGGCGATCACGCGATCGAGAAACTGCAGGTTATAGTCGCCCGGCACGCCAAACAGATGACCGACGCCGATCTCCTGAAGGCGCGCCAGCAGATAATCTCCTACGGTAAAGCGTTGCATATGCCACTCCTTTCACCAGTGTCTGGTTTGAGTATCCGCTATGCTGCCAAAGCGGCGAGTAAGCAGCGCAATCGACTGAACAAAAAGTGGCAACCCGGCGTTACGATGGGGGATTATTCTGTAAGTATGCGATCTGCGATCCATTGTGACTGTGTGTAAACGCATACACTGCTATCCTTGCGCTTGAAAATTCTTCCCTTTGACAGGAAAGCCGTATGACCTACCTTCCGCATCCCGGTCGTTATCAGCAGATGGAATATCGCCGCAGCGGCCGCAGCGGGCTAAAGCTGCCCGCAATTTCGCTTGGCCTGTGGCACAACTTTGGCGACAACACGCGCGTCGACAACAGCCGCGAGCTGCTGCGCCACGCGTTCGATCGCGGCATTACCCATTTTGACCTGGCCAACAACTACGGCCCGCCGCCGGGCTCGGCGGAAGAGAACTTCGGCCGCATCCTGCGCGAAGACTTTCGCGCCTTTCGCGACGAGCTGGTGATCTCCACCAAAGCGGGCTACACCATGTGGGACGGCCCGTACGGCGACTGGGGCTCGCGGAAATACCTTATCTCCAGCCTCGATCAGAGCCTGAAGCGCATGGGGCTGGAGTATGTGGACATCTTCTATCACCATCGTCCGGATCCGGAAACGCCGCTGGAAGAGACCATGCGCGCGCTGGATCAGGTGGTGCGCCAGGGTAAAGCGCTCTATGCCGCTATTTCTAACTATCCGGCGGATCGCGCGGCGGAAGCGATTGCCATCCTGCGCGATCTCGGCACGCCCTGCCTGATCCATCAGCCGCGCTATTCGATGTTTGAACGCGGCCCGGAAAACGGCCTGCTGGAAACGCTTGGCGACAACGGCGTCGGCTGCATCGCCTTCTCTCCGCTGGCGGGCGGCGTGCTGACCGACCGCTATCTGCAGGGTATTCCCGACGATTCGCGCGTGGCGAGCGGCAGCAAGTTCCTGCGTGAAGATCAGCTTACCGACGAGAAGATGGAGAAAGTGCGCAAGCTGAATGAGATTGCGCAGCAGCGCGGCCAGAAGCTGGCGCAGATGGCGCTGGCGTGGACGCTGCGCGACGCGCGCGTCACCTCTGTGCTGATCGGCGCCAGCAAAACCGCGCAAATCGACGACGCGGTGGAGATGCTGGCCAATCGCCACTTTACCATCGCCGAGCTCTCCGCTATCGAAGGCGTGTTGCTCTAATCCTTGCCCGCCCGGCCGCCGCGCCGGGTATTTCGGCGAACAGAATTATCTCAATCCCCTTTTTCTTCCGATTTTCCTCACAATTGTCAGCGACACTCAACTTGCCACACAAGCAATGCGCGGGCTTCACGCCTGCATCGCAGCGGCGCTGTCGCTGATAAGGAGAATAAGATGAAATTTGCTATTTTTGCTGCTTTGCTGACCTGCCTGTCGCCTCTGGCGATCCACAGCGCTCAGGCTGACGGCGCCTCTATCAGTCTGGCGCCGGGCGTAACGCTGCATCTGGGAGACCAGGATCGCCGCGGCTATTACTGGGACGGCGGCCGCTGGCGCGAGCCGCGCTGGTGGAACGACCGCTATCAGTACAACAACCATCGCTGGTGGCGCCATGAAGAGTGGCGCCGTCATCAGCAGTGGGAGCGCGAGCGACGCTGGCATGAACGCGAACGTCGCCACCACTGGCGTGAAGCGCAGCGCCATCACGACCGCCACGATCGTCACGATCGTCACGACCACCACCATCACTGATGACGCGGCGGCACTGCTAAAGGCCGCTGCGCGATACCGCGCGCAAAGCGGCCTTTACTCCGCGAACAGCCGTTGTCCGATTTGCCGCGCCGTTTTCAGATGTGCCTCCGGCGAGTCGGCGTCAGGCAGCAAGATCAGCTCCGACGTTTTCACCGCTGCGCCGACATAGTCAAAAATGCCCTCGTCGATCTGCGTGCGCATCGCGGCATAATAGCCGCGCCGCGCATAGGTGCGCAGATTCGCCCCGCCGATTCCCAGCAGGTGCACCTTCAGACGGCCCATTTTTTTAGCGATTTTGCCGTCGGGCGTCTCTTCATATGCCCAGCCGTGGGTAAAGACGCGATCGATCCAGCCTTTCAGCACGCCGGGAAATGACCACCAGTAAACGGGATAAACCAGCACCAGCGCATCGGCGCCGTCGATGCGTTTTTGCTCGGCCAGCACATCGGCAGGCGGCGCGCCCTCGCTGCGAAACAGCGCCAGATCGGCGGCGGCGTAGCGCGGGTCGAAGCCCTCAGCTATCAGGTCGGCGATTTCAAACGTATGCGGCGCGCAAATCTCGCGGGTTAGCGTTCGCGCGACGGCGTGGGTAAAAGAATCTTGATCGGGATGGGCGACCACTACCAGTGCATGCATATCCTGACTCCTGTAAGAGAAGAGAAAACGGCTGCATATCGAGAGTAGATGAGTTAAGGCGGGCTGTTAGGGCGGCGGCACGGGAGGTTAAAAACGAAGCTGGCCCGGGATAGATCGGGCCAGTTTTCAGCAGCCTTTACAGGCCGAGGATTTCGCCAATCAGCAAATAGGCGTTGAGCGCCACCACCAGCACCACGATGGCGCGGCCGGCGTTCTGCATCAGGCGCGAATTGACCATCTCGCCCATAATCTCGCGATTGCCGGTAAAGGAGAGCAGCGGCACCAGCGCCAGCGCGATACCGAAGCTCAGCAGCACCTGGCTCATAACCAGAATGCGCGTCGGATCCCAGCCCGCCATAATCACAATAAACGAGGGCAGCATAGTGACCAGACGGCGTACCCAGAGCGGAATATGAAAGCGGATAAAGCCCTGCATCACGACCTGACCGGCCAGGGTGCCTACCACGGTAGAGGAGAGGCCCGCTGCGACCAGGCTCAGGCCGAATACCGTCGCCGCCGCATGGCCAAGCAGCGGCGTCAGCGTCAGATAGGCCTGATCCAGTTCGGCGATGCCGCTGTGGCCGCTGAAGTGGAACGCGGCGGCGGCGGTCGCCATCATCGCCAGATTAACAAAACCGGCGATGGTCATGGCGATGGCCACATCCAGCTTGGTGGAGGAGTAGCGCTGGCTTTTGTTGCCGCTTTCGCCGCCCTGCGTCAGCGCCGAGTGAAGATAGATGACGTGCGGCATAATGGTCGCGCCCAGTACGCCGGCCGCCAGGAAGACCGCCTCGGAAGTGGGCAATGACGGCAGCGCCATGCCGGTCACCAGCTCGCTGACCTTCGGCTGGGAAAAGAAGAGCTCGACGATATAGGCCGCCGCCACAAACAGCAGCAGGCTGCCGATCACCAGCTCCAGCGGCTTTTGGCCGCGGCTTTGCAGCATCAGGATCAGAAAGGTTGCCACGCCGGTCAGCACCGCGCCCTGCAGCAGCGAAATGCCGAGCAGCAGCTTAAAGCCGAGCGCCGCGCCGATAAATTCCGCCAGATCGGTCGCCATGGCGATGATTTCCGCCTGCACCCAGTAGAACCAGACCGCCGGACGCGGAAAGCGATCGCGAATATGCTCAGCCAGATTTTTACCGGTGGCGATACCGAGCTTGGCGGACATCAGCTGTATGACCATCGCCATGATATTGGCCCAGACCACCACCCACAGCAGCTTATAGCCATAGGCTGCGCCCGCCTGAATATTGGTGGCGAAGTTGCCTGGATCGATATAGCCGATGGCGGCGATAAAGGCCGGCCCCAGCAGCGCGAGCTTGATTTTTCGGGCTCCGCGAGCGGCGCGCTCGGCGGTACGGCTCTCAAACATATTTCTCTACCTGTCTGAACGCGTTTAACCATGGCAGCTTATGGCCTGATCGCGGCAAGTGAAATGAGGTTATCGTTATCGTTGTGATAGATGATGCTATAAAGTATAGCCATTGCTATACCTTACGGTAAAGCGAGACTTGCTAAAAAATGTGCAATGCATCTCACTCTACGCTTCGGACATATTATAGACAATAAATTTGTGGATATTAGGCGTGAACAATTTGTGAACAGGCTGTGACTGGTGAGAGTTTTCTGAGAAAAGGGGTGATAGCGAATCCTTATAATGTGGATTTGATCTCGTTTTTAAGTAACGCGTTACATAGAATACGCAGCAAATTACAACCCTCCTCAAATCTGGAGCAAGCATGTCCCATATTTTGCACTTCCTTTTAGCACTGGTGGTGGTAGGCGTGCTGGCGTTACTCGTCAGCCACGACCGTAAAAGTATTCGTATTCGCTACATTGTCCAGCTTCTGGTCATTGAAGTGCTGCTGGCGTGGTTCTTCCTCAATTCCGAGGCGGGTCTCGGATTCGTGAAGGGCTTCGCCGGCCTGTTCGATCATCTGCTCAAGTATGCGGGCGAAGGCACCAACTTCGTGTTCGGCAACATGAATGACAAAGGCCTCGCCTTCTTCTTCCTGAACGTGCTCTGCCCGATCGTCTTTATCTCCGCGCTGATCGGCATTCTGCAGCACTTCCGCATTCTGCCTTGGGTGATCCGCGGCATCGGCACCGTGCTGTCTAAAATCAACGGCATGGGCAAGCTGGAATCCTTTAACGCCGTCAGCTCTCTGATTCTGGGACAGTCAGAAAACTTTATCGCCTATAAGGATATCCTCGGCAAAATGTCGCAGCGCCGCATGTACACTATGGCCGCGACCGCGATGTCGACCGTTTCCATGTCGATCGTCGGCGCCTATATGACCATGCTGCAGCCGAAGTATGTGGTCGCCGCGCTGGTGCTTAACATGTTCAGCACCTTTATCGTGCTGTCGCTGATCAACCCTTACCGCGTCGACAGCGAAGAGGATCTGCAGCTGCAGGATATCCATAAAGGCCAGAGCTTCTTTGAGATGCTGGGCGAATATATCCTCGCCGGCTTCCGCGTGGCGATTATCGTCGCGGCGATGCTGATCGGCTTTATCGCGCTGATTTCCGGCCTGAACGCGCTGTTCGATGTTATCTTCGGCATCAGCTTCCAGGGCGTGCTGGGCTACGTCTTCTATCCGTTCGCCTGGGTGATGGGCGTGCCGGCTCATGAAGCGCTGCAGGTCGGCAGCATTATGGCCACCAAGCTGGTTTCCAACGAGTTCGTCGCGATGATGGATCTGCAGAAGCTGGCGGGCCAGATTTCGCCGCACTCTGAAGGCATCCTGTCGGTGTTCCTGGTCTCGTTCGCCAACTTCTCGTCTATCGGCATCGTCGCCGGCGCCATTAAGGGTCTGAACGAAGAGCAAGGCAACGTGGTGTCGCGCTTCGGCCTGAAGCTGCTCTACGGTTCCACGCTGGTCAGCGTGCTCTCCGCCGCTATCGCCGGACTGGTGCTGGCATTCTGATAAGAAGGGCGAGACGGGTTCTCGCCCTTATTCTTAATTATTCCTGCTTGATATAACGCCTGCCGCGCCGTCTCAGCCGCGCGGCGCCGCCCTTCCCCGATTCCCGCAAATCCTTTGCACAATATCGAATTTCATCTCCTGCCCGTCGCCCCGTAGTTTTTTCATTACTCAACATCGGGAGAAGCGCATGAGCATTCAATTTCTGGGCATGATCGGCCATCGTCTGGCCTCTGAAATCATTCCGGCCAGCGGGCCGTTATTCGATAAAAACTACATTGCCGATTTCGCTCGCGCCCACGAAGAGGCGGGATTCGATCGGATTCTGGTGGGCTACTGGTCCGATCAACCAGACGGTTTTTTAGTGACGGCGCACGCCGCTGCCAACACCTCGCGCATTAAATTTTTACTGGCGCACCGTCCCGGCTTCGTCTCGCCGACGCTGGCGGCGCGCAAGCTGGCGTCGCTCGATCACCTGACCGACGGACGACTGGCAGTGCATATCATTAGCGGCGGCAGCGACAGCGAACAGCGCCGCGACGGCGACTTCCTCAACAAGGCGGAACGCTACGCGCGCACCGACGAATTTCTTCACGTGCTGAACAAGAGCCTGACCTCGGCGGAAGCCTGGGATCACCAGGGCGAGTTTTACCAGGCTGAACAGGCTTTTTCCGCCATCAAGCCGCTGCAGAGCAAGCTGCCGGTCTACTTCGGCGGCTCTTCGCCAGAGGCGATCGAGGTCGCCGCGCGTCACGCCGACGTCTTCGCGCTGTGGGGCGAGCCGCTGCAGGGCGCGGCGGAAACCGTGCAAACCGTGCGCGCCGCCGCCGCGAAAAGAGGCCGCGACATCAAATTCAATATCTCTTTCCGTCCGATTATCGGCAAGACCGAGAAAGAGGCCTGGGAGCGCGCGGAACACATTTATCAAATGGCGCAGAAACAGCTGGCCGAATCGGGCTACACCTTCGGCCTGCCAAAACCGCAGAGCGTCGGCGCGCAGCGCCTACTGGCGGCGGCTAACGCAGGCGACCGCCACGATAAAGTGTTGTGGACCGGCGTCACGAAGCTGGTGAGCGGCGGCTACAACTCCACCGCGCTGGTGGGCACGGCGGATCAGGTCTCCGACGCACTGCTGGATTACTACAACCTGGGCATCGACAGCGTGCTGATCCGCGGCTTCGATCCGCTAAACGACGCAGTTGAGTACGGCCGCGAGCTGCTGCCGCTGACGCGCGAAAAAGTCGCCGCGCTGACGCGCGTTAAGAGGAGCGCCTGATGCGTCTCGCCGCCCTGTTCGCCGGCGTCGCGCTGGCGCTGAGCCTCAACTCCGCTTTCGCCGCTGAAAAAGTGACGCTGCGGCTCGGCGATGTCAAAGGGGATCGCTTCGCCTCGCTGAAAGCCTCCGGCGAGCTCGATAATCTGCCTTACGATCTGAAGCTCACCGCCTTCGACTCCGGCGCGCCGGTGCAGGAGGCGCTGAATGCGGGGGCGCTGGACGTCGGCTTTACCGGCGACCTGCCCTTTCTGTTCGTCTATGCCGCAGGGGCGCCGGTTAAAGCGGTCGGCGCCTGGCAGAACAACCCCGACAGCATCGCGCTGCTGACGCGTCCCGACGCCGGGATCCAGAGCCTGAAGGATCTGAAAGGCAAGCAGATCGCCGTCAACCGCGGCGGCTGGGGACACTATCTGATCCTGGGCCTGCTGGAACGCGCCGGCCTGAAACCCGATGAGGTGACGCTGCGCTTCCTCGGCCCGGTGGATGGTCGCGCGGCGCTGACCTCCGGCGCGGTTTCCGCCTGGGCGCCGTGGGAGCCCTATATCGCCACCTCGACCCAAATCGACGGCACGGTGCGCGTGCCGCAGGGCGGCGGCAACGGCATTATGTCGGGCTACTCCTATGCGCTGGCGCGCAAAGAGGCGCTGGCCAATCCGGAGAAGCGTAAAGCTATCGCCGATCTGCTGACGCGACTGGCGAAGGCGCAGGTCTGGGCGGCGCAGCATCCGCAGCCGTTCGCCCAGGCGCTGAGCAAGACGCTGAATATGCCGACCACCATCACCAGCAGCTGGATCGACGACGCGCGCATTCGCCCGCTGGTGTTCGATCCCTCGCTTATCGCGACGCTGCAGAAATCCGCCGACTTTTTCCATCGCTATCAGGTGCTGCCGAAGGCGGTCAACGTCAGCGACGCCTTCGATTTCAGCCTGGCGAGCGGCGCCAATCAGGTGGCGCGGCACTACCAGGAGAACAAATCGTGAGCGACCTTAACCACCAGCGGCTGCGTGACTTTGTGGCGCAGTTCGCCGCGCTGCTCGATCGGCAGCCGGACGAGGCGACTATTCTGGCGCGCGGCAGCGAGCTGCTGCGCCCGCTGCTGCTGCACGACGACTGGCTGGACGAGGCGTTCGCCCAGCCGCATCCGCAGCACTATCAGCAGTATCTGCTCCATGCCGACGCGCAGCAGCGCTTTTCGGTAGTGAGCTTTGTCTGGGGGCCAGGCCAGCAGACGCCGGTGCACGATCATCGCGTCTGGGGATTGATCGGCATGCTGCGCGGCGCGGAAGTGTCGCAGGGCTTCAAAGCGGAAAACGGCGCGCTGGCGGCGGACGGCACGCCGGTTCGTCTGGAACCTGGCGAAATTGACGCGGTCTCGCCGCGCGTCGGCGATATCCATCGCGTCAGCAACGCCTTCGACGATCGCGTCTCTGTCAGCATTCACGTCTACGGCGCCAATATCGGCGCGGTCAAACGGGCGGTTTATCGCGAAGACGGCAGCGAAAAACCTTTTATCTCCGGCTACAGCAATCGCTACTTGCCTAACATCTGGGATCTTTCACATGGCTAAAACTTTTCCTCTGCGCGACGCCGCAGAGATTCAGCAGGCGCTGCGCCAGCAGCAGGAAGTGGCGCTGGTAGACGTACGCGACGAGGCGCTCTATGCGCAAGGGCATCCGCTGTTCGCGGTAAACATTCCGCTCTCAAAGCTGGAGCTGGAGTGGCTGGATCGCCTTCCTCGCCGCGATACGGCGATTACGCTTTACGACAACGGCGAAGGGCTGGCGCAGACGGCGGCGGAGCGCGCGGCGGCCTGGGGCTACACCAATATCACGCTGCTGAAAGATGATCTGGCCGGCTGGAAGGCGGCGGGCGGCGAGCTGTTTATCGATGTGAATTCGCCGAGCAAGGCGTTTGGCGAGCTGGTGGAACACCACAATCATACGCCGTCGCTGGCGGCCGAAGAGGTCGATGCGCTGCTGCGCGACAAAGCCGACGTGGTGGTGCTCGACGCCCGCCGCTTTGATGAATACCACACCATGTCGATTCCCGGCAGCATCAGCGTACCGGGCGGCGAACTGGTGCTGCGCGTGCGCGATATCGCGCCCTCTCCCGCTACCACGGTGATCGTCAACTGCGCAGGCCGCACGCGCAGCATTATCGGCACCCAGTCGCTGGTGAACGCGGGCATCCGCAATCCGGTCTACGCGCTGCGCAACGGCACCATCGGCTGGACGCTGGCCGGTCTGGCGCTTGAGCAGCAGCAGAGCCGCCGCTACGGCGCCGTCAGCGAAACCGCGCAGCGTCATGCGGCGGCGCAGGCGCGTCAGGTGGCGGATCGCGCCGGGGTGGCGCGCATCGACGCGACGACGCTGGCGCGCTGGCGGCAGGAGGCGCGCACGACCTATCTGTTCGACGTGCGCGACGCCGACGAGTACGCCGCCGGGCATCTGCCGGGTAGTCGTCACGTGCCGGGCGGACAGCTGGTGCAGGAGACCGATCACTACGCCAGCGTGCGCGGCGCGCGTATCGTGCTGGCTGACAACGACGGGGTACGCGCCAGCATAACGGCCTCCTGGCTGGCGCAGATGGGCTGGGAAGTCGCCGTGCTGGAGGGGCTGCAACCACAGGACTTCAGCGCCACTGACGGCTGGACGGCGCAGGTGCCGGCAGCACCTGTAGCCGAGACAATCTCTCCAAAGGAGCTGAACAACTGGTTAAAGCAGGGCGATACTCAGGTGCTGGATTTCACCACGCGCGCCAACCACGTTAAAAGTCATATCCCCGGCGCCGCCTGGCTACTGCGCTCGACGCTGCAACAACAGGGCAAGGCTGCGCTGCCGCCAGCCGAACGCTATGTCCTGACCTGCGGCAGCAGCCTGCTGGCGGGTTATGCCGTGCAACAGGTGGCGACGCTGACCGGTAAGCCGGTCTTTGTGCTGGAAGGCGGCAATGCCGCCTGGCGCAGCGCCGGGCTACCGACCGACGCTAACGAAGAGACGCTGCTCTCCCCCGCCATCGATCGCTATCGCCGCCCCTATGAAGGCACCGATATCGAACCAGCGGCGATGCAGGCCTATCTTGACTGGGAGTATGGTCTGGTGGCGCAGCTGGACCGCGACGGCACGCATGGCTTTCGCGTGCTGCAGCCGGAGAAGCAAAGCGTAACGGCGTAAGTAAACAGGGCGGCAGCGATGTCGCTCTTTTTTTGCGCGCAGTCATGCTTGCGTAAGATTTGCGGATGATTTAAGAAGCTGCCTGAGAGATCAGGACTAAGAAAATGGTGGAGATAAGCGGGATCGAACCGCTGACCTCTTGCATGCCATGCAAGCGCTCTCCCAGCTGAGCTATACCCCCACATCTGGAATCGTTTTTTCAGTGCCAAATCGTTGGGATGCGATTTGGTGGAGCTAAGCGGGATCGAACCGCTGACCTCCTGCATGCCATGCAGGCGCTCTCCCAGCTGAGCTATAGCCCCGAACCGAAAAAACCGTCGGATGTTCTCGACGGACGGCATAATATGAAACCGCCCTCAGGGTGTCAACGGCAAAATCAAAAACTGCGTTTGATCGCTGAAAAAGGCGGCAAATCCCGCATCGCGCTGTTTTCAGCCGCTTTTATTGAGTGCGAAAGAAGAGGTTAAACAATAGGGCGTCTCGCCCCCTCTTTGCCCGTCGCGTCAGGTTAAATTACGGTTAAACAGCCTTTAGGATTTTTCTTGTTTTCCGTTAAAAGCCGTGTAAAACTTAGCCCGCTAATTAAGTGGTCATCGCTGCCCACGCCTTATTACAACACCATCCCTGTCACAACTATCAATAATATTAGAGATACTATGTCGCTGCATTCACCTAAAGAGATCGCTCAACTGGCGATTCAGGCTGGCGTCACTAAAAGCCGCGCCTCTATTCCAACGTTATTAATTCTTGGTTTTATGGCTGGCGCCTTTATCGCCACCGGCTTTCTGCTTGACCTGCATGTGATTAACTCGCTGCCGGCGGACTGGGGCTCGTTCGGCGGCCTGCTGGGCGCTGCCGTCTTCCCGGTGGGTTTGATCCTGACCGTACTGGCGGGCGGCGAACTGCTGACCGGCAATATGATGACTATGCCGGTCGCCTGGTTTGCGCGTCGCATCAGCGGTTTCGCCGTGCTGCGCAACTGGTTCTGGGTCACTATCGCCAACTTTATCGGCAGCCTGGCCATCGCCTGGTTCTTCGGCCATATGCTCGGTATGACTGAAGGCGACTACCTGAAGAAGACCGTCGCCATCGCCAGCGCGAAAGTGCACGCCGACTTCCTGCACGCCTTTATCTCCGGCATCGGCTGCAACTGGCTGGTTTGCCTGGCGGTGTGGCTGGCGTTCGCCAGTAAAGATGTGGTAGGGAAAATCTTCGGCATGTGGTTCCCGGTTATGGCCTTCGTTGCCATCGGCTTCCAGCACGTCGTCGCCAACATGTTTATCGTGCCTGCGGCTATTTTCGCCGGCCAGCTAAGCTGGGCGGAGTATCTGCCGAACTTCGTGGCCGTGTTCCTGGGCAACGGCGTCGGCGGCGCGGTATTTGTCGGCCTCGCCTACTTCCTCGCCTTCCGTCCTTCCGCTGAAGCGGTAGGCACTGCGCAGTAATTTTTTTGCCTTTTGTCACAAGGCAAAAGGCAATTTCCCTTCCTCTTACTTTCACGCGTTACGATTTGCTGTAATATGTAGAACTAATGTATTAAACAGGGACAGCATCGTGAAAAAGGAATGGTTAACCCCCGAAGAGCTTGCGAACGAAACAGGTTACAGTCGGCAAACGGTGAATAAATGGATCAAGCGCGAAAACTGGACCACCACGCCGAAGCCCGGCGTACAGGGCGGTAAGGCGCGATTAATTCATATCGACGAGCGCGTGAAAAGCTTTATCCAGTCCATGCGTAACCTGAACGAGCCGAACGCTTCCTACACTGCGCAACAAAATTCTTTACCTGCGTTACTATTAAGTTCTGTACAGCAAATGACACAGAATGAGCAGGATCTTCTTGCCGCGATGATTTTACGCGAAGGGATTAAAGGCGTGCTGCAGCGGCTGGGTATTAGCGAAGAATAAAAAAAACCGGAAGCATTGCGCTTCCGGTTTTTGTTTGTCAGGCCTGCGTTTCGCGTTCAGCGATAAAGGCCAGCGCTTTTTCGATCCGCGCCACGCTACGGCGCTGTCCGATGGCTTCGACGGTGACGTCCAGGCCTGGCGACTGACCGGCGCCGGTCACGGCGACGCGCAGCGGCATGCCGACCTTGCCCATCCCTACTTCCAGCTCATCCGCCGTGCTCTGAATCGCATGGTGAACGTTTTCCGCCGTCCAGTCGGTAATGGCGGCCAGTTTGTCGCGCACCACTTCCAGCGGCTGGCGCGCCACCGGACGCAGATGTTTTTTCGCTGCGTCGGCATCGAACGCGTCGAACTCTTCATAGAAGTAGTGGCAGGAAGCCGCCATTTCTTTCAGCGTCTTGCAGCGTTCGCCCAGCAGGGTCACCAGCTTCGCCAGTTCCGGGCCGGTGCGGGTGTCGATGTTCTGCTGTTCAATGTGCCACTGCAGATGGGTCGCCACATATTCTGGCGGCAGGCTGTTGATGTAGTGGTGGTTGAGCCACTGCAGCTTTTCGGTGTTGAACGCGCTGGCGGATTTGCTCACCGCGTCGAGCGTAAATAGCTCTTTCATCTCCGGGATAGAGAAGATCTCCTGATCGCCGTGGGACCAGCCCAGACGCACCAGGTAGTTGAGCAGCGCTTCCGGCAGATAACCGTCGTCGCGGTACTGCATCACGCCTACCGCACCGTGACGCTTGGAGAGTTTTTTGCCGTCGTCGCCCAGAATCATCGAGACGTGAGCGTAGACCGGCACCTGCGCGCCGATCGCTTGAAGGATGTTGATCTGGCGCGGCGTGTTGTTGATATGGTCTTCGCCGCGAATCACATGGGTGATGCCCATATCCCAGTCATCGACGACGACGCAGAAGTTATAGGTCGGCGAACCGTCGGTACGACGGATAATCAGGTCATCCAGCTCCTGGTTGCTGAACTCGATCGGGCCACGGATCTGGTCGTCAAAGATGACCGATCCTTCCTGCGGGTTGCGAAAGCGCACCACGCAAGGCTCATCCGCCGCGTGATGATCATGGCTGTCGCGGCAGCGGCCGTCGTAGCGCGGCTTTTCGCCGTTCGCCATCTGGGTTTCACGCAGCTGTTCCAGCCGCTCTTTTGAGCAGTAGCATTTATAGGCGGTGCCCGCCTCCAGCATCTCGTCGATAACGGCGTTGTAGCGGTCGAAGCGTTTGGTCTGATAGTACGGGCCTTCATCCCAGTCCAGGTTCAGCCAGTTCATTCCGTCCATAATGGCTTCGATGGCTTCCGGCGTTGAGCGCTCGAGATCGGTGTCTTCAATGCGCAGGACGAATTCGCCTTGGTGGTGGCGAGCGAAAAGCCAGGAGTAGAGCGCGGTACGTGCGCCGCCGACATGCAGGTAGCCGGTCGGGCTGGGCGCGAAGCGAGTTTTGATTTTCATTCAGCAGTGCCTTAGATGCGCAGGTTTTATGTCTGGATGACAAAAAACGGGTTAGACGCGAAAAACCGTGCGCACATTCTAGCACCTGGCGTTGAATCCTCAATGACCGCGCGCCTGCGCAAAGACGTTAAGCCGCGGGTTTCTGCTAATAAAACCAGCATATTGGCTAAAAGCAGCGCGTGATGTCTAATTTTGAAGCGAACGCGCATTTTAGTTTTAAAAAGCGTTGACTCACTTCGAAGGATCCCTATAATGCGACTCCACACAGCGGGGGTGATTAGCTCAGTTGGTAGAGCATCTCCCTTACAAGGAGGGGGTCGGCGGTTCGAGCCCGTCATCACCCACCACTCTAAAGGTGGCCCGCAGTGAACAAGAGATAAGATATGGGTGATTAGCTCAGTTGGTAGAGCATCTCCCTTACAAGGAGGGGGTCGGCGGTTCGAGCCCGTCATCACCCACCATATCTCAGTCAGATGACGCTCTTGTTAAGCAGTACCGAAGTGGGTGATTAGCTCAGTTGGTAGAGCATCTCCCTTACAAGGAGGGGGTCGGCGGTTCGAGCCCGTCATCACCCACCACTTCGGGTCGTTAGCTCAGTTGGTAGAGCAGTTGACTTTTAATCAATTGGTCGCAGGTTCGAATCCTGCACGACCCACCAATTCAGAGAAAAGCGCCTTATGGGCGCTTTTTTCGTTTCTGCGCGCCGCGGGTAAGCGTGCAGGATGAGAACCTGCGCAGGTTCGACTGAATCGCCGGGAGCGATTCAGGCTGATGCATCGCATCACCCGCAGGGCGAGGCCCCGGACGGGCCGAGGCGCATCCTGCACGACCCACCAATTCAGAGAAAAGCGCCTTATGGGCGCTTTTTTCGTTTCTGCGCGCCGCGAGTTAGTGCCTTTCAGGCGCACGGGATGGGCCGTTACGTAAAGTCGGCGTGAACACGTCCGTGTGGCCTCGGCCGCCGCTTCCCTGCGGCGGACGCTTTACTTCACGGCCCATCCCGCGCGCCTTGTGTAGCATCGTGCTGCGTTTCAGAAAAAATCAGGGTAGGCTTTCTCTATCTTTTCCAAACCTTAACGCTTTCTTGCCTCAAGCCTTTTTCTCCTCAACCGATAACGATTATGTCTATTTGCAAGGAGAAAACCGATGTCATCAATATCCGCTTTATCTGGCACTACAGGCAGCGGCGCCGGCAGCAACGTCAGCGTCTCGTCACAGATTTCCGCACTGAATAAGCAGATCCAGAACATCACGAAGCAGGTTAAAGAGCTGTCGGATAATCAGGAGCTGACCGACGAGCAGAAGTCGGAAATGGAGCAGATGTATCAGTCGCAGATCGCCATGCTCGAAGCGCAGATCGCCCAGCTAGAGCAGAAGCAAACAGAGCAGGCGCAGCAGAATAGCGAACCGGCGAATCAGGTTAGCGGCGCGAAGGCCGGCGACGGCGTGAATCGTCCAACGGAAGCCAACCAGCTTAATGTCTATATCTAAAACGCCGGATTGATCGTGCGTTGTTGCGTCAGCAGCGTCGCCTGCTGACGCGCTTCCTGCCAGATTGCCTGCGCCGCCGGCGTCAGCGAACGGTTTTTGCGCTTGACCAGCATCAGGCTGCGGTTAATTTCAGGATAGAGTCGACGCACCGTCAGCGCCCTGCCCGCCGGCAGCGGCAGCGCCAGTGCCGGCAAGATACTGATACCGATGCCTGCATCGACCATGGGGAACAGCGTCGCCGGATGACCGATATCCTGCACCACGTTAATTTCCACCTGCTGCTGACGCAGCGCCGCGTCAATCAACACCCGACTGCCAGAGGCGTAATCCTGCAACACCACGTCGCGTCCCGCCAGCATGCGCCACTGCGCCTTATCCACCGCAGCGAGCGGATCGTCGCTGCGGCACAGCAGTAAAAAGGGCTCTTCCAGAATCGGCTGACAGTCGAGGTCGCTGTCGTTAAGCGGGCCGATCACGATGCCGAAGTCCACTTCGGCATTGCGCACGCTCTGTAAAACCACCTGCTGCATCCGGTCGTGCAGAATAACGTTAATGTCGGGATAACTTTGCTGGCTGGCGGCGAGGCACTGCGGCATCAGATGCGCAGAGACGGTCTGGCTGGCGGCGATACGCACCGTTCCGCTTCGCTGTTCGCCGTAGCTGCGAATATCCAGCAGCGTCGTGTTCATCTCTTCCAGCAGGCTCGCCATACGCGACGCCAGCTGCTGCCCCGCTTCCGTCAGCATCACCTCGCGCGTGGTGCGATCGAGCAGCCGCACGCCGATAACCGCCTCCAGCTCTTTGATGCTGTGGCTGACGGCCGACTGGCTGAGGCCGATCGCCTGACCGGCCTGGCTAAAACCGCCGTGATGGGCGACGGCGACGAAGGTGCGCAGCTGACGCAAAGTATAATTCATCGAAACGGCTCATAGATTAATGCAATAAATCAATTTTATTTCTAAACCTGTATCCCGCACAATCACTACATGTAACTTTTAACCGGATTTTAACAATGAGATTCCTGCGACTCGATCCGATGATGATCAAACTGATCATTACGGTGCTGTTGGCTACTTTCCTGCCCGCTAAGGGCATCTTCGTCGATATCTTCGATTATCTGACCACAGCCGCCATCGCCCTGCTCTTTTTTATGCACGGCGCCAAGCTGTCGCGTGAAAAAATCATTGCGGGCAGCAGCCACTGGCGGCTGCATCTGTGGATTATGTTCAGCACCTTCGTGCTCTTCCCGATTATCGGCCTGCTGATTGTCTGGTGGCATCCGGTTAACGTCAGCGCAGAGATCTATACCGGCTTTATCTATCTCTGCATTCTGCCCGCCACGGTGCAGTCCGCTATTGCTTTTACCTCAATGGCGGGCGGCAACGTCGCGGCGGCGGTCTGCAGCGCTTCGGCCTCAAGCCTGCTGGGCGTCTTTATCTCGCCGCTGCTGGTGAATCTGGTGATGGACGTGCACAGTAACGCACCGTCTAACGGCCTTGAGCAGGTTGGCAAAATCATGCTGCAGCTGCTGGTGCCCTTCGTTCTCGGCCACCTGTCGCGCCGCTGGATTGCCGGCTGGGTAGAAAAACATCGCAGCCTGATCGGCAAAACCGACCAGACCTCCATTCTGCTGGTGGTTTACTCCGCCTTTAGCGAAGCAGTGGTCAACGGCATCTGGCATCGCGTCGGCATCGATACCCTGCTGTGGATCCTGGCGGGCTGCATCCTGCTGCTGGCGCTGGTACTGGCGATCAATCTCCTCGCCTCGCGTCTGTTCGGCTTTAATCGCGCCGATGAAATCGTAGTACTGTTTTGCGGCTCGAAAAAGAGCCTGGCGAACGGCGTGCCGATGGCGAATATTCTCTTCCCGGCCAGCGCGGTGGGCATTATCGTGCTGCCGCTGATGATCTTCCACCAGGTGCAGCTTATGGTCTGCTCCTGGATCGCCCAGCGTTATAAAGTCAGTCACGAGAAGAAGCTGGCGCAGCAGATAAAGCCGACCGTCGTCGAATCTCAGAAGTAATAAAAAAGCCCGCCGAAGCGGGCTTTTTTACGCATTGCGCTTAAGCGGTTTGACCAGACCTTCCAGGCCTTCGATCTTGATGGCGAGCGTCATTTGCATCAGCTCGCCGAGATGGCCCGACGGGAACTCCGCTTTGCGCGCAAACCAGAGCAGATAGGGCTCCGGCAGATCGATAAGCAGGCAGCCCTTATACTTGCCGAACGGCATCGCCGTATTGGCGATCTCTACCAGGTGCGCCTTGTCCATATCAGGCGTCCAGCAGCCGGATCATTTCAGCTTCGTCGATCACCTCAATACCCAGCTCCTGCGCTTTAACCAGCTTGGAACCCGCCGCTTCGCCCGCAATAACCAGATCGGTTTTCTTCGAGACGCTGCCGCTGACCTTCGCGCCGAGCGCGGTCAGGCGATCTTTCGCCTCGTCGCGCGTGAGCTGGGTTAATGAGCCGGTCAGCACCACGGTTTTGCCGGCAAACGGGCTGTCGATCTCTTCCGCCTTAACCACCTCTATTTTCGGCCAGTGCACGCCGATCTCATCCACCAGCTGGCGAATGATCTCGCGGTTGCTCTCTTCATCCATAAAGTTGCGCACGTGGGTAGCGACGACGGTGCCGACGTCCTGCACTGCAATCAGCGCTTCCAGATCGGCGTCCATCACCTTTTGCAGCTCGCCAAAGTGGTTCGCCAGGTTGGCGGCGGTCGCCTCGCCGACTTCGCGAATGCCAAGCGCGTAAAGGAAACGCGCCAGCGTGGTCGATTTCGCCTTCTCCAGCGCGTTGACCACGTTTTGCGCCGACTTCGGGCCCATGCGATCCAGACCGAGCAGCTTCTCCGGCGTCAGCCTGAAGAGATCCGCAGGCGTTTTGACATATTCGGTCTCTACCAGCTGGTCGATAATTTTATCGCCCAGCCCATCGACGTCCATGGCGCGACGCGAAACGAAATGCTTCAGCGCCTCTTTGCGCTGCGCGCCGCAGATTAGCCCGCCAGTACAGCGCGTGACCACTTCTCCTTCGACGCGTTCGACGTCGGAGCCGCACACCGGACAATGGGTAGGGAATACGATTTCGCGCGTATCTGCCGGTCGTTCGGAGAGCACCACGTTGACGACCTGCGGGATCACGTCGCCAGCGCGGCGGATCACCACTCTGTCGCCGATGCGCAGGCCGAGACGATCGATTTCATCCGCATTGTGCAGCGTGGCGTTACTGACCATCGCGCCCGCTACCAGCACCGGCTCAAGCCGCGCCACTGGCGTTACCGCGCCGGTGCGGCCCACCTGAAATTCAACGTCGCGCACGAACGTCATCTGCTCCTGCGCTGGAAACTTAAAGGCCACCGCCCAGCGCGGCGCGCGCGCCACAAACCCGAGGCGCTCCTGCAGTTCCTGCGAATCGACTTTGATCACCACGCCGTCGATATCGAATCCCAGCTCAGGACGCGTCTCCTCAACCTGACGGTAGAACGCCAGCGCCTCTTCCGCGCTGTGCACCAGCTGAACGCGATCGCTGACCGGCAGGCCCCAGGCTTTAAACTGCTGCAGCCGCGCATAGTGACTGCCCGGCAGCTCGCCGCCTTCCAGCAGCCCAAAGCCGTAACAGAAAAAGGTGAGCGGACGCTTCGCGGTGATGCGCGGATCGAGCTGGCGCAGCGATCCCGCGGCGGCGTTGCGCGGGTTAGCGAAGATTTTGCCGTCGGTGCGGCGCCCTTCGGCATTCAACTTTTCGAAGCCGCGCTGCGTCATAAAAACTTCGCCGCGCACTTCCAGCCGAGCGGGAAAATCGTCGCCCTTCAGGCGCAGCGGGATCGCGCCGATGGTGCGGACGTTAGCGGTGATGTTCTCGCCCGTGGTGCCGTCGCCGCGCGTGGCGGCGCGCGTCAGCAGGCCGTTCTCGTAAAGCAGGCTCACCGCCAGGCCATCCAGCTTCAGCTCGCAGCAGTAGGCGATATCGTCGCTGTTTTTCAGGCGATCCTGTACGCGCTTGTTGAAGGCGAGAAAGCCGGCTTCGTCGAAAGTATTGTCCAGCGACAGCATCGGCACCTCATGGCGCACCTGCTCAAATACCGTTAGCGGTGCGGCGCCAACGCGCTGGGTCGGCGAGTCGGGCGTGATGAGCTCGGGATGCTGCTCTTCCAGCGCGCGCAGTTCGCGCATCAGGCGGTCATATTCGGCGTCCGGTATCTCGGGCGCGTCCATGACATGGTAGAGGTACTCGTGATGGCGCAGCGTGGTGCGCAGTTCGGTGATTTGGTCCTGAACGGATTTCATATTGCCCCATCAGATAAAAAACCCCCGACAGGCGGGGGTTTGGTGAATCAGAACTAGCGGTGTGCCCTATTCTCTGGATTCAATGACTTCGCGTATGCGGTTCTTGTAGGTTTCCAGCTTCTGCGGCGTCATCATGCGACGCTCGTCGTCCAGCACCACACCGCCGACGTCATCGGCAATACGCTGCGCGGACTGCAGCATCAGCTTAAAGTTTTGGTTCGCGTCGCCGTAGGAAGGCACCATCATAAAGATCGAGATGCCGGGCGTGGAGAAGTCAGACATCTCATCTGGATTAAACGAGCCAGGCTTCACCATGTTCGCCAGGCTGAACAGCACCGGACCGCTTCCTGCCGGGCTGAGATGGCGATGGAAAATATTCATTTCGCCGAACTGGAAGCCCGCCTGCAGAATGCCCTGCAGCAGCGCTTCGCCATTCAGCGTGCCGCCGGTATGCGCGGCGACGTGCAGCACCAGCACCGTCTCTTTCGGCTTGCCGGGCGCTTTCGGCGCCTCCTGGCGAACCGGCTCAACCGGCTGCGGCTCATGCTGTTCCGGCTGGTAGCGAACAGGCTGCTGCGGCTCCGGCTCCGCCTCGTACAGCGGCTCGGGCTGCACGGCGTCCAGCGGATCTAAATCGAGCAGCGGATCGGCCTGTATCGGCTGCGCTGGCGCAAAGCGCGGCGCAGGTTCCTGTGGCGTCTGAACAGGCTGAGGCTGCGGACGCGACTGCTGTGGACGCGGCTGTTGCGGCGTCAGCAGCGGATCGGCTTCCTGCTGAGGCTGCGGGCGCGCGGCAGGCTGGCGTGGCTTCTCCGGCGCGGGGCTGAAGACCGGCGCGTCATCCTGCTGCTCGTCGCGGAAATTATCGATGCGCGGCTCCTGATGCGGCCGCTCATGGCGCACGCGAACTTCGCCGACGCTCTCTTCGTCATCGGTCAGGCTATCTTCATCGTCGCGCTGATCGCGCTGTTTGAGCCGTTTGTGCGGGCGATCGCGAAACACTGACGAGCGCTCTTTACGGCTGGTCCACAGCCCGTGAAGAAGGAGCGCTATAATGGCGATCGCGCCAACAACGATTAATATCAGACGCAAATCCTGCATCATTGTATTCTCTGTTGTTCCAATACCTTGCCACCGCGGCAAACTTTATCCTCTAACTGTATTTGCCCAGCTAAACAAGTGCAAGCTCGTGCAGTATTTTCTGACAAATAAGATAGTCACCCCACGGTTTTTTGCTGTTTTTTCACACAATCGCCTCATGGTCAGGAGAAAAAGCCAGGTTATCATGGTCTCGCCTGATTATTTCCTGGAGAGTTGCCTGTATGGCCTACGAGAACACTGTCTCAAGTTTCAACGGCGTGCACTATTTTAGCGAAGGCTGGAGACTGGTTCGTCTGCCAGGCATTCGGCGTTTCGTCATTATTCCCCTGCTGGTCAATATCCTGCTGCTGGGCGGCGCGTTCGTCTGGCTCTTCTACCAGTTGGGCAGCTGGATCCCGCAGCTGATGGCGCACATTCCCGACTGGCTGCAGTGGCTAAGCTATCTGCTCTGGCCGCTGTCGGTCATTTCGATCGTGCTGGTGTTCAGCTACTTCTTTTCTACTATTGCCAACTGGATCGCCGCGCCGTTTTGCGGCCTGCTGGCGGAGCAGTTGGAAGGCCGCCTGACGGGCAAACCGCTGCCGGATAGCGGCTGGATGGCGATGCTGAAGGATGTGCCGCGCATTATGAAGCGCGAACTGCAAAAGCTCGGCTACTATTTACCGCGCGCGCTCGGCCTGCTGCTGCTCTACTTTATTCCCGGCTTTGGCCAGACGGTGGCGCCGGTACTGTGGTTCCTGTTTAGCGCCTGGATGCTTTCGGTGCAGTATTGCGACTATCCATTCGATAACCATAAAGTGAGTTTTCAGCAGATGCGCAGCGCTCTGCGCCGCCATAAAAGCGCCAATATGCAGTTCGGCGCGCTGGTCAGCCTGTTCACCATGATTCCGATTCTTAACCTGGCGATTATGCCGGTCGCCGTATGCGGCGCGACGGCGATGTGGGTTGATCGCTACCGCGCGCAGCTTGGCCGCGCTGAGCTACGCTAGTACTTATCAGAGCGCCTTATGCATTTTTCAACAAGGCTTATTGCGTGGGGACATATAGATATGCGTTTTCTTTCCTTCCGCGCGTAGACAGAAAGGGTATGCTCAATGGGTTCCCAATAATTCATACAGTTAAGGACAGGCTATGAGTAAGATCTATGAAGATAACTCGTTGACAATTGGTCATACGCCACTGGTTCGACTGAACCGCATCGGTAACGGCCGCATTCTGGCGAAGGTAGAATCCCGTAACCCGAGCTTCAGCGTAAAATGCCGTATCGGTGCCAATATGATTTGGGACGCAGAGAAACGCGGTATTCTGAAACCTGGCGTCGAACTGGTCGAACCGACCAGCGGCAATACCGGCATTGCGCTGGCCTACGTCGCCGCCGCGCGCGGCTATAAGCTGACGCTGACCATGCCGGAAACCATGTCCGTCGAACGTCGCAAGCTGCTGAAAGCGCTGGGCGCCAACCTGGTGCTGACCGAAGGGCCGAAAGGCATGAAGGGTGCTATCGCCAAAGCGGAAGAGATTGTCGCCAGCGATCCGGACAAATATGTGCTGCTGCAGCAGTTCAGCAACCCGGCAAACCCGGAAATTCACGAGAAGACCACCGGTCCCGAGATCTGGGAAGATACCGACGGCGCAGTAGATGTGTTCATCGCGGGCGTCGGCACCGGCGGCACCCTGACCGGCGTCTCTCGCTATATCAAGAATACCAAAGGCAAGAAAGATCTGATCACCGTGGCGGTGGAGCCAACCGACTCGCCGGTTATCGCTCAGGCGATCGCTGGCGAAGAGATCAAGCCTGGCCCGCATAAGATTCAGGGCATCGGCGCCGGCTTTATTCCCGGCAACCTCGATCTCGATCTGGTGGACCGCGTTGTGGCGATCACCAACGAAGAAGCGATCAGCACGGCGCGTCAGCTGATGGAAGAGGAAGGCATTCTCGCCGGCATCTCCTCCGGCGCAGCGGTCGCGGCAGCACTGAAGCTGCAAGAGGACGAAGCGTTCGCCAACAAGAATATCGTGGTCATTCTCCCCTCTTCCGGCGAGCGCTATTTAAGTACCGCGCTGTTTGCCGATCTTTTCACCGAGAAAGAGCTGCAGCAGTAACGACAGATTCCGAAAACGCTGAAAAAAGCACCCAAATGGGTGCTTTTTTGTGGCGCAGATCGCACTTTCACCACCGCCCAGATTGATTTCAGTGACTCAGCTCTGGTATTTAAGCTGCCAATTATTTCGGTGCCTGAAATTAATCAGCCTTTGAAGTGGATCAAGCTGAATCGATTTACGCATTTGGCGAAACGGCGAATCACGGCATAATTAGCAGCTGAAGCGCTCGACAGGGATTTTGACCCTTCAACTGGAATGACGTACTCATTCAAGCGCATTTAATGGTCAGCGTAACGCTATACCCGCGCACCTACACAGGCTAAAGTTACGGCTCCAGGCTAGACTTTAAGTCCATAACACCAAACCTGATAACGTTGGGGAAACAGAATGTTCCAGCAAGAAGTTACTATCACCGCGCCTAATGGTCTTCACACCCGCCCTGCCGCGCAGTTTGTTAAAGAAGCGAAAGCGTTCCAGTCAGAAATCACCGTTACCTCTAACGGCAAATCCGCCAGCGCCAAGAGCCTGTTCAAACTGCAGACGCTGGGCCTGACCCAGGGCACGGTTGTGACGCTCTCCGCAGAAGGCGAAGATGAGCAGCAGGCCGTGGAGCATCTGGTTAAACTGATGGCTGAACTGGAGTAATCCAGTCAGCTTTTGCTTTATACCGACTCCTTTGCCCCATTGAGTGCAAACATCTTGATCGCGGACAACTTGTCCGCGTTATCACATCCGTAGAGTACAGCTCCCGCGACAATGGCAACGCATTGGGTCTAAGAGCCATCGTGATTAAAAGGTAGGGTTATGATTTCAGGCATTTTAGCATCACCAGGTATCGCTTTCGGCAAAGCTCTGCTGTTGATTGAGGATGAGATCGTCATCAACCGCAAGAAGATTTCTGATGACCAGGTTGACCAGGAAGTAAAACGCTTCCTCGACGGCCGCGCTCAGGCTGCGCAGCAGCTGGAAGCGATCAGAGTGAAAGCGGGTGAAACGTTTGGTGAAGAGAAAGCAGCCATCTTCGAAGGCCACATCATGTTGCTGGAAGACGAAGAGCTGGAGCAGGAAATCATCGACCTGATCAAAAAAGATCACGCTTCGGCCGACGCTGCCGCCTACTCCGTGATCGACGGTCAGGCGAAAGCGCTCGAAGAGCTGGACGACGAATACCTCAAAGAACGCGCCGCTGACGTTCGCGATATCGGCAAACGTCTGCTGCAAAATATTCTCGGTCTGCATATCGTCGACCTGAGCGCTATCCAGGACGAATCGATTCTGGTAGCCAAAGATTTAACGCCGTCGGAAACCGCGCAGCTGAACCTGAAAAAGGTGCTGGGCTTTATCACCGACCTCGGCGGCCGCACTTCGCACACCTCGATTATGGCGCGCTCGCTGGAGCTGCCGGCAATCGTCGGCACCGGCAACGTCACCGCCACGGTGAAAAACGGCGATTTCCTGATTCTCGACGGCGTGAACAACAAAGTTTACGTCAATCCGTCAGAGAGCGAGCTGGAAGAGTTGAAAGCGGTTCAGACCCAGTATCTGAGCGAAAAACATGAGCTGGCCAAGCTGAAAGATCTGCCGGCGATCACGCTGGACGGTCACCAGGTTGAAGTGTGCGCCAACATCGGCACCGTGCGCGACGTCGCCGGCGCAGAGCGCAACGGCGCGGAAGGCGTCGGCCTCTACCGCACCGAGTTCCTGTTTATGGATCGCGACTCGCTGCCGACCGAAGAAGAGCAGTTCCAGGCTTATAAAGCCGTGGCCGAAGCTGTCGGTTCACAGGCGGTGATTGTGCGCACCATGGATATCGGCGGCGACAAAGATCTGCCTTACATGAACCTGCCGAAAGAAGAGAACCCGTTCCTCGGCTGGCGCGCCATTCGTATCGCCATGGATCGCAAAGAGATCCTCCATGCCCAGCTGCGCGCTATTTTACGCGCCTCCGCCTTCGGCAAGCTGCGCATTATGTTCCCGATGATCATCTCTGTTGAAGAGGTGCGCATCCTGAAAGCCGAGCTGGAAACCCTGAAGGCGCAGCTGCGCGAAGAAGGCAAAGCGTTCGATGAAACCATCGAAGTCGGCATTATGGTGGAAACCCCGGCGTCGGCGGTGATTGCGCGTCATCTGGCGAAAGAAGTCGACTTCTTCAGTATTGGGACAAACGACCTGACGCAGTATACTCTGGCGGTCGATCGTGGTAATGATTTGATTTCTCACCTGTATAACCCGATGACGCCGTCGGTGCTGAATTTAATCAAGCAGGTGATCGACGCTTCTCATGCCGAAGGTAAGTGGACCGGCATGTGCGGTGAGCTGGCCGGTGATGAACGTGCTACACTACTGTTACTGGGTATGGGGCTGGACGAATTCAGCATGAGTGCCATTTCAATCCCAGGCATTAAGAAAATCATTCGCAATACTAATTTCGAAGATGCGAAGGCTCTGGCGGAGCAGGCTCTGGCTCAACCTACAGCAGAAGACCTGATGAACCTGGTCAACAAGTTCATCAAAGAGAAAACACTCTGCTGATCCACGAGACGCTGGCCCAACAATACTGTTTAGGAGAAGAATATGGGTTTTCTTGACAAGCTTTTTGGCAATAAATCAGAAAGCACATCTGGGACGATTGATATTGTTGCGCCTCTGTCAGGCGAAATCGTAAACATTGAAGACGTACCGGATGTGGTGTTTGCCGAGAAGATCGTTGGCGACGGTATCGCCATCAAACCAACCGGCAACAAAATGGTTGCGCCGGTCGATGGCACCATCGGTAAGATTTTCGAAACCAACCACGCGTTTTCAATCGAGTCTGACAACGGCATCGAGTTGTTTGTGCACTTTGGCATCGACACCGTCGAGCTGAAAGGCGAAGGCTTCAAGCGCATCGCGGAAGAAGGCCAGAAGGTCAAGAAAGGCGATGTGGTGATCGAGTTTGATCTGCCGCTGCTGGAAGAGAAAGCTAAATCTACGCTGACGCCTGTGGTGATCTCCAACATGGATGAGATCAAAGAGCTGGTTAAGCTCTCTGGTCAGGTTACCGTTGGCGAGACGCCGGTGATCCGCATCAAGAAGTAACGGATTTAGTTAAGAAAAACGGCACCCACTGGGTGCCGTTTTTGTTTCTGTTCTGTGGGGTGACGATGCGCCTGAAAACATGACTCAGACGCCCTTATCCTGCGCCTGCCAGCGCGGCAGACGAATCGTCAGTTCCAGCCCGCCTTCAGGCCGGTTAATCGCCTGCACCTCGCCGTGATGCGCCAGCACCACCTTACGCACGATAGCCAGCCCCAGCCCGTAGCCTTTGCCCAGCAACGGCGAATTAACCCGCACAAAAGGATCGAAGATGCTGGAGAGCTTCTCATCGTCCACGCCCGGTCCCTGATCGCGTACGCGAATCGCCAGCCACTCCTGCTCTGCCTTCAGCCTGACCTGAATATGCTGACCGGGCAGCGAGAAACGCAGCGCATTGCGCAGTACGTTCTCGATGCCGCGGCGAATCAGCTCGGCGTTGCCGCGCACGGTATAATCGGCGTTTTCATCCACCAGGAAATCAACCTGCACGCCGGGGATCTGCGCCTCGTAGCGCACATCGGTGACCACCGCGTGCACCAGGCCGGTCAGATCGAAATATTGCTCGTCGGGCATGCTCTCATGCTCGGCGCGCGACAGCGTCAACAGCTCGCCAATCATCTTATCCAGCCGCCGCGCCTCTTCGTCGATGCGATCCAGAGAGGCGTTAACGCTGGCCGGCGTCTGACGCGCTAAGCCTGTGGCGAGTTGCAGACGCGCCAGCGGCGAACGCAGCTCGTGCGAAATATCATGCAGCAGCTCCTCGCGCGCGTGCACCAGGGTATCGAGCCGTTCCACCATGGCATCAAACGCCTCCGCCACGTTAGAGAGCTCATCGTGGCGCTTGCGCATCATGGGATAGAGCCGCACGCTGAGATCGCCGTTCGACACGCGTGAAAAGCCCTCGCGCAGCTGACGCATCGGCCGCGTCAGGTTCCACGCCAGCAGCAGGCTAAATAACAGCCCGACCGAGCCGGCGAAAAAAAACATCGGCTCAGGGATATTGAGAATGCGGCGCGGCCCGTCCATGCCCATTGAGCTGTCTTCGCGCAGGCCTTTGACGTTATAGCGCAGCTCATACTCTTTGCCGTCCGCCCCTTTTACCCAGCGTACGATCACGTCAGGAAACTTGCCCTGAAACGGCGGATTGAAAGTTTCCGGCAGCGGCTCGGAATGAACGGGGCGGTCATGCTGGATTACGGAAAAAAACTGGCGATCGTTAGGCTCCCAGTACGCCATCATATCGTTCAGCGAGCCGAGCCCGCCGCGCTCCAGCACCGAAACCGCGGATGCCATCTGCAAGTTGACGATGCGGCGCGTGGCGATAATCTCTGGCGGCTCGTGGCGATTGCCGGCGATGCTGAAGCCGAGCCAGAGCAGCTGGCTGATAATAACGAATACGATCCAGAAGCCGATTAAAATCTTCCAGAACATGCGCCCGCGGTAGTTCTGCTTCATCGAATGCGGTAGCCGATGCTGCGCACCGTTTCGATGTTGACGCTGTCGGCGGTGAGCGCCGCCAGCTTCTGACGGATATTGCTGATATGCACGTCAACGCTGCGATCGTAGGCTTCGCGCGGACGACCCAACCCTTTTTCCGACAGCTCATCTTTCGACACCACGCGGTCCGGCGAGCGCATCAGCAGATCCAGCAGATTGAATTCCGAAGCGGTGAGATCGAAGGCTTTGCCCTGCCACTCGGTCATGCGCGTAGCGGGATTGAGCGTCAGTTCGCCCCAGCGCAGCAGCTCTTTTTTATCCGGCAGCGGCGCCTGCTCTTCAAAGCGGCGCAGCACGGCGCGCAGGCGCGCCACCAGTTCGCGCGGGTAGCAGGGCTTCGGCATATAGTCGTCCGCGCCCATCTCCAGCCCGATCACGCGATCGATATTGTCGCCTTTGGCGGTCAGCATGATCACCGGCAGACGGCTGTTCTGACGTACCTGACGCAGCACGTCGATGCCGCTCATATCGGGTAGCATAATATCGAGGATCATTGCGGTGTAATGGCCGGAAAGCGCGCCTTCGATACCGGCGCTGCCGGTTAATACCAGCTGGGTTTCAAAGCCTTCCGCAATAAGGTACTGGCTGAGCATGGTGCCCAGCTCCAGATCGTCGTCAACTAACAAAATTTTCATAGGGGTCTCTCGCCTGAATTGCCGCTATTTTGTCCTGAGCGGGCGCCGGACGCAGCCGATTTTACGCGTTCCTTACAGATTCGACGTCAGACGATGCTCAGGATGACTATAGACAAAAACGGCCCGGCAGCACCAGACAGGCGCAGCCGGGCCGTTTAGCAGAGAGATTAACGGTAGACGCCGGTCGAGAGATAGCGGTCGCCGCGATCGCAGACGATAGCGACGATAACGCTGCCGGGCCGCGCCTGAGCGATACGCAATGCGCCCGCCACCGCGCCGCCGGAGCTGACGCCGCAGAAGATGCCTTCGCGGCGCGCCAGCGCCCGCATCGTCTCTTCCGCCTCGGCCTGTCCCATATCCATCACCTCGTCCACCAGCTCGGGCCGATAGATGCCCGGCAGATAAGCCTGCGGCCAGCGACGAATGCCGGGTATGGCGCTGCCCTCTTCCGGCTGCAGGCCGATAATGGTCACGCTATCGCTTTGCTCTTTCAGGTAGCGGCCGACGCCGGTAATGGTGCCGGTGGTGCCCATGCTGGAGACGAAATGGGTCAGGCGTCCAGCGCTCTGCTGCCAGATTTCTGGACCGGTGGTCTGGTAGTGGCCGAGCGGATTATCGGGATTATTAAACTGATCGAGCACATGCCCTTCGCCGCGCGCCATCATCGCCAGCGCCATATCGCGCGCGCCCTCCATGCCCTGCTCGCGGCTCACCAGCACCAGCTCGGCGCCGTAGGCGCGCATCGCGTCCTGCCGCTCCTGGCTCATATTTTCAGGCATCAGCAAGCGCAGCGCGTAGCCCTTCATGGCGGCGATCATCGCCAGCGCGATGCCGGTATTGCCGCTGGTCGCCTCAATCAGGCGGTCGCCGGGCGCGATCTCACCGCGCAGCTCTGCCTGGTGGATCATCGACCAGGCGGCGCGATCCTTGACGGAGCCGGCGGGGTTGTTGCCTTCCAGCTTGAGCCAGATTTCGCTGCCGTTGGCAGGCGTCAGGCGCTGGAGTTTGATCAGCGGCGTATTGCCGATGGTGTTTTGCAGAGTGGTCAAGATGCGTTTCCCGGCGAAGCTAAGCGATCAAAAAAAGGGCGGGATCGCTCCCGCCCGCTGTCGCGTGAGAAAATATCAGGCGCTTTCGGCAAAGGCAACAGCGCGCAGCGGCGTCGCGCCCTGATAGAGGCGCGCCTGCTGCAGGCCGACGAACAGGCGTTCGCCGCGCACCGGCGCGCTTCGTTCGCCATCGTACACCAGCGAAAAAGGCTCGCTCTGCCAGCCGGTCGGCTGAACCACCAGCTGCCAGAAGTGTCCGCGCGGGCTCACCTCAAGGATCTGTACCGGCAGCGGCGTCTCCAGGCTGCTCTGACGAGAAACGTCAATCTCCCACGGACGCAGGAAGAGCTCGACCGCGCCCTGATGCGCCGGGGTGTAGCCCAGCGGCCAGTGGTGCGCGCCGACGTGGAACTGCGAGCCGTGGACCTCGCCGTCGAAGCGGTTCACTTCGCCGAGGAACTCCAGCACGAAGCGCGTGGCCGGATCGCGCCATACCTCATCCGGCGTGCCCACCTGTTCGATATTGCCCTGGCTCATCACCACCACGCGATCGGCCACTTCCATCGCCTCTTCCTGATCGTGAGTGACGAAGACGCTGGTGAATTTCAGTTCTTCATGCAGCTGACGCAGCCAGCGACGCAGCTCTTTACGCACCTGCGCGTCCAGCGCGCCGAAAGGTTCATCGAGCAGCAGGATCTGCGGTTCGACCGCCAGCGCGCGCGCCAGCGCCACACGCTGCTTCTGGCCGCCCGACAGCTGCGCCGGAAAGCGGTTCGCCAGATGCGCCAGCTGCACCATCTCCAGCAGACGCGTCACGCGCTGCTTAATTTCCGCCGAGGAAGGACGCTCGCGGCGCGGCAGCACCGTCAGACCGAAGGCGATATTGTCGAACACCGTCATATGACGGAACAGCGCATAGTGCTGAAACACGAAGCCGACCTGACGGTCGCGGGCGTGCAGCGCGCTGACATCTTTATTGTGAAAGCGAATTTGCCCGCTGTTCTGGTGCTCCAGCCCGGCGATAATACGCAGCAGCGTGGTTTTCCCGGAGCCGGACGGGCCCAGCAGCGCCACCATCTGGCCAGAAGGAATATCCAGAGAGATATCGTTCAACACCGGAGTGCGGCCGAAAGATTTGTTGATCTGGTTAATCTCAATGCTCATGATTTTCCTCCTGTTGCAGGCGATGCTGCTGTTGCTCTAAACGCCACTGCAACATGCTTTTCAGAAACAGCGTCACAATTGCCATCAGGGTTAGCAGCGCGGCGGCGGTAAACGCGCCCACGACGTTATAATCCTGATGCAGTAATTCAACCTGAAGCGGCAGCGTGTAGGTTTCGCCGCGAATCGATCCCGATACCACCGAGACCGCGCCAAATTCGCCCAGGGTACGGGCGTTGATTAACACTACGCCATAGAGCATCGCCCAGCGAATGTTCGGCAGCGTTACCCGGCGGAACATCTGCCAGCCGGAAGCGCCGAGCAGTACCGCCGCCTCATCTTCGTGGCTGCCCTGGCTCAGCATCACCGGCACCAGCTCGCGCACCACAAAGGGACAGGTGACGAAGACGGTGGCCAGCACCATGCCGGGCCAGGCGAACATCACCTGAATGTTATGCGCGTCCAGCCAGCTGCCTGCCGGGCCGTTGACGCCCCAGAACAGCAGATACATCAGGCCAGCGACCACCGGCGATACGGCGAAAGGAATGTCGAACAGCGTCAGCAGCAGCTGGCGGCCGGGAAAGTTAAAGCGCGTCACCAGCCAGGCGAGCAGCGTGCCGAACACCAGATTGACCGGCACGGTAATCAGCGCCACCAGCACCGTCAGCCAGATGGCGTGCAGCATGTCGCTGTCGCCGAGGTTCTGCAAGGCGACGCCCAGCCCCATCTTCAGCGCTTCGTAGAAGATAGAGATCATCGGCACCACCAGCAGCAGCAGCGAAACCAGCACGCCGATGCCGATCAGCAGCCATTTGCCCCAGTTGACTGGCTGGCGGTCAGCGGCGTTGATGTGGGAAATATCCGCCATTAGTGACCTCCCAGTCGGCGGCCGAAGCGGCTCTGCAGGGTGTTAATCGCAAACAGCAGTACCAGCGATGCGGCCAGGATCACCGAGGCGATAGCGCTGGCGGCCGGGTAGTCGAACTCCTGCAAACGCACGAAAATCATCAGCGAGGTGACCTCGGTTTTCCAGGCGATATTGCCGGCGATAAAGATCACCGCGCCGAACTCGCCAATGCTGCGGGTAAAGGAGAGCGCGGTGCCCGCCAGCAGCGCAGGCGCCACTTCCGGCAGCACCACGCGGCGAAAGCTCTGCCAGGGCGTCGCGCCCAGCGTCTGCGCCGCCTCTTCATACTCCGGCCCCAGTTCCTCCAGCACCGGCTGTACAGTGCGCACTACGAAGGGAATGCTGGTAAAAGCCATGGCGACGGCGATGCCGAGCCAGGTATAGGAAACTTTGACGCCGAAGGCGTTGTAGATCCACTCGCCGTACCAGCCGTTCAGCGAGAAGAGACCGGCCAGCGTCAGGCCCGCCACCGCCGTTGGCAGCGCGAACGGCAGATCCACCAGGCCGTCCAGCAGCGTGCGGCCAGGGAAGCGATAGCGCGTCAGGATCCACGCCATTATCATGCCGAACACCGCATTGAACAGCGAGGCGACGGCCGCCGACAGCAGCGTCACCTTATAGGCCGCCACCATCTGCGGATTGCTGATCACCTGCCAGTACTGCGCCAGCGTCATCTGCGACAGCTGCATCAGCAGCGCGCTGATCGGCAATAGCAGAATCAAACAGGTAAACAGCAGGCTGGTGCCCAGACTCAGGCCGAAGCCAGGCAGGACGCGTTTCTGACCTAAGGCAAACATTATCCACGCCCCGCTGATAACAGTTGATCCAGCTCGCCGCCGCTGGCGAAGTGGGTTTTCATCGCCTTATCCCAGCCGCCGAACTGATCTTCCACGCGGAACAGCTGCGTCTGCGGGAAGCGATCTTTATGCTCACCTATCAGTTGCGGGTTGTTCACGCGGTAATAGAAATCGGTCACAATTTGCTGCGCCTGCGGCGTATAGAGATAGTTGAGATAGGCTTTCGCCGCGTCCGCAGTGTGATTGTGCTCGACGTTTTTATCGACCCAGACTACCGGAAACTCGGCGAGAATATCCGTTTTCGGCACCACGACTTCATACTCGTCTTTGCCGTACTGGTTACGGATATTGTTCACTTCCGATTCAAAGCTGATCAGCACGTCGCCCAGGCCGCGCTCGGCGAAAGTGGTGGTTGCGCCGCGCCCGCCGGTATCGAACACCTCGACGTTCTTAAGAAACTGCGCCATAAAGGCGCGGGTTTTCGCCTCGTCTCCGCCATTAGCTTTACTGGTGGCGCCCCAGGCCGCCAGCCAGGTGTAGCGGCCGTTGCCGGAGGTTTTCGGATTGGGAAAGACCAGCTTCACGCCGTCGCGGCCAAGATCGGCCCAGTCGTGAATCTGCTTTGGATTGCCCTTGCGCACCAGAAACGCCATGGTGGAGTAAAACGGCGAACTGTTGTTTGGCAGGCGGCTTTGCCAGTCGGCTGCCACCAGATTGCCTTTATCATGCAGCACCTGCACGTCGGTGACCTGGTTATAGGTGACCACGTCGGCGCGCAGCCCCTGCAGGATCGCCAGCGCCTGCTTTGACGAGCCGGCATGCGACATCTTGATAGTGAGTTTGTCATCGGGATGGCTGGCATCCCACTGTTTTTCGAACGGCGCATTCAGGGCGACAAACAGCTCGCGCGCGACGTCGTACGAGCTGTTGAGCAGTTCGGTGGCGCTGGCCGCGCCCGCCAGGCTAAGCGACAAGGCGATACCGCCAACGATATTTTTCATCGTTCTTTTGGTCATGGGGCACCCTGAGAAAACAAGAGATCCGGCTTATGCCAGCCGTTCGCCCAGTGTATTTATAACCCCATGAAAAGCTGTAGCGGTTTTATATATCGTTTGATGATTTCAAAGTCGAAAATGGCATAAGCGGGCGCAAGAGTTTATGCGTCAGGCGGGAATGGCGCTGACGCTCAAGGCGTTAACGCTGCCAGATAATTTTGCTTAGCTTCCAGCTTTTCAATACGTCGTCCGACGGCATCAGACCGTCCGGGCCGTGCCAGTCGCCGCTGTAAACGTAGGAGAGATGCTGGCTGCCCGGCGCGCGGCACTCGACGTCGTGGCTGCCCGCTCCGCCCGCCAGCTTGCAGTTATTAAAAGCCTTGCTGAACCTGTCGCTAAAGGCGTCGCCGATTTTCGCGCCGTCCTGCGCGGCAATGTCGCTGTCCATCACCTCAATACGCTCTACGCTGCTGGATCCGCTGATCTGCAGCTTCACTTTGCCGTCGTCCAGCGCCTGCCAGAACGCGATAACGTCGCCGTTTTCGCTACGCATGCCCTGACGCAGCTTGTAGTTGCCTTTCAGGCCGTCGCTGATGGCGCCTTCGCTCATTGCAGTGGTGCTGCCGACGACGCCAACGCCCTGTTCGGTTGCGGTCAGCGATGAACCAAACCAGTTCCACGGCAGCGCCGACGACCAGTGGTAGCTCAGCGGGTTATACCAGCTTACATCGGAATCAGAGGCGGAACCGGAACCCGAACTGGCGCAGCCGCTTAGCAACGCGGCGGCAACCAGCAGCGAAATGGGTAAAGCTTTCATGAAAACTCCTGTTAACACTGTGCCAAACGGCAGAACTCATTGGAGTCGCCAGCGGCAAAAAAGTTTATTCCGCCAGCTGATGTTCCGGCAGAAAGCAGTCGCGCAGCCTGACGTTGACCAGCAGCCACAGCAGCGCCAGACCGTCGAACAGCGTCAGCAGTAGCGGCCAGGGCGAGGCGAGCAGATCGCCAGACGCGAACGTCACGCCCTGCCACGCCAGATTGACCGCCAGCGACAGCGCCAGCACCCAGCGCCACGCCCGCCACAGCCGCGGCCAGCGCGCGCGATAGCCGGTCAGCAGCAGGCCGATCAGCGCGGGCGCGCCGAGCGCCAGTCCGAGCCAGAACGCCTGGCGATCGGGATAGAACAGTCCCAGCAGATCGCTGCCCTGCTGGCGCGAGGCGCCCGCCATCACCAGCAGGATCCAGGTGCGCGCCAGCAGCAGCGTCAGCCAAAAAAGAAACGGCAGCCGCAGCTGCCCTTTCGCATCATATTCATCCGGCAAATATTTCACCGCATCAATACTCCCGGTCTTCAATCAGCCGCTTGCCGAGCAGCACCGAATCCACCGGTTCGTACTCCAGCTTCTCGTAGAACGCCACTACCTGATCGTTCTCTTCGCGTACCATCAGATTGATCTTGGGACAGCCGCGCGCGATCAGCTTTTTCTCCAGACGGTTCATCAGCGCGTTGGCGAAGCCGCGGCCCTGGTAGTCGGGATGCACCGCCAGATAGTAAGCGGAGCCGCGATGGCCGTCGTAGCCGCCCATCAGCGTGCCGACCACTTCGCCGCCGACTTCCGCAACCAGAAAGAGGTCCGCGTCATGGTTCATCTTGCGTTCGATATCCAGCTCCGGATCGTTCCACGGACGTAACAAATCGCAACGCTCCCAGAGCGTGATCACCTCTTCAAAATCTTCCTGGCGGAAGGCGCGGATTTCCATCTTCTTTACCTTGCAAATAAGCACAATTCGCTGATTATCACGCATTCGCCGCTGCGTGCAAGCCCGGTTAGCGCAGCCTGGAACAAAAACCGGCAATTTTTCTGTTAGCAACCTGACATACAAAGTAAAGAGCTGAAAGGGTTCCGTCCTCGCGGCGAACAAAATGTTACGATATAACACTCTGCATATAATTTGCTAATGGACCAGCCCATGCCCACACTCTCTCTGCTCAAGCGTCTTACCAACCGCCGCCAGCTGCTGCTCTCCGGCCTGGCGCTGGCCGTGCTCTCCCCACGCGCGATTCAGGCGAAAGAGGAGAACGCGCCGCTGCGCGCAAGTCCGCGTCACGCGCAGCCTGCGCCGCCACAGAAAAACGGCAAACGCATCGTGATGATCGATCCCGGCCACGGCGGCATCGATTCCGGCGCCGTCGGCAGCGAAGGATCGGAAGAGAAACATATCGTGCTGGCGATTGCGAATCAGGTGCGCGCGCTGCTGCAGGCGCATCCGCGCATCGAAGTACGGCTGACGCGCGACAGCGACCACTTTATTCCGCTCTACCAGCGCGTCGAGATCGCCCACCAGCACGGCGCGAACCTGTTTATGTCGATTCACGCCGACGGCTTTACCAGCCCGGAAGCCAGCGGCGCCTCGGTGTTCGCCCTCTCGAATCGCGGCGCCAGCAGCGCCATGGCGCGCTATCTCTCCGATAAAGAGAATGCGGCGGATAAAGTGGGCGGCGCAAAAGTCGAGGAGCAGGATCACTACCTTAATCAGATTCTGTTCGACCTGGTGCAGACCGATACCATCCGCAACAGCCTGACGCTGGGCAAACATGTGCTGGATCAGATCCGCCCGGTGCATCGACTGCACAGCGAACACACCGAACAGGCGGCGTTCGCCGTGCTGAAATCGCCGTCGATTCCGTCCGTGCTGGTGGAGACCTCCTTCATTACCAATCCGCGCGAAGAGCAGTTGCTCGGCACCGACGCTTTTCGCCGTAAAATCGCTACGGCAATCGCCGACGGCATTACGCGCTACTTTGATGAGTACGATCGCCGCAATGGTCAGGTATAATCGCGCCACTTTTTTGCAATGAGTCCGAAGCCATGCCCGATATTTCCCGCGTTAAAGCCTTTCTGCTGAACCTGCAGGAGACAATCTGTAATCAACTGGCGGCAGCTGACGGCGGCGCGCAGTTTATCGAAGACAGCTGGCAGCGTCCGGGCGGCGGCGGCGGACGTAGCCGCGTGCTGCGCGACGGCGCGGTGTTTGAGCAGGCAGGCGTTAACTTTTCCCACGTGCACGGCGATCAAATGCCCGCGTCGGCGACGGCGCACCGTCCCGAGCTGGCGGGGCGCAGCTTCGAGGCGATGGGCGTGTCGCTGGTGATCCATCCGCACAATCCCTATGTGCCGACCAGTCACGCCAACGTGCGCTTTTTTATCGCCGAAAAGCCGGGCGCCGATCCGGTGTGGTGGTTCGGCGGCGGTTTCGATCTGACGCCCTACTACGGCTTCGAGGAGGATGCGGTGCACTGGCATCAGACCGCCTTCGATCTCTGCCAGCCGTTCGGCGACGAGGTCTATCCGCGCTATAAAAAATGGTGCGACGACTACTTCTATCTGAAGCACCGCGACGAGCAGCGCGGCATCGGCGGCCTCTTCTTCGACGATCTCAACGCGCCGGACTTCGACACCAGCTTCGCCTTTATGCAGGCGGTAGGAAACGGCTTCCTCGACGGCTATCTGCCGATCGTCGAGCGTCGCAAAGCGCTGCCCTGGGGCGAGCGCGAGCGTCAGTTTCAGCTCTATCGCCGCGGACGCTACGTCGAGTTCAACCTGGTGTGGGATCGCGGCACCCTGTTTGGCCTGCAGACCGGCGGCCGCACCGAATCCATCCTGATGTCGATGCCGCCGCTGGTGCGCTGGGAGTATGACTACCAGCCCGCGCCCGACTCGCCGGAAGCCGCGCTGACGCGCGACTTTTTACTGGTGCGCGACTGGCTATAACGGCGCGGTTTGCGCCTCGACCACCGCCAGCGCCACCATATTCACAATGCGCCTGACCGACGCGATGCGCGTCAGCACATGCACCGGCTTGCTGATGCCCATCAGCACCGGGCCAACGGTGACGCCTTCCGAACTGGAGACGCGTAGTAGGTTGTAACTAATGCGCGCCGCTTCTACATTGGGCATGATCAGCAGGTTCGCCGCCCCTTTCAGCGGGCTGTCAGGCATCAGCTCGCGGCGGACGCTCTCGACCAGCGCCGCGTCGCCGTGCATTTCGCCATCCACTTCCAGATCCGGTGCGCGGCGCTGAATAATCGCCAGCGCCTCGCGCATCTTGCGCGCGCCTGGCGCGTTCGAGGTGCCGAAGCTGGAGTGTGACAGCAGCGCGACGCGCGGCTCGATGCCGAAACGCCGCACCGTTTCCGCCGCCAGCAGCGTCAGATCGGCCAGCTGTTCCGCCGTAGGATCTTCGTTGACGTAGGTGTCGGTAATAAAAGTATTGCCGCTGGGCAATAGCAGCGCGTTCATCGCGCCCGCGACCTTAACGTCGTCGCGCAGGCCGAACACTTTCTCCACCACGTCATAGTGCTCATGGTAGTCGCCGACAGTGCCGCAGATCAGCGCGTCCGCTTCGCCGCGATGCACCATGATGGCGCCGATTAGCGTCGGATTGCCGATCACCGCGCGCTGCGCCTGCTCGGGCGTCACGCCGCGCCGCTTCATCATCTGATAATATTCGTTCCAGTACGCCTTGAAGCGCGGATCCGATTCGTTGTTGACCACGTCGAAATCTTTGCCCGCCTCGATCTTCAGCCCCTGCTTCTGCAAACGCATCGCGATGACATTGGGACGCCCTATCAGGATCGGGCGCGCCAGACCGAGCGTCACCAGCTCCTGCGTGGCGTGCAGCACCCGCACCTCCTCGCCTTCCGCCAGCACCACGCGCTTTGGCGCCTTGCGCGCCTGGGAGAAGATCGGCTTCATAAACAGGTTGGTTTTATAGACGAATTCGGTCAGCTTCTCGCGGTAGGCGTCGAAATCCTCAACGGGCCGGGTCGCCACGCCCGACTCCATCGCGGCGCGCGCCACCGCCGGCGCGATCTGCACGATCAAGCGCGGATCGAAAGGTTTAGGTATCAGATAGTCCGGTCCGAAGCTAAGATCCTGGTCGTCATAGGCGGAAGCGACCACATCGCTCTGCTCCGCCTGCGCCAGCGCGGCGATGGCGTGCACCGCCGCCAGCTTCATCTCTTCGTTGATAGTAGTCGCCCCGACGTCGAGCGCGCCGCGAAAAATAAACGGGAAGCAGAGCACGTTGTTGACCTGATTAGGGAAGTCGGAGCGGCCGGTGCAGATGATGGCGTCGGGGCGCACCGCCTTCGCCAGCGGCGGCATAATTTCCGGCTCAGGGTTGGCCAGCGCCAGGATGAGCGGATCGCGCGCCATCTTTTGCACCATTTCCGGCGTCAGCACGCGCGGCCCCGAGCAGCCGAGAAAGATATCGGCGTTTTCAATCACCTCTTCCAGCCTGCGCGCACCGTTATCTTCGATGGCGTAGGCGGACTTGGTGGGCGTCATATCCGCTTCGCGATCGCGGTAGATTACCCCTTTCGAATCGCATACCACGATGTTGCGCTTCTGCATGCCGAGCGCCACCAGCAGGTTCAGGCAGGCGATAGCCGAGGCGCCCGCGCCAGAAACCACCAGCCGCACCTCGCCAATCGCTTTCTCGACAATACGCAGCCCGTTGAGCACTGCGGCGGTGCAGATAATCGCCGTGCCGTGCTGGTCGTCGTGAAATACCGGGATCTTCATGCGCTGGCGCAGCTGCTGCTCGATATAGAAGCACTCTGGCGCTTTGATATCCTCCAGGTTGATACCGCCAAAAGTGGGCTCCAGTGCGGCGATAACGTCGATTAGCCGGTCGGGATCCTGCTCGTCGATCTCGATATCGAAGACGTCGATGCCGGCGAACTTCTTGAACAGCACTCCCTTGCCCTCCATCACCGGCTTGCCCGCCAGCGCGCCGATATTGCCGAGCCCCAGCACCGCGGTGCCGTTGGAGATCACCGCCACCAGATTGCCGCGCGCGGTGTATTTATGCGCCGCCAGCGGATCCTGCGCAATTTCCAGACAGGGCGCCGCGACGCCGGGAGAATAGGCCAGCGCCAGATCGCGCTGGGTGGCGAGAGGTTTGGTGGGGGAAACCTGGATTTTGCCCGGGGTGGGAAACTGATGAAAATCCAGTGCGCTCTGCTTGAGTTGGTCGTCCATTGTCGGTTCCTTTTTCAGCTTCGGTGCGCTGGCAGTATAAAAGGCTGACGACAGGGAAAACCTCGGAGCGATCGCGATAAGGCAGTTCGGTGCCGCTGGCGACACCGTTTTGCACGCTACTGCGTCATACTGAGGATGGTGCGGATGTTCTGCGCCGAGGTGGCGACGATATCGATAGCGCCGGTGCGCAGCGCGCCGAGCAGCGCCATCGCTTTGGTGTTTTCCGCAGCGATGGCGATAACGCAGGGAATTTTACGCAGCTCGTCGATGCTCAGACCGATGACGCGATCGTTCATCACCGTGTCCACGTGCTGGCCCTGAGCGTTGAAAAAGTCGTAGCCCGCCACGTCGCCGGTGACGCCCTGATTGACGCTGGCGTCGATAATTTCATGCGGCGTAAACCAGCCGAGTTTGACCATATAGCTGTTTTCATTCATATCGCCGATGCCCACCAGCGCGATATCCGCTTTGCGCGCGCGATCCAGCGTCTCTTTAATGGTGCCGTTCTGCATAAACGCCTCTTTCAGCGCACGGTTTTCCACATAGGCGGGCGCATAGAGCGTTTCGCTAAAGCCGCCGAACTTTTTCGCCAGCCGACGGCTGATATGATCGGCGTTGATGGCGTCGCCCGGGCGATGGGTGCCGCCGATACCGCAGATAAAGTGACAGTTGCGCAGCGGCACCGCGCCGGGATGATCGGCCACCGCCGCGACGTTGCGACCCTGGCCTACCGCCACCACGGTGTTCTCTTTGAGATTTTGCGCCAGATGCGCCGAGACCAGCGCCGCTACCTGACGACGCTGCTCGTCGCCATCCTGCTGATCAAGCGCGATCAGCGCGCGCTGCAGCTGCGGAAAGCGATCCAGCAGCTGCTGCTCCAGTCGGGTGCTGAATACCGGATGGTAGCGAACATTGATCTCGACAATGCCCTCTTCTTTCGCCCGTTTCAGCAGTCGTCCGACTTTGATGCGCGAGATGCCGAACTTGCGCGCGATCTCTTCCTGTGTGATCTCATCCTGATAGTAAGCGACGGCGATTTCCGTCAGCAGTTCCGTGTCCGGAGCGAGGGTATGTTTTTCCATCGTGACCTGATTGAGCGTTGCCGTTAACTGCCGGGATTTATAACACTGATGCGGCTCACTTAGCCAGGCAAGCGCCCGTGAGCCGCTTTCGTCGTCACAGATCAGCGGCGGATGGCGTCAATTTTCAGCATGCGCGCAATCACGATATCCAGCTCTTTTTGATCGAAGATCTGCTTCCAGTCCGGCTTGACGATCTTCTCGCGTCCATACTCCATGGCGATCATGCAGGCGTCCGAGAAGGGGTTGGTGGCGCGGAAGGCGACCGCCAGCGCGATTTGGATATGGCCGTAAAGCATCGCTTTCGCCGCCTCTTCCGGCACGCCGCTATGTTTCACCGTCTCGTCCAGCGCCTCTTTCATAAAGGCGCCGACCATGCAGGCGACGGTTTCCACCAGCGTCGGCTCCAGATAGGCAAGCTGCGTCACCGTCACCCAGTGCACCTGATCCACCGGGCCATACATCACGTTGATCACCTTCGCCAGCTCCGCCCTCTGCGCGTCGCTGCCGTTCTCCCACGCCGCCGCGATATGCTGGATCGCCGCCACGCCGCCAAAGGCATCCTCATGCTCCTCTTTGGTGTAGCGCTGCAGGAATACCGACGGATGGCAGGGGTGCGCCACCGCATACTCGATATCGTCACGCTGGGCGATCAGGTTGGCGTAGGCCGCCGCTGGATCGAGCGTCAGCAGCACGGCGCCGGGCTTCATCTGCGGGACCACCGTTTCTGAGACCTTGCCCAGGACAATATCCGGCACCGCCAGAATGACCACGTCGCTCAGCGGCACCACCGACTGCGCATCAGAAATTTCGCGGCCCTGCGCGCCGATCTGCGCCTGCGCCTGCGGCGAGTTTTCGCAGTAGAAGACCTGATAGTCGCTGCGCTGCAGGTTGGCAGAGATGCGCATGCCCATTTTGCCGCCTGCGCCGATAACAGTAATGGTTTTCAGTTGATTGCTCATGGTGTTACTCCTGATCTTGTTTACGACGTAAGAATTCGACACAGCGCTGCGTCCACTGCGCTTCCAGTTTGCAGGTGCGCTCTGCGCTCTCCTGCCACGGCAGCCAGTGCTCGATAATCTGGTTAATGCCTTTTTCGGCTGGCCGCACGCTGGCAATCAGCGCGTCGTAATCCAGCAGCCCTTCGCCGAGCGGCACGCCCGCCAGGGTAAAGCCGACCCAGCCGTCGCGGCGCGAAAAGGCGAAATCTTTGATGTGCAGATTGCCGACGCGCGCGGCGGTGTTGGCGATGACCTGCTGCGGCAGCTCCAGTCCCGCCACGCAGTTGGCCGGATCGAGACAGACCGCCAGCCAGGGCGAAGGGAAAAGATCGATCAGCGCCATCAGATCGGCGCTGGAGATTTGCTCATAGGTTTCAAGGCAGAGTTTGACCTGCTGACGTTCGAAAGCGGGCAGCACATCGGCGATAAGCTGCTGCGCCTCGGCAGGCGACGGACGATGGCTGGCGGTAAAACACATCGAGCGGATGACTTTCGCCTCCAGCAGCGACGCCATATGCAGATAGCGCTGCAGATGGTCAGTGGCGAGGCCGCGCGTGCCCAGCTCCAGCGTGATGCCGAGGGCGTCGGCCTGCTGCTTCAGGGCACACAATTGCGCGTCGCTCCAGCTTTCAATCGCCGGGTAGTCGCAAATCTGAAACACCGGCACGTCGAGGTCGGCGGTCTGCTGCAGCATTTGCGCCAGCGTCAGCGGCTGTGGCGCGCGATCCGACAGGCGCCAGAAAAAGGCGTAGGTGCTTAATCCAATCCGGCTCATACGCTCTCCCTCGCCAGCAGCGCGTCGGCTTCATCAACTATCTGCGCCAGCGCGGCGGGATCGTGGGCGAAGCGGCCGAGAAACAGGCCGTCGACGCTCTCTTCCAGCCGGCTCAGCAGGCCAGGGCCGGCGCTGCCGCCGTAGATCACCTGCAGCGTGATGCCTGGCGGCAGCGGCTGCTGGCGCAAGGCGCGGCACACCGCGCGAATATGGCCTTCCGGCGCGGGCTGCGGCGCGCCGATCGCCCACTGCGGCTCGTAGGCGAGCAGCAGGCTACCGTGCAGCGACTGCGCCTCGGCCAGCGCGCGCCTGAGCTGGATGGCGCACGCCTCTGCCGCCGCGTCGGGCGTATCCTGCTGCGCCTCGCCGATGCACAACACAGGCGTCAGCTGGGACTGCAACGCCAGCGCGACTTTTGCAGAGATCTGCGCATCGCTTTCCGCAAAGTGACGTCGGCGTTCCGCATGGCCAATCTCCGCCAGCGTTCCGCCCAGCTCCTGCACCATGCTGGCGCTCACCTCGCCGGTCCAGGCGCCGCTGGCGGCGGGCGCGATATTTTGCGCGCCGACGCGCACCGGCGTATCGGCAAACAGCGCTTTTACCGCCGGCAGCGTCGGAAAAGCGGGCAGTACAAACAGGCCGACGCGCCCGTCGCGCACCGCAGGATGCTGGCGCGCAATCTGCGCGACCGCACGGCACCATGCCAGCGTCTGCGCGTAGCTGAAATACATTTTCAGGCTGGTTCCCAGCCAGATAGCGGGCTGCGTCATACCGAGGCTCCCTGCGGCTGGATTGCGCGCAGACGCTCTGCCACCGTGGCGACAATCAGCGCCAGCGACACCGTGCCGGCGTCCGGCGTGCCCAGGCTTTTCTCCGCCAGCGGACGGGCGCGGCCCATCTTCGGCAGCAGCTGTGCGGTAGCCTGCGCGGCGGCCTGCGCTGTTTCCGCCGCCAGCTGCCAGGCGTCAGGCAGCGCCTCCCCGCGCGCGACCGCCGCGCTCAGGCTGTCGCTGAACGGCACCAGCACATCGACCATGGTTTTGTCGCCGGGTTGGGCTTTGCCAAAGTGCATAATCCCCTCTTTGGCCTGTTTCACCCCTTCGGCGACGCGCTGCGCGTCGGGTTTGCTTTCGTCGCCGAGCGCGGTGCCGATGGCGGTCAGCGCCACGCCCCACAGCGCGCCCGAGGTGCCGCCCGCCTTATCTGCCCAGGCTTCGGCGGCCTGACACAGCAGCGTGCCCGCCCCCGCGCCCTGCGCCGCAGCGTCACGCGCCTGCGCCAGCGCGCCCAGCACGCCGCGCTCCATGCCGATGCCGTGATCACCGTCGCCGGCAACGGCGTCGATGCGCCCCAGCTGTTCAGCATTGCGCTGTATCACGGCAGCAATGGCGTCGAGTATCGCCAGCACGCGCTGCGCGCTCTGCTGCGACGCGACGCTGGCGGCGGGGATGGCGTTCTGCGTCGCCTGCTGACACTCGCTGGCCTCCAGCGGTTCGGCGACGATCACGCTGCCTTTGCGAAAGGCCGGTGCGTTGGCCGGCGCGCGCCAGCACTCTTCCAGCGCCTCATCCAGCCACATCAGCGTCAGCGATGCGCCTGCCATATTGAAGCTGGTGACGAATTCGCCCACTTCGGGCTCGACAATCTCCAGCTGCTGTTCGCGCAGCAGCTGCGCCACGCGGCGATAGACCACGAACAGCTCTTCATATTTCACCGATCCTAGCCCGTTGAGGATCGCCGCCACGCGCGTGCCTGGCTGCAGTTTGACGCCCGGCGGCAACTCGCTCAGCAGGTTGTCGACGAAAATTTCCGCCAGCACGTCGGCGCGCGGCACGTCGCTTTCGCTGATGCCTGGCTCGCCGTGAATACCCATGCCGAGCGCCATGCGTCCGGCGTCGATGCGGAACAGCGGCTGCGTCGCCCCAGGCAAGGTACAGCCGGAAAATGCGACGCCAAAAGAACGCGTGCGCTGGTTGGCATGACGCGCCAGCGCGGCCACCTGCGCCAGACTGTGGCCCGCTTCGGCCGCGGCGCTGGCGACTTTGAATACGGTTAAATCGCCTGCGACGCCGCGGCGCTTTTCAATCTCTTCCAGACTGGCGCTGGAGATATCGTCGGTGACCGTCACCACTTCGCAGGCGATGCCTTCGGCCCTCAGACGCTCGCACGCCTGACCGAAATGCAGCACGTCACCGGCGTAGTTGCCAAAGGTGAGCAGCACGCCGCCGCCGTTGTGCGCCGCGCGCGCCACGTTAACGATTTGCTGCGCCGAGGGCGAAGCGAACAGATTGCCCATGGCGGCGCCGTGCGCCATGCCCTGGCCTACCAGTCCGGCGAAAGCAGGATAGTGGCCAGAGCCGCCGCCCACCACCACCGCCACCGTGCCGGGCTGGCTGCGCGTGCTGCGCACCACGCCGCCGGGCACCTGACGGACTTTATCCGCGTTGGCCGCGACAAAACCTTCGATCAGCTCCGCCGCAAAGGCAGAGGGCTGGTTATAGAGATACGTCATGATTAATGCTCCTGAGCAAGTGAGGAGGCCAGCGGTTCAGCGCGGCGGCGGTTCAGCAGCAGCATCAGCAGGGCTGACAGCAGCATAAAGCCGCCCACCACCATCATCGGCAGCGTGTAACTTTGCGTGGCGTCGTGCAGCGCGCCGGTGATGTAGCCCGCCGAAAAGCCCGCCACGTTGCCGAGCGTATTGATCAGGGCGATGGCGGCGGCGGCCGAGGCGCCGGAGAGAAACTGCGTCGGCAGGGTCCAGAAGTTGGGCAGCGCGGCAAAGATAGAGCTGGCGGTAACGGCGATAACCAGCATGGTGCTGAGCGGCGAGTTCATATAGAGCGCCAGCGGCACGCTGATGCCGCCCGCTAGCGCAGGCAGCGCGATATGCCAGGTTTTACAGCCGCGGCGCGAGGCGTCACGCGACCAGAAAAACATCACTACGGCCGCCACCAGATAGGGCGCGCCGGTGATCAGCCCTTTTTGCATCACGTTAAAGGTGGTGCCGAACTGCTGCTGAAAGCCGCCGATGATGGTCGGCAGGAAAAAGGCGAGCGCGTAAAGGCCATAGATAAAGCCGAAGTAGATCAGGCAGAGCAGCCAGACGCGGCCGTTGCCCAGCACGGTGCGCACGCCAGGATGCGCGTTTTGCTTGGCGGCGTGCTCGCTCTCCAGCTCGCGCGTCAGCCACTGTTCCTCTTCGCCAGTAAGCCAGCGCGCGTCGCGCGGCGCATCCACCAGCCAAAATAACGTCACAACGCCGATCAGGATGGCGGGCACCGATACGCCGATAAACATCAGACGCCAGCCCTCCATGCCAAACAGGCCGTGCTGCTCGATCATGCCTGCCGCCAGCGGCGCGCCGAATACCACGGTCAGCGGCTGGGCCAGGTAGAACAGCGAAAGGATTTTGCTGCGATGGCGTGCTGGCACCCACAGGCTGAGATAGAGGATCGCGCCGGGAAAGAAGCCCGCCTCCGCAATGCCAAGCAGCAGGCGCAGCGTATAAAGGCCCTCGACGCTGCTTACCCAGGCGAACAGCAGCGACACCACGCCCCAGCTCACCATAATGCGCGCCAGCCATTTACGCGCGCCGAAGCGGTGCAGCGCAAGATTGCTCGGCACCTCCAGCAGGATATAGCCAATAAAAAAGATGCCCGAGGCGAGCCCAAACTGCGCGGCGCTCAGCCCCAGATCCTGCGTCATGCCGTTCGGCCCGGCGAAGGAAATGGCAGTACGGTCGAGAAAGTTGATAAAGAACATCAGCGCCACGAACGGCACCAGTCGCCAGGAGATTTTGCGAATGGTGGACTGTTCGATCTGCGCCTGCGTCTGTTGCGTCATGTTACGCCTCCACAGCGCGACGAAGCGCGCTGGTTTCCTGGTAAGCGCGCCGCAGGGCGCGCAGTCGGGTCGGTAAGTGTCATGGCGGTCACCTCGAAGGATCTTATTGTTGCTGCCTGCCTGAACAAATGAACACTAAACGATTAAATGAACATCTCTCAAGCGCAGTTTGCAAAAATGTGATCGCTCTCAAATGAAACGTTTTTCCACAACATTTAAGAAAAATGCCCGATAAGGTGCCGTTTTACAGCGGTTAACGGCGCGTCGCCCTCGCCTGAGCCGCCAAAAACAAATGAAACAAACTTGAACATATGAACATAAGTGTGGCAGGCTGAAATCGAGCATCACTTTCTGCCCGGCTTGCGGGCCCTGTTAAATACCTGGAGAGAACCGGATGAGCACCATTGCGATTGGCGCCGATGACGCGGCGCTGGAACTGAAAAACCTGATCAAACGCCACCTTGAATCGCTGCACTACGAAGTGGTGGATTACAGCAACGACGCGCGCCAGGACCTGCCAATTTATCCCGATATCGCCTGGAGCCTGGCGAACGCCATCAGCGACGGCAAGTTCGCCCGCGGCATTCTGGTGTGCGGCACCGGTATCGGTATGGCGATCGTCGCCAACAAGGTGCCGGGCATTCGCGCGGCGCAGTGCCACGACACCTACTCCGCCGAACGCGCGCGCAAAAGCAACAATGCGCAGGTAATGACGCTGGGCGCGCGCGTCGTCGGGCCAGAACTGGCGAAATCGATCGTCAACGCCTGGCTGGCGTCGGAGTTTGAAGGCGGCGGATCGACGGAAAAAGTGGAAAAGATCGGCTTTTACGAACAGACGGCGCAAAACGCCTGCCGCTAAAACACCTGACCGGGCGGAAAGTGCGGTTCATCCGGCAGAACCTGTCAGTTCTGCTAACCTTTGTGATGCGCGATTTTCGCCCCCCGGCTCGCTGACAGGATGTTGCAGCACGCTCTCCCTGTTTGACGTCACGCTGTTTTCGCCGTGCGGGGCCCCGATGAGTTCAACCCATCGCAATAATCAGAAAAAGAGTATTTTCATCATCGAACGCCTGATGCACTGTGTTGCAGGGTGAAATCATTCGCAATAAAGAATTGCTCATCAAGGAGTTAAAAGATGAACCAGCTAGAGGCATTAAAACAGTTTACTACCGTCGTGGCGGACAGCGGCGATATCGAATCCATTCGCAACTACCATCCTGAAGACGCGACCACCAATCCTTCTCTGATCCTGAAAGCTGCCGGCCTCGAAGGCTACAAGCACCTGATCGACGACGCTATCGACTATGCGAAAAAGCAGGGCGGCAGCAAAGAGACGCAGATTATCAACGCCAGCGATAAAGTCGCCATTAACCTCGGTATGGAAATCCTGAAAAGCGTACCGGGCCGTGTTTCGACCGAAGTAGATGCGCGCCTCTCTTTCGATCGTGGCATGTGCGTGACCAAAGCGGAAAAACTGGTTCGCCTGTATGAAGAGCACGGCATCGACCGCTCGCGCATTCTGATCAAGCTGGCGTCTACCTGGGAAGGCATCAAGGCGGCCGAGGAGCTGGAGAAAAACGGCATCCACTGCAACCTGACGCTGCTCTTCTCCTTCGCCCAGGCACGCGCCTGCGCCGAAGCGGGCGTCTTCCTGATTTCGCCGTTCGTCGGCCGTATCTACGACTGGTACAACAGCCGCAAGCCGCTCGACCCGTATGTGGTCGACGAAGATCCGGGCGTGAAATCGGTGCGTCGCATCTACGACTACTACAAAAAGCACCGTTACAGCACCATCATCATGGGTGCGAGCTTCCGTAAAGTAGAGCAGATTATCGCGCTGGCGGGCTGCGACCGCCTGACTATCTCTCCGAACCTGCTGGAAGAGCTGCAGAACAGCGACGCGCCAGTTGAGCGCAAGCTGGAACCGTCGACCGAAGGTTTCCACCAGCCTGCATCGCTCTCTGAAGCGGAGTTCCGCTGGGAGCACAACCAGGATCCGATGGCGGTCGAAAAACTTTCCGACGGCATCCGTCAGTTTGCCGTCGATCAGCAGAAACTCGAAGACGTGCTGGCCGCGCGCCTGTAGTTTTTGCCTGTTAATTTTGTCGGGCGGTTTTGCCGCCCGCACTTCTGCTCAACGAAGGGAGAACCCTATGTCATCACGCAGAGAGCTGGCGAACGCGATTCGTGCGTTAAGTATGGATGCGGTACAAAAAGCGAACTCAGGTCACCCGGGCATGCCGATGGGCATGGCGGACATCGCCGAAGTGCTGTGGCGCGACTACCTGAAACATAACCCGACTAACCCCGCATGGGCCGACCGAGACCGTTTTATTCTTTCCAACGGCCACGGCTCGATGCTGCTCTATAGCCTGCTGCACCTCACCGGCTACGATCTGCCGATGGAAGAGCTGAAGAACTTCCGTCAGCTGCACTCTAAAACGCCGGGTCACCCGGAAATCGGCTACACGCCGGGCGTCGAAACCACCACCGGCCCGCTGGGCCAGGGGCTGGCCAACGCCGTGGGTCTGGCGATCGCCGAGCGCACGCTGGGCGCGCAGTTCAACCGTCCGGGTCACGATATCGTCGACCACTTTACCTATGTGTTTATGGGCGACGGCTGCCTGATGGAGGGGATCTCCCACGAAGTCTGCTCGCTGGCGGGCACGCTCGGCCTCGGCAAGCTGATCGGCTTCTATGATCATAACGGCATCTCTATCGACGGCGAAACCGAAGGCTGGTTTACCGACGATACCCATAAGCGTTTCGAAGCCTACAACTGGCACGTCGTCGGCGAGATCGACGGCCACGACGCCGAGGCGGTGAGCCGCGCGATTAAAGAGGCGCAGAGCGTCACCGACAAGCCGTCGCTGATTATCTGCCGCACCGTTATCGGTTTCGGTTCGCCGAACAAAGCCGGTAAAGAGGAATCGCACGGCGCGGCGCTGGGCGACGCGGAAGTGGCGCTGGCGCGTAAAGAGCTGGGCTGGACCTCTGCACCCTTTGAAATCCCGCAGGAGATCTATCAGCAGTGGGACGCCAAAGAGGCGGGCGCCGAGCGCGAGCGCGCCTGGAACGACAAGCTGGCGGCCTATAAGCAGGCGCATCCGGAGCTGGCTGAGGAGTACCAGCGCCGCATGAACGGCGAAATGCCGTCGACGTGGGAGAGCGAGACCCACAAGTTCATCACCGACCTGCAGGCCAATCCGCAGAAGATCGCCAGCCGTAAGGCGTCGCAAAATACGCTGGAGCACCTTGGCTCGCTGCTGCCGGAGCTGCTGGGCGGATCGGCGGACCTCGCGCCGAGCAACCTTACTATCTGGTCAGGCTCGAAGCCGATTAAAGAAGATCCGGCGGGCAACTATATTCACTACGGCGTGCGCGAGTTCGGTATGACCGCCATCGCCAACGGCATCGCCCATCACGGCGGCTTCGTGCCCTACACCGCCACCTTCCTGATGTTCGTGGAGTATGCACGCAACGCCGCGCGTATGGCGGCGCTAATGAAAGCGCGTCAGATCATGGTCTATACCCATGACTCTATCGGCCTGGGCGAAGACGGCCCGACGCACCAGCCGGTCGAACAGCTCGCCAGCCTGCGCCTGACGCCGAACTTCAGCACCTGGCGTCCGTGCGACCAGGTCGAGACGGCAGTGGCGTGGAAAGCCGCGATTGAGCGCCATCACGGCCCGACAGCGCTAATCCTGTCGCGCCAGAACCTGCTGCAGCCGGAACGTAGCGCGGCGCAGGTCGAAAATATTGCGCGCGGCGGCTACGTGCTGAAGGACAGTGACGGCACGCCGGATATCATTCTGATTGCCACCGGTTCCGAAGTGGAGATCACACTGGGCGCGGCGGAGAAGCTGACCGCCGACGGCCACAAAGTGCGCGTGGTGTCGCTGCCGAGCACCGACGTATTCGACAAGCAGGATATCGCCTATCGCGAATCGGTGCTGCCGTCGACGGTGCGCGCGCGCGTCGCGGTTGAGGCGGGCATCGCCGACTACTGGTACAAATATGTCGGCATCGACGGCAAAATCGTCGGCATGACCACCTTCGGCGAATCCGCGCCGGCAGGCAAACTCTTCCCTGCCTTCGGTTTCACGGTGGAAAACGTCGTGGCGCAGGCGGAGTCGTTACTCAAGCCAGCGTAATGCTTTAGGCCCTTCCTCTTCTGCGGGAGGGGCCTCTCTTTCTCACAGCCTGAAACAGAAAAAAATCCTCCTCGCCCCCTTCACCGCTTGCGTAAACCCATTACTATAGGATCTTTCCCTTATTCCTCTCGCTGGATGCTTTTCCGTTGAAAAAACGTACGCCCTATTTACTCGCCTTAATGGTTTCGCTGATGCCATTCGCAGGCAAGGCGCAGATCGCGCCCGATCCGCTGCTCTCGTCCCAGATCGTCGATCGCTACGCTGAACACATTTTTTACGGCAGCGGCGCCACCGGCATGGCGCTGGTCGCTATCGACGGCAATCAGCGCGTTTTCGCCAGCTTTGGCGAAACGCGCCCCGGCAATAACGTGCGGCCGCAGAAAGATTCTCTGATCCGCATCGCCTCGCTCAGCAAGCTGCTGACCAGCGAAGTAATGGTGAAGATGGCGGAGCGCGGGCAAATTCGCCTTGACGATCCGCTGAGCAAATATGCACCGGCGGGCGGGCGCGTGCCGAGCTACGCCGGGCAGCCGATTCGCCTGATTAATCTCTCGACCCACACTAGCGGCCTGCCGCGCGAGCAGCCCGGCGGCAAGCCGCATCGCCCGGTGTTTGTCTGGCCGACGCGCAGCGACCGCTGGCAGTGGCTGGCCGGCGCGAAGCTGAAAGCCGCGCCTGGCACCGACGCTTCCTATTCGAATCTGGGCTACGACCTGCTGGGCGATGCGCTGGCGCGCGCCGCCGGCATGCCCTATCCGGCGCTGCTGCAGCAGCTGATTACCCGCCCGCTCGGCATGAAAGACACTACTTTTACGCCTTCGCCTGAGCAGTGCGATCGGCTGATGGTGGCGGAGAAAGGCGCCAGCCCCTGCAATAACACGCTGGCCGCTATCGGCAGCGGCGGCGTCTATTCGACGCCGGACGATATGGGCCGCTGGATGCAGCAGTTCCTCGACTCGGCCATCAGCCCGCGTTCGCCGCAGGTGGACCGTATGCAGACGCTCATCTATCGTCGCGATCAGCTGGCGAAGGTGGAAGGCATGGACGTGCCGGGCAGAGCCGACGCGATTGGCATGGGCTGGGTCTATATGGGGCCGAAAAACGGTCGTCCCGGCATTATCCAGAAAACCGGCGGCGGCGGCGGCTTCATCACCTACATGGCGATGGTGCCGCAGCATAACGTCGGCGTATTTGTGGTGATCACCCGCTCGCCGCTAACGCGCTTTACCGCCATGAGCGACGGCGTTAACGATATGCTGGCGGAGCTGGTCGGCAACCAGAACGGCTCGCCGATGATGGTGCAGGCGATTCGCTAGGGCGCGGGCGGCGGCTGGGAGACCCACAGTGTCGGCCAGTCGTCGCTGCTGTGCCAGGCGTCGCAGGTAGACTCTTCGGCATATTCCGCCAGCGTGAAGTCGGTGCCGTTAAAGCGCCAGCGCGTGGCGGAGCCGCAGTCGCCCAGCCCGCGTCCTTTGCTGAAGGTGTAAAGCTGGCCGGTGCTGGCGTCATAGTCGGCGTTGATCAGCTCCAGCTGGCGTTCGCCGCGCGGCGGCGTAAACGGCAGCGTCAGGGTGATGCCGCGTGCGACATAGGGCGCGGCGCGCGTCACTTCGAACGCCAGATCGATCACGTTATAGGCGCCCATCTCGCAGCTCACCATCAGCAGCGCTTTGCTGTCGGTCAGCGGCGCGACGTTGACTTCGCGCCGCATCGGGTCGAGCGAGCAGGCGTCGCTGTTAAGCCGCCAGGTGCCGTAATCGAGCAGTCCGCTGGTTTCCTCGCGCGTCAGTGCGGCAGGCGGCGCGCCCATGTCGGGCAGCTGCGGCAGCGGCGGCTGAGGCGGCACATCCCATAGCGCGCGCGAACCGCGTTTTATCCATGCGCTCATGCCGTTGACCCTGCCCTGCACGTCATCCACCAGCAGCAGCGCCGCTTTCAGGCCATGCAGCGAAATAGCCGCCTGCCCGTTATAGGTCAGCTGGATCGCGTCCGCGTCGAGAATTTGCGCGAGAAATTCGTCAATGGCGATAGCGTTGCTGGTGGCGAGGTGGTGCGGCTCAACCGTCCAGTGTTTGAAGTCGGGACGCAGACGGCGCTGATCGAGCAGCAAATTATCCTGCAGCGGCCCACCGGGCAGCTCGCCGCTGTAGGCGCTGCCGTAGTCGATACGCAGCAGCGGGCGATCGTTGACGCCGGCATGGCGCGCGATGGTCATGACCAGTCCTTTGTCGCCTGGTATATTGCGCGCCACGCAGAACGCGGCGTTATTGCAGGTCACCTGCCAGTCGGAAAACGACTTTTGCAGTGGATCGGCTTTAACGCAGGCAATGAAAAAGAATGGCAATACCAGCAGTGACTTCGTCCAGGTCGGCATCAGGAAAAACGGTCCCCAAAATCTCAGAGTGGAGATGATAGCGCAACGGCCGGACATCGGGTGGACCTAAACTGTGACCACGTCCGGAAAGCGCACTTAACTGCTGAAAAAGCATACGATAATGCGATACGGCGCCACAGAAATCACCTTTTTCATCATCGGGAGCGCACGGGTTTATCTCAATCGGATTTATCGGACAATGCGCGGCGACGCGTCGCCCTGCCCCGCGCGTCATCCCCTTCGTCAGGCCTTCAGCCAGCCCGCCAGCTGGGCATGCTGCAGCAGCATAATGGTTTTACCATCGCGGATACGGCCATCTTTCACCATCGCCAGCGCCTCCGGGAACGGAATCTCCAGCACGTCGATATCCTCATCCTCTACGCCGCCGCCGGCGTTATCGCGCAGCGACTCGTTATATTCGGCGGCGAAAAAGTGAATCAGCTCGGTGACGCCGCCCGGCGACATATAGGCTTCATAGAGTTTCTCTACCTCGCCCACCGCATAGCCCGTCTCTTCGATCGCCTCTTTGCGAATGCAGACTTCCGGAGTGTCATTATCCAGCAGCCCGGCGCAGGCCTCGATCAGCATGCCGCTGGCGTTGCCGTTGACGTACGTGGCGATTCGAAACTGGCGGGTCAGCACGACGCTGTTTTTCTCGCGGTTATAGAGCAGGATGGTGGCGCCGTTGCCGCGGTCATAGACTTCGCGCTTGTGGCGCACCACCTCGCCGCTTTTGGTAGCGAGCTCGTAGGTGAAGTTGCGCAGGATAAAGTAGTTTTCGGAGAGAAGTTTGTCTTTGATGATGTTGATCTTGAACGACATGATGGCTCCACTGCCGATTTGAGGGAGCCTGCCATCATAGGGGGAAGCGCGCGGGAAAACTATAAGCGGCGGGAATAAAAAAAAGCCTGCCGTTAGCGGGCAGGCTTTTCAGCATGGACGCTTGCGCTTAGCGCGCGGCGTCATCCGCTAGCGCGTGCGGCTTTTCGTCGTGCAGGTGATCGTGCTCGGTCTGCGCGACAGCGGCCACGCGCTTGCGCACGCCGAACCAGCCCAGCACCAGAATCACCGCCAGAATCGGGATAGCGGCGATGGTGTAGGTGCCGTTCGGGTAATCGAACGCCATCAGCACCAGCACGCTCAGCAGGAACAGCAGCGTCAGCCAGGAGGTGACCGGCGCGCCCGGCAGCTTAAAGCTGACGTCGTCTGCTTTGCCTTCCTTAATCGCTTTGCGCAGACGCATCTGGCAGATCACGATAAAGCCCCATGAGGCGATAATGCCCAGCGATGCGACGTTCAGCACGATCTCGAAGACCTGCGAAGGCACGTAGTAGTTGAGCACCACGCCGATGACATAGACCGCGATGGTGACCAGAATACCGGCGTAAGGCACCTGCTGGCCGTTCATTTTCGCCATGAACTTCGGCGCCGAACCGCCCATCGCCATCGAACGTAGAATACGGCCGGTAGAGTAGAGGCCGGAATTCAGACTGGAGAGCGCCGCGCTCAGCACCACGATGTTCATGATGCTGCCGACGTAAGGCACGCCCAGCTTCGAGAAGAAGGTCACGAACGGGCTCTGGCCTGCCTGGTAGGCGTTCCACGGCAGCAGCAGCACCAGCAGCACCACCGAACCGACGTAAAACAGGCCGATTCGCCAGATCACGCTGTTGATCGCTTTCGGCAGCATGGTTTCCGGATCTTTACACTCGCCTGCGGCGGTGCCCACCAGTTCGATAGAAGCGAAGGCGAACACCACGCCCTGCACCAGCACCAGCGCCGGCAGCAGACCGTGCGGGAACAGGCCGCCGTTGTCGGTCACTAAGTGGAAGCCGGTGGCGTTGCCGTCCAGCGGTTTGCCGGTGCCGAGAAACACCACGCCCACGACCAGGAAGATGGCGATCGCCAGCACTTTTACCAGCGCGAACCAGAACTCCATCTCGGCGAACCACTTCACGCCGATCATGTTCATGGTGCCGACAATGGCCAGCGCGCCGAGCGCGAAGACCCACTGCGGCACATCGCCGAACGCGCCCCAGTAGTGCATATAGAGCGCGACGGCGGTGATGTCGACAATGCCGGTCATCGCCCAGTTAACGAAGTACATCCAGCCTGCGACGTAGGCGGCTTTTTCCCCGAGGAATTCGCGCGCGTAAGAAACGAAGCTGCCGCTGGAGGGACGGTGGAGCACCAGTTCCCCCAGCGCTCGCAGAATAAAGAACGAGAAGATGCCGCACACCAGATAGATTAACGCCAGCGCCGGTCCCGCCGCCTGCAGTCGTCCGCCTGCGCCGAGGAACAGGCCGGTGCCGATTGCGCCGCCGATGGCAATCATCTGAACGTGACGATTGCCCATCGCCTTGTGGTAGCCGGTGTCATGTGAGTTCAGCCAGCGTCTTTTCGCAGCACGCATTTCGGCTGCGGTTTTTTTAGTAGATTTCATAGCCTTCCTGTTTGTCCTGACCATCAATCACGGCGATCACAAACGATTGCGTGCGCCATGCGAAATGGGGTAATCACCCTGTTATCTGCCTGTGAGTTATTAGTAAAAAGGCAGGGGAAATTACGGCGATGAATCCTACCCGTTCTGCGTGAACGAAGCAAAAGATACCGGCGAGGCGCACAAAGTGTTTTGTAATAATCGGGTTTGTTGCACAAAAAAACCGGCCATTGGCAGGCCGGTAAGTGCTACAGGGATGGAAGGGTATGGCTGAGGGTTAGCGATAAATCTCTGCGGTGCCGCGCCACAGGCTGGAGTCGCCCGGGTTTTCGACGCCGATAACGCGGTAGTGGCTTGCGCCCATCTCTTCTGCTTTTTGCGACAGCTGACGCGTGGCGTCATCCAGCGAGCCGCGCGCGTTCGAAACGGAAACGCTGCCGATGCTTTGCAGACCCTGCGCCTGGTCCTGATCTACCGGCGTGGCCGCCAGCGTAGTGAACGAAGCGGTTGCCAGCAGGGCACCGGCCAGAATCACAATACCTTTTTTCATAGCATGCTCCTTCAAGGGGTTGCAGGTGACGTGTTTAATTCTGCTTAGAATTATTAGCGCCGTAATGAAAGCCAACATCCGGCCGATGTAAACCTGTCTGCTTTTTACACGCCGCGCCGTACGCTCTCCTGGGTTATGTCAGAAGAGTTCATTTTTTGTGCAGACTGTAACCCGGCGTGTCGATACTTTGTATGGGCCTGGCAGCTTGCTGCCCTCTCCTTTATAATGCCCGCACCGAAAACAGGGATATTGCCGTGATTGTTAAACGTTCCGTAACCCGCAGTATCGCCCAGGCGCTGAGCGCCATCGTGCTGCTGGCGCTGCTGACGACCGGGCTGGCGCTGATGACCCTCTCCAGCAGCCTGCGCGACGCCGAGGCGATCAACCTGGCGGGTTCGCTGCGCATGCAGAGTTACCGGCTGGCCTGGGACAGCGCCAGCGCGCCGCAGCAGCTTCGGCAGCATCTGCTGGAATATGAAGAGACGCTCAATAAACCTGCGCTGCGCGACCTCGATCGTCCTTGGGTGCCGCAGGAGGTCGTCAACCGCTATCGCCATCTGCGTACCGCCTGGCCCGCGCTGCAACAGCAGCTGCAGCGCGGCGAGGCTGTGCTCTATCAACAGCAGGTGGCGAACTACGTCGGCGAGATCGATCGCTTTGTCATGGGGCTACAGCGCTACAGCGAAAGAAAAATGGAGCTGGTGGCGGCCAGCAGCCTGCTGGGCGTGGTATTGATTGTGGCGCTGGCGCTGGGCACGATTCGCTTCAGCCGTCGTCAGGTGGTGCGTCCGCTCAATGCGCTGGTGACCGCCAGCCGCTACGTTGAAAGCGGCAACTTCGCTTTTCCGCCGCTGGTGGTGGAGCAGAATAATGAACTGCGGGTGCTGGCGCAGACCTTTAGCGCCATGGCGGCGCGTCTGCATTCGCATCATCAGGCGCTGGCCAGCGCAGTAGAAGAGAAGACGCGCGATTTACAGGAAGCGAACCGCACGCTGTCGCTGCTGTATGAAAGCTCGCAGATGCTGACCGTCCGACCGCTCAATGCAGCGCTGTTTGAAAGCGTGATGGCGCAGGTGCGCGAGCGCGAAAACCTGCGCGCGCTGGTGCTGGAGAGCGAGCATGGCCGCTTCAGCGTCGGGGAAAGCGACGCGGCGCTAAGCTGGCATGGCGTCACGCTGCAGCAGGATGACGAACAGGCTGGCGCGCTGCGCTGGCAAAGCGATCAGCCGCGGCCGCGTCAGGCGCTAATGCAGAGCCTGGGCAATATGCTGTCGCGCGCCGTCTGGATCTGGCAGACGCAAAAGCAGGTTCAGCAGATGCTGTTGATCGAAGAGCGCGCCACTATCGCCCGCGAGCTGCACGATTCGCTGGCGCAGGCGCTCTCTTTTATGCGTATTCAGTTTACGCTGCTGCGCCGTACGCTCGGCCCCTCCAGCGCGGAGGCGCAAAGCATTATCGCCGACGTCGACCGCACGCTTTCCGACGCTTATCGCCAGCTGCGCGAACTGCTGGCCACCTTCCGCCTGACCATTGAGCAGGCCGATCTGGTGGCGGCGATGCAGGCGATGATCGCTTCGTTGCAGGAGCAGGTTACGGCTAAAATTAGCTTTAGCTTCCAGCCCGGTCTGGAAACGCTGGATGCGCAGCAGCAGGTTCATCTGCTGCAGATTGCCCGCGAGGCGGTGTTGAACGCCATTCGCCACGCCGACGCCGCAACTATCAGCGTGCGCTATGAGCGTAATGCGGAAGGTGAGCATTTACTTACGGTGACGGACGACGGCGTCGGCATCGCCAGCACCGAGGAGCCGCAGGGCCACTACGGCCTGACCACCATGTCGGAACGCGCCGCGCGGCTGGCGGGCGAGCTAAAGATTCAGGCGCAGGCGCGCGGCACGCAGGTCGCGCTGCGTTTTCCGCCGCGGCCCGCCACGCCGCTAACGTAATAGTATCGCGTTGACGCACAACGTCCCTTTTTAACCTTTTCAGACGCGCTTTTTTGCGTTTTTCGCCGGGAGTCACTATGCAACAACCTACGCTGACGGTCATGATTGTGGACGACCATCCGCTAATGCGCCGCGGTATTCGCCAGCTGCTGGCGCTGGAGCCGCGGCTGGACGTTATTGCCGAAGCGAACAACGGCACCGAAGCGCTGGCCGAGGCGCGCCGTCTGGCGCCGGATATCATTCTGCTCGATCTCAATATGAAAGGCATGTCGGGCCTCGATACGCTGAAGGCGCTGCGCCATGAAGGGATCAGTTCGCGCATTTTGATCTTTACCGTGTCGGATGCGCGCAGCGATATCGACGCGATGGTCGACGCCGGCGCGGACGGCTATCTGCTCAAAGACAGCGATCCGGAGCTGCTGCCCGGCCAGATCCTGCAGGCGGCAAGCGGCGAAAAAATATTCAGCGACGCGGTGCGCGATTATCTCGCTACGCGCCAGCACAGCGCCAGTCCGTTTCGCCAGCTCACCGAGCGCGAACGGGACGTGCTGCAAGAGGTGGCGCGCGGCCTGTCGAATAAAGAGATCGCCGCCGCGCTGCATATCTCGGAAGAGACGGTAAAAGTGCATATCCGCAATCTGCTGAAAAAACTCGACGTGCGCTCGCGCGTCGCCGCAACCGTTATGTGGCTGGAAAACCGCCATAGCTAACCTGACGAGGGTTTTACACTTTCTCCACAATTTCTCCACGATTTCCTAATTTGCAGCACGTAGAGTAAGTTTCGGCGAAAGAGTGACTTTTCCCTGCCCGCACGACCCGCGCAAAGCGCGGGCCGCATTCAGATAATAAAAGCGAAACGCTGCTGAGGAGTGTCGATTCGATGTCGAATTTTTTCATCGACCGTCCCGTTTTTGCCTGGGTGCTGGCGATTTTAATCAGCCTGTGCGGCACGCTGGCGATTATTTCCCTGCCCATTGAGCAATATCCCGACCTGGCGCCACCGAACGTGCGCATCACCGCCAATTATCCGGGCGCCTCGGCCGAAACGCTGGAAAACACCGTCACTCAGGTTATCGAGCAGAACATGACCGGTATCGACAATCTGATGTATATGTCGTCCAACAGCAGCAATACCGGTCAGGCGCAGATCACCCTCACCTTCTCGGCCGGCACCAATCCCGACGAAGCGCGCCAGCAGGTACAGAACCAGCTGCAGTCGGCGCTGCGCAAGCTGCCGCAGGCGGTGCAGTCGCAGGGCGTGACGGTCAATAAAACCGGCGACAGCAATATCCTGATGATCGCTTTCGTCTCTACCGACGGCAGTATGGATAAACAGGATATTGCAGACTATGTCGCCAGCAATATTCAGGATCCGCTGAGCCGCATCGACGGCGTCGGCCAGGTCGACGCCTATGGATCGCAGTATGCGATGCGTATCTGGCTCGATCCCGCCAGGCTTATCGCCTACTCGCTGACCACCGACGACGTGGTAAGCGCCATCGAGGCGCAAAACGCGCAGGTTGCCGTCGGCCAAATCGGCGGCCTGCCTTCGGTGGACAAGCAGGCGCTGAACGCCACGGTCAACGCGCAGTCGCTGCTGCAGACGCCGGAACAGTTTAAGGCCATTACCCTGAAGACCAACCCCGACGGCTCGGTGGTGACGCTGAGCGACGTGGCGCAGGTGGCGCTGGGCGCGGAGAAATATGATTATCTGAGCCGCTATAACGGCCAGCCGGCGTCGGGCCTGGGCATCAAGCTCGCCTCCGGCGCCAACGAGATGAACACCGATAAGCTGGTGCGTCAGCGCGTGGAAGAGCTGTCGCACTTTTTCCCGCACGGGCTGGAAGCCAAAATCGCCTATGAAACCACGCCCTTCGTCAAAGCCTCGATTACCGACGTGGTGAAAACTCTGCTGGAAGCGATCGTGCTGGTGTTTGGCGTGATGTATCTGTTTATGCAGAATTTTCGCGCCACGCTGATCCCCACTATCGCCGTGCCGGTAGTGCTGCTCGGCACCTTTTCCGTGCTCTACGCCTGCGGCTTCAGCATCAATACCCTCACCATGTTCGCCATGGTGCTTGCTATCGGCCTGCTGGTGGACGACGCCATCGTGGTGGTGGAGAACGTCGAGCGAATTATGAGCGAGGAAGGCCTCTCGCCGCGCGCGGCGACGCGTAAGTCGATGGGGCAAATTCAGGGCGCGCTGGTGGGGATCGCGCTGGTGCTGTCGGCGGTTTTCGTGCCGATGGCCTTTTTCGGCGGCACGGTCGGCGCGATCTACCGTCAGTTCTCCATTACCATCGTATCGGCGATGGTGCTGTCGGTGCTGGTGGCGATGATCCTGACGCCGGCCCTGTGCGCCACGCTGCTGAAGCCGCTGGCGCAGGGAGAACATCACGGCCGCCGCGGCTTTTTCGGCTGGTTCAACCGTCACTTCAACCGCAACGCCGACCGCTACGAGCGCGGCGTCGCGCGCATTCTGCGCAAAGGCGGCCGCTGGCTGCTGCTCTACCTCGCGATTATCGGCCTGATGGCGTTTCTGTTTATCCGTCTGCCCACCTCGTTTCTACCGCTTGAGGATCGCGGCGTCTTTCTGACCCAGGTGCAGCTGCCGCCGGGCGCGACGCTGCAGCAAACCTCCGCCGTAGTGGCGAAAGTTGAGCGCTACTATATGACCCAGGAGAAAGAGAACGTGCTGTCGGTGTTCTCCACTATCGGCTCAGGGCCGGGCGGCAACGGTCAGAACGTGGCGCGCCTGTTCGTGCGTCTGAAAGACTGGGAAGCGCGCCCCGGCGCAGATCGCACCTCTTTCGCCATTATCGAACGCGCCACCAAAGCTTTCCGCGACATCAAAGAGGGCCGCGTTATCGCCAGCAGTCCGCCAGCGATTACCGGCATGGGCAGCTCCTCTGGTTTTGATCTGGAGCTACAGGATCATGCCGGTATTGGCCACGCCTCGCTGATGGCGATGCGCGATAAACTGCTGGAGATGGCGGCGGCGGATCCGGCGCTGTCGCGCGTGCGCCACAACGGTCTGGACGACAGCCCGCAGCTGCAGATCGATGTCGATCAGCGCAAAGCGCAGGCGCTGGGCGTCTCGATCGACACGATCAACGATACCCTCACCACCGCGTGGGGTTCGACCTACGTTAACGACTTCCTCGACCGCGGACGCGTAAAGAAGGTTTACGTGCAGGCCGCGCCGGCTTTCCGCATGCTGCCGGACGACATCAATAAGTGGTACGTGCGCAACAGCAGCGGCGGCATGGTGCCCTTCTCCGCCTTCGCCACCAGCCGCTGGGAGACCGGCTCGCCGCGCCTGGAACGCTACAATGGCTACTCGTCGATCGAGATCGTCGGCGAGGCGGCGCAGGGCGTCAGCAGCGGCGCGGCGATGGACGCCATGGAACACCTGGTCGCGCAGCTGCCGCTCGGCGTCGGCTTCCAGTGGACCGGCGCCTCTTATCAGGAGCGCCTGTCTGGCTCGCAGGCGCCGGCGCTCTACGCGATTTCGCTGCTGGTGGTATTTCTCTGCCTGGCGGCGCTCTATGAGAGCTGGTCGATCCCCTTCTCGGTGATGCTGGTGGTGCCGCTCGGCGTAGTTGGCGCGCTGGTCGCTACCTGGCTGCGCGGGCTGGAGAACGACGTCTACTTCCAGGTGGGGCTGCTGACGGTGGTGGGCCTGTCGGCGAAGAACGCCATACTGATTGTGGAGTTCGCCAACGAGATCAACAGCAAAGGCGGCGAGCTGGTCGGGGCGACGCTCTCCGCGTCGCGTCAGCGTCTGCGCCCGATTCTGATGACCTCGCTGGCCTTTATCTTCGGCGTACTGCCGATGGCCATCAGCGCGGGCGCCGGCTCCGGCAGCCAGCACGCGGTCGGCACCGGCGTGATGGGCGGCATGATCTCCGCCACGCTGCTGGCGATCTTTTTTGTGCCGCTGTTCTTCGTGCTGGTGCGCCGACGTTTCCCGCTAAAGGCGAAGCCGCACGACTGAGTAAAAAAGTAAAGGCAGCCACCGAAGTGGCTGCCTTATTGCTATGTGTGGTCGGAATCAGAGCAAGGGGGAAGTCTCCTGCCTTTTCCGCCGCGCGTTACTTGTTGCGTAACATCGCCGCGATGAATTCTTTCCAGTTCCCCATTTCAGCGTCAATCATATAAACCCTCTCTTATTGTGCTGACGATTTTACGCATAAATTTTCGCCATGTGAATACGGTTACACCACTTTTCACTATCGGCAGAGTCGATTAATTACTGTAGTTTTTCGTTCTGCTAGCTGACGCACATTTCAGCAACCTACTATAAACGTGAAAGAAACAGGGAAAAGATTCGGACCACCCGGTCTGGATGCGTACTAAGATAATTCTTAACAGGCTCATGATAAACTGCGTGACAATAACCGTTCAAATGAAAGCGGTTACTAAGACAAATCCTAATGATTTTATTCCAGTTATTTCTCCGCTTTTCTTTTCACACCGCTTAGCACCCCGGCTCTCTGTGTTAAACTGACCGCCTCATTTTCAGACGAGGAATCCTGATGACAGCGCAGTGGGTGATGTACGGCATAAAAAATTGCGACACCATAAAAAAAGCGCGCCGCTATTTAGAAGCCGCCGACATCAACGTTGAATTCCATGACTACCGCGCCAGCGGGCTGAGCGATGCGCTACTGTCGCAGCTTATCGATCGGTCCGGCTATCAGACGCTGCTTAACACCCGCGGTACCACCTGGCGCAAGCTGACGGACGTCGAACGCGACGCCGTTATCGATGCTGAGAGCGCTAAAGCGCTCATGCTGGCGCACCCCGCCGTCATCAAGCGGCCCGTACTGCGCGCGCCGGACGGCGCGCAGCTTGTCGGCTTCAGCGAAGCCGCTTACCAGGCGTTTATCCAGGAGAAGTCATAATATGTTCTGTCCTGTAATCGAACTGGCGCAGCAGCTTATCCGCCGCCCTTCGCTCAGCCCGGATGATGCAGGCTGTCAGGCGCTGCTGATTGCGCGTCTGGAGGCGATTGGCTTTCAGGTCGAGCCGATGCTTATCGACGATACGCTCAACTTCTGGGCGACGCGCGGTCAGGGCGAAACCCTGGCGTTCGCGGGCCATACCGACGTGGTGCCGCCGGGCGACGCCAGCCGCTGGATCAATCCTCCTTTCGAGCCTACGATTCGCGACGGCATGCTGTTTGGCCGCGGCGCGGCGGACATGAAAGGTTCGCTGGCGGCGATGGTGGTAGCGGCAGAGCGCTTCGTCGCCGCGCACCCCAACCATAAAGGCCGCCTGGCGTTTTTGATTACCTCTGACGAAGAGGCGAGCGCCAAAAACGGCACGGTGAAAGTGGTAGAGCGTCTGATGGCGCGCCATGAGCGCGTGGATTACTGCCTGGTGGGCGAGCCGTCCAGCACCGAAGTGGTGGGCGACGTGGTGAAAAACGGGCGTCGCGGCTCGATGACCGCGAACCTGACCATCCACGGCGTGCAGGGTCATGTCGCCTATCCGCATCTGGCGGACAATCCGGTGCATCGCGCGATGCCGGCGCTCAACGCGCTGGTCGCCACCGAGTGGGACAGCGGCAATGCCTTTTTCCCGCCGACCAGCATGCAGATCGCTAACGTGCAGGCAGGCACCGGCAGCAATAACGTCATCCCGGGCGAATTTTTCGTGCAGTTTAATTTCCGCTTCAGCACCGAACTCACCGATCAAATGATTAAAGATCGCGTGGCGGCACTGCTCGACAGCTATCAGCTGCGCTATACGCTGGAGTGGAACGTGTCCGGCCAGCCCTTCCTGACCTCGCGCGGCAAGCTGGTCGACGCCGTGATCAGGGCGGTCTCGCACTATAATGAAATTAAGCCGCAGCTATTGACCACCGGCGGCACCTCAGACGGGCGCTTTATCGCGCGGATGGGCGCGCAGGTGGTGGAGCTTGGCCCGGTGAATGCCACTATTCACAAAATCAATGAGTGCGTGAAGGCAGCCGATCTGCAGACGCTGAGCCGCATGTATCAGCGCATTATGGAACAGCTGGTCGCCTGATCGCGATCGAGAGGAGCAGGCAAATGGAATTTATTAAAGATTACTGGTGGATCCTTGTGATCCTGTTACTGGTCGGCGTGTTGATGAACGTTTACAAGGATCTGAAGCGCATCGATCATAAAAAATATATGGCGAACAAGCCCGACCTGCCGCCGCATCGCGACTTTAACGATAAATGGGACGATGACGACAACTGGCCGAAAAAGAAGTAACCGGCTCTTTTCGTCGCGTCACCGTCCTGCAACGCCCTCGCCTGCGCGAGGGCGTTTTCACATCATCATAATGACGTCGTCATCGCCGGGTTTCGCACCGCTTAGCGCCTCATCGAAGTAGCGCTTCGGCACGGTATAGTGCAGATGCTTCAGCGCCAGCGCCATGCTGCGGTCATCGACCGCGTGCGGCAGATCTTCAACGATATCGAGCGTCACGTCGCCGCCCAGTGCGGTCAGCCGCTGCGCTGCCTGTTCGGCGTGCTGCATCGGTATCTGCTCGTCATACTCGCCGTGGATCAGATGGATGGTGGTGCGCGTCGAGGCGTGCTCCGGCAGCGTCGCATAGCGGCCGCTGAACGCCACGACCCGGCCCGCCAGATCCGGCTGCGCCTTCACGCCCTCCAGCACCATGGTGCTGCCCTGCGAAAAGCCCACCAGCGCGGTCGCATCGGCGCGCACGCCGCTTTGCTCTTGCCAGTGCCGCACCGAGTCGACGAACTGCGGCAGCACGGCGTTAACCCGCTGCTGCTCGCTCTGATCGTGCTGCGCGGTTTCGCTGAACCAGTAGTGGCCCGGCGACGGCGCCCCTACTGCCACCACCTGCGCCTGCGGGAATTCGCGCGCGAACCAGCCGCCCAGCTGCGCCATAGAGTGGGGGTTGTCGCCGACGCCGTGATAGAGCAAGAACAGCTGTTGCGCTTCCGCGCTCGGCTGCTGAACAATAACGTATTGCAGTGTCATAGTGACCTCCTTTAATCACTATACGCTGCCCTGCGCAGAGCGCTATTGGGAAAATTTGAACAAGTTTGTGGATTTATTCTACTTGCCGACGCAGCTGCTCGGCCCGCGCCGCATCCAGCGCCATCAGAACGGCGCCGGTCTCAAGGCGCAGCCGGGCGATCAGCGCCTTGCGCCCGGTCAATCCGGCCTGCCGCGCCAGCGTGCCGGGCGCCGCCTCGGGCTGCAGCGCGGCCTGCAGCAGCGGCGGCACAGCGGCGCAGGCCGCGAGCCGAGATAAAACCGGCAGGCTCGCCTCCAGCGGCCGCTGCGCCCAGGCGAACCCCGCCGCCAGCCAGGCATCCTCATCAGTAAACGTCAGCGGCGCCTCCGGCAGCGCGATCGACTCGGCAACCTGCAGGCGCAGCTGCGGCCAGTCGCGCGCCAGCCGCGTCGCGGCGCGCTGCTGTAACGCCCTGCCTGCAGGCGTCAGCGGCAGAATCGCCATCGCCGCATAGCAGCCGCTGCTCGCTTCGCGCTGGGTGCCGATACGCGCCAGGCTAAAGCCGCAGGCGCGCCAGAAGGCCCATAGCGCCTCGGTGTAGCCGAAGCTGACCGAGAGAAAATCCACATCCTGCTGACGCTGGGCGGCAGCGACTAACGCCTGGCCGATGCCCTGTCTGCGCTGTTCCGCCGCCACCGCGATACGGCTGATGCGCCTGGAGCGCAGCGTCGCCGCCTCGACGAATCCGGCGTGCGCCGCCAGCGACTGCGCGACCAGATTGCCGCGCGGACGTCGTTTGCCCGCCCAGACCGCCTGCGCCAGCTCGGGCGTTAAGCCGCCCTCCTCGACCAGCCAGAGCGCGCCCTGCAGCGCGGGCGCTTCGCCGCTCAGCCACAGGGTCATGCCTGGCGCATCCATCAGGCGTCGCAGATCGAGCGGCGAGGTGCGGTAGTGGGCGCTGGCCAGCAGGCGATAAGCGGCCGCCGGCTGCGCGGGATCGCGCCGCCAGGCGTCGTCAGGCATACGACGCGGCGCACCGGCCGCGGCGTGCGGCGCGGGTGCGGCGTCCTCAAACAGCAGCGCCTGATTAAGCCAGGCCTCCAGCGGATCGTGCCGCGACCAGCGCAGCGGCTCATCCAGCGTGAAGTAGCGCACCTGTTCCAGCCCGGCGCAAAACTTCAGGATAAAGCCGCGGCCGGTGCCTTCGTAGCCCTGCACCGTGGTGGTCAGCAGCACGCGCGGGAAGCGCGCCACCAGCTGCGTCAGTATCGGCGCCGGGATCGCCGCGGCCTCGTCGACGATTAGCCAGTCGACAGCGGGCAGATCCGGCTGGGCGAGAATGGCGTCGGGCGCCATAAAGTGAAAGTGGTTCTGCGCGAAGCGCGTCAGCACGTCGATGGCGGCCTTCGCGGGCGCAGCGATCAGCGCGCGCGGGATCTGCCGCGCCAGCATGCCCGCCAGCGCCGACTTGCCGCGTCCGCGCGGCGCGGTAAGCACCGCGACGCCTGATGTCATCGTCAGCAGCTGATGGACAATCGCCCGCTGCTGCTCCGGCGCGCGACACTGCCAGCGCGGCAGCGGCGCCAGCGGCGAGATACGCGGCGGCGCGTCCTGACGCAGCAGCGCCACGGCGGGATCGGCTAGCAAACTCGCCTGCAGATGGCGCACAAAGTGCGGCGTCGGGAGCGGTTCGGCGACATCGGCCCAGCGCAGACTGTCCTCGTCAGGCTGTTGCGCCCAGCGCGGCCACAGCGGCGTCAGCAGCAGCAGCCAGCTTCCGGCGCGCAGCGTGCCCGCCAGCGCGGCGAACGCCTCGGCGTGGAAACCGCGGCGCGCGTCGAAAATAGCGTGGGTGAATTCGCGCCCCAGCAGGGTGCGCAGCGCCAACGGCGCGCAATGAGGCAGCCCCTCGATCGGCGCGTCGCCCACTACCAGCCAGTCGCCCGGCAAGTCGGCGCGCCACTCCGCGGCGCGCGCCAGAGTCCACTCTTCGTCGCCGCTGATGGCGCAAAGCCGCCGGACGCCTGCCTGCTGCATCTGGCGGCTGAGCTGCTCAGGCGACATCAGTTAGCAGCGAAGGTGTTGCACTGTCCCGGATCGCCGCTGTCGAATCCGCGTTTAAACCAGGTGTAGCGCTGCTCCGAGGTGCCGTGGGTAAAGCTGTCGGGCACCACGCGTCCCTGGCTGCGCTGCTGCAGACGGTCATCGCCGATCGCCTGCGCCGCATCCAGCGCCTGCTGCAGGTCGCCGGTTTCCAGCCAGTTATCTTTGCTGACGTAGTGGCCCCAGACGCCGGCGAAGCAGTCCGCCTGCAGCTCCATTTTCACCGACAGATGGTTGATTTGCGTCTGGCTGGCGCCCTGCTGCATTTCGCGCACTTTAGGTTCGATGCCGAGCAGATTCTGCACGTGGTGCCCCACTTCATGCGCCACCACGTAGCCCTGCGCGAACTCGCCGCCCGCGCCGAGCTTGTTTTTCATCTCATCGTAGAAGGAGAGGTCGATATAGACGCGTCGATCCGCCGGGCAGTAGAAGGGGCCCATCGCCGTCTGGCCGGTGCCGCAGCGGGTCTGGGTCGCGCCGCGGTACATCACCAGCGTCGGCGCGGTGTACTCTTTGCCCATCTGCTGGAACAGTTTGCTCCAGGTATCTTCCGTGGAGGCCAGGATAACGCGGGTAAATTTCGCCGCTTCGTCGTCATTGGTGCTGACGCGCTGCTGCTGGCTGGTGGGGGCGACATCGCCGCCGGTCAGCAGCCCCGTCAGGTCGTAACCGTAATAGCCGGCAACCGCGACCACGACTAACAGAATAATGCCGCCCTTTCCGCGTGGAATACGAATCTGACGTCCGCCGCCACCGTAAGCTGGGCTTTGATCTCGACGGTCTTCTACATTGTCGCTCTCGCGACGTCCTTGCCAGCGCATAATCTGCTCCTGATTGAGATAGTTTCCCGTGATTTTAGTTGCGCGCGGAGACAACTACCAGCCTTGCGGCCAAATGAAAAAAGGAGAGCCGCGGCTCTCCTTTCTCTGTCTGGCAGGCGATTAGCTTAGTCGAGCTTAACGCCCAGACGCTGCGCCACCTCTTCATAGGCCTCGATCAGACCGCCCAGGCTCTGGCGAAAACGATCTTTGTCCATTTTATCCATCGTCTGCTTGTCCCACAGGCGCGCGCCGTCCGGCGAAAATTCGTCGCCCAGCACCACTTCGCCTTTAAACAGGCCGAACTCCAGTTTGAAATCGACCAGGATCAGGCCCGCGTCGTCAAACAGTTTGCTCAGCACTTCGTTGGCTTTAAAGGTCAGCTCCTGCATACGCGCCAGGTTCGCTTTGCTTACCCAGCCGAAGGTTTCGCAGTAGGATTCATTAACCATCGGGTCGTGCTTCGCGTCGTCTTTGAGGAAGAGATCGAACAGCGGCGGATTGAGGATCATGCCCTCTTCCACGCCGAGACGTTTTACCAGCGAGCCGGCCGCGCGGTTGCGCACCACGCACTCTACCGGCACCATCTCCAGCTTTTTCACCAGCGCTTCGTTGTCGGAGAGCAGCGCTTCCATCTGGGTCGGAATGCCCGCTTCCTGCAGTTTGGTCATAATGAAATGGTTGAACTTGTTGTTTACCATTCCTTTGCGATCGAACTGCTCGATTCGGGCTCCGTCGCCTGCTGACGTATCGTTGCGGAACTCGAGTACCAGCAGATCCGGATTGTCGGTGCTGTATACGGTTTTCGCTTTACCGCGATACAACTCAGCTCGCTTTTGCATCTTGTTAACTCCAGACTTGAAAATTTCGGGTGTTCTGCGACGGCGGGCCGCTGGGGGATTGCCGCGACGCAATCGTTTACTTCGCCGCGCGCTATTATGCCAGAGACGAAAAAAAAAGGCCGGAGAATCTCCGGCCCTGAGGCGATTTATTTGTTGAGGGCCGCCTGGAACACGGCCACCAGCGCATCGTTCTGCGACTGGGTGAGCACATGCCCTTTCGGATCGATAAACTGCAGGCTGCTGCGGTTATCGAGATCGCCGACCTGCACTTTATAGTCGCCGTTCGGCAGTTCCGGATCTTTCGCGCCGACCTCATCCCACGCGCCGCTGCCCGGCGACTTGTAGGTCACGTTCATGCTGCCCTGCGAGCGGTTGCTGTCGGTCACTTCCATGCCGACGCGCTGCATCGCCTGCGGCAGACGCTGCCAGGCGACGCTGAACGGCGTGCGCAGCACCAGCATCGGCAGGCCGGTATCGTCCGCGCCGCTCTGCACGTCGATGCTGCCGCTGACGCGGCCCGCCGCCGCGTTTTCGCTGGCGACGTCGATTTTATCCAGGCCGGCGCTGATGGCGTTGAGCATCTGCGCGGTGTAGCGCTGGATCTGCACCGGCGCGGTGACCGCTTTGCCTTCCTGCTGCAGCTCCAGCAGGCGCACCGTCAGCACCTGCTGATAGCTCTGCGACTGTACGCTGATCTCGTAGCGGCCGCGATACTGATTGTCTTCGTCGGCGCGGTTCCACTGTACCCAGTCGGTGGTGAGCTGCTGACGCGCATCGTTGCGCTGCGCAATGGGGAAGTTGCTCGATTCAACGACTTTGGTTACCTGCGACCAGACCGCGCCGCGGCTGTTTTCCAGCATCAGCACGCCGGTGTTGCCGGTAAACTGCGCGCGCGCGCCGTTGACCAGCGCCAGCGGCTGAGCCGGCGGACGAATGTCGAGCTGCTTGCCGACGTTGCCGCTGGCGGCGGTGTGCGGCACGTCGTAATCGCCGTGCGCCACCGGCAGGATCATACCGGCGGGCGCCTGCAGGTCGTGCAGCTCGCTGGCCTGTAAATAGGACTCGTCACCGCTTACCTGACGTTTATAACGCTGATCGCTAGAGCACGCCGTTAACAGCATCGCAGTAGACAGCGCCACGACGGTCGCAACCGTTGAGCGCTTTACAGAATGATTCATTGAAACTCCCTAACTTATCGCAAACCCGCTTTAATCAGCGCCTGCTCAACTTTTGGTATGGCCGCTGAACTCAGCGGCGTCATCGGCAGACGCAGCGTGTCACTGGCGATTAATCCTAACTGTTTCGCCGCCCATTTCACTGGGATCGGATTGGGTTCGCAGAAAAGCGTCTGGTGCAGATGCATCAGACGCTGATTCAGACGACGCGCCTCGACGAAGTTGCCCTGTTGCGCCAGCGCGCACAGCTCAGCCATTTCACGCGCCGCGATGTTGGCCGTGACCGAGATAACGCCCTTGCCGCCCAGCTGCATCAGGTCCAGCGCGCTGGCGTCGTCGCCACTGACGATTATAAAGGCCTCATCGACCAGTGCTTGGATCTGGCTAACGCGCGATAAGTTCCCGGTCGCCTCTTTGATTCCGATAATATTTTTGATTTCAGCAAGGCGCGCGACGGTTTCCGGCAGCATGTCGCAGCCGGTGCGTGAGGGGACGTTGTATAACATTTGCGGCAGCGCCGTGCTTTCCGCGATCGCTTTAAAGTGCTGGAACAGCCCTTCCTGCGTCGGACGGTTATAATAGGGCGTCACGGTCAGGCAGCCGACTACGCCGCTGTTTTCGAAGCGTTTGGTGAGAGAGATGCCTTCTGCGGTGGCGTTGGCGCCGGTGCCGGCGATTACCGGAATACGGCCGTCCGCCAGATCGAGCGTCAGCATCACTACGTCGCCATGCTCTTCATGGCTCAGGGTCGCGGATTCGCCGGTGGTGCCGACGGAGACGATCGCCGCGGTGCCGCTGGCGACGTGATAATCAATTAGTTTTTTCAGACTCGCACGGCAGACATTACCTTTGTCATCCATTGGCGTAACGAGTGCAACAATACTTCCCGTGAACATTGGCGATCCCCTCGACAAACAAGTGCTTCATGGTACGTTTTACTTCTGTTGAAAAGCAAGCAGGCCACGCCCCTCCTGCGCTTGTCAGCAGTTTTTTTTATGTTTACCTTATAGTTATTAGCGAATGAACAGGAAATCCCACTTTGCCGCAGTCTCAGCCCCACCATTTGGTGATCACCGCACTGGGTGTTGACCGTCCGGGTATCGTCAATACTATTACCCGTCACGTCAGCAGCTGCGGATGCAATATCGAAGACAGCCGTCTCGCCATGCTCGGGGATGAGTTCACCTTTATTATGCTGCTCTCCGGCAGCTGGAACGCCATTGCGCTGATTGAATCGACGCTGCCGCTAAAAGGCGCGGAGCTGGAGCTGTTGATCGTCATGAAGCGCACCAGCGCCAGAATGCGCCCGCCGATGCCGGCGACGGTGTGGGTGCAGGTCGAAGTGCCGGATTCGCCCCACCTGATCGAGCGCTTTACCGATCTGTTCGACAAACATGCGATGAACATCGCTGAACTGGGATCGCGCATCAAGCCGGGTCAGGCGGATCAGACGCCGACGCTCTATATTCAAATTACCGCGCACAGCCCGGCGGGCGTCGGCGACTCTCAGTTTGAGCAGGCGTTTTACGCCCTGTGCCGTGAACTCAACGCCGACGGCACGCTGCGTTTCTACAGCCTGGCCGACGACGATGCGGCGACGCTGCAGGGTTCACGCTAAGCTGTAAACAAGCCGGGGCTATTCCTCCACATCACTGTTGTCTGGCTATGTGGCGCAATATCCCCTGATGGCGGCTTTTCGCCTGACGCGGTTCGTCAGACGACAGGTCGCCCACAGCATAAAGAAAAAATGGAGAGTAGTGATGAATCCACTGAAAGCCGGTGATACCGCACCGAAATTTAGCTTGCCCGACCAGGATGGCGAACAGGTAAATTTAACCGACTTCCAGGGACAGCGCGTTCTGGTCTATTTCTACCCGAAAGCGATGACGCCGGGATGCACCGTGCAGGCCTGCGGCCTGCGCGACAATATGGATGAGCTGAAGAAAGCGGGCGTGGAAGTGCTCGGTATCAGCACCGACAAGCCTGAAAAGCTGTCGCGCTTCGCCGAAAAAGAGCTGCTGAACTTTACGCTGCTCTCTGACGAAGATCATCAGGTCTGCTCCGCCTTCGGCGTCTGGGGCGAAAAGACCTTTATGGGCAAAACCTATGACGGCATCCACCGCATCAGCTTCCTGGTGGGCGTCGACGGTACGATTGAAAAAGTGTTCGACGACTTCAAAACCTCTAACCATCACGACATCGTGATGGATTATCTGAAGTCGGCGTAACGCGGCGCGGATGCGGCCCTGCGCCGCATCCCGCCTCTTCTCTTTACGGGGCCAGGCTTTTCGACGCCTCCGCCACTCGTACGCAGTTGCGCCCGTCATGCTTGGCCTGATAGAGCGCGGCGTCAGCCTGTTTCAAGCTCTGCTCCAGCGGCATCGCCTCCTCCTGCCAGGCCGCGACGCCGACGGAAAGGGTAATGGCGCCGACGTCGGCTATCGACGCGGCGGCGATGCTGGCGCGTATGCGCTCGGCGAGACGGCTCGCCTCATCAATATCGGTCACTGGCAGCAGCATCAGAAACTCCTCTCCGCCGCTGCGGCACACCACATCGCTCTGACGCGCGCTGGCGCTTAACGTCTCCGCTACCTGCTTGATCACGCGATCGCCGACGTCATGTCCCCAGCTATCGTTAACCCGCTTAAAGTGATCGATATCGAGCGCCAGCACGGCAAAGGGCTGACGCATCGTCTGATAGAAGTCGAGCACCGCGCTGAGGCCGCGCCGGTTGAGGAGCTGCGTCAGCGGATCGGTCTGCACCTCTGACTTCAGGCGGCCGATCTTGTCCTGCACCAGCCCGATGCCGGTCAGCAGCGCGCGCTTCACCTGCGCCGCCTCGAAATACCAGGCGTGAATCATGCCGAGCTCCAGCGAGACGCCGGGCGCATCCATCTGGCGCGCCTTACGCGCCAGCTGCCAGAGCGGCAGCGCGATCAGCCGCGCCAGCACCACCGCCACCAGCAGCGTCAGCAGCGCGAAAGGCACCGAGTGCTTCAGTACCTGCATCAGCAGACCGGTGAGCGGCTCCAGCGTTACCGCAGTCGGCTTCAGCGCCACCACCGTCCAGCCGGTGGTCGGCACCATAGCGTATCCGGCAAGGCGCGGCGGTTCGCCCGCCGTCTGCAGCTGCAGCGAGCCGTTGCTGTTTTCGTCGCGGCCGCTCAGCAGCGCAGGCAGCGTTTTGCCAATCAGCTGCCCGTTCTGGTGATAGAGCACCTGACTGGCGCTGTCGAGCACGTAGACGCTGGTGCCGTCGCGATAGTACTGCTCGCCAAGCAGCGTATTTAAGATGCTTTTCTTTTTCAGGTAGATGGTGCCGCCTACGTAGCCGAGATAGTGCCCGTCGCGGCTCCAGATCGGCCAGGAGACGAAGATAATCAGATTGTTGGCCGCCGAAATGGTCGGCTTGCTGATGGCGGGCTGCCGCGCGCTGAGCGCTTCGCGCGACGCATCGCTGGTCAGGTGCATGCCCTGCAACATCAGAGATTCCGGTGAGATAGCCTTTACCACGCCGCTGGCGTCGACCACCGCCACCGAGTTAAAGCTGGTGGTCTGCTCGCGCAGGCGATCGACCTCCTGACGCAGCAGCGTGGGATCGTCAAAGTTTTCGCCGAGCAGCCTGGCGCTGTAGTGCAGCTGCGACTGCGCCAGCTGGAAAAAGATTTCGGTGGTGGAGGCGAGCTTGGTGGCGTAGGCGCGATTCGCCTCCAGCGTGCTGTCGATCAGCGCCATACGCTGCACGCGCCAGGTGGCATAGAGCGTGTTGGTCAGCGTAACCACAATGCTGACGATAGCGAGCAACGCGATAAGCGTACGCAGATCGGTTCGGGGACGCAGGCGCATTAACATAGCGCGCCCGCTGCAAAAGATAAGTACATGCTGAAAGGCCTGAGAATGTCGTTATTGTTGGAGATTATCTGCCCTGGTGAGGCAACCGCCAAGTGTACACGCTGTCGCCCTCCTGAGCACCTTTCCCACCGCGACATTCTCAGAAACCGTTTATTTACGCCTGGCGCTAATCGATCAGTCCGTGCCGATCGTAGAAGGGCCAGGGACCGGAGTAGTCGCCGATGGCGCACTGGTGCGTCACCATGCCCTGCCCCGGCTGCCAGCGGTGCAGCAAAAAACCTGGCGGCTCCAGCACGAAATGGGCCGGGCCGTCGGGCTGCAGGTCAAAGGCCACCTGGTGAGAGAGGCCCGGCGCGCACACCGCCAGCGTGCCGGCGAAACGCGTTTGCAGGCTGCGATGCAGATGGCCGCACAGCACGCGCTCAACCTGCGGATGCCGGGCGATCACCATCGCCAGCGCGTCGGGGTTGCGCAGCCGCTGGCGATCCATATGGTCGATGCCGCAGATAAAGGGCGGATGGTGCAGCATCACCAGCGTCGGCGCGGCGGGTTCACGCGCCAGGTTTTGCTCCAGCCACGTCAGCTGATGCTCATCGACATAGCCCCAGGGCTGCTGCGGCACGCTGGAGTCGAGCGCAAGCAGCTGCAGCGGCCCGACCTTTAGCTGCCAGTTCAGGGTGGCGCCGTGCTGAAGATAGGCGTGATCGACAAACACCGCGCGCAGCGCCTGGCGATCGTCATGGTTGCCCGGCATCAGGCGAAACGGCAGCTGCAGACGACGCAGCGCCAGCCGCAGCGTCTCATACTCCTCGATCGTGCCGAAATCGACCAGATCGCCGGTGATCACCACCATATCCGGCTGCGGCCGCAGCGCGTTAAGCGTGTCGATGGCGCGCAGCAGCGCGGCCTGGGTATCGACTTTTTTATAGGACAGGCGACCGTTCGCCTTGATATGCAAGTCGCTGATCTGCGCAATCAGCGTCGAATTGTCTGACACAGAGCTCTCCTTAATAACCGGTAAAATCCAGCGCGGCGCGCGGCGCCAGCGTCCAGGTGACGCGCTGCCCGGCGTGCCAGGCCTCCCGCGCATGGCGCTCGACCTGAATCGGCGCGGCGAGACCGATATCGATCTGCAAACGCTGCATGGCGCCTAAAAAGGTATTGCCGACGATATAGCCCTGACGCGCATAGCGATTGTCGTCCGCCAGCAGAATATCTTCCGGTCGGCAGAACTGACGCGGTTCGCCGCGGGCGTCGGTCTCAACGCAGTTGATGGCGCCGACGAAATCGGCGACGAAGCGCGTCGCCGGACGCTGATAAATCGCCTGCGGCGTGTCGATCTGGGCGATGCGCCCCTGCTCCATCACCGCGATACGATCGCCGAGCGCCATCGCCTCCTGCTGATCGTGCGTCACGTAGACGGCGGTAATGGCGAGCTTTTTCAGCAGCGCGCCGATCTCAATGCGCAGACGCTCGCGCAGTTTAGCGTCGAGCGCCGCCAGCGGTTCGTCGAACAGCAGCACTTTCGGCCGTGCGGCCAGCGCGCGCGCCAGCGCCACGCGCTGCTTCTGTCCGCCGGAAAGCTTGTCGATGGCGCGGTTCGCCAGCGCGCTGAGATCCACCAGCGCCAGCATCTCTTTGACGCGCGCTTCACGTTCGCCGCGCGCCACGCCCTGCACTTTGAGGCCATACTCGACGTTCTGCGCCACGTTCATATTGGGAAACAGCGCGTAGTTCTGGAACACCATGCCGACGTTGCGCTTCTCGATCGGCAGCGCGGTGACGTCACGATCGCCAAACCAGACCTCGCCGCCCTCGTCGCTGCTTTCCAGACCACTGATAATGCGCAGCGTGGTGGTTTTGCCGCAGCCGGACGGTCCGAGCAGCACCAGGGTTTCGCCGGCGTGAACGGTGAGATCGAGCGGGTGCAGGGCGGTGTGTTGATGAAAGCGGCGCGCGCAGCGGCGCAGCGTGACGGTAACGGCATCGTTATTCATGCCTGCTCCTTAAGGGCGTTCCGCGTCGCCTGGCGCTCGAGCCAGTGATTGCAGGCGTTGAGCATCAGCAACAGCGGTAAAATCATGACGATAAAGATCAGCGTATAGGCCGATCCCACTTCCAGCCGCATCGAGGCGTAGCTGTCCGCCAGCCCGACTGGCAGGGTTTTGGTCAGCGGCGTATGCAGCATCCAGGTAATATTGAACTCGCCTACCGACAGCGTTATCACCATAAACGCCCCCGCCAGAATGCCGTTGCGGCAGTTCGGCACCACCACGGTGAAAAAGCGGCGCCAGAAACCGGCACCGAGGCTGGCGGCCGCCTCTTCGAGGCGCGGCAGCTGAATCGCCTGCATCACCGCCAGCACCGGACGGATCATAAAGGGCAGCGTAAAGAGCACATGGCCGATCAGGATAAACAGCCAGCTGTCGCGCAGGCCGTTAAACCGGCCGTAAAGCAGAATAATGCCGAGCGCAGTGGCGAGGCCCGGCAGCGCCACCGGCAGCATCAGGCACTCTTCGATGCGAGCGGCCCAGCGCGGCGGCGCCTTCAGCAGGCCCCAGGCGGCGGGCAGTCCGATCGCGACGGTGATCGCCAGGCAGCAGAGCGCAATCAGCAGCGACAGCCAGAAAGTGTCGGCGTAGAGCGCCCACACCTGATCAACCCACTTCAGCGTCAGGCCGCTGCGCAGACCGATAAAGTAATTCTCCGTGACGCCCGCCAGCATCGACAGCACCACCGGCACGATCATAAACAGCGCCGTCAGCGCGGTAACGCCGACCTGCAGACAGAACAGCGCGCGACGTTTCATCATGGTTGCTCTCCTCCAGCGTGCGTCAGCGCGCGCGCCAGCATCAGGCCCAGCCAGGCGACCGCGCCCATCACCACCGACAGCGCCGCCGCGGTGGCGAAATTGGCGTAGTTGGTGAACTCGCCGTAAATGGTCAACGGCAGCACGCTAAGGCTGGTGCCGAGCGTAAAGGCAGTGCCGAATGCGCCCATGCTGGTGGCGAAGCAGAGTGCGCCGCTGGAGAGCAGCGCCGGCTTCAGTCCCGGCACGATAACGTCCCAGGTGATACGCCACTGGCTGGCGCCCAGCGAGCGCGCCGCCTCTTCCAGCGAACGATCCAGCTTTTCGCTGGCCGCCACCAGCGTGACGATGGCGCGCGGCAGCGAAAAGTAGAGGTAGCCGATAAAGAGACCGCTGAGCGAATAGGCGAGCGTCCAGCGCTCGTGGAACAGGCTCATGCTCAGCTGCGCCAGTACTCCCTGTCGCCCCGCCAGCATCACCACCAGAAACCCTACAACCACGCCGGGAAAGGCGAGCGGAAAGGTCAGCAGCGCCAGCAGCGTGCCGCGTCCGGCGAAGCGCTGGCGCGCCAGGAAACAGCCGACCACGGCGGCGATCAGCAGCGTTATCAGCGTCACCGCCAGCGACAGCAGCAGGGTGTTGAGCAGGCTTTGCAGATACTGCGGCTGGCTCACTACCGTCCAGTAGCCGCTCTGCTGCGTGGTGCGATCCGGCGAGAGCCCGATCTGCAGCAGACGCGCGAAAGGCAGCAGCCAGAAGGCCGCGAGAAACAGCAGCGCAGGCAGCAGCATCCAGGGCCAGCGCGCGCCATGATGCGCCCGACGGCGCAGGGCCGTCGGCGCGCGGCCGCGGGTTTCCAGCAGCGACATTAACGGATCTCGCTCAGGTAGCGGGCGGAAAAGGCTTTCTGCGCATCGGCCATCTGCTGGTAATCCACCGTCGTGGCGCGAGCATAGTCGCTGTCAGGCAGGAACTTCGCCTTCGCCTCGGCGGACATCGCCGACGGACGCACCGGACGCAGATAAGCGTTGGCCCAGATAGCCTGACCTTTATCCGACAGCACGTAGTCGATCACTTTTTTGCCGTTGGCGGCGTGCGGCGCGTTCTTCACCAGACTAATGACGTACGGCACCGTAACCGTGCCCTCTTGCGGGATCACGAAGGCGACGTTGGCATGGTCTTTATACTTCGCGCGGTAGGCGTTGAAGTCGTAGTCGAGCAGAATGGGGATCTCGCCGGAAATCAGGCGCGCGTAGGCGGTCTGCTTCGGCACGATCGGCTGGTTGGCCTGCAGTTTTTTGAACCAGCTCAACGCCGGCGCGAAATTCTGCAGTGTGCCGCCTTTTGCCTGGTTAACCGCCACGGCGGCGACGTAGCCGACGAAGGCGCTGGAGGGATCGAGATAGCCCACCATGCCTTTATATTCCGGCTTCAGCAGGTCATCCCAGGATGTCGGCAGCGGCGCGCCGCCCAGCGCATCGACATTGACCATAAAGCCCATGGTGCCCGAGTGCAGCGCTACCCACTTGCCGTCAGGATCCTTCATGCCTGTTGGCACCTCATCCCAGTGCGCCGGTTTGTAGTCGGCGATAACGCCGGCGCCCGCCGCCTGGATGCCGAAGCTGACGCCGTAATAGACCACGTCGGCGACCGGATTGCCCTGCTCGGCGACCATCTGCGCCAGCGCCTGGCCGGAGTTTTTATTGTCCTGCGGCACCTGGATGCCGGTGTCGCGCGCGATGGCTTTCAGCTGCGTTCCCCAGTCCGCCCACTCCGGCGGGCAGTTGTAGCAGATGGCGCTTTCCGCCGCGTGGGCGGCCTGGCTCGCCATGCCGCATGCAGCCAGCAGCGCCGCAGCGGTTAATCTCTTTATTCTGTTGTGCGTTGACATGTGGATTCCCTGGTGTTGACAAAGGTAGAGCGCGGCGCGGGCGCGATGCTTTCGCCCAACCGCAGGTGGTGCGCCAGCATGCGAGATCCGCCGCTGGCGTGTTGTAAAAGCATATCGATGGCGCAGGCGCCGAGCAGATCGCTGGGCTGTACCACCGAGGCCAGCGACGGCGTCAGATGTTCGCCGGTCTCAATACCGTCGAAGCCCATAACGGAAAGCTGCGTCGGCACCTGAACGCCCGCGCGCGCGGCAGCGCCCATCAGGCTGATGGCCAGCAGGTCGTTGCTGCAGATCACTGCGGTCAGCGGATTCGCGCCCTGCAGGCGCGGCCGCAGCTGCTGAAAGTCGGAGCGCGTGTGGCTCGGCATCTCAATCAGCGGAAAGGGTTTCAGTCCGGCCTGCTGCATGGCGTCGCAGTAGCCGAGGAAGCGCTGCTGGGCGCGATCGGACTGCCAGACCGGCCCGGTCACCATGCCGATATGGCAGTGGCCCAGCGCCAGCAGATGTCCGGCCGCTTCGGCCATCGCGCGCCGGTTATCGACGCACACGCTCGGCCAGCTGGCGCTCTGCGGCACGTTGTGCGCCAGCACGAAGGGCATCTGCGCGGCGGCCAGCGTCGGCAGCACGGCGCTACGGTCCGCGTCGGCTACTGTCAGCACCAGCCCGGCGACGCGCTGACGCAGCATATGCTCGACAATCGCCGCCTCGCGTTCCGCCTGATAGTCGCTGGTGGCGACCAGCAGCCCGAAGCCAGCCAGCCGCGCCTGACGCTCCATCGCCTGTAGCTGCTGGGCGAACACCGGATTAAGCAGCGAAGGCAGCAGCACGCCGAGGGTGGTGGAGCTCTGAGTGCGCAGCTGGCGCGCAATATGGTTAGGACGGAAGCCGAGCTGGTCTGACGCCGCCAGCACGCGCTGTAGCGTGCTCTCTTTCAGCAGATGGGGATCGGAGAAGGCGCGCGCCGCCGTGGCGCGCGAGACGCCCGCCAGTTTCGCTACGCTGACTAAATCCGTCATTTTTCTCCCCTTATGCGCTAATGAGAACGATCTCACTGGCGCTCAAAGTAAAGGGGTTGTATGACAGAACAATCGCAGCGGAATGACAAACAGATGACAGCGGCGCGCGGCCGCTGTCGGGAGAGGGTTTACAGCATCAGGAAGGCGTAGCCTTCGTTTTGCAGCGTCGCCACCGTGGTGCCGCTGGAGATGGTGTGGGTCACGCGCTGATCGATCCAGTCGCGCTGCAGATTGTGGAAGGCCACCGACTGGTCGCAGATCGAGACCTGCACGCCCGCCTTTTTCAGCTCGTCGATCAGCTTCAGGTTGGGGTTATCCACGCCGTAGGCTTTATGGAACTGATCGTTATTCAGCGCCGCCGGTACCGCATCGCTGTTGATAGACACCACGAACTTCAGCTGATCCAGCGGCACGCCTGCGGCGTAATAGAGGTTGGTCACGCGGGCGACGCGCTCCAGCCCGAGATTCGGCTGACGAATATCGCCTTCATTACGGTTAATCTGGAAAACGATTTTATTGCTCAGGCCCGGCACGGTGCCTGGTTTAAAAGCGGGCGTGTCGACATAGTGAATTTTGCCGAAGCCTTCAATCGCAGGCGTACTCCAGAAATCCGCTGGCTGTGTGGTGTTACCGGCAAATTTGCCGCTCACCTTGTCATATAATTCCGGCAGCTGTAACACATTGCCGCCAATAAAACCGGCTATCGCCGCCACCACAATATAGGCCGCTGGACGCATCGTTATTCTCCTGCTTGTTATTTTTGAAGTGTGATTACATCTGTAGCCATGCGTAACCCTGATTTTCCAGGGTTGAGACCGTGGTCGGGCTGGAGAGCGCATGGACGACCGATTTATCGATCCAGTCGTTAGGGTAGTGATGGAAAGCCACCGACTGATCGCAGACGGAGACCTTTACGCCCAGCTTATCAAGCTGGTTGATAAGCTTGAGGTTGGGATTGTCTACGCCGTAGAACTGTTTGAAGTGGGCGTTATCCAGCATCGCAGGCGTCGCGTCGCCCGTTACCGAGACCACGAATTTCAGCTCTTCCGCCGGCACACCGGAGGCGACATAGAGATTGACCACGCGCGCCACGCGCTCAAGGCCGAGATTGACGTCGGTCATCGCGCCGTCGCTGCGGGTAATCTGGAAAACGATCTTATTGCTCAGGCCCGCGACCGGTTTAAAGGCGGCGTCCGGCTCGTAATGAATCTTGCCGTAGCCGTCGACGGCGGGCGTGCTCCAGAAGCCGTCGGGATCGCTGGGTTTGGCGGCAAAATGGTTAACGACTTTTTGATAGAGCGCGCCGCTCTGGGTAACGCCCGCGCCAACAGCACCGCCTATAATGGCGATGAGCGCGTAAGATACAGCTGAACGCATAAATTATCTCCGGACAACAGCGTAGCGCTGGTTCACATCCCGAATTGGGTGAGCTATCTATACCACAGCCCCGGCGCGGCAAAAGGGCGCGGCGCTGACCGCCAGCGGCGCGTTAATTTCAAAGGGAACTATTAATAAAGCTAATTGATGAACACTTTCGATGGCGAAGTGTGTGTTGGTCAGGATTGAAGTGGATCGATATTAAAGAAGAGAACAGCGTTAAATAAAATTTAATGCCCTGAATAACGTACCAGCTATTGATATTCCCCAAAGAGTCTTTGCTGGCGTCATAATAAAAATTATTGATTTTCGCTTTCGCTCGCTAAGGCATTTTAGGGCGTTTTTTTCAGAGTAAGCCTGGAAAAAAACATGCCACCTTCAATTTTTTTGAGTAAATTTACATATCTTTAATTAAAAAGCGTGTTGGCTATCTCAGCTTTATATCACTGTTCGCTATCCCGTGCGGTTCGCTTAAAAAAGCGACGCCTGTTGCAGCGCTGCTATAGCGCCGTTTCCTGTTGATGAAATAAATGCGCGTTTTGTTTTTCAACGAAAGCGCGCCTGCGCTTAACGTTCAATTTTTTACTGCAAAAGCGCCGCTGCGGCGCGTGCTAATAGCAGAGCAGACCGTTTCTTTCTCTTAAGGCTCTGGTTAAGATAGGCGCGACGCGTCTTTTACCCTGAAAAAGCACAATGTACTTTCCAGGCCTCAGAGTTTCTCTACAGGATCCAGGCATGTTGAACCGGTTAAAGAAAACGCTACTCGCCGCGCTGATTCCCACCCTGATGTTGATGCCGCACGCGTCCGCCTGGGCCGACGTCAGCGACTCGCTGCCCGATATGGGCACGACCGCAGGCTCGACGCTCTCTATCGGTCAGGAGATGCAGATGGGCGACTTTTACGTGCGTCAGCTGCGCGCCAGCGCGCCGCTGATCAACGACCCGCTGCTTAATGAGTACATCAACCAACTCGGCCAGCGTCTGGTCGCCCATGCCGATTCGGTGAAGACGCCCTTCCACTTTTTCCTGATCCAGAACGACGAGCTTAACGCCTTCGCCTTCTTTGGCGGCAACGTAGTGCTGCACGCCTCGCTATTCCGCTTTACCGAAAATGAGAGCCAGCTGGCGTCGGTGATGGCGCATGAGATCTCGCACGTTACCCAGCGCCATCTGGCGCGCGCGATGGAAGATCAGAAGCGTAACGCGCCGCTGACCTGGGTCGGAGCGCTGGGGTCGATTCTGCTGGCGATGGCCAGTCCACAGGCGGGCATGGCGGCGCTGACCGGCACGCTGGCGGGCACCCAGCAGGGTATTATCAGCTTCACCCAGGGCAACGAGCAGGAGGCGGATCGCATCGGCATTCAGGTGCTGCAGCGCGCCGGATTCGATCCCGAGGCGATGCCCAATTTTTTACAGAAGCTGGCCGATCAGAGCCGCTTCTCGTCGAAGCCGCCGGAGATCCTGCTGACGCACCCCCTGCCCGATAGCCGCCTGGCGGATGCGCGCAACCGCGCCAACCAGATGCGTCCGGTGGTGGTGCAGTCATCACAGGATTACTACATGGCGAAAGTGCGCGCGCTTGGCATGTACGCCACCGGCCGCAACCAGCTGACCGACGAACTGCTGGACAGCTATAGCCACGGCAACAGCCGCGAGCAGCAGGCGGCGCAGTACGGCAAAGCGGTGCAGTTTTTACAGGCGAAGAGTTTCGCCAACGCGAGAAAGATCATTGAGCCGCTGCTGGCGAAGCAGCCCGATAACGTCTGGTATCTCGACATCATGACCGATATCGATATCGGCCTGAATCAGCCGCAGCAGGCGATCGCCCGTCTGAATGCCGCGGGCGCGGCTAAAAACAGCCCGGTAGTGCAGCTAAACCTGGCGAATGCTTACGTCGAGGCGAAACAGCCCGCCAACGCCAGCCGCATCTTGAATCGCTATACCTGGTCGCATCCGGACGATGTCAACGGCTGGGAACTGCTGGCGCAGGCGTCGGCGCAGCAGGGACTGAATGATGAAGAGATGTCGGCGCGTGCCGAAACGCTGGCGCTTAATGGCCAGCTGGATCAGGCGATTACCACGCTGAGCAGCGCCAGCGCGCAGGTGCCGGTCGGCAGCCTGAAGCAGGCGCGCTACGACGCGCGTATCGACCAGCTTCGTCAGCTGCAAACCCGCTTCAAGCAGTATCAAAAAGGATAACCCAGCATGGTCACCATTTATCACAATCCGCGCTGCAGCAAGAGCCGCGAAACCCTGGCGCTGCTGGAGGCTAACGGCGTTCAGCCGGAGATCGTCCGCTATCTGGAGACCCCGCCGGATCGCGAGACGCTGCAAATTCTGCTGCAAAAACTCGGCATGAGCAGCGTCCGGCAGCTGATGCGCACCAAAGAGGAGCTTTATAAAACGCTGCGGCTGGAAGATGCCGACGAAGCGCAGCTGCTTGAGGCGCTGACCGTGTATCCGGCGTTGCTGGAGCGTCCGGTGGTGATCAACGGCGATCGGGCGCGCATCGGCCGGCCGCCGGAAGCGGTGCTGGAGATCCTTTAAAGCCCGAGCGTCTCTTTTACGAAAGGAATGGTGAGCTTGCGCTGCGCGCTAATCGAAGCGTGATCGAGGCGATCCAGCGTTTCGAACAGCGTGCGCATTTCGCGATCGAGGCGTTTCAGCATGAAACGGCCGACATCTTCCGGCAGCTCAAAGCCCCGCATACCGGCGCGCAGCTGCAGCGCCTGCAGCTTATCTTCGTCGCTCAACGGCTGCAGACGATAGATCTGCCCCCAGTCGAGACGCGACGCCAGATCGGGCAGGTTGAGGTTGAGCTGCCGCGGCGGCCGATCGCCAGTGATAAAGAGCCGGGTTTTGCCGGTTTCCAGAATGCGGTTATAGAGATCGAAGATCGCCATTTCCCACGCCTCTTCACCGGCGATGCACTCGATATTATCGATGCAGACCAGCGCCAGATGCTCCATGCCGTCCAGCACGTCCGGCACAAACCAGGTGCGTTTATCCAGCGGCACATAGCCGACCGCTTCGCCGCGCGCCGACATCTCCGCGCACGCCGCGTGCAGCAGATGGCTGCGGCCGCCGCCTTCGCGCGACCAGAAATAGAGATAGCTGCCGTGTTGCTGACTGAGGGCGCCTTTCAGCGCGGCAATAAGCGACGGATTTTCCCCCGGCCAAAAGCTGGCGAACGTCTCGTCGTCCGGTAAGTAAAGTGGCAGTGACAGTTGTGCCGGCGTGTTCAGAAGCACCTCAAAAGGAACAGGCAAAAAACGGGGCAAGTCTACCACAGTTTTCACCGGGTGAGGATAACGGGCGTCCCTGCCCGCGCGGGGTTTAGTGACCGCGCTTCTCTTCGGCGTCCAGCACCACTTCTTCCGGGCGCAACAGCGAGATAACGCGGAAGATCAGCGCCAGCAGCACGCCGACCAGCGTCGCCAGCGCCATGCCTTTCAGCTCCGCGGCGCCGATGTGCACTTTCGCTCCGCTGACGCCGATGATGAGGATTACCGAGGTGAGGATCAGATTTTGCGCCTTGCTGTAATCCACTTTGGATTCAATCAGCACGCGGATACCTGACGCGCCGATGACGCCATAGAGCAGCAGCGACACGCCGCCCATGACCGGCACCGGGATCGCCTGAATCGCCGCCGCCAGCTTGCCGACGCACGAGAGCAGGATCGCGATGATCGCCGCGCCGCCGATCACCCAGGTGCTATAGACGCGGGTAATCGCCATTACGCCGATATTTTCGCCGTAGGTGGTGTTCGGCGTCGAGCCGAAAAAGCCGGAAATCACGGTGGAAAGGCCGTTAGCGAACATCGAGCGATGCAGGCCGGGATCGCGGATCAGATCTTTTTTCACGATATTGGCGGTCACCACCAGATGCCCGACATGCTCGGCGATCACCACCAGCGCGGCGGGCAGAATGGTCAGCATCGCCGCCCACTCGAAGCGCGGCGTATAGAAAGCCGGCAGCGCGAACCAGGGCGCGTTGTAGACCGGCGTCCAGTCGACGATGCCCATAACAAACGAGAGCGCGTAGCCTGCCACCACGCCCACCAGAATAGGGATAATGGCGAGGAAGCCGCGGAACAGCACCGAGCCGAACACCGTCACGCCCAGCGTCACCAGCGAGATAGTCACGGTGGTGCTGTCGGGACTCGCGCCTTCTGCCGGCAGCAATCCCGCCATATTGGCCGCCACGCCCGCCAGCTCCAGACCGATAACCGCCACGATCGCGCCCATCGCCGCCGGCGGAAACATTACGTCGATCCAGCCAGTGCCGGCCTTTTTCACAATCAGCGCCACGATGCAGAACAGCACGCCGCACAGGATAAAACCTCCCAGCGCCAGTTCATAGCCGAGCGGCAAGAGCAGCAGCACAGGCGAGATAAAGGCGAAGCTGGAGCCGAGATAGGCAGGGATTTTGCCTTTGCAGATAAAAAGGTAAAGCAGCGTGCCGACGCCGTTGAACAGCAGCACCGTCGCCGGGTTGATATGAAACAGGATCGGCACCAGCACCGTTGCGCCGAACATGGCGAACAGATGTTGCAGGCTGAGCGGTATGGTTTGCAGTAGCGGCGGTCGTTCGCTGACGCCAATGGCGCGACGAGTCATCATTTATCCCCTTCAACGTTTATTTTTGCCAAAAAAAAGCCGACTCTCTGGTCGGCTGATTCAGTTACTTCGTTCCGAAAATCTTGTCGCCGGCATCGCCCAGCCCTGGAATGATATACCCCTTTTCATTCAGGCCGCGATCCACCGACGCGGTGTAGAGCTCAACGTCCGGATGCGCCTTCTCCAGCGCGGCGATGCCTTCCGGCGCGGCGACCAAAACCAGCACCTTGATGCTGCTGCAGCCCGCTTTTTTCAGCAGATCGATGGTGGCGATCATCGAGCCGCCCGTGGCCAGCATCGGGTCGACCACCAGCGCCAGGCGCTCTTCGATGTTGGAGACCAGCTTCTGGAAATAGGGCACCGGCTCCAGCGTCTCTTCGTCGCGGTAGACCCCGACCACGCTGATGCGCGCGCTTGGCACATGCTCCAGCACCCCTTCCATCATCCCCAGACCGGCGCGCAGAATCGGCACAACGGTGATTTTTTTACCTTTGATTTGATCGATTTCCACCGGACCGTTCCAGCCTTCGATGGTGACGCGCTCGGTTTCCAGGTCGGCGGTGGCTTCGTAGGTCAGCAGGCTGCCGACTTCCGACGCCAGCTCGCGGAAGCGCTTGGTACTGATATCGTGCTCACGCATCAAGCCCAGTTTATGTTTGACCAGCGGGTGTTTGACTTCCACGATCTTCATTGGTGTTCTCCCGGAATGAGTTGAGCTAAAAAAAAATCGCGGGATTATACCGCCTTTTCGCAGGCGCGCCATATGTCGTTGCGCAAAGAGGCTAAGTTTTGATCCGTCATTCAAGGATTGATGAAAATCGTCCGGCGCGCAATTTGACCAGGCAATGGGACTCGCAAACGTTTGCCTGCGCTGTTAGAATTGCCGCGCTTTTTGTTAACCACCAACCGCAATCGCGTGGGGATTCCGCAGTGACCGACAAGACCTCTCTCAGCTACAAAGACGCCGGCGTTGATATCGATGCTGGTAATGCTCTGGTTGATCGTATTAAAGGCGTGGTGAAAAAGACCCGTCGCCCGGAAGTAATGGGTGGGCTGGGCGGTTTCGGCGCCCTTTGCGCGCTGCCGCAGAAATATCGCGAGCCGGTGCTGGTCTCCGGAACCGACGGCGTCGGCACCAAGCTGCGTCTGGCGATGGATCTGAAGCGCCATGACGCTATCGGCATCGATCTGGTCGCCATGTGTGTGAACGATCTGGTGGTTCAGGGCGCGGAACCGCTGTTTTTCCTCGACTATTACGCCACCGGCAAGCTGGACGTCGAGACCGCCTCTTCCGTTATCACCGGCATCGCCGAGGGCTGTCTGCAGTCCGGCTGCGCGCTGGTAGGCGGCGAAACCGCTGAAATGCCGGGCATGTACCACGGCGAAGATTACGACGTGGCGGGATTCTGCGTCGGCGTGGTTGAGAAATCTGAAATTATCGACGGTTCAAAAGTACAGGACGGCGACGTGCTGATCGCGCTGGGCTCCAGCGGCCCGCACTCTAACGGCTATTCGCTGGTGCGCAAAATCCTCGAAGTGAGCCAGACCGATCCGCTGACGAAACAGCTGGACGGCCGCCCGCTGGCGGACCACCTTCTGGAACCGACCCGCATCTACGTGAAAAATATTCTTAGCCTGATCGAGCAGGTGGATGTGCATGCGATTGCCCATCTGACCGGCGGCGGCTTCTGGGAAAATATTCCGCGCGTGTTGCCGGATCATACCCAGGCGGTGATCGATGAGAAGAGCTGGGAATGGCCCGCTGTCTTTGACTGGCTGCAGCAGGCGGGCAACGTCAGCCGCCACGAGATGTACCGCACCTTTAACTGCGGCGTCGGCATGGTGATCGCCCTGAGCGCCGCCGAAGCCGACAAGGCGGTAGAGCTGATGCGCGCCGCGGGCGAAAAAGCCTGGCAGATCGGCGTGATCAAGGCGTCAGATGCGGAAGAGCGCGTGGTTATCAACGCATGAAAAAGCTGGTTGTACTGATCTCCGGCAACGGAAGTAATCTTCAGTCCATCCTCGACGCCTGCGCAAGCGGGCGGATTAACGGCAGCGTCGCTGCCGTTTTCAGTAATAAATCGACCGCTTACGGCCTGACGCGCGCGCGCGACGCGGGCGTGCCGGCCCATGCGCTGGCGGCGGGCGATTTCCCCGATCGCGAAGCCTTTGATCGTCAGCTGATGCGGGAGATCGACGCGTACGCGCCGGATCTGGTGGTGCTGGCGGGTTATATGCGCATCCTGAGCAGCGCCTTTGTCGCGCATTATCAGGATCGCCTGCTCAATATCCACCCTTCCCTGCTGCCGAAATACCCTGGCCTGCACACCCATCGTCAGGCGCTGGCGAACGGCGACGCCGAACACGGCACGTCGGTGCATTTCGTGACCGACGAGCTGGACGGCGGCCCGGTGATACTGCAGGCTCGCGTGCCGGTTTTCCCTGACGACAGTGAAGACGAGGTTACGGCGCGCGTGCAGCATCAGGAGCATGCGATCTATCCGCTGGTGATTAGCTGGTTTGTCGAGGGTCGGTTAGCGATGCGCGAAGGCAAGGCCTGGCTGGATAATCAGCCGCTGCCGCCGCAGGGCTACGCGTACGACTAGGGCATAAAGCTGTTTGATTTATCCGTGCTTACGTAGAGGGCATGGATCGATCGCCAGGCCGCTCAAGGTATCCATACGCGCTCGGCCTGCGCGGACACGCACCTCCTCCCTGAGGTGCGCCCGTAAACGGGCCAGCGCTCTGCGCTGTTCAAAAACGCTCCCGGCGTTTTTGTCCCTGCCGCAGGACGCTTTGCTCTTCTGCCCATGCCAGCTACGTTTTGACTTTGTTAGCTACCTGTGAGAACACGTACCGCTACCTCAGCCGTAGCGCCCGGTAATGTAATCCTCGGTGCGCCGGTTGCGCGGCGAGGTAAAGATGCGATCCGTTTCATCGAACTCCACCACCGCGCCCTGATGCATAAAGGCGGTGTAGTCGGAGACGCGCGACGCCTGCTGCATATTGTGGGTGACCAGCACCAGCGTAAAGTGCTGCTTCAGCGTGGTCATCAGCTCTTCAATCACCAGCGTCGAGATAGGATCGAGCGCCGACGTCGGCTCGTCCAGCAGCAGGACTTCCGGTTCGATAGCGATGGCGCGCGCGATCACCAGCCGCTGCTGCTGGCCGCTAGAGAGCGTCAGCGCGTTTTGTCCCAGCTGATCCTTCACCTCGCCCCACAGCGCCGCGGCACGCAGCGCGCGTTCGCACGCCTCGTTCAGCACTCGCCTGTCGCGCACGCCCTGCAGCCGCAGGCCGTACACCACATTTTCATAAATCGACTTAGGAAACGGATTGGGACGCTGAAACACCATGCCGATCCGGCGGCGCAGCGCCGAGAGATCCTGCGCCGGCTGCATAATGTCGTGGCTGCCCAGCAGAATTTCGCCTTCGATACGGCAGCTGTCCACCACGTCGTTCATGCGATTAAAACAGCGCAGCAGCGTCGATTTGCCGCAGCCGGAAGGCCCAATCAGCGCGGTAATGCGCTTTTCGGGAATACGCAGCGAAATATCATGCAGCGCCTGACGGTCGCCATACCATAACGAAAGGTGGTTTAGCGTCAGCGCCGTTTCGGTGTCGGGCATCATAGTCATCATCTTTTATTGGGTCATCAGCCGGTAGCGTTCGCGCAGCCGATGGCGCAGCGCCATCGCCAGCAGGTTAAGCGACAGAATAATGGTCACCAGCAGCAGCGCCGTGGCGTAAACCAGCGGGCGATCCGCCTCGACGTTGGGACTCTGAAAGGCGAGATCGTAAATCTGGAAGCCGAGGTGCATAAATTTGCGGTCAAGATGCAGCCAGGGAAAGACCGCGTCGACCGGCAGCTCCGGCACCATCTTGACTACGCCCACCAGCATTAGCGGCGCGGTCTCTCCCGCCGCGCGCGCCACTGCCAGAATCAGGCCGGTGAGCATCGCCGGCAGCGCCATCGGCAGCACCACGTGCCATAGCGTCTCCGCCTGGGTGGCGCCCAGCGCCAGCGAGCCCTGACGCAGCGAGTCGGGGATGCGCGACAGTCCCTCTTCGGTGGCGACGATCACCACCGGCAGCGTCAGCAGCGCCAGCGTCAGCGACGCCCACAGCAGCCCCGGCGTACCGAAAGTGGGACTGGGCAACGAGCGGGAAAAGAAGAGCTGATCGAGCGTGCCGCCAGCCAGCCAGACGAAAAAGCCCAGCCCGAACACGCCATACACGATCGACGGCACGCCCGCCAGATTGACCACCGCGATGCGCACCAGCCGCGTCAGGGCGTTGCGCCCGGCATACTCATGCAGCCAGATAGCGGCGATAACGCCCAACGGCATCACCACCAGCGACATCAGCAGCACCATCAGCACGGTGCCGAAAATCGCCGGAAACGCGCCGCTGTCGCTCTCGCCCTCTGCGGGCGAATCGCTGACGAAATGCCAGATCTGACGCAGCGCGTGCGTCAGCTTCTGCTGCGCGCTCATGGCGTTAGGACGCCAGGCTTCGACCACCTGCGCCAGCGGGATGGCGTGCTCGCGGTGCTGCGCGTCGCGCAGGATCACCACGTCGCGCTGGCTCTCGCGCTGCAGATCGGCCAGCCGGCTGCTGAGACGGGCGAAACGGCGCTGCAGCGCCGCCTGGTTCGCCTCGAACTCCGACAGCGCGCGCGTATCGAACTGCTGCCGCTGCCGCAGCCGATCGGCGCGCGCATCCAGCGCCGCCAGCTGATCGTTGAGCCGGGTCAGATCGACATGACGGATGCGATGAATTTTATGCAGCAGTTCGCGCACCTGCCCCAGCCGCTGATGCAGCAGCGCATCGGGATCGCGCGCCGTCAGCGCCTCATTATCTTCACGCAGGCCGGCGAACCAGCCGTAAGCATTGCCGCCGCTGCGCCGCTGCAGCACCATCACCTCTTTCGGCTGGCTGACCCTGAGCGCCTCGCGCGCATAGATCACGCGGAAATCGGGCGCGTCCCAGTCGCGGTTGCCGGTTTTGATCAGGTAGCGGTGAACGTGGCTGACCGGTGGCAACGCCTCACCTTGCGCCGCGGGCGCAGGAAAGTTCGGCTGATGCTCCAGGGTTTCGCCCAGCAGCGCCGTGGTCTGCCCTTCCGGCTGCGTCAGCTGGTAGAGGTCGACGCGCTGCGGCCAGAAGGCGCGCATTCCCTGCCACGCCAGCAGCGCAATCAGCAGGGTAAAGGCCAGCAGGCAGACGGCGACCGCGCCTGCGGTCAGCCAGCGCCAGCGGTCGTTTTGTCGCATCGTCTTCATGCCTGGCCCTCATGCTGCCCGTATCGCTGGCGCAGGCGCTGGCGGATCAGCTCGGCCAGCGTATTGATGATCAGGGTAAAGATCAGCAGCATCAGCGCGCTGAGAAAGAGTATTCGGTAGTGCGCGCTGCCTGCCGCCGCTTCCGGCATCTCGATGGCGATATTAGCGGAAAGCGCGCGTAGCCCGGAAAAGAGCCCGCCCTGACTCTGCGGCGTGTTGCCGGTCGCCATCAGCACAATCATGGTTTCGCCGACCGCGCGGCCAAAGCCGATCATCAGCGCGGCGAAAATCCCCGCCGACGCCCCCGGCAGCACCACGCGCGTCAGGGTCTGCCACGGCGTGGCGCCCAGCGCCAGCGACCCTTGCCCCAGCGCCGCGGGCACGCTGAACAGCGCATCCTCCGACAGGGTGAAAATCAGCGGCACCAGCGCAAAGCCCATCGCCAGCCCGGCCACCAGCAGGTTGCGCTGCTCGTAGTGCGGCAGCCACTCCGCGGCGTCGCGCATCAGCAAGGTCGGAACGATCAGGGTGCCCAGCGTCACGACCAGCAGCAGCGGCAGCAGCAGCATCACCTCGCGTCCCGGCTGACGCCAGCGCGGCGGCAGATGTCGGCTGAGCGCGCCGCAGATAAGCAGCGTGGCCGCCAGCGTCAGCGGCAGCAGCAAGACCCCGAGCAGCGCCTGGCTGATATGCGGCGCCAGCCAGAGTCCGGCGATAAGCCCGATCACCACGCTGGGCAGCGCGCCCATCATTTCAATCGCCGGCTTGACCCAGCGGCGCAATCCTGGCGCCATAAACCAGGCGGTGTACATCGCGGCCGCCAGCGCCAGCGGCGTGGCGAACAGCAGCGACAGCGCCGCTGCTTTCAGCGTGCCGACGACCATCGGCATAAAGCTAAACTTGGCCTGATAGCTGTCTGCGGCGTTGGTGGACTGCCAGACCCAGTCCGGCGCGGGATAGTTTTCATACCAGATTTTTTGCCAGAAGCTGCGCCAGCTGACGTCCGGCCAGGGATTATCGATACGCAATACCTGCCAGCTTCCGGCACGCTCCAGCAGCAGCGCGTCGCCGCGCGGCGAGAAGGAGGCGCGCGTGACGCCGGGCGCCAGCTGACGCTGCAGGATCGGGCCGGGCTGCTTGCTGGCGAACAGCTTCAGCGCGCCGTCAGGCTCCAGGGTAGCGAAGACGCGACGCTGCGGTTCCGTAATAATCGCCGCGGTCGGGCTGCTGCCGACGAAGGTGCGGATTTCATGCAGCCGCGGCCCTTCCTCGCCAGCGATGGCAAACCACTGCGTTACGCCGCGTCCATCCTGAATTAACAAACTTCGCCCGCCCGCCAGCAGATGCAGGCTGCGCGGCGGCTGCGCCAGGGTTACGGTTTCGCGTAGGGTCGCGCGCTCGTCGTCGAGCTGCCAGACGCGCAGCACATTGCCTTCGCTGGCATAGAGCAGATCGCCCTGCGGCGACAGCAGCAGATGGTCGGCATGCCCCTGCGGCAGCTCGACCGCGCGCGGCGCCTGCTGAGACGCGAGCGTCATGACGCTGAGCCCCTTTTCGGTCAGAAAGGCGATCCGCCATTTATTTTCATTCAGCGTCGCCAGCGCCATCGTTTTCACCGCGCCACCAGGCAGGCTCAAAGGCGTATCGCCGAGCGGAAAGCGCCAGTCGCCCTCTGCGGGCTGCAGCAGCAGCATCCCGCTTTGTGCGCTCAGCAACAGCGTGCGGCCATCGGCGCTGCTCACCACCTGCTGCGGCGTCGGGCGCAGCATCAGCGGCGTTTCGGCGGGCTGACCGTCAAGCGGAATAAAGCGCGCCGCGCCGTCGCGTCCAATACGCCAGCCCCGATCGCCCTGATTACCGACTATCAGCGCGGGCTGGCTGTCCCATAGCTGCTGTGTGGCCTGCGTATGAAGGCCCGGCGCGACGAACAACGGCAGGACCACCCAAATCAACCAGAAAAAGAGCAGCAGCATCAGCAGCAGAATAGCGATGCCGCAGGACGTGACCATGCGCCGCGTAAAGCGATCGATAGCGCGGCGACGGCGGTCGCTGAAGTTGACGGGAATATGCTTTAGGCTCATGCGGCTCTGAATGAGATCGGTATTAAGCCGCTATGTTGCCCGTAGCTGGTTGATAAGACAACTATTGACGTTGGACAAGGTTGCCATACTCTCGCCATAATGATGATGGACACTGGTTCTTTAAGTCCTGCGAACGCGATATGGAGTCAGAATGGGTCAGGAAAAGCTGTATATAGAAAAAGAATTAAGCTGGTTATCCTTCAACGAGCGCGTTTTACAGGAAGCGGCCGATAAAACCAACCCGCTGATTGAGCGTATGCGATTTCTGGGGATCTATTCCAATAACCTTGATGAGTTCTATAAGGTACGCTTTGCCGACCTTAAACGCCGCATCCTGATCGGCGAGGAGCAGGGATCGCCTGGCCTGCCGCGCCATCTGCTGAAGAAAATTCAGCAGCGCGTGATGAAGTCGGAACAGGAATTCGACGGCCTCTATAACGAACTGCTGCTGGAGCTGGCGCGCAATCAAATCTTTTTGATTAACGAACGCCAGCTTTCCGCCAATCAGCAGGTGTGGCTGCGTCACTATTTCAAACACGATTTACGCCAGCACATCACGCCGATTCTGATTAATCACGACACCGATCTCACCGAATTCCTGAAGGATGATTACACCTATCTGGCGGTAGAGATCATTCGCGGCGACGATATTCGCTATGCGCTGCTGGAAATCCCATCCGATAAGGTTCCGCGCTTCGTTAATCTGCCGGCTGAATCGCCGCGCCGCCGCAAGCCGATGATCCTGCTGGACAACATTCTGCGTTACTGTCTCGACGATATCTTTAAAGGCTTCTTCGATTACGATGCGCTGAACGCCTACTCGATGAAGATGACGCGCGACGCGGAATACGATCTGGTGACGGAGATGGAGTCGAGCCTGCTGGAGCTGATGTCCTCTAGCCTGAAGCAGCGTCTGACCGCCGAGCCGGTGCGTTTCGTCTATCAGCGCGATATGCCGGACGCCATGGTGGAGCTGCTGCGTAATAAGCTGACTATCTCCAACTACGACTCCATCGTGCCGGGCGGCCGCTACCATAACTTCAAAGACTTTATCGGCTTCCCGGACGTCGGCAAAAGCAACCTGGTCAACCGGCCGCTGCCGCAGATCCGTCACATCGGCTTTGACGGCTTTCGCAACGGCTTCGACGCCATTCGCGACCGCGATATTCTGCTCTACTACCCCTATCACACCTTTGAGCATGTGCTGGAGCTGCTGCGTCAGGCGTCCTTCGATCCAAGCGTGCTGGCGATTAAAATCAACATCTATCGCGTGGCGAAACGCTCGCGCATCATGGATGCGATGATACATGCCGCCTATAACGGCAAAAAGGTCACCGTGGTGGTGGAGCTGCAGGCGCGCTTCGATGAAGAGGCCAATATTTCGTGGGCCAAGCGCTTAACCGAAGCGGGCGTGCACGTTATTTTCTCCGCGCCAGGCCTGAAAATTCACGCCAAGCTGTTTCTGATCTCGCGTCGGGAAGGCGACGAAGTGGTGCGCTACGCCCATATCGGCACCGGCAACTTCAATGAAAAAACCGCGCGCCTCTATACCGACTATTCGCTGCTCACCGCCGATGCGCGCATCACCAATGAAGTGCGTCGGGTGTTTAACTTTATCGAGAACCCCTATCGTCCGGTAAGCTTCGAGCATCTGATGGTCTCGCCGCAAAACTCGCGCCAGATGCTCTATCAGCTGGTTGATGCGGAAATCGCCAATGCGCAGCAGGGTCGTCCGTGTGGGATTACGCTGAAAATTAACAACCTGGTGGATAACGGTCTGGTCGATCGCCTCTATGCGGCGTCGGGCGCAGGCGTGAAGGTGAATCTGCTGGTGCGCGGCATGTGCTCGCTGATCCCCGACTTGCCTGGGATCAGTGAAAATATCCGCGTGATCAGTATCGTTGATCGCTATCTCGAGCACGATCGCGTCTATATTTTCGAGAATGGCGGCGACAAAAAAGTCTTCCTTTCTTCCGCTGACTGGATGACGCGCAACATCGATCATCGCATCGAAGTGGCGGTATCGATCCTCGATCCGCGCGTGAAGCAACGCATTCTGGACATCATCGCTATTCTGTTTAGTGATACGGTGAAAGCGCGTATCGTTGATAAAGAGTTGGGGAACCGCTATGTTCCGCGCGGCAATCGTCGTAAGGTCCGCTCTCAACTGGCGATTTATGATTACATTAAGAAACTGGAACAGCCTGAATAATCTATGCCCATATCTCATAAAAGTACGCCGAGACCGCAAGAGTTTGCGGCAATCGATCTTGGCTCAAACAGCTTTCATATGGTCATTGCGCGCGTGGTGGATGGCGCTCTGCAGGTGCTTGGCCGTCTGAAGCAGCGCGTGCATCTGGCTGACGGTCTCGACAGCAAAAATCGCCTGAGCGAAGAGGCGATAGAGCGCGGGCTGAGCTGCCTGGCGCTGTTTGCCGAGCGGTTGCAAGGCTTCAGCGCCAGCAACGTCACCATTGTCGGCACGCACACGCTGCGTCAGGCGGTGAATGCGGAAGAGTTTCTGCGGCGCGCGGCCGAGGTGATCCCCTACCCTATCGAGGTCATCTCCGGCCATGAAGAGGCGCGCCTGATTTTTATGGGCGTCGAACATACCCAGCCGGAAAAAGGCCGCAAGCTGGTGATCGACATCGGCGGCGGATCGACCGAACTGGTGATCGGCGAGAACTTCGAACCGCAGCTGGTCGAGAGCCGCCGCATGGGCTGCGTCAGTTTCGCCCAGCTCTACTTCCCTAACGGCGAGATCAGCCGCGAAAACTTCCGCCGTGCCCGTCTGGCGGCGGCGCAGAAGCTGGAGACGCTGGCGTGGCAGTATCGCCTGCACGGCTGGCAGTACGCGCTGGGCGCGTCGGGCACCATTAAGGCGGCGTGCGAAGTGCTGCTGGCGATGGGCGAGAAAGAGAAAATGATCACGCCAGAGCGGCTGGATATGCTCTACGACGAGGTGATGAAGCATAAATCTTTCAGCGCGCTGAGCCTGCCGGGCCTCTCTGAAGAGCGAAAATCGGTATTCGTGCCGGGCCTGGCCATTATCTGCGGCGTGTTTGACGCGCTGGCGATCCGCGAGCTGCGCCTCTCGGACGGCGCGCTGCGCGAAGGCGTGCTTTACGAGATGGAGGGCCGCTTCCGCCATCAGGATATCCGCAGCCGTACGGCGCAGAGCCTGGCGAACCACTACGCGATCGATAACGACCAGGCGCGTCGCGTGCTGGATACCACCGATCAGCTCTATCTACAGTGGCGCGATCAAAATCCTAAGCTGGCGAACCCGCAGCTGGCGGCGCTGCTGAAGTGGGCGGCGATGCTGCACGAAGTGGGCCTCACCATCAACCACAGCGGCATGCAGCGCCACTCCGCCTATATCCTGCAAAACACCAATCTGCCTGGCTTTAACCAGGATCAGCAAACGCTGCTGGCGGCGCTGGTACGCTTTCATCGCAAAGCCGTCAAGGTCGAGGATCTGCCGCGCGTGACGCTGTTCAAGAAAAAACAGTTCCTGCCGCTGCTGTTCCTGCTGCGCCTTGGCACCTTACTCAACAATCAGCGTCAGGCGACAACGCGTCCCGACTCGCTTAAGCTGACCACCGACGAAGGCCACTGGACGCTGACGTTCCCGGCGGGCTATTTCAGCCAGAACAACCTGGTGCAGCTCGATCTGGAGCGTGAGCAGACCTACTGGACCGAGGTCACCGGCTGGAAGCTGACGCTGGAAGAAGAAGCCTGAGGAGATGGGCGCCTGCGCCCATCTGATAAAAGCGAACCATGATTAAAGAAAACTATTTTGCCGAAACCTATGGCCTGACGCCGACCCACTCTGAAGTGCTGGCGGCGCTGCCGCATCTGAATCCAGGCAAAGCGCTGGATCTCGGCTGCGGCAACGGCCGCAACAGCCTGTTTCTCAGTCAGAACGGCTTTGACGTCACCGCCTGGGATCACAATCCCGCCAGCCTGGCGCGTCTTGAGCAGATCGTCGCTCAGGAAGGCATTACCAATATTCATAGCGAGCAGCGCGACCTCAACCAGACGCGTTTTAACGGCGGTTACACCTTCGTGCTCTCCACGGTGGTGATGATGTTCCTGCAGCCGGAGACCATTCCGCAGCTGATCGCCGATATGCAGGCGAGCACGGTGAGAGACGGGCATAACCTGATTGTCGCAGCGATGAGCACTGACGATTACCCCTGCCCGCTCGCGTTCCCCTTTACCTTTAAATCGGGCGAGCTGAGCCACTACTACCGCAACTGGCACATCCTGAAATATAACGAACATGTCGGTCAGCTGCATAAGCGCGACGAACAGGGCAACCGTATCAGCTGCCGCTTCGCCACGCTGCTGGCGCAAAAAGCCAGCCTGTAAAGCGGGGCTGCGCACGCGGCCCCTTCACCCTGCTCTTTTTTTAATCATTGATTGATTTCGACGCAGCGATATGACTAAATATTGCCATCGCCCAACAGGGTCATTACAGGAAACACCTCGCGTGAACAGCGCCATCCCTTCCCGAAGACGTGCCAAAACCAGTTCCTTTACCCGGATCGTTTTACTGATTAGTTTTATTATTCTCTTCAGCCGCCTGATTTTTATCCTGCCTGCCGCTTTTGAACATCATCAGCAGAAAAAAGCAGCGCCGGACGCCGCCCCGTTGAGCACCGCTATCCGCGACAGCCGTTAACCTTTTATGTCCTCTGCATCTTCCAGCTAAACGCAGTCTGAATAACCGCGTCTTTTTTTGCGTCCTTTTGCGAGGCGAAACGCTACACTTCGTGCTGTAACTTTCAGACACAAAGGACTCGTTATGTCTGCCTCGCATACTCAACGTTTAAGTGAAATTCGTCATCGCATTCTGACGCTGCTGCTCAGTGAGCCGGATCTGGTGGATGCGCTGCTGGAGAAATCCGGCGATCGCAGCCCTGAACAGCAACGTGAAAATGCGGCGCATCAGGCTGCGCTGGAGCAGGATATCGCTCAGCTGCACGCAGCGGATTTAGCCGATATCCTCGAAGCGCTGCCGGAAGAGGCGCGCCAGGCGCTGTGGCGGCTGGTGCCCGTCGCGAAACGCGGCCATGTGCTGGTTGAAGCGTCGGAAACCGTCTGGGCCAGCCTGACGGAAGAGATGAGCGACCGCGATATTCTGCGCGCCATCGAACCGCTCGATATTGACGATCAGGTGTGGCTGGCGCGCTACCTGCCGCGCGATCTGACCGGTCGTCTGCTCGCTTCGCTGGAGCCAGGCCAGCGCGCGCGCGTGCTCAGCGTGGTCGATTTCGATCGCGATCGCGTCGGGCGCATTATGGATTTCAATATCCTGACGGTGCGCGCCGACGTCACGCTGGCGACGGTGCAGCGCTATCTGCGCCACCGAAAAAGCATGCCGAACGGCACAGACAAGATTTTTATCACCGATGATGACAACCTGCTGCTGGGCGAGCTCTCACTGACCGATATTCTGCTCAACAAGCCGAAAAAACGCGTAGAGGAGGTGATGAATACCTCACCCACCACCTTCCAGCTCAACGACAAGGCCGAAGACGCAGCGGGCGCTTTTGAGCGCTATAACCTGATCTCCGCCGCGGTCATCGACGCCAAAGGCAAGCTGATCGGACGCGTCACCATTGAGGACGTGGTCGACCTGGTTAACGAAGAGAATGAGAGCAATATTCGCCGCATGGGCGGTATCAGTCAGGAAGAGGATGTGTTCGCGCCGGTGCGCAAAGCGGTGCGCCGCCGCTGGGCCTGGCTGGCGATCAATCTCTGTACCGCCTTTATCGCGTCGCGCGTTATCGGTTTATTTGAAGATACCATTTCGCAGCTGGTGGCGCTGGCGACGCTGATGCCGATTGTCGCCGGCATCGGCGGCAACACCGGCAATCAGACCATTACCATGATTGTGCGCGCGCTGGCGCTGCATCAGGTCGAACCGGGCAACTTCTCGTTTCTGATTGCGCGCGAGCTGGGCGTGGCGCTGCTTAACGGCCTGTTCTGGGGCGGCACCATGGGGCTGATCACCTGGCTGATGTATGACAATCTGGAACTGGGCGGCGTCATGATGCTGGCAATGGTGCTGAATTTGCTGCTGGCGGCGCTAATGGGCGTCTTGATCCCGCTGATCATGACCAAACTGAAGCGCGACCCGGCGGTAGGCTCCAGCGTACTGATTACTGCCATTACCGATACCGGCGGCTTCTTTATTTTCCTTGGTCTGGCGACGCTGTTTCTGCTGCATCACTGATTGCCGACCTCAGCGGCGGCGAGGCAGTGCGCATAGCGCTGCATCGCCTGCTGCAGGTTGAGCCGCAGCGTCACCTGCGCCAGATCGCGCGTCCCGGCAGGAATGGCGTAGCTGCCGCGCTGCTCCAGCCATTCCAGCACGTCCGCCAGATGCCAGAGCGCGGTTTTGCCGTCGTGTACCGGCGGTGGGAAGTGCGGGCTGTGGCTCAGCATCAGCTTGCGCATATTCTGGCGAGAAACGCCGATGATGTCGGCCACATCGGTCAGGCCGACAAAATCGGGCGCCGCTTCGATGAGCTGCGCATCCGGCAGCGCGCTCTGCACCTCCTGGATGGCGCTCAGTACCGCCCGCTTCGCGCTGGGGGCCTCACGCGTAAACTCCAGCGCCACTTTTCCTGGCACCCCTGACCCTACCAGCGCATCGTCGCAGCCCGCTTCGATGAGCCGCTGCAGCAGTTGTTCTTCCGACAAAAGCGGTTTCGGCAACTGAAAACGCAGCGTAAAGATATATTCCATGCTGGCTCCTTAATGCAGTTTGCGCACTGCAATGCACTTATCGACTACCCGGCGCAGCGCCGCTTCAATCCCTTTATCTGGATGCCGTCTTCTTTCCATTTGCCTGTACCTTACGCCGAACCCACTAGGTTGTCAAATGACAACCATGCCAGTCAGTTCTGTCTGCGCAGCAGCATGCCTCGAACGGTTTTACAGCGGGAATTTCCTGGAAAATCATGGAAGAGGCGCCGCAAAAAATGTTATGCAGGGGCCCGCGGCGCGCCCTACACTTCCTTAAAACCCAAGGAGAAAAGCATGTTTAAACCCGATGATTTTGTGCAGTCGAAAACCGGCGGCCCGAAGATGCTGGTGCTGCGCGTGGAAGGCGAGACGTTATGGTGCGCGCGCGTCGATGACGCCACGAAAAAAGAGATCGAGGTAAAGGCGGACAGCGTCAACCTCTACCATGAAGAGGGCGATTTCGGCGTTTGCTGACGCCTGCGCCGGGCGTCAGCCCGGCGGATTGTCCTGCTGCACGTTGTCGCCGCCGATGCCGCCAATAAATGGCAGACGCAGGCGCAGCGGCGTAAAATCCACGCCCATATTCAGACCCAGCACGTTCAGCTCAAAGCCCTCTTCCGCGCCGAGCGTTACGCCTGCGACGCCCAGTACGGAAACCTGAATGCCGCGTCCCGACGGCGGCAGGCCAATCGGACGCCACAGCGGCCGGTAATCTTTGCCGAGCGCGTTAGCGGGCATGTCGAGTTTCAATGCCGGCACTTCACGTCCGATATGGGCGAGAAAGGTATTGCTGTTCGGTCCTGGCCAGGCGTGATAAGTATTCGGCCAGGGATAGGAGCGGATCGCCGCCTCGATGCGCGGGATCATCGCCTCCGCCGCCTCGCCGCGGTGCTCCACCAGCAGACGCGGTTTCGCCCCATACCAGTAGCCGTCCGGCAAATTGCTGTTGCGCCGCACTTTATCGCCGCTGCCCCAGCTAATCACCTCATAGCGGTTGTAGCGCGTCTCGCCTGCGCGCTTGAAGATAATCCACGGATGCACCGCCACCGCGCCTTTCCAGCCGTAGGTCGGCGCGGCGTAGACCTGCACGATCGCCTGCGCCGCGTAGCGCTGCGGATCGGGCGCCAGACCAGCGGAGTCGCGCCGCGCCGACCACCAGCCGCCCTGCCCGCCTGATAGGTCGCCGTGGCGCGTCGCCTGCGCCAGGCTGGCGCCCAGCGACAGCAGGATCACCAGCAGAATGCAGAGGCTCACGGCCTTAAGTGGCAGCATAGGTATTTCCTGGAGTGAAAAGCGGAAAGAAAATCGCCAGCCTCTCTGACGACAGGCTGGCGAGGAATTAATCAACGCGCTTCAGTGTAAGCGGAAAGCTTATTCCCACTCAATGGTCGCCGGCGGCTTGCCGCTGATATCGTAGACCACGCGGGAGATGCCGTTGACTTCGTTGATGATGCGGTTAGAGACGCGGCCGAGGAAATCATACGGCAGATGCGCCCAGTGCGCGGTCATAAAGTCGATGGTCTCGACTGCGCGCAGCGAGACGACCCAGTCATATTTACGACCGTCGCCCATCACGCCCACGGAACGCACCGGCAGGAAGACGGTGAACGCCTGGCTCACTTTGTTGTAGAGATCCGCTTTGCGCAGCTCTTCGATAAAGATCGCATCGGCGCGACGCAGCAGATCGCAATACTCTTTTTTCACTTCACCCAGCACGCGCACGCCGAGGCCCGGGCCCGGGAACGGATGGCGATAGAGCATATCGTACGGCAGACCCAGCTCCAGGCCGATCTTGCGCACTTCATCTTTGAACAGCTCTTTCAGCGGCTCGACCAGGCCCAGCTTCATCTCTTTCGGCAGGCCGCCCACGTTATGGTGGGATTTGATCACGTGCGCTTTACCGGTCGCGGAGGCGGCGGACTCGATCACGTCGGGATAGATGGTGCCCTGTGCCAGCCATTTCACGTCGGTCAGCTTGCTCGCCTCTTCGTCGAACACTTCGACGAACACGCGGCCGATGATTTTACGCTTGGCTTCCGGATCGTTTTCGCCCGCCAGCGCGTCGAGGAAGCGCGCCTCAGCCGGAACGTGAACGATATTCAGACCGAAGTGATCGCCGAACATATCCAGCACCTGCTCCGCCTCGTTCAGACGCAGCAGACCGTTGTCGACGAAGACGCAGATCAGGCGATCGCCGATGGCGCGGTGCAGCAGCATTGCGGTCACGGAAGAGTCCACGCCGCCTGACAGGCCGAGAATGACTTTATCGTTGCCGATTTGCTCGCGCAGACGCTCAACCGCATCTTCGATAATTTTCGCCGGCGTCCACAGCGCTTCGCATTCGCAGATGTCGAGCACGAAACGCTCCAGCATGCGCAGACCCTGGCGAGTATGCGTGACTTCCGGATGGAACTGCACGCCGTAGAAACGCTTCTCTTCGTTAGCCATGATGGCGAACGGACAGGTTTCAGTGCTGGCAACGGTGACGAAGTCGGACGGAATAGCGGTCACTTTATCGCCGTGGCTCATCCAGACGTCGAGCAGCGGTTTGCCTGCGGCGCTGATGGCGTCTTCGATGTCGCGGATCAGCGCGCTCGGCGTCAGCACTTCCACCTGCGCATAGCCGAACTCACGCTCGTTAGAACCTTCGACTTTGCCGCCCAGCTGCATCGCCATGGTCTGCATGCCGTAGCAGACGCCGAGCACCGGTACGCCCGCATTGAAGACATACTCCGGCGCGCGCGGGCTGTTGAGTTCGGTGGTGCTTTCCGGGCCGCCGGAAAGAATGATGCCGTTCGGGTTGAACTGGCGGATCTGCTCTTCGGTGACATCCCATGCCCAGAGTTCGCAGTACACGCCCAGCTCGCGTACGCGGCGCGCGACCAGCTGCGTGTATTGAGAACCAAAATCGAGAATCAGAATGCGATGCTTATGAATATTTTCCGTCGTCATTGAGGCGTTTCCAGAGCGGGTAACTTGATAATGAAAGCGCCCGGCTTATGCCGGGCGATAAATCTTACGGGATCAGGATCCCATACGGTAGTTCGGTGACTCTTTGGTGATGGTCACATCGTGCACGTGGCTTTCGTTGATGCCGGCGCCGCTGATGCGGACGAACTCTGCTTTGGTGCGCAGGTCATCGATGGTCTGGCAGCCGGTCAGGCCCATACAGGAGCGCAGGCCGCCCATCTGCTGGTGAACGATCTCTTTCAGGCGGCCTTTATAGGCGACGCGGCCTTCGATGCCTTCCGGAACCAGTTTGTCAGCGGCGTTATCGCTCTGGAAGTAGCGGTCGGAAGAGCCTTTGGACATCGCGCCCAGCGACCCCATGCCGCGGTAAGATTTGAAAGAGCGGCCCTGATAGAGTTCGATTTCGCCCGGCGACTCTTCCGTACCGGCCAGCATAGAGCCGACCATAACGGCTGCCGCGCCCGCGGCGATCGCTTTGGCGATGTCGCCGGAGAAACGGATACCGCCGTCGGCGATAACCGGAATGCCGGTGCCTTCCAGCGCTTCCACCGCGTCGGAAACGGCGGTGATCTGCGGCACGCCCACGCCGGTGACGATACGGGTTGTACAGATAGAACCCGGGCCGATACCGACTTTCACCGCACTCACGCCCGCTTCCGCCAGCGCCAGCGCGCCAGCGCCGGTCGCGACGTTGCCGCCGATGATCTCCAGGTCAGGATATTTTGCGCGGGTTTCGCGGATGCGCTGCAGCACGCCTTCTGAATGACCGTGCGACGAGTCGATCAGCAGTACGTCGACGCCAGCGGCGACCAGCGCGTCAACGCGCTCTTCGTTGCCTGCGCCCGCGCCCACTGCCGCGCCAACGCGCAGACGGCCCTGCGCATCTTTACAGGCGTTCGGCTTACGTTCGGCTTTCTGGAAGTCTTTAACGGTGATCATGCCGAGCAGATGGAAGCTGTCGTCCACCACCAGCGCTTTCTCGACGCGTTTTTCGTGCATTCTCTGCAGCACGACGTCACGCGCCTCGCCCTCTTTCACCGTGACCAGACGTTCTTTCGGCGTCATCACCGCGGTAACCGGCTGCGTCAGATCGGTAACGAAGCGCACGTCGCGGCCGGTGATGATGCCGACCAGTTCGTTGCTTTCATTCACGACCGGATAACCGGCAAAGCCGTTGCGCTCGGTCAGGGCTTTCACTTCCGCCAGCGTCGTGGTCGGCAGGACAGTTTGCGGTTCGGTTACCACGCCGCTTTCATGTTTCTTCACCTTGCGAACTTCATCCGCCTGGCGCTCAATCGACATGTTTTTGTGGATAAAGCCCAGACCGCCTTCCTGCGCCAGCGCAATAGCCAGTCCCGCTTCGGTTACGGTATCCATAGCGGCGGAGAGCATCGGGATGTTCAGACGAATGTTTTTCGTCAGCTGAGTGCTGAGATCGGCCGTGTTAGGCAGAACGGTGGAGTGAGCAGGAACGAGCAGAACGTCGTCGAAAGTAAGGGCTTCTTTAGCGATTCTTAGCATGGCAATATCTCAACCTGGGGTGAATGAGAACAGATAAAATATTGCCGCGGCATTATACAGGCCGTAATCGTTTGCCTCCAGCATTATTTTAGAAAAAGTCTTGATCCTCGCCAGCAGCCATGTAGTATCGGTTAATTAACCCTCTGATTTACTATTTGATCTCCATCACATGTCGCTACCGCCAGTCGCCAATGTTTTTACCGTCAGCCGCCTGAACACCACGGTGCGCCAGCTCCTGGAGCAGGAGATGGGATCGGTGTGGCTGAGCGCGGAGATCTCCAACTTTTCTCAGCCCGCGTCGGGCCACTGGTACTTCACGCTGAAGGATGACGGCGCGCAGGTGCGCTGCGCGATGTTTCGTAACAGCAACCGCCGCGTCACCTTCCGTCCGCAGCACGGCCAGCAGATTCTGGTGCGCGCCACCATTACGCTTTATGAGCCGCGCGGCGACTATCAGCTGATTATCGAAAGCATGCATCCGGCGGGCGAAGGCGCGCTGCAGCAGCAGTTCGAGCTGCTGAAGGCGAAGCTGGCGAGCGAAGGCCTGTTCGACCAGCAGCATAAACAGCCGCTGCCCGAGCCAGCGAAACAGGTCGGCGTGATCACCTCGGCGACCGGCGCGGCGCTGCATGACGTGCTGCGCGTGCTGCACCGCCGCGATCCTTCGCTGCCGGTGATTATCTATCCTACGCCGGTCCAGGGCGCCGACGCGCCGGCCGCTATCGTGCGCGCGATTGAGCTGGCGAACCAGCGCGCAGAGTGCGACGTGCTGATCGTCGGCCGCGGCGGCGGCTCGCTGGAAGATCTCTGGAGCTTCAACGAAGAGCGCGTCGCGCGCGCTATTTTCGCCAGCCGTATTCCGGTGGTGAGCGCCGTCGGCCATGAAACCGACGTTACTATCGCCGATTTCGTCGCCGACCTGCGCGCGCCGACGCCGTCCGCCGCTGCTGAAATTGTGAGCAGAAATCAGACGGAACTGCTGCGACAGTTGCTCTCACAGCAACAACGCCTGGAAATGGCGATGGATTACTATCTGGCGCAGCAACAACGCCGCTTCTCCCGTCTCGATCATCGCCTGCAACAGCAGCATCCGCAGCTCCGCCTGGCGCGCCAGCAGACCGCCCTGTTCCGCCTGCAACAGCGGTTGAACGAGGCAGTGGAAAACCGGCTGCGTCAGAGCCTGCGGCAGCAGGATCGTCTCGCGCAGCGGCTCGCCGCGCACCAGCCGCAGCCGCGTCTGTTTCAGGCGCAGCGCCAGCTGGAACAGATGCGCTATCGCCTGCAGCAGAGCATGGAAAAGATGCTTAACCGTGACAGACAGCGCTTTGCGACCCTTGCCGCGCAGCTGGAAGGCGTCAGCCCGCTGGCGACGCTGGCGCGCGGCTTCAGCGTCACTACCGATAGCACCGGCCAGGTGGTGAAAAAAACCGCCCAGCTGCAGAGCGGCGATACCCTGCGCACCCGTCTCGACGACGGCTGGGTGGAAAGCCAGGTGACCAGCCTGCTGCCGGAAAAAAAACGCCGCCGTAAAACCGCTTCCTGAACAAAGACTATACTTTTTGGCACATTACTTGTGCCAAGGAGTCGGGTATGTCTTATAGCGTTATTCCTCCCTATATCTTGCGTAACATCGTCACCCACGGTTCCAGTCATCAACAGGACTATGCGCGCCGTACGCTGATGCACGTTCAGCATCTGATGGCGGAGAACTGGCAAAAGCCGGTTGCGCCGCAGACGGCGACGGGCGGTCATGTCGAGCGTGAAATCTACGATGCGAAAAACACCCAGAACCTGCCAGGCGAGCTGCTACGCAGCGAAGGTCAGCCTGACACTGGCGATGTCGCCGCCCGAGAAGCCTGGGATTATCTTGGCGTAACCTACGACTTCTTCTGGCAAACCTATCAGCGCAACTCCCTCGACAATCAGGGGCTAAAGCTACTCGGCACCGTCCACTACGGCAAGGCGTATCAAAACGCCTTCTGGAACGGACAGCAGATGGTGTTCGGCGACGGCGACGGCGAAATCTTTAATCGCTTTACTATCGCCATCGACGTAGTGGCGCACGAGCTGGCGCACGGCGTTACCGAGACAGAAGCCGGATTAATCTATTTCGAGCAGGCGGGCGCGCTAAACGAGTCGCTGTCAGACGTCTTCGGCTCACTGGTGAAGCAGTTCCATCTGAAGCAGAGCGCGGACCAGGCCGACTGGATTATCGGCGAAGGTCTGCTGGCGAGCGGTATTAACGGACGCGGGCTGCGCTCGATGGCGGAGCCGGGCACCGCCTATGACGATCCGATGCTGGGCAAGGATCCGCAACCTGCGCATATGGATCACTATATTAAGACGCGTGAAGACAACGGCGGCGTGCATCTGAATTCCGGCATACCCAACCGCGCCTTTTACCTGGCGGCGAAAGCGCTGGGCGGCTATGCCTGGGAGCAGGCGGGTCAGGCCTGGTACGATACGGTGTGCGACAAATCGCTGCCGCAGGACGCCGATTTTAGCACCTTCGCGCAGCTGACCATTCAGCACGGCGAAAGCCGCTTTAATCGTTCAGTGGCGCAGTCGATCGAACAGGCGTGGAAGGAGGTTGGCGTGCTATGAGTTCTCTTCCCGAGCTGACCGACGACGCGGTGATTGAAGTCGAGCGCGAAGGCGGACTGGCCTTTATTCCCGGCCTGCGCGGCGCGCGGCGTTTCGCGCTGGCTCAGCTGCCGCAGCCGCAAAAGCAGCGCGTCTGTCAGGTTCTGGAACAGGCGCTGCCGCTGGGCGAACCTGAAGATAAAGCGCCGGAGATCGGGCGTAGCGATCAGCGCTACTTCCGCATACAGATCAGCTACGCCACGCACCGCGAAGTCGGCACTATCGTTTTGCTAATTCCGGAGCAGGTCGCGCCGCCGGAGCTGGAAGCGCTCTGGCGAGACGGCGACGATCCGGCGCAATAAAAAAGGCCGCCACAGAGATGGCGGCCTTATGAAGGCGCTTCAGGCCTGTCCAGCCAACAGCCGGTAAAGGCGGGGATCATTCCCCGCCTTCCGGTTGCTACTTACCAGATTCGTAAGCCATCGAAGCAGCCACCTCGCGCTGGTTGTCCCGGTAGCGGATTTCGCACAGCGATTTCCGCGTCAGCCAGGTAAAGATTAAAAGTGTGAGACACACCAGTAATACGCAAAAAACCAGCGTTAGCTGTGGCAATTTCATGGTCACTCCTCCTTGCGCAGAGCGCGGTAAGAGGCTACCCTGCTGTTGTTGGGACAGTTGGGCAGCCTCGTGGGTTAATGAAAATTAACTACGGGGCTTTCTCTTTTCTGCCTCACAATCAGCTTGCCGATCGCTCAAGGCAGAAACCTCAAGCGCCGTCGCGATTATAACCTCTTCTCTTTCCTGCCCAACCGGCACGCCGCCACTTAGCGACCCGCTTCCCATACGCTTTTGCAATTGCCGCCACGCTTACACTTTATTGCGCGCCAAATAAAAAACCCCACGCCGGAGCGCAGGGTTTTGTTAATGACGCTTTGCCGTTACGGCAGCGCGTAGGCAATCACGTAATCGCCGCGATCCGGCGACTGACGCGCGCCGCCTGCGGAGATCAGAATGTACTGTTTACCGTTTTTCGGTGAAACATAGCTGATCGGACCGCCCTGGCTACCCACCGGCAGACGGGCTTTCCATACCTCTTTACCCGTAGAGCTGTCGAAGGCGCGCAGATAGTAGTCCTGCGTACCGGCGATAAACACCAGTCCGCCCTGCGTTGCCAGCGTACCGCCCAGCGTCGGCATGCCGATCGGCATCTGCGCGTGCATTTTAATACCGAACGGACCGGTATCCTGCACGGTGCCGACCGGTACCTGCCAGACGATTTTACGCGTCTTCATATCGATCGCCGACAGCGTGCCGAACGGCGGCGCCTGACAAGGAATGCCCAGCGGCGACATAAAGCGGTTTTTGTTGACCGCGTATGGCGTGCCTTTCAGCGGCACCGCGCCCATGCCGGTATTGATCGCTTCGCCGCCGTTGCTGCCGCGAGAGATTTTACTGGTATCTGCCGGGATCATCTGCACCCACAGGCCGAGACGCATATCGTTGACGAACATGTACTGGTTGTTCGGATCGAACGACATACTGCCCCAGTTCATACCGCCGAGGGAACCCGGGAAGCTGAGCGACTTATCGGTATCCGGCACGGTGAACAAGCCGTTGTAGCGCATCGATTTAAAGGCGATGCGGCACGCCAGCTGATCGAACGGCGTCGCGCCCCACATGTCCGACTCGGTCAGCGTCTGGTTGCCGATCTGCGGCATCTCGGTCGAATGCGGCTGCGTTTTGGTGTACTGCTCGTTCGGGATATGGCCCTGCGGCATCGGCAGCTCTTCGACTTTCGTCAGCGGCTTGCCGGTTTCGCGATCCAGCACGAAAATCATGCCGGTTTTCCCGCCGATAACCACCGCTGGTTTGGTGGTGCCGTCTTTCATCGGGAAATCGACCAGGCTCGGCTGCATCGGCAGATCGAAGTCCCACAGATCGTTATGAACGGTCTGGTAGACCCACTTCTCTTTGCCCGTGGTCGCATCCAGCGCCAGAACGGAGGCGCCATATTTATGGTCCAGTTCGGTGCGGTTCGCGCCCCACAGATCCACCGAGGAGCTGCCCATCGGGATGAATACCGTGTTCATCGCCGGATCGTATGACATCGGCGCCCAGGAGTTCGGGGTGCTGCGTTTGTAATCCTGGCCCGGCATCAGCACGGCGTTCGGATCGACATTGCCTGGGTCAAACGCCCAGCGCTGCTTGCCGGTGATCACATCGAAACCGCGCAGCACGCCGCCCGGCATATCTGTCTGGACATTATCCGCGACGCGACCGCCCACGACTACCGTGGTGCCTGCCAGCGTCGGCGCTGACGTCAGCTGATATTTCGGATCCTGCGCTTCGCCCAGCCCCTCTTTCAGGTTAACCACGCCATGGTCGCCGAAGTTTTCGCAGAACTCGCCGTTGTCGGCGTTAATCGCGATCAGACGCGCATCGATGGTGTTCATCAGAATACGACGCTGGCAGGTATCGCCTGCCGCCAGGCTAACTGCCGGTACCGGCGTCGAGCCAGGTTTGCTCGGCTGAGTCAGCGGTTTGGTGGCGTCAAAGTAGGCCAGGCCGCGGCAGCGCGGCCAGACTTCCGCTTTCGCGTTGATTTCGCGTTTCCAAATCTGCTTGCCGCTGTCCGCTTCTACCGCAATCACGTTGTTGTGCGGCGTACAGAGATAGAGCGTGTTGCCAATCTGCAGCGGCGTTTGCTGATCTTCCGCCCCGTTGCCGGTCGGGCTGATCGGCGTATCGCCAGTGTGGAAGGTCCAGGCTACTTTGAGATCTTTTACGTTATCGCGCGTGATCTGATCGATAGCGGCAAAACGGTCGCCGCCCGGCGTGCGGCCATAGTTATTCCAGTCCTGCTGCGGTTTGCTCTTATCGACCGGGATCAGCGGCAGCGCTTTGCCGGTGAAGGCCACGGTGGGATGCGGCTGGAACATCTGCACCAGCGTGCCGACCATGCCGACGGCGATCACCGCTGACAGCACGTAAGAGACCTTCGCCAGCGAGGATTTACCTTCGCGCTTGCGCAGCGCAGGCCAGGTGAGAAACGCCAGCAGCATCAGGCCCGACGGCACCATCAGGCGCGATACCAGCGGCCAGAAGGACCAGCCCGCATCCGCCAGCGCCCAAATCAGCGTGCCGACGAAAACCACAATAAACATCACGACGGCTGAGGACTTGCGGCGGAAGAACTGGATCGCCGACAGCAGCATCACAATGCCTGCAATCAGGAAATACCAGCTGCCGCCCAGCGAGACCAGCTTGCCGCCGCCAATTGCAAAGAACAGGCCGATCGCCAGCAGCACCAGCCCCAGCAAAATCGACCAGATACCCAATCCTTTGCCGGATCGGGAGGATGTTTCAGCCATAACACTTACTCTCCTGGAAAAATAAAGCCACCGCGCCTCAGCCTTCTGAAGCGTGACGACGTCTGATGCGTCGGATATCGCTTTATTTTAATTCGTAATGGTACGGACCTGTGTCCGGGATGCAGGCATTGTGAACAAGGAGACAATGAGGTGTGGACGCTCCCGTCGCAATACGGGGCAGGATTGTACCACCTGGTACATTATGAGGTGAACATCTATAACGTGCAGTACACGCGACAATAGCATTTTTGCTACAAACTCAGCGTTAAGCGGCTCAATTTTCACGCGCTCTGGTGCAGGCCTGCCGTTAAACCATATGTGTTAACGACGCGCCGCCTGTTTGCCGTTCCCGAAAACAACAAAGGGACCTTTCGGTCCCTTTGGTTTAACGCTTGTTCTTCTTCAGATGCGAAAGCAGACGCTTACGCTTGCGCTGCTGCGTCGGCGTCAGCAAGTTGCGCTTGCCCGCAAAGGGGTTATCGCCCTCTTTGAACTGAATACGGATCGGCGTGCCCATCACGTTAAGCGAACGACGGAAGTAGTTCATCAGATAGCGCTTGTAAGAGTCAGGCAAATCTTTCACCTGGTTACCGTGGATCACCACGATCGGCGGGTTGTAACCGCCGGCATGCGCATACTTCAGCTTCACGCGGCGACCACGCACCAGCGGCGGCTGATGATCTTCGGCGGCCATGTTCATGATGCGCGTCAGCATAGAGGTGTTAACGCGTTTGGTCGAGCAGTCGTAGGCTTCGGTAACCGATTCAAACAGGTTGCCAACGCCGCTGCCGTGCAGCGCAGAGATAAAGTGTACGCGAGCAAAGTCGATAAAGCCGAGACGATAGTCCAGCGTCTCTTTGACCTCGTCCTTGATCTCCTGCGTCAGTCCGTCCCACTTGTTCACCACGATCACCAGCGAACGACCGCTGTTGAGGATAAAGCCGAGCAGCGACAGATCCTGATCGGAGATGCCTTCGCGCGCGTCGATCACCAGCAATACGACGTTGGCGTCTTCAATCGCCTGCAGGGTTTTAATGACCGAGAATTTTTCCACCGTATCGGTGATTTTGCCGCGCTTACGCACGCCCGCGGTATCAATCAGGATATATTCGCGGTCGTCACGCTGCATCGGAATGTAGATGCTGTCGCGCGTGGTGCCCGGCATATCGTAAACCACAACGCGATCTTCGCCGAGAATACGGTTGGTCAACGTGGATTTGCCGACGTTAGGACGACCGACGATAGCCAGCTTAATCGGCAGGCCGGTGGGATCGAACGCCTCTTCTTCCTCTTCTTCCGGCGCTTCGCCGCTCTCTTTCGCCGCCAGCGCCGCCCAGTAGGCTTCGTTCTCGTCCTCTTCCGTCACTTCGCGCGGATCGACTTCGTCCATCCACGGCAGCAAAGCGGTTTCCAGCAGGCTGGTTACGCCGCGACCGTGCGATGCCGCGATAGCATGGATCTCACCCAGACCCAGCGAGTAGAAGTCGACAACCGCTGAATCGGGATCGAGGCCGTCGGTTTTGTTCGCCACCAGGAACGTCGGTTTCTGGCGCGAGCGAATATGGTTAGCGATCTGCTTGTCTGCCGGCATGACGCCCGCGCGCGCATCCACCATAAACAGCACCACGTCCGCCTCTTCAATCGCCAGCAGCGACTGTTCAGCCATACGCGTTTCGACGCCCTCTTCAGTGCCGTCGATACCGCCGGTATCAATAACAATAAATTCGCGCCCTTCCACTTCGGCGCGACCATATTTGCGATCGCGTGTCAGTCCAGGAAAATCCGCCACCAGCGCATCACGAGTGCGCGTTAAGCGGTTAAACAGCGTGGATTTCCCCACATTGGGACGCCCAACCAGCGCGACCACAGGTATCATAACAGTGCCTCAATAAAAAAATTAATCGCCCGAATGGCGTGATTATAACGGTTTTAACCGCCGGGTTCAGGCTGAAGGCGCTAAGAATATCATGCCTGACTAAAAACGAAACGGCTCCTGACGCGTCAGGAGCCGTTATACGGAAGGCAAATTCCGGTGGCGCGTTAACGCGTAATCGCGTAAACCTCGCCGCCTTTGGCCTGAATGATCAGCTTATCGCTGGCGACGACCGGCTCGCTCTGGAAGCCATCGCTGTCGACTTTCTGCTGCGCCACGAAACGACCGTCCGAGGTATTGAGCCAGTGCAGATAGCCCTCGCTGTCGCCGACCACCAGATAGCCGTTATAGAGCACCGGCGCCGTCAGGTTGCGGTGCAGCAGATCGCTCTGACGCCAGATGGCGACGCCGCCGTCGGCATTCAGCGCGATCACGCGGTCATCCTGATCCACCAGATAGATGCGGCCGGCATCGACGATCAGATCTTTCACGCCGCCGATTTCACGCTTCCACAGGATCTGGCCGGAGCGCAGATCGAGCGCGGTCAGGTTGCCGTTATACGCCAGCGCGTAAACCACGCCGTTGACGATAACCGGCGTCGTATCGACGTCGTTCAGGCGATCGATTTCGGTCGCGCCGCTCGGCTGAGAGATACGCTGCTGCCAGATAAGCTGGCCCTGATTCATAATCACCGCGCTGACGCGGCCGTTATCGCCGCCGACAATCGCGCCGCCGAACGCGGTCGCTGGCGCAGATTCGCCGCGCAGCGACAGCGCAGGCATGTCGAGGTTAACGCTCCACTTCACCGCGCCGCTGCTTTGATCCAGGCCCTGCAGCATGCCGTTGCTGGTATGCACCAGCACCAGGCCGTCGCTCACCACCGGACGCGACAGCGCTTCGCCGGCGACTTTGGTCTGCCAGGCGATACTGCCGTCGCTGCTGTTCAAGGCGAACAGCTGACCGCGCTCGCTGCCGATATAGAGGTGATCGCCCGCCGCGGTCACGCCGCCGGAGAGCAGAGCCGAGATGTTTTTCGAGAAGAAGCCGGTTTTCTCAGAGAGATCGACTTTCCATTTTTCTTTGCCGTTGGAGGCGTCCAGCGCTTTTACTACGCCGAAACGATCCGCCGCAAATACGGTATTATCCTGCCATGCCGGATGCAGGTTAGAGTAGAAATCGCCAATGCCGTCACCGACCGACGTGCTCCACACTTCCTGGGGATTAAACTGGTTTTCCACCTTTGGCAGCGGGGCCATTTTCACTACATCTTCTTCGCCGCTGAACAGCGAACAACCGCTGAGCAAAGTGACTGAAATCAGTCCTGGCAGCAGGTATTTACGTAATTCCATGCGCTCTCTCTTGACTGGCTTAGCTTAAGTTATTCATCTTCATCTGCATCATTTGCTTCAGCGCTGGAGAAGCGTCTGACTCGACGCCTTTGCTCCACGCATCGCGCGCGCCCTGCTTGTCGCCTTTGCTCAGCAGCGCTTCGCCGCGAATATCCGCCACAATGGCTGTCCAGCCATCGCCCTTGACAGCGTCAAGGGTTTTAAGGGCGGCATCCGCCTGATTCTGTTGCAGTTGAATGCGCGCCAGCCGCAGGTTGATAACCGCCTGCAGATTGGCATCTTTGGTATTCTTCAGACCGTTTTCCAGCAGGGAAGACGCTTTATCAAGCTGGTTGGCGTCGACATATTGCTTCGCCGCGTCCATCGCCGCCAGCGCGCCGTAGGTATTGCTGTTTTCGCTGACGAATTTCGCTACCGCATCCAGCGTGGCTGGCTGCTCGGCTTTCATGGCGGTGGTCACTTGCTGATACTGGGCCGAAAGCGCTTTCGACGAGCCCTCTTCGTGACTGGCCCAGTAGCGCCAGCCGCCGAGTGCGGCAATACCGATAATCACGCCGACCGCCAGCGCCTTGCCGTTGCTGGCAAAAAAGCGACGTACCGCGTCAACCTGCTCGTTTTCGTTGCTATAAACTTCCACGCGATCCCTCTCCTTTCTCTGGTTGGTGCCGTGCCACGCTTACTTTAACAGCGTGCGCAATGCAGCAGCAGCCTCTGTCTGCGCCAGCGTTTGCTGATCGCCGCTGCGCAGATCTTTAATCACTACCTGACCGGCTTTCACTTCGTCTTCGCCTACCACCAGCGCGACGCGAGCGCCCCACTTGTCGGCGCGTGCAAACTGCTTCTTGAAGTTGCCGCCGCCGAAGTTGGTCATCAGCTTCAGTTCCGGCGCTTCGTCACGCAGTTTTTCCGCCAGCTGCATCGCAGCGGACTGAACGCCCTGCCCCGAAGCGATAACATAGACATCAACAACGCGCGTCGGTTCAAATTCAGGATTAACCGCCTGAACCAGCAGCACCAGACGCTCCAGACCCATGGCGAAACCGACCGCCGGCGTGGCGCGGCCGCCCAGCTGTTCGACCAGGCCGTCATAACGGCCGCCGCCGCACACCGTGCCCTGCGCGCCGAGGCTCTCGGTCACCCATTCGAAAACGGTGCGGTTGTAGTAGTCGAGGCCGCGCACCAGACGCTGATTGACGCGATAGGCGATGCCCGCGTCGTCCAGCAGGGCGCACAATCCCTGAAAATGTTCGCGCGATTCGTCGTCGAGATGATCCATCAGCTGCGGCGCGTCGTTAAGCAGCGTCTGCACCTCGGGATTTTTGCTGTCGAGCACGCGCAGCGGGTTGGTGTACATGCGGCGCTTGCTGTCTTCGTCCAGCGTCTCTTTGTGCTGCTCAAGGAAGGCCACCAGCGCTTCGCGATAGTTGGCGCGCGCCTCCAGCGAACCGATGGAGTTGAGCTCCAGACGCACATGGTCGGCGATGCCCAGCGCTTTCCACCAGCGAGCGGTCAGCATAATCAGCTCGGCGTCCACGTCCGGGCCCTGCAGGCCGAACACCTCGGCGCCCAGCTGGTGGAACTGACGATAGCGGCCCTTCTGCGGACGCTCGTAGCGGAACATCGGTCCCATATACCACAAACGCTGCTCCTGATTGTAGAGCAGGCCATGTTCAATGCCGGCGCGCACGCAGCCTGCGGTGCCTTCGGGACGCAGCGTCAGGCTTTCGCCGTTACGGTCGTCAAAGGTGTACATCTCTTTTTCGACCACATCGGTTACTTCGCCGATGGCGCGTTTAAACAGCGGAGTCTGCTCGACGATCGGCATGCGAATTTCGCTATAGCCGTAGCTGGCCAGCACCTGCTTGAGCGTACCTTCGATGCGTTGCCAGATAGCCGTATCCGCCGGCAGGTAATCGTTCATGCCGCGGATAGCTTGAATATTCTTCGCCACGTTAAAATCTCTTAATGCAAAAAAACCTGTCCGGCATCATACCTTATGAGGATGAAACCGCACAGGTTCATTGAACAAAGTCGCGCTGCGCGCGCCGACGCTTAGTTTTCCAGCTGCTGAACGTTGATGCGACGATTTTCGTCCAGCATGGTCGCTTTGGCGCGGATGCGCGCTTCCAGCTGATCGATCATATCGTCGTTATCAAGACGATCGCGCTGGCGCACGCCATCTTCATAGAAGCCGCTTTTCTTGTTGCCGCCGGTGACGCCCAGCGTCGATACCGTCGCTTCGCCAGGACCGTTCACCACGCAGCCGATAATCGAGACGTCCATTGGCGTGATGATATCTTCCAGCCGCTGTTCAAGCGCGTTAACCGTGCCGATAACGTCGAACTCCTGACGCGAACAGGTCGGGCAGGCGATGAAGTTGATGCCGCGCGCGCGAATGCGCAGCGACTTCAGGATGTCGAAGCCGACCTTCACCTCTTCGATCGGATCGGCCGCCAGCGAAATACGCAGCGTATCGCCGATCCCTTCTGAGAGCAGCAGCCCCAGACCGATGGCCGATTTCACCGCGCCCGCGCGCGCGCCGCCCGCCTCGGTTATGCCGAGGTGCAGCGGCTGGTCAATCTGCTTCGCCAGCAGGCGGTAAGATTCGACGGCCAGGAAGACGTCTGACGCTTTTACGCTCACCTTGAACTGATCGAAGTTGAGGCGATCGAGATGATCGACGTGGCGCATTGCCGACTCCAGCAGCGCCTGCGGCGTCGGCTCGCCGTACTTTTCCTGCAGATCTTTTTCCAGCGAACCGGCATTTACGCCGATACGGATCGGAATATTGTGGTCGCGCGCGCAGTCCACCACCTGGCGGATACGTTCGTTATTGCCGATGTTGCCTGGGTTGATACGCAGGCAGTCGACGCCATATTCGGCGACTTTCAGCGCGATGCGGTAGTCAAAATGGATATCCGCCACCAGCGGCACGTTGACGCGCTGCTTGATGAGCTTAAAGGCTTCGGCGGCATCCATGGTCGGCACGGAGACGCGGACGATATCGACGCCGACGCGCTCAAGCGCCTTGATCTGATTGACCGTCGCGTCTACGTCGGTTGTGCGGGTATTGGTCATCGACTGGACGGCGATAGGCGCGCCGTCGCCGACAGGCACCTTGCCGACATAAATCCGGGTCGATTTACGACGGATAATGGGTGCTTCGTTATGCATATTCTTTCTCCACAATTGCCCCGGGCGCGATGCAGCGTTATTGCGCACCCAACGTCAGGCGAGCAACCTGGTTATTACGGATAAAACGACTTAAATCAACCGGCTGGTTCTGATATTGCACCTGCACCGCCGAAGGTGCGCCGATTTTCAGGCGATAGGGCGCAGTGCCGGAAAGGCTGAGTTTACCACCGCTGCGTTGCATTCCGCTGAAGAGTTTTTTACCGGTCGCGTCGCTCACTTCCAGCCAGCAGTCGGCGTTGAAGTTCATGACCACGGTATTAGGATCGGCGGCCGCTTCGCCAACGGCAGCGCCGCTGGTCGGCAGCTGACCGGCTGTGGCCGACGGGCTGGCCGCGTTATCGACCGGTGCCTGGCTCGGCGACACCACGGCGCTGTTCGCCGCAGTGGCGGCCGGCGCCGCGTTGTTAGCAGCGCTCTGCGCGGGCGCGGTGCTGGAAGGCTGGCTGGCGGCTGGCGCCGCCGCGCTGGCGTCCGCGCCGTTGGTTTCGTCCGGCGCGGCAGGCGCCGCCGTCTCGTCGCTGGCGCCGCCGTCGAGCGGAATAGACTGGCTCGCGTCGCCGCTGCTGCCGTTTTGATCGGCCATCGAGACCAGATCCTCCTGCGACGCCTTATGGTTTTGCCACCACCAGGCGCCGGTCAGGCCTACCACCACGAAGAGCACCAGCCAGGTGAAAATCATCAGCCAGCCGTCGCGTTTCTTGCGGCGTTTGCCCAGCGAGAAGTGCTGCATCGGTTCGATTTTGGCCGCACGCACCGGGGTCTGCTTCGCCATCATCGGCAGCAGCTCCTCTTCAGGAATGTGCACCAGACGCGCATAGGAGCGAATGTATCCACGCAAAAAGGTCGACGCCAGATCGGCAGGCGCTTTGTCCTCTTCGATATCGCGTACGGTCGTAAGTTTCAGGCACAGGCGTTCAGCCACGTTTTGCTGAGTCAGCCCCATTTGCTCACGGGCCAGACGCAGGCGTTCGCCTGTGGAATGTACTGCAGAGTTGTCTTGAGTGGCTTCAGTATTCATTAGCTAAATAACGCTGGTACTGTATCGATTGTGGAAAACTTCGCGCCAACCGGTCGCCATAACGTGTAACGTCAGCAGCGTTTCCCTGTTGCGCGGCGAAACGTATCTGTAACTCTAAGCTGCGCGCCGTAGCAGGCAGATATTGCTGATAAAGCTCTATTAACAGTAGAGCACGCGCCGGAGAGAGGAGACGTTGTTTTTCCGCCTCGTCCAGCAGAGCGTCGCCTTTCGCGTGATCCGCCTCCAGCGCCCGACTCAGCGCTGCTCGCGCGGCCAGCGTCTCGTCTGCCTGAAGATAGCAATATCCCGACAGTTCCCACGCATCGATGCGCGCTTCATTTTCCGATGCGCTCATCGCCTGCTTAAACTGTTGATGCGCTTCGTCATACTGCCCTAAAGCGCAGAGAAACGCACCGTAATTGTTAGCGACAAAGCCATTTGCCGGCGCCAGCCGCTGCGCCTGTTGGTAGCTGCGCGCCGCCTCATCGCGACGGCCCTGTTTCTCCGCCAGTCGCGCCAGCGCCAGGGCCATTCGATAGTCGCGGGGCGCGGCGGCCTGTGCCCGCTGGAAGTTGCGGCGCGCGTTGGCGTAATCCTCCGCCGCCAGATAGTGCATTCCCAGCGCCAGACGCGTTTCCGCCGCGCCGGAATGCGGCTGCTGGCTGACACACCCGGTTACAACAATCAGGGCCAGCAGGCTGGCCGGTAATCCTTTACCCATTTCGTTCTCCTGGTCGCAAGAGAGATTGCGTGGCAGCAGCCTGCCACGCGTCGCGACCCGGTCAAAACGATCTGTTCCCGGTTTCAGAGCGCCTTCACAGATATGGCTTCGCCCGCCATTTTTTTACGCATGGTACGCTTGGTGCGGTCAATTACGTCGCCCGCCAGCTGTCCGCAGGCCGCATCGATATCGTCGCCGCGCGTTTTACGCACGATAGTGGTAAACCCGTATTCCATCAATACCTTAGCGAAGCGGTCAACGCGGCTGTTGGAGCTACGGCCGTAAGGCGCGCCCGGGAAGGGGTTCCAGGGGATCAGGTTGATCTTGCTCGGCGTATCTTTCAACAGCGCCGCCAGCTCGTGCGCATCGTCGGTGCTGTCGTTCACGTGGTCCAGCATCACATATTCGATGGTCACGCGCCCCTGATTGGCGTTCGACTTCGCCAGATAGCGCTTCACCGCGCCGAGGAACATCTCGATATTGTACTTTTTGTTAATCGGCACGATATCGTCGCGCAGCTTATCGTTCGGCGCATGCAGCGAAATCGCCAGCGCAACGTCAATCATATCGCCGAGCTTATCAAGCGCCGGCACCACGCCTGAGGTCGACAGGGTAACGCGACGCTTTGAGAGGCCGAAACCGAAGTCGTCCAGCATGATCTCCATCGCCGGCACGACGTTGTTGAGGTTAAGCAGCGGCTCGCCCATGCCCATCATCACCACGTTGGTGATAGGACGCTGGCCGGTGACTTTGGCGGCGCCGATAATTTTCGCCGCGCGCCATACCTGGCCGATAATCTCGGAGACGCGCAGGTTGCGGTTGAAGCCCTGCTGCGCCGTCGAGCAGAACTTGCACTCCAGCGCGCAGCCCACCTGCGAGGAGACGCAGAGCGTGGCGCGATCGTCTTCCGGGATATAGACGGTTTCCACCAGCTGATCGCCGACGCGTATCGCCCATTTAATGGTGCCGTCGCTAGAACGCATCTCTTCCGCCACTTCCGGCGCGCGGATTTCCGCGATCTGGCTCAGTTTGCCGCGCAGTACCTTGTTGATGTCGGTCATCTGCTCGAAATCGTCGCAGCAGTAGTGATACATCCACTTCATCACCTGATCGGCGCGGAACGGCTTTTCGCCCATCGAGAGAAAGAGCTCGCGCATCTGCTGGCGGTTAAGATCGAGCAGGTTAATTTTTTCGCTTTTGGGGGCAACAGCAACGGGGGAAGCGGACGACGGCGTCACAATCAGTTCGGACATAATATTCTCTGGCCTCGTTATTACACGTTATGGCTCTGGTTAAGGATAGAAAAAAAAGACGCCCTTGCTGAGACTAGCTCAACAAGGGCGCGATATTGTACAACATCTGCGGTGTGATGCCAGGGTAGAGGGCGACGCGTTAGCGAGAAATTTGTAAAGCGCGCGCTCCGGCTGGCCTCTACGCGATTAACGCGTGCGCGGGCAGATCTCGTTTTCGCCGAAGAAGTAGGCGATTTCACGCGCGGCAGACTCAGCGGAGTCAGAACCGTGGGTGGCGTTTTCGGTGAAGCTGTCGGCGTAGTCAGCGCGCAGCGTGCCAGCCAGCGCGTTCGCCGGGTTGGTCGCGCCCATCAGATCGCGGTGACGCTGAACGGCGTTTTCGCCTTCCAGCACAGATACCACAACCGGACCAGAAGTCATGAACTCTACCAGACCGTCGAAGAACGGCTTGCCCTGGTGCTCAGCGTAGAAACCTTCAGCCTGCTCTTTGCTCAGCTGCAGCATTTTAGCGCCAACGATTTTGAAGCCAGCGCTTTCAAAACGGTTGTAGATGGCGCCAATCACGTTTTTAGCAACGGCGTTTGGTTTAATGATGGAGAAGGTACGTTCGATTGCCATGTTGACCTCTGTCTTTAGCATCCTGAAGAAACCGGGAACCCGCTCCCGGTAAGAAAACGCGCCGATTATAGGGAGATCAACGGGCGTTGCCTATTAGCTATCGTATGATTTATTGAAAATTATTGATATCTGTCGATGCAGGCAGGCAAATAATGTGCATTCAGTCGCGGATAAAGGAAACGGCCGCCAGCTCTCCCGCCTCATCCATCACCACCAGCTGACAGGGGCCGGCATCGCGCAACGCCAGCTGTACGCGGCTGTTCTCCTCGCCCTGCTCTAGCGGCTCGCCGTTTAAAAACCACCAGCGACGCGCGCCCTGACCGCCCTGCACCGCCACCGGCACCATCAGCACGGCTTTGCCGGGCAGCGGCTGCAGATGCTGCCCGTTGATGACGCCGGTTATCACCATCGGCGCCGCATTGCCCTGGCGCAGCGGCGGACAGGCGGCGTCGACCGGCGGCAAACGCTGCGCGCGCTGCTCGCTGCTGGGCAGCCAGGGTTCCAGCGGCAGCGGCCACAGCAGCCGTTCGCGGCTCTGGGCGCCGGGACAGTCCGCTGCCACCCGCCTTCCCTGCGCGTTTTGCCAGTAGCGCAGCCGCAGTCCGTTCACGCCTTCCTGTCCCGGCGCCAGCAGCGTCGGCGGCAGGGTCTGATTCAGCACCCAGCTCTGTCGGCGCTGGCGACAGTTCTCATCCCCTGTGGGCAGCGGCTGGCCGCCGGGCCAGCAGATGCTCTGCGCGCTGACCGAGGCGGGACGCGGATCGCGCGGCGTGCCGCCGATCGGCATATGGCCAGCCAGCAGGTTCGCCACCTGATGCATCACCGGCACCGCCGAGGCGAAGCCGACCTGCCCCGCGACCGGCGTGGCGTCCGGTCTGCCGACCCAGACGCCGATGAGATAGCGCGGCGTGACGCCGATGCTCCAGGCGTCGCGGTAGCCGTAGCTGGTGCCGGTTTTCCACGCCAGCGGCACGATGTTGCTTGTCGCGCCGCTGGCGACAGGCTGCGCATCGCCCGCCAGCATGCGCCGCACGATCCAGGCCGCGCCCGGCGACAGCAGGCGACGCTGCCGCAGCGGCTGATCCGCGAGGTAGCGCAGCTGCGCGGCGTTGCCCTGGCGCGCAAAGGCGCTATAGGCCGCCACCAGCTCATCCAGCCGCGCGCCGGTTCCGCCTAACGCCAGCGACAGGTTTGGCTCGTCGCCGGCCGGGAAGCGCAAATTCAGGCCCACGTTGCGCAGCCGCGCCGTCACGCTTTTTGGGCCAAGCGCGTCCAGCAGCTGGACGGCCGGCAGATTGAGCGAGCGCTTCAGCGCTTCGCTGGCGCTGACCGGCCCGTGGAAGCCGCTGTCAAAATTGCCGGGCCGGTAGTCGCCAAAGCGGCGCGGCACGTCCTGCAGCAGCGATTCACCGTGGATCAGGCCGTCGTCCAATGCCATGCCGTAGATAAAGGGTTTCAGCACCGAGCCGGGCGATCGCACGCTGGCGACCATATCCACATGACCGAAGCGCCTGTCGTCGCGAAAATCCACCGAGCCGACGTAGCCGCGTACTTTCATATCGGTGTGATCCGCCACCAGGATCGCCAGCGAGGTGCGCGGCGGCAGCTGCGGCTTAAGGGCGGCGGCAAGATTTTCCAGCTCGCGCTGCAGCGAGAGATCCAGCGTCGAGACGATTTTAGCGTCGGCCGAGAGCGACAGCAGACGGCGCGCCAGCAGCGGCGCGGTCTGCGGCATCTGGCGCGGCGGCAGCCAGACCGGCTCCTGCAGGATCTCGTCGACCTCCTGCTGCGGCCAGACACGGTGTTCAGCCAGGCGCTGCAGCACCTTATTGCGCGCCGCCTCGGCGCGCTGCGGCCAGCGATCCGGGCGCAGGCGGCCAGGCGCCTGCGGCAGCACCGCCAGCAGCGCGGCCTCGCCTTTCGTCAGCTGCGAGGGCGGCTTACCAAGCCAGATCCAGCTTGCCGCGCCCACGCCCTCGACCGTGCCGCCAAAAGGGGCACGATTGAGATAGAGCGTCAGAATCTCGCGCTTCGGCAGGTGCCACTCCAGCTGCAACGCCCGCCACGCCTGCACCGCCTTGCCGGAGAAGCTGCGCGGCTGCGGATCGATCAGGCGCGCCACCTGCATGGTCAGCGTGCTGCCGCCGGAAACGATGGCGCCAGCGCGCAGATTCTGCCCGGCCGCGCGCAGGACGGCGATGGGATTGATGCCGGGATGACGCCAGAACCAGCGATCTTCGTAGTTGAGCAGCGCCTCAAGGTAGGCGGGCGCGACCTCCTCTGTCGTGACCGGATAGCGCCAGACGCCCTGCTTATCAGCGAAGCGCCAGAGCGGCGTGCCATCTTCCGCGACCACCACGCGCGCCGGCTGCACCTCGCGCAGCGGCAGCGGAAACAGCCGGTCGAGTCCGAAAAGCGCCAGCGCCAGCGCTAAAAGAACAAGCGGCGGCCAGAGCCACCGCTTTTGTCCGCCTTTCAGCTTCATGCCTTAACGCACACTGATTTTCTCCGGCGTCGCGCCCACGGCGCGCCACTCCGGCACGTACATCGACTCGACCTGCGGCGGCGGCAGGCGATAGCTGCCCGGCGTCACCGCGCGCGCCAGATAGAGCAGCGTCTCGGTTTTGTAGCCGCTCAGCGCCAGCGCCGCGACAAAGCGATCGTCGCGGAACTCGATATGGCGGATATCCGCCTGCTGCATATCCATCATGCTCTCTTTCAGCGCATCCGCGCCGTCGCCGAGGCTGGCGCTGCTGTCGCTGAGGTTCTGGTTTTCCAGCTCCAGACCGGCAGGCAGCAGATCGACCACCAGCGCGTCGCTGACGCGCTTGCTGGAGGAGACCTTGAGCCGCACCACCAGCAGCTGACCGCTGCTGAGGTTATCCAGATCCGCCGGTTTGCCGTCGAGCGTGAAGTATTCGCGCGTCAGGTTAAGCACGTTGTGCATCGGCTTCGGCGCGGCAAGCGGATAACCCGTGACGTTGAGCGCGCCGTAGAGTGGCACCTGGCCGCTGTTGGTCAACGTAACGCCATGCTGCAGCTGACTTTGGTTCATGCCCTGCGTCAGCGGGCCGCTGCCTGCCAGCGGCTGGGCGTCGCCCGCCAGCGTCGCCTGCCAGGCTTCGCCTTTATGCTGCTGCAGCGTGCGCGCCGCCAGGAACAGGGCGTTATTCTCCTGGGTAGAGAACCAGGCCTGGCCATACGCCGCTTTCGCCAGCTCCGACAGCAGCGCCGGCTGCATCTCCGGCAGCAGCTGGTTTTCCGCAAGCAGCGCTACCGTCAACGCGCGATCGCGCAGCGCGCTGCCGTAATCGCCCAGCCAGCCGTCTGCTTCGCGCGTCAGGCCGACGCCCTGCGCCAGCGCCAGCTGCGCGCGCTGCGGATCGCCCATCAGCTTCAGCGCCACGCCGAGCTGCACCAGCGCCAGTCCCGATTTGGCCTTGTCGCGCTTCTCATAGAGCGCGCGCAGCGCGCCGAGCGGCGCCTGCTGCTGACGCGCCAGCACCATGCCCGCGTAGGCCTGCACGCTAAAGCGCATCGCCTCCTCGTTGCTGCTCCAGCGGGTTTCGATCTGCGCCGGATCCTGCAGATAGCGCAGCAGGCGCTCGTCGGCGCGCGCGATCGTCTCCGTCGGCACGCTGTAGCCCGCCTCGCTGGCGCGCAGCAGGAAATCGGTGACGTAGGCGGTCAGCCAGAACTCCTCTTCGCTCTCTTTGCTCCAGAGGCCGAAGCTGCCGTTGCCGCGCTGCATGCCCGCCAGGCGCGCGATGCCGGTATCGACGGCGGCGCGCCGCGCCTCGTCGCTGCTGGTTTTGATGCCCATCGCGGCGAGCTGCGCCTGGCTGGTGAAAATCGACGGCCAGATACCGCTGGCGGTCTGCTCAAGGCAGCCGTACGGATAGGCGTAAAGCGCGCTGATATAGCGGCCGATATTGAGCGGCGGCTGATTGCTGAGCGAGAGCTGTCCGCTTAGCGTTTCAGGCTGCAGCCCGCTAAGGGCGGCGGCCTGAACCTGCCAGCTCTGCCCAGCCTGCATCATGCCGTCGAAGCTCAGCGTTTGCGCCGGATAAGCCGGACGCACGCCGATTTTCCAGCTACGCTGGCTGTCGGCCAGCGCTTCGCCCGCGATCGCCAGGCCGGAGACCCGCACCTGCACCGCGCCTTCGCCGAAACCGCCCTGCGCCTTCACCGGTATATGCAGCGTGGTACGCGCCCCTTTCGCCAGCTGAACGCGGTGCGAGGCGCCGCCGCTCAGCGCGATCTGGCCCTGGGTCTGCACATCGACTTTCAGCGCCTGAGGCTGCTCCGTGAGATTGGTGAGATCGAGCGCCAGCATCGCCTGATCGCCGCTCGCCATAAAGCGCGGCGTCGCCAGCTCGCTGATCAGCGGCGCGGCCACCACCACTTTTCGATCCGTCGAACCGAAGCTGTCGGCGCTCCACGCCTGCGCCATCAGACGCAGTTCGCCGTTGAACTGCGGGATCGGTAGCTCCAGCGTGCCCTCGCCGTTTTTATCCAGCGTGACCGGCTGAAGCTGCTGCGCCACGATATTGACCTCGGTGAGCGGCTTTTTGCCGCCGCGCGACGACGCTTCATCGTCGCCGTCGCCGCCGAAACGCAGCGTCGCCAGGCGTCCACCGCCCTCGATGAGCTGGCCGAAAACGTCATACTGATCGGCGTTGTAGCGCTTGCGGCCAAAGAAGCCTTCCCAGGGATCGGGGGTTTTGTAGTCGTTGATATTCAGTACGCCGCTGTCCACCGCCGACAGCAGCACCTGGATAGTCTGCGGCAGCTCGCCGCCGACGCGGCTGGCTTTGACCTTAACCTTCAGCGTCTGTTCAGGGCGAATTTTTAGCGGCGCGTCCAGCGTCAGATCGAGGCGACGCGCGTCGGTCGCCATCGGCAGCGGCAGCAAACCGACGGCGCGCTTGGGCGTGGCGCCGCTGGCCTTATCGCCGTCGCGCACCACGATAGCGCTGAGGTAGAGATCGTGGCGCTTCCAGCTGGCGTCAAGCGGCACATCGATAGTCGTGCCGCCCGCAGGCACCACTATCGGCTGCCGCCACAGAGTGCCGCTGCTCGACTCCACCATCAGATAACCTTTGCCCGCTGCTGGCGACTCCACCTGAACATGGGCGGTCTCGCCGGGCCGCAGCGCGGTTTTATCCAGTTTGAGCTTCACCTGATCGGGCCGCAGCGCGCCGGTGCCGTTGGTGTTGTCCTCCCACCAGTAGCCGGCGCGGAACTGCACGCTGGAGATAATCTTCTCGCCAGCCTGCACTTCGAGGCGATAGGCGCCCCACTCTACCGGGAAACTCACCTTTCGACTGCTGCCGGCGGCCAGCGAAATACGCTGCGCGTCCTCCTGCAGATCCTTCTCGTCGTGGCGCATCTGCCAGCCTTCGCTGTCGGAGAAGCTCCAGTAGTAGTCGCGCCGCTCGTGGATCAGGCGCACCTCAAGATCCTTCGCCGCCAGCTTCTCCCCTTTGCTGTTGGCATAGACGATATCGAAGTCGGCAACGCTGTTCTCCGGCACCGTCGGCTGCTGGGTGTAACGATCGTAGCGGTAGTCATAGACCGATTCGCTGTTGAACAGCGGCCGGATGCCGGGCAGCGCGGGCGCAGGCCAGATCGCCTGCGTGACGCGGCGCGTGACCGGCCGTCCGCCCGTCTCCAGCAGGCTCGCCTGCAGGATAAGGTTAAGCGGCGAGTGGATTTGCGCCCATTCGCTCTCTACCGTCAGCTGCAGTTTGCCCTCGTCGTCCAGCGTGTCGTCGATATCGTCCAGGTTGCGTTTACTCTCCTGCTCCATCACGTCGCCGAACTGGTAGCCCGGCAGCGCGGCGACCGCTTCGCGCGCCGGCCGCAGCATCAGCTGCGCCTGCAGTTCGTTGCCCGCCGCGGGCGCGCCGTAGAGGTAGCGGCCCTCGATATTGAAAACGACGTCGTCGTCAGGCGAGAGCGGGCTGTCGCTGTTTTGCAACGTCAGCGCCATGCGCTCCGGCAGGAAATCTTCTACGTGAAAGGTCCAGCTGCGCGGCTGGCTGTCGCCGCTGTTCAGGCGCAGCGTCCAGTCGCCGGTCATCGCGGAGGAAGGCAGCGCAAAGCGCTGCTGATAGAAGCCGCTCTCCGGCTGCCAGAGAAAGGTTTGCGCCACTTCGCCGTTGGGCTGCACCACTTCCGCCTTCAGCGGCTGCGCGGGCAGCGGCTTGCCGTCGGCATCGCGCAGCAGCGCGTTAACGATGACCGTTTCGCCGGGACGATAGAGATCGCGCGGGCCGAAAACGAACAGCTGCTTGTCGTAGCCCTGAGGGCCGCCGACGGGAAACTCCGCCAGATCCAGCGCCGGCAGGTTGAGATCGATAAGCGAGGTCTCTTCTTTTTGCGTGGCGATTAACACTTTGCCTTTCGCCTGCGTCGGCAGACGCAGATAGCCGCTGTCGTCGCTGACGCCGCTGGCAAGCTGTTTTCCCTTTTCATCCAGCAGCTGCACGCTGACGCCAGCCAGCGGCGCGCCGCTCGCCAGACTCTGGGTAAAGAGCGCCATTTCACCAGGGAAACGATGCAGCGACAGCCCGATATCGCTCAGGGTAAACAGCGTGGCGGGCAGCGTATAATTATAGGAACCCGCCTGTTTCATCACCGCCAGATAGACGCCCGGCTGTTTCAGCGGCGCTACCTCCGCCAGCGGCAGCTGCAGTTTCTCTCGCGTATTGCGCGCCGGATTCAGGTCGAAGCGCCCGGTGTAGACAAGGTCGGCATGATTAAGCAGTTCGCGCGACGACCAGTAAGAGAGATTGTTGCCGTAGTTCCACTGGGCGAGAAAATCGTTTAGCGAGGCGGCTTTAACGCGAAAGAAATCGACGTCGACGCGCGCAACGTTGAGCGCCAGTATCGGCAGCCCCTGGGTCAGACGCAGCGGCAGCAGCGAGCCGCGGCTGGCGAAACCCACCATCGGCTGAATATCGCGCGTGGTCAGCGACTGGCTAAAGGGCGTGGCTAAGGTGGTGCCGTTGGCGGCGCGCAGGCCGGCCTCTACGCTGACCGTCAGCTTGCGCGAGGGTTCGGGATGGCGAAAACGCAGCGACTTGCCGTTCTGCGCCAGCTCCCAGCCGCCGTCGACCTTGCCGCTTTTGTCGTCGATGAGCGCGACGCGCGCGGCAAAATCCTGTTTGTCGTCGAGCGGCGTATTAAAGGTAAGCACCAGCGCGGCCGCGCCGTCCAGCTGCAGCTCGGAGAAGTCGATAACCGAGAGCGCTTTCGCCGCCGGCTGCGTCGCGGCAGGCTCTGCAGCGGCCAGCATAAAGGTGCCGCTGCCCAGCAGCGCTGCGCCCAGCGCGACGCCAGCGAGCAGACGTTTGATAACTCTTTCCATGGTAAATCCCTCGCCCGTCCCAGATGGGTTAATTTCGCTGCGCAATTTCACCGCAAACCCGCGATTTTAGCAATGCCGCCCTTGAGATAGCCTTCACATTCCCCGACACTGGACTTTTCCTGACGATAAGAAGAGGTTGCAATGACAGCCATATTTGTCTCCGCTGACTGGTTAAATGAACACTACGCCGACGAGAACGTGCAGGTGCTGGACGCCCGCATGCTGCCGCCGGGCCAGGAGGCCGTGCGCAATATCACGGCGGAGTATCTGGCGGGCCACCTGCCGGGCGCGCCGTTCTTCGATATTGAAGCGCTTTCCGACCACACCAGTCCTTATCCGCATATGATGCCGCGCGCCGAGCGTTTCGCCGTGGCGATGCGCGAAATGGGCGTCCACAGCGACAAACATCTGGTGGTCTACGACGAGGGCAACCTCTTCTCTGCGCCGCGCGCCTGGTGGATGCTGCGCGCGTTCGGCGTGGCGCAGGTGTCGATCCTGGCGGGCGGCCTGCAGGGCTGGAAAGCGGCGGGTCTGCCGCTGGCGACCGGCCAGGTCGCGCTGCCGGAAGGAGAGTTCGAGGCGACATTTGATGAGGCGCAGGTAAAACGTCTGACCGATGTGCTGCTGATCAGCCATGAGGGCGGCGCGCAGATCGTCGACGCGCGTGCGGCGAACCGCTTCAACGCCGAAGTCGATGAGCCGCGTCCGGGCCTGCATCGCGGCCATATTCCCCGCAGCCTGAACGTTCCCTGGAACGATCTGGTGGCGAACGGCGCCCTGAAGCCAGAAGCCGAGCTGCGCGCGGTTTTCGCCAGAGCGGGCGTGAAGCTGGATGAGCCGGTGGTGGCGAGCTGCGGTTCAGGCGTGACCGCCGTGGTGGTGATCCTGGCGCTGACCGTGCTGGGCGCGCGCGACGTCACGCTCTATGACGGCTCCTGGGGCGAATGGGGCAGTCGGGACGATCTGCCGATCGAGAAATGATCGGGGTGCGGCATCGCGCCGCACCCGATTAGATAATGCGCGGACTGCCTTTAAAATCGCGCAGAAAACTGCCCCAGCGACGCTCGTAAAAAGGCGTAATGTGGGCGGTGAAAAAGTGGCTGATGCCCTTCTCGTCCGCCACCACTTCACAGATATCGATCGGCGCGTCGTCCGGCAGCGTATCGGTCGCAACGCTGCCCGCCGCCTGAATAATCGCTTCAATATCGCTTTCCGCCTCAATGCCGATCAGCAGATTCGGCTGCTGGTCCGCGCTTTCGCGAATGCCGGCGATAAAGGCGCGGCGCACCTGTTTGTATTTGCTGAACAGCTGGGTCAGCGAGTCGATCATCTGCGCGGGCGGCGTCTCCACCTCCGACAGCAGCAGCGCGTGGCCGCCTTCCAGCACGGTTTGCTGGCTTAGCGCGTCGCCCTCTTCGCCCAGCAGATGGGCGATCTCCGCCGGAGAAAACTCCTTGCCGGTGGGCAGTTTGGGATTCAGGAACAGCGTTTCGCCGCGCGTCATCTCAAACAGCGTGCGCACCGGCAGGCGCAGATAAGCCTGTTCGCCCGCGATCGCTTCGCTCATCGCCTCCTGCGAGGTAAAAAACGGAATGACGCTGCGGCCATCCTCTTTTTCCCAGTGCTGCAGATCGACCGGCGTATCCGCCGCGAACTGCGTCTCGGTGCTTTCGCCCGGTACCCAGACGTCGGCGGCCAGCAACAGCTGAAAAAACTCCGGACGGTGCGCCGGCTCGGTTGCCGCCAGCTTCAGCACCTCTTCAAGACGGTTCATGTTTTGCCTTTCTCACTAAGGCGACGGTCAACGCCGTCGCCGGATCCTTTACTTGAGCAGCAGATTCGCCAGGGTACGCACGCCAATGCCGGTTGCCCCTGCCGACCACTGATCCACCGCGCCTTTGCGGTAGGTCGCCGAACAGTCGATGTGCAGCCAGCCTTCCTGATAGCGGGTGACGAAGTGCGACAGAAACGCCGCCGCGCTGCTTGCGCCCGCCGAATGCGCCGCGCTGGCGATATTATTGAGATCGGCGAAATTCGAAGGCAGGTGGTTGCGGTGGAACTCCGCCAGCGGCAGACGCCAGAACGGCTCGTTCTCGCTGGTGGCGCTGCCCATCAGCGACTGCGCCAGCACGTCGTCGAAGGTGAAGAGCGCGTGATAGTCGTTGCCCAGCGCGGTTTTCGCCGCGCCGGTCAGCGTCGCGGCGTCAATCAGCAGCGTCGGCTGCTGTTCGCTGGCGTCGATCAGACCGTCGGCCAGTACCAGGCGCCCTTCCGCATCGGTGTTCATCACTTCGACCGATTTGCCGTTGCGGTAGCGGATGATGTCGCCGAGGCGGAAAGCGTTGCCGCTGACCATATTGTCGGCGCAGCAGAGGAACAGCTTGACGCGCTGCTTCAGGCCGCGCGAAATCGCCAGCGCCAGCGCGCCGGTCAGGGTCGCCGCGCCGCCCATGTCAGACTTCATCGAGTCCATAAAGGCGCTCTGCTTCAGGCTGTAGCCGCCAGTATCGAAGGTGATGCCTTTGCCGACCAGGCAGGCGTACACCGGCGCGCTGTCGTCGCCGGTCGGGTTGTAGTCCAGCGCCAGCAGCACCGGCGGACGGCTGGAGCCGCGTCCAACGGTATGCAGGCCGAGATAGCCCTGCGTGCGCAGATCGTCGCCGCGCGTAACGCGATAGCTGACCGCGTCGCCGCCGACTTCTCTGATAAGATCGATAGCGCCGTGCGCCAGATCTTCCGGACCCAGCTCTTCCGCTGGCAGGTTAATGGTGTCGCGCACCCAGTCGATAATGCGCAGACGGCGGGAAAACTCCGCCTGATCCTGTTCGTTCAGGGTCGGCCAGACGACGTTGCGCTCCCCTTTCGGGCTGCGATAGCCCTGCCAGAACGCCCAGCACGGCTCCAGATCCCAGCCTTCGCCGCTCAGGGCGACATGGCGAATGCCCTGCCCGTCGATCTTGCGCGCCGCGCGCTGGATAGTAGTGAGCTGATCCGCGCCGTGCAGGTGAATGGTCATGCCGTCGTCGTTGCTGGTCAGAATCGCTTTTTCGCCCCAGCGCGCATCAGCGGGCTGGTGGCTCAGCGTAATGTTCATCGGTTGTGTTGTCATCGCGAAACTCCATATGCGTTATAAGTATCATCCAGCCAGAAGCGCAGGCTTTAGCCGTTAAACGTCAGACCTGATAACAGATATTGCCGGGTGACGCCAGCGGATCTAACTGGAGGCGCGCCGTTTCCGGATTTCCCCGGAACAGGGCGCAGCCGTTAACGTGAGGCGGACACCGGCGCGCGCAGGCGAGAGACCACCTTTTGCACCAGCGCAATGGCGTAGTCGATCTCTTCTTCGGTGGTGAAGCGGCCGAGCGAAAAGCGCAGCGAACTGTGCGCCAGCGCCTCATCAAGGCCGATGGCGCGCAGCACGTAGGAGGGTTCCATGCTGGCGGAAGTACAGGCCGAACCCGATGAGAGCGCCAGATCTTTCAGCGCCATAATCAGCGACTCGCCGTCGACGCCAGCAAAGCTGATATTGAGAATATTGGGCGCGCTCTGCGCCAGATCGCCGTTAAGCTGCACGCCGTCCAGCGCGCTCAGCCCCTGCCACAGTCGTGCGCGCAGCGTCGCCAGGCGCGCCATCTCGCTTTCCTGCGCCTCGCGCGCGAGATGAAAAGCTTCGCCCATACCGACGATTTGGTGCACCGGCAGCGTGCCGGAGCGCATGCCGCGCTCGTGTCCGCCGCCGTGCATCTGCGCGTCGATGGTGACTTTGGGTTTGCGTCGCACGTAAAGCGCGCCGATGCCTTTCGGGCCGTAGAGTTTGTGGGCGGAGAACGACATCAGATCGACCTTGAGCTCGCTCAGGTCAATCGGCAGCTTGCCGACGCTCTGGGTGGCGTCGACGTGGAAAAGAATATCGCGCGCGCGGCACAGCTCGCCGATGGCGGCGATATCCTGAATCACGCCGATTTCGTTATTCACGTGCATCAGCGACACCAGCACGGTGTCGTCGCGCAGCGCGGCGCGCACGGCGTCAGGCGTGATAATGCCGTTGGCGGGCGGCGTCAGATAAGTCACCGTAAAGCCTTCGCTTTCCAGCTGTTTGCAGCTGTCGAGCACCGCTTTATGTTCGGTCTGGCTGGTGATGATATGTTGACCGCGCGCGCGCTGGGCATGCGCGGCGCCTTTCAGGGCGAGGTTGTCCGATTCAGTCGCGCCGGAGGTGAAGATGATTTCACGCGGGTCGGCGTTGACCAGTTCCGCCACCTGATTGCGCGCCACGTCGACCGCCTCTTCCGCCTGCCAGCCGAAACGGTGCGAGCGCGAAGCCGGATTACCAAAGGTGCCGTCCAGCGTCAGGAAATGCATCATTTTGCTGGCCACACGCGGATCGGCCGGCGTGGTCGCGGCGTAATCCAGGTAAATCGGTAATTTCATTGCGCTAAAGCTCCGTATCAAAAATCATACGTCTTTATAGCAGATTCGGCCCTCACCGCGTTAGCAGTAAGGGCCGCAGAGAAAGGGGATTAAGAGGCGCGCAGATTGACGTTAATTTCCTGAACGCGGTTGTTCTGGAAACGACGATTGTCCTGTGAGTTCTGACGGTCCGCCACGTCAAGGATCTCCTGATTGTTCACCAGCTCGGCCAGCGTAATATTGTTCAGGAAATCGCTGATGCGCACGCTAAGATCGCGCCACAGCACATGGGTCAGGCAGCGTTCGCCGCCCTGGCAGCCCTCTTTGCCCTGACACTTGGTGGCGTCGACGGACTCATCCACGGCGGTAATCACTTCGCCTACCGCAATTGCGCTGGACTCTTTGCCCAGCAGATAACCGCCGCCCGGACCGCGCACGCTGGCGACCAGACCATGTTTACGCAGACGCGAGAATAACTGCTCCAGATAGGAGAGCGAAATGCCCTGACGCTCGGAAATATCAGCCAGCGGAACCGGCCCCTGATGGGAATGCAGGGCAACGTCCAGCATCGCGGTAACGGCGTAACGTCCTTTGGATGTCAGTCTCATAGCGTACTACCTCAATAGCGTCCGGTTATCGGAGGATTAGCAAAAGATAGCCGAAGTCTGACATTCCCGAGTATTTTGGTCAACTATTTAACCGAGTAATTTACTCAACTACTCTTTTTCGCCTTTGCGCTTCTCAAACGAGGCCAGCATGCCGCGCAGAATATTCAGCTCGTCGCGCTCTGGACGAGCGCGCGTGTAGAGACGGCGCAGCTTGCTCATGACCTGTCCCGGGTTGCCTTCGCGGATAAAGCCGCTGGTCAGCATCATCTGTTCCATGTGCTGATAGAAGCGTTCCAGATCGTCTACCAGCGGGTATGGCGACTCAGCGTATACCGGCGCGGGCTGCGCTTTTTCCTGCGCCGCCAGCCACGCCATACGCACCTCGTAGGCGATGATCTGCACTGCCATCGCCAGGTTGAGCGAGCTGTATTCCGGGTTCGCCTGAATGGCGACGTGGTAATGGCATTTCTGCAGCTCTTCATTGGTCAGCCCGACGCGTTCGCGCCCGAAGACCAGCGCCACCGGCGCCTGCTGCCCCTCTTCCACGCTTTTTACGCCACATTCGCGCGCGTCGAGCATCGGCCAGGGCAGCGAGCGCGAGCGGGCGCTGGTGCCGACCACCAGGCTACAGCCGGCGATGGCGTCGTCGAGCGTGTCAACGATCTGCGCGTCGCCGATCACGTCGCTGGCACCCGCCGCCAGCGAGATCGCCTGCGAGTCAGGCTTCACCAGCGGATTAACCAGATAGAGATTGCTTAAGCCCATGGTTTTCATGGCACGGGCCACGGAGCCCATGTTGCCGGTGTGAGAGGTTTCCACCAGTACGATTCGGATATTTTGCAGCATTAGATTGGCGTCAGTGAGGAAATGATGGGCAGCATGCTAACATAACTCGAGACATTTAAAGAATGCGCTGCTATACTCCGCGCCGTTTTTCCTCGTTCTTTAACATCCAGTGAGAGATACCGATGCATCCGATGCTCAACATCGCCGTGCGCGCTGCGCGCAAGGCCGGCAACCTGATTGCCAAGAATTATGAAACCCCGGACGCGGTCGAAGCGAGCCAGAAAGGCAGCAACGACTTTGTTACCAATGTTGACCGTGATGCAGAACGACTGATTATCGAAGTGATTCGCAAATCCTACCCGCAGCACTCCATCATTACTGAAGAGAGTGGCGAACTGGCGGGCGACGATCAGGACATTCAATGGGTTATCGATCCGCTGGATGGCACCACCAACTTTATCAAACGCCTGCCGCACTTCTCTGTTTCTATCGCCGTACGCATTAAAGGCCGTACCGAAGTGGCAGTGGTTTACGATCCGATGCGCAACGAACTCTTCACCGCCGTACGCGGTCAGGGCGCGCAGCTTAACGGTTACCGTCTGCGCGGCAGCACCGCTCGCGATCTCGACGGCACGATTCTCGCCACTGGTTTCCCGTTCAAAACCAAGCAGCACGCTCCGGCCTTTATGAATGTGGTCACGAAGCTGTTTACCCAGTGCGCCGACTTCCGCCGCACCGGCTCCGCTGCGCTGGACCTGGCCTACGTCGCCGCCGGCCGCGTTGATGGCTATTTTGAAATCGGCCTGAAGCCGTGGGATTTTGCTGCCGGCGAACTGCTGGTGCGTGAAGCAGGCGGTCTGGTCACGGACTTTACCGGCGGTCACGGTTATATGCACTCGGGCAATATCGTGGCGGGCAACCCGCGCGTGGTGAAATCGCTGCTCTCCAGCATGCGCGACGAGCTGAGCGAAGCGCTGAAACGCTGATATGAAAAAGGCGGCTTTTCAGCCGCCTTTTTATTAACTCAATCTCAATCTTAACGACGTTCGTGGCTCAGCACCTGACGCGGTTGAGTGCGACGACCAATGCGTCCCATCACGCCAGCCAGCACCGCTTCAATCAGCAGCATAAAGAAGGCGTACCAGCTCGCTTTCGCGGTTGCCGCAGCAGCCTGCTCAGCCGCCTCGCGCGCTTTCTGTTCTGCCTGCTGTTTCAGCTGTTGATACTGCTGCATCGCTTTTTGATAGCTCTGTTCGGTCTGGCTAACGATCTGCTCAACTTCCTGATCGCTCTTACCGGTGCGCGCCTTGATGATATTTTTCAGCGCGTCGCGGTCAGCCGCCTGCAGAGTATCGGCATGACGATTCATTACGCCGCTAATCCAGTTGGTAATATCGGTATCGGCGTTCTGCGGATTTTGCGCGGTATTTTTCGCCTGATTTTCGGCATTATTCGCTTCGCTATTCGCATCCTGCTGTAAATTTTCCGGCTGCAATTCCGGCTTGCCGGTCTGGCGCAGCGTGGTAGTCAATTCATTCTGCAAATCATCGAGGTTGATATTATTTTCCTGCAGCTTCTGTTTGGCAAAGTCGGTCACTGCCGGCGCCGCTGCGGAAATACCGTTACCTGCCGCCTGGAAGCCTGCGCCAATAATATTAAATGCGCCGCCGATCAGGCTACTGGCAAGAGACACGGCCAGCCAGATAGTAAATAACGTGCTCAGGCCAAACATCAGCAGACCATGCAGAGCGCCTTCACGCTGCGCCAGACGGCCTGCCAGATAGCTACCCACCGCCATGGCGATCAACATGCTCAGACCGGTCCACACCAGGGCGCCGGTGCCAAGATGCTGCAGCGGATTTTGCTCCTGCTGCGGATCGACGGTGGTGGCGCCAATCGCGGTGCCGAGCAGCGTCAGTAAAATATGCACAATCAGCGCGCCAATTACGCCAGCGAATACGGCGCTCCATGAAATACGCTTTAACGGTAATCCCGCGTGCGTTTCAGTAATGGTTTCTGTTGTGCCATTATTAATCCGGGTTTCGTGCATGGTGGTTCTCCTCGCAACAGACAACGTTAAATAATCAATATTAAAAAAAGACAATACATGTGGTTGTTGTTATTTAGCGTAGACGAGAAAACTATTTTCACCAGAGTAAGCGGCAATATAATGCAGTTAGCGAAGCGTGAATATTTGAGATAAGCAAAGCGGAATAAAGCAAGGACGCAAGATAATATTTTTTTGCGTCCCCTGTTGCGATTGTTATCCGAACGGACGAAGACCGCCGCCGACGCCGGGTGCGGCGCTTTGCCACAGCGCCAGCCCCGCCGCGATCAGCAGCGCGCTGCCGATCAGCGCCAGCAAAGGCATCGCCAGCGCCGCCGTCGAGGCCGCGCGGCTTTCACCGCCCAGCCGCTGCGCCAGCGTTCGAGCGCGCTGCACCAGCAGGCCGATGGCGGAAATGGTTAACGCGGTGCCCAGCGCCATCACGACGGCCGACAGGACGCCCCAGAGATAAACGCCGATAACGCGCGAAAAGAGCAGCATCATGATCGCGCCCGAACAGGGACGCAGCCCCATTGACGCTATCAGCAGCAGCTGGGTTTTCACGCTGACCGCCTCAGCGACCTGCTGCGCGTCCGGCAGATGCGCATGGCCGCAGCCGCAGTGCGCGTGGTGCTGATGATCGGCGCGCAGCGCGCGGATCGTTATCGGCGAGCGCGGACGTAGTTGACGAAGCAGCGTCTTCAGGGCACGCACGCCGATCCATATCCCTAACCCGATCACCAGCAGATAGCTGCCCTTCTCCAGCCAGTAGCTGCTGAGATGCAGCTGGCGCGAAGAGGTCTGCAGCACTACCAGCATCAGCGTCACCAGAACAATGGCTACGCTGCCCTGCACCAGCGACGCCAGCAGCGTCAGCCTGAGGGTGAGATTGAGGCGCGCCGGATGAGTCGCGAGGAAGGTGGTGATGACCACTTTGCCATGGCCGGGCCCCAGCGCATGCAGCACGCCATAGGCCAGGCTGAACAGCACCAGCAAACCGCCAGCCTGTCCGGGCGCGGTTTTAACCTGCTGCAGCAGCTGGGTCATCTGCTGATGAAGCCCTTTCTGCCAGATGGCGCTTTGCAGCAGAATTTGCGGCCAGTATTGCCACAGCGTCAACGCGCCCGCCGCCAGCGCAAGGGCTAGCAGCCACAGCGGCCAGACGCGACGCGCGCGGCGTTGAGAAAGCATCAATGACATGTCAGCGTCACCTTTTGCGCAAACTGACGCCCCAGGTCCATCTGTTCAGACGGCGCGTCGGCTTTATCGAGCGACAGCGCGTACTGCTTCAGCGAGCTGTCAGGTTTCGGCGTCTGCAGCGCCACCTGACAGCGGTCCTGCAGCGCGGCGGGCAGGCTAAGCGCGCGGGCGTCGCGATAGGTCATATCGACGAAATAGGTGGGATCGAACGTCAGGATGTCGAAACGCTGTCCGGCCAGCTGCGGCGGCTCTGCCAGCGGCAACACAAACTCCAGCACCGCTTTATTACCGCTGCGCGACAGCGCATAGGACTTCGGCAGGTTAAGGAATTTCACGCGCTGGCCGTTGTGCCAGACTTCGGAAAAGTAGTGCTGGCCCAGCACGTTCGCCATTACCTCCGCCGCCAGCTTTTTCCAGGTTTCGCTGCCGGGCTTCGCATCGCCTGCGTCGTAAAGCAGATCGGCCGAGGTAATCTCGTCCATGGTCCAGCGCATTTTCAGGCCGGTCAACGCATCGCCGTCGGCGAGCAGCTCGGTTTGCATGTCGATAAAGCTGTGCGGATGCGCATAGCTACCGGCGCTCAGCGCCATTAGTAAGGTAAAAAGCGCGCTTCTTTTAAAGTTAAAAAGAGACATACCAGGTTAAACGCTCCGGTGAATGACAAAAAAATTGTGACCCGTCCTGAAGCATTGCACAAAAAACCAGCCGAAAGCCGCGGCCTTATTCGCCATTGGCTATTCTTAGCGCAATACCGGACCGCTGGAATCTAGACTGATGAGTTCTGCTCCCTCTTCGGCACCACTCTTCACCCGTTCACAGCGTCGTTGTCATCTGCTGCTGCTACTGTATCTGCCCACTCCCGCGCTTACGCTCGAAAAACTCTGTCAGCTGAACGGGGTCGAGGCCGCTGTCGCCCGACAGGATATCGAAGATGTCAGGGATGAGATACAGCGTTATCACCAGCTGGAACTGCATCATATGGTGGACGGCAGCTTTCGCATTCACGGCACCGAGCTGGATCGGCGACTTTGCCTGCTGCACTGGCTGCGGCGCGGGCTGCGCTTGTCGGAAAACTTCGTGCGCGACCACTTCGCCGCGCCGCTGCGCCAGCGGCTGAAAGCGATGAAAATAGAAAAAGCGCTCTACGACGAAACCAATCTGCAGGCGCTGATCAAGCACTGCAGCCTGAAGCTCTGCCGCGACTTCAGCGCGCGCGATCGCCTGTTTCTGCAAATCTTTATGAAATATGGCCTGATGCAGCGTCAGCCCGCGCTGTTCAACGAGCGCCAGCTCGCCTGGCTGCAGCAAAAGTATGAGCGCGAGGCGGCGATGGACGTCATTCTGCACTGGCAAAAGCGCTGCCATTTGGCGCCGCATATCAGCGAAGCGGAATTCTGGACGCTGCTGTTTAGCATGATCCACGCGCCAGCGCCTGACGCGCTCGACCATCCCTGCAGCCAGCGGCTGATGCAGGCCACCAGACAGCTGGTCGCCGCCTTCGAACAGCTGGCCGAACTGCGCTTCGAGGCGCCCGAGGAACTGACGGAGCAGCTCTATACCCATCTGGCGCAGGCGCTGGATCGCGCTCATTTCGGCATCGGTATCGATAACAGCGTGGCGCTGGACGTTACCAGGCTCTATCCGCGTCTGCTACGCACTACGCAGCAGGCGCTGCGCGATTTCGAAACTGCGTACGATTTGCGCTTTAGTCAGGAGGAGGTGAGCCTGATTGCGGTGATCTTCGGCGCCTGGCTGATGCAGGAGAACGCGCTGCAGGAGAAGCAGGTATTGCTGCTGACGGGCGATAACGCCCGGCTTGAGCAGCAGATCGAGCAGCAGATCCGCGAAATCTCGCTGCTGCCGATCAATATCAAATATCAGGAAATGAGCGACTTTCAGCGCGAGGGCGCGCCGCGCGAAATCGCGCTGGTGATCTCGCCTTACGCCACCTCGCTGCCGCTCTATTCGCCGCCGCTAATCCACGCCGAACTGCCGCTGAGCGAACATCAGCAGCAGCGCATCCGGGCGCTGCTGGAGGCTTAAACCGCGCGCGGCCGCAAGAAGAGCGCCGGCAGCGCCACCAGCGCCATCACCCAGAAAAGATGGCCCTGCAGATGCGCGAACAGCACGCCGCAGATCATGGTCATCACCGCAATACCGCCGCCCATCGCCAGCGCTGAATAGATCGACTGCAGCCGAATCACGTCCGGGCCGCGGCGCGCGGCGATAAAACGCATCGCCGCCAGATGACAGACGGTAAAGCTGCCGCAGTGCAGGATCTGCCCCACAATAAGCCACGGCAGCTCAACGGTCGCGCCCAGCAGCGTCCAGCGCGCCAGCGCGCAGAGGCCGGAGAGCAGCAGCAGATCGCGCGCGCGCCAGCGGCGAAACAGGCGATTGCTCAGGGCGAAAACCACAATCTCCGCTACCACGCCGAGCGACCACAGATAGCCGACCACCGAAGCGGAATAGCCGCTCTGCTGCCACCAGATGGCGCTAAAGCCGTAATAGGCGGCGTGCGCCCCCTGCATCAGCGTGACGCACAGCATAAAGCGCCATACGCTGTTTTCTCGCAGCAGATCGCGCCACGCCTGCCAGCCGCCGCTCGCCGCGCTGTGCCGCTCTTCGCCCTGCGGTCGGGTATGCGGCGGCAACAGCATACCGCCCAGCATCGCCAGCACCCCGACGGAGAGCAGCGCCAGAATCGCCTGCGATGACCAGTGGTTCACCAGCAGCCCGGTGAGCGCGGAGCTGATCACGAACGCCAGCGATCCCCACAGCCGCACCGGCCCATACTTGAGTCCGATCTGCTGCGTCCAGGTGGCGGCCAGCGCATCGCTGAGCGGCACCAGCGGCGAGAAAAAGAGGTTGAAGCCCACCATAACGAAGAGCAGCCACAGCCACTGCTGCCCTATCCAGTAGCCGGCGGCAAACAGGCAGGTCATCAGTGCCAGCAGCCGCAGCGCGGTAATCAGCTGCGCCGGATGTTTGACCTGTGAAGCGATCAGCAGGCTGCCCACGAAGCGCGCCACCATGCCGCAGCCCAACAGCAGGCCGATTTTTTCCGCGTCGAGGCCGGTCTCTTTTAACCAGACGCCCCAGAAAGGCAGATAGATGCCGTAGCAAAAAAAGTAAGTGAAATAGCCAAGACCGAGCCATTTCGCCGAGCCGATGGTCATTCTGCCTCCCGCAGCAAAGCGTCCATGATAAGTAAGTGCGCGCGATTTTAGCCTAAAAACGGCAATAAAAAAGGATGGCCGAAGCCATCCTCAATCACGATCGCGCAGGCGTACGCTTACGCGTAAACCGGCAGGCGCGAGCAGACTTCCAGCACTTTCTGTTTGGTGCGTTCGATAGTCGCTTCGTCGTTGACGTTATCCAGCACGTCGGCGATCCAGCCGGCCAGCTCGCGGACTTCCGCTTCTTTAAAGCCGCGACGGGTCACGGCAGGCGTACCGATACGCACGCCGGAGGTAACGAACGGGCTTTTCGGATCGTTCGGCACGCTGTTTTTGTTAACGGTGATGTTGGCGCGGCCCAGCGCGGCGTCCGCCTCTTTGCCGGTCATGTTCTTGCTCACCAGATCGATCAGGAAGAGGTGGTTATGAGTGCCGCCGGACACGATGTCGTAGCCGCGCGCGATCAGCACTTCCACCATCGCTTTGGCATTTTTCGCGACCTGCTGCTGGTACGCTTTGAACTCCGGCTCCATCGCCTCTTTAAACGCTACCGCTTTACCGGCGATAACGTGCATCAGCGGACCGCCCTGCCCGCCCGGGAAGACGGCAGAGTTAAGTTTCTTGTAGAGATCTTCGTCGCCGCCTTTCGCCAGGATCAGGCCGCCGCGCGGGCCCGCCAGAGTTTTATGGGTGGTCGAGGTGACGATGTGCGCATGCGGCACCGGGTTCGGATAGACGTCAGCGGCGATCAGACCAGCCACGTGCGCCATATCGACGAACAGGTAAGCGCCGACGCTGTCAGCGATTTCACGCATTTTCGCCCAGTCGCAGACGCCGGAATAGGCGGAGAAGCCGCCAACGATCATTTTCGGCTGATGGGTTTTCGCCAGTTCCGCCAGCTCGTTGTAGTCGATTTTGCCGCTCTCATCGATGCCGTAAGGTACGACGTTGTAGAGTTTGCCGGAAAGGTTGACCGGCGAACCGTGAGTCAGGTGACCGCCGTGCGCCAGGTTCATGCCCAGAATGGTGTCACCCGGCTGCAGCAGCGCGGTATAGACGGCGAAGTTAGCCTGAGAGCCGGAATGCGGCTGCACGTTGGCAAAGTCGGCGCCGAACAGCGCTTTCGCGCGATCGATGGCCAGCTGCTCAACGATATCGACATATTCACAACCGCCGTAGTAGCGTTTTCCCGGATACCCTTCCGCGTATTTATTGGTGAGCTGCGAACCTTGCGCCTGCATTACACGTGGGCTAGTGTAGTTTTCAGAAGCAATCAGTTCAATGTGCTCTTCCTGACGCACTTTCTCTTGCTCCATCGCCTGCCACAACTCGGCATCATAATCGGCAATGTTCATTTCACGCTTTAACATCCGCATCTCCTGACTCAGCTAACTTTTTAACGGCGGTTTAGGCTCCCTTACGGAGCAAAGGCCAACAGTGTAAACCGTTTTGCCAGGTGACGGTAGCGCCAATTCCGCTTTGCACGCAAACGATTGGCTCGGCGCTGGCAAAGGTTTTTTACGCTTTTCTCTATGCCAGGCTCTTCACGATTTTTCATCAGGTTGTGACGTAGATTTTTTCAATTTGTACTTAAACCTTGCCAGCGAGATCGCCCGATTTAGCAGCGGGTTATTTACAACCTCAGGGGTACGATTATAACATGCATTTAAAATGCAACTTTACGCAGCCTGAGGTATTCCCATGCTTGACGCACAAACCATCGCCACCGTGAAATCTACGCTTCCCGCCGTCGCCGCCGTAGGACCAAAGCTTACGGCTCACTTCTACGACCGCATGCTGTCGCAGCATCCCGAACTCAAAAACGTCTTCAATATGAATAACCAGCGCAACGGCAACCAGCGCGAAGCGCTGTTTAACGCCATCTGCGCCTATGGCGCGAATCTCGATAACCTGGCGGCGCTGCTGCCCGCCGTCGAAAAGATCGCTCAGAAGCACGCCAGCCTGGCGATCAAGCCGGAACAGTACGCGATTGTCGGCGAGAACCTGCTGGCAACGATTGAAGAGCTGCTAAATCCAGGCGATGAGGTGCTGGCGGCATGGGGCCGTGCTTACGGCGTGCTGGCCGATGTCTTTATCCAGCGCGAAGAGGCGATTTATCAGGAAACCGAGCAGCAGGCAGGCGGCTGGCGCGGCACGCGCCCCTTCCGCATTGCCGCTATCGAAGCGCAAAGTTCCGTTATCAAAAGTTTTACACTGACCCCGGTCGACGGCGGCGCGGTTGCGGCATTTAAACCAGGTCAGTATCTCACCGTGCATCTGCATCCCGCCGAATTTGAGTTTCAGCAGAATCGCCAGTATTCGCTGACCCACACCAGCAACGGCAAAAGCTACCGCATTGCAGTGAAGCGCGACGCGCAAGGCACCGTCTCCGGCTGGCTGCATGAAAAAGCACAGGTCGGCGATGTGCTGGATCTGACCGCGCCGCACGGCGACGTATTTATGGAAGTCGATACGGAGACGCCGGTAGCGCTGATCTCTGCGGGCGTCGGCGTAACGCCGACGCTGGCGATGCTGCATGCGCTGGCCGAACAGCAGCATGCCGCGCCGGTGACCTGGCTGCATGCGGCGGAAAACGGCGCGCAGCACGCCTTTGCAGAAGAAGTGGCCGAGACGGGCGCTCGTCTGCGCGACTTTGAGAAACGCGTCTGGTATCGCGTGCCGGAGGCGGCCGACGCCGGCCGTTTCGATGCCGAGGGCGTGATGGATTTGGCTGCCGAATCCGCGCGATTACAGGATGCGCGCAAGCAGTTCTGGCTGTGCGGTCCGATCGGCTTTATGCAGTTCATCGCCGGTCAGCTGCGCGATGCGGGCGTCGACGCCTCTCGCATTCACTATGAAGTGTTTGGCCCGCATAAGGGGCTGTAACAGAAAGTGAGTAAAAGGCCGCTTATAAAGCGGCCTTTTATCTGTTAAAGCCTGTATTAAATCGCCTCTTCGTCCTCTTCGCCGGTACGAATACGCACCACGCGCGACACGTCGAAAACAAAAATCTTACCGTCGCCGATTTTACCGGTCTGCGCGGTTTTCATAATGGTTTCCACGCAGGTGTCGACGATGTCGTCGCCTACGACCATTTCGATTTTCACCTTAGGCAGAAAATCGACCATATATTCCGCGCCGCGATAGAGCTCGGTATGACCTTTCTGACGACCAAAGCCTTTCACTTCAGAGACCGTCATCCCGGTGATGCCGACTTCGGCTAAGGCTTCGCGCACATCGTCGAGTTTGAATGGTTTGATAATCGCATCAATCTTTTTCATGTCAGACCCTTTTCTCACTCCCTCCGTGGCCGGATGGGGTGCTGTAAGTATAGACCCGCAGCCGCAGGCTACAGGCGCGTTGCCCGCAACGCATCCTGGCCGCAGGGGCATTCGTCGACGCTCTCAGGCGCTTCATCGCGCCAGAAAGCTACTCTTTAAAATCGCTGGCGTCCAGTTCATGTCGGGACAGCAGCTTATAAAACTCGGTGCGATTGCGCCCGGCCAGCCGGGCGGCATTGGTGACATTGCCTTTGGTCATCTGCAACAGCTTACGCAGATAGTTCAGCTCAAACTGGTTTCGCGCCTCGACAAAGGTCGGCAATACGCTGTTCTCGCCGCTCAGCGCCTGCTCGACCAGCGCATCGCCGATCACCGGCGACGAGGTGAGCGCGACGCACTGCTCGATCACGTTTACCAGCTGGCGAACGTTGCCCGGCCAGCTTGCCGTCATCAGCCGTTTCATCGCATCCACGGAAAAGCTGCGCACAAAGGGTTTATGCCGATCCGCCGCCTGGCGCAGCAGATGGCCGGCGAGCAGTGGAATATCTTCGGTGCGCTCGTGCAGCGCCGGCAGCTTAAGATTGACCACGTTGAGGCGGTAAAAGAGATCCTCGCGGAACTCTTTCTTCTCCATCGCCTTCGGCAGGTCGCGATGAGTGGCGGAGATAATGCGCACGTTAATGTCGATATCGTGATTGCTGCCGAGCGGACGGATTTTGCGCTCCTGCAGCACGCGCAGCAGCTTTACCTGCAGCGACGGCGGCATATCGCCGATTTCGTCCAGAAACAGCGTGCCTCCTTCCGCCGCCTGAAACAGTCCTTCGCGCGCGCTTACCGCGCCGGTAAAGGCGCCGCGGGCGTGACCGAACAGCTCTGATTCCAGCAGCTGCTCCGGCAGCGCGCCGCAGTTTATGGCGATAAAAGGTTTGCCCGCGCGCGGGCTGGCGGCGTGGATCGCCTGCGCCAGCACCTCTTTGCCGCTGCCGCTCTGGCCGTTAATTAAGACGCTAACGTCGGACTGCGCCACCATGTGCGCCTGCTCCAGCAGCCGCAGCATAATCGGGCTGCGGGTGACGATCGCTTCTCGCCAGCGGTCATCGCTGGCTGGCGCGCGCTGCGCCAGCGCATCGTCGATCGCTTTATAGAGCGCGTCGCGGTCTACCGGCTTGGTGAGGAAGCTGAATACGCCCTGCTGCGTGGCGGAGACGGCGTCGGGGATCGAGCCGTGCGCGGTGAGGATAATCACCGGCAGGCTGGGGTTACGCTTCTGAATTTCCCCGAACAGCGCCAGCCCGTCCATCTCATCCATGCGCAAATCGCTGATGACGAGATCGATCTGCTCTTTTTGCAGCAGGCGCAGCGCTTCCGGCCCGCTGGCGGCGGTAGTGACCTGGTAACCTTCGCTGCTGAGGCGCATCCCCAGCAGCTTTAACAGGCTGGGATCGTCATCCACCAGCAGCAGACGTGCGGATTGTCTGGCCATTAAGGCTCCTCATGTGGCGAGGTTTCCGGCGCATGGCCGCTTTCGGTGACGTCCGGCGCTTTGCGCGAAGAGAGCTGACGTTCAATATCCGTCAGGCGCTCAAGCTTATGCTGCGTGTCGTTAAGGGTCTGGCGCATTTGCGTCTGCTGCTGACGTAGCGCGTCGAGCTGCGCATCGCTGCTCTGCTGCAAATGCGCGAAGCGCGTGCGCGTTTCGCTGAGATCAAGCTGCGCGACCTGATTGCCGCGCCACAGCTGAATCAGCGGACGCACGGCGCCGGGAAAGCGGCTGCTGTACGCATCCAGCGCGTCGACGTAATCGCGGCGTTCCAGCGGCGTGACGTTGCCGTTAGCCATCAGGATGCCGTTTTTAAAGGCGCGCGCCCAGCCTTCCACCGGCCAGCGATGCGCTTCGCCGCGCGCCTCTGCGGGCGACAGGCGCTCGGCGCAGTCGATGGCGCGCAGCCAGTAGAGCGGATTCCCCGTTGCTGTCGCGCTTTCGTTGCGCCAGACGCTGGCGCAGTCGGTCGCCAGATAATCGGGAAGCCTGACCTCCGGCTCGGCGACGACGGCGTCGCGATGCGCGGACGAAGCGGCCGGGGAGGCGCTGCAGCCGCTGAGCGAAAGGCTCAACAGCGCGGTAAAAAGTGAGGCGAAGACGATATTCATCTGTCAGTGATTCCCGGCTGTGTGATTCAGTACAATACGAAAACAAACGTCGGCTTCTTTGCTGTCGATCAGCAGCAGATCCCCCTGCATGCGGCGCAGACAGTCTTTGGCGATGCTCAGTCCCAGCCCGCTGCCTTTAACCGGCCCTTTGCGCTGCAGACTACCCTGGAAAAAGGGTTCGAAGATCATTTCCCGTTCTTTAGCGGGAATCGGCGTGCCGCTGTTGGCGACCTCTATCCACACCTTGTCGCCGTGCAGCTGGCTGCGCAGCCAGATGCTACCGGATTCGCCGCCATAGTTCACGGCGTTAGAGTATAAGTTGTCGATAACGCGCATCAGCAGCACAGGCTCCGCCAGACAGCTTTTCACCTGGAGATCGTAGTGCACATGCATCAGCTTAGCGCGCGCCGGCAGCGCATGGGCGCTGACCACCATATCTACTAGCTCGCCGATATCTACCGTCTCTAGCGTCGTCGGCCCCTCCACCAGCTTGCGGTTGTAGTCGAGCAGCTGCTCAATCAGGCGCTGCAGATGACGGCTGCTGGTATCGAGGATCGCCACGACCTCTTTCTGATCGCCGTTCAGCGCGCCCACCACCTCGTCCGCCAGCAGCTCCGTGCCCTCGCGCAGGCTGGCGAGCGGCGTCTTCAGCTCGTGGGAGAGATGACGCAGGAACTCATGGCGCTGCGTCTCCAGCCACGCCAGCCGCTCGCTGAGCCAGACGATGCGCTGCCCTAAAGAGCGCAGCTCGCGCGGGCCGCGGAACGCCACGGTCGCGCCCAGCTCGCGCCCTTCGCCGAGCCGGTTAATCATGCGTTCGACGCTTTTTACCGGCCCGATAATCATGCGGGTGAACAGCAGCACCAGCGCCAGGCTGACGATAAACAGGATAAGCGCCTGCCAGCCGAAAAACTGGCCGCGATCGGCAATTTCGCGCTGCAGCTGCAGCCCGCGCGCGAATACCACTTCGCGCGTCTCCTGCACCAGCTGCGCGTTAACGGCGGAAAAGCTCTCCAGCGCCTGCGAGGCGGCGGCGGCCGGGTTGCCGTTATCACACTTGAGTTCGGCAAGCTGCGGCAGCGTCGCGCGCAGCGTCTGAAACGCCGCCAGCGCGGGCAGGCTGGAGGCGTGAGAGTCGAGGATCTGGCTGTAACGCGCGCGCTGGGTTTCATAGAGACGCGCCAGAGTGGCGTCGCCCAGCACGCAATATTGTCGGTAGCTGCGCTCCAGCTCCAGCGCGGTGCGCGCCATCGCTTCGCTGCGGCGCACGTCGGTGAAGGTGTTGCGGTTGGTGTCGGCGGCCTGATCGCTCAACGCCGATAAACTTTCCCAGGCCTGCCAGGCCAGCACCAGCAGCGGCAGCAGCACCAGCAAAAAGGCCATCAGCACCAGCTGGCGCAACGATCGGGGAAATAAACGCCATCTTCTCACGCGGTCGCTTCCTGTAATAAACGCTGTGAGAATGCTAGCGAAGTCCGCCGGTGGAAGATAGAGCGGAAATGAAAACGGCAGGCCGTTCGGCCTGCCGTGAGAGCGACGCCGCAGCATCGCCTGAAAAGAAGGTGGAGCCTAACTCAACGTTGCGCCCGATGCTTGATAACGTTGCAGAGCAAACGATTATCGGTTGGTGGACGGCAGGCTCCGTTTGGTGCGTCATTCAGTTTTTATGAGCTCTGCCGCCGTAGCGGGGCAATCATAAACAGGAGAATGAGCCACGCAGTAATATTAGCAAACTTCGTGCCAAAAAAGAAATAACATTCTTTTTCAGAGGGTTGTCAGGTTATTTCTCGTTGGCTGTAGCCTGAAGCGCCGCCGCGCGCGCCCTTCTGTCGCTAAAACCCAACACTTCAACAACCTGGATATTAATCGTTTATTTATCATTAGGATAAATGTCTCCTTTTAGAGACAGCAGAGAGAGACATCTGTCGCCATTTGCCAACAGACATAAAAAAGGAGACATCGCTGTCTCCTTTTGTCTTGTCGCACTGGGCGGGTTTAGCCCAGCTGCTTACGCGCGTTGCGGAAGATGCGCATCCATGGGCTATCCTCGCCCCACTCGGCCGGATGCCAGGAGTTGCTTACCGTACGGAAAACGCGCTCCGGGTGCGGCATCATGATGGTCACGCGGCCGCTTTCGTTGGTCACCGCCGTAATGCCGTTAGGCGAGCCGTTCGGGTTAGCCGGGTAAGTTTCGGTCACCTTGCCGTAGTTATCGACAAAGCGCAGCGCAACCACTCCTTTGGACTCCAGCGCTGCCAGATGCGCGCCGTCGCGTACTTCCACAAAACCTTCGCCGTGAGAGACCGCAATCGGCATATGCGAACCAGCCATGCCGTCCAGCAGCAGCGACGGGCTGGCGGCCACTTCCACCAGGCTGAAGCGCGCTTCGAAACGCTCCGACTGGTTGCGCACGAAGCGCGGCCAGAGTTCGCTACCCGGGATCAGCTCGCGCAGGTTCGACATCATCTGACAGCCGTTGCAGACGCCCAGCGCCAGCGTCTGAGGACGATGGAAGAAGTTCTCGAACGTATCGCGCACGCGGTTGTTGAACAGAATCGATTTCGCCCAGCCTTCGCCGGCGCCCAGCACGTCGCCGTAGGAGAAACCGCCGCACGCCACCAGCGCCTGGAACTCGTCCAGACCGCGACGTCCCGCCAGCAGATCGCTCATATGGACGTCAACCGCCGTAAAGCCTGCGCGATGGAACGCCGCCGCCATTTCGACGTGGGAGTTGACGCCCTGCTCGCGCAGCACCGCAACGCGCGGACGCGCGCCGGTGGCGATCATCGGCGCGGCGACATCCTCTTCCGGATTAAAGGTCAGATGGACGTTGAGGCCAGGATCGTTGTCGTCTTTACGCGCTTCATGCTCCTGATCGGCGCAGATCGGGTTATCGCGCAGGCGCTGCATCTGCCAGCTGGTTTCGCCCCACCAGGTACGCAGCGTGGTGCGGCTTTCGCTGTAGACCGCGCTGTCGCCGGAGCGAATCACAAAGCGGTCACCGCGCTGCGCGCGGCCGATAACATGACTGCACGCTGCCAGTCCCTGCTCCGCCAGCACCTTTTCCACCGCCGCGCGATCTTCGGCCTTAATCTGAATCACCGCGCCCAGCTCTTCGGTAAAGAGCGCGGCCAGCGCGTCGCTGCCCAGTGCGGCGATATCGACCTCAACGCCGCAGTGGCCGGTAAAGGCCATTTCCGCCAGCGTGACCAGCAGGCCGCCGTCTGAACGATCGTGGTAGGCCAGCAGCTTCTGCTGCGCCACTAGCGCCTGAATCGCGTTAAAGAAGCCCGCCAGCTGTTGCGCATCGCGCACGTCGGCCGGCTTGTCGCCCAGCTGACGATAGACCTGCGAGAGCGCGGTGGCGCCCAGCGTATTGGCGCCGTTGCCGAGATCGATCAGCAGCAGCAGGTTTTCGCCGTCCGCCTGCAGCTCTGGCGTGACGGTGCGGCGCACATCTTCCACGCGGGCGAAGGCGGTGATCACCAGCGACAGCGGCGAAGTCATTTCGCGCTGCTCGATGCCTTCCTGCCAGCGGGTTTTCATCGACATCGAGTCTTTACCGACCGGAATCGTGATGCCGAGCGCAGGACAGAGCGCTTCGCCTACCGCCTTGACCGCTTCGTAGAGGCCGGCATCTTCGCCAGGGTGGCCTGCCGCCGCCATCCAGTTAGCGGAGAGCTTCACGCGCTTGAGATCGCCAATCTGCGTCGCCGCCAGGTTGGTCAGTGCTTCACCCACGGCCAGACGGCCGGAGGCGGCGAAATCGAGCAGCGCAACCGGCGCGCGCTCGCCCAGCGCGAAGGCCTCGCCGTGATAGCTGTCGAGGCTGGCGGTGGTGACCGCGCAGTTCGCCACCGGAATCTGCCACGGACCGACCATCTGGTCGCGCGCCACCATGCCGGTGACGGTACGGTCGCCGATGGTGACGAGGAAGGTTTTCTCCGCCACGGTCGGCAGGTGCAGCACGCGGTTTACCGCGTCGCTAAGGGTAATACCGTCGCGCAGCAGCGGCTCGCCTTTGGCCTGCTGCGTGGCCACGTCGCGCGTCATCTTCGGCGTTTTGCCCAGCAGCACGTCCAGCGGCATATCGATAGGCGTGTTGTCGAAGTGGCTGTCGCTCAGGCTCAGGTGTTGCTCTTCGGTCGCTTCGCCGATCACCGCGTAAGGCGCGCGCTCGCGCTGGCAGAGCGCATCGAACTGCGCCAGCTTCTCCGGCGCCACCGCCAGCACGTAACGCTCCTGCGACTCGTTGCACCACACTTCCAGCGGGCTCATGCCCGGCTCGTCGTTCAGGATGTCGCGCAGGTTGAAACGGCCGCCGCGGCCGCCGTCGCTCACCAGCTCCGGCATGGCGTTGGAGAGGCCGCCCGCGCCCACGTCGTGAATAAACAGAATCGGGTTCTCTTCGCCCATCTGCCAGCAGCGGTCGATCACCTCCTGACAGCGGCGCTCCATTTCCGGGTTGTCGCGCTGTACGGAGGCGAAATCGAGATCGGCGTCAGACTGGCCTGACGCCATGGACGAGGCCGCGCCGCCGCCCAGACCGATATTCATCGCCGGGCCGCCCAGCACGATCAGTTTCGCGCCCAGGGTAATCTCGCCTTTCTGCACGTGATCGGCGCGGATGTTGCCGATGCCGCCCGCCAGCATGATCGGCTTATGGTAGCCGCGCAGTTCGACGCCGTTATGGCTGTTTACTCGCTCTTCATAGGTGCGGAAGTAGCCGTTCAGCGCCGGACGCCCGAATTCGTTATTGAACGCCGCGCCGCCCAGCGGGCCTTCGGTCATGATGTCCAGCGCGCTGACGATGCGCTCCGGCTTGCCGAAATCCTCTTCCCAGGGCTGTTCAAAGCCGGGAATACGCAGGTTTGACACTGAGAAACCGACCAGGCCGGCTTTCGGCTTCGCGCCGCGTCCGGTCGCGCCTTCGTCGCGGATCTCGCCGCCGGAGCCGGTCGCGGCACCGGGCCACGGCGAGATCGCCGTAGGATGGTTATGGGTTTCTACCTTCATCAGGATATGCGCCGCCTCCTGATGGTACTCATACTCGCCTTTTTGCGCGTCGGCGTAAAAGCGTCCCACTTCCGAGCCTTCCATTACCGCCGCGTTGTCTTTGTAGGCTGACAGCACGTGGTCCGGCGTGGTCTCGAAGGTGTTTTTAATCATTTTAAACAGCGATTTCGGCTGTTTTTCGCCGTCGATAATCCAGTCGGCGTTGAAAATTTTATGACGGCAGTGCTCAGAGTTGGCCTGCGCGAACATATAGAGTTCGATGTCGTTGGGGTTGCGCCCGAGGCGCTGGAAAGCCGCCAGCAGATAGTCGATTTCGTCGTCCGCCAGCGCCAGCCCCAGCGTGCGGTTCGCCTCTTCCAGCGCCTGACGGCCGTTATTCAGCACGTCGACGCTTTTCAACGGCTGCGGCTCGTGATGCGCGAACAGCGCTTCCGCCTGCGACAGATCGCTGAAAACCGTCTCCATCATGCGATCGTGCAGCAGCGCCTGAAGCGTCTGCCACTGCGCGTCGGTAAGCTGCGGCGCCTGCACGTAGAAGGCCAGACCGCGCTCCAGGCGGCGCACCTGCGGCAGATCGCAGTTGTGCGCGATATCGGTCGCTTTGGAAGACCAGGGCGAGATGGTGCCGGGACGCGGCGTTACCAGCAGCAGGCGGCCTTGCGGCGCATGTTCGGCGAGAGAAGGACCGTATTTCAGCAAGCGCTGGAGGCGCGCTTTTTCATCAGCGTTCAGCGGTGCGCTGACATCGGCAAAATGGACGTACTCGGCGTAAATGTCACTCACCGGCAGGTGAGCGTCCTGAAAGCGGGTCAGCAGTTTGTTTACACGAAATGCCGACAGGGCGGGCGAACCACGCAGAATTTCCATCATTTAATCTCTCGTCAGAGCGCCGTGCGACGCTTCAAGGGGCACAACAGCAGAAAACGGGCGGTATTATAGAGAAACACCCCGCTCGACGAAACCGTTTGCGCATAATTTCTCTGCCTGCGGAATTGCCTGAATTTTGCGCAAAACCTGCTTTATAAGTTGCTCTACGCTGCCGAGTTGCGCAAAATGCCCCTCGCTCTGGGAGTTCAAAAAAGATCAATACTGCCTTTAAAAGACAGAGGCCTTAGAGCCAGCGAGAGACAACTATTTGAAACGCCTAAAATTAAATTATCTGCTGATCGGTCTCGTCACCCTGCTGCTGGCGATGGCGTTATGGCCATCGATCCCGTGGTACGGCAACGGACAGGATGCGATTTCGCAGATAAAATCACGGGGAGTGCTGCGTATCAGTACCATCAACTCCCCGCTGACTTACTACACCATCAATAAAGCCCCGGCCGGCATGGATTACGAGCTGGCGAAGCGCTTTGCCGACTATCTGGGCGTTAAGCTCAAGGTCACGGTGCGCCCGAACCTCAGCGATCTGTTTGACGATCTCGACGACGGCAAGGCGGACCTGCTGGCGGCGGGGCTGATTTACAACGATGAAAGGCTGGCGCGCTATAAAACCGGGCCGAGCTACTACTCCGTGTCCCAGCAGCTGGTCTATCGCGTCGATAAGCCGCGCCCGAAAAATCTCGGCGATCTCAAAGGCGAGCTCAGGGTCGCTTCCGGCTCCGCCTATCTGTCGTCGCTGAAAACGGCGCGCGATAAGCAGTATCCCGATCTTAACTGGGTCATCTCCACCGATCAGGCGCCGAAAGCGCTGCTGGAGGCGGTTGCCGACGGCAAGCTCGACTACACCATTGGCGATTCCGTCACCATCGCCCTGCTGCAGCGCATCCATCCGCAGCTGGCGGTGGCGTTCGACGTCACGGATGAAGAGCCGGTCACCTGGTATGTGCCGCACAGCGACGACAGCAGCCTGAACGCCGCGATGCTCGACTTCTTTAACTCGATGGGTGAAGAAGGCGTGATGGCGCGCCTGGAGGAGAAGTATCTCGGCCACGTCGGCACCTTCGACTATGTCGATACCCGAACCTTCCTGCGCGCCATCGACGTGACGCTGCCGGAGATCAAACCGCTGTTTGAGAAGTATGCGGCCAGCATCGACTGGCGGCTGCTGGCGGCGATCTCCTATCAGGAGTCGCACTGGAATCCGCTGGCGACCTCCCCGACCGGCGTGCGCGGCATGATGATGCTGACGCGCAACACCGCCGACAGCCTGAACGTCGAGGATCGAACCGACACCGAGCAGAGCATTCGCGGCGGCAGCCTCTATCTACAGCGCATGATGGAAAAGGTGCCCGCCACCATTCCCGAAGATGAGCGCATCTGGTTCGCGCTGGCGGCCTACAACATGGGCTATGCCCATATGCTGGATGCGCGCAAGCTCACGGCGAAACAGGGCGGCAACCCCGACAGCTGGGCCGACGTCAAGCTGCGGCTGCCGATGCTGAGCCAGAAACGCTACTATGCGCAGACCACCTACGGCTATGCGCGCGGTCACGAAGCCTATAACTACGTCGAGAACATCCGTAAGTATCAGCTGAGCCTGGTGGGATATTTGCAGGAGCAGGAGAAACGCCTGGCCCAGCAGGCGGCGCAAGAGGCGGAGCTGGGCAGCGGCTATCCGGCGGTGGCGCCGGAAATCGCCATGAACTAGGCAATGTGTGAAGCGCGGCGTCGACGCCGCGTTAGTCCGTTCCGCGCTGCGCCTGACGCAGCGCTTTTTTTTGCTCGCGCCGCATGCGGAAAAAGTCGCTTAGCATCGCCGCGCACTCCTCCGCCAGCACGCCGCTCTGCAGCACCACCTGATGATTCATGCCGGGATGGCCGAGCACGTCCATAAGCGAACCCGCCGCGCCGGTTTTCTCATCGCTGGCGCCGTAGACCAGCCGTGCGATGCGGCTGTGCACCATCGCGCCGGCGCACATCACGCAGGGCTCCAGCGTCACGTAGAGCGTGGTAGCCAGCAGGCGATAATTCTCCAGCACCTTGCCGCCCTGACGCAGCGCCATCATTTCGGCGTGCGCAGTTGGGTCGTGCTGGCCGATGGGCCGGTTCCACCCTTCGCCGATAACGCGATCGCCCTGCACCAGCACCGCGCCGACCGGCACTTCGCCCTGTTCCCAGGCGATGCGCGCCAGCCGCAGCGCATGGCGCATCCAGTATTCGTCTTGAGATTGATTCACGCAGGCTCACTCCCGGCAGCAGCAAAGCGGCGCATTATAGCGATCCCGCGCGCAGAATCGAAGATGCAACCCTACTCCAGCTGCTGAAGTTCGCCGCGCGGCGTGACGCGCCAGCGGTGCTGGCAGAAAAAGAGCAGCGGGTTATCCTGCTTACTGTCGCTGTAGCCGCTATAGAGCTGCAGCGGCGTGCCGATCTGCTCTTCGAGCTGAACCACTTTCTCATGGCCGAGGCAGCGCATCGCCAGCACGCGACCGCCGAAGCCGCGCCGCATCTGGCTGGCGATCAGTTTGACGCGCGGCAGGAACGCCGAGTCGAAGTAGACCTGCTCTACCAGCGGCTGCGGCGAGCCGGTAATCAGCCAGACGTCGGCATCATCGCTACCCAGATAGTCGGTCAGGCGCTGCTGCACCACCGGAAACGCGGTCACCCGCTGGCGAAACCACTGCGCAAAGGCCGCTTCGCGCCGCAGCAGCGTGCGCTCCGAGCGGCCAAAGGTAATCGACCAGAGCAGCAGGCTCATCGGCCAGCGCGCCGCGCGCCCTTTAATCAGCAGCCCCAGCCCGACCACCGGCAACAGCGGTACCACCAGCAGCAAATTGAGCGGCTGACGCCAGAGCAAATAGCGCATGAAGGTGCCGAACATATCCTGCTGATGCAATGTGCCGTCCAGATCGAAAAACACCACGCGACGTTGTGTACCCTTGGTCAAAAAACGCTCCTTTCTGATTTGTTCGCCCTATGGTTCCTTATTGTAGCCATCAACCGCGGCAGCGGCGAAAAGGGCTATTTTTAATTCCAGTGGCTACAATGCCAGATGAATAGTTTATTCTTCAGCAGAGAGAGGCATCTTACGGCAGGCTACTTAAACGAGGACCAGGCATGAGCTCATTGCTGCGCATTCGTCAGCTCTATCCGCGTCTGGCGCTAAACGAGCGTCGGCTGGCGGACTTTCTGTTGTCACAGCCGGATCGGGCGCGCCATCTCAGCTCGCAGAAGCTGGCTGAAGAGTCGGGCGTTAGCCAGTCGAGCGTGGTGAAATTCGCGCAAAAGCTGGGCTATAAGGGCTTTCCGGCGCTCAAGCTGGCGCTGAGCGAATCGCTGGCGGATCGCGACGCCATTACCGTGCATAACCATATTCTCAGCGACGACTCGCTGAAAACCGTGGGCGAGAAGCTGCTGACCGAGAAGCTCTCCGCGATTCGCGCCACGCTCGATATCAACAGCGAAGAGAAACTGAACGCGACGCTACACCTGCTGAAAAATGCCCAGCGCATCGTGCTGGTAGGCATCGGCGCGTCAGGGCTGGTGGCGAAAGACTTTTCCTGGAAGCTGATGAAGATCGGCATTAATGCGGTGGCGGAGCAGGATATGCACGCGCTGCTCTCCAGCGTGCAGGCGATGCGTCCCGGCGACGTGCTGCTGGCGATCTCCTATACCGGCGAGCGTAAAGAGATCAACCTGGCGGCGCAGGAAGCCGCGCAGATCGGCGCGTACGTGCTGGCGTTTACCGGCTTTACGCCCAACAGCCTGCAGCAGACCGCCACGCACTGTCTCTATACCGTAGCGGAAGAACAGAGCACGCGCAGCGCCGCCATTTCGTCGACCACGGCGCAGCTGGCGCTCACAGACCTGTTGTTTATGGCGCTGGTGCAGAACGATCCAGAGCGCGCCGCCAGCCATATCCGTCACAGTGAAGCGCTGGTGAAAAAGCTGAACTAGGCGGCGAACACGAGTATAATGGCGCCGTTTTTAGCTGATCAGGTGAAATCATGGCGCTGCTGATTACCGCCAAATGCATTAATTGCGATATGTGCGAACCCGAATGCCCTAACCAGGCGATTACGCTCGGCGCGGCGATTTACGAGATCGACGCCAGCCGCTGCACCGAGTGCGTCGGGCACTACGATGCGCCGACCTGCCAGAGCGTCTGCCCTATCGATAACACTATTATTATCGATCCACAGCACATCGAATCGCGCGATGCGCTGTGGGAGAAGTTTGTGGTGCTGCACCACTAGTTTTCGATAATCACCGTTGCGCAGGCGTAGTGACGCTCATCCGCCAGCGTGACGTGAACCTGCCTGACGCCCAGCTTTTCCGCCACTTCGCTGGCGTGGTTGAAAAAGCGCAGTCCTGGCTTGCCCAGCTCATCGTTGTAAACTTCAAACTGATTGAACGCCAGACCGCCGCGAATGCCGGTGCCGAAGGCTTTGGCCGCCGCTTCCTTGACGGCGAAGCGCTTAGCCAGAAAGCGCACCGGCTGCTGATGCCGCTGATATTGCTGCCACTCGGCTTCGCTCAGCACGCGCCGCGCCAGGCGGTCGCCGGAGCGCTCAATCACGCCGGCGATACGCTCGATTTCGACGATGTCGGTGCCCAGTCCGAGAATAGCCATTAGCGACGCGCTTCCCGCATCAGCAGCTTCATCTCTTTTACCGCGTCGGCCAGGCCGCTGAACAGCGCGCGGCCGATAATGGCGTGGCCGATATTCAGCTCGTGCATCTCCGGCAGCGCGGCGATCGGCTGGACGTTATGGTAGGTCAGGCCGTGGCCGGCGTTGACCTTGAGGCCCAGGCTGGCGGCAAAGGTGGCGGCGTGACGGATGCGCGCCAGCTCGGCCTCGCGCGGCAAACCTTCCGCCGCCTCGGCGTAGGCACCGGTATGAATTTCGATATAGGGCGCGCCGCTGGCGACCGCCGCCTCAATCTGGCGATGGTCGGGGTCGATAAACAGCGAAACCTGAATGCCCGCGTCGCTCAGCTGCTTCACCGCCGCGTTGATTTTTTCCTGCTGCCCCGCCACGTCGAGGCCGCCTTCGGTGGTGACCTCTTCTCGCTTCTCCGGCACCAGACAGACGAAGTGCGGCTGGATATCGCAGGCGATGCCCACCATCTCGTCGGTAACCGCCATCTCCAGGTTCATGCGCGTCTGGATGGTGTCGCGCAGAATACGCACGTCGCGATCGGTGATATGGCGGCGATCTTCGCGCAGATGCACGGTAATGCCTTCCGCGCCCGCCTGCTCGGCGACGAAAGCCGCCTGAACCGGATCGGGATAGTGGGTGCCGCGCGCGTTACGTACCGTGGCGATATGATCGATGTTGACCCCTAACAGCAACTCAGCCATGACAATCCTCAGCTTAACTATGTCGAAAAATCAGAGTGTACCGCGGCGCGCGGCGCAGGCACAGCGCTACGGGCTAGCGGCATCGGGCCGCTTTTTCGGCACGAACTGGCGAAACAGCTCGGTGCTCTTTAAGGGCTTGCCGCCCAGGTAGGGTTTCAGCGCGATGCGGGTAAAGCGCTTGGCGGCGCGCAGCGTATCGGCATCGGGAAAATCGCGTTCCCACAGCGCGCGCAGCTGGCGGCCGGTGAAGCTGCGCTGGCCAGCGACCAGACTGGCGATAAAGCCCTTCTCTTCGCGGTAGCTGTAGGTCATGTTGTCGGCGACCGGCTCGCCGCTGCCGGCGCAGTGCAGAAAGTCGACGCCATAGCCGAGATGGCCGAGCAGCGCCAGCTCAAAACGACGCAGCGCCGGTTCGGGCGAGCTGTTGGCCGCCGCCAGCGTTTGCAGACAGTTCAGATAGTCAAAGAAGAGTTCAGAGAAGGGAAATTCCTGCTCCAGCACGCGCGATACCAGTTCGTTAACGTAGAGGCCGCAGTAGAGCGTAATGCCGCTGAGCGGCAGCGCCAGCGACACCGCTTCGGCTTTGGTCAGGGTTTTGACCTCGCCGCGCCCGGTCCAGCGCACCAGCAGCGGCGTAAAGGGCTGCAGCGTGCCTTTCAGCTGCGAGCGGCGCGCGCGCGCGCCTTTCGCCAGCACCCTGACGCGCCCGTGGCTTTCGCTGAAGAGATCGAGCAGCAGGCTGGTTTCGCTGTAAGGGCGACTATGCAGCACAAAGGCGCGTTGCCAGCCTTCCATAGGATCAGAGGTCGTCTACGTAGCCCAGGCTGCGCAGCGCACGTTCGTCGTCGGCCCAGCCCGATTTCACTTTGACCCAGAGTTCGAGATGCACTTTGGCTTCGAACATCTCTTCCATATCTTTACGCGCTTCAATACCGATGGTTTTGATTTTGGCGCCTTTGTTGCCGATCACCATCTTCTTCTGCCCTTCGCGCTCGACAAGGATCAGGCCGTTAATATCGTAGCCGCCGCGATCGTTCGCCACGAACTGCTCGATTTCCACGGTTACGGAGTACGGCAGCTCGGCGCCGAGGAAGCGCATCAGCTTCTCGCGGATAATTTCCGAGGCCATAAAGCGCTGCGAGCGGTCAGTGATGTAATCTTCCGGGAAGTGGTGATCCGCCTGCGGCAGACGCTTGCGCACGATCGCCGCAATCGTATCGACGTTTTTTCCGCTTTCGGCGGAGATCGGCACGATGTCGAGGAAGTTCATCTGCTGGCTGAGGAACTGCAGATGCGGCAGCAGGATGCTTTTATCCTGAATGTTGTCCACTTTGTTGATGGCCAGCACTACCGGCACTTTGTTGTCGCGCAGCTTGTTGAGCACCATCTCGTCGTCCGGCGTCCAGCGCGTGCCTTCGACCACGAAGATCACCAGCTCGACGTCGCCGATGGAGCTGCTGGCCGCGCGGTTCATCAGGCGGTTGATGGCGCGCTTCTCTTCCATGTGCAGCCCGGGCGTATCCACATAGATGGCCTGATATTCGCCTTCGGTGTGAATGCCCATAATGCGGTGACGCGTGGTTTGCGGCTTACGCGAGGTGATCGACACCTTCTGCCCCAGCAGCTGGTTCAGTAAGGTGGATTTGCCGACGTTGGGTCGGCCGACAATCGCGACAAAGCCGCAATAGGTATTCTGTTCGCTCATTCGAGTCCTGACTTTTTCAGCGCCTGTTCAGGCACCGGGATGTTGCTATTCGAGTCCAAGCTTAATTAGCGCCTGTTCGGCAGCAGCCTGTTCTGCTTTACGGCGGCTGGAGCCTACGCCCACCACCGGTTCAGCCATGCCACTCACCTGACAGTGAATGGTGAATTCCTGATCGTGGGCTTCGCCACGCACCTGCACCACCAGATAGGACGGCAGCGGCAGATGACGCCCCTGCAGATACTCTTGCAGGCGGGTTTTCGGATCTTTTTGTTTGTCGCCCGGGCTAATCTGCTCGAGGCGCGACTGATACCAGTCAAGGATCAGCTTTTCCACCGTCTGGATATTGCTGTCGAGGAAGATGCCGCCGATCAGCGCCTCCACCGTATCCGCCAGGATGGATTCACGGCGAAATCCGCCGCTTTTCAGTTCGCCCGGCCCCAGGCGCAAACATTCGCCGAGGTCAAACTCTCGCGCCATCTCCGCCAGCGTGTTGCCACGTACCAGCGTCGCGCGCATGCGGCTCATATCGCCCTCGTCGACGCGAGGAAAGCGATGATAAAGCGCATTGGCGATCACATAGCTGAGAATGGAATCGCCGAGAAATTCGAGACGCTCGTTGTGCTTACTGCTGGCGCTGCGGTGCGTTAGCGCCTGTTGCAAGAGTTCCGGGTGAGTAAAAGTGTAGCCCAGTTTGCGCTGAAGCTTATTAATGAGGATGGGGTTCATGCGATTCCAGTTCTTTTGTGCGTCTGTGACTCTGCATACGAAACAGGGCTGGCTTTCCAACGCATTCTGTTTAGTGTGCAGTGGCCCCCCTCAGGAGGCCAACCGTTTTGCCCGTTTATCCGGGCCAGATTACTCAGTGAATGCCGCCGATACGGCTCAGGCGTACGCCCGTCGGCCACTGACCTTCCTGCTTATCGAAGCTCATCCAGATGGCGACCGCTTTACCGACCAGATTGCGTTCCGGGACAAAGCCCCAGTAGCGGCTGTCGGCGCTGTTGTCGCGGTTATCGCCCATCATGAAATATTGCCCCTGCGGCACGATCCAGGTCGCCTGCGGCTGGCCCGGCTGCTGATAATACATGCTCGCCTGACTCTGCGCTTCGTTTACCAGCAAAATATCGTGCGTGACGTTGCCCAGCGTCTCTTTACGGGTACCGAGACGCAGTCCGCCGCGCATGGTTTCGCCCTGCGGCACCTGATAGAACCCGTTGCCCGCTTCATTGCCGTCGAAACCGCTGAAGGTCTGGATAAAGTCGCTCGGCTCGATATTGGTGTAGGTAATCGGCAGCGCGCTGGCGCAGCGCTGGCCGGCAGCGCAGTTCGGGCTGACGGTCAGGGTTTTGCTGTAGGGATCGAACACCACTTTGTCGCCCGGCAGGCCGATCACGCGCTTAATGTAGTCCAGGCTCGGATCTTTCGGGTATTTAAATACCGCGATATCGCCGCGCTGCGGATGACCGGTCGGGATCAGCGTCGTCTGGGTGATGGGATCTTTGATACCGTAGGCAAACTTCTCCACCAGAATAAAATCGCCGATCAGCAGCGTCGGCATCATGGAGCCGGACGGGATCTGGAATGGCTCATAGATAAACGAGCGCACCACGAACACCACCAGCAGCACCGGGAAGACCGACGCGGCGGTCTCTACCCAGCCAGGCTGCCCGTTGACTTTCGCCAGCGTTTTCTCGTCGAGGGTATGACCGGCCGCAGCCTGCGCTTCCGCTCGTTTAGCCCGGCGCGCCGGCGCCCATTTAACGCGATCGATACACCAGATAATACCGGTAATCAGCGTCGCGAGCGCCAGAACCAGGGCGAACATATTAGCCATTAGGGATCCTTATTTGCTGTCCTTGCCGACATGCAGAATAGCGAGGAAGGCTTCCTGCGGCAGCTCAACGTTGCCGACCTGCTTCATACGCTTCTTGCCATCTTTCTGCTTCTGCAACAGTTTCTTCTTACGGCTGACGTCGCCGCCGTAGCATTTGGCCAGCACGTTTTTACGCAGCTGCTTCACGGTTGAGCGAGCGATGATGTGGGTGCCGATCGCCGCCTGAATCGCAATGTCGAACTGCTGACGCGGGATGAGCTCTTTCATCTTCTCAACCAGCTCGCGGCCGCGATACTGCGAATTGTCGCGGTGGGTAATCAGCGCCAGCGCATCGACGCGCTCGGCGTTGATCAGCACGTCGACGCGCACCATGTCGGAAGCCTGGAAACGCTTAAAGTTGTAATCCAGCGAGGCGTAACCGCGCGAGGTCGACTTCAGACGGTCGAAGAAGTCGAGCACCACTTCCGCCATCGGAATATCGTAGGTCAGCGCGACCTGGTTGCCGTGGTAGACCATGTTGGTCTGCACGCCGCGCTTCTCGATGCAGAGCGTGATGACGTTGCCCAGATACTCCTGTGGCAGCAGCATATGACACTCGGCGATCGGCTCGCGCAGCTCTTCGATATTGTTCAGCGGCGGCAGCTTAGAGGGGCTGTCGACGTAGACGATTTCGCCGCTGGTGGTCTCCACTTCGTACACCACGGTCGGCGCGGTGGTGATCAGATCGAGATCGTATTCGCGCTCCAGGCGCTCCTGAATGATCTCCATATGCAGCAGACCGAGGAAGCCGCAGCGGAAGCCGAAGCCGAGCGCGGTAGAGCTTTCCGGCTCGTAGAACAGCGAGGCGTCGTTCAGGCTCAGCTTGCCGAGCGCGTCGCGGAAGGCTTCGTAATCGTCGGAGCTGACCGGGAACAGGCCGGCATAGACCTGCGGCTTCACTTTTTTGAAGCCTGGCAGCGCTTTATCCGCCGGGTTGCGCGACAGCGTCAGGGTATCGCCCACCGGCGCGCCAAGAATATCTTTGATGGCGCAGACCAGCCAGCCTACTTCGCCGCAGTTCAACTGCGTGCGGTCAACCTGCTTCGGCGTGAAGATGCCGAGGCGATCGGCGTTGTACACCTGGCCGGTGCTCATCACTTTGACTTTGTCGCCTTTGCGCAGCGTGCCGTTTTTCACGCGGATCAGCGAGACCACACCAAGGTAGTTATCGAACCAGGAGTCGATAATCAGCGCCTGCAGCGGGCCTTCCGGATCGCCTTCCGGCGGCGGAATATCGCGCACCAGGCGCTCCAGCACTTCCGGCACGCCGACGCCGGTTTTTGCCGAGCAGCGCACCGCATCGGTGGCGTCAATGCCGACGATATCTTCAATCTCCTGCGCCGCGCGTTCCGGATCGGCGGCAGGCAGATCGATTTTATTCAGTACCGGCACAACTTCCAGATCCATCTCAATCGCGGTATAGCAGTTCGCCAGGGTCTGCGCTTCCACGCCCTGTCCTGCGTCCACCACCAGCAGCGCGCCTTCGCAGGCCGCCAGCGAGCGCGACACTTCATAGGAGAAGTCGACATGCCCTGGGGTATCGATGAAATTGAGCTGGTAAGTTTCGCCGTCGAGCGCTTTGTAATCGAGCGTCACGCTCTGCGCTTTAATGGTAATGCCGCGCTCGCGCTCCAGGTCCATCGAGTCGAGAACCTGCGCCGCCATCTCGCGATCGGTCAGGCCACCACAGATTTGAATCAGGCGGTCAGAGAGCGTCGATTTACCATGGTCAATGTGCGCGATGATGGAGAAGTTTCTTATGTGCTTCATTTATATGAATATCTTCACGTAGAAAAACAGTTGAGAACCTGAGCACAGACACATTCAGGAAGATCGCTCTTTACCTACAATCCTGTCAGCCTCATTAATGACGACGCATATTACACTGTTAAGGCCGCGCATAAAAGAATGGAACGTTGCGGAATCACAACACTTTTTGGCGAGAAACAGGCGCTAAAAGGCCGCGATATACGCGGCCTGCAGAGGATTAGGCTTCGCTTTCCACGCGCAGGGCGTCAGGCGGAAGCGCCACGCTCAGAATGACCGGCTGAAAAGCGGCGCGATCGCCGACTTTCAGCGACACGCCTTTGGCGACGATAAAGCCGCCGATGCCGCCGAGCAGCGCGCCGCAGGCCGCCGCCAGATCGCTGTGAAACAGCGCCTGGAACAGGCCCGCCAGCAGAAACAGTCCAAACAGCGGCGTCATATAGATCAGCAGCGCCGAACCGAGCAGGCTGCTCTCTTTGATGCCGAGTTCAATGCGCTGACCGGGCTGAAGCGGCGTCGCGCTGGCGATTTCCATCACGTGAGCGTCTTTCGGCCCCAGTTTGTTCAGCATGTGGCTGCCGCAGCCTTTACGCGCCGAGCAGCTGTTGCAGGAGGTTTTCGCCTCCGTATGCAGCGTGGCGATGCCATCATGCCATGCCACCACCGTGGCCCACTCTCTCATCATCGTTGCGACCCCAAATCAATACTGTCCGCTATGCGTTTTGCCGTGGCGGGCGGCAGTTCGCCCACCACGGTGATTTCGCTATTATTGCGCACTTCGGTCTGCACCGTACGACGTCCTGTGCGCAATGTCTGCGTGACGCTGCTTTTGTCGGCCGGAGTAATATTGATGGCGAAGCTGAAGAGTCCATCGCTGTATAGACGCGACTCAACGGTTTTATTCATCGCCGGAATATCGCGTCGGCTCTGCGACACCAGCTTCATGCCCGCCGGCACCCAGGCTGGCTGCCAGCTGAGCTTGACCTTCTCGCCTTCCGGCACTGAGAGCGACGGCGGCAAATTGGCCTTTTGCAGCCCCTGCATTAGATTGCGCACGCCTTCGTCGACCGCAAAGCTAATCACGCGGAACTGCTCCAGCGTTTCGCCGTCGCGATCCAGCAGATCGATGCGCAGCGGCAGCTTGGTGTCCACATCGAGCCACACCACATAGCTGTAGCGCGTGCCGTCGCGCGAGACGATACGGATCACCTCGCACAGCTGATCGGCGATGCGCGAACGCCCTACCGGGATAAAATCCCATGCGCTGGCGAGCTGAGTGAAATCAGCGAAGATAGGCGACGGCAAGGCGTCGATAATGTTTTGACCGGGCAGAGAGAAAGGATCGAGGCCGGGTTCGAAATAGCTGATATCGCCGCCGCGCTGGATGACCTCGCGGCGCGGGCCGTCCATCTGCAGCAGTTGCGCATAGACGCGATTATCGATCACCGCGTGACGATAACGCAGCGACTCGATGCCGATGCGCGAGACGTTGATATAAGCGAATTCGTAGTTGAGGTTCTGGCTTGCCTGCTCCATCTGCTGTAACAACGCCCCGGACGCAGATGTCTGCGCCGGGGCGGTAGATGACCAAAGCAGGCTGCCTGCCAGCAGGCTAACGGCGCACCAAAGCTGCTTCATTACTGCTGTTGCGTACCTAAGGACTGGTTGCCGGGAACGTTCGCCTGCGCCTGCTGCGGCGCATTGGTTTCGAACTGCAGACGATCGGAATGCAGACGACGCTGTAGTTCGTAATCCTGCAGCATCGCGTTAACGCGACGGCGTTGCTCCTGAACCTGCTGGCTGGAGCCGCTGGTGTCGAAGGCATCAGACGGCACGCCCAGGCTGACCGGCGAAGCCTTGCCCATCATCGGCAGCGTGTTAAACACCGGCGAATCAGACGGTTCTGCAGTGGTACCGCTCGGCTGGTTGTAGTGCTGTACGCCCACGATAACCGCCAGCGATACGCACGCCGCTACGCCAACCTGAGTCAGCTGCGCCGCCCAGGGACGCATTTTGCGCCAGAAAGGCATCGTCGCAACGCTGGCCGGTTCAGGCTGAGATTCGACGATCAGCGGCGTCACCTTACGGGCCGGCTCTTGTTCAAGGGCCGCCGCAACGCGCGCGGAGATATCGAAGTGCAGCACATCTCCTACATCACCGCGCATGGTGTCGCGGATAAGATGATAGCTAGTCCAGCGCTGTTGCAGCTCTGCATCCTGAGATAGTGCTGACAGCAGCGCGTTATCGAGCGCCTCGCCATCCATCAAAGCGGAAAGTTGTTCTTTCTGCATGCCTAAGTACCCTTCCAGTAGCCGTTATCACTGACGTTGGATAAGCGGTTGAACTTTATTATCAATGGCCTCTCGCGCACGGAAGATACGTGAACGCACCGTACCGACCGGGCAATCCATGATGGCGGCGATCTCTTCGTAGCTCAGTCCGTCCAGCTCCCTGAGCGTGATTGCCATACGCAAATCTTCAGGGAGTGCCTCAATGGTGCGAAAGACGATTTGTTTCAGTTCATCTGACAACATTAAGTTCTCAGGGTTCGAAATTTCTTTTAACGCGCCAGCACTTTCGAAATTTTCTGCATCGATCGCATCCACATCGCTGGATGGCGGGCGACGCCCCTGAGCAACCAGATAATTTTTTGCGGTATTGACCGCGATACGATAAAGCCAGGTGTAGAACGCGCTGTCGCCGCGAAAGGATTCCAGCGCGCGATACGCTTTGATAAAGGACTCCTGCACGACATCAGGCACGTCTCCCGACGGGACGTAGCGGGAAACCAGGCTCGCCACTTTATGCTGGTAGCGAATAACCAGGAGGTTAAATGACTTCTGATCTCCCTTCTGCACCCGCTCTACGAGTACCTGATCCGTTAACTGCTCGCTCATCCGAGGTAATGTCTCCCCAAATTCTTTTAAATGCGTAAAGGAACTGCCAGCACATCTTCATGGTTCTGAGCAAGCATGCGCTTAGAGTGGTGGTGCGGCAAAAAGTTCACTTAACGCGCTGATGATGACTCTTCCGGAGGCGCTGTCATTTGTTTTTCATTCTCAAGACAGTGTAATCCAGACTGCGGCTATCAACGCAGAATCGCAGGCAGAGTACCTTATGACAGAGGCTTTTTCATCTTTAAATCCTGTCTATGCGCCAGGTTTTATATAAAAAACGCGCCTCCGATGCACTTTTATGTAATCTGTTGTTTTTACGCTTATCTGCCGGTTAATTGATCTGACAGGGCAGGCTGTGCGTTTAAAATACTTCACAACCCTGCGCGAAACGCCTATTCTCAAGCCACCCTTGTTTAGTAAATTAAACACCATGGCACACTCATTCTCTCCAGATTATCAGTGCGATGTTTTGATTATCGGCAGCGGCGCGGCGGGTTTATCGCTGGCGCTGCGGCTGGCGGCGCATTACGAGGTGCTGGTACTGAGCAAAGCGCAGGTCAGCGAAGGCTCGACCTTTTATGCCCAGGGCGGCATCGCCGCAGTGTTTGATGAGAGCGACAGCATCGAGTCGCATGTGGAAGATACGCTGATCGCCGGCGCCGGCCTGTGCGAGCGCGAGGCGGTCTCGTTCGTCGCCAGCAACGCGCGTCACTGCGTGCAGTGGCTGATTGACAACGGCGTCGCCTTCGATCGCGATCCGCAGGCAGCGGGCGATATGCCTTATCATCTGACGCGCGAAGGCGGCCACAGTCATCGGCGCATCCTTCACAGCGCCGATGCCACCGGGCGCGCCGTCGAAACTACGCTGGTGAGCCAGGCGCTGAGTCATCCCCGCATTCATATTCTCGAGCGCAGCAACGCGGTCGATCTGATCCTGTCGGACAAACTGGGCCTGCCCGGTCCGCGCCGCGCCGTCGGCGCCTGGATCTGGAACCGCAACCGCGAGCGGGTAGAAACCTGCAGCGCTCGCGCGGTGGTGCTGGCGACCGGCGGCGCGGCGAAGGTCTATCAGTACACCACCAATCCCGACGTCGCGTCCGGCGACGGCATCGCCATGGCGTGGCGCGCCGGCTGTCGCGTCGCCAATCTGGAATTCAACCAGTTCCATCCAACGTCGCTGTTTCATCCTGACGCGCGCAGCTTTCTGCTGACCGAAGCGCTGCGCGGCGAAGGCGCCTGGCTGCTGCGGCCCGACGGCAGCCGCTTTATGCCCGACTTTGACGTGCGCGCCGAACTGGCGCCGCGCGATATCGTGGCGCGCGCCATCGATCACGAAATGAAGCGGCTCGGCGTCGACTGCGTCTATCTGGATATCAGCCACCAGCCGGCGGAATTCATCCGCGCCCATTTCCCGACGATTTATGAAAAACTGCTGACCTTCGGCTTCGACCTGACGCGGGATCGCATTCCCATCGTGCCCGCCGCGCACTACACCTGCGGCGGCGTGATGGTAGACGCGCGCGGCCGCACGGACGTCGACGGGCTCTACGCTATCGGCGAAGTGAGCTATACCGGGCTGCACGGCGCAAACCGCATGGCCTCTAACTCCCTGCTGGAGTGTCTGGTCTACGGCTGGTCGGCTGCCGAGGATTTGATTCAGACGCTGCCGCAAAAAGCCGCGCCCGACAGCCTGCCGGCCTGGGATGAAAGCCGCGTAGACGATGCGGACGAGCGCGTGGTGATCCAGCATAACTGGCACGAGCTGCGGCTATTTATGTGGGATTACATGGGGATTGTACGCACCACGCGCAGGCTGGAGCGCGCGCTGCGTCGCATTAACCTGCTGCAGCAGGAGATCGACGAGTACTACGCGCATTTTCGTCTCTCCAGCGATCTGCTGGAGCTGCGCAACCTGACGCAGGTGGCCGAACTTATGGTGCGCTGCGCGCTAGCGCGCAAAGAGAGCCGCGGGCTCCATTTTACCCGCGACTATCCCGATATGCTGCCCGATGCGAAGCCGACGATCCTGACGCCCTGTTACATAAAGAGGTAAAAGTCGCGGGTCAGGCTGCACCAGGCTTCCGAATAGTGCGTATCCTGATTGCGGATCGCCATGCGCTCCAGCAGCGTTTCGCCCGCGCTAGGAGAAAAACCGAGCAGCACGCGATGCGGCGGACGATGCGCATATTCCGCCACGTCGATACGAAAACGCAGATGCCAGCCCGATTCTTGCGCCAGCGTCATCATGGTTTGCCCTACCGTTTCCGGCAGCACGACGCAGAAGAAGCCCTCTTCGTCGATCAAACGTGCCGCGTAACGCAGCAGGCTGGCGTGATCCAGCGTCGCCGTCGAGCGAGCCGCGTCGCGCGCCGGCGTGGCGCAGGCGACATCGGGCGGATAATAGGGCGGATTGCTGACGATCAGCGAATAGCGCTGGCCGCAGCTGTCGGCGAAAGCGGCGATATCCTGCTGATGGACGCGAATGCGCGCCGCCCACGGCGACTGCGCCGCATTCTCCTGCGCCTGCTGCGCGGCGGCAACATCCAGCTCAACCGCGTCGATAAGCACCGTATCAGAGGTACGCTGCGCCAGCATCAGGGCGATAAGCCCGCTGCCGCTGCCGATATCGAGCACCCGGCGCGCGTTAGCGACCGGCGCCCAGGCGCCCAGCAGAATGGCGTCGGTGCCGACTTTCATGGCGCAGCGGTCGTGCGCCACGAAAAATTGTTTGAAGGTGAAACCGTTTCTTTTTAACACCGGCCGCACATGCGGCTTTTCCTGCGTCATACTCTGCAACCATTACCTTTTTTCCTGCCGTGCGGCAGCGCTTCAGTGTAACGTGACGGCGTGAGGAATACACGTAATGGGCTGGCCGGCGCGGATTAACAGATGAAGATTGCGTGCGATCTGTCTATAATCAGCGCCCCAAACTGAGGTAGACCATGACAGTAACCACATTCTCCGAACTCGAACTCGACGAAAGCCTGCTGGAAGCCCTGCAGGATAAAGGCTTTACGCGCCCCACCGCCATTCAGGCCGAGGCGATCCCGCCCGCGCTGGAGGGCCGCGACGTTCTGGGTTCGGCGCCTACCGGCACCGGGAAAACCGCCGCGTACCTGTTGCCGGTACTGCAGCACCTGCTCGATTTTCCGCGCAAGAAATCGGGGCCGCCGCGCATCCTGATCCTGACCCCTACGCGGGAACTGGCGATGCAGGTCGCCGATCACGCGCGCGAGCTGGCGAAACATACCCATCTCGATATCGCGACCATTACCGGCGGCGTGGCGTATATGAACCACGCGGAAGTGTTCAGCGAGAACCAGGATGTGGTCGTGGCGACCACCGGACGTCTGCTTCAGTATATTAAAGAAGAGAACTTCGACTGCCGCGCCGTCGAGACGCTAATCCTCGACGAGGCGGACCGCATGCTGGATCTGGGCTTCGCGCAGGATATCGAAACCATTGCGGGCGAAACCCGCTGGCGTAAGCAGACCATGCTCTTCTCCGCGACGCTGGAAGGCGACGCGATTAAAGATTTTGCCGAGCGCCTGCTTAACGATCCGGTTGAAGTCGAAGCCGATCCCAGCCGTCGCGAGCGTAAAAAGATCCAGCAGTGGTACTACCGCGCCGACGATCTGGAGCATAAAACCAAACTGCTGATCCACCTGCTGAAGCAGCCTGACGCCACGCGCTCTATCGTCTTCGTGCGCAAGCGCGAGCGTCTGCATGAGCTGGTGCAGTGGCTGCACGATGCGGGGATCCGCTGCTGCTATCTGGAAGGGGAAATGGTGCAGGCTAAACGCACCGAGGCGATCAAACGCATTACCGACGGTCGCGTCAACGTGCTGGTGGCGACCGACGTCGCCGCGCGCGGCATCGATATCGAAGATGTCAGCCACGTCATTAACTACGATATGCCGCGCACCGCCGATACCTACCTCCACCGTATCGGCCGTACCGCGCGCGCCGGACGTAAAGGCACCGCGCTGTCGCTGGTGGAAGCGCACGATCATCTGCTGCTGGGTAAAATCAGCCGCTATCTGAATGAGCCGCTGAAACCGCGCGTGATCGACGAGCTGCGTCCGGTAACGCGCGCGCCAAGCGCGAAAACCACCGGAAAACCGTCTAAAAAGGCGCTGGCGAAACGCAAAGAGAAAAAAGAGAGCGAAGCGGAAAAACCGCGCGTGAAGAAACGTCATCGCGACGCCAAAAACGTGGGCAAGCGCCGCAAGCCCAGCGCTGCCGCGCCAGCCAGCGGCGATGCGGAATAAATCAGCATCGTTATAAAAAAATCGCCTCGAATGAGGCGATTTTTTTTAGTTAAGCGCTCAAAACGGCGCTTACTCCCTTTGGATAAAGGCTAATAGCCAAAGCGCTGAGTTGTTATCGCGCCGCCAGCGTTGAAAAAGTTAAATATTACCTATTTTCAATAACCTGCTATTAACAATGCGGTGGGCGCTTTTTCCGCACGCGCCCAAAGTTGCCAGATTACAGGCTTTCGGTAAAAGTGCGGGTAATCACGTCACGCTGCTGTTCCGGCGTCAGCGCGTTAAAACGCACCGCGTAGCCTGAAACGCGAATCGTCAGCTGCGGATATTTCTCCGGATGTTTAACCGCATCTTCCAGCGTTTCACGGCGCAGCACGTTAACGTTCAGGTGCTGGCCGCCTTCGATGCGTACCTGCGGTTTCATTTCCATTGGCACTTCGCGCCAGGCGAATTCACCCAGTTCACTCACGGCGACAACCTGATCTTCTTCGTAACCCGCTTTCACACACAGGCAGCGCGCTTCCGCTTTTTCGTCGTCGATCAGCCAGAAAGAGTTCATCAAATCGGGGTTATTAGTTTGAGTAATTTGAATGCCAGTGATCATAATCAGTTCTCCAGAACATGGCGCTATCCTGCTTGGCGCGGTGAGTAAATCAAATTATCGCCCTGATATAACACTCGCCTCTTGCAGAGGTTTTGACCTCGGTCAATTTTCACAGCCACGCTTTTCACTGCTAATTTCAATTAATTGATTCAGATAAATTTTTACCTAAAAAATATTTTGTAAATTTCAAATATTTTTTACCTTCAACCTGGTGCGGCGAACCGTTAAGCTAACGGCATCGTTCTATAAGGGAGCAGACCATGACGGACAAACTGACCTGGCACGACGTGCTGGCCGAAGAGAAAGAGAAGCCCTACTTTACCGAAACCCTGAAACTGGTGGCGAACGAACGGGCGGCTGGCGTAACGGTTTATCCGCCGCAGAAAGACGTTTTTAATGCGTTTCGCCTCACTGAACTGGGCGACGTCAAGGTAGTGATTCTCGGACAGGATCCCTATCACGGCCCGAATCAGGCGCACGGTCTGGCCTTCTCGGTGCTGCCCGGCGTGCCGGTGCCCCCCTCTTTACAGAATATGTATAAAGAGCTGGAGCAGGAGTTTCCCGACTTTAAGCGCCCGCAGCACGGCTTCCTTGAAAGCTGGGCGAAACAGGGCGTGATGCTGCTGAATACGGTGCTGACCGTGGAAGCGGGCAAGGCGCATTCCCATGCGCGCTTCGGCTGGGAAACCTTTACCGATAACGTTATTGCCGCGATTAATGAACATCGCGAAGGCGTGGTGTTTTTGCTCTGGGGATCGCACGCGCAGAAGAAAGGCAGCATTATCGACCGGCAGCGCCATCACGTGTTACAGGCGCCCCATCCTTCGCCGCTTTCCGCCCATCGCGGCTTCTTTGGCTGCGGCCATTTCGCGCAGGCCAACGACCTGCTGACACAGGCGGGCGAGCAGCCCATCGACTGGATGCCGCAGCTGCCCGCCAGCTGAGCCGCAAATAAAAACGGCCGCATCACCGTGCGGCCGTCTGACGTGCATTGACTGCTTAGCTTTTCGCTTTTGCGACCGCAACCATCGCCGGACGCAGCAGGCGACCGTTCAGAGTATAGCCGCGCTGCATCACCATCATCACATGGTTAGGCGCCACGTCATCTGACTCCATCATCGACATCGCCTGATGGATTTCCGGGTTGAACGGCACGTTGGTGTCGCCGACCACTTCAACGCCGAATTTGCGCACGGCACCCAGCAGCGATTTCAGGGTCAGTTCGATCCCTTCAATCATCGATGCCAGCTCCGGGTTCTCTTTGTCTGCGACTTCCAGCGCGCGCTCAAGGCTGTCGATAACCGGCAGCAGCTCGTTGGCGAATTTTTCCAGCGCGAATTTATGCGCTTTCTCAACGTCAATTTCGGTGCGACGGCGGATATTTTCCACTTCCGCCTGCGCGCGCAGCTGAGCGTCGCGTACGCCGGTCTGCAACTGAGCCAGTTCAGCTTCCAGCTGCGCAATACGCTCATCACGCGGATCCACCTCTACTGCCGTCTCCGCTTCCTGAGGTTGCTGCTGATCCTGTTGAATTTCGTCTGAGACTTGCTCGTTTGGGGTGTTCTGTTCTTTACTACTCATGAATTTCTCCGCGTTTTGCACATTCATCTCGCCAGTCCGCTTATTATGGGGATCGGTTTGACGGTTTCAAGGGAACCCATCACATTGCCTTGCCGTTTTGGCTTATGAGGAAAGACCCACCAAATGAACAAACACTTTAACTGCATTGGTATTGTAGGCCATCCGCGTCACCCTACCGCTCTCACCACGCATGAGATGCTGTGGCGCTGGCTGACGTCCAAAGGTTATCAAGTGATTATTGAGAAGCAGATCGCGCAGGAGCTCAACCTTCAGGATGCCCAGACTGGCACGCTGGCGGAGATTGGACAGCAGGCGGACCTTGCCGTGGTGGTCGGCGGCGATGGCAATATGCTCGGCGCGGCGCGCGTGCTGGCGCGCTACGATATCAAAGTGATCGGCATTAACCGCGGCAACCTCGGCTTTCTCACCGACCTCGATCCCGACAACGCGCAGCAACAGCTGGACGAGGTGCTACAGGGAAACTATTTCGTTGAAAGCCGCTTTCTACTCGAGGCGCGCGTTTGCAAAGATGAGTGCTCGCCGCGGCTCGGCCTGGCGATCAACGAGGTGGTGCTGCACCCTGGCAAAGTGGCGCATATGATCGAGTTCGAGGTCTATATCGACGAGGTGTTCGCCTTCTCTCAGCGTTCTGACGGCCTGATTATCTCTACGCCGACAGGCTCGACCGCCTATTCGCTGTCGGCGGGCGGCCCGATTTTAACCCCTTCGCTTGACGCCATCGCGCTGGTGCCAATGTTCCCGCATACCCTGTCGGCGCGGCCGCTAGTGATCAACAGCAGCAGCACTATCCGGCTGCGCTTTTCGTCGCGTCGCAGCGATCTCGAGATTAGCTGCGACAGCCAGATCGCCCTGCCGATTCAGGAAGGAGAAGATGTGTTGATCCGCCGCAGCGAGAACCATCTGAACCTGATCCACCCTAAAAACTACAGCTATTTCAATACGCTAAGCTCAAAACTAGGCTGGTCGAAAAAATTGTTCTAATTTCAGCGCGCCCTCTTTACTGGATAAAAAACCAGTTTATACTGTACGAAAAACCATATCTGTTTTTCCATACAGGTGATTCTATGCTGGCACAGCTGACCATCAGTAATTTCGCTATCGTTCGTGAGCTCGACATTGATTTCCAACGCGGTATGACGGCGATTACCGGTGAAACCGGCGCGGGTAAGTCTATTGCCATCGACGCCCTCGGTCTGTGCCTTGGCGGTCGCGCCGAAGCGGACATGGTGCGTCAGGGCGCCGCGCGCGCCGACCTCTGCGCCCGCTTCAACCTCAAGTCCTCGCCCTCTGCGCAGCGCTGGCTGGAGGAGAATCAGCTGGATGACGGCAACGAGTGTCTGCTGCGCCGCGTCATCAGCGCCGACGGCCGCTCACGCGGCTTTATCAACGGTACCGCGGTGCCGCTGTCGCAGCTGCGCGATCTGGGTCAGCTGCTGATTCAGATCCACGGCCAGCACGCGCACCAGCTGCTGCTTAAATCCGACCATCAGAAACACCTGCTTGACGCCTACGCCGGCCATGACGATCTGCTGCGCCAGATGCGCAGCGACTATCAGGCCTGGCATCAGAGCTGTCGCAATCTGGCGCAGCATCAGCAGCTGTCGCAGGAGCGCGAGGCGCGTCGCGAACTGCTGCAGTATCAGCTGAAAGAACTCAACGATTTTGCGCCGCAGGCGAACGAGTACGAGCAAATTGATGAGGAGTACAAGCGCCTCGCCAACAGCGGTCAGCTGCTCTCTACCAGCCAGCAGGCGCTGCAGCTGCTCGCCGACGGCGACGACAGCAACCTCAATAGCCTGCTCTACACTGCGCGTCAGATGGTGACCGAGGTGGTGACGCTGGACGACAAGCTGAGCGGCGTGCTCAACATGCTGGAAGAAGCGGCGATTCAGCTCAGCGAGGCGAGCGATGAGCTGCGCCACTACGTTGACCGGCTCGATCTCGATCCCAACCGCCTGTATGAGCTGGAGCAGCGCATCTCGCGCTATATTGCGCTGGCGCGTAAGCACCACGTCGCGCCGGAAGGTCTGGCGGAGCTGCATCAGCAGTTGCTCACGGAAGCGGAGCTGCTTTCGCAGCAGGAGAGCGATCAGGAGAGCCTGCAAGAGTTAGTAAGCGAACACTATCAAGCTGCTCTGCGCAGCGCTGAGCGTTTACATCAGCAGCGTCAGCAGTACGGCACCGAACTTGAGCAGCTAATCACGCAAAGTATGCATCAACTCTCTATGCCGCACGGCCGTTTTACTATTGCGCTGGCGTTTAATCCCGACCATCTCACGGCGGACGGCGCGACGCGCATCGACTTCCAGGTAACCACCAACCCAGGCCAGCCTCTGCAGCCGCTGGGTAAAGTGGCGTCCGGCGGCGAACTGTCGCGTATTGCGCTGGCAATCCAGGTGATTACCGCGAAGAAGATGGAAACGCCGGCGATGATCTTCGACGAAGTGGACGTCGGCATCAGCGGCCCGACCGCCGCCGTCGTCGGACGCCTGCTGCGCCAGTTGGGCGAATCGACCCAGGTGATGTGCGTTACTCACCTGCCGCAGGTGGCGGGCTGCGGCCATCAGCACTTCTTTGTCAGCAAAGAGACCGACGGCGCGATGACCGAAACCCATATGCAGGCGCTGGACAAGCGCGCGCGTCTGCAGGAGCTGGCGCGTCTACTGGGCGGCAGCGAGGTCACGCGTAATACCCTTGCTAACGCGAAAGAACTTTTAGCGGCGTAACGGCCGCACTTTCTTCCCGCTGCGTGGTCATATGCTTGCTCTGTCGATGTAGAGGTTTCCAATAGCGAAAAGGTTTATTATCATCGGCTACTTATGTCGCCTGAATAATAAAGCCTGCCGCAGGCAGAGTTCAGAATTTGATGGCAAAAAAACAGCCTGAGAAAAAGGCGTTTGGCCCCAGAAAAGGAATGTAGAGATGCGCTGTAAAACGCTGACTGCCGCGGCAGTGGTAATGTTGATGATGACCGCCGGATGCTCCACTCTTGAGCGCGTGGTTTACCGCCCAGATATCAACCAGGGCAACTACCTGGTCGCCAACGATGTGGCGAAAATCCACAACGGCATGACGCAGCAGCAGGTCGCCTATACGCTCGGTACGCCGATGATGCGCGATCCCTTCGGCAGCAACGTCTGGTATTACGTGTTCCGTCAGGAGCCAGGCCATGAAAATGTGAAGCAGCAGACGCTGACTCTGACCTTCGACAGCAACGGCATACTGACCAATATCGACAACAAGCCGAATCTGACTACATCGAAGGACTGATCGAACACGCAACAAAAAAGGCGCCGCTGGCGCCTTTTGCTTTTCTGGCTGGTCTGTTGTGGTGACTGACGCTATTTTTTGCCGCCGGCTGAACGCTCAGCGCGCTGACGACGCAGCTCTTTGGGATCGGCGATCAGCGGACGGTAGATCTCTACCCTGTCGCCTTCCTGCAGCGTATCGCCCAGCTTGACCGGGCGGCTAAAGACGCCCACCTTGTTTTGGCTGAGGTCGATATCACGGCGCAGCTCAAGCAGCCCGGATGCGACGATCGCCTGCTCGACGGTGCTTCCCTCTTCCAGCGTGACAACGCGCTGATATTGCTTCTCCGGCAGCGCGTAAACCACCTCAACGGAAATCTCAGGCACTGTAGACCTCTTTGGCGCGCTGAGTGAACGCCTGCACCATGCTGTTGGCCAGCTCTTTGAAGATGCGCCCGAACGCCATCTCCACCAGCATGTTGGTGAATTCAAAATCGAGGCTCAGCTCAACCTTGCAGGCGTCATCGCCCAGCGAGATAAACTGCCATCCGCCAGTAAGCTTGCGGAACGGCCCGTCGACCAGCTGCATATGGATGCGCTGGTTGTCGGTAAGCGTGTTGCGCGTAGTGAAGGTCTTACTGATGCCCGCTTTTGAGACGTCTACCGAAGCCGTCATCTGATTTTCAGAGGATTCCAGCACGCGACTGCCGGTACAGCCCGGCAAAAACTGTGGATAGGCATCCACATCGTTGACCAGTTGGTACATTTGCTCAGCGCTGAAGGGCACCAGCGCTGAACGACTAATCTGAGCCATAATGGTTCCTGTTCATCACAAAACCGCTGAATTGTAGCATTTCCAGCGATCAAACAAAAATTCCCCGCATTGAGAGGTGTGCTAGAATATCCCGTTTCCCGGTGCCCCGCTGGACAAGGGGTGCGATGGCCGCCTAAGTGATGTAAAATACGCCGCACTATGACAAAGAAAAAAGTACATAAACCCGGTTCTGCCACTATTGCCCTTAACAAACGCGCCCGTCATGAATACTTCATTGAAGAGGAATTCGAAGCGGGATTGTCGCTACAAGGATGGGAAGTCAAATCGCTCCGTGCAGGTAAAGCCAACATCAGCGACAGCTACATTCTGCTGCGCGATGGCGAAGCTTATCTGTTCGGCTCAACCTTCCAGCCGCTGGCCGTCGCCTCAACGCACGTTGTCTGCGATCCGACGCGCAACCGTAAGCTGCTGCTTAATCAGCGCGAGCTCGACTCGCTCTATGGCCGCGTTAACCGCGAAGGCTATACCGTAGTCGCGCTGTCGCTTTACTGGAAGAACGCCTGGTGCAAGCTGAAGATCGGCGTTGCGCGTGGCAAGAAAGAGCATGACAAGCGCGACGACATTAAAGAGCGCGAGTGGAAGCTCGATAAAGCGCGCATCATGAAAAATCGCAACCGCTAATCGCTGGATAGTTTTAAAATTTTTTGCTAGAGTAGTTGGTTCCTGGGGCTGATTCTGGATTCGACGGGATTTGCGAAACCCAAGGTGCATGCCGAGGTGCGGTAGGCCTCGCTAAAAAACCGCAAAAAAATAGTCGCAAACGACGAAAACTACGCTTTAGCAGCTTAATAACCTGCTAAGAGCCCTCTCTCCCTAGCCTCCGCTCTTAGGACGGGGAACAAGAGAGGTCAAACCCAAAAGAGATCGCGTGGATGCCTTGCCTGGGGTTGAAGCGTTAAATCTAATCAGGCTAGTCTGTCAGTGGCGTGTCTGTCCGCAGCTGCCAGGCGAATGTAAAGACTGACTAAGCATGTAGTACTGAGGATGTAGGAATTTCGGACGCGGGTTCAACTCCCGCCAGCTCCACCAAAATTCTTCAAAGATGATTACCAGAGTCATCTGTAGAAGTCCTGAAAGCCCGCACGGCGCAAGCCTGGCGGGCTTTTTTGTGTCTGTAATTCTTCATGCATAGCTTCTACCCTGTCCCCAGGTTTTGTTTCTAATCACCTCACAGGTGCATTTTTCAGCGCCATTCAGAGTGAAGCCGCCTCCTCATGGAGTGATGGAGTGAACTTTAGTACTTATCCGTCACGCTTCCACGATGACAAACAACACGCCGTAAAACGTCGTCTTCAGGCTAGCGGCTAACGTATAATGCTCAAAATCCTTAACCTCTTCACAAAAAAATAAGACTTCACAATGGAATGCTGATGAAAGCCCAAAACGACAAAAACCTTCTGCTTCTAAAAGAGTCTCTTCAGAAAGAGGTGATGATGAACGCTAAGCCTTTCTCCTGGGCCAGCGTTATTCACAAAGCCATCAAATGCCCCAAGCGACGCTACTATTTCTGGTGGCGTATCGCCTCCTACTGGTATCAGAACAAAACAGGCGTTTTGAAGCAGGCCGCGCTTCGAATCAACCGGAAGCTGACGTTGAAATACGGTACAGAGATTGAGTTAGGCGCGAGGATATTACCCGGACTTGTCATCACTCATCATCCAGGGATCGTCATCAACGGGTCTGCCGTTATTGGGCATTCATTCCGTATCAGGCAGAACACCACGATTGGCATAACAGGCAGTAATCCTTCTAAGCTGCCAATTTCAATCAAGTTAGGCAATAACGTTAGCATTGGTGCTAATAGCTGCATTATCGCCGACCAGATTGTTATTGGAGATAACGTGGTGATTGGGGCCATGTCATTTATTAATAAAGACCTGCCTGATAATAGTAATGTGATAACGGAGAAGACGATGAGGATTACTATAAGAGAAACAGAATCGCAGGATTTAAAGACTGGAAAGGATAGTTAGACTGGTTTCATCCGGGAAGCTCTGGTGGAGGGTGCTGCGGGTTCCTTACTGCTGCTGAGCAGCCTTATCGCTTTGAACCGCAGTCAGCATTGCGCTGTGATTGTCCGACTTTTCCTTCGACACGCCCTCGTCCGGTCTTTAATATTTTTCGCGGGCAGCTCCGCCTTACCGGCGTTCGTGGCCCGTATCTGCCCCTCCGTCCGGGCGATATCCGCCGCCTGATTGCCAATCTCACCAATCAGTTGCGCCTCCTGCAGCCGGTTCTGCTCACGCTCTTTGTCGATTATATGATATAAATATTAATACTTAAGGTTACAGAAGAAATCATCTATATCAATAGGATATCGCCAACTTTCTGTAGAGGAGAATTTTGACACTTCGTATGATTCACCTGCTTTACCAATATAAACTTCCGGAAAATCGTTTCCCCGCGTCGCAAATCTTAAACAATGTCCACTTCGATAGTTATACATTTTATCCACAAGCTCATCGTCATCAGTATCTAATTTGTTATACGCATCATAAATAATTTCTGCTAACGAATTACCTCGGGATTTATCAAATGGTATTTCATCCTCTCTAATTTCTTTTTCATGCTCTAATAACCACCCTGTAAATTCGTTTAGATTGACTCTTCCAACGAAAAGAGAATGCTTTACTCCGTCCTCAACCACTGATAAGTCAATAAATTGAGCATCGTCGCTTTCATTGTGTTTTTTAAGTATTAATTTATTCATTATTGTCCTTTGATTAATTTGTTGTACTCAGCTTTATTAACGTCACCTCGATTTAAAAATTCACGTAGAACCTTTGGCGATGCTTCAGTACCGGTTATAAAATAGCCATGCCACCCTCCGACATTATCAGGTTTAAATTCTTACACTTTTCCATCACTTATCCCATAGCGTTGCTTACCGCTCTGAATCGAGTTATTCAGGACTTCCTGGGCTTTTACATCACTTAGATTCATTGGAGCGCCCCATCCGCCGGGAGTATGTTTAGGACTAGGTACATATTTTCCTTCGTTACTCTCAGAAGAATAAATCAGTTCCTCTTTATTTTGCTCAGGAATCGGCGTTACCGTAATGCTCCCCATGTATCAGGCGCACCTTCAGTATTTCCTGTATGGCTTACTCTCTGTCCCGGCGACCGATCCGGCGTAACCAGTGACGTTCCTTTAGTTTCATCCGCTGCCGGATTCACCAGCTTTCCTCCGATCAGATCGTCATTCACCGGCACTGTTTCAGTTTTACTGCCTGCTCCGTCGATGTGTTGCTGCGCTGCAACCACCACCATCAGTACACAGCTTGCACTTTGCAGACAGGCTGCATCAAGACCCTGCTTAACGGCTTTGGTCAGCGCCAGCGCCGCCTGCTCGTTTGCACCACCTTTGCCCGCTTCGGCCATGGCCGCTGAATCCAGCACCGCCTTAGCCTTCATCAGCTCCAGCATGCCCTTGCTCATCATATTATTGCTGACTTCGTTCTGTCCTGCCTGTGCACCCGCAACCGCATCCACCGTGCCGCTTACGATGAGGCCGCCCGCTAGGCCTGCCGCCAGCGTACCCAGCGCGCTTATCGTCTGGCGCTGCTCTTCCGTCAGGTCCTCACGCTTAACCCCCGGATACATCTGCTGCGCGATATATTCGCCCATCGCCGCGCCCGAGGCGCCCGCCAGCGCACTGTTGCCCGCCGCGTAAGCCGTTACCGCGCCCACCACTGCGTGGGCCATCAGGTTCGCCTCGACGTTCACCACCTCTTTGCCGTTCGCATCCTTCGTGGTGGTCATGTTATGGATGACCTCCGCCAGGTAAGGCGCCGCCGCCCCGCTGGCCGTCTGCGCCAGGTTGCACGCCGGAAAAGCCAGAGACACTCAGACTCACAACCGCCGCCAGCGGATCGCGGGCGCATTATTACAAAGTGGGATACCGGCCTAACAGAGGCCAGCCGAATCCGCTGCCACAGCTCACGATCAAAGGCCGCTGGCTGGAAGCGCTGGGCTTTACGACCGGGCAGAAGATAGAGGTAATCAGCTGGCGACTGAAGGGTAGCTGACTGATAAATTAAAATCCCGGCGCGGTGGCCGGGATTAACCATTTATAACTCTTGATATTTGATACCTTCATCATGTTCGTATGATGATGATAAAAAGTCACTAATATTTAGTTCATCACCAACATTTATAGCAATCAAACACAAACCACTTTCAAAAACCAACCTGATGCCTATATAGGCATCCTCTACCGAAGAAAATATCGAATAAACTTTCAATAAGGATTTTCCGATATAATCAACAAATGGCGGTAAATTTGAAACATCCATAATTACTTCCTTGCCATATTCTCCAAGATCATTTCCCTGAACAGGAAAGTCTGTTACTTCCAGAGTTGAACCATCTTTACCACACCTGAAACTGGCTATGTTCTCAGTATTGGAAAAAATAAACTGTAATTGCTGTGGATGTTCAAAGTCAGGTGTTTCAAAAGCATAGATTAACCCTCTCACTCCTGAGAGTCTCTTACCAATAGCATAGCTAACCCATTCTTGATATTGTCCTAAAGGATTTATCATTTCGGATCGCCCTTAAGTGCATTTTTCACCGATGTATTATTAACCCCATCCTTAAGGATAGTGACAAAACTGCCATCTGGCTTAGTAACAACAACATCATTCCCTTTAATTCTGAAGAATACATCTCCGCGACTAGCGCCTTGTGATACGCCTTGACCTGCAAATTTACTGGCGACGACCTTATCAGGATTAGAACCGATATCATTTATTATATCTAATACACGTTGCCTGTCTGCTGCATTCGATGCATTACCACCGAAATCTTCAAAATGCTTTCCAAGTTTTTACCTAATTGCGCACTGGTAACTGAAAATGCAGCATTAGATCCGATGCCAGAACTGGGTAAAGATGTATGTCCGGGACTCGGTAAATAGCCTGATATCTCATTACTGGCCCTATTAATCAGTTTCGATGCTTCAGCCACATCACCTTTAGCCAGCGCTTTTTCTGCTGTTTTCAGCACCCCCGTAGCAACACGCTCTCCCGGTATCACGGATGCGGCGGCCAACAGATAATCCAGCACACTCTTAGCTTCCGCAACACTTTTCAGGGTTCCCACGACCGGCACCGGCACGAAGTCAGCACCCTGTGATACCGTATCTTTCAGCGCTTCGCGCCGCTCCATGTACATCTTCACCGAGCAGGCTTCGGCACTCATGCCGCCGCAGTTTGCTTTCTTATAGCGCTCGTTTTATGCCTCAACGTACTCACCCGCCTTCTGATCCAGCGTCTTGCCTTATTTTTTTAATAAAGATACAAGATAATAAAAAAGCCAAAAAATAAAGCTAGCGGGAACAACTCCAAACAACGCGCCTTTTAAACCTCGCCATAGCTTATCAAAACTAAAGACATCTTCAGAAAAATAACTTACCCCTTCAAAAAAGAAGAAGAAAGCTGAAACCATAAGACCCATGACTAATAATAACAGTAAAAAATTTTAACTAGCACTAAGAGGCTCTTTATCATTTACCGGCATCCTCTTTTTTCTCTAAATAACTTGGCACCAAACCTGATGCTATAGAATCTCCAATATTCCCCGCAACTGATGGTAAAGGATGCTGGGATACAGATTTCGTAATCGTCCACACGCCAGACGGTACCCATTCATATTGTTTCGATACAGTATTTAATATTTTATCCATCGGGACCTTGATAATATTACCAGCCGCAGATACAGGTCTTTGTAAATCAGAGAGATTATGCAAACGCTGTGGAAGGTCTGTAAGTTCTCTGCCCGTGAACAAAGGCAGGTCACGGATCTGATCGCAGTGATCGGTTAGTCGCCGGTAAGATCCGGCGGCTGAAGAAGGGTATATAAGAAGATCCCGGCCGCTGAGGGCTGGGATTCACAAAAATTTATCGGTAATAAAAATACCAAAAAATAAATCCAGTCGGGGGCCCCATCCAGGTTAGCTTGAGGCAAATAAATAAATCCTCTGATGAAAATGGAAATTTATCATTCATATCCCAAGCCAACCATGCTCCGAGTAAGCGACCCAAAATTGTCAAAATAAAAATCACAATGGCCATTGAGCAACATAGATACAAAAGGTTAAGTAATGACTTGGTGCTATTTTTCATTGCTTACCTCCGACATCTTTCAGCTTATCTTGAACCATCCCAGATGCAACAGAATCACCGAAGTTACCTACTATTGATGGCAATGGATTTTGCGGAGCTGGTTTTGTTATCGTCCAGACACCTGTCGACACCCATTCGTACTGCTTAGAAATTGGGTTGAGCTTTTTATCAAAAGGAACCTTGATCACATTACCCGCCGCATATCCAACCGATGCCCCTGTTTTACTCAGCAATGCCGCCATGAAGGGATCATCACCGCTGATTTCAGCTTGGTAATAACCGCCTGCCGCATTCCATACCATCGTCGGGTTGTAGCCCTTACTGGCTGTAATCGCACCAATAACGCCTGAACCAATCACGTCTGATAATTTCACTTCGCCTGTGGTTCCGTACTGAATACCTGCACCTAAACCGGCCCCCATACCTACCGCAATAAGCTGCTCTTTGGTGTTATTGACAGCGTTGGTCATTATCGCTTTCCCTCCCATAACCAGAACAGGCCATGAAGTCGGATCTATAACTACGGACATCACACGGTCGCCTGTGGTGATATTTTCCTTCAGGAATTTCAGATCCGTGCCGTTCAGATAATTCACCAATGCCGCCGCAGACGGATCTTTCAGTTTCTCACTCAGCCGAAACTGGCTGTGACTGGCATCACGGGCAACGTTGGTATCGGCCTGTATCAGCTCTTCCCATGTCACACAGGCAACACCGCCGCCGGTACAGGCTTCCTTAAGCTCTTTACTGTTTTTATTACTGATATTGATGTATTTCTCGACAACCTTATTACAGTCGCCACCGGATTTCTTGCAGTCCTGCATTTCCTTATCAAGCTGGCGTGATTCATCTTCGTGTAGCCAGTTATTCTCAACCGCGTTCCTCCCCGCCTGCGCCCCGGCCACCGCACCTGCCGTGCTGTCACCCGTCACGCCGCCCGCCAGTCCCGCCGCCACCGTGCCCAGCGCGCTTATCGTCTGGCGCTGCTGCTCCGTCAGGTCCTTGCGGTCCACGCCCGGGTACATCTGCTGCGCAATATACTCGCCCATCGCCGCGCCCGAGGCGCCCGCCAGCGCGCTGTTGCCCGCCGCGTAAGCCGTTACCGCGCCCACCACCGCGTGCGCCATCAGGTTCGCCTCGACGTTCACCACCTCTTTGCCGTCCGGGCCTTTCGTGATGGTCATGTCGTGGATGACCTCCGCCAGGTAAGGCACCGCCGCCCCGCTGGCCGCCTGCGCCAGGTTGCCCCCCGCCAGACCCTGCACCGCCGCCGTCGCCGCCTGAATTGCCTGCTGGAGCTTCCCGCCGGTGCCGAACCCGCTCTCTTTGAACGCCTGGTTATAGAAGGTCTGGTAAGCCTGCCCGCTGATGTCGCTGGCCGTCGGCTCTTTCCCCGGGTTCGCCTTCCGCCATTCCGCTTCCGCCGCCTTCAGCTGTCCCGGCGTGACCCCCTTCATCCGCTCATTCGCGGCTTTCGTCGCCGCTATCTGCCCCTCCGTCCGGGCGATATCCGCCGCCTGGTTGCCGATTTCCCAATTAGTTGATGCCGTACTGATTGATTGTCATCTAAAAGGAACTACTGCCGGAGGAGGCTATCATGCTAAATCGAGCCAGTAAGAAACTGTCTGAACGTAAGCAATGGGAGATAACCGCGTTTATTGTATTGGCTGCCACTCCGAAGAAACGCCACCCAAGAGTTGGATGGGTTACAGCGTGACGCTTCAACAAAACATACCCTGTTCCACGTACAGCCATAGCAACCGCGAAGCATAAAACAGGCGAAAAAATCCCGGCTCGTGGCAAGACTAAATTAATCAATAGGTGTTGCCACATATTCATCCAAAATGTGTACATTCTCCACATCGCACTCTGGGTAAATCCATTCTGCCCAGTTGTTGATAATCCATTCGGTACTTAAAGCCCTACCTTCAACTGAACCACTTTCAGGCGGTAACGATATTAAAATCAATCCGGCTTTGCCCCCTGAAGATACAACTAATCCATGCGTATCAAATAAGTCAATAACCATAAAATCTACCCATGATTCATAAGGCCAGACTGCTGGCAATCTAAAGACTGAACCTCGTTTTATAGATTTATTTTTATAATCAAGTAACTTCATTATTTCACCTTTAAATTATGTCTACCGGATTTATCTATTGTGTTAGGGATTTTTTGCATCGAGAAATCGACCTCACCTAAATGCTTACCCTCTGATGTCACAACCTCAAATCGTCCATGTTGTGTATCAAGAGCATAAAGGTTTCCATCAAGACCACGGTATACATCGCGATTATTTAGTTTGGTCAGCTTGTTGTCTTTAATCATTCCGTTTACTGCTGCTACCTGTGGTGCTGCTTCTTTAACCAACACAACTCGCTCTCTGGGAGAAAGGAACGCCAAGTTTTTCTCGAAAGCGCCCACCGTTTGACCTGTCGCGATTTTTATTCCTGGATTGACTTCAGGTATCTTACCGGCTTTACCCATCCCACCGGTAACAGCCGCTAACGCTACTCCTGCTAAAATCTCAGCCCGTTGGGTATCCAGCCCAAATTGTTTTTCCAGCCTTTGAGCAAAGTCCGTACTGCTAACAATTCCTGACTCATCCATCTGCTGCATTAACAGAACGGACAAATCATTCTTCATAGCGGTTGGTATATCTTCACCCCGCGCACGATCTATCGCTTCGTGAACTAACATGGTGTTAGCAGGAATATCACCATATTTCGCTTTGCAGGCAGCAGGGTCAGAAGCACAGGTTACAATTAACTCATTACGTTGCTTCAAACTCAGATCTTCCATCTCCTTCACGATCTGGCCGCAGTCACCGCAAGCTTCACACCCTTTCGCTCTCGCCGCAAAATCGTCTATTTGCTCGGCCTTAAGATGGTTATTCTCAACCGCATTCCTCCCCGCCTGCGCACCCGCCACCGCACCTGCCGTGCTGTCACCCGTCACGCCGCCCGCCAGCCCAGCCGCCAGCATCCCCAGCGCGCTTATCGTCTGGCGCTGCTCCTCCGTCAGGTCCTCACGCTTAACCCCCGGGTACATCTGCTGCGCGATATACTCGCCCATCGCCGCGCCCGAGGCGCCCGCCAGCGCGCTGTTGCCCGCCGCGTAAGCCGTTACCGCACCTACCACCGCGTGCGCCATCAGGTTCGCCTCGGCGTTCACCACCTCTTTGCCGTTCGCATCCTTCGTGGTGGTCATGTCGTGGATGACCTCCGCCAGGTAAGGCGCCGCCGCCCCGCTGGCCGCCTGCGCCAGGTTGCCCCCCGCCAGACCCTGCACCGCCGCCGTCGCCGCCTGGATACCCTGCTGGATGGCGCTGCCCGTGCCCCACTGTTGTTGGGCGGCCTTATAGCTGTCGGTTGCCACCAGCGCTTCATTGTAGGCGGCCCACTCTTCCTTCGATGCGCCCTCGCCCGGTTCCTTAATGCCTTTCCGGTGCAGTACTGCGTTACCGGCGATAGAAGCTGTTAGTTGCTTTTGGAGCGTATAAAATTTGCCGCAATACAGCTAAATACATTAACCAGCTATGACTCTATTCTGGTTTTTCTCTTTTTCGAAGGTTTAATGTAAAGTTTTGCTTATGCAATAAAATCCCGAACCATAATGATGCTAGCCGGGATTTTTTTGGCATTAATCAGGGTTTGATGGAGGAGACTTACGATTATTAAATCTATCTATAATATTGAAAACGATTGTAGCCAATGTAATTGCAATTCCTGCAATGCATCCAAAGGCGATTGCTCTTTTTATTTGCCCTACAGGAATAAGGAAATAACCGTTCTTAACATATACAATAAATGATGCCCCCACACCTAAAGCAAAACAAAAAACAACACAAAAAACACAAGAATAAATCAACAACTTAACATATGAAATCATTTCCCATCCTCTTTTACCTTACCCTCAGAACTCTTTCTTTGGGGAGCAGTTAAAATTTCTTTTGTGTACCCATTCAAATATTCGGTCCCAAGAGAACCAACTGCATCAATAATAAACCTTGGAGTATCCCTGCCAGTAAGTGAATTAATAAACCCTGGTGCATATTCTCCAAAATAGCCACCAGCTATGGCTCCGGTAACTGAACCACCAACGGCAATCGGATCAGCGCCATCTGTAAATATTGTAGCAGCTGCTGATATCCCTACGTTCTGCCAAATACTACGCCCTGGTGCCAGCCCACCAGTTATAGCTACAGAAGCACTCCCCCAGTAATCCCATGTCTTTTGCTGATTTACAGGCAGGGTTTTATTCTTATCAGTGTTAATATCAAACCACTGGTAAGTACCATTCGCTATTTCAGATATTGCCGCTCCTGCCACAACTTTTCCGACACTCGCGGCCGGCCCTAAATAAGCTGCTCCTGCTATCAGCACACCGTCTTTATAGCTATCTACAATAACTTTGGTGATATTCGCGCCTTCCGGTAAATCACCTTTCGCATTCTTACTCAGCGCCGCATTGAATTCTTCTGTCGTCGTTCCGGCTTCAGTCATTGAGGTTCCCAGCGATGCCGAAGCCTGGCCGTAGCTATTCAGTCCTGACGGCAGGTTAAACATGTCGTTGTTCTCAGACGTGTTCTTTCCTGCCTGTGCTCCTGCCACGGCTGAAGCCGCGCTGTCTGCAACAAGTCCGCCCGCCAAGCCGCTTGCCAGCATGCTCAGCGCCGAGATGGTCTGTTTCTGCGTCTCATCCAGTTTGCTGTAATCGTCCGTGCCATACAACGTTTTCGCTATCATGGATGTCCCGGCCGCTGCAGTCGCGGCACCTGCCGCTCCGGCCAGCGCTGAGTTACCTGATGCCTGCGCCACTACTGCCCCGACAACCGCATGCGCCATCGCCTGCGCTTCCGGGTTGCTTTCCGTCAGCTTGTGGATTTCCTCAGCAAGATACGGTGCCGCCGCACCACTCACCGCCTGGGCGATATTGCCCCCCGCCAGACCCTGCACCGCCGCCGTCGCCGCCTGAATGCCCTGCTGGATGGCGCTGCCCGTTCCCCACTGCTGCTGCGCCGCCTTATAGCTGTCCGTCGCCGTCAGCTTCTCGTTGTACCTTGCCCACTCTTCCTTCGACGCGCCTTCGCCCGGCTCTTTGATATTTTTCGCCGCCAGCTCCGCCTTACCGGCGTTCGTGGCCCGTATCTGCCCCTCCGTCCGGGCAATATCCGCCGCCTGGTTGCCAATCTCACCAATCAGCTGCGCCTCCTGCAGCCGGTTCTGCTCCTTCTCCTTGTCGAATATCGGCGAGAGCGTCTGGTTGGCGTGCTCCACGTCCCGGCTCAGCCCGCTCACGTCCTGCGTCTGGTTATCCCGGTCGCGGATAACTATCGCGCCCTCGCTCATCGCCGCCTTCGTCACCGAGCTGTCGCTGCCGCTGTGGTTCGCCCCCACCAGCAGCCCGTTCGCCATGTTTCCGGCAAACTGACCGGCGATGCTGCCGCCCGTGCTGATGCCCGCGCTCTGGTGCTCTACCTTATAGTCCGCGTGGTTCTCAATGTCATCCCAGCCCAGCGTCCCCGTCTCCAGCCGGTTTTTATCCGCCGCCGCGGTCGAGCCGATTACCGCCCCGTCCAGCTGCGTGTGCTCTCCGACGCTCACGTCAAAGCCGCCTTTGCCCGCGAAGATGCCGGTCTGCTCCTCCACGCTCTGCCAGGTGCTGTGCATCCTGTCGCGCGAGGCGTTAATGCTGGCCGAGCCAGTCATTGAGCCGAAGGTAAAGCTGCCGCCCGCGCTGGCGCTCTGCTGCTTCGAGTCGTAGCGGTCGCTGTCCTGCTCGCTCGCCAGCGTCAGGTTGCGGCCGAAAATACCAGAGACACTCAGACCCATAACCGCAGCCAGTGAATTGTAAGCACATTATTAAAAAGTGGTATACCGGCCTGATACAGGCCAAGCTAACCCACTGCCACAGCTCCCCATCAAGGGCGCTGGCTGGAAGTGCTTGGCTTTATTAACGTGCAGAAGAAAGAGGTGATCTCTGGGTCGCAACAGTTGCTCCCTCCGCCAGAAGGTGAAGGGTAATAACTGACTGCTAACATTAAAATCCCAGCCGGGTGGCTGGGATTAATTGGGTTGATTTATAAGTAGATACTATCGTCGTAAGGGCTGTCAGCAAGAACGTCTTCCAAGTGTTTTCGAGATTTTATTCCCCAGTCGATGTTGATTTTGCTCATAAGCTCGATAATCTTTGGAAAATAAATACGCCTACAATCTTTACCAGGAATCCGATTATTTAATTCGTATTCTACTGCCACAGCATGTACAAAATCATACATAATCCAATAAAGTAACTCATCTGTTGAATCTGTAATCCTTCTGGAGAACTCAACACCCCTCTCGGAATAGATATAGTTATAAATGCCATTCTCAAATGAAATATAAGGCGTCCCATCACCAATAGGTGCTGAACAAAGGTTTATAGAGTGAACTGGAAAACCTAATATCGAAACTAGTCCATCTACTTTTTTCTGAAGATCATCAATACTCAACAGCATTTTAATTAACCTTCTCAATGTATTTGTTGTCTAACAACCATTGTACGTTTACTCGTTCCTGCATATTAGGCAGGATCTGGACACCTCCGCCAGGCTCACCAAAGGCAGGAGCTATTTTCCCTTGCATAACAGGTAACGGTTTGATGACAACGTATTCATGGTACTGATCCGCTAAGGAGCCAGGTGCTAAAGCACGCTGTTCCTGCGGCGTACCCTGTGGTGCCAGGAAAGAACCATTTGTCTTCCCATACCTATCCAAACGAGTGCCTACAGGAAGCGTCGTTTTAATTGGCTCTTCAGCAAAACCTAACTTTGCAGGCCAGTTCCAGTCTCCGCTTTCGTTCCGATATTTATCGTATTGCGACCACCCTGAAGCTTCCTCATCAGCAGCAATCCTATTCGGCTCTGCCGTTCTTCCGGCTGAAGGCTGAGATTGTTGTTTAACTGCACTCTCTTTTGTCGGTTCCTTAATTACACTTTTGAGCCCATAAGAACCAGCCAGAGCGGCAACCAGCTCTTGAGTCTGCATGGCAGTATCATATCGACTTGCTGCTTTTTCCCAGCTTACCCCAGAAGCCTGTGCTATTGCCGTTACTGCTCGGTCGCGGTTGATACCTCCCGCATCCAGCCCCTGAAGTATAGCTGCAAGATTCGCCGCATCCTGCGGATACAGATCTTTATAAATCAGCGAATAAGTAACGTTTTCACCATACTTTTTCAAAGCTTCCTGCGCCGGGCCAACCAACGCCCCACAGGCCTGACCACCTTTATTTCCCTCGGTACAGACGGCTTTGATCGCCTGATTACGCGCTTTATCTGTCTGGTTGATTGTGCTTAGTTCATTTTTTTCATCCGCCGTAATCGTCCCGGCTCGTTCTTTACGTTCCAGAACCGCTTTCCTGTCTGCTTCTTCAACACTCAGCCAGTTATTTTCAACCGCATTCCTTCCCGCCTGCGCCCCGGCCACCGCGCCGGCCGTGCTGTCACCCGTCACGCCGCCCGCCAGCCCGGCCGCCAGCGTGCCCAGCGCGCTTATCGTCTGGCGCTGCTCTTCCGTCAGGTCCTCACGCTTAACCCCCGGATACATCTGCTGCGCAATATACTCGCCCATCGCCGCGCCCGAGGCGCCCGCCAGCGCGCTGTTGCCCGCCGCGTAAGCCGTTACCGCGCCCACCACCGCGTGCGCCATCAGGTTCGCCTCAACGTTCACCACCTCTTTGCCGTTCGCATCCTTTGTGGTGGTCATGTCGTGGATGACCTCCGCCAGGTAAGGCGCCGCCGCCCCGCTGGCCGCCTGCGCCAGGTTGCCGCCCGCCAGACCCTGCACCGCCGCCGTCGCCGCCTGAATGCCCTGCTGGATGGCGCTGCCCGTTCCCCACTGCTGCTGCGCCGCCTTATAGCTGTCCGTCGCCGTCAGCTTCTCGTTGTACCTTGCCCACTCTTCCTTCGACGCGCCTTCGCCCGGCTCTTTGATATTTTTCGCCGCCAGCTCCGCCTTACCGGCGTTCGTGGCCCGTATCTGCCCCTCCGTCCGGGCAATATCCGCCGCCTGGTTGCCAATCTCACCAATCAGCTGCGCCTCCTGCAGCCGGTTCTGCTCCTTCTCCTTGTCGAATATCGGCGAGAGCGTCTGGTTGGCGTGCTCCACGTCCCGGCTCAGCCCGCTCACGTCCTGCGTCTGGTTATCCCGGTCGCGGATAACTATCGCGCCCTCGCTCATCGCCGCCTTCGTCACCGAGCTGTCGCTGCCGCTGTGGTTCGCCCCCACCAGCAGCCCGTTCGCCATGTTTCCGGCAAACTGACCGGCGATGCTGCCGCCCGTGCTGATGCCCGCGCTCTGGTGCTCTACCTTATAGTCCGCGTGGTTCTCAATGTCATCCCAGCCCAGCGTCCCCGTCTCCAGCCGGTTTTTATCCGCCGCCGCGGTCGAGCCGATTACCGCCCCGTCCAGCTGCGTGTGCTCTCCGACGCTCACGTCAAAGCCGCCTTTGCCCGCGAAGATGCCGGTCTGCTCCTCCACGCTCTGCCAGGTGCTGTGCATCCTGTCGCGCGAGGCGTTAATGCTGGCCGAGCCAGTCATTGAGCCGAAGGTAAAGCTGCCGCCCGCGCTGGCGCTCTGCTGCTTCGAGTCGTAGCGGTCGCTGTCCTGCTCGCTCGCCAGCGTCAGGTTGCGGCCCACCTCCGCCTTCACCTTCTCGCCGCTCACCTGCGCGCCCTGCAGCAGGGTGTCGCGCCCGCTCACCATCGTTACCTGGCTGCCCGCGCTTACCTGGGTCTCGGTATGGGTGACGCCGCTGCCCTGCTCGCTGCCTTTGCCCTTGTTGACGCTGGCGGAGACGCTGATGCCCATGCCGCCCTGGCCCGCGCCGATGCCCACGCCCAGGCTGCCGCCGTGGCTCTCGTTTTTCCCCTCCAGCGAGGAGGTATTGGCGGCCGACAGCAGGTTCAGGTCCCGGTTCGCCGACAGCAGCACATCCTTGCCGGCCTGCAGCTGGCTGCCCTGCACCGTCAGGTCGCCGTCGGCGCCTTTCACGCCGCTGCCGCGCGCCACCACGCTCAGGTTGTCCCCCGCCGTCAGGCTGCTGCCCTGGGCGGTGCGCTGCTCGCTGCGCTGCGTGGAGGTAGAGGACTGGCTGCCGTAAGAGAGGCTGACCCCGATGGCGTTGTTGTTCTCCGGGCTGTTGCCCTGCGCCGCCGCCAGGCGCGCGGCCTGCGTCGCCTGCACGCCGCTGAGCGCGGCTTTGGTGCCCTGCAGCGCCGCCAGCCGTCCGCTGTCGGCGGACTTCGCCTCCTGCACCGTCTGCGCCGCCGTATTGAGCGCGCTGCCCACCGTGCCGGAGAGCGCCAGCGTCAGGCCGGAGGTTTTCTGCTCCACCTTATGGGTCTGGCTGCTCTGGTTCTCCGCCGCGGTGACGCTGACGTCGCGCCCGTCCAGCGTCAGGTTTTTGCCGGCGATAAGCTCGGAGCCGTTCACGTCCAGACGGTTGCCCGCCTCCAGCGTCACGTTGCCGTTCACGCTGCCGACGGTGCTGCCCTGGTTCGTCACATCCTGCGCCGTGTCGGTAGTTTTCAGGCTCTGCGTGCCGTAACTGAAGCCGATGCGACCGGTGCCCGACAGGCCGCTCTTTTTCTCCTGCGCCAGATGCTGTTCGCTGTTGCGCTCCGTCGCGCCCGCCACGCTGAGATCGTTGCCCGCCTGCAGCGCGACGTCGCGCGTGCCCGCGATCTGGCTGCCCTGCACGCGCAGGTCGTTGCCTGCCGCAACCGTGACGCTGTCGCCGCTCAGCGCGCTGCCCTGCGCCGTCTGGCGCGCAATCTGGTCACGCGTGGTGGTGGTGCTCTTCGACAGCCAGCCGCTGCTGCCGGTCACCTTATGCCGCTCGTCCAGATCCTGGGTGTTCTCACCATTCGTCAGCGTAACATCCTGTCCGGCGGTCAGCGCCAGCGCGAGGTCGGCCGACAGGGTGGCGGCGCGCGCCTTAAGATCGTTGCCTGCCAGCAGCGAGACATCGCCTTTGCCCACCACTTCGCTGCCGATCTCCTGCGTATTGCCCTGCTTCAGACTGTTGTCGCCGTCCCAGACGATATCGTCGCGGCTTGCGGTGGTGACGGTATTAAGGCTGAGGTCGCGGCCCGCATGAAGCACCGTCTGGCTTGACTTGCCGCTGTTGACCACCTGCGCCGCCGTCAGGTTGATATCGCGTCCCGCCTGCAGGATCAGCCTGCCGTCGTCGCCCTGCACGTACATGCCCGCCACGCTGTCGACGGTGGTGCGCGCAAAGCTGTTGTCGCCGCTGCGGCTCTCAACGCTGCGCGTGGTGCTGATGGCGTTGATATCCCGTCCGGCGCTGGCCAGCAGCGAGTCGGTGCCCTGGATCACGCCGCCGATGTTGTTGATATCAGTGCGGGCAGCGAGATCGACGCTGGCGCCCTTGATGGTGCCCGCCAGGTTAGTGATGTTGTCGGCGCTCAGCTTCACCACTTCGCGTCCGGCCAGCGTGCCGCTGTTGAACAGGCCGCCGCCCAGGTTGAGGTTGAGGTTGCGGCCCGCAATCAGCGCGCCGCTGCCGTCGACATCGCCAGGCTGAACGCGCGCGTAAACCTGCGGCACCAGCACCGTCTGGGTGGAACCATCCGGCAGCCTGACCTGCGCGTTCACCAGCCAGACGATATCTTTGGTCAGCAGCGCCATCTGCTGCGGCGTCAGCGCCACGCCGAGCGTCAGGTGGTATTCCTGACTGAAGTCGATGGCGTTGTTCATCAGCGCCTTGTACTGGTCTTCGTCGTTGCTGTAGCCGTCCAGATAGCGCTGCCCCGTCAGGTTAATCACCTGTTCCCGGATCAAACGCTGCTCGTAGTAGCCGTCGCCCAGGCGCTTCAGGACGTTGTCGCTGTTCTGCGTCAGCCTCTCCTGCATATAGTCGCTGCTCAGCCACTGCTTCTCCTGGGTAAAGCGCGGATCGGTCTCCACCAGGTATTTGCCGCCGGGCGACGGATTGGTTTTAAACAGGCTGTTGTCCGGCAGGCGCGTATCCGGCCCGACGATGCGCACCACGCGCGCCGCTTCGCCCTGCTGCGGCGCGACGCTGCTGGGGACTTCAAAACGCTGCCCCGGCTTCAGGGCGGCGACGGTGATAGCGGGCAGCGCACCGCTATCGACCGCCTGCCAGTCAGGCGTAAGCGCGCTGCCCGCCACGGCGGCGCTGACGTCGCCGGTATGGCCGATCGCCGCGTCGGTGCCCTGCGCGCTCTGCGGCGCCAGCGAGACTGGCGTGCCGCTAATGTCGCCGTGATCGACCAGCTGGCCTGGCTTCAGCGCAATCGTCTCAATCACCTCCGGCGGCGTATAGGCTGACTGTTTTTTGCCCTGGCTGTCGCCGCCTTTATGGCGGATGCGGTAGTAGCTGGTGACTTTACCGTCGTCGGTGGTGATGCGCTGGCCCGCCACCTCGACGTTTTCAACCTCGCCCGCGTTCATCGTCAGCGTGTTGCCCGCTATGATTTGGCTCTTATCGTTGAACACCTTATCGGCGTTCACCGTCATATTGCCGCCCGCGATGATCTTCGCCGGATCGCTTTCGGCGATCTGCGTCTCCTGCACCGTGCGGGTGTAGTCATACTGGGTGAAGCGGTCGTGGTTGCTGCCGGTTTTGCCCGGCGTGTTGAGGTTCCGCAGCGAGTCGGCGGAGTTGCGGTCGACAAACACGCCCGGCTCGCCCGCTTTCCAGCGCACGGTGTCGCCCGACTGCTGATACTCGGTGATCGCCTCAGTGGAAACGGTCGCCAGCTCGGTGCTGAAATGGTCGTTGACGTTATTGATCTGCCCGGCGTCGATCTGCATATCGCCCGCCGACTCGATGGTGGCGCTGTGGTTGTTAAGGGTGTCGGCCCTGCCGGTCGCCAGCCCGCTGGCGTCCAGCTGCCCGCCCAGCGCCATATCCCCCGCGCTGTAGATCAGGCCATGATCGCGGTTGTTCAGCGTCTGAACGCCGATATCGACCCGCTCGCGCCCCGCCAGCGTGGCGGCGGTGCCGTTTTCCGCCAGGTTATTGAAGGTGCCGGCCTGCACGCCGACCGTATCGCCGTAAATCCGGCCGCTGCCGATGTTGGTTAAGGTGCCGGCTTTGAGCAGCGTCTGCTTGCCGTCGATCAGGCCGTAGTTGGTGAGCTGCCCGTTAAGGGTCAGCCAGTCCTGCCCGGCATTGATTTCGCCGCTGGCGGCGTTCAGCAGATTGCTGGCGCGCAGATCCAGCTTGCCGCCCGCCAGCAGTTTGCCGCTGTTGACGACGTCGCCCGGCGTGGTGAAGTTGAAGCTGCCGTTGGCGATCATCTCGCCGCTGTTGTTCAGGCTCTGCTGGCTGACCAGCGTGATATCGCCGCGGGAGAGGATCTGGCCGTCGCCGCCGATGCGATCGGCACGGATCGTCAGCGATCGGCCCGCCTTGACGCCGCCCGCGCTGTTGGTCAGCGCCAGGCCGTCGCCCTGCAGCAAAAGATCCTCTCCGGCAGAGAGTTCGCCCTGGCTGTTGTCGACGCTGCCCCGGCTGTTGATGGTCAGCTGCCGGTCGGCCAGCAGCGTGCCGCGCTGGTTGGCGATGCTGTCGCTGGTGACGTTGAGGCTTGCCGCTTCGATGCCCTGCTGCGCGCCCTGGGTATCCTGATTATTGAGCTGCAGCGCGTTGATCACGGCGGTCGCGCCGCTGCGGATAAGGCCAGCGGCGTTATCAATAACGCCCTGCGCGCTCGACAGCAGCAGATCGCCGACGCTCTGGATCTGCCCGCCGCGGTTATCCAGATGCGCGGTGGTGAGGCTGGCCGCCTGCTCGCTCACCACGCGCCCGCCATTGCGGTTATCCAGCTCGCCGCTTTGCTGGCTGAGGTCGCCTTTCGCGCCCAGCGTGCCGCCCTGATTGTCGATATCGCCGCCTTGCAGGCTGAGATCGCCCAGGCTGTAGAGGGTGCCGTTCTGGTTGTCGACGCCCTGGCCGTGGCTGTCGACGAGCACGCTACCGCCCTGCAGCAGGCCTGCCCGGTTATTCAGCGCCGATGCGGTATCGAGACGCAGCGCGTTTAGCATTGATGTGGTGTTGAGGCGCAGCGCGTCCTGCGGCGATGCGATGTCCAGGCGAAGCTGATCCTGCGCTACCAGCGTACCAGCTGCATTATTCAGGCTGCCCGCCGCCAGCTGCAAGGCTTTTCCGCTCAGGGCCAGCCCCTGCGCGTTCTCCATCCGCCCGGCGCGGATCAGCATCTCGCCCTGGCTGGTCAGCCCGCCTTTCTCGCCGCTGTTCTGGTTTAGCAGCGTATCTACGCCGATATCGAGACCATCGCCGCTCTGGATAAGACCGCCGTCGCTGTTGTCGAGCGTGCCGCCGCGCAGCGTCAGCGCCTGCTGCGCCGCCAGCTGCCCGCCGCGGTTATCCAGCGCGTCGACGCTCAGGCTACCTGTGTCGCCGCTCGCCAGCACGCCCTGGCCGTTAAGCAGCTCGCCGGCCGTGACGCGCAGCGCCTTACCCGCGCCGATCGTGCCGCCCTGGTTATCGAGCCGCTGCGCAGCCTCCAGCGTTAGCCCCTGGCCCGCCTTGATGGCGCCGCTCTGGTTGCTGACGCTCGCCGCAGCGGCGGAAAGCGCCGCCTGCGAGGCGAGCGTGCCGCGCTGGTTATCCAGCTGTGCGCCGTCTAGCTGGAGATCGCCCTGGCTGGCGATAAAGCCCTGCTGGTTGTCGATCGCCCCGGCGTTAAGCGTAAGCGCGCCCAGGCTGCTGATGCCGCCTTTGCTGCCGCTGTCGCGGTTGCTCAGCGCATAGCCGTGCGTGTCGATACGGGCGTCGCCGCCCGACTGCAACAGGCCCGCGTCGTTGGTCAGCGCGCCGTCGCTCTCAATCCGCAGCTGCTGTTTGCCCACCAGCGTGCCGCCGCTGTTGTTCAGCGCCTGCGTGGTTAGCTGGGCAGCGCCGCCGCCCGCCAGCATCCCCTGGCGGTTATCCAGCTCGCCGCTGCGCAGCGTCAGCGCGCCGGCACTCAGGATGCCGCCGCTGTCGCCGCTCAGCTGATTGCTCAGGCGCGCGCCGTGCGTGTCGAGCAGCAGATCGCCGCCCGCCTGCAGCAGCCCGCCGTCGTTGTTGAGCGCACCGCTGTCGCTGCGCAGCGCGCCTGACGCGGCGATGACGCCGCGCTGGTTATCCAGCGCGCGCTGGCCCAGCCCCAGCTGAAGGTTATCGCCCAGCAGCGTACCCTCCTGATTGTCCAGACCGGCGGCGCTGAGGGTCAGATCGCCCTTCGCCTCAATACGGCCCGCCTGATTCGCCAGCGCCTGCTGCGTGGCGAGGCTGGCGGCGCCGGTTGCCGCCGACGCGCGGCCCTGGCTGTTGTCCAGCCGATCGGCGTTCAGCCTGAGGTCGCGGCTGGCCGCCAGTTCGCCCTGGCGGTTGTCGACCACGCCGCTGACCTGCGCCGTCAGGCTGCCCTGCTGTGCGGCGACGATGGCGCCGGAGCGGTTATCCAGCGCCGCAGCTTTGAGGTCGATATTGCCGTTGCCCGCCAGCTGGCCGCCCTGGTTATTCAGGGCGCCGCGCGTATGCAGCCGCATCTCGCCGCTGCCGCTCTGCACCAGCTGGCCCTGCTGGTTCGACAGGCTGTCGACATCGGCGTCGATCTGCTGCGCGGAGGTCGTTCCCTTGTCGAGGTTAAACTCGCCGCCGCGCAGGCTGAGCTGACCGTTGGAAAGCAGCTTGCCGCCTTCGCCCTGCAGACTGCGCGCGTCGATGGCCAGCGCGCCGCTGCCGGCATGGGCGATCTCGCCGGACTGGTTATCGAGCGTATCGGCGTTCAGGGACAGGCTGCCGCTGTTGCTGGCAATGCGTCCGCCGCGGTTATTCAGGCTGCCCGGCAGCGCGATAGCGAGGTCGTCGCCGCCGGTTTGCGTAATCTGGCCCTGCTGGCTGGAGAGATCGTGCGCCAGCAGCTCGAGCTTGCTGGCGGTCAGCGCGCCGCCGTCGTTATCCAGCGTTTTGCCGGTGCGGGCAGCGAGCTGCTGCTGCGCCACCAGCGTGCCGCCGCGCGTAGCGATGTCGCCGTCGCGCGCCTCGAGAGTGATGTTTTTTCCCTGCGTACGGCTGCCGCTGAGATCCAGACGCTGGCCGCGCGCGGTCAGGCTGCCGCCCGCCAGGTTCTCGCCCTGGGCGCTCAGCGCGCCATCGGCCGCGAGCGTCAGATCCCCTGACTCGCCGAGCCTGCCGTCATCCTGTACGCCTGCGGCAAGGATGCCCGACGTCGCGCTGTTGAGACGAGCGACCTGCAGCGTAACGTTATTGCGCGCGGCGACGGAGCCGCTGTTTTGCAGCTCTGCCGCGCTGGCGACCGTGGCGCTGCCGCCGGCGAAGAGCGCGCCGCTGTTGCTCAGGCCCTCTCTGGTGGCGACCTGCAACTCGCCGCTGCTGCGTATGCTGCCGCTGTTTTCGATGCGGCCGTCGGCGGTGATGGTTACCGCGCCGGCCTGAGCGCCGATGTTGCCCGCGTTGCGCACGCCGACGCCCGCTTCGGTGCCGATCAGGCGGATTTTCCCGGCATACATGCCGCCGAGGCTGGAGACGTCCAGCGCCACCTGCGGACGCGAAGCGGCATCGTCGCCCTGTTTCGCGACCTGCTGATGCGCCGCATCCACCTGGTTGCGTCCGGTGGTGATGTTCAGATCCTTAGCCCAGACGCTGGCGTTAATTTTCACCGAGCGGGCGATAATGTCGGTGTAGTCCTGGCGTGAGCTGTCCATGCCCGCGCCTTCGACCGCCACCTCGCCGCGCTCGACGTTAAAACCGGTGAGGTTGCCGTTATTCATCTGCGCCTGACCGGTGGTGAGCGTGGCGCGGTTGGCATTGATAAATCCGCAGCCGTTGCAGGTGATGCCGGACGGGTTAGCGATCACCACCTGCGCTTTTTGTCCCGCCACTTCGACAAAGCCGTTCAGGCGGCTGGGATCGCGCGAGTTTACCTCGTTGAGGATCACTTTGGCCTCGCCGCGGGCGAGCCAGGGGTTGCCGCTCACCATGCCGCCCAGTTCGGTCTGCACGTTTTTGTGGGAGTTATTGAGAATGGCGCCCTGCTGCCCGACGTCGAATTGGCTATAGCTGTTGCGCGACACGCCGCCAGCGGAAGGGGTCTGAATATTGATCTGCGGCGTGCCGTTGGCGCTGTTGATAATGGTCGGCTGCTGACCGCCCGGCGCCTGCGGATCGGCGACGATGGCGGCGCTGGCGGGCTGGATGACGCCCATCGCCAGCCAGAGGCTGAAGCTCAGCGCGCCAACCCGGCCGATGAGTCGGCTGAGCGTGCGGCCCAGGCCCGATGCGCGTGCGCCGCCTGCGCGGCCTGAACCGGCAATATCGGCCACCACCATCAGCATGCCGCGCGCTTTGTTGAAAATAATGCGGTAGAGGTTTCTGTTCATCTAATGTCCCTATCAGATTTGCGGTAACGCCACGGCGAGCGGATGCTCCTGTCGCCACTTTTTTGCCGCCTCGCGGTTAACGCTGGCGCCATGAAAATTCAACACGCGCTTGCCGCGCTGTTCGCCGCGATGGTCTAACGCCCGCCAGCAGGCGTGAGGAAAGAGGTCGCGGCGCACCAGACGGCTCATCGACGCGGTATGACCAAACGGCGCGATCCAGTCGCAGCACCACATGCGCTCGCCGCTGTTCCAGTCCTCGGGCGGGAAATGGATCGCAGGCAGCGTGAGATAGCGCGCCTCGGCCTCTTCGTTCAGCCAGGCCCAGCTAAAGAAAAAAACCGGCTCGCCCGCTTCGGCGACCAGCACGTACTGCTGCCTTTTGACGATCGGCAGCAGCAGCGTCGGCAGCGCGTGCAGCGGCGCGTCGCGATGCAGCGGCGAGTGCATCCAGAGCCAGACCGCGGCGCCCAGCACTTCCGCTTCGCTCTCTTCGCCGCCGAGGATCAGCGGCGATTTAATCTCATAGTTTCCCGCGCGCATGCTCAGTAGCTCCAGTTGAGGTTGAAGCCGAGCGTGACGTCGCTGGTGCGCAGGCCGTCCGGTTTAGAGAGCGGCGTGCCGATAAACAGGTCATAGCCGGTGTTAAAGGCCTGCCCGCGCAGCCCTGCCACTCCGCCCGCCAGGTGCTGGCCGGTGAGCAGTTCGCTGCCTGCCCCGCTCACCTCGCCATAGTCCACGCCAAGATAAAGCTCTTGCGCGGGCAGCGGCGTGCTCCAGGCGATGTCATTGCGCAGATACCAGCCGCGGCTGGCGTTGAGCGTGCGCTCGCCGTCGAAGCCGCGCACCGTCCAGCGGTTGCCGATGGAGAACTGCTCCTGCGGCGTGAGCGGCGTGCTGCTCATCTGGCGCAGATACTGCATGTTGTAACGAAAACGCTGATCGCCGATGCGGAACGGCAGGTTGAACTGCGCGTTAAGCTGCACGATTTTGCTCAGCGCCGTCGCCTCGCCGAAATACTCCTCCGGCGCAGGCTGAGCGCCGAACCAGCGCGTGCCGCGCTGATAGCTGACGCCCGCGTCCAGCGTCGCCTGGCGGATATAGTGGCGGTGCTGCAGGCCGATACGCCAGGCGGCGGTCTGTCGCCGCTGCACCTGCACCTCGGTGTCGTTGATATAGTTGCGGGTTTCGCGCGTCAGCACGTCATAGGTCAGCGACGTTTTCTGCGAGCCGCTGCGGTGCAGCACGCGGCTGAGCTGCAGATCGAGGCTTTTGCTTTTTCCGCTATAGCGGTAATCCTGATTCGTGCCGGCGACCGTCTGGTGATAGTCGTAATCGCTGCCCGTTACGGAGAACATCCAGTAGCCGAACGGCACCGAGTAGTGGCCGGTGAAGTTTTTGTTGCCCTTGCCGCCCTGGCCTTGCAGATCGTGCGTGGCCGACAGATAAAAGAGATCGCTCAGCGCAAAGGGATTGTCGAGCGACAGCGTGACGCCGCCCAGGTAGCGGCCGGTGCTGCGGGTGCCGGAGTCGTCCAGCGACAGGCCGACACGCCACATTTTTTGCTGCTTCCAGCGCACCTGGATATCGCTTTCGCCTGGCTGTTCGCCGGGCACCACCGACATATCGGCCTCCACGGTCGGCAGCCGCTGCAGGTTTTCCAGCCCCTGCTCGATATCGCGTAAATCAAGCAGGTTGCCGGCGTGCGCGGGAAAAGCGCTGTAGAGCCAGAGATGACGATCGCTCTCCGGCGTCAGCTTCGCCTCCCGCACGTAGCCGGGCAGGATCACCAGCCGCAGCGCGCCGCTGTTGAGATCCTGCGAAGGCGCCAGCACGCGCGTAGTGACATAGCCGTGATCCACCAGCCGGTTTTGCAGGGCGCTCATCAGCAGGTTAATGCCCTGCGCGCCCAGACATTTTCCCTGCGCCTGGCTGGCGATGCGACGCAGCGGCAGCCAGTGCGGCAGCGCCTGCTGTCCCTGCAGCTCGACGCGCGCGATGGGAAAACAGGGTTTTTCAGCGGGAAAGTCGATGCGTCCGAAGCTGGAAGCGGGCGGCGAGAGCCGCACGTCGGGTGCCTTCGGTTCAATTTGCTGCTCCAGCGCCTGCTGGCGCTGTTGTTGCTGGCGGATCTGTTCGTTAGCGTCAGGAAACGCGTCGGCGGCAGCGGCCTGCGCGGTTAAAAAAGCGCCAGCCAGCAGAGAAAAAGAGAGCGGAATAGATTTGTGCCGAAGATGCATCAGACAGTCCCTGTCGCGTAAAGTAATCGTAAATTATGTTAATTTAAGTAAAACTGGCTGCGTATTATCCATAAATTCGGGTTAGCGACAACTCTCTTCTGATGAATTTTCAGGCGGATTGTTTAATGGATTTTACAATTTTGTATAGAGATGGGCGGTCAGAGCGGCATCGCTGGAAGAGAAGAGCCAGGTGGAAAAATTAATACCAAAAATATCTACAGCCCGGCTGAAGTAGCAGAAAAACGGCGGCGAGTCGCCTCGCCGCCCGCGAGTTAGCGCACTATCATCGTCAGCAGGATCAGCGCGATGGCGATAAGCGCGACGCTGATAAATGCCCGGTCGAGTCCTCTTCTTTTCATGTTCGCCCTCCTAGAACCACTGACCGAAACGGCGGATATAGATCCGCTTCATGCCCTGCGCCACCAGGCAGTAGCCGAACAGCGTCGCCGCCAGCCAGGGGAAATAGGCGAGCGGCAGCGGCACCAGGCCGACCATCGCGCCGAGCGGCGAGAAGGGAATGGCGATGCCGAGCGCCATAATGGCGAAGGTGGTCAGCAGCACCGGCAGCGCCGCGCGGCTCTGAATAAAAGGGATCTTCTGCGTGCGCAGCATATGCACCACCAGCGTCTGCGACAGCAATCCTTCAACGAACCAGCCGGACTGAAACAGCGACTGCGCGCCCGCATGATTCGCGCCGAAGACGTACCACATCAGCGCGAAGGTGGTGATATCGAACAGCGACGAGGTCGGCCCCATCCACAGCATAAAGCGTCGGATATTGCCGGCGTCCCATTTGCGCGGCTTGCGCAGGAACTCCGGATCCATTTTATCCCAGGGCAGCGCCAGCTGAGAGATGTCGTACATCAGGTTCTGCAGCAGCAGGTGAATCGACAGCATCGGCAGAAACGGAATAAAGGCGCTGGCGATCAACACGGAAAAGACGTTGCCGTAGTTAGAGCTGGCGGTCATGTTCAGGTACTTGATGATATTGCCGAAGGTTTCGCGCCCTTTCAGCACGCCCGCTTCCAGCACGCGCAGATCTTTCTCCAGCAGAATAATGTCGGAGGACTCTTTGGCGATATCCGCCGCGCTGTCGACCGAAATACCCACGTCGGCGTCGCGCAGCGCCGGGGCGTCGTTGATGCCGTCGCCGAGGAAGCCGACCGTATGGCCGCTCTGCTGGAACAGCCGCACCAGACGCGCTTTCTGCGGCGGCGTCAGCCTGGCGAACAGGCTGCTGCGCTCGGCGGCCTGCGCCAGCTCGATGTCGCTCATCGCCTCGATCTCATCGCCGGTCAGCATGCCGCTGGCGTCCAGCCCCACTTCGCGGCAGATGCGCGCCGTGATCGTCGGGTTGTCGCCGGTCAGCACCTTGACCGCCACGCCGCTGGCACGCAGCGCCTTAATCGCTTCGCCTGCGCTCGCTTTCGGCGGATCGAGGAAGGTCAGCATCCCTTCCAGCGTCAGCTCGCGCTCCTCCGCCTGCGTCAGCGGCAGCGCAATCTCGCCCGCGCGCGTCGCCACCAGCAGCACGCGGAAGCCCTGCTGGTTATAGGTTTCAGCCAGCTTTTGCAGCGCCGTGCGGCGTGCGGCGCAGAGCGGCACGCATTCGCCGTTGACGCGCACGCGGGTTGATACGGCGAGCATCTCCTCAACGGCGCCTTTGCATACCAGCAGCGATTCGCCCTGCTGCAGATCTTCCAGCAGCACCGACAGGCGACGCCGCGCAAAATCGAAAGGCAGCTCATCCTGTTTGTGATAGCGGCTGCGCTGCGCCTCGCTGATGCGTCGCGCGCCCGCGCGCACCACCGCCCGATCCATCGGGTTTTTGCCGCCCGTCTGGCTGCTGCTGTTCAGCCAGCCGAGCAGCAGCACGCGTTCATCCTCTTCGCCGTCGCAGTTGAGGACGTGCGACAGCTGGATCTCATCCTGCGTCAGCGTGCCGGTTTTATCGGTGCAGAGCAGATCCATCGCGCCGAGGTTCTGGATGGCGTTAAGGCGTTTGACGATCACCTTGCGGCGCGCCATCGCCATCGCCCCTTTCGCCAGGTTCGAGCTGACGATCATCGGCAGCATCTCCGGGGTTAGCCCCACGGCGACGGCCAGCGCGAACAGCGCGGCGTCGGTCCAGTCGCCTTTGCTGAAGCCGTTAATCAACAGCACCACCGGCACCATAATCAGCATGAAACGGATCAGCAGCATGCTGACGCTGTTGACGCCGCGGTCAAACGCGGTCTGAGCGCGGCTGCCGACCAGCGATTTCGCCAGCGAGCCGAAATAGGTCTGACTGCCGGTCGCCACCACCACGGCGCAGGCGCTGCCGCCCGAAACGCTGGCGCCCATCAGGCAGATGTTGTCCTGTTCCAGCAGGCTTTTGCCCGCCGACCGACCGCTGCTGCTTTTGGCCGCCACCTCGGCGCTGAGATCGACCTTCTCGACCGGCAGCGACTCGCCGGTCAGCACCGCCTGACTTACGCAGAGATCGCGTGAACGCATCAGACGCACATCGGCAGGCACCAGATCCCCCGCGCTGAGCAGTATGATATCGCCGGGCACCAGCTCGCGCATGGCGATCTCCTGCGGCGCGCCGTCGCGCATTACGGTCGCCGTGGTGCGCACCAGCGACTTCAGCGCCTGGGCGGCGCGATTGGTGCGAAACTCCTGCCAGAAACGCAGCAGCGCGCTCAGCGTCACCATGGTGCAGATGATGATGACGCCGGTAAGATCGCCCTCGTCCCCGGCGCGCAGCGGCAGCCAGTAGTCGGTGAAAAAGCTCACCGCCGCCAGCGCCAGCAGCACGTAGATAAAGGGGTTATGAAAGGCCATCAGCAGCTGCAGCAGCGCAGGCGGCGCTTTCTCCTGCGCCACCTCGTTAGGGCCGAACTGCGACAGACGGCGTTCCGCTTCCTGCTGGCTCAGCCCGTCAGCCTGACTGTGCAAGTGAGCCAGCGTCGCCTCGACCGTGCGATCCGCTTCCTGCTCGATTAAATAATGTTTTGCGCCGCTTCGCGCGGCGCGGCGGCTATTTTTCGCCAGCGTCTGGCTTTCCAGTTTTAATTCGGACATGGTGAGTTCTCCCTGTAACAGGCAAAGCAATCCCGGCACGCGAAGTAAGGCGTGCGTAATCAAAGAAAATATTTAAGGGAGTGCGTAGCGTGACGGGCGAATAAGCCGCAGGCGCGAACCGCTCGCCGCAGTTATCTGTCGACGCGGTGAGAAGACGCAGGCGCAGGGCGCAGCCGGTCAGCTACGCGAGCGAGGTGGAGGAAAAAGTGCGTGAGTGAAAAACAGCATAACGATCGCCTTATAATAAATAGCGTTTTCAGGGAGCAATCGTTATTAAAGAGGATCGCTGCCCGCCGGATGGCAAGCAGCATGGAAATTCAGCTTGCCGGTGTCAGTAACCAAATCGAATGACTGTCCAAGTGAATTCTCCAGTAGAAAGTTGCCGCTATTATAAGCGCGGCGAAAAAAGGATAAAGAATAAATTAAGGCTAAATACGCTTCGTTGAGGTTCTGTTTCTCTATACTTAGTTAACACCGCTTTGCGTCTCTTATAACCAGAGCGCCACCCTTATAACCTTTCTGCATAAGGTTAGCCAATAATAGACTATTCTTCCTTTAAGCCCTCTCGTACACTCGCGTGACTACTTTATAAGGCAAGGAATTACCATGAAAAAAACCGCTGCTTCTCTGTTGGCGCTTTCGCTGACCGCCGCCTTTGCCGCACAGGCCGCCACGCCAAAAGATACCCTGGTGATCGCTCAGTCTATCGATGACGCCGACAGCTTCGATCCCGCTAAAGGGTTTGAACTGACCAGCGTGCAGGCCTTTACCAATATCTATCAGCGCCTGGTCCAGTCCGATCCGCAAAACCCGACGGATCTGAAACCGACGCTCGCCAGCAGCTGGCAGCCGGGCAGCGATAACCGCAGCCTGACCTTCGAACTGCGCAAAGACGCTAAATTCTCCAGCGGCAATCCGCTGCGCCCGGAAGATGTCATCTTCTCGCTGGGCCGCGTGGTGAAGCTCAACCTCGATCCCTCTTTTATTCTGACGCAGCTCGGCTGGACCAAAGAGAACGTCGACACCTTCCTGAAGAAAGTCGACGACAACCACGTGCAGATCAGCTGGACCGCCAACGTCAGCCCGACCTACGTGCTGAGCCTGCTCTCCGCGCCGGTCTCCTCTATCGTCGATGAAAAAACCGTGATGGCGAACGCGAAGAACGGCGATCTGGGCAACGGCTGGCTGGCGACAAACTCGGCGGGCAGCGGTCCCTATCAGATCCGCAAAGTGGTGCTGCATCAGGTGGTGCTGCTGAGCGCTAACCCGACCTCGCCGGCCGGCGCGCCGAAGCTGAAAAACGTGCTGATTAAAAACGTGCCGGAGCCGGCGGCGCGCCGTCTGCTGCTGGAGCAGGGCGACGCGGATATCGCGCGTAACCTCGGCGCCGATCAGATCGCCGCGCTGAAAGGCAAAGCGGGCGTGAAGACGGAAGCCTACCCGATGGCGTCGCTCTACTACATTCAGTTCAACGTCGGCGGCAACGAGACCCTGAAGAATCCGGCGCTGTGGGAAGCGGCGCGCTACCTGTTCGACTATAAGGGCATCGCCAACGACCTGCTGAAAGGCCAGTTCGACGTGCATCAGACCTTCCTGCCGAAAGGCTTCCTCGGCGCGGTCAACGATACCCCTTACAGCTACGATCCTGAAAAAGCAAAAGCGATTCTGCAGAAAGCGGGCCTGACCAACGTCAGCTTCGATCTCTCCACCAGCAATCAGCCGCCCTACCTCGATATCGCGCAGGCGCTGCAGGGCAGCTTCGCCAAAGGCGGCGTGAAGATCAACGTGCAGCCGGGCCTGAGTTCGGAAGTCTCCACTAGCGTGAAGGCGCATAAGTATCAGGCGACGCTGAACGCCTGGGGCGCGGACTACTTCGATCCCAACACCAACGCCGCCTCTTTCGCCTATAACCCGGAAGACGGCAGCAAAACCATCGCTTACCGCTCCGACTGGCATATTCCCGAGCTAAACAAGCAGGTGCTGGCGGCGACCGCGGAGAGCGATCCGCAGAAGCGCGTGGCGCTCTACAAAGCGATGCAGGAATCGGTGCTGAAAAACTCGCCGTACGTCATCGGTCTGCAGGCGCGCAACCTGGTCGCGCTGCGCGACAACCTGAAAGGTTACGTGCAGGGCATCAACCCTGACATGGTCTACTACTCGCAGGTCAGCAAATAATGGCGCAGTCAGCCTCGGAGGCCGGGTTCGCCCGGCAGCTCTGGCCGCGCCTGTCGCGGCTGGTCACCAGCCTGCTGTCGCTGCTGGTGACGCTGCTTGGGCTGCTGGCCTTTACCTTTATGCTCTCCCACCTGTCGCCGGTGGATCCGGTGCAGCAGATCGCCGGCGATCACGCCAGCGAAGCGACCTACGCGCAGGTACGCCACGAGCTGGGACTGGATCAGCCGGTGCTGGTGCAGTTCTGGCGCTACCTCGAACATCTGGCGCGTGGCGATCTCGGTCTTTCCCACCTGACGAATCAGCCGGTGGCGAACGATCTGATGCAGACCTTTCCCGCCACCATCGAGCTGGCGACCTGCTCGATGATCTTCGCTGCCCTGTTCGGCGTTAGCCTGGCGCTGCTCGCCGCCTGGAAGCCCGGCAGCGTGATCGACAACGTGGCGCGCTTCGTCTCTCTGCTCGGCTACTCGGTGCCGGTGTTCTGGCTCGGCCTGCTCGGGCTGCTGCTGTTTTACGCCGTGCTGCACTGGTCGGCCGGTCCGGGACGGCTTGACGATCTCTACGTCTATACGCTGGAGCCGAAAACCGGCTTCGTGCTGATCGACAGCTGGCTCTCCGGCGATCCGGAGATGTTCCGCAACGCCATCGCCCACCTCTGGCTGCCGGTGGTGATCCTCGGCCTGCTGGCGATGGCGGGCATTACCCGTCTGCTGCGTGCCGCGCTGCTGGAAGAGAGCAGCAAAGAGTATGTGACGCTGGCGCGCGCCAAGGGCGCCGGTCGCGGCCGCATTATGCTGCGCCATATTTTCCCTAACGTGCTGGGCACGCTGGTGACGGTGATCGCCCTCTCCTACGCCACGCTGCTGGAGGGCTCGGTGCTGACCGAGACCGTTTTCGCCTGGCCAGGCGTCGGACGCTACATGACCAACGCGCTCTTCTCGGCCGACGTACCGGCCATCCTCGGCTCTACGCTGCTGATCGGCGCCTGCTTCATACTGCTTAACGCCGTGGCGGACGCCCTAACCTGGTTAACCGATCCGAGAACCCGATGACGCAACAACTCTCTGAACTCGAAACCGTGCGGCCGCGCCGTCGCCGCCGCCGCGTTACCTCGCTCACCATCGGCCTGACCCTGGTGGCGATCCTGGTGCTGACCGCCCTGTTCGCGCCGCTGCTGGCGCCTGTCGATCCCAATCTGCAGACCATATCGGCGCGCCTGCTGCCGCCGTCGGCGCAGCACTGGTTCGGCACCGACGGCTTCGGCCGCGATCTGCTGTCGCGCGTGATCTACGGCGCGCGCCCGACGCTGCTGCTGGTGTCGCTGATCCTGGTGCTGACCATTCCGGTCGGCCTGCTGGTCGGCATTACCGCCGGCTATGTTGGCGGCTGGACGGAGCGCGTGCTGATGCGCATTACCGATATCTTTCTTTCGCTGCCAAATCTGGTGATCGCGCTGGCGCTGGTGGCGATGCTCGGTCCCGGCCTGATGAACGGCGCGCTGGCGCTGGCGCTCACCAGCTGGCCGCCCTTCGCCCGCCAGGCGCGCGCCGAAACCCTGGCGCTGCGCCGCAGCGACTATCTGGCCGCCGCGCGGATGCAGGGCATCACCGGACTGCGCCTGATGTTCGGCCATATTCTGCCGCTCTGCCTGCCCACCGCCGTGGTGCGCGCCGCGCTCAGCCTCGGCGGCATTATTCTTTCCGCCGCCGGCCTGGGCTTCCTCGGCATGGGCGTACAGCCGCCGACCGCCGAATGGGGTTCGATGGTAGCGGAAGGCAGCAAAGTGATTTTCGACCAGTGGTGGGTCGCCGCCGCCCCCGGCGCGGCGATTCTGTTCGCCAGCCTGGCCTTTAACCTGACAGGCGACGGCCTGCGCGACCGTCTGGATACCCGCCATGCCAAATGATCTGTTACTTCACGCCGAGTCGCTGAGCATCCGCAGCGACGACGCGCTGCTGGTGGACGACATCAGCTTTTGCATCGGCCGCGAGCGCGTGGCGCTGGTGGGCGAATCGGGCTCCGGCAAATCGCTGACCGCGCGCTCGCTGATGGGGCTGCTCTCTCCTGCGCTGCACCTGCACGCGCAGAAACTGGAAGTGGCCGGGCACGACGCGCTGCGCCTGAGCGAAAAAGCCTGGAGCGCGCTGCGCGGCGATACGGTGGCGATGGTGATGCAGGACCCGAAATATGCGCTTAACCCGACGCGCACCATCGGCTGGCAGGTAGAGGAGCCGCTGCTGCTGCACCGCCGCCTGAGCCGCAGCGAGCGCAAAGAGAAAGTGTGCGAGATGCTCGACGCCGTGGGCCTGCCGCAGCCGCGCCAGCTGATGCAGCGCTATCCGCATCAGCTCTCCGGCGGCATGGGCCAGCGGGTGATGCTGGCGATCGCGCTGATTACCGATCCCGCCTTTTTGATCGCCGACGAGCCGACCTCGGCGCTCGATCACGCCATGCGCGATCAGGTGCTGGCGCTGATCCGTCGCCTGGTCGAAGCGCGCAATATGGGTCTGCTGCTGATCAGCCACGATCTGCAGCAGGTCTCTGAACACTGCGAGCGCGTGATGGTGATGTACAAAGGCCGCGTGCTCGATACGCTGCCCGCCGCCGATCTGCCGCGCGCTACCCATCCCTATACGCGCACGCTCTGGTCGTGCCGTCCGAGCAAAGCGACCCACGGCCAGCCGCTGCCGGTGCTGGATCGCGCCGCGCTGGAGACGAATCATGATTAATCTTCAACGGCTGAGCGTCGCGCACAAGCAGGGCTATGAGCTGCGCACCGTGGTGCACGAGGTCGACCTGCAGGTTAACGCCGGCGAGTGCTTCGGCCTGGTGGGCCCTTCCGGCTGCGGCAAGTCGTCGCTGCTGTGGGTGATGGCCGGGCTAAATCCGCACTGGCAGGGAAAAATGGCGCTGGCGGGCAGCGACGTCGCGCCGGGCAAGCCCTTTACCGGCCAGCTGCGCCGCGACGTGCAGATGGTGTTTCAGGATCCCTACGCCTCGCTGCATCCGCGCCACCGCCTGCGCCGCACCCTGGCGGAGCCGCTGAAGCTGCTGCGCCGCGACAACATCGACGACCGCATCGATCAGGGCTTTCGCCACGTCGGCCTCGATCCGGCGCTGGCGGAGCGCTATCCGCATCAGCTCTCCGGCGGCCAGCGCCAGCGCGTGGCGATCGTGCGCGCGCTGCTGCTGGAGCCGAAGATCCTGCTGCTGGACGAGCCGACCTCAGCGCTCGATATGTCGGTGCAGGCGGAGATCCTTAACCTGCTGAACGATCTCAAGCGCGACGACGGTTTGACCATGGTGCTGGTCAGCCACGATCCCGACGTGATCGACCATATGTGCGACCGCGCCGCGCGCATGGCGCAGGGGCGCATCGTCGAGCAGATCGGCGCATGATGGATCGCGCGCGAGCCAGCACGCTATACTCGCGCGTAATCTATCTGCAAAGAGGTGACCATGACGGTTAAGCTACGCCCGCTGGAGCGGGAAGATCTGCACTTCGTTCATCAGCTGGATAACAACGCCAGCGTCATGCGCTACTGGTTCGAAGAGCCTTATGAGGCCTTTGTCGAACTCTCCGATCTCTATAACAAGCACATTCACGATCAGAGCGAGCGCCGCTTCGTCGTGGAGCACGACGGCCAGAAAACCGGGCTGGTAGAGCTGGTGGAGATCAACCACGTGCATCGCCGCGCCGAGTTTCAGATCATTATCGATCCGGCACATCAGGGCAAAGGGCTGGCGAGCCAGGCGGCAAAGCTGGCGATGGAGTACGGTTTTTCAGTGCTGAATCTCTACAAGCTCTATCTGATTGTCGATCAGGAGAACGAGAAGGCGATTCACATCTACAGCAAGCTGGGATTTGAGACGGAAGGGGTGCTGAAGCACGAGTTCTTTATCAACGGCGAATATCGCAACACCATCCGCATGTGTATTTTCCAGCATCAGTTTCTGGAAAGGTTCCGCTCAGGCGGCGCGATGGTGAAGCCCACCGCGCAGTAGTCGCCGCTAGCCGCGCGCGCCGACCGGATTAAGGAAGGGCCGCGGATGGTCCGGCTGGAGGTTGTACATTCCGCCGTTAAAGGGGTCGACCAGCAGCCAGCCGGGAAAACCGCCCAGCGGAATATTGCCCAGCAGATACCAGAGATTCGCTTTGCCTTCGATCGGCAGCGTCACCGGCACGTAGCCCGGACTCTCCAGCATCACCTGATAGTGCTTCTTGCCGAAATAGCGGCCGGTCGACTTCGCCAGCTCCACGGTTTGCGGCGTATAGCCTTCCGCCACGGAACGTCCATCCTCATCCTGTACGGTAAAGCGCGCGCCCTGCGGCAGCGAGTCGATGCGCACCGCCTGGGTCGACGAGCCGACAATCGAGGCGCAGCCGCTAAGCAGCAGCGCGGCGGCAAGGATAAGAAGTCGCTGTTTCATGAAGGGATCCGCTTAAGAGTCAGAAAAGGCAGTGTAAACCGCCCTTGCGTAGTTAATCGCCCTATCATCGCCTGTTTTCTGCGCTTTATTGCGGTTGACAGCCGTGCGCAATCGCCGCGATATCCTGCGGCGTGGTGCGGCAGCAGCCGCCGATAAGCCGTGCGCCGGCGGCGCGCCACTCGGGCAGCTTGTCGCGCAGCGTGCAGCCCGACGGCGCGGAGTGCCAGGTTTTGCTGGCGGCGTCGTACTGCTCGCCGGAGTTGGGATAGACCACCAGCGGCTTGCTGGTCAGCGTCTGCAGCTGCTGGAGCGCCGGCGTCGCCTGCTCCAGCGCGACGCAGTTGATGCCCAGCGCGACGATCTGCGGCTGCGCCTGCAGGAAAGCCGCCACCTCGCGCAGCGGCGTGCCGTCGCTGATGTGCGCCGCGTCGCGCAGCGTAAAGGAGAACCAGGCCTGCGCCGCAGGGAACTCCGCCAGCAGCGCGGTCAGCGCCCGCGCTTCGGCAAACGAGGGCAGCGTTTCGCACGCCAGCAGGTCGGCGCCCGCCGCCAGCAGCGCCTGCACGCGCGGACGGTGAAACGCCTTCATCTCTTCCTCCGGCAGCGCGTAGTCGCCGCGATATTCCGCCCCGTTGGCGAGAAAGGCGCCGTACGGCCCGACCGATCCCGCCACCAGCAGCGCGGCCTGACTGCCGCTGGCTGCGCGATAGTCATCGCGCGCGCGCCGCGCCAGCTCAACGCTGCGGGCAATGAGCTGCAGCGACTGCGCCTCGTCCAGCCCGCGCGCGGCGAAGCCCTGCGGCGTCGCCTGATAGCTGGCGGTAATGGCGACGCGCGCCCCGGCGGCGAAATAGTCGTAGTGCACCTGATAGATCAGCTCGGGATTTTCCATCAGCACCTTCGCGGACCAGAGCGCGTCCGCCAGGTTGCAGCCGCGCGCCTCAAGTTCGGTCGCCAGCGCGCCGTCCAGAATCAGCATGTCGCTTTCAGCCAGCGCCTGCGCCACAGAATTATGCTGCATCTTTGGCCTCCTCAGCCTGCGATTTTTTATGGGTAACAGCGTAAACCGCATAGCAGAGCAGCACAAAGGGAATGCCGCACCAGAGCGCAATGCGCTGCGAAGGGTCGAACGCCAGTCCGACGCACGCCAGCAGACAGAGGGCGAAGCCCAGTATCGGCGTCAGCGGATAGAACGGCGCGCGGTAGAGCAGCTCGCCCAGCGCCCTGCCCTGCGCCAGATGACGGCGGCGGAACATGTAGTGCGACGCGCAGATGCTGAGCCAGACGGCGACCACCGCGAAGCCGGAGATGGCCGACAGCGCGACGAACACCGTGTCCGGCGCGATAACGCTGGAGAGCAGCGCCAGCACGCCGCCCAGCATGCTGACGGTGATCGCCAGCTGCGGCACGCCGCGTTTATTGACGCGGGCGAAGCAGCGCGGCAGCGTCTTTTCATTCGCCAGCGACCAGAGCATGCGTCCCGAGGCGTAGAGTCCGGAGTTCGCCGCCGAGAGGATCGCCGTAAGAATAACGAAGTTGACGATATCGGCCGCGTAAGGAATACCGATCTTCTCAAACACCACGACAAAAGGGCTTTTGACGATGCCCGCCTGATCCATCAGGATCAGCGCCGCCAGCACCAGCACCGTGCCGACAAAGAAGATGATCAGCCGCGCCACCGTGGTGCGGATCGCCAGCGGCAGCACCTTCTGCGGATTTTCGGTTTCGCCTGCGGCGATGCCGATCAGCTCGGTGCCGGAAAAGGCGAAGTTGACCGCCACCATAGTCATGATAATCGGCAGCACGCCGTGCGGCAGCCAGCCGTGCTGGGTGAGATTGCCCAGTCCCGGCGCGGCGCTGCCGTCTTTCAGCGGGATAAAGCCGAACATCGCCGCCGCGCCCAGCACGATAAAGGCGATGATGGTGACCACCTTGATCAGCGAGAACCAGAATTCCCCTTCGGCGAAGAAGCGCGTGGAGATGATATTCAGTAAGTAGATAGCGACGCAGAACAGCAGACACCAGATCCATATCGGCACCTGGGGAAACCAGTACTGCATGCAGAAGCCCGCGGCGGTAAAGCTGGAGCCGAGCGCCACGGTCCAGGTGAGCCAGTAGAGCCAGGCGACGGTGTAGCCGGTAGCTGGACTAAGATAGCGCGCCGCGTAGACGTGAAAGGCGCCGGTTTCCGGCATCGCCACCGACAGCTCGCCGAGGCAGACCATCACCAGCCAGACCACCAGCGCGCCGATCAGGTAGGCGAGCAGCGTGCCCGCCGCGCCGGTAGTGGAAATGATATAGCCGGTATTAAAAAACAGCCCGGTGCCGATCACGCCGCCCAGCGATAGCATCACCAGATGGCGCGTTTTCATCGTACGTTTGAATTGATCCCGTGACGGGTTTTCCTGCTCGCTCATCTTTTCATCCATATGGACGTCTAAACATCTATATGGCAGGGTTATACGCGTCGCCGCCGGGAATTGCAACGTGATAAAAGATAAGGTTTTGCTAAAAAAAGACGCCGTGCCCCGCGCTGACGGGGCTGGCCGCCGTCAGCCGAAGACGCTTTGCAGATAGCGCTCCAGCGCGATGCGCGAACTGAATCCGTGGGGAATGCCGTAGTGCTCCTGCGACTCGCCCGCCAGATAGAGCGGAAACCGCGTGTAGTGATCGCAGGTCTTCATCTCTGACGCCGGTTCGGCGAACGGCTGACTCTTCTCTTTTAGCGTGGGGTGGATCACCAGCGCCGTGCGTCCCATACGGGCTTCGCGATTAACATAGACATAGCTGTCGCCACGGCGATAGCCGTAAGCTTTGGGCGTGACCTCGTCTACTTCGAATCCCGCCTTCTCCAGAACGCGCGCTACCTCATCGGGTCGTAAATACATGCTCTCTCCTCTCTTCTTTCAAGCCTCGCAACCTTACAACAGCACGCCGCCGTGCGGCTTTCGGAATTTCCCTAAACCCCAGATGTGCCGATGCGTTTATCTGTGCATCGTCTACACTCAGTATTACGTTTAAAATCAAAGGGAGCGAAAAAATGTTTAATCGAACCACTAAAAACGATGACATTGATGTTAACCAGGATGTGAACGATCTCGCTGATTCGCTGGAAGCGCTGCTGAAATCTTACGGCAGCGAAGCGAAAGATGAGGTGGACTCTGCGCGCAGTCAGGCGCAGGCGCTGCTGAAGCAGACGCGTGCGAAACTGAACGGCGGTCATGGACGCGTTTCTCAGGCGGCACGCGATGCGAGCTATCAGGTTGACGCCTACGTGCACGATAAACCCTGGCACGGCGTGGGCATCGGCGCTGCGGTCGGCCTGGTATTAGGCGCGCTGCTGGTCGGTCGCCGCTAATCTCGTCAGAACCCTCAAGGCCTCGCGCAAGCGGGGCTTTTTTTCGCCCTTTTCCTGCCTCGATGTCTTTACAAAATTCTTTCCCCTACCCCGATCCCCATGCCGCCTGGCGTTAGCCGTTTTTTGCCGATGGTTTGCCGGAAACCCTATATATAGTGTGCTTGAATTTTTAAACCGCTATATCTAGTATCTTCTCTATCATCCAGACACAAGATGCGAGCCGCGACGCCGTCCAGAATAAAGGCCTTCGCCTGCGGATCACACCACGTGGCCCATGACTTAAGGGAAATACGAATCATGCGCATTATTATTTACACTAAAGATAACTGTGTCCAGTGCAACGCGACGAAGCAGGCCATGGATCGTCACGGCATCGCCTATCAGCTGATCAATCTCGACGCGCAGCCTGAAGCCGCCGACAGCCTGAAAGCGCTCGGCTACCGTCAGGTGCCGGTGGTGATGGCGGACAACGACCACTGGAGCGGTTTCCGTCCGGATAAGATCGCCGGTCTGCGCCAGCTTGCGGCGGCGGGAGAGTAGCGCCATGTTTCCACTGGTCTACTTCTCCAGCCAGTCGGAAAACACCCATCGGTTTATTACCCGTCTGGGCTTGCCGGCGCGGCGCATTCCGCTCGATCTGGCCGCGCGCCTGCAGCAGCAGCAGCCCTATATTCTGGTGGTGCCCAGCTATGGCGGCGGCGGCAGTCGCGGCGCGGTGCCCAGACAGGTTATTCACTTTCTTAATGATGAATCGAACCGGCGCGGCATTCGCGGCGTGATCGCCGCGGGGAACCGCAATTTCGGCGAGGCTTACTGCCTGGCGGGCGACATCATCGCGCAAAAATGCCAGGTTCCCGTGCTCTACCGCTTTGAGCTGATGGGAACGCCGGACGACATCACCACGGTTAAAGCGGGAGTAACCCAATTTTGGCAACAACAGACACCCTCAATGGCGTAACGCTCGACTATCACGCGCTCAACGCCATGCTGAACCTTTATGATGCCGATGGCCGCATCCAGTTCGACAAAGATCGCGAAGCGACGCGCCAGTTCATTCTGCAGCACGTCGCGCCGAATACGCTCGCTTTCGCCAGCGCGGCGGAGCGCCTGCGCTATCTGGTCGAAGAAGGCTATTACGAAGCGGCGGTGCTGAACCAGTACGACTTCGACTTTCTGTGCCGTTTTCATGACGAGGCGGCGGCCTGGGGCTTTGAGTTTAAAACCTTTCTCGGCGCGTGGAAGTGCTACACCAGCTATACGCTAAAGAGCTTCGACGGCAAACGCTATCTGGAGAGCTTCGAACAGCGCGCCTGCATGGTGGCGCTGACGCTGGCGCAGGGCAGCGAGACGCTGGCGCGATCGCTGCTGGAGGAGATGCTGAGCGGCCGTTTCCAGCCTGCGACGCCGACCTTCCTTAACTGCGGCAAACAGCAGCGCGGCGAGCTGGTCTCCTGTTTCCTGCTGCGCATCGAAGACAATATGGAGTCGATTGGCCGCGCGGTAAATTCCGCGCTGCAGCTCTCCAGGCGCGGCGGCGGCGTGGCGCTTCTGCTCTCGAACCTGCGCGAAAACGGCGCGCCGATCAAACGCATCGAGAACCAGTCTTCGGGCGTGATTCCGGTGATGAAGATGCTGGAGGATGCCTTCTCCTACGCCAATCAGCTTGGCGCGCGTCAGGGCGCGGGCGCGGTATGGCTCAACGCGCACCATCCCGATATTCTGCGCTTTCTCGACACCAAGCGGGAAAACGCCGACGAGAAGATCCGTATCAAGACGCTGTCGCTTGGCGTGGTGATCCCCGATATCACCTTCCAGTTGGCGAAAGAGAACCGCCAGATGGCGCTCTTTTCTCCCTACGACGTTGAGCGCATTTACGGCCAGGCGTTCGGCGACATCAGCATCAGCGAAAAGTATGAGGAGATGGTGGCGGACGACCGCATCCGTAAGCGCTGGATCCAGCCGCGCGATTTCTTCCAGACGCTGGCGGAGATCCAGTTCGAGTCCGGCTATCCCTACATCATGTATGAGGACAGCATAAACCGCAGCAACCCGATCGCTGGCCGCATCAATATGAGCAACCTCTGCTCGGAGATTTTGCAGGTCAACAGCGCCAGCGAGTTCAACGAGGATCTCAGCTATCGCCGCGTCGGCAAGGATATCTCCTGCAACCTCGGCTCGCTGAATATTGCGCACGCTATGGACTCGCGCGACCTGGCGCGTACCGTGGACGTAGCCGTGCGCGCACTGACCGCCGTTTCTGATATGAGTTTTATCGGCTCGGTGCCGTCGGTAGCGGAAGGCAACCAGCGTTCGCACGCGATTGGCCTTGGCCAGATGAACCTGCACGGTTATCTGGCGCGCGAAGGCATCCCCTACGGATCGCCAGAAGCGCTCGACTTTACTAACCTCTATTTCTACTGCGTCACCTTTTACGCGCTGCGCACCTCAAACCAGCTGGCACGCGAGCGCGGGCAGCGCTTCGACGGCTTCGAGCAATCGACCTATGCCAGCGGCACGTACTTCGACAAATATGTCGAGCGCGACTGGCTGCCGCGCACCGAGCGCGTGGCGCGGCTGTTCGCCGAGGCGGGAATTTCCCTGCCGACGCGCGCCGACTGGCAGGCGCTGCGCGAGGCGGTGATGGCGCACGGGTTATATAACCAGAACCTGCAGGCGATTCCGCCGACCGGCTCTATCTCCTATATCAACCACGCCACCTCGAGCATCCACCCGATCGTGTCGCGCATTGAGATTCGTAAAGAGGGCAAAACCGGACGCGTTTACTATCCCGCGCCCTTCCTTACCAACGAGAACCTTGCGCTCTATCAGGATGCGTACCAGATCGGGCCGGAAGCGATCATCGACACCTATGCCGAAGCGACGCAGCATGTCGATCAGGGCCTGTCGCTGACGCTCTTTTTCCGCGACGACGTCACCACCCGCGACATCAACAAAGCGCAGATTTACGCCTGGAAGAAAGGCATCAAAACGCTTTACTACATTCGACTGCGCCAGATGGCGCTACAGGGCACGGAGGTGCAGGGCTGCGTTTCCTGCGCCCTGTGATGAAAACTATGCGACTACAACAGATTCAGGCGATTAACTGGAACCGTCTTCAGGACGAGAAAGATCTTGAGGTGTGGAACCGTCTCACCAGCAACTTCTGGCTGCCGGAAAAGGTGCCGCTGTCGAACGATCTGCCCGCCTGGCAGACGCTGGACAGCCAGCAGCAGCAGCTCACGATTCGGGTGTTTACCGGGCTGACGCTGCTCGACACCATTCAAAACGTGATCGGCGCGCCGGGCCTGATGCCGGACGCGCTGACACCGCATGAAGAGGCGGTGCTCTCTAATATCAGCTTTATGGAGGCGGTGCATGCGCGCTCCTACAGCTCCATCTTCTCCACGCTCTGCAACACCAGCGACGTCGACGCCGCCTATCAGTGGAGCGAGGAGAACGAGGCGCTGCAGAACAAGGCGCGCATTATTCTGCAGCACTACCGCGCCGACGATCCGCTGAAGAAAAAGATCGCCAGCGTGTTTCTCGAGTCATTTCTCTTCTACTCCGGCTTCTGGCTGCCGATGTACTGGTCAAGCCGCGGCAAGCTGACCAATACCGCCGATCTCATTCGGCTGATCATCCGCGATGAAGCGGTGCACGGCTACTACATCGGCTATAAATATCAGCAAGCGCTGGAGCAGGTTGATGACGCGCGTAAAGAGGCGCTGCAGCAGTTCGCCTACGATCTGCTGCTGGCGCTGTATGACAACGAGGTCGCCTATACCGAGGCGCTCTACGCCGACGTCGGCTGGGCGGAAGAGGTGAAGACCTTTCTGCACTATAACGCCAATAAGGCGCTGATGAACCTGGGCTATGAGGCGCTTTTCCCGGCGGAACTCACCGCCGTGAATCCGGCGATTCTCGCCGCTCTTTCGCCCAACGCCGACGAAAACCACGATTTCTTCTCCGGCTCCGGCTCCTCCTATGTGATGGGCAAAGCGGTAGAAACCGAAGACGAAGACTGGGACTTTTAATCGACCTGCGTCGGGCCCGTCGCGGCCCGACAATATTATTTTTTCCCGCCCCGCTGGCCGCCGATTATTTCGCAAAAGCGCCGTTTTTATTTCGCCATCATTTCTCTTTAAAGAGACGTTAATTGCCTTTTTCAGGCATGTTCTTTTCTGACAATTTTGCCGCTAACGACGCTAAATCGCCATAAATCGGGATCGCGCCGATAAAAAATTATTCTGCCCTCATCCCTTGTGAGCACTGGAAATTCTGCCGATCGCGCCGTTTATCTCGCTATGAATATTGTCATCCAGGGTTGTCAGATAGTGTCAGTATGTTACGGTATGACCCGCTTAAATTTCACCAGGAAAACTGAACTTCAAAATAATTTAACCAGGATTTTATCACTGCATGGCAATTAAACTTGAAGTAAAAAATCTTTATAAAATATTTGGGGATAATCCCGACCGCGCGTTTAAATATATTGAAAAAGGGGAAAGCAAAGAGACAATACTGGTGAAAACCGGTTTGTCGCTGGGCGTCAAAAACGCCAGTCTGGCCATTGAAGAAGGCGAGATATTCGTCATCATGGGACTTTCCGGCTCTGGAAAATCGACCATGGTTCGCCTTCTCAATCGTCTGATCGAGCCCACACGGGGCCAGGTAATTATTGACGGCGTCGATATCGCCAAAATATCCGACAGCGAACTGCGCGAAGTGCGCAGAAATAAGATCAGTATGGTATTTCAGTCATTTGCGCTGATGCCGCATATGAACGTGCTAAATAATACCGCCTTCGGCATGGAATTAGCCGGCGTGCCGCTGGCAGAACGTCAGGAAAAAGCGCTGGATGCGCTGCGTCAGGTCGGGCTGGAAAATTATGCCCACGCTTATCCCGACGAACTTTCCGGTGGTATGCGTCAGCGCGTGGGATTAGCGCGTGCGCTGGCGATCAATCCTGATATTTTGCTGATGGACGAAGCTTTTTCCGCGCTCGATCCGCTGATCCGCACCGAAATGCAGGATGAGCTGGTGAAGCTGCAGGCGAAACACCAGCGCACCATTATTTTTATTTCCCACGATCTCGACGAAGCGATGCGCATCGGCGACCGCATCGCCATTATGCAGGGCGGCGAAGTGGTGCAGGTCGGCACGCCGGACGAAATTCTGAATAACCCCGCCAACGACTATGTGCGCACCTTTTTCCGCGGCGTCGATATCAGCCACGTCTTCAGCGCGAAAGATATCGCCCGTCGCAGCGCGGGATCGCTGATCCGCAAAGCACCCGGCTTCGGCCCGCGCTCCGCTATCAAGCTGCTGCAGGATGAAGATCGCGAATTCGGCTATGTGCTGGAGAAGCAGAAATTTATCGGCGTGGTCTCGACCGACTCGCTGAAAGCGGCGCTGGCGGCGGGCGAAGGGCTGGATAGCGCCCTGCTCGACGCACCGGCCGCCGTTCCCTCCGATACCTCGCTGAACGATCTGCTCGGCCACGTCGCGCACGCGCCCTGCGCCGTGCCGGTAGTGGGCGAAGAGGATCAGTACGTCGGCATCATTTCCAAAGGCATGTTGTTACGCGCTTTAGATCGTGAGGGAGCTTCGTCATGAGTGAACAGAACAGTAATCCGTGGGAGGACACGAGCGCCGCGTCTCAGACCGACGCCGCCGCGCAGGCGAGCAGCGATCCCTGGGCCGGCGCGGGAGATGCCGCCATGCAGCACGCCGCGCCAGCCAGCCAGGGCGCTGACGCCTGGGGCACGCCTGACGGCGGCGGCACGCATGATGCCGCCGCCAGCGGCAGCGACTGGCTGAGCAGCGCGCCTGCGCCGCAGCCGGAGCATTTTAATCTGCTCGATCCCTTTCATAAAACGCTGATCCCGCTCGATCGCTGGGTGACCGAAGGCATCGACTGGGTGGTGAATCACTTCCGTCCGCTGTTTCAGGGCGTGCGCGTGCCGGTGGACTATATCCTGAGCGCCTTTCAGCAACTGCTGCAGAGCCTGCCCGCGCCGGTGGCGATTGTGGTGTTCGCCCTGATCGCCTGGCAGATCGCCAGCCCGGCGATGGGCGTCGCGACGCTGATCTCGCTGGTGCTGATCGGTGCGATCGGCGCCTGGTCGCAGGCGATGGTGACGCTGGCGCTGGTGCTGACCGCGCTGCTGTTCTGCATCGTCATCGGGCTGCCGCTCGGCATCTGGCTGGCGCGCAGCGAGCGTGCGAGCCGTATCATCCGGCCGCTGCTGGACGCGATGCAGACCACGCCGGCGTTTGTTTATCTGGTGCCGATCGTCATGCTGTTCGGCATCGGCAACGTGCCCGGCGTAGTGGTGACCATTATTTTCGCCCTGCCGCCGATGGTGCGCCTGACGATCCTCGGCATCAAGCAGGTGCCTGCCGATCTGATCGAGGCCAGCGAATCCTTCGGCGCCAGCCCGCGTCAGATGCTGTTTAAAGTGCAGCTGCCGCTGGCGATGCCGACCATTATGGCGGGCGTCAACCAGACGCTGATGCTGGCGCTGTCGATGGTGGTGATCGCCTCGATGATCGCCGTCGGCGGGCTCGGCCAGATGGTGCTGCGCGGTATCGGCCGTCTCGATATGGGACTGGCCACCGTGGGCGGCGTCGGCATCGTAATCCTCGCCATTATCCTTGACCGTCTTACCCAGTCCGTGGGTCGCGACGGCCGCAGCCGCGGCAGCCGCCACTGGAGCCACACCGGCCCGGTTGGGCTGCTGACGCGCCCTTTCCGCAAATCCTGATTTTTTCGGGCGGCCCGTCGCGGCCGCTCGCCTCGCAACGCCGACAATAAGGAATAACTATGCGCAAGACCGCACCTCTCCTCGCCGCCGTGCTGACCACGTTCACCTTTTCCCAGGCTTTTGCCGCCGATCTGCCGGGCAAAGGCATCACCGTTAAGCCCGCGCAGAGCACCATCGCCGAAGAGGGCTTCCAGACGCTGCTGGTGAGCCGCGCGCTGGAAAAGCTGGGCTATACCGTCGAAAAGCCGAGCGAAATTGACTATAACGTCGCCTACACCTCTATCGCCGCCGGCGACCTCACCTTTGTCGCCACCAACTGGCAGCCGCTGCATGACGATATGTACAACGCCGCAGGCGGCGACAAGAAGTTCTACCGCGCAGGCACCTACGTCTCCGGCGCGGCGCAGGGTTATCTGATCGACAAGAAGACCGCCGAGCAGTATCACATCACCAATATCGCGCAGCTGAAAGACCCGAAAATCGCGCAGCTGTTCGACAGCAACGGCGACGGCAAAGCAGATATGACCGGCTGCACGCCCGGCTGGGGCTGCGAAGCGGTCATCAATCATCAGAACGCCGCGTTCGGCCTGAGCGATACCGTGACCGCCAATATGGGCAACTACTCGGCGATGGTCGCCGATACCCTGGCGCGCTTTAAGCAGGGCAAGCCGATCCTTTACTATACCTGGACGCCCTACTGGCTCAGCGACGTGCTGAAGCCGGGCCGCGACGTGGTGTGGCTGCAGGTGCCGTTCTCGTCGCTGCCGGGCGCGCAGAGCAAGGTCGACACCAAACTGCCGAACGGCGCCAACTACGGTTTCCCGGTCAATACTATGCATATCGTGGCCAATAAAACCTGGGCGGAGAAGAACCCGGCGGCGGCGACGCTGTTTGCCGAGATGAAGCTGCCGATTACCGATATCAATGCGGAAAATGCGGCGATGCATGCCGGTCAGGCGTCTGAAGCGGATATCAACCGCCATGTCGACGGCTGGATCCACGCCCACCAGCAGCAGTTCGATCGCTGGATTCAGGACGCGCTCGCGGCTGCCAAATAAATCACGACTCACTCCAGGGGCAGTATGCGCTGCCCCTCTGCCTTCCCTGCCCTCTCTTTCTGCCGAACCGACTGGTACGTCCTGTCAAATTACACATCAGCGAAATAGTTTTTTGGGTTACTATTACCCGATTATGATTATTACTCTCTGCGCTCCTGATAAATGAATGCTCATCGCCATACGCTGACGCCTGCGCTGGTGTTGCTGATGTCTGTCGCCACAGGTCTCTCTGTAGCCAGCAACTACTATGTGCAGCCGCTGCTCAATACCGTCGCCCAGAACTTTAACCTCTCCGTCAGCATGGCGGGCTTTATCGTCACCACGGCGCAGCTTGGCTACGCCTGCGGTCTGCTGCTGCTGGTGCCGCTTGGCGATATGCTTGAGCGCCGCGCCCTGATCGTCGGCATGAGCCTGCTGGCGGCGGGCGGCATGGTGATGACCGCCACCTCCTCCTCTTTTACGCTGCTGCTGCTGGGCACGGTGCTGACCGGCCTGTTCTCGGTGGTGGCGCAGATCCTGGTGCCGCTTGCCGCGACGCTGGCGCCGCCGGAGAAGCGCGGCAAAATCGTCGGCACGGTAATGAGCGGGCTGCTGCTCGGTATTCTGCTGGCGCGTACCGTCGCGGGCGCGCTGGCGCAGCTGGGCGGCTGGCGCACCGTTTACTGGACCGCCAGCGTCCTGATGGTGCTGATGGCGCTGGCACTGTGGCGCTTTCTGCCGCAGGTTAAGCCCACGGTGTCACTGAACTATCCGCAGCTGCTGAAATCGATTTTCCAGCTCTATCGGGCCAATCGCGTGATTCGTACCCGCGCCTGGACCGGCTGTCTCTCTTTCGCCAACTTTAGCGTGCTCTGGACGTCGATGGCGTTTCTGCTCGCCTCGCCGCCTTACGGTTACTCTGAAGGGGAAATCGGCCTGCTGGGGCTGGTCGGCGCGGCGGGCGCGCTGGCGGCGCGTCAGGCCGGATCGCTGGCGGATAAGGGCAAAGCCAAGCTAACCACCACGCTGGGCCTGCTGATTATGCTCGCCTCCTGGGGGATGACCGCGCTGGGCGCGCACTCTCTGGCCGCGCTAATTGTCGGCATTCTGCTGCTCGACCTGGCGGTTCAGGGGGTGCATATCACCAATCAGAGCGTGATCTACAGTCAGATGCCCGAGGCGCGCAATCGCCTTACCGCTGGCTATATGACCAGCTATTTTATCGGTGGCGCGTTTGGTTCGGTGCTCTCCGCCAACGCCTTTCACTTCGCCGGCTGGTACGGCGTATGCGCCGCTGGCGTGGTGATGACGCTGCTCAACCTGCTGATTTGGTGGCGCGGTTACCGCTTCGAAACCCACTTTAGTAAGTAAATAAAATACCAAACATGTGATTGAGTCTGGTCACGAATGGTTAGTTTTGTTATGGTTAGCAACAAACCTATTCACACAAGTTATTTTTTCTTGCGAAATTATTTAGCAAACAAAAAGTTTCTTCCCGTTTAGATATCGTGCCCTGCAGCGATAAGCAGCAGTGGACGAGGGTTTCGTGCCCAAGGTCAGGGAGCGGCCTGGAACCACCTGATGACGACAGTGTGATCTTCTGAACAATTGCGCGGAGTAAAAATGACTACGCTTAATCTGTCACCATCGTTACTATATTAGTTGCAACTAGTGAGGTTTTTTTATAATGGAAAGTTCGTTTACTCCCATTGAACAGATGCTTAACATCCGCGCAAATCGCCACAAAGATTTCCCGCTGCACGAAATCATTCTGACGCGTCTGTGCATGCACATGCAGGGAAAGCTGCTGGAAAATCGCAATAAGATGTTAAAGGCGCAGGGAATTAACGAAACCTTATTCATGGCGTTGATTACGCTGGATGCGCAGGAAAACCAGAGCATTCAGCCCTCCGAGCTGAGCGCCGCGCTGGGTTCTTCGCGCACCAACGCCACGCGTATCGCCGATGAGCTGGAGAAGCGCGGCTGGATCGAGCGTCGCGAGAGCGATAACGATCGTCGCTGCCTCCATCTGCATCTCACCGAAAAAGGGAACGAGTTCCTGCGTCAGCTGCTGCCGCCTCAGCATCAGAGCCTGCAATATCTCTGGTCTTCGCTGTCGAACGACGAGAAATCGCAGCTGGAAGGCATCACGCGTAAATTGCTCAATCGTCTCGACAAAATGGACGAAGACCAGGTCATCGCCTCCCTCTCTCGCTAATAGCAAGAACTGCGACACAATCACCTGTCGAAACCGTTATTTTAATCCCCTTTTATCCGGCCAGCGCCTTGTCGCTGGCTTTTTTCGACTCGGGCTCCGTGAAAAGGGACAATCGCGCCCCGGCATATGAAACAGTTGGAGACAGAGATGAGTGCAACAGCGGAGGCGCAAAGCCCGCAACAGCCAGCCCAAAAAAAGAAGACGCGTAAAAAAGTGCTGATTCTGCTGGCGCTGCTTTTTGTGCTGGCTGGCATCGCCTGGGGTGTTTACTGGTTCCTGGTGCTGCGGCATTTTCAGGAAACAGACGACGCTTACGTGGCCGGAAATCAGGTGCAGGTCATGGCGCAGGTGTCGGGCAGCGTTAATAAAGTCTGGTTCGACGATACCGATTTCGTGAAGAAAGGCGACGTGCTGGTTTCGCTGGACAAAACCGACGCCGAGCAGGCGTTTGAAAAAGCGCAGACCGCGCTGGCCACCAGCGTGCGTCAGACCCATCAGCTGATGATCAACGCGAAGCAGTATCAGGCGAGCATCGCGCTGCAGCAAACCGCGCTGGCGCAGGCGGAAGCGGATCTGAAACGCCGCGAGCCGCTGGGAGCGTCTAACCTGATCGGCCGTGAAGAGCTGCAGCACTCGCGCGACGCGGTGGCGACCGCGAAAGCGCAGCTCGACGTGGCGGTGCAGCAGTACAACGCCAACCAGGCGATGATCCTCAACACTTCGCTGGACGAGCAGCCGGCGGTAAAACAGGCCGCCGCGGAACTGCGCGACGCCTGGCTGGCGCTGCAGCGTACCGATATTCGCAGCCCGATGGACGGCTACGTGTCGCGCCGCAGCGTGCAGGTCGGCTCGCAAATCAGCACCAGCACGCCGCTGATGGCGGTGGTGCCCGCCACCAATCTGTGGATCGACGCTAACTTCAAAGAGACGCAGCTGGCTGGCGTGCGCATCGGACAGGACGCCACGGTGGTGGCCGATATCTATGGCGACGACGTGGTCTATCACGGCAAAGTGGTCGGTCTGGATATGGGCACCGGCAGCGCCTTCTCGCTGCTGCCTGCGCAGAACGCCACCGGCAACTGGATCAAAGTGGTTCAGCGTCTGCCGGTGCGTATCGAGCTTAATCAGGACGATATCGCGAAACATCCGCTGCGTATTGGTCTGTCGACGCTGGTGAAAGTCGACACCACCAGTAAAGACGGCAGCGCCCTCGCCACCAGCGTTCGTCAGCAGGCCGCCTATAGCAGCAATGCGCTGGCGATCGATCTGGCGCCGGTGAACCAGCTGATCACTGATATCGTTCGCGCCAACGCCGGATGATCACGCGGAGGCTGTCATGGCACAAAAACCGCTAGAAGGCGCGCCGCTGGTCCTGATGACCATCGCGCTGTCGTTGGCGACCTTTATGCAGGTGCTGGATTCGACCATCGCTAACGTGGCGATTCCGACCATCGCAGGCAATCTGGGCGCCTCCAACTCGCAGGGCACATGGGTCATTACCTCGTTTGGGGTGGCGAACGCCATCTCCATTCCGATTACGGGCTGGCTGGCGAAGCGCGTCGGCGAGGTGAAACTCTTTACCTGGGCGACCATTCTGTTCGCTATCGCCTCCTGGGCGTGCGGCATGTCGGAAAGCCTGGAGATGCTGATTTTCTTCCGCGTCCTGCAGGGCGTGGTGGCAGGTCCGCTGATTCCGCTCTCCCAGAGCCTGCTGCTCAGCAACTATCCGCCTGCCAAGCGCAGCATCGCCCTCTCGCTGTGGGCGATGACGGTGATCGTTGCGCCCATCTGCGGGCCGATTCTCGGCGGCTGGATCAGCGATAACTACCACTGGGGCTGGATCTTCTTTATCAACGTGCCGATCGGCGCGGTGGTGGTGATGCTGACGCTGCAGACGCTGCGCGGCCGCGAAACCCGCACCGAGGTTCGCCCTATCGACGTGGTGGGCCTGGTACTGCTGGTGGTGGGCATCGGCTGTCTGCAGGTGATGCTGGACCGCGGTAAGGAGCTCGACTGGTTTAACTCTACTGAGATTGTGGTGCTGACGGTGGTCGCCGTGGTGTCGCTGGCGGTGCTGCTGGTGTGGGAGCTAACCGACGATCACCCGATTGTCGATCTGGCGCTATTTAAGTCGCGCAACTTCACCATCGGCTGCCTCTCTATTAGCCTGGCCTATATGCTCTACTTCGGCTCGATCGTTCTGCTGCCGCAGTTGTTGCAGGAGGTATACGGCTACACGGCGACCTGGGCCGGTCTGGCGTCCGCGCCGGTAGGGATTATTCCGGTGATCCTGTCGCCGATTATCGGCCGCTTCGCCCACAAGCTGGATATGCGTCGGCTGGTGACCTTCAGCTTTATCATGTATGCCGTCTGCTTCTACTGGCGCGCCTATACCTTCGAACCCTCGATGGACTTTGGCGCGTCGGCCTGGCCGCAGTTTATCCAGGGCTTTGCGGTCGCCTGCTTCTTTATGCCGCTCACTACCATTACCCTTTCGGGACTGGCGCCTGAGCGGCTGGCGGCAGCGTCGAGCCTGTCGAACTTCGTGCGTACGCTGGCGGGCTCGATCGGCACTTCGATTACCACCACTATGTGGACTAACCGGGAATCGATGCACCACAGCACCTTTACCGAGTCGATTACGCCCTACAACCCCAATGCGCAGCAGATGTATACGCAGCTGGAAGGCATGGGGATGAGCCATCAGCAGGCATCGGCCTATATCGCGCAGCAGATCACCAACCAGGGGCTGATTATCTCCGCCAACGAAATCTTCTGGGCCTCGGCCGGCGTGTTTTTGATTCTGCTGGTGCTGATCTGGTTTGCCCGCCCGCCGTTTGGTTCCGGCAGCGGCGGCGGCGGCGCGCACTGATTTAAGACGTTAGTAAACAGCGCTGACATGAAAAAGTGGGTGGTCTGGGCAGAAGAGCAAAGCCTCACAAGCACAGAAACAAAAACGGGCCTTTCGGCCCGTTTTTTTATGCGTTCTGGCGCCACCATTCAGCAAGCAGAATGCCGGTAGCCACCGAGACGTTAAGACTCTCGACGTTGCCAGTGCCGCCAATCGACAGGCTGATATCGCCCTGCTGGAACGCGCTGTCGGACAGGCCTTCGCTCTCCTGCCCCAGCACCAGCACCATCTTCGCCGGCAGCTCGGCTTTCGCCAGCGGCGTGCCTTCATGGCTAGAGGTGGTGACAATGGTATAGCCCGCCTTGCGGAACGCTTCCAGACCGGCGGCAAAGCTTTCGCCGCTGATCGCCTGAACGTGTTCTGCGCCGCCTTCAGCGGTACGCACCGCCGCGCCCGACTCCAGCAGCGAGGCGTCGTTCACCAGCAAACCTTTCACGCCGAAATGCGCGCAGCTGCGCATAATGCCGCCCAGGTTGTGCGGGTTGCTGACATCTTCCAGCGCCAGCACGCAATCTTTCTCACCGGCCTGGCTCAGCCACTCGCTGACCGCCATGCCCATGCGTTTTTTGATAATGAAGCAGACGCCGCCGTGGTGTTCGGTGCCGGAGGCCTTCGCCAGCTCGGCATCCTCAACGACGTGATAGGCTTTGCGGTTCGCCGCCAGCCAGCGCAGCGCTTCGCGGAAACGCGGCGTTACGCTCTGCACGAACCAGGCGCGCACGATCGCTTCGGGGCGGCTCTGGAACAGCGCCTGACAGGCGTTTTCGCCGTAGACGCGCGTCTCTTCCTGACGCTGACGACGGATCACTTCCGGATCGATAGCGACTTTGCCACCCTGCTCCGGCTGTTTCTCTTCTACCGACGCGCGCTCGCTCGGCGGACGCGACACGGTGCGCCAGGGCGAGAAGGCTTCGTCGCTGCGTGGTTTGCGGCTGCCTTCGTCGCTGCGAGAACGACGGCTGCCTTCATCGCTGCGCGGACCACGGCTGCTTTCATCACGGCGAGAACCCCGGCTACCTTCATCGCTGCGCGGCTTGCGGCTGCCGCCCTCTTCGCTGCGGCGGCCTGGGCCAGAAGAACGACGAGAATCTTCCTGACGGGCTGGGCGGCCACCCCCTTTACCGGTACGCGGATTCGGCGCGCGTGAGCCTGACTCGCCCTCATCTCGCACGTACATCACTTTTACCTTGCCACTTTTGCCTTTAAATTCGTCGTTCATCTGTTCCTCCTGCATTGAGAGCGCGCAGATTACCTGATGTATTAGCGCTTAGCTATCAACTATTGAACCTATTGGACAATCCAGTTTGAGGGCGGTTCGCAACCTTCTCATAATGGGCAATATTTACAAGAATGGCACCTGCAAACCCTTTGAGGTAATTATGAATACGGTATGTGCTTCCTGTCAGGCAACCAATCGCGTTCCGCCTGAGCGCGTCGCCGATGGAGCGAAATGCGGCCGCTGCGGCAGCGATCTGTTTAATGGCGAAGTCGCAAACGCGACCGCCGATACGCTGGATAAATATCTGCAGGACGATCTGCCGGTAGTGGTCGATTTCTGGGCGCCCTGGTGCGGCCCCTGCGTTAACTTCGCGCCGGTGTTTAAAGAGGTGGCGCAGGAGCGCAGCGGCCAGGTGCGTTTCATCAAGGTGAACACCGAAGCGGAACCTTCGCTGAGCGCGCGTTTTCGCATCCGCAGCATTCCGACCATTATGATCTTTAAAAAAGGCGAGATGGTGGACATGCTGAACGGCGCGATGCCGAAGGCGCCTTTCAACGAATGGCTGGATGAATCGCTGTAAGTCTCTCCGGACCTTTTCTCCCCATTCTCAGGCCAGCCGCGCTGGCCTTTTTCATTTCGCACGCGCTTCGATTACACTAGCGTTTTACTTTTCTCCCTAAGCCATGACTGATAACGCCGTTCTTCGCCTGCGTGCGCAACGCCTTGCCCGCGCCACTCGCCCTTTTCTCGCCCGAGGCAACCGCGTCGTGCGCTGTCAGCGCTGCTTGCTGCCGCAGAAAAACTGCCTGTGCGCCACTATTAAGCCGCAAAGCGCGCGCAGCCGCTTTTGCCTGGTGATGTTCGATACCGAGCCGATGAAGCCCAGCAACACCGGGCGGCTGATTGCCGATATCCTGCCGCAGACCGACGCGTTCGGCTGGTCGCGCACCGAGCCCGATCCGGCGCTGCTTAGCGCCGTCGCGCATCCCGACTATCAGCCGATGGTGGTATTTCCCGCCTCCTATGCCGATCCCGGCCGCGAGGTGCTGACCGCGCCGCCGCTGAGCGGCAAGCCGCCGCTGTTTATTATGCTCGACGGCACCTGGACCGAAGCGCGCAAAATGTTTCGCAAAAGCCCCTGGCTCGATGCGCTGCCGGTGATGTCGCTCAACGTCACCGCGCCGTCGCGCTATACCCTGCGCGAAGCCCATGGCGAAGGCCAGCACTGTACCGCCGAAGTGGCCGCGGCGCTGCTGGAGCAGGCGGGCGATCTGGCGGCGGCGCAGGCGTTGCGACAGCACTTCGAGCATTTCCGCCACGCCTACCTGGCGGGCAAACCGCATCATCCCGCCCATCAGAGCGTCATCGCCGAAAGCCTGTAGCGCGCCTGCGCGGCGGAAATACCGGTGCGGCTCTCAGCCTGCGATCGCTGGACCGGCAAACCGCGTTAAAAGCGATTACAATCATGCCAGTCGACTTCGGGAGAGTGGGATGAGCCAACGCGGACTGGAAGCGCTGTTACGACCTAAATCCATTGCGGTGATCGGCGCCTCGGACAGGCCGGGACGCGCGGGTCACTTTATGATGCGCAATTTGCTGGCGGGCGGTTTTAGCGGCCCGGTGCTGCCGGTGACGCCCAAATATAAAGCTGTCAGCGGCGTGCTCGCCTGGCCCACCATCGACAGCCTGCCGTTCGCGCCCGACCTGGCGGTGATCTGCACCCATGCGAAACGTAACCTCGAACTGCTGCAGCAGCTGGGCGAAAAAGGGTGCAAGGCCTGTATTATCCTCTCCGCGCCCGCCAGCCAGCTGGACGAGCTCAAAAGCTGCGCCGCGCAGTGGCAGATTCGCCTGCTCGGCCCTAACAGCCTCGGGCTGCTTGCGCCCTGGCAAGGGCTTAACGCCAGCTTCTCGCCGGTGCCGATTGAAAAAGGACGCATCGCCTTTATCTCTCAGTCGGCGGCGGTCTCCAATACGATTCTCGACTGGGCGCAGCAGCGCAGTCTGGGCTTCTCCTGGTTTATCGCGCTGGGCGACAGCCTGGATACCGACGTTGACGATCTGCTCGATTTTCTGGCGCGCGACGGTAAAACCAGCGCCATTCTGCTCTATCTCGAACACCTGAGCGACGCGCGGCGCTTTGTCTCCGCTTCGCGCAGCGCCTCGCGTAATAAACCCATTCTGGTGATCAAAAGCGGCCGCAGCCATCAGGCGCAGGCGCTGCTCGGCACCCACAGCGGGCTGGACGCCGCCTGGGATGCGGCGATCCAGCGCGCCGGCCTGCTGCGCGTGCAGGATACTCACGAACTCTTCACCGCCGTAGAATCGCTCAGCCATATGCGCCCGCTGCGCGGCGACAGGCTGATGATCGTCAGCAACGGCGCCGCGCCTGCTGCGCTGGCGCTGGATGAACTCTATGCGCGTAACGGCAAGCTTGCCGTGCTGAGCGAAGAGATGCTGGCGGCGCTGGCGGCGCTGCTGCCGGAAGGTGTCGGACGCGGCAATCCGCTCGACCTGAAAGATGACGCTACGCCGCAGCGCTATGTCGACTGCCTGAATATCCTGCTGGGCAGCCATGAGCTCGATGCGCTGATGATTATCCATGCGCCCAGCGCGGTAGCGCCCGCCACCGAATCGGCGCAGCAGATCATTCAGGCCATTGCCGCCCATCCGCGCGGCAAGCAGGTAACGCTACTGACTAACTGGTGCGGCGAGTTCTCCTCGCAGGCGGCGCGGCGTGCCTTTACTCAGGCGGGCATTCCCACCTGGCGTACCCCGGAAGGCACGGTCACGGCGTTTATGCACCAGGTGGAGTACCGCCGCAATCAGAAACAGCTGCGCGAAACTCCGGCGCTGCCCGCCAGCCTGACGCAGGACAGCGCCCAGGCGCATCAGCTCTTGTCGCAGGCGCTGGCGAAAGGGGTTACCACGCTCGACACCCATGAGGTGCAGCCGGTGCTGCAGGCGTACGGGCTGGCGACGCTGCCGACCTGGATTGCCAGCGACAGTCTTGATGCGGCCGCTATCGCCGAACGTATCGGCTATCCCGTGGCGCTCAAGCTGCGCTCGCCCGATATCGCGCATAAATCAGAGGTTCAGGGCGTGATGCTCTATCTGCGCAACGCTGCGGAAGTGCAGCAGGCGGCCGAGGCGATCGTCGATCGGGTAAAACAGACGCTGCCGCAGGCGCGCATCGAAGGGCTGCTGGTGCAGAGCATGGCGAACCGCGCCGGGGCGCAGGAGCTGCGCGTCGTGGTGCAGCAGGATGCGCTGTTCGGTCCGGTGATTTTGCTGGGCGAAGGCGGCGTAGAGTGGCAGGCGGACAAGCAGGCGGCGGTAGCGCTGCCGCCGCTTAATATGACGCTGGCGCGCTATCTGGTGATTCAGGCGATCAAAAGCGGCAAGATCCGTAGTCGCGGCGGGCTCGACACGCTGGATATTCCTGCGCTTAGCCAGCTGCTGGTGCAGGTCTCTAACCTGGTGGTGGACTGCCCGGAGATCCAGCGGCTCGATATCCATCCGCTGCTGGCGGCGGGCAGCGAATTCACCCTGCTGGACGTCACCCTCGATCTGGCGCCGTTCAGCGGCGACAACGAAGCGCGGCTGGCGATACGCCCCTATCCGCAGCAGCTTGAAGAGCGGGTGACGCTGAAAGATGGGCAGAGCTGCTTGTTCCGCCCTATCCTGCCGGAAGATGAGCCGCTGCTGCGCGCCTTTATCGCACAGGTTACCAAAGAGGATCTCTACTACCGTTACTTTAGCGAGATCAACGAGTTCACCCATGAGGATCTCGCCAATATGACGCAGATCGACTATGACCGCGAGATGGCCTTCGTCGCGGTGCGACAGCAGCAGGAGAGCAGCGAGATTATCGGCGTCACGCGCGCGATTTCCGACGCCGACAACATTGACGCCGAGTTTTCCGTACTGGTGCGATCCGATTTAAAAGGGCTCGGCATGGGACGGCGGCTGCTGGAAAAAATGATCCGCTATACCCGCGATCATGGCCTGCAGCAGCTCAACGGGATCACCATGCCGCATAACCGCGGCATGATTACCCTGGCGCGCAAGCTGGGGTTTGGGGTGGAGGTTCAGCTCGATGAAGGTATCGTCAGCCTCAATTTACCCTTACACAGGGACATCAGCTAACCTTGTAGAGAAAGGTAAAAAATGGCCGACCGCACCAGGTTGATGTTATTATTTACCGTTATGACCCTGATTTGATGGCAAAAGGCCATGCAATGAAACGAGAAGAAGCGCACTGCGATGCTGACTAAATTCAAACGCAATAAGCATCAACAACACCTCGCACAGTTGCCGAAGCTGTCACAGTCCCCTGCGGACGTGACAACGCTCTACTCGCCAGCCGACTTCCGTCGCACGCTGCTGGAAAAGATCGCGGCGGCACAGCACCGTATCTGCATTGTCGCGCTCTACATGGAAAACGACGATGCCGGCCGCGCGGTAATGGATGCGCTCTATGCGGCGAAACGCGCGCAACCTGAGCTGGATGTCAGCATTCTGGTCGACTGGCATCGCGCCCAGCGCGGACGCATCGGCGCGGCGCGCGGCGTCACTAATGCCGACTGGTATTGCGAGATGGCGACGCAGCATGCGGATATCGCCATTCCGGTTTACGGAATCCCGGTCAATACGCGCGAAGCGCTCGGCGTGCTGCATCTGAAAGGCTTTATCATCGACGATACGCTACTCTACAGCGGCGCCAGTATTAACGACGTTTACCTGCATCAGCACGATAAGTATCGCTACGACCGCTATCAGCTGATTCGCAACCCGCAGTTGGCCGACACCATGTATGAGTGGATTAACGTCAACCTTAAGCAGTCGGAAGCGGTCAACCGTCTCGATCGCGAAGAGCGTCCCTCCAGCCCGGAAATCAAAAATGAGACGCGCCAGTTCCGCCAGGATCTGCGCGGCTTCAACTACCAGTTCACCGGCGATGGCCATAATGAAGAGCTGACCGTTACCCCGCTGGTTGGGCTAGGCAAACGCAGCCTGCTCAATAAAACCATTTTTCACCTGATGCCCTGCACCGAGCAGAAGCTCACCATTTGTACCCCTTACTTCAACCTGCCGGCCATCCTGGTGCGCAGCATTATTCATCTGCTGCGCGAGGGCAAAGAGGTGGAGATTATCGTCGGCGATAAAACCGCCAACGACTTTTATATTCCGCCTGAGCAGCCGTTCAAAATTATCGGCGCGCTGCCCTATCTCTATGAGATCAATCTGCGCCGCTTCCTCAGTCGTCTACAGTACTATGTCGATAACGGACAGCTGGCGGTACGCCTGTGGAAGGATGGCGAGAACAGCTTTCACCTGAAAGGCATTTGGGTCGATGACGAGTGGATGCTGATTACCGGCAATAACCTCAACCCGCGCGCCTGGCGTCTCGATCTGGAAAATGCGGTGCTGATCCACGATCCGCTGCAGCAGCTCGCCGAGCAGCGTGAAAAAGAGCTGGCGCTGATCCGCACGCATACGGAGGTAGTGAAGCATTTCCGCGATCTGGAAAGCATTTCTGACTATCCCGCTAAGGTGCGCAAGCTGATTCGTCGTCTGCGCCGTATTCGTATCGACCGTCTGATTAGCCGTATTCTGTAATGCTTTGCCTGCGGCGTCTGTCGCCGCAGGCCATCGCTCCTGCCAGAAGGCCCTGCCAACCTTTACAGCTTAATGCCCTTGCCGCGCTTGTGCAGCAGCAGCGACACCAGAAACGCCAGCGCGCCCATTGCCGAAACATACCAGAAGAAGGTGGTTTCGATCCCCTGCTGCTTCATCAGCAGCGCGACATATTCCGCCGAGCCGCCGAAAATCGCATTGGCTACGGCATAGGATAAGCCGACGCCAAGCGCACGCACCTCAGGCGGAAACATCTCGGCCTTGAGGATGCCGCTGATAGCGGTATAGAAGCTGGTTATCAGCAGCGCCAGCATAATCAGGCAGAAGGCGACGGTCGGACTCTGCACACTTTGCAGCGCGGTAAGAATGGGAACGGTGCAGACAGCGGCGCCCGCGCCGAAAATCAGCATCGAACCCCGACGGCCAATTTTATCGGACAGCGCGCCGATAACCGGCTGTATCAGCATAAATACCAGCAGCGCGGCGGTCATCAGGCCGCTGGCGCTTTTCGCATCCATGCCCGCCGTGTTCACCAGATACTTTTGCATGTAGGTGGTAAAGGTGTAGAAGCTCAGCGAGCCGCCAGCGGTGAAACCCAGCACCATCAGGAAAGCGCGCGTATGGTTGCGCAGCAGTCCGGTAATGCTGCCGGCGTCTTTATGATGACGACTCTGATTATCTGAGGTTTCATGCAGCGATCGGCGCAGCCAGAGAGCTACAACCGCCAGGATGGCGCCGAGGAAAAAGGGGATGCGCCAGCCCCAGCTGCGTAGATCCTCTTCGCTAAGGATAAACTGCAGCACCACCACCGTCAGCACTGCCAGCAGCTGGCCGCCGATAAGCGTAACGTACTGGAAGGATGCGTAAAAACCTTTGCGCCCTTCCAGCGCAACCTCGCTCATATAGGTGGCGCTGGTGCCATATTCGCCGCCCACCGACAGTCCCTGAAACATGCGCGCCAGCAGCAGGATCGCCGGGGCCGCGATGCCGATAGAGCCATAGCCAGGCAGGCAGGCGATGACCAGCGAGCCGAAGCACATCATGCACACCGAGATAAGCATCGATTTTTTACGACCGTGCCGATCGCCGATATAGCCAAATAGCCAGCCGCCGATGGGACGCATTAAAAACCCTGCAGCGAATACCCCTGCGGTTTGCAGCAGCTGCGTGGTGGTATCGCCTTTAGGAAAAAAGATATGCGCAAAATAGAGTGAGAAGAATGAGTAGACGTAGAAGTCGAACCATTCGACCAGATTACCCGACGATGCGCCGACGATCGCCCAGACGCGTTTCTTGCTGATCCCCGACTCTTCTACCCCAGTTCGGGATGAGCGCGAATTAAATTCTGCCATGCTTTACCTCAAGTTCCTTGCTGATAAGCAGCGTTAAAACAATGAGTAAAGCATTTCATTCGGGACAACGAAACGTTATCGCGGTTGCGCTGCGGTAAATGTGATGCGCAAGAGGTTTAGTTGTAACACGTGTAACTGAGAAAGTGTTTTTTTCTGGTCTGAAAAGCAAAAAACCCTGACCGTGAGGTCAGGGTTATCGCAGTTGGATGCCTGGCAGTTCCCTACTCTCGCATGGGGAGGCCCCACACTACCATCGGCGCTACGGCGTTTCACTTCTGAGTTCGGCATGGGGTCAGGTGGGACCGCCGCGCTAAGGCCGCCAGGCAAATTCTTGTGCACGGAACGAATCTTTTACGCTGCTGCTGCGTTGGCTGCTCTCGTAACGTCAGTCACATACCTCAGTATGCTCCTTCCTTTACCGCGCTTGCCGCCTTGCTTCAGCGCAAAATCTTTCGTTCCCGCTAATTCTTTATCCGTTAACAAGCTGAAAATCTTCGCGTCTCACAAAACGCCTCTGGCGTTGTAAGGTTAAGCCTCACGGGTCATTAGTACCGGTTAGCTCAACGCATCGCTGCGCTTACACACCCGGCCTATCAACGTCGTCGTCTTCAACGTCCCTTCAGGAGCATCAAGTGCTCAGGGAAAACTCATCTCGGGGCAAGTTTCGTGCTTAGATGCTTTCAGCACTTATCTCTTCCGCACTTAGCTACCGGGCAGTGCCATTGGCATGACAACCCGAACACCAGCGGTGCGTTCACTCCGGTCCTCTCGTACTAGGAGCAACCCCCCTCAGTTTTCCAGCGCCCACGGCAGATAGGGACCGAACTGTCTCACGACGTTCTAAACCCAGCTCGCGTACCACTTTAAACGGCGAACAGCCGTACCCTTGGGACCTACTTCAGCCCCAGGATGTGATGAGCCGACATCGAGGTGCCAAACACCGCCGTCGATATGAACTCTTGGGCGGTATCAGCCTGTTATCCCCGGAGTACCTTTTATCCGTTGAGCGATGGCCCTTCCATTCAGAACCACCGGATCACTATGACCTGCTTTCGCACCTGCTCGAGCCGTCACTCTCGCAGTCAAGCTGGCTTATGCCATTGCACTAACCTCCTGATGTCCGACCAGGATTAGCCAACCTTCGTGCTCCTCCGTTACGCTTTGGGAGGAGACCGCCCCAGTCAAACTACCCACCAGACACTGTCCGCAGCCCGGGTAACGGGCCTACGTTAGAACACCAGCCATTAAAGGGTGGTATTTCAAGGATGGCTCCACGCAGACTGGCGTCCACGCTTCAAAGCCTCCCACCTATCCTACACATCAAGGACCAGTGTTCAGTGTCAAGCTGTAGTAAAGGTTCACGGGGTCTTTCCGTCTTGCCGCGGGTACACTGCATCTTCACAGCGATTTCAATTTCACTGAGTCTCGGGTGGAGACAGCCTGGCCATCATTACGCCATTCGTGCAGGTCGGAACTTACCCGACAAGGAATTTCGCTACCTTAGGACCGTTATAGTTACGGCCGCCGTTTACCGGGGCTTCGATCAAGAGCTTCTCCTTGCGGATAACCCCATCAATTAACCTTCCGGCACCGGGCAGGCGTCACACCGTATACGTCCACTTTCGTGTTTGCACAGTGCTGTGTTTTTAATAAACAGTTGCAGCCAGCTGGTATCTTCGACTGGCCTCGGCTCCGGGAGCAAGTCCCTTCACCTACGCGCCAGCGTGCCTTCTCCCGAAGTTACGGCACCATTTTGCCTAGTTCCTTCACCCGAGTTCTCTCAAGCGCCTTGGTATTCTCTACCTGACCACCTGTGTCGGTTTGGGGTACGATTTCGTGTTGCCTGGAGCTTAGAGGCTTTTCCTGGAAGCAGGGCATTTGTTGCTTCAGCACCGTAGTGCCTCGTCGTCACGCCTCAGTGTAAAGTGCACCGGATTTGCCTGGAGCACACACCTACACGCTTAAACCGGGACAACCGTCGCCCGGCCAACATAGCCTTCTCCGTCCCCCCTTCGCAGCAACACCAAGTACAGGAATATTAACCTGTTTCCCATCGACTACGCCTTTCGGCCTCGCCTTAGGGGTCGACTCACCCTGCCCCGATTAACGTTGGACAGGAACCCTTGGTCTTCCGGCGAGCGGGCTTTTCACCCGCTTTATCGTTACTTATGTCAGCATTCGCACTTCTGATACCTCCAGCATGCCTCACAGCACACCTTCGACGGCTTACAGAACGCTCCCCTACCCAACAACGCTTGCGCGTCGCTGCCGCAGCTTCGGTGCATGGTTTAGCCCCGTTACATCTTCCGCGCAGGCCGACTCGACCAGTGAGCTATTACGCTTTCTTTAAATGATGGCTGCTTCTAAGCCAACATCCTGGCTGTCTGGGCCTTCCCACATCGTTTCCCACTTAACCATGACTTTGGGACCTTAGCTGGCGGTCTGGGTTGTTTCCCTCTTCACGACGGACGTTAGCACCCGCCGTGTGTCTCCCGTGATAACATTCCTCGGTATTCGCAGTTTGCATCGGGTTGGTAAGCCGGGATGGCCCCCTAGCCGAAACAGTGCTCTACCCCCGAGGATGAGTTCACGAGGCGCTACCTAAATAGCTTTCGGGGAGAACCAGCTATCTCCCGGTTTGATTGGCCTTTCACCCCCAGCCACAGGTCATCCGCTAATTTTTCAACATTAGTCGGTTCGGTCCTCCAGTTAGTGTTACCCAACCTTCAACCTGCCCATGGCTAGATCACCGGGTTTCGGGTCTATACCCTGCAACTTAACGCCCAGTTAAGACTCGGTTTCCCTGCGGCTCCCCTATACGGTTAACCTTGCTACAGAATATAAGTCGCTGACCCATTATACAAAAGGTACGCAGTCACCCCATAAAAGAGGCTCCCACTGCTTGTACGTACACGGTTTCAGGTTCTGTTTCACTCCCCTCGCCGGGGTTCTTTTCGCCTTTCCCTCACGGTACTGGTTCACTATCGGTCAGTCAGGAGTATTTAGCCTTGGAGGATGGTCCCCCCATATTCAGACAGGATACCACGTGTCCCGCCCTACTCATCGAGCTCACAGAATGTGTGTTTTCGTGTACGGGAGTGTCACCCTGTACCCTGCGACTTTCCAGACGCTTCCACTAACACACAAGCTGATTCAGGCTCTGGGCTGCTCCCCGTTCGCTCGCCGCTACTGGGGGAATCTCGGTTGATTTCTTTTCCTCGGGGTACTTAGATGTTTCAGTTCCCCCGGTTCGCCTCGCAACACTATGTATTCATGTTGCGATAGTGTGTCGAAACACACTGGGTTTCCCCATTCGGACATCGCCGGCTGTAGCGGTTCATATCACCTTGCCGGCGCTTTTCGCAGATTAGCACGTCCTTCATCGCCTCTGACTGCCAGGGCATCCACCGTGTACGCTTAGTCGCTTAACCTCACAACCCACAGGCGTCTTGCGACGTCGCGGATGTGATTAATTGAGAGACTCGAACGCGCTGCCTTTATTCCTTATTACGGAGGAATAACGCGACGCGTCGTTTCAATTTTCAGCTTGTTCCGGATTGTTAAAGAGCATAATACTTCGCAGCCCGCCGTCGCCGGCGCGCTCTGAAGTATTTCAGAAAACAGTATGGTGGAGCTAAGCGGGATCGAACCGCTGACCTCCTGCGTGCAAGGCAGGCGCTCTCCCAGCTGAGCTATAGCCCCATACAGTTACTGCAGAGACCGTCTACATACCAGGAGTGGCATTCTTCGTTCGAGGAATGCGATTTTTTCTCAGGCAAGGCGTGGCGATGCGAAGCATAGTTCACTATGCGAGCCGTCGTCACAACGCAGCATGAGGGAAAATCTGGTAGGCCTGAGTGGACTTGAACCACCGACCTCACCCTTATCAGGGGTGCGCTCTAACCACCTGAGCTACAAGCCTGTAGAGGTTTTTCTGCTCGTTACTTTCTATCAGACAATCTGTGTGAGCACTTCGAAAGGCAGTATCTTCAGGTAAGGAGGTGATCCAACCGCAGGTTCCCCTACGGTTACCTTGTTACGACTTCACCCCAGTCATGAATCACAAAGTGGTAAGCGCCCTCCCGAAGGTTAAGCTACCTACTTCTTTTGCAACCCACTCCCATGGTGTGACGGGCGGTGTGTACAAGGCCCGGGAACGTATTCACCGTGGCATTCTGATCCACGATTACTAGCGATTCCGACTTCACGGAGTCGAGTTGCAGACTCCGATCCGGACTACGACGCACTTTATGAGGTCCGCTTGCTCTCGCGAGGTCGCTTCTCTTTGTATGCGCCATTGTAGCACGTGTGTAGCCCTACTCGTAAGGGCCATGATGACTTGACGTCATCCCCACCTTCCTCCGGTTTATCACCGGCAGTCTCCTTTGAGTTCCCGACCGAATCGCTGGCAACAAAGGATAAGGGTTGCGCTCGTTGCGGGACTTAACCCAACATTTCACAACACGAGCTGACGACAGCCATGCAGCACCTGTCTCAGAGTTCCCGAAGGCACCAAGGCATCTCTGCCAAGTTCTCTGGATGTCAAGAGTAGGTAAGGTTCTTCGCGTTGCATCGAATTAAACCACATGCTCCACCGCTTGTGCGGGCCCCCGTCAATTCATTTGAGTTTTAACCTTGCGGCCGTACTCCCCAGGCGGTCGACTTAACGCGTTAGCTCCGGAAGCCACTCCTCAGGGGAACAGCCTCCAAGTCGACATCGTTTACGGCGTGGACTACCAGGGTATCTAATCCTGTTTGCTCCCCACGCTTTCGCACCTGAGCGTCAGTCTTTGTCCAGGGGGCCGCCTTCGCCACCGGTATTCCTCCAGATCTCTACGCATTTCACCGCTACACCTGGAATTCTACCCCCCTCTACAAGACTCTAGCCTGCCAGTTTCGAATGCAGTTCCCAGGTTAAGCCCGGGGATTTCACATCCGACTTGACAGACCGCCTGCGTGCGCTTTACGCCCAGTAATTCCGATTAACGCTTGCACCCTCCGTATTACCGCGGCTGCTGGCACGGAGTTAGCCGGTGCTTCTTCTGCGGGTAACGTCAATCGACGCGGTTATTAACCGCGTCGCCTTCCTCCCCGCTGAAAGTACTTTACAACCCGAAGGCCTTCTTCATACACGCGGCATGGCTGCATCAGGCTTGCGCCCATTGTGCAATATTCCCCACTGCTGCCTCCCGTAGGAGTCTGGACCGTGTCTCAGTTCCAGTGTGGCTGGTCATCCTCTCAGACCAGCTAGGGATCGTCGCCTAGGTGAGCCGTTACCCCACCTACTAGCTAATCCCATCTGGGCACATCCGATGGTGTGAGGCCCGAAGGTCCCCCACTTTGGTCTTGCGACGTTATGCGGTATTAGCTACCGTTTCCAGTAGTTATCCCCCTCCATCGGGCAGTTTCCCAGACATTACTCACCCGTCCGCCACTCGCCACCCAAAGAGCAAGCTCTTCTGTGCTGCCGTTCGACTTGCATGTGTTAGGCCTGCCGCCAGCGTTCAATCTGAGCCATGATCAAACTCTTCAATTTAAGTTTGATTTGCTTAAACCAGTTAAGCGGTGCTCATCTGTAAAACGTCATAATGAATGTCATTATGTGTCCACTCGTGAGGCTTGATATTTTTTAAGCCCGAAGGCTTTTGATATCTGCTCCCGAGTGCCCACACAGATTGTCTGATAAATTGTTAAAGAGCGGTGCAGTCAGCGGCCGAGCCTGCTGCTGCGAGGTGGCGTATATTACGCTACTCTCCTTCGGAGTCAACCCCTTTTTTCAGGGATTTTATCCGGCGACTCAGCGAACCGAATATCCTGAACACCGCATTCCGTAAGCCGTTGTGCCGTGTCAGTGGAGGCGCATTATAGGGAGTTCTTCCGGGCTGACAAGTGCTAATTTAAACTTTTTTACCAACCGCCTGTTTTCCAGGCAATGCGCTGAAAATTGCGTCAAAATAGCGCTTTTTAGCATAAAAAAACGGGCCCGCAGGCCCGTTTCGCTGATGTCAGTTACTGATGAGCGACGATTTCGCCCTCTTTGACGTCCATTTCGATAGTTTTGCCCGGCACCAGCTGACCGGAAAGGATCTGCTGCGCCAGCGGGTTTTCGATCTGCTGCTGAATCGCACGTTTCAAAGGACGCGCGCCATAGACCGGATCGTAGCCGTTTTCCCCCAGCAGCTTCAGCGCTTCGTCAGAGATATGCAGCTGGTAGCCGCGTTCATCCAGACGTTTATACAGACGCTGCAGCTGAATCTGCGCAATAGAAGCAATATGCTGCTCGCCCAGCGGATGGAACACCACCACTTCGTCGATACGGTTGACGAACTCCGGACGGAAGTGATGGCCGACCACATTCATCACCACATCTTTCATTTCCGCGTAGTTCAGTTCGCCGAAGCGTTCCTGAATCAGATCGGAGCCCAGGTTCGACGTCATGATTACAACGGTATTGCGGAAGTCGACGGTGCGCCCCTGTCCATCCGTCAGACGTCCGTCGTCCAGCACCTGCAGCAGAATGTTAAACACATCCGGATGCGCTTTCTCTACCTCATCCAGCAGAATGACCGAGTAAGGACGACGACGCACCGCTTCTGTCAGATAGCCGCCCTCTTCATAACCGACATATCCCGGAGGCGCGCCCACCAGCCGCGACACGGAATGTTTTTCCATGAATTCCGACATGTCGATGCGCACCATAGCGTCGTCGCTGTCGAAGAGGAAATTCGCCAGCGCTTTGCAGAGCTCGGTTTTACCCACCCCGGTCGGGCCAAGGAACAGGAACGAACCGATGGGACGATTTGGGTCAGATAAGCCTGCGCGACTACGACGAATCGCGTTCGATACCGCTTCCACCGCCTCGTTCTGGCCGATAACGCGCGCGTGCAGATCCTGCTCCATACGCAGCAGCTTATCGCGCTCGCCTTCCATCATGCGCGCCACGGGAATGCCGGTCCAGCGCGCCAGCACGTCAGCGATCTCGACATCGGTAACGCGGTTGCGCAGCAGCTTCATGGTCTTACCTTCAGACTGCGTGGCGGCCGCCAGCTGTTTTTCCAGCTCCGGGATCTTGCCATACTGCAGCTCGGACATTTGCGCCAGGTCGCCCACGCGACGCGCCTGTTCCAGCGACAAGCGTGCCTGCTCCAGTTCCGCCTTGATATTCTGCGTGCCGGTAAGAGAGGCCTTCTCCGCTTTCCACTCCTCTTCCAGCTCCGCGTATTCGCGCTCTTTCTGGTCGAGTTCGCTTTCCAGCATTTCTAGACGCTTAATGCTGGCGTCATCCGACTCTTTCTTCAGCGCCTGCTGCTCCAGCTTCAGCTGAATGATGCGGCGCTCCAGGCGATCGAGCGGTTCCGGTTTCGAGTCGATCTGCAAACGGATGCTGGACGCGGCCTCGTCGATCAGGTCAATGGCTTTATCCGGCAACTGACGGTCGGCGATGTAGCGATGCGACAGTGTCGCCGCCGCGACAATCGCTGGGTCGGTAATTTGCACATGGTGATGCAGCTCATAGCGCTCTTTCAGACCGCGCAGAATAGCGATAGTATCTTCCACGCTCGGTTCGGCGACGTAGACTTTCTGGAAACGGCGCTCCAGCGCGGCATCTTTTTCGATGTACTGCCGATATTCGTCCAGCGTGGTCGCGCCGACGCAGTGCAGCTCGCCGCGCGCCAGCGCCGGCTTCAGCATATTGCCGGCATCCATCGCGCCGTCCGCTTTACCGGCGCCGACCATAGTATGCAGCTCATCGATAAACAGGATAACGTTGCCTTCCTGCTTCGACAGATCGTTAAGTACGCCTTTTAAACGCTCTTCAAACTCGCCGCGGTATTTTGCGCCCGCCACCAGCGCCCCCATATCCAGCGCCAGTACGCGACGGCCTTTCAGCCCTTCCGGCACCTCGCCGTTAATGATGCGCTGCGCCAGGCCTTCCACGATGGCGGTTTTACCCACGCCAGGTTCACCAATCAGCACCGGATTGTTTTTGGTGCGGCGCTGCAGCACCTGAATAGTGCGGCGAATCTCTTCGTCACGGCCGATGACCGGGTCGAGCTTGCCCTGTTCGGCGCGCTCGGTCAGGTCGATGGTGTATTTCTTTAATGCCTGGCGCTGATCTTCAGCCCCTTGATCGTTCACGTTGTCGCCTCCACGCAGCTGCTCAATCGCTTTGGTTAGCTTGTCAGTGGTCGCACCGGCCGATTTCAGCAGATCGGCTAAAGAGCCGCGCGAGTCGAGGGCAGCCAGAACAAAGAGTTCAGATGAGATAAAATTGTCGCCGCGCTTCTGCGCCAGCTTGTCGCACAGGTTAAGCACGCGAACCAGGTCAGCGGACGGTTGAACATCCCCTTCGCTGCCCTCTACCTGGGGCAAACGGTTGATAGCCTGCTCGACGCCGTTGCGCAGAGCGGCAACGTCAACGCCTGCAGAGGCTAATAACGGACGAACGGATCCACCTTCCTGATTGAGCAGCGCGCTCATCAGATGCAGAGGTTCAATAAATTGGTTGTCGTGTCCCAGAGCAAGGGACTGCGCGTCGGCAAGGGCCAGTTGGAATTTGTTGGTAAGACGATCCAGACGCATGATTCCTCCCATTACAGGTCAAAATGCTACTGGAGATTAAAATGAGGTCATCCCTCAAATTTTCAAGGTTAATGACCTGCATCATGAGCAAAAAATACGCTACTGGATCGTCTTGTGGCGTAAGGTTATCTCAGCCAAATTAAAGAAGCCATACGCCCGGTGGTTCCGTCGCGTCGGAAGGAGAAAAAATCGCCACTCTCATGAAAGGTGCAGCGGCGCGTCATGCTCACGGAGGTGACGCCCGCCGCCTGCAGCCGCTGCTGCGCAAGCAGCCAGATATCAGCGAAATACTTAGCGCCCGCCGGACGAAAGGCCTGCTGAGCACGGTTGTCATGCGCCATAAACGCATCGCGCACTTCGCTGCCGACTTCAAAGGCGTCAGGACCGATTGCCGGCCCAAGCCAGGCGTGTATCTGGCTGGCTGGCGCAGCGAACCGCGCCAGCGTATTTTCCAGCACCCCCGCGCACAGGCCGCGCCAGCCGGCATGCGCCGCGGCAACTTCGCTGCCGTCATAAGAGCAGAACAGCACCGGCAGACAATCCGCCGTCATCACCGCGCACACCACGCCCGCTTCGCGCGTGATGCAGGCATCCGCCCGTAAGGGCTCTGTCTGCTCAGCTGGCAGTCGAACCACATCGGTGCCGTGAACCTGCTCAAGCCAGTGCGGCATCGCCGGCAACGCAGCGCGCGTTACCAGGCTCTGTCGGTTGGCAGCCACGTGTGCCGGATCGTCACCGACATGGCTGCCCAGGTTGAACGCATCCCAGGGTGCCAGGCTGGCGCCATCGCCGCGTAGCGTTGAGCAGGCACCTACGCTGGCGGGCGCGGGCCAGTCCGGCAGGACCCAACTCATAGCCAGTCCATCTGATCGCGGAACTCTTCAGTATCCGCTTTCAGTACCTCAATCAGCTCTACCATGTCCTGCGGCAGCGGCGCATGCCACTCCATCTCGATTCCGGTAATCGGATGGTAAAGACGCAGCATGGTCGCGTGCAGCGCCTGGCGATCGAACGCGCGTAGCGTAGCGATGAACTGGTCCGAAGCGCCTTTCGGCGGACGCGGACGACCGCCGTACAGCGGGTCGCCCACCAGCGGATGGTTGATGTGCGACATATGCACGCGAATCTGATGCGTACGGCCGGTTTCGAGACGCAGACGCAGACGCGTATGGGCGCGGAAGTGCTCCATAATACGGTAGTGCGTTACCGCCGGTTTCCCCATCGGATGCACGGCCATATGGGTGCGTTTGGTCGAGTGACGGCTGATGGGCTCGTTTACCGTGCCGCCCGCCGTCATCGTTCCAATTGCCACCGCTTCGTACTCGCGGGTGATTTCGCGCAGCTGCAGCGTTTCCACCAGGTGGGTCTGCGCCGGGACGGTTTTCGCCACCACCATTAGCCCGGTGGTGTCTTTATCCAGTCGATGCACGATACCGGCGCGCGGCACGTCGGCAATGGCGGGATAGTGATAAAGCAGCGCATTCAGTACGGTGCCGTCGGGGTTGCCGGCGCCGGGATGCACCACCAGATCGCGCGGCTTGTTGATCACCAGAATATCGTCATCTTCATACACGATGTTCAGCGGGATGTTTTGCGCTTCCCAGCGCTGCTCTTCTTCGATTTCTGCATCGATAGCGACCTGTTCGCCGCCCAATACTTTCTCTTTCGGTTTATCGACGATCGCGCCGTTAACGCTGACGCGCCGGTCAAGGATCCACTCTTTTATGCGCGAGCGTGAATAATCGGGGAACAATTCCGCCAAAGTTTGATCTAAGCGTTGTCCCAGCTGCGCTTCGGAGACCGTTGCGGTGAGTTGAACTTGTTGTGCCATATACAGCTTCTTCGTTAACGTTGGGTTTTCACGGCGATGCCGTTTAATATAATGTGCTATCGTACCTGGTCATTACCGGGAGCTATACGGACAGCTTCCGCCATAACAAATTTGAGGATAACCATTTCGTCATGACGCGTATGAAATATCTGGTGGCTGCTGCCACACTGAGCCTGGCCCTTGTGGGTTGTTCCAGCTCAAAGGACACAGTACCGGACAGCCCGCCTTCCGAAATCTACGCTACCGCTCAGGAAAAGCTGCAGGACGGTAACTTTAAAGCGGCGATTAAGCAACTGGAAGCGCTGGACAACCGTTATCCTTTTGGTCCTTATTCTCAGCAGGTACAGCTTGATTTGATCTATGCCTACTACAAAAACGCCGATTTGCCGTTGGCGCAGGCTGCCATAGATCGCTTTATGCGTCTTAACCCGACCCATCCGAACATCGATTACGTTATCTATATGCGCGGCCTGACGGATATGGCGCTGGACGACTCTGCGCTGCAGGGCTTCTTCGGCATCGACCGTTCCGATCGCGATCCGACCCATGCTCGCGACGCGTTCCGCGACTTCTCGCAGCTGCTGCGTAACTATCCAAACAGCCAGTATGCAGCCGATGCGCAAAAACGCCTGGTCTATCTGAAAGACCGCCTGGCGAAATATGAGCTGTCGGTGGCGCAATTCTATACTAAGCGCGAAGCGTATGTCGCGGTTGTTAACCGCGTTGAAGGCATGATGCGCGATTATCCTGATACGCAGGCCACGCGCGATGCGCTGCCGCTGATGGAAAAAGCCTATCGCAATCTGCAGCTGAATGCCGAAGCAGACAAAGTGGCGAAAATTATTGCCGCAAATAGCGCCAGCTAAAACTGAGTCCGAAAAAATGAAAAAGCAGCCGTAATGGCTGCTTTTTTATGGGCGAAAAATCGACGATTTTGTGAATTCCTCGCTGATGCAACCCGTCAATCATGCGCCTCTCCGCGCACCGATTCAAGGCATTTCGGCTGCATTCCCAGCCTTTCTCACAAATCATTGCCATTGACAAAAAGTGACATTTTTTCGTGATCAAAATCACACATTTCATTGTTCAGCGCGTTATGCTGGATCTACCCAGACGGAAATGACAGAGAGGTAGACCTATGATTCTGAACATTACCAGCAAACAAATGGAAATCACCGCGGCTATCCGCGACCATGTCGAAGACCGTCTCGCCAAGCTGGAAAAATGGCAAGCTCATCTGATAAATCCGCACATCGTTCTCTCTAAAGCGCCGAAAGAATTCGTGGCCGACGCCACGATCAATACGCCCAACGGCACGCTGGTGGCCAGCGCTAAGCACGAGGATATGTATACGGCGATTAACGATCTCATCGGTAAGCTTGAGCGTCAGTTGAATAAGGTTCAGCATAAGCCTGAAGCCCGTCGGGCAGCGACCAGCGTGAAAAATTTCACGCCGGCCACCTGATACATACAGTTTTAGCAAACGCGCCTGCGGGCGCGTTTTTTATTGACAGCCTTAAATCAGTACGGGTACTCTCAAATCACCTTTTGAATGGAAATCACCATGAAACGTCTGCCGTTTTTCTTCGCTTTCTTTTTTACCTTCCCCTGACTGGGAGGCGATTCGTCGTGTGAAAACGAAAGCGAAGACGAACAACAAAGCCTCCCAACCGGGAGGCTTTTTTATTGGACAGCTTACAGGTGAGCCCTATGAATCCCGATAATCCCTTGCTGGCGCTGCGTGACCAGATCAGCGCCGTAGATGAGAAACTGCTGACGCTGCTGGCTGAGCGTCGCGCGCTGGCTGTGAAGGTCGCCGAAGCGAAACTGGCCACACACCGGCCGATTCGCGATATCGAACGCGAGCGTGCGCTGCTGGAGCACCTGATCGTGCTTGGCAAGAAACATCAGCTGGATGCGCACTACATCACGCGCCTGTTTCAGCAAATCATTGAAGATTCCGTCCTGACGCAGCAGGCGCTGCTGCAGAAAAACCTGAACCATGCTCATGCGCTGGCGGCGCGCATCGCTTTCCTTGGCCCGAAAGGTTCCTATTCCCATCTCGCCGCACGCCAGTATGCCGCGCGCCACTTCGACAATATGGTAGAGATCGGCTGCCTCAAGTTTCAGGATATTATTCGTCAGGTTGAAAACGGCCAGGCTGATTACGCGGTGCTGCCGATTGAAAACACCAGTTCTGGCTCGATCAACGACGTTTACGATCTGCTGCAGCAGACCAGCCTCTCGATTGTGGGCGAACTGACCCAGCCTATCGAGCACTGCGTGCTGGTAACAGGCGATACCGATCTGCAGCAGATTGAAACCGTTTATAGTCACCCGCAGCCGTTCCAGCAGTGCAGCCAGTTTATTAGTCGTTTCCCGCACTGGAAGATCGAATATACCGAGAGCACCGCTGCCGCTATGGAAAAAGTCGCGGCGCTGAACTCACCGAAAGCGGCGGCGCTGGGCAGCGAGGCAGGCGGCGAGCTCTATCATCTGCAGGTTCTGGAGCGCAATCTGGCGAATCAGCAGCAAAACCATACTCGCTTTATCGTGCTGGCGCGTAAGGCCATCGCCGTCTCCGATCAGGTTCCGGCGAAAACCACGCTGCTGATGGCGACCGGCCAGCAGGCGGGCGCGCTGGTGGAAGCGCTGCTGGTGCTGCGTCAGCATAACCTGATTATGAGCAAGCTGGAGTCGCGTCCGATTAACGGCAACCCGTGGGAAGAGATGTTTTATATCGACGTGCAGGGCAATCTTGAGTCAGACAGCATGCAGCAGGCGCTGCAGGAGCTAAAAGGGCTGACCCGCATGCTGAAAGTGCTGGGATGCTATCCTGGCGAGAATGTTGTCGCGGTGGAGCCTCGCAGCGCATAACTGAACGGCATCCGTAAGGATGCCGTTTTTGATTGCGAGTCAGGGGCTGGCATGCGTGAGCCGTTTTTTACGGTCTACTGTCGTTAGCGGAGCGCAGCAGGCTACGGCTTTCAACCATAAAGCGTTTAGCGTGATCGCCAAACCAGTGTTCGACGCGGTTGAAGCTGGCGATAAATGCCTGCTTATCGCCCTGTTCCAGCAGCTTAATAGCTTCGCCAAAGCGCTGGTAATAACGTTTAATCAGCGCCAGATTGCTTTCGGAGGACATAATGATGTCCGCATAGAGCTGAGGATCCTGCGCGAACAGCCGTCCCACCATCGCCAGCTCGAGACGATAAATCGGCGATGAGAGCGCCAGCAGCTGATCGAGGTTGACGTTCTCTTCCGCGAGATGCAGACCGTAGGCGAAGGTCGCGAAGTGGCGCAGCGCCTGTATAAACGCCATATTCTGGTCGTGCTCAACCGCGCTGATGCGATGCAGCCGCGCGCCCCACACCTGAATCTGCTCCAGGAACCACTGATAGGCTTCAGGCTGGCGTCCGTCGCACCAGACCACCACCTGTTTCGCCAGACTGCCGCTGTCCGGCCCAAACATGGGATGCAGACCCAGCACCGGGCCCGCATGCGCCGCCAGCATTGCCTGCAAAGGACGGTTCTTGACCGAGGCCAGATCCACCAGAATACAGTCTTCCGGCAACGGCGGCAGTTGTGCGATCACCTGCTCCGTAAGATGGATCGGCACGCTGATAATCACCATGCCGGCATCGCTCAGCAGCGACGGCGCGCGATCCCAGTCCTCTTTATCCAGCGTCTTCACGTTGTAGCCCGACAGCGTCAGCATGCGCGCAAACAAGCTGCCCATCTGCCCTTTTCCGCCAACGATCACTACTGGACGCAGCGCTGGGTTAAGGGTTTTAAAGCCTTTATCGTTCTCGCTGGTATAGGACTCGCGCATCACGCGGCGCAGGATATCTTCAATCAGATCGGGCGGAACGCCGAGCGCTTCCGCCTCTTTACGGCGCGAAGCCAGCATTGACGCTTCGCGCTCCGGTACGTAGATAGGCAAGCCGTAGCGGCTCTTTACTTCGCCAACTTCAGCCACCAGCTCCAGGCGTTTCGCCAGCAGATCCAGCAGCGCCTTATCGACAGTATCAATTTGATCGCGCAGCGCGGTCAGTTCAGCCACCATTGCTCATTACACCTCGTGTGACAGACGCGCCGACAGCACCTCTTGCAGATCCTGATGCATCTCGCGCAGCAGCGTTTCGGTGGTTTCCCAGTTGATGCAGGCATCTGTCACGGAAACACCGTATTTCATTTCGCTGCGCGGCTGCTCGGAAGACTGGCTGCCTTCATTAATATGGCTCTCCAGCATCAGGCCAATAATCGAGCGGTTGCCATCTTTGATCTGGGCTATCGCCGATTCGGCGACGCCAGGCTGGCGGCGGTAGTCTTTGTTAGAATTGCCATGGCTGCAATCTATCATCAAGGCCGGGCGCAGTCCCGCTTTGACCATCTCTTTTTCACACTGCGCCACGTCTTCCGGACCGTAGTTCGGCGCTTTGCCGCCGCGCAGAATAACGTGACCATCTGGGTTGCCCTGCGTCTGCAGCAAGCAAACCTGCCCCGCCTGATTAATGCCAACGAAACGGTGCGGCATCGCGGCGGCGCGCATGGCGTTGATCGCGGTGCCGAGGCTGCCGTCGGTGCCGTTCTTGAAGCCGACCGGCATTGAGAGGCCTGACGCCATTTCGCGATGCGTTTGCGACTCAGTAGTGCGCGCGCCAATCGCCGACCAGCTGAAGAGATCGCCGAGGTATTGCGGGCTATTTGGATCGAGCGCTTCGGTGGCGAGCGGCAGCCCCATCTCTACCAGGTTCACCAGCAGCTGGCGCGCAATGTGCAGACCCGCTTCCATATCAAAGGAGTTGTCCATGTAAGGATCGTTGATCAACCCTTTCCAACCGACGGTGGTGCGGGGTTTTTCAAAATAGACGCGCATAACGATATAGAGCTGATCCTTCAGCTGGTCAGAGAGATCTTTCAGGCGACGAGCGTAATCCAGAGCGGCTTCGGTGTCATGGATCGAACAGGGACCGCAAACCACCAGCAGGCGCGGATCGCGGCCGGCGATGATGTCGGAAATGGTCTGGCGCGAAGCGGCGATCTGCGCTTCCTGCTGGGCGGTCAGCGGAAATTTCGCTTTCAGCTCTTCCGGCGTAATTAAAATCTGTTCATTCGCAATGTGGACATTGTTCAGCGCGTCTTTTTGCATGGCTACGATCCTTTTTTCCTCGTTATGCGGTGAATGATCCTCTGACAGGATAGAGGACACTCTATCACAGAACGTAAAACAAGCAATCCATTGATGTACACTTTTATTACCACGCAAGAATATTGTATGCGCGCCTATTTAAAAAAATCATAATTTTCATTTAATTAAATACAAACCTAACAAAACGAACCCCAAACAAGTGTAAATAATAAATTACACCACAAGTTTAGCATTCTCTCTTATCGCCTGATACGCTTTGCTAAAATCCCTTTTCCATCAGGTACTTTATGACTTCTCTGGCCTCTTCGATTCGACTGCGTCCTTTTACCCGCGACGACATCCCTTCCTTTACCGCTGCCGTCAACGCCTCGCTGAATACGCTGCAGCCCTGGATGGTATGGGCGCATCCAGACTATCAACCCGAAGAGGCAGCGAGCTGGATCGCTTTTACGCAGCAGCAGCGAATAAAGGGCGAAGCGGAAGAGTTCGCCATTGTTGACGATCGGGATCGTTTGCTGGGCGGCGCCGGGATCCGTTTTGCCCGCGAACCGGGTCAGTTTGCCGCGCTAGGATACTGGGTACGTAGCGATATGCAGCGACAGGGCGTCGCCAGCCGCGCCGTTGCACTGCTGCTTGAGATGGGATTTGCACGACCGGAGGTGAAGGTCATCGAAATTCTTGCGGCGGAAGAGAACCGCGCCAGCCGCGCGGTAGCGGAGCGCTGCGGCACGCGCTTTATCGATATGCGCTACGGTTTAATCGTGCTGGAGAGCGGGCCGGTGAATACAGCGATATACCATGTGCATCGTCCCGAGGCGCAGGCATAAAAAAAGGGGCTGGCATCACGCCAACCCCTTGTTTGCTATTAACTTTTAGATGTCGCTTTAGCGATACCTTAGTTAAGACGCTTTTACCTGACACCATTGATACATAAGCATTTTATTGATAAAACAGTTAGTTAGGCCTATATCTGGTGCAACCAAATGCGGCGGCGTTCATGCTGGGTAGTCAGTTTGTGGACACCAAACTGGCCAGAGGGTTAAGCGCTGCTGCTTCTTCTAAATGGTCAGGAGCAAAGTGGGCATACTTCATAGTTTCACGGATGTTCGCATGACCGAGTATTCTTTGCAGCACCAGAATATTTCCCCCATTCATCATAAAGTGGCTGGCAAACGTGTGGCGCAGAACGTGGGTTTTCTGACCCTCTATAAGCTGAATTGTTGTGGTAGCCAGCATCTTCTTGAAGTCCTGATAGCATGGCTTAAACATCCTGCCCTGCCGTTCCTTCAGCTCATCATAAAGCCACTGCGGGATCGGAACCGTTCGGTTTTTCCCGCCTTTAGTTTTGAAGAATGACAGTTTGTTAGGTGACAGCTGAGAGCGGGCTAAGGTTTCAGCTTCAGTCCAGCGCGCGCCGGTAGCCAGGCAAACTTTGCATATCATAGTTAAATCAGGCTTGCCGTAGCGCTCGCAGCCGTTCAGCAGCTCGGTGATCTGCCTCAAGGTCAGCCAGGACATTTCCTTTTCATCTTCCCGAAACGTTCTGACACCATCGAGGGGATTGGGCAAATTCCATTCCCCGAGCCGCTTTAGTTCATTGAATACCGCCGACAGATAGTTTTGCTCTCTGTTGACCGTGATGGGCTTTACTTTCCACTTAGATTCATCATCGTGATAGCCATTAGAAATTTTACCCTTTAAGCGCTGATCGCGGTAATGCGCCCAATCTTTCGCGGTGAGCTGAGAAGCTATCGGATCTCCTAAGCCCTTGCATACGATTTCCAGCTTAGCTTTGCGAGATTTAACTGCTTTAAGTGATTGTCCGTGGAGAGAATCCCAAAGCTCTATAAGCTCGCTCAGCTTACGACGGTCCTCTTTTTCTTTAATCCACGGTTTATTTTCTGCCTCAGAGCGGGTGTAATCCTCAAAAGCTACGGCCTCTCCCTTAGTTACAAAGGTTTTGCGGATACGACGACTGCCCCGCCCGTTCAAGTAGAAGTCTGCAAGCCACTCACCAGTGGGTAACTTTTTTATTGCCATAATTATTTAGCTAATCGCTTTTGATAATCGGAGATAATCCCGAATGTAAAAAAGATAACTAAAGCAGCGTATATATAAGAAATAAACATAGGGGCAAAAAAGGTTGCAAGCATGATCACTGTGAAAATCGCAGTCCCGAAGCATAAGGTTACAAAAGCCATAAAGCCTTTTGAGCCTACAGTTTTGAGCCTGTAATGCGTAGCTACCGCGCCAAAGATAAAAGATAGTAATATCAGAATTAAATGGGCCATAGAAAACCTATATATTTTTAGTAAGCGTTAAAATAACCATGCCTATTGACGTCACATCACTAACTGAGCACTCAAATGATGATGAATTATTAACAACCTTTAGTCTATTTCCGGGTAAGCGTGAAACGCTATAAACATCTTTATTCCCATCTATATCTAAGAGCCAGTCTCCGTTGCCAACTGTTTGAGAGTCCTCTTCAATAATCCAAGAAACAGTGCCCCTTTCTACATATACCGGCTTTTTCATTGATAAGCCCAGCAAAGCCAAATCTAATTTAATATCGGGTTGTTTCTCAAGGTTTCCGCCAATAAGCTTAAACTTAGGTATCCCATCGGGCTGAAAATTCTGTGGGCTTTCGGCTGGCACTTCATCTTGTAAACCAGTCGATAACCACATAAGGGAAGCGCCTGTGTCCAAGGCACAAGCTATAACGACATCCCCAGGAAAATATTCACGGCGAACCCATGCGCTCATGGTGCCTGAAGGTATGCCGAGCAAATCACCTAGTTCTTTCTGCATGGTAAAACCATATGCATGCAGTATGCGCTGCAGTACGGTTTTTCCTCCATTAGCGGCCATATGCTCAAGCAGTGCTTGCCCTTTGAGCTGATGCGTTCGAGGCTGCGAACTTACATTTTTAAGTTTACCATTCACTAACCAGTCTAAATCTGCCCCTGTATCCAGTGCGCACCTGATTATGTAATCGCCAGGAACGCTGCCGCGACTGACCCAATTCCCAATCGTTCCAAGCGGTACACTCAACCGCTCAGAGTACTCTTGCCTTGAGCTAACTCCATAAGATGAAAGGATTCTTTCTAAAACTTCCTTTGCGTTGTTCGATTCCATAGGCATGAGAACCCCTAAAATTTTCAATTGGGTGGTTTACAGTTAGCAAAAAGAGAAGTAGGATTCCCAAAACCAAAACAAAATGCACGCCAATGCACTAGAATCACTACAACCGGAGATAATCTCTTATGACCCCTCAAATTACAATACCAAGCGGCCCCGATCTGATGACCTATGAACAGTTCGCACAGGCCTATGGTTACAGCCTTCGCACCGTAAAACAGATGGTTGCAGATGGCGATCTTCTTGTTATGCCACGCAAAAAAGATGGTGGCGCTGCCCGAATCAACATGGTTGCCTTCCGCGCGCGTTTGCTCGCTCAAGGTGTCAATTGCAGATACGTAGCTGCGTAACAACTTAATTATTTAAGTTGAGCAAAGGAATGACCATGTTTGATTTTAAGACTTCCACCCATAACGAATATGACGACGCCTGCCGCAAGTTTGCGCTTACGCACAACATGACGGAGCTGGCGCAGCGGGCAGGTTTGAAAGTGCAGACCCTGCGCAACAAGCTGAACCCGGATCAAATGCATCAGCTGACCGTTCCTGAAGTGCTGTTGCTTACCGATCTGACCGAAGACGCCACGCTGATGGACGGGATGCTGGCGCAGCTGCAATGTCTGCCGTGCGTGCCGGTTAACGAGCTGGCAAAAGAGAAGTTTCCGACGTACGTGCTGAAGGCGACCGCCGAAGTCGGGCATATGGCCGCTAATGCCGCGAACCCGGAGCGTATTACGGCAACCTGCCGCCGCGGCATTCTGGAAGCTGCCAATACCGGGATCCGCTGCATGATGCTGGCCGCGCTGGCCGTACAGAATCGCGTTCACTCTAACCCGACTTTAGCCTCAACCGTTGACGCTATCAGCGGGCTGGGTGCTTCGATTGGCATCAGCTGAGGGCGCACGATGATTTCATTTGCGGCACGCCTCAAGCGTCAGAGTCCGTCAATGTCATACGGACATGGCTGGATTATGGGCGAGAACGGCAGGCGCTGGCATCCGGTACTGAGCCAGCAGGTACAGGTTAAAGAGCAAAGAGGTAAAGCATGGCTATCGAGGGCGATTCAATGCTGGTCGAGCTTTCTGCCGGCCAACGGGTTTCGGCGCTGAATCACGTTGCCTTAATCCGCGCGCAACTGATGGGCGGCAACTGTGAAAAAGATATGACCCGTTTTTTCTCTGAAATGCGCGATGTGACAGACAGTAATTACCAGGACAACAAGCGCGCACTGAGCGCGATTCTCTTCCTGGCAAACATCGGTAAAGACAGGCACGAGGCTGAATTTAGTGAACTGACTACTGATGAAAGAGCGGCGCTTATTCGTGCAATGAATCATCTAAAAGCAGTCGTGAGTTTATTTCCGAAGCGAATGGCTCTGCCTAATTAATTAACCCCAAGCAAATAAATGGCGTAAACCCGCCGGGCATTCTTTTGCCCAAATTCAGGAGAAAGTGAAATGCGAAATATCGAGAAATTTAATTTTGACGCTGATACCGAGGCGCTGGCTGCAGTTATTACCAAGGCGCGCCTTGAAGAGCGCAAAGACCGCGCGCTGGCAGTGTCAGAGCGCCTTGTTGAGCTGGCCGTGCATGTACATCAGCAGGAGCTTTCTTCTGTCGAGGCTGCTGACCTGATCCGCCGCGAGGCAGAGCGTTATCAGAACGAATCGCAGGAGCTGCACTAATGGCCGACTCTATCGACATGGCGCAGCAGCGCGCCGACGAGCTGCTGGCACGCAACATCGCCAGCGTGGTTAACCGCCCGGTCAGCGTGGGGGCTTCATTCTGTGAAGACTGCGACGCGCCGATCCCGGAACAGCGCCGCCGCGCCGTGCGTGGCGTTACCCGCTGCGTCAGCTGTCAGGACATGGCCGAACGGTACGCGAAAGTTTCAAAAGGCGGTGCGGTATGAGCGCGATCCTGAAATGGGCAGGCAGCAAGACCCGCGTAATGCCGGAGCTGCTGGCACACCTGCCAGCAGGCGATCGCCTGGTCGAACCCTTCGCCGGTTCATGCGCAGTGATGATGAACACCGATTACCCTTCCTATCTGGTTGCGGATATTAACCCCGACCTGATCAACCTGTACCGCCAGATAAAGGAGCACGCCCGCCCCTTTATCGTTATTGCGGCCAGCCTGTTCAATCAGAACACCACAGGCGAAAGTTATTATTCTGTCCGTGAGACGTTCAACCATAACCCCGCGCTACCCCTGCTCGAGCGCGCCGCGCACTTCCTGTATCTGAACCGCCACGGCTATCGCGGCCTGTGCCGTTACAACCGTAGCGGTGAATTTAATATACCTTTTGGTCACTACAAAAAACCCTATTTTCCACTGGCTGAGATCGAGGCGTTCGCCGAGAAGGCGCAGCGCGCGACGTTTATCTGCGCTGACTTCCGCGAGACGCTGCCACTGGCTAAAGCCGGGGATGTGGTGTACTGCGATCCGCCGTATGACGGGACGTTTTCGGACTATCACTCGGCGGGCTTTGACAAGGATGAGCATCACGATCTGGTCAGCATGCTGATGGACGTCTCTGAGCGCTGCCCGGTAGTCGTTTCAAACAGCGATACCCTCTACACCCGCAGCATTCTTCGCGCGTTCGACATTACCAAAATCAGCGTAGCCCGCTCGGTTGGCGTAGCCGCCGGTGAGGGCAAGCGCGCCTCGGAAATCATCGCCGTGCGCCGTCCACAGGAGAGCGCGGTATTTGTCGGCGTTGATCCGGCGGCAGGCGCTGGCCGGTCTGCAGAAGTGCAGGCGGTTCAATGATTCAGGAATACGCTTACCCGTGGAATGCTCCACGGGAAGCCATCGCCAGCCCGTATCCCACCTATGAGGAAATGCACAGCCGCAGTCAGATGATTGCGGCTTTAGCGCGTGCGCAGGAGTTACTGGAAAAGCAGCCGACGCTGATCCAGCTCGACGTTAAACGCCGCGTCGGCGAGCTTGAAAAGACCCAGGGCATTGCCCGTGCCAATGCGTACTTAGCAAAAACCTTTGTTGAGCGCACATTGCCACGCGTTGAATGCGTCAGCGAGCAGTACCGCCTCGGCGAAATGAGCAGCGGCACGTTTAACCTGCTGGCAGGCAATGCCGCGCAACAGGCCGGCGCAGCCAGCGCGGGCGGTACTCTGTGGGAGCTGATGCGCCGCTTTAACCGCCTGCCTGATATGGCGCGCGCTGACGTCGATCTGCTGGCTGGCGATGTGGCTAATTTCATCCTCGCCGAGCTGGTACAGGCGCACGCGCAGGCCAGCGACGAGTCGGATTACCAGTATACGCACCGCATTTACATGACCGCTGCCACCATCACCCGCGAGCTGAGCCAGACCCCGCCGCTGTGGGAGAAGGTCACGTCCCGCCTGTTCGACCCGGAGGAAGTGACCCCGGCGATCATGCGCATGCAGACCGAAAAGTGGTGGAAGGGCCGCCTGCGCCGCGTCGTCGCGTCATGGCGTGAACACCTGCAGATCGCCCTGGCTAACGTCAGCAAAAAGCATACTCCCTATGCCAGCAGCATGACCGTCTCAGAGTGGCGCGAGCAAAAGCGCCGCACCCGTGAGTTTCTGAAAGGCATGGAACTGGAAGACGAGGAAGGCAACCGCATCAGCCTGATCGAGAAGTACGACGGCAGCGTGGCTAATCCGGCGATCCGCCGCTGCGAGCTGATGACCCGCATTCGCGGCTTCGAAAACATCTGCAACGAAATGGGATTTATCGGCGAGTTCTACACGCTGACCGCCCCGGCGCGCTATCACGCCACAATCAAAACCGGTCATCGCAATCGCAAATGGAACGGCGCCAGTCCGGCCGACACCCAGCGCTATCTCTGCAGCGTCTGGCAAAAAATCCGCGCCAAACTGCACCGTGAGGAAATCCGCATCTTCGGGATCCGCGTTGCCGAGCCTCATCACGACGCGACCCCGCACTGGCACATGCTGATGTTTATGCGTCCTGAACAGGTTGAGCGCGTGCGCGAGATTATGCGCGACTACGCCTGGCAGGAGGACAGCGGCGAGCTGACGACCGACAAGGCCCGCAAGGCCCGCTTTCACGCGGAGGCCATCGACCCGGAGAAGGGCAGCGCGACGGGCTACGTCGCTAAGTACATTTCCAAAAATATCGACGGCTACGCGCTGGACGGCGAGACGGACGACGAAAGCGGCAAAGACCTGAAGGAAACCGCCCCGGCCGTTTCCGCCTGGGCGGCCCGCTGGCACATCCGGCAATTCCAGTTTGTGGGCGGCGCGCCGGTGACGGTTTACCGCGAGCTGCGCCGCATTGCTGACAGCGAAACCGCCCATGGCCTCAGCGTTGAGTTTGCGGCCGCGCATGACGCTGCCGACGCAGGAGACTGGGCAGGATACGTTAACGCACAGGGCGGCCCGTTCGTGCGCCGCGACGAGCTGGCCGTGCGCACCTGGTATCAGGCCAGCGAAGACGTGAACGAGTACGGCGAGGAAACCGTGCGCATCAGGGGCGTTTACGCAACGGAAGTGGGCGAAGACACCCCGATCCTCACCCGTCTGGCGCAGTGGAAGATTGTCCCGAAACGTGCCGTTGATTTGGGTTTTGAATTTAAGGACGCGTCTGCGTCCTCTCGGAGTTCTGTCAATAACTGTACGGGAGGTTTGAGATCTGAGGATTCGAACCCGCCGGAAAGTTTCGACAATATCGACCTGGACGGCATGAGCAGGAGAGAAAGGAGACAGCTGCTGAGCCGGATCAGGGCGCAGGAGCCAGAAAAGCGGCACCTGCAGCTGAGACGGTCGGACAAAATTGAGGCCGCGTGCGACAACGTGATAGGCCAGGTGAAGGATTTATGCGGCGAAACCATCAGCCGCGGGCTGGCCGTGCGCCTGATTGGCGGCACGCAGACCAAGATCGCCGGCCGCCTGTTCCGCAGCTCGGCTTATGGCGAACTGTTCCGCCCAATAATAGAGCCAAAAAAGCCAAGCGCATTGGAACGCTTTAACCGTCTGGCGCAAATTTCACGAGCAAAAAACAATCAATAATGAGCTAAATTTAATGATTAGCGGGCTACTGATAGTCTGAATATTATGTGTTGAGCTCATCCGTGCATAGCTTGAGCAGAAAAGGAAAGTTGTTGCGTATCAGCCAGATAAAAAAAGGATCTGGCTCAGACATTTTTCTTTCTCTACTTATAAATGCTATGCTACTGTATAAATACACAGTAAAATTTGGGGAGGGAAAATGACGGCTCAGGAATCAAGCCAGATGCATAAAAAAATGGCGTGCATGCAGTTTATTGCGGAGGTTTCGCTGATTGCTAACTGCAAGCCGTCTGACCTGAAACTGGCACTCACCATTATTGCCGAATTGGCAAACTCAGAAACTCGTCAGGATGCTGATGAGGAAATCTTCTACGCTGCTGAATAAGGAGATTGCGATGCAAATTGAAATCATGCTCGATAAAAACCACAAAATAAGCCAGCCGGTCCTTGATGCTTTCCATGCTGAAGTTAACAGACGCGTAGTTGCGCTTTTTCCTGATGCTGTGGTGCGAGTTCGTCAGGGTAGCTACACCAGAATAGAAATGCCCGGCCTCAAAATTGATGAGGACAGGCGACGAGTGAATGATCTGCTCCAGAACGTCTGGGAAGATGACAGCTGGCTACACTGATAACCGTGCAGACGTCAAAAGCTCGATTTTGACGGCAGCGGGGTTGAACAACGAGCGCGCGAGGCGTTAGGTTATGGGTGGACGCGACTCTGAATTTCAAATTGTTTACCGTGGTGAAGCCCTCCCCTATTTCCGTCCCGGTGGATGGGTTATGTTTCAACGGTCGCGCGAGTCCGGCGGCGGTTTCTGGCTGGGGCAGACTTTCGAAAATGCGTTTATCTTTGGCCGGCCGTTTCCCCTGACTTACCGGGAGGCTCTTCTGCTTGCCGCGGACTTCACAAGACGAAAAGTTGAAGTAACAGAGTCAGAACCTGATGACCAGTTGCCTCTGTTTTGATATTGCCCGGCACTGCATGACTATGCCGCATGAATTCGCATGATCCCAAAAGGATCGTTTATGCCCCGGCCCGCCAGTAATGGCGGGCTTTAGCTTATGTCATGCACCTGCATGAAAACCACTACATAAAGCGGGCAGGCGTGGCGGGGGTACGAGCGCGCGCTGCGGGGTGCAGGTGGTCAAAATCCGGCGCAATTTCCGGGCCGCTGGCGCGTCGGCGACACGGGGCCGATGCAAGGGTGCAAAAAAAAGAACGCCCCGCAGAATGCTGCTGAGGCGCTATGATGAGGTTTCAATGTTGATACAAATTGTGCGCGTTGCTTCGGGACGCTCACAAAAGTATTGTGTTTGTTCTGAGATTCGCTGTAGATTTTGTGCTCTGTACTTACTTGCAGTGATAGGTGGCGGGACTTGAAAATCCTCTGCTAAGATCCCATTAAAGTTTTATGGTCTTTGTCCGAAAATGACATTAAAGTAGTTCGCCATTAATGTCGTTAGTAAGGACAGAGAATTGAACTTAGAGCAGATTGCCAGTCAAAGTATCAGCAACCTTCAGTTTCTTCTCGATACCTTGAAGATGCCGTTGGCTGTAGGTCCCATCAACGATGAGGACTATGTGATCCTGACGACAGGGTATGCGCAGCTAGAATGGGACTACGGATTTTCACGTTTTGGCAATCGAGAAGACAAGTTTGAGTTTTGTCTGAAACTCCTTGCCGGACCGTTAAGGCATATTCCTTCTGGCGCTGCTTTGTGTACCTTTGATGAGGACACTGGCGTAATCGAGATTCACTTCGTTGAGTCTTTTGTGAAGGATGATGACGTAGAGCATCCGCTCTATGGCAACATGTTTATGATTACGCTGTGGGCAGTTTATCTTTTTGGTAACGCAGTGGATTGTAGAGAGATTCGCATTCCCGAGACGCTAAATCAGAAGGTGGCTGACCACTATAAGAAGTTTGGCTTTAAAGGTGACATCAGCTTGCTTTCGGCACCATTTGCTACAATAACTGATGTAGTACGACGCTACATTACATCTAAGAAACAGTAGATAATTTTTTGCGCAGTGGTAGAATGCTGCGCCTGACATCCACCCCGGATGACGAGGCTTGACCTCTAAGAGGAAATCATGACTATGACGCATAGTGACAAGAAAACTCAGAAGCATTACGCAGTCTCTGACGTTTTCACCCGTATGGGCGTCGCAATGGAAGAACTACTTCAAGCGGCCCCACATATGCTACAGGACGGCAAGTTTGAAGGTAATGAGCTGCACGGTAAGCTCAAAGAAAAGCAGAAAGCTGCTTAATTCCATAGTGCGTTTTGCATGAAGCCCGGCTAAGCCGGGCTTTTTTATGCCTGCTATTCGGCACCCAATACGTAAGGGTTGAACCGGATCACCTCTTCACCCAGCCATGCATTCAGCTCTTCGAAGCGTTTTTGCAGCGGCATCAGTTCATTGCGCACGAACACGCGGCTGGCCTTCTCCACGTCACCGAACCCGCCAGTGTTGTTCGGGATAATGCCCATCATCTGCGGCGGCACCCGGTGCGCGGCCAGCATGTCATCCCGGCTCACGTTCTTGATGTTCAGAAACTCATCCTTTGCCGCTACCTCTGACAGAGGGATGATCTGGATACCGTCCTTTTTACCGCTCGGCGAGTACATGAACAGGTTGCGGAAATTGCCAAGGCCCTTCGTGCTTTTCATGGCTTTGCGCATGGCGTCCACATCTTCCTGATTCTGCGCGGGGTCAGTAACGTACATGATGTAACCCGCGTGGCTGCCGTTTAGGTAATACTTGCGGCGGAACAGCGTCGCCGACTCGTTCAGCAGCGTAGACGGGATGGCCGAAAGATATTCCGGCAGGCCGTAAACTTCCTGATTCAGATCCGGCTCCATCAGGTGGAAGACGTTGCCCGGCGTGAACTGGTAAGGCTGCGTGCTCAGGCCGTACTGCACAAACCAGTAGGTATCGAGATCGGTTCCGCGCCGCGTAAACTTAGCCAGGGCAGGCTCCAGCCCAATCACCCCGCCGAGGCGGTTGGTACGCTTCTCCAGATACGTATTGCCGAACACCAGATAGTCCTGCACAAACCGGCTGAATGCCTGCTGGCTCAGCAGCGGGTGCGGGATAAACGAGCTGGTCAGGATGTTGCGCTTCACGTTGAGCGGCGAGCTGTGATGCACGGCTGCGCGGAAAGTGCGCGCCAGCCCGTCAAAACTCACCGGCGGTTCATACCAGCGATCGTTGATGACGCACTCCACGTAGTCGAGCAGCTCGCGGCGGTCCAGTACCGGCACCGGGTCGCCGAAGGTAAAAGCCTCTGCCGCCGCGCCGCCGGTCATCTGCTGCTGCACGGGCTGGGTGCGCGTGCGGTTCCTGCGTTTGCTCATCAGTAAATCTCCATAATGTTGCGGCTGTGGGCGGCTTCGCCCTGCAGCGGTTCGTTTGCCAGCGCGTGCATCGTCGCCCAGGCGAGATCGGCGTGGCTTGCCTCTTCGCTGCGGCTGGCTTCGTAGGTCGGTCGGTTGCCGCTGGCCGTGGTGGCGCGACGGATTGCCATGAATGACTGTGCGATGTCGAGGTGCCCGGCGTCGAACTCCAGACGGCCGCTGCTGATGATGTCGAACGCCTTCAGCACCAGGGCGTTTTTCACGTTCGGGTTGTAGACGAACTCTTTCACCGCCGGGAAAAACATCTTCACGTTTTCATAGACGCCGAGGCCGACGCCGGTGGAGTCGATGCCGATATAGGTGACGTTATATTGCTGCGTGAGCTTTTTGATGGACTCGGCCTGCGCGCGGAAGTCCATACCGCGCCACTGGTGGCGCTCCAGGATGCGGAACTTGCCGCCCGGCACGGCAGGCGGTGCGATAACCACGCACCCGGCGCTGTCGCCGTTCTGCGTGCCCTTCGCCGGGTCATAGCCGATCCAGACTTCGCGCCAGCCGAACGGGCGCAGCGCCAGCGCCTCGAAGTCGTTCCAGACTTCCCAGCTGTCTACCATGCACTTCTGCAGCAGCTGCAGCGGGAACACGGACGCCAGGTCGTCCACGAATTCGCACATCAGCAGGTTCTGATATTCCGGCGGGCTGTACTCCAGGCGCAGCTGATCGAGGTCGAACAGGTTACAGCCGCCGCGCACCGCATCTTCAACCGTGACAATCTGGCGGAACTGGCCGTCATCGCAGAAGCGGCCCGGCGACAGGTTGCCGTGGGTCAGGTCGATGTCCACGCGGTCCGCCTTAGCGCGCCCGCGGTTGAAGAGCGCGCCGGACCAGAACGGATAGGCGCTGTGCGTCAGGCTGGACGGGGTGGAAAAGTAGGTCTGCCGCCATTTTTTGTGCAGGGCCATGCCGGACGCCACCTTGCGCAGCTCCTGAAACTTCGGGATCCAGAAATATTCATCCAGGTAGAGATTGCCGTGATAGCTCTGCGCGGTGCGGGCGTTGGTGCCGAGGAAGTACAGGCACGCGCCGTTGCTGAGCGTCATCGGGTCGCCTTTCAGCTCTACATCCACCTCTTTGGCGAACTCCATGATGTACTGCTTGAAGACGTGCGCCTGCGCCTTGCTGGCTGAGAGGAAAATCTGGTTGCGCCCGGTGGTCAGGGCATCGATCAGCGCCTCGCGGGCAAAATAAAACGTCGCGCCGATCTGACGGGATTTAAGCACGTTGCGGATGCGGTGCTTGTTGCCCGCATCCCACCACTGGCGCTGATAGCCGAACATCGAGCCGTGGAAAATCTCCTGCAGCTTCTCGATCTGTTCGTCGCTGAATACGTTTTTTTCCGGTGGCTTGCGGGGGCCGCTGTTTCGGTTTGCCACCTTCGGGTTAAGGTCCGCCTCGTTCCCGCCGTTGCTGAACTTGCCGATGCGGGCGTGGCGCTCGGACTGGCGCGCCAGCAGGTCAATTTCCTTGTAGTCCTTCCCTTCTTTCGTCTCCTTCATGACCAGCTGACAGTAGCGCGCGGCGGTGGTGAGCTGCATCTGGTCAAGCGGGCCGTAGTCGTTCCACTTGTCGCGTTTCTTCCAGCTGTGAACGGTTGCGGGTTTCTCTCCCAGCATTTCAGCAATGCGGGCGATACGGTATCCCTGAAAGTACAGGAGCAATGCCTGCCTGCGGGGATCGAGGTCTTCGGGGGCGAGTGTCGTTGTCATGGCCCCAAAATACGGCCCCGGCGGTCCCTTTTCCGCCGCCCCTCATTGTGTGGTTTTCCGCACAATGGCCCCGCGTTGTTTCAATATCCCTCCCGCCGCAAACATAGAGCCTCAAAGCGATTTTTCACAACGGAGCCTGGCTCATGACAGTAACTGCAAAGCGTTTTCGGATCGGGGTGGAAGGTGCCACCACGGACGGGCGCGAAATTTCCCGCGAGTGGCTCGTGCAGATGGCCGCCGCTTACAACCCGCAGGTCTACACCGCGCTGATTAATCTGGAGCACATCAAGTCTTACGCCCCGGACAGCACCTTTAACCGCTACGGCTCGGTGAGCGCGCTGGTTGCGGAGGAGATCACCGACGGACCGCTGGCCGGGAAAATGGCGCTTTACGCCGACATCCTGCCAACGGATTCGCTCGTTGAGCTGGTCAAAAAGGGCCAGAAGCTTTTCACCTCCATGGAGGTCAGCACCAAATTTGCCGACACCGGCAAAGCCTACCTGGTCGGCCTGGCTGCCACGGACGATCCGGCGAGCCTCGGCACCGAAATGCTGGCGTTCAGCGCGTCGGCGGAAAAAAACCCGCTGGCAAACCGCAAACAGCACCCGGACAACCTCTTTACCGCCGCCACCGAAACCGTGATCGAGCTGGAAGAGGTGCCGGAGGAAAAGCCCGCCCTGTTTACCCGCATCAAGGCGATGTTTGCCAAACAAAAGCAGACCGATGACGACCGTTTCAGCGACGTGCATCAGGCGGTCGAGCTGATTGCCAGCGAGCAGCAGAACTATGGCACCCGCACCGACAGAATGCTGGGCGAGCAGGCCGAGCGCCTGAGCCAGCTGGAAAGCAGCCTGCAGTCGCAGCTGGATGAACTGTCGGCGCAGAAGGAAGCCTTTAACGAACTCAAAGAGCAGCTGGAGCGCGCAGACAGCCGCCCCGACTACCGCCAGCGCGCACCGGGCGGCGATGCGCCGGCCGCTCACCTGACCAACTGCTAAGGAGCAGTACACCCCATGAAAAAACAGACCCGTTTTGCCTTTAACGCCTACCTGAGTCAGCTGGCGCGCATCTATTCCGTGGAGATTACGGAGCTTTCCAGCAAGTTCAGCGTGGAGCCGTCCGTGGCGCAGACGCTGGAGGACACCATCCAGCAGAGCACCGCGTTTCTGACGCTGGTTAACGTTATCGCCGTATCCGAACAGTCCGGCCAGCTGCTGGGCCTCGGCGTCGGCAGCACCATCGCAGGCACCACCGATACCAGCTCTAAGGACCGCGAGCCGACCGATCCAACGGCGATGACCGGCACCGAGTACAAGTGCGAGCAGACCAACTTCGACACGGCCATTACCTACGCGAAGCTGGACATGTGGGCGAAGTTTCAGGACTTCCAGACCCGCATCCGCGACGCCATCGTGAAGCGCCAGGCGCTGGACCGCATCATGATCGGCTTTAACGGCGTGAAGCGCGCCAAAACCTCTAACCGCGCAGAGAACCCGCTGCTGCAGGACGTCAACAAAGGCTGGCTGCAGAAGCTGCGCGAAGACGCCCCGGACAACGTGATGGGCAGCACGACTAAAGACGGCGAAACCACCGCCGGATCGGTGAAGGTCGGCAAAGGTGGCGCATATTTCAACCTGGACGCGCTGGTCATGGATGCGGTTAACGAGCTTATCGATCCCATCTTCCAGGACGATGACGAAATGGTGGTTATCTGCGGGCGCGAGCTGCTGTCTGACAAGTATTTCCCGCTGGTCAACAACGAGCAGGCCAATACCGAAAAGCTCGCCGCCGATCTCATCATCAGCCAGAAACGTATGGGCGGCCTGCAGGCGGTGCGCGCGCCGTACTTCCCGGCTAATGCCCTGCTGATCACCCGTCTGGATAACCTGTCGATTTACTGGCAGGAGGACACCCGCCGCCGCTCGGTTATCGACAATCCGAAGCGCGACCGCATCGAGAACTACGAGTCGGTTAACGAGGCGTACGTGGTGGAGGATTACCGCTGCGCCGCGCTGATCGAAAACATCACTATTGGCGACTTTAGCGCGCCCGCTGATGCCGGTGCCGGAGCGTAAACCATGAGCCTGAGTCCCGCACGGCAGCACCGCCTGCGCGTTCAGGCTGAGCAGGCCGCCCGCACGGGCGGCTCTGCCCGGCACGCGAACGGCTACGAGCTGATGCTGATGCAGCTGGGTGAAGACCGCCGCCGCCTCAAGGGCATTCAGTCCAACGTCAAAAAAGCCGAAATCAAGGTAGAAGTACTGCCGAAATATGCCGCCTGGGTAGACGGCGTGCTGGCCGCCGACGGCGCGCAACAGGATGACGTGCTGATGTACGTGATGCTGTGGCGCATTGACGCCGGGGATTATGCCGGGGCGCTGGCCGTTGGCCGCCATGCCCTTAAGCACGGCTGGTCTATGCCGCAGGGATTTAACCGAAACGTGCAGACCCTGCTGGCCGAAGAGATGGCCGACGCCGCTAAAAATGCCCTGATGGCAGAAAGCGACTTTGATCCTGCCCTGCTGATGCAGACGCTGGAGGCAACCGACGGGATGGATATGCCGGACCAGTCGCGCGCCCGCCTGCACAAGTCCATCGGCTACGTGCTCACCGGCAGCCAGCCCCAGATGGCCCTGAATCATCTTAAGCAGGCGCTGCAGCTCGACGAGCGCTGCGGCGTGAAAAAAGACATTGAGCAGCTGGAGCGGAAAATCCGCAACGCCAGCTGATAACCGGACGTGCCCACGCGCGGGGCGGCACGGGGTGGCGACAGGCTGAGCCTTATCAAAACCCCGTCCACCGCCCAACCTTTTCAGGAGTATCAAGGCTATGGAATTTGTAGCGCCGCAGAAGGCGACGGGAACGCCGGAAATTATCCCCAACAACTCGTTCTGGCCGGACGTCGATCTGGCGAAGTTCAGAGCCGCAATGCGCGTAGACGGCACCGTGACGCCGGAGCGCTTAAAGCAGGTGGTGCTCACCGCGATGGCGGAGGTTAATACCGAACTTTATTCGTGGCGCGAGCGTCAAGAGCTGCGCGGGTTTAACACCCTGGCCGACGTGCCAGCGGAAAAGCTGGCCGGTGAGAGCGTGCGCCTGCATCACTACTTTAACGCGGTGTGGTGCTGGACCCGTGCGGTGCTTAACGAGCGCTACCAGGACTTTGACGCGACCGCCGCTGCGGCGAAGCGCGGCGAGGAGCTGGCCGACACGACCGGCGACCTGTGGCGGGACGCGCGCTGGGCCATCAGCCGCGTGCAGAACCTGCCGCACAGCACCGTGGAGCTTATCTGATGAAAGTGCGTGCGCAGCAGTACGACACGGTGGACGCGATCTGCTGGCGTCACTACGGACGCACGCAGGGCATGACCGAGCAGGTTATACGGGCGAATCCGGGGCTGTCTGAGCATGGCCCCATCCTGCCGCACGGGCTGGAAGTGGAATTGCCGGACGTGACGACGACGGCAACCGTGCAGGCCGTCCAGCTTTGGGACTGAACTATGTGGGAAAAAATCAGCACCTTTATCACCTGGTGCGTGGCGGTAGTGATGGCATGGCTGGGTGGCATGGACCTGAAGGACGTTTCTACCGTGGGCGGTGTCTTCATCGGCCTGCTGATGGCGCTTATCAGCTGGTACTACAAGCACAAAACCTACCTGCTGCTGGCAAGCGGGCGCATCACGCGGGAGGAGTATGAATCTGCAAACCGTTAAGCGCTGCGCCGTGGGCGTGGTGCTGGCGCTGGCCGCCACGCTGCCCGGCTTTCAGCAGCTGCACACCTCCGTGGAGGGGCTGAAGCTCATCACGGACTATGAGGGCTGCCGCCTGCAGCCGTACCAGTGCAGCGCCGGCGTCTGGACCGACGGGATCGGCAACACGCGCGGCGTAGTGCCGGGTAAATCCATCACGGAACGGCAGGCGGCGGGCAACTTCATCACCAACGTGTTACGCGTCGAGGCGGCACTGGCGCGCTGCGTGGCGGTATCAATGCCGCAGCAGGTTTATGACGCGCTGGTGTCGCTGGCGTTCAACGTCGGCACCGGCAACGCCTGCGGTTCAACCATGGTCGCGCTGCTGAAGCAGGGGCGATGGCGTGAGGCCTGCGGACAGCTGCCGCGCTGGGTGTACGTAAAAGGCGTATTTAATCAGGGGCTGGATAACCGCCGCCAGCGTGAAATGGCGTGGTGTCTCAGGGGAGCGGGCGCATGAAGCGGGTGCTGCTGGCAGCAGCGCTTGCCCTTCTTATGCTGGCCGCGCTCGGCGTGCAGTCATGGCGGCTCAGCAATGCGCACCACACCATCAGCACGCAGCAGGCGGCGATTGCGGACCAGGGAAAAAAGCTGTCGCAGAAGAACGGCCAGCTGATCGCCCTGAACATTCTTACGCAGACGAACAGCCAGGCGCAGACGCAGCTTTATGCCGCCGCCGAGCAAAACGGCAGGCTGCTGCGCGACCGGCAACGCACCATTGAGGAGCTTAAACGTGAAAATGAAGACCTGCGCCGCTGGGCTGATTCCCCTCTGCCTGATCCTGTTGTCCGGCTGCGCCAGCGACCGGCCCTCGCCGGAGGTGAATCTTACCGTGAGTGGCTGTCCCAAAATCACCCGCTGCCAGCTGGACCCGGCCTCGCCGCGCAGTAACGGCGACCTGAATGCCCTGCTGGATGAAACCGAGGCCGCCTGGGCGGCGTGCGCGGACAAGGTCGATACCATTATCAGCTGTCAGGAAAAAGACGATGAACAAGCCGCAGTCCTTGCGAAGCGCCCTGAATAAAGCCGTGCCCTACGTGGCGGACAATCCCGACCGGCTGCACCTGTTCGTGGATAACGGCGCGCTGGTCGCCACGTCCGCCGCGTCGATCTCATGGGAATACCGCTACACCCTGAACGTGGTGATTACCGACTTTACCGGCGACCAGAACCTGCTGATGGCCCCGGTAATGTTTTGGCTGCGGCAAAATCAGCCGGACGCCCTGCAGAACCCCGGCGAGCGGGAAAAGCTCTTCACCTTTGAGGCCGACATCCTCGGCAATGACCGCTGCGACATTAGCATGAACCTGAAGCTGACCGAGCGGGTGCTGGCGCGGGAGGTGGACGGAAAAATGACGGTCGAGGCCATACCGGAGCCGGACGTGCCGCAGGAATTTTGGACGGCACGCCATGGCTGAACTGCATGAGGTTGACGCCTGGCTGGATGCGCTGCTGGCGCAGCTTGAGCCGTCAGCCAGGGCAAGGATGCTGCGCGAGGTCGCGCGCGACGTGCGCCGCATTCAGCAGGCAAACATCACGGCGCAGCGCGCCCCGGACGGCACCGCATGGGAACCCCGCCGCGCCACGGCCCGCACCAAGCCCGGCCGGATCCGGCGCAAGATGTTTGCGAAGCTCAAAACCACGAAATACCTGAAGACGCGGGCCAATGCTAAGCAGGCTGAACTTTCTTTTTCGCCATTCGTTCAGCCGCTCGCTCGCGTTCATCATTATGGTTTGAGGGACAAATTTAACAGAAACAGTAAAGTTGAAGTAAAATATCCTGAAAGGCCTATCATTGGCATTAATCTTGAAGTCGAAAAGAAAGTAAGTGATTGTCTCCTCAAAAACCTTAAATCTAAAAGCAAGTAGTTGCATTTTCTTCAAATTAATGAATATATTATGTGGGTATGGTCGGGTTTTATATAAACATTAAGGAAGGTCTATGTCTAGTTTCAAATTAGATTTGGGTTTTGATCAAGACTCTGAAAACATTAAAAAGGATGACTTTATCGAAGATGAAGGCCTAGACGAAAATGGAGATGATAACAAATGGACTGATCAACAAAAGCGTGAGGTTGGCAATGCGGTTGTTTTCTCTACAGACTGGACTACAGAGACGATCGTTAATCAAATTCATAAGGGTAATATTGAATTAAATCCTAACTTCCAAAGGCGTGACGCTTGGACGACAAAAGAAAAGAGTCGTTTTATCGAATCTTTGGTTTTAGGATTCCCCATTCCACCAATTGTGCTGGCAGTAAATAACAACGACAGAGGAAAGTACATAGTATTAGATGGCAAGCAAAGACTGCTTTCCATTTATAGTTTTTTTGCTAGCAAGGGTTCGGAGGTGACCCCACTTAAACTTACAGGAATGAAGGTTAAAGACGAATTAAACAACTTCACCTTCGCGCAATTAAGCACCATCCCTGAGTTCGCTAATGACATATCATTTTTAGAAAATCAGCCTATTCGAACTATTGTTATAAAAAATTACCCACACGAATCTTTTTTATATGAGGTTTTCTTAAGGTTGAATACTGGAAGTAAACCTCTTTCACCTCAAGAACTCCGACAGGCATTGCATCCAGGCGACTTTACCACCTATCTTGATAAATTTGCTGCATCGAGCGAATCGCTAAGAAATATTTTAAATAAGAAAAACCCTGACTTTCGTATGAGAGATGTTGAATTGTTGTTGAGGGAGCTATCATACCAATTTTTCCTATCAGACTATGAGGGCGATCTTAAAAAATTTCTTGATGACGCCTGCAAGAACCTTAATAAAACATGGCACATCAATAAAGATAAAGTGGAAAATTATTGTAATGAATTCGAAAATGCACATAATTTTACCATTTCAGTATTCCAGAAAAATGCTTATAGGAAATATATTAGAGGTGAATTTGTAAATAGGTTTAACAGGGGGGTTTTAGACTCAATGGCATATTACTTTGTACACAAGGATGTAAGAGATTCTTTACAAGGGAAGCACGAGGAAATAGTAAGTGCATATATAGAACTTTGCGAAAAAGATTCTACTTACATGGATGCAATTGAATCAACAACCAAAACCATACCTGCGACTTTTTATAGATTGACTGCATGGGGCCAAGCTTTACAAAACCTTGGAGCCCCAGTCCAAATTCCAGAGTTTAAAGGATGAAATCAAATGGCATCCTTATCGAAGATTGAAATAGAAATCTTACGCTCCTGTGACATTACAAAGTCATCAGAGCTTTTTATTAATTTTTTTTATAGAACGGTGGAGCTAGAGAAAAAATTCATCGATGAAAGCGTCATTCTCTTGGCGTTATCATCAGAGGATTATGACCAAGATCCTACAAATATATTTGACCAAGATTTGTTACGCGCCTTTCGATTATTGTGTCATTCAGAAACCGAGCACCTACTTGAAAATTTAGCTGACAAGTTAAGCGACGAAGAATACAAAAGCTGGAAGTTGAATGGTATTCCAAGTGATATAGTGGTTAACATAGTTGCTTGTCACTATTCAGGTTGGGATAAGTTAGATTGTAGTGTGAAAGAGTACAAACCTTTTACAGATAATCAGCTGAAAAAACATGACGGCCAAGTCACCATGGCTGCAACGGAGAAAGCATATAGTGCATACAAATATAGCCTTTTAAAGAATCACGGCGTTAAAGAGGATAATTTCAGGAGCATGTTTATTCCTCTTGGTATATCTGAAAAAAATCATCAAACCTTAATGCAGCAACTTGAAAACTTCGGTGGATTGCGTGGAATGGTAGCGCATACAGGAAATGCAGTAAATACACCAATAAACCCCATCGATGAAAAAAAATTAATTATAGATATTGTCAAGGGGATATATTTGCTTGACAAAGAAATAGATGCAAGGCTTAAGGAGCAAGGCCGAGCGATGATTGCTCGCATTAATGAAATGCAAAATACGTTATCTCAACTTCAACAATCTCAGCCTCAGTGATATTCCAACTCAGCTTTGTGTGATTTAACAAACAAAGCTGAGTTCTTCAAATAATTATCCATTTCACAGAAAGTTAAGTTATGGATAAAAAACTTACCGAAATCATGCGCCTCATCACCAACCTGATCCGCACCGGCACCGTGTCCGAAGTGGACCCGGTCAACTGGCTGTGCCGGGTGAAAACGGGCGACATCGAAACCAACTGGATTAACTGGCTCACCACGCGCGCCGGCAGCACCCGCACATGGTGGAAACCCACCGTCGGCGAGCAGGTTGTGCTGCTGAGCCTGGGCGGCAACCTCGAAACCGCGTTTGCGCTGCCCGCCATTTATTCCGACGCCTTTCCGCCACCGGACTACTCAGAAAATGGCGCGACAACCGTGTTTCAGGACGGCGGCTGGTTTCAGTACGAGCCGGAAACCGGCCAGCTGCTGATAAAGAACATCAAAAGCGTGCGCATTGAGGCGGCGGACGGGATTCAGCTCATCACTGAGCAGTTTGGCGTGGACGCTGACCAGACCCGGATCAACAGCGAAACCGTGATGAACGGTGCGGTGACGCAGGGCGGCGGCGGCATGAGTTCAAACGGCGTCGTGGTGCATACCCATCAGCACGGCGGCGTGAAGTCCGGCACCGATATGTCAGGAGGTCCGCAATGATGTATCTCGGCATGAACCGCGACACCGGCGAGGCGATCACCGACATCGACCATATCCGCCAGAGCGTGCGCGACATCCTGATGACGCCGGAAGGCAGCCGCCTGCAGCGCCGGGAATACGGCTCGCTGCTGTCGGCGCTGATTGACCAGCCACAAAACGACGTGATCCGCCTGCAGGTGATGGCGGCGGTGTATACCGCGCTCAGCCGCTGGGAGCCGCGCATCAGGCTGAACACCGTCAACATTACCAGCGCTTTTGACGGCTCAATGGTGGTTGAACTGACCGGCCAGCGGGATGACGGCTCGCCGGTTGCCATGTCTGTTTCAACGGGGGTGAACAGTGGCAGTAATTGACCTTTCCCAGCTGCCCGCGCCTGAAGTGATTGAGGTGCCGGACTTTGAAACCCTGCTGGCCGAGCGCAAGGAGGCGCTGATCGCGCTCTACCCGACGGAGGAGCAGGCGGCGGTGCGCCGCGTGCTGGCGCTGGAGTCCGATCCGATGGTGAAGACGCTGCAGGAAAGCACCTACCGGGAAATCCTGCTGCGCCAGCGCATCAACGAGGCGGCGCAGGCGGTCATGGTGGCGTACGCGCTCGGCAGCGATCTGGACCAGCTGGCCGCAAGCTATAACGTCCAGCGCCTGACCGTGACCCCGGCTGACCCTGACGCGGTGCCGCCGGTCGATGCCGTGAAGGAAACTGACGATGCCCTGCGCGTGCGCGTGCCGGAGGCGTTTGAGGGACTGAGCGTGGCCGGGCCGACGGCGGCCTATGAGTTTCACGCAAAGAGCGCGGACGGTCGCGTCCAGGACGTGTCGGCAACCAGCCCGTCACCGGCCAGCGTCGTGATCACCGTCCTGAGCCGTGAAGGCAACGGCGAAGCGGCAGAGGATTTACTGGCTACAGTGAACACCGCCCTGAACGCGGAAACGGTGCGGCCCGTAGCGGACCGCGTCACCGTGCAGGGCGCGACCATTCATGACTACAGCGTGAAGGCAACGCTGCACCTGTTTGATGGCGTGGCGGCTGGCCCCTGCCTTGAGGCGGCAAACGCGCAGCTGGCCGCTTACCTCACCGAGCAAAAAAAGCTGGGCCGCAGCGTGCGCCGCGAGTCCTATGGGGCGGTGCTGCGCGTGCCCGGCGTGGACTGGGTGGAAATGATCGAACCGGCTGCGGACATCATCCTGGACCGCACGGCGGCGGGTAACTGCACCGGCACGGACATTTCGGTGGCGGCTGACGAGGTGCTGACATGAGCAACAGCAGCCTGATGCCGTCCGGCTCGTCCGCGCTGGAGCGCCGCCTGGCGGAAGCCTGCAGCGGCATTACCGGTCTGAACGTGCCCCTGCGTGACCTGTGGAACCCGTCAGCCTGCCCGGTCAGCTTTTTGCCGTATCTCGCCTGGGCGTTTTCGGTGGACCGATGGGACGAAGGCTGGGCGGAAAGCGTCAAGCGTCAGGTAGTGCTCGATGCGTTTTATATTCATCAGCACAAGGGAACCATCAGCGCTATCCGGCGCGTAGTGGAGCCGTTCGGGTTCCTGATCCGCGTGATTGAGTGGTGGAAAACCGGCGAAGCACCCGGCACGTTTCGTCTGGACATCGGCGTGCAGGACCAGGGCATTACGGAAGAAACCTATCACGAGCTGGAGCGGCTCATCAGTGACGCCAAACCCTGCAGCCGTCACCTGCTGGGCATGTCCATCAACCTGCAGGTGAGCGGCGAAACGCGCATAGCCGCCGCGAGCTATGACGGTGACGATCTCTCGATTTACCCGTATACCCCGGAAATTCTTTCCGTCAGCGGCCCGACGTATGCGGGCGCGGCGGTTCACGTTATCGACCTGATGGAAGTGGGACAATGACACAAAAATTTTACGCAATCGTGACCAACCTCGGCGCGGCCAAAATTGCCAATGCCGCCGCGCTCGGCACAAAGCTGAACATCACGCAGATGGCCGTGGGCGACGGCGGCGGCACGCTGCCCACGCCGAACGCCAGCCAGACAAAGCTGGTAAACGAGGTGCGCCGGGCAGCCATCAACACGCTGAGCATCGATCCGGCCAACGCCAGCCAGGTGATTGCCGAGCAGGTGATCCCCGAAACGGAGGGCGGATTCTGGATCCGGGAAATGGGCCTGTTTGATGCAGACGGAACGCTGATAGCGGTCTGCAATACGCCGGAAACCTACAAGCCCGCGCTGCAGGAAGGCAGCGGACGCACGCAGACCGTGCGGATGCTCATCATCGTAAACAGCACCGACGCCATCACCCTGAAGATTGACCCCTCCGTGGTGCTGGCTACCCGTAAATATGTTGATGACAACATTCTGACGGTCAGGCAGTACGCGGATCAGCTTCTGGCAGACCATGTAGCAGCTGCCAATCCGCATAATCAGTATCCGTTAATCAAGAACGCCCTGAAGGAAATGGCTGATGCCGGTTTACTGCCGGACGTTCTCAAAAACCTCGGTTTAGGCGAAGGCTCGCCAGTCATAGGTTCGCCGTTCCCCTGGCCGCACGCGAAAATGCCCAACGAGCTGTTCCCCTCAATGGCGGGCATGGTCTTTCTAAAAAGTAACGGGGCGAGCTTTAGCGGCACGCTTTATCCAAAGCTGGCGCTGGCTTATCCGGGACTGGTGCTAACAGATTTGCGGGGCGAGTTTATAAGGGGATGGGATGACGGGAGAGGAATAGACAGTGGGCGTAAAATTTTGTCAGCGCAAGGACATGCATTTAAGGACCACGCTCACAATCTGCAGATCTGGACCGGCTCACCAACGACCTCAAGCAATATAGGTCAGACCGGAAATTTCGCGCCACTGGCAACGGGCGGCGATGGCGGGATAGTCAACACTGATGCCGCACCGCAGGGTCTGCCATCAGCGGTGCGGGCCGTCGGTACGCGCACTGTTACTGCAGATAATGCAGCCAATATCAGCACAGAGACTCGCCCGCGCAACGTCGCATTTAACTACATCGTGAGGGCTGCATAATGGCTAAGGTGACGCTTGATAAAAATGGCCTGGCGAAATCGGCCGGCACGCTGACTATCTACAGCTTTAACAGTATTACCGGCGAGTTTACCGGCTCAGCTGATGAGTACCTGCAGCAGGGTGTCGGGCTTCCTGCGAGCGCCTGTACTGTCGCCCCGCCGCAAACAGACGCGGGAAACGTTGCTGTATATCGTGATGGCGGCTGGCAAAACGTTGCCGACCATCGAGGCGAAACGGTCTACTCCGTTGCAGATGGCTCGGCAACCGTAATATCAGAGCTAGGCGATTATCCGGCAGATACGACACCGCTTGCGCCCGCAACCGCCTGGGATCAGTGGGATGGTGAAAAGTGGGTGACTGATGCAGATGCACAGCTGGCCGCCAATATGAAGAGCGCAGACAGGCAGAAATCTGCGCTCATCAGCGAGGCGAACGGCGTAACGCAGGCATGGCAGACGCAGCTGCTGCTCGGCATCATCACGGATGCAGACAAAGCCTTGCTCACCGAATGGATGAAATATATTCAGGCGGTGCAGGCTACAGACCTGACGAACGCGCCTGACATCAGCTGGCCGGTAAAACCAGAGTAAATTACAGGCCCTTTCGGGCCTGTTTGCTTTGTGCCATTCCCCGCACAATGTCCGCAGGGTGCGCCCTAGCCCGTCACCTTTCACCATAGCGGAACCCCTTTACAGGAGAACCGCCACATGGCTCAGGATTATCACCACGGAGTGCGCGTTGAGGAAATCAACGAGGGCACCCGAACTATTACCACCGTCAGCACGGCAATCGTCGGTCTGGTCTGTACCGGCGACGACGCCGACGCGGCAACTTTTCCGCTCAACCGCCCGGTGCTGCTGACCGACGTGCTCACCGCCAGCGGCAAGGCTGGCGAGTCCGGCACGCTGGCCCGCTCGCTGGACGCCATTGCCGATCAGTCCAAGCCCGTCACCGTCGTTGTGCGCGTGCCGCAGGGCGAAACCGAGGCGGAAACCACCGCTAACATCATCGGCGGCGCGACCGACGGCCAGCGCACCGGCATGAAGGCGCTGCTGGCCGCGCAGGCCGTCTGTGGCGTCAAGCCGCGCATTCTCGGCGTGCCGGGACATGACACGCAGGCCGTTGCGACCGAGCTGCTGAGCGTGGCGCAGAGCCTGCGCGGCTTTGCCTACCTGTCGGCCTACGGTTGCAAAAGCGTAGAAGAGGCCATTGCCTACCGCGCCAACTTCAGCCAGCGCGAAGGGATGCTTATCTGGCCTGACTTCATCAACTTTGACACCGTGCTGAAAGCGGACGCGACGGCCTACGCCACCGCTCGCGCGCTCGGTCTGCGCGCCAAAATCGACGAGCAGACCGGCTGGCACAAGTCCCTGTCAAACGTCGGGGTGAACGGCGTCACCGGCATTTCCAAAGACGTCTTCTGGGACCTGCAGGATCCGGCAACGGACGCGGGCCTGCTGAACCAGAACGACGTCACCACGCTGATCCGCAAAGACGGTTTCCGCTTCTGGGGTTCCCGCTGCCTGAGCGACGACGCGCTGTTTCAGTTTGAGTGTTACACCCGCACCGCGCAGGTGCTGATGGACACCATGGCAGAGGCGCAGATGTGGGCCGTTGACGGTCCGCTGAACCCGTCGCTGGCCCGCGACATCATCGAGAGCATCCGCGCGAAGCTGCGCAGCCTGGTGAATCAGGGCTACCTCATCGGGGCGGACTGCTGGCTGGATGAAAGCGTGAACGACAAGGACACGCTGAAGGCGGGCAAGCTGACCATCGACTACGACTACACGCCGGTGCCACCGCTGGAAAACCTGCTGCTGCGCCAGCGCATCACTGACCAGTACTTGGTCGATTTCAGCAGCCGCGTGAGCGCATAAGGAGACTGAAACATGGCATTACCCCGCAAGCTCAAGCACCTGAATGTGTTTAACGCAGGCAACAACTGGCAGGGGCTGGTTGAGTCCATCACCCTGCCGAAAGTCGCCCGCAAGTTTGAGAAGTACCGCGGCGGCGGCATGGCCGGTGCGGTAGACATCGACATGGGCCTGGACGACGGCGCGCTGGATACGGAGTTCACTGTAGGCGGCACCGAGGCGCTGCTGTTCAAGCAGCTGGGCACCGCCACCGTGGACGGCGTGCAGCTGCGCTTTACCGGCTCTATCCAGCGCGACGACACCGGCGAAGTGCAGGCGGTCGAACTGGTCACGCGCGGCCGCTACAAAGAGCTGGATTCCGGCGAGTGGAAAACCGGCGATTCAAGCACCACCAAGGTATCCGCGACCAACAGCTACGCCAAGCTGACCATTAACGGGGAAGTGGTTTACGAGATTGACCTCGTGAACATGATCCACATCGTGGACGGCACCGACCTGATGGAAGCGCACCGTAACGCGCTCGGCCTCTGATAAACCCGGCAGGGGCAACCCTGCCGCTCTGAAACGTATAAACGGAAAATAACCATGACCGACAAAACTACCGAAAAAGCTGTTGAGCTGGACACCCCCATTCTGCGCGGCAAAACCGAAGTTACCAGCGTGACCGTGCGCAAGCCGCAGGCCGGGGCGCTGCGCGGCATCCGCCTGCAGGCGCTGATGGATATGGACGTTAACGCGATGATGGCCGTGCTGCCGCGCGTCACGAACCCGGCGCTGACCGTGCAGGAAATTAACGAAATGGACCCCGCCGATCTGCTGTCCCTGTCGGTCGAGGTGATCACTTTTTTGTTGCCGAAGTCGGCGCTGTCAGCTTTCCCGACAGCCTGACGGTAGAAGATTTGGTAGCGGACATCGCTACCGTTTTTCACTGGCCGCCGCCGGTGATGTACGCGGAGTCTCTGACGGACGTGCTGGAGTGGCGGCATAAAGCGATGCAGCGTAGCGGAGCCGGTGACGATGAGTGATACAAACCTGCGGCTGCAGGTGGTATTAAGCGCGGTGGATAAAATCACGCGCCCCTTTCGCAGCGCGCGCGACGGCTCAAAGGAGCTGTCTGCCGCGCTGAAGGCCAGCAAAGACGGCCTGAAATCCCTTAACGAGCAGGCGGGCCGCATTGACGGTTTCCGCAAAACCCGCTCACAGCTTGCCGTTACCGCCAACAACCTGAAGGCCGCCCGCGAGGAAGCGGCGCGCCTTGCCGTGCAGTTTACCGAAACGAACAGGCCCACGGCGCAGCAGGCCAGACTGCTTGAGCAGGCAAAGAACCGCGCCAGCCAGCTGCAGCAGACCTATAACGGCCTGCGCCTGTCGGTGCAGCGCCAGCGTGAGGCGCTGAACGCGGCGGGCATTGACACAAAACAGCTGAGCGAGGCGCAGCGCCGGCTGAAAACGGACGCGCAGGCGGCAACCGGGGCCATCGAGCGCCAGCAGGCAGAGCTGCGCAAGCTCGGCGAGCGTCAGCAGAAGATTCGCGACATCCAGGCACGGCATGAAAAGCTGACCGAGACGCGCAACAAGCTGGCCGGTAACGGCGCGGGCATAGTGGCAACCGGCGTTGCTACCGGCGCGACCCTGATGGCTCCGGTGCGCGCCTATGCGGACTCGGAGAACGCCGCGACGCAGCTGGCCGCCTCCATGATGGGGCCGGGTGCCAAGGTGCTGCCGGAGTATGAAAAAATCAACAGGCTGGCGGTGAGCCTGGGCGACAAGCTGCCCGGCACCACGGCGGACTTTCAGAACATGATGACCATGCTGCGCCGCCAGGGCATGAGCGCGCAGGCGATCCTGGGCGGGCTGGGTGAGGCGACGGCCTATCTCGGCGTACAGCTGCAGATGGCCCCGACCGATGCGGCGGAGTTTGCGGCGAAGCTGCAGGACGCCACGCAGACCAGCGAAAAGGACATGATGGCGCTCACCGACATCATTCAGAAGGGATTTTATGCGGGCGTGGATTCGGAAAACATGCTGCAAGGCTTTTCCAAAATCGGCAGCGCCATGGACATCATTCACCAGAAAGGGATTACTGCTGCGAAAACCTTCGCGCCACTGCTGGTTATGGCTGATCAGGCCAGCATGTCTGGCGAGTCGGCGGGCAACGCCTACCGCAAGATTTTTCAGGCAACGCTCAATAATAAAAAAATTGGTGACGCGAATGATGTATTGGCTGGTACAGGGATAAAGCTGAATTTCCAGAACAAAAAGGGGCAGTTTGCCGGGCTGGAAAATTTGTATGCGCAGCTGGCGAAGCTGAAAAAAATCACCAGCGACAGCAAGCGCCAGTCCGTTTTGAATACGTTGTTTGGTGATGACGCGGAAACCCTGCAGGCGCTGAACATCATGATCAGCAAGGGGATCGAGGGCTATCGGGAAACTGCAGCGAAGCTCGACAACCAGGCGTCTCTGCGCGAGCGCGTAGACGCCTCGCTGAAAACATTATCTAACCGCTGGGATGCGGCGAGCGGTTCGTTCACGAATGCTTTAGCTGCCATTGGGGAAACTGTAGCACCCGCGCTTAAACAGCTGGCCGACTGGCTCGGAGATCTCGCCAGCGCGCTCGGCAGCTTTGTGAAACAGCACCCGCAGATAACGGCGGCGCTGTTCAAGATGGCAGCAGGTTTTGCCATCGCTGCGACGGCTATAGGTGCTGTGATGCTGGCAGCTGCAGCAGTATTTGGGCCAATGCTGATAATGCGCGTACTTATGAATAAGGCGGGCCTCCAGGCGTTTAGTTCGTTTGGCCTCATGCGTAAGGCTATTGGCCTTGTCGGTAATGGCGTGCTGTGGCTGGGGCGGCTGATGATGGCGAACCCCATTCTGGCCGTGATCGGGCTGATTGCCATGGGGGCTATATATATCTGGCAGAACTGGGACACGCTGGGGCCGAAGTTTGCCGCGCTGTGGGACGGCATCAGCACCAAAGTCAGCAATGTATGGACGGCGATCCGCGCCTACATCAGCACCAAATGGGAGGAAATCGTGGCTGACGTGAAGGCGCTGCCCGCGCGCTTTCAGGAAGCTGGCTCGCAGATGATTGATGGCCTGCTGGCAGGCATCAGCCAGAAATGGGATGCGCTCAAAAGCAAGCTGTCCTCGCTGACTGATTACCTGCCGGACTTTCTGAAGCCCGGCAATGACAAGCCAGGCGCACCGGCGCAGGCAGCACGACCACGCCCGGCGCAGGTCACGGCAGACGGGAAAGTGTCGCTGCCGCCGGGCGGCTTCCCGGCGTTTCCGAGGATGTACGACACCGGCGGGCATATTCCGTCCGGGCAGTTCGGCATCGTCGGGGAAAACGGGCCGGAAATTGTGAACGGCCCGGCCAACATAACCAGCCGCCGCCGCACTGCCGCGCTGGCCGCCTCTGCCGCGCTGGCGATGGGCATGGCTGCTACGCCAGCGGCTGCGCGTCCGCTGCATCCGATGAGCCAGCCCTCGCAGGCATACCGGCAGGAAGCGGCACGACCGCAACCGGTGGGCAGTGTATCGCCCGTGACCATTCATGCCCCTATCACCATTATGCAGCAGCCAGGGCAGAGCGCGCAGGACGTGGCGGACGAGGTTATGCGCAGACTTGAGGCAAAAGAGCGACAGGCGAAGGCCCGCGCCCGCAGCAGCTACCACGACAGAGAAGGATTTGAATAATGATGATGACGCTGGGGATGTTCGTTTTCATGCTGCAGACCATCCCTTATCAGGAGTTGCAGATCCAGCGCAGCTGGCGGTTTCCTTCAAACAGCCGCGTAGGCGTGCGCTCGTCCCTCCAGTTTTTGGGGCCGGATAATGAAACGCTGACGCTTTCGGGCGTTCTGCTGCCGGAGATTACCGGCGGCAGGCTGTCACTGCTGGCGCTGGAACAGATAGCAGAGCTGGGGCGCGCGTGGCCGCTGATAGAGGGAAGCGGCACCATTTACGGCATGTTTGTAATCGAGAGCCTGAGCCAGACCAAAGCGGAGTTTTTCAGCAGTGGCGTCTGCCGGCGCATTGAGTTCACGCTCACCCTGAAGCGCACCGACGAAACGCTGGGCGAAATGTTCGGCAGTCTGAGCGATCAGCTCTCAGCCATGAAGGGTGCGGCGACGGACGCCGCGGGTAAAGTTACCAGCATGATGGGAGGGCTGCTTTCATGAGCGCCACGAAATGGATAAACGGGCAGGCAAATTCCCCTTCTTTCAGGCTGACGCTTGAGGGCGCGGACATCACGCAGAAGATTGAGAAGCGGCTTATGAGCCTGACGCTCACGGATAACCGGGGGTTTGAAGCTGACCAGCTGGACATCGAACTGGACGACGCAGACTGCCAGCTGCTGCTGCCCCGCCGGGGCGTATCTCTGTCGCTCGCGCTCGGCTGGCAGGGTGAGGCGCTTTTTCCGAAAGGCACCTTTATCGTGGATGAGATTGAGCACTCCGGCACGCCTGACCGGCTGACCCTGCGCGCCCGCAGCGCCGACTTCAGGCAGACACTCAATACCAAGCGTGAAAAATCATGGCACCAGACGACTGTGGGCGACATCGTGAAAGACATTGCAGGCCGCCACAAGCTTAAGATCGCCCTGGGTGATGATGTGGCGAAGATGGCCGTAGATCACCTTGACCAGACCAACGAGTCAGACGCCAGCTTTCTGATGCGCCTGGCGAAACAGTCAGGCGCGATAGCCTCAATCAAAAACGGCAATCTGCTGTTCATACGTCAGGGGCAGGGAAAAACGGCCAGCGGTAAGGCGCTGCCGGTGATCACCATTCAACGCAAGGATGGCGACAGCCACCGCTTTACCATGGCTGATCGCGACGCCTACACCGGCGTGATTGCCAGCTGGCTGCATACCCGCGAACCGGCAAAAAAACCGGTGGCGAAAGTAAAGCGCAGGCGGAAAAAGACGACAAAGAAAAAAGAGCCAGAAGCCAAACAGGGCGATTACCTGGTCGGAACGGATGAAAACGTTCTGGTGCTGAGCCGTACCTATGCAAACCGGGCCAATGCAGAGCGCGCGGCCAAAATGCGTTGGGAGCGGCTGCAGCGCGGGGTTGCGTCGTTTTCTATACAGCTGGCTCGCGGCCGGGCAGATCTCTACACCGAGATGCCGGTAAAGGTGAGCGGCTTCAAGCAGCAGATAGATGCGGGCGAATGGATTGTCACGACGCTTACGCACAGCCTCAGCGCGGACAGTGGCTATACGACTAGCTTAGATTTAGAAGTAAAAATCGATGATTCATCCATGCAATAGCAAAATATTTTACCCATTTTGAGATTTTAGAGTTAACATTCGCAGAAAAGACCACAGGACGAATCCGAAATGATGAACTGCCCGATGTGCTTACACGCCGCTCATACCCGTAGCAGCGTCCAGCTGTCCGAAAACACAAAGGAAAGATACAACCAGTGCCAGAACATTAACTGCGGCTGCACCTTCAAATCCCTTGAGACGGTGACGGACATTATTATGCGTCCGGGCAGAGTGAACCCCGCCCCGCCCCATCCTTCACGAGCAACAGCTAAAGCCTCGCAAGGCAACCTCTGGTTATAACCCGCTTCGGCGGGTTTTTTATTGCCTACATCTGACCGCAAAGTAAATCTGCGTAGCCAATCCGTGGACAAGAGCATAAAAAAAGGGGCTGGCACCACGCCAATCCCTTGTTTTCTATTAACTTTTAGATGTCGCGTTAGCGATACCTTAGTTAAGACGCTCTTTGATACGAGCTGACTTACCAGTACGCTCACGCAGGTAGTACAGTTTGGCTTTACGCACAGCACCACGGCGTTTGACAGAGATGCTGTCGATGACCGGAGAGTGAGTCTGGAAGACACGCTCAACGCCTTCGCCGTTAGAAATCTTACGAACAGTGAATGCAGAGTGCAGACCGCGGTTACGAATAGCAATAACCACGCCCTCGAATGCCTGCAGACGTTTTTTAGAACCTTCAACGACCCATACTTTCACTTCCACGGAATCACCCGGGCGGAAGGAAGGTACGTCCTGTTTCATCTGCTCTTGTTCAATTTGCTTGATAATGTTGCTCATAATTAAATCTCTTATCCTGGGTAAACTGATAGTCGCGGGAGATTACTCTGCCGCCTCATCGTTTTGTTGCTGATGTTCCAGCTGGAACGCTTTCAGCAACCTTGCTTGCTCTTCAGTCAGAGCCAGGTTTTCCAGAAGTTCAGGTCTTCTTAGCCAGGTACGGCCCAGCGACTGTTTCAGGCGCCAACGGCGAATCTCTGCATGGTTGCCAGACAGTAAAACTGCCGGTACCTCCATGCCTTCCAGCACTTCAGGTCGGGTATAGTGCGGACAGTCCAGCAAGCCGTCAGAGAACGAATCCTCCTCGGCTGACGCCTGCTTGCCCAGCACGCCAGGAATTAACCGGGCCACTGAGTCAATCATCGTCATGGCTGGCAGTTCGCCGCCGCTGAGCACGTAGTCGCCGATTGACCACTCTTCGTCAATTTCGGTTTTAATTACGCGCTCATCAATACCTTCATAGCGGCCGCAGACCAGAATTAACTTCTGCTGCGTCGCCAGTTCGCAAACGCCCTGTTGGTCAAGTTTGCGTCCCTGAGGTGACAGGTAGATTACCCTGGCCCCTTCTCCCGCCGCCGCTTTCGCTGCGTGGATTGCATCCCGTAAGGGCTGCACCATCATCAGCATTCCCGGTCCGCCGCCGTAAGGACGATCGTCCACCGTGCGGTGCCGGTCGTGAGCGAAATCGCGAGGACTCCAGCTCTCGATGCTGAGCAGGCCATTTTTTACTGCCCGGCCAGTTACCCCGTAATCGGTAATTGCGCGAAACATCTCTGGAAAGAGGCTAATAACACCAATCCACATCGTTTTCGCCGTTACGTTACCTTGCGATTCGGAGATCAAAAACCAGGATCCCAGTCTACTTCAATGACGCCAGTAGCGAGATCGACTTTCTTGATAACCTGTTCATCAAGAAACGGAATTAACCGCTCCTTCACACCGAACGCATCTTTCAGGTTCGCCTTAACGACGAGTACGTCGTTCGAGCCGGTCTCCATCATATCGATGACTTTGCCCATCTCGTAGCCGTCAACGTTGACCACCTGGAGACCCATCAGGTCTTTCCAGTAGTAATCGCCGTCATCCAGCTGCGGCAGCTGCGCCGAGTCGACCGTAATTTCGCAATTGGTCAGCTGCGTCGCCGCGTCCCGATCGTCAATGCCTTTGACTTTGATGATCAGGTCCTGATTGTGATGCCGCCAACTTTCCAGCTCAACCTGCTGCCATTTACCGGCGCGCTGAATGAACCAGGGTTGGTAGTCGAAGATACTTTCGGCCGCTTCGGTGGAGGAAAACACTTTGAGCCAGCCACGTATGCCGTAGGCAGCGCCCATTTTGCCCAGTACGAGGGGCTTAACGGGAGGCTGTGCGGCAACTTCTTTGCTCATGCTCACCACCGTGACAGATTAAGCTGCTTTTTTTGCTTCTTTGATCAGCGCGTTAACGCGATCTGAAAGCGTTGCGCCCTGGCCAACCCAGTGCTCGATACGGTCCAGATCCAGACGCAGACCTTCAGCCTGACCAGATGCGATCGGGTTGAAGAAACCAACGCGTTCGATGAAGCGACCGTTACGTGCATTGCGGCTGTCAGTAACGACGACCTGATAGAACGGACGCTTTTTAGCGCCGTGACGTGCCAAACGAATTGTTACCATAACATCCTCTTAAGTTAATAAAACAACCGGGCCCCATTGAGGGAACGGGGCCCGGGTGCAATATAAAAAGCCCGAAAATTTTACTCATTTCGGCGCAAAAAGCAACCTGTGAGGGCAACCTTTCGGGCTTTTATTGCCGAACGCTTAGCGTCCGGGGAATCCTGGGGGCATCATGCCTTTCATACCGCGCATCATTTTCGCCATGCCGCCCTTCTTCATTTTCTTCATCATGCGCTGCATATCGTCGAACTGCTTCAGCAAGCGGTTGACGTCCTGCACCTGCATGCCGGCGCCAGTAGCGATGCGGCGTTTGCGCGAGCCTTTGATAATCTCCGGCTTCTCGCGCTCTTTGCGCGTCATGGAGTTGATAATCGCCTCCATACGCACCAGCACCTTATCGTCCAACTGCGACTTCACGTTGTCCGGCAGTTGCCCCATGCCCGGCAGTTTGCCCATCAGGCTCGCCATGCCGCCCATGTTGCGCATCTGCTTAAGCTGCTCGAGAAAGTCGTTGAGGTCGAAACCGTCGCCGGTTTTGAGCTTTTTCGCCAGCTTTTCCGCCTGATCGCGGTCAACCTTGCTCTCGATATCCTCGATCAGCGACAGCACGTCGCCCATGCCGAGAATACGCGAGGCGATACGATCGGGATAGAAAGGCTCCAGCGCCTCGGTTTTCTCACCGACGCCCATAAACTTGATCGGTTTGCCGGTGATATGACGAATCGACAGAGCCGCACCGCCGCGCGCGTCGCCGTCGACCTTCGTCAGGATGACGCCGGTCAGGGGCAGCGCTTCGTTAAAGGCTTTCGCCGTGTTCGCCGCATCCTGGCCGGTCATGGCGTCGACCACGAACAGCGTTTCGACCGGATTGATCGCGGCGTGCACCTGCTTGATCTCATCCATCATCGCTTCGTCGACGTGCAGACGACCGGCGGTATCCACCAGCAGCACGTCGTAGAACTGCAGCTTCGCTTCTTTCAGCGCGTTCTTAACGATGTCGACCGGCTTCTGGCTCAGATCGGACGGGCAAAAATCGACGCCGACCTGCTGCGCCAGGGTTTCAAGCTGTTTGATCGCCGCCGGGCGATAAACGTCCGCAGAGACGACCAGCACTTTCTTCTTGTGCTTTTCGCGCAGGAATTTACCCAGTTTGCCGACGCTGGTGGTTTTACCCGCGCCCTGCAGACCTGCCATCAGCACCACGGCCGGCGGCTGCGCGGCCAGGTTAAGCGCGTTATTCTCCGCGCCCATCGCCGCAACCAGCTCGTTGCGCACGATTTTGATAAACTCCTGGCCTGGCGTCAGGCTTTTGTTGACGTCGTGCCCCACCGCGCTCTCTTTGACGCGGTTGATAAAGTCGCGCACCACCGGCAGCGCAACGTCCGCTTCCAGCAGCGCCATGCGCACTTCGCGCAGCGTGTCTTTGATGTTGTCTTCTGTCAGCCTTCCGCGGCCGCTGATATTGCGCAGGGTTTGCGACAAACGATCGGTTAAATTGTCAAACATTGTCTCTCACTCAAAAAAAATCGCGAGGCGCCTGATCGGCATAATGCGGCGGATTATAACACGAAGCTGCAACGATCTCTGCTATTGCGCCTCAGATCGGTTGGAGGCGGCTTCGGCTGGCGCTATACTGCCTTTTTCCTTTCATCTCGCTGATACCTGTAAGGATCTATGTCCGTTTTCTCGCTCCTGGCGCTGTTCGCCTACTCCCTGAGTATTGCACTGATTATTCCCAGCCTGTTGAAGCGCAATAGCGGCTGGCGGCGAATGGCGGTGCTTTCCGCCTGTTTCGCGCTGGTGGCGCACGCCGTGGCGCTGCAGCAGCGCATCTTCGCCGTCGACAGCGGGCAGAACCTCAGCCTGCTGAATATCGGCTCGCTGGTGAGCCTGCTTATCTGCGCCATTATGACCATCGTCGCCTCGCGCAACCGCGGCTGGCTGCTGTTGCCGGTCGTCTACAGCTTCGCCCTGATCAATCTGGCGTTCGCCACCTTTGTGCCTAACGCCTTTATCACCCATCTTGAAACCACCCCGGGCATGATGATCCATATCGGCCTGTCGCTGTTCGCCTACGCGACGCTGATTATCGCCGCGCTCTACGCGCTGCAGCTGGCATGGATCGACTATCAGCTGAAAAACAAAAAGCTGGCCTTTACCCAAGATATGCCGCCGCTGCTGAGCATCGAGCGTAAAATGTTTCATATCACCCAGGTTGGCGTCGTGCTGCTGACGCTGGTGCTCTGCACCGGCCTGTTTTATATGCATAACCTGTTCAGCGCCGAGAACGTCGATAAAGCGGTGCTGTCGATTCTTGCCTGGTTCGTCTATATCGTTTTGCTCTGGGGCCACTATCATGAAGGCTGGCGCGGACGTCGCGTTGTGTGGTTCAACTGCGGCGGCGCGCTGCTGTTGACTATGGCCTACTTCGGCAGTCGTATCTTACAGCACCTGCTGACTCACTCGTCTTAACCAAAAGGAAGTTCTGCGTTGGAACAGGTTTCAACCACCACCCTTATTATTATTCTGGTCGTTATGGTGCTGGTTTCCGCCTGGTTCGCCGGGTCGGAAACCGGCATGATGACGCTTAACCGCTATAAGCTGCGCCATCAGGCGAAAAATGGCAGCCGCGCCGCCCGCCGGGTGGAAAAGCTGCTGCGGCGCCCCGACCGCCTGCTCAGCCTGGTGCTGATCGGCAACAACCTGGTGAATATTCTGGCTTCCGCGCTCGCTACCATCGTGGGCATGCGCCTGCATGGCGATGAGGGCGTCGCCATTGCGACCGGCATCCTGACTTTTGTCGTGCTGGTGTTTGCGGAAGTGCTGCCGAAAACCGTGGCGGCGCTCTATCCCGAGCGGGTCGCCTTTCCCAGCAGCATGCTGCTGGGCCCGCTGCAGATTGTTATGTCGCCGCTGGTCTGGCTGCTGAACACCATCACGCGCCTGCTGATGCGTATGGCCGGCATGAAAACCGAGGGCGCCGCCAGCTCGGCGCTAAGCAAGGAAGAGCTGCGCACCATTGTCTACGAGTCGCGCAGCCTGATGTCGCGCCGCAATCAGGATATGCTGCTGTCAGTGCTCGATCTGGAAAAAGTCAGCGTTGACGACATCATGGTGCCGCGCAACGAAATCGTCGGCATCAATATCAACGACGACTGGAAGTCGGTGATGCGCCAGCTCAGCCACTCGCCCCACGGCCGCATCGTGCTGTTCCGCGACTCGCTGGACGACTGCGTCGGCATGCTGCGCGTACGCGAAGCCTGGCGCACCATGACCGAGAAGAAAGAGTTCAACAAAGAGACCCTGCTGCGCGCCGCCGATGAGATCTACTACGTACCAGAAGGCACGCCGCTCAATATTCAGCTGGTAAAATTCCAGCGCAACAAAAAGAAAGTCGGTCTGGTGGTGGATGAGTATGGCGATATCAAAGGCCTGGTAACAATCGAAGATATTCTGGAAGAGATCGTCGGCGACTTTACCACCTCAATGTCCCCTACCCTTGCGGAAGAGGTGATGCCGCAGAACGACGGCTCTGTGCTGGTGGAAGGCAGCGCCAACGTGCGGGAAATTAACAAGGCGTTTAACTGGCATCTGCCGGAGCAGGAAGCGCGCACCATCAACGGCATGCTGCTGGAAGCGCTGGAGGAGATCCCCGAGATCAACACCCGCGTCGAACTGGCGAACTACGCCGTCGATATTCTTGACGTGCAGGACAATATGGTAAAGCAGGTGCGCATTACGCCGCAGACGCCGCTGAAGTCCTCTGTCGGCTCCTGACGACGCCCGCCCATAAAAAACGCCGCATCGATGCGGCGTTTTTTTTACTGCGCGTGACCCACCACGACTAGATGTGCAGCTCCTGCAGCTTTTCAGCCGGCAGCTTCAGATCTTCGTTGCGGTTCACGCCGATATCGTGCGCCAGCACGTTGCGCGCGATCTGCTGCGCTTCGTCGAGCGAATGCAGCTTGTAGCTGCCGCACTGGTATTCATTCAGCTCAGGGATTTGATTCTGATCCTTCACCTTCAGAACGTCTTCCATTGCTCCTTTCCATGCGCTGGCGACGCGCTGCTCGTCCGGCGTGCCGATCAGGCTCATGTAGAAACCGGTGCGGCATCCCATTGGAGAGATATCCACGATTTCTACGCCGTCGCCGTTAAGGTGATTACGCATAAAGCCCGCGAAGAGATGCTCGAGCGTATGGATACCGCGCTCGGTCAGGATCTCTTTGTTGGGACGGCAGAAACGCAGGTCAAAAACGGTGATGGTATCGCCATGGGGAGTTTTCATGGTCTTCGCAACACGCACTGCGGGCGCGGCCATAATGGTATGGTCAACGGTAAAACTGTCCAGTAGTGGCATACGTCACCTCCTGTTTTGAAATTTTTTTATAAACGATGAAACTTTTCTGTTCGCCCAACGTCTGAATATATGAAAGACGCGCATTTGTTATCATCATCCCTGACAACAGAGATGTTAATTTGGCCACATTGATGTGGCCTTTTTCTTTTCTAGCCTTCGCGACTGGCAAGGTAAGCTTCAAAATCGAGCGTATCGCCCTCTTCCAGCTTCTTCTGTGCCGCAACCGACTCCAGCGCCTGGCGCGTAAAATCTTCTTCGCTAATCACTTCCAGCGGCTCTTCGCACAGCATATGACGATACTGTTCCGCCAGAGCGATGCCGGTATCGGTGACGCCGCTGGCTTTGATCGCCTGCAGAATGCGCGCCGAATAGGTTAGCTCAGGATCGTCAAAGGACGCTACCAGTTGATCGCACACCTGTTGATATTGCGTGCTGCCCTGATTGCTGTCGAGCACTTCCGCCACGCGATGCAGATCGGCGAACAGCGCTTTACCCACTTCTACCAGCGAATGTTCAGTTTCGCTGCAGCCGACCGAAATTTTCTGGTTCGGCTTGCGCCCTTCCAGCACCACGCGATTCCAGTTTTTACGCGTGCACAGCAGCTCATCGGCGCTCATTTCAGGCGCGTCGGCCAGCGTGCACCAGATCAGGAAGAGATCGAGGAAACGCACCTGGTTGGCGTCGACGCCGATGGCGGAGAACGGGTTGATGTCGAGCGAGCGCACTTCGATATACTCGATGCCGCCGCGCAGCAGCGCATCGGAAGGCGCTTCGCCGGAGCGGGTTACGCGCTTCGGACGGATCGGCGCGTAAAGCTCGTTCTCAATCTGCAGTACGTTGGTATTAAGCTGCAGCCAGTTGCCGTCCGCATCTTTCGTGCCCATCGCGGCATACTCTTCAGACGGCGTTTTGATGGCGGCTTTTAACGCCTTAACGTATCCCTCAAGGGAGTTGAAGGTAATGCCGAGACCGCTCTGCGACTTGTTGGTGTAGCCGAGGTCGCTCAGGCGCAGCGAGGTCGCATAGGGCAGCCACAGCGAATCTTTACCATCGGTTTCAAACGGCAGTTTGCTCTCGCGTCCCTGCAGGAAGCTGGAGCTAATCGCCGGCGAAGCGCCGAAGAGATAAGGGATCACCCAGCCGTAACGGTAGTAGTTGCGGATAAGGCGCAGATAGCCGGCAGAGATGGTCTCTTTGCCGCTTTCGGCATCTTTAACGTCCGCCCACTCCTGCCAGAAGCTCAGCGGCAGCGAGAAGTTATAGTGGATGCCGGAGATGGTCTGCATCAGCGCGCCGTAGCGATTTTTCAGCCCCTGACGATAGAGCGTCTTCATGCGTCCGATGTTAGAACTGCCGTACTGCGCCAGCTCGATGCGATCGGCGTCGTCGATCAAACAAGGCATGCTGAAAGGCCACATGCGCTCTTCAGCCAGCTCGCGCGCCACATGGCGATGGATATCGCGCAGAAACGCCAGCATATGGTCGATGTTTTGATCCACCGGCGTGATGAACTCCAGCAGCGTTTCCGCGAAGTCGGTGGTAATCCAGTCATGCTTCAGCGCCGATCCCAGCGAGTCGGGATGGCCGCTCTCCGCCAGATGACCATCAGGCTTTACGCGCAGCGTTTCGCGTTCAATGCCGCGGCCAATACCTTTCAAGGCATTGGGATGCGCTTCCAGCCAGGAGAGCGCTTTAGATACGTCCGGGATCACATTAACCTCCCGCTGGGACAGTAATTTATTTTTGTTCAGCATAATGTTAACCCTAGCCTCGAATCTGTGCGAATCAATGCCACCATTGCAAACCCTGTAAGGTGGCGGTCGCGATAACGATATAACGCAGTGTTTTCCCGACGGCGAGAAACAGCAGGACCGGAAGCCAGGCAAAGCGCATCCAGCCTGCGAGCACGCAGAGCAGGTCGCCGATTACCGGCAGCCAGCTCAGCAACAGTGCTGCAGGTCCCAGTCGGCGCAACCACGTTATTGCTGTGTCATGCCATCGCCCCTGCCGTTTCAACGGCAGTAAGCGACCAAGAAAAATATTGGTTATGCCGCCCAGCGTATTTCCCACTGATGCAGCGACAATCAATCCAAAAACGGAAGCCTTTTTGGCAACCAGTAACGCAATCAGCAGCGCCTCAGAACTTCCCGGTAACAGGGTGGCGCTGAGAAAGCTGCTGCCAAACAGAGAAGCAAGCGCCAGAACGTCACTCACAGCAGGCGCACGTCAACCACATCCATACCGGCCGCTTTCGCCGCCTGTACGCCAAAATCGGCGTCTTCGAACACTACGCAGCGTCCGGGCTCGACGCCCATCAGCGCTGCGCAGCGTAAAAACGTATCGGGTTCGGGTTTGTGACGCTCGACGTCGTCGGCGCCCACCACCGCAGTGAAGAGCTCGCGAACGCCCAGCTGGTTGAGCAGCGCGTCCGCCATGCTGTGTTCGCTTCCTGTGCCGACCGCCATCGGACGGCGGCCGTGATAGGCTTTCACCACCTCCATCAGCGGAAGTGGACGCACGTTTTCCAGCAGCATGGCCTTAACCGCCGCGGTTTTTTCGGCGGCCAGCTGATACGGATCCTGAGAGGAGCGGTTTTGTTCGATAATAAATTGCGCAAGTCGCCAGGTGGGCGCGCCGTTGAAACCAACCATTTGCGATTCGTCTAACGACAGTCCATATCGTCCCAGTACCTGATGCCACGCTTTTCGATGTGTCGGCTCGGTATCGAGAATCGTGCCGTCCATATCGAAAATCAGTGCGTCATATTGATCGTACATCGTCACTCCGGACATCCAACAAATGAGCCATTACTTTAGCCTAATGCGCCCAGGTTGTCGCCAGGGGACATGAACAGCAAATGCTTTGAAAGCATTAGCAATTTTTCTTTTCAGAAAAAGGTGATCGCGCGATGCCGGAGATAATTGCCGGAAATTTCAGTGAGTTTGGGTTTTGTTACAGCTGTGAATGGTAAGCAGGAAAGGAGAATAAAGCGTATTGAAAAAGGGGCTTAGACGGGAGATGAGGACTGTTCATATCGTAGAGTATGGTGCATCCGGGAGGATTACTCGGCTTTCGCCTCGCCCTGCGGGCCGTTGCTGATGCAACGTTTTCCTCCCTCATACTGTCTGGCATTCAGTCTGGCCATATCAGTTCGGGGCGCACTGTTCATATCGTAAATTATGGTGCATCCGGGAGGATTCGAACCTCCGACCGCTCGGTTCGTAGCCGAGTACTCTATCCAGCTGAGCTACGGATGCATCGGGAAAGCATTTTGCAGGGGGTAAATCAGATAACCAGGAAGTGCCGGCAATTACGCGTCTCGCGTTGAGACATCTTGCCCATACTGTCGATATCGCAAAGTATGGTGCATCCGGGAGGATTCGAACCTCCGACCGCTCGGTTCGTAGCCGAGTACTCTATCCAGCTGAGCTACGGATGCATCGGGAAATCGTTTTACAGGGATTAAATCAGACAACCAGGAAGTGCCAGAATTAACGCGTCTCGCTTGAGACATCTTGACCATATCCAGAGATATGGTGCATCCGGGAGGATTCGAACCTCCGACCGCTCGGTTCGTAGCCGAGTACTCTATCCAGCTGAGCTACGGATGCATAGATAATTCTTGTACAACGCAGGGTGCTAACAACTCACCGAGAAAGGAACGACTCTTTCACTTACTTTTTTATTCCGCATCTTTAAAAGATGGTGCATCCGGGAGGATTCGAACCTCCGACCGCTCGGTTCGTAGCCGAGTACTCTATCCAGCTGAGCTACGGATGCATCGGAAAATGGCGGTGAGGCGGGGATTCGAACCCCGGATGCAGCTTTTGACCGCATACTCCCTTAGCAGGGGAGCGCCTTCAGCCTCTCGGCCACCTCACCTTACGCGTTCTTCCGAACCGTGCGTCTGAACGTTGTATCTGCTCATCGGCACTGCGTGGCGCACATATTACTTTCCCGCACTTATAAGTCAAACAATTTTTCCCACCGCTCGATCGTTTGCACAAATGACGCTCAATTGGCGTAATTTGCCGACAAAAAGAGTGAATTATCAACAGTAAAAGCGAGCAGTCAGGAAAATAATCAGAAAGACGGAGCGGGAGTAAACCAAGGCGAAGCGGGAAGAAAAGAGGCGTAAAGCGGAAAAGCGGTAGCGCCTCGCAGAATCCGGCGAGGCGCTGAATCCGTTAGTAACTCGTTTGCTGAGTTTTTTCGGCCTGAATGCGCTGATAAATCTCTTCGCGATGCACTGAGACCTCTTTTGGCGCGTTCACACCAATACGAACCTGGTTACCTTTCACACCCAGCACCGTTACAGTCACCTCATCGCCAATCATGAGGGTTTCACCAACTCGACGAGTTAGAATAAGCATTCTTTGCTCCTTGAAAGATTAAAAGAGTCGGGCTCTGTTTGGGCTCCCGGCATTATCCATCATTTAACGCTGAACATTGACTATGACAAATACACCAATGTACGTCGCTACGCCAATACATTCTGCTGATAGTTAGTTTAGCCGAAATACACTACATCAACCTGACTTTGTCATTACCTGATGCACATCGTATTAAAAAGCGCCGGAACCTCAGGCCCTGGCGCTTTTCACGATGCATTGTTCTATTTCGTTACAGGCGGCTGCTGACCCAGCTTTCAACGCCCGCCAGCGCGCCTTTCAGCGCCTGCGCATCGGTGCCGCCGGCCTGGGCCATATCGGGGCGCCCGCCGCCTTTGCCGCCAACCTGCTGCGCCAGTTCGCCCACCAGCTCGCCCGCTTTTACGCGGTCAGTGAGATCTTTGGTTACGCCTGCAATTAACGACACTTTTCCTTCCGCTACGGTCGCCAGCACAATGACCGCCGAACCCAGCTGATTTTTCAGATCGTCTACCATGGTGCGCAACATTTTCGGCTCTACGTTGCTCAGTTCGCTAACCAGCAGCTTCACACCTTGAATGTCGATCGCTTTATTGCTCAAAGAAGCGCTCTCAAGCGCAGCCTGCTGATCGCGCAGCTGCTGCAGCTCTTTCTCCAGCGAGCGCACATGATCGACCAGTCCGCGCACCTTGTCGTTCAGATTGCTGCTGTTGGCTTTCACCAACTGCGCAATCTCGTTCAGCTGACTGCTCTGCGCATAAACCTGCGCCAGCGCGCCCTCGCCAGTTACGGCTTCGATACGGCGTACGCCTGCGGCCGTGCCGGACTCGCTCAAAATGCGGAACAGACCAATATCGCCGGTGCGCGCAGCGTGGGTACCGCCGCACAGTTCGATGGAGAAATCGCCCATGGTCAGCACGCGCACGCGCTGATCGTACTTCTCGCCGAACAGCGCCATCGCGCCCTTGCCTTTCGCCGCGTCGATATCCATCACTTCGGTTTCGACCGGCAGGTTGCGGCGGATCTGCGCGTTGACGATCTCTTCAACCTGATGAAGCTCCTGCGGTTTCATCGCTTCAAAATGCGAGAAGTCGAAACGCAGATACTTATCATTGACCAGCGATCCCTTCTGCGCCACATGTTCGCCGAGAACTTCACGCAGCGCCGCGTGCAGCAGATGCGTTGCAGAGTGGTTCAGACGAATGCGCGCGCGGCGCGCTTCGTCAACCTGCGCCTCAACGCGATCGTTGATACGCAGATGACCAGCCGTCAGCTTACCGATATGGCCGATAGCCTGGCCATATTTTTGTGTATCCTGGACGCTAAATTCAGCATTCTTCCCTTTCAGCAGGCCTGTATCGCCTACCTGGCCGCCCGATTCACCATAAAACGGCGTTTCGTCCAGCACCACGACCGCTTCCTGACCTGCGGCTACTTCCTCTACCGCGACGCCGTCAACGTAAATAGCCTTCACGCTAGCCGCGAGATCGAGCTGGTCGTAGCCTTTGAAGGCGGAGGCCGCATCGATGCTGATGACGTTGCTGTAATCGGCGCCGAAACCGCTGGCCTCGCGCGCGCGCTGGCGCTGCTGCTCCATTGCTTTTTCAAAGCCGGCTTCGTCGATTTTCAGGTTGCGCTCGCGGCAGACGTCGGCCGTAAGATCGGCCGGGAAGCCGAAGGTATCGTACAGACGGAAGACGGTTTCGCCGTCCAGCGTATCGCCCTGCAGTTTGGCCAGCTCCTCGTCCAGCAGCGCCAGACCGCGCTCCAGCGTTTTCGCGAACTGCTCTTCTTCAGTCTTGAGTACCGTTTCCACCTGGCTCTGCTGACGCTTAAGATCGTCGCCCGCAGCGCCCATCACCTCGACCAGCGGGGCGACCAGCTTGTAGAAGAACGCCTCTTTCGCGCCCAGCATATTGCCGTGGCGTACCGCACGACGAATGATGCGGCGCAGTACGTAGCCGCGGTTTTCGTTCGACGGGATAACGCCGTCGGCGATGAGAAACGCGCAGGAGCGGATATGGTCGGCGATAACGCGCAGCGACTTATTGCTGAGGTCAGTCGCGCCGGTGACGCTGGCTACCGCTTTGATCAGTTTGTCGAACAGATCGATTTCATAGTTGGAATTAACGTGCTGCAGCACGGCGGATATACGCTCCAGGCCCATGCCGGTATCGACCGAGGGCTTCGGCAGCGGCAGCATGGTGCCGTCCGGCTGACGGTTGAACTGCATGAAGACGATATTCCAGATCTCGATATAGCGATCGCCATCTTCTTCCGGGCTTCCCGGCGGTCCGCCCCAGATGTGGTCGCCATGATCGTAGAAAATTTCGCTGCATGGTCCGCAAGGACCGGTATCGCCCATCTGCCAGAAGTTGTCAGAGGCGTACGCGCTGCCTTTGTTGTCGCCGATACGAATAATGCGCTCGCGCGGCACGCCAATATCGTTGGCCCAGATGTCGTAGGCTTCGTCATCGGTCTCATAAACGGTGACCCACAGACGCTCTTTCGGCAGAGCGAACCAGGTTTCTCCCGTCAGCAGTTCCCAGGCATAAGCAATCGCCTCTTTCTTGAAGTAGTCGCCGAAGCTGAAGTTGCCCAGCATTTCAAAGAAAGTGTGGTGACGTGCGGTATAACCGACGTTTTCCAGATCATTGTGCTTGCCGCCTGCACGCACGCAGCGCTGCGACGTGGTCGCGCGCGAATAGTTGCGCTTGTCCTGTCCAAGGAAAACATCCTTGAACTGAACCATGCCGGCGTTGGTGAACAGCAGCGTCGGGTCGTTATTCGGTACGAGGGAGCTGCTGGCTACAACCTGATGTCCCTTGCTATGGAAAAAGTCGAGAAACGCTTGACGGATCTCAGCAGTGCTCTTGCTCATATATATCCTGGAATCACGCTAACGAAAGTTCCGTCCGGTCAGACAAGCCGCATCCGCGCAGTTGTCCGTTCAGTGGAACAAAAAAGTGGGAATAAGATAAATTTTCTTCACAGGGAAGTAAAACCCCGCGCGGCTTTCAGTCATCAAAATTTCTGAAAACGGACTGAATATCCTCCATGAAAAAGCCTTTTGCCTGCAAAAAGCGCTGAACTTTGGCTTTTGCCTTCCATTCCGTGGGCAAAGGAAGACCGAATTTGCGCTCCGCCAGCTGCGCGGCGCAGGCGCCCCAGTCAATCTCACAGGCTTCCATCGCAATATCAATTTCTGGCCGCGCGATGCCTTTTTGTCCCAGCTCTAGCCGGATACGCTGCGGGCCGTACCCTTTACGGCTGCGGCTCTGGATAAAGCGCTCAGTAAAGCGCGCCTCATTAAGCCAGCCGTTTTCCTGGCACCAGCCGATGACTTTATCCAGCTGCGCGTCGGTAATGATTTCAGGGTCGTTCTGCTGGATAAAGGCCGCTCGCTGCACTGACTGCTGCAGCTTTCTGCGCAGTTCGGCCTCGCTGTGATCGCGCTGCGCCAGAATGCGCATAGCGCGGTCGAGCAGTCGCGGAAAAGCGATTTCCTTAGGTTGCGGTTGTTCACTCATAGCGGTCACCTTGCTCAATCAGAAGGGGATTATGGCGGCAGAACGAGGGGGAAGAAAAGAGAGGGTCGTTAAAACTAAAAACGGGAGTGGATTGCCCACTCCCGTTACAGGGTTAGAAATCTTCGTTCGTCTCGCTGGCTGCGTCTTCCAGCGCGCCTGCTGGCGCATTAGCGGCGCCCGCTTCGGCATTCGCGCTGTTCAGCAGCATCTCACGCAGTTTAACGTCCAGCTCGTTGGCGATCGCCGGGTTTTCCTTAAGGAAGTTGGTGGCGTTCGCTTTACCCTGGCCAATCTTGTCGCCGTTGTAGCTATACCAGGCGCCTGCTTTTTCCACCAGCTTATACTTCACGCCCAGGTCGACCAGCTCGCCGAAGGTGTTGATGCCTTCGCCGTACATGATCTGGAACTCTGCCTGCTTAAACGGCGCGGCGATTTTATTTTTCACCACTTTAACGCGGGTTTCGCTGCCGACCACTTCGTCGCCCTCTTTGATCGCGCCGATACGACGGATATCAAGACGAACAGAAGCGTAGAACTTCAGCGCGTTACCACCAGTAGTGGTTTCCGGGTTACCGAACATCACGCCGATTTTCATACGGATCTGGTTGATGAAGATCAGCAGCGTGTTGGACTGCTTCAGGTTACCCGCCAGCTTACGCATCGCCTGACTCATCATACGCGCCGCAAGGCCCATGTGAGAGTCGCCGATTTCGCCTTCGATTTCCGCTTTCGGCGTCAGCGCCGCGACGGAGTCGACGATGATAACGTCCACGGCGCCTGAGCGCGCCAGCGCGTCACAGATTTCCAGCGCCTGCTCGCCGGTGTCCGGCTGAGAACAGAGCAGATTGTCGATGTCTACGCCGAGCTTCTTGGCATACACCGGATCCAGCGCGTGTTCAGCATCGATAAAGGCGCAGGTTTTGCCTTTGCGCTGTGCTGAAGCGATAACCTGCAGCGTCAGCGTAGTTTTACCAGAAGATTCCGGACCATAGATTTCGACCATACGGCCCATCGGCAAACCGCCGGCGCCCAGCGCGATATCCAGTGAAAGCGAACCGGTAGAAATGGTTTCCACGTCCATTGAGCGGTCTTCACCCAGACGCATGATGGAGCCTTTACCGAATTGCTTCTCAATCTGGCCCAGCGCAGCAGCTAAAGCCTTCTGTTTGTTTTCGTCAATTGCCATTTCTACTCCTGACTCATACGGGGGTAAGCACGCTACAAATGCCTGCTCGCTTTCTGTTGCTGCTAATTATACTGTATAGTCATACAGTATCAAGCTTAATTTGCCAAAAAATCGTCCTGTAATGTCTGTAGCGCAAAGGCTACGGACTGCCGACGTACCGCCTCGCGATCCCCTTGAAATTGCTGGCGTTTCGCTACTACTTTTCCGCCTGGCGCCGCGAAGCCGAACCATACGGTGCCGACCGGTTTTTCCGCGCTGCCGCCGTCCGGCCCGGCGATGCCGCTGACCGATAGCGCATAGTCCGCCTGCGCAGCGCGCTGTGCGCCCTGCGCCATCTCGCGCACCACGGCTTCGCTCACCGCGCCGTGCTGCGCAAGCGAAGCCGCAGCAACCCCCACCAGCTCCTGCTTGGCCTCATTGCTGTAGGTCACGAAACCGCGTTCGAACCAGGCGGAGCTGCCGCTGATGTCGGTCAATACTTTGGCGATCCAGCCGCCCGTACAGGACTCGGCGCAGGTTACCGTCGCGCTTGCCGCCTGAAGGCGTTTGCCTATTGCCGCGCTTAAGCGCTGCAGTTCCAGATCGTTCATCGCCACTCATCCTTTTAGCCTGGTTAAGAGAACATGGTGCAGAAGCGGGATATTTTCAACCCATCCCGCACATTGCCTGCCCGCTTTGCGCAACGCCTCTCAGCGCGAAGTCCCCTTTTTCACCGCTACGATAAAAAGACGCGGGAAGGCGAGCAAAATGCGGCCGTCGGCGCGCGGCGGATAGGCCAGCCGCAACGCCTGATGATACTGCTCCAGAAAGCGCGGCTGCTCGTCAGGTTCCAGCGCGTTGAGAAACGGCCGCAGTCCGGTCGCTTGCAGCCACAGGACAATCGCCTGCGCGTCGGGCATTACGTGGTAATAGGTGGTGCGCCAGAGATCCACTTCGCAGCCCGCCTGCGCCAGCAAATCGTAATAGCGCTCGCTGGTGAGCGGCTTTTTCCGCTCTACGTCGCCGATACGCTGACGCCAGGGATCGCAGGCGGCGATTTCGCGCATCAGACGATGCGAAGGCTCCTGCAGATTATCCGGCATCTGTATCGCCAGCGCGCCGCCGCTCGCCAGCTGACTCGCCAGCTGCGGCAACAGGCTGTCGTGCGCGTCCAGCCACTGCAGCGAAGCATTAGCATAAATTACCTGCTGCGGCTCAGCGGCGCGCCAGCGCCGAATATCCTCCTTGAGGAAAGTGCAGTGCGGCAGCCGTTCGCGCGCCTGCGCCAGCATCGCTTCAGAACTGTCCAGCCCGATAATCCGCGCGTCGGGCCAGGCGTGAGCCAGCAGCTCGGTGCTGTTGCCCGGTCCGCAGCCTAAATCCGTGGCGAAACGCACGTCGGTAACGGGAATACGTGCCAGCAGCTCTTGCGCAGGCCGCGTCCTTTCCGATTCGAACTGTCGATAAAGTTGGGGATCCCAGTCCTGCATCTTGAGCCTCTGTGTGAGTGAGCCTGAATACGCTGCGAAGCGGAAAAATGCGATGCGCTGCCCAATTTTACGCGCTGCGCTGGCAGAGCGTCACGCTGCGCATTAGGTTAAAACAGTGTTTCATTTTTCACGTTCAGGAGCGTTTATGATCTCGCAACCCGCATTTTCCGGCGTGTGGTGCCCCTCCGTTACGCCTTTTACGTCGCAAGGAGAGCCAGATATCGACGCGCTGGGTCGCCACTTCGCCCGACTAAACGCGTCAGGCATTAATACCTTACTGCTGATGGGCAGCATTGGCGAATTTGCTTCGCTGACGCAGCAGGAGCGATTGCTGTTGATTCGCGAGGCGCGACAGCTCTCGCCGCTCAGCATGGTCGCCAATATCTCCAGCACCTGCGTGTCGGATATGCTGGCGCTGGCCGAGGCCGCTTGGCAAAACGACTTCGACGCGGTGATGGTGCTGCCGCCCTACTACTACGGCCAGACGCCGCGTCAGCTGCTCAGCTACTTCCGCGCGCTGGATAAGCAGATCGGCGGCAGATGGTTCGCCTATAATTTTCCGGCGCGTACCGGCTGCGATTTGACGCCGACGCTGGTCAGCGAGCTGGCGGCCGAACTGCCTAATTTTATCGGCATAAAAGATACGGTCGACTGCCTGTCGCATAATCGCGCGCTGATCGAAGAAACTAAAAAGGTGCGCGACGATTTCGCCGTGCTCTCCGGCTATGACGAATATCTGGTGCCGAATCTGCTGGCAGGCGGCGCGGGCGTGATTTCAGGTCTGAATAACATCGTGCCGGAGCTTTTCGCTGCGGCGATGCAGGCGTGGCGCGAGCAGGATCTGGCGGCGCTGACGCGCATTCAGCAGCGCATCGGCAAGATGATGGCGATTTACGCCATCGGAGAGGATTTTGTCACCACCATTAAAACCGCGGTGGCACGCCGGTTCGATTCGATGACCAGCCAGTCGCGCAACTATGGCGGCGCGCTGAGCGCTGAGCAGTGCGAGGCGCTCGACCGGCTGTTTGACTAAGGCGCTGATGCGGGCGCGACGCGCCCGCCTGCGTTATCCGCGCTTTACGAACTCCGATTTCAGCTTCATCGGGCCAAAACCATCGATCTTGCAGTCGATATTATGATCGCCCTCAACCAGACGGATCCCTTTCACGCGGGTGCCGATCTTCAGCGTGGAGGAGCTGCCCTTCACTTTGAGATCTTTAATCACGGTCACCGTATCGCCATCTTCCAGCAGATTGCCGTTGGCGTCGCGCACCACAAGACGATCCGCAGTGCTTTCGCCTTCGCCCGGCGACCAGATATGACCACAGGCGGGACAGTTAAGGTTGTCGCCATCCTGCCAGCTGTAATCAGCCTGACAAAGGGGACATGCGGGAAGTGATTGCATAACAGCTCCTGAAACAACAGATATGATGACGCCAGAGGGGCGCCATCATATACCCGCACTATTGATAAGGGCAACTATCAGAACATCGCGCCGCTGCGCGCTTTGCTAACCGCCTCGCCCAGCTGCCATACCGCCATCGCGTAGTGCGTGCTGTGGTTGTAGCGGGTAATGACGTAGAAGTTAGGCAGTCCGTACCAGTACTGATAGCTGGTACCCATATCCAGACGCAGCAGGCTGACCTGGTTATTGCCGTCGAGCGAACCTTGCGGAGAGAGGCCGGACGCCGCCAGCATCTGCGGCGTGTAGCTGGTTTTGAAGCCGTTCTCCAGCAGCGGCGCCTGACCGCTGGCGGGAACGGCGACGCCCTCTCCGCTGCGCCAGCCGTGCTCTTTGAAGTAGTGCGCGACGCTGCCGATGGCGTCTACCGGATCCCACAGATTGACGTGGCCGTCGCCGTTGAAATCCACCGCATACTGCTGATAGGAAGAAGGCATAAACTGACCGTAGCCCATCGCGCCGGCGAACGATCCCTTCAGATCCAGCGGATCGTCCTCTTCGTTGCGCGCCATCAGCAGGAAGGTTTCCAGCTCGCTGCTGAAGTAGCTGGCGCGGCGCGGATAGTTAAACGACAGCGTGGCGAGCGCGTCGAGAATGCGCGTTTTCCCCATGACGCGGCCCCAGCGCGTCTCTACGCCGATAATGCCGACAATAATCTCCGGCGGCACGCCGTAGACCTGCTGCGCGCGCGTTAAGGCGTCCTGGTACTGGTTCCAGAAGGCGACGCCGTTCTGCACGTTGTCCGGCGTAATGAACTGCTTGCGATAGCGGATCCAGGCGCCGTTGGGCCCGGCGGGCGGCGTATAGGCGGGTGCCTGACGATCCATCAGGCGCAGTACGTAGTCCAGCCGTTTCGCCTGGCCGATAACCGCGTGCAGCTGCTGGCGGTCGAAGCCATGCTTCTCCACCATCTGGTCGATGAATTTTTCGGCGGCCGGATTACCGGCAAAGTCGCCAAGCACAGGCTGGACGGCGTGAGACTGTTCCAGCAGAAAGCCCCCTTTCGGCGCCGCCAGGGTAGCGGCCTGCGGCGCGGATTCAGGTTTACTGCTGCAGGCGGCAAGTAAGGCAACAAGCGGAAGCAAGGTGATCTTAAAACGCATTTGATATCCATAAGCATGCAGTGAAGGTAACGAATTATGGTAAACATTCACTCACGGAATAGACAGGGCGAAACGCAAAAATAGCGCCAGTGCATAGCTGTGAACTGGCGCAGGAAGCGCGGCAAACGGCTGCGCTGTTTCAGCGTCATCCTGCGGCACGGGACGCAAGGCTCACAGAAAACAGCAGGTTATGCTGTACGCCGACAGCAATAAAGATAGAGTGCGTTCAGCCCCTGGCGGTTAAGCCGGTTGCTCAAAACCGGCGCATCAAGGAAGAGGAACCGAAACCGATGAGCTATGACCTCTTATGCTGGTTGCTGCTGGCCGCCGCCGCGCTCTGCGTCGGCAGCTTTCTCAACGTGGTGATCTATCGCCTGCCGCTGATGGTGCTGCAGCCGCAGCCGGGATTCTCGCTGCTGCTGCCTCGCTCCCACTGCCCGCGCTGCAAAACGCCGGTGCGCGCAGGCGACTGCGTTCCGCTGCTCGGCTGGCTGCGCCTGCGCGGCTGCTGCCGCAGCTGCTGCCGTCCCATTTCATGGCGTTACCCGGCGATCGAACTCGCCGCGCTGGCGATAAGCCTGCTGCTTGCCTGGCAACTGCCGTGGAACGGCGTGCTGCTGGCGGCGCTGGTAATGAGCGGCTTTTTGCTGACGTTATCGCTGATCGACCTGCGCGTCCAGCTGCTGCCCGATGCGCTGACTCTGCCGCTGCTCTGGCTCGGACTGCTGTTTCAGGCTCTGGGCGTTCTGCCGCACAGCAGTCCGGCGGAGGCGATCCTTGGCGCCGCCAGCGGCTATTTGCTGTTCCGGCTGCTGGCCTGGGCCTGGCGTTTGTTCCGTCATCGGGAGGCGCTGGGCGGCGGCGACGCCGTGCTGCTGGCGGCGCTCGGTGCCTGGCTGGGCTGGCAGCCGCTTCCCCTGCTGCTGCTGATCGCCTCCTGCACCGGTTTAAGCGCCGCGCTGCTGGCACGCCTGTGTATGCGGCGTCCGCTGCATCTGCCCTTGCCTTTCGGCCCCTGCCTGGCGCTGGCGGGTGAAACGCTGCTGCTGGAGCAGCTGGCATCAGCGCCTTTTGCGTAGCGCCTCGCACAGGCCCGCTATCAAACGGAGATCCGTTGGGCTTTTAGGCCGCGGCCTGATAACGTCGTGCGCATTAACCCAGGTTTTGCGGCACTCGCCTTATTCGTTCAGGACGAAACACGTTTGCCCTGGCGGTGAAAAAGCGGCAGCCTTGATGTTCAGCAGGCAACTTTTCATAATGGCTTTCAGACGCAGCTTATCTCGCAGCCAGGGCCGCATTTTTCCGTGCATCCTCTCTGTTTCTGAATGGGTTGATCCCGTTACATACGCCAGATCGCGCAGTCCGATGCAAGGCTTGCCCAATAACCGAATGATTTAAGAGCTAATTATTTATGAACAAATCAGTCGATAAGGACATCACCGCTCATACGCCTATGATGCAGCAGTATCTGCGCCTCAAGGCGGAACACCCTGACATTCTGCTGTTTTACCGCATGGGCGACTTCTACGAGCTCTTCTATGACGACGCGAAACGCGCCTCGCAGCTGCTGGAGATCTCGCTGACCAAACGCGGCGCTTCGGCAGGCGAACCGATCCCGATGGCGGGCGTGCCCTACCATGCGGTGGAGAGCTATCTGGCGAAACTGGTGCAGCTGGGCGAATCCGTGGCGATTTGCGAGCAGATCGGCGATCCGGCGCTGAGCAAAGGGCCGGTTGAACGCAAGGTGGTGCGCATCGTCACTCCGGGCACCATCAGCGACGAAGCGCTGCTGCAGGAGCGTCACGACAACCTGCTGGCCGCCATCGTGCAGAGCCCGCAGGGGTTCGGCTACGCCACGCTCGATATCAGCTCCGGCCGTTTTCGCCTGAGCGAACCGGCGGACGCCGAAACCATGGCCGCCGAACTGCAGCGCACCAATCCTGCCGAACTGCTCTATCCGGAAGATCTGCAGGCGATGTCGCTGATTGACCAGCGTCGCGGCCTGCGCCGTCGTCCGCTGTGGGAGTTCGAGATCGCGACCGCGCGTCAGCAGCTTAATATGCAGTTCGGCACCCGCGATCTTAATGGATTCGGCGTCGAGCAGGCGCATCAGGCGCTGCGCGCGGCGGGCTGCCTGCTGCAGTACGTTAAGGATACGCAGCGCACCAGCCTGCCGCATATCCGCTCGCTCAGCATGGAGCGACAGCAGGACAGCATCATCATGGACGCCGCCACGCGCCGCAATCTGGAAATTACGCAGAACCTCGCCGGCGGCACGGAGAACACGCTGGCGGCGGTGCTGGATCGAACCGTGACGCCGATGGGCAGCCGCATGCTCAAGCGCTGGCTGCATATGCCGCTGCGCGACGCGCAGACGATCGGTCAGCGCCAGGACGCCATCGCCGAGCTTCAGCCGCTGAGCGACACCCTGCAGCCGGTGCTGCGCCAGGTGGGCGATCTGGAGCGTATTCTGGCGCGTCTGGCGCTGCGTACCGCGCGTCCGCGCGATTTAGCCCGCATGCGCCACGCTTTTCAGCAGCTGCCGGAGCTGAACGCCCTGCTGGCCAACGTCGAATCGACGGCGCTAATCCGTCTGCGCGCACAGATGGGCGAGTTCACCGAGCTGCGCGAGCTGCTTGAAGCGGCGATTATCGAGGCGCCGCCAGTGCTGATCCGCGACGGCGGCGTTATCGCGCCGGGGTACAACGCAGAGCTGGATGAGTGGCGCGCGCTGGCGGACGGCGCCACCGACTATCTGGACAGACTGGAGATCCGCGAGCGCGAAAAGCTTGGCCTCGACACGCTCAAGGTTGGCTACAACGCCATCCACGGCTACTACATTCAGGTCAGCCGCGGCCAGAGCGACCATGTGCCGATTCACTACGTGCGCCGCCAGACGCTGAAAAACGCCGAGCGCTATATCATCCCGGAACTGAAAGAGTACGAGGATAAGGTGCTGACCTCGAAGGGCAAGGCGCTGGCGCTGGAGAAAAGCCTCTACGAGTCGCTGTTTGACCAGCTGCTGCCCCACCTGGAAGCGCTGCAGCTCAGCGCCGCCGCGCTCGCCGAGCTGGACGTGCTAAGCAACCTGGCGGAACGCGCCTGGACGCTGAACTACTGCCGCCCGACGCTGCAGGAGAAACCCGGCATAAAAATCACCGGCGGTCGCCATCCGGTGGTCGAGCAGGTGCTGAAAGAGCCGTTTATCGCCAACCCGCTGTCGCTAACGCCACAGCGCCGCATGCTGATCATCACCGGCCCCAATATGGGCGGTAAGAGCACCTACATGCGTCAGGCGGCGCTGATCGCGCTGATGACCTGGATTGGCAGCTTTGTGCCGGCGGAAGAGGCGGTGACCGGTCCGCTGGATCGTATCTTTACCCGTATCGGCGCGGCGGACGATCTCGCCTCGGGCCGTTCGACCTTTATGGTGGAGATGACGGAAACCGCCAATATTCTGCATAACGCCACCGAAAACAGCCTGGTGCTGATGGATGAAATCGGGCGCGGCACCTCGACCTATGACGGCCTGTCGCTGGCCTGGGCCTGCGCGGAGAGCCTGGCGAACCGCATTAAGGCGATGACGCTGTTCGCCACCCACTATTTCGAGCTGACCACGCTGCCGGAGAAAATGGAAGGCGTGTTCAACGTCCATCTGGACGCGGTCGAACACGGCGACACCATCGCCTTTATGCACAGCGTGCAGGAAGGGGCAGCCAGCAAAAGCTACGGTCTGGCGGTCGCGGCGCTGGCGGGCGTGCCGAAAGAGGTGATCAAGCGCGCGCGCAATAAGCTGAAGGAGCTGGAGACGCTGTCGAACCATTCCGCCTCTTCGACCATCGACGGCTCGCAGCTGCCGCTGCTGGTGGAAGAGAGCTCGCCAGCCGTGGAGGCGCTTGAAGCGCTGGATCCCGACACCCTGACGCCGCGTCAGGCGCTGGAGTGGATTTACCGACTGAAGTCGCTGGTGTAGCGCTCCCTGGCGGCAGGTCTTCCCGGCCCTGCCGCCGCTGTCGCAGCAAAAAAAAAGCGGAGGCCCACGGCCACCGCTTTTTTGTACTTACAACTTGTCAGTTACTCACGAAACAGCGCTTCAATGTTCAGACCCTGCGCCTGCAGGATTTCACGCAGACGACGCAGGCCTTCAACCTGAATCTGGCGTACGCGCTCGCGGGTCAGACCGATTTCGCGGCCCACATCCTCAAGCGTTGCCGCTTCATAGCCTAACAGGCCGAAACGACGCGCCAGCACTTCGCGCTGCTTGGCGTTCAGTTCGAACAGCCACTTAACGATACTCTGCTTCATATCGTCATCCTGCGTGGTGTCTTCCGGACCGTTGTCTTTCTCATCGGCCAGAATGTCCAGCAGCGCCTTTTCGGAGTCTCCGCCTAACGGCGTATCAACCGAGGTGATGCGTTCGTTAAGACGCAGCATACGGCTGACGTCGTCAACGGGCTTATCCAGCTGCTCCGCGATCTCTTCCGCACTCGGCTCATGATCGAGCTTGTGGGAGAGTTCACGCGCGGTGCGCAGATAAACGTTCAGCTCTTTAACAATGTGAATCGGCAGGCGGATGGTACGGGTTTGATTCATGATCGCCCGTTCAATCGTCTGACGAATCCACCAGGTGGCATAGGTTGAGAAACGGAACCCACGCTCTGGGTCGAACTTCTCAACGGCACGGATTAAACCGAGATTGCCCTCTTCAATCAGGTCAAGCAGCGCGAGACCACGATTGCTGTAGCGGCGGGCAATCTTCACCACCAGTCGTAAGTTACTTTCAATCATGCGGCGACGAGAAGGAATATCGCCTCGTAATGCGCGGCGAGCGAAGAACACTTCTTCCTCTGCCGTTAACAGCGGGGAATAGCCAATCTCCCCGAGATAGAGCTGCGTCGCATCCAAAACGCGCTGCGTCGCACCCTGTGACAACAACTCTTCTTCCGCTACGTCGTTATCACTGGGTTCATTTTCAACAAGAGCCTTCTCATCAAAAACCTCAGCTCCGTTCTCCTCGAATTCCGCATCTTCATGTAACTCGTTTACTTTCAGCGTATTCTGGCTCATAAGCGGCTCCTACCCGTGATCCCAGGGCAGAACAGCAGGGTTCTGCCGGTTTATCGCTGCGGCAAATAACGCAACGGGTTTACGGATTTCCCCTTGTAACGAATTTCAAAATGTAATCTAACTGAACTGGTTCCGGTGCTACCCATGGTAGCGATCTTTTGCCCCGCCTTAACTTCCTGTTGTTCCCGGACCAGCATTGTATCGTTATGGGCGTAGGCACTCAGGTAATCATCATTGTGCTTAATGATGATCAGGTTGCCGTAACCCCGAAGCGCGTTGCCTGCGTACACTACTCTTCCTGATGCGGTAGCGACGACAGGTTGTCCACGCGAACCAGCGATATCGATTCCTTTGTTCCCCCCTTCAGAGGCGGAGAAGTTATCGATAATCTTCCCATCGGTCGGCCAACGCCAGCTTCCAACCGGCGTCGAACTGTTCGTTGTACTGCTAACCGTGGGCGGTGCGGCAACCACGGGGGGAGCTGTTGTCGTTGCAACATTTGTTCCCTTCGACGGCAACATTTTGCTACCAGACGAGTTACCCGAATCATCAGAATACGTAATAACTGGTTGCTGTGCAACAGGCGCTGGTTTAATTTGCGGCGCGGTCGGGACGCCGCCCTGCGTTGCGTCGGCTGCGGTAATCGCATTGCCGCCCGTAATCGGCTGGCCTGAGCCGTTGCCAACCTGCAGCGTCTGGCCGACATTCAGGCCGTACGGGGCCTGCACGTTGTTGCGCTGCGCCAGATCGCGGAAATCGTTGCCGGTAATCCAGGCGATATAGAACAGCGTGTCGCCGCGTTTAACGGTATAAGTATCGCCGGCGTAACTACCTTTCGGAATATTCTGATAACTGCGGTTGTATACGATGCGGCCGTTTTGCGTCTGAACATTATCATTGCCGCTAACCATTGCACCGCTGCTGGGCGCGGAAGGTACAGTGTTGCTAATCATACCTCCCTGACGTGGCGTCGATGGAACGCCGCCTGACGCGCTAAGCATGCCGCCGCTGCTGCCATTATCTCCAACCTGGCTAATGGGTGCTTGTGTGTTGTCGCCTGAACTACAGCCTGCCAGCCAAAATCCAACCAGAGAAAGCGCCGCAAGGCGGCGTAACTGAAATATTGGGCTTCCCGTGCTCATTGTTCCCCCGTGATGGCAAACCTGAATAACGCTTCTTGCTAACGCACCAGCACAAAGCTCTGTGAGGCGTATTAAAGCCTGCGTATAACGCATGAAAATGGATAGTAACAAGATCAAAAGGATGGTGCTATGAAACAGTTGTGAAGAAATACGTAGGGTAAGCCTCAGGCCAAATCGCCCTGAACCAGCGGAACGAACCGCACCGGCTCGATAGTTTCTTCCACAATGTCGCCACCCTGGCGGCGCAGACGCTTCAGCACCTGCTGATCTTCCCCCACCGGCAGCACCATAATGCCGCCCTCGTCGAGCTGCGCAATCAGCGCAGTCGGAATTTCCGGCGGCGCGGCGGTGACGATGATGGCGTCGAAAGGACCGCGCGCGGGCCAGCCCTGCCAGCCGTCGCCGTGGCGCGTCGAAACGTTATGCAGGTCGAGCTGTTTAAGGCGGCGTTTTGCCTGCCACTGCAGCCCTTTGATGCGTTCGACGGAGTAAACGTGATCCACCAGATGGGCCAGAATGGCGGTCTGATAGCCGGAACCGGTGCCGATCTCCAGCACGCGCGAATGGGGTTGCAACTCCAGCAGCGCGGTCATGCGCGCCACCATATAGGGCTGCGAAATCGTCTGCCCGGAACCGATGGGCAGCGCCACATTGTCCCAGGCTTTATGCTCGAAGGCTTCGTCGATAAAACGTTCCCGCGGCACGTCCGCGATGGCCTTTAACAGGATCTCATCGTGGATGCCCTGCTGGCGTAGCTGCTCCAGCAACGCTTCGATACGCCGGTTCACCATACGAGACTGACCTCCGACTTCTCCAGCCAGTCAATCAGCACATCCTGCGCGCCGTGCGCGGTGAGGTCGACATGCAGAGCGGTCACGGAGACATAGCCCTGATCCACGGCGGCGAAATCGGTATCCGGGCCGGCATCGAACTTTTCGCCCGGCGGTCCAATCCAGTAGAGCGTGTTGCCGCGCGGATCCTGCTGCGCGATAACCTGATCGGCGGGATGACGGCTGCCGCAGCGCGTCACGCGAATGCCTTTGATCTCTTCCAGCGGCAGATCCGGCACGTTGATATTGAGAATACGTCCGGTGCGCAGCGGTTCGCGCGTCAGCGCCTGCAGCAGCGCGCAGGTGACTGCCGCCGCCGTATCGTAATGCTGATGCCCGTTGAGCGATACCGCTAGCGCGGGCAGCCCGAGATGACGCCCTTCCATCGCCGCCGCCACGGTGCCTGAGTAGATAACGTCGTCGCCCAGATTGGGGCCGGCGTTAATGCCGGAAACCACGATATCCGGGCGCGGCTGCATCAACGCGTTGACGCCGAGGTAGACGCAGTCGGTCGGCGTGCCCATCTGCACGGCGATGTCGCCGTTTTCATGGGTAAAGGTGCGCAGCGGCGTCTCCAGCGTCAGGGAGTTGGAGGCGCCGCTGCGGTTGCGGTCAGGCGCGACCACCTGCACCTCGGCGATATGGCGCAGCGCCTTTGCCAGCGTCTGAATGCCCGGCGCATGAATTCCGTCGTCATTACTCAGCAATATCCGCATCGTCACCTTCCTGTTGCAGAAGTTCCCGAATCACGCTGGTGGCGAAACTGCCTGCCGGCAGCCAGAACTGCATCTCCAGCGTGACGTCGTCCCACCAGCTCCAGCGCAGATCGCGCGGCACCACCAGCATCGCGCGCCGCGCCGCATCCACTCGCTCTCGCTCAAGCAGTGTAACCAATTCTGCTGCGCCCGCCAGAGATTGCTGCTCAAAGGCGAGCGCCTCCGCCTGCGGGCCCGGCTCGCCGCGTCCCGGCAGCGGCGCAGTAATGCGCAGTTCATGCTGATCGACGCGGGTTTGCAGCTCGCTCAGCTCGTCCGCCTGCGCGACAAACCAGCTGCCGCGGCCGGTAAGCTGCAGCGCATCGCCCTCTATCACCTGCGTCAGCGAGCCCTGCTGCTGCAGGCGCGCGCTGGTAACCTGATTAAACAGCGCGCTACGCGCCGCCGAGAGGATCAGGCTGCGCTTGTTGCGATCGCGCAGGCTGATTTCGCTACGCGCCCACTGCTGCGCCATGGTCAGGTTATTGCCGCCGCGGCCAAAGCGCTGCGTGCCGAAGTAGTTGGGGGCGCCGACGTCGCGGATCAGCGCCAGGCGCGATTCCACCGCGTCGCGATCGCTGATGTGGCGCACCACGAGACGAAAGGCGTTGCCCGCCAGCGCCCCGACGCGCAGCTTACGCTTGTGGCGTGTCGCCTCGAGAATGTCGACCCCTTCCAGCGAAAAGCCGCTTAGATCGGGCATCGCATTGCCCGGAATACGGAAACAGAGCGTCTGCTCGGTCACCGCATGGCGGTCTTTCATTCCTGCATAGCTCATATCGCGCTGATGCACGCCGAGGAACTTCGCCAGCGCTTCCGCCACAAAACGGGTATTAGCGCCGGTTTTACGAATGCGCACCAGCAGATGCTCCCCTTCGCCGTCGGCGCCGTAACCAAGATCCTCCACCACCACGAAATCTTCGGGGTTCGCTTTGATCATACCGCGCGCGGTCGGCTTGCCGTGCAGAAAAGCCTGGTTCTCCAGCGTCATGCCGCATCCGCCTTCAGCAGCAGCGCGACCGCTTCGCAGGCGATGCCTTCGCCGCGCCCGGTAAAGCCCAGCTTCTCGGTAGTGGTCGCTTTGACGTTGACCTGATCCATATGGCAGCCCAGATCTTCAGCGATATTGACGCGCATCTGCGGCACATGGGGAAGCATTTTCGGCGCCTGAGCGATGATAGTGACGTCGACGTTGCCGATGCGGTAGCCCTTTTCCGCGATGCGTCGCCAGGCTTCGCGCAGCAGGCCGCGGCTGTCCGCGCCCTTATAGGCGGGATCGGTATCGGGAAACAGCTTGCCGATATCGCCCATCGCCACCGCGCCAAGCAGAGCGTCGGTCAGCGCATGCAGCGCCACGTCGCCGTCGGAATGGGCGAGGAAACCCTGTTCAAACGGGATCCGCACGCCGCCAATCACCAGCGGACCTTCGCCGCCAAAAGCGTGAACGTCAAAACCGTGACCGATACGCATCATGCGCTCTCCTTTAACTGAATCTGGGTTAAGTAAAATGCCGCCAGCGCCAGATCTTCCGGCCGGGTGACTTTGATGTTATCACTGCGTCCGCTGACCAGCAGCGGATGATAGCCGCAGTATTCGAGCGCCGAGGCTTCGTCGGTAATGGTCGCGCCTTCCGCCAGCGCGCGCGTCAGGCAGGCGGTCAGCAGCTGGTGAGGAAAAAACTGCGGCGTCAGCGCGTGCCAGAGATCTTCGCGCTCGACGGTATGCGCTACGGCGGCGACGCCCGGCTCGCCGCGCTTCATGGTGTCGCGCACCGGCGCTGCCAGAATGCCGCCGACGCGGCTGGTTTCCCGCACCTGCAGCAGACGCGCGAGATCGTCAGGGTGCAGGCAAGGACGCGCCGCGTCGTGCACCAGCACCCAGCCTGCGCCCTGCGCGGCGCGTAGCCCCGCCAGCACCGACTCCGCGCGCGTTTCGCCGCCCGTCACGCTGAGCACGCGCGGATCCCGCGCCAGCGGCAGCGACGCGAACTGCGCGTCGTCCGGGCTAAGCGCGACGATGACCTGTTTGATAGCGGGATGGGAAAACAGACGTGCGATGCTGTGTTCCAGAAGCGTCTGCTGACCGATGGTCAGATACTGCTTAGGACAGGTCGCCTGCATCCGGCTGCCGATACCGGCAGCGGGCACCACGGCGATCACCTCCGCAGGGAGAGAGTGCATGTTCATGAGTTATCGTTGTTGGTTTTGCGCAGCCTGCGCGTTGCGTTTGTTCTGATCCGGCACCAGACGATAGAAGGTCTCACCGGGCTTAATCATGCCCAGCTCATTGCGTGCGCGTTCCTCGATCGCTTCCGAGCCGCCATTGAGATCGTCAATTTCGGCAAACAGCTGATCGTTACGCGCTTTAAGTTTGGCGTTGTTCGCCTGTTGCACCGCGACGTCGTCATTGACGCGCGTATAGTCGTGAATACCGTTTTTGCCCAGCCACAGCGAATATTGCAGCCAGCCGAGCAGCACCAGTAGCAGTAACGTCAGTTTTCCCATCCCCGCCCCCTGAAAAACGGCTCAATCATCCCATAACTTGGTGCAGGACTCCACTCCAGCGGTGAAAATGGCCCGCTTTACCGGCTGTCTGCGCAAATTCTGATTAGGATGGCAAGAAAGCGGACAGGTAAAGTTTTGTAACCTGCCGACGCGTTTCCACATCGGGAGGCGTCACCAGCCGGATAAAAAAGAGAAGAGCAGCCAGAAAAGGCAGACCACCACTATCGCCGTAGCGGGCGTCGTCCAGAGCAGCCTGCCGCGCAGCGCCATGCTGAAAATGATGCCGATCAGTACAGATACCGGCAGCAGCGCCAGGAAAAAGGGCCAGGTATAGAGGAAGAAGAAAAGCGTATTGGAACCGTACAACAGGAAGGGGATCGCCAGCGCGCACCAGTATGAGAGAAAGCCGATGATGCCGCCCGGCAGCGACGAGCGCGGCTCGTCCGGGATGCTTTCATCTTTGCGGGCCAGCATAGGAGTAACGTTCTGCATAGAGATCCTGTTGACGCGAAGGCGGCAAATCAACCTCGATTTGCCGCTTGTCTGTTCAGGATTCGATGATATCGCGGTGGCGCAGCAGGTCTAACAATTGGCCGGTCAGTTTTGTAACCAATTGTTCGCCCGCTAAGCGTATTTCCGGCTGCTCCGGCGCCTCGTAGACGCTGTCGATGCCGGTAAAATTACGCAGTTCGCCCGCGCGCGCTTTTTTATATAACCCTTTGGGATCGCGCGCTTCGCACACCGCCAGCGGGGTATCGACGAAGATCTCGATAAAGCGCCCTTCCGGCAGCATATCGCGCACCATCTGACGCTCGGCGCGATGCGGCGAGATAAAGGCGGTGAGCACCACCAGTCCCGCATCCACCATCAGCTTCGCCACTTCGCCGACGCGGCGGATGTTCTCTTTGCGATCCGCGTCGCTGAAGCCCAGATCGCGACAGAGGCCGTGACGCACGTTATCGCCGTCGAGCAGATAGGTGCTGACGCCGAGCGGATGCAGCGCCTGCTCCAGCGCGCCGGCCACCGTCGATTTGCCGGAGCCGGAGAGGCCGGTAAACCACAGCACCGCGCCCTGATGGCCGTGCTGCCGCTCGCGCGCCTCGCGCGTCACCGGATGATCGTGCCACACCACGTTTTCATCGTGCTGCGCCATTACTCACCGCCCAGCAGATCGCGCGCGTTCCAGTGCGGGAAGTGGCGGCGGATCAGCGCATTCAGCTCCAGCTCGAACTCGCTGAACTGGCCTGCCTGGCGCGCCGCGCCGCTCAGCGGCTGATGGATCATGCCAGCCCCCACGGTGACGTTGCTCAGGCGATCGATAAAGATCATGCCGCCCGTCACCGGGTTCTGCTGGTATTTATCCAGCACCATAGGTTCGTCGAAGGTCACTTCCACCAGGCCGATGCCGTTCAGCGGCAGCGTTTCGGCGGCGCGCTTCTCCAGCGTGTTGATCTCAACCTGATGAATCACCTTCTCCACGCGGCCGCGCGCCTTCTTGCCGGCGATTTTAATATCGTAGCTCTGGCCCGGCTGCAGCGGCTGCTCCGCCATCCATACCACGTCGACGGTGGCGGACTGCACCGCCTCCAGCTCGGCGTCGCTGTCGACCAGCAGATCGCCGCGGCTGATATCGATCTCGTCGTTCAGCACCAGAGTAATGGCTTCGCCCGCGCCCGCTTCCTGCAGGTCGCCGTCAAAGGTAACGATGCGCGCCACGGTGGACTCCACGCCCGACGGCAGCACCTTCACGCGCTGGCCGACCCGCACCGCGCCAGAGGCGAGCGTACCCGCATAGCCGCGGAAATCCAGGTTCGGACGGTTAACATACTGCACCGGGAAGCGCATCGGCTGCTGATCCACCACGCGCTTCACCTCGACGGTCTCCAGCACGTCGAGCAGCGTCGGACCGCTGTACCACGGCATGGTCTGGCTCGGCGTGGCGACGTTGTCGCCCTCCAGCGCTGACATCGGCACGAAGCGAATATCCAGGTCTTCCGGCAGCTGCGCCGCAAAGTCGAGGTAATCCTGTTTAATTTGCTCGTAGGTCTCCTGGCGATACTCCACCAGGTCCATTTTGTTGATCGCCACCACCAGATGCTTAATGCCCAGCAGCGTCGAGATAAAGCTGTGGCGTCGAGTCTGATCCAGCACGCCTTTGCGCGCGTCGATCAGCAGAATCGCCAGATCGCAGGTCGAAGCACCGGTCGCCATGTTGCGGGTGTACTGCTCGTGTCCCGGCGTGTCGGCGATAATAAATTTACGCTTCTCGGTGGAGAAATAGCGGTAAGCCACGTCGATGGTGATGCCCTGCTCGCGCTCCGCCTGCAGCCCGTCCACCAGCAGCGCCAGGTCGAGCTTCTCGCCCTGAGTGCCGTGACGCTTGCTGTCGTTGTGCAGCGAGGAGAGCTGATCTTCATAGATCTGACGCGTATCGTGCAGCAGGCGGCCGATCAGCGTGCTTTTGCCGTCGTCGACGCTGCCGCAGGTGAGAAAACGCAGCAGACTTTTATGCTGTTGCGCGGTCAGCCAGGCTTCCACGCCGCCCTGATCGGCAATCTGTTGTGCAATAACGGTATTCATCTGCGTCTCCTTAGAAATAACCCTGACGTTTTTTCAGTTCCATCGAACCGGACTGATCGCGGTCAATCACGCGGCCCTGACGTTCGCTGGTGGTAGAGACCAGCATCTCTTCGATAATTTCCGGCAGCGTCTGCGCTTCCGATTCCACCGCGCCGGTAAGCGGCCAGCAGCCCAGGGTGCGGAAGCGCACCATACGCTGCTTGATCACTTCGCCAGGCTGCAAGTCGATACGGTCGTCATCCACCATCATCAGCATACCGTCGCGCTCCAGCACCGGGCGCGGCGCGGCGAGATAGAGCGGCACGATTTCGATGTTTTCCAGGAAGATATACTGCCAGATATCGAGTTCGGTCCAGTTCGACAGCGGGAAGACGCGAATGCTTTCGCCCTTGTTGATCTGGCCGTTGTAGTTATGCCACAGCTCCGGGCGCTGGTTTTTTGGATCCCAGCGGTGGAAACGGTCGCGGAAAGAGTAGATACGCTCTTTGGCGCGCGACTTCTCTTCGTCGCGGCGCGCGCCGCCGAACGCGGCGTCAAAGCCATATTTGTTCAGCGCCTGCTTCAGCCCTTCGGTTTTCATGATATCGGTGTGCTTGGCGCTGCCGTGCACGAAGGGGTTGATGCCCATCGCCACGCCTTCCGGATTGCGGTGAACCAGCAGCTCGGCGCCCATCTCTTTCACGGTGCGATCGCGAAAGGCGTACATCTCGCGAAATTTCCAGCCGGTATCGACGTGCAGCAGCGGAAACGGCAGCGTGCCTGGATAGAAGGCTTTACGCGCCAGATGCAGCATCACCGACGAATCTTTGCCGATGGAGTACATCATGACCGGATTGCCGAACTCCGCTGCGACCTCGCGGATGATATGAATGCTTTCCGCCTCTAACTGACGCAGATGAGTGAGTCTTTTTTGATCCATGATTTTTCCTCAAGCCAGTGTGACAACGGCGGACTCGCGGGTCGCCTGCTGTGCAGAATGTTGAAACCACGCCAGCTGCTCGTGCAGCTTCACCACTTCCCCGATCACCAGCAGCGCTGGCGTCGGCGCGGCGGCAGCCAGCGTCTCAAGGTGTTCCAGCGTGCCGGTCAGTACCTGCTGATCCTGCCGCGTGCCGCGGCCAATCACCGCAACCGGCGTCGCGGGATCGCGGCCGTGACGTATCAGCCCTTCGCTAATCGCCGCTGCCTTTACCGTGCCCATATAGATCGCCAGCGTCTGACGTGCGCGCGCCAGCGACGGCCAGTCGATGTCGTCGCCGTCGGCGCGACAGTGACCGGTAATAAACAGCACGCTCTGCGCGTGATCGCGGTGCGTCAGCGGAATACCGGCGTAGGCGGTAGCGCCTGCCGCCGCCGTTACGCCGGGCACCACCTGAAACGGGATCCCCGCCTCCTGCGCCGCCTGCAGCTCTTCGCCGCCGCGGCCGAAGATAAAGGGATCGCCCCCTTTCAGGCGCACCACGCGTTTGCCTTTGCGCGCCAGCTCCACCAACAGGCGATTGGTCTCTTCCTGCGGCACCGAGTGCGCGCCGGCGCGTTTGCCGACGCAGATGCGGTCGGCGTCGCGGCGCACCAGATCCAGCACTTCGTCGCTGACCAGATGGTCGTAAAGCACAACGTCCGCCAGCTGCATCACCTGCAGACCGCGCAGCGTCAGCAGGCCGCTGTCGCCGGGTCCGGCGCCGACCAGAATGATCTCGCCTGCGCGGCTCGGTTCTTCATTGAGCTCGCGCGTCAGCGTGCGCGTCGCCTCGTCCACGTTGCCCGCCGACATCTGGCTGGCGAACAGGCCGTTAAAGGCGCGCTCCCAGAAGCGACGGCGATCGGACATGCGGCTAAAACGCTGTTTTACGCGGTCGCGAAACCCGCCCGCGATCTCCGCCATCTGCCCCAGGCTGGCGGGCAGCAGCGCCTCCAGCTTTTCGCGCAGCATACGCGCCAGCACCGGCGCGGTGCCGCTGGAGGAGATAGCGACCACCAGCGGAGAGCGGTCCACGATAGAGGGAAAGATAAAGCTGCACTTCGGCTGGTCGTCTACCACGTTGACCAGTCGGTGACGGGCGTTGGCCTCGTCGTAAACCTGGCGGTTGAGCAGGTTATCGTCGGTCGCGGCGATAGCGAGAAAAACCGCGTCGAGCTGCGCCGGCTCGAAAGCCGTCGCCAGCCATTCGATCTGCTGTTCCTGATGCAGCGCCTGAAGTTCGGGGCAGAGCTCGCGCGACACCACGCGCACCTGCGCGGAAGCGCGACGCAGCAGTTCGATTTTGCGCGCCGCGACGTCGCCGCCGCCGACGACCAGCACCGGACGACCTTTGAGATCGGCGAAAAGAGGCAAATAGTCCACGATAACCCTGGCGTTGTAACCGTAATTTAACGCGACTATACGTTGCGCCCTTCTGGCAGATGAAATTACGAATTGGAATGAGTAGTTACCGAATGGAATAACGCGCCAGGCAAGCTCATAACAAAATGTGCTTAACGAATGATCTGGCAAGGCTTTCAGAGCGAATCAAATTGTTTAATGGCGATCACAGTTTCATACTGGAGAGCGAAAAAATTTTTGCTTTTCGTCACAGGATGACCCACAAGGAACACCGCATGTTTGCCCTTCTCCGCCTGACCGCGCTGGCTGCGCTGTTGAATTGCGGTTTCGCTCTGCACGCCCAGGCCGCCAGCGTTGCGCCGGGGGCATTTGCCGAGCAGCAGCTTCGTCACATCGCCACTTACTTCCCTGGCCGCATGAGCGGCAGCCCGGCCGAGATGATGGCCGCCGACTACCTGCAGCAGCAGTTCACCGCGCTCGGTTTTCAGAGTAATACCCGTCAGTTCAATACCGGCTACCGCTGGCGCGAAACCAATGGCGATCTGCGCTGGCATAAAGTGACGGCGACCTCGGTGATCGCCGCTCGCGCCGGCAGCGCGCCGCAGGAGATCCTGATTGTGGCGCATCTCGACACCTGGACGCCGCTCAGCAGCAGCGATGCCGAGCATAACCTTGGCGGCCTGCGTCTGCAGGGCGTCGACGACAACGCGTCAGGGCTGGGCGTGATGCTGGAGCTGGCGCAGCAGCTGAGCCGCCGGCCGCTGCATTACGGCGTGCGCTTCGTGGCGCTGAGCGCAGGCGAAACCGCGCTAGGCGGCATGCAGGATTACGTGGCGCGCATGAGCGAGAAAGAGAAAAAGAACACGCTGCTGGTAGTGGATCTCAACAGCCTGATCGCCGGCGACCATCTCTATTTCAACAGCGGCAGCAATACGCCGCGCGCGGTGCGCAAGCAGACCAGCGAGCGCGCGCTGCGCCTCGCGCAGCAGCTCGGCATTCCCGCCGCCAGCCATCAGATGACCGCGCGCGACTATAACGCTGCCAACGCCTTCGATAAGGCGGGTTTTCCGCTGCTGGACGTGACGGCGAGCAACTGGGCGCTGGGCGGCAAAGACGGCGCGCAGCAGCGCAGCCGCTCGAAGCACTTCCCGGACGGCACTACGCGCCATCAGACCGATCGCGATAACCTCAGCTATCTCGATCGCTGGCTGCCGGGCCGTATTTCCCTGCGCACGCGCGACAGCGTGAAGGTGCTGCTGCCGCTGCTGGGCGAGTTGACCAATCCGAAAGTGTAACTGAGTAGTGATATCAGAGGGGATGATGCGGGGGCGCGCTGCCCGGGGTAAGTCAGGCAGCGCGCGCTAAGACTCAGCCTTCGTGCAGGCCGCACTCGCGCTTCAGGCCGAAGAAGCGCGTCTCCTCTTCCGCCATGCCGGGCTCCCATTTGCGCGTGGTGTGGGTATCGCCCACCGACAAATAGCCCTCATCCCACAGCGGATGGTATTTAAGGTTGTGCTGCTGCAGATAGTGATGAATCTGACGGTTGTCCCAGTCGATAATCGGCAGCACCTTGAACACGCCGCGCTGCACGCCGAGCACCGGCAGATTCGCGCGACTGCCGGACTGATCGCGCCGCAGCCCGGCGAACCAGGTCTGCGCGCCCAGCGTCTGCAGCGCGCGGTTCATCGGCTCAACCTTGTTGATCTGGTTGTACTGCTCAATGCCTTCCACGCCCTGCTCCCACAGCTTGCCGTAGCGCGCTTCCTGCCAGGCCGCCGAGGTTTCGGCGCGAAACACCTGCAGATTCAGGCCCAGCTGCTCTGTCAGCTGATCGATAAAACGGTAGGTTTCCGGGAAGAGATAGCCAGTATCGGTAAGGATCACCGGAATATCGGGCATCTGCCGCGTGACCAGATGCAGCGACACCGCCGCCTGAATGCCGAAACTTGACGAGAGCACAAAAGCGCCCGGCAGGTTTTCCAGCGTCCAGCTGACGCGCGCCTCCGCCGAGCTTTTCTCCAGCTGCGCGTTAACGGACGCCAGCGCCAGCGTGCGCTCGACTTTGTTCATTTCACCCAGTGCTGCGAGGTCGAACTGACTCATACTGCCTCCGAATCCCAGAAATCTCGTGCCGGATCGACGACCGGCTTGACGATACCTGCGCGGATCGCGAAGTCGCCGAAGCCCTCAGCGCCGTGACGCTCGCGCGCCCAGCGACCCACCAGCTCGTCGATGCTGGCGAGGATCTCGCTTTCGGTGATGTTCTCGCGGTACATGCGCGGAATACGCGTGCCGATGCGGTTGCCGCCGATATGCAGGTTGTAACGGCCCGGCGCTTTGCCCACCAGCCCGATTTCCGCCAGCATGGCACGGCCGCAGCCGTTGGGACAACCGGTGACGCGTAGCACTATGTGCTCTTCGCCCACGCCGTGGCTGTGCATGATCTCTTCGACTTTAGTGACAAAGGCGGGCAGAAAACGCTCCGCTTCCGCCATCGCCAGCGGGCAGGTCGGGAACGAGACGCACGCCATCGAATTTTCGCGCTGCGCGGTCACGCTCTCCATCAGGCCATGTTCACGCGCAATCGCCTCGATTTTCGCCTTTTCGCTCTCCGGCACGCCGGCCACGATCAGGTTCTGGTTCGCCGTCAGGCGGAAGTCGCCCTGATGCACGCGCGCAATCGCCGCGATGCCGCTTTTCAGCGGACGGTCCGGGTAGTCGAGCAGGCGGCCGTTTTCGATAAACAGCGTCAGGTGCCACTTCTTGTCGATGCCCTTGATCCAGCCAATGCGATCGCCGCGGGTGGTGAACTCGTAAGGGCGAATCGGCTCGAAGGTCAGCCCGGCGCGCTTTTCGACTTCCGCTTTGAAGGTCTCGACGCCGACGCGCTCCAGGGTATATTTGGTTTTGGCGTTTTTACGATCGGTGCGGTTGCCCCAGTCGCGCTGGGTGGTCACCACCGCAGCCGCGACCTCCAGCGTTTTTTCCAGCGGCAGATAGCCGAACTCGCTGGCGGTGCGCGCATAGGTCGCTTTGTTGCCGTGCTCGATCGACAAGCCGCCGCCGACCAGCAAGTTAAAGCCGATTAGCCTGCCCTTCTCCGCCACCGCGATAAAGTTCAGGTCGTTGGCGTGCAGATCGACGTCGTTGTGCGGCGGGATCACCACCGTGGTTTTAAACTTACGCGGCAGATAGGTCTCGCCGAGGATCGGCTCCTCATCCGTGGTCGCCACCTTCTCTTTATCCCACCAGATTTCTGCGTAGGCGCGGGTGCGCGGCAGCAGATGCTCGGAGATTTTCTTCGCCCACTCGTAGGCTTCCTGATGCAGCTCCGACTCGACCGGGTTTGAGGTGCAGAGCACGTTGCGGTTGACGTCGTTAGCGGTCGCCAGCGCGTCGAGCCCGACTTCGTGCAGCATCTGGTGCGAAGGCTTGACGTTCTTCTTCAGAATGCCGTGGAACTGAAAGGTCTGGCGGTTAGTCAGGCGAATGCTGCCGTACAGCGTTTTTTCGGTGGCGAATTTATCGATCGCCAGCCACTGCGTCGGCGTGATGATACCGCCAGGCAGACGGCAGCGCAGCATCATAGCGTGACGCGGCTCCAGCTTCTGCTCGGCGCGCTCGGCGCGAATGTCGCGATCGTCCTGCTGGTACATGCCGTGGAAACGGATCAGCAGGAAATTATCGCCGTTAAAGCCGCCGGTCAGGCCATCATCCAGATCCTCCAGGATGGTGCCGCGTAAATAGTTGCTCTCTTTTTTAAGACGCTCGGCGTCGACCAGCTTGCCTTCAACGACCAGCGGTCCGGGGTGTTTTTCGCTCATTAGTAAACGTCTCGCTGATAGCGGCGCTCAATGCGCAGCTCGCTTAAAAATTCGTCGGCCGTTTCACGATCCATTGCGCCGTGTTCGACCACCACATCCAGCAGTGCCTGCTCGACATCCTTCGCCATACGGTTGGCGTCGCCGCAGACATAAATATGCGCGCCCTCTTCGATCCAGCGCCACACTTCCGCCCCTTTGGCGCGGATTTTGTCCTGCACGTAGACTTTCTGCTCCTGGTCGCGCGACCAGGCGAGATCGATATGGGTCAGCAGGCCATCTTTTACATACTGCTGCCACTCAACCTGATAGAGAAAATCCTCGGTGAAGTGCGGATTGCCGAAGAAGAGCCAGTTTTTGCCGCCAGCGCCGTCGTTGTCGCGCTGCTGCATAAAGGCGCGGAACGGCGCGATGCCGGTACCCGGACCAATCATAATGACCGGCGCGTCGGGACTGGCGGGCAGACGGAAGTTATCGTTATGCTCGATAAAGACGCGAATTTCCGCATCCTCTTCCAGGCGGTCAGCCAGATAGCTGGAGGCGCCGCCTGCGCGCGCGCGGCCGTCGATATCGAAGCGCACCGCGCCGACGGTGATATGGACTTCGGTTTCATTCTCCGCCTGCGACGAGGCGATAGAGTAGAGGCGCGGCGTCAGCGGACGCAGCAGCGTCGTCAGCTGTTCGGCGTTGAGTTCGGTCGGCGCGTTACGCACCATATCGACGATCGGGAAGGTCTGCGCGTAGTGCTGCAGCTTCGCCTTATCGCCCACCAGCGCCAGCAGCGCGTCGTTGCGCGACAGCGCGGCGTACTGCTCAACAATCTGCGCGGTATTTACCGTCAGCTCAAAGCGTTTTTGCAGCGCGTCGCTAAGCGGCAGGGTTTCATTGTCGATCTGCACGGGCTCGTCGCCTTTCAGCCACAGCAGGCTTAGCAGCTCGGCGACCAGCTCCGGGTCATTTTCATACCAGATGCCCAGCGCGTCGCCCGGCTGGTAACGTAAACCGGAGTCGCCCAGATCGATTTCGATATGACGCACGTCCTTATCGGAATGGCGGCCGGTAATTTTTTGGTTTACGGCAAAGCTGGCGGTGAGCGGCGCCTCTTTGGTGTAGGGGCTGCTGTGCACTTCATTGACGCTGCCGGTCGCGGTCGCCACTGCCTGCGCCGGCGTTTCGCTCGGCACGCGCTGTTTCAGCACCTCGACCAGCGCACGGCGCCAGCTGGCAGCCGCCTCGGCGAAATCGACGTCGGCGTCGACGCGATCCAGCAGGCGCTCTGCGCCCAGCTCCGCCAGGCGGCTGTCGAAGTCCTTGCCCGCTTTGCTAAAGAATTCGTAAGAGGTGTCGCCGAGGCCGAGCACCGCGAAAGCGGCGCCATCCAGCTTCGGCGCTTTCTTCGACATCAGGAATTTATGCAGTGCCACCGCCTCTTCCGGCGGATCGCCTTCACCCTGCGTGGAGGTCACCACCACCAGCAGCTTCTCCTGGCCAATCTGCTTGAACTTGTAATCGCCGGCGTTAACCAGCTTAACGTTCAGCTTCGCCGCCTGCAGATCGTCGCGCAGCTGCTCGGCGACGCGGCGCGCGTTGCCGGTTTGCGAAGCGGAAATCAGCGTAATCGCCGGGATCTCCGCCGCCGCTGGCGCGCTGGCCGCGACGCTGCCGGGCGTCTGATTGATCATTCCCCAGAAGTAGCCAGAGATCCACGCCAGCTGGGTGGGAGAAAAATCAGTCGTTGCCGCCTGTAAGCGCGCAAGTTGCTCCGGGTTGAGCGGGAGCAGAGAACCTGGGGGTGCCTGAGTCGTCATCGCGTTAAGAATTCCAGTATCCAGAGTCCGGACGGTAAAGTAGCAGGAAGAGTGGTAGGTTACCGGCCCGTATATTAACGATTAAATACGGCTTCGACATAATTAATAACCAAAATGACTAAGTGGTTTTTCAGGTAGGCATAATCAGTAAAACTGGTATAGAAAGTGAATATTTATCAGTCAGTTAAAAGGGAGCGTTATTGCGTTGGCCGCGCAAATCCCTCTTTACAACGGTACGGATGCGAAAATTCCGTATTTCAGGTAGAATTCCCCGGTTTTTTAGCCTGAGAGCCATTATGTCTACCACATTGTTTAAAGAGTTCCAGTTCGAAGCCGCTCACCATTTGCCTAACGTCCCGGAAGGACACAAATGCGGTCGCCTGCATGGCCATTCGTTTCTGGTGCGACTGGAAATTACCGGCGAAGTGGACGCGCATACCGGCTGGGTGATGGACTTCGCCGAACTGAAAGCGGCGTTCAAGCCGCTGTATGAGCGCCTCGATCACCACTATCTGAATGAGATCGCCGGCCTTGAAAATCCTACCAGCGAAGTGCTGGCAAAGTGGATTTGGGATCAGATGAAGCCGCAGCTGCCTGAGCTGAGCGCGGTGATGATCAAAGAGACCTGCACGGCGGGCTGCGTCTATAAAGGATAAGTCCCGTCAGGGCTGTGGTCCGCACAGCCCGCCCTTTCCACTCTACGCTTCTTTACGCCTGGGTCATCTTTCTGTCATCTGACGTCTCTACGTTGTTCTCTCCTTCATTAAAGATCAAGAGAATCAACATTAAAGATCAAGAGAATCAACAATGAACCTGAAACGCCTTGCCGCCCTCGCGCTGCTTTTTACCGCCTCTGCCGCCGTACAGGCGCAAAACGTGCTCGACTTTCCCCAGCCGGACAACGTGCCGGACGAGTTCTACGCCGTGACCGAAATTCCCGCCGGCGGCACCATCAAATATGAGACCGATGCCAAAACTGGCTTTATCGTGGCGGACCGCTTTCAGTCGATGCCGATGGCCTGGCCAGCCAATTACGGATCCCTGACGCAGTCGCTGGGCGGCGATAACGATCCGCTCGACGTGATCTTCTATACCCGCGCGCCGTTGCAGCCGGGCACGCTAATCAAACTGCGCGCTATTGGCGTGCTGAAGATGATCGACGGCGGCGAAGTGGACGACAAGATCGTCGCGGTGCCGACCAGCAAAATCGATCCCACCTGGGACGATATTAAGAGCATGAGCGATCTGCCGAAGATGGAACAGGCGCGCCTCGAGGCCTTTTTCCGCGTTTATAAGCAACTGCCGGAGGGGCGCAAGAAGGTCGAGCTGAACGGATTTGAAAGCGCCGACGTGGCGAAGAGCGAGATCAAGAAGGCGTTTGACGCCTATAAAGCGAAGCAGTGAGGCTAGCGGGCGGCGCGGCCGCCGCCCTGCTCTCTGCCGTCAGGCGATATTAAGATATTTATGAGTCTGCATCGATAAGCGCCAGTTGCGCGTGATACAGGTTTCAATACAAAGTTTCGTCGCCGCGTCTTTGCGGCTGATAGGCTGCAGCGCAATAATGCGCGCTTTGCTGTCGCTCAGCGTTGCCAGCAGTTCATCAAGCGCCTCTATGTCGCGCTCGCGCGCCACCGGATGCTTGATCTCATCCGCGCGCTGCAGCGCCTGCGCCAGCACGTCATAGCCGCCGCGCATATTCACCTTCGGCGATACCGTCACCCAGGTTTTCTCGGAGCAGTGCACTTCGTGCGTGCCGCTGGTTTCGATCTGGCACTGAAAACCCTGCGCTTCCAGCGCCGTGGTCAGCGGGCGCAGATCGTAAATCGACGGCTCGCCGCCGGTAATCACCACATGGCGCGCCGTCCAGCCCTGACGCTGGATAGTCTCAATCAGCAGCGCCGCATCGGCGTTGCCCCAGGCATCCGTTTCCACCGTTTTGACCAGAATATCGCCCAGCGCCGTTTCCCGATCGGCCAGCTTCTCCCAGGTATGTTTGGTATCACACCAGCTACAACCCACCGGGCATCCCTGTAAGCGGATAAAGATGGCCGGAACGCCGGTATAAAATCCTTCTCCCTGCAGCGTCTGGAACATTTCATTAATCGGGTATTGCATTACGGACTCGCTAGAAAAAAACAGGGCGCTGATTATGGCAGATTTGCCGCGCAGCTCAACCACGCGATGTGCCTTTTCTCTGCGCCAGATAAAGCAAAAGCCCCGCGCAAGGCGGGGCTTTGATTCAGGCTTGTGCCGTCATGCGACGGCACCGGCAGGCGATTACGCCTGGCCTTTTACCTCTTTCAGACCGTTGAACGGCGCTTTTGAACCCAGCGCTTCTTCAATACGGATCAGCTGGTTGTACTTAGCAACGCGGTCAGAACGGCTCATAGAACCGGTTTTGATCTGGCCTGCTGCAGTACCGACCGCCAGGTCAGCGATGGTGGCGTCTTCGGTTTCACCTGAACGGTGTGAAATCACCGCGGTGTAGCCTGCGTCTTTCGCCATTTTGATCGCCGCCAGGGTTTCGGTCAGAGAACCGATCTGGTTGAACTTGATCAGGATGGAGTTAGCGATGCCTTTCTCGATGCCTTCTTTCAGGATCTTGGTGTTGGTCACGAACAGGTCGTCGCCCACCAGCTGGATTTTGTCGCCCAGCACTTTAGTCTGGTAAGCAAAGCCGTTCCAGTCTGACTCGTCCAGACCATCTTCGATAGAGACGATCGGGTACTGTTTGGTCAGATCTTCCAGGAAGTGCGTGAACTCTTCAGAGGTAAAGGCTTTGTTGCCTTCGCCAGCCAGCACGTATTTGCCGTCTTTGTAGAATTCAGACGCCGCGCAGTCCATCGCCAGGGTGATATCTTTGCCCAGCTCGTAGCCCGCCGCTTTTACCGCTTCCGCGATAACAGCCAGCGCTTCGGCGTTAGAACCCAGGTTCGGCGCGTAGCCGCCTTCGTCGCCAACAGCGGTGTTCAGGCCTTTAGACTTCAGCACTTTCGCCAGGTGGTGGAACACTTCAGAACCCATACGGATCGCTTCTTTCACCGTTGAAGCGCCAACCGGCTGGATCATGAATTCCTGGATGTCGACGTTGTTGTCGGCATGCTCACCGCCGTTGATGATGTTCATCATCGGCAGCGGCATAGAGAATTTGCCCGGGGTGCCGTTCAGCTCAGCGATGTGCTCGTACAGCGGCTGACCTTTAGAGGCCGCTGCCGCTTTCGCCGCAGCCAGCGATACCGCCAGAATGGCGTTTGCGCCGAAGTTGGATTTGTTCTCAGTACCGTCCAGGTCGATCATGATCTTATCGATGTTCGCCTGATCTTTCGCGTCTTTGCCTTTTACCGCATCCGCAATCGGACCGTTAACCGCAGCAACTGCTTTAGTTACGCCTTTGCCCAGGAAACGAGATTTGTCGCCGTCGCGCAGTTCCAGCGCCTCGCGTGAACCGGTAGAAGCGCCTGACGGTGCCGCTGCCAGACCAACAAAACCACCTTCCAGATGTACTTCCGCTTCTACAGTTGGGTTGCCGCGGGAGTCGATGATTTCGCGACCGATGACTTTAACGATTTTGGCCATTACGATTTTCCTCAGTACAAGTTAGTCAATCCTAAGACAAACAACGCGCGAAAAGTTCGCGCGTTGCTCGTGAAACTTACTTCGCTAAACGCTTCTGGTGATCCTGCGCGGCCTTAACAAAGCCGGCGAACAGCGGATGACCGTCGCGCGGTGTTGACGTGAACTCCGGGTGGAACTGGCAAGCCACAAACCAGGGGTGGTTCGGGATCTCGATGATCTCGACCAGCTGGTCGTCGCCAGAACGTCCGGCAATGCGCAGCCCTGCGGCTTCAATCGGCTTCAGCAGCAGATTGTTGACTTCGTAGCGGTGGCGATGGCGCTCGACGATGGTGTCGGAACCGTAGAGCTGACGGACTTTGCTGTCCGGCGTCAGCTGACACTGCTGGCTGCCGAGGCGCATGGTGCCGCCCAGGTCGCTGGTTTCCGTACGCTGTTCCACGTTGCCGTTTTCATCGCGCCATTCGGTGATCAACGCCACCACCGGATATTTACAGTCTGGCACAAATTCAGTGGAGTTGGCGCCTTCCATCCCGGCGACGTTGCGCGCGAACTCCATCAGCGCAACCTGCATGCCGAGGCAGATGCCCAGATAAGGCACGTTGTTTTCACGCGCGTACTGCGCGGTCATCAGCTTGCCTTCCACGCCGCGGTAGCCGAAGCCGCCGGGGATCAGAATCGCATCCAGATCTTTCAGAATTTCGACGCCGCGCGTCTCGACGTCCTGCGAATCGATCAGCTTGATGTTGACCGTGACACGATTTTTCAGGCCGCCGTGCTTCAGCGCTTCAATCACCGATTTGTACGCGTCCGGCAGTTCGACATATTTGCCGACCATGCCGATGGTCACTTCGCCGCCCGGATTAGCCTCTTCGTAGATCACCTGTTCCCATTCGGACAGGTTAGCTTCCGGCGCGTTCAGGTTGAAGCGCTTGCAGATATAGTCATCCAGACCCTGCGACTTCAGCAGGCCCGGGATTTTGTAGATGGAGTCGACATCTTTCAGCGAGATAACCGCTTTTTCCGGCACGTTACAGAACAGCGCAATCTTGGCGCGTTCGTTGGCGGGCACAGCGCGGTCGGAACGGCAGATCAGCACGTCCGGCTGGATGCCGATAGAGAGCAGCTCTTTAACGGAATGCTGGGTCGGCTTGGTTTTCACCTCGCCCGCCGCCGCCATATAAGGCACCAGCGTCAGGTGCATATACATGGTGTGCTCACGGCCAACGTCGACCGCCATCTGGCGAATCGCTTCCAGGAACGGCAGCGACTCGATATCGCCGACGGTGCCGCCGATCTCCACCAGAACGACGTCGTGACCTTCGCCACCTGCGATAATGCGTTCTTTAATGGCGTTAGTGATATGCGGGATAACCTGAATGGTCGCGCCGAGATAGTCGCCGCGGCGCTCTTTGCGCAGCACTTCAGAGTAGATACGACCCGTGGTGAAGTTGTTGCGGCGCGTCATTTTAGTGCGAATGAAGCGCTCGTAGTGACCCAAATCCAAATCGGTTTCGGCCCCGTCGTCGGTGACGAACACTTCACCGTGCTGAGTAGGGCTCATGGTGCCCGGATCGACGTTGATATAGGGATCCAGCTTCATGATGGTCACGTTGAGACCACGTGCTTCGAGAATGGCTGCGAGGGAGGCTGCGGCAATGCCTTTACCCAGAGAGGAAACGACCCCGCCGGTCACAAAAATATAATTCGTTGTCATGCTGAACCTGAGAGTTTAGGTTTAAAGACGGTGGAATAACCAGGACGGGAAAACAGTATACCTGAAACCCCTGTTAGCCACAATTGATGAATCACCGCCATCCTCCAACGCATTGCAGCGGGTAACATAGCGGATAGCGGCCAGGGAAATGTTGATGCAGGTCACAACTTTTTTCTCGCGCTGAATCGAGTAAGCGTGACCGGCTAAATTGTATGCGGCGCTGGAATAATCAGCGTTTTTCGCCTTCTTTTACCTGCTGCCAGGCTGCCTCCATCTGCTCCAGCGTCGCCTCGGACATGGCGAGCCCTTGCGCGGCGATAATCGCTTCTACCGCGCGGAAACGGCGCTCGAACTTGTCGTTCGCCTTTTGCAGCGCGGTTTCCGCTTTGCTGCCCAGATGGCGCGACAAATTAACCGTGGCGAACAGCAGATCGCCGATCTCCTCTTCCAGCTTGTGCGGATCGATGGTCGCCTGCTGCGCCTCGTGCATCACTTCGTCGATCTCTTCATGCACTTTATCCAGCACCGGGCCGATCGAGGTCCAGTCGAAGCCGACGTTATGGCAGCGCTTCTGGATTTTGTGCGCACGCATCAGCGCCGGCAGCGCTTTGGGAATGTCGTCGAGCGCCGAGTGCTGCGCCTTTTCCGCCCGCTCCGCGCCTTTGATCGCCTCCCAGTTTTTCAGCACCTCCGCGCTGTCCGCCACGCTGGCGTCGCCGAAGATGTGAGGATGGCGGCGCTCCAGCTTGTCGCTGATGGCGTCGCAGATATCTTCGAAGGTAAAGCGATCCTGCTCGCTGGCCATCTGCGCGTAGAACACCACCTGAAACAGCAGATCGCCCAGCTCGCCGCGCAGATCGTCGAAGTCCTCTCGCTGGATAGCGTCCAGCACTTCATAGGTCTCTTCCAGCGTATAGGGCGCGATCGAGGCGAAGGTTTGCTCGCGATCCCACGGACAGCCGCGTTGCGGATCGCGCAGGGTTTGCATAATGCCCAGCAGGCGATCGAGTGAGCTCATAGTCAGTCCTTTTCAAACACGGGGTCATAAGCGCGGGGATGGGCGCGCGCCCATCCCGCAACATCAGTGAAGACGTCGGGCGTCAATGATATCAGGCACCTGATTCAGCCGCGACAGCACGCGGCCCAGCACCTGCTGATTGTAGATTTCAATATCCATATCGATGGTCGCCAGCTGTTTTTTGGTGTCGCTGCGGCTGGAGACGCCCAGCACGTTGACCTTCTCGTTGGCGAGAATGGTGGTGATGTCGCGCAGCAGACCGCTGCGATCGTTGGCGGTAACGCGCACTACCAGCGAATAGCCGCTGGAGTAGCTTTCGCCCCACACCGCGTCGACGATGCGTTCCGGCGCGTGAGCGGTCAGCTCGGCCAGCTGGTCGCAGTCGGCGCGGTGGATAGAGATGCCGCGGCCCTGAGTGATAAATCCGACAATATCGTCGCCCGGAATCGGCTGACAGCAGCGCGCGATATGGTGCATCAGGTTGCCGACCCCTTCCACCACCACGCGGCCGCTCTCTTTGCGCGACGGCGGCGAGTAGCTTTTCTGCGTCAGCTGGCGCAGCGCCTCGCGATCTTCCTCCTCCGCGCTCGGCTTGTTGAGCTTCGCCTGCAGGAAATTGACCATCTGATTGAGGCGAATATCACCGCCGCCGATCGCCGCCAGCAGCTCATCGAGCGAGGTAACGTTATAGCGCGGCAGCAGCAGCTTCTCCGCTTCGCGCAGGCTGATATCGAGCTGATTAAGCTCGTTGTCGAGGATCTGACGGCCCGCGGCGATGTTTTTGTCGCGGTCCTGCTTGCGGAACCAGTTATGGATCTTGGCGCGTCCGCGGCTGGTGGTGATATAGCCGAGGTTGGGGTTCAGCCAGTCGCGGCTCGGGTTCGGCTGTTTCTGAGTGATCACTTCAACCTGATCGCCCATCTGCAGCTGATAGGTAAAGGGCACGATGCGGCCGCCGATCTTGGCGCCGATGCAGCGGTGACCGATATCGCTGTGAATGTGATAGGCGAAGTCGAGCGGCGTCGATCCGGCGGGCAGATCCACCACATCGCCTTTGGGGGTAAAGACATAAACGCGATCGTCGAACACCTGACTGCGCACCTCTTCCAGCATCTCGCCGGAGTCGGCCATCTCTTCCTGCCAGGCGATCAGCTTGCGCAGCCAGGCGATACGCCCTTCGTGTCCGGAGGCGCCGCGCGCGCTGCCGGTGCTCGGCCCCTCTTTATATTTCCAGTGCGCGGCGACGCCCAGCTCGGCGTCTTCGTGCATCTGCCGGGTGCGGATCTGAATTTCCACGGTTTTGCCTTTCGGCCCGAGCACCACGGTATGAATCGACTGATAGCCGTTCGGTTTGGGGTTGGCGACATAGTCGTCGAACTCCGCCGGCAGATGACGATAGAGGGTATGCACGATGCCGAGCGCGCCGTAGCAGTCTTGCAGACGTTCGGCGACGATGCGCACCGCACGCACGTCGAAAAGCTCGTCGAACGCCAGCGACTTCTTCTGCATCTTGCGCCAGATGCTGTAGATATGTTTCGGACGACCGTAAACCTCGGCGCGCACGCCCTCTTTCACCATCTCTTTGCGCAGGGAATCGACGAAGTTCTCGATATACTGCTCGCGATCGATACGGCGCTCATGCAGCAGTTTGGCGATGCGTTTGTATTCATCGGGATGCAGGTAGCGGAAGCAGTAATCCTCCAGCTCCCATTTCAGCTGGCCGATGCCGAGCCGGTTGGCGAGCGGCGCATAGATATTGGTGCTCTCTTTGGCTGCCAGCACGCGCTCATCTTCCGGCGCGTCTTTCATCTCGCGCAGGTTCATGATGCGTTCCGCCAGCTTGATCACCACGCAGCGGAAATCTTCCACCATCGCCAGCAGCATGCGGCGCACGTTGTCCACCTGCTCGGACGCCATGGAGTCGTTGTGGATCGCTTTCAGCTGGCGAATGGCGTCCATATCGCGCACGCCGTGCACCAGCGTGACGATGCCGTTGCCGAAGGTTTCGCCCAGCTCCTCTTCGCTCACCACTTCCGCATTCGCCAGCGGGAAGATTAGCGCGGCGCAGGAGCTTTCGATATCCATGCTGAGCATCGACAGGATCTCAACCATCTCGATGCCGCGCCACAGCAGCAGCGACTGATCGGGGTGCCCCTGCGTCTGGGCTTCGCAATAGCGCCAGGTCTCGGCGATACGTTCACATGATTGCGGGTTGGCAATGCCAAGACTGGCGATCCACTGATCGAGAGCGAACTCTCCTGCCGTATTTAAATGCGCACTTCTGACCGCAACCATATCCTCTCCTGCCACAGCAGCATCAATTGCCGCTTATGTTTTGCTGAACAGCACCATGGATTCGAGATGACGGGTATGAGGGAACATATCCAGCATCGCGACCCTTTCCAGATGGTAGCCCGCCGACAGCAATGTCTGGCTGTCGCGAGCAAGCGTTGTGGGATTACACGAAACATAGACCACGCGCTCTGGCGCAAGTTTAACCACATGCGCCATCACGCCCGCGGCCCCGGCGCGCGCCGGATCGAGCAATACCTTGTTAAATCCCTGCGCCGCCCACGGCTGGCGCGCAACATCTTCCTCCAGGTTGTGCTGGAAAAAGCGGACATTTTTAAGATTATTCAGTTGCGCATTATACGCTGCCTGCCGCACTAATGCTGCAACGCCCTCCACACCCACAGCATTTTGTACGAATTTTCCTACAGGGATCGTAAAGTTTCCCATGCCGCAAAAGAGATCGAGAACGCGGTCTTCCGGCCGCAGATCGAGCCAGGCGATCGCCTGCGCCACCATCTGCTGATTGACCGCGTCGTTGACCTGAATAAAGTCTTGCGGACTAAAGGTCAACCGCACCTCGCCCGAATGGTAAAAAGGTTCCTCGCCGCGCACCTGCTCGAGCCGCTCGCCGTTGTCGAGAAACAGCATCAGCCTCTGCTCATGCGAAAAACGTTCCAGTTTTTCGCGATCGTCGGCGTGCAGCGCGTCGAGATGGCGCAATACCATCAGCGGCCCGTTGTCCGCCAGCACCAGCTCGAGGTGCCCCAGCCGGCTGGCCGCCTTCAGCGCGCTGAGGCAGTCGCGCAACGGCAGCAGCAGCGCTTCAAGTTCGGGCGCCAGAATGGGGCAGACGCGAATGGCCACCAGATCGTTGCTCGCCTCCTGGCGAAACCCCATCTGCAGCTCGCGGGTTTTCGGCTGCCACTGCAGGCCGAGGCGCGCGCGACGACGGTAGCCCCAGGCGGGCCCGGCAAGGATCTCGTCCACCGCGACGGCGCGCTGCGCCGCCTGGCCCAGCATGCGCGACAGCGCCGCCGCTTTGCTGCGCTGCTGCAGCGGCTCGGCGGCGTGCTGCTGCTGACAGCCGCCGCAGCGGGTAAAGTGCGGGCAGCGCGGCGTCACGCGCTCCGGGCTGAGGCTGAGCAGCCGCGTCGCTTTGCCGCGCGCATACTGACGTTTCTCCTCCACCAGCGTCACCTCCGCCTGCTCGCCGGGCAGCGCGCCGCTGATAAACAGGGTCTTGCCCTGATGCCGCGCCACGCCCTGGCCAAAGGGATCGAGCTCGTCCACGGTGACGGTGATGCGTTGCTTAGTCGTCACGCGCTGTTTTGCGGAGTAAAATTGCGCCATAGTGTTCTACATTCTCAATAAAATTCAGCGTGCGCGCGTTGTCGCGCACAGGGATAACAGGCTAAGCCAGCGACTATTATGACGAAATACAGCCTGCGGGCGCGAATGATGATTTTAATCCTGGCGCCGACGTTAATGATCGGGCTGCTGCTCAGCTCGTTTTTCGTGGTGCATCGCTACAACGAACTGCAGCGGCAGGTAGTGGACGCGGGCGCCAGCATCATCGAGCCGCTGGCGATCTCCAGCGAATACAGTATGAGCTGGCACGACCGCGACGCGCTGCGCGCGCTGGTCAGCCTGCTGCACCGCCGTCACTCCGATATTGTCCGCGCCATTTCCGTGTTCGACAACAATAACCGTCTCTACGTCACCTCGAATAACAATCAGAACCTGAGCCTGTTGCAGAAAGAGGATATCCACGCGCTGCCGGACGACGTCTCGATGGAGCGCCACGGCACGCTGCTGATCCTGCGCACGCCGATAACCTCTGAGCACTATGCGGTAGACGAACAGCCGAGCGAAGAGGCGAAACCGGCGGGCAATCCGCTCGGCTACGTGGCGATCGAGCTCGATCTCCAGTCGGTGCGTTTGCAGCAGTATAAAGAAGTGTTTGTCGCCACCCTGATGCTGCTGTTTTGTCTCTGCCTCGCCATGCTGTTCGCCTATCGCCTGATGCGCGACGTTACCGGTCCGATTCGCAATATGGTTACCACCGTCGACCGCATTCGTCGCGGTCAGCTCGACAGCCGCGTCGAGGGTTATATGCTGGGGGAGCTCAGCATTCTGAAAAACGGCATCAACGCCATGGCGATGTCGCTCACCGCCTACCATGAAGAGATGCAGCACAATATCGATCAGGCGACCTGGGATCTGCGGGAAACGCTGGAGCAGCTGGAAATTCAGAACGTCGAGCTGGACCTGGCGAAAAAGCGCGCCCAGGAAGCGGCGCGCATCAAGTCGGAGTTTCTCGCCAATATGTCTCACGAGCTGCGCACCCCGCTCAACGGCGTGATCGGCTTTACCCGTCAGATGCTGAAAACCGCCCTTGGCACCACCCAGCGCGACTACATGCACACCATTGAGCGCTCAGCCAATAATTTACTCAGCATTATCAATGACGTGCTCGACTTCTCCAAGCTGGAGGCGGGCAAGCTGGTGCTGGAGTCGATCCCTTTCCCGCTGCGCGCCACCCTGGATGAAACCATCGTGCTGCTGGCGCCGTCGGCGCACGAAAAAGGGCTGGAGCTGACGGTGCTGTGCGACAGCAGCGTGCCGGATAACGTTATCGGCGATCCGCTGCGCCTGCAGCAGATTCTGATCAATCTGCTGGGTAACGCCATTAAGTTTACCGAGCGCGGCACTATCGATCTGCGCGTCGAACAGCGCGCCGTCAGCGCCACGCGCGTCGAGCTGGAGATTCAGGTGCACGACTCCGGCATCGGCATTTCCGAGCAGCAGCAAACCCAGCTGTTTCAGGCGTTTCGCCAGGCGGACGCCAGTATTTCCCGCCGCCACGGCGGCACCGGGCTGGGGCTGGTGATCACCCAGAAGCTGGTCAGCGAGATGGGCGGCGAGATCGCCTTCCACAGCCGCGTCAACGAAGGCTCGACCTTCTGGGTGCGGATACAGCTCGATCTCAATCCCAACGCGCCGACGCTGCCGCGCGCGCTCGACGCCCTGTCGCGCTCGCGCATGGCCTATGTCGAAGCGCATGCCGCCTCGGCCGACGCGGCGCTGAAGATGCTGCGCGTTACGCCGCTGCAGGTCGAGCACAGCGAAACGCTGTCGGGCCTGCGTGAGCCGCACTATCCGCTGCTGCTGGTCGGGCTGCCGATCGACATCACGCAGCAGGAGCTGCTGGACGACGCCTTTATCGACGCCCTGCTCAACCGCGCCGACTGCGTGCTGCTGGCACTGCCGAGCGCCATGATGCTGCTGGCGGATCGGCTCAAGGTGCGCGGCATTCACGGCTGCATCACCAAACCGGTCTCCACCACGCGTCTGCTGCCGCTGCTGGCCGATCTGCATACCCGCCAGCGCAGCGAACTGCCCAACGGCGCGCGTCTGCCGCTGCGGGTCATGGCGGTGGACGATAATCCCGCCAACCTCAAGCTGATCGGCGCGCTGCTGGAGGAGCAGGTGCAGCATATTCTGTTATGCAACAACGCCGAGCAGGCGATCGCCGCAGCACGCGCGCAGCCGCTGGATATCATCCTGATGGATATCCAGATGCCGGAGATCGACGGCATTCGCGCCAGCGAAATTATTCGCAGCCTGCCGCTGCACGCCAGTACGCCGATTGTGGCGGTCACCGCGCACGCCATCGACGGCGAGCGCGAACATCTGATTAAAGCCGGGATGAACGACTATCTGGCGAAGCCGATCGACGAAACCCGGCTCAGCCAGCTGCTGGCGCGCTACAGTCCGGCGCTGCCTGCTGTGCTGCCGCCGGTGCCTGCCGTTTCGCCGTCGCTCGACTGGGAGCTGGCGCTGCGCCAGGCGGCGAACAAGCCCGATCTGGCGCGTGATATGCTGACAATGCTGCTCGACTTTCTACCTGAGGTGCATGAAAAACTCGACGCCTTTATGGCGGCGAAAGATGTGCAGGGACTGCGCGAGATCATTCATAAGCTGCACGGCAGCGCCAGCTACAGCGGCGTGCCGCGCATGAAGCAACTCTGTCGTCAGCTGGAGAAGAACCTGCGCCAGATCGGCGATATCGACGACCTGGAGCCAGAGCTGCTGGAGCTGCAGGACGAAATGGAAAACGTGGCGCGCGAGGCGCGGAGGTTGTTGGGTGAAAGCTAAAGAGAACAAAAAAGAGCGCGGCGGCCGGCAACGCAGAGAGCCTTCTGTCGCCGCATCGCCACAGCCGTGGCGACAGGTTAACGCGGCGGCGCTGGCCGAACTCAACCGAATAACGCAAGCGCACGGTTTACTCTCGGACCAGCACCTGCAGTTTTAACGCGCGGCGGCTTTCGGCCGCCACAGCCACAGCGCCGCAATCGCCAGCGCAAACAGCGCGCCGAAGCCGACGCCGGTCGCGACCGCAGGCGCGCCCGCTTTCACCGCCAGCGTATAGAGCCCCAGCATCACCAGCATGGCGATATTCTCGCCGAAGTTCTGCACCGCGATCGCATTGCCCGCGCCGACGCTCGCCTTGCCGCGCGCCTGCAGCACCGCGTTAAGCGGCACCACGAAAAAGCCGCCCAGCGCGCCGATCACCATCAGCAGCAGGTATGCGTTCACCAGCGAATGCTGCAGCGAGAAGATCGCCACCATTACGCCGATCAGCACGCCGGCGGGCATGCAGCGGCGCACCGTCTCCAGCGTCACCAGCTTCGCCGCAGCGCCGGCCCCGACCACGATGCCGATCGCCACCATGGCGTTGAGCGTCGTCGGCGTGGCGTTGTCGCTGATGCCGAGCGCCACCGGCACCCAGAGCACCAGCAGGAAGCGCAGCGTCACGCCCGCGCCCCAGAACAGGCTGGTGCCGAGAATGGAAAAGCGCGTCTCCGCGTTATGCCACAGCGTTGAACAGGCATGGAAAAAGCGGCGCAGCATCGCGCCAAGGTGCCAGCTCTGTCCCGGCCGCGCCGCGGCAAGCGCAGGAATAAACAGGTTTGCCGCCACCGCCACCGCGTACGTGGCCGCGCAGAGCGCCAGCGCCGCCGGCAGGCTCCAGTCGGCGAGCGCGCCGCCCGATACCGATCCGAGCAGGATCGCGGCGATGGTAGAACTCTCCATCATGCCGTTGGCCTTCACCAGCTTCTCGCCGGAGGTCAGCTCGGTAAGAATGCCGTACTTGGCAGGCGAATAAGCGGCCGCGCCGATGCCCACCAGCGTATAACCCACGAAAGGATTAAAGCCGAAGCAGATCAGCAGCGCCCCCAGCAGCTTCAGGCTGTTGGCGAACATCATGACGCGGCCTTTGGCGAAGCTGTCCGCCATCTGACCGACAAAGGGTGCCAGCAGAATATAGGCGGCGACGAACAACATCTGCATCACCGGCTGGCTCCAGTCGGGATAGAGCTGACTTTTCAGCAGCGCCAGCGTGGCGAAAAGCAGCGCATTATCGCCAAAGGCGGAGAAGAACTGCGCGCCCATCACCGCCAGCATGCCGCGCGACCTCAGCGACATCGCCTGCGTGTTTAGCCTGCTCATGCCTGCTCCTCATCCGCCAGTTTTTTCAGGCTGACATAGTCCGGTTTGCCGCTGCCCAGCATCGGCAGCTGTTTCATCACGCGAATGTCGCGCGGCACGGCGAGCTCCGGCGCGCCCAGTTCGCGCGCCGCCTTTTGCAGCCCGTCGCGCTTCAGCCCGGCGTCGGTGGTAAAGAGCACCAGCGCTTCGCCGCGGTTGCCGTCGGCGCGCAGCGACGCCGCGTGCTGTTTCTCCGGCGACGCCTTCAGGGCGATCTGCTCGACGCTCTCCAGCGATACCATCTCGCCGGCGATCTTGGCGAAGCGTTTGGCGCGCCCCTGAATCTGACAGAAACCGCCTTCGTCAAAGGAGACGATGTCGCCGGTATCGTACCAGCCCGCCTCCATCTGCCCTTCGCCGTTGTCGGCAGCGGGCGCTTCCAGCACGCCGGGATTCTCGACGCGCAGATAGCCGTTCATGATATTCGGCCCGCGCAGCTGCAGCCGTCCGCCCTGCTCGATGCCCTCTACCGACATCAGCCGCGAATCCATGCCCGGCAGGATGCGGCCGACGGTGTGCGTTTTTGCCGCCATCGGCACGTTGATCGCCACCACCGGCGCGCATTCGGTTACGCCGTAGCCTTCCAGAATGCGGATACCGTACTTCTCCATATAGATCTGGCGCGTCGCTTCCTGCAGCTTCTCCGCGCCCGCCACCACGTAGCGCAGGCGGGCGAAATCGTAAGGCGCGGCAAAGCGCGCGTAGTTGCCGAGAAAGGTCGAGGTGCCGAACAGCACGGTGCAGTTGCGGTCGTAGACCAGCTCCGGCACGATGCGATAGTGCAGCGGGCTGGGGTAGAGAAACACCTGCGCGCCGGTCATCAGCGGCGTGAACAGGCCCACCGTCAGGCCGAAGGCGTGGAACAGCGGCAGCGCCGACATAAATTTATCGCGCGGGGTGAAATCCGCCACGGTGCGGATCTGCTCCACGTTCGCCAGCAAGCTTTTATGCGAATGCACCACCCCTTTGGGGTTGCCTTCCGAGCCGGAGGTGAAGAGCACTATCGCCGCCTCTTCCGGCTGGCGCGCCACCTGCGCACGACGCGGCAGCAGCAGATGCGCGAGGATCCAGAGCTTGTCCTGCGTCGTCACGGTGTCGCGCAGATCCTCCAGATAGATCCACTCGACCTCGGTCAGCCCCTGCGGCAGATGCCAGAGGTTGCCCTTCTCCAGAAACTGGCGCGAGGTGAAGAGAGTTTTCACCTGCGACGCGGTGAGCGCCGCGCGCATGCCGTTGACGCCGGCGGTGTAGTTGAGCATCGCCGGCACGCGCCCGCGCATCGACGCACCGAGGATCGCCGCCGCGGTCACCGTCGCATTCGGCAGCAGCAGGCCGACGATCTCGCCCGGCTGGCTGTAGCGCTCAAGAATGCGTCCGACGCCGAGCGCCTTTTTCAGCAGGCCGGTATAGCTGTCGGGCTGCATATTGACGTCTTCGATACAGGGCTTGAAGGCGCCGTAGCGGGTGCGGGCGTTGAGGAAAGCGTCATAGAGCGTTTCGCGCGGGCGCACCGCCATGCGCGCTTCCATCATAATATGGTGCAGGTGCTCGCCGGCGAGCTGGCGTCGGTCGCGCGCGCGCTTCGCCTCCGGCATCGGAATGCGCGTGGCGGGCAGGATGGTCAGGGTGATACGCGGAAAAAGGCGGCGTTTAAAGACGCCCGCCAGGCGGCCGAAAGGGGTGTACTCCGCGCCTTCGATGCGCATCGGCACCACGTTGGCCTGCGATTTGGCGGCGACGAACCCCGCGCCGCTGTAGATTTTCATCAGCGAGCCGGTCACGGTAATGCGCCCTTCCGGGAAAATCACCACCGGACGGCCGCTGTCGATCAGCCGCACCAGCTGCTTGATCGACATCGGCCGGGTTGGATCGAGCGGAACGAAATCGATCAGCGGCTTCACCAGCCGCATATACCACCGATCGCTGACGGCGGAGTAAACCGCGAAAACCGGTCTGATCGGCAGGAACAGCGCCAGCAGCACGCCGTCGAGAAAAGAGATATGATTCGGCGCGATCAGCACTTTTCCCTGATGCAGCGCGGCGGCGTCGCCGCGCAGTTCCACCCGCCACAGCAGGCGGCAGACCAGACGTAAAAATGTAAACAACATGCCAGCTCCATAGCATCGCTAAAAAGGTTCCTAACGATGCAGGATCTGACGTCGTTCGACAAGCGTAAAGGCGCGATTTAGGGCGCGCTCTGCCAGCCGCCGCCGAGCGCGGCGATCAGCGCCACGCTGGCAACCCACTGCGTGCTTTGCAGCGTCAGCAGGCTCTGCTGCGCGCTCAGGCTGCTGGTTTCGGTAGTGGCGACGTCGAGATAGTCGATCATACCCGCCTCATACTGGTTGCGCGTGACGCGTGCCGACTCGCGCGCGGCATCGGTGGCGCGCTGCTGCGCCGCGAGCTCGCTGGTCAGGGTGTTCAGCTCCACCAGATCGTCCTCGACCTCCTGCATCGCCGTCAGCACCGCCAGGCGATAGCTGGCGACGCTGGCGTCCCAGGCGGCGCGCGCCTGATCCACCTTCGCCGAGGTAGCGCCGAAGTCGAGCAGCGTGCCGCTCAGATCGGGGCCGAGCGACCAGACGCGATAGGGCAGCGAGAAAAGATTATGCAGCGCCGAGGCGCTGGTGCCGCCGCTGGCGCTCAGCGTCAGATCGGGATAGTAGCCGGCAATCGCCACGCCGACGGCGGCGTTGGCGGCGGCGACGTTGCGTTCGGCGTAAGCGATATCGGGACGGCGCTGCAGCAGCTGCGACGGCAGCGCCTGCGGTAGCGGCGGCAGCGTCGCGGTCAGCTGCGCCGCCGGCAGGCTGAAGTCGGCCGGCGCTTTGCCGATCAGCAGCGCGATAGCGTGCTCCATCTGGGCCCGCTGCCACTGCTGGTCGAGCGCCGAGGCGCGCGCGCTCTCCAGCTGCATCTGCGCCTGCGCCAGGGTGGCGCGCGACTCACTGCCCGCCTGGTATTTATTCTCAATGACTTTCAGGTAGCGATCGTAGGCCGCCACGCTTTGCTGATAGCGCGCGATCTTCTCATCCATAATACGCAGCTGGAAATAGTCCTGCGCCAGCTCCGACTGGGCGCTGAGCGTCACGTTCGCCAGCTCGGCGGCGCTCGCCTGGGCGCTGGCGGCATTCTCTTCGCGGGTGCGGCGCAGCTTGCCCCACAGATCCACCTCCCAGCTGGCGCTTAGCTGCGCCGAGTTGCTGTTGGTGACGCTGCGCGCGCCGCTGTTGGTGGAACGGGTGCCGCTGCGCGTTCCACTGGCGTCATAGCCGAGCGTGGGAAAGAGCGCGGCGCGCGACTGAGCGGCCAGCGCCTGCGCTTCGCGGTACTGCGCGGCGTAGCTGGCGACGTTCTGGTTAGAGATGCTCACCTGCCGCAGCAGGCCGCTCAGGGTATCGTCGTGATAGACCGTCCACCATTCGCCTTTGCTTTGATCGTCCTGCGGCGTGGCGCGCTGCCAGCCTTTGGCTTCTTTATAGTGCAGCGGCACGCTGGCGCTGGGGCGTTGATAGTCGGGGCCGACGGCGCAGCCGCCGAGCAGCAGCAGTAAAGCGAGAGAAAGCGTTTTCATCAATCAGGATTCCGCATGGCGCAAACGGCGCCACTGACGTTGGGTGGCGCGACTCAGACGGTCGAACCAGAGATAGACCACCGGCGTGGTAAACAGGGTCAGCAGCTGGCTCAGCGCCAGGCCGCCGGCAATGGCGATGCCGAGCGGGCTGCGCAGATCGGCATCGCCGCCACTGCCGAGCGCCAGCGGCAGCGCGCCGAAAAACGCCGCCAGCGTGGTCATCATGATGGGGCGAAAGCGCATCAGGCACGCCTGCACAATCGCCTGCTGCGGCGTCAGGCCGAGACGGCGCTCGGCGTCGAGCGCAAAGTCGATCATCATAATGGCGTTCTTCTTGACGATGCCGATCAGCAGGATGATGCCGATCAGCGCAATCACCGTGAGCTGGGTGTTGGTGAGCAGCAGCAGCAGCAGCGCGCCGACGCCCGCCGACGGCAGCGTCGAGAGAATGGTCAGCGGATGCACGTAGCTCTCGTAGAGCACGCCCAGCACGATATAGACCGCCGCCAGCGCCGCCAGGATCAGCCAGGGCATGGTGGCCGTCAGCTGGCCGAAGGCGGCGGCGGTGCCGGCGAAACCGGCCTGGATGCTGGAGGGCAGACCGAGCTTCGCCATCGCTTGCTTGATCAGCGCCTGCGCCTGCTCCAGCGAGACGCCGTCGTTGAGGTTAAAGGCGACGGTGCTGGTGGCCGACTGTCCCTGATGCGCCACCGACAGCGGCGCGTTGCCGCTGGTCAGCGTAGCGAAGGCGGAGAGCGGCACCCGATCGCCGCTGTCGTTAACCACATAGAGCTGCTGCAAAATCGCCGGATCGCGCGTGTAGCTGCTGTTAAGCGACATCACAACGTGATACTGATTCAGCGTGTGATAGAGCGTGGCGACCTGGCGCTGGCTGAAGGCGTTGTTGAGCATGGTGTCGAGCATCTGCACGTTGACGCCGAGGCGCGTGGCGCGGTCGCGATCGATATTAATCACCACCTCTTGGCCGCCGGTTTGCGAGTCGGAGTCGACGCTGTTGAGCTGCGGGATCGCCGCCAGCGCCGCCTGCACCTTCGGCGTCCAGCTGCGCAGCAGATCGAGGTCGTCCGCCTGCAGGCTGTACTGATAGCTGGCGTTGGCGCTGCGTCCGCCGATATGCAGATCCTGCGCCGCCATCAGAAACATCTGCGCGCCGGCGATATGGCTGGTTTTCATGCTCAGTCGGTTGGCCACTTCGGTAGCGGTGACGTCGCGCTGGTCGAGATCCTTCAGCCGCACAAAGAAATTGGCGCTGTTGCGCGAGCCGAACATGCCGCTGCCCATCGAGGACATGACGCTCTCTACCGCCGGATCGGCCTGAATGATTTTGGTGAACATCAGCATTTTCGGCTTCATCGCCTGAAACGAAATATTCTGATCGGCGCGCAGCGCGCCCATCAGCAGGCCGGTATCCTGATTGGGAAAGAAGCCCTTCTGCACCACGCTATAAAGAAACAGATTGAGCAGCACGGTCAGCAGCAGGCTGAACATCGTCAACTTCTGATGGCGCATCACCCAGTTCAGCCCGCGCGCATAGGCGGCCAGCAGCGCGTTGAGATGGTTCTCGATAAACTGATAGACCGGGTGCGGCCTTTTCGTGACGCGCGGCTTGCGCTTCAGCAGCCGCGAGCAGAGCATCGGCGTCAGGCTGAGCGAGACGAACATCGAGATCAGCAGCGACACCGTGAGGGTAACGGCGAATTCGCGGAACAGGCGGCCCACGATGCTGCCCATCAGCAGAATAGGGATAAAGACGGCGATCAGCGACACCGTCATCGACAGCACGGTAAAGCTCACCTCGCGCGCGCCGCGCACCGCCGCGCGCACCGGCCCTAAGCCCTCTTCGATATGGCGCGTAATGTTCTCCAGCACCACGATGGCGTCATCCACCACAAAGCCGGTGGAGATGATCAGCGCCATCAGCGACAGGTTGTCGAGGCTGTAGCCCAGCAGATACATCACCGCGCAGGTGCCAATTAGCGACACCGGCAGCGCCAGCGCCGGGATCACCACCGCCTGCAGGTTGCGCAGGAAGATAAACACCACGGCGATCACCAGCAGCACCGCGATCAGCAGCGTCTCTTCGGTGTCGTAGAGCGAGGCGCGCACCCCGGGCGAACGATCGATGACCACGTTGAGCTGCGTATCGGCGGGCAGATCTTTCTCCAGCGCCGGCAGCTGCGCCTTAATCGCGTCGATAGTGTCAAGCATATTGGCGCCCGCCTGGCGCTTAATGCCGATCATCACCGACGGCGCGGCGTTAAGGAAGCCGGCCTGATACTGATCCTCCACCGAGTCGTAGACGGTGGCGACGTCGTGCAGCCGCACCGCCTTGCCGTCCTGATAAGCGATGATAAGATCGCGGTACTGCGCCGCCTTGTCGAGCTGGCCGTTGCTGTCCACCACCCACGACTGGCTACTGCCCTGCAGCATCCCTTTCGGCAAATTGGTGGTGCTGTTGGCGACGGCGCTGCGCACCGTATCGAGCGCGATGCCGTAGTGCGTCAGCTTCTGCGGCTGCAGGTCGATACGCACCGCAGGCAGCGCGCTGCCCATCAGCGAGACTTCGCCTACCCCCTTCACCTGCCCCATCGCCTGCTCGATCTTGCTCTCGGCCAGATCGTAGAGTTCGCCGGGGGTGCGCGTCTCCGAGGTGAGCGCCAGCATCACGATCGGCGCGTCGGAGGGGTTAGCCTTGCGGTAGGTCGGCAGCGACGCCATGCTGCTCGGCAACAGGCTGCGCGAGGCGTTGATCGCCGCCTGCACGTCGCGGGCCGCGCCGTTGATATCGCGGTCCAGCTCAAACTGCAAAATAATGCTGGCGGATCCCTGCGAGCTGCTGGAGGTCATTTCGGTGATGCCGGCGATCTGCCCGAGCGCGCGCTCCAGCGGCGTCGCCACCGTCGCCGCCATGGTTTCCGGACTGGCGCCGGCGAGGCTGGCGCTCACCATAATGGTAGGGAAATCGACCTGCGGCAGCGGCGCGACCGGCAGCAGCCGGTAGCCAAGCGCGCCGAGCAGCAGGATCGCCAGCGTCAGCAGCAGCGTGGCGACCGGCCGGAAGATAAACAGCCGCGTCAGGTTCATGACGCGCCTCGCGACCGCTGCTGGCGGCGTGTCACCCAGGCGTTGCCGCGCTGCGCGACGGCGTCAAACCAGAGATAGATCACCGGCGTGGAGAAGAGCGTTAATACCTGGCTGACGATCAGCCCGCCGACGATCACCAGCCCCAGCGGCTGGCGCAGTTCCGCGCCGGAGCCCGACGCCAGCATCAGCGGCAGCGCGCCGAGCAGCGCCGCCATGGTGGTCATCAGAATCGGTCGGAAGCGCAGCAGGCAGGCCTGATGGATCGCCTCGCGCGGGCTGAGGTGCTGCTTGTTCTCCGCCTCCAGCGCAAAGTCGATCATCATAATGGCGTTCTTTTTCACGATGCCGATCAGCAGGATCACGCCGATTAGCGCAATCAGGCTGAACTCGCTGCCCGCCAGCAGCAGCGTCAGCAGCGCGCCGACCGCCGCCGAGGGCAGCGTGGAGAGAATGGTCACCGGATGGATAAAGCTCTCGTAGAGAATGCCCAGCACCACGTACATGGTGAGCAGCGCGGCGAGGATCAGCCACAGGGTATTGCCGGTCGCGCTCTGGAAGGCGGCGGTTTCGCCCTGGTAGCGCAGCGTAATGCTCGACGGCATTGCCAGCTGCTGCTGCACCTTGGCGATCGCCTTCTGTCCATCCTCCAGCGAGTAGCCGCTATTCAGGTTAAAGGAGATCGTCACCGCCGGGAACTGATTCAGCCGCATATGCATCAGCGAACCGGCACGTTGGTGGATGGTGGCGACAGCGGTCAGCTTTACCATGCCCGCGGTCGTGCTGGTGGCGGACGTCGAACTGGTCGTCGAGGTCGAGCTGGCGCTGGTCGAGGTTGAGGTCGAGCTGCCCGACGTCGCGCTGCTGCTGCTGGTCGCGGGCTGCAGATAGATATCCTCAAACGAGGCGGGCGACTGCTGATACTGCGGCGCCACCTCCAGCACCACGCGATACTGGTTCGACTGGGTGAAGATGGTCGAGACCAGACGCTGGCCGAAGGCGTTATAGAGCGCGGTATCGACGTCCGAGGCGGTAATGCCGTAGCGCGCCGCTTTATCGCGGTTCAGCTCGACCCAGGCTACGCGCCCCTGATCCTGCAGGTTGCTGACCACGCCGTTGAATTCCGGCCGCTTCTGCAGCGCCGCCACCAGCTGCGGCGACCAGCTGACCAGATTTTCGCTGTCGGCATCGTCGAGGGTGAACTGATACTGGCTCGGCGTCACCTGATCGTTAACCGTCAGATCCTGCGCCGGCTGCATATAGAGCTGAATGCCCGCCACCTGGGTCGCCGCCTGCTGCAGCTGTTTAATCACCACGTCGGCCTTGTCGTCGCGCTGGTCGAACGGCTTCAGGTTAATCTGCAGACGTCCACTGTTGAGGCTGGTGTTGCTGCCGTCGATGCCGATGGTGGAAGAGACGCTCTCCACCGCCGGGTTGGCCAGCACCACCTTCGCCAGCGCCTGCTGACGCTTCGCCATCTCGCTAAAAGAGACATCCTGCGACGCCAGCGTGATACCCTGGATCAGCCCGGTGTCCTGGGTCGGGAAGAAGCCTTTCGGCACCGCCATATAGAGCAGCGCGGTGAGCGCGAAGGTGGCCAGCGCCACCAGCAGCGTCAGCTTCTGGTGATTGAGCACCCCCGTCAGCAGCCGGTCATAGCCGCGGATTAGCTTGTCGAACAGCTCGCCGCCCTTGCGCGCAAAGCGCGACTGCCGCTCCGGTGGGATATGGCGCAGCAGATAAGCGCACAGCATCGGCGTTAAGGTCAGCGACACCAGCATCGACACCAGAATCGACACCGCCAGGGTAATGGCGAATTCGCGAAACAGCCGCCCAACGACATCGCCCATAAACAGCAGCGGGATCAGCACCGCAATCAGCGAGAAGGTCAACGAGATAATGGTAAAGCCGATCTGCTGCGAGCCCTTCAGCGCCGCCTGCATCGGCGTTTCGCCCTCCTCCAGCCGCCGCGAGATATTCTCCACCACCACGATGGCGTCGTCGATCACGAAGCCGGTGGCGATGGTCAGCGCCATCAGCGACAGGTTATTGAGGCTGAAGCCCGCCAGATACATCACGCCGAAGGTGCCCACCAGCGACAGCGGCACCGCCACGCTGGGGATGAGCGTCGCCGCCACGTTGCGCAGGAACAGAAAGGTGACCATTACCACCAGCGCAATGGAGAGCAACAGCTCGAACTGCACGTCGCTGATGGAGGCGCGGATGGTCTGGGTGCGATCGGAAAGTATCGTTATCTTTACCCCGTCCGGCAGCGCGGCCTGCAGGGTCGGCAGCGCCGCCTTGATGTTGTCCACCACCTGAATCACGTTGGCGCCCGGCTGGCGCTGCACGCTGATGACAATCGCCGGGCTGTTGTTGGCCCAGGCGGACTGGAAGCTGTTCTCCGGCCCCTGCTCGATATGGGCGATATCCTTCAGGCGCAGCGCCGCGCCGTTCTGATAGGTGAGGATCAGGTTGCCGTACTCCTCGGCGGTGCGCAGCTGGTCGTTGGCGTCGATGGTCACCGAGTGATATTTGCCGTCGAAGCCGCCCTTGGAGCCGTTGACGTTGCTGTTGCCGATCAGCGTGTTGACATCTTCCAGCGTCAGATGATGAGCGGCGAGCGCCGTCGGGTTCATCTGCACGCGAATCGCTGGCTGATGGCCGCCCGCCAGCGTCACCATGCCGACGCCGGAGATCTGCGACAGCTTCAGCGCCACGCGGGTATTCACCAGATCCTGCACCTGGGTCAGCGGCAGGGTGTCTGAACTGGCCGCCAGGGTGATCACCGCGCTGTCCGCCGGGTTGACCTTTTTATAGGTCGGCGGGTTGGGCAGATCGGTCGGCAGCAGGTTGTTAGCGGCGTTGATCGCCGCCTGCACTTCCTGCTCCGCTACGTCGAGCGAGAGATCGAGGCCGAACTTCAGGGTAATAATGGAGGAGCCGCTGGAGCTGGTGGAGGTCATCTGGCTCAGCCCCGCCATCTGCCCCAGCTGGCGCTCCAGCGGCGAGGTCACCGACGACGCCATCACGTCAGGGCTGGCGCCGGGATAGAGGGTGGTGACCTGGATAGTGGGATAGTCCACCTGCGGCAGCGCCGAGGTCGACAGGAATTTATAGGCAAAAATGCCGGCGACCAGCACGCCCACCATCAGCAGGATGGTGGCGACCGGGCGTTGGATAAACAGGCGTGACGGGTTCATTTTGCCTCGGCGGTTACGGTCGGTTGCGTCTCATCCGCCAGCTGCACTTTGCTGCCGTTGGTCAGGCGATCGATCCCTTCGGTAACCAGCCGATCGCCGGGCTCGACGCCTTTGAGGATCGCCTGCCTGTCGTCGCCGAACGCCGGACCGGCGGAGACTGCCTTGCGCGTCACGCTGTTGTCTTTATTGATCACAAAGACGAAGCTGCCGTCGCTGCTCAGCTGCAGCGCCTGCGACGGGATCACCGTCGCCCCTTTCAGGATGCTGGTCTGCAAACGCAGATTGACGAACTGGTTGGCGTAGAGCGCCTCGTCCTCGTTGGCGAAAGTCGCCTTCAGCGCCACGGTGCCGGTGCTGGTGTCGATCTGGTTGCTGATGAACTTCACTTCGCCCTGCGCCAGCGCGCGGCTGTTGTCCTGGTCGAACGCGGTGACCGGCAGCGTCTGGCCGCTGTGCAGCGCCTTGATCAGCTCGGGGATATTGCTCTGCGGCACGCTAAAGGTCGCGGCGGCGGGCTGCATCTGGGTAATGGTCACCAGCCCGGTGGTGCTGGAACTCTGCACCATATTGCCCGGATCCACCAGCCGCAGCCCGACGCGGCCGCTGACCGGCGCGGTAATGCGCGCATACTCAATGCTCAGCTTCGCGCTAGCGATCTGCGCCTGGTCGGCGGCCACCGCGCCGCGATACTGCCCGACGGTGGCGGTCTGGGTGTCGAGATCCTGACGCGCCAGCGAATCCTGCGCGTAGAGTTTGCGGTAGCGCGCCAGCGTCAGCTCGGCGCTTTTCAGCAGCGCCTGGTTTTCGCTCAGCTCCGCCTGGTACTGATTCAGCGTCGCCTGAAAGCCGCGCGGATCGATCTGCGCCAGCAGCTGGCCCGCCTCGACCTTCTGCCCTTCGGTGAAGTAGACCTTCTCCAGCTGGCCGTCGACGCGGCTGGTGACGGTAACGCTGGCGTTAGGGATCACCGTGCCGAGCGCGTTGAGGTAAACCGGCACGTCGGCGGTGGTCGCCACGCCGCTGTGCACCAGCGTCGCGCCGCCGCCCATCATCGCCATGCCCGTTGGCCCACCGCGTCCGCCGTGACGACCGCCGGGCGGCATCGCGCCCTCTCCTTTGCCGGCCGGCAGCATCCGCCAGACAACGCCGGCAATAATCACCATCAGGATGAACAGCAGCAGCCATTTAAGCCAGCGGGAACGGAAGGTGCGGGACGCATTAGTCATGGTTAACAGTCTTGCCAGAAGTAGAAAGAAAAAATCCCCTCCTTTTCAGGGGATTATTGCGTTTATCAATCATCACGCCGCGTATTATCCGCGAAGCCCCGTCTGTTTTTCCATCGGCAAACCGTAAGGGTTGCGTTAAGAATGGTCAGACTTTCCAGCCGACGCTCAGCGCGTCATGCAGCGTCATTTGCTGACGTGAGTGAGTAAAACGTAAGTGGTTAATAACAGGCAAAAAAAAACCCACGCATCCGCGTGGGTTGGTGCAATAAACAGGGTGGATTATCCTTGCGGATGCCGCTGCCTGGAGCAGCGCGTTTTCGCACCTATCAATACCTCTGGGACTGCTATCCTCGCACTCTGCGGCGGGACAAAACAGCGCGAAAACGCAACGGAATTCGGGGAAATGAAACCAGGTATGAATAAGTTCCATACCCGGTTACATACTGATTTTACTAAGATTTATCTGAAGGCTTATTATAGATAGCGTCCGGCGCGATATTCATATGCTTCAGCACCGGCCCCATAATATTGCCGAAGATCGGCGCGGCAACCGAGCCGCCGAAGTGATCGCCGGCGGTAGGATGGTTGATCATCACCACCAGCGCCACCTCTGGATGGCTGGCGGGCGCCACGCCGGCGGTGTAGTTGATATAGCCGCCGTCATATTTGCCGCTGTCGCCCATCTTCTCCGCTGTACCGGTTTTGGTCGCCAGCCGGTAGCCCGGCACCGCCGCTTTGATACCGGTGCCGCCAGGCAGCACGTCGCTCTCCAGCATATGCACCACCTCCTTCACCGTTTCCGGATTCGCCACCTGCTTGCCGAGCACCGGCGGCGTCACGCGGGTAATCGACAGCGGACGGTAAACGCCGAACGCGCCCAGCGTGGCATATTCACGTGCAATCTGCAGCGGCGTCACGCGCAGGCCATAGCCGAAGGAGAAGGTGGCGCGCTCGATATCGGCCCAGCGCTGACGGTGCGCCGGGAAGTAGCCGACGCTCTCGCCGGTCAGTCCCAGACCCGTCGGTTTGCCCAGGCCGAACGCCTGGTAGGTGTTGACCAGCGCCTCGGCGGGCATCGCCAGCGCGATATGGGAGACGCCGATGTCGCTCGATTTTTGCAAAATACCGGTCATGGTCAGGCGCGGCCAGTGGCCGACGTCGCGGATCAGGTGGCCGTTTACCCGATAGGGCGTGGTGTCGATCACTGAATCGGGGCGCACCAGATGGCGCTCCAGCCCTTCCATCACCACCAGCGGTTTCACCGTCGAACCCGGCTCGTAGCTGTCGTTGATCGCCGCGTTGCGCATCTGCGCCGGAGTGGCGCCGTCATAGTTGTTCGGGTTAAACGACGGATAAGAGGCCATGCCGAGAATTTCACCGGTATCGATCTTCACCAGCACCGCCGCGCCCGAATCCGCCTTGTTGAGCAGCACGCCGTCGCGCAGCTTGCTGTAGAGCGTGTACTGATCGAACTTGTCGATGCTGAGCTGCACCGTTGGCGGCTGCGTCGGCGGCGTATAGCTCAGCATGGAGATAATGTGGCCCGCGGCGTCCTGGCGATAAACCTCTTTGCCCGGCACGCCCTGCAGAATCTTGTCGTAGCCTTTTTCCAGCCCGTTCAGACCGCTATTGTCTGCGCCAACGATGCCGATCAGCGGCGCCGCCGCTTCGCTCATCGGGTAAAAGCGGCTATCGTCATAGACTTCGCTGATGCCTTTCAAATGCAGCTCGGCGATATCTTTGGCGATGCCAAGCTCGATCTTCCGCCCCAGATAGAGAAAGCGGCGTTTCGGATTGGCGGTGATCTGCGCGGCGATCTGCTCGGGCCGCATATTCAGCGCCGACGCCAGGTAGGCCCACTTGGCGCTAAGGAAGTCGGGATTCGCCTCCAGCACGCGCATGGGATCGGCGATAACGTCGCGCGACGGCACCGAGAGCGCCAGCGCTTCGCCGTTGCGATCCAGCAGGGTGCCGCGGTTGGTCGGCAGCGTAACGGTGCGCAGCGAGCGCTGATCCGCCTCATGCTCCAGCATCGGCTGATTCAGAAACTGCAGATCGGCGATGCGCGCCATCAGTATCACCATGCAGGTCAGCACGCCAAGGCAAATCAGGCGAAAACGAAACGGGTTAAACGGGGCTTTGATCTGGTCTTTTCCCAGTAGTTTTTTTATCCGGGGCATAGCAATCCGCTGCAAAGAAAAGTAAAAAAATATCCACGCGAGCAGTTATAAAGAAAGCGCTACGCCGTTAACAGGAAAACTGTGTATCAGTTCGTAATCGGCGCGCCAGGCAAAAAAAAACCTGCGCATCTGCGCAGGTCGGTGTAATCAAGAAAATCTATTGATGTTCACCCATCAATACCTCTGGGACCCTGACTGTAACAAGGCCGCGAGACGGGCTGCCATCACTCAAACGCAACAGTGTCCGGCAAAATGTAACCAGCCATGTGTTTGTTAAGCGATTTTGCAAACCGCATGTTTTTTGATGTCCACCAGGCAGCTCATGGCGTTGGGGCCCTGCGTCAGCGACGAGGTGCCGATATCCAGCGTCAGAACGTTGGGGTTGCCCGCACGGTCAAACGGCTGCCACTCCGCGCCGAAGCCAGGATCGAACCAGGCGCCGGTGGCAACGATAACCACGCCCGGCGTCAACCCGTCGGTCAGACACACGCCCGCCAGCATCGCGCCGCGCGCGTTACGCACCTCAACAACCTCGCCGTCGGCAATGTCGCGCGCCGCTGCGTCCTGCGGATGCAGATAGAGCGTTTCATGGCCGGCGGTTTTGTTGCCCTGCACCGTCGGCGTGGCGTCAAACTGGCTGTGCAGCCGATCTGACGGCTGGATAGAGATCATATGCAGCGGGAACTGCTCGCTCAGCGCCGCCCCCAGCCACTCCTGAGGTTCGCGCCACTCCGGATGACCGGCGAAATCGGCCAGATCATAGTCGGCGATGGTCTGACTAAAGAGTTCGATCTTGCCGCTGGCGGTTTTGATCGGGTGACGCACAGGATCGGCGCGGAAATCCTCCATAAAGATGTAGGGCTTGCCGCCTTCCGGGATCTCAACGAAGCCGCGCGACCAGAACTCGGCGAACTCCGGAAAGTCGATGCCTTTGCGCGCATGCGCCGTCGCGCACTGCTGATAAAGGTGTTCGATCCACTGACGTTCGTCGCGCCCTTCGGTGAACTGCTGGCGATAGCCGAGGCGTTCGGCCAGATCGGCGAAAATATCGAAGTCGTTGCGCGCCTGATGCTGCGGCTTAATCGCCTGATGCATCGCCAGCACAAAACGGTCGCGCGAGGAGCCGCCGATATCGTTGCGCTCCAGCGTGGTGGTGGCGGGCAGGACGATATCCGCCATCTGCGCCGCCGGCGTCCAGACGATATCCTGTACCACCACGGTGTCCGGCTTCTGCCAGCCTTCGACCAGCCGGTTAAGCTGCTGATGATGGTGGAAAGGATTACCACCCGCCCAGTGCACCAGATGAATGTCGGGATAGGTCAGCGTCTCGCCCTGGAACGCGTAAGGCTGGCCGGGATTGAGCAGCATATCGCTAATGCGCGCCACCGGAATCGACAAGCCGGAAGGATTGGGGCCGGTCGCCATCAGCGGCGCCGGGCCGTCCTGACGCGGGTTGCCGACGCTGTTCATCGAACCGTGGCCGAACGAGAAGCCCGCGCCCGGCAGGCCGGGCTGGCCGAGCATCGACGAAAGCGCGATCATCATCCAGTAAGGCTGTTCGCCGCGATGGGCGCGCTGCACCGAGTAGGAGCAGGTAATAAAGCTGCGCTTGCCAATCAGCTGTTCGGCCAAGCGTACGATGCGCTCCGGCGGGATGCCGGTGATGCGGCTCGCCCAGCCGGCGGTTTTGGCGACGCCGTCGCTTTCGCCCAGCAGGTAGGCGCGCAGCTGCGGCCAGCCGGTGCAGTGGCTGGCGAGAAACGCCTCGTCCACCGCGTTGCGCTGGGCGATCTCGTAGCCGAGCGCCAGCATCAGCGCCACGTCGGTATTAGGGCGAATCGGGATCCAGTCGGCGTTAACGAAATCAGGGCAGTCGTCGCGCATCGGGCTGATATTAATCACCGGCGTGCCTTTGGCCGCCAGCTGCTCCAGCGCCGGCTTCAGACTGTGCTGGCCTGCGCCGCCCGACGCCACCTGGGCGTTTTTCAGCGCCAGCCCGCCGAAGGCGACGAAGATCTCCGCATGCTCCACCACCTGCGGCCAGTCGGTGACGCGACCGGTCAGCGGCATATAGGTGCCGATCACATAGGGCAAGAAGAACTGCGCCGCGCCCCAGCTGTAGTTGCCCTGCTGATCGACGCCGCCACCGCCCTGAAAATAGAAGCGGCGCACCAGGGTGCGCGCATGGTTGACGCGGCCCGCAGACGACCAGCCGTAAGACCCGTTGAAAATGCCGGAGGCGCCGTAACGTTCGCGGACGCGGCGGTTTTCGTCCGCCACCAGATCCAGCGCGGTCTCCCAGTCGACGGCGACGAAATCTTCACGGCCGCGCAGCGTGCGGTCGCTGTTTTCGCGCGATTTCAGCCAGGAGCGGCGCACCATCGGCTGCCGAATACGTTTATCGGAATAGACCAGCTCGGGAATGGTGTTCAGCATCGGCGACGGATCGGCGTCGGCGAAGAACGGCTCGCAGCCGATCAGACGATCGTTTTCAGTCACGGCGCTGAACGCGCCCCAGTGCGCCAGATGTGGCACTCGCTTTTTCATGGTTTCTTTTACGGCAGGTAAGGGAAAAATGCAGGATACCACGCGACCCCGCGCCGGGTTAAGCCTGGAGTTTTCCCCCTTTTTGCGACGGCGCAGACATTCTGTTGGCTTGATACAGGCCGCCTTTTCCGTAACACTGCTGCCATGTGTAAACGTTTTCCCTAAAACAGGTCGAGGCATGGCTACGATTAAGGATGTTGCCAGACTGGCGGGTGTTTCCGTCGCGACGGTGTCCCGTGTGATTAATAATTCGCCTAAAGCCAGCGAAAGCTCGCGTCAGGCCGTCAGCCAGGCGATGGAGGAGCTGCAGTATCATCCTAACGCCAACGCGCGCGCCCTGGCGCAGCAGTCGACCGAAACCTTAGGCCTGGTGGTCGGCGACGTATCGGATCCTTTTTTCGGCGCAATGGTTAAGGCGGTTGATGAGATCGCCGGACAGACCGGCAACTTTTTGCTGATTGGTAACGGTTACCACAATGAGCAAAAAGAGCGGCAGGCGATTGAGCAGCTGATGCGCCACCGCTGCGCCGCGCTGGTGGTGCATGCGAAGAAAATCCCCGACGCCGAACTGGAGCTGCTGATGAAGCAGATGCCGGGCATGGTGCTGCTGAACCGGCTGCTGAAAGGGTTTGAACAGCGCTGTATCGCGCTTGACGATCGCTACGGCGCCTGGCTGGCGACGCGCCATCTTATTCAGCAGGGACATCAGAATATCGCCTTTATCTGCTCGACCCACCCGATTTCCGACTCCGAAGATCGCCTGCAGGGTTACTACGATGCGCTGAAAGAGCACGGCCTGCCCGCCAACGATCGGCTGGTGACCTTTGGCGAACCGGATGAAGTGGGCGGCGAGCAGGCGATGACCGAGCTGCTGGGACGCGGCCGCAGCTTTACCGCCGTGGCCTGCTATAACGATTCGATGGCCGCTGGCGCGCTGGCGGTGCTGAGCGATAACGGCGTGCGCGTGCCGGAAGAGATGTCGCTGATCGGCTTCGATGACGTGCTGGTGTCACGCTATGTGCGCCCGCGCCTGACCACGGTGCGCTATCCTATCGTCACCATGGCGCAGCAGGCGGCGGAGCTGGCGTTAGCCCTGGCCCATGCGCAGCCGCTGCCGGAGGTGACCAATATGTTTAGCCCGACGCTGGTACGGCGCCATTCGGTGAGCGGGCCAGGTTAAAGCTCGCGCCGATAGAGCCTGACCTTTTTATCGGGATAGTCCAGCGCCTCGCCCGCCGGCGTCCAGCCGCAGCGTTCGTAATAGCCGCCGAAGATCGACCAGAGCCACAGGCTGCGGTGGCCGCGCTGCCGCGCATAGTCAATCACATGCTGCTGCAGCGCCGCGCTCAGGCCGGTGCCGCGCGCGCTTTCATCGACGTAGAGCGCGGCGAGCCAGGGAAAGAGATCCTGGCGGCTAATCAGATCGCAACGCCAGAAGCCCACCGTGCCCACTGCCCTGCCCGCGTCGTCGATCGCGACGAAAGTGACGGGAAACGCCGCCCCATGCAGCGAGCTCTCCACCACGCTGGCCATAAAGTCGCGCCCGTTCTCCGCGTCAAAGGCGCGCCACAGCCAGTCGGTCACCTGTTCGGCGAACTGCGGCGCGTCGCGCAAAGAGAGGATGTTCATCGCGCGTGCCTTAGCCCAGCTCAAGCGCCAGCAGTTCCTGAATGGTTTGCGCCCGGCGGATTTCACGCGGTTCGCCCTGCTCGAACAGCACTTCCGGGATCAGCGGACGGCTGTTGTAGTTAGAGGACATTGAGGCGCCGTAAGCGCCGGTATCGTGAAATACCAGATAGTCGCCCACCTGCGCCGCCGGCAGCGCGCGCGTTTCTACCTTGCCGCCTTCCTGCTGGGTAAAGACGTCACCCGACTCGCACAGCGGCCCGGCAACCACGGTATCGATGCTCTTTTGCTCGTCGATAGCGCGACCGTCGCCCGGCAGCAGCGAAATATGGTGATAGCTGCCGTACATCGACGGACGCATCAGATCGCTGAAGCCCGCATCCACCAGCACAAAGTGGCGGCTGCCCATCGCTTTCACCGCACGCACCTGCGACACCAGCACGCCCGCTTCAGCAACCAGGAAACGGCCCGGCTCAATCTCCAGCTTGACTGCGTGGCCGAGGTGAGCGGCGATACGCTGACGCGCCGCGTCCCACAAACCGAAATAGTGCGCGGTGTCGATCGCCTCTTCGCCGAAGCGGTAAGGAATAGAGAGCCCGCCGCCCGCCGAAATCGCCTCAAGGTCGTGGCCGAGCGCGATCACCTGCTCCACCATCGCGTCGCACACCTGCTGCAGGTGGCCGTAATCGACGCCGGAGCCGATATGCATATGCAGTCCAGTCAGGCGCAGCCCGTAGGTTTTAATCGCCGCCAGTGCCTGCGGCAGTTCACTGTGCCAGATGCCGTGCTTGCTGTTTTCGCCGCCGGTATTGGTTTTCTGGCTGTGGCCGTGGCCGAAACCGGGGTTGATGCGCAGCCATACCGCGTGGCCCGGTGAAACCTGGCCCAGCTGGTGCAGCATATCCACCGAGCCGGCGTTCACCGGCACCTTGAGTTCGGCAATGCGCGCCAGCGTCGGCCGGTCGAATACGTCGGCGGTAAACACGATATCCTCGCCGCCCGGCTGAAAGCCCGCCGCCAGCGCGCGTTCGATTTCGCCAAGCGACACGGAGTCGACTTTGACGCCCGCCGCGCGCATCAGACGCAAAATATGAATGTTTGAGCAGGCTTTCTGCGCAAAGCGCACCACGTCGAAGGCGCGCAGCTGTTCGATACGCTGCTGAATAATCTGGGCGTCATAGGCCCAGAACGGGCCATTATACTGCTGCGCCAGCGGCAGCAGCTGCGCGGCGTTAAGCGCGGTGGTGTGGTCGGTTAAGGCGCGTGGCATAAGCATTCTCCTGTGAGTTGCTCCTATTAGGCCAGACGCGTGCCATGCTGAAAAATATCTGTTTTAATAGCTTCTATGCAAAATGGATATGGCAGCATATGGCGAAAATCAACTGGCGGCATATAGAGATTTTTCATGCGGTGATGACCAGCGGCAATCTGACGCAGGCCGCCGCGCTGTTGAACACCTCGCAGCCTACCGTTAGCCGCGAACTGGCGCGGCTGGAAAAGCAGCTCGGCCTGCGGCTCTTCGCGCGCGTGCGCGGTCGGCTGCAGCCCACGGTGCAGGGTCTGCGGCTGTTCGAAGAGGTGCAGCGCTCATGGTACGGGCTGGATCGCATTATGGAAGCCGCCGACGGGCTGCGTCAGTTCCGTCAGGGCGAGCTGTCGGTCGCCTGCCTGCCGGTCTTTTCGCAGTCGCTGCTGCCGCCGCTGGTGCAGCCCTTTATGCAGCGCTATCCCGACGTCAGCCTGAATATTATTCCGCAGGAGTCGCCGCTGCTGGAGGAGTGGCTGTCGGCGCAGCGCTACGATCTCGGCCTGACCGAAACCCAGCATGCGCCCGCCGGCACGGAGCGGCTGCCGCTGCTGACCTGCGACGAGGTCTGCGTACTGCCGCAGGATCATCCGCTTTGCGCGCGCGCGGTGCTGACGCCGCAGGATTTCGCCGGAGAGAACTACGTCAGCCTGTCGCGTGCCGACAGCTATCGTCAGCTGCTGGATACGCTGTTTCATGAGCAGGGCGTAGAGCGCAGGCTGGCGCTGGAGACGCACAGCGCGGCGTCGGTGTGCGCCATGGTGCGCGCAGGCGTGGGCATTTCAGTGGTGAATCCGCTGACGGCGCTCGATTATGCCGACAGCGGCGTGGTTATGCGCCGCTTCAGCGTCGCAGTGCCCTTTACCGTGAGCCTGGTGCGGCCGCTGCACCGCCCCGCGTCGGCGCTGGTGGCGGCCTTTATCGACCACCTGCAAGCGCAGGTGGCCGATTTTCCTCAGCGCATCGCCGAACGGCTGGCTTAAGCGCGCACTGCGGCGGCGTTGCCGCCCGATTTACGGAAGGTGATCAGGCAGATAATCAGGCCAATAGCGGCCAGCGCGGCGGCGGCCACCGGTACGGCGGTCAGGCCGTAGCCTCGGCCGATCACCGCGCCGCCGACCCATGCGCCCAGCGCGTTGCCGACGTTAAAGGCAGAGATATTCAGCGTCGAGACCAGATTCGGCGCCTCTTTGCCGTGGCGCACCACGTTGATCTGCAGGCCCGGCACGGTGGCGAACGTCGCCATCGCCCACAGGAACAGCGTCACCTCCGCCAGCCACAGCGCATGGCTGGTCCAGCTAAACAGCAGCGAGAAGATGGCGATCAGCGAGAAGCTTAAAATCAGGCTGAAGGAGACCTTCCAGTCCGCCAGCTTGCCGCCGAGAATATTGCCGACGGTCAGACCGGCGCCGATCAGGAACAGCGTCCAGCTGACGCCGCGCGCGCTGATGCCGGTCACCTGCAGCAGCAGCGGCGCGATATAGCTGAACAGCGCGAACATCGCCGCGGCGAAGAACACCGTCATCAGCAGCGAAAGCCACAGTTTGCCGTTGGCCAGCGCGCTGATTTCGCTCGCCAGATGCACCGGCTTCTCTTCTTTATTGGTGGGCAGGCTGACGATCAGCGCGATAAAGGCGAGTACGCCGATAATGGCGACGCCCCAGAAGGTGGCGCGCCAGCCGAACAGCTGACCAAACCAGGTGCCGAGCGGTACGCCGAGCACGTTCGCCAGCGTCAGGCCGGTGAACATCAGCGCCACCGCCGACGCCTGACGGCCCGGCGCCACCAGGCTCGACGCTACCACCGCGCCGATGCCAAAGAAGGCGCCGTGACAGAGCGCGGTAATCACGCGGGCCATCATTAGCAGGTTGTAGGTGTAGGCGAGCGCGCAGAGCACATTACCGATAATAAAGATGATCATCAGCAGGATAAGTGTCTTTTTACGCGGCAGCTTTGCGGTTAACAGCGCCATAATCGGCGCGCCGATGGCGACGCCCAGCGCATAACCGCTAATCAGCCAGCCCGCTGACGGGATCGAGACCTGCAGATCGCCCGCCACGTCGGGCAGCAGGCCCATAATGACGAACTCGGTGGTTCCAATCGCAAACGCACTCAGCGCCAGCGCCAGTAAAGCAACAGGCATAACACACTCTCCCAATCGATATGCAGGTGAACGCCGCAGCGGACGCCGGGCGCGGACGGTTATAAAAATTTGAACTTCGTCACGGTGAGTATTAAATCATAGCCATCAGCTTGCATACACCCTGCGTGCGGCAAGGATCTTTTGCCGCAGACGCAATAATGGCGCGCCGTACGCGTGATGGAATCTTAACAATCTTCTCCCTTTTTACGCGCTACGCTTGATGGTAAGCGCCAGCCGCGTGGCGCGAAGGCGCGCTTTGCTTGTGGATTCAATCAGGTAAAGGAATAGCGCGCGCTGCCGATACCCCAGTTGCCCTATCCGGTAATGTGAAGCCATTCTTATGCGGGGAGAGACTATGCAGCGGCTAATCGCCCTGACGGCGCTCTGTCTCAGCGGCTGCTCCGTCGGCCACTACGAGTACAGCAGCGAAGCGCAAAAGCGCGTCGATATGACCTATACCGGCATTCCCACCGCGCTCGGTCTGGGGACGCTGGGCACGACGATTCCGCTGACGGCGGAGTACAGCCTGACCGCCGCGCACGTCGCCAAATTTTCGCTCTATCGCGTTAAAGCCTGGCATCCAGAATGCGATATCGCCGTGGTGTACCACAAGAATGCCGAAGCGAATTTGCCGCCGCGTTTTCGCAACAGCCGCATCGGCGACAAGGTGAATCTTTACGGCTATAGCTTTATTAGCGCGATGCCGGTCAGCTCCAGCGGCGAGAATCTGATTAATACTTCGCTGGCGAACAGCTGGAATAAGGCGCAGTGCGTGGTGGTGGCGGCCAGTGCGGGCGTGGTGAAAGGCATGTCGGGCGGCGCGGTCTATAACGCGTCGGACGATACCCTGGCGGGCGTGATTGTCGGCTACAGCAGCCGCATTGATGATAACCAGAGTGGGAAGACGCTCTATCGCGATGTGGCGCTTTATGTGCCCTATGCGCGCTTCGAGGCGTGGCTGAATGGCGTGGTGAAGTCCTGACCGCCTGCTCAGAAGCCATGGCACGGTGAGTAGCGTCCGAAGAGCAAAGCGTCCCGCGACAGGGATGTCGCGGGCCGAGCGCGCTGGGATGCCTTGAGCGACTTTGCGATCGGACGCTACTCGCCGTGCTAGCGCAAAGCCCAAAGAAAAAGGCCGGAATATCCGGCCTTAGTGGCTGTTAACTTGATGCTGACGCGGCTGGCAGGGCCAGATCGCAAAGACGCAAAAAGCGGCATCCCTGCCAGCTCGGCCCGCACAATTACGCACCTCATCCCTGAGGTGCGCCCGTAAACGGGCCAACGCGCCGCGTTGTTCAAAAACGCTCCCTGCGTTTTTGTCCCTGTCGTGGGACGCTTTGCTCCTCTGGCCCTGCCAGCCGCGTTTCAGGCTTAGGCGTTGCTGAAAAACCTGTTAGAAGCTGGTTATTAATTACTTCGCGGTCGGACGCAGCGCCGGGAACAGGATCACGTCGCGGATGGTATGGCTGTTGGTGAACAGCATGACCATGCGGTCGATGCCGATGCCCAGACCCGCTGTCGGCGGCAGACCGTGCTCCAGCGCCGTCACGTAATCTTCGTCGTAGAACATCGCTTCGTCGTCGCCTGCGTCTTTGGCGTTGACCTGCTGCTGGAAACGCTCCGCCTGATCTTCCGCGTCGTTCAGCTCGGAGAAGCCGTTGCCGATTTCGCGGCCGCCGATAAAGAACTCAAAGCGATCGGTGATTTCCGGGTTCTCGTCGTTGCGGCGCGCCAGCGGCGACACCTCCGCCGGGTACTCGGTGATAAAGGTCGGCTGAATCAGATGCGCTTCCGCCGTCTCTTCGAAAATCTCCGTTACTACGCGGCCCAGACCCCAGCTCTTCTCGACCTTGATGCCGATAGACTGCGCAATCGCCACCGCTTTATCGAAATCATCCAGATCTGCCAGATCGGTTTCCGGGCGGTACTTTTTGATCGCTTCGCGCATGGTCAGCTGCTCAAACGGCTTGCCGAAATCGAACTCCTGATCGCCGTAAGGCACCTTCGTGGTGCCGAGAACCTGCTGCGCCAGGGTACGGAACAGGCTTTCGGTAAGCTCGATCAGGTCTTTATAGTCCGCGTAGGCCATATAGAGTTCCATCATGGTGAACTCAGGGTTATGGCGCGGCGAGATGCCTTCGTTGCGGAAGTTGCGGTTGATTTCGAATACGCGATCGAACCCGCCGACCACCAGACGCTTCAGATAGAGCTCCGGCGCGATACGCAGGTACATATCGATATCGAGCGCGTTGTGATGGGTGATAAAAGGACGCGCAGAGGCGCCGCCCGGGATCACCTGCATCATCGGCGTTTCGACTTCCATAAAGTCGCGGCCGACCATGAACTGGCGGATACCTGCCATGATCTGCGAGCGAATTTTAAAGGTGTTGCGCGACTCGTCGTTGGCGATAAGGTCCAGATAGCGCTGACGGTAGCGGGTTTCCTGATCGGCCAGGCCGTGGAATTTGTCCGGCAGCGGACGCAGCGCTTTGGTCAGCAGGCGCAGTTCGTGACAGTGGATCGACAGCTCGCCAGTTTTGGTTTTGAACAGCTTGCCGCGCGCGCCGAGGATATCGCCGAGATCCCACTTTTTGAACTGCTCGTTATAAATGCCTTCCGCCAGATCGTCGCGCGCCACGTAAAGCTGAATGCGGCCGCCCACGTCCTGCAGCGTCACGAACGACGCCTTGCCCATAATGCGGCGGGTCATCATACGACCAGCGACGCTGACCTCAACGCCTAAATCTTCCAGCTCTTCGTTGCTCTTCTCGTCATACTGCGCGTGCAGCGCGTCCGAGGTGGTGTCCCGGCGGAAATCGTTAGGAAACGCCACGCCGTTTTCACGCAGCGCGCTGAGTTTTTCGCGACGCGTTTTCAGTTCGTTATTTAACTCAAGGGCGGCATCAGCGCTCTGCGGTTGTTGTTCAGACATGTCGGTTCCTTATAGCCCTGCTTTTAAACTTGCTTCGATAAAACGGTCGAGATCGCCATCCAGCACCGCCTGGGTGTTGCGGGTTTCAACGCCGGTGCGCAGATCTTTGATGCGGGAGTCGTCCAGCACATAGGAGCGGATCTGGCTGCCCCAGCCGATGTCGGACTTGTTGTCTTCCAGCGCCTGCTTCTCAGCATTTTTCTTTTGCATCTCAAGCTCGTACAGCTTCGCCTTCATCTGTTTCATCGCCTGATCTTTGTTTTTATGCTGAGAACGGTCGTTCTGACACTGCGTCACCGTGCCGGTGGGAATATGGGTGATACGCACCGCCGATTCCGTACGGTTAACGTGCTGACCGCCCGCGCCCGACGCGCGGTAGACGTCAATGCGCAGATCCGCCGGGTTGATGTCGATATCGATATCGTCATCCACTTCCGGATAGATAAACGCAGAGCTGAATGAGGTGTGGCGACGGCCGCCGGAGTCAAACGGACTCTTACGTACCAGGCGATGCACGCCGGTTTCGGTACGCAGCCAGCCAAAGGCGTAGTCGCCTGAGACGCGAATCGTTACGGACTTGATGCCCGCCACTTCGCCTTCTGACTCTTCAATGATTTCGGTTTTAAAGCCTTTGGATTCGGCCCAGCGCAGATACATACGCATCAGCATGCTGGCCCAGTCCTGCGCTTCGGTGCCGCCGGAACCGGCCTGCAGATCGATATAGCAGTCGGCGCTGTCATATTCGCCAGAGAACATGCGGCGGAATTCCAGCTCGCCCAGTTTGCTTTCCAGCGTATCGAGCTCAGCGACCGCTTCGTCGAATGTCTCTTCGTCTTCAGCTTCTACTGCCAGCTCAAGCAGACCCTGCACATCTTCCAGGCCCTGCGACATCTGATCCAGGGTTTGCACGATCGCTTCCAGCGACGAGCGCTCTTTGCCCAGCGCCTGTGCGCGTTCAGGCTCGTTCCAGACGTCTGGCTGCTCCAGTTCGGCGTTTACTTCTTCGAGGCGTTCTTTCTTGGCATCGTAGTCAAAGATACCCCCTAAGAACGGCGCTGCGCTCGGTGAGGTCCTGGATGCGGTTTTTAACCGGATTAATTTCAAACATGGCTTCGGGTCTTTTCGCTGAATGTCGGGATGGAAACCCCGCAGTCTAACTGAAATAGCCGTGAGATTGTAGGGTTTCAGTCGTGCGTCGGCAGCGGCGGCAGCCGGCGAAATGTGCGGCGCGGCGCGTGCTTTTATGGGATGGACAGGCACAGCGCAGTCCGCGCTGTGCAGTGCGCCGCACGGATGACGTTTACTCTCTCTCCCGGCCGCCGCTGCTGAAAGGATGGTGCTAGCCTGGGCGCTACAGCAGCGAAAACAAAGGGACGATGATGACAGCAAAAAAAAGCGCCACGCCGCACGACGCAGTATTCAAAACCTTTCTTACCCATGCGCATACCGCGCGCGACTTTTTAGCGCTGCACTTGCCCGACTGGCTGCTGCGCATCTGCGATCTCTCGACCCTGCGCCTGACCTCCGGCAGTTTTATCGAAGAGGATCTGCGCGCTTACTACAGCGATATCCTCTACTCGCTGCAAACCATAGGAAAAAAGGGCTATGTCTACGTCATCATCGAACATCAAAGCTCGCCGGACCGCTTGATGGCATTCCGCCTGATGCGTTACGCCGTCGCGGTGATGCAGCGCCATCTGGATGCGGGCCATCGTCATCTGCCGCTGGTGATCCCGCTGCTCTTCTATCACGGCAAACAACGTCCCTGGCCTTTCAGCATGCGCTGGACCGCGCTTTTCAGCGAGCCGGAACTGGCCGCGCGCCTCTATGGCGGCCCCTTTCCGCTGGTCGACGTTACCGTTATCGCCGACAGCGAGATTGCGCGTCATCGCAGTATGGCGGCGCTGACGCTGCTGCAGAAACATATTCGCCAGCGTGATCTCACCGAGTTGTTTGAGCAGCTGATGACGCTTATGCTGCAAGATTCAGTGAGCCGCAAACAGCGGCTGGCGCTGATTAACTATATGATTCAGGCGGGCGAAGCGCCGCAGGCGAAAAGCTTTATTGAGCAGCTGGCGCGGCGCGTGCCGCAGCAAAAGGAGGAACTGATGACGATTGCAGAACAGCTTAAGCAAATGGGACGCGAGCAGGGCCTTAGCGAAGGCCGTCACGAAGGCCTTGCCAAGGGCCGCAATGAAGGCCAGCGCGAGGCGACGCTGGCGATTGCGCGCAATATGCTGGCCAGAGGAATCGACCTGACGCTGGTGCAGGAAGTGACCGGGCTGTCGGCGGCGGATCTGCAGCAGATCCGTCACTGAGAGCGTTAACTCAGCGGCCAGAGGTGATCGATAATCAGCTGCACCGAGCGATTGCCGCGGTATTCGTTGATATCGAGCTTAAAGGCCAGCTCGACCTGACGCACGCTGTTGTCGGGCCACAGGGTGGTATCGACGTTAAAGGCGATGCCGTCGATCAGCGGGCCGCCGCCGAGCGGCTCCAGCATCACTTTCAGATGCCGCTCGCCCACCAGCCGCTGCTGCAGCAGCTTGAACCTGCCGTCGAAAGCGGGCTCGGGAAACGCCTGTCCCCAGGGGCCCGCTTCGCGCAGCAGTTCGGCGGTCTGCAAACTGAACTCGCCCGGCTGCAGCGCGCCGTCTGACCAGATAACGCTCTGCAGTGACTCTTCGCTCAGCCACTCGCCCAGCAGGTCGGCGAAGCGCTGGCGAAACGCCTCAAACTGCGTCTCTTCCAGCGACAGGCCCGCCGCCATGGCGTGCCCGCCGAACTTTAGCATCATGCCGGGATAGAGCGTATCGAGCCGCTCCAGCGCGTCGCGCAGGTGCAGACCGGGAATCGACCGTCCAGAGCCTTTTAGCGTGCCGTCGCCCGCAGGCGCGAACGCGATAACCGGACGATAAAAGCGCTCTTTCAGCCGTGAGGCGAGAATGCCCACCACGCCCTGATGCCATTCGGGATGGTAGAAAGCCAGCCCCAGCGGCAAATCGGTCTGCTTACGCTCCAGCTCCATGCAGAGCGCCAGCGCCTCGCTCTGCATGCCCTGCTCAATCTCTTTGCGCGTCTGATTGAGCGCATCGAGTTCGTTGGCCAGCATTCGCGCCTGGGTAATGTCGTCGGTAAGCAGCAGCGCGACGCCGACCGACATATCGTCGAGCCGCCCTGCCGCATTCAGGCGCGGACCAAGGGCGAAACCGAGATCGCTCGCCACCAGCTGGCGCGCGTCGCGATTGGCGATCTCCAGCAGCGCGCGAATGCCGGGACGGCATTTTCCGGCGCGAATGCGGCTCAGCCCCTGCCACACCAGGATGCGGTTATTGACGTCGAGCGGCACCACGTCAGCGACGGTGCCGAGCGCCACCAGATCCAGCAGCTCCGCCAGATTCGGCTCCGCGCGCGTGGCGCCGAACCAGCCCAGCTTACGCAGATGCGCGCGCAGCGCCATCATCAGGTAGAAGGCGACGCCGACGCCCGCCAGCGCGCGCGACGGGAATTCGCAGTCGCGCAGGTTGGGGTTCACTATCGCTTCCGCCTCAGGCAGGGTGTCGCCAGGCAAATGGTGATCGGTGACCAGCACCGGAATGCCGTGCTGATGGGCGCAGGCGACGCCGCTATGGGACGAGATGCCGTTATCCACCGTCAGGATCAGCTGCGCGCCGCGCGCGCGCGCCTGCTCCACCACTTCCGGACTCAGGCCGTAGCCGTCGTCGAAGCGGTTAGGCACCAGATACTGCACGTTGTGGCCGCCCATGCTGCGCAGCGCCAGCACCGTTAGCGCGGTGCTGGTGGCGCCGTCGGCGTCGAAATCGCCCACCACCATAATGCGGCGTCCGTCGAGCAGCGCCTGATGCAGCAGCTCGACCGCCGCATCCAGCCCGTTGAGCGAGGAGAACGGCAGCAGATGCTTCGCGCCGCGCTCCAGCTCAGCCGCGCTGCGCACGCCGCGCTGCAGATAGAGACGTTTAAGTAGCGGCGGAAGATCTGCCGGGAGCTGGTCCTCGACGCCGATCTCGCGCCGCCGCAGTTCTACTGATTTAATCACTGCCAATTAGCCACCGCGCTTCTGCTGATCCAACACCTGCTTCAGCTCCTGCGGCCCCTGATAGCCCGGGATCATCATACCGGAGTCGGTCAGGATGGCCGGCGTGCCCTGGATGCCGTAAAGAATGCCCAGCTTGTAGTGCTGGTCGAGATCGATCTTGCAGCTGTCTGGCGCGCTCATCTGCGGCGCGTTGCCCTTCATCGCTTCGTCGAACGCTTTGTTGCGATCGGCGGCGCACCAGATCGCCTTCATGGCGTTTTCCACCTGGCCGTGCAGCCCTTCACGCGGGAAGGCGAGATAGCGCACCGTGATGCCCAGCGCGTTGTAGTCGGCCATCTGCTCATGCAGCTTGCGGCAGTAGCCGCAGGTGATGTCGGTGAAAACGGTAATGACGTGCTGCTCTTTCGCCGCTTTATAGACGATCATCTGCGGCGCCAGCGCCTCGACCTTTTTGTCGAGCAGCTGATTGGTGACGTTGACCGGCTGCGCGCCGCTAACATCGTAGAGCGGGCCCTGAATCATATGCTTGCCGTCTTCGGTAACGTAAATCACGCCGCTTTCCGTCAGCACGGTTTTAAATCCCGGCAGCGGCGACGGCACGATTTCCGTCTGCTTCAGTCCCAGCTTTTTCAGCGACTGCAGGATCGCGCCGTCATCGGCCTGAGCTACGCTGCTGAAGGCGCCAGCCAACAGGGCCAGCAGGAGAAATTTCTTCATCTTCTTTCCTTAATGTCCGCGTCAGGCGCGCGGATGATGCTGTTGATGCAACTGACGCAGCCGCTCGGTCGCGACGTGCGTATAAATTTGCGTGGTAGAGAGATCGCTGTGTCCCAGCAACATCTGTACGACACGCAGGTCGGCGCCGTGGTTCAACAAATGGGTGGCGAAGGCGTGCCGCAGCACGTGCGGCGACAGTTTTTCGCTGTCGATGCCCGCCAGCACGGCGTAGTGCTTGATGCGATGCCAGAAGGTCTGGCGCGTCATCTGCTGCGCGCGGCTGCTGGGAAACAGCACGTCCAGCGTCTGCCCGTTGAGCAGCCAGGGGCGGCCGTGCTCAAGGTAGTGCTCCAGCCAGTAAACGGCCTCTTCGCCCAGCGGCACCAGACGCTCTTTATTGCCTTTGCCGATAACGCGCACCACGCCCTGGCGCAGGCTGACGTCGCTCAGGGTCAGGCCGACCAGTTCAGAGACGCGCAGCCCGGTGGCATAAAGCAGCTCCAGCATCGCCTTGTCGCGCAGCTCCAGCGGAATATCGGTGCTGGGCGCCTGCAGCAGTCGTTCCACCTGCGCTTCGCTGAGATCTTTCGGCAGCCGCTGCGGCAGCTTCGGCGCGGCCAGCAGCGTGCTGGGATCGTCGCTGCGCAGCTTCTCGCGGTAGAGATACTGAAAAATGCGGCGCATGGCGCTGAGCAGCCGTGCCGAACTGCTGGCTTTATAGCCGCCTTCCAGCCGTTCGGCGAGAAACTGCTGCAAATCCTCGGCCTGCAGCGTCAGCAGCGTCAGCCCGCGATGCGTCAGCCAGTCGGTCAGGGTTTTTAAGTCCTGACGATACGAGGACAAGGTATTTTGCGCCAGATTGCGTTCAATCCAGAGCGCATCCAGAAACTGTTCTGTCAGGTCGCTGTCTTGCACGGTATCCCCGCCTTGAGGTGAAATCGTGCTCATTATGCCTGAATCCGCCCTGCTTCTGATACAATTGCGCCAAAGTCAGTCTTAATCCGAGCATTATCTGCATGAAAATTGGTCTTTTTTACGGCTCAAGCACCTGTTATACCGAAATGGCCGCAGAGAAAATCCGCGACTTTATCGGCGCTGAGCTGGTCACGCTACACAACGTGAAAGATGACGATCCGCTGCTGATGGAGCAGTACGACCTGCTGATTTTAGGCATCCCTACCTGGGATTTCGGCGAGCTGCAGGAGGACTGGGAAGCGATCTGGCCGCAGCTGTCGACGCTCAACCTGCGCGGAAAAATCGTCGCGCTCTACGGCATGGGCGACCAGCTTGGCTATGGCGAATGGTTTCTCGACGCGCTGGGCATGCTGCATGAGCTGCTGCAGCCGATGGGCGTGAAGTTCGTCGGCTACTGGCCGCTGGAAGGTTATGAATTTACCAGCCCGCGTCCGCTTAGCGCCGACGGCATGCAGTTCGTCGGCCTGGCGCTGGACGACGTGAATCAGTTCGACGTCACCGACGAGCGTATCGAGCAGTGGTGCGAGCAGATCCTGACCGAGACCGCCGCGCTGCTGTAGCGCCCGGGCTACTGCCCCTCGGCGCGGCTGAGCAAACGGGCGCGCAGCTGACGCCATCGCGCGTGCGGCATCATATCCTGCATTAGCCACAGCCTGCGCGTCTCTCCTTTCTCGCTACGCAATATCAGCAGCGCCGCGCCCGGCAGCCAGCGGATCGGTCCGCTGATGCGCCAGCGCGCACCCTGCCAGCGCCAGCTGTCGTCGCTTTTATGCTGCAGCATGCCGCGCCGCTGCGTCAGCCGGCGCTGCTGCTGTCGGTATTCATGCAGCATCAGCAGCAAAAGCGGGATTTTAACCAGCCAGAACGCGGCGGGCAGCGGCGCGCTCGCCACGATTAGCAGCGCGCCAGACGCCAGCGCGCCGTGCAGCAGGCGCGCCTGGCGCGACGGTTGCAGCTTACATTGCCACGGGACCGCGTTCACGGTTGCGTTGCTGGATCAGCTGGACAATGCGCTTCAGCTCCGGGTCGGCCGGTTCGCCGTGATTCATCATCCAGTTGAAGAGATCGGGATCGTCCGCCTTGAGCAGTGCGACAAACGCCGTTTTGTCGCTGTCGCTGAGGCTGTCATATTCATATTTGAAGAAAGGCATAATAGCGACATCCAGCTCCAGCATGCCGCGGCGGCAGGCCCAGTGAATGCGCGACTTGTCATGAATATCCATGTGTGTGATTTCCGCATTTCAGACAGGCGGCTAGTGTAACCTGGTTTTCTTACGCCTGCAGGCGCCCGTTGCGGGGCTGTGCGACGCGCCGCACGCGTCGGCCTGCCGTTGCCGCGCCGACTCGCGATTTGTGCGCCCGATTCCGTAAACCTGTTGCAAAGCCAGTGCGCTCTTTTAACATTGAGTTCAGGATTCACCTTTTTAATCAGGACAGCCAATGCCTATTTTCAGCTTACCCCCGCGCCAGCCCGTGGCCGCCTCTCGCCTGCCGTTAACCCTGATGTCGCTGGACGGCTGGGCGCTGGTATCGGTGCAGGGCGCCGACAGCACCTCTTATCTGCAAGGCCAGCTCACGCTGGACGTCGCCGCGCTGGGCGCGGATCAGCATCGCCCGGCGGCGCACTGCGACGCGAAAGGCAAGATGTGGAGCAATCTGCGCCTGTTCCATCGCGGCGAAGGTTACGCCTATCTGGTGCGCCGCGAACTGCGCGACACGCAGCTGACGGAACTGAAAAAATATGCGGTGTTTTCGAAAGTGACGCTGGCGCCGGACGACGACGCGGTGCTACTCGGCGTGGCGGGGTTCCAGGCGCGCGCGGCGCTGACCAGCCTGTTCGACGCCCTGCCGGACGGCGACCATCCGGTGGTACAGCAGGCGGAGAGCACGCTGCTGTGGTTCCCGACGCCCGCGGAGCGTTTCCTGATCGTGACCACGCGCGAGCAGGCGCAGGCGCTGCAGCAGAAGCTGGCCGACGACGCGCAGCTAAATGACAGCGCGCAGTGGCTGGCGCTCGATATCGAAGCGGGCATCCCGGTAATCGAGCCGGCCACCGCCGCGCAGCTGATTCCGCAGGCCGCTAACCTGCAGGCGCTTGACGCCATCAGCTTTAAAAAAGGCTGCTATACCGGCCAGGAGATGGTGGCGCGCGCCAAATTCCGCGGCGCTAACAAGCGCGCCCTTTACTGGCTTGCCGGTCAGGCGAGCCGGGTACCTGCGGCGAACGATTCGCTGGAGCTGCAGATGGGCGAGCGCTGGCGCCGCACCGGCACGGTGCTGGCCGCCGTTCAGCTCGACGATGGCGAAGTGTGGGTGCAGGTCGTGATGAACAACGACCTGGAAGCGGATAGCGTACTGCGCGTTGAGGGCGACGAAGGCGGACGGCTGCTGATCAAGCCGCTGCCCTATTCGCTGGAAGAGTAATCTCTGGCCGCGCCCGGATCCCGTCGTCAGGGAGCCGGGCGCGCCAGGTTACGTCACGTAAAAGTAGATGGCGCAGAAGTGACAGGCGCTGCCGCCCAGCACAAAGGCGTGCCAGATAGCGTGGTTATAGGGGATACGCCGCGCCACGTAGAAAATGACGCCGAGCGAATAGATGATGCCGCCGGCCGCCAGCAGCCAGACGCCGCCCGGCGAGAGCGTCAGCGCCAGCTGATAGATCACCACCAGCGACAGCCAGCCCATACAGAGATAGGTCACCAGCGACAGCGCCTTGAAGCGGTGCGCAATAGTGAGCTTAAAGATGATGCCCGCCAGCGCCAGTCCCCAGATCACCACCATCAGCCCATGCGCCAGCGGCGACTTCAGACCTACCAGCAGAAAAGGCGTGTAGGTGCCGGCGATCAGTAGATAGATGGCGCAGTGGTCGAGTTTTTTCAGCCAGCGTTTGGCGCGCTGGTGGGGAATAGCGTGATAGAGCGTAGAGGCGAGAAACAGCAGTATCATGCTGCCGCCATAGAGGCTGTAGCTGGTGATAGCGATAGCGTTAGCGCCCGCTTCGGTCGCCTGCGCCAGCAGCAGCACCAGACCGACAATGCCGAACAGGCAGCCGAGACCGTGGCTGATGCTGTTAGCGATCTCCTCAGCGAGCGAGTAGCCCTCAAGGGCCAGGCGATTTTTCATGATGGCACGTTCCTCAACGTCGTGATGAGTGCGGATTTTCTGACCTCCAGCATAGCCAGGAATATTTTGAGAGTACACGTGTACGCTAAAATTAATCTGTGAATGCGTGTTACCGCCTGCGGAGCGCGCAAATCTGCTACACTGCGCGCAGTTTCGTTTTTATGAGCGCGCCCGCAGATGTTCTCTCATCACGATCTTGCCAGCCTGAATGACCTCGAGATGCAGGTTTATCACGACATCATTAAACACCCGGAAAGCGTCAGCTATATGACCATCCGCGAACTGGCGGAACGGGCGGGCGTCTCGACCACCACCGTGCTGCGTTTCTGCCGCAAGATGCAGTGCGACGGCTGGTCGGAATTTCGCATTCGTTTCCGGCTGGCGCAGCAGCAGGCGCAGCCCGCGCAGGCGAACGTCGGCGTCAGCGAAATGCTGAGCTTTTTTAAAAGTATTAATAACGATGAATTCAGCGAGCTTATTTCCCGCGCCACGCAGATGATTAATCGCGCCGAACAGCTTTTCTTTATTGGCGCCGGCACCTCGGGCAGCCTGGCGAAATATGGCGCGCGCTTTTTTTCTAACGTCGGAAAATTCAGCCACTATATCGACGATCCCTATTATCCCGTCAGCGGCAACGTGGATGAAAATACGCTGGCGATATTGCTCTCCGTCTCTGGCGAGACGCCAGAAATATTACGCCTTGCCAGCCAGTTCAGCCTGCGGCGCTGCCAGATCATGGCGATAACCCATTCAGAGAGCAGCTCGCTGGCGAAAATGAGCGATTTTACTCTGGCCTATCATGTGCCGGTAATCCGTCTGAGCGACAATTCCGACATCACGACGCAGGTGCCGGTTATGTATATTCTCGAGGCCATCGGCCGCCTGCTGAATAAATAAAACAGGCTGTTTTACCGGCGTAACATATTACTCTGGCGCGCCGGTGTTATAGCGTGACTTCCTTTTTTGCTTTGCTACACTCGCGGCAAGATCTATTTCGCTGAGAGGGACGTATGCATAACGAATCAGGCTTTCCGCAACACTTTTTATGGGGCGGCGCGGTGGCGGCGCATCAGGTCGAAGGCGGCTGGGATCAGGGCGGCAAAGGCGTCAGCATCGCCGACGTGCTGACCGGCGGCTCTCACGGCGTCAGCCGCGTCATCACCGACGGCGTGCAGCCGGGCAACCACTATCCCAACCATCAGGGCGTGGAGTTCTACTCGCGCTACAAAGAGGACGTCGCGCTGTTTGCCGAGATGGGCTTTAAGTGTTTTCGTACCTCTATCGCCTGGACGCGCATCTTCCCTGAGGGCGACGAGCAGGAGCCGAACGAGGCGGGCCTGCAGTTTTACGACGATCTGTTCGACGAACTGCTGAAGTATGGCATTGAGCCGGTTATCACCCTCTCCCACTTTGAGATGCCTTACCATCTGGTGAAACAGTACGGCGGCTGGCGCAGCCGCAAAGTGGTGGATTTCTTCGTGCGCTTTAGCGACGTGGTGATGCGCCGCTATCAGCACAAAGTGAAGTACTGGATGACCTTTAACGAGATCAATAACCAGCGCAACTGGCAATATCCGCTGTTTGGCTACTGCTGCTCCGGCGTGGTGTTCACCGAACACGAGAAGCCGGAAGAGGTAATGTATCAGGTGATGCATCACCAGTTTGTCGCCAGCGCCAAAGTGGTCAGCCTCGGCCACGCCATCAATCCCGATTTCCAGATCGGCTGCATGATCGCCATGGTGCCGATTTACCCCTACTCCTGCCATCCTGACGACGTGATGCTGGCGCAGGAAGCGATGCATCAGCGCTATGTCTTCAGCGACGTGCAGATGCGCGGAATCTATCCGGCCTATACCCTGAAAGAGTGGACGCGCAAAGGCTATCAGATTGAAATGGAAGCGGAGGACGCCGAGACGCTGCGCAACGGCTGCGCCGATTACGTCGGCTTTAGCTACTACATGAGCAACGCGGTAAAACATGACGCCAGCGGCGTTGACGATCCTATTACCGGCTTTGACGGCGTGGTAAAAAACCCGCACGTCGGCGCGTCTGACTGGGGCTGGCAGATCGACCCAACGGGGCTGCGCTATGCGCTGAACGCGCTTTATGAGCGTTACCAGAAGCCGCTGTTTATTGTCGAAAACGGCTTTGGCGCCATCGACAAACCGAATGAGAACGGCGTGATTGAGGATGACTACCGCATCGACTACCTGCGCGCGCATATCGCCGAGATGAAAAAAGCGGTGGCGCACGACGGCGTCGAGCTGATGGGCTATACGCCGTGGGGCTGCATCGACTGCGTCTCGTTTACCACCGGTCAGTACGACAAGCGTTACGGCTTTATCCACGTCAATAAAAACGACGACGGCAGCGGCGACTTCGCCCGCTCGCGCAAGAAGAGCTTCGGCTGGTATCAGCAGGTTATCGCCAGCAACGGCGAAACGCTCTGATCCTCGCAGGGCCGCGCCGCAACGGGCGCGGCCTCGCGGTCAGCGGCCGCCGGCGGCGTCGATAAAGGTGCCGGTAATATAGGAGGCCGCCTCGCTCGCCAGCCAGGCAATCGCTTCAGCAATCTCTTCCGCTTCTCCGCCGCGCCCCATCGGGATGACGCCCGCTGTGGCCGCCACGCGATCGACGCGTCCCGGCTCGCCGCCGTCCGCATGCATTTCGGTATAGATAAATCCGGGCCGGACGCTGTTGACGCGAATGCCCTGCGCCGCGACCTCCAGCGATAATCCTTTCGTCAGCGAATCCATCGCCCCTTTCGACGCTGCATAGTCGACATATTCTCCCGGCGCGCCAAGACGCGACGCGGCGGAAGAGACGTTGATAATCGAACCGCCCAGGCCGCCGTGCTGCGTGCCCATGCGTTTCACCGCTTCGCGGCAGCAGAGAAAGGCGCCGGTGACGTTGGTGGCGAAGACGCGCTGCAGGCGCTCGGCGCTGAGATCCTCTACCCGACACTGCGTAAAGAGGATGCCCGCGTTGTTGACCAGCACGCCGAGCGGCATCGCCTCCTCGTCCAGCCGCTGAAACAGCGCCATAATCTGCGCCTCCTCGGCGATATCCGCCTGCACGGCAAAGGCTTCGCCGCCCTGCTCGCGGATCTGCGCCACCACCTGCTGCGCCTCGTCTGCGCGCTTCAGATAGTTAACCGCCACGCGGTAGCCCTGCTGCGCCAGCTTTAGCGCCGTCGCGCGGCCAATTCCCCGGCTTGCGCCGGTCACCAGAGCCAGTCTCATATTTTCTCCATAAAAAAGGGCCGGATAAGCGGCCCTTGATAACAGCGTTGCGCGGTGTTTACTGATAATCGCTCATCGGCACGCAGGAACAGAACAGGTTGCGATCGCCGAATACGTCGTCGAGGCGCTTCACCGTCGGCCAGTACTTATTGTCGCTGCCCGCCGGGAAGACCGCCAGCTCCCGGCTGTAGGGATGGCTCCACTCGCCGACGATTTCGACCTGGGTATGCGGCGCGTTCACCAGCGGGTTATCCTCCGCCGGCCATTCGCCGTCGGCCACGCGATCGATCTCCATGCGGATAGAGAGCATCGCGTCGATAAAGCGATCCAGCTCGATTTTGCTCTCAGACTCGGTCGGCTCCACCATCAGGGTGCCGGCGACCGGGAAAGACATGGTCGGCGCGTGGAAGCCGTAGTCGATGAGTCGTTTAGCGATATCCAGCTCGCTGATGCCGGTCTGCTCTTTCAGCGGGCGAATGTCGAGAATACATTCGTGCGCCACGCGACCGTCGCGGCCGGCATAGAGGATCGGATAAGCCGACTGCAGACGACTGGCGATATAGTTGGCGTTGAGAATCGCGACCTGACTGGCGCGCTTCAGCCCCTCCGCGCCCATCATGCGGATATACATCCAGCTAATCGGCAGAATAGAGGCGCTGCCGAACGGCGCCGCCGATACCGCGCCCTGCTGCGTCAGCATCTCCTCAATCTGCACCACGCTGTGGCCCGGCACAAACGGCGCCAGGTGCGCTTTCACGCCGATCGGGCCCATGCCCGGACCGCCGCCGCCGTGCGGGATGCAGAAGGTTTTGTGCAAATTGAGGTGCGACACGTCCGCGCCGATGTAGCCCGGCGTGGTAATGCCCACCTGCGCGTTCATATTGGCGCCGTCGAGATAGACCTGGCCGCCGTGCTGATGCACGATCTGGCACACTTCGCGGATGGTCTCTTCATAAACGCCGTGCGTCGAAGGATAGGTCACCATAATGCAGGAGAGCTGCTCGCCCGCCTGCGCCGCTTTTTCGCGCAGGTCGCCGAGGTCGATATTGCCCTGCTTGTCGCAGGCCACCACCACCACTTCCATGCCCGCCATCTGCGCCGAAGCGGGGTTAGTGCCGTGCGCGGAGCTGGGGATCAGGCAAAGGTTGCGCGCGCCTTCGTTACGGCTTTCGTGATAGCGACGGATCGCCAGCAGCCCGGCGTATTCGCCCTGCGCGCCGGAGTTCGGCTGCATGCAAAGCGCGTCGTAACCGGTGAGCTGCACCAGCCACTGCGACAGCTGGCCAATCATCTGCAGATAGCCCGTAGCCTGCTCAGCCGGACAGAACGGATGCAGCTCGGCGAACTCCGGCCAGGTGATCGGGATCATCTCCGCGGCGGCGTTCAGCTTCATGGTGCAGGAGCCGAGCGGGATCATCGCCTGGTTCAGCGCCAGATCCTTTTTCTCCAGGCTATGCATGTAGCGCATCATCTCGGTTTCGCTGTGATGGCGATTAAAGACCGGATGGGTCAGGATGGCGCTCTGACGCTGCAGCGCGGCGGGAATCGCCTGGCTGTCGGCCGCGACGGCGGCGTCCAGCTTATCGATATCCTGGCCGTGCTCGTCGCCCAGCAGAATGGCGAACAGCGCCTGCACATCTTCGCGACGCGTGGTTTCGTCCAGCGTAATGCCGACCGCGTGATGGATATCGCTGCGCAGGTTGACGCCGAAGCTTTGCGCGCGGTTGAGCACCGCGCCTTTATCTTCCACCTCGACCGTCAGGGTGTCGAACCAGCTGCTGTGGCGCAGCTTCAGCCCGCCGTTTTGCAGCCCGGCCGCCAGAATAGTCGTCAGACGATGGATGCGGGAGGCGATACGCTTCAGCCCTTTCGGACCGTGATAAACCGCGTAGAGTCCGGCAATATTGGCAAGCAGCACCTGCGAGGTGCAGATGTTGGAGTTCGCTTTTTCACGGCGGATATGCTGCTCGCGCGTCTGCATCGCCATACGCAGCGCGGTGTTACCGGCGGCGTCGCGCGAGACGCCGATAATGCGGCCCGGCATTGAGCGCTTATGCTCGTCGCGGCTGGCGAAAAAGGCGGCGTGCGGACCGCCGTAGCCCATCGGCACGCCGAAGCGCTGCGCCGATCCAAACACGATATCCGCACCCTGCTTGCCGGGCGCTTCCAGCATCACCAGCGCCATAAAGTCTGCGGCGACGCTGACCACGATTTTGCGGCTTTTCAGCTCGGCGATCAGCGCGCTGTAGTCGTGCGCTTCGCCGGTGGTGCCGACCTGCTGCAGCAGCACGCCGAACAGCGCGTCGTGATCCAGCGCTTTCTCGGCGCGGTCGATAATCAGCTCGAAGCCGAAGGTTTCGGCGCGGGTGCGCACCACATCCAGCGTTTGCGGATGGATATCGTCCGCAATAAAGAATTTACCGGCGTTTTTAAGCTTGCTGACGCGCTTCGCCATCGCCATCGCTTCCGCCGCCGCCGTGGCTTCGTCCAGCAGCGAGGCGGAGGCGACGTCCAGACCGGTCAGATCGAGCGTCACCTGCTGAAAGTTAAGCAGCGCCTCCAGGCGGCCCTGCGATACTTCCGGCTGATAGGGGGTATAGGCGGTGTACCAGCCCGGATTTTCCAGCATATTGCGCAGGATCACCGGCGGCGTGATCACCGCGCTGTAGCCCATGCCGATCCAGGATTTGTAACGCTGATTCTGACCGGCGATCGCCTTGAGCTCGGCCAGCGCCTGCTGCTCGGTCGCCGCATCGCCGACGGCGGGCGGGCCAGGCAGCTGGATGTCCGCCGGCACAATGGCGCCGATCAGCGCGTCCAGCGAGCTGGCGCCGATCGCCTCCAGCATCAAAGCCTGTTGTTCCGGCGAGGGACCGATATGGCGTTCAATAAAGGCGCCGTTGTGTTCGAGCTGGCTCAAAGTCTGGGTCATTTGCAGTCAATCCTGAATCGGGCTGGAGTACAGAGAAAGCAAGGAATAAAAAGCGGCCAGCGAGGTCTGGCCGCCCTGTTGCTTATTCGTCGATGGAGGCTTTATAGGCGTCCGCGTCCAGCAGCGAATCGAGCTCGGATTCGTCGCTGGGTTTGATTCTGAACAGCCAACCGGCTGCGTAGGGCTCGCTGTTGACCAGCTCCGGCGCGTCGCCCAGCGCGTCATTGACGGCGACGATCTCGCCGCTGACGGGCGCGTAGATATCGGACGCGGCTTTGACCGATTCCGCGACGGCGCATTCGTCGCCGGCTGAGTAGCTGTTGCCGACATCCGGCAGATCGACAAAGACCATGTCGCCTAACAGCTCCTGAGCGTGTTCGGTAATGCCGACGGTAAAGGTGCCGTCCGCTTCCTTACGCACCCACTCATGGCTGTCACGGTATTTCAATTCGTTTGGCACATTGCTCATCGCCCTTTCTCCTGAAAATAGATTACTGAACCGGCTTGCCGCCGCGTACAAAAACAGGTTTGGTTACTTTTACCGGCATTTCGCGCTGGCGGATCTCGACGATAGCGCTTTCGCCAATGCCTGCCGGCACGCGCGCCAGCGCAATGCTGTAGCCGAGCGTCGGCGAGAAGGAGCCGCTGGTGATCACGCCCTGCTGCGGCTGGCCCTGCGCGTCTGTAAAGCGCACCGGCTGCCCGCCGCGCAGCACCCCTTTCTCTGTCATGATCAGGCCAACCAGCTTGTCGGTGCCTCTTTCACGCTGCATCTCCAGCGCTTCGCGCCCGATAAAATCGCGATCGGTCGGCTCCCAGCAGATGGTCCAGCCCATATTGGCCGCCAGCGGCGAAACGCCTTCGTCCATCTCCTGGCCGTAGAGGTTCATGCCCGCTTCCAGACGCAGCGTGTCGCGCGCGCCCAGTCCAGCCGGCTTGACGCCCGCTTCAAGCAGACGCTGCCAGAAATCCGCCGCGGCGGCGGCTGGCAGCGCGATTTCATAGCCCGCTTCGCCGGTGTAGCCGGTGGTGGCGATAAACAGGTCGCCGGACTGCACGCCGAAAAAGGGTTTCATCCCGGCGACCGCGTCGCGCTGCTCCGCGCTGAACAGCGTCTGCGCCTTCTGCTGCGCCTGCGGCCCCTGTACGGCGATAAGCGCCAGGTCGTCACGCTCGGTCAGCGCCACGCCATAGGCCTGAGCATGTTTGCCGATCCACGCCAGATCCTTTTCGCGCGTGGCCGAGTTGACCACCAGACGGAAAAAGTCGTCGGTCATAAAGTAAACAATCAAATCGTCAATGACGCCACCGGAGGCGTTCAGCATGCCGGTGTAGAGCGCTTTGCCGGGCTGCGTCAGGCGAGCAACATCGTTCGCCAGCAGATGCCGCAGAAAATCGCGCGTCTGCGCGCCGTGCAGATCGACGATAGTCATATGCGACACGTCGAACATTCCGGCGTCCTGACGCACGGCATGGTGTTCGTCAATTTGCGAACCGTAGTGCAGCGGCATCATCCAGCCGTGGAAGTCGACCATGCGGGCGCCGCAGGCCTGATGCTGTTCAAACAAAGGGGTTTGCTGAGTCATAACCATCCTGTCGCGAAGCGGGTAAGTTTCGGGCGGGCGTCAGCCTGCTTATCGCCCGGCGCAAACGTTCTCTTTTCCCTGACGTTATCATTGAAAAGACGATTTAACCATAAGCTGTACAGGGTCGAATTGAAGCATGTCTCTTGAGCGGCGCGCAAAGATGACAGCATAATTAACTGCGTTTTTGTGATTTACCACGCAGGAAAGAGGCGTATCGCCGTTATGCGCAGCAAGATAATCAGCGATGGCGCGCAAAATGTTAACAACGCACTCGGCAGATATCGCCATGTAATAAATAAAACTAATGCGAACAAGGGGGTAAAATTAGAATAAATCAAACGAGGCTCGCTAAAGGTGCAGTCCCGCTCGTTTTTGGTGCAGGGCGATCAAAAGGCGTAAAAAAAGCCAGCGCAAGGCTGGCTCAACGAAAGCAATGTGCGGCTTAGCGCAGCCAGGCAGGCATATCGTTTAGCCCCATCGCCTGACGCAGCATCGTGGGTTTAACGCCGGGCAGCGTATCCGCCAGCTTTAGTCCCAGATCGCGCAGCAGCTTTTTCGCCGGATGGCTGCCGGCGAACAGCTCGCGAAAGCCCTGCATGCCCGCCAGCATCAGCGCCGCGCTGTGTTTGCGGCTGCGCTCGTAGCGACGCAGATAGAGATGCTGACCGATATCCTTGCCCTGCTGGTGCAGGCGTCGGATTTCGCCAATCAGCTCTGCGGCGTCCATAAAGCCGAGATTCACGCCCTGCCCCGCCAGCGGATGAATGGTATGCGCGGCGTCGCCCACCAGCGCCAGACGATGCGCCGCGAAATTGCGGGCGTAGCGCGCCATCAGCGGGAAGGTTTTACGCTCGCTCGCCAGTTCGCAGAGACCGAGGCGCATGTCGAACGCCACCGCCAGCTGCTGATTGAACAGCGCCTGCGGCATGCTCTCCAGCCGGCTCGCTTCCTGCGGCGAGAGCGACCAGACGATAGAGCTCAGGTGCGGATCCTGCATCGGCAGGAACGCCAGAATGCCGTCGCCGTGGAAAACCTGGCGCGCCACCGCGTTATGCGGCTGCTCGGTGCGGATATTCGCCACCAGCGCATGGTGATCGTAATCCCAGAAGGTTAAAGGAATATCGGCTTTGTTGCGCAGCCAGGAGTTGGCGCCGTCCGCGGCGATCAGCAGGCGCGCGGTCAGCATGGTGCCGTCCTGCAGAGTCACAAAGGCTTCATTTTCGCCGAACGCCACCTGCTGCAGCTGCGAAGGCGCGATAAGGGTCACGTCGCTGCAGCGGCTGGCGCGCTGCCAGAGCGCGCTGTGAATTGCCGGGTTTTCGACAATGTGTCCCAGATGGGTCAGTCCCTGCTGTTCGTCATCGAAGTTAATGGCGCCGAAACTGTCGCGATCCCACACCTCCATGCCGTGATAAGCGCTGGCGCGCTGCGCCAGAATATCGGACCAGACGTCCAGCTTCTGCAGCAGCCGCTCGCTGGCGGCGTTGATTGCCGATACGCGAATCGACGGCGCAGCGCCGGCGTCGAACTGCGGCTCCGCCGTTTTTTCCAGCACGGCGACGCGCAGCCCGCTGCCCTGCAAACCGCAGGCGACCGCCAGTCCTACCATGCCGCCGCCGGCGATAACCACATCAAAACTTTGCATCGGTGCCCCTTAGTTAACGCTTAACCCAGCCAAGCGTGCGCTCGGCCAGTTGATTACGCAGCCACGGCAGATGATCCATCGCCATCAGCCCCAGATTTCGTCCCGCCACCAGCGGCGCATAGCGATTGGCGAACAGCCGCACCAGCCCGTCGGTGATGCCGATCGTCGTCGCGCGATCGGGCTGACGACGCTGCTGATAGCGATGCAGGACGGCGTAGCTGCCCACATCCTGTTGCTGACGATGCGCGGCCGCCAGGGTCTCCGCCAGCGACATCACGTCGCGCAGCCCGAGGTTGAAGCCCTGTCCGGCGATCGGATGCAGCGTCTGCGCCGCATTGCCCACCAGCGCCAGCCGGTGCGACGTCTGCTGCCCGGCGCTTTGCAGCGCCAGCGGATAGCTCTCGCGCTGACCCGTATGGGTAAAACGCCCCAACCGCCAGCCGAACGCGCGCTGCAGCTGCGCCAGAAATTCGTCGTCGCTCCAGCGTGCTATTTTTTCTCGCGCCGAGAGCGGATGGCACCACACTAGCGACAGGCGATTGTCCGACATCGGCAGCAGCGCCAGCGGGCCGTGCTCGGTGAAGCGCTCAAAGGCGCGTCCCTGATGCGGTAACTGAGTCGAAACATTGGCGATCACCGCCAGCTGCTGATAATCCTCGCGCTGCCACTGAATGCCGAACGAGGCGGCGAGCGGCGAGCGCGAGCCGTCTGCGGCCACCAGCAGCGCCCCTTCCAGCTGTTCGCCGCTCTCCAGCGTCACCTGCACGCTCTCCTGATGGCGCTGCGCGTTGATGACGCGCGCCGGACAGCGTAGCGTCACGCCCGGCGCGCTTTTCAGGCGCTCAAACAGCCGCTGCCCCACGTCGAAAAGCTCGACGACGTAGCCGAGCGCCGGAATCTGATAGGTTCCGGCATCCAGCGTGACGAAGCCGGCATGGCCGCGATCGGAGACGTGGATGTCGGTAATGGGCGTGGCGTATTTCTCGATGCTGCGCCAGAGATCGATATCGAGCAACTGTTGACGCGTGCCGGCGGCCAGCGCGATGGCGCGGCCGTCATACCCTGGGTGAGCGCGGCTGTCAGGCGCGCTGTTCTCAATCAGCGTCACCGGCAGTTGCCCTTGCGTGAGGTGGGAAATAGCCAGCGCCAGGGTCGCGCCGGTCATGCCGCCTCCGGCGATAATTACCGTCATGCCTGACGCGCCGCTGCCATCAGCGCCTCGATTGCGTCCGCGTCCTTGACCACGCTGTCGGTCAGGTTCTCGTTGCCGGTTTCGGTGATCAGAATGTCATCTTCGATGCGAATGCCGATGCCGCGATATTCCGCAGGCACGTCGGCATCCGGCGCGATATAGAGCCCCGGCTCAACGGTCAGCACCATGCCCGGTTCCAGAATACGGTCGCGCGAAGGAGTGCCGTAGTGGCCGACGTCATGCACGTCGAGGCCGAGCCAGTGGCTCAGCCCATGCATAAAGAACTGCCGGTGCGCCTCTTCGGCGATCAGCGTCTCTACTTCACCCTGCAGAATGCCCAGCTCTACCAGTCCGCTGACCATAATGCGCACCACCTCTTCGTTGACGTCGCGAATGCTGACGCCGGGACCGAAGAGCGCCAGCGCTTTGTAAAGCGAGGCGAGCACGATGTCGTAAATGGCGCGCTGCGGCGCAGTGAATTTGCCGTTGACCGGGAAGGTGCGGGTGATATCGCCGGCGTAGCCGTGAAGTTCGCAGCCCGCGTCAATCAGCACCAGATCGCCGTCGCGCAGCTCGCTCTCATTTTCGGTGTAGTGCAGGATACAGCCATTTTCGCCCGAGCCGACGATGGTGTTATAGGAGGGAAAGCGCGCGCCGTGGCGGTTGAAGACGTAGTGGATTTCGCCCTCCAGATGGTATTCGAACAGGCCGGGACGGCAGGCTTCCATGGCGCGGGTATGCGCCAGCGCGCTGATTTGCCCGGCGCGGCGCAGGATGGCGATCTCTTCCTCGTCCTTAAACAGGCGCATTTCATGCACCCAGGGACGCCAGTCGGTGAGCGTCGCCGGCGCGCTGAAATTCTGGCGAAAACCGCGGCGCAGCTTATCCAGCGCCGCGAACACCAGCGCATCCGCTTCCGCGTATTCGCCCTGCGCGTGATAAACCACGTCAAGCCCGTTCAGCAGCAGGTGCAGCTGCTGGCCGATATCATCCCAGGGCAGCGCGCGATCGACGCCTAACTTTTCAGGCGCGGCATCCTGTCCCAGCCGACGGCCGAACCAGATCTCCGCGGTGAGATCCCGCACGCGATTGAACAGCACACTGTGGTTGTGCGTTTCGTCGCTTTTGATCAGCACCAGCAGCGCCTGCGGCTCGTTGAAACCGGTGAAATAGAGGAAGTCGCTGTTTTGCCGGAACGGATATTCGCTGTCGTTGCTGCGGGTCACTTCCGGCGCAGCAAAGATCAAGGCGGCGCTGCCGGGAGCCATTTTCGCCAGCAGCGCCTGACGACGCTGCTGGAAAGTATCCAGAGAAATCATGTTTGCACTCCCTGTAGAAACGGGCGCGTTCGCGCCCTGAGATATCTGGCTTAGTGTAGCGTCGGTTTTTTCACTTCGGGGGCGGTAGGCTGCGGACGGGTGAAGGTGTCGTGGCACAGCAGCGCCGCCACGCGCACATATTCAATCACCTCTTCCAGCGACTGCTCCAGCTCTTCCTGGTCCTCATCTTCATCATAGCCAAGCTGAGCGATGGTGCGCAGATCGTCAATCGCCTCGCCGGTTTCACCGGTCACTTTCTCTAGTTTCGGCTGCGTGACGCCCAGGCCGAGCAAGAAGTGGTTCACCCAGCCCGCCAGCGCGTCGGCGCGGTCGAAGACGCTGATGTCTTCGTCGTCCGGCAGCATCAGCTGAAACAGGTAGCCCTCTTCTTCCAGCGTGCTGGCGGTGCTGTCGCGCAGCGCCTGAAGCGGTGACGCAAGGCTCTGCGAGAAGGCCATGCCTTCGTTGGTGAGATCGTGCACCAGCGTTTTCCAGCTGGCGTCCTGATTGCCGCCGCACAGAATGCCGCTGAGCAGGCCATGCATTTCAGCTGGCGTCATCCCCACGCCTTGTTGAGAGAGCGCTGAAGCCAGCGCGTTGTAATCGGGGGTTACGTTCTGTAAAGACATAAGGATTCGTCGTCGTTGGCAGAATAAGTTCGTGTTATGCTACCACTAGCTGCCTCAAGGTTTCCAGAAAAGGGGTTGTAAGTTATTTCGCGGGTCTATATAGTTGCCCGCCTCCCAAGGCATTGAGCCCAAGGGGAGCTGCGGGCGAAGTAATCAGTCAGGAAGGTGGCATGTCTGCACAACCAGTAGATATACAAATTTTTGGTCGTTCATTGAGAGTGAATTGTCCGCCTGAACAGCAAGATGCGCTGAATGCGGCTGCCGATGACCTCAATCAACGGTTGCAAGATTTAAAAGTTCGCACTAGAGTCACAAATACCGAGCAACTGGTGTTCATCGCCGCGTTAAACATTTGCCATGAACTGGCGCAAGAGAAAATGAAAACGCGCGATTATGCTGCTAATATGGAACAGCGTATCCGTATCCTGCAGCAGACGATTGAACAGGCTCTTGTTGAGCAAGGTCGCATAACCGACCGCCAGGGTGCGAAGTTCGAATAATACTTTATGGTTGCTGCGCAGCGGCAACGGTAAAGTCCATTTTCTCTGAGATGTTTGCAAGCGGGCCAGTCCCCTGAGCCGATATTTCATACCAACAGAGTGTGGCGCTCTGTAACCTGTGAGCATGCTCGGTTCGTCCGAGAAGCCTGATGGTTGCGACGGCACATTCACCTTGAACCAAGGGTTCAAGGGTTACAGCCTGCGGCGGCATCTCGGAGATCTCCTTCTGTTCTGCATCTGTCTTTCCCCGTTATGAATGATATAGTTGCTTAATCAGCGACTATATCAACGGGGTTCTCGTGTCTCAGCCCTCTCTGCTCGATCGCCACCATATCCGCCAGCACGTACGCCACCTGCGCCGCGCCCTGACGCCTGAGCAGCAGGAACAAGCCGCCGCTCTGATGGCGGAACACGCCGTTAACTTCGCCCCTCTCGCCAACGCCAGCCATATCGCGCTTTTTTTATCGGTAGATGGCGAACTCAACACCCGTCCGCTTATCGCTAAGCTGTGGCAGCAGAAAAAGCAGGTTTATCTGCCGGTGCTGCACCCTTTCTCCGCTGGCCAGCTACTGTTTCTGCGCTATACGCCGGAAACCACGCTGACGCCGAATAAACTGCGTATTCCCGAACCGCCGCTCGATATCCGCCAGCTGATTACCCTGGATCGGCTGGATGTGATGATGGTGCCGCTGGTGGCCTTTGACAGCAGCGGGCAGCGACTCGGCATGGGCGGCGGCTTTTACGACCGCACCCTGCAGAACTGGCGTCGGCACGGTTTTTTACCGGTGGGCGTGGCGCATGACTGCCAGCAGGTGGAGCGGTTACCCGCGGAGGAGTGGGATGTGCCGCTGCCCGCCGTCTTAACGCCGTCGCGCCTGTGGCAGTGGGAATAGCAGGCGTGAGCCAGAGGCGGAAACAGACGGGCCGTCTGTGAAAAAGGCAGACGGCCCGGTTTCAGTAAAGCGGAATCAGTAGAGCAGACGGGCGCGAATGGTGCCCGGAATCGCCTTCATCAGCTGCAGCGCTTTGTCCGCCAGATCCTGCGGCGCATCGATATCGATAACCACATAACCCATCATCGGCGAGGTTTGCAGGAACTGCGCAGCGATGTTGATGCCCTGCTCAGCGAAGATCTGGTTGATGGCCGTCAGCACGCCCGGACGGTTTTCATGAATGTGCAGCAGACGGCTGGCGCTGGCGCCGTGCATCGGCAGGGACACTTCCGGGAAGTTGACCGCCGAGAGCGTTGAGCCGTTATCGGAATATTTAGCCAGCTTGCCTGCCACTTCGATACCGATATTCTCCTGCGCCTCCTGGGTGGATCCGCCGATGTGCGGCGTCAGGATCACGTTATCGAACTCGCACAGCGGCGAATTGAAGGGTTCGCTGTTAGTCGCCGGCTCAAGCGGGAAGACGTCGATCGCGGCGCCCGCCAGGTGTTTGCTCCCCAGCGCGTCGCACAGCGCCGGAATATCGACCACGGTGCCGCGCGAAGCGTTGATCAGCAACGCGCCCTTCTTCATCTGCGCCAGCTCCTGCGCGCCGATCATATCCTGCGTCGAGGGGGTTTCCGGCACGTGCAGGCTCACCACGTCGCTCATATTCAGCAGGTCAGCGAGATGACGCACCTGCGTGGCGTTGCCGAGCGGCAGTTTGTTTTCGATATCGTAGAAATAAACATGCATGCCCAGGCTTTCCGCCAGTACGCCAAGCTGCATGCCGATATGGCCATAGCCGACGATGCCGAGCTTTTTGCCGCGCGCCTCAAACGAGCCGACGGCGTTTTTGTTCCAGATGCCGCGATGCGCTTTGGCATTCGCTTCGGGAATGCCGCGCAGCATCAGCAGCATTTCGCCGATAACCAGTTCGGCGACCGAGCGGGTATTAGAGAACGGCGCGTTGAACACTGGAATGCCGCGCGTCGCCGCCGCGTTAAGATCGACCTGGTTGGTGCCGATGCAGAAACAGCCTACGGCGACCAGTTTTTCCGCCGCGGCGAAAATCTCTTCCGTCAGTTGGGTGCGGGAGCGGATGCCGATGAAGTGCGCATCCCGAATGGAGGCTTTCAGCGCTTCGTCATCCAGCGCGCCTTTATGGAATTCGATGTTGGTGTAACCCGCCGCGCGCAGATTTTCCAGCGCGCTCTGGTGAACGCCTTCCACCAGCAGGAACTTAATCTTGTCTTTTTCCAGTGATACCTTTGCCATTTCCCCGACCCTATTGTGATTTCAACAATGGCCGCCATAAGCGCGCCTTCTGTCAAAATATCAAAATTTACGCCTGCGGCAATACAACCGATTGCCTTGCGCCCAGCATGGGCAAGCCTGAGGCCAGCACATTGCCGCACAAAATCGGGAGCTGAACGACGAACAAAGAACGAACCTGCTGTGGATGACGGTTATGTGACATAAGTCACCGAATTTAGGCAGCGAAAGAAAAGATGTTTTGCGCAGGGAAATAACCGGCGCGTTTAGCGCGCCGGACAGATCATTTTTCGATGGTTTTTACGCCGTCCGCCGTGCCGATCAGGGCGATATCGGCGCCGCGCGTAGCAAACAGGCCGACGGTGACTACGCCGGGCAGCGCGTTGATGCTTTTTTCCAGCGCGACGGGATCGAGGATCGTCAGGTTATGCACGTCGAGAATAATATTGCCGTTATCGGTAACGACATGCTGGCGATACTCCGGCAGGCCGCCGAGCTTAACCAGCTCGCGGGCGACGAAGGCGCGCGCCATCGGGATCACCTCGACCGGCAGCGGGAAATGTCCCAGCACGTCCACCTCTTTCGAGGCGTCGGCGATACAGATGAACTTGCGCGCGACGGCCGCCACGATCTTCTCGCGCGTCAGGGCCGCGCCGCCGCCTTTGATCATCTGCATCTGCGGGTTGATCTCATCCGCGCCGTCGACGTAGATCGCGAGATCGTCGATCTCGTTGAGATCGAAGACCGGAATCCCGAGCGCCTTCAGCTTGAGCGTCGACGCTTCCGAGCTGGAGACCGCGCCTTCAATCTGATGTTTCATGGTGGCGAGCGCGTCGATAAAGTGCGCGGCGGTGGAGCCGGTGCCGACGCCGACCACACTACCCGGCTGCACATATTTCAGTGCGGCCCAGCCTACGGCTTTTTTCAGTTCATCCTGGGTCATGATATGTTTAAAACCTGTGCGACAACGAAGTGCGCGTAGTATAAAGCAACGCCCGCCGAATGTGCGCGGCTGTTTCCGCTGGCGTGATCGCTTTGGAAGCCAGCCCGCAAAAAAGGCGACGCGCGGCGCAGGGAAAGCGCCTTCGACGCGCGCCAGATGAATATTTTGTGGCATAGTATCGTCCACCCTGAAGGAGAGAGAACAACAATGAAACGCCCCGATTATCGAACGCTTCAGGCGCTGGATGCAGTGATTCGCGAACGCGGCTTTGAGCGCGCCGCACAGAAATTATGCATTACGCAGTCGGCCGTATCGCAGCGTATCAAGCAGCTGGAGAACCTGTTCGGCCAGCCGCTGCTGGTGCGCACCGTGCCGCCGCGCCCCACCGAACAGGGACAGAAGCTGCTGGCGCTGCTGCATCAGGTAGAGCTGCTGGAAGAGGAGTGGCTGAGCGACGAGAACGGCGGCACCACGCCGCTGCTGCTGTCGCTGGCGGTTAACGCCGACAGTCTGGCGACCTGGCTACTGCCTGCGCTGAAAGATGTGCTGGCGGACTCGCCAGTGCGCCTTAATTTGCAGGTCGAAGATGAAACCCGCACCCAGGAACGGCTGCGCCGCGGCGAAGTGGTGGGCGCGGTCAGTATTCAGCCGCAGCCGCTGCCGAGCTGCCTGGTCGATCAGCTTGGCGCGCTCGACTATCTGTTCGTCGCCTCGCCGGAGTTCGCCGCGCGCTACTTTCCCAACGGCGTCACCCGCTCGGCGCTGCTCAAGGCGCCAGCGGTCGCTTTCGACCATCTCGACGATATGCATCAGGCCTTTTTACAGCAGAATTTCGATCTGTCGCCCGGCAGCGTGCCCTGCCATATCGTTAACTCCTCGGAAGCCTTTGTGCAGCTGGCGCGTCAGGGGTCGACCTGCTGTATGATCCCGCATCTGCAGATTGAGCGCGAGCTGGCGGGCGGCGAACTGCTCGATTTAACGCCGGGCCTGTGTCAGCGCCGCATGCTCTACTGGCACCGCTTTGCGCCGGAGAGCCGCCTGATGCGCCGCGTCACCGACGCGCTGATCTCCCACGGCCATCGCGTGCTGCGCCAGGATGATTTAGCGGCCTGAGCAAGCGCGCCTTAAGCAAGGAGCGCACGCTACCCGCGTTTGATTTATTTGTTATCTGACGTATGTCCAAAAAAAGGGGCGCTTAGCGCCCCTTTTCCATTACTGCTGCGTGCCTGCCGCATTCGGCTTGATATCGAAGACCACATCCACCTGATCGTCGAAGTGAATGCTCTGCTGCTCGTAGGTCTGCTGCGCGGAGGTATCCGCAGCCGGCGCGGCGGCCTTATACATGCGCGCCATCGGCATCGGCTGATAGTTGGCCACGTGGTAGCGAATGCTGTAAACCGGGCCAAGCTTCGCGTTAAAGCCTTCCGCCAGCGCTGCGGCCTGCTGCGTCGCGTTATCAATCGCCGCCTTGCGCGCCTGCGCCTTATAGCTGTCGGGATTGGTGACGCCCAGCTCGACCGAGCGGATCTCGTTCAGGCCGCTTTTCAGCGCGCCGTCCAGCAGTTCGTTCAGCTTATCCAGCTGACGCAGCGTCACCTGCACCTGACGCACCGCGCGGTAGCCTTTCAGCACCGACTTGCCCTCTTTGGTATAGTCATATTCCGGCTGCGTGCTGAGGTTAGCGGCATCGATATCTTTCTTCTCGATGCCGTTTTTCTGCAGGAAATCAAAATATTGCGCGACGCGGTCGTCGGCCTGCTTTTTCGCGTCCGCAGCGTCTTTAGAGGAGACGTTGACCACGATAGAGAGCGTGGCGATATCCGGACGCGCATCGACGGTCGCCTGACCAGAGGTCACGACATGCGGGCCGTTCGGCAGTTCGTCGGCTAATGCGCTTAACGGCAGCGCCAAAGCGCCTGTCATGGCGACCAGCGCCAGTGCTTTCAGTTTCACGAAAGTCCTCCTTGGAATCTCTGTTTTGCTGCGGCATCAAAGGCCAGAGCCTGAACGGAATAGTATGCACTGCTAAGAGCGTGTTATACCGCAAAAGTTCGCGTTTTGCTTATCCTGTTCTGCCGCTTTAGGACAATTCAAATCAGAAATTCGCTATTCCCTGCAGCGCCAGCTGGCTGGCGATAATCCACATCACCGCGCCGACCAGCAGATTGATCGCACGCTGCGCTCTGGCGGTACGCAAGCGAGGCGAGAGCCAGGCCGCCATCAGCGCCAGCCCAAAGAACCAGAACACCGACGCGCTAACGGTGCCCAGCGCGAACCAGCGGCGCGCTTCCTGCGTCGGCAGTTGTCCGCCCAGGCTGCCCAGCACCACGAAAGTATCGATATAGACGTGGGGATTAAGCCAGGTGACCGCCAGCATGGTGGCGATAATGCGCCAGCGGCTCTGCTTAAGCTCGCTGTCGCTGGCCAGATCGACATCGCCGCTAAAGGCGCGACGCAGCGCATTCCAGCCATACCACAGCAGAAAAGCCACCCCGGCCCAGGTGATGAGCATCAACAGCAGCGGCGACTGATGCAGCAAGGCGCTGCCGCCGAAGATGCCACCGCAGATCAGCGCGATATCGCTCAGCGTGCAGAGCGACGCCGTCATTAAATGGTACTGGCGTTTAACGCCCTGATTCATCACAAACGCGTTCTGCGGCCCCAGCGGCAGAATCAGCGAAGCGCCAAGAGCAAGCCCCTGTAAATACATTGATAACACGGCATTTTCCTTACATCAGCGAGATGCAAAGGAGTATAAAGAGGCGGGGTTATTAGCGGAAATTGAAAGATTTAATCTGCTATTAGGTAGATTAATAAGGACGGCGCAGGCGCCGTCCTGAGAGGGTTATTCTGCTTTCGCTTCCGCGTCAGGCTGGCTGACGCGATGCAGATGCACGTCCATTTGCGGATAAGGAATGCCGATGCCCTTCGCGTCCAGCGCGCGCTTGAAGTTCTTCAGCAGATCCCAGTAGACGTTCTGCAGATCGCCGCTGTTGCTCCAGCAGCGCACCACGAAGTTGAGCGACGAGGCGGCCAGCTCGTTGAGGCCGATCTGCACGCCCATATCCTGCAGCACGCGCGGATCGCTTTTAACCACCTCTTCCAGCAGCGCAATTACCTCATCCACATCCGCGTCGTAGGCGACGCCGATAATGAACTCGTTGCGACGCACCGGTTCGCGTGAAAAGTTGACGATGTTGCCGGCAATAATTTTACCGTTCGGCACCACGACGATTTTACCGTCGGCGCTCTTCAGCGTGGTGGAAAAGATCTGCACGTTGAGCACCGTGCCCATCACCCCGCCGAGATCGACGAACTCGCCCGCGCGGAAAGGACGGAAGGTCACCAGCAGCACGCCCGCCGCCAGGTTAGAGAGCGAGCCCTGCAGCGCCAGACCGACCGCCAGACCGGCGGCGCCCAGCACGGCGATAACCGACGCGGTCTGCACGCCGATGCGCCCCAGGGCGGCGATGAGGGTGAAGGCGATAACGCCGTAGCGCACCAGCGCCGACAGAAAGTCCGCCACCGTTTTGTCGATATGACGCGCTACCAGCACCCGGTTGATGCCTCTTGAGATAATGCGCGCCACAATCATCCCCAGGATAAGGATAACCACAGCCGCTACGATATTGACCGCATAGCTGAGAATGAGCGCCTGATTGCGCACCAGCCAGCCGCCGGCGTTATGAATGCCGTCTACGACGTTTAAGTCTTCCATTTGAGAGCCCTGTTGTTGAATTCCCTGCCGGGAAGATCAAATCACAGCCAGAAAATTCCGGCAAACCAGCTATCAAGGGTAAACAACATTCGGCGGATATGCCAAATCTGCGTTGAATTTGTTGCAAATTTAGGCGAAAAAGCCCAGCAGCGGCATAAAAAAAGGCCAGATCCGAAGATCTGGCCTGCGCTATTAACCCGCGAGGCGGATTACAGACGATCGATAGCGTTCAGCTCTTTGAAAGCCTGCTCAAGGCGCACGACCATTGAGGCCTGCGCCGCACGCAGCCAGACGCGCGGATCGTAGTATTTCTTGTTCGGGCTGTCCGGACCCTGTGGGTTGCCGAGCTGCGCCTGCAGGTACTCTTCGTTCTTTTTGTAGTACTGCAGAATACCGTCCCAGGTTGCCCACTGGGTGTCGGTATCGATGTTCATTTTGATCACGCCGTAGCTGATCGACTCTTCGATTTCCGCTGCGGAAGAACCGGAACCGCCGTGGAAAACGAAGTCCAGCGCGTTGTGCGGCAGGCCATGTTTTTCACAAACGTATTTCTGCGAGTCGCGCAGAATGGTCGGGGTCAGCTTAACGTTGCCCGGCTTGTAGACGCCGTGCACATTGCCGAAAGAGGCGGCGATAGTGAAGCGCTTGCTGATTTTGCTCAGCTCGGTGTAGGCGTAGTCTACGTCTTCCGGCTGGCTGTAGAGGGCAGAAGCGTCAACGTGGCTGTTGTCCACGCCATCTTCTTCACCGCCGGTCACGCCCAGCTCGATTTCCAGCGTCATGCCCATTTTGTCCATGCGCGCCAGGTACTTGCTGCAAATCTCGATGTTCTCTTCCAGCGACTCTTCAGAGAGGTCGATCATGTGAGAAGAGAACAGCGGTTTGCCAGTTTTCTGGAAGTGCGCTTCGCCTGCGTCCAGCAGACCGTCGATCCACGGCAGCAGTTTCTTCGCGCAGTGGTCGGTGTGCAGGATAACCGGCACGCCATACTGTTCAGCCATCAGGTGAACGTGGTGCGCGCCTGCGATGGCGCCGAAAATCGCCGCGCCCTGCGGCTTGTCGGTTTTGAAACCTTTACCAGCGATAAACGCGGCGCCGCCGTTAGAGAACTGGACGATAACCGGCGCTTTTACTTTCGCAGCGGCTTCCAGTACGGCGTTGATTGAGTCGGTGCCGACGCAGTTTACCGCTGGCAGCGCGAATTTGTTCTCTTTCGCTACCTGGAAGATCTTCTGAACGTCATCACCAGTGACAACGCCGGGTTTAACGAAATCAAAAATTTTAGACATGATTGTGTCCTGTTTCGTGACCGACTATCCCCTGTGGGGACAGCGCTTTAAACGCCCAACGGGGCAAGTCTTCAGGCGACGCGCCAGGCGTCGCCCCCAAAGGATTACTGCTTAGCACGCTCTTCCAGCATGGCGACCGCAGGCAGTTTTTTGCCTTCGACGAATTCCAGGAACGCGCCGCCGCCGGTAGAGATGTAAGAGATTTTGTCTTCAATGCCGAACAGGTCGATAGCCGCCAGGGTATCGCCGCCGCCTGCAACAGAGAAGGCTTCGCTGTCGGCAATGGCGTTCGCCACGATCTCGGTGCCCTTACGGAAATTCGGGAACTCGAACACGCCGACCGGACCGTTCCACAGAATGGTTTTGGCTTCTTTCAACACTTTCGCCATCGCCTGCGCGGTTTCGTCGCCGAAGTCCATAATCTCTTCGTTATCCGCGACTTCGGAAACCTTTTTCACCGTTGCCGGCGCAGTTTCAGAGAATTCCGTGCCGACGCGTGAGTCGGTCGGAACCGGAATGCCGTACTGGTCGCGCAGACCTTTGGCCGCTTCGACGAAGTCCGGCTCGTAGAGCGATTTGCCGACGTTGTTGTCGATAGCGACGAAGGTGTTGGCGATGCCGCCGCCGACGATAACGGTGTCAGCGATTTTCACCAGCGACTGCAGCACGTCGAATTTGGTCGATACTTTTGAGCCGCCGACCACCGCTACCAGCGGACGCTCCGGGTTGCTCATCACTTTGCCCAGCGCTTCCAGCTCGGCTGACAGCAGAGGGCCTGCGCAGGCGATCGGCGCGAATTTGCCGACGCCATGCGTCGAGGCCTGCGCGCGGTGCGCGGTGCCGAAAGCGTCCATCACGAAGACGTCGCACAGCGCGGCGTATTTTTTAGACAGCGCTTCGTCGTCTTTCTTCTCGCCTTTGTTAAAGCGAACGTTTTCCAGCACCACCAGCTCGCCCGCGCCGACTTCCACGCCGTCGAGATAATCTTTCGCCAGGGTAACGTTGGTACCGTTCAGTTTTTCTTTCAGATAGTTAACAACAGGCAGCAGGGAGAATTCTTCGTTGTATTCACCTTCGGTCGGGCGACCCAGGTGAGAGGTGACCATCACTTTTGCGCCCTGTTTCAACGCCGATTCGATGGTAGGCAGAGAAGCACGGATACGTGCGTCTGACGTCACTTTCCCTTCTTTTACTGGTACGTTGAGATCGGCACGGATCAGAACGCGCTTACCAGCCAGATCCAAATCGGACATCTTAATTACAGACATGGTGAACCCTCTCGTTGATTCTCATAAGTTTTGCCAGGCGCAAACCGCGCCTTACCTGAAACCGCTTGCGGCCATCGCTAAAGTCGTGTCGAGCATTCGGTTAGCAAAGCCCCATTCGTTGTCGCACCAGACCAGGGTCTTGATCAGGTGCTGACCGCTGACCCGCGTTTGCGTGCCGTCCACAATGGCACTGTGCGGATCGTGGTTAAAATCTACTGAGACTAACGGTAATTCCGTATAGTCAACTATACCACGAAATGCCCCTTCTGACGCGTTTTGCAGCAGCGCGTTGACCTCGCACGCCCTTACCGCCTCGCGTACGGAGACGCTGAGATCGATGGCCGTCACGTTGATAGTAGGCACACGCACCGCAATCGCTTCGAAGCGATCGGCGAATTTCGGAAAAATACGGGTAATCCCGGCGGCCAGTTTAGTGTCGACCGGAATAATCGACTGACTGGCGGCGCGCGTGCGGCGCAGGTCGCTGTGATAGGCGTCAATGACCTGCTGATCGTGCATCGCCGAGTGGATAGTGGTCACGGTGCCCGACTCGATGCCGAAGGCGTCGTCCAGCAGCTTGATCACCGGGATAATGCAGTTGGTGGTGCAGGAGGCGTTGGAGACGATGCGGTCAGTTTGTTTAAGAGCCTGTTCGTTCACGCCGAACACCACGGTGGCGTCGAGATCGCTGCCGCCCGGATGGGAGAAAAGCACCTTCTTCGCGCCCGCCTGCAGATGCGCCTCGCCGTCCGCCCGGCTGCCGTAGACGCCGGTGCACTCCAGCACCACGTCGACGTTAAGCTCGCGCCACGGCAGCGCGTCAATAGCGGCGTGATGCAGAATGCGGATGGTATCGTCGCCGACCCACAGCAGATCGCGTTCCTGACGCACGTCGAAGGCAAAGCGGCCATGGCTGGTGTCGTACTTCAGCAGATGCGCCATGCCGGCCGCCTCAGCCAGTTCGTTAATCGCCACCACGGTAATTTCGGCGCGACGCCCGGTCTCATAGAGGGCGCGCAGTACGTTGCGCCCAATGCGGCCAAAGCCATTTATCGCCACCCGAATGGTCATCTTTTCTGCCACTTCCTGCTAATAAACGTGCCGATAGCCTGAGCGTTTCACGCGGGTTTGTACAGGAGATTTTCGCGCGCTCCGCGCCGAAATCGCTGCTAAAAACCGGCCAACTGAAACGGTTCAGCTACAATAAAGCATGGAAGGAATAACGGGAATGACTGCGATCAAATGCGCCGCTGATTATTGGATCCACGTCACATTTTTGCCAATGTGCATGCTATTACTTGAAGAATAATTCAGCCGGCCATAAAAAAGGGACGCCTGTTGGCGTCCCTCTCTCTTCAGGCTAAGGGCTTATGATGCCAGCACCGCTTTCGCCTGTGCTACAACGTTGTCAACGGTGAAACCAAACACCTCGAACAGCTTCTCGGCCGGTGCAGATTCGCCGAAGGTGGTCATGCCGACCACCGCGCCGTGCAGGCCGGTGTAGCGCTGCCAGTAGTCGGCGATGCCCGCTTCAATAGCGACGCGCGCGCCGATCGCTTTCGGCAGCACCGCTTCGCGGTAGGCAGCATCCTGCTTGTCGAAGGCATCGGTAGAAGGCATGGAAACCACGCGCGCTTTGACGCCTTCGCTGCTCAGCTTGTCCCAGGCCGCGACCGCCAGCTCGACTTCAGAACCGGTGGCGATCAGGATCAGCTCCGGCTGACCGTCGCAATCTTTCAGGATGTAGCCACCGCGCGCGATGTTAGCCAGCTGCTCAGGCGTACGCTCCTGCTGCGCCAGGTTCTGGCGAGAGAAGATCAGCGCGCTTGGGCCATCTTTGCGCTCGATAGCGTATTTCCACGCCACCGCGGACTCAACCTGGTCGCACGGGCGCCAGGTGCTCATGTTCGGCGTGGTGCGCAGGCTGGCCAGCTGCTCGACCGGCTGGTGCGTCGGGCCATCTTCGCCCAGACCGATGGAGTCGTGGGTATAGACCATGATCTGACGGATCTTCATCAGCGCCGCCATACGCGCCGCGTTGCGCGCATACTCCACGAACATCAGGAAGGTCGCGGTGTAAGGCAGGAAGCCGCCGTGCAGCGCGATGCCGTTGGCGATAGCGGTCATGCCGAACTCGCGCACGCCGTAGTGAATATAGTTGCCCGCCAGGTCAACGTTGATCGGCTTAGAGCCGGACCACATAGTCAGGTTGCTCGGCGCCAGGTCGGCGGAGCCGCCCAGATATTCCGGCAGCAGCTTGCCGAATGCTTCGATAGCGTTCTGCGAGGCTTTACGGCTGGCGATTTTCGCCGGATTCGCCTGCAGCTGCTCGATGAACTTCTGCGACTCTTCCTGCCAGTTAGCCGGCAGCTCGTTGCTGACGCGACGTTTGAACTCGGCAGCCAGCTCCGGGAACGCCTGCGCGTAGGCGGCGAATTTCTCGTTCCACTGCGCCTCTTTCGCCTGGCCGGCTTCTTTCGCGTCCCACTCGGCGTAGATCTCCGACGGGATCACGAACGGCGCGTGCGCCCAGCCCAGCTGCTTGCGGGTCAGCGCCACTTCGTCGTCGCCCAGCGGCGCGCCGTGCGAGTCATGGGTGCCAGCTTTGTTCGGCGACCCGAAGCCGATAACGGTTTTGCACATCAGCAGCGAAGGCTTGTCGCTCACCGCTTTCGCTTCGTCGATCGCCTTCGCGATAGCGTCCGCGTCGTGGCCGTCTACGCCGCGCACTACGTGCCAGCCGTAGGCTTCAAAGCGCTTCGCGGTGTCGTCGGTGAACCAGCCGTCGATATGGCCGTCGATAGAGATGCCGTTGTCGTCATAGAAGGCGACCAGTTTGCCCAGCTTCAGGGTGCCGGCCAGCGAGCAGACCTCGTGCGAGATGCCTTCCATCATGCAGCCGTCGCCCATAAACACGTAGGTGTTGTGATCGACGATGTCGTGGCCCGGACGGTTGAACTGCGCCGCCAGCGTGCGCTCGGCGATGGCGAAGCCGACCGCGTTGGCGATGCCCTGGCCCAGCGGGCCGGTGGTGGTTTCCACGCCTGGGGTGTAGCCGTATTCCGGGTGACCTGGAGTTTTTGAATGCAGCTGGCGGAAGTTCTGCAGCTCGCTCATTGGCAGATCGTAGCCGGTGAGGTGCAGCAGGCTGTAAATCAGCATCGAGCCGTGGCCGTTGGAGAGCACGAAGCGGTCGCGATCGGCCCACAGCGGGTTGGTCGGGTTATGGTTCAGGTAGCCGCGCCACAGCACCTCGGCAATATCTGCCATACCCATCGGGGCCCCCGGATGTCCCGATTTGGCTTTCTGTACTGCGTCCATACTTAACGCGCGAATGGCGTTGGCAAGCTCTTTACGAGAGGGCATTTTCTACTCCAGGTCGGATTAATGATTCGCCTATTTAACTCATTGTTATTAATGATTTATCGGGCAAAACAAGGAAAAAGTCGCTCATCAATGTACATGAAAATCGGGGCAAAAGTACATGCCGCGCCGTGCTAAATGTCGCCGCTCCGTCTGGCATTTACGGCAATGTCTGCTAGCGAAGTGGCCGACGACAGGCTATAACCCACTCTTTACCGTATCTGACCCTTTTTCAGATACCTGCTTTTCTGACCTTGTTACCCACAGGATGTACGCATGACGATCAAGACAGGCATCATGGCAATCAGCCTCGCGGCGCTGCTCAGCGGCTGCCAAGGCATGGACAATAACGCGCTGCTGCAGTCGGGCGCGCAGGCCTTTCAGGCCTACACCCTTAACGATGCGCAGGTGAAGCAGCTCAGCGATCAATCCTGCGCGCAGATGGATAAAGAGAACCAGCTCGCGCCCGCCGACAGCACCTACCAGCAGCGCCTGAACAAAATCGCCGCCGCGCTGGGCGACAACATCAACGGCACGCCGGCCAACTACCGCGTCTACGTCACCAAAGACGTTAACGCCTGGGCGATGGCTAACGGCTGCATCCGCGTCTACAGCGGCCTGATGGATATGATGGACGACAACGAGGTCGAAGGCGTGCTGGGGCATGAGATGGGCCACGTCGCGCTGGGTCACACGCGCAAGGCGATGCAGGTCGCCTTCGGCACCACGGCGGCGCGCACCGCGGCCGCATCCGTAGGCGGCGTGATCGGCTCGCTGTCGCAGTCGCAGCTGGGCGATCTGGGCGAAAAGTTGGTCAACGCGCAGTTCTCGCAAACCCAGGAGTCGCAGGCGGATGACTACTCCTACGATCTACTGAAGAAACGCGGTATCGATCCGATGGGGCTGGCGACCAGCTTTGAGAAGCTGGCGAAAATGCAGCAGGGCCAGCAGAGCAGCCTGTTTGATTCGCATCCCGATTCCGCGGCGCGCGCGCAGCATATTCGCGAACGCATCGCGGCGGACGCCGGGAAATAAGCGGGCGCGCGCCGTTCTGCGGCGGCGCGCGTTACAACTATCGCTTGAAAAGCTGATCGACCATCGATCCCAGATCGAGCTGCTTGTCGTGCAGGGTTTGATCGTCCATCTGGCCCTGCGGCGACATGCGGTCAACCAGATGCGGCAACAGCTCCGCCAGTTTGCCGGAGGCGCCGTTTACGTCGGTGCCCAGCTTCTGCGCCAGCGACTGCATTGCCTCTTCGCCGAACGCCGACTGCAGCTGCCCGCCGCTGACCGACTGGTTGCTGCCGGTGCCGATCCACGAGCTTAAAATTTCGCCCAGGCCGCCCTGCTGGAACTTCTGCAGCAGCACCTGCACCCCGCCCTGCTCCTGCACCCAGTTCCAGACCGCTTCCAGTTCGCCTAAGGTATTGCGTCCGTTGCCGTTGCCTAAGGCGCCGACTAATTCATCAAGTAAGCCCATCATGCTCTCCGTTACGGTTACAGCCGGGCGCGCGAGTGCGCCCGGATTGAAGGGTTATTCGCCTTTGTTCGCCGCCTGCACGTGCAGCATATCGAGCGCCAGCGTGGCGGCGGCCAGCGAGGTGAGATCGGCGTGGTCGTAGCCTGGCGCCACTTCCACCAGATCCATGCCGACAATGTTCAGGCCCTGCAGGCCGCGCACCAGTTTGGTCGCCTTGTCGGTAGTCAGGCCGCCGATTACCGGCGTGCCGGTGCCGGGCGCGTGCGCCGGATCCAGACAGTCGATGTCGAAGGTCAGGTACACCGGCATATCGCCAACGGTGCGCTTCACTTCCGCCAGGATATCGTCGACGCTGCGATCGTTGACCTGCGCCGCGTCCAGCACGTTAAAGCCGAGGCTCTTATCGAACTCGGTGCGGATGCCGATCTGCACCGAGTGTTGCGGATCGATCAGCCCCTCTTGCGGCGCGGTAAAGAACATGGTGCCGTGATCGAACGTCGGGCCGTTGGAGTAAGTATCGGTATGGGCGTCGAAATGCACCAGCGCCAGCTTGCCGAAATGCTTCGCATGGGCGCGCAGCAGCGGCAGCGTAACGTAGTGATCGCCGCCGAAGGTCAGCATGCGCTTGCCGTTCGCCAGCAGTTTTTCCGCGTGCGCCTGTAATTTGTCAGAGAGATCCTGCGAATCGCCGAAGGCGTAAACCAGATCGCCGCAGTCCACCACGTTGAGACGCTGACGCAGATCGAACTGCCACGGCCAGCGGCACCCTTCCCAGGCGAGGTTGGTGGAGATCTGACGGATCGCGCCCGGTCCCAGACGGCTGCCCGGACGGCCAGAGGTCGCGGCGTCGAAAGGTACGCCGGTGATGACCCACTCGGCGTCGCTGTCGTAAGGCTGGAAGTTGACCGGAAAACGCATGAAGCCGAAGGCGTTTGAAACCAGCGAATTGTCGTACTGATTGCCCAGGGTGTTATACATAAATCATCCTCGCTGCCGCATGGCATTAAGTTACAGGTGAAGGCCAGATAAAAAAAATCCCCTCCGCGTCGTTAAGCCCGACGAGGAAGGGATGTTTGCGTTGCCGCAGTTTACGCAATTATTGCGGAGTTCGGCGCGCGCTGCAATGCGCGACGCGCCGGAAACGCGTTTGTTGAGATCGCATTAACGTTCTCGCAGCGCCTCTTTGGCGCGGTTAAACGGCTTGACCAGATAGTCCATCACCGTTTTCTCGCCGGTCTTGATATCGACCGTAGAGACCATGCCGGGACTGATGGCGAAGCGGCGTCCCGCTTTGTTCTGCACGTAGTCGGTATCGGTGCGGATAAAGACGCGATAGTAGTAGATCTCCGGCTTCACCTCATCCTGAATGGTATCGGGCGAGATGCTCTCCACCACGCCGTGCAGCCCGCCGTAGATCGCGTAGTCGTAGGCGGAGATCTTCACCAGCGCCTTCTGACCCGGATGGATAAAGGCGATATCGCGCGGCGAGAGGCGCGCCTCAATCAGCAGGCGGTCATCCATCGGCACAATATTCATCAGCTCGCCGTTGGGCGGGATTACCCCGCCGACGGTGGTGACCTTGATATTTTTCACGATGCCGCGCATCGGCGAACGCAGGGTCAGGCGGCTGACGGTATCTTCGCATCCCTTCACGGTTTGCGCCAGGCTGTCCGCTTCCGCCGACGCCTTCGCCAGATCCTCGCGCGCCTGCACGTAATACTGCGAGCGCATATCGGTAAGCTTCAGCTCCAGATCGGACTTGTCGCGCTGCAGCCGCAGCACCTCGACGCTGCTGGCGGCGCCGCTTTTCGCCAGCCGCTGGGTAATGCCCAGCTCGCGGTTGGCCAGCCCGAGGGACTGCTGGATCTGCGCCGTCGCATCTTTTAACTGCGCGCGTCGGGTGGTATAGAGCCGGGTTTCCGAGGCGATAAGATCGGGAAAGGCCTTCAGCTCGTCGGGAAAGCGCAAAGGCTGATCGTTCACCTCGGCGTAGAGCCGCGCGCTGGCCGCCAGCGCGGCCCGGTAGCGCGCCGCGCTTTCGCCGACGCTGGAGACGGATCGCGTCGGATCGAGCTTCGCCACGATCTGCCCCGCCTCGACCCGATCCCCTTCATGCACGTTAAGTTCGGCGAGGATCCCGCCTTCCAGCGAGCTCAGCACCTGATCGCGCGAGCTGGGGATCACTTTGCCGGTGCCGGTCGACACCTCGTCCAGCACGCCGAACCATGCCCAGATCAGACCCGCCATCAGCAGGAAAAAACTGATAACGATCAGGCGCACCGAGCCGCTGTAGTAGGCTTCCGAGCGCAGATCGCCGTTAAGATCGTCTGAGGTCTCCGCTTCGGGCGCCACCAGCCGCAGTTTGGTCGATAGCTCGCTCATGCCTGATCCTCCGGACGATTGAGCGCCGGCCGCGCAGGCGGCAGCGCGCTCTCTTTCGGGCTGTCCATCACCAGCTGCCCCTCTTTTAATACCAGCACGCGATCTACCAGCGCAAGAATGGCGGCGCGGTGTGTCGCCACCACCAGCGTGCGGCCGTTGAGCCACTGACCGAGCCGTTCGATAAACTCTTTTTCGGTGTGATCGTCCAGCGAGGCGGTCGGCTCGTCCAGCAGCACGATATTGGGATCGCGCAGCAGCATGCGCGCCAGCAGCACCGACTGCCGCTGTCCGCCGGACAGCCCGACGCCGCCCTCCATCACCGGATGATCGAGACCGAGCGGCAGCCGGCGAATAAAGTCCGCGCCGCCGCTCACCGTCAGCGCGGCGAAGATCGCCTCGTCGCTGGCGTGCGCCGCGCCCATCGTCAGGTTTTCGCGCAGCGTGCCGTGGAACAGCCGCGCGTTCTGCGTCATCAGGCCGACGTTGCGGCGCACGTCGGCGAGATCGATATGCGGCAGGCTCAGATTGTCGAGCCGCAGTTCGCCGCCCACCAGATCCATGCCGCCGATCATCGCCTGCAGCAGCGTCGATTTGCCCGATCCGTTGCGCCCCAGCACGGCGACGCGTTCGCCCGGCTTGATAGTCAGGCTTTTAATACGCAGCGCGATAGTGGCGGAGTCGCTGTAGTAGCGAAACATCGCCTCGCTGAACTGGTAGTGGCCGAACAGCACCGGGCAGTGAATGCGGGTTTCATCTTTGCTGTTCTCGACCGGCAGCGCCATCAGTGCGTCGAGGCTGGTTTTCGCCGCCTTGACCTGCTGCCAGCGCGCCAGCACGCCGCACAGGGTGCCCATCGGCGCGATCATGCGCGACGAGAGCAGCGACGCCGCGACGATAGCGCCGGTGGTGATGTCGCCGTTGATCACCATCGGCGCGCCGATCACGATCACGCTGGCATAAACCAGCCCCTGCACCGTTACGCCCCAGCTGATCAGCGAGTGCATCACTTTGCGCATCTCCACGCCGGACTGCGCGGTGATGCGGATATAGCTGTTCCACTGCTGCAGAAAGCGATCCTCCGCCTGCATCAGCTTGATATCCTCCAGCCCCTGCACGCTCTCTACCAGCACCGCATTGCGCAGGGTCGACTCTTTCAGCGACTGGTGCGCCAGCCTCGCCAGCGTTTTCTGCTTCAGCACGCCGGGCAGGATCATCAGGATCACCGCCACCGGCGCGATCCACGCCAGCTGCGGCGCGATAATCGCCATTACCAGCATAAACAGCAGGAAAAACGGCATATCGACGATCGAGCTGACGGTGGTCGAGGTCACCATTTCGCGGATCGCCTCCAGCTCGCGCAGCTGAGAGATAAAGGTGCCGGTGGATCGCGGAATCGCACTGTTGCGCAGCCGCAGCGCATGGCCGAACACCCGATCGGAGACGCGCATATCAGCGCGCTTGCCGAGCAGATCGGTCACGTGATCGCGCCCGACGCGCAGAATATAGGTAAAGATCACCGAGATAATTACCCCGCCGTAGAGCACGTAGAGCGTAGGGTAAGACTGCGCCGGGATCACCCGGTCATAGACCTGCATCGAGAAGATGATGCCCACCAGCGCCAGCAGGTTGATCAGGAAGGATCCCAGCATTACGTAGCCGTAGGGACGCAGATCGCGCAGCACCAGGCGCCGCAGCCAGTCGGGCTTAATGGTCTTCAGATAGCGGTCGACGCGGCTGTCTTTGGCGGCGGTGAGCGGGCGAAAAGCGGCGGCGAAGCGGATGTCGGGCAACAGCGTGCCGAGCGCCAGCGGCGTCGGCTGTTCGTCGCCGCTGAAGTGCACCCGCACCTCATCTTCGCCGTCGAAGCTGACGATGACCCCGACCTGGCCGTCCGCCAGCTCCACCGCCAGCGGCAGCCGCCAGTGGTTAATCTCCCACTTATTATCCTGGTAAAGCTGCAGCGACATGCCCGCCTGGCGCGCCAGATGGCGCAACGCCTTGTCGCGCGTCTGTTTGCCCTGCCACTCGCTGGCGGCGAGGATCATGCCCGGCGAACAGGGCAGACGATAGTGCGCGGCGATCAGGATAATGGCTGTCGCCCAGCCCTGGAGCGGCACCCCGCCTTCGGCTCCCTCGGGCTTGCCGGCGGGCGAATCTGGAAGCTGCATTTGCGTCATGGCTGGATCTCCACGGACTGGATCCGCTGATTATTCAGGGCGAACGCCGACCGCATATGGCCGGTGCTGTAAAGGCAGTCGAGCTGCAGCGCGCGCAACTGGCTGATGGTTTGCTGCAGCGTAAAGCGCGTCTGGAACACCTCCTGCTCGGCGTTGAGCACGTCGAGCAGCGGGCGGGTGCCGAGCTGCAGATATTGATCCTGATAAAGCTCCTGGGTTTTCTCCCCCAGCCGCTGCTGCCGCGCCTGAATCGCCAGGCTGAGCGCCAGGCTTTGCGACTGGCTTTGCGATTCGTTTAGCTGCTGGCGCGCCTTCAGCCGCGCCGAATTGACCGCCGCGTTGGCCGCGGTCAACGCGTTGGCGGCGGCGTTGCGGCTGGCGGTCATGCCGCCGCCCTGATAGAGCGGCATCTCGACTTTGACCCAGGCGGAATATTGCGTGCGATCCAGCGTCTCGCTGCTGGCGTAGTGATTGTTGAGGTAGTGCGTCACCTGCGGCTCCAGCGAAATAGTGGGCAGCATCTGCGCGTTGGCGTTGTCCAGCTTCGCCTGCGCCTCATTGGCCTGCGCCCAGGCGGCCAGCACCGCCGGAATGGTGCGGTCGTCGCTTTTCGCGGCGTCACAGGAACGCGCCAGGCTGGCGGGAAAATCGTCGCTGACCTTTTTCACCAGCGGCCAGCCGAGATAGGTCGCCAGCGTGGCGCGCCAGCGGTCGAGGTTGGCCTGATACTGCGTCAGCACGGTGCGCGCCCCTTCGATACGCGCGTCGGTTTGCGTGGCGTCGGAGAGCGAGGCGGCGCCTTCATTGTTGCGCTGACGCGCGAGATCGCCGATTTTCATCAGCGCCGATAGCTGCTCCTGGGCGATCTTCACCAGCTGCTGATAGCCCTGCACCTGCACCAGCGCCGCGGCCGTGTCGTGCGCGACGGTGTCGATGCTCACCAGCACGTTGGCCTGCTGCTGGGCGACGCCCGCCTCGGCGGAGCGCACCGAGCTGCTGACCTTGCCGAAGTCATAGAGCATCTGAGAGACCGACAGCACGAACGAGGGGCTGTAGCCCTTCTCGCTGTAGCTGTTGCTGTAACCGTTATTCATGCCGCCGCTGATCTGCGGATAGTATTTGGCTTTCGCCACGTCCACCTGATCCGCCTGCTCGAGCAGTCTGCCTACCGCTTCGGCGATATCGGGATGCCACTGGATCGCCCGCTGCACCGCCTGATTGATGGTCAGGGAGTCGGGCACGCGCGCCAGCGCCGGCTCGGCGCTTTCGCCGGTTAATGAAGGGAGATCCTGCTGTTGCGCCAGGCCGGTGGCGGTGATCTGGCTGGCCGACTGCATCAGGTCGCTGCTGGCCGCCAGAGAGGAGGAAGTTGTAAAAAAAGCGATGCCAGCACAGAGAACGCTGAGCTTAAAAGAACGGCGATATGTTGCGCTTGATTGCATCCGATCCATCGTTTTCCACTCGTCAGTTAGAGAAAGGGGCGCATCCCTGCGCCCGATAATGCTTCCCTGCCAGACATCACGGCGATCAGACCGTGTGATTCTGGTGCGGCTGTTGCAGTAGCTCCTCCAGTGAAACGTTAACCCCTTCCAACGTGACCAGCTGCGTACTGCTGTAGGCGGTACCGGTGCCGTCGCGGTCGATCGACAGAACGGTATTGCCATCGGCGGTATGATCTACCTTCACGAAGTCGTTGACGTTGCTGGTCGCGTCGTTCCAGCCGACGAGCAGACTGCTGATATCGATCTTGTCGCCGCTGGCGACAGAGAAATCGGTCCAGGTGTCATGCCCGTTGCCGCCGACGGCATCCGCGCTGTTGAGCAGGTGATACACCAGGGTATCGGCGCCCGCTCCGGCAGTGATGGTGTCGTCGTAGGCGCTGCTGGTCAGCGCGTCCGCCCCTGCGGTTCCGGTAATAAGCGGATGCAGGTCAATGGTGAAGCTGTTGGTGGTAATGGTGCCGTCGGCTGCCGCCAGGCTATAGCTGAACACCTCTTTATGCGCGATATCCTGCACGTTAACCGCTGAGTTCAGGGTGTAGGTGTAGTGACCGTCGGCAGAGATGCTCAGGGTGCCGTAGTCGCCCGCCACCAGCGTGATGCCCGTGCTGCTGACGGCGGTGGTCAGACCCGCCTCGTTGGTGATGCTCAGCGCGCCGGTGTGGACCGCACTGCTGTCGCCGTAGATGCTGCCGCTCGCCGCGGTGCCGTCATCGACGTGCGCTTCGGCAAACAGGCTGTTTACCGAGAAGAGCGCCGCCGCTGGGCCGTTGTGCAGGTTCACGGTCAGGGTGGCTGAGGTCACCGCGCCGCCGGCGTCGCGCACCGAGTAGGTGAACACATCCGTGGCTGGCACCGTATCGACATCCAGACCCGCTTTCAGCGCATAGGTGTAGTTACCTCTGGCGTCGATGGTCAGGGTGCCGTAGGTGGTGTTGATCACCGTATTACCGGTCGCTGAGATGGCGCTGCTGCCTACCGTGGTCACCTGCGTGCCTGCCGGAATCGTGCCGGCCACCGAGCTGGTGTCGTTCGCCAGCAGGTTGCCCGTTACGGTCGCCGCCACCGTCACCGCCAGGGTGGTGATATCTGACGTCGTGGTAACGGTGGTGGCAGGCAGGACGCTTGCGCCAGTACTGGTACCCAGCAGCACCGCGTAGTTGCCGGTGCCAAGGTTGCTATAGGTGACGTTACCGCCCGTCTGCGTCCCGATCGTCAGGAAGGTCGAGATGTAGTTGGCATTGCTCGATTTCACCACCCATGTGCCATTCGCCTGCTGCTGATAGAGGTAGAGCGTATAGGTCGAGGTCAGCGCCACCAGGCTGGTGGCCGAGGCGTGCAGCGTCACCGTACGGGTGTCGCCTGCGCCGACGCTGAACTGATAGGCGCCCGCACTCTGCAATACGCCGAGCGATAGTGTGCTGCCCAGGTTAGCGCTCAACAACGCCACGCCGCTGGTGCTGGTATTGGCGTTGGTGATGGTGCCGGTCTGGGTGGCGTAATCCACTTCGGTGGTGTCATTGGCCGCCACCACGCGGATAGCGCCCAGCACCGTTGCGGCGGGCGATACGTTGCCCGCGCGGTCGGCCTGAGTGACTGACAGCGAGGCGCCAGTGGTCTGGGCGGTGGTCAGCGTCAGCGAGAAGCTGCCGTTGGCCGCCACGGTGCCGCTGCCGATGGCGTTGCCGCCCGCGTCGCGTACCGTCACCGTCGCGCCCGCTTCCCCGCTACCGGTTAACGTGGTGCCCGCCGAATTAATCGCCAGTCCAGTGACCGCCGTCGGCGCCACGCTGTCGATGGTGACGTTCGCGGTCGTGGTGCCGCTGACGTTGCCTGCCGGATCCGTCACCGTCACGCTGAGCGGATGGACGCCCTGCGTCAGGGTAGAAGTGGTGAAGCTCCAGGCGCCACTGTTGCCTGCGATCGCCGTGCCCAACAGCGTCGTACCGTCAAAGATACTCACCGTTGCGCCCGCTTCCGCCGTGCCGCTCAGCACCGGCGTGGTGTCGCGCGTCGCCCCGCCGCTCGGTACCGTGACGGTCGGCGTCACCGAGTCATTGGTGATCACCAGCGTACTGGCCGCCGGCGCCGTGGTATCGATGGTCAGGGTGGCGTTAACGCCCGGACTGACGTTGCCTGCCGCATCGGTCGCGGTAACGGTCAGCGTGTGCGGACCGCTGGCCAGCGTCGGGCTAATCAGGCTCCACTGCCCGTTGCTGCCCACCGTGGCGGTGCCCAACAGCGTGGCGCCCTCATAGACGCTAATCCGCGCGCCGACTTCGCCGCTGCCGCTCAGCAGCGGAGTGTTGTCGTTGGTAACGCCGCCGTTAGGAATAGTCACCGGCGTGCTGCCATTGTTGTTGCTCACCGTCAGCGCCGTGACCGCCGCTGGGGCCGTGGTATCGACAATCACTGTGGCCGCCGTCGAACCGCTGACGTTGCCCGCCAGATCGGTCACCGTCACGCTCAACGGATGGGTGCCCTGCGTCAGCGCGCTGGTGGTGAAGCTCCACGCGCCGCTGGCGCCCGCCGTTGCTGTGCCCAGCAGCGTGCCGCCGTCGAAAATGCTGACGCGGCTGCCCGCTTCCGCCGTGCCGTTCAGAGTCGGCGTGTTGTCGTTAGTCGACCCGCCGTTCGCCACCACCGTGCCGGTGATGTCGTTGACGACCTGCAGCGTCGAGGCAGTTGGCGCCACCGTATCCACGGTAACGGAAACCGTGGCGGAGGCGGCGCTGGTGTTGCCTAACGCGTCGCGCACCGTCACGCTCAGCGGATGCACACCGTTGCTCAGCGCGCCGGTGGTGAAGCTCCACGCGCCGTTGGCGCCCGCCGTGGTTGAACCGAGCGCCGTGGTGCCGTCAAAGATCACCACGATAGCACCCGCTTCCGCCGTGCCGCTCAGCGTTGGCGTATTGTCGTCAGTGACAGCGCCGTTCGTCAGGTTGCCCTGAATAGTTCCGACGTTATCGCTCACCGTCAGATCGGTGACCGCTGCTGGCGCCGTGGTATCCACGGTCAGCGTCAGCGTGGTCGGCGAGCTGGTGTTGCCGACCGCATCGGTGGCGGTGACGCTCAGGGTATGAACTCCGTCCGCCAGCGTCGGCGTGACGAAGCTCCACTGACCGTTACTGCCCGCCGTTACGCTGCCCAGCACCGTGGTACCGTCGGTAATGGTGATGCGGCTGCCCGCCTCGGCGCTACCGGTGAGCGCCGGCGTGCTGTCGTTGGTGCTGCCGTTGCTGGCGATCGGCACCGGCGTGGTGCCGTTATTGTTGCTTGCCGTCAGGGTAACAGCCGCTGGCGGCGTGGTGTCCACCACAATGCTGGCCGTGGTGGAGCCGCTAACGTTGCCTGCCGGATCCGTCACCGTCACGCGCAGCGCATGCGCGCCTTCGGCGAGGAGGCTCGAGGTAAAGCTCCACGCGCCGCCTGTACCGACGGTCACGGTGCCCAGCGCCGTCGCGCCGTCATACACCGTGACGGTGCTGCCCGCTTCCGCCGTACCGCTCAGCACCGGCGTGTTGTCGTTGGTCGATCCGCCGTTCGGCACCGTCACGTTGGCGGCGTCGTTGGTGACCACCAGCGTCGATGCGGCTGGCGCGACGGTATCCACCGTCAGGGTAAACGGCGTCGCGGCGCTGGTGTTGCCAGCCGCGTTGGTCACCGTTACGTTGAGAGTATGCGCGCCGTTGCTCAGCGCGCCGGTGGTGAAGCTCCATGCGCCATTGGCGCCCGCCGTCACCGTGCCGAGCAGCGTAGCGCCGTCGTACACGGCCACGATATTGCCTGCGCCGGTGGTGCCGCTGAGGGTCGGCGTGTTGTCGTCGGTGACCGCGCCGTTCACCAGGTTGCCCTGCGTCGCCCCGACGTTATCGTTAACCGTCAGGTCGGCGACCGGCGCTGGCGCGGCGGTGGCGACCGTCAGCGTCAGCAGCGCGGCTTCGCTGGTGTTGCCTGCCGCATCGGTGGCGGTCACGCTCAGGGTATGCGGGCCGTCGGCCAGCGTCGGCGTGATAAAGCTCCACTGACCGTTGCTGCCCGCCGTAACGCTGCCCAGCACCGTGTTACCGTCGGAGATAAAGATGCGGCTGCCCGCCTCCGCCGTCCCCGTCAGCACTGGCGTGCTGTCGTTAGTGGTGCCGTTACTGGCGATCGGCGTCGCCGTCGCGCCGTTGTTGTTGCTGGCGGTCAGGGTTACCGGCGCTGGCGGCGCGGTGTCGACCACTACCGTCGCGGTGCCGGACGGCACGCTGACGTTGCCCGCCGCGTCGGTGACGCGAGCGCTCAGCGTATGGGTGCCCTGTGCCAGCGCGCGGGAGACGAAGCGCCAGCTGCCGCCAGCGTCAGCCGTAACGGATCCGAGCGCCGTGGCGCCGTCATAGATAGTCACCAGGCTGCCCGCCTCGGCAGTGCCGCTGACCACCGGCGTGTCGTCATTGGTGAAGCCGCCGTTCGGTATCGCCGTATTGGTGGCGTCGTTGGTGATCGTCAGATTCGCGGCCGTCGCTGGCGCGATGGTATCCACGGTGAAGGCGATAGCGGCGGAGCGATCGCTCAGGTTGCCCGCCGCATCCGTTACCGTCACGCTCAGCGCATGCGGACCGTTGGTCAGCAGCGGCGAGACGAAGCTCCATGCGCCGCCTGCTCCCGCTGTAGTCGAGCCGATGACGGTGTCGCCGTCATAGACGGTGACCAGCGCGCCAGCTTCGGTGGTGCCGCTCAGCTGCGGCGTGTTGTCGTTGGTGGCGGTGCCGTTGGCGATCTCCACCGCCGTGGTGCCGTTGTTGTTGGTCAGCAGCAGATCGGTGGCGGTGGTCGGCACCGTGGTATCGACGGTAATGGCGATCGGGCCAGCCGACGCGCCAGGGTTTCCTGTGGCATCTACCGTGGTAATGGTGAAGCTGTGCGCCCCCTCCGCCAGTGCCGCTGGCGTAAAGGTCCATACGCCGCCAGCGCCGACGGTGACGCTGCCCAGCGTGGTTCCGCCGTCAGCGATGGTAATCACGTCGCCGGCGGTCGCCTGACCGCTCAATACCGGCGTGGTGTCGCTGGTAGAGGCGCCGTTGGCCAGATTAACCAGCGTGCTGCCGCTGTCGTCGGTAAGCTGCAGCGTACTGGAAGTCGGCGGCAGACCATTCTCAATGGTGATAGCGAATGGCGTGCTCGCCGCGCCGACGTTGCCTGCTACATCGGTCTGCGTAACGGTAAAGCTGTGCGGACCGTTGCTCAGCGCGCCGGTGGTAAAGCTCCATGCGCCACCGGCGCCCGCCGTTACCGATCCCAGCAGCGTGTCGCCGTCATAGACGCTGACGACGCTGCCCGCCTCCGCCGTGCCGCTCAGCGTCGGCGTGTTGTCGTCGGTGACCGCGCCGTTAGCCAGCGGGCCGTTGGTGGCGCCCGCATCGTCGCTCACCGCCAGATCGGCGATGGCCGCAGGCGGCGTGAGATCGACGTTAATGGTGTAGGGCTGCGCCTCGGTGCTGACGTTGCCTGCCGCGTCGGTGACCGATACGGTAAAGGTATACTGCCCGTCGGTCAGCGTGCCGGTCTCGAAGCGCCAGACGCCGCTCTGGTTCACCGTAGCGGTGCCGAGCAGCGTGTCACCCTCATAGATATTGACCGTAGCGCCCGCCTCGGCGGTGCCGCGCAGCACCGGCGTATCGTCGTTGGTATAGCCGTCGTTGGCGATCAACACCGGCGTCGCGCCGTTGGTATCATAGATATCAAAGGTCGCCACCGGCTGCGGCGGCGTGGTATCCACGGTCAGGGTGATGGAGGAGGTGGAGCTGATATTGCCCGCCGCATCAGTTACCGTGACGTTCAGCGTATGCGCAGCGTCGGAGAGCGCTGGCGCTGGCGTAATGCTCCATGCCCCGCTGCCGTCCGCCGTTGCCGAGCCGACCGCCGTGGTGCCGTCGTAAACGGTAACCAGCGTGCCCGCCTCTGCCGTACCGCTGATGGCTGGCGTGCTGTCATTGGTGATGCCGCCGTCGGCAATACTCGTGCCGCCGTCGTTGCGCACCGTCAGCGCGCCTGCCGGTTCCGGCGGCGTCACGTCGACCACAAAGGTAAAGGCTTCAGAACGCGCGCTGACGTTGCCGATCTCGTCGGTCACCGTGGTGCTCAGCGCATGGCTGCCGTCCGCCAGCGCAGGCGAGGTAAAGGTCCATGCGCCCTGGTCGTCTGCAGTGACCGATCCGATCACCACGTCGCCGTCATAAAGGGTGACCAGGCTGTTGGCCTCTGCCGTTCCCGTCAGCACCGGCGTGTTGTCGCTGGTGGCGGCGTTCGGCGTCAGCACCACCGTTTCCGGGCCGTTGTCGCTGCTGACCGTCAGCGCAGACGCGTCCGGCGCCAGGGTGTCAACGGTAAACCCGATCGCCGCTGAAGGCGCGCTGGTGTTGCCCGCCGCATCGGTGAGGGTCACCGTCAGGCTGTGCGCGGCGTCGCTCAGCGTCGGCAGCGAGAAGCTCCACAGGCCGTTGGCGCCGACCGTGGTAGTGCCGAGCGCAAGGGCGCCGTCATAAACGGTGACGATGCTGCCCGCTTCGCCGCTGCCGCTCATCAGCGGCGTGCTGTCGCTGGTAATGCCGCCGTCGACGATCGCCGTTGCCGCCCCGTTATCGCTGGTGAGGGCGATATCCGCCGCCGTTGCCGGCGCGGTGGCGTCGATAACCACGCTGATAGCGGCGGCGGCGCCGACATTGCCTGCCGCATCGACAGGCGTCACGGTAAAGGTATAGGTGCCGTCGCTAAGCGCAGCCGGGGTATAGCTCCAGCTGCCGTCGGCGTTGACCGCTACGCTGTCCAGCAGCGTGGTGCCATTATAGATGGCGACCGTGCCGCCCGCCTCAGAGAGGCCGCTCAGCACCGGCGTGTTGTCATCGGTCAGGCCGCCGTCCGGAATAGCCGTTGGCGTTGCGCCGCTGTCGTTGCTCAGCGCCAGGCTGGTTACGGCCGCAGGCGGCTGGGTATCGACGTTCAGCGCGATGGCGCTGCTGGCCGGGCTGACGTTGCCGGCCGCATCTGTTACCACGGCGCTCAGGCTATGCGCGCCGTCGTTGAGCGTCGGCGCGGTAAAGCTCCAGCTACCGTCGTCATTCACGGTGGCGCTGCCGAGTACCGCCGTGCCGTCCAGCACGGTAACGATGCTGCCTGCTTCGGCGCTGCCGCTCAGCACCGGCGTGTTGTCGTTGCTCAGGCCGCCGTCTGGGATGGTCGCGCCGGTAAGATCGTTGGTGAGCGTCAGCCCGGTAACGGCCTCAGGCGCGGCGGTATCGATGGTAAAGCCAACAGGCGGAGTCGTGCCGCTGCTGTTGCCCGCCGCGTCGGTAACGCTCACGCTCAGGCTGTGCGGCCCGCTCGCCAGCGTCGGCGTGGTAAAGCTCCAGCTGCCCTCCGGTCCTACGGAGACGGAGCCGATCGCCTGGTCGCCGTCATAAACGGTGACGACACTGCCCGCCTCGGCCGTGCCGGTTAGCTCCGGCGTGGCGTCGTTGGTGGTGCTGCCGTCCACAATCGGCACCAGCGTCAGGCCGTTGTTGTTGTTAACCAGCACGTTGTCGGCCAGCGCAGGAACAGTGGTATCCACGCTGAAGCCCAGGGCTTCCGACGCAGGTCCGACGTTGCCCGCCGCATCGGTCACTACGGTGGTGTAGCTGTGCGCGCCTTCGCCCAGCGCTGGCGACGTAAAGCTCCAGCTGCCGTCAGCGCCGACGGTGGCCGTGCCTAGCACGACCGTACCGTCAGAGACAGTGACCGTGCCGCCCGGCTCCGCCGTCCCGCTCAGCACCGGCGTTGCGTCGTTGGTCGCGCCGCCTGCCGCAATGACGACGCCGCTGGCATCGTTGGTCAGCAGCAGTGCGGTCGCTGCCGCAGGCGCGGCGGTGTCGACGGTAAAGCCGATCGCCTCAGACGGCGCGCTGCTGTTGCCGGTGGCGTTCGTCACCACCACGCTCAGGCTGTGCGCGCCTTCGCTCAGGGTCGGCGCGGTGAAGCTCCAGCTGCCGTCGCCGCCGACCGTGGCCGTGCCCAGCACCGTGGTGCCGTCGGAAACGGTAACCGTGCTGCCCGCCTCAGCGGTGCCGCTCAGTACCGGCGTGGTGTCATTGGTCTGGCCGCCCGCTGCAATGGTCGTGCCGCTGGCGTCGTTAGTGAGCGCCAGATCCGTCGCCGCCGCAGGCGGTGTCAGATCGACGGTGAAGAGATAGGCCGCCGACGCTGGCCCGGTATTGCCGGCGGCATCGGTGACGGTGGCGGTCAGGCTGTGATCGCCCGCCGCCAGCGCCGGGGAGGTAAAGCTCCAGTTGCCGACCGCATCCACCGCCACGGAACCCAGTTCGGTCGCGCCGTCAAAAATGGTGACGACCCCGCCTGGCTCCGCCGTGCCGCTCAGCACCGGCGTCGTGTCATTGGTCGCGCCGTTTGCCGGGATCGTCGCCCCGCTCTGATCGTCAACCAGCATCAGGCCGAGCGCGGCCGCCGGCGGCAGCGTGTCTACCGTGAAGTTCAGCGGCGTGGTTGGCGCGCTGACGTTGCCCACCGAATCGGTCACGGTGGCGCTCAGGCTGTGCGAACCGTCGTCAAGCTGCGGCGAAGTGAAGCTCCAGCTGCCGTCATCAGCGGCGGTGACCGAGCCGAGCACCTGGTCGCCGTCAGAGACGGTGATCAGGCTGCCCGCTTCGGCGGTGCCGCTTAACACCGGCGCGTCGCTGTTGGTCAGGCCGTCTGCGGCGATAGCCGTGCCGCCTTCATCAGTGAGCAGCAGGTCGGCTGCTACGGCTGGCGGCGTGGTATCAACGGTGATGGCGACCGCTTCCGATGCCGGACCGGCGTTGCCCGCCGCGTCGGTCACCACGGCCGTCAGGCTATGATCCCCTTCGCTCAGGGCTGGCGCGGTAAAGCTCCAGCTGCCGTCACTGCCTACCGTCGCGGAGCCAAGCACCGTGTCACCGTCGTAAACGGTGACAAAGCCGCCCGCTTCGGCGGTGCCGTTCAATACCGGCGTCGGATCGTTGGTGACGGTGCCGGTGATTGGTACAGGGGCGCCGCTCTGATCGCTGCTGAGCAGCAGATCGCCTGCTGCGGTCGGCGCAACCGTATCGACGCTCACCAGCACTGGCGTTGTGGCGCTGCTGCTGTTGCCCGCCGCGTCGGTAACCACCGCGCTCAGGCTATGGTCGCCCTCGCCCAGCGTCGGCGTAGTGAAGCTCCAGTTGCCGTCATTGCCCACCGTTACGCTGCCCAGCGGCGTGTCGCCGTCGGAAACGGTAACGATGCTGCCCGGCTCGGCGCTGCCGCTCATGACCGGCGTGGCGTTATTAATCAGGCTACCGGACGCGATCGGCGCGCCGTCATTGCTCAGCACTACATCCGCCGGCAAGGATGGCGGTAATGTGTCGACGGTGATGGCGACAGGTGCAGAGGCGGGACTCGCGTTACCCGCCGCATCGGTGACCACCGCGGTGAGGCTGTGATCGCCATCGGACAGGGTCGGCGTGGTGAAACTCCAGCTGCCGTCGGTGCCTGCCGTGGTTGTGCCCAGCACCTGGACGCCGTCGGAAACCGTCACGATGCTGCCCGGTTCAGCGCTGCCGCTCAGCGTCGGCGTAGTGTTGCTGGTCGGCGCATCCGTGCCTACCGGGTCACCGTTGGCGTCGGTCAGCGCGATGTCTGCCGCCGCAGTCGGCGCAACGGTATCGATGGTCAGCGTCAGCGGCGTAGACTCAATCAGGTTGCCGGTCGCGTCGGTATAGCTGGCGATGAAGGTGTAGGTGCCATCCGCCAGCGCCGCAGGCGTGAAGTTCCACTGCCCGTTGGCGTCGGCGGTGACGCTGCCCAGCGCGTCACCGTTGCTGAAGAGGGTCACCAGCGCGCCTGCCGTGGCCAGGCCGCTAAGGATCGGCGTGGTGTCTTGCGTGCTGGCGCCGTTGGCCAGCGGCAGCAGCGGACTGCCGCTGTCGTCAATCGCCTCCAGCGAGACGGTGGCCGGCGGCAGACCCGCCTGAATGTTCAGGTTAAAGGCTGGCGTCGCCAGACTGACGTTGCCCGCCGCGTCGGTGACGCTCACCGTCATGCTGTGGTTGCCGTTGCTCAGCGCGATGGTGGTGACGCTCCAGTTGCCGCTGCCGTCAGCGACGGCGCTGCCCAGCAGCACGTCCCCTTCGTAAACGTTGACCAGCGCCCCCGCTTCCGCCTGGCCGCTCAGCGTCGGGGTGTTGTCATCGGTGGTGTCGCCGGAAGCCAACGGCCCCTGACTGCCGCCAACGTCGTCAGTCACTACCAGATTGCTGGCGGCGGCTGGCGGTGTGGTATCGACGGTAAAGCTCAGCGGCGCGGAAGCCGGGCCGACGTTGCCAGCGATATCGGTAACGGTGGTGGTCAGGCTGTGCGGCCCTTCCGCCAGCGCCGGCGTAGCAAAGCGCCAGTTGCCGTTATTATCGACCGTGGCGGTGCCCAGCAGGTTGCCGTTGTCGGAAACAGAGATGGTGCTGCCCGGCTCGCCCGTGCCGCTCAGTACCGGCGAGACGTCGCGTGTAGCGCTGCCGTCGCCGATCGGCGTGCTGGTGCTGCCGTTGTCGCCGGTAAGCTGCAGGTTATCGGCCGCGCTCGGCGCAAGGGTATCGACGGTGATATTCAGCGGACCGGCGTTGGTGGTCGCGCCGTCAGGCCTGACGATGGTGGCATAGAAAGCGTGCAGGCCGTTCGACAGCGAAAAGAGCCGGAAAGACCACTGGCCGCTGCCGTCAGCCGTGGTGCTGCCTATCAGCGTCTGGCCGTCGTAGAGCGTAACCACGCTGTTCGGATCGGCGAGGCCGCTCAGCACCGGACTGTCGTTATTGGTCGTGGCGCCGTCGATCAGCGGCGCGACGGTAGAGCCGGTTTCATTGACCGCCTCCAGCGGCGTGCTCGCTGGCGGCAGCGTGCCGTCAACGGTGAGCGCGAAGGCATCAGACGCCGGGCCGACGTTGCCTGCTGGATCGGTGAGAGTGGTCGTCAGGCTGTGCGCGCCGCTGCTCAGGGTCGGCGTGGTGAAGCTCCAGCTGCCGTCAGTGTCGACGGTGGTGTAACCCAGCACGACCTGGCCGTCATAAATCGTCACCAGCGCGTTTGGTTCGCCCTGACCGCTCAGGGTCGGGGTGCGATCGTCCGTGGTGTCGCCCGAGGCGAGCTGGCCTGTGGCATCCCCATAGTTGTCGGTGACCACCAGGTTGCTCACCGCCGCAGGCGCGACGGTATCTACGTTAAAGGCCAGCGGCGCGGAGGCCGAGCCGCTGTTGCCCGCTAAATCGGTTACCGTGGCGGTCAGGCTGTGTCCGCCCTCGCCCAGCGCCGGACTGATAAAGCTCCAGCTGCCGTCGGCGTTGACCGTCGCGCTGCCCAGCACCTGCTCGCCGTCGGTGACGGTAACGATGCTGCCCGGTTCAGCGCTGCCGCTCAGGGTTGGCGTGGTGCTGCTGGTGAAGCCGCCTGCCCCTATCGGCTGTAGCGTGCCGCCGCGGCTATCGCTCAACACCAGATCGACGATCGCCGCCGGCGGCGTGCTGTCGACGTCAAAGGTGATCGGCGCGGAGGCGTTGCTGACGTTGCCCGCCGCATCGGTCACGGTGGCGCTCAGGCTGTGAGCGCCCTCGCTCAGCGCAGGCGTGGTAAAGCTCCAGCTGCCGTCTGGACCAACGGCGGCGCTACCGAGTACGTTGCCGCCGTCGGAAACGGTGACAATGCTGCCCGCCTCCGCCGTGCCGCTCAGCACAGGCGTCGTATCATTGGTCGCGCCCGTGGTGACCGGCACCAGCGCGCCGCTGGCGTCGCTGCTCAGCTGCAGCCCGCTGACCGCATCCGGCACGACGCTGTCGATGGTGATATTCAGGACGGGCGAAGGCGTCACGCTGCCGTCCGCGTTGGCGGTGTCGGCGCGGAAGGCGTAGCTGCCCTCCTCCAGCGTCGCTGGCGTGAAGCTCCACTGACCGGCCGCATCGGCGGTGACGCTGCCGATGACCGCGTCGCCGTTATAGAGCGTCACCAGCGCGCCCGCGGTGGTCAGGCCGCTCAGCACCGGCGTGGTGTCGCGCGTGGTGGCGCCGTCAGCCAGCTCTACAAGGGTGCTGCCGCTGTCGTCGGTCACCACCAGCGAGGCGGTGGCTGGCGGCACGCCAGCGTCAACGGTGAGATCGAACGGTGCCGTCGGCGCGCTGACGTTGCCGACCGCATCGGTGACGGTGACGGTCAGGCTGTGCAGGCCGTCGCTCAGTGCCGGTGTGGTGAAGCTCCAGTTGCCGCTGGCATCTGCCGTCGCGGTGCCGAGCAGCGTGTCGCCGTCATAGACGCTGACGATGCCGTTGGCCTCCGCCGTGCCGCTCAGGGTCGGCGTGCTGTCATCGGTGGTGTCGCCCGAGGCGAGATCGCCCTGCGAGGCGCCCACGTCGTCGGTTACCACCAGGCCGGTGGCCGCCTCTGGCGCAGTGGCGTCAACGGTAAAGGTGAGCGGCGCCGAAGCCGGGCCGGTGTTGCCTGCCGCATCGGTCACGGTAGTGGTCAGGCTGTGGCTGCCGTCATTCAGAGCAGGCGAGGTAAAGCTCCAGCGGCCATCCTGCGCGACCGTGGCGCTACCGAGCACCGCGTCGCCGTCAGAAATAGTCACGATGCTGCCCGGTTCGGCGCTGCCGCTCAGCACAGGCGTAGCGTCGCTGGTGGTGTCGCCTGCCGCGACCGGCACGGAGACGCCGCTGCTGTCGCTGCTGAGCGCCAGATCGGTTGCGGCGACCGGCGCCTGCGTATCCAGAGTAAAGGTTGCTGGCGCAGTCGGCGCGCTGGCGTTGCCTGCCGCATCGGTCACCACTGCCGTCAGGCTGTGGCTGCCGTCGGCGAGAACCGGCGAGGTGAAGCTCCAGCTGCCGTCCTGAGCGGCCGTGACGCTGCCCAGCACCGTGCCGCCGTCAGAGACGGTGACGATGCTGCCCGCCTCTGCCGTGCCGCTCAGTACTGGCGCGTTGTTGTTCGTGAGACCGCCGATGGGATCGCCGTTCTCATCCGCCAGCGCAATGTCGGTAGCGGTTGCTGGCGCCGCGGTGTCGATGGCGATCGTCAGCGTGGCGGAGTCGGTGATATTGCCCGCGGCGTCGGTGACGCTGGCGCGGAAAGCGTAGTCGCCGTCCGGCAGCGCCTGCGGCGTAAAGCTCCACAGGCCATTAGCGTCGGCGGTAACGCTGCCGATAGCCGTATCGCCGTTGTAAAGCGTGACCAGCAGTCCGGCGGCGGTCTGGCCGCTCAGCGTCGGCGTCGCGTCGCGGGTGCTGGCGCCGTCAGCGAGATCCACTGGCGCGCCGCTGCTGTCGTCAGCGACCGCCAGCGTCAGGGTCACAGGCGGCTGGCTGGCCGCCACGGTCAGGTCGAAAGGCGTCGTCGGCGCGCTGACGTTGCCGGCTGCATCGGTCACGGTTAGCGTCAGGCTGTGCAGGCCGTCGGCCAGTTCCGGCGTGGTAAAGCTCCAGCTGCCGCTGCCGTCGGCATTGGCCGTTCCCAACAGGGTGTCGCCGTCGTAGACGCTGACGACGCTATTGGCTTCCGCCGTGCCGCTCAGGGTCGGCGTGCTGTCGTCGGTGGTGTCGCCGGACGCCAGCGCGCCCTGACGATCGCCGACGTCATCCGTCACGGTGACGCCTGACGCTGTCAGCGGCGCGGAGGTATCGAGAGTAAAGGTCAGCGGCGTAGAAGCTGCGCTAACGTTGCCCGCCGCATCGGTCACGGTGGCGGTCAGGCTGTGGCCGCCTTCGGCGAGCGTCGGCGTGGTAAAGCTCCAGCTGCCGTCCTGGGCGACGGTGGTCGTGCCCAGCACATTGTCGCCATCGGAAACGGTGACGATACTGCCCGGCTCCGCCGTGCCGCTCAGCACCGGCGTAGGGCTATTGGTGATGCCGTCGCCTGTTACCGGCACGCCGTTAGCGTCGGTCAGGGCGGCGTCCGTGACCGTCGCAGGCGCGACGGTATCGATGGTGACGGTCAGCACCGGCGAGGACGTCACGCTGCCGTCCGCGTTGGCGGTGTCGGCGCGGAAGGCGTAGCTGCCATCGTCCAGCGCCGCTGGCGTAAAGCTCCACTGGCCCGCCGCATCGGCGGTGACGCTGCCGATGACCGCGTCGCCGTTATAGAGCGTCACCAGCGCGCCCGCGGTGGTCAGGCCGCTCAGCACCGGCGTAGTGTCGCGCGTGCTGTCGCCGTCGGCCAGCGCCACAAGGGTGCTGCCGCTGTCGTCGGTTACCTCCAGCGAGGCGGTGGCTGGCGGCACGCCGGCGTCAACGGTGAGATCGAACGGTGTCGTCGGCGCGCTGACGTTGCCTGCCGCATCGGTGACGGTGACGGTCAGGCTGTGCAGGCCGTCGCTCAGTGCCGGCGTGGTGAAGCTCCAGCTGCCGTTAACGTCAGCCGTGGCGGTGCCAAGCAGCGTATCGCCGTCATAGACGCTGACGATGCCGTTGGCCTCCGCCGTGCCGCTCAGGGTCGGCGTGCTGTCGTCGGTGGTGTCGCCCGAGGCGAGATCGCCCTGCGAGGCGCCCACGTCGTCGGTTACCACCAGGCCGGTGGCCGCCTCCGGGGCGAGTGTATCAACGGTAAAGGAGAGCGGCGCCGAAGCCGGGCCGGTGTTGCCTGCCGCATCGGTCACGGTAGTGGTCAGGCTGTGGCTGCCGTCATCCAGAGCAGGCGAGGTAAAGCTCCAGCGGCCATCCTGCGCGACCGTGGCGCTACCGAGCACCGCGTCGCCGTCAGAAATGGTCACGATGCTGCCCGGTTCGGCGCTGCCGCTCAATACCGGGGAGGCGTCGCCCGTGGCAGAGCCTGCGGCGACCGGCACGGAGACGCCGCTGCTGTCGCTGCTGAGCGCCAGATCGGCCGCGGCGATCGGCGCCTGCGTGTCCAGGGTAAAGTTTGCCGGCGCGCTCGGCGCGCTGGCGTTGCCCGCCGCATCGGTCACCACCGCCGTCAGGCTGTGGCTGCCGTCGGCAAGCGCTGGCGAGGTGAAGCTCCAGCTGCCATCCTGGCCGACCGTAACGCTGCCCAGCGGCGTGCCGCCGTCAGAGACGGTAACGATGCTGCCCGGCTCCGCCGTGCCGCTCAGCACCGGCGCGTTATTGTTGGTGAGGCCGTCGATCGGATCGCCGCTGGCGTCCGCCAGCGTAACGTCCGCCGCCGCTGTCGGCGCGACAGTGTCGATAGTAATCGCCTGGGTGGCGGAATAGATGATGTTGCCTGCGGCGTCGGTGACGGCAGCGCGAAAATCGTAGGTGCCGTCCGCCAGCGCGGCGGGCGTAAAGCTCCACTGGCCGTTGATGTCGGCAGTGACGCTGCCGATTACGGTATCGCCGCTATAGAGCGTCACCAGCGCGTTGGCGAAGGTCGCGCCGCTCAGCACCGGCGTGGTGTCGCGGGTGCTGGCGCCGTCGGCCAGATCCACCGGCGCGCTGCCGCTGTCGTCGGTGATCACCAGCGTGCTGGCCGCTGGCGGTTCGCCTGCGGCCACGGTGAAATCGAACGGCGCGGTCGGCGCGCTAACGTTGCCTGCCGCATCGGTCAGCGTCAGCGTCAGGCTGTGCGCGCCGTTGCTCAGCGTCGGCGTGGTAAAGCTCCAGTTGCCGTCGGTGCCGACCGTCAGGCTGCCGATGGCGACGCCGTTATCGTAAATCGTCAGCAGCGAATCGGGCTCCGCCTGTCCGCTCAGAACAGGGGTCGCGTCGTCGGTGGTGGCGCCTGACGTCAGCGGACCCGTGCTGTCGCCGACGTCGTCAGTGACCACCAGACCGCTGACCGCTTCCGGCGCCTGCGTATCGACGGTAAAGTTCAGCGGCGCGGAAGCCGCGCTCACGTTGCCCGCCGCATCCGTTACCGTTGCTGTCAGGCTATGGCTGCCGTCCGTCAGTACCGGCGTAGTAAAGCTCCAGCTGCCATCTCCGCCTGCAGTAACGGTGCCCAGCAGCGTGTCGCCGTCTCGCACGGTGACTGTGCTGCCCGGTTCCGCGCTGCCGCTCAGCGTCAGGGCATTATCGTTTGTCGCGCTGCCGGCGGCCACCGCTGCGCCGTTGTCGTTAGTCAGCTGCAGATCGGCTGGCGTGGTTGGCGCCAGCGTGTCGATAGTGATGGTCAGCACCGGCGACGGGGTAATGCTGCCGTCCGCATTGGTGGTGTCGGCGCGGAAGGCGTAGGTGCCATCCACCAGCGCGGCGGGAGTAAAATTCCACTGACCGCTGGCGTCGGCGGTGACGCTGCCGATGATCGTGTCGCCGTTGTAGAGCGTTACCAGCGCGCCTGCGGTGGTCAGGCCGCTCAGGGTCGGCGTGCTGTCTGCGGTCGAAGCGCCATTGGAAAGCGGCACCAGCGTACTGCCGCTGTCGTCGGTGATCTCCAGCGAGCTGGTCGCTGGCGGCAGATCCGCCGCGACGTTAACTACAATCGCCGCCGTCGGCGCGCTGACGTTGCCTGCCGCATCGGTGACGGTTGCCGTCAGGCTATGGCTGCCGTTGCTCAGGGCGGGCGTGGTAAAGCTCCAGAGGCCATCGGCGCCGACCGTGACCGTGCCGAGTAAGGTATCGCCGTCATATACGCTGACGGTAGTGCCCGCTTCTGCCTGGCCGCTCAACGCTGGCGTATTGTCGTCGGTCGAGCTGCCGGAAGCGAGCGGCCCCTGGCTGTCGCCGACGTTATCGGTCAGCTGCAGGTTGCTGGCGGCATTCGGTGCCAGGGTATCAACGGTGAAGGTCAAGGTGGTCGCCGGGCTAACGTTGCCTGCCGCATCGGCGGCGGTAATGCTCAGAGTATGGCTGCCTTCGCCCAGCGTAGAGGTAGTGAAAGACCAGCGCCCATCGCTGCCGACGATAACCGTGCCCAGCACGGTGCCGTTATCGGAAATGGTGACGGTGCTGCCCGCTTCGGCGGTTCCCTGCAGCGTCGGCGTTGTGTCGCTGGTCGCGCCGTTTGCGGCGACAGGCGTCAGGATCGCGCCATTATCGCTGCTGGCGCTCACGTCGGTTAGCGCTGGCGCAAGGGTATCGACGGTAAAGTTCAGCGGATCGGTGGCGCTGCTGGTGTTGCCTGCAGCGTCGGTGACCGTCACCGTCAGGCTGTGCTGGCCATCCGCCAGCGCCGGTGAAGTAAAGCTCCAGCTGCCGTCTGCATTGACGGTCGCGGTTCCCAGCAGCGTGCCGTTGTCGTAAACGCTGACGGTCGCGCCCGCTTCAGCGGTTCCGCTTAAGACCGGGGTATTGTCATCGGTAATGCCGCCTGCGGCAATCGGGCCCTGAATGGCGCCGACGCTGTCGTTAATCACTACATTGGTCGCCGCGCCGGGCGCGGTGGTATCACCGCCGCCTGTGCCGCCACCATTGTCGCCGCCGCCTGTGCCGCCGCCGGTATTGCCACCGCCTGTGCCGCCGCCAGGGTTATCTCCGCCGCCGGTGCCGCCTGCATCGCCGCCGCCACCACCACCACCACCACCACCACCACCGTTAGTAGCAAACAGCGCGCCGATACCCGCCAGCGCCGCGCCGCCGATACCAAAGGCGGCGATAGTGTTGTCGCTGGTCAGGTTATCCGCCAGCAGCCCTTCGGTGCTGTCGATCGAGACGTACTGGAAACCCTGCTCACCGGGATTCTCTACCCACCAGAGCGCGCCCTTATCATCCTGCAGCACCAGGTCGCTTTCACCTGCCGGGCCATAAAAATTATGAATAACAACCGTTTCGCCAGATTTCGTGGTTACAACAAGATCATTGCCGTTGCGTGCGAAAGATTTAATGTCAGATCGATTGAGATTGAGTTTAATCACACTTGGAGTGGACAAATTGACGCTGCTGCCACTCAGCTGCGAGGCGATAGTCCCGCCTTTAGGCGTTACTGAGATATTATTCATGTTATGTATATCCCACTGAGGTTATTGAATTCATAAAAATGCCCGGCACCCAGAGATGCCGGTTTATCCGTGAATAACGCTGTGTGCTATTCACTCCCCTCTTTGTCGATCCCATCCGCTTGACGAAATCGCACTGAGCCGTGTTGAGTCTTTATCCTGGTGAGGGAATCACTTTTATTTTTCTAATAACCACAATGGGCTAGCCGGTTGCCGTAATAACGGAAACCGGCGGCATATCATAAAAAATTAGGGCGGCTGACGATGGCGGCCTGTTGTTTTTTTAACGCTCTGGATGGTGAGGCTGTTGCTGTTTGCTCAATAAAATCCGCTAAATAGCGCGCTTTCCAGTGATGGCCCTGCATACCGACAATCGGTTTGCGCGCGAGCAGCTGGAGATGCCGTTCTGTCTCTACGCCCTGAACGATAACGCCATTGCAGAAATCGTTTACATGATTAAGCAGCGTATCGAAGGCATAGCCATTGCCATATTTCCAGAAGAAGTCTCTGCTGGTTTTGACATATTCAAACAGGCCGCTGGTTAGCATTGATAAGGTTGATCCGCCCGCCGCGAAATCATCCAGCCATAATAACGCTGGGGTAATACCCGCCAGCTTTTGCAGCAGCAGGCGGTCGGCGGCGCGATAGCGCTCGGTAAAAAAGGCGGAAACTTCCAGGCGCAAGAAGGGTAGCCGATCGAGCTTTTGCTGCGTCGCGTCGTTATTTAAAACGCCGCGAATAATATCGCCGTCGACATTAAGGCTGATGATATCCCTGAAACCGCCTTTATAAAGCGCCTCGAGCTGTTCCAGCTGGAGCTGAAAAAGCTGCCATTTTTCCGCCTCAAGCAGGCAGTCGAACAGGCGGTGTCCGCTGTCAGCATCCGCCAGTACATTCATTTCGCGGTCCGGCGTGAAGCGCGTTAACAGCTCCCACGCCGTCACCTCTCCGGACAGAGCGTGAACAGGGTCAAGCAGAAAAGTGTAATGCTGACGAAGATTTAGTTGGCGACCCATTCTGCTGCTACCCGATCTACCCGATAAGTCAGCCACCTGAAAACAGCAACGGAAATGTCAGGAAAATTCATATGAACGTTAAGAAAACACAGAAGATTCTTAACACCTTAACCTGATGCTAACGTACAACTTACATTTTGAAAAATAGATTTAAGCCAAACCCGGTGGAAAATTCAATAGCCAAAACCAATCAATTACGGTGATTGAAAAGGATTTTCAGAAATAAAAAATCATAAAACATGCTATAAATTAATTGCTGTGGCGGGCTTGACGAATTTAAAATATTCTACTCATTTGATTTTATTACTAAATAATTTTAATTCGCCATAACAAACATCACATTATCTGATAAGTTTTACTTGAAACCAAAATCGCACAGGTTTCCAAAAGGTGCCAAATAAAAACGCCATTTATAAATTCAGCTTTAGGCATAATGTTTAAATTTTATAATATATAAGCCTAAAAAACAGAGGCTATACACGCTGTAAATTTAACAATCGCGCCCGACCGAATAGAGGCCAACGCTAACGCCTCGTTTTTCCTAAAAAATTCAGCGGTAAACAAAACACCTTTTTAGGACACGGCTTTTACGAAGCTTAATCAGGCGTGAAACGGTGATAACGCTCACAAAACAGGTAAAAAGGGGAATTTCAGGCGGGAGAAGAGAATACCGGGCCCCTGACGAGGCCCGGCATGAAGCGTTACTTACTCATCTTCAAGATAGGTGTAGCCGTACAGGCCGCTTTCAAACTCTTCCAGGAACTGCGCGCGCAGCTCGTCGTCGAGATCGGTCTCTTTGACCTGATTACGGAACAGCGTCATCAGCTCGTCGGGATTCAGCTGTACGTACTCCAGCATATCCGCAACGGTATCGCCCTCGTCCGACAGCTCGACCTCGACTTCGCCGCCCGCGCGCGCGTAGACGTTGACCGCCTCGGTATCGCCGAACAGGTTATGCATATTGCCGAGGATCTCCTGATAGGCGCCGACCATAAAGAAGCCGAGCATCGGCGGATTCTCTGGATCGTATTCCGGCATCGGCATGGTGGCAGCGATGCCGTCGCCGTCGACGTAGTGATCGATGGTGCCGTCGGAATCGCAGGTGATGTCCAGCAGCACCGCGCGACGCTCCGGCTTTTTATGCAGCCCTTCCAGCGGCAGTACCGGGAACAGCTGATCGATGCCCCAGGCATCCGGCATCGACTGGAACAGCGAGAAGTTGACGTACATCTTGTCCGCCATACGCTCCTGCAGCTCGTCGATAATTGGACGATGCGCGCGGTTGCTCGGGTCGAGATGCTGCTGAATATAGTGGCAGATGCTCAGGTAAAGCTGCTCCGCCCAGGCGCGCTGCGTCAGATCGTAGGTACCGGAGGCGTAGCCGGTGTGGATATCGTGCAGATCCATCTGGCTGTCGTGCAGCCACTCGCGCAGCGAACGGCGCACGTCAGGTTCGTGCATCTCCTGCCAGGTTTCCCACATGCTGAGGATCGGGCGCGGCGCATCTTCTTCCGGCGCCTGCGGCGTAATGAACTCGTTACGCTCCACGCCGATAATGTTGGAAACCAGCACGGTATGGTGCGCGGTCACGGCGCGGCCCGACTCGGTGATTACCGTCGGGTGATCCAGCCCGTGCTCTTCGCAGGCATCGCCGATCGCCCAGATAACGTTGTTGGCATACTCGTTAAGACCATAGTTGACCGAGCAGTCGGACTGCGAGCGGGTACCTTCATAGTCGACGCCCAGACCGCCGCCGACGTCGAAGCATTTGATGTTGACGCCCAGCTTCGCCAGTTCGACATAGAAACGCGCCGACTCGCGCACGCCGGTAGCGATGTCGCGAATATTGGCCATCTGCGAACCGAGGTGGAAGTGCAGCAGCTGCAGGCTGTCGAGACGGCCCGCGTTGCGCATAATCTCCACCAGCTGCAGCACCTGCGACGCCGAGAGGCCGAACTTCGATTTTTCGCCGCCGCTCGACTGCCATTTGCCGGAGCCCTGCGACGCCAGACGCGCGCGGATGCCGAGGCGCGGCACCACGTTCAGACGCTCGGCCTCTTCCAGCACCAGGCGCACTTCCGTCATCTTCTCGATGACCAGATAGACTTTGTGGCCGAGCTTTTCGCCAATCAGCGCCAGACGAATATATTCGCGATCTTTGTAGCCGTTGCAGACGATCACCGTGCGGGTTTTGCCGGCGTGGGCCAGCACCGCCATTAGCTCCGCTTTGGAGCCCGCTTCCAGCCCCAGCGGTTCGCCGGAGTTGACCAGCGATTCGATCACGCGCTTATGCTGGTTGACCTTAATCGGGTAGACCAGGAAGTAGTCGCCGCGATAGCCGTAGGATTCGCGCGCGCGCTTGAACGCCGCGTTAATCGAGCGCAGACGATGCTGCAGGATTTGCGGAAAGCAGAACAGCGCAGGCAGACGCTGGCCCTGGGCCTCGCGCTCTTTCACCAGATTCGCCAGATCGACGCGCAGCGTCGGCTCGTCCGGGTTCGGACAGACGCTGACGTGACCGAGTTCGTTAACGTCGTAGTAGTTATTGCCCCACCAGGCAACGTTATAGGTACGCAGCATTTTGCTGGCATCCTGGTCGTTCATTGCAACCTCCTGCATTGAGCGGAGCACACCCTGTTCGCCGGCTGACGAACCCTTAATAGTCTTCATGTCGCCAGACATCACGAACCTCGAATTCTGTTGGAATGTGAAAAAAGCACAAAACTAAGTGTAAAACACCCTGGCCCGTTACGTGTAAATGGACCCCGAATGCATCACGACGTTCACTGACGTGCAATCGCCAGTAGCGTAAATAAGGAAAAACAGGTTAACCGGCGCGCGTGTCGGGAGAATGACCGCAACAGGCGATTCGTCGGAAAAGAGGAGAAAAGACAGGAAAGGAGTACGCCAGCGCGCCCGTTGAGCGCAGAGAACCGCAAGAGAGGAGAGCGTGGTTCATTACTTCTGTCACCTCCACACATGTTTTGGCATGTGGAAATAATCTGGGCGAACGTCAGAGAGGCTCTGACAGTGGCTTACGCGCAGCGGCGTCATCCTTATGGCTGCAGGCAGCAGCGGCGTTTTATACCGCCTGACGGGCGAAATTGCAAAGCGTTTCGCTGGTTTGCCGCCGTTCCGCGTCACGATTTTTTGCCAGCGGCTACTTTTCCGAAAAATGCGGAAACAGAAAAAGGGCTGGCATTTCGTTCACCCCTTAACCTAAAATAGCCGTCCAGATGGTTTTCCATCTAAACTGGTTAACATCCAGGCGTTTTACGTCTGACATACTGACACTTCTAAAACTGCTCGCGGCTTTGCCTGAAGGGGCGTCAAGTAAGTTCATCTCACTTACGCTATGCAGTCGAATTCAAACCATTTGTAAGGTAAAGAACAGAATGGCTAAACACCTTTTTACGTCCGAGTCCGTATCAGAAGGACATCCTGATAAAATCGCCGACCAGATTTCTGACGCCGTGCTGGACGCCATCCTCGAGCAGGATCCCAAAGCGCGCGTGGCCTGCGAAACCTACGTTAAAACCGGTATGGTGCTGGTCGGCGGTGAAATCACCACCAGCGCATGGGTCGATATCGAAGAGATTACCCGCAATACCGTACGTGAAATCGGTTATGTCCATTCCGATATGGGCTTTGATGCCAACTCCTGTGCCGTTCTGAGCGCCATCGGCAAGCAGTCGCCCGACATTAACCAGGGCGTTGACCGCACCGATCCGCTGGAGCAAGGCGCGGGCGACCAGGGCCTGATGTTCGGCTACGCCACCAACGAAACCGACGTGCTGATGCCGGCACCGGTGACCTATGCGCACCGTCTGGTGCAGCGCCAGTCTGAAGTACGTAAAAACGGCGCGCTGCCGTGGCTGCGTCCGGACGCGAAAAGCCAGATCACTTTCCAGTACGACGGCGGCAAAATCGTCGGTATCGACGCGGTGGTGCTCTCTACCCAGCACTCTGAAGATATCGACCAGGCAACCCTGCGCGAAGCGGTGATGGAAGAGATCATCAAGCCGGTGCTGCCGACCGAGTGGATCAACGCCAGCACCAAGTACCACATTAACCCGACCGGTCGCTTCGTTATCGGCGGCCCGATGGGCGACTGCGGCCTGACCGGCCGTAAAATCATCGTCGATACCTACGGCGGCATGGCGCGTCACGGCGGCGGCGCTTTCTCCGGCAAGGATCCATCGAAGGTTGACCGCTCTGCGGCCTACGCGGCGCGCTACGTGGCGAAAAACATCGTTGCCGCCGGCCTGGCCGACCGCTGCGAGATTCAGGTCTCTTACGCTATCGGCGTAGCGGAGCCGACCTCCATCATGGTGGAAACCTTCGGCACCGAGAAGATCTCAACCGAACAGCTGACGCTGCTGGTGCGCGAGTTCTTTGACCTGCGTCCTTACGGCCTGATTCAGATGCTGGACCTGCTGCAGCCGATCTATAAAGAGACCGCCGCTTACGGTCACTTCGGTCGCGAACACTTCCCGTGGGAAAAAACCGACAAAGCTGCTCAGCTGCGCGACGCTGCTGGCCTGTAAGGTTTCTCTCTCAAGGCTCTCCCCTGTCGCAGGGGAGAGCCTTGTTTTTTGGCCTCTTTTTTCTCCGCTTTCCGCCCCATTCAGCACATTTCCTTTTCTCTACTACACTTTTCACACTCGTCAAGCCTCGGCGTGTTACCGATTACAAATTGAAACGCTTTATTAATCTGTTATTTAGGATTTAACCTGCGTGGTTATTCGGCTGAAAATGCGTTATTTTCAGCGTCCTCTGATAGCCGATAATTGACGCCATGTCGGAAACTTAACAAGTGCTATACCTTACTGGTTAGTTAACCTTTTTGGGCTGAATATGCTGAATTTCAGGGTTTCAGCGTGTGTAAGCGATTACATTAGCGTGATCGTCCTCACTTTTTACCCGAGAAAGGTTTTTTAACATTAGATAACAACAATGATGGATAAACTCGGAGGCAACATGCCTGGCAACACTCACAAAAGCAGAACCTCAAACAAGGCAATGACCTTGTTTGTCTGCTTTCTTGCAGCTCTCGCAGGGCTGTTATTTGGACTGGATATCGGTGTTATCGCAGGTGCGCTGCCGTTTATCGCCAAAGACTTTAACGTTACCGCACACCAGCAGGAGTGGATCGTTAGCTCCATGATGTTTGGCGCAGCGGTCGGCGCGGTCGGCTCCGGCTGGATGTCGTCGCGTCTCGGTCGTAAAAAGAGCCTGATGGCCGGCGCCATTCTGTTCGTTATCGGTTCGCTCTGGTCCGCCATGGCGCCGAATCCGGAAATGCTGATCGTCGCACGCGTCGTGCTGGGTCTCGCCGTCGGCGTTGCCTCTTACACCGCGCCTCTTTACCTGTCGGAAATCGCGCCGGAAAAAATTCGCGGCTCGATGATTTCGCTCTATCAGCTGATGATTACCATCGGTATTCTCGGCGCCTACCTCTCCGACACCGCCTTCAGCGCGTCCGGCGACTGGCGCTGGATGCTAGGCATCATCACTATTCCGGCGGTGCTGCTGCTGGTGGGCGTCTTCTTCCTGCCCAACAGTCCGCGCTGGCTGGCGGCCAGAGGCGATTTCCGCGACGCCCAGCGCGTGCTGGATCGTCTGCGCGACACCAGCGAGCAGGCGAAACGCGAGCTGGAAGAGATCCGCGAGAGCCTGAAGATCAAGCAGTCAGGCTGGCAGCTGTTCCAGAGCAACAGCAACTTCCGCCGCGCGGTGTTCCTCGGCGTGCTGCTGCAGGTGATGCAGCAGTTCACCGGTATGAACGTCATCATGTACTACGCGCCGAAGATTTTTGAAATCGCCGGCTTCACCAATACCACCGAGCAGATGTGGGGCACCGTTATCGTTGGCCTGGTCAACGTACTGGCGACCTTTATCGCTATCGGTCTGGTGGACCGCTGGGGCCGTAAACCGACGCTGATCCTGGGCTTCCTGGTGATGGCGGCGGGTATGGGCGTGCTGGGCACCATGCTGCATATGGGCATCCATTCGCAGGGCGCGCAGTACTTTGCTATCGCCATGCTGCTGATGTTTATCGTCGGCTTCGCCATGAGCGCCGGCCCGCTGATTTGGGTGCTGTGTTCGGAAATCCAGCCGCTGAAAGGCCGCGACTTCGGTATTACCGTTTCGACCGCGACCAACTGGATCGCCAACATGATTGTCGGCGCGACCTTCCTGACCATGCTGAATACGCTGGGCAACGCGAACACCTTCTGGGTCTATGCGCTGCTGAACGTCTTCTTCATTGTGCTGACGTTGATGCTGATTCCGGAAACCAAAAACGTTTCGCTGGAGCACATCGAGCGCAACCTGATGTCCGGCAAGAAACTGCGCGATATCGGTTCAAACAACTAAGTTACTCAGGCGGGCCAAAAGGCCCGCCTGAAGCGGTTAGCAATGTGCGGACACGGGTGACAAGGCCCGATCGCAAAGACGCAAAAGCGCCATCCATGGCGGCTCGGCCCGCGCAGTCCCTTGCGCGGGACGCTTTGCTCTTCGGTCCTTGTCACCCGTGTTTTGAGTTTGTTAGCCGTCTGAAGGCGGGCCTTATGGCCCGCCTTTTTTATTTGATTGAGTTCTTCGCCCGCGCCGCCTATGCTTCCGGCATGAAAACGCCCCGACTTCCCATCGCTCTCCAGCAGGCCGTTATGCGCTCGCTGCGCCATTTTTTACAGCTTGCCAGCGACAGGCTGGAGCGCCCGTTTGCCGAACCGGCGCTGGTCTATCAGCAGCGCGGCACGGCGGCAGGCACCGCCTGGCTGGAAAAGTGGGAAATTCGCCTCAATCCGGTGCTGCTGCTGGAAAACCAGCAGGCGTTCGTCGATGAAGTGGTGCCGCACGAGCTGGCGCATCTGCTGGTATGGAAAGTCTTTGGCCGCGTGCCGCCCCACGGCAAAGAGTGGAAGTGGATGATGCAGGAGGTGCTTGGCGTGCCCGCGCGTCGCACCCATCAGTTCGAAATCGCCTCGGTGCGCGCCGCCACCTTCCCCTACCGCTGCGGATGCCAGCAGCATCACCTCACGGTACGCCGCCACAACCGCGTGCTGCGCGGCGAAAGCGAATACCGCTGCGTGCGCTGCAAAAGCCTGCTAAAACCGGGCGACTATTCGCCAGCCTGAGGCTATTCCCATTCCGCTCGCGACGTCATTCTGCTACCCTGCCGCACTTTTTTACCGACTGAGAATAATTCCGCAACATGTCTCGCAAAATTATCTGCGCCGTCGCGCTGCTGCTCTCCCCTTTCGCTGCCCAGGCGATCGCACTGAACAACTACCATCAGAATAACTTTCAGCAGGCGAAAACCTTCGCTGCGGCGATCAACGCCGACGCGCCCGGCTCCTTCTACTGCGGTTGTAAAATCAGCTGGCAGGGTAAAAAAGGCATACCCGATCTCAACAGCTGCGGCTATCAGGTGCGTAAAAACGCCAACCGCGCCGGTCGTATCGAGTGGGAACATGTTATGCCCGCCTGGGAGTTTGGCCACCAGCGCCAGTGCTGGCAGAACGGCGGCCGCAAAAACTGCAGCAAAGACGCCGACTATCGCCGCATCGAAAGCGATCTGCATAATCTGCAGCCCGCCGTCGGCGAGGTCAACGGCGACCGGGGCAACTTCGCCTACAGCCAGTGGAACGGCGGCGAACAGCAGTATGGCCAGTGCGCCATGAAGGTGGACTTCAAGAACAAGCAGGCCGAGCCGCCCGCCCGCGCTCGCGGCGCCATTGCGCGCACCTACTTCTATATGCGCGACCAGTATCACTTGCGTCTGTCGCGCCAGCAGACTCAGCTTTTCACCGTCTGGGACAAGCTCTATCCGGTCTCCAGCTGGGAGTGCGAACGCGACCAGCGCATCGCGCGCGTGCAGGGTAATCACAATCCTTATGTGCAGCAGGCTTGCCAGCGTTAAAATCACTGCCCTACACTAACGTCTTCTCGATATTGCCGCGCCGGGTGCGCGGCGCTCAGCTTTCAGGGCCTGTATGCGCATACCTCGCATTTATCATTCCGAACCTTTAACCAGCGGCAGCGAGATCGCGCTGGACGAAGACGCCTCTAACCACGTTGGACGCGTTCTGCGCATGACCAGCGGCCAGCGTCTGGAACTCTTTGATGGCACTAATCTGACTTTTGCGGCAGAGATCACTCTTGTCGATAAAAAGCGTGTAAAAGTAAGAGTCCTTGAAGGCCAGCCCGACGATCGTGAGTCTCCCCTGTTTCTGCATCTCGGCCAGGTGATGTCGCGCGGCGAAAAGATGGAGTTCACTATCCAGAAATCGATTGAGCTGGGCGTGAGCGTGATTACTCCACTTTTTTCCGAACGCTGCGGCGTAAAGCTGGATGCCGAACGGCTGGCGAAAAAACGCCAGCAGTGGCAAAAAATCGCTATCGCCGCCTGCGAACAGTGCGGACGCAATCGCGTGCCGGAAATCCGCCCGGCGATGACGCTGGAGGCCTGGTGCGCCGAGGCCGACGACGGCCTGAAACTTAACCTGCATCCGCGCGCGCAGCAGAGCATCAACACGCTGCCGCAGCCGGTCGAGCGGGTTCGCCTGCTGATCGGCCCGGAAGGCGGGCTAAGCGCCGAGGAGATAGCCATGACCGGCGAGCGCGGTTTTACCGATATTTTGCTCGGCCCGCGCGTTTTACGCACGGAAACCACCGCGCTGACCGCGATTACGGCACTCCAGGTGAGGTTTGGCGATCTCGGCTAGGGAATAATCAGGGTTTATATTAAGACGCGCGCAGCACTTACTGGCGTCCTGACTGGTCAGCCTGCGCTGACCGCACAGAACGAGGCGGAAAAGACCGCCTCTCTGAGGAGAGAATAATGATTAAACTTGGCATCGTTATGGACCCCATCGCGTCCATTAACATTAAAAAAGACACCAGCTTCGCCATGTTGCTGGAAGCACAGCGCCGCGGTTACGAAATTCACTATATGGAGATGGCCGATCTCTCGCTGCGCGGCGGCGTCTCTTACGCCCGCACCCGCCTGCTGAGCGTCGATCAGAACTATGATAAATGGTATGAGTTCGGCAGCGAGCAGGAGATCAAGCTGGCCGATCTCAACGTGGTCCTGATGCGTAAGGATCCGCCGTTCGATACCGAGTTTATCTACGCTACCTATATTCTGGAGCGCGCCGAAGAGCAAGGCACGCTGATCGTCAACAAGCCGCAGAGCCTGCGCGACTGTAACGAGAAGCTCTACACCGCCTGGTTCTCGGAGTTCACGCCGGATACGCTGGTGACGCGCAGCAAAGAGAAACTGCGCGCCTTCTGGCAGGAGCACGGCGACATTATCATGAAGCCGCTGGACGGCATGGGCGGCGCATCGATTTTTCGCGTCAAGCAGGATGACCCGAACTTCGGCGTGATCACCGAGACGCTGACCAACCACGGCCAGTTCTTCTGCATGGCGCAGAACTATCTGCCGGCCATTAAAGAAGGCGACAAGCGCGTGCTGGTAGTGGACGGCGAGCCGGTGCCTTACTGCCTGGCGCGCATCCCGCAGGGCGGCGAAACGCGCGGCAACCTGGCGGCAGGCGGCCGCGGCGAAGCGCGCCCGCTGAGCGAAAGCGACTGGGAAATTGCCCGCCGCGTTGGCCCGACGCTGAAAGCAAAAGGATTGATTTTTGTCGGCCTGGATATCATTGGTGATAAACTCACTGAAGTGAACGTCACCAGCCCGACCTGCGTGCGTGAAATCGAAGCCGCATTCCCGATCTCCATCACCGGTATGTTGATGGACGCTATCGAGAAGCGTCTGGGCTGAGCATGACCCTGGAGCCAGGCTCCGTGATCAACCCAAACCGGCGCATACCCGCGCCGGCTATTTTTGGTACATCGAGTGAGAATGAATTTACAGCATCATTTTTTGATTGCCATGCCTTCCCTACAGGATCCCTTTTTCAAACGCTCCGTGGTCTATATCTGCGAGCACAATGAAGAAGGCGCGATGGGTTTGATTATCAACAAGCCGATGGAAAATCTGACGGTCGAAGGCATTTTAAAGAAGCTGAAAATCACGTCAGGCGAGCGCGATCCCGCGATTCGTCTGGACAAACCGGTATTCAGCGGCGGCCCGCTGGCTGAGGATCGCGGCTTTATTCTTCACTCCGCGCAGCGCATCTTCTCTTCCAGCATCCGCATTTCCGACACCACGGTGATCACCACCTCGCGCGACGTGCTGGAATCGCTCGGCACCGCTTCGCAGCCGGAGCATGTGCTGGTGGCGCTGGGCTACTGCGCCTGGGAGAAAGATCAGCTGGAAAACGAGCTGATGGAGAACGCCTGGCTCACCACGCCCGCCAACAGCAATATTCTGTTCCAGACGCCGATCGCCGATCGCTGGCGCGAAGCGGCGCGCAGCATCGGCATCGATATTCACAGCATCGCCAGCGATGCGGGACACGCCTGATGACGACGCAAACGCTGCTGGGTTTCGACTTCGGCACCAAAAGCATCGGCGTCGCGGTCGGCCAGCAGCTGACCGGCAGCGCCCGTCCGCTCGCCGCGCTGAAAGCGCAGGACGGCACGCCGGACTGGCTGCAGATCGAGCGCCTGCTGAAAGAGTGGCAGCCTGATTTCGTGGTGGTCGGCCTGCCGCTGAATATGGACGGCACCGAGCAGCCCTTGACCGCGCGCGCGCGCAAGTTCGCCAACCGTCTGCACGGCCGCTTCGGCGTGCGCGTCGAGCTGCAGGACGAGCGCCTCAGCACGGTAGAAGCGCGTGCCGGCCTGTTTGAGCGCGGCGGCTATCGCGCGCTGAATAAAGGCTCGGTGGACTCGCAGTCGGCGGCGATTATTCTGCAGGACTGGTTCGAAACCCATTAAGGCCCGCCTCGCTCTCGCCTGATTCAGGAGCGACCAGCCCTTCCCGCTGCCGCGCCAGCAGGCTCTGCTCGAAGGTTTGCATGCCGGCCTGCGCGCCGGTTTGCAGCAGCGCGCCGATCTGATGCATCTTGCCGTCGCGGATCAGGTTGGCGATAGCGGGCGTGGCGATCAATACCTCAAACAGCCCGACGCGTCCGCCGTCGCGCGCCGCCATCAGCTTCTGCGCCAGTACCGCTTTCAGACTGCCTGCCAGCTGGGCGCGCACCAGGTTTTTCTCCTCCGCCGGAAAGACATCCACCAGGCGATCGATGGCCTGCGCCGCGCCGCGCGTATGCAGCGTAGCGAGCACCAGATGGCCGGTTTCGGCGGCGGTGAGCGCCTGACGGATAGTGTCGCCGTCGCGCAGTTCGCCCAGCAAGATAACGTCGGGATCTTCACGCAGCGCGGCGCGCAGCCCGAGGCTGAACGAGGCGCAGTGCGCGCCGATTTCGCGCTGCTGGATCAGCGACTGCCGGCTCTGATGAATAAACTCAATGGGATCTTCCAGCGTAATAATGTGCTTCGCCTGCTGGCGGTTAATGGCGTCGACCATGGCGGCAAGCGTGGTCGATTTGCCGCTGCCGGTCGCGCCGGTCACTAATATCAGCCCGTCCTCCAGCTGCAGCCAGCGCGACGCCGCCGGCGGCAGGCGCAGGCTCTCCAGCCTCGGACAGCGGGTTGCCAGCGTCCGCAGCGCCAGCGACAGCCCCTGCCGCTGGCGAAACAGGCTGGCGCGCAGCCGCTGACCGTCGGCCAGCGAGAAAGCGCAGTCGGTTTGCCCCTGCGCCGCCAGCTCTTCGCGCTGTCGCGGATCGAGATAGCGCCCGACAGCCTGCTCCAGCCAGTCGGCCGTGAGCGGCGCGAGATCGGGGAGCGGCTCCAGCCTGCCGTGGCGCCGCCAGCGCGGCGAATCTCCGCTGCACAGGTGCAGATCGGCGGCATTATGCTTTACACTAAGCGCCACCATTTCTTCCAACTCCATAGATAGCCTCCTGACGATGACCTCAATCCAGCACAACCTACAGCAACTGCGTCAGCGGATCCGCGCTGCCGCAACGCAATGCGGGCGCGATCCAGAAGAAGTTACGCTGCTTGCCGTCAGTAAAACCAAACCTGCGAGCGCGGTCGAAGAAGCCATCGCAGCCGGCCAGCTCGCCTTCGGCGAAAATTACGTGCAGGAAGGGGTTGAAAAGATTGAGGCGCTGGCCGCACATCCACAGGTGGAGTGGCACTTCATCGGCCCGCTGCAGTCGAACAAAAGCCGCCTGGTAGCGGAGCATTTCGCCTGGTGCCATACGGTGGATCGCCTGAAGATCGCCCAGCGCCTGAACGATCAGCGTCCCGACGCGCTGCCGCCGCTGAATGTGTTGATTCAGGTAAATATCAGTGACGAAAACAGCAAATCTGGCATCATGCTGGAGGATTTGCCCGAACTGGCGCAGCAGGTTGCCGCGCTGCCGCGGCTGCAGCTGCGCGGCCTGATGGCGATCCCGGCGCCAGAGAGCGACTACGCGCGCCAGCTGGCGGTGTGTCAGCGGATGGCCGACGCCTTCCGTCAGCTGAAGCAGCGCTATCCCGACGTCGACACGCTTTCTCTGGGAATGAGCGACGACATGGAAGCGGCTATTGCCGCAGGCAGCACCATGGTGCGCATCGGCACCGCGATTTTCGGCGCGCGGGATTATGCGCGCAACCCACAACAATAATTGAGGAACCTCATGTTAACACTGACGTTTTTAGTCAAAACGCTGATCGATCTGTATGTGATGGTGCTGCTGCTGCGCATCTGGATGCAGTGGTCGCGCTGCGACTTTTATAATCCGCTGTCGCAGTTCGTGGTGAAGATCACCCAGCCGATCATTAAGCCGCTGCGCCGCATTATTCCGGCTATTGGTCCGATCGATACCGCCTCGCTGCTGCTGGCATTTGTGCTGACGACGCTGAAATACCCGATTTTGCTGCTGATCCAGGTCGGCGCCTTCTCGGTCGATCCGGCCAATCTGCTGGTCGGCCTGCTGTCGCTGGTGAAATCCGCCGGTTATCTGGTGTTCTGGGTGATCATCATTCGCTCGCTGATGAGCTGGATCAGCCAGGGACGCGGCCCGCTGGACTATGTGCTGGTGCAGCTGACTGAACCGCTGATGTCGCCGATTCGCCGCATTCTGCCTGCGATGGGCGGCATCGACTTCTCGGCGATGATTGTGATCCTGGTGCTCTACGCCCTGAACTTCCTCGGCATGGACCTGTTTCCGGGCCTCTGGTTTCTGCTGTAAATATGACTGGAACTGCTATGCAAAAAGTTGTGCTCGCCACCGGCAATCCCGGCAAGGTACGTGAACTGGCGGATCTCCTCTCCGCCTTTGGCCTGGATATCGTGGCGCAAACCGATCTGGGCGTGGAGTCGGCGGAAGAGACCGGCCTGACCTTTATTGAAAACGCCATTCTGAAAGCGCGTCACGCCGCGCAGATCACCGGCCTGCCCGCCATCGCCGACGATTCGGGCCTGGCGGTGGATGCGCTGGGCGGCGCGCCCGGCATCTATTCGGCGCGCTACGCCGGAGAGGCGGCCAGCGATCGGGAGAACCTTGAGAAACTGCTGAACGCGCTGGAAACGGTGCCGGACGGCGAACGTCAGGCGCAGTTCCACTGCGTGCTGGTCTATCTGCGCCATGCGGAAGATCCGACGCCGCTGGTGTTCCACGGCTGCTGGGCGGGCGAAATCACCCGCTCCGCCGCCGGCGAAGGCGGTTTCGGCTACGATCCGATTTTCTACGTGCCCGAACTGGGCAAAACCGCCGCCGAGCTAAGCAAAACGGAAAAAGGCGCGGTTTCTCATCGAGGCAAAGCATTGACGCTGCTGCTGGAAGCGATGCGCAATGCCTGATTTACCGCCGTTAAGCCTCTATATCCATATTCCGTGGTGCGTGCAAAAGTGCCCCTACTGCGACTTCAACTCCCATGCGTTAAAAGGCGAGGTGCCGCACGTCGAGTATGTGCAGCACCTGCTGCGCGATCTGGAAAACGACCTGCCGCTGACCCACGGGCGCGCCGTACGCACCATTTTTATCGGCGGCGGCACGCCGAGCCTGCTGAGCGGCGAGGCGATGCAGATGCTGATGGACGGCGTGCGCGCGCGGCTGCCGCTGGCGGCGGATGCGGAGATCACCATGGAAGCCAATCCCGGCACCGTAGAGGCTGACCGTTTCAGCGCCTATCAGCTGGCGGGCATTAACCGTATCTCTATCGGCGTGCAGAGCTTCGACCCGCAGAAGCTGGAGCGGCTGGGACGCATTCACGGCCCGGACGAGGCGAAGCGCGCCGCGCAACTGGCTGAGGGGCTGCATCTGCGCAGCTTTAACCTCGACCTGATGCACGGCCTGCCCGATCAGTCGCTGGAGGAGGCGCTGAGCGACCTGAAGCAGGCGATCGCGCTCAACCCGCCGCATCTCTCCTGGTATCAGCTAACCATCGAGCCGAATACGCTGTTCGGCTCGCGTCCGCCGACGCTGCCGGACGACGACGCGCTGTGGGATATTTTCGAGCAAGGGGATCGTCTGCTGACCGCCGCCGGCTATCAGCAGTATGAGACCTCCGCCTACGCGAAGCCGGGCTACCGCTGCGAGCACAACCTCAACTACTGGCGCTTCGGCGACTACCTCGGCATTGGCTGCGGCGCGCACGGCAAGCTGACCCAGCCTGACGGGCGCATCGTGCGTACCGTGAAGACGCGCCACCCGCGCGGCTTTATGCAGGGCCGCTATCAGGAGAAGCAGTATGAGGTCGACGACGCGGAGAAGCCGTTCGAGTACTTCATGAACCGTTTCCGCCTGCTGGAAGCGGCGCCGCGCGAGGAGTTTGCGCGCTATACCGGCCTGAGCGAGCAGACCATTCGCCCACAGATGGATGCGGCGATCGCAGCAGGCTACGTCGCGGAGAGCGCCACGCACTGGCAGGTAACCGAAAAAGGTAAGCTGTTTTTGAACTCGCTGCTGGAGCTGTTTTTGGCGGAGGAGTAAGGGGAAACAACGAGGGCGGCGCAGGCCGCCCTTACTGTTATGCCTTCGGGAAGATCCACAGATGGTTTTCCGGCAGCGCCAGATAGCAGTGCTGCGGGTCGCGCACCTCATGGCCGTAGGCGCGAATAGTGAAATCGTCGCCTGCGGTGCGGAACAGGTACTCCCAGCGATCGCCGAGATACATGCTGGTGACCAGCGGCAGTTCCAGCTGGTTCTCGCCCGGCCCTTCCACCAGCCTCACGCGCTCTACGCGGATCACCGCCGTGGCCTCCTGGCCCTGCTGCACACCTTCTCCCGCTCTGCCCCACAGGCTCCAGCCTTTGCCCTCGATACGCGCTTTACCGTCGCGCAGCTCGGCGATTTTTCCGTGCAGCCGGTTGTTGCTGCCCATGAACTCAGCGGTGAAAAGAGTTTTCGGCGAGCCGTACATCTCCTGCGGCGTGCCCTGCTGCTCGATCTTGCCGTTATTCAGCAGCAGGATGCGGTCGGAAATCGCCATCGCCTCGTTTTGGTCGTGCGTCACCATCAGCGCCGACAGCCCGAGCTTGATAATCAACTCACGCAGGAAGACGCGCGCCTCTTCGCGCAGTTTGGCGTCGAGGTTCGATAGCGGCTCATCCAGCAGGATCACCGGTGGGTTATAGACCAGCGCACGGCCGATGGCGACGCGCTGCTGCTGTCCGCCGGAAAGCTGGTGCGGATGGCGCTTGCCCAGATGGCCCAGCCCCAGCTGGTTGAGTACGTCCTGCACCCGCTGATTAATCTCCGCGGAAGCGATCTTACGCAGCTTTAACGGATAGGCCACGTTCTCAAACACCGTCTTATGCGGCCACAGCGCGTATGACTGAAACACCAGCCCGAGGTTGCGCTCTTCCGCCGGGATCTCACTGCGCGGCGTACCGGCATACACCTGGTTTTTGCCGATGATAATCTTGCCCTGCGTCGGCTTTTCCAGCCCGGCGACGGCGCGCAGCAGCGTGGTTTTGCCGCTGCCGGAGGGGCCAAGCAGCGACACCACTTCGCCGCGCTGTAAATTCATGGAGACCCCTTTCAGAACCGGGTTGTCGCCATAGGTTAAATGCAGATCTTCTACTGATAATTCAATCATGTAATTTAACTCCAAATCGCAGGGCGATACCCAGGCCTACCACCACCAGCAGGATGTTAATAAAGGAGAGCGCGGCGACGATATCGATCGCGCCCGCGGCCCACAGGGAAACCAGCATTGAGCCGATGGTTTCCGTACCGGGCGACAGCAGATAAACGCCGGTGGAGTATTCGCGTTCAAAAATCAGGAACATCAGCAGCCAGGAGCCGATCAGGCCGTAGCGTGAGAGCGGGATCGTCACGTGGCGCGTAATCTGCCCGCGCGTGGCGCCGGTGCTGCGCGCCGCCTCTTCCAGCTCGGGCCCTACCTGCAGCAGCGTCGAGGAGATCAGCCGCAGGCCATAGGCCATCCACACCACGGTGTAAGCCAGCCAGACGCTGAAGATGGTGCTGCGCAGCGAGCGCAGCCAGACGATGAGGTTATCGCGCAGCCACTGCGACCAGGCGAAATCGGAAAGCCAGCCCGATTTAAGCGAGTTGTCCAGCCACAGCGGCAGGAACAAAAACACCCAGAGAAACGCCAGGCCCGCCAGCAGCCCCGGCACGGCGCGCGGCACCAGCACACTGTAGTCGAGGAAGCGCGTGGTGTTGTCAGGCTTGCGGTGCATGGCGATGCCGATGAACAGGTAGCATCCCACCGCTAACGCGCCGCCGATCACGCCGATCGCCATGGAGTTGACGATGGCGCGCAGCAGATTTGGCTGCGCCCAGATAGTCTGAAAAGTTTTGATCGACAGCTCGTCCCACAGCGAGACGCCGACGCCCCAGTTAGAGATAAAGGCGCGCAGCACCACGCCCAGCAGCGGCACGCCAATGGTTACGGTCAACCAGAACGCCACTACCGCGCCCGCCACCCAGCGCCATTTCCCCAGCGGCAAGGCGCGCGCCTGGGAAGCTTTGCCCTTAACGGTCACGAAGCGGTTAGCGGTGCGCATCAGGCGACGCTGCAGCATCACCAGCGGAATGGTAATGCAGATCAGCACCACGGCCACCGCGGCCATCAGGTGATACGAAGGCGTGCCGAGCTTATTGGTCAGCTGGTAGAGATAGGTCGCCAGCACCATATTGCCTTCAGGATCGCCCAGCACCAGCATCAGGCCGAAGACTTCCAGTCCGAGAAAGAACAGCAGCACCACGGCATAGAGGATCGAGGGGCGCACCATCGGCAGGCTCACCGCCGTCATCACCTGCAGCGGCGAGGCGCCGGCGATGCGCGCCGCCTCCTCGACATCCGATCCCACGCTGCGCAGCGCCGAGGAGATATAGAGATAGGCATGGGGAACGTGCGTCAGCCCGGCAATCACCACGATGCTCGACATGTCGTAGATATTCCACGGCACAAAACCGAGCAGGGACTGCGCCCACAGCGAGAAGAAGCCGACCGGCCCGGCGGCCACCACATAGCCGAAACCCAGCACCATTGGCGAGACGAAGATCGGCACGAGGATCAGCGGCTCGATAATGCGTCTGCCCGGCAGGTCGGTACGCACCATCAGAAACGCCAGGATGCCGCCCAGCGGAATGGCGATGATCACCAGCCCAAAGGCGAGAATAAAGCCGCTTTTTAGCGCCTTGTAGAAGTCGGGGTCGGTGAAAATAAATTCAAATGACTCCAGGCTCCACTCTTTTGACGGCGCAAAAAAGGGGGCGGATAAAAAGCTCTGGATGACGATAAACGACAGCGGTACATAGATAACCAGCGCGGTTAACAGCACCACGACGCCGCGCGGCAGGCTTTGCCACTTTCTGCGCAATGCATTCATATTGAGACCCTGAATGGCGAAATCTGAGGAAAGAGAAGCGCGACGCAGCGGGCCGCGCTTCCGAACTGCCGTTATTTACCGGCGGCTGCGCGCCACTGTTTGATGTAATCCAGACGTTTTTTCGGCTGCAGGTACTCCAGCAGGCTTTCGTCTACCGGGATAGGCTTCAGCGCATTGCCTAACATTTTGGTCAGGCCGTCGATATCGTTTTTGCCTTCGATATCGTTACGCAGCGAGGGAATGTCGGCCTGATTCGCCAGAATGGTTTGCCCTTTTTCAGAGAGCACGTAATCGAGCCACAGCTTCGCCGCATGGCTGTTCTGCGCCTGCTGGCTGATAAAGGAGACGCGCGACAGCACCAGCGTGTAATCCTTCGGATAAGAGATGCCCAGCGAAGGATCGGTTTTGGCGCGGGCTTCGGCATAGGAGCCGAGAATATTGAAGCCGATCAGGTTTTCGCCGGAGGAGACCCGCTCCATCATGGTGCCGGTAGAGGACTGTACCGCTAATCCGCCCTTCGCCACTTCAGACAAGGTTTTGAAATATTGCGGATCGGCTTTGGAATCCTGCACCGACAGCATAAAGCCCAGCCCCGATTTTTCGATATCGTAGGTGGTGACTTTGCTCTTGAATTTGTCGGTCTGACTGGCGATCAGCTTCGCCAGCGCGGCGTGTGAATCGGGCACCTCGCCAGCCGGGATCAGCCGCTTGTTATAGATAATCACCACCGGCTCGTAGGTGGTACCGTACGCGCGGTTTTTCCACACCGCCCACTTCGGCAGCTGAGCGAGCTCGGGCGACTGATACTCCTGAGCATAGTCGGTCGCCAGCTTCAGGCCGGTATCCATGGAGGAGCTCCAGACCACGTCGCCGCTGGTGCCGCCGGAGGCCTGCTCGCTGATAAAACGATTGTACAGCTCGGTGCTGTTCATGTCGTTATATTCGACTTTGATGCCGGGATAGGTGGCCTCGAACCCCTTGATCAGCGGCCCTGCGGCTTTGGTGTCGGTGGTGGAATAGATCACCACTTTGCCTTCTTTGGTCGCGGCGTCGATAACGCCCTGATAGTCCGCCGGATAGCCCTGCGGCGGCGCGGAGAAGGCGGAACAGGAGATAAATACGGTAGCGGCAACCAGAGTAAGAGGATATTTGTTCGACATTATATTTAACCTTTTAGTTACACTTTAGGAACTAAGGGTCAACATAGCCGATCGGGTCCGCCAGACAAGAGGTGCCCAGGCGTTATCTTCGCGAAGTGTGATTATTGGCGTTTTTTCGGCAATTAACACCATTAAAACCACGTAGGCGACGCGTGCTCTTATTGCGCGCGATCACACTATTACAGGCCGCTAATTTTGCGATAGAGCCGCCGCGGATGGCCGATATTGCCATACTGCATTTCGACGCCGATAAAGCCGATCTCCACGCAATACTCCAGATAACGGCGGCCGGTGGTTTTACTGATCCCGACGTTCTCTACCACCTGCTCCACCGACCAGCTGCGGTCAGGCGCATCGCTGAAAAAGCGTTTAACTCGCGTCAGGGTCAGAGACTCGATGCCTTTAGTCGACGGCGCGGGCGGCGCGTCGCTGGCTGGCAGGTTGAACAGCTTGTCCAGCGCATGCTGGTCCACATTGGTCATCTGGCGCATCGTCTGCACCAGCAGCATAAAGCGCTCCAGCGAGGCGCGCAGGCGGTGAAAAAAGACCGGCTTGAGCAGATAGTCCAGCGCGCCGCTGCGCATCGCATGGCTACAGGTCTGCATGTCGCTCGCGGCGGTAATAAAGATCACGGAGCAGTCAAAACGCTTCAGCAGCGGGTCGTCGATCAGCGTGACGCCCTGCCCGTCCGGCAGATAATTGTCGAGCAGCACCAGCCGCGGCTGATGCTGCTCGATCAGCTGGCGCGCCTGTTCCAGCGTGGCCGCAATGCCCGCCACGCGCAGATGGAAATGCTGCTCGATAAACTCGCGGTGCAAAGCGGCGAGATGCGGCTCATCTTCCACAATCACTACCTTGAGCGGCTTAGCGTTGTTCATGAGAAATTCCTGTCGAAGCGGCGGACGGGAACGGGATAAAAATGGTGAAAATCGTTCCCTGCGGCGCATTGTCGTTGATTTCGATGCTGCCGCCCGCCTGATGAACGTATCCTGCCGCCAGATAGAGGCCGATGCCGTGCTCCGAGCCGAGCGGATCGTCGCCGCTGGAGGGCTTGCTGGTCACGCCCTGCTCGAACAGATGCGGTTTCAGCTGTTCGTCCACGCCGCAGCCCTGATCGGCCACTTCGATCAACAGCTCCTGATTGCGGTCGGAAATATAGAGCTCCACCGGCGGTGCAGGTTTTTTCACGTTGAGCGTAGCGTCTACGGCGTTATCCAGCACGTTGCCCACCACCGACATCAGCGCGGTTTCGCTAATGGTCGCGGGGATGCGCATGAGCTGGCAGGCGGGATCGAACTGTAGCTCGACCCCTTTTTCCCGCGCGCTGACATATTTCCCCAGCAGCAGTCCGCACAGCGCTGGCGAAGTAAAGCGCGCCGAGACGAAATCGAGCACCTGCTGCGCGCCGGCGGACTGCGCCTGAATATAGCGCATCGCATCGTCGTAGCGCTGCATCTGCAGCAGCCCCACCAGCGTGGCGGTCCAGTTGAGCTGTTCGTGGCGCATAATGCGCAGGTTATCCGCATAGCGCTTTACCTGGCTCAGCTGGCTGCTCAGGGTGTTGATGTCGTTTTTATCGCGGAAACTGCAGACCCAGCCGCCCGGCACGCCAGGTTCAAGATCGATAGCGACCCGGTTGACGATCACCTGACGCTGATTCAGGACGGTGATCTGATCGTGCTGGCGTCCGCTCTCTTGTCCGCCGCTCTGGCTGAGAAAAGCGGGATGGATCTGCATCACCTCATGCAGCGGCTTGCCCAGCAGTTCGCTCTCGCTGCGATCGAGCTCCAGCAGCTCTCTGGCGGCGCGATTGATTAAGATCAGCTGCTTTTCGGCGTTAACGGCGAACACCCCTTCATACATCGCCTCGAGCAGCGCTTTTTGCTGCAGCACCAGCAGCGCGATATCTTTCGGCTCCAGCCAGAACATCTGCTTCTTGAGGTTGCGGCTAAAAGCCCATGAAAATATAAACAGCAAAATCAGCAGCGCCAGGCCGTACAGGCTCGCCTGCCACAGCAGGCTGACGTTGATATTGGCGATATAGGAGGTGAGATAACCGACCGAGACGATGCCGATCACCTGATGGCGGGCATCAAAGATGGGGGCCTTGCTGCGCAGCGATACGCCGATGCCGCCCTTCCGCACCGAAATAATGGTTTTCCCCTGCAGCACCTCGGCGTTATCGCCGCCAATCAGCGGCAAGTTAAGGCGCTCGGGCGATTCAGAGTGGTAGAGATGCTGCTCGCGCGCGTCGCCGATCACGATATAGCTCGCGTCGCTTTGCTCGCGCAGCGGCTGGATCAGGCGGGCGATGGCCGCGATATCGCGGCTCGCCACCTTCTCCGCCAGGCCGGGCATCAGCGCAATTTCGCTCGCCTGCACGCGCGCGCGCTGCCCCAGATCGTGATGCAGCTGCCGGTCGATAAAATGAAACAGGATCGCGCCCTGCAGCGCTAGCAGCAGGCAGGAAAACAGCACCAGAGAGAGAAAGAGTTTTACCTGAAAAGGCAATCTGCGTTTCATACAACCCGTTATACAGGAGCGAGTGCGCGGCATCAGGCAAGACTATCATGCGCGCAGGCGGCCAGCGGCTGGCTAAGCCCAGAGTTGTGAACTGGCTACCATCTCAGCGAGACGGGTGACGTGTTGCATTAGCGGATAAGTCCGCAAAGCTTCTATCCATGCAGCCGTCCAGGTGTATAAGTGGTTAAAATAAATTAATATAAATGTTGCCAGACCTCATGCCCTGTGGCTTAATAGCGCCATCGGTTTGGAATACAGACCTTATGAAAGCAGTTTTAGTAAAGCAGTCCTCAGTTCAAGTGTTATCCAAAGATACCCTTCTTCGTGAGCTCCTCCTAAGCGCCCCATAAGTAATTCTCAGGCCATCATCGCCGCTTTAAGTGGCTCATAAATTAAGGAAATATCTATGTCTAACAAAATGACTGGTTTAGTAAAATGGTTCAACTCTGACAAAGGTTTCGGCTTCATCACTCCGGACGACGGCAGCAAAGATGTATTCGTACACTTCTCTGCAATCCAGAGCGACAGCTACAAAACCCTCGACGAAGGCCAGAAAGTCTCTTTCACCATCGAAAATGGTGCTAAAGGCCCTGCTGCCGGCAACGTCACCGCGCTGTAAGACGCGCCTGTTATCAGCGACGCTTACAATAGCGATGAAGGCGCAAGCCTGAGCGGCTAAGCTGCCGCTGATAATGAAAAAAACCCGCCCTGTGCGGGTTTTTTCATATCTGTTTCCCCTCGAGCGGCCCGCTCTCTTCTCGCACCCGTTAAATTTATCATCCACACTTACCCAAAGCCGTAGTCGGCACTGCTATTGTGCATTACACTGCGCGCTGCAAAAACTGAGTAGATTAACGATTAAACAGGCGGTAACGGCGATGAACGGAACGATCACAACCTGGTTTCAGGACAAGGGTTTTGGATTTATCAAAGATGAAAACGGCGACAACCGCTATTTTCATGTGATCAAGGTCGCCAACCCTGAGCTGATCAAAAAGAATGCGGCGGTGACCTTCGAACCCACCACCAACAGCAAGGGGCCGTCAGCTTATGCTGTGAAGGTGCTCCCGGAGAGCAAATATATCTTTATCGCTGGCGAGCGCATCAAGCTCACCGCAATCAAATCTTTCGTGGTCTTCAGCGAAGAGGTGCCGGCGGATAGCCGCATCGATAAAGAGAATACCGTGCTCTCTGTGGGTTCGCTGCTGAATAACATCCGGCCGAAAACCGACGCTAAGCCTGGCGAAATGCGCGCGGTGAGAAAACTGGCGATCACCACTTTCCAGGGAACGACGCTGATCTTCTCGGAAGATGAGATCGACGTAGATGCCACAGCGAAAATGCTCAAGGTCTGAGATACGGCAGACAGTCCCGCAAGTACAACAGGCGTTATCCTGGAGACTCTTTATGAACGATGAAATACCAATCAGATATTACGACGTTGCGGATGAGTATGCGACGGAGAGCGACAAGCCGGTTAGCGACTCGGAACGCGATTCGCTGGCGCGCTATTTCCAGCTGCTGATTACGCGTCTGATGAATAACGAGGAAATCAGCGAAGAAGCGCAGCAGGAGATGGCTGTGGAAGCGGGCATCGACGCGCAGCGTATTGACGAGATCGCTGAGTTTCTTAACCAGTGGGGCAACGAGTAACCTCGCAAGGCGCGCCTGACATCGACAAGCGCGCCGCTTTCTTTACGACTTCACGCTGCCGACCAGCTTCTTGCGCTGATCTTCAAGGCTAATCACGCGGTTACAGACTTCCTGGCCGAAGTTTTTGAAATCCTGCTCCTGATTGCTCCACTCCGCCTGAATCGACTGCTGTAGCCCGCCCAGGTTGCCCATGATCGCCTGTAGCGGATTACTGCCGCTCGCCTGCTTGCTGCCCATCTCGTTCAGGCTGTCCTGCAGCACGCCGCCCATGGTGCTCTGAACCAGACGTTCGCCGTCGGCGCGCACCTGGTCGATCGCCTGATGATGGAAGGTCAGGCCGTCGTCGCGATGTTCGATAATACGGTTCATCTGCTGCTTCAGCTGACCGTTGAGCGTGGTAAGGCGGTTACGCACGTTGCTGTCGGCGCCGAGCTTCTCGACAATCACCTTATCCAGCGCGATGCGGCCTTTTTCCAGGCGCGACGAGGCGCCGGTATCGATCCACGGCAGATCGCGACGCAGCGCGTTCTGGTAGTCGATAGCCTGCTGACGCTGCGTATTGTTCACCGCCACCTTCTGGCCGTTGAACTGCACATCGCCCTGCGGGGAGATCTGCAGGTTGCCGTTTGCGCCAACCACCTGCACGCTTTGCGGCTTAATCACCACGTCATCCTGCGGTTTGACGCTGCACTCCCAGGCAGCCTGCGCCTGCGTCGCTGCCAGCAGCAGCGCGGCGATAAGCGTTTTACGAACCATAATCTCTCCCTACTATGTGAACCAGGCGCTGTAATGACAGGTCGGCCGTCGGCGGCGCAGCGCTATTGGCGACGGCCAGCGCACAGCCTCCGGAGCGTACTGCAGTACGTGAGGAAGGCGAGCACTGCCCGGCGTCAATAGCGCAAGCAAGCCAGGCCGATACGGAACTTAGTCCCACCAGACGTCGAAAAGTTCGGTAACCTGCACATCACTCAGCTGACGATCTTCCAGCCACTTGCGCACCAGCTCGCGGTGCTCGTCGGTGCACTTGCCGGTCTTCTGCAGGCAAATCAGCCCTTCCCATACCAGATAGCCGCTGCCGTCATAGGCCAGTCCGTTCGGCGCGATCACGTCGTTGATAAAGTCGTCGACGGTTTTATCAATCTGCTGTTCCGTGGTGCCGTCGGCGAAGCGCCAGGCGACCGAGAAGCCCAGCTCCTGAAATTCGTCGATATGCAGTTTTTTACGTAAACGGCGGCTGCGATGTGTGGCCATTATTTAATCCTCTCAAACATTAAGTCCCAAACGCCGTGGCCCAGTCGCTGCCCGCGCTGCTCAAATTTGGTCAGTGGACGCGTCTCAGGACGCGGCACGTAATCCTGCGTTTCCGACTGATTTTTATAGCCGTCGATGCCGTTCATCACTTCCAGCATATGTTCGGCGTAGGCTTCCCAGTCGGTCGCCATATGGAACACCCCGCCCAGCTTCAGCTTGCGCATCACCAGTTCGGCGAAAGGCGTCTGCACGATGCGGCGCTTGTTGTGGCGCGCTTTATGCCAGGGATCGGGGAAGAAAAGCTGCACCATGCGCAGCGAGTTATCCGGGATCATCTTCTCCAGCACTTCCACCGCGTCGTGACACATCACGCGCAGGTTCTCGACGTTCGCCTCTTTCGCGGAGGCGAGACAGGCGCCCACGCCCGGCGCGTGCACTTCGATGCCGAGGAAGTTCTGCTGCGGATTATTCTGCGCCATGGTCACCAGCGACGCGCCCATGCCGAAGCCGATCTCCAGCACCACCGGCGCGTCGCGGCCAAACAGGCGCGTCAGATCCAGCGGCTCGGGTTGAAACTCAACGCCCATCTCCGGCCAGTATTGGTCGAGCGCCAGCTGCTGCCCTTTGGTCAGACGCCCCTGGCGGCGCACAAAACTGCGTATACGGCGCAGCGGCCGCCCGTTCTCATCAAATTCCGGAGTGATGACGTCATTAATCATGTTGTAGCCTGCTGAGTAGCCTGTTTGGGGAAAGGCGCATTATGCAAAGTTAATTAGCAGAAGCAAGCCCTTGCGATCTTCAGGTTTACACCGGGGCCGCGCCTGTGCTGGAATGCCTGCCTGAGTGTAGAGTAATCACGGAAAATTTCCTTCTTATGATGCAAGCGCCGCAGTTCGCGCAACAGGTGCTGGACTGGTATCAGCGCTTTGGCCGCAAGACCCTGCCGTGGCAGCAGGAGAAAACGCCCTATAAGGTGTGGCTCTCTGAAGTGATGCTGCAGCAAACCCAGGTCGCCACCGTTATTCCCTATTTCGAACGCTTTATGGCGCGCTTTCCCACCGTCGCCGATCTGGCCGCCGCACCGCTCGACGAGGTGCTGCACCTCTGGACCGGGCTCGGCTACTACGCCCGCGCGCGCAACCTGCATAAGGCGGCGAAGCAGATAGCCGACCAGCATCAGGGCGAGTTCCCGCGCAACTTCGACGACGTTGCGGCGTTGCCTGGCGTGGGACGCTCCACCGCAGGCGCGGTGCTGTCGCTGTCGCTCGGCCAGCACTTCCCCATCCTCGACGGCAACGTAAAGCGCGTGCTGGCCCGCTGCTACGCGGTCGGCGGCTGGCCGGGTAAAAAGGATGTCGAGAAGCGGCTGTGGGAAATCAGCGAAACGGTCACGCCGGCAGAGGGCGTCAGCCAGTTCAATCAGGCGATGATGGATCTCGGCGCGCTGGTCTGCACCCGTTCGAAGCCCAAATGCGACATCTGTCCGCTTAACAGCGGCTGTATCGCCTACGCCAACAATAGCCAGGCGAGCTATCCCGGCAAAAAGCCGAAGCAGATCCTGCCGGAGCGCAGCGGCTGGTTTTTGCTGCTGCAGGATGGCGACGATGTCTGGCTGGAGCAGCGTCCGCCGGTGGGATTATGGGGCGGTCTGTTCTGCTTCCCGCAGTTCACTACAGAGGATGCGCTGCACGACTGGCTGCAGGCGCGCGGCATCGCGGCGAAGCCGCAGCAGCTCACCGCTTTTCGCCATACCTTTAGCCATTTCCATCTGGATATCGTGCCAATGTGGCTATCGTGGTCATCTGTCGGGGCGGCGATGGATGAACCCGGCGGTCTCTGGTATAACTTAGCCCAGCCGCCGTCAGTGGGGCTTGCGGCGCCGGTTGAGCGGCTTCTGCACGAGCTACGTCACCCGCAACAGCTGGCCCTGCACCGGCATGAGATTAGAGAGGAAAAGTAATGAGCCGCACGATTTTTTGTACGTTTCTACAGCGCGACGCCGAAGGGCAGGATTTCCAGCTCTATCCGGGCGAAATCGGTAAGCGCATCTACAATGAGATCTCGAAAGAAGCCTGGCAGAAGTGGATGGCCAAACAGACCATGTTGATCAACGAGAAAAAGCTCAACATGATGAATCCGGAAGACCGTAAAGTGCTGGAGAAGGAGATGGTGAATTTCCTGTTTGAAGGCAAAGAGGTCCACATCGAAGGCTATACGCCGCCAGAAGCATAAATTTTAGGGCCTCAGCGTTGAGGCCCCTCTCTTTTCCGGGTCAGGCACGTATTTACAATGAATAAGAAATTACTCGCACTGCTGGTGATCGCTCCTCTTTTGGTCTCCTGTTCAGGAAAGAAGTCTTCGCAGTATCACGAAGAGTGGGTAAAGGACACCAACGGCTTCGATATTTTAATGGGCCAGTTTGCGCATAACATCGAGAACATTTGGGGTATCAACGAAGTCCTGATCGCCGGACCGAAAGATTACGTCAAATACAGCGACAACTATTACACCCGCAGCCATATCAACTTCGAAAGCGGCAACATTACTATCGAAACCATTTCTGGTACCGATCCGATGGCAAGCCTGCGCCAGGCGATCGTGACCACGCTGCTGATCGGCGACGATCCAGGTAATGTCGATCTCTATTCCGACGCCAACGATATCGTCATCAGTAAAGAGCCGCTGCTCTACGGCCAGGTGCTGGACAACACCGGTCAGCCGATTCGCTGGCAGGGCCGCGCGGGCAGCTTCGCCGATTACCTGCTGCAAAATAAACTGCAGCGTCGCGTTTCCGGCCTGCATGTCATCTACTCGGTCACCATACCGATGGTGCCTAACCACCTCGACAAGCGTGCGCACAAATATCTGCCGATGGTGCGTAAGGCCGCCGAGCAGTATGGCGTCGACGCGTCGCTGATTCTGGCGATTATGCAGACCGAGTCGAGCTTCAACCCCTATGCGGTCAGCCATTCCGACGCGCTGGGGCTGATGCAGGTGGTGCAGCATACCGCAGGCGTCGATGTGTTCCGTATGAAGGGCAAGTGGGGCAAGCCGAGCCGCAGCTATCTGCTCGATCCCGAGAACAATATCGATGCGGGCACCGCCTATCTTTCGCTGTTGCAGAAAAGCTATCTGGGCGGGATTCAGGATCCGCTGTCGCGTCGCTATGCGGTGATTACCGCCTACAACGGCGGCGCGGGCAGCGTGCTGCGCGTCTTCTCCAGCGATAAGGATCGCGCCTTTAACGCCATTAATAATATGTCGCCGAGCCAGGTTTATAACACGCTGACGACGCAGCATCCGTCTGCGGAGTCGCGCCGCTATTTGTATAAGGTGAGTACGGCGCAGCGCAGCTATCGACGTTATTGACAGGGTGGCTGCTGCGCAGGCGGACTCTGAGCGGGTTCCGCCCGCCAGGCGGGTTGGCCTGCTGCGCAGGCGGCTCTGAGCGGGTTCCGCCCGCCAGGCGGGTTGGCCTGCTGCGCAGGTGGCTCTGAGCGGGTTCCGCCCGCCAGGCAGGTTGGCCTGCTGCGCAGGCGGCTCTGAGCGGGTTCCGCCCGCCAGGCGGCAGGGAGTTTCAGCCGCTCCGCTGCTGGCGTGCGTGTTAAGGGGCTCGCCAGCCCCTTAACAATCCCGGCTTCCGGCAGCCTCCACGCCGCGCTCCGCGCGGTCCCTTCGTTGCTTACGTCGGCCGCACGGACCCGTCGGGACAGGCCGTCCTGGCCTGGCCCTCCCTCTCGCCGACCTCCTGCCGGCTCGTCCTGGCCGCCGTGCGCGCCTCAGCGTGTCGGATGCCTCTACCAACCCCTCGCCTGTAATTTCCTTATTTTTTATTAACGACTGTGTCGTCTGATCACATGGCTTGCGCTTTCAGCGACGAAGTTGCGCCTTCAATAATCAGAACGTGCAGCGGGGGTTGTGGGGGCCATCGCAGCCGCTGAGCGAAGGAAGGATTTCAGGATGAGGCGACAGGACGTCGCCGAAAGCGCAGGCCAGGCCAGGACGGCCTGTCCTGCGCGGTCCGTCCGAAATCCTGACGAAGCGAAGGAACCCGCGCAGCGGGCGGGTGAGCTGGCCCGGGGCGCGGGTGCAGGGCCGGCGCCTACCGGCCCTGCTCGGTCGCCCGCAACGGGCGAAATGAAACTGCCCAGTTATCGGGCGAACGAAACCTGCACCAGGGCCCGTCTGCGCAGCAGACAATTTCCCATTGGGCAGAACCGCTTATAGCCGGTTCGCGCAGCGAACACCGAGCCCGCCTGCGCAGCAGGCAAACTTCCCGTCAGGCGGGACGGAACCCGCCGCCGCTACCGCCCGGCCTGGCGCCCCTCCACCATCATATTCGCCACCAGCTGCAGACGCCCCTGCCCGTCATCTTCGGTATAAACTCCCTGCAGCTCCGGCGAGAAGCCCGGCAGCTGATTGACGCCCTCTTCCAGCGCCAGGAAATAGCGCTGCACCGCGCCTCCCCACACTTCGCCCGGCACCACGCAGAGCACGCCTGGCGGATAAGGCAGCGCGCCTTCGGCGGCGATGCGCCCTTCGGCCTGCGCGATCGGCACCAGCTCGACGTCGCCGCGAATATAAGCCTGATGCGCGTCCTGCGGGTTTACCTTCACCGCCGGGAAACGCTTCTGGCGGAACATCGCCTTCTGCAGATCCTTCACGTTGAAGCTGACGTAGAGATCGTGCATCTCCTGGCACAGCTGACGCAGGGTATAGCCCTTGTAGCGCGCCTGATTCTTGCGATAAATCGTCGGCAGCACCTCCGCCAGCGGCGCATCCTCTCTGACGTGCTGTTCGAACTGCGCCAGCATCGCCACCAGATGCGCCATCTTCTCCGCGCTCTCTGCCGGCGTCAGCAGAAACAGAATAGAGTTAAGGTCGCACTTCTCCGGCACGATGCCGTTTTCGCGCAGATAGTTCGCCAGAATCGTCGCGGGAATGCCGAAGTCGGCATACTCGCCGCTCGCCGCGTCGATGCCCGGCGTGGTCAGCAGCAGTTTGCAGGGATCGACCAGATACTGATCCTGCGCGTAACCGGCAAAACCGTGCCATTTCGCCTCTGGCTCAAAGCTGAAGAAGCGGCTGTCGCGGGCGATGGTCTCCGTGGGCGCATCCTGCCAGCGCATGCCGTCTACCTGCTCCGGTACAAACGGCAGGATCATCTCGCAGCGATCGAGGATCGCCTTGCGCGCCTCGATGCCGAGCGTCACGCACGCCTGCCACAGCTGGCGGCCCGCTTCGCCCTGATGCATTTTGGCGTTAACGTCCAGCGCGGCGAAGAGCGGATAAAAGGGACTGGTAGAAGCGTGCAGCATAAAAGCGTTGTTCAGCCGCTTGTGCGGGCAAAAGCGTTTCTGACCGCGAATATGGTTATCTTTTTTATGGATCTGCGACGTCTGCGAAAAACCGGCCAGCTGCTTATGCACCGACTGGGTAACAAAGATGCCCGGGTCTTGCGCGGTGAGTTCCAGCGTCAGCGGCGAGGTGCCCGCCATCACCGGAATAAACTGCTCATAGCCGAGCCATGCGGAGTCGAACAGAATGTAGTCGCAGAGATGCCCGATGCGATCTACCACCTGACGCGCGTTATAAACCGTGCCGTCGTAGGTGCCGAGCTGAATAATCGCCAGCCGGAAAGGACGCGCCTCTCCGGCGCGCTGCGGCGCCACCTCTTTGATGCGCTCGCGCAGCCAGCCCTCGTCGAAGCAGTGCGCGTCGATGCCGCCGATAAACCCGAAAGGATTACGCGCCGCCTCCAGATAGACTGGCGTCGCGCCCGCCTGAATCAGCGCGCCGTGATGGTTCGACTTATGGTTATTGCGGTCGAACAGCACCAGATCGCCGCGCGTCAGCAGCGCGTTGGTCACCACCTTGTTGGCGCTGGAGGTGCCGTTCAGCACGAAGTAGGTTTTATCCGCGTTGAACACCTTTGCCGCGAATTTCTGCGCATCTTTCGCCGAGCCTTCGTGGATCAGCAGATCGCCGAGCTTAACGTCGGCGTTGCACATGTCGGAGCGAAAAACGTTCTCGCCGTAAAAATCGTAAAACTGCCGTCCCGCCGGATGCTTACGGAAAAACGCCCCGCCCTGATGCCCCGGACAGGCGAAGGTGCTGTTCTGCATATCGACATAGCGCGTAAGGGTATCGAAAAACGGCGGCAGCAGGTTCGCCTCATACTCCGCCGCGGCCGCTTCCAGCGCCGCCCACTCTTGTGCGGAGCCGTTCAGCTCGCCGGTCACGCCCGGCAGATGCAGCACCTCCTCCTCATAGGCGTTGGCGACAAATACCGGCAGATTGAAGCCGGTATGGCGCAACAGCGCCAGTACGCCGCTGCGCGTATCGGCCAGCGAGACGACCACCGCCGCCACGTCGGTAAAGTCGGTGTTGTCCAGCGTCACTACGTCACGCCCGGTATTCAGGGTAAGGCTGGGAGCCACAGCGGCGCTGGCGGCAATTTTCAGTGGTGTCATAACACAAATCCCCAACGGTGAAGGATGAGTGGGTGCCAGAGGCACGGCAATAGGGAAGATTCCCCGGCGAATAACGTCAGGCGGAAGCGGAGACGAAGCAAAAGGTAAAGCCGCACCCGATAGACATCAGTAAAGCCAGATCGCGTCTGTCTTTACGCATGCCCAACAGCGAACGTTTAGCTGGCCTCACCGCATGACGCGCGGGAACGGCTGAAAGCGGCGAGCAGAGAGGAGTGCCGTGCGCACAGGGTAAAGCGAGCGGAGGCAGGTGCGGCTGCGCATTGTTTCGGCCATAGCGACATCCTCGACGAACAGGCAAAAAGAGGCGCAATCATGTCATTTTTTTAGCATGGGAACAACCCGCCCAAATTAATAATCCCGCAACAGCATAAATCATAAGCTAATGATAAATAAGAACTTAAAACAGGGGTGCATTAAATAAATGCTTAATTATCTTTGCTTTATGAAAGATTATGCATTTATTAGCGCTTTCAGGCAGCGCCTGCGCCCTCTCTACCCCTTCCCGTCGAGGAAGAGTAGACTGGCCGGCACATTTCCTGATTGCCGGAGGCTGCATGTTTACAGCATTAGTCATTGAAAATGATGAGCAAGGCTACCGCACCAACCTGAAAGATCTCAACGAATCCCAGCTGCCCGACCATGACGTCACCGTCGATGTCGCCTGGTCCACGCTGAACTACAAAGACGCACTCGCCATCTGCAATAAAGGCCCGATCGTGCGTCAGTTCCCGATGGTGCCGGGCATCGATTTCGTCGGCCGCGTTACCGCCAGCCGCCATCCAGAGTGGCGGCTGGACGACGTGGCGCTGCTGACCGGCTGGGGCGTCGGCGAGAAACAGTGGGGCGGCCTGGCGCAGAAGGCGAGCGTGCCAGGCGACTGGCTGGTTGAAGTGCCCGCCACGCTTAGCCCGCTACAGACCATGGCGATCGGTACCGCGGGCTTTACCGCGATGCTGTGCGTGATGGCGCTGGAGAAACAGGGCGTGACGCCGGATCGCGGCCCGGTGCTGGTCACCGGCGCGAGCGGCGGCGTCGGCAGCTTCAGCGTCAGCCTGCTGGCGCGCCTGGGTTTTGAGGTAATCGCCGCCAGCGGACGCGCCAGCGACGAAGGCTATCTGATCGATACGCTCGGCGCGCGTTCGGTCATCGACCGCAGCGAGCTGTCGCAGCCCGGCAAGCCGCTGGCGAAAGAGCGCTGGGCGGCGGCGATCGACAGCGTCGGCAGCCATACGCTGAGCAACGTGCTGGCCGCCACCCAGCGCGACGGCGTGGTCGCCGCCTGCGGCATGGCGCAGGGGCTGGATCTGCCCGCCAGCGTCGCGCCCTTTATCCTGCGCGGCGTGACCCTGACCGGCGTCGACAGCGTGATGTGTCCGAAACCGCTGCGCCAGCAGGCGTGGCAGCGCCTCGGCGAACTGCTGAACGGCGACACGCTGACCCAGCTGACGACGCTGATCCCGCTCAGCGAAGCGAAACAGGGCGCGCAGGATCTGCTGGACGGCAAGGTGCGCGGCCGCCTGATTGTCGACTGCCGTTAAGCGTTCTGATGCAGGGCGGCGTCGCGCAGCAGCACCGCAAGACGCTCGAGCGCGAACTGCGCGCCCTGCTCCATCACCGCTTTCGGCTCGCCCTCGAAGCGTCGCATCTCCGCCACCACGCTGCCGTCGGGCAAGGTCCAGCCAAACCAGATGGTGCCTGCGGGCGTGCCGTCTTCGCCGCCGTCCGGTCCGGCATAGCCGGTAATCGACAGGCTGACCGGCTCGCCGGAGCGCTCGCGCGCGCCGATCGCCATCTCGCGCGCCGTCTGTTCGCTCACCGCGGTATGCGCCTCCAGGGTCTCCGGCCGTACCCCGAGCAGCTGGCTTTTCGCATTATCGCTGTAGGTGACGAAGCCGCTGGTATAGAAGTTGCCGCTGTTTTCCACTTTCGCCAGCGTCATGCTGATCAAGCCGGCGGTGCAGGACTCGGCGGTCGCTAACCGCCACTCAGAGGAGAGAAGCCGCTCGCCAAGCTGTTCGGCGGCCTGATCTAATGCATCGTTCATATCTTGCTTCCCTGTTCAGTGATTCAGAGTAGAAAGTATGGCCGAAAATCGGCGCGCCGCTAAGCGCTAACGCCATGAATAATAAGCCAAACGGCTTTATGCGCGCAGCTGAATCGTCGGCCTGCCGCTTTCATGATGAGCAGAGACGCGCAGATCCGCCCGATACCAGCGCGTCAGCGTCGCCTCGGTCATCACCGCCTGCGGCGAGCCCTGCGCCACCAGACTGCCCTGATGCAGCAGCAGAATGCGATCCGCCCAGAGCGCGGCCAGGTTGAGATCGTGCAGCACGGCGCAAACGCCGAAATCGCTCTGGCGCGACAGCTGGTGCAGCAGCCGCAGCGTCTTTTGCTGCCAGTAGAGATCGAGCGCCGAGGTCGGCTCGTCGAGAAACAGCCAGCCGCGCGGCGCCCCGTCGCGCCAGAGCTGCGCCAGCACGCGCGCCAGCTGCACGCGCTGCTGTTCGCCGCCGGAAAGCTGCCGATAGTCGCGCCCGGCCAGCTCGCTGCAGCCGGTCAGCGCCATCACCTCCTCGACAATGGCCGCCGCGCCTGCGGCAGGCCAGGGCGCGCGGCCCATCGCCACCACGTCGGCGGCGGGCAGCGCGAAGGCGACCGGATTCTGCTGGCGCATCACCGCGCGCCGCTGCGCCAGCCGCGCGCGCGGCCAGGCCGCTAAGGGACGATCGCCCAGCCGACACTCGCCCTCATCGGGCGTCAGAAAGCCGGTCAGCATCCGCAGCAGCGTCGATTTGCCTGCGCCGTTCGGGCCAATCAGCGCCACCAGCTCGCCCGACGCCAGCGACAGATCCAGCGCGTCGATCAGCACCCGTCCGCCGCGCGCATAGCGCAGGCTGCGCGCCTCTAACTGATCCATTATTCCACTCCTCGCTGCTGGCGCAGGATCTGCCAGAGAAACCAGGGACCGCCCAGCAGGCTGGTCAACAGTCCTACCGGCATCTCGGCGGGCACCACAAGGGTGCGCGCCAGCGTATCCGCCAGCAGCAGCAGGATCGCGCCCGCCAGCGCCGAACCGGGCAACATCCAGCGGTGATCGCTGCCAAGGCAGAAGCGCATCACGTGCGGCACGACCAGGCCCACGAAGCCGATAATGCCGCTGACCGAAACCGCCGCACCTACCAGCAGCGCGCTCAGCGTCAGCAGCTGCCGCTGGGTGCGCCTGACGTCGAGGCCCATATAGTGCGCATCCTCTTCGCCCAGCTGCAGCAGGTTAAGATGGCGCGCGCGTCGCTGCGTCAGCAGCAGCGCTGGCAGGATAAAGGCGGCGCAAACCGCCAGCATCGGCCACTGCGCCTGGCTCAGGCTGCCCATGCCCCACAGCGAAAGCTGACGCAGCTGCTGGTCGTTGCTGAGCCAGGAGAGCACGCCCACCGCCGCGCCGCACAGCGCGTTGATGGCGATGCCCACCAGCAGCAGCCGTGCCAGGCTGCCCTGCGCCCGCTGGCTGAGGCTGAAGATCAGCGCCATCACCGCCAGGCTGCCGAGAAAGGCCGCCAGGGTCGGCAGCCAGAGCGCCAGCAGCGGGGGCAGCGTCAGCGGCAGAAGAATGGCGATCGCCACCGCCAGCCCCGCGCCGCTGCTGATGCCGAGCAGGCCGGGATCGGCGAGCGGATTGCGAAACAGCCCCTGCATCACCGCCCCGGAGACCGCCAGCGCCATGCCGATCAGCACCGCCAGCAGCACGCGCGGCAGGCGGATATGCAGCCAGATCTGCCAGACCATATCGCTGAGCGGCGCCCGCCACAGCGCGCGCAGCGACAGCGGCATCGCGCCGAGATTCGCCGCCAGCGCCATCGCCGCCAGCATGCTCGCCAGCATCAGCGCCAGCCAGCGCGGCGCGGCGGCATTACTCATGCCGCGCCGCTTCCGCCGCTTTGCGCAGCTTAACGATGGCGCCTGGCGTATCCAGGCCGAAACCGAGCAGCGCCATCTCGTCGATCACCAGCAGGTTCTTATGCTGGCCAGCCGGGGTCAGCGCCAGGCCCGGCAGCTGCCACACCTTCTCTTCGTCGCCGAGGGTTTTCAGCCCATCGTCGCCGATCACCACCAGATCCGGCGCGGCGGCGATGACGCCCTCCTGCGACAGCGGCTGATAACGCGGCACCGCCGCCATGGCGTTGATCAGGCCCGCGCTGCGGATGGCGCCGTCGGCGGCGGTATCGCTGCCCGCCGCCAGCGACTTCATGCCGCTGTGCGACATAATAAACAGCACCTTCACCGGCAGCGGCCGCTTCGGCAGTGCCGCCAGCGTCCGGTTAACCTGCTGCGCCAACGCCTGCGCCTCTTCGTCGCGGTGCAGCGCCTTGCCGATGGCGGCGATCTTTTTGGGGATCGCCGCCAGGCTGTTCTCGCCGCTTATCTCCACCACCTTAACGCCAGCCTGAGCGACCTGCTGCAGCGCCAGCGACGGTTTCGCCAGCTCGCTGCTCAGCACCAGCGTCGGCTTCAGCGCCAGAATGCCCTCGGCGTTGAGCTGACGCATATAGCCGATGTCCGGCAGCCGCTTCGCCAGCGCCGGATGCTGGCTGGTGCTGTCGCGCGCCACCAGCGCCTGCTGCGCGCCCAGCGCGTAGACGATCTGCGTGACGTCGCCGCCGATGGAGATCACCCGCTCCGCCGCCAGCGACGGCAGCGCCAGCAGCAGCGTTAGGCCGGCGATTACCCCTTTCATACGGCTTCTCCCGCCGCGCTCAGCGAGGTCACCTGCTCGCGCCAGCACGCCTGCTCCGGCGTGCCTTCGCTGCGCTGGCCGTAGAGCTGGGCGATCTGCGTGCCGTCGGCCGCGAACAGCTCCAGGCTGGTGACGAAGCCGTCGCCGGTCGGTTTGCGCGTCACCCAGCTCTCATGGATCTGATCTGCCATCAGGTGCAAGGTAAAGTGTGGATTGAACAGATTGAGCCAGTTATCCATCGGCGCCACTTTTTCCACCGCGCCGGTAAAGATCTGGGTGCAGCCGCGATTGCCGACGAAAATCATGATTTCGTTGCCGTCTCGCTGCGCCAGCGTCAGCAGCCGCGCCAGCGCGTCGTTATCCACGCGCCACGCCAGATCGCTGCCCGCCGCGCGAAACGCCTGGGGTCGCGAGACGTTATGCCGCTTCAGCAGAGCGAAAAACTGATGCACGTCGGTCATGGCGCGCCATTCGCTGTCGATAGCGGCGGCGTCGATATGCTCGGCGAAGCGGGCGGTTTCCACAGGCTCTGTATGCAGCGCGGCGGGCGCGTCGTCGACAAAGCGCGCGATCAGCGCCTGCCAGGCCGCCATATCGGTGTGGTCGGTGGCGTAAATTTTCAGCACCGCGTCGCCGTGACGATCGAAGATCTGAATGCTCTGCCGCTCGCCGTGCGCGCTCTGCTCGCGCAGAAAGAAAGCGCTGCGCCACTGGCTGAGGAAGATGCGCAGGTCGAGCGCGCGCGGGTTCAGCACCAGCCCGGCGTGATCGCCCAGCTTCAGGTTCTGATAAAGGCCAAGATGCTCATGCACCGCATATTCATTGCGGGTGATGCTTTTCGTTTCGCCCACCGCCTCCAGCGCCGACAGCAGCTCGCGAAACTGCGGCTTCAGCGGCTGCGCCTCCTGGCCGACGCGCGCTGCGCACAGCTCCGCTTCGCTGATGCCCATCAGCGCAGCCAGCTCGCGGGCATATTTTTTCGGATGACGGCTTTTCAGCGTCTGGTAGTGCTGCCACAGTGAATTCATTGCGCCTTGCTCCCCTAAGAGATGCGCCCTGCGCCTGCGCAGGGCGTTCCAGTGATTAGAAATCGACGTTGACGCCCAGCTGGTACGTCCGGCCCGGCATCACCGCCAGCGCCACGTCGTTGCGATCCTGCGCCGTGTCGCTGGTCAGCTCGCGGCTGCTGGTGTAGTCCCAATATTTGCGGTCGGTCAGGTTATAGACACCGCCGCTCAGCCGGACGTTTTTCGCCACCTGCCAGTAGGCCGTTGCATCCACCATGCCATAACCCGGCACGCGCATATACTCGCCGGCGGCGTCAGCGAGCGCCGCGCCGCTGTTGCTGTAGCTTTCGCGGCCGGTCTCGGTGGCGCGCTTGCCTTTCACGAAGGTCGCGGTCACGGCCGCGCCATAGCCGCGCTGCACGTCGTCCCACGCCAGTCCGACAATCGCCTTCAGCGGCGCGACGCTGTCGAGATCGACATATTTGTCGCCTGAGTAGCTCGACTTCGATTTCCCTTCGTTATAGCCCAGCGCGAAGGTGGCGCTCAGCCCGTCGACCGGCTGGAACCAGCTGCCGAAGTTGATGCGGGTCGCCAGCTCAGCGCCGTAGATATAGGCCTTGTCGCGGTTCTCCGCCTGATAGGTGGTATAGATGTTGCCCGGCACGTTGACGAACTTATCGGGGTTGCCGGCGCGGGTGTAGCGCGTGTAGGCGATAAAGTTTTTGTACTGGTTGTAGAACAGCGAGGCGTTTACCGTCACGCCTTCCACCGCCTGGCCTTTCAGGCCCCATTCAAAATTATTGCTGGTTTCCGTGTCGAGATCAGCATTACCGACCAGCGCGTACTGGGCGCGCCCTGCATAGCTGGATCCAAGGTTCCAGGAGCCGTAAAGCTGGCTGGCGGTCGGGAACTGTACGCCGCGCTTGTACTGCAAATAAGTGATAAGCGCAGGGGTGAGATCGTACTGCAGGGTGAGCGATGGCAGCACTTCGGTATCGCTGTTGCCGGAGCCGTAGAGCGTTTCCAGCTGTTCTTCGGTCAGCACGCGGCTGCCAGCGGTGAGATCGGCGAGGTTGCGCGGTTTGGTGTTCTGATACATCACGCGCACGCCGGGGATCAGCGCGAAGCCGTGGCTGTCGAGGTCGAAGTTGATCTTATCCTGCACAAAGCCGGCGACAGTGTAGCTGCGGCTGTCGGCCTGCGGCTGCATAATCACGCTGGTCTGGCTCGGCGCGGGCGACTGGCGGAACGGACGCTCGCTGTTTTCCATGCGGGCGTTGACGCCGGCGCTTAGCTCATGGCGGCCGACGATTTTGCTGGCGCGCGTGTCGAAGCCCAGGCTGCGGGTGTTGTAATCCGAATAGACCCTTTGATATGCGCTGGCGCTGCCCGGCATAAACGTATTGTCGTGCGATTCGGTTTTCTGCCAGTAGAGGCGCGTGGTCAGCGTGTCCAGCAGATCGTTGTAGGGCGTCCACTCATCCGCCAGGCTGACGCCGAAGCGGCGCGTGTCGCTCTGCTGCTGCGAGGTGCCCCAGATGGTATTGCCAGAGGTGTCCCAGCCGTCGTAGTGGGTGTGGTTGGTTTTATGGTAGTAGTCGAAGGTGGCGCTCAGCTTGTGCTGGTCATTCGGCTGCCAGATGCCGGAGGTCATAAAGGCGTCGGAGTGCCAGTTAGCCGGATAGGCCTCTTTCACACCGCTGTTGTTTTGCGTCTCCTGCCCGTCGCGGCGGCTGTAGACGAACAGGCCGCGCAGTTCGTCGTCACCCGCCGCGGCCGTGATGCCGTTGTGCCAGCTGCGGTCGGCGGAGTTGTAGTTGCTCTGATAGCCGAAGTACGTGTTTTTGCTGCCGCTCAGGTAGTCGTCGGCGCTTTTGTTGTGAAACGAGACGTTGCCGCCAATCGAGGCGTTGGGCTGATCGACCGCGGTCGCGCCCTTCTCAATCTCGATGCTGCCGAACATATAGGGATCGATGTAGTCGCCGCGACCGATGCCGAAGGTATTGTTGCCAGCGCGGCTGGCATAGGCGCGGCCGGTGGCGTCCGGCAGCGGAATGCCGTCAACGTCAAGTCCGACGCGGTTGCTCTCCAGCCCGCGAATGTTGTAGCCGCTGTAGCCTGCGCGATCGAAGCCGCTTTTGCCCGAGGAGGAGCCGCCCGCCGAGCCGGTGGCGGCGATCAGCGGCTCGTAGCGCATGATGGAACCGAAGTCGTTCGCGCCGCGCTTTTGCAGATCGGCTGCGGTCAGGGTGGTTTTGTTGCCCGCTTTGGGTTTCGGCGCGGTAACGGTCATCACCGCATCGCTGCTGGCGGTGTCAATGAGAGGCGAATCGCTGGCGGCGTAGCCGCAGGCGGCGTGAACAGATGAGGCGAGCAGCGCAATTTTACACAGCCGCTGTTGGGTCAATCCCTGAAACATTAAAGACATAAGCGCAAATACCTTTTGATTGTTAGTATTTGCTCACTTACTTGCTGTCAGTAGCTAAATTTCGGCTTCGCACATAAAGCCGTAAAGAGAAACGTCATTTTTATAGGAATAATTTCGCCAGAAATGTAATGTAAGTGGTAATCATTATCAACTAGCTTTAGAGTAAGATGTATCTTACACCGCACGAATTGCCAAGCTGCGCCGTGCGCTCTTCTCTTTTTTCGCTACGGAAACCCTATGACTGAGAAACCGTCCGTCACCATTCACTACTGCACGCAGTGCAACTGGCTGCTGCGCTCCGCCTGGATGGCGCAGGAGCTGCTGCAAACCTTCGCGGACGACCTGTCGGCGGTGACGCTCAAGCCGGGCACCGGCGGCATTTTTGTTATTACCCTTGATAACGAGACGCTCTGGGAGCGTAAGCGCGACGGCGGTTTTCCCGATGCGGCGGCGCTGAAGCAGCGCGTGCGCGATCTCTGCTTCCCGGAGCGTTCGCTGGGTCATGTAGACAAGAAGAAGCCCTGAGGCAGCGGCGTTAGCTGGCGGCGATTTTATCCGCCGCCGCATTCAGCGCTTCGACCACCTTTTCCAGCGTTTCAGCCGAGATATCTTGCTGCGACAGGCGGCTATTGAGCGTGGTGCGTATGCGATGAATCGCCCGATCGACGTCGGGAAGGCTGCGGTTGTTAACCAACACCGCCAGCGACGAGAGACGCTCGATAAGGTGCGCGATATGCGCCTGCTGTTCAGCCAGCCGCGCGCGCCCTGCCGCATTCAACGTATAGGCCTTGCGCGACGCCTGCGCGTCCACCACGCGGATAGCGTCCATCTCTTCCAGCAGCGTCAGGTTGGGGTAAATAATGCCGGGGCTGGGAGAATATTCCCCTCTGGAAAGCTCTTCGATCGACTTGATCAGCTCATAGCCGTGCGCATCGTTTTGCGCGAGGAAGTGCAGCATTAACAGGCGGATATCGCTGGCATCCAGCATCTTCTCACGACGTTTGCGACGACCGCCGCATTCACCGCGCGCAGCGGAATCCTGGTGACACGAGAAAGCCGGATCCTGTTTCATTGCCTGCCTGAAGGGAGTTTTTACGGGAGGATGATAGTAGTCCGCCGCCTGGCAAAATTCAACACGGGCGGCGGCAGCAGTCTATCTGGCGTGCCAGTAAGCGACGGCGCGCACCTGGGCGGCATCCAGGCCGCGACGTTCGACAAAGTAGTCGCCGAGCGCTTTCGCGAACGCGCCTTCGCCGGTCAGCCAGATAAAGTAATCCTCCTGCGGCAGCCTGATGTTATCCAGCTCGGCAATTAGCGCCTCAAGCTTACCCGACTGCGCGACGCCGCTGCCGAGCCAGTGCACATTCACGCCGGCCAGATCTGGCAGGTAGTCGCGGCCGGTCGCCTCATCCACGCAGGCAAACAGATGAATCTCCTGCGCCTCGGCAGTCGCCACGCGGCGCTTAAAGGCCGGCAGGCTGGTTTCGTCGCAGACGTAGAGCTGAAACGCGTAGTCGGTCGGCACCACCAGCGAGCCGCGCGGGCCGCCGATAATTAACCGATCGCCCTCTTGCGCCTGCTGCGCCCAGCCGCTGGCGACGCCGCCCTCATGGATGTAGAAATCGATGGTCAGCGATGATTCGCCGTCAAAGGCGAGCGGCGTGTAGTCGCGCGCCGGCGGACGAGCGCCATTCGCCCAGACCACGCCTTCGTCGGTCATCTGCGGCAGCGGCAACTCCGCGCCGCTCTCCTGCGGGAAAAAGAGTTTGATATGGTCGTCAAAGCCTGGCGAAGCGAAGCCTGCAAGATCGCTGCCGTGAAACACCACGCGCCAGAATTCACCGGCGACGAGCGTTTTGCTGGCGACGCTGATGCGACGGAAACGCAGCTCGTTGCGCACGCGCTGCGGCGCGCGGCTGCGGGAGGCTCGGTTGTCGGAATGCATAAGTTCTCCTGTTACGCAGCTGGCCAGCGCCTTCGGCTGCAAACGTCATTACGTGAGATATTTTAGAAATGATTCTCATTTGAGACGCTCAGATTACTCATGATATATCTTACGCGCAAGGATGGATTGTGCTGTTTTCGCACAGCCGAAAACCTGCGCGGGCAAACGCCTGCACAGCGGTAAAAGAAGGGATAAAGCGAAGGCGCGCGCCGAATGAGCGCGCGTGGCAATCAGACGTTGTCGTTTAACACGTCTGAGCTGAACTGTTTTTGCGACTGCTGCGGCAGCGCATTGTCGCCCAGGATTTCGTGCTGGGTCGGCTGGGCATGCGGGTGCAGGCCGGCAGGCGGCGTAAAGGGTTCAGCCATCTGGGCGCTGGCGAAAAGCGGCAACGCAGCAAGCGCCGTAGCAAGGAACAGCGTAGAAAGTTTCATGATTGTCGTCGTTTTAACTGTCTGGTTCGGAATGAACCTGAAAGGCAGATGAATATCCAGTCCGGCAGGCCAAATGCACGATATCCGCATGGCTTCCGGGTTAAGGCAGGAATTTTACGCCAGAAAGCGCATCTATTTTATAAAATCGTGCGGTTTATCACATTTCACCGCACGAAAAGCCGTTTTCAGCTCTGGGCGACCGGTATCGAGAAGAGCCCCACCAGCGCATCCGGCGTCGAGGCTTTCATATCCAGTCGCAGCAGATCTTTGCCCTGCCGGCGCGCGACGCCCAGCGCGGGCAGATGCACGTAGTAGAGATCGGCGATAAAGCGCGTCAGCTGCTCGGGCGCGCCCTGCCAGGGAAAGGTGGCGTAGAGGCCGCGCGCCGAGGTCCAGTTGACGATTTGCGATCCCAGAATGTCGGCGTGCTGGCTCTCCAGCGCCTGGAACAGGCTGATATGCTGCTGCTCCGCCGCCGAGCTGCCCGGGCCGTACTGAAAGCCGAGCCAGCCGCGCTCGACGTGGGGCGCGGCCAGCTGCACGAAGTGGCGCGCCTGCTGCGCGACAGTTTGCGCATGGTCGCGCACGTAGTCGCCGAATTTGCACTCCCATTCGATCAGTTCGCCGCGCAGCTGCAGTTCATCGCGCTCCACCAGCTGCGCCTGCAGCATTTCGCCATATACGGAGATAGGCCCATGAAAGCTTTGCAGCTGCAGGTCAGGCACGCGGCGGAAGGCGCCCGGCGTAAGCGAGAAGTGACTTTTGAAGACGCGGGTGAAGTTCTGCTGGTTATCAAAGCCAAAACGCACCGCGATGTCGATCAGCGGCATGCGGGTCAGCCGCAGCGCCATAGCGGACATGGTGAGACGACGCTTGCGCGTATAGGCCGCCAGCGTCTGGCCGGTCATCTCTTTGAACATGCGCTGCATGTGCCATTTGGAGTAGCCGGATTTCAGGGTAATCAGATCGATATTAAGATCGTCGGTCAGATTCGCCTCAATCCAGTCCACCAGATCGCTGATGTACTGTTTTTTAACGTTCAGGCTGAGCATTTCGGTGCGGATCGTAGAAAGTATTGCGAGATTAGTCACATAATCATAACAAAAATGCCTTCCGCATGTAAGGAAGGGTAAAGGAAGCGTAAGCAAAGCGCGGGTAAAAGGCACTTAATGTTTAGCCAGAAAACCGAACAGAAAAGGCTGGCAAAGTCGGCCTGCTTATTATGGATGATGGTGCGGTGCTGGTGCAGACGCGGATGGCATGGCCCGATCGCAAAGTCGCTTTACGCATCCCTGCTCGCTCGTCCCGCGACATCCCTGTCGCGGGACGCTTTGCTCTTCGGTCCATGCCCTCCGCGTTTCAATATCTGTGCGGTTTTTACAAGGCTAAAACCCCGGATGCTCTTCGGTCCATGCCATCCGCATCCACTCCGACATTCACACCAGCATAAAAAAAGGCTGGCAGAGCCAGCCTTCATCATCAACCAGAAACCACTAGTGGCTGCGCATCCCTGCCGCTGTCATCATCATCCGGAACAGCGTGGCCACGACGCCGAGCGCCAGCACGCTTGCTCCATAGATCACCACCAGCCACAGAATGCGTTTCCACAACGGGGCTTTGGGTTCCTTGTGGTTTTTCACGCTGCCGACCTCGGTTCGCATATCAATGGTATCCTTCGTCTGCTTTGACTTTCCCACGGAACACGTAGTAGCTCCAGAAGGTGTAGCCCAGGATCATCGGAATAATTAACAAACTGCCCACCAGCATAAAGGCCTGGCTAATCGCCGGCGACGCCGCCTGCCAGATAGTCACCGAAGGCGGAATAATATTCGGCCATACGCTAATGCCCAGGCCAGAGAAGCCAAGGAAAATCAGCGCCAGCGTCAGCAGGAACGGCGAATAGTGCGCCTCGCGCTTAATGGCGCGCACAATGCCCCACGAGCAGAGCAGCACCAGCACCGGAACCGGCAGGAACCAGTAAAGGTTTGGACGGGTAAACCAGCGCTGCGCGATGGCGTCATGGCTGAACGGCGTCCAGAGACTGATAATGCCGACAACCACCAGCAGCGCGATCACCAGCGGCGTCGCCAGCGCAGACATCTTACGATGCAGCTCGTTCTCGGTTTTCATAATCAGCCAGGTACAGCCCAGCAGCGCATAGGCGATAACCAGACCCACGCCGCAGAACAGCGGGAACGGCGCCAGCCAGTCCATCGCCGAGCCGCTGAAATGACGGCCCGTCACCTTAATGCCGTCGAGCATCGCGCCGACCGCCACGCCCTGGCTAAAGGTCGCAAGCACAGAACCGGCAACGAACGACTTGTCCCAAAATGCGCGGTGCGTCTCGGTCGCCTTAAAGCGGAACTCGAAGGCAACGCCGCGGAAGATCAGACCGATCAGCATCGCCGTCAGCGGAATAGAGAGCGCATCGGCAATCACTGAATAGGCCAGCGGGAAGGCGCCATACAGGCCCGCGCCGCCCAGCACCAGCCAGGTCTCGTTACCGTCCCAGACCGGCGCGACGGTATTCACCATCATGTCGCGCTCGACCGCGTCCTTGTTAAAGGGAAACAGCAGGCCGATACCGAGATCGAAACCGTCCATGACGATGTACATCAGGGTGGCGAAAACAATAATCGCGAACCAGATAATGGAAAAATCGATCATTTTATTTTCCCTCCTGCGGATCGTTCAGACTTTCATGGGCCGCAGAGAGCGGACGAGCCGGGGTCTTGCCGTGGCCTGGACCGCCGTGACGCACATCCTTACCTTCGCCGGTAAGCGGGCCTTTCTTAATCAAGCGCACCATATAGACGTAACCTACGCCAAACACCGCGGAGTAAACCACGATAAAGGCCAGCAGGCTGATGCTCATATGCAGATCGCCATGACCGGAAACCGCGTCGATAGTGCGCTGCACGCCGTATACCACCCACGGCTGACGGCCAATTTCCGTGGTGAACCAGCCTGCCAGCAGCGCGATCAAGCCAGACGGCCCCATCAGCAAAGCAAACCACAGGAACGGACGCGACTGATAGAGACGGCCTTTATAGCGCAGCCACAGGCTGACCACGCCGAGCGTAATCATCAGCAGCCCCATCGCCACCATCACGCGGAACGACCAGAAGATAATCAGCGAGTTAGGACGATCCTCTTTCGGGAAGGTCTTCAGCGCCGGCACCTGCTTATCGAGGCTGTGGGTCAGAATCAAACTGCCGAGATAGGGAATTTCCACCGCGTATTTGGTGCGCTCTTCATCCATATCCGGGATACCGAACAGGATCAGCGGCGTCGCTTCGCCCGGCGGGTTCTCCCAGTGGCCTTCAATCGCGGCGATTTTCGCCGGCTGATGCTCAAGGGTGTTCAGACCGTGCGCATCGCCGATCATCGCCTGAATCGGCGCGACGATCAGCGCCATCCACAGCGCCATCGAGAACATCTTGCGGATCGCCGGGTTGTCGTTGCCGCGCAGCAGATGCCATGCGCCGGAGGCGCCGACAAAGAAGGCGCTGGCGAGGAACGCCGCCACCGACATATGGAACAGGCGATAGGGGAACGACGGGTTGAAGATGATTTTAAACCAGTCCTCCGGCACCACAATTCCGTTCTGGATCAGGTAGCCCTGCGGCGTATGCATCCAGCTGTTAGAGGCGAGGATCCAGAAGGTGGAGATCAGGGTGCCGAGCGCCACCATACAGGTCGCGAAAAAGTGCAGACCCGGACCGACGCGGTTCCAGCCGAACAGCATCACGCCGAGGAAGCCCGCTTCAAGGAAGAAGGCGGTCAGGACTTCATAGGTGAGCAACGGACCGGTAATACTGCCCGCGAACTGCGAGAAGCCGCTCCAGTTGGTACCGAACTGATAGGCCATCACCAGACCCGAGACCACGCCCATACCAAAGTTAACGGCGAAGACTTTGGACCAGAAGTGATAGAGATCGCGATAGGTTTCGTTACGACTTTTCAGCCACATCCCTTCGAGCACGGCCAGAAAGCTGGCGAGACCGATGGTAATGGCGGGAAAAAGGATATGAAAGGAGACAGTAAACGCGAACTGTATCCTGGCCAGGTGAAAGGCGTCTAATCCGAACATTGCTTACCTCGTTGCCACATATAACACCATATATTTACTTATAGTTAACAACTAAAGCACAGCGTTAATATTTACGCTGCGCTTAAGCCAATTGCTGACGCGAATTTATAAGAACTCGCGCCTGACAAACAGAAACAGTCTGGGATGCAAAAACTATAACAGCGTTTTTTGATTTTGGTCATTGTTTTTGTCCGCAATTACCTATTTTAACGCGATACTTTAGGTTAATTCAGAGGCATCAATGTGACATCTTTGTTATTTATTGTTGCGTGATTACAGCGGAGGAGAACCCAGGCGGCGCGGCGCCTCTTTCCTGGCGCAACGCCCTGTTTAGGCATGTTATTTTATCTATACCCACAGCTGAAAAGCGGTCAATTTTGCGGTTCGGCGCGGCGCTTAATGAAAGTAAATTAGGCATTTAGGCCATTAAGAATTCTTTTTAAGGCGTTACGTTTAAAAAACGTGACTTATCACCTCTGGCCATTATCGCTATTTCCGTCACGCTTAATTAACCCGCTGCGCAAACATGAAATAAAGTTGTTAATAACAATCAGAGGTTGCGCAGCGGGAATAAATGAATCAGCGCCGCTTTTTATTCAGGACGAATATTGCCCGCGCCCCATCGCCTGCTCGCGCGTGGCCGTACGGGAGCGCGCCGTCAGGCTTTTTCCCGCTGCGCCAGAATCCGGTCCACGTTGAGTTCCAGCCAGTCCGCCAGGCCGACCACCTGCCCTTCCAGCTCGCGGCCGAGCGGCGTCAGGCGATATTCTACGTGCGGCGGCACGACGTTATAGGCGATGCGCTCGACGAAGCCATCTTCTTCCATATGGCGCAGCGTCTGCGCCAGCATGCGCTCGCTGACGCCGCCGACCGCGCGGCGCAGTTCGCTAAAGCGCAGTGTGTCATTACGCAGCGCGAGAAAAATCAGCACGCTCCAGCGGCTGGTAACGCGCTTAAGCACCTCGCGCGACGGGCAGTTGACGTTGAGCAGTTCGCCGCGGCTAAATTTTTCACTTATCTTTTCAGACATTTAATCTCTTTTCTCTAAACTAACAAAGTTGTAAGTACTTACGAAAAGTTAGCTTATATCCTACTCTTGCTTTCGACAACGACAAACGCAAAGGAGAGAGAAAATGATTGCAGTGACAGGCGCAACCGGCCAGTTAGGCCGTCTGGTTATTGAAGCCCTGCTGAAAAAAGTGCCGGCAGAGCAGATCGTCGCCGCCGTGCGCTCGCCGGAAAAAGCCGCAGACCTGGCGGCGAAAGGCGTGACGGTGCGTAAGGCGGACTACAGCCAGCCGGATACCCTGATGTCAGCCTTTTCCGGCGTGGACAAGCTGCTGCTGATCTCCGGCAGCGAAGTGGGTCAGCGCGAAGCCCAGCATCAGGCGATCATCAATGCGGCCAAATCCGCGAATGTGAAATTTATTGCCTATACCAGCCTGCTGCATGCCGATAGCTCGCCGCTCGGCCTTGGCGTAGAACACCGCGCCACCGAGGCGCAGCTTCAGGCGTCGGGCATTCCTTACGCGCTGCTGCGCAACGGCTGGTACACCGAGAACTATGCGGCCAGCATTGCGCCTGCGCTGACGCATCACGCCTTTATCGGCGCGGCCGGTGGAGGCCGTATCGCTTCCGCCGCGCGTCGCGACTATGCCGAAGCAGCGGCAGAGGTAATCAGCCGCGACGATCAGGCAGGCAAAGTCTATGAGCTGGCGGGCGACGACAGCTATACGCTGGCGGAATTCGCCACAGAGATTGCGCGCCAGTCCGGCGAAAAAGTGGATTACGTTAATCTTTCAGAAGCTGAATTCGCCGCCGCGCTAAAAGGCGCCGGTCTGCCGGACGGCCTGGCGGAGATGCTGGCGGATTCCGACAAGGGCGCGTCGCAGGGCGGCCTGTTCGACGACTCGCGCAGCCTGAGCAAACTGATCGGTCGCGCCACCACGCCTTATCAGGAGGTCATTAAGGCGACGCTGGCGAAATAAGGCGAAAACCGGAGCGCGCCGCGGGTTCGACGCTCGAGTCCATCCGCGTCGCGTCTCTGACGCAGCACAGGGAGCGTAGGCTGCGGGAGAAGTCTCAGGGTACATTGCACGGCGAATCGGTTCTGATATTCCCCTCTTCGACATCGCCTGTGGCACTTCGGCGGTGCGCTCAGACGGGAATACCTGCGGCTGAAATACCACATGACCAAGAGGGTGCTATGTCTCTGTTTTCTGAATTTCGTCTGAAAGACGTGACGCTGCGCAACCGCATCGCGGTGCCGCCTATGTGCCAGTACAGCGCCGAGCAGGGCCTGATCAACGACTGGCATCGCGTGCACTACGCGGCGCTGGCGCGCGGCGGCGCGAGCCTGGTGATTGTCGAAGCGACCGCCGTTTCGCCGGAAGGCCGCATCACCCCCGGCTGTCTGGGCTTATGGAATGACGCGCAGGCCGAAGGGCTGGCGCAGGTCGCGCAGGCGATCAAAGCGGCGGGCGCCGTGCCGGGCATTCAGATCGGCCATGCCGGCCGTAAAGCGAGCGCCAATAAACCCTGGGAAGGCGACGACCATATCGCGGCTGACGACGGACGCGGCTGGGAGACGATTTCGCCTTCCGCTGTCGCCTTCGGCAACAATCTGCCGCAGGTGCCGCGCGCCATGACGCTCGACGATATCGCGCGCGTGCGCAACGACTTCGTGCAGGCGGCTATCCGCGCGCGCGAGGCAGGCTATGAGTGGCTGGAGCTGCACTTCGCGCACGGCTATCTGGCACAGAGCTTTTTCTCGGTGCACGCCAACCAGCGCACCGACCAGTACGGCGGCGACGCCACAGGCCGCAGCCGCTTCCTGCGCGAAACCTTCGACGCGGTGCGCGAAGTCTGGCCGGAAAACCTGCCGCTGACTGCGCGCTTCGGCGTGCTGGAGTATGACGGCCGCGACGAAGAGACGCTGGCTGAAGCCATCGACCTGACGCGCTACTGGCGCGCCAACGGTCTGGATCTGCTGAGCGTCAGCGTCGGCTTCTCCACGCCGGACGCCAATATTCCGTGGGGCACGCCGGCTTTCCTTGCGCCGATTGCCGAGCGCATTCGCCGCGAAGCGGATATCGCCGTCGCCTCTGCGTGGGGCATTGATGCGCCGCAGATCGCCAACGCCACCGTCGAGAAAGGCCAGCTTGATCTGGTGATGGTAGGCCGCGCACACCTGAAGAACCCGCACTGGCCTTATCAGGCGGCGCTGGCGCTCGACAAGCCGCAGCCGTCATGGGTGCTGCCTGCACCGTACGCGCACTGGCTGGAGCGCTATCGCGTAAGCGAGTAAAGCTTGCGACAAGCGACGCCGCCTGTTTTCTGGGGCGGACAATTTCTCGCTAATCCTGGTGCCCTCGCTGGAGGGCACCGCCGTTAATTGCGCAAAAATGCCACAAATTGCTCAACCCACAGCGCAACGGCAACGTCGGTTTTTGTCAATTTTTGCCGCTTTTTTTCAACTCTCCGCGATTTATTTCTGTTCTTGAAAGATTACTCCTAAATAGATGTTTTAAGCGCAGCGCGTTATTTACTTGATAACCAGAGCAATTCCGCTAAATAACCCATTGATAGACAATTTTTATTACGTTCATAGATATTCTGCATTGTTGTTTGCGCCTGCCATAAGTCTATAATTTTTCTTTTATGAAACCCTCAGACTCCAGGAGGCCGCTATTAATACTTATCGCCAGCAACTCAACGCATTCGATGAGGTTCGCAAAGGGGCGGAAGTTGAGTATCAATACGATCCCCACGAGCTCAAGCTTGATCGTATGCAGGATTCCGAGCCGGAACCGGAGCTGATTGAAGGCTTACCGGCGCCAGACGCGCTCACGCCTGCCGATCGCTACATGGAGCTGTTCGAGCATGTGCAGATGTCGCGCATCTTCGAAGACAGCAAAACCTTTCCCGACTGCTCGCCTAAATACGATCCGCTGGACGTTTTAATGCGTTATCGTCGTCAGAAACGCAGCCGCGATTTCGATCTGGCGCGCTTTGTGGCGGACCATTTTTATTTACCGGCGATAAACGAAAGTTTTTACGTTTCGAATCCAGATAAAACGCTGAACGAGCATATCGATGCGCTGTGGCCGGTGTTAACCAAAATGCCGCAGCAGCATTTGCCGCATTCTTCTCTGCTGCCGCTGCCGAAACCTTACGTGGTGCCCGGCGGCCGCTTCGGCGAGACTTACTACTGGGACTCCTACTTCACCATGCTTGGCCTGGCGGAGAGTGGACGCGACGATTTGCTGCGCCATATGGCGGACAATTTCGCGTGGCTGATCGACAACTACGGCCATATTCCCAACGGCAACCGCACCTACTACCTGAGCCGCTCACAGCCACCGGTGTTCGCGCTGATGGTCGAGCTGTTTGAAGAAGATGGCGTGCGCGGCGCGAAACGCTATCTCGACCAGCTGATGAAAGAGTATCAGTTCTGGATGGACGGCGCGGGCGCGCTGATGCCGCGTCAGGCCTACCGCCACGTGGTGCGTATGGCTGACGGCTCGCTGCTGAACCGCTACTGGGACGACCGCGATACGCCGCGTGACGAGTCCTGGATTGAAGATGTCGAGACGGCGCGTCATTCCAGCCGACCGGCGAGCGAAGTGTATCGCGATCTGCGCGCGGGCGCGGCATCCGGCTGGGACTACTCTTCCCGCTGGCTGCGCGATCCCAAACGGCTGGCCAGCATTCGCACCACGCAGTTCATTCCGATCGATTTGAACGCGTTTCTCTACAAGCTGGAGCTGATGATCGCCACGCTCTCCCATGCGAAAGGCGAAGAGCTGACCGCGCTGGCGTGGCAGAAGAAGGCGGAAGCGCGCAAACGTGCGATTAACCGCTACCTGTGGGACAGCACGGCGGGCGTCTATCGCGACTACGACTGGCGCCGCGAGCGCTTCGGCGCCTTTACCGCCGCCGCCGTGGTGCCGCTGTTTGTCGGCCTTGCCACGCCGAAACAGGCGCACCTGCAGGCTATCGCGCTGCGTCAGCTGCTGCTTACCAGCGGCGGTCTGGTCGCTTCAATGGTTGAAAGCGGCGAGCAGTGGGACAAACCCAACGGCTGGGCGCCGCTGCAGTGGATGGCGATTATTGGACTCAACCAGTACGGTGAAGAGACGCTGGCGACGGAGATCGCGGTCAACTGGCTTACTACGGTGAACAATTTCTATCAGCTGCACCATAAGCTGGTAGAGAAATATGACATCAGCGGCGATCGCGCCCGTCCCGGCGGCGGCGGCGAATATCCGCTGCAGGACGGCTTCGGCTGGACCAACGGCGTCACGCGTCGCCTGATGGCGATGTATGGCCATCTGATGGTCAACTAGCGCATTTCCGCGCTGGCGCAAAGCTTATGCAAAAAAGGCGTTTAGCGCGTCCCTGACGCGCTTTTATCATCAGCCTGATGATAACCCTCTGACAGGAACGCCCATGAAACCCTTTAGTCCGTTACTGGGCGGTGCGCTGTTGCTCACCGCCCTTTTCTCGTTCTCTACGCACGCAGATGAAACCCTTCGCATCGGCTATCAGAAATCCTCTACGCTGCTGACGCTGATCAAGCAGCGCGGCGATCTCGACAAAGCCCTGGCGGCGCAGGGCGTAAAGGTAAGCTGGCATGAATTCTCCAGCGGACTGCCGCTGCTGGAGGCGCTCAATCTCAATAACGTCGATCTTTCGGCCGATGTCGCCGACACCGTGCCGCTGTTCGCCCAGGCGGCGGGCGCGAACCTCACCTACTATGCGCGTGAAACCCCGTCGCCGGCGGCGCAGGCGATTCTGGTGCCTGCCGATTCGCCGATAAAAACATTACAGGACTTAAAAGGGAAAAAGATCGCCGTGACCAAAGCGGCGGGCAGCCACTATCTGCTGATTGCCGCCCTTAAGAAAGCCGGGCTGAGCTTCAGCGACGTTTCGCCCGCCTGGCTGACGCCCGCTGACGGACGCGCGGCGCTGGAAAACGGCAGCGTCGCCGCCTGGGTCACCTGGGAGCCCTACGTTACCAGCGCGCAGGTTGAACAGCACGCGCGCGTGCTCGCCAGCGGCAGAGGGCTGGCGAACTATCAGCGCTACTACCTTGCGTCGACGCCCTACGCCAGCGCGCATCCTCAAGTGCTGAACAGCGTCTATCGCGCGCTGAAGCAGGAAGCCGCCTGGCTGAAAGCGAATCCTGCCCAGGCGGCGGCGCTGCTTTCGCCGCTGTGGGGCAAACTGCCCGCGGCGACGATTGAGAAGGCGAATGCCCAGCGCAGCTACCAGGTTGAGCCGGTGAAGAAAAGCGATCTGGCGGAGCAGCAGATCATCGCCGATGCCTTCTACGATGCGAAGCTGCTGCCGACGCGCATCGATGCGCAGGCACCGGCCGTCTGGCAGCCCGCAGCGCCCTGATCTTGTCGCTGGCTCAGCCGAGCCAGCCTGTTTCACACGTCGCTTGCGATGAATAGTAAGTACATACTTTCAATAATCGGACTGATATATCTGACTTTTGACAGAAATCATATTAACTCTTTTTCTTTGGACCTTATCCAGATTTGTTTTCACTGCGCGCCAGCGATATTTAAGGCGCTGGCGCCCAATCCGTTACTTCGCGCTAACCTGCTGTAATCACAACGATGTTGATGCGCACGCTTCTCTGGCGCAACGCAATCAAAGCACCCACGACTCGTCTCCGTACAGGCAGGCCGCTGTCAGCTGCTGTTATTCCTTTTTTAATGTAAAGAGGATGGTTTCCACCAGGCCTGCGGTCTTTCATCGAACCGCGATAAAAAAGCGTTCTTTGTCCGGGTGCAATTTCACAAAATTTTCACCCGCTATTAAACAAAAGTGGCATGCAAAATGCATTTTTCCATTCACAGCAAGGAGTTAGCTAAATTTACTTTTTTGCCTGCTGCAAAATTTAAATGCCATTCTCTCGCGCATAATTGTACAAGCTGCAGATCCTTGTATAAATTAAAGCGATTTTTCAATAATCGATATCAGTCGTGCTGCGCCATGTAAATCTGAAAGTTAACTTTTCTTCTGCGCCATTTTTTACAAAAAACAATAAAAAAACCGGACAGGGAAAAGACCGAGTCCGGTTTAATTATGGCGATCCTGATTTTCAGAGAAAGACAGGAACATGCTCTTGTCAGGTGTGTTTCGCAAGGAGAACTAAAAGAGAAAAAAGATGACTCACCCGCGGTCAGATGTTGACAGCCAATACATCTAACTTACTGATATTTCAGCTACGACGGCTAATCTTACCTCCTTTCCGCCCGGCTTCGATTGCGCGCTCAGGGTTATTTTTGAAATTGCCGCCGCTCTTCTGGCCGCCTTTTCTACCTGCTTCTGCTGCACGCTCACGATCCACCGCAAAGTTCCCGGCTCCACCACGATATTGAGACATACTGTGTTCCTCTTAAGGATTAATAATAAAAATATCACAGCCTACGCTTCATCAGCGTCGATGGCGCAGGGTTAAATGTAGCTTTTAAAAATAATGGATCAAGTATTGGTTGCCAGCGAATAAAAAAAAGTTGTCGGCAATAACAAACAAATCAATGTGCCAACTATTTCTTGAGGAAATCATGTTTTCCCGTTATCAGCGTGTAAAAAACCTCAGATCTTTCCTGTTATTTAGCCTTATAAAGGCGCAAAACAACTCTATTTAACCTTCTCTCAAGAGGAATAGCATTATTTAAGCGAAGCGTGAAAGAGGGAGCAGCAGGCATAATTAAGCGAAGCGGTTGATCATAAAACGATCGTTTTATACAGAAAAATAGGATAATTCCTCACTCAATAAGCGAGGCGTAAAAGGTAAATAAAGCGAAGCGGTATAAAAGGCCATTCTATGCGCTAAAGAATTAAAAACGATCAATAAACAACCTGACCTTCAGCTTATTGAGGCTGCGGTTTTCTGAACCTTATTTGGCGCATGCGCGTTAAGCGAAGCGCAAATAAAAAACGCCCGCATGGGCGTTTAGCGTCAGATTTACAGAAAATGCGATTAATGCTGCTGTAAAAACGCCAGCAGATCCTGATTGAGCTGCTCCTGATGCGTCACGGCGAAACCGTGCGGGCCGTTGTCGTAAACCTTAAGTTCCGATCCGGCGATCAGCTTGTGCGCCAGCTTGCCGGTTGCTTCGAACGGCACGATCTGGTCGTTGCTGCCGTGAATGATCAGCGTCGGCACGTCTACTTTCGCCACGTCGCCGCGAAAATCGGTTTGCGAGAAGGCGGTAACGCAGTCGAGAGTGCCTTTCAGCGACGCCAGCAGCGCGATATTCAACGTCTGCGTCAGCACGCCGTCGGAGACGGTCTGCCCGGCGTTGATGCCATAAAACGGCGTGGCGAACTCTTTGATAAACTGCGCGCGATCTTTGCGCAGCCCGTCGATAATGCCGTCGAACACCGCTTTTTCCGGTCCTTCCGGATGATCGGCGGTTTGACCGAAGATCGGCGTGACCGCGCCGAGCAGCACTAGGCTTTTCACTTTTTCCGTGCCGTAGCGGCCGATATAGCGCGTCACGTCGCCGCCGCCCATAGAGAAGCCTACCAGCGTTACGTCGTTCAGCCCCAGATGTTCAATCAGGCCGTGAATATCCTCGGCAAAGGTATCGTAGTCGTAACCCTCCCACGGCTGATCGGAACGACCAAAACCACGACGGTCGAAAGCAATCGCACGGTAGCCGTTTTCGGCCAGGTGAACCAGCTGGCTCTCCCACATATCAGCATCGAGCGGCCAGCCGTGGCTGAACAGAATCGGCTGCCCTTTGCCGTAATCTTTGAAGTAAATGCTTACGCCATCTTTCGTCGTGAAGGTGCTCATATCGGGTCTCCGTTATCAGTGAGGTTGTGTCTCGCTAATCAAGCTAACCTGGACGTACCGTAAAACCTAAAGCAGAAATTTTAATAAGTCGTTAAAGAATTTTAGCGGCCGGCGTTGTGAAAAAATCCTGGATAAGTTGCCGCAGATATTCCGCTATCAAGCCTGGCAGAGCGCCCGTAATGTTCCAGCTATCGCTACTTAATGACGCTGCGCTAACCGCCGCGGCCGGAGACTGAAGATGAGCCAGAATATGACCCCCACGCCTGCGGGCGGCGCCTTCTCCCCTTTTCGCTACGCCATGTTCGCCCTGATATGGAGCGCTTCGGTGCTGGGCAATACCGGCAGTTTTATCCGCGACGTCGCCAGCTCCTGGCTGATTACCGGACTGTCGGATAATCCCGCCGCGGTGGCGCTGATGCAGACCGCCGCCACGCTGCCGGTGTTTTTGCTGGCGCTGCCGGCGGGCGTGCTGTCCGATATTTTTGACCGTCGCCGCCTGCTGATCGCCATTCAGATCCTGATGGCCAGCGTCAGCGGCGCGCTGCTGATCCTCTCGCATAACAACTGGCTGACGGCGGAGTGGCTGATTGGGCTGACCTTCGTCGGCGGCATCGGCGCGGCGCTGTTCGGGCCGGCCTGGCAGGCGATCGTGCCGGAGCTGGTGCCGCGCAAGGAGATGAAAAACGCGGTCGCGCTTAACTCGCTCGGCATTAATATCGCGCGCGCCATCGGTCCGGCCACCGGCGGCCTGCTGCTGGCGAGCATTGGCGCGATGGCGGCCTACGGCGCGGATGTCGCCAGCTACTTTATCGTTATCGCCGCCCTGCTGTGCTGGAAGCGCCCGGCGAAAGCGCAGGATGCGCTGAACGAGCACTTCTTCGGCGCCTTTCGCGCCGGGCTGCGCTACGTCAAAGCGAGCCGCGAGCTGCACCGCGTGCTGTTTCGCGCCGCGATGTTCTTTATCTTCGCCAGCGCGCTCTGGGCACTGCTGCCGCTGGTGGCGCGCCAGCTGCTGCAGGGCACGGCGGGTTTTTACGGCATGATGCTCGGCGCGGTGGGTATCGGCGCGATTGCCGGCGCGCTATTGCTGCCACGCCTGCGCGCCCGGATGAGCGCCGATGCGCTGCTGCTGCTCGCCGCCGCTATCAACGGCCTGGTGATGCTCGGCTTAGCGCTGACGCCGCCGCAGTGGCTGGCGCTGCTGCTGATGCTGGTGCTCGGCAGCGGCTGGATCGTGGCGCTGACCACGCTGAACGGCGTCGCCCAGGCGGTGCTGCCGGACTGGGTGCGCGGCCGCGGGCTGGCGGTCTATCTGATGGTGTTTAACGGCGCGCTGGCGGGCGGTAGCCTGCTGTGGGGTCTGGTGGCGCAGCAGGCGGGCGTGGTGGCGACGCTGGTGGTCGCGGCGGCGGCGCTGATGCTGAGCGCGCTGCTGCTGCGTCGCAAAACGCTGCCGCAGGGCGAGGCGGATCTGCAGCCCGCGCTGCACTGGCAGGAACCGGCGGTGGCGGAAAGCATCGACGCGCGTCGCGGTCCGGTGATGGTGCAGATCCACTACCGCGTGGCGGAAGAGGATCGCCCCGCCTTCCTGGTGGCCATCAATAAGCTGGCGCTGGCGCGTCGTCGCGATGGCGCTTACGCCTGGGGCGTTATGTCGCATACGGAAGACGCGGCGCTGATTCAGGAGTGGTTTTTAGTGGAATCCTGGCAGGAGCATCTGCGTCAGCATCAGCGCGTATCGAAAGCGGACGCGGCGCTGCAGGCGGCGGTGCTGGCGTTCCATCAGGACGAAGGCGCGCCGAAAGCGCACCACTTTATCTCGCTCTAGCTTCAGGCGCGCGGCGCGGCGGCCGCGCGCTTTTGCTCAGGGCGCGGCGTAAATGTCGCGCAGTCCCTCCAGGCTTTGCAGCCTTTCGCGCCACCAGCGCGCCGCATTGCCGCTGGCGCTCTCATTCCATGCCATATAAGCCATATCGCGCCGCGTTTCGCTGTCGAGCCGGCGCGCCACCAGCGTGCCGTCCGCCAGATGCGGCGCGGCGAGATAGCTCGGCAGATAGCCGCATCCCAGACCCGCCAGCTGCGCCTGCAGCTTGGCATGAAAGTCGTGCACGCTCAGCGTTTTCTGTTCGTCCAGCACGCGCAGATCCACGCCGGCGCCGTGGCGCGAGGAGTCGTGCACCGTGACCGCGCGATACTGGCGGATCTGCTCGCGCAGCAGCGGCTCCGGCATCTGTGCCAGCGGATGGGACGGCGCGACGGCAAAAACATAGTCGAGCCAGCCCAGCGCCACGCAGCCGATATCTTTGCGCGTCGCCGGCTCCTGCACCGCGCCGAACACCAGATCCGCCTCGCCGTAGCTCAGCGCCTCCCAGCAGCCCGCCAGCACATCCTGACGAAACTGCAGCTGCGTATGGGGATGCTGCTGATAGAACTCGTCAATCAGCGGCGACAGCAGGGAAAACGGCACCGAGGCGTCAACGCTAATGGTCAGGTTGCTCTCCCAGCCGCTCTCGACGTAGCGCGCCTGCTGCTCCAGTTCGTTGACGGCACGCAGCAGCGCGCGTCCTTTTTCCAGCATCAGCCGTCCGGTTGGGGTGAAGGTGGCGCGGTGACCTGAGCGATCGAGCAGCGTGATCTTCATGTCGCCTTCCATCTTCTGCACCGTATAGCTTAGCGCCGACGCGGTTTTAAACAGCCGCGCAGCCGCCGCCGCGAAGGTGCCGTGACGGTCGAGCGCATCCAGAATCAGCAGCGCCTCGAGGTTTAATCGCATTCCTCAGTTCTCCCCAAAATTTGTTGAACAACAACCCAAAATCATTCCGCTAACAATAAAGATTCTCATCTCGTATTTTTGTATCCAACAGCGCCACTGCTGTAAATCACTTTCAACGCGCCGGGAGGCGATATGAACAATTCGCATCAGGCCAGTCACGTCACGCTGGTGATCACCCACAGCGTTCAGGCGGAGAAACAGCAGGCTTACGAGCAGTGGCTGGAACAGATCATGCCGCAGGCGGCGCAGTTTCCCGGCCATCTGGGGGTGAACGTGCTGCGTCCGGTGCATGGCGAAAGCGTCTACACCGTGCTGATCCGCTTCGACAGTCTCGATAACTTGTTCAACTGGACCCAGTCCGAGGCGCGCAAGACGCTGATCGCCGAACTGCCGCAGCTGCTCTCCGGGCCGGAGCATATCGACGTGCGCCCCGGCGCCGCGTTCTGGTTTACGCCCGCCAGCAAGGCGACGCCGCGTCCGGCGAAGTGGAAACAGTATCTGCTGACGCTAGGCGTGATTTTCCCCTCGACCCTGCTGATCCCGCCGCTCTGGGCCGCGCTGCTGCCCGCCAGCCGCGGCACGCTGTGGGGACATTTTTTAGGCGATGCGACCGTGGTCGCGCTGGTGGTCTGGCTGTGGATGCCGCTGCTGACGCGCTGGTTGAAAAACTGGCTGCTGCCACGAGGATAGCGCCGGAGTCTGGCGGATCAGCCCAGCCCGACGCCGTTTTTCCCGTTGCGCTTGATGCGATACATCGCCTCGTCGGCACGGCTCACCGCCGCGCTGAATCCCTCCTGCGGCTGCGCCTGCACGATGCCGATCGAGGCACCGATAGTCGCCGTGCCGTTCTCCAGCTCAAACGGGATCAGCGCCGCCTGCAGACAGGCACGGCTTACCTGCTCCACCCGCGGATCGTCCTGACCGTACGGCATTAGCAGCACAAACTCGTCGCCGCCCAGCCGCCCTGCCAGCACCGAGTCGGGGCACGCCTCGCACAGGCGCTGGCTGAGCTGGATCAGCAGGCGGTCGCCGCTGCGATGGCCGAAGGTGTCATTTACATGCTTGAAATCGTCGAGATCGATAAAGGCGACGCAGAGCGCGTTCTCTCTGCGCATCTGGCTGAAGGCGTTGCGTAAGGCGTGACGATTGGCGAGCTGCGTCAGGGGATCGTGATTCGCCAGCATCGCCAGCTGCGATTCATACTGCTTCTCTTTGGTCATGTCGATATGGGTGCCGGTGACCTTCAGCGGTCTGCCCTGCTCATCCCATTCGCTGATGCGGCCGCGATCCAGCACCCAGGTCACGCCGCCGTTTTTGGCGATCATCCGGTGCAGCGCCTCATAATAAGGCGCCTTGCCTTCGATATGGTCGTAAAAGGCTTTCAGCACCTCGGCGGCATCGTCGGGATGCAGGCTCTCTTGCCACTCGGAGAACAGCGCCCTGCTCTCTTTCGGCTGATAGCCCAGCATCGCGCCCCAGCGCCGGTTAAAGATCACCAGCTTGCCCGAGGGAATATCCAGCTGCCACAGGCAAAGGCCGGTGCCGTCCAGCGCCGCGTCGAGTTTGCTGCGGGCGTCGTGCGCTATACGCTTGAGTCGCGCATTATGCTTTTTCAAAATCTGTATCTGCTGGCGCAGCGCTTCGTCAGACATGGCACGCGGACGTTGAGAAATAAGATGTATTTTGCCTGTGCGGATTTTTCTGTAAAGAGAGGCGCTGGAAACATGATCAGCCGCGCTTTATCGGCTTAAGCGCAAGATTTTATCCGGTTTAAATCAGCCTTTCCGCATAGTCAGCGGCAGCGCGCGCAAAATCGGCCACTTGCCGGGCAATCGTTCGTCTGCGTGGTCAGCGGCTATAGTCAGAGTAACCTTTATTCTGGAGAAGATAATCATGCGACTTTGCGCCACCTGCGGCACCGCCTACGCTGAGGTTTCGCCACAGCGCTGCAAAATCTGCGAAGACGAACGGCAGTGGGTGCCCGCCGCCGGACAGCAGTGGACCGATTTTGCCGCGCTCACCCGCAGCCATCAGAACAAATGGCAGCAGCTTGAGCCAGGCCTGCTCAGCATTAAAACCGTGCCAAACTTCGCCATTGGCCAGCGCGCGCTGCTGCTGCGCAGCGGCGGCGGCAATATTCTCTGGGACTGCATCGCCAATCTCGATCCTGCTACCGTCCAGCTGATCCATGCGATCGGCGGACTTTCGGCTATCGCTATCTCGCATCCGCACTACTACACCACCATGCAGGCGTGGGCGGAGGAATTTCACGCGCCGATCTATCTGCACGCCGACGATCGTCAATGGGTGATGCGCGACAGCGACGCCATTCATTTCTGGCAGGGCGAGACGCTGCCGCTCAACAGCGAGGTCGATATCGTGCGCCTCGGCGGTCATTTCGCCGGCGGCAGCGTGCTGCACTGGAAAGCCAACGGCGGCGTGATGCTGGCGGGCGATATCATTCAGGTCGCGCCGGGCAAAGATGCGGTCTCCTTTATGTGGAGCTATCCCAATATGCTGCCGCTCTCCGCCGCGACGGTGAGCGAGATGCTGCGCCGCTGCGACGCGCTGGCGTTTTCGCGGCTTTACGGCGCGTTCGAAGGGCAGGATGTCGCGCAGCAGGCGAAAGAGATCGTGATGCAATCCGGGGCGCGTTATCTACGCTGCCTGACGTAATCTGGCCCTGTCGGAAAAATAAATCGCCGCCGCCATTACGCAAAAGTAAAACGATCGGTTTACTTTTAAAAGATGAACAAACGCGACGATATTTTGCAGGCGGCCGAAAGGCTGTTCTACAACAACGGCTTTCATGCCACCAGCACCGACCAGATTTGCCGGGCAGCGGGCGTCTCGACGCGCACGCTCTATCACCACTTCCCCTCGCGCGAGGCGCTGACCATCAGCGTGATGGCGGCGCGCCGGGCGCGCTTTTTCGGCGATCTGCTGCCTGCGCAGCATCCGCAGGCGCTGCGGCGGCTGTTTGAGACGCTAGGGGAATGGACAGAGCAGTATGGCGCGCAGGGCTGCTTTTTTATCAAGGCCTGGGGCGAGTATGCGGAGAAAGACGCGATGCTGGCGGCGCACGCGCTCGACTATCGCTATGCGCTGCGCCGCTATATCGGCGACTGCGTGGCGGATGAGCGCCTGGCGAACGCGGTGTGGATGCTGTTTGAGGGCGCGGTGATCTCGGCGCTGATGCTTGGCGCGGACGCGGCGAAGCATGCGGGCGACGCCGCTGCGCGGCTGATGCTGCCGCGCGAGGAGCAGCCATGAGATCCGCTCTTGGGCTGGGCGTGACCGGCTTTTCGCTGATTGCCGTCACCTACGGCATGGCGCGTTTCGCATGGGGCCTGATGATGCCGGCAGTGATGAAAGAGATCCCGTTCAGCGTCCATCTCGCCGGCATCGTTACCGCCTGCAGCTATATCTCCTACTGCCTTTCTACCGCCGCCGCGCCCTGGCTGGTGGCGCGCTTCGGCGCCAGAGCCTCGGCCTGCCTCGCCGCGCTCTGCGCCGCAGGCGGACTGCTGCTGCTCGCCTGCGCCGTTTCGCCGCTAATGCTCGCCGCCGGGCTGTTTATCGCCGGACTGAGCGCGGGCGTCGCCTCGCCCGCCATCGCCAGCGCGGTGGGCGAGGCGCTGCCGCCTGCGCAGCAGGATTCCGCCAATACCGCCATCAACGCCGGCACCAGCGCGGGCATTATGCTTTCCGTACCGGTGCTGCTGCTGTTGCCCGGCGGCTGGCGCGCCGCCTGCGTCGCCTTTGCGCTGCTGGCGCTGCTCTGTTTGCTGCCGGCGCGGCGCTATCTGCCTGCGGATCGGCGCGCCGGGCAGAAAGAACGCGCGGGCTGGCGCGATCTGATGCGGCAGCGATCGCTGCTTCGGCTGGCGATCGTCGCTTTTATCAGCGGATCCGCCAGCGCGGCCTGGTGGAGCTTCGGCCCTGATATTCTGCGTAATCATCTGCATCTCGACGCGCGCACCAGCAGCCTGCTGTGGCTGATCGGCGGCGGTGCCGGCATTGCGGGCGCGCTGACCGGCGCGGCGCGGCGCGCCCTCAACCTGGGGCAGATCTATCGGCTGTCGCTGCTCTGCATGGCGCTGCCGCTGCTGCTGCTGGCGAGTCTGCAGGGCTTTTCATGGTGGCTGTTTCCCGCCGTGGCGCTGGGCGGCGCGGGCTACGTGACGCTTTCCGGCGTGCTGCTGGTGTATGGCGCGGCCGCCACGCCCGCTGCGCCCGCGTCAGGCGTCGGCGTAGCGTTCTTTATGCTGGCGGCCGGTCAGGTCGCGGGCTCAGCGCTGTTCGGCGCGGTTTATGCTGGCCTGAGCGCAGGCACGGCGCTGCTGGGGTTTGCCGTGCTGGCGCTGGCGATGACGGCGGTGCTGCCGGGCGCGCGTAAGCGTTAAGTGGGTTAACGGGTTCCGCACAAAAGCAAAAACCCAGCCATAAGGCTGGGTTCTTTAATTTGTGGTGCCCGAACCCGGACAAAAATGCCGGGAGCATTTTTGCTTTGTCGCGCCTGCGCGGCAAACCCGCAGGGCGAGCCGCAGGACGCGGCGAGGTCATCGAACCGGTTCGATGACGGGTTCCGCACAAAAGCAAAAACCCAGCCATAGGCTGGGTTTTTTAATTTGTGGTGCCCGAACCCGGAATCGAACCAGGGACACGGGGATTTTCAATCCCCTGCTCTACCGACTGAGCTATTCGGGCAACGGGGCGCATTAAACCTTAATGGCCTCACAGCGTCAAACGCTTTTCGCTAAATTGCCCGCTGACTGCTGCGTTTTATAGCAACCGATAGACCGTCTGGTAAAAAAAAGCGCAGTCGCGCCGCACCGCGCTTACTTTTTCGCCGCCCTGGCCGATAACGATAGCGACACTACATACCCATAATAAGGTGCACCATGTTCTCCACTATTTCATCAGGTCTGCTGTCACGCCTTGCGTGGCAAAAACAAACGCGCCCTTCGGCGACGCTCAACTCGCTCAACAACGCTATCGCGATGATCGAGTTTACGCCTGAGGGCATTATCCTTAATGCTAACCCGCTGTTTCTTGAACGTATGGGCTATGCGCTGAGCGAAATCGTCGGTCAGCATCACAGCCTGTTTTGCACCGCCGAGTTTGCGCAGTCGGCGCACTATCGCGACTTCTGGCTGCGCCTGAAGCGCGGCGAAAGCTTTAGCGACAAATTTCTGCGCCTTTCGAAAAACAGCTGCCCGGTCTGGCTGGAGGCCAACTATGTGCCGGTGAAGGATCGCAATGGCCGCGTGGTGAAAATCGTCAAGCTGGCGACCGACATCACCGCGCGTATCGTCGACGCCCAGGAGCAGCGCGCCATGACCACCGCCATTGATCGGTCGATGGCGGTTATCGCCTTTAACCTCAAAGGCGAAGTGCTGACGGCGAATGCCAACTTCCTTAAAACCATGGGCTACCGCGCCGACGAAGTGATCGGCGTGCCGCACAGCCGCTTCTGCTCCGAAGCGCTGCGTCAGAGCGCCGAATACAAAGCGTTCTGGGAAAAGCTCAACCGCGGCGAATTTATCTCCGGTCAGTTTCAGCGGGTAAATAAACAGGGGCGCACCATCTGGCTGCGCGCCACCTATAACCCGGTCTTTGATGGTGAAGGCAAGCTCTATAAAGTGGTGAAGTTCGCCACCGACGTGACGGCGCAGGTAGAGAAAAATCAGCAGGAGCGCGACGCGGCGCAACAGGCATACCAGACGGCTTTACAGACCCGCGAGAGCACCCGCCACGGCGCCAGCGTAATTGAAGAGAGCGTGCAAACCATTAATGCGCTGGCGGGCGAGCTGCACGGCATCTCTGACGATATCGCCGATCTCAGCGACTCCTCCGACCGCATCGGCGCCATTGTCGCCAGCATCCGCCGCATCGCCGATCAGACCAACCTGATCGCGCTTAACGCCGCGGTCGAGGCGGCGCGCGCCGGCACGCACGGCCGGAGCTTCGCCGTGGTGGCCAATGAGGTGCGCACGCTGGCGGCCAATATCAATCAGGCCACCAGCGAGATTGAAAATCGGGTGCGGCAGAATCATCTGCTGGCGTCCAAAGCGCTGAAAGGCATCGCCTCCAATATGCAGCGCGCCGATCACGGCGTGGTGCTGGCTCAGCAGGCGGGCGGCGTGATCGGCGAGCTGCGCGACAGTTCGTCGGAGGTGGTGCGCGCCATCAGCCACGTTACCCAGACCTTGAGCCAGGAGTAGCCCGCAAGGCCGGCCCTGCGCCGGCTTTTTCGCAGCAACTGCGCTGCTATAGCCGCTTTTTACGGCTGCTGCGTCATCTCGACCGGCGGCGCCGTCGTCGGCGGCAGGAAGATGTGGTCGAGGATCTGGCGCATCACCGGCGCGGCGGTCACGCCTTCATTGCCGCCGTTCTCCAGTATCAGCGCCACCGCCACCTTCGGATTGTTAAACGGCGCGAACGCGGTATAAAAGATATGGTCGCGCAGGCGCACCGGGATAATCTTCGCGTTATAGGTCTGGTTCTGCTTCAGGCTAAACACCTGCGAGGTGCCGCTCTTCGCCGCAATGCCGTAAGGCGCGGTGTGAAAATATTTATAGCCGGTGCCGTTCGGCGCGTTGGCCATACCGAACATGGCGCGACGCACCAGCGCCCAGTAAGGCGAACGGGCGTCGCCGATCTGCGGCTGCGGCAGCGTCGGCTGATAGGGCTCCACGGTTTTGCCGCGCTCGGCTTTCGCCAGCAGATGCGGCGCAATCACTTTCCCGTTGTTGATCAGCGCCACCATCGCCTTCACCATCTGAATCGGCGTGGCGATCCAGTAGCCCTGCCCGATGCCCACCGAGACCGTATCGCCCTGATACCATCCTTTTTTGTGCACTTTGAGCTTCCATTCGCGGCTCGGCAGCAGGCCGCTGTACTCTTCGTTAAGATCGATGCCGGTGGATTTGCCGTAGCCGAACTGACTGAGCATGCTGTGGATACGGTCGATGCCCATCATAAATGCCACCTGATAGAAGAAGGTGTCGGCGGACTCCTCAATCGCTTTGGTAACGTCCAGCATGCCGTGGCCGCTTTTTTTCCAGTCGCGATAGCGGCGATCGGTGCCCGGCAGCGTCCAGGTCGGCGCGCCGTAGAAACTGGTCTGCGGCGTGATGACGCCGGTCAGCAGCGCCGACATCGCCATATAGGGCTTCACCGTCGACGCGGGCGGATAGAGTCCCTGGGTGACGCGGTTAATCAGCGGCAGATTCTTGTCCTGCAGCAGGGTCTTATAGGCCTGATAGCTGATGCCCTTGACGAAGGGATTAGGATCGTAGCTCGGGCTGGAGACCATCGCCAGCACCGAGCCGTCGTGCGGATCCTCCACCAGCACCGCCGCGCGCTGCCCGGCCAGCAGGCTCTCTACGTACTGCTGCAGATGCAGATCGATGGTCAGCGTAATATTTTTACCCGCTACCGGCGGCACCTCTTTCAGTACGCGCACGATGCGGCCGTGGTTATCCACCTCGACTTCCTGATAGCCTGGCTTGCCGTGCAGCAGCGACTCGTAATAGCCCTCGATGCCCTGCTTGCCGATATTGTGGTCGGCGGCGTAGTTCTCGGCGATGCCCGCGGCGTTGAGACGCTTGTAGTCGTTATCGTTGATTTTCGAGACGTAGCCGACGACGTGCGCCAGGTCGGCGCCGTAGGGATATTCGCGATCCTGATAGGTCTCGACGCTGACGCCGGTAAAGCGATACTGGTTCACCGAGAAGCGCGCCACCTCTTCGTCGGTCAGCTCCTCTTTCAGCACCACCGGCTTGTAGCGGCTGCTCTGCTTCAGCGTGCGGGTAAAGGCGTCGATCTCGTCCGGGGTCAGATCGACGATCGGCGTCAGCGCCTTCAGCGTCGCCTGCATATCGTCGATTTTGTACGGCGTCAGCGTGATGTCGTACCAGGTAACGTTATGCACCAGCGGGATGCCGTTGCGATCGAAGATCAGCCCGCGCGTCGGCGCGATGGGGATCATTTTGATGTCGTTCTGGTTCGATCGCGTCTGGTAGTAGCCGTGATCGCGCACCTGCAAACGATAGAGATTGACGCCGAGAATAGTGAAACAGATAACGACCAGCGCAAAGGCGACCAGCGCGCGGCGCGCGAAGAGCTTTTCTTCAGCTTCGAAATTACGGAAATTCATTAGGCGGCATTGGCGGACAGGTTATTTTTTGTTGTCGCGCTAATGATAGGGAGCTAAGAGGTCAGCGCCAGCAGGAAGATGCACAGGAGTCGGGAAAAGTGTGTCATTTGGTGAGAATGTTACGAAAATCGCCTGGAATTCCCCGCCTCACGCAGCAAAGCACGAGACGGGGAACAGGCAAGCGCAGGCTTAGTCGCCCAGCAGCACCGACTCCAGCGCGATCTTAATCATATCGTTGAAGGTGGTCTGGCGCTCGGCAGAGGTCGTCTGCTCATGGGTGCGGATATGGTCGGACACGGTGCAGATAGTCAGCGCTTTCGCGCCAAACTCCGCCGCCACGCCGTAGATGCCCGCTGCTTCCATCTCCACGCCGAGGATGCCGTACTTCTCCATCACGTCGAACATCTGCGGATCCGGGGTGTAGAAAAGATCGGCAGAGAAGATGTTGCCGACGCGCGCGTCCACGCCCAGCGCTTTCGCCGCGTCAACCGCGTTGCGCACCATATCGAAGTCGGCAATCGCTGCGAAATCGTGATCCTTGAAGCGCATGCGGTTGACTTTAGAGTCGGTGCAGGCGCCCATGCCGATAACGATATCGCGCAGCTTGACGTCGGCGCGCACCGCGCCGCAGGAGCCGACGCGGATGATCTTTTTCACGCCAAAGTCGGTGATCAGCTCTTTGGTGTAGATCGAGCAGGACGGAATGCCCATACCGTGGCCCATCACGGAAATTTTGCGGCCTTTGTAGGTGCCGGTGTAGCCCAGCATGCCGCGCACGTTGTTTACTTCAACCGGGTTTTCCAGAAAGGTTTCCGCAATGTGCTTCGCGCGCAGCGGATCGCCCGGCATCAGTACCACGTCGGCGAAATCGCCCATTTCTGCATTAATGTGAGGAGTTGCCATTGTTGTTTGTCCTTTTTAAATTCAGCGGCTCTGTTTACAGCATGCTCTTGCCGTAGTCCATATCGGACAGGCCAAAATAGTGCGCAATCGTCTGACCGATGTCGGCGAAGGTTTCGCGATAGCCCAGCGAGCCGGGTTTCACTTTCGGGCCGTAGATCAGAATCGGAATATGCTCGCGCGTATGCTCGGTGCCCTGCCAGGTCGGATCGCAGCCGTGATCGGCGGTGAGGATCAGGATGTCATCCTCTTTCACCAGCGCCATCAGCTCCGGCAGACGGCGGTCGAACAGCTCCAGCCCGCCTGCGTAGCCGGCGACGTCGCGACGATGTCCCCAGGTCGAGTCGAAATCGACGAAGTTGGTAAAGACAATCGACTGGTCGGGCGCCTTCTTCATCTGCTCGATGGTGGCGTCGAACAGCGCGTCCAGGCCGGTGGCTTTCACCTTCTGCGTGATGCCCTGCTGGGCGTAGATATCGGCGATTTTCCCCACCGAAATCACTTCGCCGCCCTTTTCGTCCACCAGCTTTTTCAGCATGGTCGGCGAAGGCGGTTCCACCGCCAGATCGTGACGGTTGCCGGTACGCTCGAAATGACCCGCTTTGTCGCCGACAAACGGACGCGCGATGACGCGGCCGATGTTGTAGCCGCCTTCGGTCAACTCTTCACGGGCGATTTCGCACAGCTCATAGAGGCGATCGAGGCCAAAGGTCTCTTCGTGACAGGCGATCTGAAACACCGAGTCCGCCGAGGTGTAGAAAATCGGCTTGCCGGTTTTCATATGCTCTTCGCCCAGCTGGTCGAGGATCACCGTGCCGGAGGAGTGGCAGTTGCCGAGATAGCCCGGCAGCTTCGCGCGCTCGACCAGCTTGTCGAGCAATTCCTGCGGGAAGCTGTTCTCTTTGTCGCTGAAGTAGCCCCAGTCGAACAGCACCGGCACGCCGGCGATTTCCCAGTGGCCGGACGGCGTGTCTTTGCCGGATGAGATTTCGCTGGCGTAGGCGTAAGCGCCGGTAATTTCCGCATTGGGATCGAGGCCCAGCGGGAAGCGGCCGGTAGAGAGCTCGGCGGCTTTCCCCAGCCCCAGCGCGGTCAGGTTCGGCAGATGCAGCGGGCCTTTGCGCCCCTGATCCGCTTTGCCGTTAAAGCACGCTTCGGCGATGTGGCCGAGCGTATCCGATCCTGCGTCGCCAAATTTGTCGGCGTCTTTGCTTGAGCCGATTCCAAAGGAATCGAGCACCATAATAAAAGCACGTTTCATGCAAGTCTCCTGCGCCTGCGCGCGTGACAAGTCAAAAAAAAGCGATCAGATCAGTATACCCGAATGAGTGCGCAGCGGCAGCATAAAGCCGCATTTTTGCGGCTTTTTTGCGAGTGCGTCGCGGACGACAGCGGCCGTCCGCAAAAGTAACTCTCTGCCCGGTCGGCCGCTGTCAGGCGCTTTATGCTTCGCAGTCGCCGGCGCGCACGCGACGGTAGACCGCAGGCAGCGCCTCGGGCGCGCTGTCGCTCAGCGTGACCGCGGCACGCACCGCAGCGGCCGCCTGCTGCCAGCTCGCCTCGCTGCTGGCGTGCACGATCGCCAGCGGACGTTGCCCATCGGCGCGTTCGCCCAGCGCGATCGTCTCGCTCAGTCCGACGCTGTAGTCGATAGCGTCGCTGGCGCGCTGGCGTCCGCCGCCCATCGCCACTACCGCCATCCCCAGCGCGCGCGTGTCCATGCTGCTGACGATGCCGGGACGATCGGCGTAGACCGCTTTGCTGAGCGTCGGCTGCGGCAGATAAGCCTCGTGGCGTTCGACAAAATCGGCGGGGCCGCCCTGCGCGGCGACCATACGCGCGAATACCTCGGCCGCCTGGCCGTTATCCAGCACCTGCTGCAGCTTGCCGCGCGCCTCTTCTTCGCTGGCCGCCAGCTTGCCGGAGATGAGCATCTCGCTGCACAGCGCCAGCGTCACCTCCAGCAGGCGCGGGTTGCGCTCCGCGCCGGTCAGGAAGCGCACCGCTTCGCGCACTTCCAGCGCGTTGCCCGCGCTGGAGGCGAGCACCTGGTTCATATCGGTAAGCAGCGCGGTGGTGGTGCAGCCCGCGCCGTTGGCTACGCCGACGATCGCCTGCGCCAGCTCGAGCGACGCCTCGAAGGTCGGCATAAAGGCGCCGGAGCCGACTTTGACGTCCATCACCAGCGCGTCCAGCCCTTCCGCCAGCTTTTTCGCCAGAATCGAGGCGGTGATCAGCGGAATAGAATCCACCGTGGCGGTGATATCGCGCGTAGCGTAAAAGCGCTTATCCGCCGGCGCCAGCGAGCTGGTCTGGCCGATAATCGCCACCCCGACCTGTTTGATAATCTGGCGGAAACGATCGTCGTCCGGGAAAATATCGAAGCCCGGGATCGCCTCCAGCTTGTCCAGCGTGCCGCCGGTATGGCCGAGGCCGCGTCCGGAGATCATCGGCACATAGCCGCCGCAGGCGGCCACCATCGGTCCCAGCATCAGCGAGGTGACGTCGCCGACGCCGCCGGTAGAGTGCTTATCGACCACCGGCCCGTTGAGATTCAGCGCCTGCCAGTTCAGCACGGTGCCGGAGTCGCGCATCGCCATGGTGAGCGCCACGCGCTCCGGCAGCGACATATCGTGAAAAAAGATGGTCATCGCCAGCGCGGCGATCTGACCTTCGGAAACGCTGTTATCGCGCACGCCGTTGATGAAGAAGCGAATTTCCTCTTCGCTCAGCGTCTGGCCATCGCGTTTTTTACGGATAATTTCTTGCGGCAGAAACACAATCGCCCCCATGATCAGGGTTGAGATGAGAATGGCGGCCAGCGGCCGCCGTCACGCAATCAGTAGCCGGTTTTGCTGGTGGCGGTCTGATGACCCAGCGCGTTCAGCAGGCTGGCTAACAGGCTGGACGCGCCGAAGCGAAAGTGGCGCGCGTCGGCCCAGCCTTCGCCAAGGATATCGTCCGCCAGCTTGAGGTAGATGGCCGCATCATCCGCCGTGCGCACGCCGCCCGCCGGCTTAAAGCCCACCTTCTCTTTCACGCCTTTGTCGCGGATAACGCTCATCATGATCTGCGCCACTTCCGGCGTGGCGTTGACCGGCACCTTGCCGGTAGAGGTCTTGATAAAGTCCGCGCCTGCGTCGATGGCGATCTCAGAAGCCTGACGGATCAGCGCCTCTTCTTTCAGTTCGCCGCTTTCAATGATGACCTTCAGCAGCACGTTAGCCTGCGCGCACGCCTCTTTGCAGGCTTTCACCAGATCGAAACCGATCTGGCCGTTGCCGGCGATCAGCGCGCGGTAAGGGAACACCACGTCGACTTCATCCGCGCCGTAGGCGATGGCGGCGCGGGTTTCCGCCAGCGCGATGTCGATATCGTCGTTGCCGTGCGGGAAGTTAGTGACGGTGGCGATGCGGATATCGGGTGTGCCCTGCTCGCGCAGCGCTTTACGTGCGACCGGAATAAAGCGCGGATAAATACAGATGGCGGCGGTGTTGCCCGCTGGCGATTTCGCCTGACGGCAAAGCGCGATTACCTTCTCATCGGTATCGTCTTCATTCAGAGTAGTCAGGTCCATCAGTTGCAGCGCGCGCTGCGCGGCGGCGGTAATGTCAGTCATGGTGTTCTCCAGATAACAAACAGACGCGGAAGCGCCGGTGTAATGTGATAATTCTAACAACATGAGGCGGCAGATAATGTGTATTTCATCACACCACCGTCAGGAACTGTTGGCAATAGCGTTATTATAACGCAGAGAAGCGTAATGTTACTATTATCACATCAGGAGATGTTTAGTCAGGCAGGTTGAACAGCGTGCGCGTATTGCGCCACAGCGCCTCGGCAATAACCTGCGGCGGCTCCGGGCGTAGTTCGCACAGGGTTTGCCACACCAGACGCGCCCGCTCCGGTCGGTTCGGCTCGCCCTGAAAGCCGTGCAGCGGCATATCGGGCGCGTCGGTCTCCAGCAGCAGCGCGTCGAGCGGCAGCTGCGCCAGCGTATTACGAGTTTTGCTGGCGCGTTCATAGGTCAGAGTGCCGCCGACGCCGATCGCGTAGCCGAGTTTGATAAACGCCTGCGCCTGCTGCAGGCTGCCGGCAAAGCCGTGCACCACGCCGCGGCGCGGCAGATCGTGACGGCGCAGGTGCAGCGCCAGCTTGTCGTGGGTGCGGCGCGAATGCAGGATCACCGGCAAATCATACTGCTTCGCCAGCCGCAGCTGCGCGTCGAGCAAAAACTCCTGGCGCGCAAACTGCGGATTCTCCATATAGAGGTCGAGGCCGATCTCTCCTATCGCCGTTAGCTTCGCCGGTTGCTGCCGCAGCCAGTTTTCCAGCTGCTCAAGATGGGCATCCTCGTGGCGCTCAATGGCGATGGGATGCAGGCCGAGCGCGGCGTAGAGAGCGGCATGCTGCTCCGCCAGCGAAATGATGCGCGCAAAGCGGCTGGCCTCCACCGCCGGCACGATAATGCGCTCCACGCCCGCTTCGGCGGCGCGCGCGAGGCTGGCAGGCTCATCGCCGACAAAGGGCGGGAAATCGAAATGGCAGTGGGTATCGGTAAATCTCATGCCAGCGAACCTTCATCGTAGTCTGCATCATTGCCCGCCACCGGCGGCGTCATAATCGGCCGGTTGTCGGGCGCGTTGGCGACCGGCGCGGGCGGCGTAACGGTGGTATAGCGCACAAACGGCTCGGCGTCGCTGAGCCACTGCCCCAGCGTGGCGAGGAAGTAGCGGCCGCAGCGCCGTCCCAGATGATAATCCTGATTTAACGCGGCGACGCGGCTGCCCAGCGCCATACTCGCCAGCACATGCGGCGGATAGATTTCGATGATACGCAGGTCGTCGGGCGGCTGCTCGATAAACTGCTGAATCTCGCGGTAGCTCGCTTCATGGTGATGCAGGATATTGATCATCGGCTGCAGCGCGCTGGCGTTGAGCCAGCGCTCCATGCGCTTCATCCATTTTGGCGTATAGAACATCTGCGACGGCACGGTGCGGATCACCACGATGGTGTCAGCGCCGCGTCGCGCTGCTTCGCGCACGGGAATGGCATCGCTGATGCCGCCGTCGAGATAGCTGATGCCTTCCAGATCGACGCCAAGACGGTAAAAGCCGGGGATGGCGCTCGACGCCTTAATCAGATCGTGCCAGTTGGCGCTGGTCGGCGCAAAGTAGCCGGGCGAGTAGTCGTCGCTGCGACAGGCGCACATATAAAACTCGCGCCCGCCGTCGAACAGCAGCTTCGCGCTGTCCAGCGCCAGCGGCAGTTCGCGCTGGGTTACGTCTATCAGCCAGTCGAGATCGATCAAGTTGCCGCCGCGCACGAAACGCAGCGGATCGAAAAAGAGTTTGCTGGTGGTGTAACGGGTAATGACGCGCCGCGCGTAGCCCTGCTGTCCGCAGACAAAGGCGGAGAGATTCTGCGCGCCGGCCGAGGTGCCGATAAAGAGATCGAAGGGATTGAATTTGGCCCGCTGAAACTCATCCAGCACGCCTGCGGTGAAAATGCCGCGCTGGCCGCCGCCTTCGCACACCAGGGCGATTTTTCGCGCTTTGAACGGGGAAAGGGCTAAGGGCTCAATCGCGCCCAGCGTTACAGGGATCCGGATACCCACTTCTGTTCCTCAGAAAGGGTTCTGAGGTTTGCCGTTGCGTTTATCCGCTTTAGGTCGACAGCATCCCGGAGAACCAGCCATGTTTTACTCCTGACCTGCCGCCGAAAAAACTGGCGGCAGCCGCCGCGCCTGGTGCGTTTTCCTTTACGCGGCGCGGCGGCTGGCTGGTCTCCGCTTTATGCATGCTCGTTGCGAAGATCAGAATGACACAACCGGTCAGGGTCGTTTGCGGCCGGTAAACAGGCTCACGAGGAACAGGATAATACCAACAACGAAGACAACTTTAGCCGCCCATGCTGCCGTACCGGCGAGGCCGCCAAATCCTAACGCCGCCGCGATCAGTGCAATTACCAGAAAAATAATACCCCAACGAAACATAAGCCTCTCCTTACCATAGTGAAATCGAACTGCTCGTTTCTTCCCAGTTTGGGTTTTGTTTTGTCAGCGCGGCGCCACGCGGACGCCGCGCTCACGACGTTAAGACTTCACAGTCAGGTCATTCTTAACGCTTTTAACGCCTTCAATGGCTTTCGCGATACTTTCAGCGCGATCCGACTGCGCTTTAGTGGCGACGGTTCCTGAAAGCTGGACCACGCCGTCAGTGGTTTCTACCTTGACGTTACGTGACGGGACGATGTCGTCGGCTAACAGTTTAGCTTTAATTTCGCTAGTCGTTGCCGCATCCCCGGCATATCCCTTCATACTTTGTGATTTGCTGTCTTTAACGTGCAGTCTGTCGCTGACGGATTTAACACCTTCTACGTTTTTCACAACGGCGACGGCTTTTTCAGCCTGATCCTGCGAGGTGACAAAACCGCTCAGGGTCACTACGCCATCATGGGTTTTCACGGAGATATCCGTACTTTTTATTGCTTCGTCATCTACCAGAGCCGCTTTGGCTTTTGCAGTGACGGCGCTGTCATCCATAAATCCATCGACTTTTTTCATAGAACTATTGATTTTCGCACCGGCGTTGTCCGCACTTTGCTGCGCTTTTTGCGTCAGCGAGTCGTCAGCCAGGGCGCTGCCGCTTAACAGGGCGGAACCAACCATTACCGCCATCAGCGTTTGGGCAATCTTAGTCTTATTCATCGATATCTTCCTTCTGTCAGTGAGCTCACCCACAACCGTGGGCGCAACAGCAGCAAACGGCGCTGCTGCATCGTTGGACGTAAGCGAGAAGCAATTTCTCTTTTCCCGTCCGACAGAATAATCATAGTCGGTGTTTGGCGTTTTGCTTGAATAACTGGTTGATAGCACGCCAGTTAAGCGAAAAAACAGAGTTTTTAGGAGGAGTCTGGAGAGGGAGAACAGGGCCAGCCAAAGCTGGGCGGCCCTGTTGCAGCGCGGATTAATGCTCGCGCGTTTTACGGAAAATCACGTCAGGATAGCGCTCTTGCGTGATGTTGAGGTTAACCATGGTCGGTGCGATGTAGGTCAGATTGTCGCCGCCGTCCAGCGCGAGGTTGACCTCGTTTTTACGCTGGAACTCTTCGAATTTCTTCGCATCGCTGCACTCGACCCAGCGCGCCGTCGAGACGTTGATCGCTTCGTAGATCGCTTCGACGTTGTATTCGCTTTTCAGACGCGCCACGACGACGTCGAACTGCAGCACGCCCACCGCGCCCACGATCAGATCGTTATTGTGCACCGGACGGAACACCTGCACCGCGCCCTCTTCCGACAGCTGCACCAGCCCTTTCAGCAGCTGTTTCTGCTTGAGCGGATCGCGCAGGCGGATGCGACGGAACAGTTCCGGGGCGAAGTTCGGAATGCCGGTGAACTTCATGTTCTCGCCCTGGGTAAAGGTGTCGCCGATTTGAATGGTGCCGTGGTTGTGCAGACCGATGATGTCGCCCGGCCAGGCCTCTTCCACGTGCGAGCGGTCGCCCGCCATAAAGGTCAGCGCGTCGGAGATCACCACATCTTTGCCGGTGCGCACCTGACGCAGCTTCATGCCTTTTTCATATTTACCGGAAACCACGCGCATAAAGGCGACGCGGTCGCGGTGTTTCGGGTCCATGTTCGCCTGAATCTTGAACACGAAACCGGTGAACTTCTCTTCCTGCGCGGTGACGGTACGCACGTCGGTCGCACGCGGCATCGGCGCGGGCGCCCAGGAGACCAGGCCGTCGAGCATATGATCGACGCCGAAGTTGCCCAGCGCGGTGCCGAAAAAGACCGGCGTGATATCGCCGCTCAGGAACAGCTCGCGATCGAACTCGTGCGACGCGCCTTTAACCAGCTCCAGCTCTTCGCGCAGCTGCGCCGCCAGCTCTTCGCCGACCGCGCTGTCCAGCTCCGGATTATCCAGCCCTTTGACGATGCGCACTTCCTGAATGGTGTGGCCTTTACCCGTCTGGTAGAGATAGGTTTCGTCGTTATAGAGGTGGTAAACGCCTTTGAACAGCTTGCCGCAGCCGATAGGCCAGGTAATGGGGGCGCAGGCGATTTTCAGCTCGCTCTCCACTTCGTCCAGCAGTTCCATCGGATCGCGGATGTCGCGGTCGAGCTTGTTCATAAAGGTCAGAATCGGCGTGTCGCGCAGACGGGTGACTTCCATCAGCTTACGGGTACGATCCTCGACCCCTTTGGCCGCGTCGATCACCATAAGGCAGCAGTCCACCGCCGTCAGAGTACGGTAGGTATCTTCCGAGAAGTCTTCGTGCCCCGGCGTGTCGAGCAGGTTGACCAGGCTCTCGCGGTAGGGGAACTGCATAACGGAGGTGGTAATAGAGATGCCGCGCTGCTTCTCCATCTCCATCCAGTCCGATTTGGCGTGCTGGCTCGAGCCGCGACCTTTTACCGTACCGGCGGTCTGGATAGCCTGTCCGAACAGCAGCACTTTTTCAGTGATGGTGGTTTTACCGGCATCGGGGTGCGAAATGATCGCAAAGGTGCGGCGGCGCGCCACCTCTTGCATGAAATTAGACATGAGTGAGTTCTTCTCATCGAGGCAACGTCACACAGGAGGACGCTGCAGAGTAATCATGATGGCCGGAAATCCGGCAGGTAAACGGAGCCAGGCGTGACGCAACGGCGTCAGAAGGCGGTGGTTGATGCGCGTTCTACATTGGCGGCGATTCCGGTTACCCAGTCTTCGTTAAGGCGGCATAGCATACAATATTTTGCGCGCGGCGGCGAACAGGGCCGGGAAAATTTCAGCGCCGCCCGCAGGCATGCGGGCGGACGGCCTCTTATTTACCCCAGCACCCTTTTTACGCAGGATTTAAAGATATTCACCCCGATCTCCAGCGCGTTGAGATCGAAGCGCATGTCGGGATGGTGCAGACCCGGCGTCAGGTTGGTGCCGAGCCCCCAGAAGCCCGCCTTGACGTGCGGGCGCTTAACCGGATAGAAAAAGAAATCTTCGCTGCCCGGCGTGGTTTTCGCCTCCAGCAATCCCTCTGCGCCCAGCACCTCGGTAATCGCCGCGCGGATTACCGCCGTCGCTTCATCATGGATCTCCGCCGCCGGCATCTCTTTCAGCACCACCACCTGCGCCGTCGCGCCCAGCGCCGCAACGCTGTGCTGAATCGCCTGCGTGACCTTCTCCTTCAGCACCTCCATCGGCGCGTTCTCCTGCGAACGCAGATCCCAGACCACGCGCGCCTCGTCGGGCACCGAGTTAGTGACGCCGGCGTCGCAGAGAAAGCGAGTCGCCTTCACGCTCCAGTTAAGCCCCGGCGAGAGATGAATCGCGTTGACCGCATTGACCGCCTGCACTGCCGCGTCCAGCGCGTTGACGCCGAGATGCGGACGCGCGGCGTGCGCGGGCGCGCCTTTAATGGTGGCCTCCAGCGTCGAGCAGGCGGAGTAGAGCACCGCCGGCGTCGCCTGGCCTACCACGCACTCCTCCAGCGGCCGCAGATGGAAACCGAAGATCATCTCCACGTCATCCAGCGCGCCGCCCTCTATCATCGCCAGTGCGCCGGCGCCGAGCTCTTCGGCCGGCTGAAAGAGAATTTTCAGCCGGCCTTTTTTCACCGCACCCTCCGCCAGCAGCTCCTGCGCAGCGGTCAGCACCACGGAAGAGTGGCCGTCATGGCCGCAGGTATGGCGCGCGCAGGCGACGCCGTCGATGATATGGCCGAGCGCGTCCATATCGGCACGCAGCGCCAGCACCGGCCCCGGTACGCCGCTGTCGATCTCCGCCACGATGCCGGTGGTCTGATTGATATTGCGCGTCACCTTCAGCCCGGCTTTCTCAAGCTGATCGGCAATGTAGGCGGACGTTTTAAATTCCTGAAAGCCCAGTTCTGGAATCTCATGCAGATAGTGATAGTGCTCTAAGACCTTTGACACCGCTTCTCTCCTAAACAAAAAGACGCATAACGAACATCGCGATCGCCGCATTGATAACGCTTACCAGCATCAGCAGCGGCCAGTATTTTTTCGGCACGTCGGCCACGCCCAGCAGGCGGCCCATGTACTGCAGCTGCGATCCCATCAGGAAAATGGCGGGCGCCAGAATAGTGACATCCGCGCCGGTCAGCACCCCTTTCGTCAGCAGGCTTACCGCTACGCCGGTACCGGCTGAAGAGGAGAGCCAGGCGGTAAGCAGCACGGTAATCGCTTCGCCCGGCAGGCCGAACAGCCCCATCACCGGCGCGAACAGCTGGCCGAGGAACGGCATAATACCGAGTAAATTAAGCACTTCTGCCAGCACATAGGCCATCACTACGTTTGGCATCAGGTTATGAATGGCAATATGAAAACCTTTGCGCGCGCCGGCGACAAAAATATCAAAAGGGTTGTGACTGCTTTTTACCGCGCCGTTATTTTCCATCGCTGAAATCCTTTTTATAAACACTGTTTAACACACAACGCGTCAGCGCCGCACCGACAAATTTAAGAACGAACATCAAGGCGAGCGGAATAATAATCGGCAGCGTCATTGAGGCGAACAGCGCCGACCCGATAGCAAAATAGTTATTGATCAATCCTGCGCCGGAATATTGCCAGGCGCTCATTACCACAATATCTTTTTTCGTTACCTGTCCGCGGTCATACATCTCTTTGGTCAGCGCGGCGCCCGCATCGGTGCTCTGCAGATCGGTGATCAGTGCCAGCCCGCAGCGCCCCGGCAGCCCCATCAGCGGCTGCAGCAGCGGCGTCAGCAGCTTGTGCGCCGCGCGCATTGCGCCGTAGTGGGTGAAGATTTCCAGCACGCCCAGCGCCAGCATGACGGTCGGCGTCAGCGAGAGCGCGAAGAGAAAGCCCGCTTTGGCGCTCAGTCCGCCCGCGCCGAGAAAGGTATTGCTGGCGGGATCCTTCATGGTGCCGAAGCTGCCGCCGAGCGTGGTAAAGTCAAAGGCGCCCAGCCAGTGGAAGCCGTCGACCTGGTACAGCAATCCTGAAAAAAAGAGGATAGCCACAATCAGCGCCAGATAACTTCCTTTGCTGGCTGAAACCCGTTCGCCTGTCAGCGTTATTTTTTCTTCAGACATGGTTATTCCCTGCGAATAGTTTATCAGTTGCGATATATGGAACTCTGACGGTTGCAGGATTTATGCCAGCCGCCGCATAACGTCTCTTTTGAAAATAAAGTTTTCCTCTCTTTGGCTTTTAAATAAATAATCGATTAAATCTGCACCGTTTTATATTTTTCAGCGGCAGCCTGACGCGGCGAATATCGCTCTTTTTTTGCATCGCAACAGGAAATAAGCCGCGCTGCACCATCAACGCGCAAATGCTTCGCACTAACGTAGTGCGAAGCGCAACTGATCGAGGAATGATAATCGCTCGCATTCAAATAGCTAAATAATTCTATTTAAATCAATTAGATAAAATGTGATTTTCAAGTAAAAAACTATCTTTCGCTACGCCTCATGGTGCATAATTCACCACTTCTCACCTGTTTACTTATTCTGCTTCTATAAAGGAATCGCTCATGCTGACTGCTGAAATGACCGCTCGTCTTAACGATCAACTTAACCTCGAATTTTTCTCCGCGAATCTCTATTTACAGATGAGCGCGTGGTGCAGCGATAAAGGTCTGGAAGGCGCAGCGGCGTTTCTGAAAGAGCATTCCCGCGAAGAGATGGAGCATATGCAGCGCCTGTTCGACTACCTGAGCGACACCGGCGCGATGCCGGTGCTGGGCTCTATCGCCGCGCCGCCGGTCGCCTATAACTCGCTGCCGGAGCTACTGGAGCAGGCGCTGGAGCACGAGAAGCTGATTACGCGCAAGATCAACGAGCTGGCGCATGCGGCCATTACCTCGCTCGACTACTCCACCTTTAATTTCCTGCAGTGGTACGTGGCTGAGCAGCACGAAGAAGAGAAGCTGTTCAAAACCGTACTGGATAAGCTGGCGCTGGTGGGCAACAAAGGCGAAGGCCTGTTCCTGATCGATAAAGATCTGGCGCGTATGAATGCGGAAAGCCACGGCGCTAACTAGTACCTCTGTTGTTGCCTTTAAAGGCGTACAGACAGCATAAAAAGTCAATAAGCGGGTGAGATGGCCCGAAGAGCAAAGCGTCCCGCGACAGGGATGTCGCGGGCCGAGCGAGCAAGGATGCGTAAAGCGACTTTGCGATCGGGCCATCTCACCTGCTTTCGCGCCTCGCTCGCAAACATCTCTTCTTCGTTTTTACAAGCTAAACCGCCCGCCCTTCTCGCCGTTGATCCACAGCTCGCGCTGCTCGCCAGCAGGCAGCAACACCTCAATCTCACGCCACGCTGGCTGATAGTCGCCGCGCTTCTCCAGCGTCAGCTCAAGACGATCGCTGCTGCTGATCAGCGCCCAGCGCACCCAGAGCGCATTGCCCTGCCGCCAGCCGTGACTCTCGCCGTCGTCGTCGAAAAACTCGCCCTCAGTGCGCGCTTCGCCCGGCGCAGGCCACAGCTGCAGTTCGCGCACGCTGTCGAGCCGCGCATCGGTGGTGCTTTCGCAGCGTCCCAGCGGAATGGCGGAACCGGCGCGCGCCAGCAGCGGCAAGCGATCGAGCGGCGCGTCCAGCGTCACGGTCTGACCGCCCGCCAGCCACTGGCCGCTGTGCCAGTCATACCAGCCGTGAGCGTTGTGCGGCAGATAGACCTCGCGCTCGCGGCTGCCCTCCTCCACCACGCTGGCCACCAGCAGATCGCGCCCCAGCAGAAAGTCGTCGTTTTCCCGGTACGTCTCGCTGTCCTCTTCGTGATCGAGGAAAGTGGGACGCAGCATCGGCTCATCCTGCGCGCTCGCCTGCCACAGCAGCGTGTAGAGATAGGGCATCAGGCGGTAGCGCAGACGAATCGCCTCGCGGATTAGCGGCGTCACCTCCGGATACATCCAGGGCTCGTTCACGGTGTGATCGTCGTTCCAGGAGTGGATGGTGAAGCGCGGATGCATCACGCCGTTCTGCACCCAGCGCACAAAAAGCTCGGCGTCCGGCTTGTCGCCGGAGAAGCCGCCGACGTCGTGACCGACGTTAAACAAGCCTGAAAGGCTCATGCCCAGTCCCATGCGGATGTTGTAGCGCAGCGTCTGCCAGCTGGTGCGGTTATCTCCGCTCCACGTCTGCACGTAGCGCTGCATCCCGGCGCAGCCGGAACGGGAGATCAGATAGGGCCGCTTCTCCGGCGCGAAGCGCTGCTGCGCCTCCAGCGAAGCGCGCATCATCAGCAGCGGCATCACCGGGCGAATGTGTTTAATGGCGATGCTCTGCCCGAAACCGTGGCAGCGCGCTTCACCGTCCCACATTTCATATTCGTTGTTGTCGTTCCAGGTCGCGTCGATGCCCTTCTCCAGCAGCTGCGCGGTGACGTTCTCCTGCCACCAGCGCACCGCCTGCGGATGCGTAAAGTCGAGGTGCGATCCTTCATCGTCCCAGAACACCGAACGCTCGGGGCGATCCTGCTCTGAATCGCGAATAAACAGCCCCTGCGACGCCACTTCCTGATAGCGCGGATGATCCTGCAGCAGGCAGGGTTTGATATTGGCCGCCAGCTTCATGCCCGCCGCGTGGAACGCCGCGCTCATGCCGTTGGGATTCGGCACCTTGTCGTAGTTCCAGTTAAAGACATAGCGCTTGTTGTTGATCGAGGTATAACCCGACGAAAGCTGAAACGAGTCGCAGGGGATCTCATGCTCGCGGCAGAGGCGGATAAAGCCCTGCAGCTGCTGCTGCGCATCGGGGGCGTCGGTGTAGTGCATGGTCGAGCCGCTGTAGCCCAGGCTCCACTTCGGCTGAAAAATAGTCCGGCCGGTCAGGCGCACGAAGGCCTGAGTGACGTCCAGCAGCTTCGGTCCCAGCATCAGGTAGTAGTCGAGATCGCCCGCTTCGGCGCGGTAGCGACGATACGGCAGATGGTAGTTGTCCAGCTCGTTGCCGAGATCGAGCCAGCTGCTGCTCAGGTTGTCGTAGAACAGGCCGAAGCTGACGCCGTCGCGCTGCGTCAGGGTAAAGGGAATGTGCTTATAGAGCGGATCGGTGCTGGCGGCGTTATAGCCCATTGCGTCGAGATTGCGCATCTCGAAGCGGCGGCCGCTGCGGTTCAAGTCGCCGCTCTTTTCGCCGAGGCCGTAGACGCGATCCTGCGGCTGACGACGCTGATAGTGCTCCACGCCGTCGCCGTGCGCGTTCAGCAAATAGGCGCCGGTGTGGCGATCGGCCGCCAGCGGCTGCCACTGCCCCTGATGATAATGCTCCCAGCTCAGGCAGAGCGGATGATGCACCGTCACGCGCAGCCGGTCGGTGCTGATGCGCAGCTGGTTCGCCTCGTGCTCCAGCTGAAAGCCCGGCAGCCCGAACCCGTCGAGGGATTCGCGATCGCGCCCCTCCCAGGGCACGTCATCCCCTGGCGCGATGCTCCAGGTGCGGTTCAGGGCCAGCTCGCCGTCGCGCTTCAGCAGCACGCGCATCAGGCCAGACTCCAGCACATACAGGCGCAGCAGATGGCGGTTATCCACCTTCAGCTCGACAAAATGATCGGCGTGCTGACTCAGCGTCCAGTTCTTCAGGGTTTTCATAACGGTGTCCTTATTGTTCCACGCTGCGCTGCCGACGTTCGGCGATAAACATCACCAGGAAAATCGCGCCCACCAGGTCGAAAAAGCCCATGGCGACGAACAGCGGATTAAAACCAATGGTGTCGGCGGTGACGCCGATAATCAGAGAGAAGATAAAGCTGGCGATCCAGGCGCAGGAGCCGCGCATGCCGTTAACCGTTGCCATATGGCGACGATCGAAGCGCTCTACCACCAGCGCGCTGAGCATGCAGGAGATCACCTGATGGCCGAAGCCGCCGATCGAGATCAGGGCGATCGCCAGATAAGGATCTTTAACGAGGGTCATCAGCGCCAGCGAGATCATCAGCACGGCGCCGGTGATCGAACTGGCGACGATCGAGTTGACGCGCGTCAGGCCGAACCACTTCACGTAGATTTTGGTCAGGTAGCCGCTGGCGACGCTGCCGAGATCGGCGGCGAGAAACGGCAGCCAGGCGAACATCACGATTTGCTTAAGATCCATGCCGCGCTCGTTAGTCAGATAGAGCGGCACCCAGAAGCTCAGCACCGCCCAGGCGGGCTCGGCGAGAAACGCCGGAATGGCGATACCGTAAAATTTCTTCTCTTTGCCGATGGTTTTCAGCGCCTGAAAGAACGGCAGCTTTTCACCCACGGCTTCGTTGTCCTGCGTAATCCAGGCGCGCTCTTCGTCAGAGAGACGGGCATGTTTTTCCGGCGACTGATAGCCCCACCACCAGAGGCCGACCCACAGCAGCCCCAGGCCGCCGGTGAGCAGAAACGCGCCCTGCCAGCCGAAGGTGATATGCGCCACATAGATGATCGGCGGCGCCAGCATCGCGCCGACCGAAAAGCCGACGCCCGCCCAGCCTGCGGCGACCGGACGCTCTTTTTTCGGGAACCAGTCGCCGATCGCCTTGGCGTTGGCGGGCGTGGCCGCCGCCTCCGACGCGCCCATCACAAAGCGCAGCAGCGCCAGATGCAGCCAGCTTCCCGCGCCGGCGTGCAGCAGACAGGTCACCGACCAGACCAGCGCGCAGATCAGGAAGCCCATCTTCAGGCCGATGACGTCGATCAGCCAGCCGCAGAGCGGCTGAAACAGGGTATAGGCAAGCTGAAATGCCGCCACCACCCAGGAGTAGTGTTCGGTGCTCATATTCAGGCTGGTTTTTAGCTCCGGCGCCAGAATGCCGAGCGAATTGCGCGTCACATAGTTTACCGTCACGCCCAGTAGAAACAGTCCCAGCATCCACCAGCGGAGATTTTTAACGGCGCGCAGCGTTCGCGCGGCGCCGATTGGCTTAGTCGTTGATTCAAGGCTCATTTGTCAGCTCCTGTGCAGGCTTTTAACGGCCGGTTTGATCCTTCACACCGCCCTCCGGCGTACTGCGTGAACCTGTCTGGCACCTTAAAAAAGCGCGAAACGTCGGTATAGCCTCTTTTTTGCAAGCCTTTTCATGGCAAACTTTTTGGCGCGTTTAAACCAGCTTGCCTGCCTTATCTGACGCGATTCAGCACGCAATGAAAATTTTTTCATCAGCAGATTTGAGGACGATCACAAAATGAAGCAAAGGCTAAAAATCAGCGAAATTGCGGCGCTGAGCGGCGTCTCGATCAGCACCGTGTCGCGCGTGCTGGCCGGCAAAGCCAATACCCGCGCCAGCACGCGCGATAAAGTGCTGGCGGTGGCGCAGCAGCAGGGCGTGCTGGATAACCTGCACAGCGGCCGCCTGTTGCTGAATAATTTGATGGTGTTCGCGCCGCCGCGCGCGTTCGACGTGCGCAGCGATATCTTTTACTACAAGGTGATTCAGGGCATCGCCCAGGCGATCGCCCCGCACGAGGTGCGTTTACGCTACTGCGCGCTGGAGGAGAATGAGAGCGACACGGCGCTGTTTCTGGAGAAGATGCAGCAAACCGACGCCGCGCTGCTGGTCGGGATCGACGACGATCATATCCACCAGCTTGCGGCGGAGATCGATAAGCCCTGCGTGTTGATCAATGCGATGGATCGCCGCATGCGGCTCTCTTCGGTCTCGCCGCATCATCAGCTGATCGGCGAAAGCGCCGCCCGCTACCTGTTTGAGCAGGGGCACCGCCAGATTTTGTCGCTGCACTGCCTGCGCCGCTACACCATGGAGCAGCGTCTGCAGGGCGTGCGCGACGCCTGGCACGCCATGAACCTGCGCTTCGACAGCCGCCAGCATCTGTTGACGCTCACCAGCTTCAGTCGGATCGAGGCGGCGGAGAGACTGAGCGAATATCTGAAGCACTGCCCGCACGCCCAACGCCCTACCGCGATTCTCGCCAGCGGCGACTATATCGCCGCCGGCGCGGTGGAGGCGCTGCAGCAGGCCGGACTGCGCGTGCCGCAGGATGTTTCGGTGATGAGCATGGACGGCTTCAATCTCGCCGCCATTCACGACATTCCGCTCACTTCCGTGCAGGTGCCGCGCGACGAATTGGGCGCAGAGGCGGTGCGCATGGTGCAGAACATGCGCCTGAACGCGCAGACGCTGCCCGGCACCCTGCTGCTGCACGGCAAGCTGGTGGTGCGCGAGTCAGTGCGCCGTATCCGCGACAACCTGAGCCACGCGCCGGTGCAGCAGCACGGCCTCTACGATTAGGTCGGGCCGGAGAGCGCCTTCAGCCGCAGCTCCGAGGGCTGCGGGCGGCCGAAGTAGTAGCCCTGGAACAGGGTGCAGCCCTCTTCACGCAGCTTCGCGAACTGTTCGCTGCTCTCCACGCCTTCGGCGGTAATCTGAATATCCAGGCTGCGGCTCATGCCGGTAATGGCGCGGATAATTGCCAGCGCCTCGCGGCTGTCGCCCATATCGCTGATAAAAGATTTGTCGATTTTGATTTTGTCGAACGGAAAAGATCGCAGATAGCTGAGCGACGAGTAGCCGGTGCCGAAGTCGTCCAGCGCAATCTGCACGCCGAGTTTCTTCAGGCTCTCCAGCGTGCGGATATTGCCGAGCGAGTCGTCGAGCAGCACCGACTCGGTGATCTCCACCTCCAGCCGGCTCGGCTCCAGACCGGAGTCGCGCAGCGCGGCCTCCACCACCGAGACCAGCGAGCTGTTTTTAAACTGCAGCGGCGACAGGTTGACCGACACCGACTGCTTGCCGTCCCAGGTAGTCGCCTCGCGGCAGGCTTCGAACAGCGCATAGGCGCCAAGCATATGGATCAGCCCGCTCTCTTCCGCGATGGGAATAAAATCGTTCGGCATAATCAGCCCTTTCACCGGATGGTGCCAGCGCATCAGCGCCTCGTAGCCGATAATCGACTGCACCGCTGCGCCGTCGGTAATCGGCTGATAGTAGAGCTTAAGCTGCTGGCTGCCGATCGCCTCGCGCAGATCGTTCTCGATCAGGCGGCGGCTGCGCGCCACGTCGTCCATCTCCAGCGTAAAGTGCTCGTAGCGGTTGCGCCCGTTGCGCTTGGCCTCATAGAGCGCCATATCGGCGCAGCGCAGCATCTGTTCCGGCGTGTTGGTAATGGTCGCGCTCAGGGCGATGCCGACGCTGAGGCCGACGCTCAGGTTATGGCCTTCGATATTGACCGGCGGCCGTATCGCTTCGATCAGCCGCTGGGCGACCAGCGCCGCCTCTTCCGCGCTGCCGATAGCGGGCAGCACAATGGCAAACTCGTCGCCGCCGATGCGCGCCAGCGTGTCGCGATCGCGCAGCGCGGCGCGCAGGCGTTTCGCCACCGCGCGCAGCAGTTCGTCGCCGATCTGGTGGCCGAGCGCGTCGTTAACGTTCTTGAAGTTGTCGAGATCGAGGCAGAGCGTGGCGGTGTGGCGGCCGCTCTGGCTGTCGCCGCGCAGCGCTTCGCTCAGCCGCTGACGGAACAGAATACGGTTCGGCAGGCTGGTGAGGTTGTCGTGATGCGCCATATGGTGAATGCGCGCGTCGGCGGCGCGCTGGTCGGTGACATCCTCGACGAGCAGCATAATATAGTTCTGGCGCGCGTCCTGTCCGCGAATGATGGTGGCGCGGGTATGTAGAATGCGTTCGCCGCTGGCGGTGAGCAGCTGCTGTTCACGCTGGTGAATGCCTTCGCTGCGCAGCGCGATATCCGCCAGGCTGTTAAAGTAGTCGCTGAGTTCAGCCGACATGCATTCGTGCGGCTTTTTGTTGACCAGCAGCGCTTTCGAGACGCCGAACAGCTTTTCCGACCGGTCGTTGACCAGCAGAATTTCGCGCGTAACGGCGTCTTCGACCACCACGCAAGAGGGAATATTGGCGATGATATTGTCGAGGAATTTCGACAGCGCCGACATTTTCGCGCTCTGCGCTTCGGCCAGATCTTTGGCACGCAGCAGCTTCTGCTCCTGCTCGCGGCGCTCGGTGATGTCGCGGGTGATTTTGGCGAAGCCGATTAGTCGTCCTTCGTCGTTATGGATAGCGTCAATCACCACGTGCGCCCAGAAGGCGCTGCCGTCTTTGCGGTAACGCCAGCCTTCATCTTCGAAGCGGCCGTTCGCCAGCGCAATCGCCAGGTTAGCGTCCGGCGCGCCCAGCAAGCGCTCCTGCGCGCTGTAGAATACCGAGAAATGCTCCCCGACGATTTCCTCGGCAAGGTAGCCTTTGGCGCGCTGCGCCCCGGCGTTCCAGTTCACCACGCAGCCCTTCAGATCCAGCATATAGATGGCGTAGTCGGTCACGCCTTCCACCAGCAGGCGGAAGCGCTCCTCCTGCTCACGCTGCGCGCGCAGCATCGCCTGCTGTTCGGTGCAGTCGCGCGTGATCTTGGCGTAGCCGATCAGCTTGCCGCCGTCGTCGCGCACCGCGTCAATGATGACGTGCGCCCAGAAGGCGCTCCCGTCTTTGCGGTAGCGCCAGCCCTGGTCTTCAAAACGGCCGGTGCGATACGCCGTTTGCAGGTTTTTTTCCGGGATATGCGCCTGACGATCCTGGGCGCTGTAGAAGCGGGAGAAGTGCTGGCCGACGATCTCTTCCGCCACGTAGCCTTTGGCGCGCTGCGCGCCGGCATTCCAGTTCACCACCAGCCCGTCGTGATCCAGCATATAGATGGCATAGTCAGTGACGCCTTCCACCAGCAGGCGGAAGCGCGCTTCCTGCTCGCGCTCTTTGCGCTGCTGCGCCTGCTGCTCGGTGCAGTCGCGCGTAATCTTGGCGAAACCGATCAGTTCGCCGTATGGGTCGCGGATGGCGTCGATGACCACATGCGCCCAGAATGCGCTGCCGTCCTTGCGGTAGCGCCAGCCTTCGGTTTCAAAACTGCCGGTGCGCGCGGCGCTGTCCAGACCGCGCTGCGGCACGCCGTTTAAGCGGTCGCTTTTGCTGTAAAACAGCGAGAAATGCTTACCTACGATCTCATCCGGCGTGTAGCCTTTCGCCCGCTGCGCGCCAGCGTTCCAGTTAGCGACCGTGCCGTCTGGTTTCAGCATATAGATGGCGTAGTCGATCACGCTCTGTACCAGTAACCGATACATAACATCAGCATTTTTATCCATTGTTATTAGCCTGTTGCTGCGCTGCCTGAAATTGCCCCAAAAATTTAAGAATGGTCTTAATGACGACCCGACTACATCTGAAACCACCTGTTTTGACAAGTACAAATGAGCGGAACACGAAAGTTAGTAGGTGAGTTATCGGCAGCGGCGAGAAAATGTTCAACTGTAAATGCGCTTATGTTAGTGCGGGGAATCTGGCGGTGAAGGATAAGCAGTTAAAAATCAAAATGCACGCAAAGCCCAGCACTAAACGCTGGGCTTAAGCGCGCCGGGCAGCGCGCTACAGGCGATGAGTCGTCAGGCGCACGCCAGCGGCGCGCGCTTTAGCCTGACGCCTTCTGCGTCACTTCCTGATGCACCGCGATATAGCGGTCGTAGCGCGACGCTTTTAGCCGCGTAAGATCTACCAGCACCAGCCCGTCGATGCAGTGATTAAAGTCGGGATCGCTGCCGAAATCGATAAACTGCACGCCGCCAGACTCGCACAGCTCGGAATATTGCTTATAAAGCGGCGGGATGGCGCAGCCGAGGTTGCTCAACAGCTGCTTAAGCCTGCGCAGATCCGCCTGATAGTTGCCGCCGCTGAACTGCGCCAGCACGTCCGGCAGCGAAGCGGGATAAGGCTGGCGCGACGTCGCCAGCGGCAGCTCGGTAGGAAAATAGAGGCGGTAGAAGGCCACCAGCAGATCGCGTGCCGCCAGCGGCATGCCGCCGGAGATAGAGACCGGGCCGAACAGGTAGCGCGTCTGCGGGTAGCGCGCCAGATACGCGCCGATGCCGAGCCAGAGATAGTCGAGTCCGCGCTTGCCCCAGTAGGCGGGCTGAATAAAGCTGCGCCCCAGCTCGATGCTCTGCTGCAAAATCGGCATCATGCGCTCGTCGTAGTGGAACAGGCTGTGGCTGTAAAAGCCCTCCAGCCCGCGTCTGGCGAGCTGCTCGTCGCCGGGAATAAAGCGGTAGGCGCCGACGATCTCCAACTGCGCGTCGTCCCACAGGATCAGGTGATAGTAGTCGTCGTCGTAATTATCCAGATCGCGGCGGCGGCCGCTGCCCTCACCCACTGCGCGAAAGGCAATCTCCCGCAGCCTTCCCAGCTCGCGCAGCAGCGGCACCCAGGTGGCGCCGTTGCGCCGCCACAGGTAAATCTGCTTGCCGTCGCTGGTGGTGCCAAGATGCTCGCTCTCACGCAGCGCCCGCTTCAGCTCGCCGCGATCTTCGGCGCGCGCGATCGCTTTTTCCGTCTGGAACAGGCCGGGACGCTGCTGGCCAATGCGATAAAGGTGTTTGCGTAGCCGCTTCGCCAGCGCTTTACCCGGCGTATGGCCGTCATGCCAGTGCGCAAAGGGGATCTGCGCGCCGATATGCAGCTTGATGCGCGAGCCGCGCTGGCGGAACATCTCACGCACCAGCATCAGCAGCGCCAGCGGCTGGGCGATTTTAGCCGCCGCGTAGAACAGGCCGCTGTTGCGCCCGTCGACGAAAACCGGCACCAGCGGCGCACGGGCGCGCGCCGCCAGGCGCAGAAAGGCGTGATGCCAGCGGCCGTCGCGCACGCCGCGGCTGCCGAGGCGCGATACTTCGCCCGCCGGGAAAATAATCAGCACCCCGTCGTTGCTAAGGTGCTGCTGCATGCGCTGAAGCTGGTCGCGGCTGGTGCGGTTGCCCATGTTGTCCACCGGCAGCAGCAGCGTGCTGAGCGGCTCCAGCATCATCAGCATGCGGTTGGCGACAATTTTCACATCGCGCCGTACCTGCGCCACCGCCGCCAGCAGCGCCAGTCCGTCGAGCGCCCCCAGCGGATGATTGGCAACGATCACCACCGGCCCGCGCGACGGGATCTGCTCCAGATCGCGCTCGCTCAGCTCGCAGCGCACGTCGAGGTGCTCCAGCATCTGCTCGACCATATCCAGCCCTTTCAGATGCGGGTAGCGCGCGGCGAAGCGCTGAAACTCCTCTTCATGCAGCGCCCAGCGCAGCACACGACGCTGCCAGCCTGCAGGCTGAGCCTGCGGCCAGAAGCGTTCGACAACCTGATCGACAGAGAACATAACGCGCCTTATTTTCGACGATGATGACGCCAAAAATAAGGTGAGTTGTTTTCAAATTTATGACGCGGCGCAGGTCAGAAATGGTCGGCGATCGGCGTCCAGATATCGGTCAGCGCGCCCTCTTTGCCGGTAAAGGGATCGCGCGTCGGCAGCGGCACCTGCTTCACCTGCTGCTCGGCCGCGCGCAGTCTGGCCGGCTCGTCGCGGTTGGTCTCCGGCGCAAAGCCCTCCGGGTAGGCGCCGACCACCATAAAATCCTCGCTGGCATAGACCTGCTTATGGCCGACGCCCGCCGGGATCAGCACCGCGTCGCCCGCGCGCAGGGTCACCATACGGCCGGTGTCGCCGCCGAACAGGACTTCCGCCCAGCCCTGCGCCACGCCCAGCAGCTCATGCGTATTGGGATGGTAGTGGGTATAGGGAAAAATGTCGTAACGCCATGAGGGCGGCCAGCCGTTGCGCGCAAAAGTCTGCTCGAACCAGCCGGCAAGATCGGGCTCCTCCTCGTTCGCCTCATCCAGCGCCACGCGCGGCCAGATAATAAGCGGCAGAGGATTGTTTGGCACGCCGCCCGACGGGCTGGCGAGCATCAGATGCTGCGGATTATTCGACGAGCCGGCGGCAAAGGTGCCCGCCGCGAAGGACATCAGCAACATCAGACTGGAAGAAGAGGCAGTCATACAGGTTCTCCGGGTAGCTTTCCGCTAATTGTGGCAAACCTGATGATTGTTGCAATGTGCGCCCGCCAGCAGATCCGCCATAAAAGCATGATTTTGCTAACCAAACACAAATAACTAAGCAACAATCCTGCTACTTTGTGCGGTCAGCTTATCCCGGCAGCGCCGCGCAGAGCGCAGGCGACGGCAAGACGCCTTTTTTCTGCTCCGGTTCCGGCGCGAAATCGGGCAGCTCCTCGACCTTTTCCGGCGGAACGGGCTTGCCCAGCAGATATCCCTGTAGGGTATTGCAGCCTAAGCCGGTTAAAAAAGCCTGCTGTTCGGCGGTCTCTACTCCTTCCGCCACCACTTTGAGATCCAGCGACTGCGCCAGCGCGACGATGGCGGAAACGATAGTGGCGTCTTCGGTCTGATGCTGCAGTTCGTTAACAAACGCCCGATCGATCTTGAGCTCGCTGGCCGGCAGGCGCTTGAGATAGAGCAGGCTCGAATAGCCGGTGCCGAAGTCATCTATCGACGCCTTAACGCCCAGTCGCGTCAGTTCGGTCAGGATGCGCACGCTCTCGTCCGGATCGCGCATCGCGGTGGTTTCCGTCACTTCCAGCGTCAGCAGTTCGGGCGGAATGGCGTGCGTCGCCAGCGCCTCGGTCACCGTCTCCACCAGATTGCTCTGCTCAAACTGTAGCGCCGACAGGTTGACCGCGACCGACCAGTTGGTGTGCCCCTGCTGGCGCCACTCATGCAGCTGGCGGCAGGCTTCGTTAATGACCCAGCAGCCGATATTCAGGATCATCCCGGTCTTCTCCGCCAGCGGCAGGAAGATATCGGGCGTCAGCAGGCCGCGCGTCGGATGCTGCCAGCGCAGCAGCGCTTCAAAGCCGATAATCGGGCCGCGCGGCGCGCAATATTTCGGCTGGTAAAACAGCCGGAGCTCGTGATTTTCCTGGGCGTGCCACAGATCGTTATTAAGCTGCAGCTGACTCTGCGCCAGGGTATTCATCGAAGGCTGAAAGAAGTTATGCCCGTTGCGGCCGTTGTTTTTAGTGTGGTACATGGCGGCGTCGGCGTTGAACATCAGCTCGCGCTCGTCGTTGCCGTCGCCCGGATAGACGGCGATGCCGATGCTCAGCGACACCATCAGCTCGTAGCGGGAGATCTCAAACGGACGCTCAATAGCCTTCACCAGCGTGTCCGCCACCGTGGCGGCGTCGTTGGGATCGTTAATATCGATCAGCAGCACAAATTCATCGCCGCCCAGCCGCGCCAGCGTATAGTAGCCCTTCATCTGCTCGCTCATGCGCTCGGTGACGGCGATCAGCAGGCTGTCACCGACGTGATGGCCGAAGGCGTCATTCACCGCCTTAAAGCCGTCGAGATCCATAAACATCAGGGCGAACTGGGTGCGCTCGCGGTTAGCCTTATTGATCGCCTGCTCCAGACGATCCTCCAGCAGAATGCGGTTCGGCAGGCGCGTCAGGTTGTCGTGCAGCGCCAGCTGCGCCAGTTCGCGGTTTGCCTCTGCCAGCGAGCGCGCCAGAATGGCGGTGCGCGCCTGCATGCGCGCGTCAAGCATCGACACCAGCAGCGTAATGCCGAGGATCGCCAGCGTTACCACCGTCACCAGAATCGCCAGCCAGTTGCTGTTGACGCCCATCGAGCCGGCATGGCTGTGCGCCGGGAAGCTGGCCGCCGCCATGCCGGTATAGTGCATGCCCGCGATGGCGCATCCCATTACTACCGACGCGCCGACGCGCAGCAGCGTGGTGCGGCCGGTGGTGCCGTCGCGCAGGTTGAATGCCAGCCACAGCGCCGCGCCCGACGCCACCAGCGCAATCACTACCGAGAGCGCAATCCAGCCCCAGTTCCAGCTGATGCCCGGCGAGAACATCAGCGCCGCCATGCCGGTGTAGTGCATCGCCACCACGCCGCTGCCCAGCACCAGCGCGCCGCCCAGCAGTTTTTTTAGCGGCAGATCGCCCTGACAGACCAGCCAGAGCGCGAAGATCGAGGCGATAACGGCAATCGCCATCGAGACGCCGGTGAGCGACGCGTCGTAGCTCATCACCATCTCCATGGTCATCGACAGCATGCCGATAAAGTGCATCGCCCAGATGCCGACGCCCATGGCGAAACCGCCGCCGAACAGCCATATCAGCGCGACTTTTCCTGTCGAGGTGGCGACGCGGCCCGCCATATCCAGCGCGGTAAAGGACGCCAGCATCGCAACGAGAATGGAAACGATGACGGTAAACGAATCGTATGAGGTCACTAACATAGTGAAGTCCCGTTAAAGCGCAAAATCGCAGCCGTGGTGTTGTAATGAAAAAGTCACAAGGATGAATTATCTGCTCAGGTTATCGGCAAAAGGCAAAGGGTAATTAGCCTGCCACGATGAAAGCTTCCGATGCCTGTGAGCGTTAAAATCTATCGTCAGACGGTGGCGAAGTCGGCGATGCGATCGGCCGGCGTCGGTTTGCCCAGCAGATAGCCCTGCAAAGCGTCGAAGCCCAGCCGGGTCAGCAGCGTCTGCTGCTCTTCGGTTTCTACCCCTTCCGCCACCATATGCAGGTTAAGCGTCTGCGCCAGCGCCAGCATCGCGCTCACCACGGTGGCGTCCTGGCTGTCGGCGCGCAGGCTATTGATAAAGCTGCGGTCGATCTTCAGTTCGCTGGCCTCAAGGTGTTTCAGGTGCAGCAGGTTAGCGTAGCCGATGCCGAAATTATCGATCGCCACTCTGACCTCGATTTTTTGCAGCTCGCTGATGCGCTGCTGGCTGAACTGCGGATCGCGCATCGCGATGCTCTCCGTGATCTCCAGCGTCAGCGAGCCGCCCGGCAGCTGATGGCGCAGCAGCGCCTGGCGCACCGTATCCAGCAGATCGCGCTGGTGAAACTGCAGGGCCGAGAGGTTAACCGACACCGTCCAGTTTGGGTGCCCGTCGCTGTGCCACTGTTTGAGCTGGCGGCAGGCTTCGTTAATCACCCAGTTGCCCAGCGCGACAATCTGTCCGGTCTTCTCGGCGCGCGGCAGAAAGATATCGGGCATCAGCAGGCCGCGCGTCGGGTGCTGCCAGCGCAGCAGCGCTTCAAAGCCGATCAGTTCGCTGCTGCTGGAGCGGAACTTCGGCTGGTAGAACAGCTGCATCTCCTGACGCTCCAGCGCCTGCCACAGGTCGTTGGCCAGCGCCAGCTTATGCTGCGCGCTGGCGCTCATCGCCGGCTCGAACAGGCAGTAGCCGTTACGCCCGCTGTGCTTGATGTGGTACATCGCCGAATCGGCGTTGAACATCAGCTCCTGCTTGCTGCGACCGTGCTGCGGACAGAGCGCGACGCCGACGCTGAGCGAGACGCGCAGCAGGTAGCGATCCAGCTCGAACGGCTCGTCAATCGTATTGACCAGCCGCTGCGCCAGCGCCGCTGCTTGCCGGCTCTCGTTGCCCTGCGCCAGCAGCACAAACTCATCGCCGCCGAGGCGCGCCAGCAATATTTTTTCGTCGCTGAGCTGGCGGCGCAGGCGATCGGCGACCGCTATCAGCAGGCGATCGCCCACGTAGTGACCCCAGGTGTCGTTGACCGCCTTAAAGCCGTCGAGATCCATATACATCAGGGTAAAGCCCGGCGTATCGCGCGTTGTCTGGCTGAGCGCGACGTCCAGCCGCTGCTCCAGCATCACGCGATTGGGCAGCGCGGTGAGATTGTCATGCATCGCCAGCTGATGCAGCTCCTGATTCGCCTGGTTAAGGCGCTGCGCCAGACGCGCGGCGCGCAGCTGGGCGTCCAGCATCGAGGCGAGCAGCGTAAAGCCGAGAATAGAGAGCGTGCCGAGCGCGACCCACACCGCCAGCCCCTGGCCGCTAACGCCCTGCGCCAGCGGCATGCTGTGGCGGTCGAACTGCGCCGCCGCCATGCCGGTGTAGTGCATGCCGGCGATGGCGACGCCCATCACCAGCGCGCCGAGCGCGCGCATCGTCAGCAGATATTTTTCGCCCTGGCGCAGACGAAACGCCAGCCAGAGCGCGGCGGCGGAGGCGAGGTAAGCGATGGCGACGGAGAGCGCCACCAGCGAAAAGCGCCAGTGCAGCGCGGGCGAGATCATCAGCGCAAGCATGCCGGTGTAGTGCATCGCCACGATGCCGCTGCCGAGCATGGCGCTGCCCGCCAGCCAGCGTCGGCGGCTAAAATGCCCGTGCTGAGTCTGCGCGAACGCCAGCATACAGGCGACGCAGGCCGCCAGCAGCGACAGCACCGTCAGGCTCACGTCGTAGCGCATCGGCATCATCATCGCCAGCATGCCGATAAAATGCATCGCCCAGATGCCGATGCCCATCGCCATGCCGCCGGCCAGCAGCCATAAACGCGCTATCCAGCCGTGCGATACCGCGACGCGCCCTGCCGTGTCCAGCGCGGTAAACGCGGCGATAAAAGCGACGATCAGCGAAACGCCGACCAGGACGCTATCCCAGGTGACCAACAGCATGTGTAGCTCCCCACAGCCTGCCTGTGAGCAGGCGCTGTGTTGTAATCAACAAAGATTCCAAAAAAAACAGACGGATAAAAAAGTGGTCAGCCGTGCAGTTTATTATTTTCAGGGCCGATTAGCGCTGTCCCGATGCGGGCGGGACGTGATTAAGACTTTTCCTGGCATGGTAACTAAAAGGGTAACTGGACCTGATTAATGTATGAACATATCACTGTTAACGAGGCGGCGGTAGAGGGCAAAATACCCCGCGCTTTGCTTTTTTTTCTTTAACCCAAGGTATTGGTATTACAGGTTTATCGGCCTGAAATGCCAATTGATTAAGGAAAAATTCCGCTATCGCTTCACCGGCGCTTGCGCGCTGTTCTATATTAAGTAAAATTTATAAAAAACCCTTAGCTCAAAGCTAAGATTATCCTCAGGATGAGGCGCCCTTTCCCGCTTTGCCGGGGCCGCAGTTACTAAACTTTGTTTGATTTAATAATTAATCACCGGGCAAAAAAGCACTGACTCTGAATAATCGGTAAGGATTAATTATGAAATTCAAGCTTTTTTTGTTTGCCGCTGCGGGCCTGACCTCGGCACTCCCTGCTGTGACATTTGCCGCCACCACCACAGGGACGATCAACGCCACCCTGACGCTGACCACCGGCTGCCTGGTGAACGGCCAGTCCGCCACGACCGGCGTTAACTTCGGTACCTTGAACTTCGGCAGCAGCGCGGCGACCTTCGATACCCTTAACGCCACGCTGGTCGGCGCGTCCGGCAACGGCATCTACGTGCGCTGCACCACCGGCCAGACTTTCAACGTGCAGGTGACCAGCAGCAACGCGGCGCCCGCCACCATCTACGGCACCGTTTCCGGCCAGCCGCGCTACCTGATCCTCGGCTCCAACAATACTCAGGGGATCGCCTACACCCTTTATAGCGACGCGGCCTTTACCACTGCTATCGCCAATAACACCAATATCGCGCCCAGCGGTACCACCGATCCGACGCTGGGCACCAACTACGCCATATACGGTCGCGTCGTAGGCGGCGGCTTCAACCCGCTGATTCCGGCAGGCACCTATACCGACACCATTAACGTCGCCGTGAATTACTGATCGCGCGGTCAGGAGCATCCGGGTGGCTGCGCCGCGCGCTTTGCGCAGGCTGATCTACGCGCTGCCCCTGCTGACAGGAAGTCTTAGCGCCTGGAGCCTGCCCACCAGCACGTTTCAGGTGTCCGCTTCCATCGTGGCGGGCTGCATCGTCTCCGGTACCAATACCGGGGTTTTCGGCACGCTTGATTTCGGCTCGCAGTCGGGCGTTGCCCGCAACAGCGTCAGCGCCAGTTTTGTGCAGAGCGCCGCTATTACGCTCGCCTGCACCCCTGGCACGACGCTGAGCATGAGCATCAGCGGCGGCAGCAACTACACCACCACGCGCAACCTGAAGCACACCAGCAATACCAATACTGTGCCCTACACCCTCTACACCAACGCCAGCCATACCACCGCGATCCCGGTGAACAGCGCCGTCGCGCTGAGCTACAGCAATGCCAATAACATTACGCTGCCGATTTACGGCCTGCTGCAGCTGCCTGGCCCGACGCGCGCCGGCGTCTACACCGACACGCTGACCGTGACGCTGAGCTGGTAGCCGCATGCTTAAAGGAGAAAGTTGATGATGCGCGCCCTGTTGTTCTTTGTTTCCCTGCTGGCGGCCAGCGCCCAGGCGGCAAACTCGCTGATGATCTGGCCAATCGATCCCGCCATCAATCCGGAGGAGAAAGCGAGCGAGCTGTGGCTGGAAAACCGCGGCAGCGTCACCACGCTGATGCAGGTGCGTATCTTCAGCTGGCAGCAGGTCGGCGGCAAAGAGCAGTACGCCACGCAGCAGAGTATCGTCGCCAGTCCGCCGCTGGTGCGCATCGAGCCGGGGAAAAAGCAGCTGGTGCGCCTGATCAAGCAGACGCCGCCCGGCACGGGCCAGGAGCTGGCGTACCGCGTGGTGCTCGATGAGATCCCGACGCCGCGCACGCCGGGCGAAAACCAGGCGGGCCTGAATTTTCAGATGCGTTACTCGGTGCCGCTGTTCGTCTACGGCGACGGGCTGACGCGCGACGGGGCAAAACCGGATTTAAGCTGGCGGCAGGTGAGCGAAGGCGGCCGATCCTGGCTGCTGATCGCCAATCGCGGCAGCGGCCATGCGCGCCTCAGCAACGTCACCGTCGGCGGACGCAAGCTGGGCGACGGCCTGTTCGGCTACGTGCTGGCGCGCAGCGAAAACCGCTGGCCGCTGAAAACTCCTCTTAGCGGCCAGATGACGGCAGACACCAACGCCGGCGCGTGGCGCAGCGCGCCCAGCCGCTAAATGCCGCGCGCACTTCACCCCTGCGCGCTGGCGGTGGCCAGCGTTTGCGCCTGTCTGACGCCGGCCGCCGCGCTGGCGGAGACCTTTTCGTCGCTGCCGCCGCCGCCGTCGCAGGAGAGCAGCAGCGATCGTCAGCGCTATATGCTGGAGCTGGTGATCAACCAGCGCGAAAGCGGCGTTATCGTGCCGGTAGAGCGGCGCGACGGCCGCCTGCTGGTGCGCGCCGGCGATTTGCAGCGCGTCGGCATTCCCTCGGAGAAATTGCCCGACCCGCAGCAGGTCGACGTCAGCCAGTGGCCCGACGTCAAAGCGGATTACGACGATCGCCGCCAGCGGCTGCTGCTGACGGTGCCGCCCGCCTGGCTCCCCGGCCAAGTGATCGGCGAGGCGCAGAACGGGCCGCGCTACCCTGGACGCGCCACAACCGGCGCGCTGTTCAATTACGACCTCTACGCCACGCGCACCACCAACGCGGGCACGCGCCTTTCCTCCTGGAACGAGCTGCGCCTCTTCGGCTCCGCCGGCCAGTTTTCCAGCAACGGCGTCTGGCAGCAGCAGATTGAGGGCCGCGCCCCCGCGCAGGATGACGGCTATATCCGCTACGACACCTGGTGGAGCAACGAGGATGAGAACAATGCGGTCAGCTGGCGCGTCGGCGATCTCACCACCGACGCGCTGAGCTGGAGCAACAGCGTGCGTCTCGGCGGGATACAGGTCGGCCGCGATTTCAGCGTGCGGCCCGATCTGGTGACCTATCCGCTGCCCGCCTTCTCCGGCCAGGCGGCGGTGCCCTCCACCGTCGATCTCTTTATCAACGGCTACCGATCCAGCCAGGCGAACGTGCAGCCGGGTCCCTGGTCGCTGACCAACGTTCCTTTCGTCAACGGCGCGGGCGATGCGGTGATCACCACGACCGACGTGGTAGGACGTCAGGTCACGACGACGCTGCCCTTCTATGTCTCCAGCACGCTGCTGAAAGCGGGCCTGAGCGACTACTCCTTTTCCACCGGCGCGTTTCGCGACAACTATGGCATCCGCAATTTCGACTACGGCGAGGCGGCGGCGAGCGGCTCGCTGCGCTACGGCGTCGCCGACTGGCTGACGCTGGAAACCCATGCCGAAGGCAGCGACAGCCTGGCGATGGGCGGCGCGGGCGCGATGTTTCGCGTCGGCAGCCTCGGCGTGCTGAACGGCGCGGCGGCGCAGAGCCAGATGAGCGGCGCAGCCGGCACGCAGTACAGCTGGGGCTACCAGTACAACAACAGCTGGTTCAGCATCGGCACGCAGCATATTCTGCGCAGCCGCGACTTCGGCAACCTCGCGCTGCTTAGCAGCCGCACCGGCAACAGCGACACCAGCAATACCACCTATAGCCTGGCGCGCCGCAGCGCCCAGTACAACGCCAGCCTGTCGCTGAGCCAGTACGGCAGCCTCGGCGCCGCTTATATCGATATCAGCGGCGGCGACGGCCAGCATACGCGGCTGCTCAACCTCTCCTGGAGCAAAACCCTGTGGGGTAATTCCAGCCTCTACGTTTCCGCCAGCCGCGATCAGGAGCAGGGCGCATGGAGCGGCGCGATTTCGCTGGTGATCCCGTTCGGCGAGCACGGCAGCGCCTCGGTGAGCATGGAGCGCGACCAGCAGGGCGAAAATAATCAGCGGCTCTATCTCTCGCGCGCGATGCCGAGCGACGGCGGCTTCGCCTGGGACGCCTCCTGGGCTAATCAGGGCGGCGACAGCGGCGACTACCGCCAGGGAAGCCTGCGCTGGCGCAATAACAAAATCGACACCTCGGCGGGCTTCTACGGCGACGACGACTACAACACCCAGTGGGCGGATCTCACCGGTTCGCTGGTGCTGATGGACAATCAGACCTTCGCTGCCAACGCCATCAACGACGCCTTCGTGGTGGTGAAAACCAGCTATCCCGACGTCAACGTGCGCTATGAAAACCAGTCGATGGGGCGAACCGATCGCAACGGCTATCTGCTGGTGCCCTCGATCAGCAGCTACTATCCGGCGAAGTACGATATCGACACGCTCGACCTGCCCGCCGATATGACGACGCCCAACGTTGAACAGCGCTTCGCGGTGAAACGCCAGAGCGGCTATCTGCTGCACTTTCCGGTGGAGAAGCTGCGCGCCGCCAGCGTGATCCTGCAGGATGCCGACGGCCAGCCGCTGCCGGTCTCCAGCCAGGTGCTGCGCGAAGGCCAGGCAACCGAATATGTCGGCTGGGACGGCATCGCCTGGCTGGAAAACCTGCGCGCCCGCAACCCGATGCGCGTCGCCACGCCGGACGGACGCACCTGCAACGCCGAGCTGACCATCGCCAGCGGCCAGCCGCAGGCGCTGAAAACCTATGGCCCCATTACCTGCCCGCTGCCGCCCAGGCCAGCAGGCGCGCCGGTGCCCAGTGCCGATAACTCCACCTCAGGGATTATTCCATGAAAAAAATCCTGCTGCTGCTGGCGCTGATGGCGCTTTTCCCGACGCTGTCGCGCGCCGCCTGCGCCCTGCCCGCCTCCACCGCCAGCTTTGGATCGGTGACGACCTTTGTGGTCAACAGCACGGCGCAGGCGACCTCGACCAACGCCAACGTTAACTGCGGGTCCGGCTCCTCGCTCTCGCTGCTGGGCAATAACCAGATCACCTTTCAGCTGACCGGTGCCACCAACGTCAACGGCACGCGCGGCACGCTCAAGCGCAGCGGTGACACCGGCACCGATAATATTCCGGTGCAGCTCTGCATCGACAGCGCCTGCGCCACCGAGCTCACCATCGGCGCCGCCGCCTACGTCATCAGCCAGTCGGTGCTGGTCAATCTCGCCGGCCTGTTAGGCAGTCTTAACTTCGCCATTCCGGTCTATCTGCGCAGCGTGCCGGGCCAGACGGTGGCCGCCGGCACCTATACCACCACGCTGAACCTGGCGGTGACCTATAACATCTGCACTAGCGTCGGCGTCGGCAACATTTGCCTGTCGCCGCAGACCGGCAGCGGCGTGATCCCCATTACCGTCACCATGGTGGTCACCAACGACTGCACCACTATCACCGCGCCCAATATCAGCTTCGGCAGCGCGCCGCTGGTAGGCAGCTTCTCTGCCGTGTCGCAGACGATTAACGTGGTGTGCAGCAAAGGCAGCACCTACACGGTAGGGTTAAGCAATGGTAACTACCTTAGCGGCACGCAGCGTCAGATGGCGAGCGGCACTAACCGGTTAAGCTATGAGATTTACAAGGGAACCAGCAGCAACCGCTGGGGGCCGAGCGGCACCGAGCGCTACAGCAGCGCCAGCTCCACCAGCGTGAGCACGGACGGGCTGACGCGCGGCTACAGCTATACCGCGCGCATCCTCACCACGCAAAACACGCCGCCCGCGGGGAACTACACGGACAGCGTGGTGGTGGACCTGTCGTTTTAGATTGAGGCGCCGGCGGTCGCGCCGCTGTGGCGCGCACGATACTGCCTGACCATGCGGCCAATCATCAGCGTGCCGATCAGGCCGCAAACGGCGGCGAAGGTGAGCCAGACGCCGGGCATCGCCTTGTCGCCGGTGGCGTGGATCAGATAGCTGGAGATGGCGGGCGTAAAGCCGCCGAACAATGCAGTTGCCAGGCTGTAGGCGAGCGAGAAGCCTGAGGCGCGCACTTCAGCAGGCATGATTTCCGCCAGATAGACCACCATCGCGCCGTTATAGCTGGCATAGAGGAACGAGAGCCAGAGCTCCGCTTCCATCAGATGGGCGAAGGTCGGCGATCCCACCAGCCAGTGCAGCACCGGCCAGGTGGTGAGGATCATCAGCAGCGTAAAGGTAATCAACAGCGGACGGCGGCCGATGCGATCCGACAGCGCGCCCATCAGCGGCAGCCAGATCAGGTTGGAGACGCCGACGCACAGCGTCACCAGAAAGCTCTCTTTATCGCTCATCATCAGCACGGTTTTGCCGAAGGTAGGCGTAAAGGCGGTGATCATATAGAACATCACGGTGGTGGTGACCACCATCAGCATGCCCGCCAGCACCAGCGCCCAGTTGCTCGCCAGCGAACGCATAATCTGCTGCATGGTCGGATGCTGTTTGCGCTGGCTGAAGGCTTCGGTCTCTTCCAGCATGCGGCGCACCCAGAACAGAAAGGGCACGATCATACAGCCAACAACGAAGGGAATACGCCAGCCCCACTCCGTCACCGCCTCTTTCGCCAGCAGATGGTTGAGTAGCAGGCCGAGCAGCGCGGCGAAGATAACCGCAATTTGCTGGCTTCCCGACTGCCAGCTAACGAAAAAGCCTTTGCGCCCTTTTGGCGCCACCTCGGCCAGATAGACTGAGACGCCGCCCAGCTCGACGCCGGCGGAGAAGCCCTGCAGCAGGCGGCCAAGCAGGATGAGAATCGGCGCGGCGGCGCCCAGCGTGGCGTAGCCCGGCACCAGCGCGATAGTGAGCGTGCCGATCGCCATCAGCCCTAACGTCAGCAGCAGCCCCTTGCGGCGGCCATGATGGTCGATATAGGCGCCAAGCACGATCGCCCCTAACGGCCGCATCAGGAATCCGGCGCCGAAGGTCATCAGGGTCAACATGAGAGAGGCGAATGGATCGTCGCCAGGGAAGAAGGTTTTCGCTATGGCGGTGGCGTAGTAGCCAAACACCATAAAGTCATACATTTCAAGGAAGTTACCGCTGGTAACGTTAAAGATAGTTCGGGCGCTGCCCTGAGGCTTTTGTAAAGACGGAGTGTGACTCATAGTGGCTTCCTGCGTTTTTTCTCCGTTTTAGCCTGAGCGAGGCGCGAATAACGTGATTAACCTCACCATTTCACTTTACAATTATGAAACCAAGAGTAACAAACAATTAACCTTGCAATTATGCAGCAGGATTCACCTTTTCACCTGTCCGTGCGGACTGACTCTGCCTTCAGGTAGTCTACAAAGCGACGTATCAAATAAGCAGGTATAACGGGAAAAGTGTCAGAAGAGGCACAATAGCGATACACAGTGGCTTAAACAGCTTAACTTAACAGGGAAATGTCATGCATATCCGTGCCATGTTCGGAGAAACGCTTTTATTTATGTCACTCATATTCTCGGCAACCGCCGCGCAGCCTCTTACCCCGCCCGCTCCTCACGCGCAGCGTATCTCGGTACAGACGCAAGGCGCAGGAACGGATGTCATTTTGATTCCCGGGCTGGCGTCGTCGCGCGAAGTCTGGGCCGATTTAGCTGCAGAATTACGTAAGAAACACCGCATTCATCTGGTAGAACTTGCGGGCTTTGCGAATACGCCAGCCATTGCCAACCCTGAGGGAAAGGTCATCGCGCTGGCAGCTGAGGCCATCGCAGACTATATCCAGACCCAGCACATCAACGCGCCGGCGATTATTGGCCATTCTCTTGGGGGAGAGATAGCCTTGATGCTGGGCGCGCGCTACCCCAACCTGGTCGGTCGCCTGATGATTGTCGATGCTTTACCGTTCTACACGTTGATGATTGATCCTGCGGCGACCAGCGAAACGGCTGAGCGGCACGCCGCCCCTATGCGGGACTGGCTGCTGCAGCAGTCGCCAGAGCAATTCGAAGCGTCCCAGAAAGCATCCATAGCCCGTTTAGCCATGACCGAGGCGGTGAGGCCCGCACTGGTGGCGGCGAGCATCCGTTCCGATCGCAAAACCGTTGCGGATGCCGTGTATGAACTGATGGTGACCGATTTGCGTCCCGAGCTAGGCCGTATCAAAGCGCAGATGGAGATCGTCTATGCGTATGACGCCTTATTTGGCATACCGGCAACCCGCGTAGAGGCGATGTACCGTCAGGCCTATGCCTCTGCACCGCATATCCGTTTCACGCGTATTGATGAGAGTTTTCACTTTGTGATGCTTGATCAGCCAGAACGGTTCGCCAGTGCGGTTAAGGCATTTTTAAATGAATAAAGGATGTTCAGGGCGCAAGCACCGCTTCTGGCACCAGGCGGGCTGATATGCAGGCCGATGTCCGCTATGAGCGAGGAGCGGACGTTCGGTGCCAGAATAAACCACAGCAACTCTAAGGAACCAGGCGCCGCTCTGCAGACAAAATCCTTATAGCCAAATAACCAGTACAATACATTCGGAGTGAAATATTGCACTGCCTTGAGACGTTTCCGTGTTAAAAACACAGGATTAACTTACATGGAGATGTTGTTATTTATGGCTTTTTTTTCTGGGGTTACCGGGCGGCTATTTCTGATAAACGTGATGACCGCCATTTCATATGCCTTCATTTTGCCTGTAATGAGCCTGTTTCTAATAAACGGATTGCATGCAAGCCCGATTTTTATCACTTTCTACAGCCTGGGATTTGCCCTGTCGGGATTATTTTTCAGCCAGCTGATGGGCTCGCTTGCAGATAAAGGATATTCGGTCAGGCAACTTTTCATGATTTCTGTTATGGCGCTTTTTCTGGCGGGCTTAGCCTTCAGTTTCTGTCGTCAACCCATTGAGGCTCTGGCCATCGGCATTCTCCTGATGGGGCCAGGCAATGCGTCTATCCCGTTACTTCTGTCGATGATCCGAAAGCATTCACTGACCGCAGGACTTAACGCTACGCGGCTCAATACGCAAATGCGTTCGGGCGTTTCAATTGTATGGATTGCCGGTCCTGCCCTGGCATTTGTCTTTGCCGACAGATTTGGATTCAGCTTTAATTTTCTGGCCTCAGCCCTGCTTTCAGCCATGACCTTACTTGCCAGTCAGTTGCTGCTTCCAACGAATAAAAAAACCGTCGATACAGGCATAAAAAAAGCAACTCAAGCCGGTAAAGCCTCTGTCACGGGTATGATTTGGATGCTGGGCGCAGTAATGATGCTGGCAAACTTATCCAATAATATGTACCTGACCATTATGCCACTGTACCTGGTACACGAGCTTAATTTACCAGCCTCGTTTCCGGGCTTCCTGCTGGGCGCAACCGCGATAATGGAAATTCCCGTTATGCTTGCCGCTGCACATCTGGCTGAGAGAACAGGTAAAGAGCCGCTGATTATGGCTGGTTTTTTGTTTGCTGCCGTCTATTACTGCCTGCTTCAAATGGCCACCAGCATGACCGAACTTATCGTGTTGCAACTTTTTAACGGATTATTCTTCGGTATTTTTGTCGGCTTGGGCATTTCTCTTATTCAGGACGCGTTGCCGGAACGTAGCGGTTTCGCATCTGCATTTCACTCCAATGCCATGCGCACAGGCATGATGGCAGGTAACGGGATTGCCGGGCTGATGGCGCAACTGGCCGGTTTTAAAATGACTTTGCTTATTCCATTGTTATCAGTCTGTTGCGCTGCTTTACTGATGTTTTGCATAAACAGAAGTCATTCTGTAAAGAAGCGTTCGGTAACGGGCTGACTACGCACATATAAATAAGGGCTGGCAGAACTGCGCTGCCCTGGATGCATTTTATGGGCCTCGCGGTCTCTCTGTAAGGATGATGAAAACGAGCTGAACGTCCGCTGCTGGCACGAAGCGGACATTCGCACTAAAACGCCGTCATCTGCGCACAGCGCCTTCTTTAGAGATAAAAGTCTGACGCCCGGAGAGCAAAGCCTCCCGCGACAGGACAAAAACAAAAAGGGCAGCCCGCAGGCTGCCCTTTTCTCACGCGCGCAAATTTACTTCGCGGCGGTTTCCATCCCCATCAGGCCGATCTTGAGATAACCCGCGCCGCGCAGCTTATCCATCGCGCTCATCAGGGTCTCGTAATCGACCGACTTATCAGCCTGGAAGAAGATAGTGGTCTCTTTGTTGCCTTCGGTCTGGCTGTTCAGCACCGCCACCAGCGTCTCCGGCGTCACCTGCTCATTGCCGATATAAAACTGCTTGTCCGCTTTAATCGACAGATAGACCGGCTTCTCCGGCCGCGGCTGCGGTGCGCTGGTCGAGGCGGGCAGATTAACGCGAACATCCACGGTCGCCAGCGGCGCGGCCACCATAAAGATGATCAGCAACACCAGCATAACGTCGATAAACGGCGTGACGTTGATTTCATGCATCTCGCCGTCGGTTTCCAGATCGTCGTTTAATCGCATCGCCATAAACTTAACCTACGCGTAATTTCTGAGCGGTCGGGCGAGCTTCAGCGCTTTTCGCGTTAAGGTTGCCCAGGTCGATATCGCGGCTCTGCAGCAGCAGAATCTGCGCGGCCACGTCGCCCAGCGACGCTTTATAGCCCACGATCATGCGCGCGAAAACGTTATAGATCACCACCGCGGGAATCGCCGCCACCAGGCCGATAGCGGTGGCCAGCAGCGCTTCGGCGATGCCGGGCGCGACAACCGCCAGATTGGTGGTCTGGGTCTGCGCGATACCGATAAAGCTATTCATAATGCCCCAGACCGTCCCGAACAGGCCGATAAACGGTGCGACGGAACCGATAGTGGCGAGGAAGCCGTTGCCGCGACCGGCGTGGCGGCTAAAGGCGGCGACGCGGCGCTCAAGGCGAAAGCTGGTGCGCTCTTTAATGCCGTCGGTATCTTCGACGCCCGCCGAAAGCGCAATCTCGTTTTGCGCATCATTCAGCAATGCCGCGCTGTGGCTGTGGCTCTTGAACTGCGCGGCGGCGCGGGCGGCGTCGCCCAGGCTGCGGGCTTCGCCCAGCGCCTGCTGCTCGCTTTTCAGTCGACGTTTCGCCGCGCTAAGCTCGGCAAACTTTCCGAAAAAAATCGCCCAGGTGACGACCGACGCCAGCAACAGGCCGATCATTACCACTTTTACCACGATATCGGCATGTTGATACATGCCCCAAACAGAGAGATCCGTTTGCATTAAGTCACTGGCTACCACGCTGCGTCTCCAACTTCATATGCAGGAATAATGGATAAGCGCGAATAATAGCAAAAAACCGGCGAATTGATAGTAGTTCTCATTACTATTTACAAACAGTACGCCGCTCTCACCGGGCTGTTGCCAACCTTTTATGACACTTTTCAGCGCTATTTCAGAAATGTGATTTCCCGTATAAATTTATTAAAACATCGTTTCAAAATGTGAGCTTGTTCATTTAATCAACATTGCCGCATTTTCAGCCAGCACGATTTGCTTATTCTGGCAGCACGCGGGCCACTTCCTCTGCCGCCTATGACCTGTGCCCTCCTCTATCTGCCTGGAGAAAAAAATAATGAGAGTGAATAAATGGATCCTTGCCGTTTCCGTCTCTGCTGCGCTTGGCCTGAGCGCGGCTCCGGCATCGGCGAAGGTATTAAAAGTGGCGGAGGTCCAGCCCGCTGGCTACCCCACCGTCGTGGCGCTGCAGCATATGGGCGACAAGCTGAAACAGGCGACTAACGGGCGGCTGGAGATGAAAGTCTACGCTGGCGGCGTGCTGGGCGATGAAGATCAGACGCTGCAGCAGGTGCAGCTCGGCGCCATCGATATGATCCGCGTCTCGCTGGCACCGGTCACCACCATCGCGCCGGAAACCAGCGTGCTGACGCTGCCCTACATCTTTCGCGACGTCGACCATATGCACAAGGTGCTGGACGGTGAGGTCGGCAAGCAAATTGTCGACAAATTCGACGCCGACGCCAACGCGCGCATGGTGTTTCTCGGCTGGACCGACGCGGGCGAACGCAACATGATCACTAAAAAGCCGCTCAGCAAGCCGGACGATCTCAAAGGAATGAAAATCCGCGTGCAGAACAGCGCCATCTCGCTGGCAACGCTGAAAGCGATGGGCGCCAACCCGGTGGCGATGGGCGTCAGCGAAGTCTTCAGTGCCATGCAGACCGGCGTGGTGGACGGCACCGAGAACAACCCGCCGACCTTCGTCGCTCACAACTATCTGCCGGTCGCGAAGTACTACACCCTGACCGGCCACTTTATCCAGCCGGAGATGATCCTCTTCTCAAAAACCTCGTGGGCGCGCCTGTCGCCGGAAGACCAGGCGCTGCTGAAAAAGCTCGGCAAAGAGGCGCAGGATGAAGAGCGCCAGCTGTGGGCGACCTACACCCAGCAGTCGATCGAGAAGATGAAAGCGGGCGGCGTGACCTTTCAGGAGACCGACAGAGACTATTTCATGAAAGCGACGCAGCCGGTGCGCGATCAGTTTGGCGGCAAATATCAGGATCTGATGACGCAAATCGCCGACGTTAAATAACCTTCCGCCGCCGCGCCTTCCGCGCGGCGTTATTCAGGTAACGCATATGAACCGATACTCTCGTCTGATGGATGGGCTCTATCTGCTGTGCATGGGCATCGCCGCCGTCGCGCTGTTGATTATGGTGACGGTGATCCCTATCGGCATTTTCGCTCGCTATGTGCTTAACGGCGCGCTGGCCTGGCCCGAGCCGGTCGCCATCGTCTGCATGATTATTTTTACCTTTATCGGCGCGCCGGTCGGTTTTCGCGCCGGCACCCATATTTGCGTCTCGATGGTGACCGATCGCCTGTCGCCTGCCGCGCAGCGGCTGATGCTGCGCCTGTGCGATCTGCTGATGGTGGTGACCTGTTTGATCATCTTTCAGGCGAGCTACAACCTGTGCGTGGCGATGTGGATCCAGCCGCTCGCCTCGCTGCCCTCGGTGACCTACGGCGAGATGTATCTGCCGATCCCCATCGGCGCGCTGTTTACCCTGTTGTTTGTTATCGAGCGGCTGCTGAACGGCGATCAAAGCCAGCGGCCTGTGGTGGTTTTAGGCGGTACCCATTAAGGAGCGACCATGGACGCATTGATGTTGATCGGCAGCCTGGTTGTGCTGCTGTTGTTGGGATTTCCCGTCGCCTTCGCCGTGGGCCTCAGCGCCTTTATCGGCGCATGGTGGATCGATCTGCCGCTGGAAGCGGTGGTTATTCAAATTACGAACGGCGTCAATAAGTTCTCGCTGCTTACCATCCCCTTCTTTATCCTGGCGGGGGCGATTATGGCGGAAGGCGGCATCGCGCGGCGGCTGGTGAACTTCGCCTATATCTTTGTCGGCTTTATTCGCGGCGGGCTGTCGCTGGTGAATATCGTCGCCTCGACCTTTTTCGGCGCGATTTCCGGCTCGTCGGTGGCGGATACCGCTTCGATCGGCTCGGTGATGATCCCGCAGATGGAGCAGAAAGGCTATCCGCGCGACTTCGCGGCGGCGGTCACCGCCAGCGGCTCGGTGCAGGCGGTGCTGACGCCGCCCAGCCATAACTCGGTGATTTATTCGCTGGCGACCGGCGGCGTGGTGACCATCTCCTCGCTGTTCGTCGCCGGCATCTTTCCCGGCCTGCTGCTGGGCTTCTGCCTGATGGTGATGTGCCTCGCCTTCGCGCGCAAGCGCGGCTATCCCAAAGGTGAGCGCATTCCGTTTCGCCAGGCGGTGAAGATCTTCTTCGACGCCTTCTGGGGTCTCTTTACCATCGTAATTATCCTGGGCGGTATTCTCTCCGGCATTTTTACCGCGTCGGAGTCGGCGGCGATCGCCTGCCTCTGGGCCTTCTTCGTCACCATGTTCATCTACCGCGACTTTAAATGGAGCCAGCTGCATATCCTGCTGTTCCGCACTATTAAGACGGTGACTATCGTGATGGTGCTGATCGCCTTCGCGGCGGGCTTCGGCGCGGTGATGACCTTTATGCAGCTGCCGACCATTATCACCGACGCCTTTACCAGCCTGTCGGATAACAAGTACGTTATCCTGATGTGCATCAACCTGCTGCTGCTGGTAATCGGCACGCTGATGGATATGGCGCCGATTATCCTGATCCTGACGCCGGTGCTGCTGCCGGTGGCGACCGCGCTTGGCATCGATCCGGTGCACTTCGGCATGATCATGATGACCAATCTCGGCATCGGGCTGATCACCCCGCCAGTGGGCACGGTGCTGTTTGTCGCCAGCGCGGTGAGCAAACAGAAAATCGAGCAGGTGGTCGGCGCGATGCTGCCTTTTTACGGCATTCTGTTTTTGGTGCTGATGCTGATTACTTACGTTCCGGCGATTTCGCTGTGGCTGCCGCGTTTGATGGGGGTGATGTAATCGGTTAAAAGGCGGCGCGGCGCGCCGCCTTTCCACTCTCGGGCAGGTTCTGAATATCAGGATTTGGGGTCAACCCTGACCGGCAATTCGTGGTAACGTGAAGGCTTTGTAGCAGGCGGCAGGGCAGACACGAATGACGACCAAAAAAATCGATACCACCTTAGTCAGCGCGGGGCGCAGCAAACGTTACACGCAGGGCGCGGTCAACAGCGTGATTCAGCGCGCCTCTTCGCTGGTGTTCGATAGCGTCGCCGATAAAAAGCGCGCCACGGCGGGACGCGCCACCGGCGAGCTCTTCTATGGCCGCCGCGGCACCCTCACCCACTTCTCGCTGCAGGACGCGATGACCGAGCTGGAGGGCGGCGCGGGCTGCGTGCTCTATCCCTGCGGCGCGGCAGCGGTTGCCAACGCCATTCTCTCGTTCGTCGACGCGGGCGACCATGTGCTGATGTGCGGCGCCGTCTATGAGCCGACGCAGGACTTCTGCACCAAAATCCTCAGTAAGCTCGGCGTCGCTACCACCTTCTACGATCACACCATCGGCAGCGAAATCGGCGCGCTGGTGCGCCCGGAAACCCGCGTGGTGTTTCTCGAGTCTCCGGCCTCCATCACTATGGAGGTGCAGGATATTCCGGCAATCGTCGCGGCGGTGCGCGCAAAGGCGCCGGACGCGGTGATCATGATGGATAACACCTGGGCGGCAGGCTTTTTCTTCAACGCGCTGGCGCACGGCGTCGATATCTCGATTCAGGCGGGCACCAAGTACCTGATCGGCCACAGCGACGCAATGATCGGCACCGCAGTGGCGAACGCGCGCTGCTGGGAACAGCTGCGCGAGAACTCCTATCTGATGGGCCAGACGGTAGATGCCGACAGCGCCTATATGGCGAGCCGCGGCCTGCGCACCCTCGCCACGCGCCTGCGCCAGCATGAGGCGAGCGCGCTGCAGGTGGCGGAGTGGCTGGCGACGCGGCCGGAAGTGGCGCGCGTCAACCATCCGGCGCTGGCGCAGAGCAAAGGCCACGCCTTCTGGAAACGCGACTTCAGCGGCAGCAGCGGCCTGTTTTCTTTCGTGCTGCATGAAAAACTGGGCGGCGAAAAACTGGCGCATTACCTCGATCGCTTCCACCATTTCAGCATGGCCTACTCGTGGGGCGGCTACGAGTCGCTGATTCTGGCGAATCAGCCGGAAGAGCTGGCGGCGATCAGGCCGGCGGGCGGCGTCGACTTTGACGGCACGCTGGTGCGCCTGCATATTGGTCTGGAGCATGTCGACGACCTGATTGACGATTTAACGGCAGGTTTTGCACGCCTGACGCAGTAGTAACTTAAACAGAACCTCAACCACGCCATGGCGACCGGCCGCAGATCAAATTTCTCTGCCGGATTGCCGCTAAAATAGATTCCTTGTGACTCGATGGGATAGCAGATGAGTGTTTTACACGAGATTGTTCATGCGCTCTGGCATCAGGATTTTGCCGCGCTGGCCGATCCAAATGTGGTTTGGGTAGTTTACGGCGTGATGTTTCTGACGCTGTTTCTGGAGAACGGCCTGCTTCCCGCCTCTTTTTTGCCGGGCGACAGCCTGCTGCTGCTGGCGGGCGCGATGGTCGCCAAAGGGGTAATGGATTTTTTCCCCACCATGGTGATCCTCACCACGGCCGCCAGCCTCGGCTGCTGGCTGAGCTACCTTCAGGGACGCTGGCTCGGCAACACGCGCCTGGTGAAAAGCTGGCTGATGCATCTGCCGGCGCAATATCATCAGCGCGCGTGGCAGCTGTTTAACCGCCACGGCCTGATGGCGCTGCTGGTTGGCCGCTTCCTGGCGTTCGTGCGCACTATTCTGCCAACCATGGCGGGCATTTCCGGCCTGCAGAATGGCCGTTTCCAGCTGTTTAACTGGCTGAGCGGACTGCTGTGGGTGGCGATTGTGGTGGCGTTTGGCTACGGCATCAGTCAGGTGCCCTTTATCAAACGCCATGAAGATCAGGTGATGGCGATCCTGATGGTGCTGCCGATGGTGCTGCTGTTTGTCGGCCTCGCGGGCAGTATCGTGGTGATCTGGAAAAAACGTCGCCAGAAACAGGCCTGATCGCGCGGCGTCAGGCCTGTGGTTCCGCCACGGTCTGACGCACGCGGCTAATCTCCTCTCCCGGCGTCACGCCGAAATAGCGCTTAAACTCCCGTGAAAACTGCGATGGGCTTTCGTAGCCCACCCGCACCGCCGCCGCGCTCGCCTTCAGCCCGTCATGCAGCATCAGCAGCCGCGCCTGATGCAGACGATAGCGCTTCAGGTACTGCAGCGGCGAGGTTTGCGTCACCGCCTTGAAGTTGTGATGAAACGCCGAGACGCTCATGTTCACCTCTGCCGCCAGCGCATCGACGCTAAGGTTGTCCGCATAGTGGTTTTCGATGCGGCGCAGCGCGCGGGCGATCTGGCTGAACTGGGTCTGACGGCTCACCAGCGACAGCAGCGCGCCGCCCGTCGGCCCGGTCAGCACGTAGTAGATAATCTCCCGCACGATCTGCGGCCCCAGCACGCGCGCGTCGCGCGGATGCAGCATAACGTCCAGCAGGCGCTCCGCCGCGCACAGCATCGGCTCGGTCAGCCAGGCGGAGTGAATGCCGGAGGTCTGCGGCTGCGGATGGAAATCTTCGTCGTCGCCAATCTCGATCAGCAGATCCTGCAGGCTGGCGGTATCGACCGTCAGGAACATGCCTGCCACCGGCTCTTCCGGCGACGCCCAGGTTTCGCACTCGACCGGCAGCGGCACGGTGAGCATCAGATATTTCGTGGCGTCATAGGTAAAAACGGTGCTGCCGAGATAGCCGGTTTTGCTGCCCTGAAACAGAATCACGATACCGGGCTGGTACATCATCGGCGTACGCGGCTGATATTGATTAAGGTAGATCAGGTTGACGTTTTCCACCGGGCAAAGGCGGTTGCGTCCATGGGTCATTAGGGTCACGACCTGTTTCGCCAGGTGTTGACACAGAGCTTCGTGCGCCATGCATATCTCTCGCAGAGTAAAGAAACCAGTCTGCCAGGCTGCTGCGAAATTCGCCACTGAAATGGAGAAACAGGCAAGACTTCCGCAGGATCAGGCAGGGCAGGAAACGGAATTGCCAGCCACAATGAAAACGGGGTCAGGTTTGTTGACTAGACTTAAGCCTCACAGGTTCACTGCAACAGAAAGGAGCACCTATGGCAGATCAACCGATTATCAAACTGCACGACGGCAATATGATGCCGCAGCTGGGGCTTGGCGTATGGCAGGCGAGCAACGAAGATGCCCATCGTGCCGTGCTCAAGGCGCTGGAGGTCGGCTACCGCTCGATCGACACCGCTGCCGCCTATAAAAACGAAGAGGCGATCGGCCAGGCGTTACAGGATACCGACGTGCCGCGCGAAGAGATTTTCGTTACCACCAAGCTGTGGAACGACGATCAGCAGAATGTGCAGCAGGCGATGGAAACCAGCCTGAAAAAACTGCAGCTGGAGCAGGTCGATCTCTACCTGATGCACTGGCCGTGCCCGGAGAAAGATCACTATGTCGACGCCTGGAAAGAGATGATCAAGCTGCAGCAGCAGGGGCTGACCAAAAGCATCGGCGTCTGTAACTTCCACGAAGCGCACCTGAAGCGCCTGCTGGATGAAACCGGCGTCTCACCGGTGGTCAATCAGATCGAGCTGCATCCGATGCTGCAGCAGCGCACGCTGCACGCGTGGAACGCCATGCATCAGATCCAGACCGAATCCTGGAGCCCGCTGGCACAGGGCGGCGAAGGGGTGTTCGATCAGGAGATTATTCGCCAGCTGGCGAAGAAGTACGGCAAAACCCCGGCACAGATCGTTATCCGCTGGCATCTCGACAGCGGGCTGGTGGTGATCCCGAAATCGGTGACGCCTGAGCGTATCGCGGAGAACTTCGCCGTGTTCGATTTCCGCCTGGAGAAGACCGAGCTGAGCGAAATCGCGAAGCTGGATCGCGGCAACCGTCTGGGGCCGGACCCGGAAACCTTCAATTAATGCAGGCTATGCGCGCTGTCCTTGCGGGCAGCGCGCCCTTTTCGCCTGAATCCTTACGCCGTCGGCTGCACCAGCAGCTGTCCCGCCGTGCCGAGATCGGCCAGCTCCAGCGTCTGGCTGTAGTAGACAAAGGGAAAATGATCGGACGAGCTTTGCGGAAAGCTCACCAGCAGCTCGACCTCGCCATCCACCCAGACGGTATCTTTCCAGCCGCGATCTTCGCCCATCGGCTGCGCGCCGTTGACGCTCTTGATCAGGAACATCGCTCCCTGAATATGCATCGCCTGCGGCCGGTCGGCGCGCAGGATCCAGCGCTCGAAGGTGCCCTGCTGCACGGTAGTATCGATGCGGTTCAGATCCCACTGCGCGCCGTTGATGCCCGGCATATCCTCGCCGATGCGGAATTCGCGCGTGCGCGTCGCCATGCCGTCGAGGATCTGATCCGCCAGCAGGCGCATCGGCAGATTATCGGTCACCAGCGGCAGCAGACCGGTCGGACGTAGCGTCAGCACCAGCGTATTGGTGAGGATCGATGAAGGTTCGAACAGGCCGCGCAGGCGGTCCATAATGCCCGCCGCCGTGCCGGCGGTAATCGACACCTCGTCGCCCTGCGACATATCTATCAGCACTTCACGGCGCTCGCCCGGCGCTAGCGAGAGCTGCTGCACCGCCACCGGCGCGGGCAGAAAGCCCTGATCGCTGGCGATAACGGTAAAGGGACGGTTATCGCTTAGCGACAGCTGGTAGCGGCGCGCATTCGAGGCGTTGAGCAGGCGCAGGCGCACCCAGCCGCGCGACACCTCGACAAAGGGATTCTGCACGCCGTTGACCAGCAGCACGTCGCCGAGAAAGCCGCCGTCGCGCGGCGGATCGTAGGCGGGCGTGCCGAAGTTATCGAGGCGCTTGTCCTGAATGATCAGCGGGAAGTCGTCGACGCCGTAGTGGCGCGGCAGCGGCAGCTGCTTGCTCACCTCATCCTCGACAAGCCACATGCCCGCCAGCCCGTTGTAAATGTGCGGCGCCATGTGGTTCGGCGTGCTGGCGTGGTACCAGCAGGTCGCGGCGTTTTGGCGGATCGGCAGCACCGGCGCCCAGTCAGCGCCGGCGGACATCATGCGCGGCGCGCCGCCCATCAGCGCGCCCGGCACCTGCAGGCCGCTGACGGTCATCGCCACCGGCTCGTTAAGGCGGTTGCTGTAGATGAGCTTAACGTCGTCGCCGCTGTAGACGCGCACCGTCGGACCGAGATAGAGCCCGTTGACGCCCCATACCGGCACTTTGTTGTTGTCGCCGAGAAAGGACCAGTGGCTGCGCATCAGCGTCAGAAAGATCGGCTGACCGCGACGCGATTCGATAAGCGGCGGCACCGGCAGCGGCGTATCGCCGCCGGGCGCGGAGGCGGCGCGCGCCGCAGAAGGTAAGAGACCTGCGCTAAGCGCAGCGCCAGCAGAAAGCTGGATAAACTGTCGTCTGCTGAAAGACATAGAACGTCAAACCCTTTACGCGTGGCGCTTGCGCGCCAGCCGATTGTTATTCTTGATTTATTGCTGTGTTGCGTCGCGGCGGGCAGAGCGCGCCGCGTGCATCCGTGCGGGTGCCGGCGAGAGGCTGGCCGGTCAGAGTTTACCGCTTTTTTCGCGCGCTTCGACTTCGGCGTTGAGCGCTTCCAGTTTCTCCATCATCAGCTCACGGCAATGGGTGGCGAGCTTGCGCACCGACTGCGTTGTGTAGCCGCTGGTGTCGACCGGCGGCAGCATCTCGACGATCACCAGACCGTTTTTCAGGCGGTTAAGGTTGATCTTGCCGTGCGTGTTGGAGACCACGATAGGAATAATGGGCACGCCTGCCGCTACGGCCGCATGGAACGCGCCGGTTTTAAAAGGTAGCAGACCGCGGCCGCGGCTGCGCGTGCCTTCCGGGAACATCCAGAACGAGATGCGCTTCTTTTTAAACTGATCGACCAGCTGGCTGATGGTGCCATGTGCCTTAGAGCGGTTGTCCCGGTCGATCAGCAGGTTGCCGGTCAGCCAGTAGAGCAGACCGAAGAACGGCACCCACAGCAGGCTCTTTTTGCCGACCGTCACGGTCGTCGGCTGAACAATCTTCGCCGCCGTGATCATGTCGTAGTTGTTCTGGTGGTTGGCGATATAGATAGCGTTGCCGTAATGGGCCGCCTCAGGCGGTTTACGCAGCTCAACCTTTACGCCGAACACGCCGGAGAGACGGCCGAAGAGATGGCCGAAGGTGGCGACGTGGCGCGGGTTGCGCGGCGAAAACAGACACCAGATGCAGCCGAAAACACAGACCAGAATCGAGTAAATCACCACAAAGATGGTGCGCAGTACTAGTAACATATATCCCTCGTTATGGCGCGGCGGAGAAAAGGCTCCGCCGCATTGCTCAGGCTTCGCCGTCTTCGCTGACGGCACGCGCTGGGGCATCCAGCTCTACCTTGTCGATACGCTGCAGGCCGCGCGGCAGCAGCGTGCCGCGACGTCCGCGATCGGCGCGGAACTTCTGCAGCTCTTCGCTGCGCAGCACCAGCTTGCGCTTGCCGACGTAGAGCGTAATCGCGCTGCCCGGCGGCAGGATCATCAGCCACGCCAGCTTATCGTTGCCCGCTGCGGCGTCCGCCGCCGGGATAGAGATAATTTTGTTGCCCTTGCCTTTCGACATCTGCGGCAGCTCGCCGACCGGGAACATCAGCATACGTCCCGCCTGCGTAATCGCCAGCAGCATGTCATCTTCGTGATGCACCGCCATCGGCGTCATAACGCGCGCGTTCTCCGGCAGCGTCAGCAGCGCTTTGCCGGCGCGGTTGCGCGACACCAGATCGGCGAAGGTGCAGATAAAGCCGTAGCCGGCGTCGGACGCCATCAGCAGCTTCTGCTCGTCCGCCTCCATCAGCACCTGCTCCACCACCGCGCCCGGCGGCGGCGTCAGCTTGCCGGTCAGCGGCTCGCCCTGCCCGCGCGCCGACGGCAGCGAGGTGGGATCGAGCGTATAGCTGCGTCCGGTGGAGTCGATAAAGGCGACCGGCTGGTTGCTCTTGCCGCGCGCCGCCGCCAGATAGCTGTCGCCCGCTTTGTAGCTCAGTCCTGACGGATCGATATCGTGGCCCTTGGCGCTGCGCACCCAGCCCATCTGCGACAGAACGATAGTGACCGGCTCGGAGGGCACCAGTTCGTTTTCGCTCAGCGCTTTGGCCTCTTCGCGCTCGTGGAGCGGCGAACGGCGATCGTCGCCGTAGGCGGCGGCGTCCGCCTGCAGCTCTTTCTTCAGCAGGGTATTCATCTTGCGCTCAGAGGCGAGGATCGCCTGAATCTGATCGCGCTCTTTTTCCAGCTCGCTCTGCTCGCCGCGGATCTTCATCTCTTCCAGCTTCGCCAGGTGGCGCAGCTTCAGCTCGAGGATCGCTTCCGCCTGGGTTTCGCTGATGCCGAAGCGCGACATCAGCACCGGCTTAGGCTCATCCTCGCTGCGGATGATATGGATCACCTCGTCGATATTGAGGAAGGCGACCAGCAGGCCCTCAAGGATGTGCAGACGACGCAGCACGCGCTCAAGGCGATGGTTAAGACGACGCTTAACGGTGTCGCGGCGGAACACCAGCCATTCCGACAGAATCTCCAGCAGGTTTTTCACCGCCGGGCGGTTGTCGAGGCCGATCATATTGAGGTTAACGCGGTAGCTCTTTTCGAGATCGGTGGTAGCGAACAGGTGATGCATCACCTGATCGAGATCCACTCGGTTCGAACGCGGCACGATCACCAGGCGGGTCGGGTTTTCGTGATCCGACTCGTCGCGCAGGTCTTCCACCATCGGCAGTTTTTTATTGCGCATCTGAGCGGCGATCTGCTCCAGCACGCGCGCGCCCGAAACCTGGTGTGGCAGCGCGGTGATCACCACCTCGCCATCCTCTTTTTTCCACACCGCGCGCTGGCGAACAGAGCCGCGGCCGGTCTGATAAATTTTACGGATCTCGTCGCGCGGCGTGATGATCTCCGCCTCGGTGGGATAATCGGGGCCCTGTACGATATCCAGCAGCGCGTCGAGGCTGGTGTTCGGCTTATCGATCAGGGCGATCGCCGCCTGCGCCACTTCGCGCAGGTTGTGCGGCGGAATGTCGGTCGCCATGCCGACGGCGATGCCGGTCGTGCCGTTCAGCAGAATGTTCGGCAGCCGCGCGGGCAGCATTTTCGGTTCTTGCATCGTGCCGTCGAAGTTCGGCACGAAGTCCACCGTGCCCTGGCCCAGCTCGCCGAGCAGCACTTCCGCATATTTAGAGAGGCGGGATTCGGTATAGCGCATCGCCGCGAAGGATTTCGGATCGTCAGGCGCGCCCCAGTTGCCCTGGCCATCCACCAGCGGATAGCGATAGGAGAACGGCTGCGCCATCAGCACCATCGCTTCGTAGCAGGCGCTGTCGCCGTGCGGATGGTATTTACCCAGCACGTCGCCCACGGTACGCGCGGATTTCTTGAATTTTGCGCTGGCGCTCAGGCCGAGCTCCGACATGGCGTACACGATACGGCGCTGTACCGGCTTCAGACCGTCGCCGATATAGGGCAAGGCGCGGTCCATGATGACGTACATCGAGTAGTTCAGGTACGCGTTTTCGGTAAATGTATGCAGGGCAAGACGCTCTGCACCATCCTGCGTCAATTCACTCATTGAATTTTTATCCTCACTTCGTGTCCCGCAATGGCGAAACACCCGGCGGTTATTTGGCGAGGATAGTACCTCAATCGCCAGAATTAGTCACAGGAGAAGCGCAGTGCGGCCCAGGATTGCCGGCCGCGACTATCAGCGCGCCGCGCCCATCCACTGCGCCGCGATACGCCCATATTCGCCGGTAGCGGTGGCGAGGTGCAGCCACTGATCGATGTAGGCTTTCCAGCTCATATCGTCGCGCGGGATCATGTAGGCTTTTTCGCCGTACTGCAGCGGCGCCTGCGGATTAATGGCGCAGAGCTGCGGGTAGCGCTGCTGCTGATAGAGCGCTTCGGAGGCGTCGGTGATCATCACGTCGGCCTTTCCGTCCACCAGCTGCTGGAAAATCGTGACGTTATCGTGGAACAGGGTCAGCGTCGCCTGCGGCAGATGGCTGTGGACAAAGGCTTCGTTGGTGCCGCCCGCCGGTTCGATCACCCGCACCGCCGGCGCGTTAAGCTGCTCGACCGTGCTGTATTTCGCCTTGTCGGCGCAGCGCACCAGCGGGATCTTGCCGTCGACGCCGAGCGGCTGGGCGAACCAGGCGATCTGCTGGCGCTTCAGCGTCACCGACACGCCGCCCAGCGCGATATCGCACTGTTTCTCTTTAAAATCTTGCGACAGGGTTTTCCAGCTGGTCGGCACCCAGCTGATCTTCGCGTCCAGACTGGCGGCCAGCGACTGCGCCATGCTGATATCCAGCCCTTCGTACTGGCCGTCCGGGCGCAGGTAGGTGTAGGGCTTGTAGTCGCCGGTGGTGCAGACCTTCAGAGTTTTGCTGGCGAGGATCTGATCCAGACGGGAGTCCGCCTGCGCGACGCCGCTGGCCAGCAGCAGCGCGCTGATAAGGTATGTGCGCATTATTGTTCTTCTGTTTGACGTGATGAGTGTTGTCGGAGTGTGTCATAAGCCGCTGGATTATTGCTTCCAGCGCAAAAGTCTTGTGATCCGAATCCCATTTTTCCGCCGCCGCTAAGGGCGTAGAGTAACCCTCTATTGCAACACACATGAGATTAGCGAATGAACATTCTGATTATCGACGGCGGTAAAACCTTTGCCCACTCCAAAGGCGAGCTGAACCATACCCTGACCGAAGTGGCGGCCAGCCAGCTGCGCGATTTAGGCCATCAGGTTAACGTTACCCTGGCCGACAGCGACTATGTTATCGCGGACGAAGTGCAGAAGTATCTCGACAGCGACGTGGTGATTTACCAGATGCCGGGCTGGTGGATGGGCGAACCCTGGACGGTGAAGCGCTATATCGACGAAGTCTTTACCGAAGGCCACGGCTCGCTCTACGCCAGCGACGGCCGCTCGCGCGCCGACGCCAGCAAAAAATATGGCTCGGGCGGCCTGCTGCAGGGTAAAAAATATATGCTGTCGCTGACCTGGAACGCGCCGCTGGAGGCTTTTACCGATCCCGATCAGTTCTTTGAAGGCGTCGGCGTCGACGGTCTCTATCTGCACTTCCATAAAGCCAACCAGTTCCTGGGCATGGACCCGCTGCCGACCTTTATCTGTAACGACGTCATTAAGATGCCGGACGTGCCGCGCGATATCGCACGTTATCGGACACATCTCAGCGAGATCTTTGCTTAACTGACAGCGGACCCGCAAACAAGGAGACGGACATGCTAACGGTAGTGGCTGAAATTTGTATTAAACCAGGACATCGCAACAAAGTGCTGGAGGCGATCAAGTCGCTTATCCCCTCGGTGCTGGCCGAAGAGGGCTGCCATCAGTACGACGCGCTGGTCGATCATCAGGCGCAGGTGCCGTGGAAGCAGAATTCGCCCGACTCCATTTTTATGCTGGAGCAGTGGGAGTCGCTGCGCCACCTGGAGCAGCATCAGCAGATGCCGCACATGGAAACGCATCGCGAAAAGATTAAAGATGACGTGCTGGACGTGAAGATTCTGGTGCTGGAACCGACCGCCTGACGTCACAGGCTGTTACGCGCCGCGCGCCTCAGGACGCGCGGCTTTTTTTTGTCAGAACAGCGCCTGCGAGGCAATCTCCTGATGGAGAAAGTCGAGAAAACAGGTAATGCGCGACGCCAGTTCCGCGTTGCGGTAGTAAACGGCATGCACGGGCAGCCTGACGTCGTGCGTCTGCTGCACCAGCACCTCTTTTAACCGACCGGCGGCGAGATCCTGATGGCTGACGAAGTCGGATATGCGCGCAATGCCCTGGCCCGCCAGCGCGAGCTGGCGAATGATTTCGCCGCTGGAAGCGGCAATGGTCGGCTGAATGCGCAGCAGCTCGCCTTCACGCTGCCAGACGGGCCAGACGTTATGCATCTCCAGCTGGCTGAAGCCGATAAGCTGATGCTGCGCCAGCGCCTCGACGCTCTGCGGTTCGCCATATTTCTGCAGATAGGCGGGGCTGGCCAGCAGCCGAACCCGGCTGCTGCCGAGCATCCGGGCGCGCATGGTGGAATCCCGCAGCTCGCCGATGCGAATAGCGATATCAGTCTGCTGCTCCAGAAGATCGATCACGATGTCGTCGGTATTGAGCTCCAGCTGGATCAGCGGATAGCGCTGCCGGAACGCGCCGATCAGCGGCACGACGACGTGCTGCATAAAAGGCGCGGCGGCGTTTATGCGCAGGCGGCCAGAAGGCGTCTCCCGGCGTCGGGCGATCTGCTCTTCCGCCTGTTCGACGGAGAGCAAAATCTGGCGTGCATGGGTCAGGAAAAGCTGGCCCTCTTCGGTCAGGGCCAGCCGCCGCGTGGTGCGGTGCAGCAAGGTGCTGTTGAGTTTGGCTTCGAGGCGGCTCAGGGCGCGGCTCACGCCTGAACTGGTTTGATCCAGCAGCTCCGCCGCCGAGGTGATGGAACCGCAGTCCGCCACCGCCACCAGCACGCGCAGCTCTTCCAGCGTGACTTTCATCGTCTACTCCGGGTGCGCGGCGGACGCGCGATTCAGGCCGCAGCCCGGGATCGCGCGCCGCGCCGCAGCGCGATGATTACACTTCGATATCGGCCATATCGCCTTTTTCCTGCAGCCAGTTGCGGCGATCTTCCGAGCGCTTCTTGGCCAGCAGCATATCCATCACGCGCAGCGTCTGCTCGATGTCGCTATCGTCCACCGTTAGCTGCACCAGGCGGCGCGTATTGGGGTCGAGGGTAGTTTCGCGCAGCTGCAGCGGGTTCATCTCGCCCAGCCCTTTAAAGCGCTGCACGTTCGGCTTGCCTTTCTTGCGCTTGAGCTGCTCCAGCACACCCTCTTTCTCATCTTCGTCGAGGGCGTAATAGACCTCTTTGCCGAGATCGATACGGTAGAGCGGCGGCATCGCGACATAAACGTGACCGCCTTTCACCAGCGAGCGGAAGTGCTTCACAAACAGCGCGCACAGCAGCGTGGCGATATGCAGGCCGTCCGAGTCCGCATCGGCGAGGATGCAGATCTTGCCGTAGCGCAGCTGGCTGAGATCTTCGCTGTCGGGATCGATGCCGATCGCCACGGAGATGTCATGCACCTCCTGCGACGCCAGCACTTCGTCGGAAGAGACTTCCCAGGTGTTGAGGATCTTGCCTTTGAGCGGCATGATCGCCTGATATTCGCGATCGCGCGCCTGCTTGGCGGATCCGCCTGCGGAGTCCCCTTCCACGAGGAAAAGCTCGGTTTTATTTAGATCCTGCGCGGTGCAGTCCGCCAGCTTGCCCGGCAGCGCCGGTCCGCTGGTGAGCTTTTTGCGCACCACTTTTTTCGCCGCGCGCATACGGCGCTGCGCGCTGGAGATCGCCAGCTCGGCAAGCTGCTCCGCCGCCTGCACGTTCTGATTGAGCCACAGGCTGAAGGCGTCTTTCACCACCGCCGAGACAAAGGCGGCGCACTGGCGCGACGACAGACGCTCTTTGGTCTGTCCGGCGAACTGCGGATCCTGCATCTTCACCGACAGCACGTAAGCGCAGCGATCCCAGATATCTTCCGCCGACAGCTTCACGCCGCGCGGCAGGATATTGCGGTATTCGCAGAACTCGCGCATCGCGTCGAGCAGCCCCTGACGCAGACCGTTGACGTGCGTGCCGCCCTGCATGGTCGGGATCAGGTTGACGTAGCTTTCGGTCAGCAGTTCGCCGCCTTCCGGCAGCCACAGCAGCGCCCAGTCGACCGCTTCCGTCTCGCCCGAGAAGCTGCCGACGAACGGTTTTTCCGGCAGCGTCGGCAGGCCGTTGACCGCTTCGCACAGGTAGTCGGTGAGGCCGTCTTCGTAGCACCAGCGCTGTTCGGTATTGTTGACCTTGTCTTTAAAGACGATCTCCACGCCGGGACAGAGCACCGCTTTGGCCTTCAGCAGATGGGAGAGGCGGGAAACCGAGAAGCGCGGGCTGTCGAAGAAGCTTTCGTCAGGCCAGAAGTGCACGCTGGTGCCGGTGTTGCGCTTCGCCACCGTGCCGGTTTTGGTCAGCTCCTGCACCTTCTCGCCGTTCTCGAACGCGATGTTGTAGACCTCGCCGTTGCGGCGCACCGTGACCTCGACGCGCTTCGACAGGGCGTTGACCACGGAGATGCCGACGCCGTGCAGGCCGCCTGAGAACTGATAGTTTTTGCTGGAGAATTTGCCGCCTGCATGCAGACGACACAGGATCAGCTCGACCGCAGGCACGCCCTCTTCCGGGTGAATATCGACCGGCATGCCGCGCCCGTCGTCGATGACCTCCAGCGACTGATCGGCGTGCAGGATCACTTCGACCCGTTTGGCATGGCCCGCCAGCGCCTCATCGACGCTGTTATCAATGACTTCCTGACCCAGATGGTTAGGACGCGTCGTATCGGTGTACATGCCGGGACGACGGCGAACCGGCTCAAGGCCGGTCAGAACCTCAATAGCATCCGCGTTATAGCTTGATTGACTCATGATAAGTTTCTAATCAGAAGCGTGAAATTATGTGCAATTTCCGCGAGTTAGTCGTGATTCAGACCCAGAAAGTCCAGAATCTGCGGGAAATAGCGCTCGAATCCGATAAACGCATGATTGCCGCCCTGCTCTACCGTTTGTCGGCACGCGCTGTAGTAGTCGAGCGCCTGGCGGTAATCAAGCACTTCGTCGCCCGTTTGTTGCAGCAGCCAGAGTAAATCGGGCGCTTCCAGCGGGTCAATCTGCATGACTTTCAGATCGTAAATGTGGCGAGACTCTAACACATATTGCTGGCCCGTGTAGGGATTCTGGTTCACCCCAAGGTAATCCGCCAGCAGCTCGAAAGGACGCACCGCCGGATTGACCACCACGGCGGGCAGCATAAAACACTGGGAGAGCCAGGTGGCGAGATAGCCGCCCAGCGAGGAGCCGATTAAGCCGAGCGGCTGGCCGCTCAGGGCCATTACTTTCTCTTCCAGCAGCGCGGCGGCGTCGGCGGGAAAAGCGGGCAGCTGCGGCACGATCACCTCGATATGGGGATGCGTCGCCGCCATCCACTGCTGCAGCTGCGTCGCCTTGGCGGAGCGCGGCGAGCTGTTGAAACCGTGCAGATAGAGCAGCGCCGCCATGCGTCAGTATCCGTCCGATTCCAGGTCCGGCCGAAACGCGTCGGTTTGCAGCCTTTCTACTTCGGTTACGAAAGAGCCGTCCGGATAGAGGGTAAACCAGCGCCAGCCGGGGGCGACGGTGTCGATGGTGAAGCTGGTGCAGTGCGGTTTGAACTGCACGCAGGTCGAGGGCGTCGCCAGCACGCGGCGGCCGCGCCAGTCGATATCCAGCTCCTGATGAATATGGCCGCACACCAGGGTGCGCGCTAAAGGATAGTGTTGCAGCACCGCGTCGAGCTGATGGGAATTGCGCAGGCTGTGCTGATCGAGCCAGGTGCAGCCGCTGGCCAGCGGATGATGATGCAGCACCACCAGCGTGTGGCGCTGCGGATAGAGCGCCAGGGTTTTATCGAGCCATTCCAGCTGATAATCGCTCAGCATGCCGTGCGGCACGCCAAACACCTGGCTGTCGAGCATCACCAGCTGCCAGTGGTCGCCGAGCAGCACATGCTTGCGGGCGTCGATCTTCGCCTCGGCCAGCGTGTCGACCATCGCCGGCTGGAAATCATGATTGCCCGGCAGCCAGACGCAGGGTTTCGGCAGGCGTGCGATGCCCTCAGCGAAGTGCTGATAGGCTTCGACAGAGTGATCCTGAGCGAGATCGCCAGTGGCGATAATCAGATCGTACTCGCGCTGCTGCGCCGCAATGGCGTCCAGCACCGCGTCATAACTCGCCCAGGTATTCACGCCCAGCAGCGATTCATTTTTTCCAGCGAAAAGGTGGGTGTCCGTGATTTGCAAAATCCTGATCCCGGCCCCATTCGCCGCAGGAAGTGTTAGCAGGCTATCCAAAGCGTTTCCTTCGTCTCCACGCCGAATAATGCATTATCTGTGCGATCAGCAGACCGGCGCCGCCATCGCGCCCTGTGCCAGGCAGTAACGCAACCAGTCTGCCAGAAACTGGTTGATCTGATGTTTCTCGTCGCGCTGATGCAATTTTTTATTAGGATAATCATAGCGCGCTTTAAAGCGATAGATCTGCTGTGTTGAACACACTTCGGCGACCAGCGCGTCATGATAGAGCCGCACCGACATGGAAGGCAGGCTCCAGTAGCTGACGGTCGGCGCCACCTGGCGGATCTCCACCAGCGTGGTGTAGCGCGTGGACTCTTCTATGGTCAACTGATAGCGGGCGCCTTTTACCTGATAGACCACCGACGCGCCGGCCTCGTCGCTGCGCGGCAGCAAACGACGCAGCTGGGCGAAATTGGTTTCGCAAAGCCGCATCATTTCGGGGAAATCAGGGATATAGCGCTGTTTCATTTTAGCTTCCACTCTTCTCGTAGTTTTTCATGGTGCAACGCCAGCCATTGCAGAGCGATGACAGACGCCGCGTTGTCGATAATCCCCTCTTCCACCCAGCGGTAAGCCTGTTCGCGGCTTACCACATGCACAAGAATATCCTCATTCTCTTCCTCCAGACCGTGGCATCCTTTTGCCAGGCTGGCATCCACTTCTCCCACCAGGATCGACAAGCGTTCACTGGTGCCGCCAGGGCTGGCGAGGTAGTTTAACACGGGTTTAACCCGACCGACGGTCAGGCCCGCTTCTTCTACGGCCTCGCGTCGCACCACATCTTCGGCGCTTTCGTTAGGCTCGATAATGCCCGCCACCATTTCCAGCAGCCAGGGCGTTTCGCTGACGTCAAAGGCGGGAATGCGGATCTGTTCGATCAGCACCACTTCGTCGCGTAAGGGATCATAGGGTAGCAGCACCGCGGCGTGCCCACGCTCGAAAACTTCGCGCACCACCTCGTTGCTCATTTCGCCGTTAAAGCGGCGGTGGCGAAACCGGTAACGAACAATGGAAAAAAAACCTTTCCAGGCGGTTTCGCGTGCAATAATTTCTACATCGTTTTTTGTAAAAGTCACTGGAGATTTTTTTTCGCCGCTCATTGTCAGGCTCCTTATGCAGATTGGGACGGAGCGGCAAAAAGCCAACCATAGGTCTCCATCCGAGTGGTTCTTTCTGAATTATTTACGTAAATTAGGGGGAGAAGGCACGTTCAGCCAACTTATCTCACAGTCGCACTCTGCTAGAATCTGCGATTATTTTTTGGCTTATCCGGCAGCGCTACCCCTGTAATTTGCTGCAACAAAAGGAATGCAAATGAAAAAACTGCTCCCACTTCTCATTGGGCTGAGCCTGGCCGGTTTCAGCCTTGCCAGTCAGGCAGAGGACCTGCTGCAGGTCTATCAACAAGCGCGTCTGAGCAACCCGGATTTACGCAGCTCCGCAGCTACCCGCGACGCCGCCTTTGAAAAGATTAATGAAGCGCGCAGTCCTTTGTTGCCTCAGTTAGGTTTAGGCGCGGATTACACCTATAGCAATGGTTATCGCGACAGCAGCGGCCTTCATTCCAACACGACCAGCGGATCGCTGCAATTAACCCAGACCATTTTCGACATGTCGAAATGGCGCAACCTGACGCTGCAGGAAAAAACTGCCGGCATTCAGGATGTCACCTATCAGGTCGCGCAGCAGGATTTGATCCTGAATACCGCTACCGCCTATTTCAACGTCTTAAAGGCGATCGATACCCTTTCTTATACCGAAGCGCAAAAGCAGTCGATCTATCGCGAACTGGATCAGACTACTCAGCGCTTTAACGTCGGCCTGGTGGCGATCACCGACGTGCAGAACGCCCGCGCCCAGTACGACAGCGTGCTGGCGAACGAAGTGACCGCACGCAACAATCTCGACAATATGGTCGAGGCGCTGCGTCAGATTACCGGCAACGACTACCTTGCGCTGGCGTCGCTGAATATCGACCGTTTCAAAACCACCAAACCAGATGCGGTCAGCGCGCTGCTGAAGCAGGCGGAGAGCCGTAACCTGAACCTGCTGTCGGCGCGTCTGAACCAGGATCTGGCGCGCGAGCAGATCCGCTACGCCGAAACCGGCCATATGCCGACGCTGGATTTGACTGCGTCAACCGGTCTGTCGAACAGCAAGTATGGCGGCAGCCGCGCCAACCAGAGCGCGGGCAGCACCGACTCGATCAGCGGCACCAACCAGGTTGGCCTGAGCTTCTCGCTGCCGCTCTACAGCGGCGGCGCGGTCACCTCACAGGTGAAGCAGGCGCAGTATAACTACGTTAGCGCCAGCGAGCAGCTGGAGAGCGCGCATCGCTCCGCTGTGCAGACCGTACGCTCCTCCTACAACAACGTGAACGCCTCAGTGAGCAGCATCGAAGCCTACAAGCAGGCGGTGGTCTCCGCGCAAAGCTCGCTGGATGCGTCTGAAGCAGGTTATCAGGTCGGCACGCGCACCATCGTCGACGTGCTGGACGCGACTACCACGCTCTATAACGCTAAGCAGCAGCTCTCCCACGCGCGCTACAGCTACCTGATCAACCAGCTGAATATCAAATATGCGCTGGGTACGCTGAATGAGCAGGATCTGCAGCAGCTGAACAGCCAGCTCGGCAAAGAGATTTCGACTTCGCCGGAAAGCGTCGCGCCGGAAAATCCGCAGCAGACCGCTCGCGTTGACAACGGCCCGTCGGCGGAGCCGGCGGCTCCGACAGCGCGCCCTGCCGCCCAGCGCAGCAGCGGCAATCCGTTCCGCAATTAATCCTCAACGGGCCGCTTTGCGGCCCGTCTTGACGGTGCCAACGTGCGCGATATGGACCGATCGCAAAGTCGCAAAATCGGCATCCCAGCCTGCTCGACACGCGCCCTCCCTGGCGCGTGACGCTTTGCTCTTCGGTCTACATCACACCCGTTTCGAATTTCAGCCGCTGGCCATAACGGCCGCTTTGCGGCCCGTCTCGCCGTTAAACGTATAACAACGTAAAGATCCTTTCCTCATCAGGCCCTCAGCTTCATTTTCCACCAGCGATCCCCTATCCTGAGCATCACCTTTGGGCACAGGACGACAACGATGAAACGGACAAAAAATATTCGCCATGCCGCTTTCCGTAAAAGCTGGCAGGCACGCCATTTAACGCCGGTCGCATTGGCCATCGCTGCGGTATTTACCCTGGCGGGCTGCGAACAGAGCGATGAAACGGTCTCGATGTATCAGAACGCGGATGACTGCAGCAAGGCCAATCCAGGCCAGAGCTCGCAGTGCACCACCGCCTACAACAACGCGCTGAAAGAAGCAGAGCGCACCGCGCCGAAATACGCTTCGCGCGAAGACTGCGTTGCGGAGTTCGGCGAGAACCAGTGCCAGCAGGCGCCGGCGCAGGCTGGCGTCGGCACTACGCAGAACGCCGAAGCGCAGCAGAGCGGCAGCTTCTGGATGCCGTTAATGGCGGGCTACATGATGGGACGCCTGATGGGCGGCGGCGCGGGCTTCGCTCAGCAGCCGCTCTTCTCTCCGCGCACCCCGAACAGCCCGGCGAACGGCCAGTTTGTTGACGCGTCAGGCAAAAACTATGGCGCCGCCACTTCCGGTCGCACCATGAACGTGCCGAAAACCGCGCTGGCGCCGAAACCGGCTACTACTTCGACCATCACGCGCGGCGGCTTTGGCGAAACGGTCGCGAAGCAGAACAGCATGGCGCGCAGCAGCGCTACCGGCACCTCCAGCCGTTCGCTGGGAGGCTGAAGCCGTTATGCAACGCATTGCAATCAACGAGCGTCCCGACTGGCGCGAAAAAGCCACGGAATACGGCTTTCGTTTTCACACCATGCACGGCGAGCCCTACTGGTGCGAAGATGCCTACTACCAGTTCACGCTGGCGCAGATAGATAAGCTGGAAGCGACCACGGCGGAGCTGCACCAGATGTGTCTGCAGGTGGTGGAGAAAGTGGTGGCCAGCGAGCAGCTGCTGGAAAAATTCCGCATTCCGAAGCACACCTGGGATTTCGTGCGCGACTCATGGAAACAGCGCCAGCCGTCGCTCTACTCGCGCCTCGATCTCGCCTGGGACGGTCAGGGCGACGCTAAGCTGCTGGAAAACAATGCGGACACGCCGACCTCGCTTTACGAAGCGGCCTTCTTTCAGTGGATCTGGCTGGAAGATCAGCTCAACGCCGGTCAGCTGCCGCCGGGCAGCGATCAGTTCAACAGCCTGCAGGAGAAGCTGATCGAGCGTTTCGCCGCGCTGCATCAGCAGCACGGCTTTCAGTGGCTGCATTTCGCCTGCTGCCGCGATACCGAAGAAGATCGCGGCACGGTGCAGTATCTGCAGGACTGCGCCACCGAAGCGGGCTTGCCGAGCGAATTCCTCTATATCGACGAGATCGGCCTTGGCGACAAAGGTCAGTTCACCGACGTGCAGGATCAGGTGATCAGCAACCTGTTCAAGCTCTATCCGTGGGAGTTTATGCTGCGCGAGATCTTCTCCACCAAGCTGGCGGATGCGGGCGTGCGCTGGCTGGAGCCGGCCTGGAAAAGCATCATCTCCAACAAGGCGCTGCTGCCGATGCTGTGGCAGATGTTCCCCAATCACCCTAACCTGCTGCCCGCTTATTTCGCCGAAGACAAGGTGCCGCACATGGATAAATATGTGGTGAAGCCGCTGTTCTCGCGTGAAGGCGCCAATATTCGCATCGTGGAAAACGGTCAGGAGATTGCGCGCGTCGACGGGCCTTACGGCGAAGAGGGCATGATCGTGCAGCAGTTCTGCCCGCTGCCGAAGTTCGGCGACAGCTACACGCTGATCGGCAGCTGGCTGATAGACGATCAGCCGGCCGGTATCGGCCTGCGCGAGGATCGCGACCTGATCACTCAGGATCTTTCGCGCTTCTATCCCCACGCTTTTGTCGAATAAACAGAGCGGGCCGCTTCGGCCCGCCTTCGCTTAGCCTACCTGCACCGACAGCATGCTGATAGCGCCCATCTCCAGGCCCTCTACCGGCACGGTCACCGGCTCGCCAGACTGACGCGCGCCCAGCACATAGAGCAGTGGCAGATAGTGTTCCGGCGTCGGATTCGACAGCGCCGCATCCGGATGCTGCATAAAGTTCACCAGCGGATGCGCCTCGGTGCTGCCCTGATAGTCCAGGTTATCCCGTACGAACTGATTGAAGCGCTGCGCCCAGGGCCAGGCTTCCGCCGTTTCGTCCCAGCGCACCTTACGCAGGTTATGCACCACGTTGCCGCTGGCCACGATCATCACGCCGCTGTCGCGCAGCGCCGCCAGCTTTTTGCCCTGCTCAAAATGCCAGGCGGCCGGCTGCGTCGCATCGACGCTCAGCTGCACCACCGGAATATCGGCGTCTGGATACATCTTGATCAGCACGCCCCAGGAGCCGTGATCGAATCCCCATTCGTGGTCGAAGCGCACCGGCGTCGGCGCGAGCGCATCGGCGATCTCCTGCGCCAGCCCGGGCGAGCCCGGCGCCGGATAGCGCGTGTCGAACAGCGCCTGCGGGAAGCCGCCGAAGTCGTGAATGGTACGCGGATCTTCCATCGCCGTGACCGCCGTGCCGCGCGTGTACCAGTGTGCCGATACCGCGATAATGGCGCGCGGGCGCGGCAGCGTCTCGCCTGCATGACGCCAGGCCTGGGTGTAGCGGTTCTCTTCCAGCACGTTCATCGGGCTGCCGTGACCTAAAAACAGCGCAGGCATCGTCTGTTGCATTGTTCATCCTCACTCATTCTCAATGGGACAACGATACGCCCTTTAGCAGTGCCGGAAACGCGCATAAGCATGATGAAGAGCATCAGTGAATTTGAATAACTTTTGGCCGACACTTCTTTACCAAAAATAACTCGACCTTCCGTGGGGTTATCGTTAACTTTATGCGAATGATTATCATTAAGGAGAGTGCGATGTCGGTTCCTTTGCTGCTTACCATTCTGGCTGGCGGCGCTACGTTTATCGGTGCACTATTCGGCGTGCTGGGTCAAAAGCCCTCTAACCGCATGCTGGCGTTCGCGCTCGGCTTCGCTGCCGGGATCATGCTGCTGATTTCGCTGATGGAGATGCTGCCGACCGCGCTGCGTACCGAGGGGATATCGCCGATACTCGGATACGGCATGTTTATGCTGGGCCTGGTCGGCTATTTCGCGCTGGATCGCCTGCTGCCGCATCAGCATCCGCAGGATCTAATGACGGCGCAGCGTCATCCGGCGAAGCTGCGCCGCACGGCCATCCTGCTGACGCTGGGCATCAGCCTGCATAACTTCCCTGAAGGCGTCGCCACCTATGTCACCGCCAGCAGCGATATGGAGCTGGGGCTGGGCATTGCGCTGGCGGTGGCGATCCACAACATTCCCGAAGGTCTGGCGGTAGCCGGCCCGATGTACGCCGCAACCGGCTCGAAAAGCAAAGCGTTGTTCTGGGCCTGCGTCTCCGGCATGGCGGAGATCCTCGGCGGGCTGCTGGCGTTTGCGCTGCTCGGCCCGATGATGTCGCCGGTGGCGATCGCCGCGGTGATGGCGGCCGTCGCCGGTATTATGGTGGCGCTGTCGGTGGACGAGCTGATGCCGCTGGCGCGCGAAATCGATCCCCATAACAACCCGAGTTACGGCGTGCTGTGCGGCATGACGGTGATGGGTGCGAGCCTGGCGCTGCTGCAGGTAAGCGAGCTGGGCTAAGCGCCAGCTACAAACAAAACGGGCCGCTAAGCGGCCCGTTTTTCGTTGGTCAGCAGCGCAGCTTAGCTGGCCTGACGCGTCTCATGCGCGCGGCGATACGCCACCAGGTCTTCAATGGTGACGACCGGCATATTGTTCGCTTTGGCAAAGGTGATAGCTTCCGGCGCGTGCGCCATGGTGCCGTCGTCATTGGTCAGTTCACACAGCACGCCCGCCGGCTTAAAGCCCGCCAGCGTCACCAAATCGATGGTCGCTTCGGTATGGCCGCCGCGCGTCAGCACGCCGCCGTCGCGCGCGCGCAGCGGGAAGACGTGGCCGGGACGATTAAGATCGCTCGGCTTTGCGTTGTCAGCGATCGCTGCGCGAATGGTCGTGATGCGATCCTGCGCGGATACGCCGGTGGTGACCCCTTCAGCGGCCTCAATGGTCACGGTAAAACCGGTGCCGTAGGCGCTGGTGTTGGTCTCCACCATCATCGGCAGCTCAAGCTGCTGACGGCGTTCTTCCGTCAGGCAAAGGCAGACAATGCCGCTGCCGTGGCGAATGGTGAGCGCCATCTGCTCAACGGTCATGGTTTCCGCTGCGAAGATCATATCGCCTTCGTTTTCACGGTCTTCGTCGTCAAGCACCATCACGCCGCGTCCCTCACGGAGCGCAGCGACTGCACGTTCTACACGCTGTTCCGGCGTGCCAAATTCAGAAAGAAGCGTCTGATTCATGGTAATAAAACCTTATAAAATATATGAGTTACCAGAATCAGGGCGAGCTTAGGAGTGATGTCATCAAGACATGGCAATAACGCGAAGCGGGCGTAGCCCGGCAGATGTCGTTACCCTCTCCCATCCGGACTTTAACCGTCGGCCCCGGAATTACACCGGATCTGCTGACCTTCCCGTTGCCGGGAAGCGCTCGCGGGCTTTCAGCTCACGCTGATTTACCGCCGGTGGGGAATTTCGCCCCGCCCTGAGAATAAGCAAAATTACTATAGCGCCATTCAACAGGTCGGGCAATCAACAAAACCGCAAATGCTTTTGCATTTCAGGCTGTAGATAAGGCTCAACAGCGGCAGACAGGGTCCGAAGAGCAAAGCGTCTCGCGTCAGGGACAAAAACGCAGGGAGCGTTTTTGAACAACGCAGCGCGTTGGCCCGGCGACGGGCGCACCTCAAGGATGAGGTGCGTATTTACGCGAGCCGAGCGGGCAAGGATGCCGGGTTTTGCGTCTTTGCGATCGGGCCCTGTCTGCCGCCTGGCGCATTATTCATCACCGCGTACGTTTTGCATTTCCTGCCATGTCGATTTCGGGTTTAACCTTTTCGTTCCAGGCATTACACTTATCCATTATCAGGATCCACCCCCTGCTGTCCCCAGCAACACGAAACCAGGAAATCATCATGATCGACACGAAAAAAATTGAACAACTTGCGCGTCAGGTGCACGAGGCGATGCCGAAAGGGATTCGTGAATTTGGCGACGATGTCGAAAAGAAAATTCGCCAGGTTCTGCAGGCGCAGCTGACGCGTATGGATTTGGTCAATCGTGAAGAGTTTGACGTGCAGACGCAGGTGCTGCTGCGCACGCGTGAAAAGCTGGCCGCGCTGGAGCAGCGCCTGGCGCAGCTGGAAAGCCATCAGCCTTCCGCGCCCGCTCCAGCGGTCGTTACGCCCGATCCGGCAGGCAAGATCGACACCCCGCAGTAAGCTTTAACGGCGGGCGCGATGCGCCCGCCCGCATCACTACTCGCCGCGAATGGTTTTAATAATGTTGGTGGTTGAGATGCCGTCCTCGAAATTCAGCACGCGCACGTCGCCGCCGTTGGCCCACACCTCTTTGCTGCCCGCGATATCTTCCGGCTTGTAATCGCCGCCTTTTACCAGCAGATCCGGCAACACGCTGGCGATCAGGCGCTGCGGCGTATCCTCTTCAAACGCCACGACCCAGTCCACCGCTTCCAGCGCGCCGAGCACAATCATGCGATTGACCAGCGGATTCACCGGACGGCTGCTGCCTTTCAGGCGCTTCGTCGAAGCATCGCTGTTGACCGCCACAATCAGGCGATCGCCCAGCTTGCGCGCATTGGCCAGGTAAGAGACGTGGCCCGCATGCAGAATGTCGAACACGCCGTTGGTCATCACCACTTTCTCGCCGCGCTTGCGCGCTTGCTCGACCGCGATTTTAAGCTGCGCTTCGTTCATAATGCCGAAGCCCTCTTCCGGACGCGCATGAATGGCGTTTTCCAGCTCGACCGGACTCACGGTCGAGGTGCCCAGCTTGCCGACCACGACGCCCGCCGCCGCGTTCGCCATAAAGCAGGCATCCTCAAGGGAGTCGCCTGCCGCCAGGGTCGCCGCCAGCACGCCGATTACGGTATCGCCCGCGCCGGTCACGTCGAACACTTCCTGCGCCTGCGTCGGCAGATGCAGCGGCGCTTTGCCAGGCTGCAGCAGCGTCATGCCATTTTCAGAGCGCGTCACCAGCAGCGCCGAGAGCTCATAATCCGCCACCAGCTGCATGCCGCGGCTGACGATCTCCTCTTCGTTTTTACATTTGCCGACCACCGCTTCGAACTCTGACAGGTTTGGCGTCAGCAGCGTGGCGCCGCGATAGCGCTCGAAGTCGGTGCCTTTGGGATCGATCAGCACCGGCACGTTAGCCTCGCGCGCCAGGCGAATCATGGTCTGCACGCTGGCGAGCGCCCCTTTCGCATAGTCGGAGAGCACCAGCGCGCCGGCGGCCGCCAGCGACTGACGCAGGCGCTGATGGATCGGCTCTGGATCGACCTGATCGAACCCCTCTTCAAAATCGAGGCGCAGCAGCTGCTGGTTGCGCGACAGCACGCGCAGTTTGGTAATGGTGGGATGGGTTTTGACCGCCACGAAGTCACAGCGAACGTTGACGTTTTTCAGCGTTTCGCTCAGCACGCGCGCCGCATCATCTTCGCCGGTCAAGCCGATCAGCTGCGAGGCGGCACCCAGCGCTGCAATGTTCATCGCCACGTTTGCCGCGCCACCGGGACGCTCTTCGATAGCGTCCACTTTTACCACCGGCACCGGCGCTTCAGGAGAGATACGGCTGGTTGGGCCATACCAGTAGCGATCCAACATCACATCGCCTACGACCAGTACCGAAGCACGGTCGAACGCGGGCAAAGTAACTTTCATTCCAGACACTCCAGACTGCAGTAAAAATAGTGCGCGGATGATAGCACAGATGCGATCTGCGCTATCAACAGGCGCTTTAAGGTGCGGGCGGCGACGCCAGCCAGCGCTGCCAGCTCGCCATTACGGTTTGCCGCTCGGCGGCGAAGGCGTCCGGCTCGACGTGGCCGGGCAGCTCCTGCAGCGCCAGATGATGCAGCGCGTCGCGCAGCGTCACGTAAGCATGCGTCAACGCCTGCGCTTCCGCCTCCGGCATTTTGTCGTAGCGCGCCGCCAGTTCGAAAATGCGTACGTTGTCGGACCAGCGCGTCAGCTCGGGCTGCTCGGCGGCCCAGGCTAAGACAAAATATTGCGCGATGAATTCAATGTCGGTAATGCCGCCCTCATCGGTTTTGATCTCCCAGCGCCCTTTGTGCCGGTTGCTGAGGTGCGCGCGCATTTTTTCGCGCATCTCGCGCACCTCTTTTTGCAGCGCCTCCGGCGCGCGCGGCAGACAGAGAATGGCGCGGCGGATAGCATTAAAGCGCCCCGCGAGCGCCTCATCGCCAAACACCACGCGGGCGCGCACCAGCGCCTGATGCTCCCAGGTCCAGGCCTCGTGGCGCTGATACTCGTCAAAGGCGTCAAAGGTGCTGACCAGCATGCCTGCGGCGCCGGAAGGGCGCAGCCGTGCGTCCACTTCGTAGAGGATCCCCGAAGCGGTGCGCGTGCTAAAGAGATGCATAATGCGCTGCGCCAGGCGCAGATAGAACTGACGGCCGTCAATGCTGCGCTCGCCGTCGGTGACCGTCTCTGCCGGGCAGTCATGCAGAAACACCAGATCAAGATCGGAGCTGTAGCCCAGCTCCCAGCCGCCCAGCTTGCCGTAGCCCAGCACCGCAAAGCCGCGCTCGTGCTCGCTTTTCAGATGCTGCGGCCGGCCATAGCGCTGCACCATCATCTGCCACGCCTGCTGCACTACCGATTCGATGATAGCTTCCGCCAGCCATGTTAAGTGATCGCTCACTTTCATAACCGGCAGCGTACCGGCGATATCCGCCGCCGCAATGCGCAGCAGCTGCGCCTGCTTGAACTGGCGCACCGCCTCCAGCTGCTGCTCTTCATCATCTACCGGGATGCGCATCAGATACTGGCGCAGCTCGTCGCGATAGGCGTCGGTGGCGGTCGGCTGATAGAGCGTGGCGGGATCGAGCAGCTCATCCAGCAGCAGCGGATAGCGCGCCAGCTGGCTGGCGATCATCGGCGACGCCGCGCACAGGCGGATCAGGTGCCGCAGGGCGCCGTGATATTCGGTAAGCAGCTCCAGATAGGTGCTGCGCGTGAGTACGCCCAGCAAGAGCGGAACAAGGCGGCTGAAGGTGACCGCGGCGTCGTTGCGCGGACAGACTTCGCTCAGCAGCCGCGGCATCAGCTGGTCGATCGCCAGCCGTCCGCGCGGCCCGATGGTGCGGCGGCTGATGTCCTGGCGAAAATCGTCCAGCGCGCGATGCAGCGCCCGGCGCTGTTCATCGTCGAGCTGCGGCACCAGCGGCGCCAGCTCGGCATCTTCGAGCGAATCCTGCCACATACCGCTGTATTCCAGCAGCTCCGGCTGATCGCTTATTTCGGGAATATCTTCGCCGATTAGCTCGTCGAAAATGATGCGCACCGCCGCCATGTGCGTCTCAAGCTGCGCCGTCAGCGCGTGCCAGCTCTCGGCGTTCATCGCCCAGGCGAGCCGCGCACGGTTAAGCGCATCGCCTGGCAGCGTCTGGGTCTGTTCGTCATTGAGGCTTTGCAGCAGATTCTCCAGGCGACGCAGGAAGAGGTAAGCGTCGCGCAGCGTCGCGACCTGCTCCGGCGTCAGCAGCCCCAGCTCGCCGATGGCGGCAAGCGTTGGCAGCAGGGAACGCAGCTGTAGCGAGCGCTCACGTCCGCCGCGTATCAGCTGAAAGACCTGTACGATAAATTCGGTTTCGCGAATGCCGCCCGCGCCCAGCTTGATATTGTTGGTCAGCCCGCGCCGCCGCACTTCGCGGGTGATCATGCTTTTCATATTGCGCAGCGACTGGATCACGCTGAAGTCGATATAGCGGCGATAGATAAAGGGGCGCAGCATCTGCTGCAGCTCCTGGCTCCAGCGATCCTGATCGTCGCCCATCAGGCGCGCCTTGACCATCGCATAGCGCTCCCAGTCGCGGCCCTGCTCCTGGTAGTAATCTTCCAGCGCGGCGAAGCTCAGCACCAGCGGGCCGCTGTCGCCGAAAGGGCGCAGCCGCATATCGACGCGGTAGACGAAGCCGTCCATGGTGGGCTGATCCAGCACCTTGATCAGCCGCTGCCCCATGCGCGTGAAGAACTGCGCGTTATCCAGCTCGCGTCGTCCGCCGCGCGTCGCGCCGTTTTCCGGCCAGGCGAAGATCAGATCGATATCGGAAGAGAAGTTGAGTTCGCCGCCGCCCAGCTTGCCCATACCGAGGATCAGCATCGGCTGTGGTTCGCCCGCGCTGTTGCAGGGCGTGCCGAAATCCTGGCAGCACGCCTGGTAGACCCAGTCGCGCGCGCGGCCGATCAGCACCTCCGCCAGCACGCTAAGCTGCCGCAGGCTCTGTTCGGTGCTGGCTTCGCCCAGACACTGCATCCAGGCGACCCGCACCAGCATGCGGCGGCGAAACAGCCGCAGCGCGCGCATCAGCGCCGCCTCGCAGTCTACCGCGGCGAGGTCGTCATCCAGCCAGCGCGCATAGTGCCGCCACTCCTCCGGCTGCGGCGCCTGCTGCTGGATCGCCAGCCACCATTCAGGGTGACGTTGCAGGTTCTCGGCGATGAAATCACTGAACGCCAGCGCGGCGCGCTGCGCGTCGGTTAAGGCGTCGGCAGCGACGCCAAGGCGCTCGGCCGCGCTGGCCGCCTGCGCCTGTAATTCAGCGGGTAACTCTAACAACGTCTTCTCTCCCTGATGGGTCAGATTATCGTGGCGCGCTGCTGTTCAGCCAGAAAGCCGGCTGGCGAATCGCCTGGTTCGCCAGCGATCGCAGCCAGTGCTCCTGGTTTTGCGCAATTGACTGTTGCAGCTGCTGCCACGGCGCCAGCCAGACGGAAACGGCTTCCGCCGGGTAGGCGCCTGCCAGCAGATGCACCGCCAGCAGCTGACGCGACAGGCGCGTCGCCTTGTCATGATATTCGTTCAGCTGCTGCACGTCGCTGAAGGTCTCTTTGAGATCGGCTGCGATGCGGCTTAGCATGATGTCGCTAAAACGCTTGAAGGAGCCGTCGAGCTTCGCCTGGTTTTTGGCATCGATCCAGCGCCGCCACTGCGACTCCACCAGCCAGTGAGTAAGCGCTAACTGGGTCTCTACGGAGAGCGACGAGAAGCTCAGCGCCTGCGCATCTTTCACCGGCTCGGCGAGGGTCTCTTCCAGCGTAGTGAGCTTCTGACGCAGCTCGCTGCTCGCCTTGCGCGGCACCAGCGCGCCAAACAGAGAGAAAGCCTGACGCAGCGCTTCCAGCGCTTCGACGACGCTGCGCTGCGCCTCGGCGTTGCCGCGCAGCCAGACCTCTTCATGGTATTGCCAGTGGCTCAGGGCGCTCGACATCGCGGTCACCATCCCCTCTTCCACTGTCGCTTTCGGCGCGGCTTTCAGCAGCGGGAACGGACGCAGCGGTCGCGGCGGGTTGCCTTGCGCCAGCTGATAGCCGCGCGCCGCTTTGCTCAGACTGCCGAGACGCAGGCCGCCGATGGCGATCAGCTCGCGGGCGAAGGTCATCATGTCGCCGCGCTGGCCGCTTTTCAGTTCCAGCTCCACTTCAAACAGATCTTCGCTCAGCGTCTCCGTGGCGACCGCGCCGCGATCGAATGCTACTTCCACTTCGCTTTCGCCTACCTGAACCAGCCAGGTTTCGCGCTGGAAATGGGTGCTAAAGAGCGGCTGCAGGCGCTGCTGCAGCGCGGCGACGTCGGTGCCCTGCGGCCAGACCTCGGCGGGCAGCCGCGCGATATCGAGCTTCGCCTCGGGCAGGTCGATGTTATATTCCGCGCGCTGATGCAGGCCGCCGAGCGTTTTCCCGGCGCTCTTCAGCGTCATCTCATGGTGACCATCAACGCCGCGAATGCGCAGGCCCATATCCCAGCGGCGCAGCTGGTTGTCATCTGTCTCAAAATAGATGTTGCTTAGCGCCCGCGCGGCCTGATGCTGGTGCGGGTAAGCGGCGAGAGCCTGCGTCAGCTTGCTGGCGACGTCAGGCGTGGCAATGAACTTTAGTTCGATTTCGATGGTCATAATTTTTTATTCAATACGCTGCTGGCACTTACGAGGATTATCTGGCGAAGAGTAATGCACAGAAGGCGGGCTGTCTCGGCTTTCTTTGCGCTTTCGCTACCCTTTTCGCAGGGAAATGAGACCAGGATAGTTCTCATTCAGATTTATGCGAGGCGGTTCCAGACTGTGCCGGTAAATTTACAGACCCCCAAGCTAAAACGACATCGAATGAAAAAAATTGTAATCGCAGGCCTTACCTTGCTGGCTATCAGCACGCTCGCACCAGCCCATGCAGATGAAAAACGCTACATCTCCGACGAATTATCCACCTGGGTTCGCAGCGGACCGGGCGATCAGTATCGCCTGCTCGGCAAGCTGAACGCGGGCGAAGAAGTGCAGCTGGTGCAGACCAACAACGATACCAACTACGGCCAGATCCGCGATTCGGAAGGCCGTACCGTCTGGATCCCGCTGTCGCAGCTCAGCGCCGAACCGAGCCTGCGCACCCGCGTGCCGCAGCTGGAGCAGCAGGTCAAAGATCTGACCGCGAAGCTGGGCAATATCGACAACAGCTGGAACCAGCGCACCGCCGAGATGCAGAACAAGGTCGCCAACAGCGACAGCGTCATCAACGGGCTGAAAGAAGAGAATCAGAAGCTGAAAAACGAGCTGATCGTGGCGCAGAAAAAAGTCAGCGCCGCCAACGTTCAGCTGGATGACAAGCAGCGCACCATCATCATGCAGTGGTTTATGTATGGCGGCGGCGTGCTGGGCGTCGGCCTGCTGCTGGGTCTGGTGCTGCCGCATATGGTGCCGCGCCGTAAGAAAAAAGATCGCTGGATGAACTAAGCTTTTTCCCGCGTTTTGCGTTCCGTGCGCCAGGGGCATCCTTTGATGCCCTTTTCGTCATGCCTGCAATCTGGCCATTGTGTGCAACAATAGAGCAACAAGCGCGCTGAATGTTTAGCGGCGGATGTGCCGTCCGGCGCGCCTTTTTATTATCTCTGGAGTTGTTGAGTGAAGACGTATTTAGTAGGCGGCGCCGTTCGCGATGCGCTGTTAAAACTGCCGGTTAAAGACCGGGACTGGGTAGTGGTCGGCGCGACGCCGGAGGCGATGCTGGCGCAGGGCTTTCAGCAGGTCGGCCGCGATTTTCCGGTCTTTCTGCATCCGCAAAGCCGTGAAGAATACGCGCTGGCGCGCACCGAACGCAAAAGCGGCAACGGCTATACCGGCTTCGTCACCTGGTCCGCACCCGACGTGACGCTGGAGCAGGATCTGCAACGCCGCGACCTGACCATCAACGCCATCGCGCAGCGGGAAAACGGCGAGCTGATCGATCCCTTTCACGGCAAGCGCGATCTGCAGGCGCGTCTGCTGCGCCACGTTTCCGACGCCTTTAACGAAGATCCACTGCGCGTGCTGCGCGTGGCGCGCTTTGCGGCGCGTTTCGCCCACCTTAACTTCCGCATCGCCGACGAGACCCAGGCGCTGATGCGCCAGATGGCGGCCAGCGGCGAGCTGAGCCACCTCACCGCCGAGCGCGTCTGGAAAGAGACGGAGAAGGCGCTGACCGCGCGCAATCCGCAGGTCTACTTTCAGACGCTGCGCGACTGCGGCGCGCTTGAGGTGCTGTTCCCCGAGCTCGACAGGCTGTTCGGCATCCCCGCGCCGGCGAAGTGGCATCCGGAGATCGATACCGGCGTGCACACCCTGATGACTCTGACGCTGGCGGCGTCGCTGTCGGACGAGATCGATGTGCGTTTCGCCACGCTGTTCCACGACGTCGGCAAGGCGCTGACGCCGCCGGAGAAGTGGCCGAGCCATCACGGCCACGGCGCCGCGGGCGTGCCGCTGGTGGAAGCGCTCTGCCAGCGTCTGCGCGTGCCCAACGCCATTCGCGATCTGGCGCTGATCGTTACCGAATTCCACGACGTGGTGCATACCATCGAACGTCAGTCGGCGGACGCTTTAGTGGCATTGTTCGACCGCATCGACGCCTGGCGCAAGCCGCATCGGGTTGAGCAAATCGCGCTGACCAGCGAAGCGGACGCGCGCGGCCGCGCTGGCCTTGAGAGCATGCCCTATCCGCAGGGCGACTACCTGCGTCAGGCGTTCGCGCTGGCGCAGTCGGTGCCGACCAAAGCGGTTATCGAGGCGGGTTTTAAAGGGGCAGATGTGAGAGAGGAGCTGACGCGGCGTCGTATCGTCGCCGTGGCGCAGGGCATTGCAGAGATGCGGCCAGCCTGATTGCTGGCCGCGCAGGCGTTACATAAAGATGGCGTAGACCGCTGCCGCGACGATAAAGCGGTAGATGGCGAACGAGACGAACGAGATACGCTTGATCAGCTCAAGGAAGGCCTTGATGGCAATCAGCGCCACGACGAAGGCGGTCACGAAGCCGACGGCGAACATCGGCAGATCGTTCATCGTCAGGAAACCGATGCTTTTATAGAGATCGAGGCCGGTAGCGCCCATCATCATCGGCACGGCGAGGATAAACGAGAACTCCGACGCCGCGTAGCGGCTGACGCCCATCAGCATGCCGCCGGAAATGGTGGCGCCGGAGCGAGAGAAGCCCGGCCAGAGCGCGAGGCACTGGAAGCAGCCGATCATAAAGGCCTGGCGATAAGTGATATCGTCAATGCCCACCGCTTTCGGCTGTTTCGGCTTCAGGTATTCCGCCACCAGCAGCAGTACGCCGCCGACCACCAGCGCGTACATTACGTTGATCGGGTTAAACAGCGTTTTGATCTGGTCATGCAGCAGCAGCCCGATGACCACAGCCGGGATCATGCCCAGCAGGATATGGATCAGCGTCAGATGGCCGCGACCTACTCCTTCATGCTTCACCTGGCCGAAGTGAATGCCGATTAAGCCAAAGAGACGACGCCAGAACATCACCACAACCGCAAGAATGGACCCGAGCTGGATCACCACTTCGAAGGTTTCCGCTTTATCGCCTTCAAAACCCAGCAGGTGGCCGACAATAATCATGTGCCCCGTGGAGGAGACCGGCAGAAACTCCGTCAGCCCCTCCACGATGCCCAGGATTGCAGCCACCCAAAGCTGATGAATATCTGCCATCACATTTTCCTTATATCCGTTTCAAACCCATTAAAAAGGCGGTCGCGAGTCTGCTTCCGCCTGAAATTTTGCCATCGCCTGCCTGAGGGAAACCTTAAGGCTTTCGGCGACCTGTGCGTTTCACAACGCAACGGCGCCTGTTATGACAGACAATAATTTGGGTTGGTTTCATTGTGATGGCAATCACAACGTATTCATTTAGGAATAGTCCCGCGCTCGATGCGCACGCCCACCTGGTTTGCCTGCGCCACCGCGCCCGGTTTGGCGACTTTAATGCGCACGCCAGGCGTGCTGAAACGGGTCATCAGCAGGTCCGCGATTTCCTCCGCTACCCGCTCCACCAGCGCGAAACGCGTGCCGCTCAGGTGCGTGAGGATCGCCTCAGAGACGTCGGCGTAGCTCAGACAGTCGTTTACATCGTCGCTGCGCGCCGCCAGCCGATTGTCCCACGCCATTTCGACATCGAGCACCAGCTTCTGCTGAATGCCCTGTTCCCAGTCGTAAACGCCAATGGTGGTGTACACCGTGAGTTGTTCGATAAAAACGATATCCATGATGACAGTCTCTGTTTTTGGCTAAGCCGGATACCACTTCCGGCATATAATGCGTATTATCCACGGTTCACGAAGACAAAACGACCCTAAAGGAAACGGTACGGTAATATGAGTGCTATCGCGCCTGGTATGATTTTTTTCGCGTATCTTTGCGGTTCGATTTCGAGCGCCATTCTGGTCTGCAAAATCGCCGGACTGCCCGATCCGCGTACTCAGGGTTCAGGTAATCCTGGCGCGACCAACGTGTTGCGCATCGGCGGCAAAGCCGCTGCGGCCTGCGTTTTGATTTTCGATATTCTCAAAGGCATGGTGCCGGTCTGGCTGGCCTATCTGCTGCATCTCGCGCCGCTTTATCTTGGCCTTACCGCTATCGCGGCCTGTCTCGGCCATATCTATCCGGTCTTTTTTCGCTTTCGCGGCGGCAAAGGCGTCGCCACCGCCCTGGGCGCCATCGCGCCTATCGGCTGGGATTTAACCGGGCTGATGACCGGCACCTGGCTGCTGACGGTGCTGCTGAGCGGCTATTCGTCGCTGGGCGCCATCGTCAGCGCGCTGATTGCGCCTTTTTACGTCTGGTGGTTTAAGCCGCAGTTCACCTTTCCGGTGTCGATGCTGTCATGCCTGATTTTGCTGCGTCATCACGACAATATTCAGCGGCTGTGGCGCGGTCAGGAGAGTAAAATCTGGAAGCGCAGGAAAACGCGCGACGAAGAGAAGAAATAAAGCCGGCGATGCCGGCTTTTTTACGCTAGATAGCCGGCAGTTCCGCCAGCGGCCAGCGAGGCCGTACGCTGACGCCCAGTCCGCCGCGCGTGCCGCCCTTCAGACGCACCATGCCCGCATAGGCGATCATCGCGCCGTTGTCGGTGCAGAACTCAGGACGGGCATAGAAGACTTCTCCGCCGCGCGCCTGCATCATCTGCGCCATCCGCTCGCGCAGCGTACGGTTGGCGCTGACGCCGCCCGCGATCACCAGCCGCTTAAAGCCGGTTTGCTCCAGCGCGCGCTTGCACTTGATCATCAGGGTATCGACCACCGCATCCTCGAAGGCGCGGGCGATATCGGCGCGCGTTTGCGCGTCGTCCGCATTCTCGCGAATGGTATTGGCGGCAAAGGTCTTCAGGCCGGAAAAGCTAAAGTCGAGCCCGGGACGATCGGTCATCGGACGCGGAAAGGTAAAACGTCCCGCCACGCCCTGCTGCGCCATTTTCGACAGCATCGGTCCGCCGGGATAGTCGAGCCCCAGCAGCTTGGCGGTTTTGTCGAAGGCTTCCCCGGCGGCGTCGTCGATAGACTCGCCCAGCAGCGCATATTCGCCGATGCCGGTTACGCTAATCAGCTGGGTATGGCCGCCCGACACCAGCAGCGCCACAAACGGGAACTGCGGTGGGTTTTCCTCCAGCATCGGCGCCAGCAGATGCCCTTCCATATGGTGTACCGGAACCGCAGGCACCTTCCACGCGAAGGCGAGCGAGCGGCCAATAGTGGCGCCGACCAGCAGCGCGCCGACCAGGCCAGGCCCCGCCGTATAGGCGACGGCGTCGATCTGCTGCGGCTGCAGGTTCGCCTCTTTCAGCGCCGCCTGAATCAGCGGCACGGTTTTGCGCACGTGATCGCGCGACGCCAGTTCCGGCACTACGCCGCCGTAATCGGCGTGCAGTTTCACCTGGCTGTAAAGCTGATTGGCGAGCAGACCCGCTTCGTCATCATAGATTGCGATGCCGGTTTCATCGCAGGATGTTTCAATACCCAGAATTCGCATAGCGCTTACCCCTTACTTGCGGCGCGCAGTGTAGCATAGCCACGCCTGCGTTCGTCGACGCTTTCGCTGCAAAAAGTGATTTCGTGGCGCGCAAAGAGTGCGCTATACTCCGCACCCTTGAAATAAACCGGCAGCCGCATCGGCAAACGCTCCTGTTGGTTCTTAATTGTCCATGGTGCTTTACAAACCGACTCGCGTTGGAGTAAAATGCTGCACCATTTTGAAATGTGCTGACGCCGCAGTCAGCAGCAAAAACCGAATTTTATCGAGGTGAGAGTTACATGCCGGTAATTAAAGTACGTGAAAACGAGCCATTCGACGTAGCACTGCGTCGCTTCAAGCGTTCCTGCGAGAAAGCAGGCGTTCTGGCTGAAGTTCGTCGTCGTGAGTTCTATGAAAAACCGACCACAGAACGTAAGCGCGCTAAAGCGTCTGCAGTTAAGCGTCACGCCAAGAAACTGGCTCGCGAAAACGCACGCCGCACTCGTCTGTACTAAGTACCTCCGGAGGTTCGCCTCCACCGCGTGTTAAACGCAGACAGAGTCAAGTAAGAGGCCGTGCTTTCCGAAAGGAAGCGCGGCTTGTTGCCGTTTATGAGCTGAAAAACTGGGGCTTATGGCTGGAAGAATCCCGCGCGTTTTTATCAATGATCTGCTTGCCCGCACGGATATCGTGGATCTTATCGATGCCCGCGTTAAGCTGAAAAAGCAGGGTAAGAACTTCCACGCGTGTTGTCCCTTCCATAATGAGAAAACCCCCTCTTTCACCGTAAACGGCGAGAAGCAGTTTTATCACTGTTTCGGCTGCGGCGCGCACGGCAACGCCATCGACTTTTTGATGAATTACGATCGACTGGAATTTGTCGAGAGTATCGAAGAGCTGGCGACGCAGCATGGTCTGGAAGTGCCCTACGAAGCGGGCAGCGGTCCGAGTCAGATGGAGCGCCATCAGCGCCAGAGCCTTTATCAGCTGATGGAAAACCTTAACGGGTTTTATCAGCAGAGCCTGACGCAGTCCAATGCGCGCGCGGCGCGCGACTATCTCAGCAATCGCGGCTTAAGCGCCGAGGTTATTGAGCATTTCGCTATCGGCTTCGCGCCGCCGGGCTGGGATAACGTTTTAAAGCGCTTCGGCGGCAATAAAGAGGATCGCGAGTCCCTGATGGAAGCCGGCATGCTGGTTTCCAACGATAAGGGCCGCACCTATGACCGCTTTCGCGAGCGCGTCATGTTTCCGATCCGCGACAAGCGCGGACGCGTAATTGGTTTCGGCGGCCGCGTGCTGGGCAACGATACGCCCAAGTACCTGAACTCGCCGGAAACCCCGATTTTCCATAAGGGCCGCCAGCTTTACGGCCTGTATGAAGCGCAAAAGAATCATCCGCAGCCTGCCCGCCTGTTAGTGGTGGAAGGCTATATGGACGTGGTGGCGCTGGCGCAGTTCGGCATCGATTATGCCGTGGCGTCGCTGGGCACCTCTACGACGGCGGAGCATATCCAGCTGCTGTTCCGCAGCACCGATACCGTGATCTGCTGTTACGACGGCGACCGCGCGGGTCGGGAAGCCGCCTGGCGCGCGCTGGAAACCGCATTGCCTTACATGAATGACGGACGTCAGCTACGCTTTATGTTTTTGCCGGACGGCGAAGATCCGGACACGCTGGTGCGTAAAGAGGGCAAAGAGGCGTTTGAAGCGCGTATGGAGCAGGCGATGCCGCTCTCCTCTTTCCTGTTCGACTCGCTGCTGCCGCAGGTCGATCTGAGCACACGCGACGGCAAAGCGCGCCTGAGCACGCTGGCGCTGCCGCTGATTAGCCAGATCCCCGGCGAGACGCTGCGCATCTATATGCGTCAGGAACTGGGTAATAAACTCGGCATTCTTGACGATAACCAGTTAGAGAAGCTGATGCCGAAGCTGGCGCCCAGCGGCGCGGCGCCGACAGCGCCGCCGCTAAAGCGCACAACGATGCGCGTACTGGTGGCGCTGCTGGTGCAAAATCCGCATCTTGCGACGCTGGTGCCGACGCTTGAAGGTCTGGCGCAGGTAAAGATGGCCGGCCTACCGCTGTTTGCTGAATTAGTCAGCCGTTGCACCGAGAATCCTGGATTGACTACCGGACAGCTACTAGAGTTATATCGCGGAACAAATTTTAGTCAGACGCTTGAAACCTTAGCCACGTGGAACCACATGATAGTGGATGAGGAAGTTGAAGCGGTGTTTCATGATTCGCTGGCGAGTATTTACGACGCCGCGCTTGAACAGCGTCTGGAAGAGCTGATCGCTCGCGATCGCACCCAGGGTTTAAGCGCAGAAGAGCGCCGTGAATTCTGGACATTAAGCCAGGCGCTGGCGAAAAAGTAGAATTTTCACTGGGTCAGAATGTTGCGCGTAGCTAAAGGCGCATTTCTGGCCCATTCGTTTCTGGGGCAATGCGCCGCAAGCCGAGGCTAAGCGACTCGATAAGCCAAGCCGGAGACGTGACGAGTTTGGCATTACGCAGCGCGCGCTGTTAGCACGACTGGGGCGACGAAGCCGGCCAGTTCAGAGCGCGCTGGCAGACAGGCCAGAACGCACAGCAACAGAGGCGTAGCCTCGAACAGAATACAAAGCGGCTTAAGTGCCGATATATGAGGGGCAAAAGCCCTGGCCGCGACGAAGGCAGCGGCAATAATACAACGCCTTCACTGTTATAGTTGGCTCGCTGCCGACCGACACCAATCTAATTAACAGAAGTGTGGATACCGTCTTATGGAGCAAAACCCGCAGTCACAGCTTAAGCTGCTTGTCACCCGTGGTAAGGAGCAAGGCTATCTGACCTATGCTGAGGTCAATGACCATCTGCCGGAAGATATCGTCGACTCCGATCAGATCGAAGACATCATCCAGATGATTAACGATATGGGTATTCAGGTGGTGGAAGAAGCCCCTGACGCCGACGATCTGATGCTGAACGAAAACAGCGCCGATACTGACGAAGATGCCGCGGAAGCCGCCGCTCAGGTGTTATCCAGCGTAGAATCTGAAATTGGCCGCACCACCGACCCGGTGCGCATGTATATGCGCGAAATGGGTACCGTTGAGCTGCTGACGCGCGAAGGCGAAATCGACATCGCCAAGCGTATCGAAGACGGTATCAACCAGGTACAGTGTTCGGTTGCGGAATATCCGGAAGCCATTACCTATCTGCTGGAGCAGTACGACAAAGTCGAAGCGGGCGAATCTCGCCTCTCCGACCTGATCACCGGCTTCGTGGATCCAAACGCTGAAGAAGATCTGGCGCCTACCGCCACCCACGTCGGCTCTGAGCTGTCTCAGGAAGACCGCGACGACGACGAAGATGAAGACGAAGAGAGCGAAGACGACAGCTCCGACGACGATAACTCGATCGATCCGGAACTGGCGCGCGAAAAATTCGTTGAACTGCGCACGCAGTATGAAACGACCCGCCTTGTTATCAAGAGCAAAGGCCGCAGCCATGCTGACGCAGTAAAAGAGATTCAGAACCTTTCTGACGTCTTCAAGCAGTTCCGCCTGGTGCCGAAGCAGTTCGACTACCTGGTGAACAACATGCGCGAGATGATGGAGCGCGTGCGTACGCAAGAGCGCATCATCATGAAGCTGTGCGTTGAACTGTGCAAAATGCCGAAGAAAAACTTTATCACGCTGTTTACCGGCAACGAGACTAGCGAGAGCTGGTTCAAAGCCGCGCTGGCCATGAATAAACCCTGGTCAGAAAAGCTGAAAGAAGTGGAAGAAGATGTGATGCGCTGCCTGCAGAAACTGCATCAGATCGAAGAAGAGACCGGCCTGACCATCGAGCAGGTAAAAGATATCAACCGTCGCATGTCTATCGGCGAAGCGAAAGCGCGTCGTGCGAAGAAAGAGATGGTGGAAGCGAACCTGCGTCTGGTGATTTCAATCGCGAAAAAATATACCAACCGCGGTCTGCAGTTCCTCGATCTGATTCAGGAAGGCAACATCGGACTGATGAAAGCGGTTGATAAGTTTGAATACCGTCGTGGTTACAAGTTCTCGACCTATGCGACATGGTGGATCCGTCAGGCGATCACCCGCTCTATCGCCGACCAGGCGCGTACCATCCGTATTCCGGTGCATATGATTGAGACCATCAACAAGCTCAACCGTATCTCGCGCCAGATGCTGCAGGAGATGGGCCGCGAGCCGACGCCGGAAGAGCTGGCCGAGCGCATGCTGATGCCGGAAGACAAGATCCGCAAAGTGCTGAAAATCGCCAAAGAGCCTATCTCTATGGAGACGCCGATTGGCGACGACGAAGATTCGCATCTGGGCGACTTTATCGAAGACACCACGCTGGAGCTACCGCTCGACTCTGCCACCTCCGAGAGCCTGCGTTCAGCCACCCACGACGTGCTGGCGGGCCTGACCGCGCGCGAAGCCAAAGTGCTGCGCATGCGTTTCGGCATCGATATGAACACCGACCATACGCTGGAAGAGGTGGGCAAACAGTTCGACGTTACGCGTGAACGTATTCGTCAGATTGAAGCGAAAGCGCTGCGTAAGCTGCGCCACCCGAGCCGTTCGGAAGTGCTGCGCAGCTTCCTGGACGACTAATTCGCTAGCGTTAAAAAAACCCCGGCTCGCCGGGGTTTTTTATTGCCCTTTTTTCGCTGCCGGCTATTTCACGCCCTGCTGCAGCGCATCATAGAGCTGCCGGTATGCCTCGACGATCTCATCGAGCGAGGCGCGATTCAGCCCGCTGGGATTAGGCAGCACCCAGACCTGAGTCTTACCCATAAAGATGCCCTGTAAGCCCCACTCCACCTTGCGCTGATTGAAGGCGCGCTTGAAGGCGTCTTTGCCGAGGATCGCCAGCACGCGCGGCTGGTAGTTGAGTACTTTGTCAGTCAGGCGCGCGCCGCCGTCGCGCAGCTCCTCAGCGGCCAGCTGATTCGCCTGCACAGTGGGACGCTCTACCAGCATAGTGATGCCGCAGCCGGTCTCCAGCAGCCGCTGCTCCTCTTCGGGCCGGAGCTGCTCCCGGGTAAAGCCAGCCAGATAGAGCACCTTCCAGAAGCGGTTGCCGGGATGCGCGAAGTGATAGCCGGTGTGCGCCGTGGAGTGGCCGGGATTAATGCCGCAGAACAGCACTTCCAGCCCCGGGGCGATAATATCGCTGATATTGTGCTCGCTCATGCCGCCTGCTCCAGTCCGGTGCGGCGCTTCAGCGCCTCGCGGCTGCGCGCCAGCATGGCTGCCGAGAGCGCTTTATCGGAGCAGGCGCGCGCCAGCGCCAGCGCGCCGACCATCTCAGCCAGCAGGCTGCTGGCGAGTGCCTCGGCATCGCGCTGCCCCAGCTCGGCAAGCAGCTCGCCTAACCGCTGCAGCATTGACGTCACGCCCTGGGTAAAGACAGTTTTCGCCTCTTCCGGCAGATGACCGACCTCGCTGACCAGCGCGGGCACCGGACAGCCCTCGGCGCGGCAGTCGCGATGCGTCTCCGACAGATAGTAGTCGATCAGCGCGCTCAGCCGCGCGGCCGGATCCGCGCCCTGCCACAGCGGCGCCATCTGCTGCGTCGAGTCGGTGAACATTTCAGCGATAACCGCCTGCACCAGCGCCTCGCGCGAGTCGAAGTGCGCATAGAAGCCACCGTGCGTCAGCCCGACGCGCTTCATCAGCGCCGCCACGCCGATGCTTTCCGTGCCGCATTCGCGCATTACCCGCGCCGCCTCATCCAGAATGCGCTGCCGCGTGCGCGCCTTTTGGCTCTGTTTATCCATCGCTCTTTTCCCGCTGATAGGTTCTGCTGTTCATAGTAATTATTACGACCATCATATTCCAGCTTGACGATATATATGACGACCGTCATATTAACTACAAATATGACAATCATCATACAACAGAGGTTTACCATGTCAGCATCATCGCAAGGCTTTGCTTTAATCACCGGCGCATCCAGCGGTATCGGCGCCACCTACGCACAACGCCTCGCGGCGCGCGGCTACGATCTGATTCTGGTGGCACGCGACCAGGCGAGACTGGAGACGCTGGCGCAGACGCTACAACAGCAGCATCAGATTGAAGCACGTATTCTGCGCGCCGATCTGACCGATGCGGAGGATTTGCTGCACGTCGAGCAGGAGCTGCGGGACAACACGGCGATTACCCTGCTGGCGAATAACGCCGGCATGAGCGTCGACGGCGAGTTTATCGACGCCGATATCGATCGCATTCAGACCATGCTGGCGCTCAACATCATCGCCCCTACCCGCCTGGCGCATGCGGCGGCCAATGCGTTTCGCGCGCGCGGACGCGGCGTGATTATCAATGTCGCCTCGGTGCTCTCGCTGACGCATGAGATGTTTAACGGCGCCTATAACGGCAGCAAATCTTTTGTGCTGACGCTGACCCGCTCGATGCAGCGCGAGCTGGAGAGCAGCAGCGTGCAGGTGCAGGCCGTCCTGCCTGGTGCTACGCGTACGGAGATCTTCGACCGCTCCGGCAAGTCGATTGACGAGCTGCCGGCCGGTATGGTTATGGAAGTGGAAGAGATGGTGGATGCCGCGCTGGCGGGGCTAGAAGCGGGCGAAGCGGTGACTATCCCGGCGCTGGAAGAGATTGCGCTGTGGCAGGATTATGACCGAGCGCGCGGCGCGATGCTGCCCTATCTTTCGCTGAGCCAGTCGGCGTCGCGCTATCGGGAGTAAGGCAAGGGTGTATCGCTGCGGTTGCGGACGATGGCCGGTTTGCATGTGCTCGTTGTTTGCATAATGGAATGAATCGGGCCGCGTATTCTGGAAATCTGTAGTTTAATCAAGCACTCATGCGCTGGAGAATTTTTCAGCATCCGGCGGATGAGTGCTGGATCGCTCTAAACAGATACATTATAATCCCCGCTCCGCTGGCCCCTTAGCTCAGTGGTTAGAGCAGGCGACTCATAATCGCTTGGTCGCTGGTTCAAACCCAGCAGGGGCCACCAAATTATCAACGACTTACCTAAGAAGCTACAGTTAAGCTGGTTTTCCAGGATACTTATAGGATACCGGTCAGAAGTAAATCAAAGTAGCAATCCTTCCACCCCATCTTTATCTCGTCACTCTAAGCTGTTTCAGCCCTAAAATTACGTAATGATCAGGTCACCTGTGGCATAAAGCTGCTCAGCAAATGCAATGTCCTCTTTGAGCGATATGCAGACATTACCAATACAATTCACAATTAATCAATAAGGTGTAGGCCAATTACCGGCCCAGGCTATAGTTGAGCATTCAACTCAGTAATCCTTAGCTACAATGTCCGTGCTGGTGCTATAAGGCACAATCTCAAATATGTAGGATGACTCCAAACATGGGGATCTGATGGCGAAATCCCTCAAGCTCCCTACTGCAGAGATGTTCATTGTTGGCAGAAAAAATGCAATTTTTACTTACCTTGACTACATTAAGAATCGTAGTGCGCAACTTGCTGAAATTCCGGATTGTGGTCATTTCTCGATGTATTCAATCTCGATTTCCCTTTAGGGTAATACCAGCACGTTAAAGAGTTTGGATGGTGAAGGTTAAAGCCAATACAGCCTATTAAACTTTTCAATACTCTATCTAGGCCGTCTCAGATCCGAAACGATTAGTTCAGGGAATGGCTTTGCTATTTAATTTATGTTAAAGTGAAAAGATGATACCCCCTGAATTAATAATTAAATAACTCTTCACTTTTGATGTGGGGTTTAAACAAACCGGCTGTAACGCCGGCTTATTTTTTAGGCGTCTGTGAAAGTAGTCATGCTACTTTAACGAGTTTTAATAGCCATTAAAGCGTTAACTATTTTTTAATGTTTCCCTAAATTTTTGACTAAATTTTAGCTCTTGCCAACTTTCTCCGAATCTTTTTAGTGACATAATTTGGGGCATTATCTCGTCCCATTTTCTGACAATGTGCTTCATGTAAGGAATCACGCCGGGCCGAGATAGCATGCCCTGAATAAAGTAGTTATCGGGGATTCCTCCAAAGTTAGTATGGGCACGAATCCAGTAAAGCGACACTGTATTTGCGGCGCGACCACTTGCAATAACGAGTTTTTTCCTATCATCGCTATCAGGATCCGATAGCATCTCGAAAATGACAGGAATCATAAGTTCCAGTCTTACAAAAGGTTTAGGGTGAGTACCTGATGGAATGGATTGCTCTTCAAACAAATTTTGCCCATTGAAGCGATGCAGGACGACAGCCAGTCCCGTCATTAGGTAATTAGTTGCCAATAGTAAATCGTTTTTTGTATTGAAATGACGTATTAATTCGGCAACACACGTTGATGTTGCAAAATAATCAGCTGCAATCTCTGTGACATGCCATACTATAGATGTTTCCCCATTCATTTCTTTGCTGTTCTGGATGTCACATTCTACTAAAGTGCTGTTACATCTGGATGAATTTCCATTTCTTATTACTCCATGCTCCTGAGATAAATGTCCAAGTTCATGAAAATAAACCCATGTAACTGCTGCCATGTACATATTTTGTATATCTTGTTCTCTAGTAGTTAATGTTAGTAATGCATCAATATGTTTCTCTTCACCCCACCAATATTTAAATGCCTTATCATCCTTTCCGCTTTCAAGGTACTCAAAGTAATGTTTGATATCTAAATATAACTGCCATAACAAATTATATGAGATGCCGATGGCGTGAGAGGGCGTCCCCCCAGGGGCGTACTCGGAATAAGCTTGAGCCTGAAAAATTGGTTCCTCAATCCATTGAAGCTTAAGCTCGCCGCTGAGATCTTCATAATAAGTAGCATTCCAGTCGTCAGTGATGCCTGACAGAGCCTTATAAGCTAAATCGAAAACTTCTTGTTGAGTCATTTTAATTTCCTTATCAAAGAGCACGATAATTTTATGCTATTAGTCCGTCTATCGGATTTTAGGCAACCGGGAACTTGTAGGGCGTATTTTGCAACAGACCAGCTTGAAACGTTCCCGCGACCCGTTTAATGATAATGAACTTAAATCAGCTTAAGCTCACTTTAAGATGGTTGCCAGTGATCTGCAAGTTAACAGTGTAAAAATTATGTTAATACTTTCTATGGTCCTGATGAGCTGCTACCTCATCAGCAAATGCCAACTGGTATAAGTCGCGCATATTTGAGGAGATAATCGATTTAATTTAAGTCCCCCTCCGGCTCCACGGATTCCCGGCAGGATCGAAACGCCAAAGACTGCGTTTCGGGCCTGTCGGTTGGGGGGCTGATGGCAACGTTCACACCCCTCTCCTGTAGCGGGCTGAGGCTGGCGCCCTAACTGGCCAAAGACTGACATGGCCGCTTTTGACCGAACCAGCACACTGCCGCCATCCGGCGCTATGACCTGTTCATTTCCTGCTGTCCTGTTTTGCGCATCGAGTCTCCCCACCGTGCAGAAATCTGTCACCCGGGCGGCCTTATGCAAGGGCCGCTTAGCTAAATGTCTACACTCGGTCCCTGCGGGCTGCGGCTTTGCCGTTTTCCCCTGCATTCTGCTTGATGCCCGCGCTTCCGTTCTGCACTCACGGCGATGAACTCGGAAAAACATCACATGAACGCAAATGGAAGAAACAACATTTCACAGCAGAACGTCAACACACCGGCTTCTGAATCTGAAGAATCATCTCTCCACACCGTAAGTGACAACGTGTGCTTTTTAAGCCGCCTTCCCGTGCGGGATGCGCAGGGCAACTATGCGATGGCAACTGAAAGCCAGATCCTGGCGGAGGCAGAGCTGGCTATCGATTACCGCTATCCCACGGACACCGTCTTTGGCAAGGTGTTCGCCGTCGCGTATCTGAATAACCAGCACCAGATGTTGGACTACGAAGAGAATTTTTACGACTCAATTTTAAGCGTCGAAATTCATCCGCGTGAAATTGTCCGTCGTGCGCTTCAGCACAATGCCGCTGCTGTAATACTTGGTCACAACCATCCCTCATTTTCAACTGAATCGTCCCGGGCGGATATCAACTTAACATTACGTCTGAGGCGGGTTCTTGAAGGAGCCAGCGTTCGGGTTATCTATCACCTGATTGTGGCGGGTAATGAGGGCATATCGTAACAGCAGCCGTTCGTAAGACAGCATTTTACGGTTCTGTTCCTCACCTGATATGTTTATTCAGTGGTGCAGGGAAGATGATTAGGGTGCTATGGGCTTGCCCGATGAAGTTGAGCTTTATGGCATGGTGATGAAATATTGCGCTCGACGGGGCTGTATGAAACTCCTGAAAAATATCCCTGGAAGACTAAGGCGGATTACTGAATGGTCACTGGCTTATGCAGCACGATACGCACACAAGGCCTTTCTGAGCAGGAGCTACACCTTAAATGTCGCAGTGAATTGCGCAAAATGGCTGCGCGCCTCCAGTCTGCTGAGTTGATTCCGCCGCCTCGTCCTCAGGTTGAGAGCTATACGTGTCAGCCAGCACCGTAAGGGTAGTGGCGCATATCAGGCAGTTGAAGGCTTTGCTCAAAGCAAATGGCACAAACGTCAGTGTAAACTTCCGGTATGAGCGAGGAACAAAAATTAGCGTCGCTAGCATCTTTACTCGCATATTAGCTACCATTCGACTGTCGTCCTAAAGGGGGTGTTTCTTAAATACCCCTTTTCAATTATTTTTTAATTATTTAATTCTTACATTTTTTTATCTCACAAATTCACTTTTATAACTTCCTGTTAGCTGATTTCCTTCAAAATAAAACGCACCACTAAACTCTTGTTGGCCATAATGATGGTTTGAGGTGAGGGAGCCACCAATGACACCTTTTTCACCTAATAATGTCCAAACGATTTTGAAACCATTGTTATTTAGCATTGTTAAAAATGGTTCCTTTTTAACAAGTAAATGTGCTGTTGATGCATGCATTGTTTCAGCCGCAAAACAAACCATAGTTTCATTTTTATCATTGAAGCTACCTTCTGTTTTCCCAATTTTTAAACCCATCTTTTCAAAGATTAAATTGCTAGGCTTTAAAAAACTCAAAGTTTCTTTTTTTGATTGATCAAACTCTTCTCCCCACGAATAATTAACAGACGTGACACTAACATCAGCTATCTTAAGGCTAGACTCTTGGTCTGATACCGAGGTCCAAACTGAGCCACCATAATAATCTGTTTTGAAAAACTGGAATGCTTCGGACCAATAGAACTCCCTATTAAATAATTGGTACCTATCAGCGCCTTCCGGCATCCATCTGCCCATATAGTTTTGATGTATCGCCCAATCTCTAAAATTTTTAAATTCTTCTTCTTTCACGATATAACTTCTAATATGACACCAAACCTCTTTGCGTGGATGCCCCCAATCATCGTTTCCAATAATTTTTGGTTCTTTCCATGAAGGATAGCTTTCTAATACTATCCATTCAGCACCATTATCATCTTTAACTTCAATTAAAGCATATGGATTAGTTATCGTAGCAGAGCTTTTTACCCAATCTTCATTAGAGCAAGTCCAATCAAATATTTCATCATTTAGCCACCACATTTCTTGATTGCTTGACTTCTTCGTTCCAGTTTCTTTAAGTAAGATAGTAGGATCTATATCTCTTATGTAAGGCTCCCATGGCCCTTGGTATGGACTTTGCTCTCGTTCGTTACTATAGCCCTCGAAACGAATAAAATTATCGGCTAGCTTTGCCATATATTCATGATAAGCAATCCATTGGTATTTTTTACCAATCCGCTCTTGAAATAACTCTCTGCGTCCACGTCCAGTACCTATTTGTCGATCAAAAACGCCATGTTTCTCAGGATCCCAACCAAACTCCACAACACGATTAAATATAAATCTCTGAGCTATACTAAGATCAAAGTATTTATCAGTTTCCAACAAGTTATTATTGTGATCTAGATATGGCTCTATATCATTTTCAAACTCAATCAACAGGTCGTATAACAAAGAATTCTTAAACGCTTCTTTGTTCGCATTTATTTCCTCCTGTGTTTTTCTACCTTTCGCGATATCATGTCTGATCTTAATGTCCCCGAATGTAATTCCCTCCCCTCTATAATCATAAATTATAGGGTCTGTAGCTTCATACAGCTCCTTTTGTTGATCAGTTAGTTTGCATTTGAAAGTTTCAAAAGCTTTCTTGCGATCAACAGGAGTTTCACCAAACTTGCAACCAGACCAATTCGAACGATTATGATTTGTTCCAATTGTATATCGTGAGAAGTCTCCACTTCCCATGATCGAGCTCCAAAGTTCCCAATAAGAATCTTTATCATAAAGAGACTCTAGTTCTTCTTTAGACGGAATGTAGTCAGGCCAAATGCTGTTGTATGGTGGCCTAATTTTGGATAATTCAATACCGTCAAGATCCAATCCAAGATGAGCACAAAATTCAAGAATCTCTCTTGCATAGTCTCTAAGTAAGATATTTGGATACACATGCTCAGTACAAAATACTTTTTGGTAAACAGTTTCGGCTAAACATTTTAGTTCTTTGCAATTATCCGTTCGCAACGTACAGCCTAATGCAACTGCAAATATTCTTTCCCAAACGTAAGGATCGTCCACACCATAAAATTTCTCAATTATTTTTTTCAAGACAGGAATTCTTGTTTCAAGTAAACTCACTAAAGCTTTGGTTGAGCAATCCCGAAGTTGTCGGTTACTAGAAGTTAAGAACCAGCATAAACTAGTTGCAACCAGCTCGATTGACTCATCTGAAATGTAGCTTTTATCTGTTCTGTCCCATGCCCAATCTATTAGATGCCTAAATGCTGAGTCTTCATTATATTTATGTTTAAGTTTTGTAGTCCAAAACGCATCTCGATGCGGCAAAGGGTTATTTTTTAGCCAATTATGCAAGAAATTAGCATTAAAGGGATGGTCAACTAACCCTGAAATTGAGATCACTGCTTCTAGAAAATAATCAAAGCTAGTGTTAGATTTAAAAACTTGCTTATTAACGAAAGGTCGGATTTTTACATAATCAATAGCATCAATATCTCGCCATATCAAACTATCGATAAATGCTTCTAGTAATTTATCATTATTGCTAAACTCCGGCAAAAATTCATAAAGCTCTTTCCCATACTTTTCTGGCAATTGAATGGACAGAGCCTCCACGATTCCCGAATTTATAAAGAAATCATATTCATCATTAAAATAGCTTCTCAAAAGACCATTTGACTTGAATTCATTTTCGATATTTTCTATATCATCTAATAAGAACTTAACTGTTAAATGATCATCAAACCTTTCAAAAGCCACATAAACTACTTCTTCAGTAGAATTATCATCATTTCTTACTATGCCTTTAGTCAACAATCCTTCATCAATTAAGGCACTGAGGAAATGTTTATCGGTAACATAATCATTAACAACAGATTGAACTGCTGAATGAGCATCTTTAAGTGAAATGCTTTTGCCGCCAATCTTTGTTTTTAATTTTATGATTTCATTGAGAGCATCTTTAACAAGAGGAAAGCCAGAGTCGAATGCATATTTTTTTGGCGATGATAATGATTTATTCACACCTTCAACTAAAAAATTCAGAATATTTGAGATTCCACTGAATCCAACAGGCACTTTAGTTAAGCCATTTTTTTTGATTCCTTCGCACAATAATTTAAGAAATAGAGGGTTTCTAAACTCTGGATTAAGGTTAGGTGATGAAGGCTTCTCTATATTGTAATAATCATAAAAGAGACTGACAGCCTCTAGTTCAACATTCTGAAACCCACTATGTTCATAAATTTCAAAATTGTTCCGTCTTACATTTTCCATGGAAATTGTTACACTTCTATATGTTGTTCTGACTGACATTATCAGACCAAGCCATTCAAAGCATTTAATTTCATCGACAAAGCTGTTAATGTTGTCATTCCAAAATTTATTGCCATTCCCCTCATTAATAGCATCAATAAAAATCAGGACTCTTTTTCCGGTCTTCAGACCATATAAATTCAGTTTTTCCAAGAATTCTCTAGAAGTTATTTTAATTTGTAACCTCTTGAAGATTTGAGCCCAAGGAGATTCATCTGAATTAAGTTGTTGCCCTAGTATAAGTAGAGAAGGATAATCCGATAATACTCGTGTTTTTATCACGTCAGCAAGTAAATGAGACTTACCAATTCCAGCTTTTCCTTCGAGAAGGAGGAAGGGGTTATTAGCTAGTTTAACTGTTAAGGAGTTAATGAATGCAAATAAATCATTACACGCGTAGTTAAACTCCCGAAGCTCTCGCAGAGTAGATGAATACTTATCACTGTAGTGCCTAGTTTCACCTGATTTTTCTGAGTTTTCTCGGAGTTTCCACAATATTGACTCCGCCTCATCAGTAGCTGCTTGGCACATGGAAATATAGTCATTGAATTTGTTTTTCGGAATTTCATTTAACTTATGAAAATTCATTGCTTGATATGTATTTTCAATCTCCCTTAAGGTTTGAGCTATTGCAGATAATTGTGAAGAAATCACATCACAACTATTTAACTTATTTCCAACAATCAGAAAACTATCTATATTTAAATAAAACGCTTCAGAAAAACCACTAGTTCTGCCGAGGCCATCAAATATCTTAGCTATTTCTAGCTTTACGTTGAGTTCGGGTGTGTATCTCCCTCCCAAGTCCGCTATTGCTTGTCTACTTTTCTCATTTAACCAATCATCACTCAAGTGAAAAGTTAGTTTCTCATCTATAGATTGCAAAGAAAGTCTGATTTGAATAAGCTCGTCACTAATGTCAAATATTTTTTCTTTATAAGCTTCTTCAATATGGAGACTCTTTAGTGTGTTGCAATTGTTTATTTTAAATGTGAGGATTTTATAAAAACGCTCAAGTTGATTTTGAGTTGGAGGAAGTACGTTTGGAAAATCACTGAACTTATGCAACAAGTCAACCTTATTAGGGGGTCCTTTAAAGAAAATATATTCGTTTAGTGCATCGAATAAAAATTTAGAGTGATAAAATGGAACTTTATCTGACTCAATTGGATGTTCGGCTTCAAATTTTATAGCCGTTTCCTCAATCAACTGATAGAGCCTGTCTGCATATGTTTGCTTAGGGAAGAGCTTCCTTCGCAACCATCCGTACCCTTCCTGAGATATAAATTGGTCTACAAATTTTGTTGCAACGTAGTACGCTGCACTACTAATTGCTATTGAGACAGGTTCCATTTTTATTTATCCTGCATCTTTCATATTTTAATGAAGACTCGTAACCTCTTTGAGGAGCCACATTCAATTGTAGGGTAACCAAACAGAGGTTGCATCTTCGCGTTGCTTGATATATTCGCAGCATTCTCTACTAATGGTCAACTAATATAGGCTACATCTTTTGTCGAACGAATGTCCGCTCTTGGCACAAAGCGGACGTTCGACATGAGCTTTCATGTGCGATCAGTAATGTCAGGCCTGCCATATATAAGCAAGCAGCCACTACTCTCCTTCCCCCCTCGCTTTCCAGCAACAAATAATTGCGATGTTTGCATCGCTGATTTAAACCACTCGAGGCTGCCGACCTGCCAACCCTACCGACGGAGCCCATCACCATCAGCACGTTCGCATGAGATGAGCACTACATGGAGAAAACAGCCTTACCGATATGTCACATAAGCTGTTGTTTATTCCATTCTTCGTCACTTTGGTCATCATAGTCATGCTTTACCTAAAATTCTGCATCCAGAGGCGCCTAGAATGAGACAGAGCCCTGTGATTTTTAAGCTTCACCTACATATCTTAAATGGTGTCGTATAATCCCCACCTACTCGCCCCAGCTCAGTTACAGATTTCCTTTTTAATATCATGTAATTAACCGCTGCCCACCTGTCCCTGCTTTTGGCGGAATGGACACCTCAAAAACCGATTTAACTCATAAATTCAATTGGTTACGACACGTGGTGGTGTCCCTATGAAAATCGCAAAACTAGCCGTTTTCTGCGGGGCCGCCGCCTCGTGGACAGGGTACCCCTCCGGGAGGACCCGCTCATTATTCCCTGCCCTGACACTGCCACAATAATCGGCCATCATCTGGCTGGCTGGTTGGTTGGTTGGTTGGCCAGAAGTGAAAACCGTGCCTGAAAAACAAAACTCCCGGGCAGTCGCAATGACTTCCCAATAAGGGCAAACATACGGCTACAGCCTAAGGCTTTGATTTGTCCGGGACCGTCCCTTTGACCTCTTTATAAAGAGTGCAGTCAGGTCAATTGATGAATAACGCTTTGATTTTACTACGGGAGGTCACTGTGGCCTCCCGCGTCCTGACGCTTAATTCGGTCCCTCGTTTAAGGACCACCCGGCTCTTCGGTCAGGCACAGAGCACGTAAGCTATTGTTTATTTCATCCGTCCTCACTTTGAGGATACAGGCCATCCTCTCAATGAATTTATCTCTGTAGCGATTGTGGATGTTCAATACTTTACCAGCGCTTGTGCACTCAGCCATCATCAGGCTGGTTATCTGCTCAGAAGTCGATAACTTTGTCTGAATAAAGTTTTACCCAAAAAGTGCAAAACCCCTGGCAGCGACATTACCTCCCATTTTGCTAACGCTCAACTGCAACTTAAGTCGTTGATTTTTTTTCCATTCACCGTCACTTTGGTCCCGCCCGGGATGGTGTCGACGGAATATTCGATTGATAACACTCTGATTTCAGTATCGAGGGTACTAGCGACCTCTCGCCTAACTCACTATCGTGCCCATAGTATGAAGATGAGCCAGATATAGATCATGCCTCGGGCTTGAATCGTTACCATGACTCATAACTAGTTGAAAGGAATACAAGTCCTCATTTTGAGGTTGTCCACCAGCCTGACTTCCAAATATTACCAGCGCAACAATGCTTTATGCGTACGCTTGAAACGGACAACGTTTGTATGACTGGTTTGTAGAATTATAACTACCTTATCCTGCCTTCAGGCTTTATGTCCACTATGAGCTAAAAGCGGACGTTTGCATCTTTTTCATAAAGATATAGTCTTGGTTAACGTCTCAGTGACTTGATAAAATAGAAGAAGAAATAATCAAAATCATAAAAAAGACCTACAAAAAGTAGGCCTAATGTTATCCATAATTATTTGAATCTATAATGATTCTAAAATAGACAAAAAAGTTGAAAGCTGACTTTCTCTTACACGAAATCTACCAGTTCTTGATATCTCTGTTTCAATACCATTAACGAAAAAATGTACCGAATCTAGAATCGCCGAACCTTTCATATAGTTACCTTTATAATTTTCATAAAGGTTTTTCGAGCTTACTATTTTAGTTTTGGCTAATGTGAAAGGATCTACCGGTATATTAGAAAGTGACATAGACTTGATCTTAAGATCATATTGTTCAGAAAGACCGTTAATCACATTACGAAGGTCAAATTCAACTGGTTTTAAACCGCTTTCTTCTCCAAATAATTTATGTACCATAGTATAAGGTACTTTCATACTTACCGGAGGGTTTATAGCATACAATACTATTTTTTTGTTTTGTCTGATTCCGAAATTGACATTCAAATAAGTGGCCAATTCAACTTCAGAATGCTCACCATTTGCATACTCTATATTTTGCTTACTAATACTTCTTATGGTGAACTTAACTTCAAGTACCTCACCATCATTAACAATATGAAATCCATAACCCTTATCTTCATGATAGAGGTTATCATTAATCTTAAGCATTATCTCTTTACGAGATATATCTTTTTCTACCCTGTATATTTTCACCTTTATCATCATCCAGCTTCCTGATTTAATGTTACGCAAGACATAGTATTTGCTGGGTATCTTTTAGCATGTTCTTCGATAATAAAGTCATTAATTAAGAATATTTTCTCTTCTAATTGTTTCATGACCTGATCGAAATCCGCATCAGTCAGCTTATCTTTTGTCGCAGATGAGTGGGTTGTTTCTTTATATAATGCTCTAAACTTGATGTTTCGTCCATAGTACTTATCGTCGAAGCTAAGCTCGAAAGTTACCATGCAATTTTTTAATGACGAGGAAAATGATTTCCATCGGATTAAACTTCGATAAAATCCATCACTACACAACTCCTTAATTTGAGGCGCATTTACGAGAGATAAACCGTCATAAGAAGCGTTATTTATGTTGAAAGTCAAATTCTCATTATCGTCAGAGGCTATTTCTTGATCATATTCATCATCAAGACTTTCGCTATCTTCAGAGGACGTTAAGTCTTCTTTCTCTTCTTTTTCTGGAATGTCATCATTTTTAATATCTAAAGGAGTTTTGATTCTACTTACACGAACTTTTTCAAGACCTGCATATTCGAACCCAGTACTTTTGTAATCCCCATCAAAATCATAAAGATGAACAGCAAAAGTGTTACGGAGATCTGTGTCTGTAATACTTGATAAATCTATTTCGTTGATGGTTATATTGTTACTGACTGTCGATAAGTATGTATCAATAATCTGGTCTAATATTTCAGAAATACGCTGAGTATAGTTGTACCTGACGGATACATAGCCATTTCTGACTATAAATACAATGCTTCCGCTATAAAGTTTTTTCTGCTGAAATTTTCCTCTTCTGAAGTCAAATTCAGTATAATCAATAGAGATATGGTAAGTTTGTATGCCTGAGTAATGATCAATTTTTTCATGCCCTAATAATCTGGGCCTTTTATCCTTTACCCTGTTAACAACATCGTAAAGTTTTTCGATATCGAAATTTTCATATATTCTTTTTACTGAAAAAACATCTTGGCTAGACTTTGTTGCTAATTTGTCCTGTATCTCTCTGATATGATTATATGAAAAAGGGAGATCGGATATCTTTTCAATTAACTCTTCCTTTTTTAATTTTTCCGGAAAAATTATTCCTCTTTGAAAAGCGATTTTTCGCAACGTGACTTCTGTTATTCGAGCACCATTAGAATGTAAAGCCGTATAGATATCGCTCTCGTTCGAAAACAAAGTGGCTTGATATTTATTCACTTGATTCTTCCTCTAAGAAAAATGGCATGTTCTATTGAGTTGTTTACTGGCCACTTGGTACTCAAATATTGATAGCTTTTGGTTAGTGAAAGGGATTGAAACAACTTTATCCCTAAGGGTTTCGATATGATTATTTGTGAATGAGTAAATACCCGCATAGTTATCTATTGCTTCTTTAAGATAATCACCTGAAGTTGAAGAAAACGGAGTGGTAATGAATATTTTATCAAATTGATTTAGTAACTGGTAATTGAAAATATATTCAAGCATAAATATAAAATGTTCGCTAGAATTCACTTCCTCTTGCCAAAAAATATTTAGTATTTTATTATCAATCCTATTACCGTCATCGTCACGAATAAAATCATGCTCATATGAGTAAAGAAGCATTCCTGACGTAATCATCTCCAGCGTAGCAGGTAGGTTTTTGCCTTTAGTAGCAATCTTATTATGCTTGTCGGGGTAGAAGAAAGTACATTTCTCCACCTCAGGAATCTTATGCCATAATATATTTTTTTCTTGATGAGCCTTATCTGTATAAGCTCTCCTTTTTTCTAATGTCTCCGTGAAATCAAGCAAAAACCTTATTAGTTTCGGATCCATCACTGCTATAATAGATTTTTCGGGGAGACTATATTGAGCGCTTGCTGCGCCTGATAACTTATCGTAAAGATCTTTATCATATTCACTATCATGATTATATATAAACAACAACCCATGAACGTTATATTTTTCATGAGTATTATCGAGAAACGTTTTTTTCCAGAATGTATTTCTTGGGGCGCACTCTACCTGTTGGGATAAGCTTCGGATAGTCGCTAATATTTTCTTATTACCCTCAAGTGTTTTCGCGCAATAAGACTTTAAATCTGTTTGCACATATTGAGTTTCGTCGGAATAAGGATCTTTGTATTTGAACACCACATCAGTAGGGTGTGACTTTTTTGGATTTTCAGCCAGAAGTTGCTTAGCATTTAAATGTGATCTTAAGCAACAATCCCAGCTGATATCTGTAGTGACTTGAGTTTGCCAACCTAACTCATCAAATATTCTACTAGATATAATGCCTGCAATTTCATCAATATTTTTTGTCTCTCCGCCCATCATTCCTCCATAAGGCATTGTAATTTAAGGTTTAATAATTATTTATTTTTTCTTACTCAGACTCACTCACTGCGCGTGAAAAAATAAGAAAAATCCTAATTAATTTAAACTTTTTTATAAGATGCATCAAGCGACAAGCTAAAATCAAGGTGCGATTGAGCGATATCCTACTTCATACTTAACATACGTTGCTCTAACTCATCAGCCTCACGGGCGACATCCCGCACGACCAGCGAATGGCTCTCCTCACCCTCTTCATCCGTGAATATCTTTACCGGCTGCAGGTCGTATGCCCGGCGCTTCGGCTCCTCGGCGTCCTTCATTTTCGTGCACGTCAGTATCAGGGCGATTTGTCCAACCTCTGAATTATCGGACACATAAAGAGCAGCAATTCTGTTTTGAACGCACGAAAAAAAAGAATAGTGGTTTAAGTGTTCAGCTGTTCACCTTTGCAATTTTTATTATAATTATCATGCATTTAATTGGTGAACACTTGAAGAAAAAGTGTTCACCCCTTATAATTATGATAAATAAGGGTTTTTATACAGGATGAACACTGGTGAACACTTTTTTAATTAATTTATTTTTCTTGTGTAGTTTCAAAACAACGGGGCATCCATTCTTCAGCCTCGGGGGTAAGCAGTAGGTTTGACCTCATGCCCTGCTTTGTCTTCTTCTTCTCATACGGCTTTCCATACTCAGGCATGTCTGTGCCAAACCGCATGAGCGATACCGGCTTGCTCAGCCTGGTCGCCCGCATGTAAGCCATATAGGCGTGATAGAGATAGCGTCGCTGGCTGAACGGAATCATTTCTGCGTTACCGATCAGCATGCCTCGCACTGATTTGCCGTTGTCAGGTAACCGCATTCTGGAAAACAGCTGGCTATGCGATGCTGAAAAAGAATCGCCTACAGCAGTTAAAGTTAACTCATCCGTGGGCTGAGAACTTTTACGGATGCTGTTTTTTCAGCTAATGATATCTGTTAAATTCATTATCTCTTTAATCATTAGAAATTCTGCATGTTTAATATCAATGAATGGCTTCCGGCGTGGCTTAAAGAACATCCGATCTCCTCATGTCTGACTCTCCTCACTCTTGGTGGGGGAATAACCTATGAAGCTATGAATGTAACTGTCATCAGCGAGATGGACGTAAGGTCTGAAAGCCAAACTCATGAGAACGAGCTTCTGCACAAAAATCTGGAGTTGCTTCAGGCCCGATATGACGCGGCACTAACCAGCAGAGACGATGAAGTTGAAAAGAAAGTCACTGCAATGTCTGCCGTTTTAAATGAAAGTCAGAATACGCTGACAAACCGATATGTAGAGCTTTTAAAAGAAAATCAGAACCTGAAAAATACGATTCATGATCTAAGCAGTAATGACAGCCAGCGTCAGGTAGAGTTAAAAGAAAGTAAAATCAGAGAGCTAAGCGATAAACTTACGGCTAATAATCATAAGATAGATGAAGTCCAGGCATCGTTACATGAAACTAGTGCAAATGCAGGGTCTCACAAAAAACAGTGCGAAGAAAAAAAGGACTACGATGTATTTGCTTCACACTGTTCACTGGCCTCGAGGTATGAAGCTGAAGCCAGTTCTTTGCGAGAAAAGATAAACTCACTTGAAAAATATAGTGAAATAATTAACGCGCAGATTCTTACGCTTGAAGGCAGAAGCAGGTAACCCTACACTGCTTGTTTTTTCCGGATGGCACAGCGGATAAACTGGCCTATTATCCCTTCGTGCTGGCTCGCCGTTTCGCCTGCAGTTACTGTATTGGCAGCTGCTGGGGAAACCACAACATATATTTTCCTAGGCGTCACGACGGGGTAGAGGGCGCTATTCGGTGATATGGGCGTTTGCCGAATGCCAGTTTAGCAGCCTGAGAAACTTGCCTCACGGCGGCTTTTGAACAAAGCAAAATCGCTAATATCCGCTTCTGGCATACAGCAGACGTTCACATGAGCTTTCCTGAATGAGCCATAACGTCAGTCCAGCGATGTGTAAGCATACGGCCATTTAAGCCTCTCTTTCTACTCCCCACTTGTTACCCACTTTTTCAATTCCCCACTTGCTCCCCACCTGTTTTTTTCAAAACCCTGCCCAGCCCAGTACTGATGCGGGTTTCAGAGGTTCACCCCACTTTCTGGTTATATACAGGGGAAAAGTGGGGAATATGGGGTCCTGCTCCCCACCTTGCCCACCACCTCCCCACTTTTTTACCCACTTTTGTAATGAGAATGGAGCGTAAGGTGATCACCGTTCTGGATAACCAGACCATCATCAGTCAGCTTCTGCAGCCAGCGGGTAAAGTGCTTGGTATTAATCCCCATTGCTTTAAGATCGTCGCGTACAATCATTTTTGTACAGGCCTCCTGGCTGGCAATACGACTACGAATAGCCTGCCAGAGTGCCATATGATTTCCTGTTATGTTCGGTACACCAGCGAGTTCAGGTTCACGTTCCTCAGCCTTCCGGGCTATATCCCGCACGGCCAGCGAATGGATTTCCTCACCCTCTTCATCCGTAAACAGCTTTACCGGCTGCAGATCGTACGCCCGGCGCTTCGGCTCCTCGGCATCCTTCATTTTCGTGCAGGTCAGTATCATGGCGATTTGATCGCCCTCGCGCTTTACCTGAAACTCAGCATCCAGAGCCGCACGAAATGAGCTGGAGCCCCGCGCTCCTTTGGCCTCATCTTTTCCCGAATGGTGAACCACCAGCACCGTGGCGCCGGTCTTCTGTTTGATAACGTCACAGCCCTCGATAAACGCGCCCATATCACGGGCGTCGTTTTCATCATTTCCGCCAAAGCAGCGCGCCAGCGTGTCGATGACAATCAGGCGCACCGGCAGACCGCCATCTGACTCAATCTGCTTCGCCGCCAGGATAACCTCCTGCACCTCTGACTGACGCACCGGGAAGACGGGGCGGTTTACCAGCCAGACGTTTTCCACGCGCTGCTGATAAACCTGCTCCCATGCACGGATGCGGCGCGGTACGCCAATGCCGCCCTCACCCACGATGTACAGCACTGCACCACGGTTTACCTTGCGGTCTGCCCAAGGGAGGCCCGCCGAAATATGGCAGGCCCAGGAGACGGCAAGAAAGCTTTTAAACGAGCCGCTGGGACCATAAATGCTGCACAGAGCCTGCGCAGGCAGGATATGCTTCATCACATAGTCCTGACGGGCGTCAAAGCCCTCAGAGCCGCGTGACAGCGGCAGCCGGGTCCTCGTCTGGTCTGCTGCAGGAAAGACGCGCTGAATGCGCCCGATGTCGCGCAGGCAGGCGTTCAGCCCGTCTGAGCCCAGAATTTCAGCCACGACTGAGCGGCGAAGCGCCTTCACCTGCTCTGCGTCAGTACCCAGATAGCCGGCATCGCACAGGTCCTCATAAGTCATGCCGTGCAGCTGCATCAGGCGTACCACCAGCTTTCCACAGCGGGTAGTCGGGTCTTTATGCTGCCGGGCGGCCTTTTCCAGTTCTGAGCGGCTGCAGGGGCGACCGTGCGCCCACAGATAAACGCAGGCAAAGAGCGCATCAGAAAGAGGCTCAGTAAGCTGCAGAGGATTGCTCATTTCGGTAAGCCTCCGCTCATCTGGAACTTGCCAATCAGCGGGTGATACCAGTACGCCGAGCCGTACTTCCGCTTCGCTGCACGTAGTACCAACCGTGCCGCTTCACGAAACTTCTCGTCCGGGACTAGATAGCCTCCAGACTTATGCCGCACCAGCATCACGCCAGCGTTGTGCGCCAATTCCTCGGCTTTTTTGGTGGAAATACCAAACTCAGCCGCCAGCGCGCTGACCGGCGCCATACCGGGCGGGATGGTACCGCCCTGCGAATCCACCAGCGCATTCAGGCGGGCCTCAAGGTCTTCGACGCGCGCAGTGAGAGCCTCTACCCGGCCGGCCAGTTCGTTGAACTTCACGTTACTGATCATGTTGCTTTCCTCCGTCTGCCCTGAGCGCACGGTAGACCTCAAAGTTGATATCGCAGGCCAGACTGATGAGGTGCAGCAGCTGGGGCGAACACTCCTCACAAGCCTTATCCATAATCACCTCATACAGAGAGGTGGCCAGTTCGGCATGGTATTCAGCCTGATCTAAGTCCATGGGCTCACGCATTCCGGGCCTCCTGAGCGGGAAGCTGGCCCGCGAAGGAAAGGATGAAGTAAGGGGCCAGCAGGCGACGAGCCTCCTGCTCTGAGCCGGCATCGATGCAAAGACGGAACGGGGGAACCGACCGGTCCTGACGGGAAACGGCCAGGAAGCGATACTGATATTTGGGACGAGTTTGGGTATGCTTGTTCATAGCCATAACTGTTACCTCGATTAACGGTTTGGTAAGAGGCCCGTCGGTGTTGGTAGCACCTGCGGGCTTCGCTGTTTTTAAAGCTTGTTTGCTAAAGCAATGGTATATACCATCTATGATAACAATATATGAGTGGTATATACCAATGCAAGAGAAAAAAACTAAGCGCGATTTTGATCGCTCTAGCAGCACAGCCAAAAACATTCGGTTCGAAGATGACCTTTTGGAGCAAATCGATACTGCCGCAGGTCCTGGTAAGTTCAGCTCTTGGGTTAAAGAAGCATGCCGAGAAAAACTAGAGCGCCAGGGCATCGAACCCAAAGGCTGACCACGACTGGAAACCCCAGCGAGTGCATACACGCCGGAGACCACATCAAACTCATCCCGCCAGAAGCATGTGAAGGTTTGCTGAATCAGCATGGGTAACCTCACACGGTCTGCGTACGACGCGTGGACGCCAGATAAGCGTCCAGGTCTGACTGAAAATAGATAACTTTGCGGCCAATTTTGTAATGCGGGATCTGCACCTTTCCGGTGCTTGCCCAGTTGGCGAGGGTCTGCGGTGTAATCCCCAGATAGAGAGCCGCCTCTGAGCGGGTCAGACGGCAGGTTATTTTCGGGCTGACAGGGTGTTGCATGATTATCACCATCGCTAGCAGTTAAAAACCGATGGTGAATATCTATTGTCGGATAGGCCGGGGGTAGTCTCACAGCGCGCTGTGATCGGATCATAACGCGCTATAAGGGGATCATAACGCGCTATGAGGGTATGATCAGACGAAAAGGAGGACACGGCCGGACGACAGAAACTGGCCCCAGCTTCTCCTCCTTAATCCAGCGCGCCAGCGTCTCTTCACTGACCTGTCCCTTCAGGTGGGTATACACCTTTTTGATCATGGCATTTTTAGGGGTGTGCGGATAATGGCGCCAGGTTTCTGACATTATCGCGATCACCTCATCTGCATGTTTATTACGCCTTCCTGATGCATTCCTGCTGTTATGCCCGCAGTACACTTCCCGACGAAACTCTTCAGACTCACGCAGCTTATTCATGGCGATATCCACAAACGACGCGGTATCGGTCTGTCCCAGCATGTCGAAAGACTTCAGGGCAGGAAGGAGTGAAGTGGCTGTGTGGTAATGCTGCTCAAGCAGAAGCAGCAGATAAGATTTGAGAAGGGCCAGCCGGGCGCGGTCAAAGTTGTTTTTCACAAGGTCCGCACACCAGAGCGGATCTGAAATTTCGGTGATATACGCCCTGCGGTCTGCATCACTGAAGGACAATACCAGGTAAAACATGTTGATGTACGCTGTCACTGGCTCTGCCATGGCCAGTTCTTCCAGCTTTTTTGTCATTTCCGCTTTGATATCATCAATCATTTCCTGACCTCATTGGCCTTTTCCGAGAGTGAGAAAAGCAGTCTTCGCTTCTCATCATCACTGAGGTGTTCCAGCGCTTCTTTCAGTCGGGCATCCAGGCCATCGGGCCTATCTGCTCTCCCGCTGTAGCTCAGGATGGCATGCTCAATTTTTGCTGCAGGCGCCTGCAGCTCATCCGCGCCAAAGTGCAGATACCCCTGCGTGACATCGGCACTGCGCAGCGTCCGGTGGTTCATCAGCCGCTTCAGGATATAGCTCCCCACCCCGGCCAGCTCAGCCACTGTGCCGTAAGTTCGCCTCGCGTCATGCCACTTGAACGGGATGGGCTGCAGGTTGTCCGGGTTGGGATCAGGAACCGTTGACCGACTGATGCGCCCGGTGACATGGCGGTATTCTTTGATGGTGGTCTTTATGCCCGGGAAGACCAGAGGATGCTCCCCACGGCGGGCCGCAGCGCGTCGGCGGAATAACGCCAGTAATGTGCGGGTGATGGGCAGTTCAAGCGGATCGCCGTTTTTTGTCGTATCTATCCAGAAGTAGCGGCCGCCCAGGTTAACGCAGGACCAGGCGAGACCAAATATTTCGGACTTACGCAGGCCCGTAAACGTGGCCATCTCCACGGCATCACATATGGTCGCAGCAAAGTCATCACGTTCCAGTTCTGCCTGCCCCCTCACCTTCTCTATCGCAGATAACCAGCGGCCAAGATCATGGGTACGGATGCGGTCGCTTTTCCTGACCGTGCCATGCCATTTCCGCTTGGTGCTGAGCACCAGTGTGGGCGGATCGGGAAGCAGGGTTCGCCCTTCCTCATCCCGGTAGTGATCGTGTGCGAAACGGTAAACCGCCCTGAGTGCGCGGGCCCATAAATCCGCCTGTGCATGGCTACCCTGCCCTGTACCCCGTCGCAGGGAACGCTTGTCCGCACCATACCAGACCGTGCCATGCGTGATGGCTTTATGACGGGCTTCAACGCGATCGCGGGTGATGTAAGCCAGAGGCTGTGAGAGCCAGTCCCCCGAATAATTGCCCAGAATGCTCCGGTACTGTTTTGCGGTGGCCGGCTTCAGGCGATGCTCGCGGCTGAGAATATAGGTGTCCAGGGCGTCCTGCAGGGTGACGGCTGCCCGTTCATGCGTACGTTTCTGAATATTGGGGTTCTGACCGCTGAGGGCCATGTTGCCCATGACTTCCAGTGCTTTCGCCCGGGCATTCTCCACCGACAGCGCAGGAAAACGCCCCAGCGTTGCCCGGAAAAACTTGCCGTTTTTCTTGCGGGATACACAGAAACTTTTAATGCCGCTGACGCCGACCCGGATCCGTAGCCCGTTTACTACCGTGTCGCCATACTCCACCTGTCCCCTGGCAGCAGGAGGCAGCTCTTCCAGCCTGGTTTTCGTGAATTTGAACGTTTCCATTCAATCTCCTCGACCATACGATCAGGGTATCCTGCGAATCGCATGGTCCAGCTAGGATACCTATAGGATTCCCCGAGAGCGTATTTGGAATGATTTCTGGTTATTTATACAGCGGTCATTATATTGGGAAGGTACTGAAAAGCATAGAGAGGTAATTTGACGTAAGTTATTGATTTTGCACTCATAATCGCATGGTCGCTGGTTCAAACCCAGAAGGAACCGCCAAATTTAAGCTGCTAAAACAACAGATCAGAGCCACCTTTTAAGGGTGGATTTTTTGTTGGAGATGATAGGATACAGACGATCAGGCATGAATAAAAATAGGTATAGAATATACGAAATGCACAGGGTTTTAAAAAACGCTACCTGCTTGTTTTACTTTTTCCTGTCTTGCTATGGGCAGCGTTTAAAACTGCCCATTTCTCCCTGCTCGAACAACCTCTACTATAAACCATTCCCGTTACCTCTCAGGTAAGCCTCTATATCACCGAAGCCAGTGCAGGCGCCACGACCAGTTTTTCTTACCGCTTCTATTGATACGATGCCCACAAAGATGCCCATGCTTTTATGGCGAGCCTGAAAGATAGCAACCAACCCTTTATGATCACATCGGACCGTTACGCGCTACAGAAAGTCGATGATGGCGCGATCTATTTATCCGTAAAAGGCACCGTTTATCGCTTCACTAATACGCCTGCCTGCCGCGTCGGCAATAACATCTACTCGGTGCCCGTTTACCTCACTGCAACGCCGTACTGAACATCAGCTTTCAACCGGCCTGCATCTTCAAAGCGTTCTCTTATTCATCGGATTGGCATTCATCCTCAACAGGCTCTCAATGTCCGCAGGCTACGCATTCAGTAGTTCACTTCCGAAGCAATTAGGATTAATCTCACCCCTTACTTTTTTTGATAAGGAATTCTTAATGAAAATACTTTTTGGGGCTGCCCTTTTACTCGCTTCATCTGCTGCTAACGCAGGTTTCGTCCACCCGCTGGACTTTGATGGCTCAGAGGGCCAGAAGAAGGAAGTGATCAGCTACATTCAGAAGCGCGTGAAAGCGGATTATTGCGACGGTCAGCTAGATATGTGCCAGCCGACCACCTTACGCATGATGGAAAAGCAGAACCTGACTGCATTTAAAAAACTCACAAAAGTGAGCGACAGGACCGTATTAGATCGCGTCATCAAAGATTACTGTCAGGGAACTCTGGATATGTGCACCTACACAACGCTTGAAATGATGTACAAACAGAACGCCAAAGCCACCAAACAAGAACTTAGCTGGTAATAAACACAAACCACCTTCTCAGGTGGTTTGTGTTAGCCAGAGTTTTATCGGTAATAGTTATTGCTAACGCGGCAAGCTCCCTGCCCCCCATACACTTATCGCCAGAACTCCAAGAGGCGGCGCTGCCGCCATAAAAAAACCCGCTTACGCGGGCTTTGCTTTTCAAACGCCTAAACGCTCAGGCACGAACCTCAGGCTGCTTCTTTCCTGTCGCCACCTTCTCAATTTTACCCGGCGTCACGATCATGCCGGTCACGCTCTCGTGCGTCTTAAAGGTGCAGCTGCAGTTGATGTTCTGGCACTGGTTGTAGCGCTCTTTGGTCTCGTTAGAGATGTAACGGCTACTGCGCGTGTGGGCAGCGCTCTGACACAGCGGACAATGCATCATTTGTGAGTTCCTCAGTAGTTGACGCGCTCATTATCGCCCTAATAACTCACAAAATGCAAATTAATTAACTATTAGTTAGTTAATTCTCTCATATTCCACATCCGTGATGTCGTTTTCCAGCTCCAGCGTGGTGGTAAAACCGTTGTTAACGGTCAGATTGTGCGTCACCTTGCTGATCACCCAGGCGCTGGCATCTATCACCGCTTTAAAGCCGCTGACCCTGACCGGAGTTTCTGGATAGAGATCCGCGCGCCCGCTCGCCAGCTGAAAGGTAAACTGAGCCGCGCCGCGTTGAATCTCGTTCCACTTCGCCTGCGCTGCCTGCATCGCCGCCTCTTCGCTGCTAAAAACGTCCGGCAACACCAGCAGGCTCTCTTTCGCGCCGGAAAGATAATCTCCTTCCTGCTTACCCGTTAACTGCGGCGCGCTTTGCGCATCAGGATGGGCAACCGCAGCATCGTTCGTGGCCTTTGCCTTGCGCTGCATCTGCACCACATGCGTTTTCGCCTCTTTTGTTGAGAGCCATCGCGCCTGCACGCCGCTATAAGTGGTGCGATCGGCAACAGTAAAATTGTGTTTATCGCCATCCTGGCGCATCAGCGTCACCGTGGGTATCGCGCTGCCGCTGGCTAACTGGCCGCTGCCAGGCCGCAAAAAAAGCAGCCGCCCCGCTTTGATAACCGCGACCGCGCCATAGCGTTGCGCCAGGCGAGTGACAAAGCTGGGATCGGTTTCGTGGGTCTGATCGATATGATCGATCTTGATCCCGGCGAACCCTTCCGCCATCTGCAAAATCAATCCGCAGCGCTGGGCTATCTGCGTCACGATGCTGCCAAGCGTGGCGTCGTGATAAGAGAGAGAGCGCGCCTTGCCCAGCTCACCGCGAAAATCGACGCTGCGCGCCACAATGGTCAGCACATCGGGCGCGCCGCCGTGGCTCACCTGATCAACCGTAAAGTCGCCCTTGTTGTGCAGCTGGCCCACCCAGCCCAGGAACAGCGACACGACCGTGCCGCGCTGCGGCAGCTGCAGCAGGCCGTCGCTGTCGTCCAGAGCAAGGTTAAGCGTATCCGCTTCGAAGCCGCGATTATCGGTAAGCGTCAGTGAGATCAGCCGATCGCGCAGATTGGGCGTCACATCCTTGCTGCCGATCCACAGCATAAAATCGGGCGCCGGCCGGCTGCCCGCCTTAATCGCCATCGCGCTGAGTTCGCTCACAGTGAGAAGCCTCCCGCCGCAATGCCTGAAGAGAGATTGCCTGCCGCCGCTTCCGCCTTCGCCCACAGCGCGCTGCCCTGCGCTTTCAGGTCGCCGAACATCGAGACCAGCGACTCGTCGACGCGCAGCAGGTCGAGGGTGAAGGCAATCACGCGCGCGCTGCCGTCGGCGTAGAAGTCGCTGTGCGTCGTCTTAAAGCTCTCGATGACATACATGCCGTAGATAGTGCCGTCACCGCCGATCAGCGGCCAGGCGCGCCCTTCGTCAGCCAGCAGCTGAAACGCCTGCGCCTTAACCGGACCGCCGGTCAGCTCGGGGCGCAGCTCGCCGCTCAGAGAGATTTTGTCGCTGTCTTTGCCGGTAAACTGCGCTGCGGGGCGCATGCCGACGCGGCTGTTGCTGACCCAGTTCCAGCCGCTGCTGTGTATCAGCTGGTTATAGGGCAGCGTCTGCCGCATAAAGGGCAGCATGCCGTAGATCATCATCATGGATAGAATCCTCCTGTCATGGCGCTGCGCTGCCGGTTTTGCTGCTCAAACTGCTGTTGATCCAAATGCTGCTGCACAACCCGTCCAATCTCATGAGCATCCATGCCGGCTGGCGCATTCACCGTGATATTGCTGGTGTAGGCGTTCTGCTGCGTCATGCTGCCTGCGGCGGGCACCATCGCTGGCCGGTAGCTCGGGCCGCTGGTCAGCAGGTTACCTTGCAGCCCGCTGGCGGCGGGCGCGGCGTCGTTCTCGGCGGCTGTCGCATCTGGCGGCAGATCCGCCTTCAGCGCTTTGCTTTTACTGCTGGCGATGCCGAGCTTGTTCAGCACCCAGTCGATGCCGCTGGTGAGCTGGTCCAGCGCGTGGCCGGGGATCTTTAGCGCCTCGGCGAGCATATTGCCGAAGCTTTTCCCCATATCGCCGGCGGCAGCCAGCTGCTCCTGCGTCGCTTTCACCGGCTCCAGCAGCTGGGTAAAGCCGTTCCATACCAACTTAATCTTGTCCGTCACCCAGGCGAACACCGGCTGCAGCGGCGCGAAGGCGTCGCCGATCGGCCCCATCGCGGCGGAAAACCCCTGCGCGACGCCGCTGATAAAGGCGCTGATGGGCTCCCAGTACTGGCGGATCAGCAGCGCGCCGCCGACGATGGCCGCAACGATAGCGACCACCGGCAAGGTGATGGCACCGATGGCGGTGACGATAGCGCCGCCCACCACGGTGAACAGGCCGCCGAGGATCTCGACCCCGGCCATAATGGCGCCGACGCCGCTGACCACCGGCCAGACCGCCATGCCGATAGCGCCCAGCGCGCCGACAAAGGTCAGCGCCACCGCCGCCGCCGTGGCGATGCCGCTCGCCAGCGTCGGGTTATCCTGCAGCCACAGGTCGATGGTCTGCAGGAACTGCGTCGCCTCCTGCGTCAGCGTGCGCAGCGGGCCTTCAAGTGGTGCAAAAAGGTCAACGCCAATAGCCGCCTTCGAGGCGTCCAGCTTTTGCAGATCCCCGCCGAGGCTGTCCTGCTGCGCCTGCGCCATGCGCGTCGTGCCGCCGTCGGCGTGTTGTACTGAGGTGGTGAGCGTTTCCAGTTCGCCGCTGGCGGCGCCTTGCGTCAGCAGCGAGGCTGACGAAGCCGCCTTCGCGCCGACGATGCTCTTCAGCGCGTCCGCCTGCTGCGCCGCGTCCATCCCCTTACTGGCGAACGCGGCCTGGATATCTTTCAGCAGCGGCAGGATCTGCCGCGCGTCGCCGTTTTCGTCGCGAGTGGACACGCCAAGCGCGGCGATAGCGCCCTCGCCGTCGCGCGTCTGCAGCCGCGTCAGGATCGCGCCCACCTCTTCGCCCGCCGCCGCGCCGGTAATGTGATTTTGCGCCAGCAGCCCCAGCATGGCAGAGGTCTGCTCAACGCCGACGCCGGCGCTTTTCGCCACCGGCGCGACGCTGCTCAGCGCGCTGCTCAGATCTTCAAACTTCATGCCGGTCTGGTCGAGGGTGGCGTTAAGCACATCGCCAAGGTGGGCGATATCGCCGCTGTCGAGGCCGAACGCGCTTTTCGCGTCCATCAGCAGACCGGCGTTATCCCCCGCCGAGTGGCTATTGACCTGCGCCATGTTCAGCGCCACCGGCGTCGCGGAGGCGATATCATCGATCGAGCCGCCCGCCTGGGCGATATCGAGCTGGGTCTGTGCCACCGCGTGCGCCGGAATGCCAGTCTGCACGCTAAGGCTGCGCGCCTGTTTATCCAGCGCGACGGCCTGCGGCGAGCCTTTCTGCAGGCCGGTTTTGGCCTGCAAGGCGGCATCGGCGCGCGCCAGCTCGTAGCCGGGACGCAGCAGCGCGGCGCCGGCGGTGAAGCCCGTTTTCGCCAGGCCGAGCGCTGCTGCGCCGCCGCTGCGGATCTGGCCCGCCAGCGCCTGCCCTTTACGGTAGCGTTCCGCCGTCTGGTTCTGGCGCTCCTGCTGCTGGTTCAGCCGCTGAAGCTGCTGCTGTTGACCGTTAAGGTGCTGGCTGGCCTGCGCCGCGGCCGCTTTCAGCCGCAGCTGTTCGCTGCTCAGGCTGCGCGTGGAGATGCCCGCGTCGTTCAGGCTCGCGCGCTGCTGCTGCACGGCCAGACGCAGGCTCTGCGCCTGGCTTTGCAGCGCGGCGGTATGCTGACGCGCCTTTTCCAGCGCGCGGCTCTGCTGCTCCGCAGGTTGACTGCTGGCGCGCATTGCCAGCGCCAGCGCCGCTGTTTCCGCCTTCGCCTGTTTAAGCTGCTGCTGCGTGTCGCTCAGCTGGCGGCTGGCGGCGCGAAAGCCGTCGATTTTCGCCGACTGCGCCTGCAGCGCCGCCAGGCTCTGTTGCGTATCGGCAATCGAACTGGCGACGTTTTGCGTTTCGTTCTGGAGGCTCTGTAGCGGGCGCAGCGCCTGATTAACCGCCTTCAGCAGCGCCTGCAGTTTGAGGTCTTCACTCATCCGTATTTGCTCCGCTGCGGATCAGGGCTTTATGCCGCCAGTCGAGCAGCTCGGCCAGCGGCAGATCGTTCATTTCAGAAAGGGGCCAGTGAAAAATGGCGGCGATATCAGCCATCAGATCGTTGACCGTCAGTCCGCCAGGCCAGTCGACGCTGCCGACTTCGCTTGCAAAAAACCAATCACCTTGCCGCCGAGCGCGATGAGATCTACCGGGTCAAGGCTGTTGCACTCCGCTTTGGTCAGCGCAGGCAGCGTGATGCGCGGCAGCACCGTCAGCAGCGCATCGACGTCGCTTGATGCGAGATCGGCAAGGCGCACGCCGCGCAGCGAACCGGCGCTCGGCCTCATCAGCTCAACCTGCGCGATCGTGGCGTCGCCGCGTTTCAGCGGGGTTTCCAGCTCAACCATATTCTCTTTTTGTTCCATGTTTCTCTCTCATACAGATGAAAAAGCCAGCGCCGGGCGCTGGCGTCAGGGTTAAGCCAGGCCGAGATTTTTACGGCGCTGGGCAAGGCGGTCGTCGCCGTTCACCTTCTCGACCATGTTGACGGTGTCGATCTCGATCAGCTCTTTACCGTTCCAGGTGAGTTTGAAGTAGGTGTTTTTGGTGGTGATTTTGGTTTCGGTATCCTCGCCCTGTTTGGCTTCGCCGAAGTCGAACGCCTGATGACGGCCGCGCACCTCAATCTCCACCGCGATCTCTTCGCCGGTGTCGTCACGCTGGTAGGAGCCGGTGAAGCGCAGCGGTACGGCAGAACCGCCCCACTGCGTCAGCACCAGGTCGTCCATACCGGCGATGGTCCACTCCATATCGAGCGCGTCGTCGTCCAGACCGTTATCGATAAAGGCGGCGCCGTTCATGCCGCCGCCGCGATAGGCGTCCAGCTTGCGCGAGAGTTTCGGCAGGGTGACGGAAGAGACAACGCCCTGATAGCTGTTTGAATCATTGAAAAGGTTCAGCCCTTTCAGTTTGCGGGGTAGTGCCATTTATCCGGCTCCTCAGCTGTTAACGGATGCGGCGAAGTTCGCCAGATAGGTGTCGGTGATGCGCTGGCGCAGCGTCAGATCTTCCAGCGGCGGCACCGGCGTGTAGTCGTAGTCGATAAAGAGTTTGCCCGCCTTCAGGGTCGCGGCGTCGTTCGCGCTTTCGTCGTACCAGGCAGACGCGCCCAGCAGGTAGCCGGCGTTGACCAGCTCGCGGAATTTGGCGTTGATGCCCGCCACGATTTCGCGCACCAGCACCGGCGTCAGCGGTTTGTCATTGGCCCACATGTGCGCTTCGGCCATGGTGTCGGCCAGCACCTGCGCGGTGCGGGTGTAGTTTTCAAACACAAAGAGCGGATCGTCGCTGCAGGTGCGGTTGCCCCAGAAGCGGAAGCCATCTTTGCGGATCAGCGTGGTAACGCAGGCTTCGTTCAGCAGGTCGGCGTCAGTACCGCTCTGCTGCAGATCCCAGAAGACCGATGAGGAGATGCCGGTCACGCCGTTGACGCCGACGTTCGACAGGGTTTTATGCCAGCCGGTGTCGTTGTCGATTTTGGCGCGCAGGCCGAGGGCGCGCGCCGTCGCATAGGCAGTTTCGGCGGCGTTGGTGGCGGTGTTCCAGGCGACAAAGTCGGGCCAGATCACCATCAGCTCGCGCTGGCTGAAGTTTTTGCGGTAGTTCATCGCTTCGCTGATGGTTTTGCAGTTCCAGGCGGAGACATAGGCGAAGGCGCGCAGCTGCTGCGCGATGCCTGCCAGCGCGGTCGCCACTTCCTGCGAATCGAGCCCCGGCACGCCGAGAATGCGCGGCTTAACGTCGAGCTGCGTCTGCGCGGTAAGCAGCGCCTTCATGCCGGTGTACTGGCCGTTTTCATCGGTGGTGCCGATAAGGTTGGAGATCGTTTCCGCGGCGGTCGCCCCTTCGGCGACACGAACCACGACGGTAACCGGTTTCGACTGGTCGGCAATCGCCTGCAGCGACGCCGACAGCGTGCCTTTGCTGCCGGCTTTGGCGATAGCGGCCTGCACGTTGGTCAGCAGCACCGGGGTGTTGAGCGGAAAAGCCGCGGCGTCTGCGTCGTCTGCGGTACAGACCAGGCCGACTACGGCGGTGGATACGGTAGAAATGGTGCGCGTGCCGTCATTAATTTCGACAACGCGTACACCGTGATGATAATCAGACATCTGATGCACTCCGTGTTGAGGGTGCGCTCAGATTGTCAGGTCAGGTGAGAGAAATCATGCGGTTAGAGTTTACTGAAGGATGAGCGGACAGCGGCCTCTCGCAGGAAGGTTCACAGCACTTTTTTAGCGGTCGCCATGACGTTCAGGAGGTCGTTGCCGACTGGCCTTCAAGCGCCCTGGCTGGAAAGTATTTATAGAGGGTCGATAGCGCCACGTTATAAATGATCGCCAGCTGCTGGCGGCTATGTCCCTTAGCCAGCAGCCGGCTAATTTGCTCAACCTCATCCGGGCTTAGCGCTTTGGGCCGTCCGCCAAGTCGTCCTTTCGCTCTGGCCGCAGCCAGCCCGGCCAGGGTGCGCTCAACGATGAGTTCGCGCTCCATTTCAGCCAGCGCCGACATAACGTGAAAAAAGAAGCGCCCCATCGCGCTACTGGTATCGATGCTGTCGGTTAGCGAGCGAAAGTGCGCGCCGCGATCGTGTAGCTCGGATATCAGCGCGATCAAATTTTTCACACTGCGCCCAAGCCGGTCCAGCTTCCAGACGACCAGCGTATCGCCTTTGCGGATGCATTTAAGCGCCTGTTTGAGGCCAGGACGAGTTGCCGTCTTCCCGCTGATACGATCTTCAAAAATACGGTCACAATTCGCGCTTAAGAGCGCATCGCGCTGTAAGTCGCAGTTCTGGTCAATTGTTGATACGCGAATATAACCAATCACGGCCATACGTTTTTCTCTTAAGCTTGTCTGGGGCGGATTTTGGCGGATTTTGCCATGCGAGATGGGTTTATCAAAAACCTTGGTATTAGCGAAAAGTTTTCTGGCCGCTTCCTTAACCGGCAGATATTCATCACGCCAGGGGCCGTCAGCTATAAGCCGTCGCCTGGAACGAAGCGTATCAAAATCATTCTGACAGGCGGTGGCGGCAGAGGCTATGGCTACCTTGGCTGGGGCAATGGATTTCATTCGCGTGGCGCAGGCGGTGGGGCAGGCGGGACTACAATCGCCTGGCTGACAATTGATGAAGGCAAAACTTATGCAGGCGTTGTTGGCCAGGGAGCGGATGAGACGTCAGACTCATCAAGCAGTTCCTTTGATGGGCGATTAACCGCAGGCAACGGTGTTTCTGCGAATGGCAATGCGGGCGGCGGTGGCGGCAACGCGGTTGGCGGCGATTTAAATATTCGCGGTGGTGACGGCAGCGACGCGCCCGGTATTGTCAGCGATTCCTCTAATCCTTACTTCGGAGGCTCTGGCGATGGTGGCGCAAGTTACTGGGGCGGCGGTGCCCGCAGCGGTGAAGGGTCAAATTCAAATCGTGCGCCAAGGTTTGGTGCAGGCGGTGGTGGTAATACTCGAACCGATCCTTATGTTGGGGCTTTTGGCGCGCACGGAGTCATCTACATTGAGGAGTTTAGTTAATGAAAACTTATGCCCGAATTGAGGAACAGCGCGTTGTTGAAATGGTCTCACTCAGCGTTGATCCTTCTGCTATTTATCATCCTTCTCTAGAATGGATTGATATTACACTATTATCATCGCCGCCTGAAGTTGGTTACATTTTTAATAACAATGTGTTCACTGCACCTGTTATTGAATCTGAAAACGCTGGGTTGATTGCTGATATCACCTTCAATTTCTTGATGGAAGAAGCAACTAAAATTATTGCTCCTTTACAGGATGCTGTCGATCTCAACATGGCAAATGAAGAAGAAGTTGCACGGCTTGCTAAATGGAAAAAATACAGAGTGCTTCTCAATCGAGTCAATATGAAAAGTGCGCCAGATATAGAATGGCCAGACAAGCCTGAATAATTAATAAGTCGCACCTGAATTATATTCAGGTGCGGCTGCTTCAAGAGCCGCCTAAATAGAATGGGAGGCACGCTATCATGTGACGAAGTTTGCTTATTAAACAGCTACTACTGGCCATTTTATATCTGGCGCAGTGATGGTATCTGTTTTTTGTAGCGCTTTAATATAGGATAACCAGCTTATCAAAGTTGCTTTATCCTCATTTTCGATAATACCTAACTGCAGCTCAGTCTGCCAGATACTGATCTTTGCCTGCGCTTCTGCCAATAAGGATGCCTTTTTACGCTCTGCGGACTTAACTTGTTCAGCGTTTAGTTCCTCAGTATCTGTTACCCACTTTGTCCCGTCCCATTTATCGAAAACGGTAGCAGGCTTTGACGTGGTTGTTCCAGCTGGATAATCACCTGGCTCAGTAACTTCTATCTCAGCACCATCCGCAATCGCGTATACCGTTTCCCCCCGATGATCGGCGATGGCCTGCCATTTACCTTCACGAAAAACAGCCACATTATTTTTCTTAACAACTAGCGGCGCCACAATAGTTGAATTAGCCGGCACACCTAAGCCCTGCGGAAAATATTCTTCAGCGCTATTGATATACTCGCCAGTTTTTGCATCATAATTGTAAATAGTTATCATGCCGGCTGTATCTGCAAGACCATTTTTATCCAGAGTGATATTTATCATTATGCTGCTCTCACTATATAGTTAAATGCGATATTTCTCGGGCGAGTCTCGACTCCCCCTGTCTTTTCCATATAAATATATGTATGGCATCGGTTCCCTGTCATATTTGTCACATCGACGCTTTCGCTATTTTGGTCTGTATAAGCAATGATGTTCGCTGTAGGCGTACCATACTCATTCACAAAACGATGATTGTGCGATCTGAGTTCATCAGCCTGAAATGATAAAAGGCTTCGTCCGCTGTCTACCCCGCGCCCATCATCCCAGCCACGAATAAACTCGCCACGCAGATCGGGAAGCTTCAGTGACGGATATGCCTTGGCCAGCAACGGATAAGTCGCGGCATTAAACGCGGCGCCGTTGCACTTCAGCCAGCCTGTGGGCGGCGTAGCGGACGGCCAGGGAATAGGCACGCCCACCGGCAGCGCCGAGCCTTCTCCTAAACCAAGGTTTTGTAGAACATCCGCCACCTTCCCCGCACTCTTCACCTCCGCCAGCGCGTTCGCGATCTGCAGATACTGCTTATGCGGGTTCGCCGCCGCAACGTGGTCAGCGATGCCCTTATCCGCATACTGCTTCGCCTCGATAATGTTGTCATCCACATACTGGCGCGTCGCCAGCACCACCGACGGGTCGATCTTCAGCGTCACTGACGCGGCGCTGTTGACGATGATAATCATGCGCACCGTCTGCGTGCGGCCGCTGCCCTCCTGCAGCTGCGGCTTATAGGTCTCGGCGCAGTTAGCGACGGCAATCATCACGCCGTCGGCGTCAAACAGGCCGATTTCGCGGATCCAGAAGCCGCCTTCGTTCTCGGGAATAATCTGCTCGGCGATAATCTGGCTGCTGTTGGCCGCATCGACGCTTAATGAATTCAGCGCCGCGCGGCGTTTCTCGCCGATAAGCTTCGTCTGCGAGGCATCCGGCGTCGGCAGCGCGCCGCCGCCGTCGCCTACCGCCATGTCAGTGATCTGCAGCTTAGTGCCGAGCGCCGTGGCGTTCGCCAGCTTGGCCGCGCCCTGATTGGTCAGCAGGGCATAATATTTCGTTGTCATGTGCGCACTTCCGTCAGGTCAATTAAATGTACCGCTGAGCCGGTGTAGCCAGGCCCGTTCACGGTGATGATTTCAGGGGTGTAGGGATAAACCGTTAGCTCGTCGCCGCTGTAGCTGGCGGCCGCTACCGGCAGCGTTCCGCTCGAATCGAGATTGATCGAAAGGCCGATCAGATGCCGACTGCACGGCTTCGCATCGGCGATCAGCCGCTCCAGCTCGTTGTACATCTCCTCGGTTATGCCGGTATCGAGCACGCCGACGTCGAGGCGAAACGTGCCCGGCGCGTCGCCGGTTTTCCACCACTCGATAATGCGGATCAGATAGCCGAGCGGCTCGACGATGCGCCGCAGCGAACCGATGGTGCCTTTATGCCGGTGCACATACTCCGAGGCGGCGACGACGTTGCGTTTGGTCGCCTCGTTCCACCCGGCGTCCCAGCGGTCGACCGACCAGGCCCAGGCGAGATAAGGCAGCAGCGCCACCGGGCAGGTCTGCGCGTTCCATAGCTGGCGCAGCGGCACCGGCATCGCCTCGATATCGGCGCACGCCCGGGCGGCGGCGACCTCGAGCGGCGAGGAGCCGGTTGGCAGCAGCCGATCACTCATCGGAACCTCCTACCGTGATGCTGTAGCCGCTGCAGTACGCAGCCTGGGTTTTATCCAGCACCACATCGGCCGTCGGCTGCGCCAGCTCGACGCGCTGCACGCCTTCCACATGCAGCGCGGCGTAAAGCGCCGACTGGCGGATATCGCGTCCCAGCCGCGACTGGGCGTTGATAAAGGCGAGCAGCTTCGCTTCGGCGGCGGCGCGGATAGGCTCCGCTTCCGGGCCAGGATAGAGAAACAGCGTCGCGTCGACGCGGTAGCTGACGATAGCGGCCGCCTGCACCCGAACGCGATCGGCCACCGGACGCACATCTTCGTCGTTGAGCGCGTTGGCCACGATGGTCAGCAGATCGGCAGGCGCGGTGCCGTCGCCTTCGCGGCTCAGCACGGTGATCACCACCTCCGCCGGCGCCGGACTGGTGGCGGAAACGTCCGCTATGCGTCCATCGGCGCTTTTGGCGTGATACTCGTAGGCGCCGCTCGGCCCCGCCACGCTCAGCCCTTCGAACGCGGCGGCGATGCGCATACGGAAGTTGTCGTCGCTCTCCATCACCGCCGCGGTCGGCGGCAGCGTGCTGTTGTCCGCCGCTCTAAGCGTCAGTCGGGTCACGCCGTTGTTGGCGCCCAGCTGGTCGAGATCGGCGCCGGTCGCCCAGGCGACCATATTGGCTTTCGCCGCCTCGTTGATGCGCTGGCGCAGGATCAGCTCGCGATAGGCGTTCTCCTGCAGCAGCTTCACCAGCGGCTCCGACTCCAGCGCCAGCGTGCGGGTTATCGCCGGCTGCTGCTCGGCCGGATAGAGGGAAATCAGCGTCGCCTTACGCTCGGCCAGCAGGGTTTCATAATCCAGCGCCTCCACCACGTCGGGCGCAGGCAGCTGGCTCAGGTCAATGGTTGCCATAGGTTCAGCTCACGGGAATGGTCAGGGAAAATGCTTGCGCCGTATCGCTGCGGCTGCCGGTAAGCTCTACCGTCATGCCGCCGTCATACGACGCCTCATAGCTGATAGCGCTCAGCTGAATGCGCGGCTCCCACTGCAACAGCGCCATATAGCAGGCGGACATGATCTGCAGGCGCAGCGCCGGGTTTTGCGGCTGGTCGATCAGCGCCGAGAGCAGCGAGCCGTAGCGGCGACGCATGACTCTGGAGCCGAGCGGCGTGGTCAAAATATCGCGCACCGACTGGCGGATATGCTCCAGCTCCGCCAGCGCCGCGCCGCTGTCGCGGCTCATACCGATATATCTTTCGGCCATCACTGCGGTCCTCCAGAAAGATCGCCGCCCGACTTCACGCCGCCATGCTGATGGGCGTCCACCACGATGCCGTTAGAGCTCAGGCTGCCGCCGCTGTGGGTCACGTTGCCCTGCAGCGTGCCGCCGCCGGTCACCTCCAGCGTGGCGGTTTTCAGCTTTGCGCTGCACTCCACCAGCGGCGCGTCGAGCAGGATGCTGGTCGCCGCCTGCAGGCGAGCGGTCTGAATGCCGCTCGCCCTGAGCGCGCCGTTCTGCGGCTCATACTCGATAACCGCGCCGTCGGGAAACGCCCAGTGCAGCGCATCAGCCGAGGCGGAAGGCGCAGGATGGCTGTCGGAGAAAATACCCGGCAGGATAAAGCCGGTATTCAGCTCGCCGCCCAGGCTCAGCACCAGCACCTGCTCGCCGATTGACGGCGCGCTCCAGGCGCGAGAGCGTCCGGCGCGGGCGCTGAGCCACGGCAGCCAGCCGGTTTCATTGTCGCCGCTGCGTACGCGGCAGCGCCCGCTTTGCGGATCCACCGCCGAGACGGTGCCGATGCGGATAAGGTTGCGCAGCAGGCGCAGGATTTCGCTGATATGTTCGTTCATGTCGCTAGTGTTACCTCCGGTGCATGCGGCCAGCAACGCGACGCCGACCGCTGAGAGATGACAGAACAGCTTTAGCGCTGCCACTCGCTGACCAGCGCGCCGTGCACCCAGAGCTGCAGCGGCGCGTCGTCATTAGCGGGCGGCGTCGGCTCGCCGGGAAAGGTGACCTGCAGCGCGCTATCCTGCTGCGTGACCAGCACGCGCTCGGTCAGCTGCAGGCCGATGCGGAGCGCGCCGGCGGCGTCGACGGCGAAGGTAAAATCGCTGCGTCGCTTCTCGGCGTTGCCCATCATCTCCGGCTGGTTATCCCGCAGCCAGGCGAGCAGCGGCACGATAACGGCCTCGATATCCTGCTGCAGGTCGACGAGGGTTAATTCCAGCCGGTAGCGATACTCAAAGGAGAGCGACGGCGCGCTGGTCGCCACCACCGTTCCGGCGGCGATCGCCATGATCAGCCGCTCCGGGTTTTGCTGTAGCAGCGGCACGCTGCGGCTCAGCGCCGCGCGTAGCTGTTGAGGTTTCTGCATCCTGTTGCTCCTGACACGCTTTAATGGTTTCAATCTGCAGCCCGCAAGACGCGAGCGCAGCCTCTAGCTGACGGTTATCTGCCGCCAGATCGCCCTGCGTCTGCAGGCTGTTGCCCGGCACTGGACAGCTGTTCACGCGCGGACAGCCAGCCCAGATAATCGTGGGCGTTGTCGAAGGCGGGACGGCTGTGCAGCCCGATAAGATCGTCAGGCAGAGCGGCAGCAGACCACTCGCGTAACGCCTGGTTTGCATCGGTTTCCCTCGCTATTTGCACTTCGCGGTTAAGGGCGAGACGACTGGCCTGACTCTGCTGCTGACGCAGCGCCGCCTCGCGTTTGCTGTTCGCCTGCGCCTCCTGATTGAGGCGGGCGATGGTCCGATCGCGGCTGGCGAGATCGGCGGAGAGCGCGGCGCTGGCGCGCTGCGCCTCGCGTAACTGCGCACCGACCTGCGCGCCGCGCCAGCCGGTGAAGGCGAGCGCCAGCAGCAGCGCCGCCAGCAGCGCAAGACACAGGCGCATCATGGGACGCCTCGCAGGCACCAGGCGCGCTCCCGCTCGCGCCGCTGCGTCAGCCCGGCGCTTTTCACGCCGTTGACGTAGATCCAGCGCGGCAGCTGGTCGCACGCCGCGCGCCAGCGCTGCTGATTGAGATAGCTGGCCAGGGTCGAGCGGCAGGCGGCGCCGGCGCCGACGTTGAAGGCGAAGCTCGCCAGCGCGTCCCAGACCGGCTGCGGCATCGCCACCGGCACGCAGAGAGAGAGCTGGCGTTCGACACGTATCAGGTCGTCGACCAGATTGACCGCCGCCTGGCGCTCGCTGACAGCGCTCTGCGGCGTCACCCCTGCGGTATGGCCGATGCCGTTGGTCCAGACGCCGGCGCTGCACTGATAGGGCGAAGTGCGGCAGCCCTCCGCGTCGGCCAGCAGCTGCAAACCGCCGGAGGAGATTTTCAGGGTCTGAAAATGCGGCAGCAGCGCGGCGATCGCCAGCACGGCGACCACGGCGCAGCGCTTCGCGGTCTGGCTCACGACAGCCTCCCTGCGCGCCGGCGCTGAAGCTCATAGGTTTTGCGGCGGTAGTGCCAGTTGATGAAAAAGGTCGCTACGTTGACGATCAGGGTAATGATCGCCACGCCGGAGCCGACCAGAAAAGCGATATCCTGAATGGTGTGGCGGCCGAGCCACATCAGAAACAGGCTGACCAGGTAGTTAATCAGCGAGCTGGTTTTCTCCATCTTCAGTCCCACAGATTGACGGTTTCGCCGGTGGCCGCGTCTGGCAGTTCGGGCAGCGTCAGCGCACAGCCGTGCGGCAGGACGGCGCCGCGCTCGGCGAGGCCAGGATTGGCGGCGTAAACCTGCTCGACCGCCTGCTGCGTGCGGCCGTAGTAGCGATAGCAGATCTCATCGACCGTATCGCCCTGGAGCGCGTAGATATTCATGGCGATAGCTCCCCATCGGACCCGCGGACGGGCACGCTAAAATGGTGCGTCACTGTTGTTGTTCCCCGCTGGAGGTGGTGTCGGCAGACCCGGGTTCGGGCCGTTAAGTGCGGCAGCGCTTGCGCGCTATCCGGCATAGCCAGTCTCCTCGCTGCGGGGCGACGGCTCAACGCCGGCCCGCCCGCTGGGATATGGGCAAACAGCCAGATCGCGGCGCAAAAAAAACGGCACCCGAGGGTGCCGTTATTGCTTCCGTTCAGCCGTCGTCAGACGGCGCGAGCGTCAAAGGAAAAGTGTGGGATCTGCCGCTTATTATGCGTCGAGCCATCGCCTCTCATCGCTATACCTGCATTGTTATTTATTGGTGGGTATCGCGGAGAACGAAACGGCAAATTCCTTGTTTTTTATCATCATGTCGCCGGCAATCTCGGCGATCAAAGCGAGGGCCACTTCCCGGTCGCGTTCCCTGCAAACTCCTTCAGTGGTCAGACGTGCAATGAGCTCGACGCGCTCAAGCATTACCTGTTCTTGTAAATCAGTATCCACTTTCCCTCCCCCATTTTATAACTGTATATCTATACAGTAGCACAGCATGCAATCTGATATAAAGAAAATTAAGATCTGAACGACCTGCCTTTAGGCTATTGATATAGAAACTTTTTTGGCGTGATAACCCCTAAGCCAAATTAGTAAAAAAGGCGGAAAAAGCGCGTCAGGGCGGCGTATTTTGGCTGTATAAAGCGCCATCGCCAGCCGGTTTCGCCCTTTTTTTCACTGCCGGATCAGGCCAATGATTTAACCGCGCTAATACGCCTGGCGGGCGCGATATCCGCGTACAGTTAATGACAGAACTCCAAGCTGATGCGTCCTGCTCGAGATTGTCAGCCTCCGCTTTACGCTTCGGCACCAGCTTCCAGTTCACCAGCCGGGTCAGCAGCGGTTTCTCGTCGCCCGCAGCGCTGAGGTAGACACCTTTAATGCGTGTGATCTCTTCGCCCCAGCTGTTGCGCTCTTCGGCCTGTTGATACCAGACGCGCACCGCCAGCGCATCGCGCCGCACGAACGGGCCGCCCTGGGCGTTGACGTAAGCGGCCCAGTCGCCGCTGTCCGCCGCCGCGCGCGCTTCGGCCAGCTCGTCGCTCATTTTGCGCAGCCCCTCGCCGTCGGTGAGACGGCGCAGCTCGCGCCAGACGGTCACCGGCGCGCCGCCGACAAACTGAAACTGACGGATATGCCAGCGACCCGCCCAGGCGGAAACCGCGGCGGCGCAGTCGCGCAGCGGCTCGCCGCTCTCGCTGTCCCGCTCGCCGTCGAGCGCGTAGCCGTCGATGTTTTTGGCGATATATTTCGCGATGTAGCCGGTGGCGCAGCCCTTCTTCGGATCGATGGCGGTGGTGTGAAAGCGCGCCTTGCGCGCTTGTTCGCTGGTCAGCTCTTCGCTCTCCTGCTGGCAGGCGTACTCCGTCAGGATCTGGCGCACCTGCGCGGCCTGTTGGGGGCGCATAAACAGCAGCAGATGCCAGTGCGGCGTGCCGTCATGGTGGGGTTCGGCAACGCGAATGCCGAACAGACGGATCTGCTCGCGGTGTAGTCTGGCGCGCACCTTTTGCCAGAGCTGACAGAGGTAGCGCTGCGTCTCAGCCGGGCTGGCGCCGCGCCATTTCGGGTTGTGCTGGCCGCTGCCGAGCGTGGCGTGATAGCGCGCCGGCGCGGTCAGCGTGCAGAACTCGCCGACGTAACCCATCTCATGACAGATGTTTTCAAAGCCGCGAATACGCGTCATCAGCTCGCAGCGGCGGATAGCCGGGTTGGCGACGCTGCCGTCATGCTTGTCGATCAGGCTGATGCGGTTGCCCTCTTCGTCCTCCAGCTCCATGCTCTGTAAAAAGTCGCGGGTGCGGCGCTTCTGATCGCGCCATTCGGCAATGGTCGCGCGGCTGGCGTAGGGCGAACGCGTTTTGCTGACCTGCGCCAGCGCAATCTGCAGATGCTCGCGCCATTCGGCGGCGATGCGGCGCAGCCGCCCTTTCCACCACGTCTCTCCCTGCATACGCATAATCGCCGGCGTTACCTCTTCCGGCGCGAAGAGGCGCGTGGTGACCTTCTGCCACAGCGGCGGCGTCTGGCCGAATTCGCGGGTCAGGAGCGCGGCGGTCATATAGAGGCTGTGGCTGTAGCGCCAGTCCGATTCGCCGCGATTCTGCGCGTGCAGCTGCACCAGCTCAGCAAAGATAAAGCTGGCGATATCGCCCGCCAGCCGATCGACATCGGCGCGCGCCATATCGGGCAGCTGGTTAAAGCGGCGCATCAGCTCCCACAGCGCGCCTGCCGTCTCTGCCGCGCCTTTTTCCTGTGCGGCGTGGCCGCTCAGCCGCGCGGCCACGCCGCGACGCATTGCGCCGAGCCGATACTGCGCGTTGACCCGCTCCACGCGCGGCAGCAGGCGCTCGACAAAGGTGGTCGTCAAATAAGATGCGGCGCGGGCCGGGCCGCGCTCGCGCGTGAGCTGGCCGTGACGCAGCCTGATAGCGCGCTGCACCAGCGCCGGCTGTTGCTCCAGCGATCTCCACGCCTGCGACAACGCCGCCAGCTCGCGACTGCGCTGCTGCATCGCGGCGTGCGTGGGATATGGCGAGGCGATAGCCTGACGCGGCGCGTTCCACGGCCAGAAGAGACGCTGCATTACCGGCCGCCCTGATAGTGACGGCCGCGCAGCTCGGCGATCTCCTGACAGGCGACGCAGCGGGAGACGCCGCCGATGGCGCGGCGACGCGCCTCGGGGATGGCGCTGTCGCACTCCTCGCAGAAGAAGGCACTGACGCCTTTCGGCCGCTGCGTCACGGCGGCGATATCGAGCGCCAGCTGCTCCGCCTGACGCTGCTGCTCAATGTCCATGCTGTCGACCATTAGCGCAGCTCCTGCGATTCATCGCGGTAGCGCTGCGCTTCATAGCGGAGCAGCTCGGCGGCCTCGACGCCGCTCAGTCCCTGGCGGCCGATATGCGTCGCCATCGCGGCCAGACGATCGGCGACCGCCTGCGCGCGGCCTCTGCGTTCGTCGCAGCGTGCGGCGGTTAGCAGAACGTTCAGCGCGTCGTTGTCGGCGTGAGGATTCGGGTATTTCATCTTATCTCTCCTGAATGCGGGCAAAGGGAAGCCCGACGGGTTGACGTCATCGATTTGCGGTTAAGGTCAGTTACTCAGACAGATACTGGTCGGCGTCGGAAAAGGGACGCGGCAGCAGCCTGCCCCAGCGCACCAGTTTGTTCATGGCGGCGATAATCAGCGCGCGGCGCGGCTCATCGAAGGATTCAAAGGCGTCGCCGACCTCCTGTAGCCGGAAGCTCCCCGGTTTTTCCCGGTTCGCCAGCGTCAGCACGCAGAACTTAAATTCCTCGCTCTGCCGGTTAAAGGCGACCAGCGCTGGATTACGGCTGTCGCTCCGCATTCGCCGCCAGCTTTTGCGGAACTCATCGAAGCTCATGGCCGCCCCAGGTTCAGAATGGCTATTCATCATAAGTGAATCAGGCTGGCTGAAAGTTAACAGAAAAAGAACAGGGCGTTTTTGTCGCCCGCGCTGGCGCGCTCTGCATGCCGCGCGTCGCTATAGCCGATGTGCAGGGCCTGCCGCAAAACGCAGGCGAGAGGCGCTCTGCCTGAATAAAAAGCGCTGAAACGGGACGTTTTACGCCGATCCGTAATAAAAGGAGCGCAGCTATGGCATTTGTAATATCAGGCCTCATAGGGCATCATCTCCAGTTAACGTAATGTCAGTTATATGCGATAACATTCACAACGCAGTGATGCTAATTCAAATATGTTAGTAACACAAGAGGAAGCTCAAAAATGTTAGTCACTAATTTTAACGGGAGCGGCGGGGCTATCCTCGACAGGCTGATTCAGGCCTATGGGTTTAAACAGAAGTCGCAGTATGCCGAGCATGTCGGCCTCTCTTCCAGCAACCTGGCAATGCGTTATAAAAGAGACGCTTTCCCGGCTGATCTGGTGGTGCAGTGCCTTATCGATACCGATGCCGAACTGAACTGGATCCTCTATGGCCAGGGCAATCCCCCTAGCGCGGTGCAGGCGCAGACGGCGGAAAAAGGCAGCGAAAGTCACCCGATGAAGAGCCTCACCGATATTGAGCGAGTGAAATTAACAAATGGTGAGCTCGCGCCTGTCGATTTTGTGACTCTGGAGAGCAAGCTGTTCCTGGATAAGGTGGCGCCCCACAGCAATCTGCTGGCGGTGATTGAAGGCGAGCAGCAGTACATCGTTAACCGCAGCTTTAAGGCGGTGGTGGACGGCAAATGGTTGCTGGATATCGAGGGCATGGCCAGCCTGCGCAACCTCGCGCGCCTGCCTGGCGGCCGAGTCAGGATCAGCGGCGGCGACGCGGAGTTTGAGTGCGCGCTGAACGAGATTTCCCCCACCGGCATCGTGGTGATGACGTTAATTTAAAGGAGCCGCGCTTCGCCCCGGCGAACCGAACCGATACATGCGATTCAGACTTAACATTCTCATCCCCCTTATCCTGCTCTGCGTAGCCGCCGGCTGGTACTGGCTGACGCCACACTACAGCAAAGAGGATGAGGCCTATTACATCTCGGTATTCTGCGCGATTCACCATGACGACAGCCGCCGCTTTGTGGCGGATATGCGCACGGTTATCGAAGGCGGCAACTCCGACTACGCGCTGCAAAAAATTCACTTCCAGCCGCGCCTGGGCCAGCACGTGGCGGACGCCTGGCAGACGCTGAGCGCTGAGCAAAAGACGCAGGCCAGCGCCGACGCCGCCCAGTGCCGCGCCCTGCTCTCCGCGACGCTGAATTAAGCCGACGCTACGCTGCGCCCCGCCGTTACAGCGCGAAATCCGCGTGTTATCTTGTGGGTTTCGCAACATCCTTTCAGGCAAACTCTCATGACAAAACTGCGGGTAGGCATTGTGTTCGGCGGCAAATCGGCCGAGCACGAAGTATCGTTACAGTCGGCTAAAAATATCCTTGATGCGATCGATAAAACGCGTTTCGAGCCGGTGCTGTTAGGCATTGATAAACAGGGTCAGTGGCATCTTAACGACGCCTCGAACTTTCTCATCAACGCGCAAGATCCGGCGCTCATCGCGCTTAACCGCGCTGGCGAAAGCGTGGCGTTGGTGCCTGGCGCGTCGCAGCAGCAGGTGATCGCCCGTCAGAGCGGTCATGCGCTGTCGCAGATCGATGTGATTTTCCCTATCGTGCACGGCACGCTCGGCGAAGATGGATCGCTGCAGGGCTTGCTGCGCGTGGCGTCGCTGCCTTTTGTCGGCTCTGGCGTGCTCGGCTCGGCGGTCAGCATGGATAAAGACTTCACCAAACGTCTGCTGCGCGACGCCGGGCTGCAGGTCGCACCCTGGATTAGCGTCACGCAGGCGCAGCGGTCGCGTATTCAGGCGGCGGAGATCGTCGCGCAGCTCGGCCTGCCGCTGTTTATCAAACCGGCCAATCAGGGCTCTTCAGTGGGCGTCAGCAAAGTCGACAGCGTCGACGACTTCGACCGCGCGCTGGATCTCGCCTTTACCTTCGATCGCAAGGTGTTGATTGAAACCGGCATCAAAGGCCGCGAGATCGAGTGTGCAGTGCTGGGCAACGACGATCCGCAGGCGAGCCCGTGCGGCGAAGTGGTGGTGCACGACGCCTTCTACTCCTACGAGACCAAATATATCAGCGAAACCGGCGCGCAGACGCAGGTGCCTGCCGCTATCGACGACGCGCACAGCGAAGCGATCCGCGCCGTGGCGATTAAGGCGTTTCAGGCGCTGGAGTGCAGCGGAATGGCGCGCGTCGACGTTTTCCTGACGGAAGCGGGCGAGATTATCGTCAACGAGGTGAATACCCTGCCCGGCTTCACCAATATCAGCATGTATCCCAAGCTGTGGCAGGCGGCGGGACTGAGCTATCGCGATCTGATTACCCGCCTTATTGAGCTGGCGCTGGAGCGCCATCAGCAAACCAGCCAGCTGAAAAGCAGCGTTTAGTCGCGAAGCGTCGCGTTACGCCACGTCGCTGGTGGCCAGCGCAAGGGTTCTGAAGGCGGGCGTGGTCTGATTGCGCCCGTTGCGCTTGGAGAGATAGAGGTTTTTATCCGCGGCGGAGATCAGCTGGTTGACCAGGCTGTGCCAGTCGCGCTCTTCGCCCGCCTTGCCCTGCGCCAGCCCCAGGCTGACGGTGACGGTAACGGTATTGCCCTGCAGCCAGAACTTCTCTTTGCCGATCGCCTGTCGCACCGCTTCCGCCAGCTGGTAGAGGCGCTCAGGACGCGCGTCGAACAGCACGATGGCAAACTCTTCCCCGCCGAAGCGGCAGATGCGCCCCTGCTGGCCCACCACTTGCTGCATGCGCCGCGCAATCTCCTCCAGCACGCCGTCGCCGGCGTCATGACCGAAGTTGTCGTTGATGGCTTTGAAATAGTCGACATCCAGCAGGATGACGCCAACGTTGCGCTGCGCCGAGAACGGCTCCTCTTTCAGGCTTTCATACAGCCCGGAGCGCGACAGCAGCTGGGTAAGAAAATCGTAGTTGGCGCGCAGCGCGAGACGCTGATTAAGCTGACGTACCGCATCCATACTGACGGCGACGATCAGCGGGCTGATGGCGACGGTGGCGACGCCGAGACGCGCCGAGGTGAGATGACTTAAATGCAGCAGGTTATCGTTGCCCTGAATGTTCATGACGCCGTGCGATACCAGCACGATTTCGCTGATGCCGGTCAGCAGGATCACCAGGCTGGTGACCGGGATCGGCAAGACGATGGCGCACCAGATCAGCGCCGGAACCGGAAAAGTCAGGCTGCCGGCGCCGCCCATCATCGCCCCGACCGCCAGCGACAGCACCACGCTCAGCAGCGGCAGCCATTTGCCCGGCGAGAGCAGCGCGGTAAACGACAGGCCGCGCCAGTTACGCGCCAGCAGGAACGGCAGCAGCATCACGCCGGTAGAGAACTGTTCGCTGAACCAGTCGCCCCAGGCGGTGGCGAAGCGGGTGTCGAAGCTTAAATCCTGCGCCAGCCCGCCCCAGGTGGCGCAGGCAAAGGCGGCCAGCAGGCAGGCGGGAAAGATGCGCAGCGCGTTGCTGATCTGCCTGCGGTCGGAGTCGCGCAGGTAGTGCTTCACCAGCATCGAGACGGAGATAATGATAAACAGCAGGTTGGCGACGTTAAGCGTCACGGCGGGCCACGCCCAGCCGGAAAAGAGGGTGTCGTTCACCACCATGGCGGCGAAGCTGGCAAGATAGTAGCGAATGCGATGCAGCCAGGGATGCCGAACGATGACGGCGGCGGCGATGGCGTTTACCGGCCAGAAGAGAGAAAGCTCCGCAGGCACGCGCAGATGGCTGCCCAAAAAGCAAAACAGCAGGGTGATCAGAAACAGCGAGAGGAGATTTATTGTGGTGTTGTGCTCTGCAAACAGCTTAACGCGCATAGGTCTGAACCCTGTAGCCTGTAATTTCCCCGCTCCCTGCCTGTTTCGGACGATTGTCGCACGCCATTAAACCGCATTCGCCGCCTGGGCAATTCAGTGAATAAACGGCAGAGATCGACGCTACTCGCAATCTGGGCTGCGCCGTCTGGCTTACGGCGCGAAAATTATGCCTTAAATAAAAAAATCGGCTATCCGAGATATCCGATTTTTCAGACAGCAACTGAGTCAAACTAGCGGGTGCCTAACAGGCGAATCCCTCTTTTACTTCACCGCCACCGGCCACTGGCTGAGGCGAATGCCGCGCTTATCTGCGTTGTCGCCGAAATCCTTCAGCACCGCCTTCACGTCGGGATCCAGATACTCGGCGTTATCGTGATCCACGATCACCACGCTGTTCTCCGGGATCTCCGCCAGCAGCCCCTGCAGTTTCGGGTTGTGCAGAAAGGTCAGATTCTGCTGAAAGCGCAGCACATAGTGATCGTCATAGCGCGTCAGCTGCAGCGCGTTGCGGTGGCTCTTGTAGAGGCTGTAAAGCATCTGCGTCGCCAGACCGATGCCGATGCCTGCCAGCATGCCGAACAGGATAATACCGCCGATGGTGGCGAGGAACGGCACGTACTGCTGTGCGCCCATACGGAACTGCTCCACAAACAGGCGCGGCGTCGCCAGCTTATAGCCGGTATAGAGCAATACCGCCGCCAGGCTGGCCAGCGGAATGGCGTTCAGCATATCGCTGAACCAGAGTCCGCAGATCAGCAGCAGCACGCCGTGGATCAGAATAGAGAGCTTGGTCTGCGCGCCGGTGCTGACGTTCACCGAACTGCGCACGATCACCGCGGTAATCGGCATGGCGCCCAGCAGGCCGGCGCTGAGATTGCCGATCCCCTGCGCAAACATCTCGCGATTGGGCGACGGCGGCGGATTCTGCGGGCGCAGCTTCTTCAGCGCCTCCTGGCTCAGCAGCGTCTCCAGGCTGGCGACCAGCGCCAGCGTCACCGCCACCACCCAGACCGACGGATTTTGCCACGCGTTCCAGGCCGGACTCTCCAGCTGCGCCGCCAGCGCGGAGAGGCTGTCGAACTCCGGCAGCGCGATGCGCGACAGCTGAGCCGCCATCTCCGGCATCCACTGTCCGCCGAATACCGTGGCGGCGCAGCCGAACAGCACCGCCACCAGCGGACCGGGTATCCAGCCCAGCACGCCCGCCTTTTTCACCAGCGGCGTGGTCCAGAGCCAGAGGATCGCCAGACTGCCGCCGGCGACCAGCATGGCGGGCGCGGAAAAGGTCGCGGCGCCGCTGGCGAATCCGGCCAGACCGGCATCGCCCTCGATACCGAACGCCACCGGGATCTGCTGGATAATCAGCAAAATGCCGATAGCCGCCAGCATGCCTTTAATGACGCTGCCCGGCACCAGCGAGATAAAACGGCCGGCGCGCAGCAGGCCGAGGCCGCACTGCATCAGGCCAGCCAGCACCAGCGCGGTAAGAAAAGCGCTGAAGCTGCCGAGCGTCTCGATAGAGGCGACGACGATCGTCACCAGACCCGCCGCCGGGCCGCTGACGGCAAAGCGCGACGGGCTGAGCGCGGTAACCAGCAGCCCGCCGAGCACCCCGGTCAGCAGGCCGGCGAACGGCGGCAGTCCGCTCGCCTGTGCGATGCCCAGACAGAGCGGCAGCGCCACCAGAAAAACCACCAGGCCGGCAGGAATATCCTGACGAAGCGTATTCACATTCATGGCGAAGATTCCTCTGCTGATTGCTGGATTAACTCTTTAAGGTGGCCCGACTGCAGATCGTAAACGCAGCCGAACAGATCTAATGTCTGGCCCGCGCGCCACGCGTCGCGCACCGGCGCGGCAGCGGCGAGACGGGCGAACTGCGCCAGCACGTTAACTTCCACCAGCCGGTTCAGCGTCTCCGCTGCTGGCTGCGGCTCATCGGGCAGTTCGTTTCCCAATGCCTGACGCAGCGCGGCGATACGGCGCGCCAGCGCCGAGTCTTCGTACGCCAGCGGGCTCTGCGGCAGGTCAAGCGCCGCCTGAACGCCGCCGCAGCCGTAGTGGCCGCACAGCACGATGCGTTTTACGCCAAGATAGATGATGGCGTACTGCAGCACGCTCATCAGGTTGTCATCGCCGTCGACCACCATGTTGGCGATATTGCGATGAACGAAGAGTTCGCCAGGATGCGAGCCGGTCAGGACTTCGGCCGGTACGCGGCTGTCTGAACAGCCAATCCAGAGTGAATGCGGTTTTTGTTGATGGAGGTATTTTTCAAAATAGTCAGGATTACGCTCGCGGCGCTGGAGCGCCCAGCTGCGATTTTTCGCTAATAAAGGTTTCAGTGTCGTCACAATCGTCTCTCTCAACAACCGGGGATCGAATATTCAGGCGAACAAGGCGGTGAACCGGCTCACAGTTAGCCGGCGTCGGTTTAAGAAATAACGCAGTTGATCACAGAAATTGTTTATAGACGTTTATGATTAATTACGCATCCGTAATTTTTCTCCAGGCCAGGGCGGCCCGCTTTTTGTAAGGAATAATTCAGCAGAGGTAAATTTAAGGTAAAACTATTTAAGTACGCCTGATTTAAGCGATGCGGGGATAACCATTAAAAATTATTATTATCAATGCATTGAAATAACCTTATTATTTAAAAGCTCTTTCTGCTGACAAATAATGACATTCCAGCTGCGCTGGCTTTTACACACGCTCAGTTACCAGCGGTACTTTATTACAGAAAAATCCGAATTAATTTTTTAACCAATAGCGATTAACACTGGCTGCTGGCAAAAAAGGCAGCGTAATAAACTTAATAAAGGTGGTTTTGAAAGTAAGAGATAATTAAATTAGTTTGCAGCAAAATAGTTACCTGTAAACGTAAATATCGGCGGATAAAAAGCAGAGCCTGCTGACGCAGGCTCTTTCGCTTGACGAATTATTTACCGTTCCACGCTTTCAGCTGCGCATCGCGCGTTGAGAGCTGCTGCGGCGGCGTCAGCTTATTGTAGTTTTCCGCCATGCCGCTCTCCCAGTCGCCATAGAGCGGATTAGGCAACACGATGAACTGGGTGCCGAACAGCGCGTGGTTCTGGCTGACAAAGGCGCGACGCTGCGCGTTGCCCTGATGCCAGGTCGACGCGCCGAAATCGTTGAGGTTATCGCCGACGTAGAGCACCACGTTGTAGCCCGCTGCCTTGATGGCGTCGAAACGCGCCTGCTTGTTAGAACTGCCGGTGCTAAGGCGCACGGTCTGCGGCGTGACCTGCGGGAAGCCGAGCTGTGTCAGCCTGGCGACGGTGGCGTCGAAATCTTTCTGGTCGCGGTTCGACACGTAGAACAGCGTGCCGCCGTGCGAGGTGACGTAGCGGGCGAAATCGACCGCGCCGGGCACCGCCAGCGCCTGCTTCGCCTGGGTCCACGTCGACCAGCTTTGCGCGCTGAACGGCTGGCCGTTTTTCGCCTGCCAGGCGCTGTAGGCGCTGTTGTCGATCATAGTTTCATCGAGATCGACGATTACCGCCTTGGGCTTGCCAGTCAGCGACGGCGCGGCGTCGAACGCCAGCCGCGCGCCGTTGAAGGCCTGCCACGTCAGCGCCTGATACTCGCCGGACTGCTGGAACCAGTTCAGAGCCAGCACCGACTGCTGGCCGAGCTGTTGCTGCGCATGTTGCGTTGTCTGCGAGGCGCAGCCCGACAGCATCAGCGCCATCAGGCCGCTGGTCAGCAGCGTTGCGGTCATTTTCATCCTGTTATCCTTAAGCCGAAAGTGGGAAGAGGTAACGCTTTAAAAATGTAGCAGTTAACCTAAGCTGAATGCAGCCAAACGCCTCAGAGGAGATTCATATGGGAATCCGCGTACGCTCTACCCTGCTTGATGCGCTGGAGTGGGTTGACTATGCCTTTCAGCCCGCAGGCGAAGCGCCGCCCGACGATGTCGCTTACGGCCGTCAGCGCCACAGCGCCACGGTGGTGGATGACGAAGCCAACGTGCCGCCGAAAAGCTGCGAGTCCGACGGGATTATCGGACTGGGCGCCCGGCCGGTCGCGGTCTATACCGCCGACTGCCTGCCGGTGCTGATTGCCGATACGCAACAGCGGCGCGTGGCGGCGGTGCATGCCGGGCTAAAAGGCACGCTGGCGGGCGTGCTGGAGCGCGCCGTCGACAGGCTGTGCGAAACGGGCAGCTCGCCGGAGGGTCTTTATGTCGCCATTGGGCCAGCCATCGCGCCCTGCTGCTATGAGCTGGGCGAGGAGATGCTGAGCGCCGTCGCGCCCACGCTCTCCGGATCGCAGCCGCCCTGCTGGCACCGCGAGCAGCCACACAATCCACTCGCCGTCAGGCCGCAGGCGAAGGCGACCCGCAACGGCGTCTGGTTCGATCTGCCGCAGCTGGCGACGCTAAGACTGACAGAGGCGGGCGTGCCGGCGGCGAACATCGAAAACGTCAGCTTTTGCACCTACTGCATGGCGGAAACCGGCTCCAGCTATCGCCGCAACACCCACTTCAATAGCGGCTATCAGTCGCGCTTCTCATGGATACGCCGTCGAGGCGGCTAAGGCTCGCTTTTATGATGCGCCTCACAGCGCGGTAAACTTTCACTTTTTTTTAACATCACGGCAGCTACATTACACTCATCCGACCACTTACCTGAGTGATGCCGCCGTGAAGAGTCACGCCTACCCTGCCCTGTTCGCCCCGCTCGACCTGGGGTTTACGCAGCTGCGCAACCGCTTCCTGATGGGCTCGATGCATACCGGACTGGAAGAGCATGCCGACGGCGCCCAGCGCCTTGCCGCATTTTATGGCGAGCGCGCGCGCGAAGGCGTCGCGCTGATCGTCACCGGCGGCGTCGCGCCCAATGCCCAGGGCGTGGCGATGAAGCATGGCGCGACGCTGGTCTCGCCGAAACAGTGCGGCTGGCACCGCCAGATCACTGACGCGGTACATGCGGAAGGCGGCAAAATCGCTCTGCAGATCCTGCATACCGGCCGCTACAGCTACCAGCAGGATTTGGTGGCGCCCACGGCGATCCAGGCGCCGATTAATCCTTATCTGCCGCAGGAGATGAGTGAGCAGGCGATCCTGCAAACCATCGACGATTTCGCACGCTGCGCGCGGCTGGCGCAGCGCGCGGGCTATGACGGCGTAGAGATCATGGGCTCGGAAGGCTACCTGATTAATCAATTTTTAGCGCCGCGCACCAACCAGCGCAGCGACCGCTGGGGCGGCGACGCGCCGCGCCGCCAGGCGTTCGCGCTGGCCGTCACCCGCGCGGTGCGCGACGCCGTGGGCCGCGACTTTATTGTGATTTTCCGCCTGTCGATGCTGGATCTGGTGGAAGACGGCAGCTCGCTGGAAGAGACACTGACGCTGGCGACCGCGCTGGAGAAAAGCGGCGTTACCCTGTTCAATACCGGCATCGGCTGGCACGAAGCGCGCGTTCCCACCATCGCCACTTCGGTGCCGCGCGCGGCCTTCGCTTCGGCGGCGCGGCGGCTGCGTCAGCATGTTTCGGTGCCGGTGATCGCCACCAACCGCATCAACCATCCGCAGGTGGCCGAGCAGCTATTGCAGAGCGGCTGCGCCGATATGGTGTCGCTGGCGCGTCCGTTTCTCGCCGACGCCGCCTTCGTCAGCAAATCGGCGCGCGGCGCGGCGGAGAGCATCAATACCTGCATCGCCTGCAACCAGGCCTGCCTCGACCAGATCTTTGTCGGCAAGATCACCTCCTGTCTGGTGAACCCGCGCGCCTGCCACGAAACCCTGATGCCGGTAACGCCCTGCGCCGCACCGAAGGTTATCGCGGTGGTGGGCGCCGGTCCGGCAGGCATGGCCTTCGCGCTGCAGGCGGCGCAGCGCGGCCATCGGGTGCAACTCTATGAAGCTGCTGACGCCATCGGCGGCCAGTTCAACATCGCGCGCCAGATCCCGGGCAAAGCGGAGTTTAGCGAAACCCTGCGCTACTTTGCTCACCAGCTTGCCGCGGCCGGCGTCGAGCTGCAAACCGGTTGTCGGGTGACGGCGGCGGATCTGGCCGAGGCGGACGAGGTGGTGCTGGCAACCGGCATTCAGCCGCGCACGCCGGCGATTCCCGGCATCGATCATCCGAGCGTGCTCAGCTATCTTGAGGTGCTGCGCGACAAAAAGCCGGTGGGCAGCCGCGTCGCCATTATCGGCGCAGGCGGCATCGGCTTCGATACCGCCATGTACCTCTCTCAGCCGGCAGAAGCGCAGACCAGCGAAAGCTTCTGCCGCGAATGGGGCATCGACCTGACGCTGGCGCAGCGCGGCGGCCTGACGCACGCCGAGCCGCAGCCTGCTACGCGCGCCATCTGGCTGCTGCAGCGCAAACCAGGCAAACCGGGCGCGGGTCTGGGCAAAACCACCGGCTGGATCCATCGCGCCACGCTGCAGGCGCGCGGCGTGCGCATGTGGGGCGGCGTCGAGTATCTGGCGATCGACGATGAGGGGCTGCTGCTGCGCCGCGACGGCGCAGTAGAGAGAGTCGTAGTGGATAACGTCATTATCTGCGCCGGTCAGGAGCCGCAGCGCGAGCTGGAGGCGGCGCTGCGCGCCCACAGCAAAAGCGTTCACCTTATCGGCGGCGCCGACGTGGCGCTGGAGCTGGATGCCCGCCGGGCGATCGCCCAGGCGGTGCAGCTCGCGCTGACTATCTGATCAGCGCATCTTCACCGCGCGCAGCACCACGAACTTCTGGTTCGAGGCCACCAGCGTGCAGTTGCCGAACAGTTTTTTCAGTTTGTGGTGATAGTCGAGGTGGCGGTTGCCGACAATGCGCAGCTCGCCGCCGTACTGCAGGCAGCGTTTGGCGTCGCGGAACATCTGCCACGCCAGGTGATCGGTGACGGCGTGCTGCTGATGGAACGGCGGGTTGCAGAGCACCGCGTGCAGACGGTCTGACGGATAGCCGCTCAGCACGTTGTTGACGCGAAAGACGCAGCGCGTCACATCCTGCGGGCGGTTCACCTCGACGTTGAGCTGGCTCGACGCCACCGCCATGTAAGACTCGTCAAGAAAATGCACTTCCGCCTGCGGATTGCTCTCCAGCGCCATCAGGCCAATCACCCCGTTGCCGCAGCCGAGATCGACGATCTCGCCTTCGATATTTTCCGGCAGGTGATGCATAAAGAGGCGCGCGCCGATATCCAGCGAGGTGCGCGAGAAGACGTTGGCGTGGTTGTGGATCTGATAAGGCGTCTCGTCCAGCGGCCAGACGGTGGTCGCCGCCTGCGGCGCCAGCGTCGGCGCGCTGAACTGGGTGTAGATCAGACGCGCTTTTTTCCACGCCAGCGAGGTGCGCGTGTCGCCGAGGATCTTCTCGAACAGCTGCAGCGTGGAGTTATGGATCTCTTTAGCGCGCGCCGCCGCCAGGATCACCGTATCAGCGGTCACCACCTCGCGCAGGGCGCGCAGCTGCTGCTCCAGCAGCGCCAGGGTTTTCGGCACCTTGATCAGCACCGCGGCCGGCGCGGCGGGCAGCGGGTCGAGGCTGCTGAGAAAGCGCACTTCGCCGTCGTCAAGTTCATTCAGGCGCAGGTTTTGCCGCGTCGCCTGCTGGCTGAGCCAGGAGTCGCTGACGTGCCAGACCGGACGCGGATTGAGCGCGCAGGTGAGCGCGCCGAAGCTGTCGTTGAACACCAGGATCGGCCCTTCCGGCAGCGTCTGCTGCAGCAAATATTCATCTGCCGCATCCCACGCCTGAAGCGGGCTCTCTTCACGCATTTGCGGAAAACGATGCAGGATCAGGGTGCGATCCGCTAGTTCAAGTTGGCTCATGAATTCTCCGGCTGGTACAATCTGGCTGTTTTACGCCCTAAAAAGGGGGCGCAGTATACTGTCTTTCGCCGGGAATCCCTAATGTCCTCACTCATCTATCTGCAGGGTTATCCTGAGAACATCCTTCAGCAGGTTCAGACGCTGATCAAACATGAAAAGCTTGGCGCTTTTTTGCAGCAGCGCTATCCCGACACCCACAATATCGTTAGCGATAAAGCGTTATATGACTATACCCAGGCGCTGAAAAATCGCTTTATGCGCAACGCGCCGCCGATCAGCAAAGTCATCTGGGACAATAAAATCAAGGTGATGAAACACGCGCTGGGCCTGCATACGGCCGTTTCACGCGTTCAGGGCGGCAACCTCAAGGCCAAAGCGGAGATCCGCGTCTCGACCTTTTTCCGCCTCGCCCCCGAGCCTTTCCTGCGCATGATCGTGGTGCACGAGCTGGCGCACCTGAAAGAGAAAGATCACGACAAGGCGTTCTATCAGCTCTGCTGCCATATGGAGCCGGACTACCATCAGCTGGAGTTCGACGCCCGGCTCTGGATGACGGATCAGGCGATGCGCGGCAACGCGGCCTAAAGGAACTCCTGCGCTTTCTGGATCAGGCTGGTTTTGGTCAGCGCGCCGAGAAAGCGCTTCTCCTGCGGATTATTCAGCACCGGCAGGCGCTCCAGCGTCACGCGCGCGAACGCCTCCCAGCCTTCGCGCATGCTCTGGCTCTGGTAGACAAAAGGAAAGTTGTCGTCCATGACCGTAGAGACCGGCGAATCCAGCGTGATCTCCTGCGCCAGCACCTTACGCGCGATATCGTGGATCGAGACCACGCCGAGAAAAGCGCCCGCCGCGTTAATCACGTAGACGTAGCGCTCGCGCTTCAGCGAGCTGACCGCCAGCGCCTGCCCGACTGACTCCTGCGGCTGCAGCGCCGCCCCCGGAATAATCAGCTCCGCCACGCGCATATTGTCGAAGTCATATTTCGCCTCCGAGCGGTTAAAGTGGTTGCCGACCACCGGATAGGTGCTGGCGGATTGCAGGCGATAGACCACCATCGATGCCAGCACGGCGGCGATCATCACCGGAAAAAGCAGCGAGCTGTTGAGGGTCATCTCCAGCACCATCAGGATCGCCATCAGCGGCGCCTGACTGACGGCAGCCAGCACAGCCGCCATGCCGATGGCCGCGTAGAGCAGCAGGTTGCCGAGCGGCAGATGCAGCGCTGCGCCCAGCGTCGCCAGCGCCACGCCGAGCAGCGCGCCGATCAGCAGCGACGGCGTAAAAAGACCGCCCACCGCGTTGGAGCCGACCGACAGCGTGGTCGCCAGCGTCTTCAGCAGCAAGAGCAGCAGCAGGCCCGGCAGCAGATAGTCGCCCGCCATGATTTTAACGATCACTTCGTAGCCGTTGCCCAGGATATCGGTGGAGATCAGCGCCAGCAGCCCGACCGCCAGCCCACCGGCGCCCAGCCGCAGCGGCAGCGAACGGATATGGCCGAACAGCGCTTTGCTGCGCGCGATAAGCTTAATCAGCAGCCAGCCCGCCAGCCCGGCGGCCAGGCCAATGACAACCGTCAGCAGCAGGCTGCTTACGTCCATCTGAAAGCTGGCGTCCGCCAGCGGATAGAGCGCGTTGCGGAAGCCCAGCGACCACATGGCCATCACGGCGACCGACGAGGCGATCACCAGCGGGATCAGGCGCTGCAGCGCCGAAATGCCGAAGGCGATTTCAGCCACGAAAATCGCCGACGCCAGCGGCGCGTGGTAGACCGATGAAAGTCCGGCGGCGGCGGCCATCGCCACCACGTCGCTGTTTTTCAGGTTGAGCGAGGCGGGGATCCAGCGGCCCAGCACGCTGCCGCACAGCGCGGAGAGCTGCACCATCGGCCCCTCTTTACCGATAGAGGCGCCCGAGCCGATGCTGGCGATAGAGGAGAGCGCACGAAACAGCGAGGTGCGGGTCGGCACCGCGTCGAGCCGCGCGTTAATCACCTCCAGGTAGTCTGTCTTTACCGTCTGCTGCTGTTCGATGCTCACCGCGTAGCGCAGGAAAAAACCCGCCAGCACGCCGCCCGCGCCCACCAGCAGCGGCCAGAAGATCCATGGCCAGACGTGCATCGCCACGGTAATCTCACTGCCGCTGTTGAACAGCAAACGGTTGATCAGCTCGATAACGCCGCGGAACGCCAGCGTCACCAGCGACGCCGCCAGTCCGACCGGGATCGCCACCAGCAGCGTGGTCCAGTTCAGTGCGTGTTTACTTCCTTTCAAGCGCGTTCTCCACCTTTTTCAGCCAGTCGCCGTCACTATCGCGCGGTTCCCTCTTGCGGGATATATATCATAAAACGTAACAAGGAGGCTGGCGTGAAGCATGAGAGGCGACTCACTTGCAAAGGCTGGATGGACTGGCGATGAACCATCATGTCGTGCCTCTTGCTTTTATAAGCTGTAGCTTATAGCATTTTTATAAGCTACAGCTTATAAGGATATTCTATGTGGACTGTGCTTTTCGGTAAGGTATTCGATGCGTGGTTCGAAGAACAGGAAGAGGCTTTACAGGAAAAAATCCTTGCCGATCTTATCAACCTCAGGACGTACGGACCTGTGCTGCCTCGGCCTTATGCAGATTCGGTGAATGGATCGCGACACAAGAATATGAAAGAACTTCGTATTTAATATGCTGGAAAGCCGGTACGCGCTTTTTTCGCGTTTGATCCCGTACGCAGAGCGGTCATCCTTTGCGCAGGTGATAAAAGCAATGATAAAAATTTTTACCCGCGCATGATACGTATTGCCGACGATGAATTCACGGCGCACCTGAACAACCTGAAGGGGAAACGATGAGAACGCTTGATGACGCTATTGCCGCACGCTCAGCGGAAAGCCAGCAGCGCATACGCGATATGGCAGACGAGATGGTGCTCGAAACCGGCTTACAGATGATGCGAGAGGAGCTGCAACTGTCGCAAAAAAGCGTTGCGGAAGCGATGGGCATCAGCCAGCCCGCGATTACTCAGCTAGAGCAACGCGGCAACGAGCTTAAGATAGCAACACTTAAGCGCTACATTGAGGCAATGGGGGGCAAGCTCAGCCTGGATGTAGAATTGCCTTCTGGCAAACGCATCGCTTTTCACCTCTAAACAACATGTGCTCTTTACCTCCCGGAATCTGTCGCTTGTACCTGACTGGAAGGCGGATCGCATAATTAAATTGCCTTTACTATCAGCGCTTGCGCCCGGTGCCGGCCGTGTTACTCTGCCGCTATTTGCCGCAGGAGAGCCGACGTGATCCGTTTTGCTATTGTGGGAACCAACTGGATAACGCGCCAGTTTATCGATGCCGCGCACGAAACCGGCCATCTGCGCCTGAACGCCATCTATTCGCGTTCGCAGCATCAGGCGGAAACCTTTGCCGCAGACTATCCCTGTTCACATCTCTTTACCTCGCTGGAGGCGCTGGCCGCCTCCGATCTTATCGATGCGGTTTACCTGGCGAGCCCGAATGCACTCCACTGCGAGCAGGCGCTGCTGTTTATGTCGCACGGCAAGCACGTTATCTGCGAAAAGCCGCTCGCCTCCAACTTGCATGAGGCGGAGCGGATGATCGCCTGCGCCCGGCAGCACCAGGTGGTACTGTTCGAGGCGTTTAAAACCGCCAGCCTGCCTAATTTCGCGCAGCTGCAGCAGGCGCTGCCCGCCATCGGGCCGCTGCGCAAGGCGCTGTTCAGCTACTGTCAGTATTCGTCGCGCTATCAGCGCTACCTTGACGGCGAGAATCCCAATACCTTTAATCCGCGCTGGTCAAACGGCTCGATCATGGATATCGGCTACTACTGTCTGGCGACGGCGGTGGCGCTGTGGGGCGCGCCGCAGGCGGTAAAAGCGAGCGCGACGCTGCTGGCCAGCGGCGTCGACGGCCACGGCAGCGTGCTGCTCGACTATGGCGATTTCGACGTTACGCTGCTGCACTCCAAGGTCAGCGACTCGCGCATTGCCAGCGAGATTCAGGGCGAAGCGGGCTCGCTGCTGATCGAAAAGCTGTCGGAGATGCAGTCGGTCAGCCTGGTGCCGCGCCAGAGCGCCGCTCAGGTGCAGGATCTCAGCCAGCCGCAGCATATCAATACCATGCTTTATGAGGCCCAGAGTTTTGTGCAGCTGGTGCGCCAGCGTCATATCGAGCATCCAGGCCTTGAAACCTCGCGTATTACCGCCGCGCTGCTGACCGAAATCCGCCGTCAGACCGGCGTGGTTTTCCCGGCCGACGAGCCGGCTGTGTAAATATGTCTAAATATGAATGGCTGTGCTTGCCTCTTTCATGGCCAGCGCCTATCTTAACGGACAGCAAAGGGGAGTAACTTGTAAGCTGCACGATCGTCATTACGGTGCGTAAGCATCCGGTCGTCAGGCAACCCGGAATCTGATTCTGCGTTGTAAGTGAGACCTTGCCGGAAGGCGAGGTTTGCTTACATCCCTGTAAAGCGGCTGACGTCTTCTGACTTCAGCCGTTTTTCATTTCAGGGCAGGAAACGCTATGCAGACAGTAGGAACGCCTCTTCTCTGGGGCAGCTTTGCAGTAGTGGTGCTGATTATGCTGGCGATCGATCTCTTTTTGCAGGGACGACGCGGCGCGCAGACCATGAGTTTTAAACAGGCGGCCGTCTGGTCACTGATTTGGGTGTCGGTGTCGCTGCTGTTCAGCGCCGCCTTCTGGTGGTATCTCGAGGGAAGCGCCGGGCGCGAAGTCGCCACCACGCAAACCCTGGCATTTTTGACCGGTTACGTGCTGGAAAAAGCGCTGGCGGTCGATAACGTCTTCGTCTGGCTGATGCTCTTCAGCTACTTCTCCATTCCCGCCGCGCTGCAGCGCCGCGTGCTGATTTACGGCGTGCTGGGCGCCATCGTGCTGCGCACCATTATGATTTTCGCGGGCAGCTGGCTGGTAACGCAGTTTAGCTGGATCCTCTATCTGTTCGGCGCTTTCCTGCTGCTGACCGGCCTGAAGATGGCCTTTTCCAAAGAAGATGATGAGAACGCGGTGGGCGACAAGCCAGTAGTACGCTGGCTGCGCAAGCATCTGCGCATGACCGACGAGCTAGAGGGCGAGAAGTTTTTCACCCGCAGGAACGGCGTGCTGTTTGCGACGCCGCTGCTGCTGGTGCTGATTATGGTAGAGCTGAGCGACGTGATTTTTGCGGTCGACAGTATTCCGGCGATCTTCGCCGTGACCACCGATCCCTTTATCGTACTGACCTCTAACCTGTTCGCTATCCTCGGCCTGCGCGCGATGTATTTTCTGCTGGCCAACGTCGCCGAGCGTTTCTCGATGCTCAAATATGGCCTGGCGATCGTGCTGGTCTTTATCGGCATTAAAATGTTGATCGTCGAGTTCTACCATATTCCGGTGGCGATCTCGCTGGGCGTTGTCGGCGTGATCCTCGGTTCAACCCTGTTGATCAACGCCTGGGTGAATCGCAAAAGCGACCAGAAAAAACTCTCGCAATAATCCGCTACAGGGGCAGGTAATGCCCCTGTTTTATTTTGCCAGCCCCGGATGCGACATTTCATCGCTCTGTCACACTCTCTTCATACAGCATAATAGAAATCCGATCGCCCTCGCACCGACAGAATTATCTCTTTCTTCGCCCGCTCTTTTCCTTATACTCCGCCGGGCAAACCGCTTCAGGCGCGTTAATCGACGCCCTCTGAAGCCACATACCGCTACAACCTAAAGAACAATTATGCAGAACTCACTTTCCGGTCGTCTGGGCGCCCTGTTCGCAGGAAGTCTGGTGAAACAAATTATGGTAGGACTGGTGGCTGGCGTAGCGCTGGCCTGGGTCTCGAAGGATGCCGCACTGGCCGTTGGCCTGCTAGGTGAGCTGTTCGTCAGCGCGCTGAAAGCCGTTGCACCGCTGCTGGTGCTGATGCTGGTGATCGCCTCGATTGCGAATCACCAGCAGGGCCAGAAGACCAATATCAAACCCATTATCGCGCTCTACCTGCTGAGCACCTTTTTCGCGGCGGTGGTCGCGGTGGTGTTTAGCCATCTGGTGCCGCAGACGCTGACGCTGGCCGTAGGCACCACCGAAATCACGCCGCCGTCCGGTATTACCGAGGTGCTGCGCGGCCTGCTGATGAGCATGGTAGCGAACCCCATCACCGCGCTGATGCAGGCCAACTATATCGGCATTCTGGTATGGGCGATTGGTCTGGGCCTGGCGTTCCGTCATAGCTCACAGACTACGCGCGACCTGCTTAATGACGCCTCAAACGCCGTAACCTGGCTGGTGCGCTGCGTGATCCGCTGCGCGCCGATCGGCATTTTCGGCCTGGTAGCGTCGATTTTGGCCTCTACCGGCTTCGGCGCGCTGTGGCAATATGCGCATCTGCTGGCGCTGCTGCTGGGCTGTATGCTGCTGATGGCGCTGGTGGTGAATCCGCTGCTGGTCTACAGCAAGATTCGCCGCAACCCTTATCCGCTGGTGTTTACCTGCCTGCGCGAAAGCGGCGTGACCGCCTTCTTTACCCGCAGCTCGGCGGCCAATATTCCGGTGAATATGGCGCTGGCGAAACGTCTGAACCTGGATGAAGACACTTATTCAGTGTCGATTCCGCTGGGCGCCACCATCAGCATGGCGGGTGCTTCCATCACCATTACCGTGCTGACGCTGGCGGCGGTGCATACCCTGGGGATCAGCGTCGACGTACCAACGGCGATACTGCTGAGTCTGGTGGCATCGCTGTGCGCCTGCGGCGCATCCGGCGTGGCGGGCGGTTCGCTGCTGCTGATCCCGGTCGCCTGCAATATGTTCGGCATTCCTAACGATCTGGCGATGCAGGTGGTCGCGGTCGGCTTTATTATCGGCGTGCTGCAGGATTCCGCCGAAACGGCGCTGAACTCCTCGACCGATATTCTGTTTACCGCGGCGGTTTGTCAGGCGGAAGCCGAGCGCGAAACCAGCCGGGCTTGATAACAAAATGGCGACCATAAAGGTCGCCATTGCTGTCTTTTCGCTGGGTGCCGTCGCGGGTGGCATGGACCGATCGCAAAGTCGCTTTACGCATCCCTGCTCGCTCGGCCCGCGACATCCCTGTCGCGGGACGCTTTGCTCTTCGTTCCATGCCACCCGCTCTCTGAGCTTTTGCGCCGTCTGAAACAGCGACATCAGCGCCTGTGCTCTGTAGCTCAGCTATAACGTCACGCCGCTTTTAAAAATCGCCAGCTCGCGGAAATCGTTCTTCTCGTTGTTGGTCAGCTCGCCGCTGGCAATCGCCACGATGGTGTCGACGAAATCCTCCAGCAGCGCATCCATGCTCATTCCTTCCAGCAGACGACCGGCGTTAAAGTCGATCCAGTGCGGCTTCTTCTCCGCCAGCGGCGAGTTGGTCGCCAGCTTCACCGTCGGCACAAAGCCGCCGTAGGGCGTGCCGCGTCCAGTGCTAAACAGCACCATATGGCAGCCCGCGCCCGCCAGCGCGCTGGTGGCGACCGCGTCGTTGCCCGGCGCGCTCAGCAGATTCAGTCCCGGCGTCTTCAGCCGCTCGCCATACTTCAGCACGTCCACCACCTGGCTGGAGCCCGCCTTCTGGGTGCAGCCCAGCGACTTCTCTTCCAGCGTGGTAATACCGCCCGCCTTATTGCCCGGCGACGGGTTCTCATAAATCGGCTGCTGATGGTCGATAAAATAGCGCTTGAAGTCGTTAATCATCGCCACCGTTTTCTCAAAGGTCGACTCATCGCGACAGCGGCTCATCAGGATACGCTCCGCGCCGAACATCTCCGGCACCTCGGTCAGCACCGTGGTGCCGCCGTTAGCGATCATCTGATCGGAGAAACGCCCCAGCAGCGGGTTGGCGGTAATGCCGGAGAAACCGTCCGATCCGCCGCACTCCAGGCCGAACTTCAGCTCGCTCAGCTTGCCCGGCTGGCGCTTGTCATGGCGCATCGCCTCATACAGGGCGCGCAGATGCTCCAGCCCTGCTTCCACTTCGTCGTCGTGCTGCTGGCACACCATATACTGGATGCGATCGCTCTCCGGCAGGCCGAGCGTCTCGCGGAAGGCGTCGACCTGATTGTTTTCGCAGCCGAGGCCGATCACCAGCACCGCGCCGGCGTTGGGATGACGCACCATATTTTGCAGCATGGTGCGGGTATTCTCATGATCCTGGCCCAGCTGCGAACAGCCGAAGGTATGGCTAAACAGAAACGCGCCGTCGGTGCCCGCCGCGTTGTCGGTCTCTTTCATAAAGCGCTGCAGGATCTGACGCGCGATGCCGTTGACGCAGCCTACGGTCGGCAGGATCCACAGCTCGTTGCGGATCCCAACGTCGCCATTGGCGCGGCGATAGATCTGCACCTCGCGATCGCCCGGCTGCGGCGGCACCTCGACAAACTCCGGCCGGTAGTCGTACTCGTCCAGATCGCTCAGGTTGGTGCGCGCGTTGCTGGAGTGGATCACCTCGCCTGCGGCGATCGGTTGCGTGGCGTGGGCGATCGGCAGCCCATACTTGATCACCAGCTCGCCCTCGGCGATGGGCCGCAGCGCGAACTTATGGCCGCGCGTCACTGCCTGCTGCAGTTGCACCGCCGTCTGCTGCAGATCGATGGTCTGCCCTGCGTCTAAGTCGCGCAGCGCCACGGCGACGTTATCCTGAGAGTGAATCTTAATCGCGTCTTGCATAGCTTTATCCCAGTGTGCTCAACGCCTCACGCATGCCGTGGACGATGATATTTTGCAGGTGTCGGCTGACCTCGGCCGCCAGCTGAGGCTGCCGGGTCAAATCTTCGCCCCAGTGCTGCGCGTCGCTTAACACCTCGCGCACCAGCTGTTCTGGGGAGATCTGGTCGTTATTAAGGGCCTGCCAGTTTTTTTCAAAGCGCGCCAGCCAGTGCGCGTCATCCTGCAGCGGCCAGCTTTTTTCCGCCGATGCGCCGCGATAGAAGGCGATCAGCGCCGCCAGCGCAAAGGTCAGACGCGGCGGCCAGACGCCGCTCTGCGCGTGCGACGCCAGCAGCGGCGTCAGCAGGCGAGTGCGGAACTTGGTCATGCCGTTGAGCGCGATCGAGAGCAGCGCATGGCGGATAAAAGGGTTACGGAAACGTCGCTCGACCGCGTCGGCGAAAGCGTGCAGCTCGCTGCGCGGCAGATCGAGCGTGGGAATGATCTCCTCGCGCAGCAGGCGATCGACGAAGCCTGCAATGGCCGGATCCGCCATCGCCTCGCCGACGCTCTCCAGACCGGCCTGAAACGCCACCGGCACCATCGCGGTGTGGGCACCGTTGAGGATCGCTACTTTCTGCGCCTTCCACGGCGCGATGTCATCCACCCGCCGCACCTGCGGCGCCAGCGCATCGAGCTTCAGCTCGTCGAACAGCGCGCGCGGCCCCTGCAGAATGAACTGGTAGTAGACCTCGCCCGCCACCAGAAAACGATCTTCATAGCCGAGCTGAGCGGCGAGCGCCTCGCTCTCCTGCGGGAAACCGGTCACGATGCGATCCACCAGCGTGTTGTAGAACACGCAGTGCTGCGACACCCAGGCGGCGAAGCTTTCCGGCAGCTGCCAGTGGCGCGCATAGCGCAGCACCAGCTCGCGCAGCGCGTCGCCGTTATGGTCGATCAGCTCGCAGGGCACAATCAGCCAGCCTTTGTCTTCAGCGCCGTTAAAGTGCTCAAAGCGCGTCCACAGCAGCTGCGTCAGCTTGCCGGGAAAGCTGGATGCGGGTGCATCCGTCAGGCGATCGTCATCGACAAAAGCGATGCCCGCTTCGGTGGTGTTGGAGAAGACGAAGCGCATCTGCGGCGCGTGCGCCAGCGCCAGAAAATCCTCGTGCTGGACGTAAGGCTGGATTTCGCGATTCAGGCTGCGGATCAGGCGCGTTTCGCTGACGCGCTCGCCCTGATCGTTAAGCCCGCGGATCAGCGTGGTATAGAGCCCGTCCTGCTGATTCAGGCTGTCGCTGACGGCCCGGTTGCGCGGCCGCACCACCACCACGCCCGCGTCGGTGCCCTGGTGCTGGTTCAGCCAGTCGAGCTGCCAGTCGATAAAGGCGCGCAGAAAGTTGCCTTCGCCGAACTGGATGACGCGCTCGCTGTAGGTCGCGCCGGGAAAGTCGTGACGGTTTAGCCGCTGCATGATCAGGCTCCCAGCTCGATGCCAAAGTAGTCGCGCGCGTTATTGAAGCAGATGTTTTGCACCATCTGGCCCAGCAGCGCCTCGTCGCCCGGCGCTTCGCCGTTCTCGACCCAGCGGCCGATCATCTGGCACAGCAGGCGGCGGAAATATTCGTGGCGCGTATAGGAGAGGAAGCTGCGGCTGTCGGTCAGCATGCCGACAAAGCGGTTGAGCAGGCCGATCTGCGCCAGCTGCGTCATCTGGCGCTGCATGCCGTCGAGCTGATCGTTGAACCACCAGGCGGAGCCGAACTGCATTTTGCCCGCCTCGCCTTCGCCCTGGAAGTTGCCCGCCATGGTCGCCAGCACTTCGTTGTCGCGCGGGTTCAGGCAGTAGAGGATGGTTTTCGGCAGCGCGTTATGCAGATTTTGCGCGCCCAGCAGCTTCGCCAGCGGTTCCGCCAGCGGCTGATCGTTAATCGAGTCGAAGCCGACGTCCGGCCCCAGCAGTTCGAACTGGCGGCGGTTGGTGTTGCGCAGCGCGCCGATATGGTACTGCTGCACCCAGCCGCGACGCGCATATTCGCCGCCCAGCCACACCAGCACGGCGGTTTTGAACTGCGCGATCGCCTGCCCGTCCGGCGCCTTGCCGGCGCGGCGGCCAGCCAGGATGGCGTCCAGCGTCGCATCGTCCGCTTCGGCGTAGAGCACCACGTCGAGCGCGTGGTCCGACACTTTGCAGCCGTGCTCGGCGAAGTAGTCGAGACGCTTGCTGAGCGCGCGGCGCAGATCGTCGAAGCGACGCACGCTGACGTCGGTCAGCGACTCCAGCTTCTCAATCCACGGCAGGAAACTTTCCGCTTCGATATTAAAAGCTTTATCCGGACGCCAGCTCGGCAGCACCTTGACGCCGAAGCTGCCGTCCTGCGCCAGCGCACGGTGGTGCTGCAGATCATCCAGCGGATCGTCGGTGGTGCCGACCATTTTCACGTTCATCTGCTGCATGATGCCGCGCGCGGTAAAATCATCCTGCGCCAGCAGCGCGTTGCAGCGCTCCCAGATGCTGTCGGCGGTTTTTTCAGAGAGCAAGGTGTCGGTAATGCCGAAAGGACGACGCAGCTCAAGGTGCGTCCAGTGGTAAAGCGGATTGCCGATGGTGTGCGGCACGGTGCGCGCCCAGGCGTCGAATTTTTCGCGATCGCTGGCGTCGCCGGTGCAGAAGGCCTCCGACACGCCGTTAGCGCGCATGGCGCGCCACTTGTAGTGATCGCCTTTCAGCCAGATGTCATAGAGGTTGGCAAAGCGGTAATTTTCGGCAATCTGCTGCGGGGGAAGATGGCAGTGATAGTCGAAAATCGGCTGATCCTTTGCGTAGTCATGATAAAGACGACGGGCAAATTCGGTATCCAGCAAAAAATCCTCGGTCATAAAACGCGACATACTTGCTTCCTCTTGGATAGAGCCTTAATGCGCTCAAAGTTATCATACCAATTTTCACCAGCCACAGAATTCTTTGAGATCTCGCTCACATAAACAGCAGCTATTCACTGAGCTCATGGACGTTTTTGCTCTCCGCAGCGTGCTAACTGGCTGTCATTACGCAGGTTTAAAGTATCCCACATTGCAAAAGGGGCTTTTGTGATGGCTCTCAACTTTTAAAGTTGTATAACAAGTTACGCTCTCGCTCCGTAATGGCAAGGTAAACACAGGGTCGCTTTTGCGCGACCTGCGGGCGTGAGATTAAGTCGGCTCACGGTTGTCCCGCTCCAGATAACAACAGCGGCAAGACCGCAGACAGAACACTGGAAGAGGTAAATGATGCGTAAGATTAAAGGGCTACGCTGGTATATGATCGGGCTGGTGACGCTGGGCACCGTGCTGGGTTATCTCACCCGTAATACCATCGCCGTCGCCGCGCCGACGCTCCAAACCGATTTGCATATCACCACCCAACAGTACTCCTACATCGTGGCGGCCTACTCCGCCTGTTATACCGTTATGCAGCCGGTCGCCGGCTATGTGCTCGACCTGCTCGGCACCAAAGTCGGCTATGCCGTATTCGCCGTGCTGTGGGCGATCTTCTGCGCCGCGACGGCGATGGCCGGCAGCTGGGGCGGATTCGCGCTGGCGCGCGGCGCGGTGGGTGCGGCGGAAGCAGCGATGATCCCGGCGGGCCTGAAGGCGAGCAGCGAGTGGTTCCCGGCTAAAGAGCGTTCCGTCGCCGTGGGCTACTTCAACGTCGGCTCTTCTATCGGCGCCATGCTGGCGCCGCCGCTGGTCGTGTGGGCGATCGTGGCGCACAGCTGGCAGATGGCGTTTATCATTACCGGCGTGCTGAGCCTGCTCTGGGCGATCTGCTGGCTGATCTTTTATAAACACCCCAAGCAGCAGACCAAACTCAGCGAAGAAGAGCGTCAGTACATTATTTCCGGTCAGGAAGCGCAGCATCAGACCGGCAATACCAAAAAAATGACGGCGCGTCAGATCCTGCGCAACCGCCAGTTCTGGGGCATCGCGCTGCCGCGCTTTCTGGCGGAACCGGCCTGGGGCACCTTCAACGCCTGGATCCCGCTGTTTATGTTTAAGGTTTATGGCTTTAACCTGAAAGAGATCGCGCTGTTTGCCTGGATGCCGATGCTGTTCGCCGACCTCGGCTGCATTCTCGGCGGTTATCTGCCGCCGCTGTTTCAGCGCTGGTTCGGCGTGAACCTGATCGTGTCGCGCAAGCTGGTGGTCACCATGGGCGCGGTGCTGATGATCGGCCCCGGCACCATCGGTCTTTTCACCAGCCCTTACGTCGCTATCGGCCTGCTCTGCGTCGGCGGCTTCGCCCATCAGGCGCTCTCCGGCGCGCTGATCACCCTCTCTTCCGACGTTTTTGGCCGTAACGAAGTCGCGACCGCCAACGGTCTGACCGGCATGGCGGCCTGGACAGCCAGCACCATGTTCGCGCTGGTGGTCGGCGCGCTGGCCGATACGCTGGGCTTCAGCCCGCTGTTCGCCGCGCTGGCGGTGTTCGATCTGCTGGGCGCGGTGGTGATCTGGACGGTGCTGCGTAATAAGCCCGTCTCGGAGCTGGAAAAAGAGATAACGCCGCCGCAGGCCGCGCCGGTACGCGGCTAGCAGCGCTGACCGAAGAGCAAAGCGTCCCGCGCCATCCTTGCGCGGGACCTTTTATTTAACGGCCGCAAAGTGGTATAACAACTTTATTTGCGACACGAGAATGCGCTATGGAACTGACCGAACCTCGTCGACTTTATCAACAGCTCGCCAGCGATCTGAAAAGCCGTATTGAAACAGGCATTTACCCGGTGGGAGACAAGCTACCTGCGGAACGCCTGATCGCGGAAGAGATGAACGTCAGCCGCACCGTGGTGCGCGAGGCGATCATTATGCTGGAGGTAGAAGGCTACGTTGAGGTGCGCAAAGGTTCAGGTATTCACGTTATCGCCAGTCAGCAGCAGAATCGAGTGATGACCTCCAGCCAGCTCGAATTCGCCAGCTTTGGCCCGTTTGAACTGCTGCAGGCGCGCCAGCTGATTGAGAGCAACGTCGCCGAGTTTGCTGCGACGCAGGTGACGCGTCAGGACATTATCGAACTGATGGCGATTCAGGAAAAGGCGCGTCAGGAAGACCACTTTCGCGACTCCCAATGGGACATGCAGTTTCACGTGCGTATTGCACAATCCACCCAAAACAGCGCGCTGGCGGCCATCGTCGAAAAAATGTGGCTGCATCGCCTGCACAATCCCTACTGGCTCAAACTCCACGAGCATATCGACCAGCGCAGCATCCTCAGCTGGTGCGACGACCACGATCAAATCCTCAAAGCGCTGATGCGCAAAGATCCTGCCGCCTGCAAACTGGCGATGTGGCAACATCTGGAAAATACTAAGCAGATGCTGTTTAACGCGACCGCCGATGACTTTGAATTTAATGTGGATCGTTACATGTTTGCCGAAAATCCCGTCATCCTGCCGGACGGCGCAAGCAATTAACCTTGATTCTGCTGCGTTTTCACGCAGGAAAGTCAGTTAATCTGCAATAGTGTCAGGTCGTGTAAAGCTCCTTTTGGCGGACCGCGTCAGCAGGTAAAACTCCTGTTCGGCGGGCACATTCCCCTGTCTCAAACCTGTGATTTTTGTTACAGTTATCGACCCTTTCTTACCCTTTGCGACAGGGTTTAAAAATTCGCTGATTTAACAATCTATTCTGGAAGGATCCGGAAAACTCTGCACAGACTGCGCTCCTAAAACAGATAACCAACCGCCGGTCTGCGCTTATGTCTTTTAAGACGCGTTAAACAATGATGTTCAGGAATGATTGATGGATATTTTGCAAGCGTTGCTGCAGGCGTTGTGGCAACAGGACTACGAAACCCTCTCCGATCCGACGCTGGTCTGGGCCATTTACGGCGTGCTCTTCTTGATCCTTTTTCTGGAGAATGGCCTGTTGCCCGCCGCCTTTCTGCCAGGCGACAGCCTGCTGATTCTGGTGGGCGTGCTGATCGCCAAAGGCACCATGAGCTTTCCGCTCACCGTACTGGTGCTGACCACCGGCGCCAGCCTCGGCTGCTGGGTCAGCTATATCCAGGGCCGCTGGCTCGGCAACACGCCGACGGTGCAGAAATGGCTCTCTCATCTTCCCGCGCAGTATCACGCCCGCGCGCACAGCCTGTTTCATCGTCACGGGCTGTCGGCCCTGCTGATTGGCCGATTTATCGCTTTCGTGCGCACTCTGCTGCCGACCATTGCCGGTTTATCCGGGCTGAATAACGCCCGCTTCCAGTTTTTTAACTGGGTCAGCGCGCTGCTCTGGGTGCTGATTCTGACCGTGTTCGGCTTTGCGCTGGGCAAGACGCCCATTTTCCGCCGCTATGAAGATGAGCTGATGTTCTGCCTGATGCTGCTGCCGCTGGTGCTGCTGGTAATTGGCCTGGTTGGATCGCTGGTGGTGCTGTGGCGCAAACGCCAGGCGAATCAAAACGGCAAGGGCGAGTCATGAAAATTTATGGCCCTGTCCCCCGCCGCATGCTGCCCTGGCTGACTATCGCCGTGCTGCTGCTGGCGATCTGCCTGACGCCGACGCTGCTGCGGCACGAAAGCGTAGTGCAGATCCGCGTATCCCATGCCGGCGGCCCGCTGCCGGACGGGTTTTACCTCTATCAGCAGCTGACGGCGCAGGGCATCCGCATTAAAAGCATTACCCCGTCGGGCGATGCGCTGATTATTCATTTCGAGAACGAAGAGCAGAGCCTCGCCGCGCAAAAAGTGCTGCGCCGCCTGCTGCCGGACGGCTTTGTGGTCGCCAGACATCCCGACTCCGCTTCCGCCGCCTCGACAACGCTAAATATCTCCTGACTCGACATTGCCGTCCTGCGCTGGCAGGGCGGCAACAGAATAATCCGTATCCCCCCGTCTTTTTTGAACTTTTTGCAGGCGCTGTCTATGCTTAGTGAATAGCTCAGCTATCTGACACGCCAGGAGATGACGCTGTCCGCTCGCGGCAGGTCAACAACAAAGGAAGGTAATAAGCCTGATGAAACATCAATTACTTCTTGGCCTCGCGCTGTTTTCTCTCTCAGGTTCGCTGATGGCGGCGGAATCGCTCTGTCAGCAGAAAGAGCAGGATATTCAGCATGAAATTGCGATGGCGAAACAGCATAACAATCAGCGTCGCGTTAACGGACTGGAGCGCGCTCTGACCGAAGTGCGCGCTAACTGTAGCGACAATAAACTGAAAGCGTCTCACCAGGCGCGCATCAAGGCGCAGCGAGAGAAAGTCGCAGAGCGCGAGCGCGAGCTGAAAGAGGAGCGTCAGGATGGCGACGATAAGGAAAAAATCGCCAAACGTGAACGTAAACTGGAAGAAGCACGCCAGGAGCTGAAAAAGTTACAGGCGGAGCCTTATTAACCCGGACTCAACCACTGAAGCTAAAAGGAACATTACATGTCAAAAGACACTTCATCAGAACATTTGCGTGCTGAGTTAAAGAATCTGGCGGACACTCTGGAAGAGGTGCTGAGCAGCACAACGGATAAGTCCAAAGGCGAACTGGATAAGCTGCGTCAGAAAGCGCGCGTCGCGCTCGATAGCTCGCGCGAGAAGCTGGGCGATTCTGGCGAATATCTGGCACAGACCACGCGTGAAGCCGCGCAGAAAGCGGACGGCTACGTGCGTGATAATCCCTGGCATGGCGTTGGCATCGGTGCGGCAATCGGCGTGGCGATCGGCATGCTGATTTCACGGCGTTAATTATGGCGGATTCACAGCAGAGCCACGGCCCCGGCAAAGGGGTCATCAACATTGGTCAGCGCATCGTTACTACGCTGGTCAGCATGGTCGAGACCCGCGTACGGCTGGCGGTGGTCGAGCTGGAAGCGGAAAAGGCTAACCTGATTCAGCTGCTGCTGATGGTTGGCCTGACCATGCTGTTTACCGCATTCGGGCTGATGAGCCTGATGGTGTTGATTATCTGGGCCGTCGACGCACAGTATCGCCTGATGGCGATCGGCATCACTACCGGCGTTCTCTTTCTTCTGGCGATTATTTTCGGCCTGTGGAGCCTGCGCAAATCGCGTCAGTCCACGCTGCTGCATCACACCCGCAAAGAGCTGGAGACCGATCGCAAGCTGCTGGAGGATGACCGCGTATGAGCCGCAGCAAACTGGAGCGTGAAGCGCGCATTCATGACTTAATCGGCGAAATACAGCAGCAGCGGCTTGACCTGAGCGCCAGCCGCCGCGACTTCCTGCTGAGCACGGCGCAGTACGATCGCGGCTGGCTGACGTTTCTCAGCATGCGGCGCTATCTGGCCATCGGCAGCAGCGCATTAGCTATCTGGTCGGTGCGCAGCCCGAATAAGTTTATGCGCCTGCTCAAGCGCGGATTCGGCGTCTGGAGCACCTGGCGTATGCTGAAATCGGCTCTGCCGCAGCGCTAAACCCCTCTGCATTCAGCCGGTGCGAAATCGCCGGCTTCGCTTCATCAGATTTCCTGAATAACACCTACAGAATATCTCGCTTACAACCTTTCCCCTGCGCGACTATTATCTCCAGCTATCAGCTCAGCAAACGGCAACGCCGCCTTTCGCTGGGAATTATCTAACGCAGGCGCGACTGCCCTGCCGACAATCTAGCCTGGAGTTAATGATGAAAAAATTCGAAGATACTGGTCTGCTGCTGGCGCGTATTTTAATGCCAATCCTGTTTATCACGGCCGGCTGGGGCAAAATTACCGGCTATGCGGGCACGCAGCAGTATATGGAAGCGATGGGCGTGCCGGGCTTTATGCTGCCGCTGGTGATCCTGCTGGAGTTTGGCGGCGGCCTGGCGATTCTGTTCGGCTTCCTGACCCGCTTTACCGCGCTGTTTACCGCCGGCTTCACCATCCTGACGGCGTTCCTGTTCCACAGCAACTTCGCGGAAGGCGTCAACCAGCTGATGTTTATGAAGAACCTCTCTATCGCGGGTGGTTTCCTGGTGCTGGGCCTGGTCGGTCCGGGCGCGTACAGCATCGACAGCCTGCTGCGTAAGAAATCTGCGCCAGCTGCGGCGCTGCGTTAAGCACACATCTGGCGTAATGCCACATATACTTAGCAGGGCGAGGATACTCCTCGCCCTGTTTGCATTGGAGGCGATATGGGCCAACTGATTGACGGTGTCTGGCACGACACCTGGTACGACACCAAATCAACCGGCGGACGCTTTAAGCGCACTGAAGCGGTCTGGCGCAACTGGGTGACCGCAGACGGCAGCGCCGGTCCGACGGGCGACGCGGGCTTTAAGGCCGAACGCGATCGCTATCATCTGTATGTTTCTCTCGCCTGTCCCTGGGCGCACCGCACGCTGCTGATGCGTCAGCTCAAAGGACTGGAGTCGATGATTGACGTCTCCGTGGTGCATCCGCTGATGCTGGAGAACGGCTGGACGTTCGACGACAATTTTCCTGACGCCACCGGCGACAAGCTTTATCAGAACGAATTTCTCTATCAGCTTTATCTGCATGCCGATCCGCACTACACCGGACGCGTGACCGTGCCGGTGCTGTGGGACAAGCAGCAGGGCACCATCGTCAGCAACGAATCGGCGGATATCATCCGCATGTTCAACAGCGCCTTCGACGCCGTCGGCGCGCGCGCCGGGGATTACTATCCGCCCGCCCTGCGTGAAAAGATCGACGAGCTGAACGGCTGGATTTACGACACGGTCAACAACGGCGTCTATAAGTCGGGCTTCGCGACCTCGCAGGCGGCCTATGACGAGTCGGTGACCGCGCTGTTCCATTCGCTGTCGCGCCTCGAGCAGATTCTGGGGCAGCACCGCTATCTGACCGGCGACCAGCTCACCGAGGCGGATTTGCGTCTCTGGACCACGCTGGTGCGTTTCGATCCGGTCTACGTTACGCATTTTAAGTGCGATCGCCACCGTATCGGCGACTATCTCAACTTGAGCGGTTTCCTGCGCGATATCTACCAGATGCCGGGTATCGCCGAGACGGTGAACCTGCCGCATATCCGCCACCACTATTACGTGAGCCATAAAACCATCAACCCGAACGGCGTGATTTCGCTGGGACCGGCGTTTGACTGGGATGAGCCGCACGGGCGCGGCTAAACGCGCGCGCCGTTCTTACCGGGACGGCGCGCCTCAACTGTTATAAAAATTCTGCGTGTTTCTGTGTCTGCCCCGGCTAACTGTTATCTGTTCTACTGAGCAGAAAAATAACGGTGAGGTGAACAATGGACGCCATTAAACAAATCTTAATCGACGAAATCGCGACGCTTAATCGTGAAGAGCGCCGCGATAACCGGCCGCGTTTTAGCTTCTCTTTTCTGAAAACCCACCCTGGCCTTTGGGCGCTGATGTATCTCTGCTACGGCCTGTGCGTGGCGCTGATCTTCTCCACCGAGATGCTGGGCTGGCCCGCCTTCTGGTTCGCTACCCTGTTCGTGCTGGTGATGAGCTTTCTGATGCTGCTGGATATCAACCCGAAATATCGCTTCGAGGATATCGACGCGCTGGATCTGCGCGTCTGCTATAACGGCGAGTGGTATTACGTGCAGCCGGTCTCTGAAGGCGGCGTAAAAAAGATCCTGAATTTGCCGGACGCACCGGAAGAGGTGAAAAGCGGCATTCATCGCCTGCTGCGGCAGAAAGGCGAAGTGGATTTCTATGATGTTTACTATCTGACCTGGGGACACCAGCAGGCGGCGCAGGTTTAACCGCTCCGCTGGTCGGCAATCAGCCTGCCCAGCGTCTCGACCGCTGCCTCGGCGCGCGTATCCCACGGCCAGGCGGCGTTAATACGAAAACAGTGGGTAAACTCCTCGCCCGCTGAAAACAGCCGCCCCGGCGCGATGCTGATCCCCTGCTGCAACGCCTGCTGATAGAGCTGCGTGGTGTCATAGCCGCGCGGCAGCGTCACCCACAAAAAGAAGCCGCCCGGCAAATCGCTTACGCTGGCGTCCGCCGGCAGCGCCCGGCAGAGCGCCTCGCGCACCCACTCTTTGCGTCGCGCCAGCGTCTGCCGCAGTTTTTTCAAATGGGTATCGTAGCGGCGCGTGGCGAGGAAGTCCGCCAGCGCCAGCTGCATCGGCGCGCTGGTGGAGAGCGTGCTCATCAGCTGCAGCCGCTGGATACGCTGCGCGTGCTGCCCCGCCGCGACCCAGCCCACGCGGAACCCCGCCACCAGACATTTGGAAAAAGAGCCGCAGTGCAGCACGTCGCCGCCGCGATCCCAGTATTTAGCCGGATGCGGCGCCTCAGCGCCCGTCCAGAGTTCGGCGTAAACGTCATCCTCGATCAGCGGCACCTGATAGCGCGCCAGCAGCGCCACCAGCTGCGCTTTGCGCGCGGGCGAGAGCGTCACGCCGAGCGGATTTTGCAGCGTGGTCATCAGCCAGCACGCTTTTACCGGCCAGCGCTGCAGCGTCTCTTCCAGCTGCTGCATATCGATGCCGTGCTGCGCGTCGCTCGGCACCGCGAGCGCTTTGAGCTTGAGCCGCTCGATCGCCTGTAGCGCGCCATAGAAGGTCGGCTGTTCGATGACCACGTAGTCGCCGGGTTCGGTCAGCGCCTGCAGGCTGAGATTGAGCGCTTCCAGCGCGCCGTTGGTGATGACGATTTCATCCGGCGACAGCGTGATGCCCTGCCGCGCGTAGCGCTGCGCCAGCATCTGTCGCAGCGCGGCGTTGCCTGGCGGAAGATTGTTAAGCGCGTCAAGCGGCGTCAGCTGATGGGAGACGTTGGTCAGCGAGCGCATCAGCTGACGCTGGGGGAAGAGTTCGGGATCGGGAAAAGCGGAGCCAAACGGGACAATCGCCGGGTCGCGGATCGCCTGTAGCACGTCGAAGACAAAGTCGTTGATATCGACCTGCTCGCTGAGCGCCACCTGCGCCTGCGCGGTTTGCAGCGCGCGCGGCGCGACGTAGTAGCCGGACTGCGGCCGCGAGACGATCCAGCCTTGGCTCTCTAGCACCTCGTAGGCGTGCATCACCGTCATCAGGCTCAGCCCGTGCTGCGCCACCTGCTGACGCAGCGACGGCAGCTTTGTGCCCGGCGGCCAGATGCCCGCCTCGATCTGCTGCTGAATCTCATCCGTCAGTTGCTGATATTTCGCCACGGGCTGCTCCTTTCGTTGCCGGGGCGCAGTTTAGCATGGCGGGAACCGCAGTGGCGTCGTCTGACCGCGAGGAAGCGTGAAATGCGGCGGGATTGAGATAAGCGACAAAGCGCCCGGCGTGCAACAAATAGCAGAAAGCAAAAACCCCGCTTGCGCGGGGTTTTCACCTGAAAAGTCGAAACTGACCGATAAGTCAGCTTTGTATCCCATGCAATCAAGCACCAGAAGCGGTGGAATGCGGGTTGTAGCCCACAATGTATCCCATTCTGTATCCCATTTGAAGTGTACGATACGCCGATCTGCTTGCAAGGGATCAAATGCCAAGAGCTGGGGATGCATCCATCCTGGGGTGTTCATATGCATTTAGCTCCGTGATAGTCACACCTGCACTTATTCACTTAATTAATCAAGGAAAGTTTGCTGGCTCCCCTTGCGTTTCTGTGGAAAAATTGAGCTTCGAACTTTCAGACAACAGAGGGATGCTTATGTCGGTTTTTCAGGACTGGCTGCTCAGGATAGCTGGTGACAATTACTTTCTCTATATCAAACGATTGTCTGCCAATGATACTGGCGCAACAGGTGGACATCAGGTAGGACTATATATTTCTTCCGACATCGCTGAAAAACTACTTCCTTCCATCAACAATACCCAAGAACTGAACCCGTCTGTTTTTCTTACCGCGCATGTTTCATCACATGAGTATCCGGACAGCGAGGCTCGGGCTATCTATTACAATAATCGTTTTTTTGGCGGGACCCGGAATGAGAGAAGAATCACTCGCTGGGGAAGAGGAAGCCCACTCCAAGATCCTGAAAATACAGGAGCCCTTACGCTTCTGGCCTTCAAGCAGGATGAGCAAGGCGGTGATAGTTCAGAGGTGAACATATGGGTCTGCGTCAATCCTGATGAAGAGAATATTATTGAGTCCGTTATAGGGGAAGTCATCCCTGGGACGCTTTTATTTGGGCCATCCAGTGAAATTCTGGGGGGATTGTCTCTACAACATGTCCCAGTGAATCATAAATACAATATACCTGACGCCTGGAAGCAGCAGTTCCCATCAGGTAGTGAAATTATCCAGTATGCTGGCGGGCACTACGCAAAAAACTCCAATGACCCAGACGAACAGTTGATCGATCGACGCCGTATAGAGTACGACATTTTTCTTCTGGTAGAAGAGTTTCACGTACTGGACATCATTCGTAAGGGGTTTGGCTCAGTCGATGAGTTCATTGCACTGGCAAATTCCGTCAGTAATCGCCGAAAATCAAGAGCGGGAAAGTCACTTGAGCTACATCTTGAACATCTTTTCGTTGAGCATGGTCTACGACACTTTGCCACGCAAGCAGTAACTGAGGGCAATAAAAAACCTGACTTTCTGTTCCCATCTGCTGAGGCTTACCACGATATCGGATATCCCGAAGAAAATCTCCGTATGTTAGCCGTGAAGACAACATGCAAAGACCGTTGGCGTCAGATACTAAACGAGGCGGATAAAATTAGGCAGATACACCTTTTCACTCTACAGGAGGGAGTTTCTCAGGCTCAGCATAGTGAAATGCGAGATGCAGGGGTAAAACTGGTTGTACCATCATCATTACACAGGAAATATCCGGAAGCGGTGAGAGGTGAACTAATGACGCTGGGGGCTTTTATCGCTGAGCTCACAGGGCTTTACGCAGAACTGCCATAAGAAGCTCCCGGCATGTGGAAGCCGGGAGTATCCGTTATGTCTTATCAGGCTTGGCAGAAATAGCCTTGAGAATGTAAGGCTCCAGTAGTCTGGCTACTGCTTCAAAGACAGGGACCACAACGGAATTACCGAACTGACGATATGATTGAGTGTCAGAAACCGGAATCCGGAAAGGCTTGCCGTCTGGCGTTTCAAAGCCCATGAGGCGTGCGCACTCGCGGGGAGTCAGTCTACGTGGGCGGCGAGCTTGGTTTTCAGCATTCGCAAAATCGACTTCACCTACTGCCATATCCCAGCCACGGTCTATCAGAATCTCGGATCCATCTTTATGGTAACGAGCAGAAAGTGTGCGGGCCACGCTTTCTTTATCTTCGGGGTTAACGAGACCAAAACCAAAACCGTTGCCCTTAGCTGCATGCTTTTTAGCATAGTTGTAAAGGTACTCCCAGAGTTTAGGCGTGAGGATATATTTGCTATCAACCACTGGTTCCAGTAGCTCTCCAAAGGATGGACGTTGTTCGGGATAAAATCGACTGACATCGCGGAGGGTAAAGCCATTGTGAATATTCAGGTCGCGACGGAAACCCACCAGAACGATACGTTCACGATGCTGAGGAAGAAAACGCTTACCATCTATGACTTTAGGATCACTTTTCCCCATGTCATTTGCATCGGCAACTTCATAACCCAACTCGTCAAGCGTTTCCATGATGACCTTAAAGGTTTTACCTTTGTCATGGCTTTTCAGGTTTTTGACGTTCTCAAGCACAAAAATGGCTGGTTTTTTTGCCCGGATAATGCGTGCCACATCAAAGAAAAGTGTTCCTTGAGCCTCACACTCAAAACCATGTGCGCGACCCAGCGAATTTTTCTTACTCACTCCCGCAAGGCTGAAGGGCTGGCAAGGGAAGCCAGCCAGAAGCACATCATGGTCTGGAACATGTTCGTCGATGTAGGCATAAGCATCTGTCTCTGATACCTCTGGCTTGTCACTAAGGGTGACTTCTCGGATATCGAGATTAAATGTATGCGCTTGCTCGTCATTAAACCAGTTAGCTTTATAGGTGCGTACCGCTTGTTTATTCCATTCGCTTGTAAAGACACACTGGCCCCCGATCGCTTCGAATCCCTTACGAATCCCGCCAATCCCGGCAAAAAGGTCAACGAAACGAAACGCGTACTCTGGATGATTTGCTGGCGGTTCCGGAAGCATTTTTCGAAGAAGTGCCTCTTCGGCTGAGCTCAATGACTTGGGGGAACATTTATCATTGATCCAGCGGTTAAGCGTTTCCCGGCTCCAATCGTTTTTGCCAACTTTTCTTAAGAGCTCAGCCACATACTTTTGATCATAGATTTCCAGTACCTGCTCAATGAGTTTTCTATCATTTTCCTGTCGCTGCTTTTCTTCTGCTTCTACTTTTTCAAGAAGATCCTGCGCCAGTAATTCAAATTCTGACATAATGCCTCCAATGGGTCTCATGAGTGACACTCTATCACTCATTTAACCCAGATGGAAATTTTATTACTGTTTATTTAAACAGTGTTTTACATTTTTTCTATCAATACTTGAAATCTGTCTCCAATGACACTGCACGCAAGACTAAAAATTATTTAATATCAAAAAGATACTAACAAAAACTTAGGTTAGTAACTGGTTTACCGCGCCAATGCTTAAAGAGTTAAGCACCGTTCAAAAGAGCTCCGCCTTACTCACTGGCATCTCCGCCGAATATCAGTAGGCAATTAATCACTCCCTTCCAATGAGCATGCAATTTATCTTTTAAAATCAATTTATTAGTTAAAGATTCAATATTTTTAGGCTTGTCTAATCAATCGCTTAATCATCCTATATATTGGTGTGTAGAAAAAACACTGACTGACTTTGCCCCTCTTGAAAGAGCAACGTAAAGATGCCTCGCGTTCATTCCACGGCCTTGAGCATTAAGGATCAAACAATGGTCTGCTTCAAGCCCTTTCAATAGTAACGTGGAACCTATTGCCCTTTTTGGTATTCGATTATCTCCTACTTGTCGTAAACGCTCGCGAATGATAGAAGCTGACTCAAACATACTTTTCTGTGGACTACCAATAGACATAGATATTGTATCTTTTAAGGCTTTAAAGGCTGCTTTACGATAAACACGTGCCCCGTCATTCTTTTCCAATTGCAGAAGAGCAGATAAAATACTTGACCGTGAATTGGAATTTACAACATCACATAATGCTTGTTCGCATTCTGTAGCCGGTTTTTCATTACGACCGTTTAGAATGGTATCAATACGGCGCTTAGTTACTGCTGCATCAACATTCGTAATCATTTTAGATACATTATCTACGATTGAATCAGCAAGTGATTTTCCTTTCTTTTCGTCAAATTCTTGAGCTGCCGTTATAATTCCCGAAAGTTGGACCTGTTCAACAACATCTATACGGGGATTTCCCTGAGCATAACTGTGACGAGATTGTTCATCCATAGACGCTCCAATGACTAATAAGCTGTCATTAGGATAGAGTTCTAATATCGATCGTTCGACTTTGTAATTGCTGGAACGATCAGTTTGATAATCTCCACTAAGGGGATGCCAAAAAATGTGCTGGGGGCAAGAACTCAAATCGACCTTTTCTCCAGACATTAAAATTTCACGAGCCTGAAGAATCCATTCTCCCAATATTGGAGAATTGGCATTATTCCATCGCCAAGGTGTCGTTAGGGTTCCTAACAATGGAAACTGTTGCTCAACCTCAGACACCCAGTCAGGCATTGCACCACTAAAATCAAAGATACATTGCATAGGATCACCAAAAACTACTGTCGGTAATTGGTTGGAAAGTGAAACGATTAACTGGTGCTGATCCATATTACAGTCTTGATACTCATCAACATAAAGTCGTGAGTACGATGCTTTAAGAATTTTAGACAGAGCACCAGAAGCAATGAATGTGTTAACAACCCGCCGCATCTCGGGATAAAATAGCTTAGGGCTTTCTGCCGACGAGTGCATGGGGCAAGATGCAGCAAAATTGTGAGCAACTCGTAATGCCCAACCATCGATAGTTGTTACCACAAAATTTTGGTTTGCTATTTTAAATTTCCTAAGTCTCTTCTTAAGGGCTGCAACCCCAGCAGTTGTATGAGTTAGAACCAAAATAGGTTTACTGTGTGGATTATTTAAAGCGGCAACGATTAGCTGTGTTTTACCGCATCCAGCGGGAGCTACAACAGACCCACGTTCAGAAGTAAGTATTTGGTTTATATTCATTGCTGATGGCCTTCTTCACAAGCCCACTGATAAATTCCATTCAGTACAATTTGGAACTCATTTTTAAAAGTTTTGAAGTTTGGTCCAATATATTTTCGTGATAACTCTTCAGATTTCGCTATATTTTTAAACCACTTATAGCTTCCTGCTGCCTGATATAAGGCCATGCGCATTCTTTCTTCCGGCTGGTTTAAACAATTCTCCAATTTAAACTGATTAGCTGACTTGTTTTCAATATGCTGGGCAACCTCTTGTCGACCATTAAGTTCTATAGCAAGGTTGATTAGCTTAGGAATAAGCGTAATATCACACCAATAAAAAATGGCACCCTCTGTTGATAAACCATGCCCCCACTCATAAATCCTTACACCTTTTGCAATACATTGCGCTGTTTGGCCCGCATGTGCGGCATCTTGAATATCTGAATCCTTAAGGATTGCCGTAGGATAACCGAGACTTGAGAAAATCTCAGCACGAACAAAATAATTACTTCCGCCGTTCCCGTCAGTGCAAAAAACACCTTTAGATAGAAAGCCTTCGTGATTGATATCTTGACAATATAATTCTAATCCTCGAATAATTCCGACTTCAGTAGCACCTTCACCAACTATTACCTTTTTACTAAAAAATGCCTCAGCACAAGCTCTCAGCGTCGCCTGCTGATCATCACCACCACCTAAGCTGAGAATATTATGAGATATACCATCGGCCTGATGCAGGGGAGGTTTTTTTCTTATAACATGCAATTGTTTTGACTGTAATTCTCGCAAAACATATGGTGAATGAGTAGTTAAAAATACTTGTTGTAATGGGTTCTCTTCTTTCGCCCCTAATTCGTTAAGGAGCCTTGATATTCTGTATGGTTCCAGCCCATACTCGGCCTCATCAACCAGTAACATTGTTGACTGACTCGTAGCTTTCTGTATACCGCTAATAAGTAACCGGGAGGATCCAGTACCTAACTGCCGCAAAGGAGTCCCATCGCTACCATGCAGACTAATAGCTCCGTTAGACAAGGTAATTCCATTAACGTCTAATAATGCCTTAAGCTCTCCTAAAGGCACGCCCAATTTGTTACCTATTGATTTTACGTCTTCAAGAACTTTATCCAAACCTTCTATCGGATTAGCAGCAAACGCATTACGAGTCTGTCGTGATAATTGTGTTAAGACAGATGTGACATCAAACCTCTCCTCCGAAAGTTTGTTAAGCACTGATCGACTACCCCATGCGAGATTATTGTAAGGAGTAACACCTAATCTTGATGGAGAAATCATCTCACGATGTTTCCATGGAAGACGACGCTCAACTCCGTCAACATCTGCTCTTAATGAATAGAGCCGCCAATCTGGTTCTAAATCACTCTCAACAACAAGTTTTAACGTTAATACAGGTTCATAGTCCAGATGTGGTTCATCATGAATTTCACATGTTTCAGAATTAAATGATCTTAAAAAAGGCCCATATCTTTCAAAGTTCAATAATTCATCATTAAGCATTCCGATCGTTATAGAAATAGTGATCTTTTTAGTTACATCTAAGCCATAGAAATCAGCATCATTAAATGTGTAAGATCTCCTTGCCCCAAGAGCAAGGTCAATGGCATCAAGAATCGTCGATTTGCCTGAGTCGCCAGGACCAATTAAACAGTTGAGACCAGGGGATGGTGACCACGAAAGTTTTTTTATTACCCGAAAATTCTCTACCTCTATATGACGAATCTTTGGCATGAGATTGACTTCCTTTCACACTTTATAGTTAGAAATATCAATGTATCAGCTTTCAGTTATCGTCTAAAGAATCATCAATTCTGTTTACCCTCTCAAATCACAAATTTCTTACCTTCATCTTAGAGGTCTCTTTAGGGTATACCTCACTGACAACGTGATATTTAGTATCATTAGGGTATCGATAGTAGGGAATTGATAACGTTTCATCCATACTGTATACTTTGAGTATTGAAATGAAGCCTCAAAGAGACAAATGATGAACGTCCTAATTTATGCACGAGCCTCTACCAGAGAACAAGATTCCACACGTGCTGTCCCGGCGTTGCGTGAGTTTGCAGGGGAACGTGGATGGGCTATCAGCAAGGAATATGTCGAGAATGCTTCCGGTGCTTCCCTTGAACGTCCTCAGCTATCTCTGTTGCTTGATGAGGCTAATAACGGGGATTTATTGCTGGTAGAGTCTATCGACCGCCTGAGCCGTCTGGAGGCCACACAATGGGAAAGTTTGAAGCGTACCATTCAGGATAAGGGATTAAAGCTGGTGGTGGTGGATTTGCCCACCTCATGGAATATGCTTCAAGGGAAAAAATCTTCCCTTGTAGTGGACGGCATCATGGCGGCAGTTAACAACATGCTGATCGATATGCTGGCTACCATGGCCCGTCAGGATTATGAGACTCGTCGTGCACGTCAAAAGCAAGGTATCGAGAAAGCAAAAAAGGCGGGTGTGTATGTCGGTAAGGCTAAGGATGAAAGAGCGAGGGAGGTTGTTAAATCATTACTCAGTGCAGGACACAAACCCGCTAAAGTGATGGAACTGGCTGGCGTATCACGCGCCACTTTTTACCGCATCAAAAAGGAAATGGCGTGATTGCTCACGCCTAATTTTAAGCCTCAGAACACAAACTAAGCGTATAGATAGCGGTCTGCCCGTCGTTGTTAGTTGGGCGCATAACGAAAACAGGATCACTACCGTTGTCAATATAAGTGACCGCTATTCCACCGTCAGGGGTGGCATACATCTTCGCAATACTTTTCTCTCCAATGAAACCCAGCCGCCAAGTTTTACCACCCATGCTAACCTTCATGCTTTTGTCCTGCACATCGAGGCGAGTCTCGACTGAAGATTTTTGGCTACCAGAATCGATCTGCCCTTCCTGAATGGCCTTACAGGTGAATGTGGTTGCACTTGAGGCGAAGGGGAGAATGATCAGCGCCGTGAGAATCAATCTTTTCATGGTCTTCCTTTTTTGGTTGTCAGTTAAGAATTCATCGGGAGCCATTATAAAATTGTTAATTGACAAAAACGATCAATTTCTATTGAATCGATCGATAAAATTGATCAACATTGAAACTATAACATTTATGTGCAGTTGTTATGAATGGATAGATTTTGATAACGAAATCAACGGGAGGAAGTTGTGAGAAGAGAAATGGTGGTGATATGTGGGCTACTATTTTCACCGTTGGCGGCAGCAGGACAGATCACAATGTCCGCTCCTCAGCAGGAAACGACGGAGAGTGGAAAGACTCTCTGTACGTACCAGAGCAGCATTTATCTGTTCACCTACGTCACCAAAGGAAAATGTCCATATACCAAAACCTTTCAAACCGATGATGCAGAGTAAGTGCACAGCAATGTGATGAAAACGCCACTCCTGCCGTACATTTTATCAATCACAAGTGCCTGTGGAGGCAATAAACCGCCCATCTTCAATACGCCAGCGCCACGCTCGGTTTCCACTCAAGTTCAGATAGAACTCTTCCAGATCGTAATTAATCGGCTCACGCGATTCTGCTGGTAGGATTACATCGTTCAGATCCTGCTGCAAAACCAAGAAACCAGGAACTACCTCTACGAAAGGCAATCCCTCCCATTCGTTGTAAACACCGTTTATAGCGCCTGTTGGCGCACCCAACGCTCTTAACTGAGCATCAATTTCAGAGTTTTTTTGTCTTGCCATAGATAAAGTCTCTGGCGCTCTGCTGCGCCATTTGGGGAATGATGAATCCTGTCCGATATTCCTCGGATCAGGGGATAGATAAGTTTTTTTAATTTCGCGTTTACACGAAGTTGTTAAGCAAACATGCGTTTTCGTCGTGGTGGCGACCTTCGCCATTAGCCAAGGTGCCACGCATAACGAACGATTGGACACGTGTTATGTTCCAACTGGGTTGTCACAGTCTTAATGAATAAGAAAAAAAGATTTAGGGCCGTTAGGGACGCTTGCCCCGTTTAGGCCTTATTTCCCAAGGGCTGGGATAGTACGGCTCTATTTTGTCAGGGCCGTATTAGGGCTGTTATGCAGCTTCGATCTGAGGGTAGTATTTCGACAGATACCATTCACGTGCGTGTCCCTTATCCATGTCAGAATGATACCAAAGCGCACCCTTTGTTAATGGAGTGTCCTTAAATCGAGTGAGTGTGAATAATCTTGCGCTGGTATAACCGTGTTTACTTAGCCAATCCGTTGCTTCATTGTCCCGACTGAATGCCGGACAACCTTCACGAAAAGCATTGAAAGAGAACACTTGGTGGCTTTCGGTGAATACTGCCGCTTCTGACTCTGCCGGGGAGACACTTGCCTGTTTCATCCGTTCCAACGCTGCGCTGTGTGGTGGTCGGTATGGATTGAAGTCACTGAGATCGTATTGCATGAACCAACGATAGATGGCCTCCAGCCCGCCAGCTTCTAACCAGTCGCTAAGGCGTACGATGAATGCTGCTGTTTCATCGTGATCCACTTGGTGCTTAATGAAGTGTGTCGCATAGTGGCGGCGGTCGTTATCGTCCACTTCTATTGGCGTTGGACTGTTGCTAAACGTCATGAATCGCGTGTATGTCGCTACCTTACGGGCATTCTCGTATAACGGTCTAATGTCCACTGTTGGTTCGGTCTGTATAGACTTCAGTGATTCTGCAACTCGGCGGCTTGCTTTCGGAGGATCATCGAAAACAATTATCAGATTATCAGCTAACGCGCCGTTATGTTTTTCGGTCAGCTGAGCGTAGCTCGAATAATGTTTGGTTTGTCCCGCCAACAGTGGTGTCAGTATTTGCTGAAAGAGGAACCCTTTACCCGTTCCGGTATCAGATGGGATCACGAGATGCCATGTTGGGCGTTCTTCTGGACGCTGGAAGCAGTGTGCTAACCATGCGCAGACGTTGGTGCGATCCGTTTCATCCGGGAACATCCTCACTAAGTATTCGAACCATGGTGTAAGGATGTCTACTGGAGCCTTGTCACTGGAGAATCTGCGATATGTGTTCAGTGTCCCATCCTCAGAAAGGCCAGACGGCAACGCCGGATTGAAGATGCTTTGAGCGATGAATGGAAGTGTTCTAAATACAACTGACTGCCATTGTGGGTTCCATGAGCCTCCTGAAAAACGAGCGTAATGTACTGCAAGGGAATCGAGACCGTGATCAGTGCATGTGTTAATGTTGCGTAGCTTAACTCCACCAGGCAGTGAAATCAGGGCGTATCCTTGACTACGCAGGTGTAACGAGAAGGCTTCAACTGGAAGTGTGGCTGAGTGTGTGGTCGTCTTTTGGATCATAGGTATCGTGCTCCTGTGCGTCGTATAAAAGTTTAATAATCTGTGCTGCGCGTGAACGGTGTTCGCGCGTTTCGTCTAACCATTGTTCAATGTCTTTTGGAACGATTAACTGCATGGCTTAGTTTCCTGTTGTTGAAGGCTTTTCATAAAGCAAATGGTCGTAGTACGCCCATGCTGTCCCGTAATAAACGCCGAGGTTTCTGATGTACTTCAGGAAATGTTCCCAGCTAAGGTAGTGCCAGATCTCCAGAGCGAACTCATAAAGTTGCGTGGTTACTGCATCATTACGTCCCAACCATGCATCAAATAACGGCTGAGCGAACTGCTGCGGCTTCCAACCCTGCTGAATTAGGAAGGCTCGCACCTTTCCCTCAAACGTGTTTGTTGAGCGATTGAGGACCAACCTACATGTCCCTGTATCGTGGTCATGGTCGATGCATGGAGAATTTAGTCTGGTGCCGGTAATAGGGTCTTTACCATCCTGGAGTGAGGACATCATTTCTCTGTAAGCCGGGCGTTGCCGGGAGGCTAACCGCCGGGAATCTGACGGCATAGCGAACTGTTGAAATTGTACGTCTACCATCACACCTCGAATGCTGCGAAGATCGCTTGTTCAGTAGTGATAGCGTCTTTGGCTGACTGTTCGGCTGCTACTGCTTCCTGCTTTCGCTGGCGTTGTTGACGGACGATTTCCAACACTTCTGCGGCGATATCAGACTTCAGACGTTCAGATGCCGCCGCTACAGCCTCCTGGCGTTCCTGTACCAGCAGAATCTCCGGTTTAAACATGCTCACCTCGAAGAAAGGCGAAGATTGATAATGGTTGCAGGCTTGAGGATTGAGGATGTAACCGTTGTCCAGATAAGTAGCCGCCTTAGTGATGACCAGCGGGAACACCTCGTTGAAGACGATGGTGGTGCTGACTTCGGACAATGCTACTTTTTCCGCTTGCGTGATACGTTCGTCATAAAGACGCTGGATGAGGGCTGTTTGTTCTTGAGTTAGCTTCATTAATAATGCGCTCCTTTGCTTTTAGGATTTTGTTCAGGTTGATAGATTTGCAGCACTTACAGCGGAATGGGCTATCGTAGCTGGTAGCTGCTTGACTTAGGAAATAGCCATCATGTTGATGGATAAGCTCGTTTTTTTCATACTCATTAAGATGCAGGTGGGCGTTGTTGTAGCCCCACTTGTTCACATAATCTTCGAAGGTAAAGACGTGATGCTGCTGGTATTCAAGCCAGAGAAGGAAGCCGATTCGCTTCGGTGTCTGCGGCAGTCCTGCCATCTTCAGCCGCGATTTGCACGCGTGCCATGTGGTGTGGTCTACCTTGCCGCGCAGACGTGCGGAGTCCGTTACGTCGATTGACGCTAAGTTTTTATTTTCCAAATAATGATTTCCTGATGGTAATAAAAAACCCGCAAGCGGATTGATCCAGCCTACCAAGGAGAAGAGGCAGAAACTGGCACCTGCGGGATTTTATGTGTTTCGGTGAGTTGTCGGGGAAATCTTCCCCTTAACTACATAGTAACACGAATCATTCTCATTTGTCAAGGGGTTTATTATCTTTATTATTGAAATCAATAAACTACACCATACTAAGTGGCGACGCACTTGATGAGAGACACATTTTGTGTGCCATAATTTATAAAAGTAGGGGGAGAATTCCCCCTGCACTTACAGAAGAGTTGGTGGGAGTTTAGTCCCAGCAAATACCATCAACTACTGGAAGTAAATTCGTCACAGTAAACTTGTGGGTGTATCGCTGGGTTTGCCCTTCCCCACTATGCTCATGTCCGACCACCTTCTGAACTGGCGTAAGCTCGTTAGTTTTTCGCGCTTCTGTAATAAAAGTGTGGCGAAGGCTGTGCACAATGCGGCGAGCGCCATAGTCATTGAGATAAGGGATCTCAAGAGCCTCACGAATATCGTGGAAAAAGTGGGTGATCTGGTTGAAGTTAGTCAGGTCAGGGAAAAGCGAATCGCCAGCAGAGAATCCCTCTACGTAGTCCAAAAATCCAAGCTCAAGCAGATTAAGTGATAGCGGTACTTGCCTCGTACCTGCTTCGGTTTTGGTATCATCAATCATGATGTAGTAACGCTGGGAATCATCATCAAGACGAACATCCGAACGCTTTAGTTTGGCGATCTCTGCCCGACGTGCACCAGTATAGGCAAGGAGGAGCGGTATCCACTTTTTCCAACCTGATAGAGTTTTGAAGTGGGCCACCAGCCTGCGCATTTCTGTTTTACTATAGTCTCCATAGCTTTTGCTGTGCGCTTCATAACGGACGTTTAGCGTCGGTGAAGATGCCAGTATATCCATTTCAGATGTTAGGTAGGTAGAGAACAACCCCTGGCATAGCTTCAGATAATCTTTAACGGTCTTCGGTGCCACAAGATCATCTTCGGGAATATCATCAAGATCTAAGCACTCTCGAACCGTCATCTTGTTATATGGCTTCTTGTTCTGAAGGGGTAGGCCCTCCACCACTTCGAGCAAGTTTTTGATATCGCGGCGGGTAATTTGGTTCACTGGCGTATCAGCCCCCAGTACTTCCCTGATAACCGTGAAGTACTTTTCGTTTCCCTTCCGAATCTTTGGATTCCAATCTGATTTGAACACCAGAAAACCATCCCATGCCTCTTGCAGTGTCATCACTGGCGCAGGCTCTTCAACCGGAGACACTGCGACAGGTAGAGGAGTTTTCTGTTTCAGATCGTTGAGGATCCGGGAGTACGTCGAAAAATCTTTACTCAGAAAAGCTGCATTGGCCTTCTGAGACTGGTGCAAAAGAATATCGTACTTTGACGCTGCGGCGGCAATGGCACTTTCCATGCCCGTTATGTCGAAACGCAAAGCCAGAGACTCAAGAAAAAAGGATTCTGTCGGGGATGCTTCACCGTTGAGGAGTTGATCTTCGTAGAACTCTTGAAAAAACGCTGCGAACACCTGACCTACATCAGGTGATAACGGCGGAGTTTCATCTCCCCTAATTTTTCGCTGGCGGGCGTCAGAGGGGATATTCTCAACATAACCATAAATCTCCGCATGTTGTGCGGCAACAAAAGCATCAATGTCATGCTGGGAGAGTTTTTTCATCATTCGTATGATTCTCTGTAACTGATCGCGGTGGATAGTACCAGATCGCAAAAGAGTGAAGAATGGCGTTAATCGGGAGATCAGAAACAGGCATCGACGCGGGCTATCCGTACCAAGCGAGCAACGGAAAAACTGGTTATCAGACAATCTGAGGTAAGCGTAGAAAACGCCATTACGCTGAAGCGTATGAGGTAGGTAACAAACGTTGATGTATCCCATGCTGTATCTCATTTGTGCCTCTAAGTGCCTGAGATACATCAACTTATTGTTTTTAAAGAAGTTGAAGCTGACCGATAAGCCGGGTTCTGTCGTGGACAGTCATTCATCTAGGCCAGCAATCGCTCACTGGCTCAAGCAGCCTACCCGGGTTCAGTACGGGCCGTACCATGCGAACCCCTATTTGGCCTTGCTCCGGGTGGAGTTTACCGTGCCGCGAACTGTTGCCAGACGCGCGGTGCGCTCTTACCGCACCCTTTCACCCTTACCTGATCCCATAAATGGGCCATCGGCGGTTTGCTCTCTGTTGCACTGGTCGTAGGCTTGCGCCCCCCAGGCGTTACCTGGCACCCTGCCCTATGGAGCCCGGACTTTCCTCCCCTCTGCCCGTCTCCCTACAAGAGGGACGACGACAAAGCGGCGACTGTCTGGTCAGCTTCGGCGCGAGATATTAGGGCATTCGGCCGCATTTGTCACGCCTCTTGCTGATCGAGCGCAAAGCGATAGAGCGCATTTTTCTTCACGCCGTGGATTTCCGCCGTCAGCGCCGCGGCCTTTTTCAGCGGCATTTCTTTCTGCAGCAGCGCCAGCGTGCGCAGCGCCTCGGCGGGCAGCGCCTCTTCATCCGCCTTATGCCCTTCGACGACCAGCACCATCTCGCCTTTGCGACGATTTTCATCCTCTTTGATCCAGGCGAGCAGCTCGCCCACCGGCGCGCCGTGAATCGATTCCCAGGTTTTGCTCAGCTCGCGCGCCAGCACCACGTAACGATCGGCACCGAGTTCCTTCACCATATCTTCCAGGCTGTCGAGCAGACGGTGGGTGGACTCGTAGAAAATAAGGGTGCGCGGCTCCTGCGCCAGCGCGCGCAGCGCGTCGCAGCGCGCCTTGGTTTTGGCGGGCAGAAACCCTTCGTAACAGAAACGATCGGACGGTAACCCGGCGGCGCTTAATGCTGTGACGGCGGCGCAGGCGCCAGGCAGCGGCACGACGCGGATACCCGCCTCGCGACAGAGGCGCACCAGATGGTAGCCCGGATCGTTGATCAGCGGGGTCCCGGCATCGGAGACCAGCGCGATGCTCTGCCCTTGCTGCAGCTTCGCCAGCAGCAGTTCGGCCTTCTGCTGTTCGTTGTGGTCATGAAGTGCGAAGAGCCGCGCAGCGATGGCGAAATGTTGTAGCAACAGTCCGGTATGACGTGTATCTTCCGCTGCGACCAGATCGACGCCCGAAAGCACCGTCAGCGCCCGCTGGGTGATATCACCCAAATTACCAATCGGGGTTGGAACGATGTAGAGCGTGCTGGCAGAAATCTCTGCCCGATCGAGTTGTTTCATTGTTTCATCCGAATTGCCGATTTAATATTGAGCATCTTGAAAAAAACATCACTGGATACAGTATGCTTCCTTCAAAAGTCGTTCGTCATAAAGCAGGACGCTTTGTGCCTGTCCTTCTTGCTGGGCTGATTTTAGCCGCCTGTAGCGGTCAGGGGCCGCAAACCTCAAACGTAAATATTCAGGGGCCCATTACCGGCGGGTCTGATTACTATCTGCAGCAAGTGCAGCAAAGCAGCGATGATAGCAGGACAGACTGGCAATTACTTGCCATCCGTGCCCTGATGAAAGAAGGAAAGTATCCTCAAGCCGGCCAGCAGATCAACCTGCTGCCGAGCCAGCTCAGCGACACGCAACAGCAGGAGCTGCTGCTGCTTAAATCGCAGTTCCTGTTCAGCCAGCAGAACGTGCCGGGCGCGACGCAGCTGCTGAATCAGGTCAAAGTCGACGACCTGTCGAAAGAGCAGCAGGCACGCTATTACGGCCTGCAGATCGCGGCCGCGCAGGGCAAACCCTCGCTGGCGCTGCTGCGCGCCTATATTGCGCAGGAGCCGCTGCTGAGCGGCGACGATCGTCAGAAAAACATCGATGCCACCTGGCAGGCGCTGACGCAGATGACGCCGCAAGAGGCGAGCAGCCTGGTGATCAACGCCGATGAAAACACGCTGCAGGGCTGGCTGGATCTGCTTAACGTCTGGCGCGCCAACGCGCAGGACGGCGAGATGCTGAAATCCGCCCTGAAAGACTGGCAGACGCGCTATCCGCAAAATCCGGCGGCTAAAACCCTGCCGACGCCGCTGAGCCAGGCGCAGAACTTCACCAAAGCCTCTACCAGCACCATCGCGCTGCTGCTGCCGCTGAACGGTCAGGCGCAGGTCTTCGCCAGCGCCATTCAAAAAGGCTTCAACGATGCGAAAAACGGCGCCCTGAACGCCGCGCCGCAGCCGGCCGCGCAGCCAGCGAACCCGCCGACCGCTGCGGAAAGCGCGCAGCCTGCGCCGACCAGCGAAGCCAACGCCGTGGTCAGCCCGGCCGCCGCGGCTATTACGCCGGCGGCGACCGCGCAACCCACCGCTGCCCAGACTCAGCCTGAAGCCAGCGCGCCCTCCAGCAGCGCGCAGATCAAGGTCTACGACACCAGCAGCCAGCCGATTCAGCAGGTGATGCAGCAGGCGCAGCAGGATGGCGCGACGCTGGTGGTCGGCCCGCTGCTGAAAAACAACGTCGAAACGGTCGCCAACAGCCAGACGCCGCTCAACGTACTGGCGCTCAACGCGCCGGAGCAGATCCAGAACCATCCGAATATTTGCTATTTTGCGCTTTCTCCTGAAGACGAAGCGCGCGATGCCGCGCACCATATGTGGAACCAGGGCAAGCGCCAGCCGCTGCTGCTGGTGCCGCGCAGCAGCTTCGGCGATCGCGTGGTCAACGCGTTTGCACAGGAGTGGCTGAAGCTGGGCGGCACGGCGCCGCTGCAGCAGCGTTTCGGCTCGACCGCTGAGCTGAAACAGGGCATCAACAGCGGCGCGGGCATTACGCTGAGCGGCACGCCGGTCAACGTCCAGCCAGCCGCCGCCGAATCCCAGGGCGTGACCATCGCCGGGCTGACGATCCCGTCGCCGCAGCAGCAGAGCGAGCCGGCGGCGGCGAGCGGCGGCAACGTCGATTCGGTCTATATCGTGTCGACGCAGGATGAGCTACAGCTGATTAAGCCGATGATCGCCATGCGTACCGGCAGCCGCAGCTCGGCCTCGCTCTACGCCAGCTCGCGCAGTTACCAGGCGGGCGCGGGTCCCGACTTCCGTCTGGAGATGGAAGGGTTGCAGTTCAGCGATATTCCGCTGCTCTCGGGCCGTAACCCGGCGCTAATGCAGCGCGCGGCGCAGTCGTTCAACAACGACTACTCGCTGGTTCGCCTCTATGCGATGGGCATCGACGCCTGGACGCTGGCGAACAGTTTTAACCAGGTGCGCCAGACGCCGGGCTTCACCATCGACGGCAATACCGGCAAGCTGAGCGCGAATCAGGATTGCGTGATCAACAGGACGTTGTCATGGAGCCAGTATCGTCAGGGCGAGATCGTTCCCGCCTCCTGAACACCCGGCGCTTCGGCGCCGAACAGGAACAGCGCGCCCGGCGCTATTTAGAGCGTGCCGGACTGCGCTGGGTCGCCAGCAATGTGACTTATCGCGGCGGCGAGCTGGATCTCATCATGCGCGACGGCGCATGCTGGGTCTTCGTGGAGGTGCGCTACCGGCGCGATGCGCGCTACGGCGGGGCGCTGGCCAGCGTCACTCGCCTCAAGCGGCAAAAGCTGTTGCGCGCCGCCGCACTCTGGCTCGCCCAGCGCGGCGGCAGTTTTGAGACGGTGGATTGCCGTTTCGACATCATCGCCATTACCGGTACGGCGCTGGAGTGGCTGCCCAATGCCTTTAATGCAGACGTTTAGAACCAGGTGGTCGTGTGCAGGACAGAATTAAAGCGTGTTTTACTGAAAGTATTCAAACCCAGATTGCCGCCGCAGAAGCGCTGCCGGACGCCATTTCCCGCGCCGCGATGACGCTGGTGCAGTCCCTGCTTAACGGCAATAAAATCCTCAGCTGCGGCAACGGCGCATCAGCCGCCAACGCGCAGCATTTCGCTGCCAGCATGATCAACCGTTTTGAGACCGAGCGTCCCAGCCTGCCTGCGCTGGCGCTCAGCGCGGACAACGTGATGCTGACGGCGATCGGCAACGATCGTCAGCACGATGAAATCTACGCCAAGCAGGTGCGCGCGCTGGGTCAGGCCGGCGACGTCCTGCTGGCGATCTCTACCCGCGGCAACACGCGAGACATCGTTAAAGCGGTGGAAGCCGCGGTTACCCGTGATATGACCATCGTTGCGCTCACCGGCTATGACGGCGGCGAGCTGGCGGGCCTGCTCGGCCCGCATGACGTGGAAATTCGCATCCCGTCGCACCGCAGCGCCCGCATCCATGAGATGCATATGCTGACGCTGAACTGTCTGTGCGACCTGATTGATAACACCCTGTTTCCACACCAGGAATGACTGAAGGAGCAAACATGAAAGCATTGAATGCTGTCGCTATCCTGTTAACCGCCATGCTGTTGCAGGGCTGCGTTGCCGTCGTCGCCGGCGGCGCGGCCGTCGCCACCAAAACCGCCACCGATCCGCGCACCGTCGGCACCCAGGTTGACGACAGCACGCTGGAGCTGCGCGTCAGCAACGCGCTGGCGAAAGATCAGCAGATTAAAACCGACGCGCGCATTATCGCCACCGCCTATCAGGGCAAAGTGCTGCTGACCGGCCAGGCGCCGTCGCAGGATATCGCCAGCCGCGCCAAACAGATCGCCATGGGCGTCGACGGCGCGACCGAGGTCTTCAACGAAATTCGCATCGGCCAGAAGGTGAGCCTCGGCACTTCGTCGTCCGATACCTGGATCACCACCAAAATCCGCTCGCAGCTGCTGGGCAGCGATCAGGTGAAATCCTCAAACGTGAAAGTGACCACCGAGAACGGCGAAGTGTTTCTGTTAGGTCTGGTGACGGCGGAAGAAGCGAAGGCGGCGGCGGATATCGCCAGCCGGGTCAGCGGCGTGAAGCACGTCACCACCGCGTTTACGATGCTGAAGTAAGCGTGCATCAGGCCGCTCATCCGCTGGCACAGCGGCAACATACACAAAAGGGCGGCTTTAGCCGCCCTTAACTTCACTGGCATTGTGCCAGCGCGGGTGATATGGCCCGATCGCAAAGACGCAAAAACGGCATCCCTGCCAGCTCGGCCCGCGCAATTACGCCCCTCATCCCTGAGGGGCGCCCGTCACCGGGCCAACGCGTTGCGTTGTTCAAAAACGCTCCCGGCGTTTTTGTCCCTGGCGCGGGACGCTTTGCTCTTCGGTCCATATCACCCGCTTTTACGGTTTGTGAGCCGTCTGTCGAAGGGCTACCCCATCAATTTTTTTATACCGGTATATCGATCACCAGCGCCCAGGTCGCGGTTTTCGCCCGCAGCCTGATCTGCTGCTCCTCCTGCAAAAACGCCCCGTCGCCGCAGCCCAGCTTCTCCGGACGATCCTCGCGCGTGACCGCCTCCAGCGAGCCGTGAATCGACTGCAGATAGGCGCGCGGCCCGCGCAGCGTCAGCGACTGCTCTTCGCCCGGCGCCAGCCGCAGCTGATGCACCCACACCTGCTGACGCAGCTGCAGGCTATTGCCCGCGCCGTCCGGCGAGGCGATCAGCTGCAGATTGCCGCGCTCCGGCAGCGCGATCTTTTGCAGCGTCGGGTTTTCCCGCTCGGGACAGGCGGCCAGCCAGAGCTGCATCCGCGTCAGCGGCTGATCCTTGCGCAGGTTGATTTCGCTGTAGCTGACGCCCGGCTGCGTGGCGAGCAGCAGCGCTTCGCCCTCGCGCGCGACGATATGGTTGCCTTCGCTGTCGCGATACTCCGCCTCGCCCTGCAGCACGATATTCAGCACGTCCACCTGCGGATAGGTGCGCGGCTGAAAGGCGGCTCCTGGCGCCAGCACTTCCTGATTCAGCACGCGTAGCGAGGCGTAGCCCATTAATTTGGGATCGAAATAGTGACCAAAAGAGAAACTGTAGCGTGCCTGCAACCAGCCGAAATCGGCCTGACCGCACGCGGACGCACTACGCGTCGTTATCATGATTTACCTCCAGCTCGCTGCGGCAGAGAACGACCGCAGACTTGATACCCATTATGGTAAAAGGCTGGACGCCGTATTGTTAGCCAGTTAATCTGCCGTGCATATTCAAATTTCCTGAAAGAGAGTTCGGATGGCTAAAGAGCGTGCCTTAACCCTTGAAGCGTTGCGCGTAATGGATGCGATCGATCGCCGCGGCAGTTTTGCGGCAGCGGCGGATGAGCTGGGGCGCGTTCCTTCGGCGCTCAGCTATACCATGCAAAAGCTGGAAGAGGAGCTGGACGTGGTGCTGTTCGACCGCTCCGGCCACCGGACGAAATTCACCAACGTCGGGCGCATGCTGCTGGAGCGTGGACGCGTGCTGCTGGAAGCGGCGGACAAGCTCACCACCGACGCCGAAGCGCTGGCGCGCGGCTGGGAAACGCATCTGACCATCGTCACCGAAGCGCTGGTGCCGACCGACGCTCTCTTCCCGCTGGTGGAGAAGCTGTCGGAAAAGGCCAATACCCAGATTTCGCTGATAACCGAAGTGCTGGCGGGCGCGTGGGAGCGGCTGGAGCAGGGCCGCGCCGATATCGTTATCGCGCCCGATATGCACTTCCGCGCCTCAACCGAAATCAATACGCGCAAGCTCTACACCATGATGAGCGTCTATGTGGCCAGCGCCGACCATCCGATTCACAACGAGCCGGAACCTCAGTCTGAGGTGACGCGCGTGAAGTATCGCGGCATCGCCGTGGCCGATACGGCGCGCGAGCGCCCGGTGCTGACGGTGCAGCTGCTGGACAAACAGCAGCGTCTGACGGTCAGCAGTATGGACGACAAGCGCCGCGCGCTGCTGGCGGGGCTCGGCGTCGCCACCATGCCCTATTCGCTGGTAGAGAAAGATATTGCGGAAGGTCGGCTGCGCGTCGTCAGCCCGGAATATACCCGCGAAGTGGATATTATTATGGCGTGGCGCCGCGATAGCATGGGCGAAGCCAAAGCCTGGTGCCTGCGCGAGATCCCGCGCCTGCTGGCGAAGAAAAGCTAAACCCCGCCCTTCGGCTCCAGCCTGCCCTGCGGGCTGGAGCCTGCTGTTACAACCGCCCCAGACACTCAATCGCCACCGCCTTGAATGCGGCGAAATCTTTGCTGTCGCGCAGCCGGGGCATCGCCCTTTCGCGCAGAAAGGTCACGAAGAGATCGTAGATCGCCATCGCCTCTTCATATTCGCTTTTACTGATCGCCAGCAGAAAGATGACCGAGGCGGTGTCGTCGCCCCAGGGAATGCCCTGCGGCGCCAGCACGGTATAGACCACGGTTTTTTTCGCCAGCAGGCCGAGCGAGTGCGGCAGCGCGATGCCTTCGCCCAGCATGGTGCTGACGATCGCCTCGCGCTCCTCTACCGAGGGATAAAAGCTCGCGTCGACAAATCCTTCCGCCTCCAGCCGATCGCACAGCTGGCGGAACAGCTGCGACTGCGTCATCGGCTTATCGACGATCAGGAAGTGCTGCGCGTCGAAAAACTTCTCCAGCATATAGGGCCGGGTGCGGTCCACCAGCACCAGCTTGCCGATCTGCTCCAGCTGGAAACCGGTAGGAAACGGCGACATCACCACCACCGGCTTATCCTTCTCGCTCAGCCGCGTGGTAGAGATAACGAAATCTTCATCGATGCGCGCGCGCGCCTCATATTCGCGCTGCGACAGCCGACCGGCGACCTGTAGCTGCGGATATTTGCGCAGCAGCATCGCCTCAATCATCCGCAGCGTGGAGTTACCGCTGTCGCACACCAGCAGCACCTGCGGATGGCGCTGGTAGCCGACATCGTAATGACGCTCCAGCCCGACGCCGATATGCAGCACCAGAAAGCCGATCTCATTCTCGCTGATCACGTAAGGCGTATATTTGCCCCAGCTAGAGACCGCCGCCAGCGTCACGTCATAGGCCATCGGATAGTGCTGTTTAATATTATCCAGCAGCGGGTTGGGAATATGGATCTGGTATCGCACGCGGGTGATCATGGTTTTAATGTGCGTCAGCAGATCGGCGCGCAGCTGTTCATCGCCCTGCAGATCGTAGTTGTAGTGGGTATTGATATAGCTCAGCAGGTAGTCCACCAGCGCGTCGGCGTCATCGGCGTTGATGGCGCTCGGCGCCACCTCCTGCATCTGGCGCGCCGCGATATTAACGCGCAGCCAGCCCTCTTCCGCCGGCGACACCGGCTTGCCCACCAGCGGCCGCAGCAAATTAATCAGCTCGCGCGCCGCCTCGCGCACGTCCAGCCCGACATCCTCCGCGCCGGGATCGCTCAGCGGATAGCCTTCGCTGATGCGCCGCACCGCGACCGCGCAGTAGAGGCGCAGATAGCGCTCGCCCTCGTCGCTGAGGCGAACGTTATGGCGCGTCAGGCACTGCTGCAGCAGCGGGCGCAGCGTCTCCAGAATATTGCTGTGCAGCGCTTCGATAGTGATCAGCGGGCTGTCGGCCTGCTCCTGGTCGATCTGCCACAGCAGATCGGTTAAACAGGTGCGGATCGCCACTTCGCTGCCGAACAGCTTCATGCCGTAGTGAGGTTTACTCTCGATATGCAGGTGATAGCGCGCCAGCCACTCGCGCACCTCGGTCATGTCGTTTTGCAGCGTGGCGCGGCTGACAAACCACTCATCGGCCAGATCCTCCAGCTTGAGCGACCAGGCGGCGGTCAGAAAGCGCGTCAGCATATAGCGCACCCGTTCGGCGGAGGTGCGCGGCACGCGCAGCGGCGAGCGGTTTTGGCGCTCCAGACGCTGGAAGCGCTGCGCGTCGTCGATTTTTAGCTGATAGCCTGCACCGCGGCTGAGTACGAACTGCGCGCCGTACTCCTCTAACAGCGCGTTGAGCGCGCTGATGTCGGCACGCACGGTGCGGGTTGAAACGGCGAAGCGCCGCGCCAGCTCATCCTGAGGCAGCGTTTCGTTTTGCAGGGCGTCAAACAGTTGCGCAAGGCGTTGATTTGGAAATCTCAAGGCGGTCTACCTGTTACGGCGCTGGCATGCATTCAGCGGCATCATGTCGAAAAATAGCAGCTTAAAGCGAACGGCGCGTGACCTCCAGGCAAGCGCCGACGCCCTGTGAAGCGCGCCGGCGTGACTGTCGCTACGGCAGCAGTTTTTTGCAAATGGCCAGCAGCTGGCGCACATCTTCCACGCGCGTATCGCCGCTGACGGGATCGATAATGGAGCTGTAGACGTGCGGGATAATTTTACTGACGCCCGCTTCCAGCGCGATCGTCAGGATCGCCTCGACGTTATCGAGATCGATGCCGCCGGTCGGCTCCAGCCAGAAGTCATGCGCCGCGCACGCCTGGGCGACAGCGCGGTACTCGTCGACCGCCTTTAGTCCGCCCATCGGGAAATATTTCACCGAGCTGCCGCCCATATCCTTCAGCAGCGCGATGGCGCTGTCAATCGGCACCCGCGCGTCGCTGCCCTGCGAGCTGAGCGGGCCGGTAGAGATCTTCACCAGCCCTGGCGTGCCGGTCGGCGAAATCAGGCCGTTGACCACGGTTTGCGACTGCCCCAGCAGCGCGCGGCTGGTAGCGACGCCGGTGAACACCTGGTTAACGTGCTGCGGCTGCAGCACCGCGGAAATCTCGCTCACCATTTTTGACTGATTCGGGTCGCCCGCGCCGAGTCCGACCGAGAGCGCGTTGTCGATCAGCGCGGCATAGTCGCGCATATCGGCGATAGCCGCCTCGTTGCTGCTGTAGTTTTTCGACAGCACGCCCACCAGTACATGTCCTTCCGCTGCCTCCCAGATGGCGCGCGCGTTGGCTTTCGAGCCTGCCAGCACGTTAAGACAGAGACGATCCTGATAGAAATTCGGGGTCAGCTTCATGCGGTTTTTCCTCCGTTCAACAGCGTTTGAATCGAGGTGAAGATGGTGTGCAGCTGTTCAGCGCTGACGCTGCGCACATCCGCCTCGATAATGCCCTCATTGGCTTTGTAGCCGCGAAAATAGATAGCGGTCGCGCCATTTTTCAGCGCCTGCACGATGTCGCCGGTACGCTGGCCGATGGCCGCCTCGTCGAATTTGATCTCGGCGCGGGCGATATCGCGTCCCGCCGCGTCCCACACTACGCGGGCGCTCACGCCGCGCAGCTGATTGAGGTTGTCGATAAAGGGCGTCATTTTCTCCACCATCTGCGCGCCGCTGGTTTTTTCCAGCCGCAGATAATTTTCAATCGCCTGCGTCAGGCCGAGAATGCCCTCTTTGCCTACCTTCATCGCCCGGCCGATGCCATTGCTCTGGCGCTTCACCCACTCCACAGGCTGCGCTCTGCCGATTACCAGCCCGCTGGTCGGCCCTTCAATCGCCTTCGCGCCGCTGTAGATCACCAGGTCGGCGCCGTACTGGTAGTAGCACTGCAAATCTTCTTCGGCGGCCGCGTCGACGATCAGCGGCACGCCGTGTTTGCGCGCCACGACCGCCGCCTGCTCGACGTTCAGGTGGCTTTTCTGCACGCAGTGGTGCGATTTCACGTAGAGGATGGCGGCGGTCTGCGGCGTGATCGCCGCCGCCAGCTGCTCGGGCGAACACTCGTTGCTGTAGCCCGCCTCCACCAGACGACCGCCGCCCAGCGCCACCATACTGCCGACCGGCGCGCCGTAGTTAACGTTATGGCCTTTCGGCACCACGATGTCGTGCGGCACCTCAAGCGGCGCGGCATGCAGATTATCCAGCAGCCAGTCGTTATCTTTGACGATTACCGCCGCGACGCACTGCGCGATGCCTGCCGAGGCGCAGGAGACCACCACCGCGTTTTCCACATTCAGCAGCTGCGCGATGTAAGCGCCGGTCTTGTTGACCAGATCTTTCATTTCAAAATAGTGGCTGAGGCCAATCTGCACGGTATCGACCACGTCCGGCGACGGCGTAGAGACGCCGAGGATCGTCATGCGGCCAGAGGCGTTGATGACCGGCTTCAGGCCATATTTTTCATAGATCGAAGACATTGGCTTTCCCTTCTTCTGTCAGGAACCACTCGCCCGCCACCACGGCGGCCAGCGGCGTAAGATGTTTCTCCCCGGTGAGCTGTTCGCCTTCGGAATCGACAAACAGGCGGGGCGCTTCGGTAACGCTGAAAAGCGTGAGATCGGCGTCGAAACCAACTTCAAGACGCCCTTTGCGCGTCAGGCGCAGCCCGTCCGCCGCCTTCCAGGTGACGCAGTCGATCACCTGTTGCAGCGTCATGCCGACGCTGAAAAACTTCGACATGACGTGCGCCAGGTTATGCACCGGGCCGTTGAGGCGGTTGCGGCAGTAGATATCCGAGCTGATGGTGTCGGGCAGAATGCCCTGCGCGATGGCGACGCGCGCTACCTCAAAGCTAAAGCTGGCGCTGCCGTGGCCGACGTCCATCCTGACGCCGCGCGCGATGGCGTTGCGCACCGACGCCTTCAGTTCGCCCTGCGGCGTCAGCACGCGATTGGGCTTGCCGTTAAAGCAGTGAGTAATGATGTCGCCGGCGGTGAGGCGCTCGGCGATCTCCGCCAGATCCGGCGGGTTATTGCCGATATGCACCATCAGCGGCAGACCGCCGACCCGCTGCTGGATCGCTTTGGCTTTGATCAGCGGTTGAATGCCGTTCTCGCCGACTACGCTGCTGCTCATGCGCGCCTTCAGGCCGACGATAAAGTCGGGCAGCCGTTCTACGGCTTGCTGCACCGCATCGCCGTCGATCTGCCGCATATCCGCCAGCTCGTTCTGGGTCACGATGCCGGTGCGCGCGATATTGATCAGCGCGTAGACCTGGGTGGCGGCGGCGCGGGTAATGGCATAAAAATCATCGATATGATCGGCGCCGGTGCTGCCCGCGTCGATAACCGTCGTGACGCCCGTGGCGACGCCGATAGCGTCCGCTTCATCGTGATAGATGGGCGATTTGGGGTAGCAGTGGACGTGAGAATCGATCCAGCCTGCGCTGACGTAGCAGCGTCCGGCCAGATCGCGTTCGCTTTTCGCCTCGCCCGGCAGGCTGTCGGCGATGGCGGCGATTTTACCGTCCTGCAGCGCGATATCCACCAGCCGCTCATCCGTCAGCCGTGCGCGGCGAAGAATCAGATCGAACATAGCAACTCCTTAACGCGGCGGCCCGCTGGCGAGCCGCCGCCAGCTTCAGATAGCGACCGGGAAAATCGCGCCGAGGATCATGGCGCCGAGGATCGCGCCGCCGGTGATCGGCTTGTTCCAGAGGTAGAAGAGCAGCGCGCCGAGCAGCGAGCCCAGGCCGATAGGAATCGAGGCCGCCATCGCGGAAAGAATGATCAGCGGCCCTAAAAAGCGGCCGGAGGCGTTGCCCGCGCCCATCATCACGTCCGCGCCGTAGGTCGAGTCGCTCTGGTTGATGGTGAACTTGCGCGCCAGAATGATGATGTAGCCGATCGCCAGGCCAATCACCAGGCCGGTCGCCAGCGAAGCGGCGAAGTTAGCTACTGGAAAGACGATGCCCGCGCCCAGCAGCAGCGCCGGCACGCCCAGGCCGACGCCGGTCTGAATGGCGCCGCCGATATCGAGGATGCCCACCAGCGAGCCTTCGATGATACGGGCGAAGAGAAAGCTCGCGCCGAAGGCCGCCACCGCGCCGTAGACGCCGGTTTCCATGCCGGCACGCAGCATAGAAACAAACGCCACTTCGTTAAACGCGCCGATGCCGTAGAGGTAATACATGTGCGTACCGGCGAACACGCCCGCCGAGAGCAGGCCGACGAAGATCGGGAAAGACCAGTCGGCGTACCAGAAGCCTTTATTTTCAGTCATGTCGTTAGCCTTACTTGCCGCTCAGAGAGTTGTGGATCGCGTCGAGCCAGCCGGGAATGCCCAACTGGAAGGACTGCAGCAGTTTCATATCGAAGCCGCGGAAGAAGCCGCTCAGCACGAACAGCAGCACGATCGCCACCATCATCACTTTGGTCACCTTGTTCCAGCCGCTCTCCTCGACGCCTTTGCCGATCAGGATGCCGAGCACCAGGCCTGGCACGGCGTTGCCCATGATCAGCTGCGCCAGGCCGCCGAAAATCGTCGCCCAGAAGCCCGATTTTTTGCCGGCGTCGATGGCCGCCAGCCAGAAGATCACCGGCATGACGGTATTGACCAGCAGGTTTGCCGCCGGTACCAGCACTTTCACCGCGGTTACCTGCAGCGCGGCCGGCACCGCCGAGGCGGTAGAGTTCAGAAAGGCGACGACGATCATGCCGATAATGCCGCAGGCGATGGCCATCTTTTTCGGGTCGTGCAGGGTTTCGGCCAGGTTGCGGTTTTTCACCATCAGCGCGGCCGCGCCCCAGTTAGGAATGATGCGGTGGTCGACGTCCTGAGTGAAGGAGCCTGCCGCGACGGATGATGCCCAGGCATTGAAGAAAAAGCCGAGACCAAAGGAGAAGTGCGAGGCGGGATCGCCTTCGCAAGAGTTGAGCTCGCCCAGCGTACGGAACGCGCCCATCCCCTGCGAGGTCGGCGCGTGGAACATGCGCGCCGCACCGGCGCCGACGCCCACACCGACAAGCCCCCCAATGATCAACGACTTAAACAAAATAATTAAAAACATGTTTTTTTACCTTTGTTGTCGTCTGTTTTTACGGTGCCGCCGTGAATGTCACCTGCCCGGTATCAATCACGGTGACGCTGACGGAGATCTCCAGCTCGACGCTGTAGTTCCGCCGCTGGCGCGCCAGAAAGAAGAACAAAAACTTCTCCGTTTTGACGCTCTCCTGCGCGCGCAGCACCCGAACATCCAGGGGTTCGATGCGCAGCAGAATTTTTTGCGTCGCGCGCAGAACCTGGTTCTGCACGCGACTCAGAGCATCGGCAAAAGCTTTCTCTTTACTGTCGCCTTTGCCCTGCACCGTCACCTGAGTAACGTATTGTTCTTTCATCATCAGCTGCCGTGTTTCTTGTTCCAGGCCTGCACCAGCCGCTCGCCCAGCTCTTCTTTGTCCATAAAGCCGAAGCCGAGCACGTTGGCGCCTTCGTTGATGGCGGTGACGCCTTCGTCAACGGAACGCATGCCGTGGCGCGCCTTGTAGCCATATTTGTTCTGTGCGGTGATGGCGCCTGCGCCGCCGCTGCCGCAAAAGGAGATGCCGAAGTCGGCGTTTTCCGCCTTCATCACGTCGCCCAGCTTCATATCCGCCGCCACGCCCGGCACCACGACGGCGCGGCCGCCCGCCTTTTCTACGCCCGCCGCTACCTTCTGTCCTTTACCTAAACGATCGCCAATCACTACGGTTACCATGATGATTTCCTCTTTATACAGTCAGTTAGATCGAGCCACTTCTATATGGACGGAGAGAAGCCAGGCCTCTTCGCGCGGCAGATTGCCGAACAGATCGACCACCTGCTGCGCCAGCTGCATGGTCTCCGGCGAAATATCTTCAAACAGCTCCGCTTCCACCTCGGGAAGGGGTTCGCCGGTTAGCGAGCGCAGCGCCATGGCGCGTACGTGCGACGCCAGCATCTGCTGCTGCACCGCGTTGGGCGCGATATCGTGTTGGGCGTAGATCGCCGCGATTTGCGCCATCACCTTGTCGGCCAGGGCCTGAATCTCTTCCGGCGTTGCCTGCCGTACCGAAGCTCCGTTACTGCTCACCTTGCTACTCCTGTTCACGAAAATTCGCGTTGCGAATAAATTACGGCGTGACGAGGTGGAAGTGCAGACGCACTTTTTCCGCATGGAAGTGGAAATCGCAGGGCAGGCTGTGCGCCAGATCGCAGGACGCACAGATTGTGTGACAGACGCCGCGTTATGCGTGCTTTAAAAGTTAAAAAGGGGTATCAAAAGAGAAGTGTGCAGGCAGCAGCGCGTGGCACGACGGTAAAAAAAGATGAGATAAGAAAAGCTGATGACGCGATAAAGCCGGTCGCGCGGACCGGCCCGAGAGTCAGCGGAACTTTTTATGATTGGCGTTGCGGATCTCCGCCAGCTTTTTCGCTTCGGTTTTGGCGCCGTCCAGGTTGTTGGCCTGCGCCAGCTTGTCGACCACGTCGATCTGCGCAATCAGCGAATCCAGGCCGGCATGGAAATCCTTCATCTGCGCGCTGTCGGCCGGCTGTCCTTCGAGCTTATCCGGCGTCGATTTTTTCGCATCCTGCGCCGCCTGGCGCATCTCGCCCAGCGCTTTATGCATCTCCTGCGCGTCGCCTGTTTTCATCACGGTATTCAGCCCGTCTTTCAGCGTATCCATATCATTTTCTAAATCCGCCGCGTACAGGCTGGCGCTTCCAGACAACAAGGAGAGAGACAACATTGCAATCACACGCTTACGCATCGGTATATCCTTTTTATTGTGGGTAAAAAAAAAGCAGCCAGAGCGGCTGCTTTCAGGAAGCGAGTTTTATTATTGTCCGGCGATTTTCATCTCCGGCAGCAGCACCGAACCACATTGTATGTTGCTGCGGGTTTCAATGTCGTTACCGACCGTGACGATATTGCGCCACATATCCTTGAGATTTCCTGCAATAGTGATCTCGCTCACAGGATACTGAATCTCGCCGTTCTCTACCCAGTAGCCGGCCGCGCCGCGCGAATAGTCGCCGGTAATGGCGCTGACGCCCTGCCCCATCAGTTCAGTAACCACCAGGCCGCGTCCCATCTGCCTGAGGAGATCCTCAAAGCTGCTGCCCTGGCCGGCGATGCGCCAGTTGTGGATGCCGCCCGCGTGGCCGGTGCTTTTCAGGCCCAGCTTGCGCGCCGAATAGCTGGTCATTAGCCAGGTTTGCAGTACGCCATCCTTAACGATGTCGCGCGCCTGGGTACGTACGCCTTCGCTGTCGAACGGCGTTGATGCCAGGCCTTTCAGCAGATGCGGCTGCTCCTGAATGGTGAGCCATTCCGGCAGGATCTGCTGGCCGAGCGCGTCAAGCAGGAAGGTCGATTTACGGTAGACGCTGCCGCCGCTGATGGCGCCGACCAGATGGCCGAAGAGGCCGGTGGCGACTTCCGGCGCGAAAATCACCGGCGCTTTCATGGTAGAGAGCTTGCGCGGCGCCAGCCGCGACAGCACGCGACGCGCGCACTCTGCGCCAACCCACTCGGGACTTTGCAGATCCTCGAAGGCGCGACCGATGGTATAGGCGTAGTCGCGCTCCATATCGCCATCCTGCTCGGCGATAACGGAACTGGAGAGCGAATGACGGCTCGAGCAGTAGCTCTGCAGCATGCCGTGGCTGTTGCCGAAGACTTTAATGCCGACGTGGCTGTTGAAGCTACCGCCTTCGGTATTGGTAATACGCGGATCCGCTTTCAGCGCCGCCTGCTCCGCCTGCGCGGCGAGCTCGATGGCGCGATCGGCGTCGATCTCCCAGGGATGATAGAGATCGAGATCCGGCGCGTCGAACGCCAGCAGATCGGCATCCGCCGGGCCAGCATAAGGATCCGTCGAGGTGTAGCGCGCGATATCGATCGCCGCCTGCACGGTACGTTTGATCGCCTCCGGGCTAAGGTCGGTCGATGAGGCGCTGCCCTTGCGGTTCTGATGATAAACGGTGATGCCGAGCGCGCCGTCGCTGTTGAACTCGACGTTCTCCACTTCGCCGTAACGGGTGCTGACGCCGATTCCGGTGGTTTTGGTCACTGCCACTTCCGCGCCGTCGGTGCTGGCTTTCGCCAGATCGAGCGCCTGCGCCACTGCCTGTTCCAACACTTTTCGCTGTTCTGCAACCTGAGTAGATACGTTCATCGGCCTGCCGTCTAATCTTAAGTATGAAAGTTTTGAGTCTATCAGAGTCAGAGAACAATTTCGCAGTCACCCGATAAACTGATAGGATTAGCCTCTTTTTTTAGGGGAGCCCAGAAAATGACCAAACAGCCCGATGAGTGGCTCGACGATGTGCCGGATAATCAGGAAGAAGAAGATGAAGAGATTATCTGGGTCAGTAAAAGCGAAATTAAACGCGACGCTGAAGAGCTAAAACGCCTGGGTGCCGAACTGGTCGATCTGGGTAAGAACGCCCTGGAGAAGATCCCGCTGGATGAAGAACTGCTGGCCGCCGTCGAGCTGGCGCAGCGCATCAAGAAAGAGGGCCGCCGCCGCCAGCTGCAGCTGATCGGCAAAATGCTGCGCTCGCGCGACGTCGATCCGATCCGTCAGGCGCTGGACAAGCTGAAGAACCGTCACAACCAGCAGGTTGCGCTGTTCCACAAGCTGGAAGCGCTGCGCGATCGCCTGATCGAACAGGGCGACGAAGCGATGAACGAAGTGATTACGCTCTATCCGCACGCCGATCGTCAGCAGCTGCGCAGCATGATCCGCAACGCGCAGAAAGAGAAAGCGGGCAATAAAGCGCCTAAATCGTCACGTCAGATTTTCCAGTATCTGCGCGAGCTGGCGGAAAGCTAAGCCACGCCGAGGCGGGCAAAGCTGCCCGCCAGAACAGCGGTTAACGATAGTTGTAGAGAATGCCGGCGCGCAGACGCAGCTGGAGGTCGAAACGGTTAGCGGTGCGATGACGATCGATATCGCAATAATAATAGCGGAGAGAGTAGAGAGATCGGTTTCAAATATTAACGCGACCGTCTGAAAAAAATAAAAAAACAGGCCAGCGCTGACGGGAAGTAAAAAGGCGCCCTGACATGGGCGCCCGATGCGTTAAGCGAGTCGATCCAGCAGCTTTTGATGAATGCCGCCAAATCCGCCGTTGCTCATAACGAGAATCGAATCGCCCGGCTGGGCGGCTTTCGCTACCATTTCCACCAGCGTATCGATATCGGCGCTCCAGTGCGCCGGCGGCATACAGGCTTCCGCCACGTCGGAGACCTGCCAGGGAATATGGTGCGGCTGGAACAGAAACACCTCGTCCGCGCGCGCCAGCGAAGGCGCCAGGTCGCTTTTGCTCACGCCCATTTTCATGGTGTTTGAGCGCGGTTCCAGCACCGCCAGAATACGCGCCCGGCCGCCAACTTTGCTGCGCAGCGCCGACAAGGTCGCCAGAATCGCCGTCGGATGATGGGCGAAATCGTCATAGACCTTGATGCCGTTGACGTCGCCGCGCAGCTCCAGGCGGCGACGCGCGTTGATAAAGCTGTCGAGCGCCTGCGCCGCGTCTTCAGGTTTGACGCCGACGTGACGCGCAGCGGCGATCGCCATCAGGCCGTTATGCATGTTGTGCTCGCCCACCAGCGACCAGTTCACCTCGCCGACCCTTTCGCCGTCGAGCAGCACTTCCCAGCGCGAGGCGTCCTGCACCAGCTTCTTCGCCTGCCAGCGGCCGCCCTCGCCGACGCTCTCCTGCTCGCTCCAGCAGCCCATCGTCATCACCTGGCGGATGTTGTGATCGTGCTCCGGCAGCAGGATTTTGCCCTGGCCCGGCACGATGCGCACCAGATGGTGGAACTGCTTCTGGATGGCGCGCAGATCGTCGAAGATGTCCGCATGATCGAACTCAAGGTTATTGAGGATCAGCGTGCGCGGGCAGTAGTGAACGAATTTGGAACGCTTGTCGAAGAAGGCGCAGTCATACTCATCCGCCTCGATGACGAAGAATGGACTTTTTCCTAATTTTGCCGAGACGTCGAAGTTGCCGGGCACGCCGCCGATGATAAAGCCCGGCTCCAGTCCGCACGACTCCAGTATCCAGGCTACCATACCAGAAGTGGTTGTTTTGCCATGAGTTCCTGCTACCGCCACTACCCAGCGATCGCGCAGCACGAAGTCATGCAGCCACTGCGGGCCGGACAGGTAGGGAATGTTGCGCTCCAGCACCGCTTCCACGCAGGGGTTGCCGCGCGTCATGGCGTTACCGATGATAACGAGGTCCGGCGCGGGATCGAGCTGAGAGGCGTCATAACCCTCAGTTAATTCAATGCCTTGCTGCTCAAGCAGCGTGCTCATCGGCGGGTAAACGTTGGCGTCCGAACCGGTCACCTGATGGCCAAGGGAACGTGCCAGCATCGCCAGACCGCCCATAAACGTGCCGCAAATCCCAAGGATATGAATACGCATAACGAGATCCATTACTCAAAAGTTCGGCGCACAGTGTAACCCCGCTCGCAGACTTAAGAAACGGATTAGGACTATGGTTTTTGAAGTTCATTCGGCTAAACTGCGTACGCAAACGTTGGCGGTTTGCCAGGCAGGCTGCCACTCCATCGAAGATTCAGGGAATGTGTTATGAAAACGTTAGGCGAATTTATCGTCGAGAAACAGCACGACTTTCCTCACGCAACAGGTGAACTGACGGCGCTAATTTCCGCTATTAAGCTGGGCGCGAAAATCATCCATCGCGACATCAACAAAGCCGGCCTGGTAGATATTCTCGGCGCAAGCGGCGTTGAAAACGTCCAGGGCGAGCAGCAGATGAAGCTCGATCTCTTCGCGAACGAGAAGCTGAAAGCGGCGCTGAAAGCGCGCGGCATCGTGGCGGGGATCGCCTCGGAAGAAGAAGACGAGTTCGTAATCTTCGAAGGAGCAGAGAGCGGCAAATACGTCGTGTTGATGGATCCGCTGGACGGCTCGTCCAATATCGACGTTAACGTCTCCGTCGGCACTATTTTCTCTATCTACCATCGCGTCAGCGCGCCTGGTACGCCGGTCACCGAAGCGGACTTTATGCAGCCAGGCCACAAGCAGGTCGCGGCGGGCTACGTGGTGTATGGCTCCTCAACCATGATGGTCTACACCACCGGCTGCGGCGTTCACGCCTTTACCTACGATCCGTCGCTCGGCGTTTTCTGCCTGAGCCACGAGCGCATGACCTATCCGCCGACGGGCTACACCTACTCGATTAACGAAGGCAACTATATTCGTTTCCCGCAGGGCGTGAAGAAATACCTGAAGTTCTGCCAGGAAGAGGATCATGCCTCGCACCGTCCTTACACCTCGCGCTACATCGGCTCGCTGGTGGCGGATTTCCACCGCAACCTGCTGAAAGGCGGCATCTATCTCTACCCGAGCACCGCCAGCCATCCGAACGGCAAGCTGCGTCTGCTCTATGAGTGCAACCCGATGGCGTTCCTCGCCGAGCAGGCAGGCGGCAAGGCGAGCGACGGCGCGAAGCGTATCCTCGACATCCAGCCGGAAACCCTGCATCAGCGCTGCCCGTTCTTCTGCGGCAATAACGCGATGGTCGACGACGTTGAGCGCTTCCTGCGCGAATACCCGGACGCCGCGCAGTAAAAGCGGACTCAGCTGACAAGGGCGCGAATCTCGCGCCCTTTTCTTTTACGCCGTTTCCAGCCGGAACAGCGATACCGTGGATTGCAGATGCTGCGACTGCGCCTCCAGCGACTGGGTCGCCGCCGTAGCCTGCTCAACCAGCGCCGCGTTCTGCTGCGCCGCCTCGTCCATCTGCGTCACCGCCTGATTCACCTGCTCGATGCCGCGGCTCTGCTCATCAGACGCCATGGAGATCTCCTTCATCAGCGTCGTGACGCGCATCACTTCGCTGGAGATCTCATCCATGGTCTCACCCGCGCGCGTCGCCATATCGCTGCCCTCTTTCACCCGCGTCTGCGACTCAGAGATCAGCCCGCGGATCTCTTTCGCCGCGTTGGCGCTGCGCTGCGCCAGCGTGCGCACTTCGTTGGCCACGACGGCGAAGCCGCGCCCCTGCTCGCCCGCGCGCGCCGCTTCTACCGAGGCGTTCAGCGCGAGGATGTTGGTCTGAAAGGCGATGCCGTCGATCACGCCGAGAATGTCGCCGATGCGGTTCGCGCTGGCGGTAATCTCCTGCATTTTCTCCATCACGTAGCTCACCACCTCTGCGCCGCGGTCGGCGCTGTCGGAGACGCTGCTCGCCAGCTTATTCGCCTGCTGCGCGTTGGCGGCGTTGAGGCGCACCGTAGCGGTCAGCTGCTCCATGCTGGCGGCGGTTTGCTCCAGCGACGCCGCCGACTCTTCGGTGCGCTGGGAAAGATGCACATTGCCCGCCGCCAGCTCGCGGCTGCCGACGTCGATCTGCTGGCTGGCGTGGAGCACCTGGCTTACCTGAGCGCGCAGCGCCTGCTGCATATCTCCTAGCGCGCGGTTAAGGCGACCCAGCTCGTTGTCGCCCGTCGGCGGCAGCGTCTGCGACAGATCGCCTGCCGCGACCTGCTCCAGATGGGTAATGGCGCGGTTCAGCGGCAGCAGCAGCAGACGGCGCATCAGTACCCAGGCCAGCACGAACAGCAGCAGCGTCAGCGCCACCGCCGTGCCGATAAGCGCCTTCATCAGCGTTTCGTTCCAGGCCGCCTGCGCCAGCTGCGCGTCGGTCACCTGAGTGGCATAGCTGCCGAACGCCGCTACCGCGTTGCTGTAATTCAGGGCGAGCTTCGCGAGATTGCCCTCCAGCACGCTGTAATATTCGTCGGTGTACTGTTTTTCCAGCGCATCCATAATGGGTTTGATACCCTGCGCCAGGTAGGCGTTGTAGGACGATACGATGTCGTCAGCCAGCTTTTTTCCGTGCGCCGTTACCGTTCCCGCCGCGATAAAAGCTTTCATATTCCGCTGCGAATCCTGCACGTCAGCCTGCGCCTGTTTCACCGAGGCGGCGCCCTCGTCCAGCAGACCGATCTCGATTTTGCGCACCGCCAGCGCGGCGGTGGCGCGCGCGCGCATCAGGTCGCCGTTGCTTTGATAGAGCGCGTTAAGTTCGATACCCTGGATGCGGTTGATCACATCCAGCGATCGGTTTCCTTTGTTAATGGCAATGATACCCATGACGCTGACCGCCAGCAGCAGCAGAGTCATAAAGGCGAGTAAAGCTAATAATCCTGTGCGTAGTGAGAGCTTTTTCATGATGTTGTTTTCCGTTTGCTTATATAAAGGCAGAAAATCCAGTCGCCCTAAAACGTACAAGTTATCGGCAGTTGCTCAGGGAAACTTTACCGACGTTGATGGTCATTTCCCTGATGATCACCCACGCTTAACCTTTCTTAATAAGGATTCACAGCATGAAAAAAGGTATGGCCGCCGCCGGTCTGCTGTTCTGCATCTCTGCGCTGGCAGCGCAAAATCCGATCGATCATGCGCTGGAGCAGTGCCTCAACGGCGCATCCACCACCGTGGCGATGGTGTCGTGCTATGACCGCGCCAGCCAGGCATGGGATAGCGAGATGAACACGCAATATGGCCAGTTAATGAAGAAGCTCACCGGCGAGCCTAAAAATAAGGTGCGTGGCGCGCAGCGTCAGTGGCTGGCGTATCGCGACAGCTGGCAGTCGGCGAGCGCGGCCTATTTCAACAGCACGCAGGGCACGCTGGCGCAGATTTCGCTGGCGGCGCAGCGCGTCGATCTGGTGCGTAATCAGGCGCTGTTGCTGCGATCGATGAATAAAGGCAGTTGCGCCGACGGCGGCGATTGTTGATAAATGGAGACGGTGCTTTTATTCACGCGTCGGCATCGGCTGGCGCATCCGTCTATTTTCAGGGAGAAATCATGGCTGCGTACGCCTCTACCCTTATTCTTATCGGCCTCGCGGTCCTCAGTTATTTCGTTCACAACAGCGCGGTCACCATCTCTATTCTGATCCTGCTGGCGATCAAGCTTACCCCGCTGTCGCAGTTCTTTCCCTACGTCGAGAAACAGGGCATTCAGCTCGGCATTATTATCCTGACGGTCGCCGTAATGGCGCCGCTCGCCAGCGGTTCGCTTCCCGCCTCGTCGCTGCTGAAATCTTTCGCCAGCTGGCAGTCGATCGTGGCGATTCTGGTCGGCATTTTCGTCGCCTGGCTGGGCGGGCGCGGCGTGAGCTTTATGAGCGCGCAGCCGTCGGTAGTCGGCGGCCTGTTAATCGGCACGGTGATTGGCGTCGCCTTCTTTCGCGGCGTGCCGGTCGGACCACTAATTGCTGCGGGGATCGTCTCGCTGTTCGTCGTCGCGAAGTAGGACGAGGAGCATTCCGAAAGGTCAAAATTGGGGCATACTTTCCCAGGCAGTTGGCTATAATAGCCGACACTCAACATGTGACTATTGAAGGAATGCCCGATGAGTTTGAACCAGGTGCCTGCCGGTAAAGAACTGCCAGAAGATATCTACGTTGTCATTGAGATCCCGGCCAACGCCGATCCGATCAAATACGAAGTCGACAAAGATTCCGGCACCCTGTTCGTAGACCGCTTTATGTCTACGGCGATGTTCTACCCGTGCAACTACGGTTATATCAACCACACCCTGTCACTGGATGGCGATCCGGTTGACGTGCTGGTTCCGACCCCGTATCCGCTGCAGCCGGGCTCAGTGATCCGCTGCCGTCCGGTTGGCGTGCTGAAAATGACCGACGAGTCTGGCGAAGATGCCAAACTGGTTGCCGTGCCGCACACCAAGCTGACCAAAGAGTACGATCACATTAAAGATGTGAACGACCTGCCGGAACTGCTGCGCGCGCAGATCACCCACTTCTTCGAGCAGTATAAAGCGCTGGAAAAAGGCAAATGGGTGAAGGTTGAAGGCTGGGATAACGCCGAAGCGGCGAAAGCTGAAATCATCTCCTCTTTCGAGCGCGCCAAGCAGAAATAATCTGCCGCCGCCCGATAAAAAACACCGTCCTCTGGACGGTGTTTTTGTTTGTGCGCCGGGTGATAAAAAAACACCGCCCTCTGGGCGGTGTTTTCGTTTATGCGTCTGACGGAGGATCGTCACGCCGTAGCCAGTCGCCGCTGGCGATGCGCTCACGTCCCTTAACCGGGCGCTGATAGACGTAAAGCCATGCGCTGCCGTAAGGCGTTTGCATCAGCTGGCGTTTGTATTCGCCAGCCTTAGTGCGCAATGCATCCAGCTCGCCCAGCGTCGTGGCGTCGATGCGGTAAACTTCACAATAGACGGTTCCTTCGCCCGGGATCACGCCCGGATAATGGCCGAGACTGTAGAGCTCGTAGCCCTCAATCTGCATATCCCCCAGCCATTGCGCATTCGTCATCCAGTGACTGTTTCCCTGTTTGCGCCGTAAACTGCCGTAGACAATTATTCGCATTGCTAAAACTCAAACTGATAGAGCAAATCAAGAGCCTGGTCCACACCAGACACGGCTTCCAAATAGAGTTTGGGCATCAGGCGATAACGCAAGGTTAAGGTCGCCAGTGAATCAAATATGCCGACACCATATTTTACTTGTAGACCCGGCAGCACATAGCCGCTGACCTGCACCTGCTGGCTGTCGCCAACGCCGGTGGTATCCAGGGCAAGATTGCTGACGCCGAACGTCTCGCCGATTTTACCCACAACCTGACCACTTTGCGCAACCCCCAGACCAATTAAGGCGGAGGTTAATGCGTTGCCGTCGCCGTCCGAGCCCAGTCCCTGGCCGCGCAGCAGGTAGGAAAGCGCTTCCTGCTGCGACATCGCCGGATCGGAGAAGACCTCGACCTTCGGCTCATCCGCCAGCCCGGTCACGCGCAGACCGGCCGTCACGTCGTCCTCTGTGGCTTCGGGGTTACGAATCGCCTCGAGGTTGATATAGGGCTGATCCGGCGGGCCGGCGAACTGCAGTTCGCCTTTGCGTACGATAAGATCCTGGCCGTAAGCGTGGAAGCGGCCGGACGGAATATTGATCTGGCCGTTGAGGCCCAGTCCGGTTTTGTCCTGCACCACTTTCAGGTCGCCGTTGAGCTTCGCCTTCAGGCCAAAGGCCGACAGCCGCACGTCGTTGCCAACGTGGATCACCAGATTGCTGTTAATCGGGATGGCGGCGGTTTTCGGCTGAATCGGCTGCAGATTTTTATCCAGCAGCACCTCGTCCGACGACACGCCGGTGGCGCTCTCCGGCACCTCCTGCACCGTGATGCGCGCCCAGGGAATATCGACGCTGCCATCCAGGCTAAAGGCCGCCGGCGTCACCTCGAAAACCAGATCCGGCGAGACGTCCATGCGCACCATCGGCGGCACGGTCACGCGCACGCGGCTGCCCTGCGCGGCGATGCGGGCGCGCCAGTTGTCGAGCTGGCTCCAGTCCGCATTGCCGTTGAGGTTGATATTGCCCTGCGCGGTCTGCACCAGACCGTTGAGCGTCGAGCTCATGCCGTTGAACATCATATTCAGGTTCGCGGCGGTGAGATCGACCGGCATAAAGTTGCCGTCGACGTCGACACCCTGCAGGCCGAGCTGGCCGAAGATCTGCGGCTGCTTCACGCTGCCGCCGAGGCGCAGCGCGCTGTTAAGGCTGCCTTTGATCTTCTCGCCCTGCATCAGCGCCGGATTGAGCATCGCCAGCGAGATATTGCGGATGTTGACGTTGCCGCCCAGCGTACGGCGGTTCTGCGGATCGCCGATCTGCACGTTGCCGTCGAGCTGGCCGTTGTTGGCGATGCGGATCAGCCAGTCGAGATCGGCGCGGCCGTTGCGCAGCGCCGCGTTAAGGTTGAGCGCGCTGAAATCGACAGGCAGCGTATTGCCCTGCACGTCCTGCCGCACCTTAACGCCGTTGCCTTTCAGCGAGACGGTGCCGGTCGGCAGCGCGCCGTCCGCCGTCCAGTTCACGCGCGCGTCGCCGCTAAAGACGCCTGCCAGCTGGGTTTCATCCGGCAGGAAGGGCTTAATCATCGCGAGGTCGAAGCGGTTAAGCTGGATATGCGCGTGGCCGCTCGGGCCAGCTTCGACCGGCTCGGGTACGCAGAGCTGCGCGTTAGGGTTCTGCCAGCAGTGCGGCCCAATGGTGGCGGTCTGCTTCGCGTTGAGGTAGTCGATCGCCATCGCGCGCGTCAGTCGCCATTCGCCCACCGGCGTGTCAAAGCGCGTATTGTTAAGCGTACCCTGCCAGCGCTGCTGCTGGCGATCGAAGCTGCCGTTGAGCGCCAGCTGGCCGGAAACCGGCTCGCCCTGCACGTTAAGTTTCAGCTGATGCGCTTTTTCATTGCCGTCGGCGTTAAGCGTCAGCAGGCCGATCTTGAGCGCGTCCTGCTGCAATTGCTCAACGCGCAGCTGCAGCTTGCCGGCCACCTGATCGCTGGAGCGTACGTCGCCGTCCAGCGTGACGCGACGAATCTGCAGCTGCTGCCAGCGCAGGCCGGTAGCATTGAGATCGGCCAGCAGCTGCGGCGCCTGCAGCGTGCCGCGCGCCTTGATGGTGCCTTTGGCGACGCCGCCCAGCCCCGGCAGCGCGTTATCGAGATGAGGCGCGTCAATGGTGGCGTCCAGATTAAGCGCGTCGCCCAGCGAGCCTTTAACGTCCAGGTTGTTGCGGCCCAGCACGATTTTCACACCCGGGATATCCCACTGGTTATAGCTGTTGCCTTTCAGCGAGCCTTCGGCGCTGACCGCATTCTGTTTAACGTTGCCCTTCAGCTGCAGCTGCGGCACGCTCATCTGCCAGCTGCCGCCGTAAAGGCTGCCGCGCGTGGCGATTTTGCCGTCCAGCTTCGCCGGCCAGTCGGGATACTGACGCGCGGTGTCGATGCCGGAGAGCGTCAGCTCGCTGCGCCAGCTGATGGCTTTGCTCCAGTCCACCAGCGCCGTCAGGTCGACGTTGCCCTGCAGCGCGCCGATGCGCAGCTTGTCGAGATTGAACTGCTCGACGTTGCCTTTGCCGTCCAGCGCCACGGTGGCAGGCGGCACGCTGTCGCCTTTGACCGCCGTGCGCAGCGACATCACATAGTCAGTGGCTTTGCCTTTGAACTGGTAGTCGAGATTGTCCGCCTGGTACTGCACCGCGCCGGTCAGCGGCCAGCGCAGCTGCGGGCTGGTGAGGCGCAGCGACAGCGGCAGCCCCGCCACCGCCAGCTGGGTGGCGGCGTCGAGCTGGGCGCGTACCGGACCAGAGAGATTCAGGCCCAGCTTCAGCTCGTCGCGCATGGCGCCGCCTAGCTCCAGCTTGATCTTCTCTCCTTTCAGCGGATCGACGTTCGCCGTGCCGTTAAGCGTGAAATTCACCGGCCAGTTGTCCGCCAGCGTCGCTTCGCCGCTGCCGTTAAGCTGGCCGAGGTTCGAATCAACGTCCAGCGTCTGCAGCTGCAGCCGCCGGTCGGCGGTTTTCGCCTTCAGCAGCAGGCGATTCACCGCAATGTCGGTATCGCCGGTGAGGCGCAGCTGTTCGCCGAGGATCTCCTGCACGTCGATATCGAGCGGCAGACGGAAGTCGGGCAGCTCAGGCAGCAGCGGTTTGGCGAACATCGCCTGCAGCGTTTCGCCCAGCGGCTTCTCATCCGGCTGCGGCTGCTGCACCTTGGGCTGTACCACCTCTTCGTTGGCGACCTGCGCCGCTTTCGGCAGCGCCACCAGCAGGCTCTGGATGTGGGTCGGATTAAGCGTCAGCGCGCGATCCTGCCACTGCAGACCGGTGGTGAAGTCGAGCAGCGAGATAGCGGTGTCGTCGATCTTCACATTGATGTTATGCAGGCCAAGATGACGCAGCGTAATCGGATAAGGCGTGCTGAGATCGCCGCCGCCGCTCTCCTCTTCCGGCGGCGCCTCCTGCGCTGGCGTCATCTTTTTGCTGTCGACCACCACGCTGACGTCTTTTAGCGCAATATCGTTGACGCACACCGAGGAGTGCAGCAGGCAATTAAGATCGACCGCCAGATGAAAAGTGCCGGCATCGACGTTGACGCCGGGCATCTCATAGCGCAGCCCGCTGATGGTCAGGTTGCGCCAGCCGCCGTCGACCTGCTTGATCGATAAGCCCGGCACCCAGCGCGCCGCGCCGTTCAGCACCAGATGCAAGCCAGGCGTGGTGCCGATTAAAAACGCCACGCCGCCCAGCAGCAGCACCAGAAAGATCAGTACGCCGATCAGGACCTTTTTCCACAGCTTCATAGTTCAGGCCCCAGTCCGATATAAAATTGCAAACCATGCTCCTCGCTGTCGCCAATCGGCCGGGCGATATCCAGTTTGATCGGCCCGACCGGCGACGCCCAGCGCACGCCGAAGCCCGCGCCGGTTTTAAAATTGCTCTGTTTGATGTCGTTGACCGCTTCGCCCGAGTCGATAAAGGCCGCGCCCCACCATTTCCCGGTGACGTTGTACTGATACTCCAGCGAGCCGGTGGCGAGCTTCGAGGCGCCGGTCAGCTTGCCGTCATCGTCGCGCGGAGAAATATCTTTATATTTGTAGCCGCGAATGCTGCGGTCGCCGCCCGCGAAGAAGCGCAGATCCGGCGGCACTTTTTCGAAGTTGTTGGTTTCGATCCAGCCAAGGTTGCCGCGCGCCACAAAGCGGTGCTTATCCGCCAGCGTGCGGATCCAGACGTTCTGCGCCTGCATGATCAGGAAGTCGACGTCCGATCCCCATGTGGTGTCGGAGACGTCGATAGAGTAGCGCTGCGAATCGCCCCACGTCGGCATCAGGCCGCCGCGCGAGCGCGTGCGGTTCAGGCTGACGCCTGGATAGAGCAGCATCGTGGTGTTGGTGACGCTGCCCTGGGTAAAGTGATCGAGGCTCCACTTGAGGTTGACCGCTTTCTGCCAGCCGGTGCTGTTCTCCCAGTAGCGCGACACGCCGAGCGTGGTGGTATCGGCTTTGGTGTCGTTCAGATCGGTGCGCTTCAGGCCGCCGGAGAAGATGTAATACTGCTCCAGCGGGCTTTTCAGCAGCGGCACTTTGTAGCTCAGGTCGAGCTGCTGTTCCGGCGCGGAGAGATAGGCGCTGGCCGCCATGCTATGGCCGCTGTCGTTAACCCAGGGCTTTTTCCACGTCGCCTTCAGGCGCGGCCCGACGTCGGTAGAGTAGCCGACGCCGGTTTCGATAGTGTTTTCGGTGCGCGGCGTAACGGCGGCGTTGAGCGGCAGCACTTTGGTTTTCCGCCCCTGCGCGAACTCCGGCGCGACCACCACCGAGTTAAACCAGCCGGTGGCCGACAGGCGGCGGTTCAGCTCGGCGAGATCGCGCGAGCTGTAGTAGTCACCTTTTTTAAACGGGACCAGGTTTTCCAGATACTCCTCGCGGATTTGCGAGCCGGAGAAGCTGACGTCGCCGAAGCGGTAGCGCTGACCGCTGTCGTAGTCGATATCCCAAAAGGCTTCGCGCCGCTCGACGGAGACGCCGAGCTGGCTCTTTTTAAAGTCGCCGTCGAAATAGCCGTTGCGCAGCGCGAGGTTCGAGAAGCCGCTTTTAAATTTGTCATACTCGCCGTGATTGAGCTGCCGCCCTTTTTTCGGCGTGCCCTCTTTCACCCAGGCCTGATAGTCGGGGTCGCGCAGCGCGTCGCCTTCGAGCACGATGGTGCTGCCGGCGATTTTAACCGGCTCGCCGGGTTTGACGTGGGCGATAAGCACCGGCCGTCCGCCCTGCGGCGGTGCCGGACGCGCCTCGAAGTCGATATCGGGCTCATAGTAGCCGAGCGCTTTGAGTCCCTGCTGAATCGCCTCTGAAACGCGCGCGCGAAAACGGCCATCGTTCGACACCTCGTCGGCGCCGATGGTCGAGAGGCGAGCACGCACGTTCTTGTTAAGGTCCCCGGTTAAGCCTTGCACTTCAAGGCGCACTTTCGCTGCCTCAGCGACCGGCGCGGCGGCCAGCAGGCAGGTCATAAAACAGACGTGAATTCGTGGCACGCGTACTCCTGTTAATCATGCCGACCCCTATTCCGCGGGGCGTGATATATCCCTGGATAAGAACATCGCAGCGGCGCAGTCATCATCATAGCCGTAGAAAGCGGCCTGCGGCTGCGAAAAAACGGTAACAAAGCCAAATAGCGCTCTATTGTCGGCAAATGGCCGGAGCGATACAACCGCTGCGCAACAGATGCGCGCGCCACTCGGATTAATCTGAGCTCAACGGCGTTACTGCGAACTCTGGCGGCGTTGAGGGCGCTGCTGCTATAATCAGCGGCGCAGGCTTCGCCTGCTCTATTTCTGCCCCGGCGCTGCTTCGCATCGTCGATAAGGCGCAGACATTTTTGGCACGGACAGCCCAGACGATGAGGTGAGTACGAACGGTACGCCTTTCAGGCGCGCTGCCCAGGCCAAAAATGACAAGTGGATAACCCTTTGGAAACCCTATGTTAGATAGCTTGCTTGTCATATTGTTGCTGATCGTGATCAGCGCCTTTTTCTCTCTCTCGGAAATCTCGCTGGCGGCCGCCCGCAAGATCAAACTCAAACTGCTGGCCGACGAAGGCAATATTAACGCGCAGCGCGTGCTGAAGATGCAGGAAACGCCCGGCACCTTCTTTACCGTGGTGCAAATCGGCCTGAACGCGGTGGCTATCCTTGGCGGTATCGTCGGCGATGCGGCCTTTTCGCCCGCCTTCAGCAGCCTTTTTAGCCGCTTTATGGAGCCGGCGCTCGCCGACCAGCTCAGCTTTATCTGTTCCTTCATCATCGTCACCAGCTTCTTTATTCTGTTCGCCGATCTGACGCCGAAGCGCGTCGGCATGATCGCGCCGGAAGTGGTGGCGCTGCGCATCATCAACCCGATGCGTTTCTGCCTGCTGGTGTTTAGTCCGCTGGTCTGGCTCTTCAACGGCCTGGCGAACGTCTTCTTCCGCGTCTTTAAGCTGCCGATGGTGCGTAAAGACGATATCACCTCCGACGATATCTACGCGGTGGTGGAAGCGGGCGCGCTGGCGGGCGTGCTGCGGAAGCAGGAGCACGAGCTGATCGAAAACGTGTTCGAGCTGGAGTCGCGCACCGTGCCCTCCTCGATGACCTCGCGCGAAAACGTGGTCTGGTTCGATCTGCGTGAAGATGAAACCACGCTGAAGACCAAAATCGCCGAGCATCCGCACTCGAAGTTTCTGGTGTGCGACGGCGATATCGACCATATCGTCGGCTATGTCGATTCCAAAGAGCTGCTGCTGCGCGTGCTGGGCAATCAGAGCATGGCGCTCAACAGCGGCGTGCAGATCCGCGCGGCGCTGATCGTGCCGGATACGCTGACCCTCTCCGAAGCGCTAGAAAGCTTTAAGACCGCTGGCGAAGACTTCGCGGTGATCATGAACGAATATGCGCTGGTGGTGGGCATTATCACGCTTAACGATGTCATGACCACGCTGATGGGCGATCTGGTAGGCCAGGGGCTGGAAGAGCAGATCGTGGCGCGCGACGAGAACTCCTGGCTGGTAGAGGGCGGCACGCCGATCGACGACGTGATGCGCGTGCTGCATATCGACGAATTCCCGCAGTCGGGCAACTACGAAACCATCGGCGGCTTTATGATGTATATGCTGCGCAAGATCCCGAAGCGCACCGATTTCGTCAAGTTCGCCGGATTTAAGTTCGAAGTGGTGGATATCGACAGTTATCGTATCGATCAGCTGCTGGTGACGCGGATTGACGATCGTCCGCCGGTGCTGAATGTGGCGAAAGCCACGGAAGCTGAAGAGTAGAAAATCAGAGGGCGCCGTCGGCGCCCTTTTTTATCAGTTGAACTCCGCCTGAAGGCGCAGAACCTGACGGTTAATCTCGGACATCACGCTCAGATGCTGAATGTCCTTTACGCGCGGAATCAACACTTTTCCTTTGTCGAATTCGAACGCGCCAACGTCCTTGATATACATCCGTCCTTTGAACAGCGTTTTTACGTATTTCGCTATTTGCAATGGATTATAGCGTTGGAAGATCTTCATGCTGTCTAACTCCTGTACATTTATAAATACGCTTCGCCGTTGCCAAGTTCGGTACGAGCCCATGAAGCGCAAAGTGCCGGTAAACTATAGAACACACCACGATGGTATTGTTCCGAAAACTGAACTTTTTTACTGAATTGACACATCATTACAGAATAGTCTGTTATGTCGCTTTACCAACACAGTATAAATCCAAACTTGTTAAGAGATTGTGGCATACATAGCAAACCTGAAACCTTAACAAGACAGGCGCATCATCCCCGCTTACTATTGCAGAAAAATGACTAACTGGTCCGATCACCGAGGAGACTGATAATGCGACTCGCCTGCACTCTGTTTGCGCTGGTTCTCTTGCCTGGCGCCGTTTTCGCTCACAGCCTGAAACAAGACCAGCGCGTGCCCGCGGTTGGTGTCGAAGATAAAGGGGAGCTGCTCTATCAACAGGATGATTTCCGCTATCAGCGCTGGAACAGCGCGCAGCTCGCCGGCAAGGTGCGCGTGATTCAGCACATCGCCGGACGCTCATCCGCGAAAGAGAAGAACGCCGCCGTGATTGAGGCGATTAAAGCCGCTGCCTTCCCGCACGATCGCTATCAGACCACCACCATCGTCAATACCGACGACGCCATTCCCGGCACCGGGATGTTTGTGCGCAGCAGTATTGAGAGCAATAAAAAGCAGTATCCCTGGTCGCAGTTTATCGTCGATAGCAAAGGTAACGTAAAGCACGCCTGGCAGCTGGCGGACGCCGGCTCGGCGATTGTGGTGCTGGACAAGAGCGGCCGCGTGCGCTTCGTTAAAGACGGCGCGCTGACGCAGGAGGAAGTGATGCAGGTGATTAGCCTGGTGCGGACGCTGCTGAAATCCTGAAAAAGGGAGGCGATGGCCTCCCCTCTTGATCAGAACAGTGAGACGCGGAATCCCGGATTAAGGAAGGATTCACGCGGCGCGTAATCCAGGGTTTTGCCTGTCCAGTCGTGAACGTGCGCGCCAGCCGCCACGGCGACGGCGTGCCCCGCGCCGGTATCCCAGATGTTGGTGGGCCCAAAGCGCGGATAGAGCTGCGCTTTACCCTCCGCCACCAGGCAGAACTTCAGCGAGGAGCCGATGGCGACGGTCTGATGTTCGCCCAGCTGCTTGAGATACTCTTTCAGCTCCTCGTCGGCGTGGGAACGGCTCACCACCACCAGCGGCGGTCGCGCCTCCTGCACGTGGATCTGCGTCTTGTTGCCGCCCTCTTCTTTCCAGGCTTTGCCTTCAGCGGCAGCATAAAGCACGCCGAGCGCAGGCGCGTAGACCACACCCAGCACCGGCTTGCCTTGATCGATCAGCGCGATATTGACGGTAAACTCGCCGTTACGCTTGATAAACTCTTTGGTGCCGTCGAGCGGATCGACCAGCCAGTAGCGCTGCCACTGCTGGCGCTCGCTCCATGAAGGGGGATCTTCCTCCGACAGCACCGGCACTTCTGGCGTTAGCTGCTTAAGCCGCTGCAGAATAATATCGTGCGCGGCAATATCCGCAGCGGTCACCGGGGAGTCGTCGGATTTGCGGGAAACGTCTACCGGCGTTTCTTTTTCATAAATCAGCATGATCGCGTTGCCCGCTTCGCGCGCCAGCTGGCAAATTTGCTCTAACATTTTTCACCTCCTTTTCGGTGGCAGCCGCACGAGGTTATCGTGCGCTACTTTGGTTAAATTTTAGCAGCTACTGCGCTTCCGCCCGGCCTTCCAGGCGTTAAAGTCTCAATATTTTAACAATATCAATACCATAGATTGCGACCCGCCGCTATGCCGCGCGCTTTTCAGCTTATTCAACGCGCAAAACGTTAAACCCATCACGTAATCCTCTGACACATCATCATTCTTTTACATTAATTTGAGAGACTTAACTTTTTGCAGCAGGAGCACGCATGTTTAAACCGACTATGACCCTTCTGGCGCTGAGTCTCTCATTGAGCTTGCACGCCGCTACCGTTGATCTCCGTCTGCTGGAAACCACCGATCTGCACAGCAACATGATGGATTTCGACTACTACAAAGATACCCCGACCGAAAAGTTCGGGCTGGTGCGCACCGCGTCGCTGATCCATGCCGCGCGTCAGGAGGTGAAGAACAGCGTGCTGGTGGATAACGGCGATATTATTCAGGGCAGCCCGCTCGGCGACTATATGGCGGCGAAAGGCCTTCAGCAGGGCGAGATCCATCCGGTCTACAAGGCGATGAATACGCTGGACTACAGCGTCGGCAACCTCGGCAATCATGAATTCAATTACGGCCTGCCCTACCTGCGCAAGGCGCTGGCGGGCGCGCGCTTTCCCTATGTGAACGCCAATATCATCGATCTCCAGACCAACCGGCCGATGTTTACGCCCTGGCTAATCAAGACCGTTGAGGTGACGGATCGCGACGGCAAGCCGCAGCAGCTGAAGATCGGTTTTATCGGCTTCGCGCCGCCGCAGATTATGGTGTGGGACAAAGCCAACCTGCAGGGCAAAGTGCGCGTCGAAGACATCACCGAAACCGCGCGTCGCTATGTACCGCAGATGCGCGCCCAGGGTGCGGATCTGGTGGTGGCGATCCCTCACTCCGGCCTCAGCAGCGAGCCTTACCATGCAATGGCGGAGAACTCGGTCTACTACCTCAGCCAGGTCGAAGGCATCGACGCGATTCTCTTTGGCCATGCGCACGCCGTTTTTCCCGGCAAAGAGTTCGCCGCCATCAAAGGGGCCGATATCGAGAAAGGCACGCTGAACGGCGTTGCGGCGGTAATGCCCGGCATGTGGGGCGATCATCTCGGCGTGGTGGATCTGGTGCTGACCAATGAAGCTGGCCGCTGGCAGGTCAGCGATCGCAAAGCGGCCGCGCGGCCGATTTACGATGCGGCGCAGAAAAAGTCGCTGGCGGCAGAGGATCCGGCGCTGGTGAAGGTGCTGGCGGACGATCATCGCGCCACGCGCGAGTTTGTGGCGAAGCCGATCGGCAAGTCGGCGGACGTGATGTACAGCTATCTTTCACTGGTGCAGGACGATCCGACCGTGCAGATCGTCAATAACGCGCAGCGCGCCTACGTAGAGCATTTTATTCAGGGCGATCCCGATCTGGGCCATTTGCCTGTGCTCTCGGCCGCCGCGCCCTTTAAGGCGGGCGGGCGCAAGAACGATCCGGCCAGCTACACCGAAGTGGAGAAAGGCGAGCTCACCTTCCGCAACGCCGCCGATCTCTATCTCTATCCCAACACGCTGGTGGTGATGAAAGTCAGCGGCGCGCAGGTAAAAGAGTGGCTGGAGTGCGCCGCAGGCCAGTTCAACCAGATCGATCCGCAGCGCCGCGATCCTCAGTCGCTGATCAACTGGGATTTCCGCACCTACAATTTCGACGTGATCGACGGCGTTGACTACCAGATCGACGTCACCCAACCGGCCCGCTACGACGGCGAATGTCAGCTTATCCATCCAGACGCTTCGCGCATTAAAAACCTGAGCTGGCAGGGCAAGCCGGTCGATCCGCACGCCACCTTCCTGGTCGCCACCAATAACTATCGCGCCTACGGCGGCAAGTTTGCCGGCACCGGCGATCGCTTTATCGCTTTCGCCTCGCCTGATGAGAACCGTGCGGTAGTCGCGGCCTATATCAGCGCCGAGACTAAAAAACAGGGCGAAGTGCGTCCGCAGGCGGACAATAACTGGCGGCTGGCGCCGATAGAGAGCAGCGTTCCGCTTGATATCCGCTTCGAAACCGCGCCGGGCGAGAAGGCGACCGCCTTTATTCGCAGCCATGCGCGCTATCCGATGCAGCCGCAGGGCAGCGATGAGATCGGCTTTGCGCTGTGGAAAGTCGACTTACAGCAGAAATAAGCGCGTAAAAAAGCCAGCCCTCGGGCTGGCTTTTGCGTGCTGAAAAGCGGCGAAGATTAAAGAATTTCCAGCAGCTCGACTTCGAAGATCAGGGTGCTGAACGGCGGAATCGATGCGCCTGCGCCGCGCTCGCCATAGGCGAGGTTGTGCGGGATGGTCAGCTCCCACTTCGAGCCGACCGGCATCAGGGTCAGCGCTTCAATCCAGCCTGCAATCACGCCGGTCACCGGGAATTCCGCCGGTTCGCCGCGCGCGACCGAGCTGTCGAATACCGTGCCGTCGATCAGCTTACCGGTATAGTGCACGCGCACGCGATCCTGACGTGACGGGATCGGACCGTCGCCCTGCTTGATCACGCTGAACTGCAGGCCCGACTCGGTGCTGTTGACGCCTTCGCGCTGCGCGTTTTCCGCCAGGAAGGTCTGGCCTTCGGCAGCCATCGCCTCGACGCGCTCGCGGCGTACGCCTTCCGCACGCTCATGCACTTCACGCAGCGCGCGATGCACGACGTCGACCGGCACGGCCGGCGAATTCCCTTCCAGCGCGTCGCGCAGGCCCGCGAGCAGCGCTTCCGGCTGAAGTCCCTGCAGACCGGACTCGAGCAGCTGCTGGCCAACCTGTAAACCAATTCCGTAACTTGCTTGTGATTCGACGCTGTCGAATGAAGGGGTCGTCATCTTGATACCTGTCTCTTTCGCTAATTTGAACCGGCAGCATAGCAGCGCGGGCCGCTGGCGTAAAATCCCACGCCGCGCAGGTGACTTTTGGCGGTGAAACAGAAACAATACGCAGGTCATATTTCTTGAGGCTGACAGGCACGTCGCGCCCGTATTGCCCATACTATAACTCTGGACGAGGGCAACCTCGGCAGCGTACTGAAAGAAGAGAAGATACATGGGTCAAATCGCCCCACAACGCCGCAGGACGCGCGCGCCACGCACTTTGCGCACATTGCGCCAACGCTTCGCCTGGCGGCCTGCTAAACCGTCGCGCGCCGCTGGCGATGAGGAGGATTCACGAATGGCTTCAGAGGCGCCTTCCCGCTTGCCCGCCTGGCTCAGCTCGGTCTGGCACTATACGGATACTATCCGCTGGATGTCCCCGCTGCCGCCCGCGCACCGACGCGGCATCGTTATCGCCCTGCTGGTGATGCTGCTGGCCTTTTTATGGCCCTCCAGCTCGCCGCAGTATCCTGTCGAGCGTCCGCAGACGACAGGCGGCGAAAAAGAGGTGCCGATGCAGGCGGAGATCTACGACCAGAAAGCGCCGCAGCAAAATGCGCAGCCGCCGAAAGCGGATTCTCAGGGCGAGTGGCGCAACTATACCATCGCCTCAGGCCAGACTCTGGCGCAGCTGTTTCGCGATAATAATCTGCCGGTGGGCGACGTATTCGCCATGGCGCGCGTCGAGGGCAGCGATCAGCCGCTGAGCGCGCTGCAGAGCGGGCAGCAGGTGAAGATTCGACAGAATGCGCAGGGCGTGGTGACGGGACTGACCGTGGACGGCGCCAGCGGGCCGGTGCTCTTTACGCGTCAGCCGGACGGCAGCTTTATTCGCGCGCAGTAGCCGTGCGGCAAAAACAAAAAAGCCGGCGCAAGGCCGGCTTTTTCGCATTACCGAGTAAAATTACTCAGCAACTACATTCACAACCAGTTTAGCGAAAACTTCGCTGTGAACCTGGAAGTCAACTTCATGCTCACCGGTGGTGCGCAGAACGCCGTTCGGCAGACGAACTTCGCTCTTAGCCACTTCAACGCCAGCCGCAGTTACAGCGTCAGCGATGTCGCGAGTACCGATAGAACCGAACAGTTTACCTTCGTCGCCTGATTTAGAGGCGATGGTCACTGAACCCAGTGCATTGATTTTCTCAGCGCGTGCGTTGGCAGCAGCCAGAACGTCAGCCAGTTTGGCTTCCAGTTCAGCGCGGCGAGCTTCGAAATATTCAACGTTTTTCTTGGTAGCCGGGACAGCTTTGCCCTGCGGTACCAGGAAGTTGCGCGCGTAGCCCGCTTTAACGTTGACCTGGTCACCCAGGCTGCCCAGGTTTGCTACTTTATCAAGCAGAATAACTTGCATTACCTTATCCTCTTAAAGTCGTTAATGGACAGTTGCCGATTACTGATGACGATCAGTGTACGGCAGCAGAGACAGGTAACGCGCGCGCTTGATAGCACGAGCCAGCTGACGCTGGTATTTTGCGCGAGTACCGGTGATACGGCTCGGTACGATCTTGCCGCTTTCAGTGATGTAGTTTTTCAGCGTTGCGATATCTTTATAATCGATCTCTTGAACGCCTTCCGCGGTGAAACGGCAGAACTTGCGACGACGGAAATAACGTGCCATTTGGCTAGTCTCCAGAATCTATCAATTCAATCTGCTCGGCATGCAGCACCATTTTACTCTGTCCATTTCGCGCCTGATGGCAGCTAATGAAGCCTTCGAGAATGAGCGGCGTGCCGACCGTTATATGTTGAGTAATCTCCTGATGGAGCGTGCCGCTGATAATCACGGGCATTCTGCACCAGGCTTGCCGGTGGAAACCGGCTTCTTCCTGCACTGAGCGGTGCTCAAGCACGAACTGACAGTGAGGAATTCCTGACGGGCTCACTTTTCGAACCGGCGTCTTGCACACGGTGCCAGACAGGCGCAGTCGATTGGCCGTCACGGATGATTACTCTTCAGAATCCCCAGCATCTGACTCGTCAGAGGTTTCGTTAGCAAAATCTTCACGACGCTCACGGCGCTCGTCTTTCGCTTTAACCATCGGAGATGCTTCGGTTACCGCGTGCTTAACGCGCATAACCATGCTGCGGATAACGGCGTCGTTGAAGCGGAAGTTCGTTTCCAGCTCGTCGATCACTTCCTGCGGCGCTTCTACGTTCAGCAGAACGTAGTGAGCTTTGTGCAGTTTGTTGATCGGGTAAGCCAGCTGACGGCGGCCCCAGTCTTCCAGACGGTGAATCGTGCCTTCTGCACCAGTGATAGCACCAGTGTAACGCTCGATCATGCCCGGAACCTGTTCGCTCTGGTCAGGATGGACCATAAATACGATTTCGTAATGACGCATCGAAATTGCTCCTTACGGATTATTCAGCCTCCTGTCAGGGTCAGCTGCGGCCCACGGAAGCAAGGAACGTTATAGGTCGTGAAACATTCGCTGAATGTAACGCGCCCCTGAATGCAGCTGAAAAATTGACGCGTAATCATACTGACGCAGGGCGCTAAACTCAAGCGCACATTTCATTAAATCGTCATTAAAGAGGCTTTCCGTGCTAAGGCAGGCGATTCAGCGGGTTGCGCGGCCTTTATCAATTTTCCTGATGAAGGTGTTCAACGGCGCGGTCTGGCATTGGCGACGGCGCGCGCTAAAATTAATCAATGACGGCGCTTTTTTAATCAGCAGCGTCGCAGAGTGTGTTCCCATCAGTGAGGAGTCGGGCATGAAAACGTTCGTCATCGCCACTTTACTGGGTCTCTTCCTGTCTCCACCCGCCCTTGCCAGCCAGACTGACTGTGCGCAGCAGATGAGAAGTAACAGCAGCAAAGCGGCCTCAGGCTATGTCTACGTCAATCGACTGGACGCGCCGGGCAATACGCACGCCAGCGCAACGACCAGCGCGGCGCAGCGATTATCGAATCAGTTGTGATCTCTGCAGGGCAACGGGCTGACGGCGCGCCGCCAGCCCGGCTGCGTCATAAATTCCGCTTAAAGAAATCCACCAGCGCGCGCAGCGCGAAAGGGGTGATTTTGTGACTGATGCCTTTTTCCGCGAAGAAGGTCATCTTGTCCGCCTTGCCGCTCTTCTGTAGCGCCTCTACCAGCCGCGCGGTTTCCGCGAAAGGCACCACCTCATCCGCTTCGCCGTGCCACAGCAGCAGCGGCCGGTTCGCCAGCGCGTCCAGCTTTTCGCTGGGATCGTAAGCCGCCAGCGGCGCCATCAGCCGATCGAACTGCGCCCGATCCTCAGGGGAGCTGACGCTTACCGGCGGAAAAAGCGAGTGGCTGAGCCGCATAAAGTAAGCCGATCCCATCAGGCAGGCGACGCTGCGGATCTGCGGATAGCGCGCCATCGCCCCTAGCGCGGTCATGCCGCCCAGCGACGCGCCCGCCACGGCGAAGCGATCGCCATCGATTAGACCCCCAGCGCGCAGCGCGTTCTCCAGCTGCGGCATCTCGTCGATATTGCGCTGCAGAATCTGCCAGAAGCGGGAAAGCCGCACCGCGTCGTTGCCGTTGTCGCGCGCCCCGTGCAGATCGGCGTCGGGCATCACGGCGCGAAATCCCGCCTGCGCCAGCGCCACGGCCAGATAGGCGTACACCTCTTTAGAGGAGGTAAAGCCATGGTAAAGCAGCACCGTCGGCAGCGCCGCGTCGCGCTGGCCCGCAGGCGCGGCGTGCAGCACCTGAATGCCCGCCAGCCGTTCCGTATTCAGTTCAATCATGCTCGCTCCGCTGTGATGTCGCCTCCGCTGAGTTTACGTGCCCCGCGTCTAATCTGCGAACCACTTCACACATCTGCTGTTTTATTTAAGGCGTAAACCTTTTGCCGCCGATGCCGTTAATCGAATCTCCATTAAACCGATCTAAAGGTAATTTATGAAGCGTCTCTCTCTCAGCCGCATGAGTCTTGGAGTCAAGCTGTCTGTACTGACGTCTCTCAGCGTCGCGCTGCTGCTGCTCGTCCTGACACTGACTCAAAGCCACAACGCCGCCCGTCAGCTGGAAAGCCTGGCCACGGATGATATGCACAATCAGGTGCAGGGCATCAGCGAAATGGCGTCGATGTTCAACGCCACCCTCACCGAAGAGGTCAACAATTACACCCAGCTGTTCGCCAGCTTTTTGCCGCAGCGCTTTAGCCGCGACGAGAGTTCGCGTATTCAGGTCGGGGAGTTTTCGACCCCGACCCTGCGCGCCGGTCTGAAAACCCTGAACCTCGATCAGGTCGCGGTCGACGACTTTTTACAGCGCACCACCGCCGTCTCCACCATCTTCGTGCGCGACGGCGACGATTACTACCGTATCTCTACCTCCCTGAAGAAAGAGGACGGCAGCCGCGCCATCGGCACTCGCCTCGATCGCGCCAGCGCGGCGTGGAAAAGCGTCAGCCGCGGCGAGATCTATCGCGGGCTGGCGACGCTGTTCGGCCACCGCTATATCACGCAGTATCAGCCGGTTAAAGATGAAAGCGGCGCGGTGGTCGGCATTCTGTTCGTCGGCGTGCAGATCGATAAGCAGTACGCGCTGATGCGCGACAAGGTACTGGCGCGCAAGCTAGGCGACAGTGGCCATTTCTACGTGCTGAACGGCGCGCCGGGCGCAGCGCAGGGACAATATCTTTTTGCCGCGCAGAATGAAGGCAAACTGCCAGGCTGGGACGCCAGCGTGCAGCAGGCGCTGCTGAGCCAGCCGCAGGGCGTGCAGGAAGCGGAGCTGGACGGCGAAAGTAAAATGCTGGCCTGGCAGCAGCTGCCAGGCTGGAACTGGATAGTCGTGGGCGAGGTGAGCCGCGACGCGCTGCTGGCGCCGATTACCCATAGCCGCAACCTGTTTATGCTGACCGGCCTGGCGCTGGTGCTGTTTTTTGCGCTGGGCTTTGTGTTTTACAGCCGCCGCGCCATTACGCGTCCGCTGCAGCAGGTCATTCACCTGGCCGAAGAGTATGCGGCGGGCAACCTGCGCGTCCATCTGGATACGCGCCGTCATGACGAAGTCGGCCAGCTAATTACCGCTATCAACGGCATCGGCGACGGGCTGGAGAAGATCGTGGGTCAGGTGCGCGTCGCCGCGCAGGAGATCAGCGACGGCACCGACACCATCGCCGCCAGCAGCCTCAATATCAGCGAGCAGATTGGCCGCCAGGCGAGCAGCGTCGAAGAGACCTCGGCGAGCATGGAGCAGTTCGGCGCCACGGTCGAGCATACCGCCGACAACCTGCGCCAGGCGATGACGCTGGTGGCGGAAGCGAGCGGCCTGGTCACGCACGGCAGCCAGACGGTGAGCCGTTCGGTAAACACTATGTCAGCGATTCAGATCTCTTCCCAGAGCATTGCCGATATTACCCACGTGATCGAGTCGATCGCGTTTCAGACCAATATTCTGGCGCTTAACGCGGCGGTAGAAGCGGCGCGCGCCGGCGAACATGGTCGCGGCTTCGCGGTGGTCGCGGCGGAAGTGCGCGCGCTGGCGCAGCGCAGCGCCCAGGCGGCCAAAGAGATCGACGGCCTGATCGCCACCTCAATCAGCAACGTCTCGGAAGGGCATCAGCTGTCGCAGCAGACGCATGACGCCATGACCCATATCGTGTCGCATATCGAACAGGTGCAGGCGCTGATGAGCGAAATCAACGTCGCGGCGCAGCAGCAGGCGGCGGGGATCGGTCAGGTGAATCAGGCGATGAACCAGATCAGCCAGGCGACCCATGAGAACAGCGAGCTGATGGCGCAGGCAGACGCGTCGGCGCAGAACCTGAGTCACAAAGGTCATCATCTGACGCAGCTGGTCAGCGTATTTCACCTGAAATCCTGACCCGCTTTGGGACGGTGGCTTACACTTACTGCACCGTCCCTCTGGAGTAAACCTTATGCGTTACGCTTACTTACTGACCATGGCGCTGCTGTTAAGCGGCTGTTCCGCGCTGAAAACCACGCCGCAGCCGCCGCCTGCGCCCACTCATCAGGCGCAGGAGATCACGCGCGCGCAGAGCGGCGGGCTGCCGAGGCTCGGCAGCGTTAGCACGCAGGTTCGCGGCTCGCCGGATGACGCGCAGCGCGCGCTGGCGGCGGAAGCCAATCAGCGCGGCGCGGTCTACTATCAGGTCATCATGGTGGACGAAACGGTGACGCCGGGATACTGGTACGCCACGGCGATCCTTTACGGCGCGTCACCCGCCGCTGGCGCGCAGCAGTAAGCGCTCCGCTATCTGACTTTCCAGCGGTCGGACGCCGCGCGCGTCGAGCCACTGCCGGCACCAGGCGTCCGCCAGCGGCGGCTCACCATATTTCAGCAGCTGCGCGCCGGTCGCCAGCAGAAACAGGCGCTGGGCGATCTCACGCCCCTGACTCTCCTGCAGTCGGTTCAGGCGTAGCTTTAGCTGTCGCCAGGCGGCGTCAAACAGGCGATTCACACCTCTGACCGCCTCGAACTCCTGATGCAGCATCTCTGCCGCGCCGGGCTGTTTCCGCAGCACGCGCAGCACGTCGAGACACATGACGTTGCCCGATCCTTCCCAGATGCTGTTGACCGGCATGTCGCGATAGAGGCGCGGCAGTTCGCTCTCCTCGCAGTAGCCCGCGCCGCCCAGTACTTCCATCGCTTCGGCGACAAAGGGCATGCCCGCCTTGCAGACGGCGTACTTCGCCGCCGGCGTGAACAGTCGGGCGAACACCCCTTCCAGCGGCTGCGCCGGCTGCGACCAGGCGCGCGCCAGCCGCATCAGCAGCGCCGTCTGTCCCTCAAGCTGCAGTGCCTGCGCCGCTAAAACCTGACGCATCAGCGGCTGATCCACCAGATTTTTGCCCATCGCCTGGCGCTGGTGCGCATGGTACAGCGCGACAGAGAAGGCGCGGCGCATCTGGCCGTGGCTGCCGAGCGCGCAGTCGAATCGGGTCATGCCGCCCATTTTGAGGATCAGCCGCACGCCGTCGCCCTCTTCCCCCACCAGCCAGCCGGTGGCCTCCTGAAACTCCGCTTCGCTGCTGGCGTTGGCGCGGTTGCCCAGCTTATCTTTGAGCCGCTCAAGGCGAATGGCGTTGCGCGTGCCGTCCGGCAGCAGACGCGGCAGGAAGAAGCAGCTTAAGCCGCTGCCGCTTTGCGCGAGGATCAGATGCGCGTCGCTCTGCGGCACGGAGAAGAACCACTTATGGCCGGTGATGCGCCAGATCGAACCGGGGGCGCGATCCGCCAGCGGCTCCGCGCGCGTGGTGTTGGTCGTAACGTCGCTGCCGCCCTGCTTTTCCGTCATGCCCATGCCGATCAGCAGGCCGCGCTTCTGATCGCCAGGCAGCGCGTGGGTGTCGTAGCGATCGCTGAGCAGCGGATCGCGCCAGCCGCTGAAAGCGTCGGGCAGCCAGCGCTGCAGCAGCGGGACGGCGGCGTGCGTCATGGTCGCCGGACAGAGCGTGCCGGCTTCGACCTGAGCGTGGAGGATAAAGCGCGCGGCGCGCGCCACCATGGCGCGATCGAGCACGTCGGGCTGCCAGCTGAGATTGTGCAGTCGGCTGGCGCAAACGCCCTGCATCAACAGGTGCCACGCGGGATGAAAACGGACCTCGTCGATGCGTACGCCGCGCGCGTCGTAGCGCAGCAGCTCCGGCGGCGCGGCGTTGGCCAGCCTGCCTAACTCCAGCGACTCGGCCCCGCCAAGCTGGGCGCCTACCGAGGCCAGCCATTCGCGATCCCACTCGGCGCCTTCACGCGCGAGCGCTTCGCGCAGCGGCGTGTCGGAAAGAAAGAGATTGCTGTTGCTAAGAGGCTGCGGCTGATTAAAAACGGTATGGGTTGTCCAGGTCATAACCACTCCTCGCGATGCGTATCCCGCTAAGTATGGGAGAGCGACGCGCAGTTATGCCTGGCACTGAGGGGGTTTTGCGGCGGCGATCACGCCCCGCGCTGGCGTACCGCTTCGAACAGGCAGACGCCGGTGGCCACAGAGACGTTAAGCGATGAGACGCTACCCGCCATCGGAATGCTGATCAGCTCGTCGCAGTGTTCGCGCGTCAGGCGGCGCATGCCTTCGCCTTCCGCGCCCATCACCAGCGCCATCGGCCCGGTCATTTTGCTCTGATAGAGCGTATGATCCGCTTCGCCAGCCGTGCCGACTACCCAGATGTTGTACTCCTGCAGCAGACGCAGCGTGCGCGCCAGATTGGTGACGCGGATCAGCGGCACGTTCTCCGCCGCGCCGCTGGCGACTTTTTTCGCCGTGGCGTTCAGCGAGGCGGAGCGGTCTTTCGGCACGATCACCGCATGTACGCCTGCGGCGTCGGCGCTGCGCAGGCAGGCGCCGAGGTTGTGCGGGTCGGTCACGCCGTCCAGCACCAGCAGCAGCGGTTTTTCCAGACTTTGCAGCAGATCCGGCAGGTCGCCCTCCTGGTACTGACGGCCAGGTCGGATGCGCGCCACGATACCCTGATGCACGCCGCCTTCAACCTGACCGTCCAGCCACTGGCGGTTCGCCAGCTGGATAACGATGCCCTGAGCTTCCAGCGCCGCCACCAACGGCTGCAGGCGACGATCGTCGCGGCCCTTGAGGATAAAGACTTCCTGGAAGCGTTGGGGATCGCGCTCCAGCAGCGCCTGCACGGCATGGATACCAAAAATAATTTCGCTCATCGATCTGCTCAGTTAGGAATTGAATGGACTTCAGCGGACGCTCTCTGCGCGGCAGAAAGCGTCCGTTAACGCATCAGGCGGAATCAGGCCTGCTTTTTCGCGGCGCGCTTCGCCTTAGTGGCGGCGGCGATTTTACGGGTTTTTTCCGACGGGGTTTTGCTTTTTTTCTCTTTCTTCGGCTTATCAGACGTCGGCTTCGCGTCGCGGAACGCTTCGTTCGGCTCGAAGTTGCCTTTTTTGCCCATCTGACGGCGGCGCTTCGGCGGCGCTTTGCCTTCGCGCTTCGCTTTGTCGCGTGCGGTTTTGCCTTCGCCGCGCGGCTGACGCTGGCTGGAGATCAGCGCGAAGTCGATCTTGCGCTCGTCCAGATGCACCGCCTCTACCCGCACTTCAACCGCATCGCCCAGACGATAGGTGCGTCCGCCCGACTCGCCGATCAGACGCTGTCCCACCGCATCGAAACGGTAGTAGTCGTTGTCCAGCGTGGAAACGTGCACCAGACCGTCGATAAAGAGATCGTTCAGGCGCACGAAGAAGCCGAAGCCGGTGACGCTGGAGATGACCCCGTTAAAGGTATTGCCGACCTGATCCTGCATAAAGTCGCATTTCAGCCAGTCAGCGACGTCGCGCGTAGCCTCGTCGGCGCGGCGCTCGGTCATCGAACAGTGCTGGCCGAGCTGCAGCATCTGCGCCATCTCGTAGTGGTAGCCGCCGGTCGCCGTGGTGTTGCCTTTTACCTCGCCTTCCGCCTGCGCCAGCAGATATTTAATGGCGCGGTGCAGCAGCAGGTCGGGATAGCGACGGATCGGCGAGGTAAAGTGCGCGTAAGACTGCAGCGCCAGGCCGAAGTGTCCACGGTTTTCCGGATCGTAGACCGCCTGTTTCATCGAGCGCAGCAGCATGGTTTGCAGCATTTCCGCATCCGGGCGATCGGCAATCTGCGTCAGCAGCTCGGCATAGTCGACAGGCTCAGGTTTGGCACCGCCCGGCAGCGAAAGGCCCAGTTCGTTGAGCACGGTGCGGAAGCTGGTGATGCTGTCGTCGCTGGGACGATCGTGATCGCGGAACAGCGCCGGCTCCTGATGCTTCTCGACAAAGCGCGCCGACGCGATGTTGGCGAGGATCATGCACTCTTCGATCAGCTTGTGCGCGTCGTTGCGCACGGTGCGCTCTACGCGCTCGATACGGCGTTCGGCATTGAAGATAAACTTCGCTTCTTCGGTCTCGAACGAGATGCCGCCGCGCGCTTCGCGCGCCTGTTCCAGCACCTTATACATGTTGTGCAGCTCTTCCAGCGGCTTCACCAGCGGTGCGTACTGTTCGCGCAGCTCCGGGTTGCCCTGCAGGATATTCCACACTTTGTTGTAGGTCAGACGCGCATGCGAGTTCATTACCGCTTCATAGTGTTTGAAGCCGGTCAGCTTGCCTGCGGAAGAGATGGTCATCTCGCACACCATGCAGAGACGATCGACCTGCGGGTTCAGCGAGCAGAGTCCATTGGAGAGCACTTCCGGCAGCATCGGCACTACCTGCGACGGGAAGTAGACCGAGGTACCGCGCTGCAGCGCTTCGTCGTCCAGCGGCGTGCCGGGACGCACGTAGTAGCTGACGTCGGCAATGGCTACCCACAGGCGCCAGCCGCCGCCGCGTTTTTTCTCGCAGTAGACCGCATCGTCGAAGTCGCGCGCGTCTTCGCCGTCGATGGTGACCAGCGGCAGCTGGCGCAGATCGACGCGCCCTTTTTTCGCCGCTTCAGGGACTTCTTCGCTGAGCTTGCTCACCTGTTTTTCAACTTCCGGCGGCCAGCTGTGCGGGATTTCATGGGTGCGCAGGGCCATATCGACCGCAAGGCTGGTACCCATATCATCGCCGAGGATCTCTGCGACTTTACCGATGGCTTTAGTGCGGCGCGTCGGGCGCTGCACCAGCTCGACCACCACCACCGATCCCATACGCGCCTGCAGGGTCTCTTCCGGCGGGATCAGGATGTCGAAGCTCAGACGGCTGTCGTCCGGCACCACGAAACCGGCGCCCGCATCGGTGAAGTAGCGGCCGACGATCTGGTTGTTGCGCGGCTCCAGCACGCGCACCACGCGCGCTTCGCGGCGGCCTTTGCGATCGGCGCCCAGCGGCTGCGCCAGGATAACATCGCCGTGCATGCACATTTTCATCTGCTCGGCGGAGAGATAGAGGTCATCTTTCTGCCCCTCCACGCGCAGGAAGCCGTAGCCGTCGCGGTGGCCGATGACCTTGCCGCGCAGCAGATCGAGACGTTCCGGCAGCGCATAGCACTGGCGGCGGGTGAAGACTAACTGTCCGTCGCGCTCCATGGCGCGCAGACGACGACGCAGCGCTTCAAGGTGCTCTTCGTCGGTAAGGTTCAGCTCTTGCGCCAGCTCATCGCGGCTGGCCGGCTTTTCGCGTTTTTCCAGGTGAGCCAGAATAAATTCACGGCTCGGAATAGGGTTTTCATATTTTTCAGCTTCTCGTTGCTGAAAAGGATCGTTTGACATAGCGGTTCCTCCGATGTCATTTCAGATTCATTGCCACCGGCGGTTCGGACAATAAAATTTGGTATAAGGGTTCATTCCCCTCGACTAAGTCTGCCAGCGTATAGCTGTCCAGTTCCCGCAGGAACAGCTGTACCGCATCGTTTAGCGCCTTTTTTAAGCGGCAGGCTGGCGTGATGGCGCAAGTCGCGCAGTCTACTAACTGTAGCGGCTCCATTTTGCGCACCACATCGCCGATGACGATATTATGCGGATCCATCCCAAGACGGATGCCGCCGTTTTTGCCGCGCGTCGCGGCGATAAAGCCCGCCCGGCTGAGTTGATTGATGATTTTCACCATATGGTTGCGCGACACGCCGTAGGTCTCGGTGACTTCAGTAATATTCGTCATTCTGCCTTGCGGCAAACTAGCCATATAAATCAAGGCCCGCAGACCATAATCGGTAAAACTTGTCAGCTGCACAATTACCTCGGTAGATCACCCATAGCGTGTTTATTCATTTCGTCCGCGTTGCGGTTGATTTTAATAGTAAACCGGCTTGCGGCTACTGTAGATGATAAACCAGAGTCGAATCCAGAGTGTGTTTTTTTCAGCCGAAGGGCGATGCGGCAAAGCGAAGGGAGAGAAAGCGGCTTGCTAAGCGGGAAACAGAGGCCGGCGCTGCGCCGGCCTCTGCAGGATTATGCGTCGAACGGATCGCGCAGAATCATGGTTTCGCTGCGGTCCGGGCCGGTAGAGATAATATCAACCGGTACGCCCGTTACTTCTTCCACGCGCTTGATATAGTCGCGCGCGGCCTGCGGCAGCCCTTCCAGCGTTTTCACGCCGAAGGTGGTTTCGCTCCAGCCTGGCAGGGTTTCATAGATCGGCTCAATGCCTTCCCAGTTCTCTGCCGCCAGCGGCGTGGTGGTCACTTCGCGACCGTCCGGCAGGCGATAGCCTACGCAGATTTTCACTTCTTTAAGACCATCCAGCACGTCCAGCTTGGTCATGCAGAAACCTGACAGGGAGTTGATCTGCACCGCGCGGCGCACGGCGACCGCATCCAGCCAGCCGGTGCGACGACGACGGCCGGTGGTTGCGCCGAACTCATTACCTTTAGCGCACAGGAACTCGCCGATGTCGTCGAACAGTTCGGTCGGGAACGGGCCCGCGCCGACGCGCGTTGAGTAAGCCTTCACGATGCCCAGCACGTAGTCGACGCAGCGCGGACCGATGCCTGAACCGGTCGCCACGCCGCCAGCGGTGGTGTTAGAGGAGGTCACATAGGGATAGGTGCCGTGGTCGATATCCAGCAGCGTGCCCTGCGCGCCTTCGAACATGATCAGGTCGCCGCGCTTCTGCGCCGTATCCAGCAGATCGGAGACGTCAACCACCATGCTGGTCAGCACGTCGGCTACCGCCAGCACGTCGCTCAGCACTTTGTCGTAGTCGACCGCGTCTTCTTTGTAGTAGTTCACCAGCTGGAAGTTGTAGTAATCGACAATCTCTTTCAGCTTAACGGCGAAGGTCTCTTTGTTGAAGAGATCGCCGACGCGCAGACCGCGGCGCGCCACTTTATCTTCATAGGCCGGGCCGATGCCGCGACCGGTGGTGCCGATGGCTTTGGCGCCGCGCGCTTTTTCGCGTGCCAGATCCATTGCGACATGGTATTGCAGGATCAGCGGGCAGGCTTCAGAAATCAGCAGACGTTCGCGTACCGGTACGCCACGCTCTTCCAGGCCTTTCATCTCTTTCATCAGAGCTTCAGGCGACAGCACCACGCCGTTACCAATGATGCTGGTAACGTTTTCGCGCAGAATGCCGGATGGAATTAAATGGAGGACGGTTTTTTCACCGTTGATGACAAGCGTATGGCCTGCATTGTGGCCACCCTGGTAACGCACCACGTAATTAGCGCGTTCAGTCAGCAGATCTACAATTTTACCTTTGCCTTCGTCACCCCATTGGGTGCCCAGTACGACGACGTTCTTACCCATTTTCAAAATCACCGATTGCTTAAAAATGGATTCTACCATCTGATCTTGCGGCTTTCAGCACTTTTAGCATACGTTTGCGCGCATTTTTCGCCTGAGTTTTGCGCACTACAACATCCTGGGGAAGCGGCGCGCGGCAGGCACAATTTAGCCCTGCTGGCAGAACAATCAGCTGCCGCCATGCGCGCCGATCATGTAGTAAATGACTACGCCTGCCACCACCAGTCCGCCGCCGAAACGGTGCAGCAGGCGATCGGGCAGTTGCGCCATGCTCAGGATCATACGACGCCAGATGCGCGGCAGAAACATCGGCCCCAGCCCTTCCAGCACCAGTACCAGCGCCAGCGCCATCCATATGGTTTGATTCATTTACCATTCCCAAAAAAAAGGCCGACATCATTGTCGGCCCGTAGGTTATAGCAGTTCTTATCGCGTCGCGTTAGAGGGCGCTTTCATATAGCGGAAGAAATCGCTGTCCGGGCTAAGCACCATCACGTCCTGATTGTCGCTGAAGCTATTTTCATAGGCGCGCAGGCTGCGGATAAAGGCGTAGAAGTCCGGATCCTGACTGAACGCGTCGGCAAAGAGCTTCGCTGCTTCGGCATCGCCGTCGCCTCGGGTGATCAGCGCGGTACGCTGCGCTTCCGCCAGCGTGCGGGTGACCTGATAGTCCGCCTGCGCACGCAGTTTTTCCGCCTCTTCCTGACCCTGAGAACGCTGACTGCGCGCGACGGCTTCACGCTCGGCGCGCATACGATTGTAAATCGCGTCCGAGACCTCGGTCGGCAGATTGATCTGCTTGATGCGCACGTCGACGACCTGAATGCCCAGCGCTGCCATGCTGTTCGGGTTAATCGCCGGCTCTTTGCTGTTGGTTTCGCGCTCAACGCGCGCCGCCGCGCTGGCGATGGCGTCATCCGCCGCCGGCGTCTGCACGTCGTCGTCGCTGCCGGCGCTGCCGGTATTCAGCGCGTCGCGCACGTCGGTGGTCAGACGGCCGCGAGAATCCGTCACGATATCTTTCACATCAAGACGGCCCATCTCAGAACGCAAACGGTCGCTGAATTTACGCTTCAGCAGCACTTCCGCCTGCGAAACGTCGCCGCCGCCCGTTGCCAGGTAGTAGCGGCTGAAGTCGCTGATGCGCCACTTGATGTAAGAGTCGACGATCAGGTCTTTCTTCTCTTTAGTGACGAAGCGATCCGCCTGGTTGTCCATGGTCTGAATACGCGCGTCCAGCGTTTTTACCGTCTCGATAAACGGCACTTTCATATGCAGACCCGGCGCGAACACCTGCGGTTTGTTTTCATCGTCGCGCAGCACTTTACCGAAGCGCAGCACGATGCCGCGTTCGCCTTCCTGCACCACGAACAGTGAAGCGTAGAGCGCCACCAGTACAACAATAATGACTACAATTATGGGCTTACGCATCGATTACTCTCTCCCTTCGCGCTGGGTATCGTTGCGCAGAGCATTGGCCCGACGCTGATCCATGATGCTGTCTGGATTGTAGGCTGACGTGTCGCTGCGGCTGGCAGTGCTGCCAGGCGAAGCGGGCAGCGTGTTCAGACTCGCGCCTTTGTGGCCGCTCTGCGCCGCGCCGGTTGCGCCGCGCATCAGCTGGTCGAGCGGCAGCACCATCAGATTATTGCCGCGATCGTTAACCAGCACTTTGCGGGTATGACTCAGCACGCGTTCCATGGTTTCGATGTAGAGACGCTCTTTAGTGATGTCCGGCGCCGCCTTGTATTCAGGCAGCAGCTTGGCGAAACGCGCCACTTCACCCTGCGCTTCCAGCACGGTACGTTCTTTATAAGCGCGCGCCTCTTCGAGGATACGCTGCGCCTGACCATTCGCGCGCGGCTGCACTTCGTTCGCATAGGCTTCCGCCTCGCGCACGTACTGCTCGCGGTTTTCACGCGCGGCGATGGCGTCGTCGAACGCGGCTTTCACCTCTTCCGGCGGACGCGCCGCCTGGAAGTTGACGTCAAGCAGCGTGATGCCCATGTTGTAAGGGCGAATGGTTTCGTCGATTTCGCGCTGCGTATCGCTACGCACCACGGTACGGCCTTCGGTCAGAATGCGGTCCATCGTAGAGCGGCCGATGACGCCGCGCAGCGCGCTGTCGGTCGCCTGGCGCAGGCTGTCGTCTGCGCTGGTGACGGCGAACAGGTAGCGTTCAGGATCGGTTACGCGGTACTGCACGTTCATCTCGACGCGCACCACGTTCTCATCCGAGGTCAGCATCACGCCGGAGGCAGCAAGCTCGCGCACCGCTTCGACGTTTACCGCACGCACCTGATCGATAAAGGTCGGTTTCCAGTTCAGGCCTGGCTCCACCAGATGACTGAACTTGCCGAAGCGCGTGACGACGCCGCGCTCCGCTTCTTTAATGGTGTAGAATCCGCTGGCGGCCCAGATTACAACCGCCGCGACAGCGACGATCCCGACCAGTTTGCCACCGCTGCCGCCGCTGCGCTGGCCATTGTCACTCTGTTTGCCACCGCCCAGTCCGCCGAGCTTTTTGCTCAACTTACGGAAGATATCATCCAGATCCGGCGGTCCCTGTTCACGACCGCCTTTGTTTCCCCCAGAGTTGCCGCCTTTATTATTGCTGCTTCCCCACGGGTCGCGGTCCTGTCCGTTATTACCGGGCTGATTCCACGCCATGTTCTACTCCATTTATTGTAAGTGCGCTGTTTACCCTGCAGCTTTCAGGCTGTAGCTGTGTTGGCTGCCTTTGTTCGCCCTAAAGAGCTAAAGAAAAAGATCCCAGAAAAGCGGCAGCCGCCTGCTACACCATACCAGCTATTGCGTAAGGACGTTTGGGCAACGTGTCAAACTATGTAATCAAGCAGCGCCGGTTCCTGCTTGCACAGGCGTCGCCAGTCAACCATCGGCAGACGCACGCGTAGGCCGATGCCGCCTTCTTCTTCATTCCATTCATCTTCAATGGCCTGCAGCTGGTAGAAGCGGCTGCGCAGGCGCCCCGCTTCCGGCGGCAGGCGCAGTTCGAACTGCGCGATTTCGCCTGCCAGACGCTCGGAGAGCGCCTGCCATAGCAGCGGCAAACCTTCGCCGCTCTGTGCAGAAAGCCAGACGCGGATCGGCTGATTTTCTTCATTGCGATCGATGCGCGGAACGAAGCCGTCCAGCATATCGATTTTATTCATCACCAGCAGCGTGGGAATTTCATGCGCCTCGATCTCTTCCAGCACCGCATCGACCGCTTCGATGTTCTCACTGACGCGCACGTCGGCGGCGTCGATCACATGCAGCAGCAGCGTCGCCTGTCGCGTTTCCTGCAGCGTCGCTTTAAACGCGGCCACCAGATCGTGAGGCAGATGACGAATAAAGCCGACGGTATCCGCCAGCACCACGTCGCCGACGTCCGCCACGTTCAGACGGCGCAGCGTCGGATCGAGCGTCGCAAACAGCTGATCCGCCGCATAGACGTTAGCGGAGGTGACGGCGTTAAACAGGGTGGATTTACCGGCGTTGGTGTAGCCGACCAGCGACACGGTTGGCACGTCCGCTTTGGCGCGCGCCTGACGTCCCTGATCGCGCTGTTTTTCTACGCGTTCTAGGCGGGACAAAATCTGACTGATTCGATTGCGCAGCAAACGACGGTCGGTTTCCAGCTGGGTTTCACCCGGGCCGCGTAAGCCGATGCCGCCTTTCTGACGCTCAAGGTGCGTCCAGCCGCGTACAAGTCGCGTAGCAAGATGGCGCAGCTGGGCCAGTTCGACCTGCAGCTTACCTTCATGCGTTCGGGCGCGTTGGGCGAAGATATCCAGGATCAGACCGGTACGATCAATGACGCGACATTCGCACAGGCGCTCCAGGTTGCGTTCCTGCGCAGGGGTTAAGGCATGATCGAATAATACGACCGATGCTCCACTTGATTTTACCGCATCGGCAATTTCAGCTGCCTTTCCTTCACCGACAAAATATTTGGGATGTGGCGCTTTACGACTGCCGGTAATGACCTGCAGCGCTTCTACGCCCGCAGAAGAGACCAGGGTTTCGAATTCCTGGAGATCTTCCATCTCTTTGTCTTGGGAGAACCAGATGTGTACCAGTACGGCCTGCTCACCGGCTTCATAACGGTCAAACAAGCTATAACCTCGCTTAGAAAATAGAAGACCAGGACGGAAAACGGTCTGCGTTCTCCCGCCCTGGCTTGTACGGGTAGCGCGTTATTCCGCGTTATCGCCGTCTTGTTGTGGCTGCGACGGCGCAGAAGCGTTGCTACCGCCGTGGTGGTAGTTGTTGCTGCCGCCACCGGTGTTGTTGCTGTGATGAGAAACCGGGCGCGATGGAACCACGGTAGAAATGGCGTGCTTGTAAACCATCTGGCTTACCGTGTTCTTCAACAAAATCACGAATTGATCGAAAGACTCAATTTGTCCCTGCAGCTTGATACCGTTGACCAAATAAATCGAAACCGGAACACGTTCACGACGCAGTGCGTTCAAAAACGGGTCTTGTAATGATTGCCCCTTAGCCATTCTATCTTTTCCTTATATGCTTGTTGTTTATTACTTGTAGAACCGAAGTTCTGAAAAAAACTGCGTAAAAATTTGCGCACGATAACCAGCCAATTGTACACAATCACCCATGCTTCGCACTAAGAACCTGAAGCACCTCGTCACGCGCGGATTCTGGGCTGTCGCTGTCAAGCCAGCGTACATTTTCCCAGCCGCGTAACCAGGTCATCTGGCGTTTAGCGAGCTGCCGGGTTGCGCAAATTCCCCGATAAACCATCTCGTCGTAATCGATCTCGCCAGCCAGGTACGACCACATCTGACGATAACCGACACAGCGAATGGAAGGCATATCCGTATGCAAATCACCTCGTGCAAACAGGGCCCGAGCCTCCGCTTCAAATCCTGACGCCAGCATCTGCTGAAAGCGTAGTTCGATGCGCTGATGCAGCAGTTCACGGGTCGCGGGGGCGATGGCGAACTGATACACATCGTAGGGTAACGCTTCGCCGGATGTTTTAGTCAGTTCCGTTAAAGTTTTACCCGAAATAAAAAAAACTTCCAGTGCTCGCGAAAGTCTCTGCGGATCATTCGGATGAATACGACTCCCGGCCACCGGGTCGATGTCGCACAGCTGACGATGCAGCGCCTCCCACCCCTTTTCGCGCGCCATTTGCTCAATGCGCTGACGTATCTCAGGATCGGCCGAGGGGAGCGGCGACAATCCTTCCAGTAACGCCTTGAAATAGAGCATGGTTCCACCGACCAGCAGCGGAATGCGGCCGCTCTGAACGATCTCCGCCATCGCCGCCAGCGCATCGCGGCGGAAGTCGGCGGCGGAATAGGCTTCCGAGGGATCGCGGATGTCCAGCAGGCGGTGCGGCGCCTGCGCCAGCTCTTCTGCCGAAGGTTTGGCCGTGCCGATATCCATCCCGCGATAGATTAAGGCAGAGTCGACGCTGATAAGTTCCACCGGCAGCTGCTTTCTTAGTGCTATCGCCAGCGCGGTTTTGCCCGAAGCGGTGGGCCCCATCAAAAAAATAGCCTTTGGTCGGCCAGCCGGGTTGTGTTCACTCATGGGTTAATGCAGCAAGCGCGCTCTCAATATCCAGGGCCTGAATCAGGCCAGAAGGCGGCGATTTCAACAGTTGCGGACAGAGCCGTTCCAGCTCCGCCAGCAGCGTGATCGCCTGCGAGTGATTCCAGTGAGGCGCGTCGGTATCGCAACGTCGCGCCAGCCATTGAGCCAGCTGAGGGGCGCCGCTCTCCGGCTGCTGGGCGAGATAGCCTAGCAGCTCTGGAATCAAGATTTGTAAATTTTGCGTGCGCAAGGGTAAAGGCACCGCGCGCAGGGTTACGTGGTCGCCTTCCGGCTGCAGATCGACGCCCATCTCGTTCAGCAGGTTCTGCCTCTCTGCGGCGATCTGACGCTCTGGCCGCGCGACCTTCATGCGCACCGGGATGAGCAGCGGCTGTGACTTCAGTCCCGTCTCGCCCGGCTGTAGCTGCGCATGCCGCACCCAGCGCGCCGCCACCGGCAGCGACAGCAGCAGCAGCGCCTGCTCCTGCTCCAGTAGCGCATAACGCTCCCGCACCACCGTTAACACGCGGCCGAAGCTTTGCGCATGCGAGGAAAGCGGCGCCTCGGCTGGCTGCGCGCGCGGTACAACCGGCGGCGCGGCCGGTTCAGCTGGCGCGCGCTGACCTGCGGCCGGCGTTTTCAGCAGCTGCTGATAAACCGCGCCTTCACGCTTGCTGTAGCCATTCTCTTTATTCTGCCAGCCCGGCTGCGCGGCTGGCGGTGATGCTGGCGCCGCCGCGCCGCCTTCGCTGCGGCGCGGCGCGGCAGGCTGGGAAAAGTGGTTGCCGCCCGCCGCCTGGCGATTTTCCGGCTGCCAGCGCGGCGCCGGCTCTTCTGCCTGAATCGACGGCAGGGTCGGCGCGCTGCTCTCCTGCAGCACGCTCATCACGCCCTGAAAGATAAAGTCGTGCACCAGCCGTGACTGATGGAAGCGCACCTCATGCTTGGCGGGATGCACGTTGACATCCACCTGATGCGGATCGATTTCCAGGTAGAGCACATAGGCTGGCTGCTGGTCTGCCTGCAGCTGCGTCTGAAACGCCTGCCGTATCGCATGATTGATCAGTTTGTCGCGCATCATGCGACCGTTGACGTAGCAATACTGAATATCGGTCAGCTGGCGCGATCCGGCCGGATCGGCGACCCAGCCGCGCAGCAGCAGATCGTCATGTCGCCAGTCGATGCGTAGCGCATGCTGCATAAAGGTCGTGCCGCAAATCGCTCCCAGCCGCCGTTCGCGCTGCGCCTCGTCATTGACCGCGCGATACTGGCGCATCAGCTTGCCGTTATGGTTGAGCGAGATGGAGACGTCAAAACGCGCCAGCGCGATGCGACGAATCACCTCGTCGATATGGCCAAATTCGGTTTTCTCGGTGCGCATAAATTTGCGACGCGCGGGCGTGTTGTAGAAGAGATCGAGCACCTCCAGCGTAGTGCCGCACGGATGCGCCGCTGGCTTAACCGTGACCGCCATATCGCGGCCTTCGGCATACGCCTGCCAGGCCTCGCTCTGCGCTTCGGTGCGCGAAGTCAGGGTCAGGCGCGAAACTGAACTGATGCTGGCCAGCGCTTCGCCGCGAAAGCCCAGGCTCATAATCGCTTCCAGATCGTCAAGCGAGGCGATTTTGCTGGTAGCGTGGCGCGCCAGCGCCATCGCCAGCTCTTCTTTGCTGATGCCGCAGCCGTTATCGCGAATACGGATCAGTTTCGCGCCGCCTTTTTCAATGTCGATGTCGATGCGCGTCGCGCCGGCGTCGAGACTGTTTTCCACCAGCTCTTTTACCACCGATGCTGGACGCTCGACGACTTCGCCCGCCGCAATCTGGTTAGCCAGCTGCGGCGGTAAAATTTGAATGGGCATGGTGATTATCCTTGTAGAGCCTGGCCCGGCGCCTGGCCGGGCTGACCGTCAGGAGGCGGGTATTTTCAGGGTTTGCCCCAACATCACGTTTGAGGACTTCATATTGTTCGCCTGGATGATCGCCTGCGGGCTGACACCATAATGCGCGGCGATAGCCGTCAGCGAGTCGCCCCGCACCACTTTATGACGTGCCGGACCGCGCGCGGCCACCGTATTGCTGGCCGGCACCTTCAGGCGCTGTCCGACCCAGACCACATCGCGCTTCAGCCGGTTCATCTCGCGCAGCGTCCCCATGCTAACGCCATATTTCGCGGCGATGCCGGAGAGCGTTTCGCCGCGGGTGACGGTATGACGCTGCACCGCGCCGGTATACTGCGTGGTGCCGGTCGCCGGATTACTGGCGACGCTCACCGTCGGCGATGAGCCGATCGGACGGTTTTCCTCCTTTGGGAGCGATTGTAGCGGGTGCGCCAGGAAATAATTGCGCAGGCCTTTGTAGATAGCCATCGCAATTTTATCCTGGTAAGCGCTACTGCCGAGCAGTCGCTCCTCCGAGGCATTACTGATGAAGCCGGTTTCCACTAACAGTGAGGGAATATCCGGCGAACGCAGCACGCCGAGGCTGGCGTGCTCCGGCAAACGCTTATGCAACGGCGAAACGCCGCGCAGCTGCTGCAACACTTTCATCGCCACGTCATAACCGACGCGCTGCGAATGACCGAACTGCAGATCCAGCACCGCCTGGCTCAGGTAGGGATCGGCCTGGCTGTTCGCCAGCAGATCGCCTGCCCCGCCCAGCAGCTCCGACTGTTTCTCGCGCTGCTCCAGCCAGTTCGCCATTTCGCTGTTGGCGCGTCGGTTCGACAGCACCCATACCGACGCGCCGGTGGCGCTGTGGCTCGGCGCCGAGTCGGCATGAATGGAAACCAACAGGTTGGCGTTCTCTTTACGCGCCACTTCGGAACGGCCCATCACCGAAATAAAGTAGTCGCCGTCGCGTGTTAGCACGCCTTTAAACATCGGATCGTTGTTCAGCAGCACCTTCAGCTTGCGCGCGATGGCGATGGTGACGTTCTTTTCATGCAGTCCGCGCTGGCCGGTAGCGCCGGGATCCTGGCCGCCGTGGCCGGCGTCGATCGCCACAATCACCGTGTCGTTGCTGGTGGGCAGCGCATTGCCTGGACGCGTGGTGGTGTTGGTATTGCTGACCGCCGTCACCTGGTTGGCGTTGAACGGGTTGGCGGCGGGTCGGCTCGGTGCCGCCCGGCCCGGCGTCGTCGTGGTCGCGGTAGAAACCGGCGCGGCGCGGCTGACGGGCTGCTTGCCCTGTATAGTGAACACCACGTTATAGCTGCTGCCGTTGCGCTGGGTCACCGCGCGGGTTTTGCCCGCCTGCGTCAGCTCGAACACCAGCCGAATGCTCTGCTTATCCTTTGGCGTGCTGGTGCGAATACGCCTGACAATATTTTCGCCGCTGAAGTTAAGCGGCAGCCCCTGAATCACGCCGCTCTGACGAATATCCAGCACCACGCGATCGGGGTTGCGCAGCGGAAAGAAGCCGTACACCGGCTGTCCGGCGAAGCTCAGGGTTACCGTCGCCTTGCTGTCACCGTTTTCGACTTTGATATCAGAGAGGCTAGCCGCCAGCGCGGGCGCTGTCGCCAGACAGAGTATCAGCAGCAGCGCGCTTTTCATCCGTGCGATCATGCCTGCGCCACCTGCTCTGTCAGGAGTTCGCCCAGCGCGGAGTGCGCCTCAAGGCGCGCCTCGCGCGCGGCGCCGACGTAGCTTAGCGTTAGCGCCAGATCGGGCGGCGGCAAGACGCCCGCGCCCTGCTGCGGCCACTCCACCAGACAGATAGCCTCGCCGGTGAAATAGTCGCGGATCCCCATGAACTCCAGCTCTTCCGGATCGGCCAGGCGATAGAGATCGAAGTGATAGAGCGCGCGCGCGTCGAGCTGGTATGGCTCTACCAGCGTATAGGTCGGGCTTTTGACGTTGCCCTGGTGGCCAAGCGCCTGCAAAAATCCACGGCTGAAGGTCGTTTTACCCGCGCCCAGATCGCCATAGAGATAGATTACCGCCGCACCGGTACAGGCGCGGGCCAGCTTAGCGCCCAGTTCGAGGGTCGCCGCCTCATCGGGCAAGGAAATAACACAGGTCTTCATGCTTTATTATTGGGTCATCTCTGGATTAACAAACTGCCAAAGCAGCTCGAATAAATCTGTTGCCAACATGCCGCGCGTTCCGCGCCGCGCCGCCACTGCGTCCGCCGCCGCGCCGTGTGCCACGCAGCCTGCGCAGGCCGCGTCGAACAGCGCCAGTTGCTGCCCCATCATCGAGGCGATAATACCACTTAATACGTCGCCCATGCCGCCGGAAGCCATACCGGCGTTGCCAACGTCGGCGAAGGCCATGTCGCCCTGCTCGCTGGCGATAAGGGTGCCGGCGCCTTTCAACACCGCGACTCCGCCGTAGCGCGCCGCGAGTTTCTGCGCGGCGAGTAGGCGATCGCTCTCGACTTCGCTGGTCTTAATGCCTAACAGTCGCGCCGCTTCGCCTGGGTGCGGCGTAATGATGCGATTCTGACGTTTCTCCGCATTGATTGCCAGCAGGTTAAGCGCATCAGCGTCCCAAAGCATTGGCTTTTCACTGGCGGCAACCGCTTTCAGCGCATTCTGTCCCCATTCCCGCTGTCCCAGGCCCGGACCGATAGCGATGACGTCCGCCCACTTCAGCCCGCTTTGCAGGCTGGCGTCGGTCAGCTCGTCCACCATGATCTCCGGACGCGCCGTCAGTACCGGCGCAATATTATCGCGATGCGTCAGGACGCGCACCAGACCCGATCCGGCGCGCAGCGCCGCTTCGGCGGTCATGCGAATCGCGCCGGCGGTGCCGGTGTCGCCGCCCACCACCAGCAGGCGGCCGTGGTTGCCTTTGTGCGAGGTAGGCTTGCGCGGCTTCAGCCAGCGCGAAAGCGAGGTGGCGTCGTAGCGCGCCATCGGCGCGTTTTCACCGGCGAGAAAGGCGCTCAGGCCGAGATCGGCGTAGCGCAGCTCGCCGATAAGGTCGCGCGCTTTGCCGGTGATCTGGCCGGGCTTCAGCGCGATAATGCTCAGCGTCTGCGTAGCAGCGATCGCCTCGCCCGGCGCGCAGCCGGTCGCGGCCGACAGCCCTGACGGCATATCGATCGCCAGCACCGGCGCGGCATGGGCATTCGCCTGTTTAATCAGGCTGAGGTAAGGTTCGGCAGGCGCGCGGTTGATGCCGGTCCCCAGCAGCGCGTCGACGATAAGATCGACCTGCTCCGGCCAGGGGGCGTCAGCGGCATGGATCTCGCCGCCCGCTTCCAGCCAGGCCTCGCGCGCGCGCTGCGCCTCGTCGGGCAGCGGTTTATCGCTGTCGCACGCCAGCAGCGTGACCGCATAGCCGGCCGCCTGCGCCAGTCGTGCCGTGACATAGCCGTCGCCGCCGTTATTGCCATGCCCGCAGAGAATCAACCAGCTGCGCGCCTGCGGCCACTGCGCGCGCGCCAGCTCGAACGCCGCCTGCCCGGCGCGCTGCATCAGCTCGTAAAGCGTAATGCCCAGCGCGTCGGCGCCGTCGCGCTCGAGCTGGCGCAGAGCCTGCGCAGGCCAGACGGAATATGGTAAACTGCAGCCGTTCGCTTTCGATTCCTGGTTACTCATGTCATACCCTCTCGATCTTCATCAGCTTGCTCAACAGATTAAACAGTGGGGCAAGGATCTCGGCTTTCAGCAGGTCGGCATCACCGACACCGATCTCAGCGCGGAAGAGCCGCGTCTGCAGGCGTGGCTGGACAAACAGTATCACGGCGAAATGGAGTGGATGGCGCGCCACGGCATGATGCGCGCACGTCCGCATGAACTGCTGCCCGGCACGCTGCGCGTTATCAGCGTACGCATGAACTACCTTCCGGCCAAAGCCGCCTTTGCCAGTACGCTGAAAAACCCGCAGCTCGGCTATGTCAGCCGCTACGCTCTGGGACGCGATTACCACAAAGTATTGCGCAATCGTCTGAAAAAGCTCGGAGAAATGATTCAGGAAAAGTGCGGCGAGCTCAATTTCCGCCCCTTTGTCGACTCTGCGCCGCTGCTGGAACGTCCGCTGGCGGCCAAAGCGGGCCTCGGCTGGACCGGTAAACACTCGCTGATCCTGAACCGCGAGGCGGGCTCATGGTTTTTCCTCGGCGAACTGCTGATCGATCTGCCGCTGCCGATCGACGCGCCGCAGGAAGAGCAGTGCGGCCGCTGCGTCGCCTGTATGACCATATGTCCGACCAACGCCATCGTCGAACCCTATGTGGTAGATGCGCGCCGCTGCATCTCCTATCTCACCATCGAGCTTGAGGGCGCTATTCCGGAAGCGCTACGCCCACTGATGGGCAACCGCATTTACGGCTGCGACGACTGTCAGCTGATCTGTCCCTGGAATCGCTATGGACAACTCAGCGATGAAACGGACTTCTCGCCGCGCGCCGCGCTGCATGCGCCGGAGCTAATAACGCTGTTCCAGTGGGATGAGAAAACCTTTTTACGCGTGACGGAAGGCTCGGCGATACGCCGTATCGGCCATCTGCGCTGGCTGCGCAATATCGCCGTGGCGTTGGGTAACGCGCCCTGGCGCGCTGAAATCGCAGGCGTGCTGGAGAAGCGGCTGGGCGAAAACCCGCTGCTTGACGAACATATCGAATGGGCGCTGCTTCAGCAGCAGGAAAAACGACAGGCGCTGGCGATTGATGTGCAGCCCGCGCAGCAAAAGCGGCTGGTACGCGCTATTGAGAAGGGTTTGCCGCGTGACGCATGATTAACCAGCGGCGATCGCCAGCTACTTTTCCACAAGCTGTGCATAAAAATAAAAAGCTGTTGTCATTCAACTGACACAGGGCGCGTCAAAGAAGATTTTAACAAAATGAAATATCTTCACTACCTGTTAATTCAAGCAGTTAAACAGATAATGTGTACAAATAAGAATGTGGATAGCGTACGAAGGCAGCGAGAAAGTTGTGGATAACTCTGTTTAAAATAGTTTTACAGATCGCCCTGAGCAGCGGTAAAACACGGCTGGCGCGCTGTGGATAACCTGATAAGCGCAGCGTTACGCGGCGATCGTCAACGGCTCAACTAAGCGTATGATTATTAGTGATGTAAAATTTGGAGCGGGAAACGAGACTCGAACTCGCGACCCCGACCTTGGCAAGGTCGTGCTCTACCAACTGAGCTATTCCCGCACTGGAAAGGTACTGCTAAACAAATTTTGGAGCGGGAAACGAGACTCGAACTCGCGACCCCGACCTTGGCAAGGTCGTGCTCTACCAACTGAGCTATTCCCGCTTAGGAAAGGTACTGCTAATCAAATTTTGGAGCGGGAAACGAGACTCGAACTCGCGACCCCGACCTTGGCAAGGTCGTGCTCTACCAACTGAGCTATTCCCGCGCCTTGTACCGTTGTATAAATTCTTCATCGGTACGGGGTGCGCATTATACGAGAAATTATTGCTGCTGCAAGAGTCTAAAAGCAAAATTTTGCGCTTTCGATTCGTTTGCCGATTAAAGCAGCAACCTGCTGTTTTCCTGCGCACCTTTCAGGGCTAAAGCTGCAAAAAGTGCTCGCGGTAGTATGCCAGCTCGGCGACCGATTCGCGAATATCATCCAGCGCCTGATGCGTGCCCGCCTTTTTGAAGCCTGGCAGAATTTCCGGCTTCCAGCGACGCGCCAGCTCTTTTAAGGTGCTGACGTCGAGATAGCGATAGTGGAAGTAGGCTTCCAGCTCCGGCATGTATTTGAAAAGAAAGCGGCGATCCTGACCAATGCTGTTGCCGCAAATCGGCGAGCTGTTAGCAGGCACCCACTGTTTAAGGAATTCAATCGTCGCCAGTTCGGCGCGGCGATCGTCGAACTCGCTGGCTTTGACGCGCTCCACCAGCCCGCTCGCGGTATGGGTGCGCACGTTCCACTCGTCCATCAGCGCCAGCTGCGCATCGGACTGATGCACCGCCATGACTGGCCCTTCAGCCAGAATATTGAGATTCGCGTCGGTTACCAGCGTGGCAATCTCGATAATGCGGTCGCGCTCCGGATCCAGTCCGGTCATCTCCAGATCGATCCAAATCAGATTATTTTCATTTCCTGTCGCCATGCTTTTTCCCGCCGTAGCCGTAGTCGTCATCAAGAGTGAATAAGGTGTATCATAGACGTTTTGCCCAACCGGGCGAAGTCTGACGAAAGCCTGAGAGGATGCGTGAGCAAAAATAAACTGTCGAAAGGTCAACAACGTCGCGTCAGCGCTAACCATCAGCGTCGTCTGAACCAGCGCGATGCGCCGGAAGCTGACGACAATCTGTTCGGTGAAGCGGCGGAAGGCGTCGTGATCAGCCGTTTCGGCATGCACGCAGACGTCGAAGACCGCGCGGGCGAGGTGCATCGCTGCAACCTGCGCCGCACTATCCGTTCGCTGGTGACCGGCGATCGCGTCGTCTGGCGCCCGGCGCTCGGCGGCGGCAAAGGCATTGTCGAAGCGGTGCACGAGCGCAGCAGCGTGCTGACGCGTCCCGACTACTACGACGGGCTGAAGCCGATCGCCGCCAATATCGACCAGATCATTATCGTTTCGGCGATTTTGCCTGAGCTGTCGCTTAATATTATCGACCGCTATCTGGTGGCGAGCGAAACCCTGGGCATCGAACCGCTGCTGGTGCTGAACAAGACCGATCTGCTGGATGACGAGGCGCGCGCCTTCGTCGACCAGCAGATGGATATCTATCGCCGTATCGGCTATCGCGTGCTGATGGTCTCCAGCCATGCCAAAGCGGGCCTGGCGGATCTCGAAGCGGCCCTGACCGATCGCATCAGCATCTTCGCCGGACAGTCCGGCGTCGGCAAATCGAGCCTGCTGAACGCCCTGCTCGGCCTGGACGCGGCGGTGGAAACCGCCATCGTGACCAACGACGTCTCTGACGTTTCCGGGCTGGGCCAGCACACCACCACCGCGTCGCGCCTGTACCACTTTCCTCACGGCGGCGACGTGATCGATTCGCCGGGGGTGCGCGAGTTCGGCTTATGGCATCTTGAGCCGGAACAAATTACCCGCGGATTTGTCGAATTTCGTGAATTTCTCGGCAGTTGTAAGTTCCGCGACTGTAAGCACGGCAGCGATCCCGGCTGCGCTATCCGCGCCGCCGTCGAGGCGGGCCAGATAGACGTTTCGCGCTTCGACAACTATCACCGTATTCTGGAGAGCATGGCGCAGGTGAAAACGCGCAAGAATTTCTCCTCCAGCGAGTGATACTCGCTGCTTACCGCGGCATTGACCCTGCATCGCCTCTGTAACGGACGCGATCACGGGGAAATTCGCCATCTGACCGGGGCGCTGATATGATTCGCCCCCTTTTTGATTGACGCGAAACAAAGCCAGGAGGCTAAGTGTTTGATCGTGTAAAACTCGGCCTGAATCATGTACTGCCGAAAAAATGGTTAACGGAACTTGCCGGTTGGGGTGCCAGCCGTCGTGGCGGCTGGTTGACCAAACTGGTGATTGATATCTTCGTCTGGTTCTACAAAGTGGATATGTCGGAAGCGCGGAAGTCCGATACCGCCAGCTATCGCACCTTTAACGACTTCTTTGTGCGCCCGTTGAAAGATGACGCGCGTCCGGTCGATCCCGACGCGAACCTGATCGTGCTGCCTGCCGACGGCGCCATCAGCCAGCTGGGCCGCATCGAAGGCGACCAGATTTTCCAGGCGAAAGGCCATCACTATACGCTCGACGCGCTGCTGGCGGGTCAGGAAGCGATGGCGGCACAGTTCCGCGACGGCCATTTCGTCACCACTTACCTTGCGCCGCGCGACTACCACCGCGTGCATATGCCGTGCAACGGCATCCTGCGCGAGATGATCTACGTGCCGGGCGATCTCTACTCGGTGAACCCGCTGACGGCGCGCAATATCCCCAATTTGTTCGCGCGCAACGAACGCGTTATCTGCTATTTCGATACCGATATCGGTCCGATGGTGCAGATCCTCGTGGGCGCCACTATCGTCGGCAGCATCGAAACCAGCTGGGCCGGCACCATTACGCCGCCACGCGAAGGGGTGATCAAACGCTGGCACTATCCGGCTGCGGATAGCGAAGGCGCCGTTGTGCTGCTGAAAGGCCAGGAGATGGGCCGCTTTAAGCTCGGCTCCACCGTGATTAATCTGTTCGCGCCGGGACGCGTGAAGCTGGCAGAGAGCCTGGAAGCTGAAAGCAAGACCCGCCTCGGTCAGCCGCTGGCTATCGCGCTGCCGCAGACCGACCCCGTCGACGTTATCGCCGACTAACCGCTGAGAGTGTTTTTGCTGTGCGATCGTTTCTCATCCTGCTGCTGAGCCTCTGGCTCAGCACCTCAGCGCTGGCGGCCACCGTGCCGGACGCCAGCCAACTTAAACAGGCGCTGGACGAGGCGAAAGCGGCAAAAAGCTCTCCCGCGCAGGCGGAGCAGGTGCAGTCTCTTGAGGCTGCCCTCAACTATCTTTCCGAACGCGATGCGTCGCTGGAGCGCGCAAAGCAGTATCAGCAGGTCATCGACGACTTCCCCCGCCTCGCGCGCGAACTGCGCCAGCAAATCACCTCGCTAGACGACGGCAGCAAAAGCGTGCGCAGCACCAGCAGCATGAGCAGCGCTCAGCTCGATCAGGAGATCCTGCAGGTCAGCAGCCAGCTGCTGGAAGAGGGCCGCCAGGCGCAGCAGGAGCAGGACCGCGCCCGCGAGATCAGCGACTCGCTGTCGCAGCTCCCGCAGCAGCAAACCGACGCGCGCCGGGCGATGACCGAAAGCGATCGCCGCTTGCAGAGCGGATCCGCCGCCGCCTCGCCGCAGAGCCAGGCGCAGATTTGGGCGCGCCAGGCGGAAAACGCGGTCAATAAAGCACGCGTGGACGAGCTGGAGCTGGCGCAGCTCTCCGCCAACAATCGTCAGGAGCTGGCGCGCATGCGCGCCGATCTGCATCAGCGCAAAGCGGCGCAGCTCGACAACTATCTGCAGGCGCTGCGCAATCAGTTAAACGAACAGCGTCAGCGCGAGGCGGAGCTGGCGCTGGCGCGCACCGAACAGCTGGCGGAAAACAGCGGCGACCTGCCGCCCATTATCAGCGATCAGTTTCGCGTTAACCGCGACCTTTCCGCCGCTCTGAATCAGCAGGCGCAGCGCATGGATCTGGTGGCCTCTCAGCAGCGGCTGGCGACCAATCAGATTATCCAGGTGCGTCAGGCGCTGGGCACTCTGCGCGAACAGTCACAGTGGCTCGGCGCTTCCAATCTGCTGGGCGAAGCGCTGCGCGCGCAGGTGGCGCGACTGCCTGATATGCCTAAGTCGCAGCAGATCGATAACGAAATGGCGCAGCTGCGCGTGCAGCGCCTGCGCTACGAGGACCTGCTGCAGCAGCAGGAAACGCTGCGCAAAGCGCATCAGCCCGACGGACAGCCCTTCAGCGCCGAACAGCGCCGTATTCTGGATGCGCAGTTGAAAACCCAGCGCGAGCTGCTTAATTCGCTGATCTCCGGCTGCGATACGCTGATCCTCGAGATTACCAAGCTCAAGGTCGCCAATACCCAGCTGCAGGATGCGCTGACCGACGTGAAAGACGCCACCCACCGCTACCTGTTCTGGACGGCTGACATCAGTGCGATCGGCCTGAACTATCCGGTGGAAGTGGCGCGGGATCTGTCGCGCCTCCTGTCGCTCGATACCCTGGGCCAGCTGGGCAAAGCGCTGGCGATGATGGTCACCAGTCGCGAGACCGTGCTGCCCTTGATCGGCGCGGTGCTGCTGGTCGGCTTCAGCCTCAGAACGCGCCGCCATTTCAACGCCTTCCTGGCGCGCTCGGCGAGCAAGGTGGGCAAAGTTACGCAGGATCGCTTTCGTCTGACGGTGCGCACCGTTTTCTGGTCGATTCTGGTGGCGCTGCCGCTGCCGGTGCTCTGGGCGGCGCTCGGCTATGGGCTACAGCACGCCTGGCCCTACCCTATCGCGGTGGCGTTCGGCGACGGCATTACGGCGACGCTGCCGCTGCTGTGGGCCTTTATGATCAGCGCCGCGTTCGCCCGGCCGAACGGCCTGTTCGTGGTGCATTTTCGCTGGCCGCAAACCCGCGTGGCGCGCGCGACCCGCTACTACTCGCTGACTATCGGCTTGATCGTTCCGCTGATTATGCTGCTGATCGCCTTCGCCAATATGGAGGATCGCCAGTTTTCCGCTTCGCTTGGCCGACTCTGCTTTATCCTGATCTGCGGCGCGCTGTCGATCGTGACCGTGAGCCTGAAGCGCGCCGGCATCCCGCTCTATCTGGATAAAGAGGGCAACGGCGAGAATCTGGTGAACCGCGTGCTGTGGAACCTGATGATCGCCATTCCGCTGGCGGCCGCCCTCGCCTCGATGATCGGCTATCTGGCGACCGCGCAGGCGCTGCTGGCGCGACTGGAGACCTCTGTCGCTATCTGGTTCCTGCTGCTGGTGATCTACCACATTATCCGCCGCTGGATGCTGATCCAGCGTCGGCGCATCGCCTTTGACCGCGCGCGTCAGCGCCGTGCCGATATGCTGGCCAACCGTGCGCGTCACGAGGACGAAAAAGAGTCCGCCGCGCAAAACGGCGAGGTCGACGTAGATGAGCCGATTATCGACCTCGACGCCATCAGCGCGCAGTCGCTGCGGCTGGTGCGTTCGATCCTTACCCTGATTGCGCTGGTGTCGGTGATCGTGCTCTGGTCGGAGATTCATTCCGCCTTCGGCTTTCTCGAGAATATTCGTCTGTGGGACGTCAGCACCACGGTGCAGGGCGTGGAGAGCATTCAGCCTATTACGCTGGGCTCGGTGCTGATTGCGATTCTGGTGCTGATTATCACCACCCAGCTGGTGCGCAATATGCCCGCGCTACTGGAGCTGGCGCTGCTGCAGCACCTTAATCTGACGCCCGGCACCGGTTACGCCATTACCACGCTGACCAAGTATGTGCTGATGCTGGTCGGCGGCCTGATTGGCTTCTCAATGATCGGTATCGAGTGGTCGAAGCTGCAGTGGCTGGTTGCCGCGCTCGGTGTGGGACTCGGTTTTGGTCTGCAGGAGATTTTCGCCAACTTTATTTCCGGCCTGATTATCCTGTTCGAAAAGCCGATCCGTATCGGCGATACCGTAACCATCCGCGATCTGACCGGCAGCATTACGCGCATCAATACGCGCGCCACCACCATTATCGACTGGGACCGCAAAGAGATTATCGTACCGAACAAGGCCTTTATTACCGAGCAGTTCGTCAACTGGTCGCTGTCCGACTCGGTGACGCGCGTGGTGCTGACTATTCCTGCGCCCGCGCATGTGGACAGCGAAGAGGTGACGACGGTGCTGAGACAGGCGTGCGAACGCTGCAGCTATGTACTGGACGTGCCAGCGCCGGATGTCTTCCTGGTCGATCTGCAGCAGGGCATTCAGCTGTTCGAGCTGCGTATCCACGCGGCGGAGATGGGCCACCGCATGCCGCTGCGTCACGAGCTGCATCAGCTGATCCTGAAAGGCTTTGCCGAGCACGGCATCGAAATGCCCTTCCCGCCTTTCCAGGTGCGTATGGAGACGCTGGGCAAGAAGACGCCAGCCAGCAACGGCACGCCGGCAGCGCGCACCTTTAAATCTGGCGGTCTGTAGCGCGGCGGTGAACGGGTAAAGGCGCGTAATGAAGGGAAGTGGAAAGCGGTTCGCACGCTGCAGAGGCCCGTTAAGCCGGGCCTCTTCAGCGGGGAAAAGAGTCTGAACGCAGCGCTTACTGCTTCACAAACTCCTCGCCCTGCGCGATATCTTTCTTCAGCGTCTCCAGCATGCCGTTTAGCGCCTGCTGTTCAAAATCGCTCAGCGCGCCGATAGCGCGCCGCTCGGCGATGCCGTTCTTGCCCAGCAGCAGCGGCTGCGAGAAGAAGCGGGCGTACTCGCCGTCACCCTCTACGTAAGCGCACTCCACTACGTTCGCCTCGCCCTGCAGGGCGCGCACCAGCGACAAGCCAAAGCGCGCCGCGGCCTGGCCCATCGACAGCGTCGCGGATCCGCCGCCCGCTTTAGCTTCGACCACTTCCGTCCCGGCATTCTGGATACGTTTCGTCAGGCTGGCGACCTCGTCGTCGCTAAAGCTCACGCCTTTCACCTGCGACAGCAGCGGCAGGATAGTCACGCCCGAGTGGCCGCCGATGACCGGCACCTCAATCTCGTCTGGCTGCTTGCCTTTCAGCTCGGCGACAAAGGTATTGGCGCGGATAATATCCAGCGTAGTAACGCCGAACAGGCGATTTTTGTCATAAACGCCGTGCTTTTTCAGCACGTCGGCAGCGATCGCCACCGTGGTATTGACCGGGTTGGTAATAATGCCAATAAGCGCTTTAGGCGCGGTTTGCGCCACCTGCTCGATCAGGTTGCGCACGATGCCTGCGTTAACGTTAAAGAGATCGGCGCGATCCATGCCCGGCTTACGCGCGACGCCTGCCGAGATCAGGATGACGTCCGCACCGTGCAGCGCAGGCGTCGCGTCTTCGCCGCTAAAGCCCTGGATTTTAACCGCGGTAGGAATATGACTGAGATCTACCGCTAGGCCGGGCGTCACCGGCGCAATATCATAGAGCGTGAGTTCGGAACCCGCCGGAAGCTGGGTTTTTAACAGAAGGGCGAGCGCCTGACCGATTCCGCCAGCAGCGCCAAGAACGGCAACTTTCATTCTGTACTCCTTATTAAGGTGGGGCAGAGTAGAGCCGAATTTCCATCTGTGTCCAGACCTGAATCAACTTCTCAGACGATGACAAACCCACTGTTCATTATGCGTGCAGCAGCACTTAATCTTTTGGGTTGCTACTTTGTCAGCACAACGCGCCTGAATGACCGACAACGATGTCGATGGCAGATAGAGCACGGCCGTGATAGCTATCCATATGACACCTCAATTGTATAACAATTCTGCAACCTTCGCTTTTCCTGCTCTTGCGTCGTTTTGGTCTGCGCAAAAAATTTTGTTATCATTGCCGCCCGCAACCTGCGGCGCCCGCCTTTTTTATCGACTAATTGCATAAAAATTCATTCATATGCATAATAATGTATCTGCCGTCGGCGGGCGTTCGGCATTTTTCTTTACTGGTAGCTTATGCGAAACCCATCTAAACAAGACGAATTGATTAAAGCGTTTAAAGCCTTGTTAAAACAAGAGAAATTCAGCTCTCAAGGCGAGATAGTACAGGCGCTGCAGGAGGAAGGCTTCGACAATATCAATCAGTCGAAGGTGTCTCGTATGCTGACTAAATTCGGCGCGGTGCGCACGCGTAACGCCAAAATGGAGATGGTTTACTGTCTGCCGGCGGAACTGGGTGTGCCGACGACCACCAGCCCGTTAAAAAATCTGGTGCTGGATATCGACTATAACGATGCGCTGATCGTTATTCGCACCAGTCCTGGCGCAGCGCAGCTGATTGCCCGTCTGCTTGACTCCCTGGGTAAAGCGGAAGGCATTCTCGGTACTATCGCCGGCGACGATACGATATTTATTACGCCCGCGCGTGCCTTTACCGTCAAAAAGCTGCACGGCGCGCTTCTTACCGTCTTTGAACAAGAGCTGTAACCCGCGTCGTTGACCGGCAGTCGCGCTGCCGGTCGCCTTACCTGCCCCGTCAGCCATTTCATATCCTGCTTATCCAGTCCGTTAACTTATTCTATTTCCAGCTGACGCCCTGAACGGCTATGGTCATACCTTTCTGCCTGCTTAACCTTTCGCACTATTTTACGCTGCTTTACACTACGCGATTAGCGATAATGCCCAGATCCAAATCAATAACCAGCCACATCCACCACGACCTTTCGCACAAAAAGTTAAAGCAACTTAATATACTGTTTTTAAAACCATTTTTGTCTAAATGCCGCTTTTTCACGCACTTTTTATAACTATAAAGAATAAAAAAGAGCCATAAGGATAAAGAATCACAACAAAACATTATTAGGCAGATATTAATTTCAGACGTTATTAGTTCTATACTTCTTTTCGTGACGCAAATCACATCAAACAAAAAGACAAAAACAGACGACGAGGAAATATATATGAACGTTAAAACTACTATCGCAACCCTGAGTATTCTATCTGTTCTGTCATTCGGCGCTTTTGCAGCAGAATCCGTTAATGCGCAGCAGGCTCAAAATCTGCAGTCTATCGGCTCAGTAAGCGTAAGCGGCGTGGCCGGTTCTCCCATGCAGATTAAAGAAGAGCTGAACGCGAAGGCAGAGCAGAAAGGCGCCAGCGCCTACCGCGTAATCGAGGCTTATAACAACGGCAACTACCACGCTACTGCCGAGCTGTATAAATAAGCGCGGTAGTCAGACGTCGTTGGACGGGCGACCTTATTGAAGCGCGCATTGCGCATCGGGTGGCCTTATCGATGAATTCAGGAGAGTAGACCATGAAAACCAAATCACTTATCGCTTTAGCCGCTCTGACCGCCGCGCTGTCGTTTGGCGCTAGCGCAGCCAGTCTGGTATCGAATCAACAGGCCGAAACGCTGCAGCCGCTGAACCAGACCATTAGCATCAGTGGTCATGACGGCGATCAGACCAATATCCGTCAGGCGCTTTCTCAGAAAGCCGACGCGCAGGGCGCAAGCCATTACCGCATTATCGAGAACAACCAGGACGACACCTACCACGTCACGGCTGAGCTCTACAAATAATTAACCGATCGGGCGCCCACGCGACGCCTGCTCTATCGACGACCCGCATCATGATGTCAACCGCAGGTTGTTGATTGTAATGAGGAGACGAACAATGAAAATCAAAACAACCATCGCAACCGTTAGCCTGCTTTCCGTAATCGCATTCGGCGCTCAGGCAGCGCAGCTGATTACCGGTGACCAGGCGCAGAACATGCAGCCTGCGGGGACAGTGACAATCAGTGGTACAGCGGGCTCGCCGATGGACTACCGCGCGCAGCTTTCGCAGAAAGCCGATGAACAAGGCGCCAGCGCCTATAAAGTGATCGAAGCGCGCACCGGCGACAGCTACCACTTCACTGCTGAACTCTATAAGTAATTCCTCGTCAACAACTGCTGACGAACCCTTTGGCTCCGCTTGTCGGGGCCCTTTTTGTGGGTTACTTAATATTAAAGCGGAGCTGGCCTTCCAGCTCCTCTTCTGCCTCATCAAATAACAGGATCAGCGCGCCATAGCGTCGTTTCTGCCCCTTTCCCAGATTGATAAATTCAATTTCCAGTGGCATCGTCAGCTCTTCGCCGGTGAGTACGTCCCATAATGCATCCAGGTCGCCAATACGATAAATGTTCAGGGCGAAACGCTCGCTGAACTGGCGGAAAAAATGCGACTGGTCGACAATCTCGTTAAAGTCGAAACGCTCGGTTTTCATAGTGAAGGCTCCTGTCCTTCCTCACCGGGCGGCGCGAGGCCGCCCGCGCATTAGCTTTCGCTCAGGCCGCCGATATGCAGCGCCTTGACCTCCAGATACTCTTCCAGGCCAAGCACCGAACCTTCGCGCCCCAGCCCCGACTCTTTTACGCCGCCAAACGGCGCCAGCTCGGTCGACACCGCGCATTCGTTAATGCCGATCATGCCGCTTTCCAGCGCGGCGGAAACGCGAAAGACGCGCTGCAGGTTCTGCGTATAAAAGTAGGCCGCAAGGCCGAACGCGGTGTCGTTAGCGCGACGAATGACCTCCTGCTCGTCGCTAAAGCGGAAGCAGGCTGCGACCGGACCGAAGGTCTCTTCCTTCGCCAGCATCATCGCTTCGTGCGCGTCGGCGATCACCGTCGGTTGCCAGAAGTTGCCGCCCAGCGCATGACGTTCGCCGCCGGTGACGATCCGTCCGCCTTTTGCTTTGGCGTCCTTAACGTGCTCTTCCACTTTATCCACGGCGGACGCTTCGATCAGCGGCCCCACGACCACGCCCTCTTCGATGCCGTTGCCGACCTTGAGCTTTTTCACTTCCTCAGCCAGCTGGTTGACAAAACGGTCGTACACGGCGTCGTGGATATAGAAGCGGTTGACGCTGACGCAGACCTGGCCGGCGTTGCGGAATTTATTGGCGATGGCGCCTTTAACCGCCGCGTCGATATCCGCATCCTCAAAAACGATATAGGGCGCGTTGCCGCCCAGCTCCATCGACACCTTTTTCATGGTGTCGGCGGCGTTGCGCACCAGCGTTTTGCCGACCGCGGTCGAGCCGGTGAAAGAAATTTTACGCACCGCCTTGCTGGCCATAATCGCATCGCTGATGGCGTGGGTATCGCCGGCCACCGCGTTAAGCACGCCGTCCGGCACGCCCGCTTTTTTCGCCAGCGCCAGCAGCGCAAACGCGCTCAGCGGCGTGTTGTTTGCCGGCTTGATAATGCCGGTGCAGCCTGCCGCCAGCGCGGGTCCGAGCTTGCGCGTCAGCATCGCCATGGGAAAGTTCCACGGCGTGATCGCGGCAACGACGCCGATCGGCTCGCGCGTAGCAAGAATGCGCGAGCCGGGTTTGGCCGGCGGAATGATTTCGCCGTTAGCGCGCTTCGCCTGCTCGGCAAACCACTGAATAAAGCTGGCGGCGTATTCCACCTCGCCTTCCGCCTCTTTCAAAGGCTTGCCCTGTTCAGCAGTCATCAGCTGCGCCAGCCAGGCTTTGTTGTCGATCATCAGCTGATACCAGCGATAGAGGATCTCGGAACGCGCTTTGGCGGTCTGCGCGCGCCAGGCGGGGAAAGCGCGCTCGGCGGCGGCGATTGCCTGTTCGGTTTCGGCCTTGCCCGCCTTCGCCACGGCGGCCAGCACTTCGCCGGTAGCAGGGTTCAACACATCAAAGGTGGCGGCGGCGCGATGCCATTCGCCATCGGCCAGATAGCCGGTCTGAAAAAATTCGCTGTCGTGCAGTGGGGTCGTCATAGGGTCGCTCCTGTCAGTTTCTCTTCCTGTCAGAAAAGTATAGATGGCAAAAGCGAGCGTTTTAGGGAAGGCGTGGCACTGGAGCGGCCGCTGCGTCGGACAGCGGCCAGATTCAGATTTGGATGAGGGTGTTCTGGTATTTGCTGAGCATATCGGCAAGGCGCTTCACCGGCTCGGTGACGCTGAGCGGCGCATCGTACTGTACCAGCTTCTGCTGATAGACCTCGAACTCCGCCAGCAGCTGTTCAAAGTAATGGCGCCGTTTCTCATCGCTGCGCGCTGAAATCACGCGATCCGCCGTAGCGCGCAGCTGGCGATGGAAGGCCGACAGGTCGGCGTTGACCGGCACGTCCGCACTGCGCAACCGCTGATGGCCGATAATCAGCGTCAGCGCGATGCGATATTTGTCGATATCGCCGGGAAACAGGTTCAGCAGCATAAACAGCTGTTGATAGAGCGCGGGAAGATGGTTTTCGCGACGGCGCGCCTGGTTGGTGGTCAGCGCCGACACCGCAGCATACATAAAGCGGTTCAGCAGCTTACGTCCGGTGCGCGCTTTCGATTTGTCGCGAATAAGCAGGATGACCATCAGTGCGACGAAAGCACCGATCATCTGCCCCAGCACGTTGTCGATGAACACGCTCAGGTGGAAGGTCATAGGATTATCCAGAACCAGCACGTTGATGGTACCGGCCAGCGCACCGAGCGTGCCCAGCTGACGACGCTGTATCAGGATGCCGCTAATGAAGCCGAGCAGACCGATGGCGATGCAGAGCAGCAGCACGCTCTGCTGGGTGCTGGGCAGCAGGTACATAAAATAGAACGAGCTAAGCGGCACCGCAAAAATCATACCGTAGAAGAAATCCTTCGCCATCATCAGCGGATTCGGCACGCGCATCGCCAGCGCGGTGATCACCGCCAGCATTACCATACAGCCGCTGCCGGAGGTCCAGCCGGTATAGAGCCAGAACAACGAGCCGAGGGCCGTGGCGACAAAGGTGCGGATACCGTTAATCATCGCGTGATGGGTTTCAGCAGAGCGCGCCTGGATAACGATTTCGCGCTCGAGAATGCCCTCTTCCAGCGTCGTGATGCGGCTGTTGCTTTTAATCCCTTTCAGCAGCAGCAAATATTCTGTCGCCGCGCCGACCCAGCTCGCCAGCGTCACGGGCGCCTTGCCCTCTTCACTGGCGCCAATCACCCGCCGCATCACCTTCATGCGCCGATGCACGTCGGCAACGCTTTCTGCCTTCTTCTCTATCAGCAGACGATACTGCGAAGGAATATATTCCGGGCGCGAATTTTGAATGAGGAAGGTTTCCGCCGCCTGGGTAATCATGGTCAGCGACAGCGTGTTGAGCATTTGCAGCCGGCGGTTGGCGTTTTGCCAGCGCGACGACTCCATCATCAGTTGGCCGCGCATGGTGCCGAGCGCCGAGGTACGGCGCACCAGCGCGCTCCACGCCTTGTCGACCTCCTCTTTATCTTCATGCGCCACGCAGAGCTGCAGCAGGCGATAATGCGCCACCAGCAGCGCATCGACTTCGCTGTCGATGACCTTTTTAATCGAGCGCGGCGAGAAGATCATATCCGCCAGAATGGCGCAGAGAATGCCGAGCACAATCTCGCTGCAACGTTCAACCGCAAACTGCGGCACCAGCGTCAGGCCATTGTTGGCGTCGGCGGTCACCACGATAATCAGCGCGGTATAGCCCGCCAGCCCCAGCGCATAGGAGTTTTCAACTTTGATTAGCGAGGAGAGCCAGACGCAGACGCCCGCCCAGATGCAGCAGAGCAGCAGCATTACCATCGGCGCGCGCACCGTAGCGATCATAATGGTCAGCGCGGCGATACAGCCGATAAAGGTGCCGATAATACGCAGCACGCCGCGATAGCGCAGCGCGCCGGAGTAGGGATCGCCACCGGCGACGAAAGCGGTGCCGCCCGCGACGATGCCGGCGGTCATCACCGCCCAGCGAGGCGTTTCAAGGTTAAGATGAAAGCCGATCATCAGCGCCGCCACCAGCGCGAAGGTCAGCTTAATCGGGAAACGCAGGAACTCGATCATATCGGCCCCGCTTAACCAAACTCACGCAGGCGATTGAAGAGACGCGACATCGGCGACACCTGCGTATCGGCGCGATCGCTCTGGCCGGTGATCACCACGGTCGCGGTGGTGCCCGCCGGGAAGCGGTTGCCGGGCTGCTGATCGAGACGAATGCGCACCGGGACGCGCTGCGCCAGGCGTACCCACTCAAGGTTGGAGTCCACGGTCGCCATGCCTTTGCTGTCGACCGAGCTGCTGCTGTTGGTTACGCCAGCGGCGACGCTGTCGACGGTGCCGCGCAGCACCACGTTGCTGCCGAGCGGCGTCACTTCGGCGCGATAGCCCGGCTCGACGCCGTGCAGCTTGGTCTCTTCCAGATAGGCCAGCACGTAGAAAGAGTGCTGCTGCACCAGCGCCACCGCGACGGAGCCGCGGGTAATGAACTCGCCTTCATAGACGTTGAGGTTGGTTACCCAGCCGTCGGACGGCGCGGTGATGGCGGTGCGATCCAGATCGATCTTCGCCAGATCGCGCGTGGCGATCGATTTCGCCAGCTGATGTTCCGTGGTCTGCAGATCGTTGTTCGCCTGGTCGATCGCTTCGCGCGACATCGCCGAGGTGCCCAGCTGATTGCGGCGCGCCGCCTCACGACGTTTTTCGCTGACCAGCGTCTGATAGTACTCGACGTCGGCCTGCGCCTGATCCAGCGCTTTTTGATAGCGCGGACGATCCACGACAAAAAGGGTATCGCCCTTTTTCACCAGCTGGTTGTCATGTACAGGCACGTCGGTAATCAAACCCGTCACGTCCGGCGAAATCGCCACGACATCCGCCGCGAATTTAGCGTCGCGCGTCCACGGCGACTCGGTGTAAAACACCCAGGCGCGAAAGATGATAACAATAGCGATGATAACCAGCAGGATAGTAATCGCGTAACGCGCGATTTTTCTTATTAGCGATTTCACTTAAACCTCAGACGAATAGACGGGATACCAGGTAAAACACACAGCAGTAGAGCGCCGTGTTAAAAAGCGCCGGATGCCACACGAGATCGTAGATACCGCTTGGCGTCAGCAGTCGTTTCACCAACCAGAACAGCATTAGCGAGACGATTAATTCAATGAAGATGGGCGGGAAAGAGAGCCCAAATACGACAAAAACCGGAAGCACACTCATCAGGGATCCTTAGTACGACCTTGCCGGGATGATCCTTAGCCTGCCCGGCTGCAAGCCGCAACGGCTGGGTGGCGGATGACAGCATCCGAACCACTGCTGAGTAAATAATAGCGTATCATCGGGCGGCAACAGACGTTTTGCAGCAGGTCGGCTTAACCCTTCCCGGGCAAAAGCGAATCACCGGGGAATACCCGGGCGCGCATATAGTAACGCGCCTGACTATACGTTTTCTACAGAATGTGAGCTAAATCACTTTTTAACCAGAGTAAACAATGGAACGACTGAAAGGCATGTCAATTTTCGCCAAAGTGGTTGAATTAGGTTCTTTTACCGCCGCCGCACGCCAGCTTCACCTCAGCGTTTCGTCTATCAGTCAGATTGTGGCGAAACTGGAAGATGAGCTACAGGTTAAGCTGCTGAACCGCAGCACGCGCAGCATCGGTCTGACCGAGGCGGGAAAAATTTATTATCAGGGCTGTCGCCGCATGCTGGCTGAGGCCACGCAGGTGCACGAGCAGCTCTACGCCTTCAACAATACGCCGGTCGGCACGCTGCGCATCGGCAGCTCCTCTACCATGGCGCAAAACGTCCTCGCCGAAATGACCAGCAATATGCTGCGCGAGTACCCTGGCCTGAGCGTGAATCTGGTGGCGGGCATTCCGGCGCCGGATCTGATCGCCGACGGGCTCGATTTAGTGATTCGCGTAGGCGCGCTAAAGGACTCCAGCCTTTTTTCTCGCCGCCTCGGCGCGATGCCGATGGTGGTGTGCGCGGCGAAAAGCTATCTGCAGCAGCACGGCGCGCCAGAGAAGCCGGCCGACGTCGATAACTTCGCCTGGCTTGAGTACAGCGTGCGTCCCGATAACAATTTCGAGCTGATCGCGCCCGAAGGACTGGTTTCGCGCCTCTCGCCGCAGGGCCGTTTCGTCACCAACGATTCGCTAACGCTAATCCGCTGGCTCAAGGCTGGCAACGGCATCGCCTATGTGCCGATGATGTGGGTGATTGAGGAGATTAACGCAGGGGAGATCGATATTCTTTTCCCGCAGTATCAGTCCGATCCGCGTCCGGTTTATGCGCTTTATACCGAAAAGGATAAGCTGCCGCTGAAGGTGCAGGTGTGCATCGACTATCTCACGGAGTATTTCCAGCAGGTAGCGGAGCAGTATCAGCAGCATCGCGCCAGCTGACGGCCTGCGCCGTGCCCAGCGATAGAAAGCGCCCGGTCCGGCATCCTTGCCAGACGCGCGCGCTGTCAGCGAGGGCGGAGGATCAGGCGGTGCCGCCGACGGTGAGTTTATCCAGCTTCAGCGTCGGCTGGCCAACGCCGACCGGCACGCTCTGCCCCTCTTTGCCGCACACGCCGACGCCTTTATCCAGCGCCAGATCGTTGCCGACCATCGAGATTTGCTGCATCGCCTCAATGCCGGAACCGATCAGCGTGGCGCCTTTCACCGGCTTCGTCACCTTGCCGTTCTCAATCAGATAGGCCTCGGAGGTCGAGAAGACAAATTTGCCGGAGGTGATGTCGACCTGGCCGCCGCCGAAGTTAGGCGCGTAGATGCCATACTCAACGCTTTCGATAATTTCCTGCGGCGTCGATTTGCCCGCCAGCATATAGGTGTTGGTCATACGCGGCATCGGCAGATGCGCATAGGACTCGCGGCGGCCGTTGCCGGTCGGCGCGACGCCCATCAGACGCGCGTTGAGCTTGTCCTGCATATAGCCTTTCAGCACACCGTTTTCGATCAGCACGTTGTACTGGCCCGGCACGCCTTCGTCATCTACCGCCAGCGAACCGCGCAGCCCTTCGATGGTGCCGTCGTCCACTACGGTGCAGAGCTCAGACGCCACCAGCTGGCCCATTTTGCCGCTGAATACCGAGGTCTCGCGGCGGTTGAAGTCGCCTTCCAGGCCATGGCCTACCGCTTCGTGCAGCAGCACGCCCGGCCAGCCCGCGCCCAGCACCACCGGCAACGTGCCCGCCGGCGCGGCAACGGCGGAAAGATTGACCAGCGCCATACGTACCGCCTCTTTCGCCCAGGCGTCGGCGCGCACGTCGCCGTTTTCATCAGCGAGGAAGAATTCGTAGCCGACGCGCGCGCCGCCGCCGCTGGAACCGCGTTCGCGTTTGCCGTTATCCTCTACCAGCACGCTGACGGAGAGGCGCACCAGCGGTCGCACGTCCGTTGCCAGCGTGCCGTCGGTCGCTGCCACCAGCACCTGCTCGTAAACGCCGCTCAGGCTGGCGTTGACCTCCTGCACGCGCGCGTCTGCGGCGCGCGCCACTTTGTCCACGCGCTGCAGCAGGGCGATTTTATCTTCGCGCGTCAGGCTGTCGAGCGGATTAAGCGGCTGATAGAGCGCGCGATGCATCACGTTGGAAAGGGTATGCGCCTTGCCGTTGCCCTGCTCGCGCACGATGCTGCGTGCCGCTTCCGCCGACTGGCGCAGGGCGTTCAGGGTAATCTGGTCCGCATAGGCGAAGCCGGTTTTTTCGCCGCTGACGGCGCGCACGCCGACGCCCTGGTCGATATGCCAGGAGCCGTCTTTGATAATCTTGTCTTCCAGCACCCAGGATTCATGGAAGCTGGACTGAAAATAGAGGTCGGCATAATCCAGACGACGTTCTGAAAGCTGCCCTAACAGGGAAAACAGGTCCTGCTGATTAATATTGTTAGCAGTTAGCAACTGCTCACTTACCAGGTTCAGAGTCATCGTATCTCGCTCGTTTTATGCTCAGATAATGAGGGTGTGACACTCATTGTGCGTCAGAGCCCGCTGGCCCTGCGCTAATAACGTCAGATTTTACTAGCCTGCGGCAATTCCCTGACGGCGTCAAATTCACTTCTTTTCGTCTTCGCGCGGTTTGCGCAGAACTTCGTTGATTTGCGGCTTATCCAGCGGGCCGTCGATGTGATAGCGCAGCAGCGAGATTTTATTCCACAGCGGACCCAGCACCTTACTCGCTGCGAAGACCGCCGCGCCCACGACCGGATTAATCACAAAGGCGGTGGCTACACCGACCGAGGCGGAGATCTCGGGCGCGACCACCGCTTCCATATCGATATTGCGCTTCACTAAATCGACCTTGCCCTGCATCGCGATATCCGCTTCAAGGCCATCCACCAGGAGGTTATCGGTGCGCATCACACCGTTTTCAATCCACGCGGTGCCGTTAATCGAGTCGAAGTAGAAGCCGTCGTTATTAAATGTATCGTTAAAATCGAGACGCAGCTTGCGCAGCAGCGCATCGAAGCTCACCAGACGCAGCAGCTGTCCCGCCGCGCCGGTATTGACGTCGGCGATCTGCCCTTTGCCGAAGTGAGTTTTAAGCGTGCCGCTCAGCGTCTCTTCCGAAGGCTGCCACGGCGCCGAGCGCCAGTGTAGATCGTAATCGACCTTGAAGGAGGCGTCGCGCAGCGGCGTATTGACGCCAAACCAGTTGGTGGCGTTGTTGATATTGCTGCCGCTCAGCGAGCCCTTCAGCGAGGTGCGCGGAGCGTCGGGGCTGTTAACCCATTCGCCGGAGACCTTGAGACGCGAGCTGCCGGTATCCACCAGACCGTTAGTAAGTGCTAACGTATCACCTTTTGGCGCGACCTGCGCCTGGATGCGACCGAACTTTTGCCCCCGCAGCCAGCATTCGGCGCAGCTTAGCTGCAGCGCGGGCCAGCGGCTAAAGTCGATTTTACTCGCCTGCTGCTGCTGCTGCTGGCGCGCCGCGCCGCTGTCGCCGCCGCTTTGCCATTCAGGGTTGTAATAAAGGTAGTCGAGGGCGACGCGCCATGCGGCGTTTTGCGCCATCGCCAGCGTGCCGCGAATTTCCCGCCCTGTAATGCTGACGTTGCTGCTGCCCTTAGCGCCTTGCTCCAGCGTCGCGTCGATATCATGCCACTGCTGCCCGGCCAGGGTGACCGCCGGCGTGCGCAAGGTGACGTCGCCCGGCAAGGCCACGCCGCCCATTTCGCTTGCGCCGCCGCCCTGAGCAGCGCCGCCCGCCATCATCAATCCAGCCCAAGCTTCCCCGTCCAGCGCAGGCAGATTTAATACCATGCCCGCGCGATCCGGCAAGGCGGGTTTGCTGCGCGCATCGTTCAGCCAGACGCCGCGCTCGACGCGCAGCTGCGGCTCAAGAAGCCAGCGGCTGTTGAAACGATGACGATTCGCCACGCTGCCGCTGAGTTCGAACTGTTTCAGATCGCCGCTGGCGTTGACCGCGATGGGCATCGCTTCGCCGCCAGCCTTGTTGAGCGGCGCCGGTAAGCGACTGCTTACTTCTTTTGCATCGCCTTTCAACTCGACGTCATAGCGCGCTCCGCCCTGATGCGGCAGCGTAATGTTTACCTTGCCCTGCCACGGCAGATGGCCGCTAAGCTGGCTGGCGATCTGCGCGGGCACCTGCGACAGCTTCGCCGGCTGCCAGTCGCCGTCGAGCTGGATGTTGACGCCGAAGTCCTGCGGATTCTCTTTGGTGCTAAAGCTGACGTTGACCGGCTGACCGAACCAGTTCGCGCGCAGCGTATCGCTGTCCAGATTGCCGTTATTAAAGCGGAAACGGCCGGTGAGGTTTTCCAGGGTAGTGTCGAGCGGCTTAATGTGCAAAGCGTTATTGTTGAGATCGACGTTGCCGCTGGCGTGCACCAGCTCGCCGTCGAGCGGAATATCAAGCTTCAGGTGTCCCTGGGTTTTTCCCTTTATCTCCAGCTGCTCCAGCGCCGCGCCCAGCGACTTTTTCAGCGGCGTATCCTGGAAATAGCGCGCGATCTGATCGCCATTGCCGCTGATATCGCCGTCGATCAGCAGCTTCTCTTTCAGATAGTCCGGGATGACCGCGCTGAAATTGCTGACGTCGACTTCGCCCAGCCTGAAGCGCGGCGCCCGCATCCACAGCCCGTCGTTGATAAAGTCGAGATCGATATCGAGCTGCGTCACGTCAGGCCAGTTGGGCTGAAAGGCGTAGGTTCCGTGACGCAGCGGCACCCATACCTGAAACATGCCGTCGTTATGACTGAACGGGAACAGTTTCGGATTGCCGGCGAAGAGCAGCGTGGCGTTATCGACTTGGCCGCCTTTGATAGCGCCGCTCAGATAGCGCGTGAGCGCCTTGCCCATCAGCGGCTGCGGAAAATAGCGCCAGGCGTCGCCCGCGTCGGTAACGCGGATGCCGGCGAGAATGTCGAGGCGCGGATCGCGCCCAAGATTTTGCTGATAGCGGAAATCGCCGCGCGCCCAGAGCGAGCGCGCCTGCACATTGAGATCGCGGCCGTCGAGCGTTAATCCGTTCGCGTCGCGCAGCCAGCTCAGCGAGCCGTGCAGCTGGTGGATCTCCAGCGGCGCGTTGAACATGGCGCTATAGGCTACATCGGTGCGGCCCATTTCAACGTTGACCTGCCCGTTGCTCAGACTGCCGCGCGCCTCGCCGCTCAGGTTGCTGACGCCCGGCAGCAGCTGCCAGGGCTGCCAGCGGAAGTCGCGCCATTTGACCTGCATCCGCGTCTGATCCGGCTGCTCCAGCGGAATATCCAGCGCCAGCCCTTCGATGGTGCCCTGCGGCTGCAGCGCGCGCCAGTTTTCGAACAGCGACGGCGACAGCGGCGCGAAGAGCGGCACCAGCGGCGCGATGCGGTTCAGCACCAGCTGCGTCGCCCTGATCCGCACTTCGCCCTGATGTTCAGGGCCGAGCAGCTCTTTATCCTGCGGACGCCACAGCAGCGCGACGTGCCCTGCCGGCCATGCCTCGCCGTCGGTGCTGAGGCGCGTCTGCGGCACGCTGACCATCCAGCCGTTTTGATAGCGCGAGAGGTGCGCGGTCAGGCCATCGACCTGCAGGTGATGCGCGCCCTCTTCGCTCTGCCAGTTCGCGCCGCCCTTACGCAGCAGCAGATCGCCTGCGTAAAGCTCGCCTTCGCGCAGGCTGACCCAGGCCGCCAGGCTGAAACGCGCGCTGTCGAGCCGCGTATTGTCGCGCATCCAGCGCCCCAGCCACGGCCGCACGTCGACGTCGTCCGCCTGCATCCAGATGCGGCCGTCGTTGAGTAAGCCCTCGCTATCGTTTAGGTCGAGCCGCACCTGCACCACGCCGTGCTGGCCGGTAAAGCTGGAGAGGCTCACCTCGCCTTCCGCGCGATGGCGGTTTTTCTCGTTCAGCCAGGTGAGTTTCGGGATCGCCAGCTCGGCGCGCTGGCCGGAGGGGGTGCGGAAAAAGATCGAGCTGTCGCGCAGGTCGAAGTGGTCGAACTGGCGCAGGAAAAGTTCGTTGATGCGGCCGGGGCGGAAGCTGTTTTTCTCTTTATCGCTGGAGAAAAGCGGACGGTTGCTGTCGAGGCGCAGCTGCCAGAAGGTGAGATCGCGAAACTGCCAGCGCCAGTGAAGCAGCGACTGCCAGACATCCAGCGCCAGCGTGACGCGCGCGATGTCGAGCTTGCCGTTCGCCTGCATATCGACGCGCAGATCGCGGATCTGCAGAGTCGGCCCGAAGGTTTCCCAACGGCCGCTCAGCGCGTCGGCGGTCACGCTGACCCCGCTGGCGCGCGACACCGTCGACAGAATTTCGCTGCGGTAGGTGTCGAGGTGCGGCATCGCCAGACGCAGCCCGCTGACCAGCAGCGCCACGATCACAATCGCGGTCGCAACCAGCAGTAACAAAATCCTCGGCAGCTGCCTCACACACCTCTCCTTGTCTTCCGCATTGGACGGATGGTTATCTCTCATACTCAACCGTCGCCAGACAATCAGCGGTATGAATGCGCATTTTAACCTAAGCAAGGCCGCTTTTTTAGCCCGTCGACGAGGGATTCGCCGGAAGCGAGGGCTTACATCATGACGACGTCGAACTGCTCCTGGGTATAGAGCGGCTCAATATGCACCTTGACCTGTTTGCCGACGAAAATCTCCACCTCCGCCAGCGCGTGCGATTCATCGCTTTTCAGCGCTTCGCCGACTGCCGGAGAGACATAGACCAGAAAACGATCGGAGTCGTAGGCGTGATGGACGCGGACGATTTCACGCATGATTTCGTAGCAGACCGTTTCCACCGTCTTCAGCGTGCCGCGCCCTTTGCAGACCGGGCAATCCTCGCACAGCACATGCTCGATGCTTTCGCGCGTACGCTTACGCGTCATTTCTACCAGGCCCAGCGCCGAGAAGCCGTGGATGCCGGTTTTTACCCGATCCTTGCTTAGCGCCGCCTCCAGCGAATGCAGCACGCGACGGCGGTGCTCTTCGTTGCTCATATCGATAAAGTCGATGATGATGATGCCGCCGAGGTTGCGCAGCCGCAGCTGGCGCGCAATCGCCTGCGTCGCCTCGACGTTGGTATTAAAAATGGTTTCGTCGAGATTGCGGTGGCCGACAAAGGCGCCGGTATTGATGTCGATAGTGGTCATCGCCTCGGTCTGATCGATGATCAGATAACCGCCTGACTTCAGCTCGACCTTACGGTCCAGCGAGCGCTGAATTTCATTCTCGACGTCAAAAAGATCGAAAATCGGCTGCTTGCCGGCGTAGAGCTCCAGCTTGTCGGCCATTTCCGGTATGTATTCGCGCGTGAATTCCACCAGCAGTTCGCAGGTGAGCCGCGAATCTACGCGGATGCGATCCAGCGCCGCGCCGGCGAAATCACGCAGAATGCGCTGCGCCAGCGCCAGCTCGCCATAGAGCAGGCAGCGGGTCTGATTGCGTTTTTTCCGCTCGGTGACTTTGGTCCAGAGGCGTTTCAGAAAAGCGGCGTCCTGCGCCAGCTCCTCTTCGCCGATGCCTTCGGCTGCGGTACGGATAATAAAGCCGCCGAGATCGTCGCAGTAGTCCGCTACCACCGCCTTCAGGCGTTCGCGCTCGCGTTCGCTTTCGATACGCTGAGAGACGCCGACGTGCGAGGCGCCTGGCATAAAGACCAGATAGCGCGACGGCAGCGTGATGTCGGTGGTGAGGCGCGCGCCTTTGGTGCCGAGCGGATCTTTCACCACCTGCACCATCAGATCCTGTCCCTGCCGCACCAGCTCGGCGATATCGCGCACGATAAAGTTTTTCTTCTCGTCGCCGGCGACGCACTCGGTGTGCGGCATAATATCGGAGGCGTGCAAAAAGGCGGCTTTATCCAGACCGATGTCGACAAAGGCCGCCTGCATGCCGGGCAGAACGCGACTGACGCGTCCTTTGTAAATATTGCCGACGATGCCGCGCCGCGCTTCGCGCTCGATATGTATTTCCTGCAGAATGCCGCCGTCGATATAGGCAACGCGCGTCTCGGAAGGCGTGACGTTGACCAGTAATTCAGCCGTCATGTTATCCCCTTACGGCACGCAGTGACTGAAAATGGCTGAATAACTCGCCTGTCTCAACCAACGGCAATCCGACAACCGCGTGATAGCTTCCATTAATTTTACGGACAAAGTTTCCACCTGTGCCCTGAATTCCGTAGGCGCCGGCTTTGTCCATCGGCTCGCCGGTCGCGATATAGTCGGCGATCTCCGCCGCGCTCAGCAGGCGAAAGGTCACGTCCGTCGTCACTAAGCAGTCGAGCACGCGCTCGCGATCCGCCAGCGCAACGGCGGTCATCACCTGATGCGTCTGGCCGGAGAGCCGCGCCAGCATGCTGGCGGCGTCGGCGGCGTCGCGCGGTTTTTCCAGCACGTCGCCGTTGAGCACCACGATGGTATCCGCGCCCAGCACCGGCAGGTCCTGTTCCGCTACGGCGACGCCGGCGCGCGCTTTATCATGCGCCAGGCGACGCACATAGCTTTCCGCCGCCTCATCAGGGCGGCGTCGCTCTTCAACATCGGTATGGAGACGTTCAAACGACAGGCCAAGCTGCGTCAGCAGCTCACGTCGACGCGGTGAACCGGAAGCCAGATAGAGGGATAGCATAAAATTCCTTACTGAACAGCGAACTGACGACGAATCTTTCTCATTAATAAGAATAGCCAGGGCCAGAGAATCCCGTCGATAACGCTGCTCCAGAAAATTTCTGGCCTGAACGATACGTTGATCACCAAAAATTCCGCCCAGAAGACGATGACATCCACCGCCAGCGACAGCACCATAACCATTAACGCCTGCTGCCACAACGCTAAGTTGCGGAAAAGCTGGAATTTAAAGGCGACCAGATAGGCGATGATGCTGAGCGCCAGCGCGCGTACGCCAAGAGTGGATCCGGCGATCAGATCCATCACCCCGCCCAGCACGAAGCCGGTGCCAACGTTGACGCGGTGCGGCAGCGCCAGCACCCAGTAAACCAGGATAAGCAGGATCCATGAAGGCCGGAACATATAGAGCTGTTCCGGCCATGGCATGATCTGCAGCACGAGGGCGACAAGAAAGGACAGCCAGATAACCCAACGACCCTGGCTGCGGTAACGACTCAAGGCTGGCCTCCGCGCGCGTTAGCAGGCGCGCTTTGCGTCCCGCCGCTGCTGGCTGGCGCTGGCGGCCCCATCTGCGCGGACGGCGCAGGCGGCCCCATCTCGCCCGCTGGCGGCAACACCTGCGGCATCATCTGCATCAGGCGTTCGTTGGCGACGCGGTGTACTTCATCCGGCGCCATCGGCATGTCGCCGTTTTTATCCGCGCCCCACAGCAGCAGCAGATAGCGCAGGCGCTGCAGACCGGCGGTCGGACGTGCCTGAATCACGGTATAGGCGCGCTGCGTATCAACCTTGACGGAAGAGACCACCGCGACCGGATAACCTTCCGGGAAACGGCCGCCCAGGCCCGAGGTCACCAGCATATCGCCGACGCGAATATCGGTGTTGCCCGGCAGGTGCTCCAGCTGCAGATCTTCGGTGCAGCCGTTGCCTGCCGCGATGACGCGAATATCGTTGCGCAGCACCTGAATCGGCAGCGCATGCGACGCGTCGCAAATCAGCAGAACGCGGCTGGTCACCTGGCCGACGGCGATAACCTGACCGACGACGCCTTTGTCGCTGATGACCGGCTGGCCTTCATAGACGCCATTGACGCTGCCTTTGTCGATCACCACCTGATCGGTGTAAGGATCGGTGCCGGTGGAGATCACCTGCGTCACCATCTTGTGCTCGTCCTGACGCAGCGGCGAACCGAGCAGTTCGCGCAGGCGTGCGTTTTCCTGCTTATATTGCCCCAGCATCAGCAGGTCGCTGTTTTTCAGGAAAAGCTCGCGGCGCAGGGCTTTATTCTCCAGCTCAAGCTGCTGGCGCGACGCCAGCGAACCGGAAATGCCGTCAAGAATCTGACGCGGGCCGTTGGCCAGGAAATAAAACGGACTGACCGATGTGTCCAGATAGTTGCGGATTTGGGTAAACGAACCCAGGCGGCTATCGGCGACGATAATCGCGATGGCTACTATCACCGCCAAAAACAGGCGCAACTGCAGGGAAGGCCCCCTGCTAAAAATCGGCTTCATATATTCTGCGTGTTCCTCGACAACAGGTAAGGAAGTACGGCCATCGCCGTACTTCCCTGGGCTGGACAGCTGACGCCGACGCGCGCGGCGTCAGCTTCCACGCGACTCCCTGCGCATTTCGATTCAGGTCTCAGCCGATTGAGGCGATTATTCTTCGCTGAACAAATCGCCGCCATGCATGTCGATCATTTCCAGCGCTTTACCGCCACCGCGCGCCACGCAGGTCAGCGGATCTTCTGCGACGACCACCGGAATGCCGGTCTCTTCCATCAGCAGACGATCCAGGTTGCGCAGCAGCGCGCCGCCGCCGGTCAGCACCATGCCGCGTTCAGAGATGTCCGACGCCAGTTCCGGCGGGCACTGCTCCAGCGCGACCATTACCGCGCTCACGATGCCGGTTAACGGCTCCTGCAGCGCTTCCAGAATTTCATTAGAGTTCAGCGTAAAGCCGCGCGGCACCCCTTCCGCGAGGTTACGGCCGCGTACTTCGATTTCGCGCACTTCGTCGCCCGGATAGGCGGAGCCGATCTCATGCTTGATACGCTCTGCCGTCGCTTCGCCGATCAGCGAGCCGTAGTTACGGCGCACATAATTAATGATCGCTTCGTCGAAGCGATCGCCGCCGATACGGACAGAGGATGAATAAACCACGCCGTTCAGGGAGATGACCGCCACTTCGGTGGTGCCGCCGCCGATATCGACCACCATGGAGCCGGTCGCTTCTGAAACCGGCAGGCCAGCGCCGATCGCGGCCGCCATCGGCTCTTCGATCAGGAAGACTTCACGCGCGCCCGCACCCTGCGCGGATTCACGGATAGCGCGACGCTCTACCTGGGTCGCGCCGACCGGCACGCACACCAGCACGCGCGGGCTAGGACGCATAAAGCTGTTGCTGTGCACCTGTTTAATAAAGTGCTGCAGCATTTTTTCAGTGACGAAAAAGTCCGCGATCACGCCATCTTTCATCGGGCGAATCGCTGCAATATTACCTGGCGTACGGCCGAGCATCTGTTTTGCATCATGGCCAACGGCCGCCACGCTCTTTGGGGAACCGGCACGGTCCTGGCGGATGGCAACCACGGAAGGCTCGTTCAGCACGATGCCTTGTCCTTTTACATAAATCAGGGTATTCGCGGTACCCAGGTCAATGGACAAGTCATTGGAAAACATGCCACGAAATTTTTTAAACATATCTAAAGGATAATCCTGCAAGCTGGGGGCGGAAAATAAAATCCGCTTACTTTACCAACCACGCGAAGCCGCCACAAGGCGCAAAAACGTTCTGCTTCGGTGAAAAAATAGACCAATTTGGCTTTACACGATCGTCAACGAGAACTCACGGGTGCAAAACGGCGGTATTCACCCGTTTTACTGACTTCATGCGCCCGTTCAGGCGCGCTCGTTCGACATAAAATCTAACATTTCCGCCACAGGATATTGGCGATGCCGCCGCCTCTTCCTGCCGCTCAGATCCGGCTTTAGGTGGTTGCCACCGGAAATGGCTAAATATGATAGCGTTGTGAATACTTTTTCACATTACTGTTTACCGGCAGCGAAGGCGCAAAGAGATCGCCCTGCCCGCCCGATACGCCCAGGCCAATCAGCGTCTGCCATTCCGCATGCGTGCGTACGCCCGTCGCGAACACCTGCGTCTGGGCTGATTTGCACACTTCCAGCAGGCTCTGCACGAACAGCTGATTTTCGGTGCGCCGATCGATATTGCGCACCAGGCCAGGATCAAGCTTGATTAAATCGATGGGGAATTGCCTGATATAGGCGCTGCTCACCACGGTTAAGCCCGCCTGATCGACGGCGATACGACAGCCGAACGCCTGTAGCGCATGAAATACCGGCGCTAAACGGTTGATGTGTTGACAGACATCTGCCTCAGCAAGTTCAAATAAAAATCGTTTTCTTTGCGCTTTAGTGCACTGCAGCAGCATGTTCTGCAGCCAGTTAAAGAAAGGACGCTGCAGCAGCGAGTCGATATTGATCGGCAGCGCCAGAGTTTCGTCAGGCCAGACGTCAGACAGAGCGGCGATACGCGTGACCAGCTGACGGTCCCAGCCGTCCGCCATGCCGAACTGCAGCACCAGCGGCATAAACTCCGCCGCCAGCACCTCTTTATCGCCGTCGAAGATACGCATCAGCAGTTCGCGATGATGCACGCTGCCGTCCAGCAGCACCGCCGGTTTCTGATAGAGACGCGGACCGCCGCGGCTCAGCGTGTTTTCCAGCAGGGTTCGCCAGCGCACGCTGCCGCGCCCGGCATCGAGGGGATTCCCCTCGCCGTTGGACCAGTTGTTGCCGCCCAGCAGCGTCGCCCGCCGCGTCGCCATCTCGACGTTATCCATTACCTGCGACACGCTCTGCCCGCTGTGCCAGGCGCTGATGCCGATATGAATCAGATCGTCGCGGTTCACCATGCGCATCGGCGGCAGCGAATCGACGGCGTTAATGAGCTGATCCGCGATGCTGTTAGCCTCTTTCAGGCTGCGGTGCGGCAGCAGCACCGCAAAGTCGCTACGAAAGTAGCGGGCCAGCAGCGCGCCGGGGTAGCGCAGTACGAAGGTCGAGAGCATATTGACCAGATCGTAGAGATACTCATCCACCAGCGTCGTTCCCAGGGTCTCATTGAGCATATCGAGATCGGGCAGGCGCACCATCATCACCACGCCGTGCGTGCCGACATCCTCCTGGTCTTCCAGCAGCGTCGCCAGCTGATTGTCAAAAAAGAGCCGGTTGTTGAGGCCGGTGCGGCTATCCTGCGCGGCAAAGGCGCGAATCAGCGTGTCGATACGCAGGCGCTGCTCGCCCGCCTCCTGCAGATCGTTCAGCAGCACGTCGATGGCGCTGCTGGCGCGCGGCGGCCACTCGTCGACGTCGCCTTTGCGCAGCTGCGTCCGCTCGCCCGCCAGGATCGCCTCGGCACGTTTCTCCAGCCGCTCCATGCCGCGCCACTGGCGGTTGAGCCAGCAGTGCATCATAAACAGCAGCAGGCTCATCACCAGCACCACAAAGAGGATCGCCGCCAGGGTATAGACGCCGGTAAAGGACTGGAACCAGGTTCTGGCTGGGTCGAGCGCCACGACGCGCAGCGTTACGCCCGGCTGATGAACCAGCGGCACGTCGAACTGGATAAAGCGGTTGGTTTCATCTTCCAGCATCGGATTTTCATGCCGGCTGAGTCGGAACAGGACACCGTCGCCGTTGCGCAGCTCGATCCGTTCGGTGTTTATCACCGTCATGGTATGCTGCAGCCAGTCGCGCAGCGCGTCAGGCGGTTGCTTCAGCAGCGCCTGATCCACTTCGGTCGCTAGCGTCTGTACGCGTCCTTCGACGCGCTGATGGGTTAGCCAGTAAACGCTAAAAGCGCAGCCCACCAGCATCAAAAACATCGCCAGTAAGCTTAAAAATGTAATAAACGCAGATAGTTTCGTGGTTAATCGCATCCCTGTGCCTGTTCGCTGCGGTAATGACCCATTTACGCCCGCCCTGCGCCGCGCCTGACGCAGGCGCGAGCAAAATAGCATAAATCCCGCTCTGCGGCAGCGCCGCTGCGTAAGATGAGCAAGTATATCCGTACCAGACAACGGTTAGCCCGGGTCGTTCAGCTTTTCGGCGCATTCTCATCGGCGCGTCGTGCCAGGAAATTTCATATTTTAGCGGCGAAAGTCGCGGCGATCGGCAATAGTCATCATGCTGGAAGGCATATTCGAGCCGGGAGGTGAGCGATGAAACCCACAAAATATCTGACTGAAGCCGACGTTACGCCGGAAAGCATCTTTAATATGCGACGCCGCCAGGTGCTGAAAACTCTCGGCCTGAGCGCCGCGGCGCTCGGCCTGCCTGGCGTCGCGCAGGCGGATGTGCTGAGCTGGTTCAAAGGCAACGATCGCCCCGCCGCGCCTGCCGGACGCCCGCTAACCTTCAGCAAGCCGGAAAAGTATCAGGCCAGCCTGACGCTGACGCCGGAAGATAAGGTCGCCGGCTATAACAACTTCTATGAATTCGGCCTTGATAAGGCGGACCCCGCCGCCAATGCCGGCACGCTGAAAACCGATCCCTGGCAGCTGACCATCGACGGCGAAGTAGCGAAGCCGATCACGCTCAACATGGACGATATTTTCAAAAAGTTCGCCATGGAGCAGCGAATCTATCGCATGCGCTGCGTCGAGGCCTGGTCGATGGTCGTGCCCTGGGTCGGTTTCGAGCTTAATAAGCTGCTGAAGCTGGCGGAGCCCAACAGCAATGCGCGCTTCGTCGCGTTTCAGACGCTCTACGCGCCCGATCAGATGCCGGGGCAGAAAGATCGCTTTATCGGCGGCGGACTGGACTACCCCTACGTGGAAGGACTGCGCCTTGACGAGGCGATGCACCCGTTAACTCTGCTCAGCACCGGCGTGTACGGCAAAGCGCTGCCGCCGCAGAACGGCGCGCCGATTCGCCTGACCGTGCCGTGGAAATATGGTTTTAAAGGCATTAAGTCGATCGTCAAGATTACCCTGACGCGCGATCGGCCGCCGACGACCTGGAATCAGATTGCGGCAAACGAATATGGTTTTTATGCCAATGTTAATCCGCACGTCGACCATCCGCGCTGGTCGCAGGCGACCGAACGCTTTATCGGCCCCGGCGGCACGCTCAGCGTGAAGCGTCAGCCGACGCTGCTGTTTAACGGCTACGCTGACGAGGTAGCCTCGCTCTATCGCGGGCTCGATTTGCGGGAGAACTACTGAGTGCGCCTGACGCTGAAACAGATCGTCTGGCTCAAGGCGGTCCTGCATCTGGCGGCGTTTTTGCCGCTGGTCTACCTCTTTATGGCGGCGAACCAGGGCTGGTTGAGCGCCGACCCGGCGAAGGATATTCAGCACTTCACCGGCAGAATGGCGCTGAAGCTGCTGCTGGGCACGCTGCTGGTGTCGCCGCTGACGCGCTACGCGAAACAGCCATTGCTCATCCGCACTCGCCGCCTGCTCGGCGTCTGGACCTTCGTCTGGGCCTCTCTTCATCTGCTGAGTTACTACCTGCTGGAGCTGGGCGTCGACAACCTGGGGCTGCTGGGCCGCGAGCTGGTCACGCGCCCCTATCTTACGCTGGGCATCCTGACCTGGCTGATTCTGCTGGCGCTCGCGGCGACCTCGTTCCAGCGCGCCCAGCGCAAACTTGGCCGCCGCTGGCAAACGCTGCATAACTTTATCTATCTGGCGGCGATCCTCGCGCCGGTTCACTATCTCTGGTCGGTGAAGGTGCTCTCGCCTCAGCCGCTGCTTTACGCGCTGGGCGCACTGGCGTTGTTAGCGTGGCGTTACAAAAAGTTTCGTCAGTGGTTGCCACGCTAAGTTGTCTTCTCCCCGTTATTTCTGATAAAAGGTGTGGCCTTCGGGCCACGCTGGATCAACTTCGCAGATAAGACCAGTATTTTGCTGCGAATTGCCCCGAAACGGATATAATGCCCGGCTTTGTTGCGCGCGGCGTCGCCTTTTTGGGCGCGGCGGGTGACAAACGGAAGATAGCAAGGTATTTTACGCGATGCCTCAATGATTGCGGGAGATGGCAGCACGATGGCGCATAAATTTCACATTCTGCTTTTGAACGGTCCCAACCTTAATTTGCTGGGCACGCGCGAGCCGGAAAAGTATGGTCGCGCGACGCTGCAGCAAATCGTCAGCGATTTAGCCGCGCAGGCGGACCAGCTCGATGTGGAACTGAGTCATTTGCAGTCAAATGCGGAATATCAGCTGATCGATCGCATTCATGAGGCCAGAGGCAATGTGGATTACATCATCATTAATCCCGCTGCATTTACGCACACCAGCGTAGCATTGCGCGATGCCCTTCTGGCGGTAAGCATTCCTTTTATCGAGGTGCACCTCTCTAACGTGCACGCGCGTGAACCTTTCCGCCATCACTCCTATCTTTCCGACGTATCCGCCGGCGTCATTTGCGGTTTAGGCGCCGACGGCTACTCATGGGCTTTACAAACGGCAGTAAAACGCCTGTCTCACTCCAATTAAACAGAGTACGGAACCACACTCATGGATATTCGTAAAATTAAAAAACTGATCGAACTGGTTGAAGAATCCGGCATCGCTGAGCTGGAAATTTCTGAGGGCGAAGAGTCCGTTCGTATCAGCCGTGCACCTGCCAATGTGGGTTATCCCGTTATGCAGCAGGCTTACGCCGCGCCAGCTCCGCAGCCTGCGTTAGCCACCGCCGTCGCGCCGATCGCAGCGCCGGTCGTAGAGTCCGCCAAGCCTGCTGAAATCAGCGGCCACATCGTGCGTTCGCCGATGGTCGGCACCTTCTATCGCACGCCGAGCCCGGACGCGAAAGCCTTTGTTGAAATCGGACAGAAAGTTAACGCCGGCGACACGCTCTGCATCGTTGAAGCGATGAAGATGATGAACCAGATCGAAGCCGATAAATCTGGCGTCGTGAAAGCCATTCTGGTCGAAAGCGGCCAGCCGGTTGAATTTGACGAGCCGCTGGTCGTCATCGAATAACGAGGCGCACCATGCTGGATAAAATTGTCATTGCTAACCGCGGTGAAATCGCGCTGCGTATTCTCCGCGCCTGTAAAGAGCTGGGCATCAAGACCGTGGCGGTGCACTCCACCGCAGACCGCGATCTGAAACATGTACTGCTGGCGGACGAAACCGTCTGCATCGGCCCGGCACAGTCAGTTAAAAGCTATCTCAACATCCCGGCGCTGATCTCCGCCGCCGAGATTACCGGCGCGGTCGCCATCCACCCCGGCTACGGCTTCCTCTCTGAGAATGCCGATTTCGCCGAGCAGGTTGAGCGTTCCGGCTTTATCTTTATCGGCCCGAAAGCGGACACCATCCGCCTGATGGGCGATAAAGTTTCCGCCATCAACGCGATGAAAAAAGCGGGCGTGCCGACCGTACCCGGTTCCGACGGCTCGCTGGGCGACGACATGGAGAAAAACCGCGCTATCGCTAAGCGTATCGGTTATCCGGTCATCATCAAAGCGTCCGGCGGCGGCGGCGGTCGCGGCATGCGCGTCGTGCGCAGCGATAAAGAGCTCGAGCAGTCCATCAACATGACGAAAGCGGAAGCCAAAGCGGCTTTCAACAACGACATGGTCTACATGGAGAAGTACCTCGAGAATCCGCGTCATATCGAGATTCAGGTACTGGCCGACGGCCAGGGCAACGCGATCTATCTGGCCGAGCGCGACTGCTCTATGCAGCGTCGCCACCAGAAAGTGGTCGAAGAAGCGCCAGCGCCGGGCATTACGCCGGAACTGCGTCGCTATATCGGCGAGCGCTGTTCTAACGCCTGTATCGAAATCGGCTACCGCGGCGCAGGCACCTTCGAGTTCCTGTATGAAAACGGCGAGTTCTACTTTATCGAGATGAACACCCGTATTCAGGTCGAGCATCCGGTTACCGAGATGATCACCGGCGTGGATCTGATCAAAGAGCAGCTGCGCATCGCTGCCGGTCAGCCGCTCTCTATCAAGCAGGAAGACGTGATCATTCGCGGTCATGCGGTCGAGTGCCGTATCAACGCCGAAGATCCCAACACCTTCCTGCCGAGCCCGGGCAAAATCACCCGTTTCCACGCGCCAGGCGGTTTTGGCGTGCGTTGGGAATCGCATATTTACGCCGGCTACAGCGTGCCGCCGTACTATGATTCCATGATCGGCAAGCTGATCTGCTATGGCGAAACCCGCGACGTGGCGATCGCCCGCATGAAAAATGCGCTGGCTGAACTGATCATCGACGGCATCAAGACCAATATCGAGCTGCAAATGCGCATTATGTCCGACGAATACTTCCAGCAGGGTGGCACCAACATCCACTATCTGGAAAAGAAACTCGGACTGTACGATAAGTAAGCGCAACAGTAAGGGCGATGCCGGCGGGGTTACTGACTGCTGACAGCGTCCAGGTTGGCATCTTGTCAACAAGACCAGGCCGGTGATACCGGCCTTTTTCATTTTTGTCGCCGTAGAGGTTGCATAATGGACTGGCGTTTTCTGCAAGCGAATAAAGAGGCGCGCTGGGCGCTCTACCTGACGCTCGCCTATCTGGCCGTCTGGGGCGTCTCCGCGTGGCTGGGCGGCGATGAGGCCGGCGTGACCGGTCTGCCGCGCTGGTTTGAACTCTCCTGCGTGTTTGCCCCGCTGCTGTTTATCGTGCTGTGCTGGCTGATGGTACGTCTGGTGTTCCGCGATATGCCGTTAGAGGATAACGATGGAAACTGAAATCATTCTTCCGCTGCTGGCTTACCTGGTGCTGATCGCCGGGCTGTCGGTGTTTGCCATGCGCAAACAGCGCCAGGGCAGTTTTCTCACTGAATATTTTCTCGGCAGCCGCTCTATGGGCGGTTTTGTGCTGGCGATGACCGTCACCACCACCTATATCAGCGCCAGTTCGTTTATCGGCGGCCCCGGCGCGGCCTATAAATATGGACTCGGCTGGGTGCTGCTGGCGATGATTCAGGTGCCGGCGGTCTGGCTGTCGCTTGGCGTGTTAGGGAAGAAATTCGCTATTCTGGCGCGCCGCTATAACGCGGTGACGCTAAACGATATGCTTTATGCCCGCTATCGCAGCACGCTGCTGATCTGGCTGGCGAGCATCAGCCTGCTGGTGGCCTTTATCGGCGCGATGACGGTGCAGTTTATCGGCGGCGCGCGCCTGCTGGAAACCGCCGCGGGCATTCCTTACGATACCGGCCTGCTGATTTTCGGCGGTACTATCGCGCTCTACACCGCTTTCGGCGGCTTTCGCGCCAGCGTGCTCAATGACGCTATGCAGGGCCTGGTGATGCTGGTGGGCACCTTTCTGCTGCTGTTCGCTGTGATTCATCAGGCGGGCGGGCTCGACACGGCGGTGACCAAACTGCGCACCATCGATCCGCAGCTGGTGTCGCCGGAAGGGGTCGGCAACGTTATCAATCCGACCTTCCTTAGTTCCTTTGCGGTGCTGGTCTGCTTCGGCGTTATCGGCCTGCCGCATACCGCCGTGCGCTGCATCTCTTATAAAGACAGTAAAGCGATGCATCGCGGCATTATTCTCGGCACCATCGTGGTAGTGGTGCTGATGCTCGGCATGCATCTGGCCGGCGCGCTCGGCCGGGCGATTCTGCCGGATCTCACTATTCCCGATCGCGTCATCCCGACGCTGATGATCACCGTGCTGCCGCCGATGGCTGCGGGCGTATTTCTCGCCGCGCCGATGGCGGCGATCATGTCGACCATCAACGCGCAGCTGCTGCAATCTTCCGCTACCCTGATCAAAGATCTCTATCTGCGCATCGCGCCGCAGCAGAGTGAAAACGAAGCGCGCCTGCGCCTGCTATCGGGCACCATTACCTTCTTGCTGGGCGTGCTGCTGCTGCTGGCGGCGTGGAATCCGCCGGATATGATTATCTGGCTCAATTTGCTGGCCTTCGGCGGTCTGGAAGCCGTTTTCCTCTGGCCGCTGGTGCTTGGCCTTTACTGGTCGCGCGCCAACGCTGCCGGCGCCATCTCCGGCATGCTGGCGGGCGCCGGGAGCTACACGCTGCTTGCCAGCCTCAATATTCAATGGGGTGGCTTTCACCCTATCGTTCCGTCATTGACCATAAGCCTGCTGGCTTTTCTGGTCGGTAATCTGTTTGGCCGCGCGCCTGATGCCGCGCTGGAATAAAGAGAAACGCTATGCCATGGATTCAAATCAAGATTAACAGTACCGGCGAGCACGCCGAACCCCTCAGCGATGCGCTGATGGAGAGCGGCGCGGTCTCCGTGACCTTTCAGGATACGCACGATAATCCGGTTTACGAGCCGCTGCCGGGCGAAACGCGCCTGTGGGGCGATACCGACGTGATCGGCCTGTTCGACGCGGAAACGGAGATGGAGGATGTGGTCGCAGAGCTGAGCCAGCATCCTCTGCTGGGATCTGGCTTTCGCCATAAGATCGAACAGATCGAAGATAAAGACTGGGAGCGCGAGTGGATGGATAACTTTCATCCGATGCGCTTCGGCGAGCGCCTCTGGATCTGCCCAAGCTGGCGCGACGTGCCGGATCCTGACGCTGTTAACGTAATGCTCGATCCGGGCCTGGCGTTCGGCACCGGCACGCACCCGACCACGTCTCTCTGCCTCACCTGGCTGGACGGCCTGGATCTGGCGGGCAAAACGGTGATCGATTTCGGCTGCGGTTCCGGCATTCTCGCGATTGCCGCGCTGAAGCTGGGCGCGGCGCAGGCGATCGGCATCGATATCGATCCGCAGGCGATCCAGGCCAGCCGCGATAATGCAGAGCGCAACGGCGTCGCCGATCGCCTGTCGCTCTACCTGCCGCATCAACAGCCTGAGAACCTGCAGGCCGACGTCGTGGTCGCCAATATTCTCGCCGGTCCGCTGCGCGAGCTGGCGCCGCTGATTGGCGTGCTGCCGAAAGCGGGCGGCCATTTGGGTCTTTCCGGCGTGCTGGCCAGCCAGGCGGAGAGCGTTTGTGAAGCCTATGCCGATCGCTTCGCGCTCGATCCGGTGGCGGAAAAAGAGGAGTGGTGCCGCATTACCGGCGTGCGGCGCTAATATAAAAGCAGGTCGGTTACGCCGCCCTGCTTTTATCTTGAGCTAAACCAAAGCGCGACCTGGCCTGTTAATTACGTTCCGGCCGCAATCAAGTTGCGCAATAAAGCACCACCTGGGCGTCATATCTCTGGTTAATTGCCTGATGTGGCGCTTTTTATGTTGTGATTTACGCCATGTTTTGAGAAAAATTTTTGTTCACAATTTCAGCGTATTTTTTTAAGCAATTGAATATTAATAATAATTAAAAAATTGACTGCTGTTTAACCGTCTTTATCCCGTTATTTACGGCGAATTGTTCAAAGTTTGGCCTTTCATCTTCGGTAAAAAATGCGTAATATACGCCGCCTTGCGAACAGTTACGGTCACTTCTTCTTCATGCGCATTGGACACCACCAGCTACGTAATCGACTCATTGCTGCGCCGATGGCCGGAATTACCGACAGGCCGTTCCGCACGCTCTGTTTTGAGAACGGCGCCGGTATGGCGGTCTCCGAGATGCTGTCATCTAACCCTGAAGTCTGGGCCAGTGACAAATCCCGTTTGCGTATGGTGCACAGTGACGAGCCCGGCGTTCGCGCCGTGCAGATAGCAGGTTGCGATCCCGATGATATGGCGGCGGCCGCGCGTATTAACGTGGCGTCTGGCGCGCAGATCATCGATATCAACATGGGTTGCCCGGCCAAAAAAGTGAATCGCAAGATGGCAGGCTCAGCGCTGCTGCAGTATCCCGAGCTGGTGAAATCTATTCTCACCGCCGTGGTTAATGCAGTGGATGTGCCCGTTACGCTGAAGATTCGCACCGGCTGGGATACGGAAAACCGTAACTGTGTAGAGATTGCCCAATTGGCTGAACGCTGTGGCATTCAGGCCCTGACGATACATGGACGCACTCGTGCCTGCCTGTTCAACGGGGAAGCTGAATACGACAGCATTCGGACAGTTAAGCAGAGTGTCACCATTCCCGTTATCGCGAATGGCGACATAACTGACCCGCATAAAGCCAGAGCCGTGCTTGACTATACGGGGGCCGATGCCCTGATGATAGGCCGCGCGGCTCAGGGAAGACCGTGGATCTTCCGGGAAATCCAGCATTATCTGGACACTGGGGAGCTGCTTGCGCCGCTGCCGCTGGCAGCGGTGAAGCGTATGCTCGTTGCGCATATACGTGAGCTGCACGACTTTTATGGTCCAGGCAAGGGATACCGTATATCGCGAAAGCACGTCTCCTGGTATTTGCAGGAGCATGCCCCTAATGACCAGTTTCGGCGCACATTCAACGCCATAGAGGATGCCAGCGAACAGCTGGAGGCGTTGGAGGCATACTTCGAAAATCTTGCGTAAACGAAATAAAGAGCTGAAAGAACTATGTTCGAACAACGCGTAAATTCTGACGTACTGACCGTTTCTACCGTTAACTCACAGGATCAGGTGACGCAAAAGCCTCTGCGTGATTCGGTTAAACAGGCACTGAAGAACTATTTTGCTCAACTGAACGGTCAGGATGTTAATGACCTCTATGAGCTGGTACTGGCTGAAGTCGAGCAGCCCCTGTTGGACATGGTGATGCAGTATACCCGTGGCAACCAGACCCGTGCTGCGCTGATGATGGGTATCAACCGTGGTACTCTGCGTAAGAAACTGAAAAAATACGGCATGAACTGATTTTTAGTTGATGCGGTAAATGACGCCAGCCTGAGTGCTGGCGTTTTTATTAGCGCAGCCTTTCACAATAAAGCTGAAAGCGATGAAACAACTCGCTCGCAAATGGTAACCTTAGTTGCAATCGCGCCAGTGAAAATTACCTGCGCATTGATCCCCTTTCTTCCCTGCCGCGCCTCCCCTTTTCTTCGCTTGTTTCCCCGCAGCGCCAGCGCTGACGGCCGCTCAGTGATCTTCATTGCCGAAAAGCGTAACTCATCTTCTCCATACATCCTTTCCTGAGCTTTAGCTCACATTGCTTCCATATAGTGAAACTATTTGCACTAATTGTGATCGGGGCGACTCGCTTTGCTTCCTTTTGGTGCGCGATAGTAACGCTGCTTTCCTGATTCTTCAGATTAATAAGAGATCTTTCCAGCCCACTCACGTTTCTGCAAACCTGGCACTGGCTTTGCAGTGCTATGCGTGGCTGACCGCCACAGACAGGTAATAGCGCGCTGCAGAGCGCGCATCAAACATAACAAAATAATTACGCCACACAGGATGCTTTATGAAAAAGATGATGCTCTCTACGTTGGTCGCCGCCGCTGCGCTCCTTGCAGTTACTCAGCAGGCACACGCTGGCACCACGCTGGATGCGATTAAGAAGAAAGGTTTTGTGCAGTGCGGTATCAGCGATGGTCTGCCGGGCTTCTCCTATGCTGACGCCAGCGGCAAATTCTCCGGCATCGACGTTGACGTCTGCCGCGCGGCAGCCGCCGCCGTTTTCGGCGACGCCAGCAAAGTGAAATATACGCCGCTGACCGCAAAAGAGCGTTTCACCGCCCTGCAGTCAGGCGAAGTGGATATTCTGTCGCGCAACACGACCTGGACTTCTTCGCGCGACGGCGGCATGGGCTTCCTGTTCGCTGGCGTGAACTACTATGACGGCATCGGCTTTTTGACTCACCAGAAAGCGGGCCTGAAAAGCGCGAAAGAGCTGGACGGCGCAACGGTCTGTATTCAGGCGGGCACCGATACCGAGCTTAACGTGGCGGACTTCTTCAAAGCCAACAAAATGCAGTACACCCCAGTGACCTTCGATCGCTCTGACGAATCCGCTAAAGCGCTCGACAGCGGTCGCTGCGATACGCTGGCGTCCGATCAGTCGCAGCTCTACGCGCTGCGTATCAAACTCGGCAAGCCGGACGAGTTTATCGTACTGCCGGAAGTGATCTCGAAAGAGCCGCTGGGCCCGGTCGTGCGTCGCGGCGACGATGACTGGTTCACCATCGTGAAGTGGTCGCTCTACGCCATGCTGAATGCGGAAGAGATGGGCATCAACTCGAAGAACGTCGATCAGATGACCGCCAAGCCGACCACGCCGGATATGGCGCATCTACTGGGTGCGGAAGGCGACTTCGGCAAAGATCTGAAGCTCGACAACAAGTGGGCCTATAACATCATCAAGCAAGTCGGCAACTACGAGGAAGTGTTTGACCGCAACGTGGGCAAAGACAGCGCGCTGAAGATTGCGCGCGGCCAGAACGCGCTGTGGAATCAGGGCGGCATTCAGTACGCCCCGCCGGTCCGCTAATCACACATGTTAACGGGACGCCGCGTTGCGCGGCGTCCTGCCTGCGCTTTGTCTCTGAGGTTTCAACATGTCACAACGCCCAAGCGTGAAAAGGGACATTTCATTCGGTAATCCCGCGGTTCGCGCCTGGCTTTACCAGATTATCGCCATTGTTGCGGTGGTTATCGTAGTGGGTTATCTGATCCACAATACGATTATCAACCTTGCCAGCCGCGGCATTACGTCCGGATTCGGCTTTCTTGAGCGCAGTGCCGGTTTCGGTATCGTCCAGCATCTCATCGAGTACACCGAAGGCGACACCTACGCGCGCGTGTTTCTGGTGGGCCTGACCAATACTCTGCTGGTTTCTGCGCTCTGCATCGTTTTCGCGTCGCTGCTGGGATTTTTCATCGGCCTGGCGCGCCTGTCGGACAACTGGCTGCTGCGCAAGCTCTCGACTATCTATATCGAGACTTTCCGCAATATTCCGCCGCTGCTGCAGATCTTCTTCTGGTACTTCGCGGTGCTGCGTAATCTTCCCGGCCCGCGACAGGCGTTAAGCGCGTTCGATCTCGCCTTCGTCAGCAACCGCGGGCTCTATGTGCCCTGGCCGCAGTATGCGCCAGGCTCCGGGCCCTTTATCGTTGCGCTGGCACTGGCCGCCGCAGGCAGCTATGCGCTGTTCCGCTATCATCGCAAATATCAGCTCAAGACCGGCCAGCTGCGCCGCACCTGGCCCGCCGCTCTCGCCATGTTCGTGCTGTTTCCTGTGGTGGCGCATCTGGGCTTCGGCGCCGCCACGCACTGGGACGTGCCGACGCTGCGCGGCTTTAACTTCCGCGGCGGCTTCGTGATGATCCCGGAGCTGGCGGCGCTGACTCTGGCGCTCTCTGTCTACACCTCGTCGTTTATCGCCGAGGTGATCCGCGCCGGCATTCAGTCCGTGCCGCACGGCCAGCATGAAGCCGCGCGTTCGCTGGGCTTGCCCAATCCGGTGACGCTGCGTCAGGTCATTATCCCGCAGGCGATGCGCGTCATCATTCCGCCGCTGACCAGCCAGTACCTCAACATCGTGAAAAACTCCTCGCTGGCGGCCGCGATCGGCTACCCCGATATGGTGTCGCTGTTTGCCGGTACGGTGCTGAATCAAACCGGCCAGGCAATCGAAACTATCGCTATCACTATGGGCGTCTATCTGGCGATCAGCCTGGTAATTTCGCTGTTGATGAATATCTATAACCGCAAAATTGCGCTGGTCGAGCGCTAAGAGAACGGGATGACGATGTCTGTTACCACACACGAAGCCTCGCCGGCCGCCGCCACGCCGCTGAGCCGCGCCTGGGTCTGGGCGCGAAAAAATCTCTTCTCCAGCTGGTTTAATACGCTGCTGACGCTGTTTTGCCTCTGGCTGATGTGGGAGGTGATCCCGCCCGCGCTGGAGTGGCTGGTATTCCAGGCGAACTGGATTGGCGAGACGCGCGCCGACTGCACCAAAGAGGGCGCATGCTGGGTGTTTATTCATGCACGCTTCGGCCAGTTTATGTATGGACTCTATCCGCACGAGCTGCGCTGGCGGATTAACCTGGCGCTGGTGCTGGGCGTCGCCTCGATTATCCCGATGTTTGTGAAATCTCTGCCGTATCGCGGGCGCTATATCGCCTGCTGGGCGGTGATCTATCCTCTCGTCGTCTGGCTGCTGATGTATGGCGGCCTGTTTGGCCTGGAGCACGTCGAGACGCGCCAGTGGGGCGGATTGACGTTAACGCTGATTATCGCCGCGGTCGGCATCGCCGGCGCGCTGCCGCTGGGTATTCTGCTGGCGCTGGGGCGTCGCTCGCGTATGCCGGTGGTGCGTACGCTGTCGATCATTTTTATCGAGTTCTGGCGCGGCGTGCCGTTGATTACCGTGCTGTTTATGTCGTCGGTGATGCTGCCGCTGTTTATGTCGGAAGGCACCAGCATCGATAAGCTGGTGCGCGCGCTGGTTGGGGTGATTTTGTTCCAGTCGGCTTACGTCGCCGAAGTGGTGCGCGGCGGTTTGCAGGCGCTGCCGAAAGGTCAGTATGAAGCGGCGGAGTCGCTGGCGCTCGGCTACTGGAAAACCCAGCTGCTGGTGATTTTACCGCAGGCGCTGAAGCTTACGATTCCCGGCCTGGTGAACACCATTATCGCGCTGTTCAAAGATACCAGTCTGGTGATCATTATCGGCCTTTTCGATCTGTTTAGCAGCGTGCAGCAGGCTACCGTCGATCCCGCCTGGCTGGGGATGTCGACCGAAGGCTATGTCTTTGCCGCGCTGGTTTACTGGATTTTCTGTTTTAGCATGTCGCGCTATAGCCAGCATCTGGAGAAGCGCTTTCACACCGGGCGTAAATCGCACTGAGGTTTTCCATGACACAACATTTGCATCACGATTCAGCTTTGATGATTTCGCTCGAGAACGTGAATAAATGGTATGGGCAGTTTCATGTCCTGAAAGATATTAACCTGCAGGTGAAGCCGCGCGAGCGCATCGTGCTGTGCGGCCCTTCCGGTTCCGGTAAGTCTACGACGATCCGCTGCATCAACCATCTGGAAGAGCATCAGCAAGGACGCATCGTGGTCGACGGTATCCATCTGAATGATGATGTACGCAACATCGAACGCGTGCGTACCGAAGTAGGTATGGTGTTTCAGCACTTCAATCTTTTTCCGCACCTGACGGTGCTGCAGAACTGCACGCTGGCGCCCATCTGGGTGCGTAAGACCGCGAAAAAAGAGGCAGAAGCGCTGGCGATGCACTACCTGGAGCGCGTACGCATCGCCGAGCATGCGCATAAGTTTCCGGGCCAGCTCTCTGGCGGACAGCAGCAGCGCGTGGCGATTGCGCGTTCGCTCTGCATGAAACCGAAGATTATGTTGTTCGATGAGCCGACCTCAGCGCTGGATCCCGAGATGGTTAAAGAGGTGCTAGATACCATGATTGGGCTGGCGGAAGACGGCATGACAATGCTGTGCGTTACCCATGAGATGGGTTTTGCCCGTACCGTGGCCGATCGCGTGATCTTTATGGATCGCGGCGAGATCGTGGAGATGGCGCCGCCGGAAACTTTCTTTTCGAATCCGACGTCTGAACGTACGCGCGCGTTTTTATCGCAGGTTATTCATTAACGCTGAGCATAGCGTCAACGCCCCGGACCGGTTCCGGGATTTTTTATGGGTGGAAAAGGCAAAGCGCAGAAAAGAAAAAAGCCCTTTGCTTATGCAAAGGGCTTTTTCTGGTTTGATGCCTGGCAGTTCCCTACTCTCGCATGGGGAGACCCCACACTACCATCGGCGCTACGGCGTTTCACTTCTGAGTTCGGCATGGGGTCAGGTGGGACCGCCGCGCTAAAGCCGCCAGGCAAATTCTTTATTCGCCGAACTCTTACGTAACTGGTGCTGATACCCAGAGTCGAACTGGGGACCTCACCCTTACCAAGGGTGCGCTCTACCAACTGAGCCATATCAGCACACTGTATTTGGATGCCTGGCAGTTCCCTACTCTCGCATGGGGAGACCCCACACTACCATCGGCGCTACGGCGTTTCACTTCTGAGTTCGGCATGGGGTCAGGTGGGACCGCCGCGCTAAGGCCGCCAGGCAAATTCTGTCTCCGCGCCGCCCGACGGGCCGCGCAGAATATATCCGTCACAAGCTGAAAATCTCGCGTCTCACAAAACGCCTCTGGCGTTGTAAGGTTAAGCCTCACGGGTCATTAGTACCGGTTAGCTCAACGCATCGCTGCGCTTACACACCCGGCCTATCAACGTCGTCGTCTTCAACGTCCCTTCAGGAGCATCAAGTGCTCAGGGAAAACTCATCTCGGGGCAAGTTTCGTGCTTAGATGCTTTCAGCACTTATCTCTTCCGCACTTAGCTACCGGGCAGTGCCATTGGCATGACAACCCGAACACCAGCGGTGCGTTCACTCCGGTCCTCTCGTACTAGGAGCAACCCCCCTCAGTTTTCCAGCGCCCACGGCAGATAGGGACCGAACTGTCTCACGACGTTCTAAACCCAGCTCGCGTACCACTTTAAACGGCGAACAGCCGTACCCTTGGGACCTACTTCAGCCCCAGGATGTGATGAGCCGACATCGAGGTGCCAAACACCGCCGTCGATATGAACTCTTGGGCGGTATCAGCCTGTTATCCCCGGAGTACCTTTTATCCGTTGAGCGATGGCCCTTCCATTCAGAACCACCGGATCACTATGACCTGCTTTCGCACCTGCTCGAGCCGTCACTCTCGCAGTCAAGCTGGCTTATGCCATTGCACTAACCTCCTGATGTCCGACCAGGATTAGCCAACCTTCGTGCTCCTCCGTTACGCTTTGGGAGGAGACCGCCCCAGTCAAACTACCCACCAGACACTGTCCGCAGCCCGGGTAACGGGCCTACGTTAGAACACCAGCCATTAAAGGGTGGTATTTCAAGGATGGCTCCACGCAGACTGGCGTCCACGCTTCAAAGCCTCCCACCTATCCTACACATCAAGGACCAGTGTTCAGTGTCAAGCTGTAGTAAAGGTTCACGGGGTCTTTCCGTCTTGCCGCGGGTACACTGCATCTTCACAGCGATTTCAATTTCACTGAGTCTCGGGTGGAGACAGCCTGGCCATCATTACGCCATTCGTGCAGGTCGGAACTTACCCGACAAGGAATTTCGCTACCTTAGGACCGTTATAGTTACGGCCGCCGTTTACCGGGGCTTCGATCAAGAGCTTCTCCTTGCGGATAACCCCATCAATTAACCTTCCGGCACCGGGCAGGCGTCACACCGTATACGTCCACTTTCGTGTTTGCACAGTGCTGTGTTTTTAATAAACAGTTGCAGCCAGCTGGTATCTTCGACTGGCCTCGGCTCCGGGAGCAAGTCCCTTCACCTACGCGCCAGCGTGCCTTCTCCCGAAGTTACGGCACCATTTTGCCTAGTTCCTTCACCCGAGTTCTCTCAAGCGCCTTGGTATTCTCTACCTGACCACCTGTGTCGGTTTGGGGTACGATTTCGTGTTGCCTGGAGCTTAGAGGCTTTTCCTGGAAGCAGGGCATTTGTTGCTTCAGCACCGTAGTGCCTCGTCGTCACGCCTCAGTGTAAAGTGCACCGGATTTGCCTGGAGCACACACCTACACGCTTAAACCGGGACAACCGTCGCCCGGCCAACATAGCCTTCTCCGTCCCCCCTTCGCAGCAACACCAAGTACAGGAATATTAACCTGTTTCCCATCGACTACGCCTTTCGGCCTCGCCTTAGGGGTCGACTCACCCTGCCCCGATTAACGTTGGACAGGAACCCTTGGTCTTCCGGCGAGCGGGCTTTTCACCCGCTTTATCGTTACTTATGTCAGCATTCGCACTTCTGATACCTCCAGCATGCCTCACAGCACACCTTCGACGGCTTACAGAACGCTCCCCTACCCAACAACGCTTGCGCGTCGCTGCCGCAGCTTCGGTGCATGGTTTAGCCCCGTTACATCTTCCGCGCAGGCCGACTCGACCAGTGAGCTATTACGCTTTCTTTAAATGATGGCTGCTTCTAAGCCAACATCCTGGCTGTCTGGGCCTTCCCACATCGTTTCCCACTTAACCATGACTTTGGGACCTTAGCTGGCGGTCTGGGTTGTTTCCCTCTTCACGACGGACGTTAGCACCCGCCGTGTGTCTCCCGTGATAACATTCCTCGGTATTCGCAGTTTGCATCGGGTTGGTAAGCCGGGATGGCCCCCTAGCCGAAACAGTGCTCTACCCCCGAGGATGAGTTCACGAGGCGCTACCTAAATAGCTTTCGGGGAGAACCAGCTATCTCCCGGTTTGATTGGCCTTTCACCCCCAGCCACAGGTCATCCGCTAATTTTTCAACATTAGTCGGTTCGGTCCTCCAGTTAGTGTTACCCAACCTTCAACCTGCCCATGGCTAGATCACCGGGTTTCGGGTCTATACCCTGCAACTTAACGCCCAGTTAAGACTCGGTTTCCCTGCGGCTCCCCTATACGGTTAACCTTGCTACAGAATATAAGTCGCTGACCCATTATACAAAAGGTACGCAGTCACCCCATAAAAGAGGCTCCCACTGCTTGTACGTACACGGTTTCAGGTTCTGTTTCACTCCCCTCGCCGGGGTTCTTTTCGCCTTTCCCTCACGGTACTGGTTCACTATCGGTCAGTCAGGAGTATTTAGCCTTGGAGGATGGTCCCCCCATATTCAGACAGGATACCACGTGTCCCGCCCTACTCATCGAGCTCACAGAATGTGTGTTTTCGTGTACGGGAGTGTCACCCTGTACCCTGCGACTTTCCAGACGCTTCCACTAACACACAAGCTGATTCAGGCTCTGGGCTGCTCCCCGTTCGCTCGCCGCTACTGGGGGAATCTCGGTTGATTTCTTTTCCTCGGGGTACTTAGATGTTTCAGTTCCCCCGGTTCGCCTCGCAACACTATGTATTCATGTTGCGATAGTGTGTCGAAACACACTGGGTTTCCCCATTCGGACATCGCCGGCTGTAGCGGTTCATATCACCTTGCCGGCGCTTTTCGCAGATTAGCACGTCCTTCATCGCCTCTGACTGCCAGGGCATCCACCGTGTACGCTTAGTCGCTTAACCTCACAACCCACAGGCGTCTTGCGACGTCGCGGATGTGATTAATTGAGAGACTCGAACGCGCTGCCTTTATTCCTTATTACGGAGGAATAACGCGACGCGTCGTTTCAATTTTCAGCTTGTTCCGGATTGTTAAAGAGCAATATCTCAAACGTGACCCTGAGGCCAGTTTTGAGATACTTCGTGGAGACACCTTTCACCTGTCACCAAGCAAGTGGCGTCCCCTAGGGGATTCGAACCCCTGTTGCCGCCGTGAAAGGGCGGAGTCCTAACCGCTAGACGAAGGGGACACAAAAAATGCGTCACGACTTCGCAGCCGTCTTGCTTCTTTACTTTTCTATCAGACAATCTGTGTGAGCACTTCGAAAGGCAGTATCTTCAGGTAAGGAGGTGATCCAACCGCAGGTTCCCCTACGGTTACCTTGTTACGACTTCACCCCAGTCATGAATCACAAAGTGGTAAGCGCCCTCCCGAAGGTTAAGCTACCTACTTCTTTTGCAACCCACTCCCATGGTGTGACGGGCGGTGTGTACAAGGCCCGGGAACGTATTCACCGTGGCATTCTGATCCACGATTACTAGCGATTCCGACTTCACGGAGTCGAGTTGCAGACTCCGATCCGGACTACGACGCACTTTATGAGGTCCGCTTGCTCTCGCGAGGTCGCTTCTCTTTGTATGCGCCATTGTAGCACGTGTGTAGCCCTACTCGTAAGGGCCATGATGACTTGACGTCATCCCCACCTTCCTCCGGTTTATCACCGGCAGTCTCCTTTGAGTTCCCGACCGAATCGCTGGCAACAAAGGATAAGGGTTGCGCTCGTTGCGGGACTTAACCCAACATTTCACAACACGAGCTGACGACAGCCATGCAGCACCTGTCTCAGAGTTCCCGAAGGCACCAAGGCATCTCTGCCAAGTTCTCTGGATGTCAAGAGTAGGTAAGGTTCTTCGCGTTGCATCGAATTAAACCACATGCTCCACCGCTTGTGCGGGCCCCCGTCAATTCATTTGAGTTTTAACCTTGCGGCCGTACTCCCCAGGCGGTCGACTTAACGCGTTAGCTCCGGAAGCCACTTCTCAAGGAAACAGCCTCCAAGTCGACATCGTTTACGGCGTGGACTACCAGGGTATCTAATCCTGTTTGCTCCCCACGCTTTCGCACCTGAGCGTCAGTCTTTGTCCAGGGGGCCGCCTTCGCCACCGGTATTCCTCCAGATCTCTACGCATTTCACCGCTACACCTGGAATTCTACCCCCCTCTACAAGACTCTAGCCTGCCAGTTTCGAATGCAGTTCCCAGGTTAAGCCCGGGGATTTCACATCCGACTTGACAGACCGCCTGCGTGCGCTTTACGCCCAGTAATTCCGATTAACGCTTGCACCCTCCGTATTACCGCGGCTGCTGGCACGGAGTTAGCCGGTGCTTCTTCTGCGGGTAACGTCAATCGACGCGGTTATTAACCGCATCGCCTTCCTCCCCGCTGAAAGTACTTTACAACCCGAAGGCCTTCTTCATACACGCGGCATGGCTGCATCAGGCTTGCGCCCATTGTGCAATATTCCCCACTGCTGCCTCCCGTAGGAGTCTGGACCGTGTCTCAGTTCCAGTGTGGCTGGTCATCCTCTCAGACCAGCTAGGGATCGTCGCCTAGGTGAGCCGTTACCCCACCTACTAGCTAATCCCATCTGGGCACATCCGATGGTGTGAGGCCCGAAGGTCCCCCACTTTGGTCTTGCGACGTTATGCGGTATTAGCTACCGTTTCCAGTAGTTATCCCCCTCCATCGGGCAGTTTCCCAGACATTACTCACCCGTCCGCCACTCGCCACCCAAAGAGCAAGCTCTTCTGTGCTGCCGTTCGACTTGCATGTGTTAGGCCTGCCGCCAGCGTTCAATCTGAGCCATGATCAAACTCTTCAATTTAAGTTTGATTTGCTTAAACCAGTTAAGCGGTGCTCATCTGTAAAACGTCATAATGAATGTCATTATGTGTCCACTCGTGAGGCTTGATATTTTTTAAGCCCGAAGGCTTTTGATATCTGCTCCCGAGTGCCCACACAGATTGTCTGATAAATTGTTAAAGAGCGGTGCAGTCAGCGGCCGAGCCTGCTGCTGCGAGGTGGCGTATATTACGCTACTCTCCTTCGGAGTCAACCCCTTTTTTCAGGAATTTCATCCGGCGACTCAGCGAACCGAATCTCCTGAACACCGCATTCCGTAAGCCGTTGTGCCGTGTCAGTGGAGGCGCATTATAGGGATCCGATTTAATTGCACAACCCTTTTTTCGATCTTTTTTCCCGTATGGCGATAAAACAATCTTATTGCAGAGATCTTCAACGATCGCAGGCCTTTTACGCTTGTCTGGCCCCGCGATCCGCCCCAGTCTGTAGCCGAATCTATAAGGAGAAAGCAGATGTCAGCTCTACGACGTTATAAAGAGAGTTATCCGCAGTGTGGGCAGCGCGTCATGATTGATGCCTCTGCCGTCGTGATTGGCGATGTCGCGCTGGGCGACGATGTCAGCATCTGGCCGCTGGTCGCGATACGCGGCGACGTGAATCAGGTACGCATCGGCGCGCGCACTAATATACAGGACGGCAGCGTGCTACACGTGACCCATAAATCCGCCAGCAACCCAGAAGGGTTCCCTCTAACCATCGGCGCTGACGTCACCGTCGGGCATAAAGCGATGCTGCACGCCTGCACTATCGGCGATCGCGTACTGGTAGGAATGGGATCAATCGTGCTGGACGGCGCCATTATTGAAGATGACGTAATGATAGGCGCGGGCAGCTTGGTTCCGCCGGGCAAGCGCCTGGAGAGCGGCTACCTCTATCTCGGCAGCCCGGTCCGACAGGTGCGTCCGCTGAGCGAACAGGAGATTGCGGGCTTGCTTTACTCCGCCAACAATTATGTTCGCTGGAAGGATGACTATCTCGCCGAGGCGAGCCAGACCCACTCCTGATCGTCGAACGCGTCATTAGCGATGGCCGCTTCCGCTTCGTCTTCTATATCCCAGCGATACGCGGTAAACAGGGCCATCGCCTCTCCCTGGCCGAAACGTTGTTCAAGTGCTTCGGCAGAGATGGCGCAGGTTAGCATCATGCCGTTGACCAGCGCCGGAAAGCAGACGGCTTCTTTATCCGCGTCCCACTCTTCGCGCTCGGGAAACTGAATCGCCTGATTCATGGCTGCATCGCCTGTTTAAGCTGTGCGATAACGGGCGCTATCTCCGGCATGACGCCATGCCATAGCTGAAACGCGTGCGCCGCCTGCCCCACCAGCATCCCCAGACCATCCGCGCGCTGCTGTGCGCCCTGCTGTTCACACCAGTGCAAAAAGGGCGTCGCGCCAGCCTGATAAAACATGTCGTAGCAGCGTACCTGCTCATCGATCAGGGAAACAGGCAGCGGCGGAACCTCGCCGCTGACGCCGCTGGAGGTGGCGTTGATAACAAGATCGAAAGCACGCCCGGTCAGCTGATCAAAATGGCAGGCATCGATCTCGCCGCTCTGACGGAAAAGCTGTGCCAGCTCCTCCGCGCGCGCCTGGGTTCGGTTGACGATCGTCACCGCGCAGCCGGCGGAAAGCAGCGGCAGAATGACGCCGCGCGCCGCGCCGCCGGCACCCACCAGCAAAATGCGATCGCCCGGGCGGATCAGCGCCAGACGTTCAAGATCGCTCAGCAGACCGATACCGTCGGTATTGTCGCCCAGGATGCGGCCGTCGCTGCACTTTTTCAGGGTATTGACGGCGCCGGAGAGCGCCGCTCGTTCGCTCAGCTCGTCGGCAAACTCGCACGCCTGCTGTTTAAAAGGCAGCGTAACGTTCGCGCCGCGTCCGCCCTGCGCGAAAAACGCAGCGATCGCGTCAGGGAACGCCTCGATTGGCGCGCAAACCCGGCCATAACGATGCGCAATGCCCGTCTGCTCGGCAAACGCCTGGTGAATCAAAGGCGATTTACTGTGGCTGATGGGATTGCCGAATACCGCAAACTGATCCATGAATTAGCCCTGACGAATAAGGTTGCCGCTTAACACATCGCGAATCTCCGACGGATTCTGCCGACCGCCGGTTTCGCCCGCCAGCACAGGAAAGGCCGCGCCGAACTGCGCCCTGACCGCCTCGATCGTGCGGCAAGGCGCTTCGCCCGACAGATTGGCGCTGGTCGATACCAGCGGCTTGCCGAAGGCGCGGCACAACGCCTGGACATCGGGATGATCGCTGACGCGGATGGCCAGCGAATCAAAACGTCCTGTGAGCCAGCGCGGCGTTTGCGGCGTAGCAGGTACGACAAAGGTCACCGGGCCCGGCCAGTGAGCGAACATGCGTTCGCGCTGCTCGACGGTGAGTTCGCGGTCGGAGATATAGGGTTCCAGCTGAGCATAATCGGCGGCGATGAGGATCAATCCTTTCTCAACGGGACGCTGTTTTAATGCCAGCAACGCTGTTACGGCGCTTTCGCTGTCCGGGTCGCAGCCCAGACCAAATACGGCTTCGGTTGGATAAGCAATAACGGCCTGCTGGCGCAGTTGCTCGAGGCAATCTTCCAGCGAACCGGAAAAAGTTTGGTTTTGCATGATGTTATCTTAATTCTCTGATGCGGCGGCCTTGCCGCAACTTTTACTGGCGCAAAAGCGTTTAACGCCCTGCGCGGTTTTCTTCTCTACCAGCAGCGGAAAAGCGCAGTGCGGACATACGCCTGCGACTGGCGTTGCATTGACGACGAACTGGCAGGCCGGATAGCGGTTACAAGAGTGGAAGGTCTTGCCGTAACGCGAACGACGCTGCACCAGTTTGCCCTCCAGGCACTGCGGGCAGGCGATAAGGGTTTCATCGGGTTTATCTATCGCTTCGCTATAGTCGCATTCAGGATAGTGGCTACAGCCGATGAACATGCCGTAGCGTCCCTGACGCAACGCTTTATCCGCGCCGCACTGCGGACAGGCGTGCCCTTCGAGCACCTTGACGATGTGGCCGTCAGCCTGACTTTTTAGCGGCCGAATATAGTCGCAAGCTGGATAGTTTGTGCAGCCTAAAAAGGCGCCGTGTTTACCGCTGCGAATAACGAGATCTGCCCCGCATGCGGGGCAGGGATCCTGTTTACGCACGGTGAAGAGTGCTGATTTGCTCATAACGATGGCTGCATAACCAATAATTAATGCAGCATGCCTTCATTGACGTCGAATAACAGTTCTTCCATTTGCTGATAGGCGTTTTCGCATCCCGGAAGATTGAATAACACCATCAACACCACCCATTTGAGATCTTCCAGATCGAACTCGAGCGTATCGAGCGCCATGACTCGTTCGATGACCATTTCACGCGTTTCCATATTGAGCACCTGAATTTGCTCAAGGAACAGCAGGAAACCACGACATTCGGCATCTAAACGCTGGCCTTCTTCTTCCGTGTAGATGCGCATTGAAAGCGGATCGTTGGCTAACAGAATCGGGTCGACCAGGCCTTCCTGATAATCTGCGAGCTTTTCTAACCAGTTCAACGCATTGTAGATATCTTCACGATGAAAACCGGCATCGGTTAAGTCATCAGTCAATGTATCCTGATCAACCTGCATTTCTGCTTCGTTGTGGATATATGTCTCAAACAAGTACATTAGTACGTCGAACATGGCATGCCCTCCTCAATCGGACATAGCCGCCGGGTACAGCTGCGATCCATCCTGCTAACTCCAGCTCCAGCAGTTGGGCTGCAATCACTGGCACAGGTTGGCCGGCACGTTCAGCGACGACGTCAACAGGTGTAACCTCATCACCTACGTTAGCCAACACCTCAGCAAATGGCAATGCTGCATCACCGCTGTCCTCAGAATATATTCCTTCCGGCTGTGTAAAAGGCAGCCAGTTAAGCGCAGCGCGAAGATCTTCGACGATGTTGGTGGGATGAGCGACCAGCAACGCGCCTTGCTGAATCAGCCAGTGCGTCCCTTCGCTGCCGGGATTGCCCAGCGCGCCGGGCAAGGCGTAGACATTGCGATTTTGCTCCAGCGCATAGCGCGCGGTCACCAGCGAACCGCTTTTAAGGGTCGCCTCCACCACCAGCACGCCGCGGCTTAGTCCGCTAATAACACGGTTGCGTCGCGGAAAGTTAAGCGCATGCGGCGGCGTAGAGAGAGAGAACTCGGAAACCAGCGCGCCGCCTCGCTCCACAATCCCTTCCGCCAGCGCGACGTGATTTTTAGGATAGAGATGCTGCAATCCGCTGCCCAGCACCGCCACGGTTTTTCCCTGCGCCTCCAGCGCCGCGCGATGCGCGATGCCGTCTATGCCGCGCGCCAGCCCGCTGGTAATAGTCAGGTCGCTCAGCGCCAGCTGCCGGGTAAACCATTCGCCCCACTGTCGGCCGTAATGCGAACAGTTACGGCTGCCCACCACCGCCAGCTGCATAGAAGAGAGCAAGGCGGGCTCGCCTTTTATATAGAGCAGCGGCGGAAAACGATGGATCTCGCGTAAAGCGGCAGGATAGCGGTCATCTAAGGCCGTTATCAGATGGTGGTCGTCGCTTGCCGCGAGCCACGCCTCGGTCGCTGCAATCTGACGCGATGAAAGATGCGTAAACTGATGAAGTTGCTGCTGATTCAGACCGGCCGAGATTAGCACCTGCAGCGTATCGTCTGTTTCGTTAAGCGCGCTGGCAATGTCCAGCCAGCGTTTTCCAGTCAGTCCGGCTACGGCTGAAAGCCGCAAATAGCGCTCGATATTTTCCATATTCGCTCCCTGCTTTACGCGCCGCTTCCTGCGGGTGAATGCTGTCAATCAGGTCTCGAAAAGTCTACAATATGAAGCAATAATCTTTTTTTAATCGCATACAGATCTGGATATTTATGTCAGTTTTGCAGGTATTACATTTCCCTGACGATCGTCTCCGCAAAATCGCGGCGCCAGTGAAAGAAGTTAACGCTGAAGTTCAGCGCATCGTCGACGATATGTTTGAAACCATGTACGCCGAAGAGGGTATTGGCCTGGCGGCAACGCAGGTGGATATCCACCAGCGCATCATCGTTATCGACGTGTCGGAAAATCGCGACGAACGTCTGGTTCTGATCAACCCGGAGCTGCTGGATAAAAGCGGAGAAACCGGTATTGAAGAAGGCTGCCTCTCTATTCCCGAGCAGCGCGCTTTCGTTCCGCGCGCCGAACGCGTAAAAGTGCGCGCGCTGGATCGCGAGGGCAAGAGTTTCGAACTGGAAACCGACGGCCTGCTCGCTATCTGCATTCAGCATGAGATCGATCACCTCGACGGCAAACTGTTTATTGATTATCTGTCGCCGCTCAAGCGTCAGCGCATTAAGCAAAAGCTGGAAAAACTGGCGCGCCAGAACGCGCGTCCTTCCTGACGTTGAAAGAAGAGATAACCGTGTCTGCTCCGCTGAAAATTATCTTCGCCGGCACACCTGATTTTGCAGCGCGTCATCTCGACGCGCTGCTCGCTTCTGAGCATCAGGTCGTCGGCGTCTTTACCCAACCCGATCGCCCCGCCGGCCGCGGCAATAAGCTGACGCCCAGCCCGGTAAAAACGCTGGCGCAATCTCGCGACATCCCGGTGTTTCAGCCGAAGTCTTTGCGTCCCGTCGAGAACCAGCAGCTGGTCGCCGATTTAGCGGCGGATGTGATGGTGGTGGTCGCCTACGGACTTATTCTGCCGCAGGCGGTGCTGACGATGCCGCGTCTCGGCTGCATCAACGTGCACGGCTCGCTGCTGCCGCGCTGGCGCGGCGCGGCGCCTATTCAGCGCGCGCTCTGGGCTGGCGACAGCGAAACCGGCGTAACGATCATGCAGATGGATGTCGGCCTGGATACGGGCGATATGCTGCATAAGCTGAACTGCCCGATTACCGCGCAGGACACCAGCGCCACGCTGTACGACAAGCTGGCGCAGCTCGGCCCGCAGGGCCTGCTGGAAACGCTGTCGCAGCTGGCGGATGGTCGCGCGCAGCCTGAGAAGCAGGATGACGCGCAGGCGAACTACGCCGAGAAGCTCAGTAAAGAGGAAGCCCGCCTCAACTGGCAGCTCCCCGCCGCTCAGCTTGAGCGCTGTATTCGCGCCTTTAATCCCTGGCCAGTCAGCTATTTCCTGATTGAGGATCAGCCGGTGAAGGTGTGGCAGGCCAGCGTGCTGCCGCACGTCGCGAAACAGCCGGGCGAAATCCTCGCAGCCGACAAGCACGGCATTCAGGTCGCTACCGCTGAAGGCGTATTGAATCTTCAGCTGCTGCAGCCAGCGGGTAAAAAAGCGATGTCGGCGCAGGATCTGCTGAACTCGCGTCGCGAGTGGTTCACGTCAGGCCGCGTTTTAGCCTGACTCCAGCCCGGCACTGTCCGGGCTTTTTGTTTAATGACGTAACGCGAATGACTAAATCAACCAATCTGCGAAGCCTTGCCGCTCAACTTATTGAGCGTGTAATTGATAAGGGCGAATCGCTCAGCGCGGTGCTGCCTGCCGCGCAGAAAAAAGTAGGCGATAAAGATGGCGCGCTGTTGCAGGAGCTCTGCTTCGGCGTGCTGCGCACGCTGCCGCAGCTCGAAGCCCTCATCGGTAAACTGATGGCGCGCCCGCTCAGCGGCAAACAGCGCGTTCTGCACTATCTCATCATGGTCGGCATCTATCAGCTGCTCTATACGCGCGTGCCTGCTCACGCTGCGCTGGCGGAAACCGTCGCCGGCGCTGAGGTACTTAAGCGCGCCAATCTTAAAGGCCTGATTAATGGCGTGCTGCGTCAGTTCCAGCGTCAGCAGGCGGAGCTGATCGCCGAAGTTGACCATGCGCCGCAGCGCTATCTGCATCCCGGCTGGCTGCTGCAGCGGCTGCAAAAGGCCTGGCCGGACAACTGGCAGCGGATAGTGGACGCCAATAACCAGCGTCCGCCGATGTGGCTGCGCGTTAATCGCCAGCACCACAGCCGCGATAGCTGGCTGGCGCTGCTGACCGAGAGCGGAAAAGCGGCCGTGGCCGACGAGACGGCGTCTGACGCGCTGCGGCTTGAAGCTCCCGCGCCGGTGGGCCAGCTGCCGGGCTTCGCAGACGGCTGGGTCACGGTTCAGGATCTTTCCGCCCAGCGCTGCGCCCTGCTGCTGGCGCCTGAAGATGACGAGCAGATCCTCGATCTTTGCGCCGCGCCGGGCGGCAAAACCACGCATATCCTGGAAATAGCCCCTAAGGCGCAGGTCATGGCGGTCGATGTCGACGCTCAGCGGCTGACGCGCGTTAAAGAGAACCTGCAGCGTCTTAATATGCAGGCAGAGGTGAAACAGGGCGACGGACGTACCCCGGCGGCATGGTGCGGCGAGCGTCAGTTCGATCGTATTTTGCTGGATGCGCCCTGCTCCGCCACCGGCGTTATTCGCCGTCATCCCGACATCAAGTGGCTGCGCCGCGATCGGGATATCGCCGAGCTGGCTTCGCTGCAGCGCGAAATTCTTGACGCCATCTGGCCGCATCTGAAACCAGGCGGCACCCTGCTCTATGCGACCTGCTCTGTGCTGCCGGACGAGAACGAAGCGCAGATCGACGCCTTTCTGTCGCGCCACGCCGACGCGCGCGCCGAAGCCTTGCCGTACGGCAAAATCAGCGGGCTGCAGGTCTTTCCGACCATCGACGGCGGAGACGGATTTTTCTACGCTAAGCTGATAAAAGCGCACTAACTAAAGAGCACGAGACGCAATGAAAATTATTATTCTGGGCGCCGGCCAGGTTGGCGGCACGCTGGCGGAAAACCTGGTCGGCGAGAACAACGACATAACGGTGGTTGATACCGATCCTGACCGCTTACGTCAGCTGCAGGATAAATTCGATTTGCGCGTCGTTCAGGGCCACGGGTCGCATCCGCGTATTTTGCGCGAAGCGGGCGCGGAAGATGCCGATATGTTAGTCGCGGTCACCAGCTCCGATGAAACCAATATGGTGGCGTGTCAGATAGCCTATTCGCTGTTTAATACGCCTAACCGTATCGCCCGTATTCGCGCGGCGGATTATCTGCGCGACGCTGAGAAGCTGTTTATTCCCGAAGCGGTGCCGATTGATCATCTTATTTCGCCCGAACAGCTGGTGATCGAAAATATCTATCGGCTGATCCAGTACCCCGGCGCGCTGCAGGTGGTGAATTTCGCAGAGGGCCTCGTCAGCCTTGCGGTAGTAAAAGCCTATTACGGCGGGCCGCTGGTGGGCAATCCGCTCTCTATTCTGCGCGAGCATATGCCGCATATCGATACCCGCGTCGCCGCCATTTTCCGCCAGGATCGCCCTATCCGCCCGCAGGGCTCAACGATTGTGGAAGCGGGCGACGAGGTCTTCTTTATCGCCGCCAGCCAGAATATCCGCGCGGTGATGAGCGAGATGCAACGTCTGGAAAGGCCCTATAAGCGCATCATGCTGGTGGGCGGCGGCAATATCGGTTTCGGCCTCGCGCAGCGGCTGGAAAAAAATTACAGCGTGAAGCTGATCGAGCGTAATCCGCGCCGCGCCGCCGAACTGGCCGAGCAGCTGCAGGACACCATCGTCTTTTACGGCGATGCGTCGGATCAAGAGCTGCTGGCGGAAGAGCATGTCGATCAGGTCGATCTTTTTATTGCGGTCACCAACGACGATGAAGCGAATATCATGTCGGCGATGCTGGCGAAAAAGATGGGTGCCAAAAAAGTGATGGTGCTGATCCAGCGTCGCGCCTATGTCGATCTGGTTCAGGGCAGCGTGATCGATATCGCCATCTCGCCGCAGCAGGCGACGATCTCCGCGCTGCTGGGTCACGTGCGCAAAGCGGATATCGTGGGCGTCTCCTCTTTACGACGCGGCATCGCTGAAGCGATCGAAGCGATCGCCCACGGCGACGAAACCACCTCGCGCGTGGTCGGCCGCATGATCAACGACATTAAACTGCCGCCAGGTACGCTTATCGGCGCGGTAGTGCGCGGCGAGGATGTGCTTATCGCAAAAGATAATCTGCGTATCGAGCAGGGCGACCACGTCATTATGTTCCTGACCGATAAAAAGTTCGTGCCGGACGTTGAGCGTTTGTTCCAGCCGAGTCCATTCTTCCTTTAAGCGCGGCGGCGGAGCAAGGCCAACAAATGCCGCCGCTTAGATGGCAATTGCCGTAAGGTTTGTTAGACTTTAGCCACTGGCAAGGGAAAGGAGATAAGTATGAGTTTTTTCAAAGAGTTTCGTGATTTTGCAATGCGCGGCAACGTGGTCGATCTCGCCGTCGGTGTGATTATCGGCGCTGCCTTTGGCAAAATCGTCTCTTCACTGGTGGCAAACATCATTATGCCGCCACTGGGACTGCTGATCGGCGGAGTCGACTTTAAACAGTTCAAGTGGGTGCTGAAACCTGCAGAAGGCGCTACGCCACCCGTCATCATGGAATATGGCGTATTTATTCAGTCTGTATTCGACTTTATTATTGTGGCGTTCGCTATCTTCATCGCCATCAAGCTGATGAATAAACTGCACAAGAAAAAAGAAGTCGAGAAACCAGTGGCAAAACCGTCTAACGAAGAGGTGCTGCTGAGCGAGATTCGAGATTTGCTGAAGCAGCAGAACGGCAAAATCTAAAGCAGAGCCGCCCGCGAGGCGGCTTTTTTATGCTCATAAAGCAGAAGGCCAGTGATAAGCGCTTTGCTTATCACTGGCCTCCCAACCGCCACGTTTGCCATGTTTGTCTTTACGCCGATAGCTGCCTTTGCCTTTGTGCTTCTGTTCGATGCGCTGGCGGAACAGCGGGTCGTGTAATAAGGCCTGGATTGCATTGTCGCGAATCTCGCCTTTGGTATGCTGATACTTACTCATCATGGTCTCCTCATTTCGACCGCCTAAATATAGGCTCTTTTGCACTAAATTCAATCCCGCCGGTGCGCATGTTCTGGTTTGGGATCCGTTCCTTTCTCAAGCGCTTCCAGTATCGAACAGCAGTCGCTGCTGTGGGCAGCGCCGCAGCATGCGTCCGATAAGCGCTGCAGCGAACGCTGCACATTTTGCAACTCGCCGATCAGGGTATTTACCTCTTTCAAACGCGCCTGAACAATCGCCTTCGACTCTTCGCAGGTATGGTGCGAGGGATCGACGCGGATCGAGAGCAGATCGCGAATCGCATCCAGCCCAAAACCCATCTGCCGGCCGACGCGAATAAACTTCAGCCGTTGCAGGTCGCTGTCGCTGTAGAGGCGAAAGCCGCCTTCTGTGCGGATCTCATGCCCCATCATCTGCTGTTTCTCATAGAAACGGATGGTGTCGACGCTGACGTTAGCCAGCTTTGCCAGTTGCCCGATACGGTACACTACTCCTCCTTTAACAAACGTCCACGGATCGCTTCGCCGTAGGCACCCTGCAAAAACTCAGTGCTCATACCTGCCTGACGCAGCTGAAGCTCCAGCACAAGCAGGCGTTTGCTCTGCTCGCGATAACGATGATCTTCCGGATCGAGATTGCGCAGCAGATCGCTTATCTCCAGCGCTTCGCGCCGCATCTCCAGCTCCGGCGGCAGAAAGCCGGCATTTTTTAGCAGTCGGTAGCCGCTGCGTAATTCGGCCGGGACATTGCTATCGTCATCCAGCTCAAGCGGCGCGCCTTCGCCCGGGAGATTGCTGAGTTCGCCCTTTTCCTGCGCCGCTCGAATATGCTGTTCAGCCAGCTGGTCGATTAACCACATGAACGCCTCCTGAGTTAGTCAGAATAGTGAGCTTAACGGACGGGGTAAATTTCAGGCAATAAAAAACCCGCCGAAGCGGGTTTTTTACGATGCTACAGATTACTCTGCGGCAGCTTCTGCTTGAGCTTCTGGACGATCAACCAGCTCGATGTATGCCATCGGAGCGTTGTCACCAGCACGGAAGCCACACTTCAGAATGCGAGTGTAACCACCGGCACGGCTCGCGAAACGCGGGCCCAGCTCGTTAAACAGTTTTGCCACGATCTCGTTATCACGAGTACGGGCGAATGCCAGACGACGATTAGCTACGCTGTCGGTCTTGGCAAGAGTAATCAGCGGCTCAACTACGCGGCGCAGCTCTTTGGCTTTCGGCAGAGTCGTTTTGATGATCTCATGACGAACCAGAGAACCGGCCATGTTGCGGAACATAGCCTGACGATGGCTGCTGTTGCGGTTCAGTTGACGACCACTCTTACGATGGCGCATGACCTTATCCTTCTCAGTGAAACCTTAACCTGTGATCCGGTTATTCATCAGCAATGCTTGCCGGCGGCCAGTTCTCGAGGCGCATGCCCAGAGAAAGACCACGTGAGGCGAGCACATCTTTAATCTCGGTAAGAGATTTTTTACCCAGGTTAGGCGTTTTGAGCAGCTCAACCTCGGTACGCTGTACCAGATCACCGATGTAGTGGATAGCTTCTGCCTTAAGGCAGTTAGCAGAGCGGACAGTCAATTCCAGATCGTCAACAGGGCGCAGCAGGATCGGATCGAATTCTGGTTTCTCTTCTTTCACTTCCGGCTGACGTACATCACGTAAGTCAACGAAAGCTTCCAGTTGTTCTGCCAGGATGGTCGCCGCACGACGAATCGCCTCTTCAGGATCGATTGTGCCGTTGGTTTCCATTTCGATGACCAGCTTGTCCAGGTCGGTGCGCTGTTCTACACGCGCTGCTTCAACATTGTAGGCGATACGGTCTACAGGGCTGTAGCAAGCGTCGACCAACAGGCGGCCGATTGGGCGCTCATCTTCTTCCGAATGAATTCGGGCAGAAGCCGGCACATAACCACGACCACGCTGAACTTTGATACGCATGCTGATAGCGGCGTTCTCATCGGTCAGGTGACAGATCACGTGCTGCGGCTTGACGATTTCGACATCACCGTCATGGGTAATGTCGGCTGCAGTCACAGGGCCAATGCCAGATTTATTCAGGGTCAGAATGACTTCATCTTTACCCTGAACTCTTACCGCCAGCCCTTTCAGGTTGAGCAGGATTTCCAGGATATCTTCCTGTACGCCCTCTTTGGTGCTGTACTCATGCAGTACACCATCAATTTCAACCTCGGTCACCGCGCAACCCGGCATGGAAGAAAGCAGAATACGGCGCAGTGCGTTACCAAGAGTATGGCCAAAGCCACGCTCTAAAGGCTCAAGGGTCACCTTGGCGTGCGTCGAACTCACTTGCTCGATATCTACCAGGCGCGGTTTTAGAAACTCTGTCACAGAACCCTGCATTGTGTCCTCTCTTTGGTACTAAGCTTTACTTGGAGTAAAGCTCGACGATCAGGTGTTCGTTAATGTCCGCAGACAGATCGGTACGCTCAGGAATACGCTTGAACACACCTTCCATCTTAGTCGCATCAACTTCCAGCCAGGTTGGCTTTTCACGCTGCTCAGCCAGCTCCAGAGCGGCCTTCACGCGAGATTGCTTTTTGGCTTTCTCACGGATGCTTACGACATCATTCGGAGATACCTGATAAGAAGCGATGTTAACAACGCGGCCGTTAACCATTACAGACTTGTGGCTGACCAGCTGGCGTGCTTCTGCACGAGTGGCGCCGAAGCCCATACGGTAAACTACGTTATCCAGACGACCTTCCAGCAGAGCTAACAGGTTTGCACCGGTGTTGCCTTTCAGACGTGCTGCTTCTTTATAGTAGTTGCGGAACTGACGTTCCAGCACGCCGTAGATACGACGAACTTTTTGTTTTTCACGCAACTGGCCGCCGTAATCAGACAGACGCGGTTTACGCGCACCATGCTGACCAGGGGCTTGTTCAATTTTACACTTGGAATCAATCGCGCGAACGCCAGACTTCAGGAAAAGGTCTGTGCCCTCACGACGGCTCAGCTTGAGCTTAGGACCCAAATATCTTGCCATTTTCTTTCTCCAACTATCCTAAAAACGCGGCGTTATACGCGACGTTTTTTCGGCGGACGACAACCGTTGTGAGGGATCGGAGTCACATCAGTAATATTAGTGATGCGGAAACCTGCGGCGTTCAGAGCACGAATCGTTGATTCGCGACCCGGACCCGGACCCTTAACCATAACTTCCAGGTTCTTAATACCGTAATCTTTCACGGCTTCTGCACAGCGCTCTGCAGCGACCTGAGCAGCAAACGGAGTAGATTTACGTGAACCGCGGAAACCGGAACCACCGGCGGTTGCCCAACCCAGCGCGTTACCCTGACGATCAGTAATGGTAACGATGGTGTTGTTAAAAGAAGCATGGACATGAGCCACGCCATCTGAGACTTGCTTTCTTACACGCTTACGTGCACGAACTGGTGCCTTTGCCATTATTTACTCACCCCGATTATTTCTTGATCGGTTTGCGCGGACCCTTACGGGTACGTGCATTGGTCTTAGTACGCTGACCGCGTACTGGCAGACCACGACGATGGCGCAAACCACGGTAGCAACCAAGGTCCATCAGACGCTTGATGCTCAGGGTGATTTCACGGCGCAGATCACCTTCAACAACGAATTTACCAACCGCATCACGCAGCTGATCAATTTGTTCTTCAGACAGCTCACTGATCTTAACATCTTCAGCGATACCCGTTGCAGCGCAAATGGCTTTAGAACGGGTCTTGCCGATACCGAAAATCGAAGTTAATGCGATAACGGTGTGTTTATGATCAGGAATGTTAATGCCTGCTATACGGGCCACTATGCACTCCTATAATTAAATAAATGCGCCCCATGCTGAAAAGCCCGTTTTCAGGATACTCAAATGGAAACGCATTGACATACAAAAGATTGGCTGGCTAATCTAGCCAGCTCAACCCGACTTTGCAAGAAAAATATGTGAAAAAATCAGCCCTGGCGCTGTTTATGCTTAGGCTCGGCGCTGCAAATCACACGTACGACACCGTCGCGACGGATGATTTTGCAGTTACGACATAATTTCTTGACGGAAGCACGAACTTTCATTTTTACTCTCCGTAACTTCTCAAGCGCCTGAATTAACGGCCGTAGCCCTTCAGGTTTGCTTTCTTCAATGCAGACTCGTACTGACTAGACATCATCAGAGTTTGCACTTGAGCCATAAAGTCCATGATGACGACCACTACGATGAGCAGTGATGTACCGCCAAAGTAGAAGGGAACTTTCATCGCATCACGCATGAACTCCGGGATCAGGCAAATAAAAGTAATGTACAGTGCGCCGATTAAGGTCAGACGCGTCATTACTTTATCGATATACTTCGCCGTTTGCTCTCCCGGACGAATTCCCGGTACGAATGCACCAGACTTCTTCAGGTTATCTGCCGTTTCGCGCGGGTTGAAAACCAACGCCGTGTAGAAAAAGCAGAAGAAGATGATTGCAGTCGCATAGAGTAGCACATATAGCGGCTGTCCTGGCTGCAAATACAGCGAAATTGTTGTCAGCCAGTTCCAACCGGTACCGCCCCCGAACCAGGATGCTATCGTCGCGGGGAACAGAATAATGCTGGAAGCAAAAATAGCCGGAATAACGCCCGCCATGTTCACTTTCAACGGTAAATGTGTGCTCTGTGCAGCGTATACACGACGACCTTGCTGACGTTTCGCATAGTTCACCACAATGCGGCGCTGGCCACGCTCAACGAAAACAACGAAGAAGGTCACTGCAAATACGAGAACTGCAACCAACAGCAACAGGAGGAAGTGCAGGTCGCCTTGCCGCGCTTGCTCGATGGTATGGCCAATGGCCGGCGGAAGACCCGCAACAATACCCGCGAAGATAATGATCGAAATACCGTTGCCGATACCTCGTTCAGTAATCTGTTCGCCCAGCCACATCAGGAACATTGTCCCGGTAACCAGACTAACAACAGCGGTAAAGTAGAAGGCAAAGCCTGGATTCAACACCAGGCCCTGCATTCCAGGCATATTCGGTAAACCGGTAGCAATACCGATTGACTGAAATATCGCCAATACCAACGTACCGTAGCGGGTGTACTGGCTAATCTTACGACGGCCAGCCTCCCCTTCTTTCTTAATCTCCGCTAACGCTGGGTGAACCACCGTCAGCAGCTGGATAATAATAGAGGCCGAAATATACGGCATAATACCCAGCGCGAAGATTGAAGCACGGCTGAGAGCACCACCAGAGAACATGTTGAACATTTCAATGATGGTGCCACGCTGTTGCTCAAGCAGTTTGGCAAGTACAGCGGCATCAATACCAGGGATCGGAATAAAAGAGCCAATTCGGAAGACAATCAGTGCACCGATTACAAACAGCAGTCTGCGTTTCAGTTCACCAAATCCGCCTTTGGCACTTTGAAAATCTAATCCCGGTTGTTTAGCCATCTGCTACTTATTCCTCGATTTTACCGCCAGCAGCTTCGATTGCAGCACGAGCACCTTTGGTGACACGCAGACCGCGAACCGTTACCGGTGCAGAAACTTCACCAGACAGAATCACTTTCGCGAATTCAATCTGAACACCGATAATGTTGGCTGCTTTCAGCGTGCTCAGGTCAACGATACCGCCTTCCACTTTCGCCAGATCAGACAGACGCACTTCTGCAGTCACGAATGATTTACGCGAGGTGAAGCCGAATTTCGGCAGACGACGGTACAGAGGCATCTGACCACCCTCGAAACCGCGACGTACGCCACCGCCAGAACGAGAGTTCTGACCTTTGTGACCACGACCACCGGTTTTGCCGAGGCCAGAACCGATACCACGACCCAGACGCTTAGAAGCGTGCTTGGAGCCTTCGGCCGGAGACAGAGTATTTAAACGCATCTGTTACTCCTCTACTTTCAGCATGTAAGAGATCGCGTTGACCATACCGCGTACTGCCGGCGTGTCTTCACGCTCAACGGTGTGGCCAATACGACGCAGACCCAGACCAACCAGAGTGGCTTTGTGCTTAGGCAGGCGGCCGATTGAGCTACGGGTTTGAGTGATTTTAATAGTCTTAGCCATCGTGATTACCCCAGAATTTCTTCAACGGATTTACCACGCTTGGCAGCGACCATTTCTGGAGAATTCATATTTTCCAGGCCGTCGATAGTTGCACGAACCACGTTGATCGGGTTGGTGGAACCATAGGCTTTAGCCAGAACGTTATGAACTCCAGCGACTTCCAGAACGGCGCGCATTGCACCACCGGCGATGATACCGGTACCTTCTGAAGCCGGCTGCATGAACACGCGAGAACCCGTGTGCGCACCTTTAACCGGGTGCTGCAGGGTGCCGTTGTTCAGCGCGACATTAATCATGTTGCGACGGGCTTTTTCCATCGCTTTCTGGATCGCTGCCGGAACTTCACGCGCTTTACCGTAACCAAAACCAACGCGGCCGTTACCATCACCCACTACAGTCAGTGCGGTGAAGGAAAAGATACGACCACCTTTCACAGTTTTAGAAACACGGTTTACCGCGATCAGTTTTTCCTGCAGTTCGCCAGCTTGTTTCTCGATGTGTGACATCCTAGACCTCTACCTTAGAACTGAAGGCCAGCTTCACGAGCAGCATCTGCCAGTGCCTGGACACGACCATGATATTGGAAACCGGAACGGTCGAAAGAAACATCTTTGATGCCTTTTTCGATAGCGCGCTCTGCAATAGCTTTACCTACTGCGGCAGCTGCATCTTTGTTGCCGGTGTACTTCAGTTGTTCAGAGATAGCTTTTTCTACAGTAGAAGCAGCAACCAGAACTTCGGAACCGTTCGGGGCGATCACCTGTGCGTAAATGTGACGCGGGGTACGATGTACCACCAGGCGAGTAGCACCCAGCTCTTTGAGCTTGCGACGTGCACGGGTCGCACGACGGATACGAGCAGATTTCTTATCCATAGTGTTACCTTACTTCTTCTTAGCCTCTTTGATACGCACGACTTCGTCGGCGTAACGGACACCCTTGCCTTTGTAAGGCTCAGGACGACGGTAGGCGCGCAAGTCAGCTGCAACCTGGCCGATCAGTTGTTTATCAGCGCCTTTCAGCACGATTTCAGTCTGAGTCGGACATTCTGCAGAGATACCCGCGGGCAGCTGATGATCAACCGGGTGAGAAAAACCCAGTGACAGGTTAACCACGTTGCCTTTGACGGCAGCACGATAACCAACACCAACCAGCTGCAGCTTCTTAGTGAAGCCTTCGGTAACACCGATAACCATGCCGTTCAGCAGCGCACGAGCGGTACCCGCCTGCGCCCAGCCGTTTGCAAAACCGTCGCGCGGAGCGAAGGTCAGTGCATTGTCAGCATGCTTAACTTCTACGGCATTATTGATAGTACGAGTCAGCTCGCCGTTTTTACCTTTAATCGAAATTACCTGACCGTCGAGTTTTACCTCTACGCCGGCAGGAACAACGACAGGTGCTTTAGCAACACGAGACATAGTTTCCTCCGATTACGCTACGTAGCAGATAATTTCGCCGCCAAGACCAGCCTGGCGTGCTGCACGATCAGTCATGACACCTTTAGAGGTAGAAATAACAGCAATACCTAATCCCGCCATAACTTTCGGCAGCTCATCTTTTTTCTTATAGATGCGCAGACCTGGGCGGCTGACACGCTGAATGCTTTCTACAACAGCTTTACCCTGGAAATACTTAAGAGTCAGTTCCAGTTCCGGCTTGATGTCGCCTTCGATTTTGAAATCTTCAATATAACCTTCTTCCTTCAGCACGTTGGCAATTGCCACTTTCAGCTTGGAGGAAGGCATGGTGACCGCAGCTTTGTTCGCGGCCTGACCGTTACGGATACGGGTCAGCATATCCGCGATCGGATCTTGCATGCTCATCTGTCTTTACTCCCGTGATTCAATTGGTGACAATTACCAGCTAGCCTTTTTCAGACCCGGGATTTCACCGCGCATAGCGGCTTCACGGACCTTGATACGGCTCAACCCGAACTTCCGCAGGAAACCGTGCGGACGACCTGTTTGACGGCAGCGGTTACGCTGACGAGACGGGCTGGAATCACGCGGCAGAGTCTGCAGCTTGAGAACAGCGTTCCAACGATCTTCGTCGGTTGCGTTCACATCAGAAATGATCGCTTTCAGTTCAGCGCGTTTTGCGAAGAATTTGTCTGCTAATTTCACACGCTTAACTTCGCGTGCTTTCATTGATTGCTTAGCCATTAAGTAACCCTACCTTACTTGCGGAACGGGAAGTCAAAGGCAGTCAGCAGAGCACGGCCTTCATCATCAGATTTCGCAGTAGTGGTAATGGTGATATCCAAACCACGAACGCGATCGACTTTGTCGTAGTCGATTTCTGGGAAGATGATCTGCTCACGAACGCCCATGCTGTAGTTGCCACGACCGTCGAAAGACTTCGCGGACAAACCACGGAAGTCGCGGATACGCGGTACAGCAATGGTGATCAGACGCTCAAAGAACTCCCACATGCGCTCGCCGCGCAGAGTTACTTTACAGCCGATCGGATAGCCCTGACGGATTTTGAAGCCTGCAACTGATTTGCGTGCTTTGGTGACCAGCGGTTTTTGACCGGAGATTGCTGCCAGGTCAGCTGCTGCGTTTTCCAGCAGTTTCTTGTCAGCGATCGCTTCACCAACACCCATGTTCAGGGTGATCTTCTCGACCCGAGGGACTTGCATGACAGAAGTGTAGCCAAACTCTGTCATGAGTTTCTGGACTACTTCGTCTTTGTAGTAATCATGCAGTTTCGCCATCGTACTACTCCAAATTACTTGATAGTTTCGCTGTTAGACTTGAAGAAACGGACTTTTTTGCCGTCTTCGAATCTAAAGCCTACACGGTCAGCCTTGCCGGTTGCCGCATTGAAAAGCGCAACGTTAGAAACCTGAATAGCGGCTTCTTTTTCAACGATGCCACCTGGTTGGTTCAGAGCCGGAACCGGCTTCTGGTGTTTCTTAACCAGGTTGATGCCTTCAACGATGACCTTGCCAGAAGACAGGACATTCTTAACTTTACCGCGCTTACCTTTATCTTTGCCGGTCAGCACGATAACTTCGTCGTTACGACGGATTTTCGCTGCCATTGTTCGCTCCTTAGAGTACTTCTGGTGCCAGAGAGATAATTTTCATGAACTTTTCAGTACGAAGTTCACGAGTTACCGGCCCAAAAATACGTGTTCCGATTGGCTGCTCGCTGTTATTGTTCAAAATAACGCATGCGTTACCATCGAAGCGAATGACAGAACCGTCCGGGCGACGAACACCCTTCCTGGTGCGCACCACTACCGCCTTCAGGACATCACCTTTTTTCACCTTACCACGCGGAATTGCTTCCTTGATGGTAACTTTGATGATATCGCCGACGCCTGCGTAGCGACGGTGCGAGCCACCCAGAACCTTGATACACATTACGCGACGTGCACCGGAGTTGTCGGCGACGTTCAGCATAGTCTGTTCTTGGATCATTTTAGTGCTCCGCTAATGTCAACTACTACTTCGGGACCCAAAATTCAGGTCGTTAGAAAGCCCCATATTTGAGGGCGCGGCATTATAACACCGGTTCTCACAGATGGGTAGAAAAAATGAACGGCTCAGCAATGGAGCCGCTTATTTTCCCTGATAACAGGGAGGGCGTATTCTAGGGAATAGTCTCAGCAGTAGCAAATGTAATCTGCCTTATTTTTCGACACTCGCCATTGTCTCCCTGTTTAGCGTCTTTAGGCCATCAGCTGCGCGGCCAGCTGATTATGACGATGCAGCACGTTCGGCAGGTCGATAACCGTCAATTCCCCGTTGCGCACCACCACTTTTCCATTAATAACGCTATAGGCCACCTGCCCCGGATTGCAGAAGACCAGCGCCGCAACCGGATCGTGCCCTGCCCCGGCCAGCCCCAGCCGGTTAAGATCGAAGACCGCCAGATCCGCCTGCATGCCGGGCGCAATGACGCCGATGTCATCGCGGTTCAGCACCTTTGCGCCGCCTCGCGTCGCCAGTTCCAGCGCCTGCCGCGCGCTCATCGCATCGGGGCCGAAGCCGACCCGCTGCAGCAGCATCGCCTGACGCGCTTCGCCAATCATGTCGGAACTGTCGTTAGAGGCGGAGCCGTCGACCCCGAGTCCGACGTTCACGCCCGCGTCGCACATATGCCGTATCGGCGCGATACCGGAGGCGAGACGCATATTGGAGCAGGGACAGTGCGCCACGCCGGTGCCGGTACGCGCAAACAGCGCGATGCCGTGATCGTCAAGCTTCACGCAGTGCGCGTGCCAGACGTCGTGCCCTACCCAGCCGAGATCCTCGACATACTGCGCCGGCGTCATATTGAACTTCTCGCGGCTGTAGCGGATATCGCTGTCGTTCTCCGCCAGATGGGTATGCATAGAGACGTTGTAGCGGCGAGCCAGTGACGCGGACTCCTTCATTAGCTCGCGACTGACCGAGAAGGGCGAACAGGGCGCGACGACGATACGCAGCATGGCGCCGCGACGGCTGTCGTGGTAACGCTCAATGACGCGCTGCGTATCCTCGAGGATAGCGGCCTCTTTCTCTACCAGGCTATCCGGCGGCAGGCCGCCCTGCTTCTGACCGACGCTCATGCTGCCGCGGCTGGCGTGAAAGCGCATGCCCATCTCCGCCGCCGCCGCGATGCTGTCGTCGAGCCGGCAGCCGTTGGGATAGACGTAAAGATGATCGCTGGTTGTGGTGCAGCCGGAGAGCATTAGCTCGGCCATCGCCGTCTGCGTGGAGACATGTATCATTTCCGGCGTCAGCTTCTGCCAGATGGGATAGAGGTGCGTCAGCCAGTTGAACAGCTCGCCGTTTTGCACCGATGGCACGACGCGGGTGAGGCTTTGATACATATGATGATGCGTATTGATCAGGCCCGGCACCACGATGTGCCCGCGCAGGTCGATAATCTCGTCTGCGCTTTGCGGCAGCTCGTCCGCTGTACCGACCGCCTCAATTTTGTCGCCTTTTATGTAGATGCTGCCATTGCGAATCTCGCGGCGCGCATCATCCATACAGACGACCCTCTCAGCATTTCTTAATAACAGAGTCCGTTGCATCCCATTCCCCTTCTGCTGCGGTGAGTGAAGGGTCGATAGTATCGCCTCTTTTTTCGCCAGGCCAACAGAAGGGATCGCCGCCAGCAGCGGCACGCTAAGCAGAGACCGACGAAGCCGGTCGGGGGATTCCTTTTTCACGCTACGCTTCCTTGTCCAAATGAGAAACAGAGTGCGGCGCCCTCGCCGCAGCACAAGCGTTAGCCATTATGAACAGGTCGGCAGGCGATAATTTAGCCATTATTGGGAATGGGGTGAATAACAGGCAAAAAAAAACCCTCTGCCGAGGCAGAGGGTTTCTTCAGAAAAAACAGTTCCTGTTACAGAACGGCTTTCTCGATGACGCGAACCAGAGTCCAGGATTTGGTCTTGGACAGCGGACGGGTTTCGCGGATTTCAACCACGTCACCAATACCGCATTCGTTGTTCTCGTCATGGATGTGCAGCTTAGTCGTACGCTTAATGAATTTACCGTAGATCGGGTGTTTCACGAAACGCTCGATAGCGACAACTGCAGATTTCTGCATTTTGTCACTAACAACACGACCTTGCAGAGTACGGATTTTATCGGTCATTACGCACCCGCCTTCTCAGTCAGTAAAGTCTTAACGCGTGCAACATCACGGCGAACCTGTTTCAGCAGATGGGTCTGCTGCAGTTGGCCAGATGCTGCCTGCATGCGCAGGTTAAATTGCTCACGCAGCAGATTAAGCAGCTCAGTGTTCAGCTCTTCAACGCTTTTTTCACGCAGCTCTGTTGCTTTCATTACATCACCGTCTTAGTAACAAAGGTGGTTTTGATAGGCAGTTTTGCTGCTGCCAGCTTGAAGGCTTCACGGGCCAGCTCTTCTGGTACGCCGTCCATTTCATACAGGACTTTACCAGGCTGAATCAGGGCAACCCAATACTCCACGTTACCCTTACCTTTACCCATACGCACTTCCAGCGGCTTCTCGGTGATCGGTTTGTCCGGGAATACACGGATCCAGATCTTACCTTGACGCTTAACTGCACGGGTCATAGCACGACGTGCTGCTTCGATCTGACGAGCAGTCAGACGACCACGGCCAACAGCTTTCAGACCGAAAGTACCGAAGCTAACATCCGTACCCTGCGCCAGACCGCGGTTGCGGCCTTTGTGCACTTTACGGAATTTTGTACGCTTTGGTTGTAACATCAGCGACTCTCCTTACTTACGGCCTTTACGCTGCTGCTTTTTAGGTTGAGCAGCCGGTTCCGGTTGTTCAACAGCAGCCATACCACCCAGGATCTCGCCTTTGAAGATCCATACCTTAACGCCGATTACACCATAAGTGGTGTGCGCTTCAGAGGTGTTGTAGTCAATGTCAGCACGCAGAGTGTGCAGCGGTACGCGACCTTCACGGTACCATTCGGTACGTGCGATCTCAGCGCCACCCAGACGGCCGCTAACTTCAACTTTGATACCTTTAGCGCCCAGACGCATGGCGTTCTGAACAGCACGCTTCATCGCACGACGGAACATCACGCGACGCTCCAGCTGTGAAGTGATGCTGTCAGCAACCAGTTTCGCGTCCAGTTCCGGCTTACGGACTTCGGCGATATTGATCTGTGCAGGTACGCCAGCGATGTTCGCGACGACCGTGCGCAGTTTCTCTACGTCTTCACCCTTTTTACCGATAACGATACCCGGGCGAGCGGTGTGAATGGTCACACGGATGCTCTTAGCCGGACGCTCGATAACGATGCGGGATACAGACGCTTTTGCCAGTTCTTTAGTCAGGAACTGACGAACTTTAAAATCGCTGTCCAGGTTGTCAGCGAATTCTTTGGTGTTCGCAAACCAGGTAGAGTTCCATGGTTTTACAATACCCAGGCGAATACCATTAGGATGTACTTTCTGACCCATTGCTAGTCTCCAGAGTCTCAGCGATCGGACACAACCACAGTAATGTGGCTGGTGCGCTTCAGGATGCGATCTGCACGACCTTTAGCACGCGGCATAATGCGCTTCATGCTCGGGCCTTCGTCTACGAAAATTTTCGCGACTTTCAGATCGTCGATATCAGCGCCATCGTTGTGTTCGGCGTTAGCAATGGCAGATTCCAGGACCTTCTTAACCAGTACAGCCGCTTTCTTGTTGGTGTAGGTCAGAATATCCAGAGCCTGCGACACTTTCTTACCGCGAATCAGGTCAGCAACAAGGCGAACCTTCTGAGCAGAAGAACGAGCATGGCGATGTTGAGCAATAGTTTCCATCTCTTCCTCCTACTTATTTCTTCTTGGCTTTCTTATCAGCAGCGTGGCCGCGATAAGTACGTGTCGGTGCAAATTCACCCAGCTTGTGGCCGACCATTTCGTCGGAAACAAAGACAGGAACGTGCTGACGACCATTATGGACAGCGATGGTCAAACCGATCATGTTAGGGAAGATCGTTGAACGACGGGACCAGGTGCGCAGGGGCTTCTTGTCTCCGCTTTCCACCGCTTTCTCTACCTTCTTCAGCAAGTGCAGGTCAATAAAAGGACCTTTCTTGAGAGAACGTGGCATGGCTTATCCTCTAAAATTATTTGCTACGGCGACGTACGATAAATTTATCAGTACGCTTGTTGCTACGGGTCTTCTTACCTTTGGTCTGAACGCCCCACGGAGTTACCGGGTGCTTACCAAAGTTACGACCTTCACCACCACCGTGCGGGTGATCTACTGGGTTCATCGCGGTACCGCGAACGGTCGGACGAACACCACGCCAACGAGTTGCACCAGCTTTACCCAGCACGCGCAGCATATGCTCAGCGTTGCCGACTTCGCCCAGGGTTGCGCGGCAATCAGCTTCGATTTTACGCATTTCGCCTGAACGCAGACGCAGGGTAACGTAGGAGCCTTCACGCGCAACGATCTGCACGTAAGCGCCAGCAGAGCGAGCGATCTGACCGCCTTTGCCCGGCTTCATTTCTACGTTGTGCACAGTAGAACCCACCGGGATGTTACGCATCGGCAGGGTGTTACCTGCTTTGATCGCAGCATCAACGCCAGACTGAATCTGGTCGCCGGCTTTCAGGCCTTTAGGGGCCAGGATATAACGGCGCTCGCCGTCTTTGTACAGAACCAGTGCGATGTTCGCAGAACGGTTCGGATCGTACTCAAGACGCTCAACAACTGCCGGGATACCGTCTTTGTTGCGTTTAAAGTCAACAATACGGTAAGCCTGCTTGTGACCACCACCGATATGACGGGTAGTGATACGACCATTGTTGTTACGACCACCGGATTTGCTGTTCTTTTCGATCAGCGGGGCAAAAGGTTTGCCCTTGTGCAGCTCAGGGTTTACCACTTTAACGACGTGGCGACGACCCGGAGATGTCGGTTTACATTTAACAACTGCCATTGTCTTTCTCCTCCGACTTACTCAGCGCCGCCGACGAAGTCCAGGTTCTGGCCTTCCTTCAGGGTGACGTAAGCTTTTTTCCAGTCGCTGCGACGACCGATACGCTGTCCGTGACGCTTAGTTTTCCCTTTAACAACCAGGGTATTCACGTCTTTAACTTCTACTTCGAACAGTTTTTCAACAGCAGCAACGATCTCTGCTTTGGTCGCGTCTTTAGCAACTTTGAGAACGATGGTGTTGGTTTTTTCCATCGCAGCAGACGCTTTTTCAGATACGTGCGGCGCGCGCAGTACTTTCAGCAGACGTTCTTCACGGATCATGCCAGCATCTCCTCAACTTGCTTAACTGCATCAGCAGTCATAACGACTTTGTCGAAGGCGATCAGGCTAACTGGGTCGATACCCGCTGCATCGCGCACGTCAACCTTGTACAGGTTGCGGGCAGCCAGGAACAGATTCTCATCCAGTTCACCGGTGATGATCAGCACGTCTTCCAGCGCCATGTCTTTCAGTTTCTGTACCAGCAGCTTGGTTTTCGGTGCTTCTACAGAGAACGTCTCGACAACGATCAGACGATCTTGACGTACCAGCTCGGACAGGATGCTTTTCAGCGCGCCGCGGTACATCTTTTTGTTAACTTTTTGACTGTGGTCCTGCGGACGCGCAGCGAAGGTCACGCCACCTGAACGCCAGATCGGGCTCTTTACAGAACCTGAACGCGCACGGCCGGTGCCTTTCTGGCGCCAGGGCTTTTTGCCCGAACCAGTTACTTCAGCACGCGTTTTCTGCGCGCGGGTACCCTGACGGGCGCCTGCAGCGTAAGCAACAACAACCTGGTGAACCAGCGCTTCGTTGAAATCACGACCGAAGGTAGTTTCGGAAACAGTCAGCGCGCTCTGCGCGTCTTTCAGTACTAATTCCATTGCTATCCCCTTACGCCTTCACAGCTGGTTTAACGATCAGGTCGCTGCCGGTCGCACCCGGGACAGCACCTTTCACCAGCAGCAGGTTGCGCTCAGCGTCAACACGTACCACATCCAGGCTCTGAACGGTTACGCGCTCATTACCCAGCTGACCTGCCATTTTCTTGCCCTTGAACACTTTGCCCGGAGTCTGGTTCTGACCGATAGAACCCGGAACGCGGTGAGAAAGGGAGTTACCGTGGGTAGCGTCCTGGGTACGGAAGTTCCAGCGCTTAACGGTACCTGCGAAACCTTTACCTTTAGAGGTACCGGTAACGTCTACTTTTTTAACGTCAGCGAAAATTTCAACACTGATGCTCTGGCCAACTGAGTACTCTTCACCTTCAACGGTGAGGAATTCCCACAGACCACGGCCGGCTTCAACGCCAGCTTTAGCAAAATGACCAGCTTCAGGTTTGGTCACACGGTTCGCTTTTTTCGCACCGGTGGTAACCTGGATTGCCTGGTAACCATCGTTCTCCAGGCCTTTGACCTGAGTAACGCGGTTTGCTTCAACTTCGATTACGGTTACTGGGATTGAAACGCCGTCTTCAGTGAAGACGCGGGTCATGCCCACTTTTTTACCGACTAAACCAATCATTGTATCAACCTCTCAATCGCTCGATGACCTGATTAACCCAGGCTGATCTGCACGTCTACACCGGCAGCCAGATCCAGACGCATCAGAGCATCAACGGTTTTTTCAGTTGGCTCAACGATGTCTACCAGACGCTTGTGAGTGCGGATTTCGTACTGATCGCGCGCATCTTTGTTAACGTGCGGAGAGATCAGAACGGTGAAGCGCTCTTTGCGAGTCGGCAGCGGGATCGGACCACGAACCTGCGCACCAGTGCGCTTGGCGGTCTCAACGATTTCCGCGGTTGATTGATCGATCAGACGATGATCAAACGCTTTAAGACGGATACGGATTCTTTGGTTCTGCATGAGACCAGAGCTCCAAACTTTTTATAGACGAAAAAAATTACTACTCGCACCCATTACGATTGATGGGAGAGTGTAATCGTTCAGCATATAACTCCACAATTGGGAGTATTGTCAGGCGACCTAACATGCTGCCGCCTGCGATTCTGCTCGAATCGCGCCTGCTAATATTGGCAAGCCCGCGCATTATACGTAAATCTGCTCAGGAAGCAACCCGTGTTCTGTTTTTAACCTTATTTTATAGCGGTATTATTGCGGCAGAACGTGGCGAAGCGGAGTAGAGGCGGATGTGTGCATCAGGATTAGGTAAAAAGACACAAGCCCGCTCTCGCTATCTGGCGGCGAAAACGGGCTCTTTTAAGGTGTGCTTCACGGCTGCTCTACTCTTCGTCTCTTTCCCGGATTTGCGCCTGCAGGTAGTTCTGAATGCCCAGCTTGTTGATGAGATCGAGCTCGGTTTCAATCCAGTCGATATGGTGCTCTTCATCCGCGAGGATTTCGATCATCATGTCGCGGCTGACGTAGTCATGCACCTTATCGGCGTAGGCAATAGCTTCGCGCAGGTCTTTCGCCCCTTCCAGCTCCAGCTGAAGATCCGAGCGCAGCATCTCCTCCACATCTTCGCCAATCCGCAGCCGGCCTAAATCCTGCAGGTTGGGAATCCCCTCCAGAAACAGAATGCGCTCGATATATTTATCAGCGTGCTTCATCTCGTCGATGGATTCATGGTACTCCGTGTCGTTGAGGCGCATCAGACCCCAGTTTTTAAACATCCGCGCATGAAGAAAGTACTGGTTGATGGCAACCAGTTCATTTCCCAGCAATTTATTGAGATGGCTTATGATTTTAATGTCGCCCTTCATTTTGCTTCCTCCGCTTCCAGTTAAATTAGAGCGTAGATGCGGATAAAAAGAAGTCAAAAAAACGCGACAAAATTTGTGGGTATTAAGGCCAGCGCGTAGGGAGGATTAGGCGATCTCTTTATAGAGCGGCACGTTTTGCAGTTCGTCTTCCATGATTTCTCGCGCTACGCGAATGCACTTGCCGCACTGCTTTCCGACCGGAACAAGCTGGCGCAGCTGCTGGATAGATTTAGGCTGATAGCGGCGAACCGCCTCGCGAAGGGTTTTGTCACTGACGGCGTTACACAAACAGACGTACATTTACTGCTCACCTCGATCGTTTTATGATCAAAGATTAAATGAGAATCGTTTTTATTTCAAACCTAAGATTAGTGTGGATAAGGTGGCCTGAGCAGGTTTCAGACATAAAAAAAGAGCACCGAAGTGCTCTTTTCTGCTCTGGTGGCCCGAAGGCCACCTGGCTAACGCAATTAAGCGATAACTTCAGCAACAACGCCCGCACCAACGGTACGGCCGCCTTCGCGGATTGCGAAGCGCAGACCCTGGTCCATCGCGATCGGATGGATCAGAGTAACGGTCATTTTGATGTTGTCGCCCGGCATTACCATCTCAACGCCTTCCGGCAGTTCGATGTTGCCAGTCACGTCAGTAGTACGGAAGTAGAACTGCGGACGGTAGCCTTTGAAGAACGGAGTGTGACGACCGCCTTCTTCTTTGGACAGAACGTAGACTTCTGACACGAAAGTGGTGTGCGGCTTGATTGAGCCCGGCTTAGCCAGAACCTGGCCACGCTCGATCTCTTCACGCTTGATACCACGCAGCAGAACGCCGACGTTCTCACCAGCCTGACCCTGATCCAGCAGTTTGCGGAACATTTCAACGCCGGTACAGGTTGATTTCGCGGTGTCTTTGATGCCCACGATTTCAACTTCGTCGCCGACTTTCACGATGCCGCGCTCAACACGACCGGTAACAACGGTACCACGGCCAGAGATTGAGAATACGTCTTCGATCGGCAGTAGGAACGGCAGGTCGATTGCGCGAACCGGATCCGGGATGTAGGTATCCAGGTGGCCAGCCAGCTCAACGATCTTCGCTTCCCACTCAGCGTCGCCTTCCAGCGCTTTCAGCGCAGAACCGCGAACGATCGGGGTGTCGTCGCCCGGGAAGTCGTACTGTGACAGCAGGTCACGGACTTCCATCTCAACCAGTTCCAGCAGCTCTTCGTCATCAACCATGTCGCACTTGTTCAGGAACACGATGATGTACGGAACGCCAACCTGACGACCCAGCAGGATGTGCTCACGGGTCTGCGGCATCGGGCCGTCAGTCGCAGCAACAACCAGGATAGCGCCGTCCATCTGCGCCGCGCCGGTGATCATGTTTTTCACATAGTCGGCGTGGCCCGGGCAGTCAACGTGCGCGTAGTGGCGAGACGGGGTTTCATACTCAACGTGAGAGGTGTTGATGGTGATACCACGTGCTTTCTCTTCCGGCGCGTTATCGATCTGGTCGAATGCGCGAGCCTGGCCGCCGTAGGTTTTAGCCAGAACGGTGGTGATTGCTGCAGTCAGGGTGGTTTTACCGTGGTCAACGTGACCGATGGTGCCCACGTTTACGTGCAGTTTGTTACGTTGAAATTGCTCTTTCGCCATGGCGATAATCCTTACTGTTATGCCTTCATCATTGATGAAGGCATCTGTTCACAATTTTTAAACCGTAGCCTTATTTGCTACGAGCTTCAATAACGGCCTGAGCGACGTTGTTCGGCGCATCATCGTACTTCAGGAACTCCATGGAGTAAGAAGCACGGCCTTTAGTCAGAGAACGCAACTGCGTCGCGTATCCGAACATTTCAGACAGCGGAACTTCAGCGTGAATCTGAACGCCGGTAGCGTTAGATTCCTGCCCTTTCAGCATACCACGACGACGGCTAAGGTCACCGATGACGTCACCGGTGTTCTCTTCCGGAGTCTCTACTTCAACCTTCATGATCGGCTCAAGCAGTACCGGCTGTGCTTTCTTAAAGCCATCTTTGAAGGCGATAGAAGCGGCCAGTTTAAACGCCAGCTCTGAGGAGTCCACGTCATGGTAAGAACCGAAGTGCAGACGCACGCCCAGATCAACAACCGGATAACCTGCCAGCGGGCCAGATTTCAGCTGTTCCTGGATGCCTTTGTCAACCGCAGGGATGTATTCGCCAGGAATCACACCACCTTTGATATCGTTGACAAATTCGTAGCCTTTCGGGTTTGAACCCGGCTCCAGCGGGTACATGTCGATAACAACATGACCATACTGACCGCGACCACCAGACTGCTTGGCGTGTTTACCTTCGATGTCGGTAACTTTAGAGCGAATCGCTTCGCGGTAAGCAACCTGCGGTTTGCCCACGTTCGCTTCAACGTTGAATTCGCGCTTCATGCGGTCAACGATGATGTCGAGGTGCAGCTCACCCATACCGGCGATGATGGTCTGGTTAGACTCTTCGTCAGTCCATACGCGGAATGACGGGTCTTCTTTAGCCAGACGGCCCAGAGCCAGACCCATTTTTTCCTGGTCAGCTTTGGTTTTCGGCTCAACGGCGATAGAGATTACCGGCTCCGGGAACTCCATGCGTTCCAGGATAATCGGGTTGCTCGGGTCACACAGGGTGTCACCGGTGATCACGTCTTTCAGACCGATCGCAGCCGCGATGTCGCCCGCGCGAACTTCGCTGATCTCTTCACGTTTGTTGGCGTGCATCTGTACGATACGGCCGAAACGCTCACGTGCGGATTTCACGGAGTTCAGTACGGTGTCACCTGAGTTAACCACGCCAGAGTAGACGCGGAAGAAGGTCAGGTTGCCCACGAACGGGTCGTTGGCGATTTTGAACGCCAGCGCAGAGAACGGCTCGCTGTCGTCAGCGTGACGCTCAGCAGGCGTGTCTTTACCGTCGTCCAGCATACCGTTGATCGCAGGAACGTCAGTCGGTGCCGGCAGGTATTCAACCACGGCATCCAGCATTGCCTGAACACCTTTGTTCTTGAACGCAGAACCACAGGTAACCAGGATGATTTCGTTGCGCAGTACGCGCTGACGCAGAGCGGTTTTGATCTCTTCTTCGCTCAGCTCTTCGCCGCTGAAGAATTTCTCCATCAGCTCTTCAGAAGCTTCTGCTGCCGCTTCGATCAGCTTGCCGCGCCACTCTTCAGCCAGTTCCTGCATGTCGGCCGGGATATCTTCGTAAACGAAGGTAACGCCCTGGTCGGCATCGTTCCAGTTGATGGCTTTCATTTTGATCAGGTCAACAACGCCGGTGAAGTTCTCTTCAGCGCCGATAGCCAGCTGCAGCGGAACCGGAGTCGCGCCCAGACGGGATTCGATCTGACCAACAACTTTCAGGAAGTTCGCGCCCATACGGTCCATTTTGTTAACGAACGCAATACGCGGAACTTTGTATTTGTTTGCCTGACGCCATACGGTCTCAGACTGCGGCTGCACGCCACCTACAGCACAGTAAACCATTACTGCGCCATCGAGCACACGCATTGAACGTTCTACTTCGATGGTGAAGTCAACGTGTCCAGGGGTGTCGATGATGTTGATACGGTGCGGCTCAAACTGCTTAGCCATACCGGACCAGAATGCGGTGGTCGCTGCAGACGTGATGGTGATACCACGCTCCTGCTCTTGCGCCATCCAGTCCATGGTCGCTGCGCCATCGTGTACTTCACCGATTTTGTGGTTAACACCGGTGTAGAACAGGATGCGCTCGGTCGTCGTGGTTTTACCGGCGTCGATGTGTGCGCTGATACCAATGTTACGGTAGCGCGCAATGGGTGTTGTACGAGCCATTTGATTCCTCTGATTCTCGGACGTTCAAAATTAGTCGAACCCAGCGGGTTAGCATTTTGCACGCCCGCTGGTTTAACAACAACTACGTGGCGATTACCAGCGGTAGTGAGCGAACGCCTTGTTGGCTTCTGCCATGCGGTGAACGTCTTCACGTTTCTTAACTGCAGTACCTTTGTTTTCTGCAGCGTCAGAAAGTTCGTTCGCCAGGCGGAGAGCCATAGATTTATCACCGCGTTTACGAGCAGCTTCTACGATCCAACGCATTGCCAGAGCATTACGACGAACCGGACGGACTTCTACTGGTACCTGATAGGTAGAACCACCAACGCGACGTGACTTAACTTCGACAGTCGGACGTACGTTTTCGAGGGCTACTTCAAAGGCTTCCAGCTCGTTTTTACCAGAACGCTGAGCCAGGGTCTCAAGCGCAGTATAAACGATTGATTCAGCAGTAGATTTTTTACCATCTACCATCAGGATATTTACAAATTTGGCCAGCAGCTCTGATCCGAACTTAGGATCCGGCAGGATTTTACGCTGACCAATGACGCGACGACGTGGCATGGAAATACTCCGTTGTTAATTCAGGATTGTCCAAAACTCTACGAGTTTAGTTTGACATTTAAGTTAAAACGTTTGGCCTTACTTAACGGAGAACCATTAAGCCTTTGGCTTCTTCACGCCGTACTTGGAGCGAGCCTGCTTACGGTCTTTAACACCTGAGCAGTCCAGCGCGCCACGAACGGTGTGGTAACGCACACCTGGCAGGTCTTTAACACGACCGCCACGGATCAGGATCACGGAGTGTTCCTGCAGGTTATGACCTTCACCGCCGATATAGGAGGTAACTTCAAAACCGTTAGTCAGACGAACACGGCAAACTTTACGCAGTGCGGAGTTCGGTTTTTTCGGAGTGGTGGTGTACACACGGGTACAAACACCACGTTTTTGCGGGCAAGCTTCCAGCGCAGGCACGTTGCTCTTTGCAACTTTGCGTACGCGTGGTTTGCGAACCAGCTGGTTAACTGTTGCCATTAAATAGCTCCTGGATTTGCTTTTGCTTCGTAAACACGTAATAAATCGCCCCGTATAACTACGAGGACGCAGAATTTTAGGGCTGAGCCAATAGGGTGTCAAGAAATAACCAGGCTTTAGGCATTACCAGGTCATTTGCTGCCGATGTTTTTCAGTGAGCGTGACGAAACCAGTATAGTCTACCGGCCTTATTTTGGCTGAAATTTGACCAGCAAGGCCGCGCGCGATCACGTCTTCCGTCAGCACCCACAGCGTTGAGGGCGACGTCAGCAAGCGGCTTAACGCGCTGCTGCCTTCCAGCGCGCCCAGCACGCCATCCTGCAGCAGCAGCAAATCGTCCTCTGCCGTCAGCAAGAGCAGCAGCGTGTCGAAGTCGCTGTAATAAGGTGAATGCATTAAGGTGTGCAGCATAGCGCGCTCTTAAAAGGTGATGATGCGATCGTAGGTCGCCAGCTGCTGCCGCAGCGCCGCCGCATCCAGAATGCCGACATCCATTACGCGCGCGCCCTCTTCCGCCAGGCCGCGTTCGCGCAGCGCTTCGCGGCTGATATAGCACTGCTCGATATCATACAGCGCCAGTACGCCAAACGTGGCGGCATGATTGCGCGCGAGGATCTTCTCCGGCTGCTGGTCAGGCATAAGCTGCAGAACGCCGTCGCCGATAAAGAACAGCCCTATCGACTCGCTTAGCGCGCCGGTGGCCAGCGCGGCGTCGAGTCCCTCGCGGCCAGCGCTGCTGCCGTGCGGCGCGCGGGTAAACACAAAAGCGACGCGGTTCATTAAAACTGCACCAGGCGATCGCAGCCGAGCGCGGCTTCCGCCAGCGCGCCCAGCCCGCTGAGTTCAAATCCCGGCTGCAGATTGCTGCCCGCCAGCTGCAGCCGCTCCGCCTCCTGCGCGTCGGTGACGCCGCGACGCAGCGCGGCGGCCACGCAGATATTCAGCGCCACGCCCTGTTCCTGATGCAGCTCCAGCCAGGCGCGCACGATATCCGCTTCATCGCTGGCCGGCGCGGTAAGCTCGTTGGCGTTCAGCACGCCCTCGCGATAGAAAAAAACGCTCTGCAGCTGATGACCTGCGGCCAGCAGCGCGCGGGCGAACAGCAAGGCGCTGCTCGCCTGCTGCGTGCCGTAGGCCGGCCCGGTCACCAGCAGGGTGTAACGCATTAGCGCTCCTGCCCCTGGAAATCGCCGTTCTTGAACTGGCGAATATAGAGATAGACGGTGTGCTTAGAGATATTGAGGCGATCCGCGACCTGGTTGATAGCGTCTTTGATATCGAAGATGCCTTTCTCATAGAGATTCAGCACGATCTGACGATTCTTGGCGTTATTAGAAACATTGCGATCGGCACTCACCTCTTCGATGGTGAACTCCAGCGTCTGCGTCACCAGATCTTCCACCGAGCTGGCGAAATTCACGTTCGAATCGACCTGGTGCATCTCCGGCGGCATAAAGGTTGACATAATCTGCGAGAACGGCACATCGAGGTTCATGTTGATGCACAACAGCCCAATGACGCGCTGCTGCCGATTGCGTATCGCGATGGTGACCGACTTCATCAGCACGCCGCTTTTGGCGCGGGTGAAATAGGCGCGAGAAACGTTGCTGTCTGCGCCGTGCATATCATGCAGCATGCGCAGCGCCAGATCGGTAATCGGCGAGCCCACTTTACGGCCGGTATGCTCGCCGTTGGCGATGCGTACCGCCGAACACTTCAGATCTTCCAGCGAATGCAGCACGATTTCGCAGTGCGAACCAATCAGCATCGCCAGGCCATCGACTACCGACTCATAGGATCGGAGGATATCGTAGTCCGTCTGCTCGAAGGGACGCTGCTCCAGTAAATCGAAGTCGCTCAGTTCGCCGGGATTGAATGGATTTGACATCGAAGACATTACCCTAAATGGCTGGAGCCTGTCTCAGCGCAGCGGGCAGACTCTTTTTATTGGGAAAGTTATGCAGAGGATAGTCTGGCAAATGTCGCACGCTTATGCCAGAGCTTTGTCGCAGGCCGGAAATGAAACCGCCGCCCGAAGGCGGCGGCAGACAGATTATTGAGATTTCTTCGCGTCGGCGGCTGGCGCCTGCGCTTTCTCGTCTGCTTTAGGCGCCGGCTTGATGTCGAGCAGTTCAACATCGAACACCAGCGTCGAGTTAGCCGGAATGCCCGGCACGCCGTTTTTGCCGTAGGCGAGCTGCGGCGGGATCACCAGCTTGATTTTACCGCCTTTCTTCACGTGCTTCAGACCTTCGGTCCAGCCCGGAATCACGCCGTCGAGACGGAAAGAGAGCGGTTCACCGCGCGTATAGGAGTTGTCGAACTCGGTGCCGTCGATCAGGGTGCCTTTGTAGTTCACGACAACGGTATCGCTGTCTTTCGGCGCGTCACCGCTGCCTTCTTTCTCTACTTTATACAGCAGGCCGGATTCGGTTTTCTTCACGCCGCTCTCTTTGGCGAACTTGTCGGCGAAAGCGGTGCCTTTATCGGCGTTCTCTTTCGCGTCTTTTTCCATCTTCGCCTGCGCGGCGCCTTTCACGCGGCCTTCAAAGGCCTGCAGGGTCTGCTCGATCTCTTGATCGGAGAGTTTGCTCTTGCCGCCGAACGCATCCTGAACGCCCGCGATCAGCTGATCTTTGTCCAGCTTGATGCCCAGTTTCTCCTGTTCCTTCAGGGAGTTGTCCATGTAGCGACCCAGTGAGGCGCCAAGAGCGTAAGCTGATTGCTGGTCTTCATTTTTGAAGGCCGCATTTTTCGGCGCCTGCGGTGCCGCATCGCTCGCAGCAGGCGCTGCGGTCGTTTCGGCTGCCATTGCCAGCGGCGCGTTCAGCGCGATGGCCATGGTGGTGGCTAACATTGTGACTTTAAACAGTGATTTCATCCTTTCTCCAAAACCGAAGCGTCTCACCTCGGGAATTATTGCGGACTAAAGCTCCACACTATAACTGTACGCGGCAGCGGCGAACACTCCCGCAGCGTAATTACCCGGTTCTCCTCCGACCTTTTTTGCATCAGGAAGTTTCATCAGAGATGATGCTGCAAAAGGCGTTATTCAACCCTTCACAGGCGAGGCGGCAAAGAAATCGGGTGATTCCTACAGGAGAAGCCGTAGAATCAGCGCCTGATGCGAGATTCGCAGCGTCGTACTATAAGGAGAGGTCATGCAACAATCAGAGTGGGAACAACGGCTTGAAGCGCTGGAAAGCAAGCTGGCCTTCCAGGAGCTGACCATCGATCAGCTTAATCAGACGGTGGTGCAGCATGAGCTGGAAATGGCGAAAATGCGCGAGCAGCAGCGCCTGTTGCTGGATAAGCTGAAAGCGGCCGCGCCGTCGATGGTGGCGTCGCAGTCGGAAGAGACGCCGCCTCCGCATTATTGATCTGTCCAGAATGGCTGCGCAGCAGCGATGCCGCGTTGCTCGCGCATTCTTCGATCGCAAAGGCAAAAAAAAGCCACCTCGAAGGTGGCCTTTGAAATCTGGGTGGCTTAGTGGTTGCAGCCGCAACCGCCGTGACTGCCGCAGCCGCCATTGCCGTGATCGTGACCATGGTCATGATCGTGGTCATGGTCGTGACCGTGCTCGCCGTGAACGTGGCCGTGCGCCAGCTCTTCCGGGGTCGCTTCGCGGATCGCGACGACTTCCACGTTGAAGTTCAGGTTCTGACCCGCCAGCATGTGGTTGCCGTCAACCACGACGTGCTCGTCTTCCACTTCGGTGATTTCGACCGGAACCGGACCCTGATCGGTTTCCGCCAGGAAGCGCATGCCAACCTGCAGTTCGTCAACGCCCATAAAGACGTCTTTAGGTACGCGCTGCACCAGGTTGTCGTCGTACTGGCCGTATGCATCGTTAGCCGGAATATGCACGTCAAACTTGTCGCCGACATCGTGATTTTCCAGCGCTTTTTCCAGACCAGAAATCAGGGAACCATGACCGTGCAGATAGTCTAACGGCGCACTTACCGGCGACTCGTCAACCAACACACCATCTTCTGTACGTACCTGATAGGCCAGGCTCACCACCAGGTCTTTTGCTACTTTCATGATATCTCCTAACCGTTGAGAACTAAGATCCCGTCTCATTGGTCTATTCTTACGTGCAATAACACCAACCAGAAAGGTTCGGGGCTGAGATCGCCTCTTGCGCGATGCGATTAACCTCAGCGTTAGTGGCGCCGATTGTATCGGAATTCAATCCCGCTGTAAGTTTAAGCGTAAAAAAAGCTGCGCCATTTCGCTACTCGGGATGGAAAATACCGATCACTTGCTCCTGGCTGCGAACCTGATCGCGAACCTGCTTATCCGCCTCGCGCATCTGGTGTCCGCACTTTACGCACTCTACGACGTCAACGTTGTTTTCTCGCCACATCGCCAGCGTGTCTTTTTCCTGACAGTGCGGGCAAACCGCACCGGCAATAAATCTTTTACGCATAGTAGTTAACCTGTTTGCTGTTACTGATCTTCGTCCCAGTCGTCTATCTGCCGTCTCTCATGCTGCATCTCGCGCTGGAAAATATCCTCCAGCTCGCGCCGCGCCTCGCGTACGCGAGAGATCTGGGCGTTGTCCGTGTGGTTTGGCATCAGCTCGCGCAGCATGCGCATATCGAGACGGCGGAAGTGCAGCTGCGCGCGCTGCGCCTGGTGTGGATGCATGCCGACCGAAATCAGCGCCTTGCGTCCCAGTTCCAGCGCGCTAGAGAAGGTTTCACGCGAGAACTGCGTGACGCCCGCCAGCAGCAGCTCGTGCGCCTCGACGCGTCCGCGCGCCCGCGCCACGATCTCCAGCTGCGGGAAATGCTGCTGACAGAGATGCACGATCGCCATGGTATCTTCCGGCTCGTTGCAGGTGATGACGATCGACTGCGCGCTGGCCGCGCCGGCGGCGCGCAGCAGCTCCAGCTCGGTGGCATCGCCATAGTAAACCTTGTAGCCGTACTTGCGCATCAGGCTGACCGCGCTGATGTCGCGCTCCAGCACCGTGATCCTTTTATTATTGGCCATCAGCAGACGGCCCACCACCTGCCCCATTCGGCCGAAGCCCACCACGATTACCTGCGGCTGGTCATCCTCCACGAACGGCTTTTCGCCATCTTCGTCCACTTCATTGAAGCGCCGCGCCAGCAGCTTATCGATCGCCTGCATCAGCAGCGGCGTGGTCATCATCGACAGCGTGACCGTCACCAGCAGCAGCGGCAGCTGATCGCCGGCGAACAGGCGCGCCGACGAGGCGGCGGAAAAGAGCACAAAGGCGAATTCGCCGCCCTGGCTCAGCACGCCGGCGAACTGCTGACGCTCGGAGCTGCGCAGGCCGTAGACCCGCGCCAGCACATAGAGCACCAGCGTCTTCACCGTGACCAGAATCAGCACGCCGAGCAGGATCTCTAGAATATGGGTATAGAGCACGCCGAGGTTAAGCGCCATGCCGACGGAGATAAAGAACAGCCCGAGCAGCAGTCCCTTAAAGGGATCGATGGCGACTTCCAGTTCGTGGCGATACTCGCTTTCCGCCAGCAGAATGCCAGCGATAAAGGTGCCCAGCGCCATCGACAGCCCGAGGGCGTCCATAAACAGCGCCGAGCCCAGCACCAGCAGCAGCGCGGCGGCGGTAAAGACCTCGCGCACGCCGGAGGCGGCGATAAAGCGGAAAATCGGCCGCAGCAGGTAGCGTCCGCCCACCAGCATGCCGGCGAAGGCCAGCACCTTCATGCCGATCTTCATCCAGTCGATATTGCCGCTGTCGCTGCCCGCCAGCAGCGGCACCAGCGCCAGCGCCGGAATCACCGCCAGGTCCTGGAACAGCAGCACTGAAAAGCCGAGCTGCCCCGCCTCGCTGCGGTTCATGCCTTTGTCGCGCATCAGCTGCAGCGCCATCGCGGTCGAGGACATAGCGAGGCCGATGCCGCCAATCACCGCGGCCTGCCAGCTAAAGTCGCTCAGCCACAGCAGCGCGCCGAGGATGCCAGCGGAGATCAGCACCTGCGCCGCGCCAACGCCGAAAATCGAACGCCGCAGCGCCCAGAGCTTCGACGGATTCAGCTCCAGCCCGATGATAAACATCAGGAACACCACGCCCAGCTCCGAGAAATGCAGGATCTCCTCGACGTCGCTGATAAAGCCCAGCCCCCAGGGGCCAATAGCGATGCCGGCCACCAGGTAGCCCAGCACCGCGCCAATGCCGAGACGCGCGGCGATGGGCACGATCAGCACCGCCGCCACCAGATAGATCACGCCTGCAGTCAGCAGCGTTTGTCCTTCCATCAGAGACCTCCATTGGGCAGCGGCGCGGCAAGCCATTCGCCATAGGCGCGCGCGAAATGGCCCATCACCTCTTTTGGCTGGCGACGCGCCCAGTAAAGGATCATCGGCGTCATCCAGTACATGCGGCACATCTGCGCGGTGAGTTCGAACGGGCGCATAATGTCCGACATGGAATAGCGGTTGAGGCCGCTCTGCTGATAGGCCGCCTCCGGCTCGCCGGTGGTGATCACGCTGCGCCAGTATTTGCCTTCCAGCGCGTTGCCGTCGACGCCGTTGGCGAAGCCGCGCGACAGCACGCGGTCCAGCCACTCTTTCAGCAGCGCGGGGCAGCTATAGGTGTAGAGCGGATGCTGGAAAACGATCACCTGATGCTCGCGCAGCAGCTGCTGTTCATAGTGAATATCGATAAAAAAATCAGGATAGTGCGCGTACAGATCGTGTACGGTGACGTTCTCCTGTTGCTGAGCCGACTGCAGCAGGACCCGATTCGCTATCGACTCCTGCGTTTCCGGATGGGCGTAAAGCAGCAAAACTTTTGCTGGCTGCGACATAGTTATCCTCTTCCAAAGCGTCGTCATAGCGGCGCTTTTCCGCTACCATGCACGACGCGACACCCTCTAATTATGTGGTGGGTAAATTAACATATTCTGACGATACGGCGCTTATGATTGTCTTTTCTTCTCTGCAAATCCGCCGCGGCGTCCGCGTGCTGCTCGATAACGCTTCCGCCACCATCAATCCCGGTCAGAAAGTCGGCCTGGTGGGTAAAAACGGCTGCGGCAAATCGACCCTGCTGTCGCTGTTAAAAGGCGAAATCGCCAGCGACGCGGGCGGCGTGACCTTTCCCGGCAACTGGGCGCTGGCCTGGGTTAACCAGGAAACCCCGGCGCTGAGCAAACCGGCGCTGGAATACGTTATCGACGGCGATCGCGAATATCGCGAGCTTGAGGCGCAGCTGGCGGACGCCAACCAGCGCAACGACGGCAACGCCATCGCGCTGCTGCACGGCAAGCTGGACGCGATTCAGGCGTGGAGCATTCACGCCCGCGCCTCAAGCCTGCTGCACGGCCTCGGCTTTAGCCAGGAGCAGCTGAACCGACCGGTGAGCGACTTCTCCGGCGGCTGGCGCATGCGCCTTAACCTTGCGCAGGCGCTGGTCTGCCGTTCAGATCTGCTGCTGCTTGACGAACCCACCAACCACCTCGATCTCGACGCGGTGATCTGGCTGGAGCGCTGGCTGAAAAGCTACGAAGGCACGCTGATTCTGATCTCGCACGACCGAGACTTCCTCGATCCGGTAGTGGATAAGATCATCCATATCGAGCAGGAAAGCCTCTACGAATACACCGGCAACTACAGCTCGTTCGAACGCCAGCGCGTCGCCAAACTGGCGCAGCAGCAGGCGCTGTTTGAAAACCAGCAGGAGAAAGTGGCGCATCTGCAAAGCTATATCGACCGCTTCCGCGCCAAGGCTTCAAAAGCGAAGCAGGCGCAGAGCCGCATCAAGATGCTGGAGCGCATGGAGATGATCGCGCCGGCGCACGTCGACAACCCCTTCAGCTTCAGCTTCCGCGCGCCGGAAAGTTTGCCGAACCCGCTGCTGAAGATGGAGAAAGTCACTGCAGGCTACGGCGAGCGCATTATTCTCGACGCCATCAAGCTCAATCTGGTGCCGGGCTCGCGCATCGGCCTGCTGGGCCGCAACGGCGCGGGCAAATCGACGCTGATTAAGCTGCTGGCGGGTGAACTGACCCCTCTCGACGGCGAGGTCGGGCTGGCGAAAGGCATTAAGCTGGGCTACTTCGCGCAGCATCAGCTGGAGTATTTGCGCAGCGACGAGTCACCGCTGCAGCATCTGGCGCGCATTGCGCCGAAGGTGCTGGAGCAGCAGCTGCGCGACTATCTCGGCGGCTTCGGCTTCCAGGGCGACAAGGTCAGCGAAGTCACGGCGCGCTTCTCCGGCGGCGAAAAGGCGCGGCTGGTGCTGGCGCTGATCGTCTGGCAGCGCCCTAACCTGCTGCTGCTCGACGAACCGACCAACCACCTCGATCTCGACATGCGCCAGGCGCTGACCGAAGCGCTGATCGATTTCGAAGGCGCGCTGGTGGTGGTCTCGCACGATCGCCATCTGCTGCGCGCCACCACCGACGATCTCTATCTGGTGCATGACGGCAAGGTCGATGTTTTCCCGGGCGATCTGGAAGATTACCAGCAGTGGCTGAGCGATCTGCAGAAGCAGCAGGCGCAGGCGGACGCCGCGCCGAAGCAGGACAACGGCAACAGCGCGCAGGCGCGCAAAGATCAGAAGCGTCGTGAAGCTGAGCTGCGCACGCAGACGCAGCCGCTGCGCAAAGAGATCGAGAAGCTGGAGAAGCAGATGGCGAAATGGCAGAGCCAGCTCACCGAAGCGGAAAACCAGCTGGCCGATGGCGACATCTACGATCCATCCCGCAAAGCGGATCTGACCGCGGCGCTGCAGCGGCAGGCAGAGAGCAAAGCGGCGCTGGAAGAGGTCGAGATGGCGTGGCTGGATGCTCAGGAGCAGCTGGAGGCGATGCTCGCCTCCTGACAATTAGCTGTTAATTTCAGTTTTCAGTTTTCAGTTTTCAGTTTTCAGTTTTCAGCGGACTTAAAACGATCGTACCGGAGCGAGACAAGGCGCCAGCCGCGCCATAAGCGGAGCATACTGACGTATGTGAGCATTATGGCGCGGCGCAGCAACGCGGTCGTAGCCCGGTACGAACGTTTTAATGTAAGCAGTACGGACGTTTTAAAAGGGCTGATCCCCCAGCACCGTCGCCCGATGCATAATGCGCCTTGCCGGATAATAATCCGCATTCGCATAGTGCTGCGTCACGCGGTTATCCCAGATCGCCACGTCGTTCGGCTGCCAGCGCCAGCGCACCTGAGACTCCGGCTTAGTCGCATGCGCATAGAGCAGCTCCAGCACGGCATGGCTCTCTTTCTCGCTCAGCTCGACAATCCGCGTGGTAAATCCTTCATTAACGAACAGCGCCTTGCGCCCGCTCACCGGATGGGTGCGGACCACCGGATGCTGCACCGGCGGATGCTTTGCCACCGCCTCTTGCCAGCGCTGATGCTCCTCTTCGGTTCGACGATATTTATACTCCTGGAACGACTTCCTGAAGTCGTGCTCGGCATGCAGCCCATCCAGCAACGTCTTAATCGGAGCGGAAAGGGTTTCATATGCCGCGATGCCGCTCGCCCACAGGGTATCGCCGCCTGACTCGGGCAGCAGCTTCGACGCCAGAATCGCCACCGCCGGCGGCGTATTGATAAAGGTCACGTCGGTGTGCCAGTTGTCGTTGTCCGGCGGATTATCCTGATGGGTATCCAGCACGATAATCTCCTCTACTCCGTCGGCGTGCGGATAAACCGGATGGATATGCAGGTCGCCGAAGCGCGCCGCCAGCGCGCGCTGCTGGTGCGGCGTAACCGGCTGATCGCGCAGAAACAGCACCTGATGGCGCAGCAGCGCGTGATAGAGCTGTTCAAACTGGGCGTCGCTGAGCGGCCGGGTTAAATCGAGATTCGCCACCTGCGCGCCAATGTAAGGCCCGAGCGCGGTAATGTTTAGCTTTTCGTTCATGAGTGTTCTCCATTCCAGGGCGTCAGACGACGCTGCAGGGCGCGCAGCCCGAGTTCTAAGGTAAAGGCAATCAGCGCGATAACCGCGATGCCCGCCAGCACGACGTCGGTCGCCAGAAATTCGCCGGCGGACTGCACCATGAAGCCGAGCCCGCGCGTCGCGGCGATCAGCTCCGCCGCCACCAGCGTCGACCAGCCGACGCCGAGGCCGATGCGCAGACCGGTCAGGATCTCCGGCAGCGCGCCAGGCAGGATCACCCAGCGCAGCAGCTGCCAGCGGCTGGCGCCCAGCGACTGCGCGGCGCGGATGCGCACCTGCTGCGTATTGCGCACGCCGGCCAGAGTCGAGAGCGTTACCGGCGCAAAAATAGCCAGATAAATCAACAGAATTTTGGAGGTCTCGCCGATGCCGAACCAGATCACCATCAGCGGCAGATAGGCGAGCGGCGGCACGGGACGGTAGAGCTCAATCAGCGGATCGAGCAGGCCGCGCACCGCCGGGCTCAGCCCCATCGCGATGCCGACCGGAATACCGATGGCCGCCGCGGCGAACAGGGCGACCAGCATGCGCGTCAGGCTAGCGGCGAGATGCTGCCACAGCGTGGCGTCCATAAAACCCTGCGGGCTGGCGATCAGCAGCAGCTTGCTCAACACCTGCTGCGGCGCCGGCAGAAACAGCGGACTGATCAGCTCCAGGGCCGTGACGCTCCACCAGATCAGCAGCAGCAGCGCCAGGCTCAGCAGGCTCAGGCTAAACGAGCGGGAAAAAGGCCAGCGCAGACGGCGACGCGCCGCCGTGGTTTTGTCGTTGATCACCGCGCTCATGCAAAGGCCTCCCGCTGCTCGAACACCCGGCTCAGCACATATTCGCGCTGCGCAATAAAAGCGGGATCGGATTTGATGGCGCGGCAGGGTTCGCCAGCGGCGAAGCGCTGACCGAAGTTAAGCGTCAGACGCTCCACGATGCGGCCCGGCCCTGGCGAAAGCAGCAGCAGCTCGCTGGCGAGAAACACCGCCTCTTCGATATCGTGCGTGATAAGAAAAATTTGCTTGCCGCTGTCGCGCCACAGCGTCAGCAGCAGGGTCTGCATTTGCTCGCGGGTAAAGGCGTCCAGCGCGCCGAAAGGCTCGTCGAGCAGCAGCAGCTGCGGATCCGCCGCCAGCGCGCGGGCGATGCCGACGCGCTGGCGCTGGCCGCCGGAGAGCTGCCAGATGGGACGGTTCTCCGCCCCTTCCAGTCCCACCTTCTTAATCAGCCGCCGTGCGATGGCGTTGCGCTCGCCGCGCGCCATTCCCGCAAGCTGCAAACCGAACGCGACATTGTCCAGCACGTTGCGCCACGGCAGCAGCCCTTCATGCTGAAACACCACGCCGCGCTCCGCGCCCGGCCCGCTGATGGTTTTCCCCTCCAGCGTGATGCTGCCGGACTCGACCGGCAGAAAGCCGGCGATCAGGTTCAGCAGCGTGGTTTTGCCGCAGCCTGACGGGCCAAGCGCCACCAGCAGTTCGCCTTTATCCAGCTGCAGGTTGATATCCTGCAGCGCGGGTCGTCCGTCATAACGCGCGTTAAGATGAGCAATGCGCAGCATGGGGTTCTCCTTACTGTTTCGCCAGCGGCTCGACAAAGCGGGTGGTGACGAAGTCGCTGTAGTCGGCATTCGCCTGCGGCACTTTGCCCTGCTCTTTCAGGAAATGCGCCGTATCGACGATCGCTTTGTTTACCGGCTTGCCCAGCTGTTCCACCTGCTGCTGCGCCGTGAGATAGGTATTGCCTTTCACCAAATCAGGCACCTGCGCTTCCGGCACGCCGCTCAGGCGTGACAGCTTGCTGAGGTTATCCGGCTGCTTGAGCCACGCGTCGGGGTTATCGATATAGGGTTTCTGCGCTTCGAGGGCGCTGCGGGCGAAGGCGGTCACTACCTCAGGATGCGCCTTCGCGAAATCTTTGCGCACCACCCAGACGTCGAGCGTCGGCGATCCCCACTGCCCAACCTGGGAAGAGTCGGTCAGCACTTTGCCGTCTTTCTCCAGCTGGTTGACGGCGGGCGCCCAGACGTAGGCGCCGTCGATATCGCCGCGCTGCCAGGCGGCGATAATCGCGGGCGGCTGCAGGTTCACCAGCTGCACCTCGGTCGGCTTGATGCCCCAGTGCTTCATCGCCGCCAGCAGGCTGTAGTGGGTGGTGGAAATAAAGGGCACGGCGATGCGCTTGCCGATCAGATCTTTCGGGCCGCTGATGCTTTTCTTCACTACCAGCGCCTCGGAGTTGCCGAGCTGGGACGCCAGTAAAAAGGCCTCGATCGGCAGCTGCTGGGTAGCGGCCACCGCCAATGGGCTGGAGCCGATATTGCCGATCTGCACGTCGCCCGACGCCAGCGCGCGCAGCACGCCCGCTCCGCTGTCGAACTTACGCCAGTCGACGGTCGCGCCGCTCTCTTTGGCGAAGGTGTTATCCGCCTGCGCGACTTTTGCCGGTTCGGCGGAGGTCTGGTACGCCACCGTCACGTTGACGGCCTGTGCCTGAAAGACCAGCAGCGAAAGCGCTGCAGCCAGAATCGTTAAGGGTCTTTTTACTGCCATGATGTCGCACTCCGCCAGGATCTGATGATGGGCGCAGTGTCGCCAGCGACGATGATTTCATAAAGGAATTAAAAATTATTCTTAATAAACAGATGTTCTTAGATCATGATCGGCAAAGCTGATGCAAAATCTGACAATAGATGCGCCATTATTCAGACAAAATGGCAGGCGCTCACATTGCCGCTGTGCTATTGATAAGGCTCTACGGTAAACCGACGAAAAAAGGGTTGCGGCAACATGTCCATCGAGAAGGTCGCGCTGCTGGCGGGCGTATCAAAAGCAACGGTATCCCGCGTGCTTAACGATCATCCAGGGGTGAAAGCGGATACGCGCGATCGGGTGCTGGCGGCGCTCTCCGCCAGCGACTATCAGCCCAATTTGCTGGCGCGCCAGCTGCGCACCGCCCAGAGCCATATGCTGCTGGTGCTGATCTCCGATATCACGAATCCCTTCTGCTCGCGCGTGGTGCAGGGTATCGAAGCGGAAGCTGAGGCGCAGGGCTACCATATTCTGCTCTGCAACTCCGCCTCACAGCTGCGGCGCGAATCCGCCTATCTCGGCCTGCTGACCGGCAAAGTGGTGGATGGCGTCATCACCATGGACGCGGCGTCTGCGTTGCAGGATATCGCCGCCCTTATCGGCGACGCGCCCTGGGTGCAGTGCGCGGAATACGATCCCGCTATACCGGCCTCTTCCGTCGCTATCGACAACCGCGACGCGGCGCAGGAGACGGTGCGCTATCTGGCGGGCAAAGGCCGCCGCCGTATCGGGCTGGTAAACAGCGATATGCGCTACCTCTATTCACACCAGCGGGAGGCGGGCTATCGCGCAGGGCTGGATCAGCTGGCGCTGCCGTGGCGCGGCGTGGCTTATGCGAAGGAGATTTCATGCGAGGCGGGCAGCCAGGCGCTGCGCCAGCTTTTGCAGCAGCCCGAACCGCCGGACGCGGTGCTGGCGGTATCGGACGTGCTGGCGGTAGGCGTGGTGCACGCCGCGCGAGAGGCGGGTCTGCGCGTGCCGGAAGATCTCGCCGTCGTCGGCTTTGACGGCATCCCTTTCACCAGCAGCCTGAACCCGCCGCTCACCACCGTGGAGCAGCCGATGTATCAATTGGGCGCGCGCAGCGTGCAGCTTTTGCTGCAGCGCATTCGCCGTCCGGCGTCGCCCGTCGTGCGCGAAGTGCTGCCGTGGACGCGCGTCGAGCGCGCCTCCAGCTAGCTCAGCGCCAGATCAGCAGCACGCAGGCGGCGGTCAGCAGCCCCATCGTCAGGTTAAAAAGGGTCCAGGCGCGGCGGCTGCGCAGAATGCGGCCGATCATCGCGCCGAAGCCGATCCAGATAATGCCCGCCACCAGGTTAACCAGGAACATGCCGAAGCTGATGGCCGTCACCGAATGCAGATAGGCGGAGCCGGCAAGGCTGAAGCTGGCGATCGCGCCCAGCGCCATCAGCCAGGCCTTCGGATTGATCAGCTGCAGCAGGCCGCCCTGCCAGAACGGCATCGGTTTCGGCGGCGCGTCGCCGGTTTCCAGCTCTTCATAGGCGGCGGTGGCGATTTTCCACGCCAGCCAGAGCAGATAGAGACTACCGGCAATCTTCAGAAAGAGGTGCAGCGCGGGATAGAGTAGGATCAGGCTGCCGACGCCGAACGCCACCATTAGCAGCATCAGCTGCATGCCGATCATAATGCCGATCATGAGCGGCACCGTGCGCCAGAAGCCGAAATTGGCGCCGGACGCGGTGAGTAACATATTATTAGGGCCTGGCGTGATAGCAGCGACCCAGAGAAAACCTAACATTGAGAAAAACAGGCTCAGTTCCATGAACGGGTGCTCCTTACCCCCAGATTCGCAACAAGCCTAACGAAGCTAACAGTGTGATATGGATCCGACAAGTGCTGGCGACATGAATTTTACTCCTGACGCAGCGGCGAGCTTTATGCCGCCGCGCGCCCTGCGCAATCCGCATCTGCAGACGGTGCTGCCGCGTCTGGTGCGCCGTCGCCTGCTGCTGCGTCCGCACTGGCAGCGCCTCGACCTGCCGGACGGCGACTTCGTCGATCTCGCCTGGAGCGAAGACCCGCAGCAGGCGAGCCATAAGCCGCGCGTGGTGCTGTTTCACGGTCTGGAGGGCAACTTCCACAGTCCTTACGCTCACGGGCTGATGCACGCCTGCCAGCGTCAGGGCTGGCTTGGCGTGGTGATGCACTTTCGCGGCTGCGGCGGCGAGCCGAATCGCCTGCATCGCATCTATCACTCCGGCGAAACCGAAGACGCCGCCTTTTTTCTGCGCTGGCTGAAAACGCGCTGGGGCGATGTGCCGACCGCTGCGGTCGGCGTCTCGCTCGGCGGCAATATGCTGGGCTGCCTGCTTGGCAGACTGGGCGACGCCGCGCCGCTCGACGCCGGCGTGATCGTCTCGGCGCCGCTGCTGCTGGAGCCGTGCAGCCTGAAGCTGGAACAGGGCTTTTCGCGCTTCTATCAGCGCTATCTGCTCGACCAGCTGAAAAAGAACGCCGAGCGCAAGCTCCGCGCCTGGCCGGGGACGCTGCCGGTGGATCTGCCGCAGCTCATGGCGCTGCGTCGCCTGCGCGACTTCGACGACGCCATTACCGCCCGCGCCCACGGCTTTCTTGATGCGGGCGACTACTACCGTCGCGCCAGCGCCATGCCGCTGCTGAAAAATGTGCGTAAGCCCTTGCTGATCATTCACGCGAAAGACGATCCTTTTATGACTGACGAGGTGATCCCGCAGCCGGATCGGCTCTCAGCCAGTACCACCTATCAACTCACGCCACATGGCGGACACGTTGGCTTTGTCGGCGGCACGCTGCGTCAACCGCAGATGTGGCTCGAGCAGCGTGTGCCGCAGTGGCTTACACAGTGGCTCTCATCATGATTATTCCCTGGCAACAGCTCGATCCCGACACCCTTACCAACTTGATCGAAGCCTTTGTGCTGCGTGAAGGCACCGACTATGGCGAGCAGGAGCGCAGCCTGGCGCAAAAGGTGGCCGACGTGCGCCGCCAGCTGGAGCGCGGCGACGTGGTGCTGGTCTGGTCGGAACTGCATGAAACCATCAATATCATGCCGCGCAGCGAATTCCGCGGCTGATGCGTCGAGGCGCTTTTCGTGTTAACAATGCTCATCGCCCGACTTCACAGGGAGCTTTTCCATGTCAGCACGACACCCGATTATTGCGGTAACCGGCTCCAGCGGCGCCGGCACCACCACCACCAGCCTGGCGTTTCGTAAAATTTTCCAGCAGCTCAATCTGCACGCCGCCGAGCTGGAGGGCGACAGCTTCCACCGCTATACGCGGCCGGAAATGGATATGGCTATCCGCAAGGCGCGCGATTTAGGGCGCCACGTTAGCTATTTCGGCCCGGAAGCCAACGACTTCGGCCTGCTGGAGCAGACCTTTATCGACTACGGCAATGCGGGCAAAGGCCAGTCGCGCAAATATCTGCACACCTACGACGAAGCGGTGCCCTGGAACCAGGTGCCGGGCACGTTTACGCCGTGGCAGCCGCTGCCGGAGAATACCGACGTGCTGTTTTACGAAGGGCTGCACGGCGGCGTCGTCACGCAGCAGCATAACGTGGCGGAAAAAGTCGATCTGCTGGTGGGCGTGGTGCCGATCGTCAACCTGGAGTGGATCCAGAAGCTGGTGCGCGACACCGGCGAGCGCGGCCACTCGCGCGAGGCGGTGATGGACTCGGTGGTGCGCTCAATGGAGGATTACATCAACTTCATTACGCCGCAGTTTTCACGCACCCACATTAACTTCCAGCGCGTCCCGACCGTCGATACCTCGAACCCGTTCGCCGCGCGCGAAATTCCGTCGCTGGACGAGAGCTTCGTGGTAATTCACTTTCGCGGGCTGGAGCATATCGACTTTCCCTATCTGCTGGCGATGCTGCAGGGCTCATTTATTTCGCATATCAATACGCTGGTGGTGCCGGGCGGCAAGATGGGGCTGGCGATGGAGCTGATTATGGCGCCGCTGGTGCAGCGGCTGATGGAAGGCAAACAGATCGCCTGACCAGGACTGGTCAGGCGCGGGTGCGCTTTTTTACAGCGCGACCACTTCATAGCTGTGGGTCATCTCTACGCCTTTGCCCAGCATTAACGCCACCGAACAGTATTTCTCCGCCGAGAGATCCACCGCGCGCGCCACCGCTTTATCGCTCAGCGCCTTGCCGGTCACCACAAAATGCAGATTGATATGGGTAAACAGGCGCGGCGCCTCTTCGCGACGCTCCGAGGTCAGTTTCACCTCGCAGTCCACCACATCGTTGCGGCCTTTTTGCAAAATAGAGACCACGTCGATGGCGCTACAGCCGCCCGCGGCCATCAGCACCATCTCCATTGGACTGGGCGCTTTATCACCGGAGTTACCGTCCATCAGGATCTGATGTCCCGACGCCGACTCGCCGAGAAAGGTTAATCTTTCGACCCACTTCACTCTTGCCTGCATGTTTCCACCTCGAGAATAGCCTGTTTGCCGCCAGAGTACGCGTTCACCTGGCAAACAGCAATCCAGAGTAATCCCCCCTTTGCTGAAGCGAGACAACAGAAGACAGTCGGCAAAAGCTGTGCTACAAACAGTGCTGAAAATAGTTCGTTCTGTTAGGGACGAAGACGGGACACATCAAGCGCCTGGCGCAAAATAAGGCCCGAATAATCTCCTTTAGGGGAAACGCTTGAAGCTTTCATCGCCTGGCAGGGATTAATCCCCCCGCGTTTTGGGCACGATTACAACAGAGGATAATAGCGAATGGTTCTCGGCAAACCGCAAACAGACCCTACACTCGAATGGTTCCTGTCCCATTGCCATATTCACAAATATCCATCCAAAAGTACGCTGATTCATCAGGGTGAGAAGGCTGAAACCCTCTACTACATCGTGAAAGGTTCCGTGGCGGTGCTGATCAAAGATGAAGAGGGCAAAGAGATGATCCTCTCTTACCTGAATCAGGGTGATTTTATCGGCGAGCTTGGCCTGTTTGAAGAAGGTCAGGAGCGCAGCGCCTGGGTACGCGCGAAAACCGCGTGCGAAGTAGCGGAAATTTCCTACAAGAAATTCCGTCAGCTTATCCAGGTGAATCCGGATATTTTAATGCGTCTCTCTTCGCAGATGGCGCGCCGTCTGCAGGTTACATCGGAAAAAGTGGGCAATTTAGCTTTCCTCGACGTGACCGGACGTATTGCACAAACCCTGCTTAACCTGGCGAAGCAGCCAGACGCCATGACGCATCCCGACGGCATGCAAATCAAAATTACTCGTCAGGAAATTGGCCAAATCGTTGGTTGCTCGCGCGAAACCGTGGGCCGCATTTTGAAAATGTTGGAAGACCAGAATCTGATTTCCGCACACGGCAAAACCATTGTCGTTTACGGCACCCGCTGATTTCCTCTCACTCACGGCGTGATGTCACCGTCACGCCGTTACTGCTTTTAGTGAAGTGATGTGGCGTCGAATCATCTATCACCCCGAAGTTAACTATGCCCTGCGGCAGACGCTGGTGCTCTGCATTCCGGTGGCGCTCGGCTGGCTGTTCGGCGATCTGCAAAAAGGCCTGCTCTTCTCTCTGGTTCCCGCCTGCTGCAACGTCGCGGGTCTGGATACGCCCCATAAGCGCTTCTTCAAACGTCTCATCGTCGGCGGCTCGCTGTTCGCGCTCGGCAGCTTTCTGATCCAGCTATTAACCCTGAAAGGGGTGCCGCTGCCTGCCGTGCTCTTCGCCCTGCCGCTGCTGCTGGGCGTCACCGGCGAAATCAGCCCGCTGCACGGCCGCCTGCTCTCCGGCACGCTGGTGGCGGCCATCTTTACCCTGAGCCTGATCGGCCGCATGCCGATCTATGTGCCGCCGCTGCTCTATATCGGCGGCACGCTCTGGTACGGACTCTTCAACTGGTTCTGGTTCTGGCTGTGGAAAGAGCAGCCGATGCGCGAAACCCTGAGCCTGATCTACCGCGAGCTGGCGGACTACTGCGACGCGAAATATACCCTGCTGACCCAGCTTACCGACCCGGAAAAGGCGCTGCCGCCGCTGCTGGCGCGTCAGCAGAAAGCGGTCGATCTGATCAACACCTGCTATCAGCAGATGCATATGCTCTCCGCCAGCCGCGACAACAGCCACAAGCGGCTGACGCGCGCGTTTCAGGTGGCGCTCGACCTGCAGGAGCATATCTCCGTCAGCCTGCATCAGCCGGAAGAGGTGCAGAAGCTGGTGGAGCGCAGCCATGCGGAAGCGGTGATCCGCTGGAACGCCAAAATCATCTCGGCGCGGCTGCGCGCGCTGGCCGACGCCATTCTTTACCATCAGTTGCCGAGTCGTTTCGATATGGAGAAGCCGCTCGGCGCGCTGGAGAAGATCGCCCGTCAGCATCCCGATAATCCGGTGGGCCACTTCTGCTACTACCACTTCAGCCGCATCGCGCGCGTACTGCGCACGCAAAAACCGCTCTACCAGCGCGACCTGATGACCGATCGCCAGCGCCGCCTGCCGCTGCTGCCCGCGCTGCGCAGCTATCTGTCGCTAAAGTCCGCCGCGCTGCGCACCGCGGCGCGCTTCGCCGTGATGCTGATGTTCGGCAGCGCGCTGGCGATGCTGTTCGATATTCCCAAGCCCTACTGGATCCTGATGACCATTATGTTCGTCAGCCAGAACGGCTACAGCGCCACGCGGGTGCGCATCCAGCACCGGGCGCTGGGCACCTTCGTCGGCCTGGCGATCGCCGCCGCCTCGCTGCGCTTCGCGGTGCCGGAATCGCTGGTGCTGCTGTTTATGCTGGTGGTGACGCTGGTGAGCTATCTGGTGACGCGTAAATATTACGGCTGGTCGATGATCGGCTTTACCGTGACGGCGGTCTACTCGCTGCAGCTGCTGTCGCTGAACGGCGCGCAGTTTTTACTGCCGCGCCTGATGGACACGTTAATGGGCTGCCTGATCGCCTTCGGCGGCATGCTGTGGCTGTGGCCGCAGTGGCAGAGCGGGCTGCTGCGTCAAAACGCCCACGACGCGCTGGAAACCTATCAGGATGCGCTGCGGCTGCTGCTGGGGCCGGAGCAGGAGGCGAAGAAGCTGGCCTATCAGCGCATGCAGGTCAATCAGGCGCACAACGCGCTCTTCAACTCGCTCAATCAGGCGATGCAGGAGCCGGGCTTCAACGCCCAGTATCTGAAAGATATGCGCCTGTGGGTCACGCACAGCCAGTTTATCGTCGAGCATATTAACGCCATGACCATCCTCGCCCGCGAGCACACCATGCTGACGCCGGATCTGGCGCAGCGCTATCTGCAGTCGTGCGAAGTTGCGCTGCAGCGCTGCCAGCAGCGGCTGGAGTATGACGGGCCGGGCTCGCAAACTAACGTGATGGCGGGCGTAGAGAATCTGGATGAAGGGCCGACGACGATTCTGGAGCAGCATGTGAAGCGTATTCTGGAGCATCTTAACGTGATGCACACCATATCGTCGCTGGCGTGGAGCCAGCGGCCGCACCATGGCCGCTGGCTAATCAGGCATTTGCGGAAAGGATAGTCAGGCAGTCAGCGCGCGTTCTACCGCACGGGCGAAACGCGCCATGCCCTCTTCGATATCGGTGGGCTCAATCACCAGCGACGGCGCAAAACGGATCACGTCGGTGCCCGCCACTAACACCATCAGCCCTTCCGCCGCTGCGGCGTTAAGGATGTCGCGCGCCTTACCGGCGTGCTGCGGCTTCAGCGCCGCGCCGATCAGCAGTCCTTTGCCGCGGATTTCCGAGAAGAGATCCCGCTTCGCGTCGAGCGCCTTCAGCGCCGCGACGAACTGCTCGCGACGCGCCTGAACGCCTTCCAGCACCTCCGGCGTATTAATCACGTCCAGCGCCGCTTCCGCGACCGCGCAGGCGAGCGGATTGCCGCCATAGGTGGTGCCGTGTACGCCCGGCGACATAGTTGAAGCGATTTCATGAGTGGTCAGCATGGCGCTGACCGGGAAGCCGCCGCCCAGCGCTTTGGCGGTAGTGAGAATATCCGGCGTCACGCCGTAGTGCTCATAGGCGAACAGTTTGCCGCTGCGTCCCATGCCGCTCTGCACCTCGTCCAGCACCAGCAGCGCCTGATGCTTATCGCACAGTGCGCGCAGCCCCTGCATAAACTCTGGCGTCGCGGGCATCACGCCGCCCTCGCCCTGAATCGGCTCGACCACGATGGCGCAGGTATGGTCGTCGATAACCGCTTTTACCGCCTCGAGATCGTTAAAGGGAACGTGCACGATATCCGCCGGTTTCGGCCCGAAGCCGTCGGAGTATTTCGGCTGTCCGCCAACGGAAACGGTAAACAGTGTGCGGCCGTGAAACGCGTTGTGGAAGGCGATGATTTTGCTTTTGAACGGGCTGTGGCGCTGGCAGGCGTAGTAGCGCGCCAGCTTGAAAGCGGCCTCGTTCGCTTCCGCGCCGGAGTTAGCGAAGAAGACGCGATCGGCGAAGGTAGCGGCGATGAGCTTGCTGGCAAGGCGCAGCGCTGGCTCGTTGGTAAAGACGTTGCTCAGATGCCACAGGGTTTCGCCCTGAGTTTTCAGCGCCTCGACCAGCGCCGGATGACAGTGGCCCAGCGCCGTGACGGCGATGCCGCCGGAGAAGTCGATATACTCTTTGCCCTGCTGATCCCAGACGCGGCTGCCCTTGCCTTTGACCGGCACGAACTGCGCAGGTGCATAAACAGGCAAAATGACGTTATCGAACGTTTCCCGCGTTACCGCAATTTTCTCCGCTGCCATCGACGACCACCTTTGATTATTTATTGAGCCACAGTGAAATAATAGTCATAAAATATGCATAATAAATCAACCGAAGGCAAACATAACTTCAGGTTTCAAGAAAATTACGCAGCAGCTGATGCCCCTGCTCGCTCAGAATGCTTTCCGGATGAAACTGCACCCCTTCCAGCGCTATTTCCCGGTGGCGAAAGCCCATGATCTCATCCGGCTCGCCCTCTTTCAGGCTCCAGGCGGTGATCTCGAACGCGTCGGGCAGTGAGTCCCACGCCACGATCAGAGAGTGGTAGCGCGTAACGGTCAGGGGATGATTGAGGTTGCGGAACACGCCGCGCTGGTTGTGGGCGATAGCGGAGGTTTTACCGTGCATCGCCTGGCGGGCGCGCACTATCTTCGCGCCGAAAGCCTGGGCGATCGCCTGGTGACCCAGGCAGACGCCGAGCACCGGAATGCGTCCGGCAAAGTGGCGGATCGCCGCCATCGAAATGCCTGACTCGTCGGGCGTACAGGGCCCCGGCGAAATCACCAGATGCGACAGCGGCAGCGCCGCCATCTCTTCCAGCGTGATGGCGTCGTTGCGTACTACGCGTACCTGCGCGCCAAGCTCGCAGAAGTACTGATAAAGATTCCAGGTAAAGGAGTCATAGTTGTCGATTAGCAGCAGCATAGTCCGTCCTGACTGAGAAAACCGCCGCTATTCTACGCGTTTTACAGGCTGGCGCGACTCACGACGCGGGCAAACACCGCCTCCAGCGGCGCCAGATCGCCATCCGCCCCCGCCTGAGTAGCGTCGCGCCACTGCGCGGGCTCGACCTTTTGCCAGTCGAGAAAATAGCCGGCATGCAGCGCCAGCTGCTCGAAGAAGATGCGCTGGGCGCGCCCGTTGCCTGCGCGGAACGGATGCAGCATCGCGATTTCGCAGTAGTAGTGCGCGATGCGCGCCGCGAAATCCGCCTCTTCCAGATTGCGCAGTCCCTCTTCCTCTTCCAGCGCGTCCATCAGCGTATTGCCCTCTTTTTCGATGTACTCGAAGTGGCAAAACGGCGTGTCGTCGCGCCAGATATCAATGGTGCGCAGCTCGCCCGCCCAGGCGTAGACATCCTGGAACAGCGTGCGGTGAATATGGCGCAGGAAAGGCAGACCGATGGTGGCTGGCCCCAGCTCCAGGGTGGCGAGGCGCGCGGCGCTGAACGCCAGTTCCGCCTTGCGCAGCTGGGCGGCGTCGTGGATATCCAGACGGTTTTTCAGCACATCGTCGTTCTGCCACAGATAGGGATCGCGGGCAACGCTGCTATTCGGCACCATACTGCCTCCTCAACGAATCGAGTCGCGCTTCGGCCGCGTCAGCCTGTTCGTAAGCGCTGGCAGGCTCCGCCAGGGTTAAGCCGTCCAGCCGACAGCTGGCCTGATAGCTGGCGACGCGTCGCTGCTGCCAGAGCGTATTTTTCTGTTTCTCGGTGAGTTTGTTTGCCATGCCGCCTCCTGCTCAGGGTTGTCCACACTCTCGAAGCTGAGTATAGGAGCAATTTTTTCCTTTGCCGGAGGCGGACAAGGCGAGGCCGCCAGAGAATGGCGGCGCTATAGGTCAGGGCAGGACTTTGGCGGAAAGGATAACTACCGGTTTTACCGGCACATTTTGATAAGGTCCGACATCTTTAGTCGGGACCTGGGCGATTTTATCGGCCACGTCCATTCCTTTCACAATTTTACCAAAAACCGCATAGCCGAAGTCGCGCTGGCCGTGGTCAAGGAAGGCGTTATCGGCGACATTAAGAAAGAACTGGCTGGTGGCGCTGTCTTTATCGGCGGTGCGCGCCATAGAGATGGTGCCGCGCAGGTTGCGCAGACCGTTGTCCGCCTCGTTCTTGATCGGCGCGTTGGTCTGTTTCTGCTGCATGTCAGCGGTAAAACCGCCGCCCTGCACCATAAAGCCCGGGATCACGCGATGAAAAATCGTGTTGTTGTAAAAACCGCTGTTAACGTAGTCGACGAAGTTTTTCACCGAAACCGGCGCTTTTTGATTATTCAGTTCGAGTTCGATATTACCGGCGGACGTGGTGAACAGGACGTGCGTATCGCCTTTGGCAGCCAGCGCCGAGGCGGAAACGGAGGAGAGCGCAAACAGGGCGACCGCCGCTGTAAGAGTACGTTTAAGCATGAATGAGTCCTTACCTTGGAGAGCAGCTTTTAACGACACTGATTGTAAAGAGCATAAAATACAAGAGCCAGCGTTTTACCGTTATTTACGCACGGGTTGCTCAAGCCAGCAGAATCGACCGCGCAAACGTTTTCGTGACATAAATCACATTATGAATGAAATATGAAAACTGATTTTCAGTCTTTATTTATTAAGATCACAGTTCCGTTTACACTTTCTGACAGTTTTACGCCGCCCTCTCTGTTTTCCACAGGTTCAAAACATGACAAATCGTAATCGTATCGGGCTTACCTGGATAAGCTTTTTCTCGTACGCGCTGACCGGCGCGCTGGTGATCGTCACCGGCATGGTCATGGGCGACATCGCGAAGGATTTCCAGCTGCCGATTGAGAGCATGGGAAATACCTTTACCTTCCTGAACGCCGGCATTCTGGTCTCGGTGTTCCTGAACGCCTGGCTGATGGTTATCGTGCCGCTGAAGCGCCAGCTGATTTTCGGCTTTATTCTGATGGTGCTGGCAGTGCTGGGCCTGATGACCAGCCGCGATCTCTCCGTCTTCTCGCTCTGCATGTTTGTGCTGGGCGTCGTCAGCGGCATCACTATGTCGATCGGCACCTTCCTGATTACCCATCTGTATGAAGGCCGTCAGCGCGGTTCGCGCCTGCTGTTCACCGACTCCTTCTTCAGCATGGCCGGCACGCTGTTTCCAGTGCTGGCCGGTATCCTGCTGGCGCGCGCGCTGCCGTGGTACTGGGTCTACGTCTGCATCGGGATTATCTACGTCGCCATTTTCGTTCTGACGCTGTGCGTTGAGTTTCCGGTGCTGCGCAAGCCGGAAAACAGCCCGACGGTGGAGAAAGAGAAATGGGGCGTCGGCGTGCTGTTTCTCGCCGTGGCCGCGCTCTGCTACATCCTCGGCCAGCTCGGCTTTATCTCCTGGGTGCCGGAGTACGCCACCAAAACCATGGGCATGGATATCGCCAGCGCGGGCCAGCTGGTCGGCAACTTCTGGACCGCCTATATGGTCGGCATGTGGGTCTTCAGCTTCCTGCTGCGCTTCTTCGATCTGCAACGCATCCTGATGGTGCTGGCCGGTCTGGCGACGCTGCTGATGTACTGGTTCGTCAGCACCACAGACGCCAGCATGCTGCGCTGGGTGATTATGATCCTGGGCTTCAGCTCCAGCGCTATCTACACCACCATCATTACGCTCGGCTCGCTGCAGACCAAAGTCTCCTCGCCGAAGCTGGTGAACTTTATTCTCACCTGCGGCACGGTCGGCACCATGCTAACCTTCGTGGTGACCAGCCCGATCGTGAAGCAAGGCGGCGTCCATGCCGCGCTGCTGACGGCGAACGGCCTCTACGCCGTGGTGTTCGTGATGTGCGTGCTGCTGGGCTTTGTCACCCGACACCGCCAGCACGGCCACGTGATGCACTGATGAAACAGGGCGGCGCAGGCCGCCCTCTTCTTTCCCCGCCCTGAAATGTGATCCAGCTCTTTTTTTCAGTAAATCGAATAACTTACAAAAAGTGCTTCAGAAACAGCGATATACCTCAAAATAGGTATACAGGGAGGCGCTTGATGTATATCAATATGAGCTAAAAACGGCGCGCTATTGTAGCCTCAATTCCCGCAATTTTGAGGCAAGCATGAGCAAGCACAATGTCGTCGTTATCGGTAACGGCATGGTTGGGCATCGCTTTATTGAGGAGCTGATCGACAAAGCCGAACCCGGCCAGTTTGCATTAACCGTCTTCTGTGAAGAGCCCCGCGTCGCCTATGACCGCGTTCACCTTTCCGCCTACTTCTCTCACCATACCGCCGAAGAACTCTCTCTGGTTCGCGAAGGCTACTATGAAAAACATCAGGTCAACCTGCTGCTGGGCGAGCGCGCCATCACCATCAACCGCGAAGAGAAGCTGATCCACTCCAATACCGGCCGCGCGGTGAGCTACGACACGCTGATTTTCGCCACTGGCTCTTACCCCTGGATCCCGCCGATCAAAGGCGCGGAAGCCGCCGACTGCTTCGTCTATCGCACCATCGAAGATCTCAACGCTATTGAAGCCTGCGCGCGCCGCAGCAAACGCGGCGCGGTAATCGGCGGCGGCCTGCTCGGCCTGGAAGCCGCTGGCGCGCTGAAAAACCTGGGCGTGGAAACCCACGTAATCGAGTTCGCGCCGGTGCTGATGGCGGAGCAGCTCGACGTCCAGGGCGGCGAGCAGCTGCGTCGTAAAATCGAAGAGATGGGCGTGCTGGTGCACACCAGCAAAAATACCCGCCAGATCGTGCACCACGCCGCGGGCGGCAAAACGCTGGAGTTCGCCGACGGCAGCGCGCTCGATGTGGACTTTATCGTCTTCTCCACCGGCATTCGTCCGCAGGACAAGCTGGCGAAACAGTGCGGCCTGGCGCTCGGCCAGCGTGGCGGCATCGCCGTGGACGACCGCTGCCGCACCAGCGATCCGGCGATCTACGCCATCGGCGAGTGCGCCGCCTGGCAGGACCGCGTCTTCGGCCTGGTGGCGCCCGGCTATAAAATGGCGCAGGTGGCGAGCGACGCCTTAACCGGCCGCGACAGCGCCTTCCAGGGCGCCGACATGAGCGCCAAACTCAAGCTGCTCGGCGTGGACGTCGGCGGCATCGGCGACGCGCGCGGCCGTACGCCGGGCGCGCGCAGCTACGTCTGGCTGGATGAGAGCCGTTCGGTCTACAAACGCCTGATCGTCAGCGAAGATGGCAAAACCCTGCTCGGCGCGGTGCTGGTCGGCGATACCAGCGACTACGGCAATCTGCTGCAGCTGGTGCTCAACGCCATCCCGCTGCCTGAAAATCCAGAAGGGCTGATCCTGCCTGCGGGCAGCGGCGAAAAGCCGGTAATGGGGGTCGATTCGCTGCCGGATAGCGCGCAGATTTGCTCCTGCTTCGACGTCAGCAAAGGCGACATCATCAAAGCGGTCCAGGGCGGCTGCCATACCGTCGCCGCGCTGAAGAGCGAAACCCGCGCCGGCACCGGCTGCGGCGGCTGCATTCCGCTGGTGACGCAGGTGCTGAACGCCGAGCTGAGCCGTCAGGGCATCGAGGTCAACAATCATCTCTGCGCTCACTTCCCCTACTCGCGTCAGGAGCTTTATCACCTGATCCGCGTCGAGGAGATTAAAACCTTCGACGCGCTGCTGGCGAAATACGGCACCGGCTACGGCTGCGAAGTCTGCAAACCCACGGTGGCGTCGCTGCTGGCGTCGTGCTGGAACGACTTCGTGCTGGCGCCGCAGCATACGCCGCTGCAGGACAGCAACGATCTCTTCCTCGGCAATATCCAGAAAGACGGCACTTACTCCGTGATCCCGCGCTCGCCCGGCGGCGAAATCACGCCGCAGGGTCTGAAGGTAATTGGCGAGGTCGCCGAACGCTACAATCTCTACACCAAAATCACCGGCTCGCAGCGCATCGGCCTGTTCGGCGCGCAGAAAGACGATCTGCCCGCTATCTGGTCGCAGCTTATCGCCGCGGGCTTTGAAACCGGCCAGGCCTATGCCAAAGCGCTGCGCATGGCGAAAACCTGCGTCGGCAGCGCCTGGTGCCGCTACGGCGTCGGCGACAGCCTCGGCTTCGGCATCGCGCTGGAGAATCGCTACAAAGGCATCCGCACGCCGCACAAAATGAAGTTCGGCGTCTCGGGCTGCACGCGCGAATGCGCCGAGGCACAGGGCAAAGACGTCGGCATCATCGCCACGGAAAAAGGCTGGAACCTCTACGTCTGCGGCAACGGCGGCATGAAGCCGCGCCACGCCGATCTGCTGGCGGCCGACCTCGATAGCGATACGCTGATCGCCTACCTTGACCGCTTTATGATGTTCTACATCCGCACCGGCGATCGGCTGCAGCGCACCTCGCTGTGGCTGGAGAGTCTGGAAGGCGGCATCGACTACCTGCGCAGCGTGATCGTCGACGACAAGCTGGGCATCAACAGTAAGCTGGAGGCGGAGCTAAGCGAACTGCGCGCCCGCGTGCGCTGCGAGTGGAAAGAGGCGGTGGACGATCCCACGCAGCAGGCGCGCTTCGCCCACTTCATCAACGCGCCGCTGCGCGACCCCAACGTGCAGATGGTGGCTGAACGCAGTCAGCATCGTCCGGCGCGGCCGGAAGAGCGCATCGCCGTCACCCTGATTGAGGAGAGCGAAGTATGAGCCAGTGGACGCCCGTCTGCGATCTGCAGCAAATCCTGCCCGCTACCGGCGTATGCGCGCTGGTGAATAACCAGCAGATCGCCATTTTCCGGCCGCGCGACGATAGCGAGCTGTTCGCCATCAGCAATATCGATCCTTTCGCCCAGGCCAGCGTGCTGTCGCGCGGCATTATTGCCGAGCATGAAGGCTGCCTCTGGGTGGCCAGCCCGCTAAAGAAACAGCGTTTTCGCCTCAGCGACGGCTGCTGTATGGAGGATGCGTCGCGCTCTGTCGCCGCTTATCCCGTTCGCGTCAACGCGGGCAAGGTCGAGGTTTGCGCCTGATCTCCTCCTCGCCCTGATGCTATGCTACGCCGCCGACGCCCCGCGCGTCGGCGGTCTGCCCCCTCTTCTCGCTTTCAGGATGCGCCATGGACTACTTTCCCCTTTTTTGTCGCCTGCAGGGCAAACGCTGTTTGCTGGTGGGCGGCGGCGACGTCGCCGAGCGCAAAGCGCGCCTGCTGCTGGCCGCCGGCGCCGATCTGCATGTCGGCGCGCTGCACTTTTCCCCTGCTTTCCAGCAGTGGGCCGACCGCGGCGAGCTGGCGCTGATTTCGGGCGCGTTCGACGACGCCTGGCTGGATAAGTGCTGGCTGGTGGTCGCCGCCACCGATGACGATGCGGTGAATCAACAGGTGGCGCAGGCCGCCGAAGCGCGCCGTATCTTCTGTAATCTGGTGGACGCGCCGGAGCAGGCCAGCGCCATTATGCCGTCGATTATCGATCGTTCGCCGCTGATGGTCGCGGTCTCTTCCGGCGGCCGCGCGCCGGTGCTGGCCCGCCTGCTGCGCGAAAAAATCGAGGCGATGCTGCCACAGCATCTCGGCCAGCTGGCGTCGCTGGCAGGCACGCTACGCGCGCGCGTTAAACAGCGTTTCGCCTCGATGGCGCAGCGACGCTTTTTCTGGGAGCGCTTTTTCACCAGCGATCGGCTGGCGCAGACGTTGGCCAACGGCGACGGCGCGCGCGCGGAGCAGCTGGTCGACGAGCTGTTCAGCGACGCGCGGCCCGCTCAGGGCGAGGTGACGCTGGTAGGCGCCGGGCCGGGCGACGCCGGGCTGCTGACGCTGAAAGGGCTGCAGCAGATCCAGCAGGCGGACGTCATTGTCTATGACCGGCTGGTCTCCGAGGAGATCCTTAATCTGGTGCGCCGCGACGCGGAGCGCATTTTCGTCGGCAAGCGCGCCGGACACCACTGCGTGCCGCAGGAGCAGATTAATCAGCTGCTGCTGGAGCAGGCGCAGCGCGGCAGGCGCGTCGTGCGACTAAAAGGCGGCGATCCCTTTATTTTCGGCCGCGGCGGCGAGGAGCTGGAGGCGCTGACAGAGCATCATATTCCGTTCAGCGTGGTGCCGGGCGTCACGGCGGCGTCGGGCTGCTCGGCCTACAGCGGCATTCCGCTGACGCATCGCGATCATGCCCAGAGCGTGCGGCTGGTCACCGGCCATCTGCAGCAGAAGAATGCGCTGGAGTGGGAGAAGCTGGCCGCCGAACAGCAGACGCTGGTGTTCTATATGGGGTTGTCGCAGGCGCCGCATATTCAGCAGCAGCTGATGCGTCACGGCATGCGCGGGGATATGCCGGCGGCGCTGATTGAGAACGGCACCAGCACGCGGCAGCGCGTGGTGACCGGCACGCTGGATCGGCTCAGCGAGCTGGCGCAGCAGGTAGAGAGCCCGTCGCTGATTATTATCGGCAGCGTGGTGTCGCTGCGCGATCGCCTGCGCTGGTTTTAGGCTGGCCTCGGAAACGAATTTAAAAAACGTTTGAGTTGACTGAAATAAGGTGCCAACGCGGATGAGGTGGTCCGATCGCAAAGACGCAAAAACGGCGTCCTTGCCAGCTCGGCCTGCGCCATCCCTGGCGCAGGACGCTTTGCTCTTCGGCCCACCTCACCCGCTTGCTAACTTTACTGCTGCCTGAAAAAAGCGGGATGGCTTCCGCCTTTTACTTTTTAATCAAATTATGGCGCGGCGACAAAGCCGATCGCTTCATATACCTTCTTCAGCGTCTCCTGCGCGCGCTCACGCGCTTTCTGCGCGCCGTCGCGCATCACCTGCTCGAGGAAGGCTTCGTCGTTGCGATAGCGGTTATAGCGCTCCTGCAGTTCGGTGAGCATGCCCGATACCGCATCCGCCACCGCCCCTTTCAGGTGGCCATACATCTTGCCTTCGAACTCCGCTTCCAGCTCGGCGATGGTTTTGCCGGTAACGCCAGAGAGGATATCCAGCAGGTTCGAGACGCCCGCTTTCTCTTTGACGTCGTAACGCACTACCGGCGGCTCTTCGGAGTCGGTCACGGCGCGCTTGATCTTCTTCACCACCGATTTCGGATCTTCCAGCAGGCCGATAACGTTATTGCGGTTATCGTCCGATTTGGACATCTTGCGCGTCGGCTCCAGCAGCGACATCACGCGCGCGCCCGATTTCGGAATAAACGGCTCAGGCACGCGGAAAATATCGCCGTAGAGCGCGTTAAAGCGCTGCGCGATATCGCGGCTCAGCTCAAGGTGCTGCTTCTGATCTTCACCTACCGGCACCTGATTGGTCTGGTAGAGCAGAATATCCGCCGCCATCAGCACCGGATAATCGAACAGGCCCGCGTTAATGTTCTCTTCATAGCGCGCCGACTTATCTTTGAACTGCGTCATGCGGCTCAGCTCGCCGAAATAGGCGTAACAGTTCAGCACCCAGCTCAGCTGAGCGTGTTCCGGCACGTGCGACTGCACAAAGATGGTGCTCTTGCTGGGATCGATGCCGCAGGCGAGATAGAGCGCCAGCGTATCCAGCGTCGCCTTGCGCAGCGCCGCCGGATCCTGACGAACGGTGATAGCGTGCAGATCGACGATGCAGTAAATGCAGTGGAAATCGTCCTGCATCTGCACCCACTGACGCAGCGCACCCATATAGTTGCCAATGGTAAGTTCGCCGGACGGCTGTGCGCCGCTGAAAACAATGGGTTTGCTCATACTTGTGTCCTGATTAGTGCAGCCCGAGAAGGGGCAAAAGTTCATCAAAAGAGTCGAGGGTCAGGTCAGGCTTGCTGTCGGCGATCGGCTCGCCGTAGTTGTAGCCATAGGTCATGGCGACGTTCGGCACGCCAGCGGCCTGCGCCGCCTGAATATCGTTGCGTGAATCGCCGACGAACAGCAGTTGATTCGGCAGCACGCCGAAGCGGCCCAGCACCAGAAAAATCGCGGCCGGATGCGGTTTTTTTACGATGACGTCATCGCCGCCGATGATCAGCGTAAACGCCCCGGCGATACCGAGGGAGGCCAGCAGCGGCGCGACGAACGGCGTCGGCTTATTGGTGACGATCGCCAGCGGCAGCCCTTTGGCATGCAGCGCCAGCAGCGTCTCTTTCACCTGTGGAAACAGCGTGCTGCCCGCATCTACCGTCGCGGCGTAGTGTTTGTCGAACAGGGCGCGCGCGTCGCGCTGCTCGTCGGGCTGCGGCTCGCGGCCCAGCGCCCAGGTCAGCGCGCGCGACATCATTACGTCCGCGCCGTTGCCGATCCAGGTTGAGGCGCGCTCAACGCCCGCCGGCGGCAGCTGCAAGTCCGCCAGCGCCAGGTCGATCGCCTGCGACAGGCCGGGTGCGCTGTGCACCAGCGTTCCGTCGAGGTCGAACGCCAGCGCGCGAATATCAGTGAAATGAGCCATTAACCTTCTCCAGTTCGTGACGCATTTCATCAATCACTTTCTTGTAGTCGGGATGGCCGAAAATCGCCGAACCGGCGACGAACATATCGGCACCGGCGGCGGCGATCTGCGCGATGTTATCGATTTTGACGCCGCCGTCCACTTCCAGACGAATGTTGTAGCCGCCGTGATCGATGAGTCTGCGCGCTTCGCGCAGTTTATCCAGCGTGCCGGGAATAAAGGACTGGCCGCCGAAGCCTGGATTGACCGACATAATCAGGATCACGTCGAGCTTATCCATCACATAATCGAGATAGCTCAGCGGCGTCGCCGGATTAAACACCAGGCCCGCTTTGCAGCCGTGCTCTTTGATCAGCTGCAGCGTACGGTCGACGTGTTCGCTCGCTTCGGGATGAAAAGTGATATAGCTGGCGCCTGCTTTGGCGAAGTCCGGGATCAGCGCATCGACCGGCTTAACCATCAGATGCACGTCAATCGGCGCGGTAATGCCGTAGTCGCGCAGCGCTTTCAGCACCATCGGCCCCATCGTCAGATTGGGAACGTAGTGATTGTCCATCACGTCGAAATGCACCACGTCGCCGCCGGCGGCTAACGCTTTTGCGGTATCTTCACCCAGGCGGGCAAAGTCCGCCGACAGGATTGAAGGGGCCAGCAAATATTGTTTCATCCGATTCTCCCAATGTTGTGCGCCAGCCTTGCGGCTGACGTAATGCCTGGTCGCGGACGAAACAGACTAGCAGTAAAGTGCCAGCAGTTCGTCGACCTGTGTGCGACCCGTTATGCTTCGGCTGATAGAACGCCGCGCTTTCACCACGTGTAATACTGCATCCTGATACCAGAGACGCGTCAGAGCGGTGTCGTGATTAGAGATCAGAACCGGTATGCGGCTCTCGAGCGCCAGCCGCGACGCCAGCTCCGCCAGATGCTGCTGCTCGCGCATACTAAAGCTGTTGGTGTGGTAGGCCGTAAAATTGGCCGTCGCCGACAGCGGCGCGTAGGGCGGATCGCAATAGACCACTGAACCCACCTGCGCATTGGTCAGGGTAACATCGTACGATTCGCAGACAAAGGTCGCCTTTTGCGCGCGCTCAGCGAACCACAGCAGTTCCGCTTCTGGAAAGTAGGGTTTGCGGTAGCGGCCGAAGGGCACGTTGAACTCGCCGCGCAGATTGTAGCGGCACAAGCCGTTGTAGCCGTGACGGTTAAGATAGAGAAACAGCAGCGCGCGTTCGTAGGCGTCGCGGCTGGCGTTAAAGGCGATGCGGCGCTGGTAGTAGCATTCCGACGTATTGCCTTCCGGCGAGAAAAGTCGACGCGCATCCTCGATAAATGCCGCGCTGCGGTGCTTAACGATGTTGTAGAGATTGATCAGGTCGCTGTTGATATCCGCCAGATGGTAGCGCTCATAGTCGGTGTTGAGAAACACCGACCCCGCGCCGACAAAAGGCTCAATCAGGCAGTCGCCTTGCGGCAGATGGCGACGGATATCCTCCATCAGGGGATATTTGCCTCCTGCCCATTTCAGGAAAGCGCGATTTTTCTTCATGCTGTCGTGGTTATACATCTTATTGTGGAGCTGTGGCGGACCGACAGCAGAACGGCGCTTATCAACGGGGCCGGCTTAACCGGCCCCACATAGTTTACTGGCTGGCTTCTTTCTTAACCTGACTTACAGGCTTCACCCAGGGATTCTGCGCGCGAACTTCCGCGGGCAGCGAGGCCACGGCGCGTCGGGCATCCGCCGAGGTGGCGTAAGAGCCGCTCACCAGCACGTACCACGGCTGGCCGTTGCGGGTGGTTTTATAGACATGATAGCCGCTGAGATTCTGTTTCTTCGCCCAGGCGTTCAGGCTCTCTGCGCGCGAGGCGCCGCTCAGCTGCAGCGTGTAGTTGCCGCCTGGCACCGATTTCGCTGCCGCGCCGTTGCCGGTCGCGCTGCTGGCTGCCGTGCTGCTGCCGCCTGTCGCGCCGTTAAGAGCAGGGCGCGCTGGCGTGGTATGGGTGCGGCTTTCGCTGGCTGCCGGACGGCTGGCGGTCGAAGATTTATGTGCCGGTTCGCGTGACGCATGCGTCTGCGCAGCGGGACGCTGCGTGGTCGGACGCGTCGCCGCAGGCGCGCTAATGCTGCCGTTTCCAGCGTTGCCGCTGACGGTTGCAGGCGCGGTCGGCAGCGAACTGCCGCCCTGTGCGGCGCTATCGACCTGCTGCTGCTGATTGCTCAGCGCGCTGTTGAGATCGCCAGGCAGGGTAACGCGCTGCTGGCTGGCGGGCGCTTCAACCGGCGCCGCCTGAGTCGGCGTAGAGGAGACCGGCGGCATAGAGACGTCGCGCGGCGTGGTGCCGTCGGCCGGCGCGCTGTTTGCGGCCGCGCCTTCCGTCGGCGCCGTCTGGCCGCCGCTCATCGGCGTCGAGCCGGAAAGATCGATGCTCTTTTCGCCGCCGCTGCCGCTGGATGCCGGCGCGTTAGCCGCGTCTTTGCCTGCCGCCGGTTTGCTCTCGTCCGGGCCTTTCAGCGCCGATCCAATGCCGAGCACCAACAGCAGCAGCACCAGAATGCCGATGCCCATCATCATATGCTGGCGCGAAACCGGCACTTTAGGGGCGGAAGCCGTCTTACGCGGGCGCGAGGGACGGCGGTCGCTGGCGTCAGGTTTTAACTCGTCTTCCGGTTTAAACTCATCCATTTTGCCTCCTCCGTAAAGCGGCATTCGGCCATGCGCACCCCGCGCGCCGCGTCACCACTTAACTGCTTATATTCAGGGTTTTTGACAGTCGTTAATCGCAGCCAGCACCATATCATGCGCCACGCCGCCGCGCACTTCGGAGCGGCCTAACGCCAGCGGCAGCACCAGCCGCAGCTCGCCTGCCAGCACCTTTTTGTCGCGCAGCATATGCGGCAGATAGGCTTCCGCCTTCATGCTTTCCGGGCCGTGCACGGGCAAGCCCGCGCGCTGCAGCAGCGCGATAATCCGCTGCGTATCGGCCTCGCTGAACTGGCCGAGACGCTGCGCCGTGCGCGCCGCCATGACCATGCCCGCCGCGACGGCTTCGCCGTGCAGCCAGTTGCCGTAGCCCATATGCGCTTCAATAGCGTGGCCGAAGGTATGGCCCAGATTCAGCAGCGCGCGCTGGCCGTGTTCATGTTCGTCGGCCGCCACCACGTCCGCCTTAAGCTCGCAGCAGCGGCGAATGCACCAGGCGGTCGCCTGTTCATCCAGCGCCAGCAGCGCATCGAGATTTTGCTCCAGCCAGCTAAAGAACTCGCCGTCCAGAATAATGCCGTATTTGATCACTTCCGCCAGGCCTGAAGCGAGCTCGCGCGGCGGCAGCGTGCGCAGACAGTCGGTATCGATCACCACCGAGGCAGGCTGGTAAAAGGCGCCGATCATGTTTTTGCCTAACGGGTGGTTAACGGCCGTTTTGCCGCCGACCGAAGAATCGACCTGCGACAGCAGCGTGGTGGGCACCTGAATAAAGCGCACGCCGCGCTGATAGCTGGCGGCCGCAAAGCCGGTAAGATCGCCGATCACGCCGCCGCCCAGCGCGATAAGCGTGGTGTCGCGGCCGTGCGGCTTTTGTAGCAACGCGGTAAAGACGTCATCCATCACGGCCAGCGTTTTGTACTGCTCGCCGTCGGGTAGAATCACCTGGTCCACTTTGACGCCTGCGGCCGTCAGCAGCGCCGAGAGCTTATCAAGATAGAGCGGCTCCAGCGTCTGGTTGGTGACCAGCATTGCATTATCGCCCGCTTTCAGCGGCCAAAAAGAAGCCGGATCCTTGAACAGTCCGGCGGCAATGGTGATGGGATAGCTACGCTCTCCCAGTGAGACGGTGATCTTCTCCATGATGCTCGATACCTGTTACTGAGCCTTGCGGCGTTAGATCAGTTTTTTTCCAACATGTGGATAATCTGGTTGGCCACCACTTTCGCACTTTGATCGTCAGTACGAATGGTGACATCCGCGATCTCTTCATAGAGCGGGTTGCGCTCGCCCGCCAGCGCTTCAAGCACTTCACGCGGCGGCGAATCAACCTGCAGCAGCGGACGCTTTTTATCGCGTTGCGTGCGTGCCAGCTGTTTCTCGATGGTGGTTTCAAGATACACCACGACACCACGGGCGGAGAGACGATTGCGTGTTTCCCGAGATTTGACGGAACCGCCGCCGGTCGCCAGGACAATGCCCTGCTTTTCGGTCAGCTCGTTAATGATTTTTTCTTCGCGGTCACGAAATCCAGCTTCGCCCTCGACGTCAAATACCCAGCCCACATCCGCTCCGGTACGTCGCTCAATTTCCTGATCGGAATCGAAAAATTCCATATTGAGTTGCTGAGCTAACTGACGACCAATAGTGCTTTTGCCGGCACCCATCGGCCCAACCAGAAAGATATTGCGTTTCTCTGCCATTTTGTCGGTATTACTAAGAATTCGTTGATGATACCCCGCGTTCAGCGATATCGCTGGCGGGACAGGAACTGAGACCTCATGAGCGTTAGCAAGAGTCAGACGAAAAATTATCTCAACACTCAAGGGCGTTTGGCAACCGAATAAATCGCCCTCCGGCATTCCCCTTGCGGGGCCGGTGTGCGATATGCGAAACGATGCGCATTAGCGCTGCGCTTTTTACGCGCCGCCTACAGAAGAGATATCTGACCCTGACGGATACGCGCCGTCGGGACGGTTACAGCGTTCTAAAAATCGCTAAACCTTGTAAGCTAATTCCTGTCCTGCGTCAACGCAGTTGGCACTGGGGAGCGCATTTTCCGGTTTATCCGGCGGTAAGCGCTGCTTCCCTGACCAATCGCGGCGTAATGAAGATGACCAGCTCGCGTTTTTTATTTTCCGCGGTCTGATGGCGAAACAGCGATCCCAGCAGCGGAATATGGCCCAGCACCGGCACGCGACTTTCGCCCAGGCTGCGCTGCTGCTGAAAAATGCCGCCCAGCGCCAGCGTTTCGCCATCTTTCAGCGTGACCTGGGTTTCAATCTCCTGCTTATCAATGGAGAGGACGCTGCCGTCGCCGCTCTGCACCGCGCGGCCCGGCACGTTCTGGCTGATGCGGATTTTCAGCTGGATGCGTCCGTTACCCAGCACGTTGGGCGTGACCTCCATGCCCAGCACCGCCTCTTTAAATTCGATAGTGGTCGCGCCGCTGTTGCCCGCCGACACTTCGTAGGGTATCTCGCTGCCCTGTTTGATCATCGCCTTCTGCTGATGCGAGGTGAAGAGACGCGGGCTGGCGATAATCTCGACCTGGTTTTCCTGCTCCAGCGCGCTGAGCTCCAGATCGAGCAGCCGACCGCCGACCCGCGCCAGCGTCACGCCTGCGGTGATGCCCGGCGAACTCGCCGCCAGCGGGATCGCCAGCCGGGGATTGCGCAGCGCATCGGTCACCGCCTCCGCGCCGGCCGGCAGGTTCCAGCTCACGCCGAGCTCCCGCAGCCTCTCCTCGCTGATGGTGACGATATGCGCCGCCAGCTCTACCTGTTCGAGCGGCACATCAAGCGCCCGCAGCCAGCGTTCGGCATCGCTGAGCGCCGTCGGCGTATCGCGCAGCAACAGCGCGTTAGCGCGCGCGTCGAGGGTTACGCTGCCGCGCGGGGTCATCAGCGCCTGCCGCTCGCCCTGAAAGCTGCGGTAGACCTCTGTCGCGCTGGCGTAGCGCAGCGTGACGGCGCGCAGCGCCAGCGGCTCCTGCTGCGCGCTGACCGCCTGCGCCTGCTGCTCTTTTAGCTGGCGCCAGCTGTCGGGATAAACCAGCAGCACGTTCTCTTCTTCCACGACGGTAAGCTCAGCCAGCCGCGTCACCAGCGACAGCGCCTGCCGCCAGGGCATGTCGTCGAGACGCAGCGACAGCCTGCCCTCTACGCCTGGCGCAATTAACAGGTTCACGTGCTGATAATCCGCCAGCGCCTGCAGAATGCGCTCGACCGGCGCGTCGTCGAAGTTGAGGCTGAGCCGCTGGCCGTGTTCACCATCGCTGGGATCGTCAGTGGCCTGGACGGGCGCGAGCCAAAGACTCGTCAGCAGTAAAAGGGTCATCCTGAACATAGGCGCTTCCTTTGAGAGAAAGAGTGACGAATTGCGGCGCACAGCCGCTGCCTGCGGTGAGCGTCAGGCTGCGAGGCGTCATAGCGCTCAGTCGCCAGCCCGGCAGCGGAAGGCGATCCGCCGCTGCGATTTTAACGACGCCCCCCTGCGGCGACGTCAACCAGGCGCGCAGGCGCGGCGCACGTCCCAGCACGCCCTGCAGCCGCCAGCCGGTTAGCGCGGCTGGCGGCTCGCATCGGCTCTCCGGCGGCGGCTGAAACGGATCGCGCGGCGCGGCATAAAACGTGGTCGCCGCCAGCCAGAGAAGCAGCCATTTAGCGCGCATCGTCGCTCTCCAGCCAGAGTTTCGCCTGCATCTTTCCCTGCCGCGCCTCCAGCAGAAAACGCGTCGGAAAGGGCGCGGTGGTGCGCGCCAGCTCGGCGAACAGCGGCAGAAACTGCTCCCACGCCAGCAGCAGCGTCAGGGCGCGCGGCTCTGTTTCGGGCTGCCACGCCTGCAGTTGGCTGCCGCGCGCCGTCAGAACGGCGTCGAGCGGCGCGGCACGGGACGACGCCTCAGACTGGCGCGCGCTATCGGCCAGCTGCGCGTGCAGCAACGTCTCGTCAGGCAGCGCATTGAGCTGCGCCAGCTGCTGCTGGTACTTCTGCTCAAGCCGGGCGATATCAGCGCGCAGCACATGTTGCGCTAACTGCTGCGGCCGCAAAAGCAGCAGCCAGAGCGCCAGCGTCGCCGCGGCGAAACACGCCGCTACTATGCCGATCTGTCGGCGCAGCGGCAGATGCAGCCACCACTCCAGCGCGCTATTCATCCGCGCTCTCCTCAAGATGCGCGCGCAGCGTAAAGCGATAAACGCCGTCCGGCTGCCGCTCGACGTTACCCTGCCGCACCGCGGCGAAGAGCGCTGCCTCGTCGAGACGGCGCCGCAGTTCGCTTATCGCCCGCATCTCCTGCGCGCGTCCCTCGATACGCAGCTGCGTCGGCATCTTCTCTACGCGCTCCAGCCAGACCCGCTGCGGCAAAAGCGTCGGCAGCGCCTGCCAGAATCGGTGCCAGCGCATCAGATCGTCGGCGTGACGCCGCGCGCGCCGCCACGATGCCTGCTGCGCCGCCAGCTGCTGCTGCAGCTCGCGCCGCTGGCTAATCCGCTGAGCGATCGCCGTCAGCGCGTGGCGCGCCTCGCTCTGGGCGCTGAGCAGATGCTGGCTGACGCGGTCGAGACGCCATAGCGCCAGGGCCGCCGTCAGCACCAGCGCCAGCAGCAGCGTCGCCGTCAGCCCGAGCACGGCGCGCTGCTGCTGGCGCAGACGCGCGTGCCGCCACGGCAGCATATTCACCGCGATCATCAGCTATCCTCTGGACGCAGCGCCAGTCCGGCGGCGATGCAGAACGCCGCTTCCTGCTGGGGCAGCGGCAGCTGGCGATAAGCGAACAGGCTGAACGGCGAAAAAGAGAAGAAGGCGTCAGGCAGCAGATCGGGCGACGGCGCGCAGCCGAACAGCGCGCTGGCCTGCGGGAAACAGCGCTGCCTCACCTCCTCGGGCGCGGTCTCTATGCTGGCGCTGCCGACCACGCTCTCGCTGGCGCGGCTGTACCAGAGCCACTGCGCGTCGTAACCGATCAGCAGCGCGGCGGCGTCGTCCAGCCCTGCGGCGCGCGCCGTGAGCGCCAGCGCATGGGTCGTGAGCTCAAAAACCGCCGGCCGCAGCGCGCTCTGCCGCAGCGGCGTCAGCCACTGGGCGATGACCTCTTGCCGGGCGGCGGTAACGTAAAGCTGGCGGCCCGCTTCGCTGGCGCGATAGTCCAGCGTCAGCGCTTCCGGCTCGACCGGAAAGAGCCGCTGCGCCGCCGCCGTCACGTAACGTCCCAGCGCAGGCTCCTGCAGACGCTGGCTCGGCAGCGCCAGCGGACGCTGCAGCACCAGCTGCGCAGGGAGTCCGACGCGCAGGGAATAGCGCTGCGGCAGCTGCTGTCGCAGCATGCGCAGCGCCGCCTGCAATTCAGGCGAAGATTGCAGCACGCCGTTTCTTAACGTATCTTGCGGCAGCCCTTGCTGCCACCAGCGGCACAGCTGCCAGCCGCCGCGCCGGCGCTGTATAGCGAGAGCGCAGAGCTGCGTATTCTGAATATCCAGTCCGACTTGCCATGTCTGAAAAGCCATGCGCGCGATCTCCTTATCTACAGGGGTAAAAGGACATATCAAAGCGTCTGGCTTGCCTTTATACTACCGCGCGGTTGTTTATAAACTGCTCAAACGACAACAGATGGGAAACTCCAGGTGAAGTTCGTAAAGTATTTATTAATCCTTGCAGTGTGTTGCATCTTGCTGGGAGCTGGCTCGATTTATGGTTTGTACAAATATATAGAGCCGCAGCTGCCCGACGTTAACACGCTGAAAGATGTGCGCCTGCAGACGCCCATGCAGGTGTACAGCGCGGATGGCGAACTGATCGCCCAGTACGGCGAGAAGCGCCGTATTCCGCTGACGCTGCAGCAGATGCCGCCAGAGCTGATCAAAGCTTTTATCGCCACGGAAGACAGCCGTTTCTACGAGCATCACGGCGTCGATCCGGTGGGCATTTTCCGCGCCGCCAGCATCGCGCTGATGTCCGGCCATGCTTCGCAGGGCGCGAGCACCATCACGCAGCAGCTGGCGCGTAACTTCTTCCTGAGCCCTGAGCGCACGCTGATGCGCAAAATCAAGGAGGCGTTCCTCGCCATTCGCATTGAGCAGCTGCTGAATAAAGATGAGATCCTTGAGCTCTATCTGAACAAGATCTATCTCGGCTATCGCGCCTACGGCGTCGGCGCCGCCGCGCAGGTTTACTTCGGCAAGCCGGTAGACCAGCTTTCGCTGAGCGAAATGGCGATGATCGCCGGTCTGCCCAAAGCGCCCTCTACCTTTAACCCGCTCTACTCCCACAGCCGCGCGCTGGCGCGTCGCAATGTGGTGCTGTCGCGCATGCTGGATCAGGGCTACATCACCCAGCAGCAGTACGATGAAGCGCGCAGCGCGCCGCTGGAAGCGAGCTACCACGGCCCGGAAATCGCCTTCTCGTCGCCCTATCTGAGCGAAATGGCGCGTCAGGAGATGGTGAAGCGCTACGGCGACGGCGCCTATAACGACGGCTACAAGGTCTATACCACCGTGACGCGTCGTCTCCAGCAGGCGGCGCAGGAGGCGGTGCGCAATAACGTGCTGGCCTACGACATGCGTCACGGCTACCGCGGACCGACCAGCGTGCTGTGGAAAGTGGGCGAGCCCGCCTGGAGCCAGGAGCAGATCCTGAAAGCGCTGAAGCCGCTGCCGGTTTACGGACCCCTGTTGCCTGCCGTTGTAACCCTGGCCAGCAGCGACGAGGCGACCGCGATGCTGAAAGATGGCACCAGCGTCTCTCTGGGCCTCGCCGGCGTACGCTGGGCGCGCGCGTTCAAGTCGGATACCGTGCAGGGACCCACGCCGAGAAGCGTGACGCAGGTAGTGCAGACGGGCCAGCAGATTTGGGTGCGTAAGGTCGATAACAGCTGGTGGCTGGCGCAGGTGCCGGACGTCAACTCCGCGCTGGTGTCGCTCGATCCGCAAACCGGCGCGGTGCGCGCGCTGGTCGGCGGCTTCGACTTTAATCAGAGCATGTTCAACCGCGCCACCCAGGCGCTGCGTCAGGTCGGCTCCAACATTAAGCCGTTCCTCTATACCGCGGCGATGGATCGCGGCCTGACGCTCGCCTCGATTCTTAACGACGTGCCGATTTCGCGCTGGGATGCGGGCGCGGGCGCCGACTGGCGGCCGAAAAACTCGCCGCCTACCTATGACGGTCCGATTCGTCTGCGTCAGGGATTAGGTCAGTCGAAAAACGTGGTGATGGTGCGCGCCATGCGTGCCATGGGCGTCGATTACGCGGCGGAATATCTGCAGCGCTTCGGCTTCCCGGCGCAGAATATCGTGCATACCGAATCGCTGGCGCTCGGCGCAGCGTCGTTTACGCCGATGCAGGTAGCGCGCGGCTACTCGGTGATGGCGAACGGCGGCTTCCTGGTCGACCCGTACTTCATCAGCAAGATCGAGAACGAGCAAGGCGGCGTTATTTTCGAAGCGAAACCGCGCATCGCCTGCCCGCAGTGCAATCTGCCGGTGATCTATGGCGAAACCCGCAAGGCGCTGGCGCTGAACGAGGAGAGCGTAGAAAACGTCGCGACCTCCGATCAGAACCAGAACCAGCCGGCGCCGCAGCCGGCGCTGGAGCAGGTTCCCGCTCAGCCGCAGCCGGATGGTCAGCAGTATGCGCCGCATGTGATCAACACGCCGCTGTCGTTCCTGATCAAAAGCGCGCTCAACTCCAATATCTTTGGCGAACCGGGCTGGATGGGCACCGGCTGGCGCGCATCACGCGATCTGAAGCGCAACGATATCGGCGGTAAAACCGGCACCACCAACAGTTCGAAGGACGCCTGGTTCTCCGGTTACGGTCCTGGCGTAGTGACCTCGGTGTGGATCGGCTTTGACGACGCGCGCCGCGCGTTAGGCCGCAGCACGCTGTCGGGCGCGATTCCAGACCAGATTTCCGGTTATGAAGGCGGCGCGAAAAGCGCGCAGCCGGCGTGGGATGACTATATGAAGAGCGCGCTGGACGGCGTGCCGGAGCAGCCGCTGACGCCGCCGGACGGCATCGTCACGGTGACTATCGACCGCAGCACCGGCAAGCTGGCCAACGGCGGCGGCAATACGCGCCAGGAGTACTTCATCAACGGCACGCAGCCGACGGAATACTCGGTGCACGACGTTGGCACCACCATTATGGATAATGGCGAGAGCCACGAGCTGTTTTAAGCCCTGCCGTAAGTAGCAAAAAAGGCCGACATCGCTGTCGGCCTTTTTATTTTGGAAAGTGCTAACGCGGGTGAGATGGCCCGATCGCAAAGACGCAAGAAGCGGCATCCCTGCCAGCTCGTCCCGTGCATATACGCCCCTCATCCCTGAGGGGCGCCCTTAAACGGGCCAACGCGTTGCGTTGTTCAAAAACGCTCCCGGCGTTTTTGTCCCTGTCGCGGGACGCTTTGCTCTTCGGTCTATCTCACCCGCTTGCGAGCTTTAGAGCTGTCTGTAAAAGTCAAAGCCCTGCCAGTTTCAGGCAATGTCGTACCCGTTAGTAACTCAGTCGCCCCTGCTGCACCAGCCACTCGCGAACCAGAAAGAGCGCGCTGACGTTGCGCGCCTCGCGGAAATCGGGCTCCTGCAGCAGCGCCAGCAGATCCTCCAGCGGCCAGCGATGCTCGATGAGCGGCTCAGGCTCGTCGCCCTCCAGCCGTTCAGGATAAAGCCCTTCCGCCACCACGATATTCATCTTGCTGGAGAAGTAGGAAGGCGCCATAGTCAGCTTGCTGAGAAACTCCAGCTTCTCTGCGCCGAAGCCGACCTCTTCTTTCAGTTCGCGGTTCGCCGCCTCGAAGACGGTCTCGCCGGGATCGATCAATCCCTTCGGGAAGCCCAGCTCATAGCTCTCCAGCCCAACCGCGTACTCCTGAATCAGCACGACCTGATTGTCGATAATCGGGACAATCATCACCGCTTCGCGCTCAGAAGGCTTCATACGCTCGTAAACGCGGCACGCGCCGTTGCTAAAAGCGAGATCGACTGATTCAACGGTGAACAGCCGCGAGCGCGCCACGGTTTCCACTTTGAGGATGTCAGGTTTCTTTAATGGGTTCTTCATATCAGCCTCAGACGTTCAACGCCGCGCGGCGCGGTAAAAAAATTAGCTTACCTGACCACAGGCGTTTGTGCGACAGCGAGTTTAGCGTCGGCTCCAGACGCCGCGCCCGGTCAGGCGTTCCCGGATGCGGCCGCGTTAGTTAACGCTTTTGCAATAAGTCAACGTCGCGCGGTAAAATTCAGAAAAGACCGATGTTTAATTCAGATTCTGCCGGTTAACATTCGGACAAGGCATGCTGCATTAACTTCTAATTTAATGATTTTGCGCGTTATTTCATCTGGCATTTAGCTTGTCAGGGTCGTTTATTCCCGCCAAAATTGTCTTAAATAACAGTTCTATCTGGGAGCATTGGTCCAAAGTGAAGGCAGGATTTTGGCTGCAGTGAACAACGCATGAGCACAATCCTTATTGTATTGGTCATAGTGCTGGTCTGCTCAGGTCTGGCAGGTATCGGCTTTTGGTACGCTATGCGGCATCGTCCGCCATTGGCGAAACCGCTGCCCTTTATCAGCCCGCCCTGTCGCAAACTCACCGACGACGAACGTCGCGCGGTGGAAAAATACGTCGCCTCGCTTGCGAAGCAGTCGCGTCCCGCCGTACCCGGTGAAAAACATCCTGTTTTCGATAATCTGACGCTCACCGCGCAGAGTAACAACGTCTACCCCGTCACGCGCGCCATTACCCGCTATGGCCTGTCGACCGACGATGCCCACAAGTGGCGCTACTACCTTGACGAAGTGGAAGTGCATCTGCCGCCGCACTGGGAACAGTATATAACCGATGAAAACTACGTTGAGCTGATCCGCACCCAGACGATTCCGCTGGTGATCTCGCTTAACGGCCACTCGCTGGTCAACTACGGCACCGATCAGCCATCGCTGCCGGCGCTGGTGCGTCCCGGCTCGACCAACGCCTCGATACGCAAAGAAGAGAGCGAAAACGTCGAGCTGCTGCAGGTGCGCAAAGAGACGCTGGAAGAGTATCAGCTGACGCGGCCGGACGGCACGCGCGAGGCGGTGACCATCACCTTCGCCTTTCTGCTCTTTTTTATCAGCCTGCTGGTGCCCGCCGCGCTGATGGGCTGGCTGGCGCTGCTGGGCTGCGCCATGATCGGCGCCAGCGTCTGGTCGCTGTTTCACATTCCCGCGCAGAAGCGCATGCGCGACATACACTGCCTGCGCGGCGCGCCCAAGCGCTGGGGCCTGTTCGGCGAGTCGAATCAGGAGCAGAGCAATATTACGCTGGGCATTATCGATCTCGCCTACCCGCCGCACTGGCTGCCCTATGTGGCGCACGATCTCGGCCAAACCACCGATATCGAGATCTACCTGAACCGTCAGGTGGTGCGTCAGGGCCGCTTTTTATCGCTGCAGGACGAAGTGCGCAACTTTCCTATCCAGCGCTGGCGCAAAAACGTCGTCCTGGCCTGCGGCTCGCTGCTGGTGACGGCGCTGCTGATTAGCTGGATCCCGCTCAGTATGCCGATCAAGCTCAGCCTGGCCTGGATCAAGGGCACCGAGAGCCTTGAAGTGAACGAGGTAGACAAGCTGTCGGCGCAGTCGCTGCACGTCGGCGACATTTTAAAAGTTAACGGCACCGGCATGTGCTCCGTTCCCGATAACTATCAGAGCAACCGCAGCTACGCCTATATGCCGTTCGACTGTTCGGCCGTCTACTGGAACAACGCCTCGCCGCTGCCCCAGCCGCAGTCCGATATCATCGATAAAGCCTCGGCGCTGTTGGAGGCGACCACGCGCCAGCTGCATCCGGAAACCAACACCGATCCCAAACTCAACCCGCAGCTCGCCTCGGCGATTCAGAAATCGGGCATGATCCTGCTGGACGATTTCGCCGACCTGGTGCTGAAAACGCAGGATCTCTGTAGCCAGCAGCAGGACTGCGTGCGGCTGAAGAACGCGCTGGTGAATCTCGGCAACGCCAAAGACTGGGATACGCTGGTGCGCCGCGCCGACTCCGGGCAGCTGAACGGTATGAACGTGCTGCTGCGGCCGGTAAGCGCCGAAGCGCTGGAAAACCTGGTCAATACCGCCACCTCCAGCTTCTTCTTCCGCGAGACGCGCCGCGCCGCCGAAAACCTTAACAGCCCGCCGCCGGGCGGATTCCTTATCGTCAGCGACGAAGGCCGCCAGCTGGTGAATCAGCCGCAGCCGACGGTCTCGCTGTTCGATCTCGATGCGCCGTCGCAGTGGCGCGAGCTGCAACGCCTCTCCGGCATGCTGCTGCATACGCCGTTCAGCGCCAGCGGCATTATCACCAGCCTGTCGGTAGACGCCAACGGCACGCGCCATATCGCGCTGCACAACGAGCCGGACGCGATGGCAATGTGGCGCTACCTCGGCACCACGCTGCTGCTGGCGGTTTTGCTGGCCTGCGCGCTGGTTAACGCCCTGCTGGCGCTGCGCCGTATCCATCGCAACCGTCAGCGCATGGCGAATATCCAGCAGTACTACGACAAGTGCTTCAACCATAATCTCAGCACCATGCAGAGCGTGCGCTCGATGTTCTGACGCCGCGGCGCCGCCTGGCCAGTGCCGCCGGCGCCCTGCCCTCTCCCGCCTCTTTCTGTGCTACCCTGTCGCCCGCTTTTTATCGGAGAACCTGCCTGATGACGCTGAACTGGGCGCAAATCGATACCGTGCTGCTCGATATGGACGGCACGCTGCTGGACCTGGCGTTCGACCGCCATTTTTGGCTGGAGCATGTGCAGCTAACGCTGAGCGAAACGCGCGGCATTACACTGGCGGAAGCCGAGGCGCTGATCGCCGGAAAGTACCAGGCAGTGGCGCATACGCTAAACTGGTATTGTCTGGACTACTGGGCGGCGGAGCTGGCGCTGGATATTCGCGCCATGACCTATGCGAAGCGTAGCCTGGCAGCGATGCGCGAAGATACGGTGCCCTTTTTGCAGGCGCTGCGTCGGGCGGGAAAACGCACCATTCTGCTGACCAACGCCCATCCTTATAACCTGGATATCAAACTGGCGCAGACCGGCCTTGCGCCGCACCTTGATTTATTACTTTCCACCCATACCTTTGGGTATCCGAAAGAGGACCCGCGCTTGTGGCAGGCGGTGGAGCAGCATACCGGATTTGATCGTCCGAGAACGCTGTTTATTGATGACAACGAGACCATTCTCGACGCGGCGAAAAGCTGGGGCATCGGCTGGTGTTTAGGCGTCAGCAACCCCGACTCCGGGCGTCCCGATCAGGTCTTCCAGCGTCACGCGGCGGCCCGCGACTATCGCACCCTGTGCAGCGCGCTGGCGTAAACGGGAGCAGCAATGAAAGAGAAAAGCAGCGAAGGCGTGCGCCTCGACAAATGGCTCTGGGCGGCACGCTTCTACAAAACGCGCTCGCTGGCGCGCGACATGATCGAAGGCGGCAAAGTGCACTACAACGGCCAGCGCAGCAAGCCGAGCAAGCTGGTCGAGCTGGAGGCGGAGCTGACGCTGCGCCAGGGCAACGACGAGCGTACCGTGATCGTCACCGCGCTGAGCGACAAGCGCGGTCCGGCCGAGGTGGCGCAGCAGCTCTACAGCGAAACCACCGCCAGTATTGAAAAACGGGAAAAGGTGGCGCTGGCGCGTAAAATGAATGCGCTCACCATGCCGCATCCCGATCGCCGCCCCGATAAAAAAGAGCGCCGCGATTTGATGAAATTTAAATTAACGGGCGACGACCAGGCCTAGCCCCAACGAGAGAAAATTTATGTCTGTACAAGATCAACTGCATCGTTACCTGTTTGAGAATGTGGCCGTGCGCGGCGAGCTGGTGAATGTCAGCCACACCTGGCAGGAAATCATCAAAAACCATGACTATCCGGCCCCGGTGCAGACGCTGCTCGGCGAGCTGCTGGTCGCGACCAGCCTGCTGACCGCCACGCTGAAATTCGATGGCGACATCACGGTGCAGCTGCAGGGCGACGGCCCGCTCTCGCTGGCGGTCATCAACGGCAATAACCGCCAGGAGCTGCGCGGCGTAGCGCGCGTGAAGGGCGAGATCCCGGCAGACGCCACCCTGAAAAGCATGGTCGGCACCGGCTATCTGGCGATCACCATTTCACCGGAGAAAGGCGAGCGCTATCAGGGCGTGGTAGGCCTGGAAGGCGAGACGCTGGCCGCCTGCCTGGAAGACTATTTTATGCGCTCCGAGCAGCTGCCGACCCGCCTGTTTATTCGCACCAATGAAAAAGGCGCCGCAGGCATTCTGCTGCAGGTGCTGCCGGCGCAGGATACCCAGACCGAGGACTTCAACCACCTGGCGACGCTGACGGAAACCGTGAAGAGCGAAGAGCTGATCGATCTGCCGGCGACCGACGTCCTGTGGCGCCTCTATCATCAGGAAGAGGCGACGGTATTCGATCCGCAGCCGGTGAGCTTTAAGTGCACCTGCTCGCGCGAACGCTGCGGCGAAGTGCTGAAAACGCTGCCTCAGCACGAGGTCGACGAGATTATCGAAGAGGATGGCCAGGTCGATATGCACTGCGACTACTGCGGCACGCACTACGTCTACGACGCGGTCGACATTGCGGCGATCCGCAAAGGCGGCGCGGAAGGCGAAAACAGCGACAGCATCCACTGATTTATCCCCGGGCGGCCTCGCCGCCCTTTTCCCTCGCCGCGATATCCCCTTAATTTACAAAGTAAAATAACCCGATCTCGCTAACTTTAGTTTCAAAAGCGGCTCTTTTTGCTGCTTAACGCGCCCTGGTTCGCATTTCTGACGGACAACGCTTTTCCCACAGGCTCAGAAGAGTACACTGCGCGCGATCGTGCATCCGCCCAGCAGCACGCGGACGGCTTGCGCGGCACCTATAACTATTCGCCTGTGCAGTACCAAAACGATTTAAGGAGCAGTCACATGCGCGTTACCGGCCTGACCTCGCAAGATCTTGCCGCTTTGGGCATCGAGGGCACCACCGAAGTGGTCCACAACCCCGATTTCGATACGCTGTTTACCGAAGAACTCCGTCCCGAGCTGGAAGGTTATGCGCGCGGCACCCTGACGCAAAGCGGCGCAGTGGCGGTCGATACCGGCATTTTTACCGGTCGCTCGCCGAAGGATAAATATATCGTCCGCGACGACACCACCCGCGACACGCTGTGGTGGAACGATCAAGGAACAGGCAAAAACGACAACCAGCCGCTGTCGCAGGAGACCTGGCAGCAGCTGAAAGCCTGCGTGACCGAGCAGCTTTCCGGCAAGCGTCTGTTTGTGGTCGACGCGTTCTGCGGCGCCAATGCCGATTCGCGCCTTAGCGTGCGCTTCGTCACCGAAGTGGCCTGGCAGGCGCATTTCGTCAAAAACATGTTTATTCAGCCGAGCGAAAGCGAGCTGGCCGCCTTTAAACCTGACTTTGTGGTGCTGAACGGGGCGAAATGCACCAACCCCAACTGGCAGGCGCAGGGGCTGCACTCGGAAAACTTCGTGGCGTTCAACCTGACCGAAGGGATGCAGCTGATCGGCGGCACCTGGTACGGCGGCGAAATGAAGAAAGGGCTGTTCGCGGTGATGAACTACCTGCTGCCGCTGCGCGGCATCGCCTCGATGCACTGCTCGGCCAACGTCGGCAAAGCGGGCGACGTCGCGGTTTTCTTCGGTCTGTCCGGCACCGGCAAAACCACCCTCTCCACCGATCCGGAACGCCAGCTGATTGGCGACGACGAGCACGGCTGGGACGACGACGGCGTCTTCAACTTCGAAGGCGGCTGCTACGCCAAGACCATCAAGCTCTCTGAGCAGGCCGAGCCAGAAATCTATCGCGCTATCCGCCGCAACGCGCTGCTGGAAAACGTCGTGGTGCGCGAAGACGGCAGCGTCGATTATGACGACGACAGCAAGACCGAGAACACCCGCGTCTCCTACCCGATCGATCATATCGACAATATCGTGCGTCCGGTATCGAAAGCGGGCCACGCGAAGAAAGTGATTTTCCTCACCGCCGACGCCTTCGGCGTGCTGCCGCCGGTGTCGCGCCTGACGCCTGAGCAGACGCAGTATCACTTCCTTTCCGGCTTTACCGCCAAGCTGGCGGGCACCGAGCGCGGCGTGACCGCGCCGACGCCCACCTTCTCCGCCTGTTTCGGCGCCGCGTTCCTGACGCTGCACCCGACGCAGTACGCCGAGGTGCTGGTGAAGCGCATGCAGGCCGCGGGCGCGCAGGCGTACCTGGTTAATACCGGCTGGAACGGCAGCGGCAAACGCATTTCGCTGAAGGATACGCGCGCCATTATCAACGCGATTCTGGCTGGCGAACTGGACGACGCCGAAACCGAGACGCTGCCGGTGTTCAACCTGCAGGTGCCGAAAGCGCTGGGCCAGCTCGACGCCGCCACGCTCGATCCGCGCAGCAGCTGGGAAAGCGAGGAGAAGTGGCTGGAAGCGGCGCGCGATCTGGCGCAGCGCTTTATCACCAACTTTGAGAAGTATACCGACAACGCGGCGGGCGCCGCGCTGGTTAAAGCAGGTCCGGTACTGTAAGCCTTCGGGCGCGGCGATCGCCGCGCCCGCTTGCTACTCAGCTCTGCGCCGCGCCGTTGCTGCTCGGCGCACTCTGTTCCGTTAGCGGCAGCCAGGCGCGAATGCGCAACCCGCCGCGCTCGCTCTCGCCAATCTCCAGCGATCCCTGATGCGCATCGATAATGCGCTGCACAATCGCCAGCCCAAGGCCGGTGCCGCTGGTGCTGCGCGCGCTGTCACCGCGTACAAAGGGCTGTAGCAGGTGCGTCAGCTGTTCCGGCTTGATGCCAGGGCCGTCATCCTCGACCTGAAACCAGGCGCGATGCAGTTCGCGACCGCTGCTCACCTTGATCCAGCCGTTGCCGTAGCGTGCTGCGTTCACCACCAGGTTCGCCACCGCGCGCTTGATCGACAGCGGGTTGATATCCAGCATCAGCTCTTCCGGCATCACGGCGTTTTCAATCTCGCGCTCGTAGCCGCTTTCCGCCGCCACCACTTCGCCCAGCACGCTGTTGAGATCGGCGCGCTCGGTCTGAATCTCCTGGCCGGTGCGCAGATAGTCGATGAACTGCTCGATAATGGCGTTGCACTCTTCGATATCTTTATTGATCGACTCGGCGAGATAGCCATCTTCCTCGCCCATCATCTCGGTAGCGAGGCGAATGCGCGTCAGCGGCGTGCGCAGATCGTGGCTAACGCCCGCCATCAGCAGCGTGCGGTCGTCCGCCAGCTGCTTAACGCCGGAGGCCATCTGGTTAAAGGCGCGCGTCACCGAACGCACCTCCGAGGCGCCGTACTCGCGCAGCGGCGGCGGAATAATGCCCTTGCCGACCTGCAGCGCCGCGTGCTCCAGATCCACTAGCGGCCGGTTCTGAATGCGGATAAACAGCCAGGCGCCGCCAATCGCCAGCAGCATGATCGCCAGCGTGTAGCGGAACAGCGGCGAGAAGTCGCCCTGATGAATTTCGGTCAGCGGCACGCGCACCCAGATGTCAGGCGACAGCCAGGTTTTCAGCCACACCACCGGCGAGTTTTTATTGACCTCGACACGCACGTCGGTCGGCCCGCCAAGCTGCTGGCCCATCTGTTCGCTCAGGAATTCATAGTGCTGCGCCCAGCGCAACCCGCTCTCTTCGGCTGCCGCGTTGGTATACAGCGAAATCCCCAGCTCGCGGTAGATCTCGCGGCGAAACGCGGGCGGCACTTCCAGCTGCGTGCCGTCTTCCAGCTGCAGCCGGTCGGTCATCAACATGCGCACTTCATACGCCAGCACCTTGTTGAACTGCTGCAGGCTGGGAAGAATGGCGAAGTTGAGCACCACCAGATAGGTCGTCACCAGGCTGACGAACAGCAGGGTCACGATCAACAGCAGGGTGCGGGCAAACGAGCTGCGAGGCGAGAAGCGCAGTCGCCTCATGCTTTAGAACCGTCCGGCACGAATACGTAGCCCAGGCCCCAGACCGTCTGGATATAGCGCGGATGCGCCGGATCTTCTTCCACCATGCGGCGCAGGCGCGAGATCTGCACGTCGATGGAGCGCTCCATCGCGCTGTATTCGCGTCCGCGCGCCAGGTTCATCAGCTTGTCGCGCGACAGCGGTTCACGCGGATGGCTGACCAGCGCCTTCAGCACCGCGAACTCGCCGCTGGTGAGCGGCATCGGCTCATCTTCGCGGAACATTTCGCGCGTGCCGAGGTTCAGCTTGAACTTGCCGAACGCGATCACCGCCTCTTCCTGCGAAGGGGCGCCCGGCAGCTCGTTGGCCTGACGACGCAGCACGGCGCGAATGCGCGCCAGCAGCTCGCGCGGGTTGAACGGCTTAGGAATATAGTCATCGGCGCCGATCTCCAGCCCAACGATACGATCGACCTCTTCGCCTTTCGCCGTCACCATAATGATCGGCATCGGATTGCTCTGGCTGCGCAGACGACGGCAAATCGACAGGCCGTCTTCGCCCGGCAGCATCAGATCCAGCACCATCAGGTGAAAGGATTCACGGGTCAGCAGACGATCCATCTGCTCGGCGTTGGCGACGCTGCGCACCTGAAAGCCCTGCTCGGTGAGATAGCGTTCCAGCAGCGCACGCAAACGCATATCGTCATCAACGACCAGAATTTTGTAGTTCTCTTGCATTTTCTACTCCCAAAGGCGCCATTGCCTGAGCCGATATTGTTAAAAAAAGTTGTCTGTCTGTGACAGTCATTAATGGTTTATATTCTAGCCGAAATTGTTACAAAGCATATTAAACAGGAGCTTATCTTTAATTTTATCGCTCTCTTCAGGGCAAAATCACATTCTTAAGCGGCGTTTGTCACCATTACGGCAAATCTGAAAGTCGGGCGTTTTTTCTCGCCATCGGCGGCCGCAAAATCGCGCCCTGGATTAATCAAACTTGCAGATCAACCAGTTAACGCGCAATTTGACTTTAGCGCCATTCGTCGCCTGACCTAGCGGTCGCGATTTCAGCCAACTCAGCTGGCCGGCAGCATAAAATATCAGCCTTTACGCGCCGCGCCGCAGGCTTCTCTCGGATTTGCGCCATTTTTGCCGCGATTCAGACCATTCAAAAATAAAGCCCGCTAAATCAATCAGTAAAGCTATCTTTCCGCCTTATGTGAATTGCACCACACTGCTTCCACTCGCTTCACTACAGGGAAAGCAATAATGAAAAAAACGTTGTTAGTGCTGGGTGCGCTGGCCACCCTCGTTCTGAATCCGGCTTTAGCGGCGACCGCAACCGGCGAGGCCGCCGGCGCGCAGGCTTCGACCACCGCGCAGGGCAATTCTAACGCTATCGGCGTCGGCGCCGTAGCTGCGCTGCTCGGCGTGGCGCTGGCGACCGCTGGCGGCGGCGACAAAGGCACCTCATCTTCAACCACCACCTCAACCGTGGCGGGAAAATAACGATTTAAGCCGTTTTCTCTTTTTGTACCTGCCCCTTTCGCCACCGGGGAACGACACAAAGGGTTTTCACCGTTGAAAACCTGTTCCCCGACTCTTTTTTGCCGCGCCTGCTTTGCTTTACACTGCCTGCTTTTCCGCTTCCGAGTCGCTACGCATGAAAACCCGACTGATCACCCGTGAAGGCTTTGACAAGCTGAAGGCCGAGCTCGACTATCTCTGGCGCGAAGAGCGTCCCGAAGTGACGAAGAAAGTGACCTGGGCCGCCAGCCTCGGCGATCGCAGCGAAAACGCCGACTACCAGTACAACAAAAAACGCCTGCGCGAAATCGATCGTCGCGTACGTTATCTGACAAAAAGCCTCGAGTCGCTGCGCATCGTCGACTATTCGCCGCAGCAGGACGGCAAAGTCTTCTTCGGCGCCTGGGTAGAGGTTGAGAATGACGAGGGCGAGGTCAAACGCTTTCGCATCGTCGGCTACGACGAGATTTTCGGCCGCAAAGACTACATCTCCATCGACTCGCCGATGGCGCGCGCGCTGCTGAAAAAAGAGCCGGGCGACGCCGTGACGGTAGAGACGCCGCTGGGTCCCGCGCTCTGGTACGTCAACGCCATTTCCTATCCGGACGCCTGATTCAGAATATCGCTGAAAGCCGGCCCCATCGCTGGCAATTTCACTTTTCAGTCCGTATAACTGTCCCCTGTTTTTTAACCCTGTAAGCAAGACAGAATCGATGATGAAAGATCTCAGCCACATTATTGCCAGTGAGCTGCAGGCGCGTGCGGAGCAAGTTGAAGCCGCCGTGCGTCTGCTGGACGAAGGGAACACCGTGCCGTTTATCGCACGCTATCGTAAAGAGGTGACCGGCGGTCTGGACGACACCCAACTGCGCCAGCTGGAGACGCGTCTCGGCTACCTGCGCGAACTGGAAGATCGCCGCCAGTCGATTCTGAAGTCCATTAACGATCAGGGCAAACTCACCGACGAACTCGCCAGCGCCATTAACGCCACGCTGAATAAAACCGAACTCGAAGACCTCTACCTGCCCTATAAAGTCAAGCGCCGCACCCGCGGCCAGATCGCCATTGAAGCCGGTCTGGAGCCGCTGGCCGAGAGCCTGTGGCAGGACGCCTCGCAGGATCCCGAACAGCTGGCCGCGCAGTATGTCGATGCCGATAAAGGCGTCGCCGACGTGCGCGCCGCGCTGGACGGCGCGCGCTATATCCTGATGGAGCGCTTCGCCGAAGACGCCGCGCTGCTGGCGAAAGTGCGCGACTACCTGTGGAAAAACGCGCATCTGGTGTCGCGCGTGGTGGAAGGCAAAGAGCAGGAAGGGGCTAAATTCCGCGACTACTTCGATCATCACGAAGCGCTGCACAGCGTGCCGTCGCACCGCGCGCTGGCGATGCTGCGCGGCCGTAACGAAGGCGTGCTGCAGCTCTCCCTGAACGCCGATCCGCAGTTCGACGAGCCGCCGCGCGAAAGCTACGGCGAAACGCTGATCGCCGAGCATCTTAACCTGCGCCTCAACGGCGCGCCCGCTGACGCCTGGCGCAAGGCGGTAGTGAGCTGGACCTGGCGCATCAAGGTGATGCTGCATCTGGAGACGGAACTGATGGGCACGGTGCGCGAGCGCGCCGAAGACGAAGCGATCAACGTGTTCGCCCGCAACCTGCACGATCTGCTGATGGCGGCGCCGGCGGGCATGCGCGCCACGATGGGCCTCGATCCCGGCCTGCGCACCGGCGTGAAGGTCGCGGTGGTGGACGCCACCGGCAAGCTGGTCGCGACCGATACCATTTATCCGCATACCGGCCAGGCGGCCAAAGCCGCTACCGTGGTCGCCGCGCTCTGCGCGAAACATCAGGTCGAGCTGGTGGCGATCGGCAACGGCACCGCCTCGCGCGAGACAGAGCGCTTCTTCCTCGACGTGCAGAAACAGTATCCGCACGTTACCGCGCAGAAAGTGATCGTCAGCGAAGCGGGTGCCTCGGTCTATTCCGCCTCGGAGCTGGCGGCGCTGGAGTTCCCGAACCTCGACGTCTCGCTGCGCGGCGCGGTCTCTATCGCGCGTCGCCTGCAGGATCCGCTGGCGGAGCTGGTGAAAATCGATCCGAAATCGATCGGCGTCGGCCAGTATCAGCATGACGTCAGTCAGAGCCAGCTGGCGAAGAAGCTGGACGCGGTGGTGGAAGACTGCGTCAACGCCGTCGGCGTCGATCTCAACACCGCCTCCGTGCCGCTGCTGACGCGCGTCGCCGGTCTGACGCGCATGATGGCGCAGAATATCGTGAGCTGGCGTGACGAAAACGGCCGCTTCCAGAATCGCCAGCAGCTGCTCAAGGTGAGCCGTCTCGGCCCCAAAGCCTTTGAACAGTGCGCGGGCTTCCTGCGCATCAACCACGGCGACAACCCGCTCGACGCCTCGACGGTGCACCCGGAAGCCTACCCGGTGGTGGAGCGCATCCTGGCGGCGACCGAGCAGGCGTTACAGGATCTGATGGGCAACCCCACCAGCCTGCGCAACGTTAAGGCGGTCGACTTTACCGACGAGCGCTTCGGTCTGCCGACCGTCACCGACATTATCAAAGAGCTGGAAAAACCGGGCCGCGACCCGCGTCCTGAGTTTAAAACCGCGCAGTTCGCCGAAGGCGTTGAAACCATTAACGATCTGCTGCCGGGCATGGTGCTGGAAGGCGCGGTGACCAACGTCACCAACTTCGGCGCCTTTGTCGATATCGGCGTGCATCAGGATGGCCTGGTGCATATCTCCTCGCTGTCGGACAAGTTTGTCGAGGATCCGCATCAGGTGGTGAAAGCGGGCGATATCGTGAAGGTGAAAGTGCTGGAGGTCGATCTGCCGCGCAAACGTATTGCGCTCACCATGCGTCTGGATGAGCAGCCAGGCGACAGCAACGCGCGCAGCAGCGCCCGCAGCGCGCCGCGCGACGGTGCGCGTCCGGCCGGCGGCGCGAAGCCGCGCGCGCGTCAGAACAGCCAGCCCGCAGGCAACAGCGCAATGGGCGATGCGCTGGCGGCGGCGTTCGGCAAAAAACGCTAAACCCTGCACGCGCCCGACTTATTCTGGGTCGGGCGCGCGTAACCTCCTCTGTAAAGTTGAAAATCCCTCTCTTAACGCTACGCTGAAAACACGCCTGCATAAAAAACAACCCGGGACGTGGCACCCAATTCGCGATGGAAACGATCACAGCGCTGCTCGATAAAATCTATGCCGATACCTTTCCTCAGACGGCGCGTGAGCGTCTACTGAGCCATATCGCCGCCGCGCGCGACGCGACTAAGCTGCCGCGCAAGGCGCACTGGGACGAACAGGACGTGGTGCTGATCACCTACGCCGATCAGTTCCGCGAAGCGGAGGTGCCGACGCTGCAAAGCTTCTCCCGCTTTTACCAGCAGCATCTGCAGTCCACCTTTCCGCTGGTGCACCTGCTGCCCTTTTTCCCCTACTCCTCTGACGACGGCTTTTCCGTCATCGATTACCATCAGGTCAACCCGCTGTGCGGCGACTGGCCGGATGTCGCCAGGCTGCATCAGGAAACGCGTCTGATGTTCGACTTCGTCTGCAACCACATGTCGGCGCACAGCGCCTGGTTTAAACACTATCTGGCGCTCGATCCCGGCTGGGACGACTTCTTTATCAGCATGCCGCCCGCCACCGATCTCAGCGGCGTGACGCGGCCGCGCACCTCGCCGCTGCTGACGCCGTTCGAGATGGCGAACGGCGAGATGCGCTTTATCTGGACCACCTTCAGCGCCGATCAGATCGATCTTAACTTCGGCAACCCCGAGGTGCTGATCCGCATGGTGGACGTGCTGCTCGACTACCTGCAAAAAGGGGCGGACTATGTGCGCCTCGACGCCGTCGGCTATATGTGGAAAACGCCCGGCACGCGCTGCATCCATCTGGAAAAAACCCATTTGCTGGTGAAGCTGTTCCGCGCCATTGCCGACCTGGTCGCGCCCGGCACGGTGATCATCACGGAAACCAACGTGCCGCATAAAGACAACGTCAGCTACTTCGGCGACGGACATGACGAAGCGCAGATGGTCTATCAGTTTTCCCTGCCGCCGCTGGTGCTGCACGCCATCCATTCTGGCTCTGGACGCGCGCTGCGCCAGTGGGCGGGCGCGCTGGAGCCCGGCAAAGGCGGCACCACCTTCTTTAACTTTCTCGCGTCGCACGACGGCATCGGGCTTAATCCGGCGCGCGGCATTCTCTCCGAGGTGGAGATTGTGGCGCTGGTGCGCGACCTGGCGCTGGAGGGCGCGCTGGTCTCCTATAAAAACAATCCCGACGGCACCACCAGCCCCTATGAGATCAACGTCACCTATCTCGACGCCCTCAATCATCAGAACGACGACGACGATACGCGCCTGCGCCGTTTCCTGCTGGCGCACGCGATTTTGCTGGCCTTCCCTGGCGTGCCCGCTATCTATATTCAGAGCATCCTCGGCTCACGCAACGACTACGAGGGGGTAAAAGCCGCAGGGCACAATCGCGCCATCAACCGCCAGAAGTTCGACCTGAAAGTGATTGAGGCAGCGCTGGCGGACGGCGACAGCCTGCGCCACGCCATCTATACCCGCCTCAGTCGGCTCATCCAGCTGCGCACGCGCCAGCCCGCTTTTCATCCCGATAACCCGATGAGACTCTACGACAGCGATAACGCGCTACTGGTGCTGAGGCGTCACGATCCGCAGCATGAGGATGGCGGCCTGCTGTGCGTGTTTAATCTGAGCGCAAAAAAGGTGGAGGCGAAGCTACCGGAGGCGCGGCTTTTTCAGGATGTGATCACAGAGAGGAAAATTGATGGCACCCAGCCGCTTACGCTGGATGCCTGGCAGTTTGTCTGGCTGCGTAGCTGATTACTTATAGACTTCCGCGGTGGCGCTGAATTTGCCGTGTTCACGGCCCGCGATCACCAGGAAGTATTTGCCTCCTTTTTCATCAGCCTGTTTAGAAAGTTCGCGTTTGGCGTCCATCGGCGAGGTGGTTTCCGCCGTGGTGTTCACCGTACCGATCTTCTCAAGATTCATTTTTTTCACTTCTTCCCTGGTTACTTCCTTGGCCGCAACCGCCGAAAACGACACTGCGCCCATCACCATTGAAGCTACAACCCATTTCATCACCTTCATTACAGTACCCCTCATTCATTTCCGTTATGTGAGATGTAAGCAGACGCCGGATGCGTCAGGCGAGATGGAACGGCATCATCCTCTCCCTGGATAATTCACATCATTAAGCGGCCATGCCTACCCGAAAAGTATTGTCGCTGATGAGAAAATTGCCAGCTTAGCGTCCGGTTTAACGGCAAAACTCCTGTCTGAAATCAAGAATATGCTGGCAGAAGGCGTCCGGGTGCGAAATAAAGGGCGCGTGCGCGGCTTTTTCCATCACGATGGAAGGCGAAGCGGGCAGCGCGGCGTCGAGCAATGAGGCGACACGACGCGGCACCAGACCGTCCAGCGCGCCATAGAGACGTAAAAACGGCATTTCAATGCGCGGCAGCCGATCGCGCAGATCGACCTCGCGCAGGATCGCCAGGCCGCCGTCCAGCACCGCCACCGGCGGCATCGGCTGCGCCAGCACCACCTCTTTTAAGCGGCGCGCGTCCTGCCGGGCGCTGTCGGTGCCCAGCGTCTGCAGCGCCAGGAAGCGCTCGACGGTGCGCTGGAAATCGCTGTTAAGCTGCGCGCGAAAGGTCGCCAGGGTCTCCGGCTTGATGCCTGGCCACTCCTCGCCAGCGGTAAAACAGGGCGAAGAGGCGACGCTGATCACTCCCGCTATCTGCTGCGGCGCGCGCAGCGCCAGTTCGGTCGCCACCAGCCCGCCCAGCGACCAGCCCAGCAGCAGCGCGCGCGGCGGTAAATGCGGCAGCAGCCGCTGCGCCATCTCCGCCAGCGAAAGCGCGCCGAACGCCTGACTGCGGCCATAGCCCGGCAGATCGACCAGGTGCAGGCGAAAATGAGGGCTGAGTCGCGGCACGATGCTTTGCCACACCTCGGCGTTCAGGCCCCATCCGTGCAGCAGCACAAGATCCACATTCCCTTCTCCGCAGGTGCGCCAGTAAAGCGAGGTCATCAGTTACTATCCCGTAAAAAGGTTAAGGAGGCCGCTATGCTACCAATGCCCGCCCTCTGTTGGCTATGCCAGCTACCGCTGCGCGTCGCGGCGCATGGATTATGCAGCGTCTGCCTGCGCGCCCTGCCGCCGCTGCCGATCCTCTGTCCACGCTGCGGCCTGCCGGCCGGATCTTCCCGCGTCGCCTGCGGCCGCTGTCTGCGCTCTCCGCCCGCCTGGCAGGCGCTGGTCTGCGTCAGCGGCTATCAGCCGCCGCTGCGCCGCTGGGTGCATCAGCTGAAGTTTTCCCGCATAACCGCACTCAGGGTGATGCTGGCGCGTCTGCTTTTGCTAAGCTGGCTAAACGCTCACCGCACGCGCGGGCTGGTGCGCCCGGATTTGCTGATGTGTGTGCCGCTGCACAGAAGCCGCGCCTGTCAACGCGGCTACAACCAGGCGGCGCTGCTGGCGCAGTCGCTGGCGCGCTGGCTGGGCTGCGAATTCCGCGACGGCGTCCGCCGCAGGCGACGCGGCGCGCTGCAGCATCGGCTGCGCGCCTCGCAGCGTCGCGGCAACGTGCGCGGCGCTTTCCGCCTTGAAATCGCCGTGCGCGGGCGCCATATCGCGCTAATAGACGATGTGGTGACAACGGGTCATACCGTGGGAGAGATCAGCCGCATTTTGCTGGCGCACGGCGCGGCCAGCGTACAAATCTGGTGCCTGTGCCGTACCTTGTAGAGCGTCGGTGATGGGCGTATTATAACCAACTAAATTAGTCAACTATTGAGCAATTGCCATGATCCGAATTACAGACTCTGCCCAGGAGCACTTCTCTAAACTGCTGTCAAAACAGGAAGATGGCACCCAGATTCGCGTATTCGTCATTAACCCGGGTACGCCAACCGCCGAGTGCGGCGTCTCTTACTGCCCGCCGGACGCGGTAGAAGCGACCGACACGGAGCTGAAGTTCGAGAAGCTTTCAGCCTACGTTGACGAACTGAGCGCGCCTTACCTCGAAGACGCCGAAATCGACTTCGTCACCGACAATCTCGGTTCGCAGCTGACGCTGAAAGCGCCGAACGCCAAAATGCGCAAAGTCTCCGACGACGCGCCGTTGGCGGAACGCGTCGAGTATCTGCTGCAGGCGCAGATCAACCCGCAGCTCGCCGGTCACGGCGGTCGCGTGTCGCTGATGGAGATTACCGACGACGGTTTCGCCATTCTGCAGTTCGGCGGCGGCTGTAACGGCTGCTCCATGATCGACGTCACCCTGAAAGACGGCATCGAGAAAGAGCTGCTGGCTGCTTTCCCCGATCTGAAAGGCGTGCGCGATCTCACCGAGCACCAGCGCGGCGAGCACTCCTACTACTAATCGCCTCCACGCGCGACAGTCAGGCGACTGTCGCGCGCCGTCCGCTACTCCCCTTTGCGCGTCTGACTCACCGCCTTCAATAGCTTCGTCACCGCTTTATCCGTAAAGATCGCCTCCAGCGGCTGCGCCAGCTTGCGTCGCCAGTTGGGATATTGATCGACGGTGCCGGGCACGTTTACCGGCGTGGTCATCCCTATCCAGTCTTCTGGCTGCAGGCCCAATAGCGCGCTGCCGGTCGCCGCGAGAAACTTATGCATCGCCAGATTAAGCGCGGGCGTCATCGCCAGCTTGTCTGCCTGACGCGCGCTGCGCGCCGGCATCGCGCCTGACTGATGCAGCGCATCCAGCAGCGCCTGTTTCTGCTTCGCTCGCTGTTCATGCAGCGACTGCAGCACCTCTTTGCCGGGATAGAGCTTGAGCTTTTCTCCCAGCGCGAAGTCGCCCGCGTTCCAGAAGCCGGTCAGCGTCGGCAGATCGTGCGTGCTGGCGCTGGCGATCGACTGACGCGGATAGTCGCCGGGCAGGCGATAGCTGCCGTCGCGCTGCTGCTCGAACCACATCACCTTCCATGAGAAAACGCCGCTGGCGCGCAGCAGGCCGACGATTTCCGGCGGCACCGTGCCGAGATCTTCGCCGATAACCATGCAGCGATGGCGCTGGCTCTCCAGCGCCAGAATGCCCAGCAGGTCATGCACCGGATAGCTGACATAGGCGCCTTTATCGGCGGTTTCTCCTTTCGGCACCCACCACAGCCGCAGCAGCGCCATCACGTGATCGATGCGCAGCGCGCCGCAGTCGCGCATATTGGCGCGCAGCATGTCGATAAAAGGCTGGTAGCCGCGCGCGCGCATCACGTGCGGATCCATCGGCGGCAGGCCCCAGTTCTGTCCCAGCGGTCCGAGGCGATCCGGCGGCGCGCCGACCGACGCCTCCAGCCGATAGAGCTCAGGATCGTGCCAGGTCTCCGCGCTGCCTTCCGCCACGCCTACCGCCAGATCGCGATAGAGCCCCACCGTCATCTTCAGCGCCTGGCTGCGCGCCCAGCACTCGGCGAACTGGTTTTGCGCCAGCCACTGCAGCCACTGCCAGAAGGCGATCTCCTCTTCGTGGCTTTCGCACCAGCGCTGCACCTCAGGCGACTGGCTGTTGCGCCAGCTTTCCGGCCAGGCTGGCCATCCCCAGGCGTCCGCATCTTCGGCGCGGCGTTCCGCCTGCAGGCCATCGTAGGCCGCCTGATAGCGCAGGCTGTCGCCGCCGTCGCGCACAAACGCGGCGAACGCCTGCCGCTGCGCGTCATCTTCCGCACGCAGGCTGAACTGCGCCCACGCGTGACGTAGCGCGGCGAGCTTCAGCGCCATTACCGATGCATAATCGACAAACTCGCTCTCACGCGCTTTCGCCAGCGCACGCTGGGTTTTCGCCGCTTTCCACCATTTCTGCGCCGCCGCGCTCTGCTGGAAATCCTCCAGCTGCGCCACGCTGATATAGATAATGTTCAGCCAGCGGCGCGACGAGGGGCTGTAAGGGCTGGCGAAATCGGGCGTCGCGGGATAGAGCGCGTGCAGCGGATTGAGCCCGACGAAGTCGCCGCCCTGCTGCGCCACCTGCTCCAGAAGCTGCTGCAGATCGCCGAAATCGCCGATGCCCCAGTTATCGGCGGAGCGCACGGTATAGAGCTGCACCAGCGCCCCCCAGCGTTTCTCGCCGTTGCGCAGCGGCGCCGGCAGCCAGCAGCGGCGCGGCGTCAGGATAATGCGCGTCTGCCACTCTTTTTTGCCCTTGCTCAGCGTCAGCTGGTGATAGCCGTGCCCGAGCGGCGACGGCAGCATAAAGGGCTGGCCTGCCTCAAGTTCGCCGCTAAACTCGCGGCCCTTTTCGCTGTGCAGCCGCCACTGATAGCGGCCGCGCCCTTCCGGGTTGAGCTGGCGCGCCGCGCCGCCGCTAAAAACCTGCACCGGCGGCAGCGGCGCGCCCTTCTCTTTTTGAGCATCGCCCATTACCGCGAGCAGCGCCGTTTTGGTTTCGTCGCCGATCGCTTCCGGTTCGCCTTTGGCGTTGGTATAGGTCAGGGATATTCCGGCGGCGACTGCCGCGCGATCCAGTGCGCTCTCTTTCATGCTCTCCCCTTAGCGTCTTGATCCAAAGCCGTTGAGTTGCGGTGTGATGAACGTCTGCGCACAGGCAAACTGAGCATTAAGTAAAGACGGCAGTGGGGAAAAAATCGACAGGAAACAAAGAAAAAGGCGGGATTTGAAATCAGCGAGCGATATAGCCCGGGTTAAGGCGATACCGCTCGCGACAGCTCAGAGACTAAAGATGCTTAATCAGCAGAGTTCGAGTTGAACCTCATGCTGCTCGATCACCTTCATAATGCTGGCGGGCGGCTGCTTGTCAGTATAAAGCTGGTCGATCAACCCCATATTGCCGAGATTCACCATCGCGTTGCGGCCGAACTTCGAATGGTCGACCACCAGCATCACGCAGCGTGAGTTTTCGATAATGGCGCGCTTGGTGCGCACCTCGTGGTAGTCGAACTCCAGCAGCGACCCGTCCATATCGATGCCGCTGATGCCGAGAATGCCGTAATCGAGGCGGAACTGGGAGATAAAGTCGAGCGTCGCTTCGCCCATAATGCCGCCGTCGCGCGTGCGCACCTCGCCGCCTGCAATAATCAGCCGGAAATCGGGCTTGCACATCAGCAGTGTCGCCACGTTGATATTGTTGGTCACCACGCGCAGATTTTTATGATTCAGCAGCGCATAGGCCACCGCTTCTGGCGTGGTGCCGATATCGATAAATAAGGTCGCGCCGTCTGGAATTTCGCTGGCGACGCGTTCGGCGATGCGCGCTTTCTCCGCCGACCACATCATCTTACGTTCCTGCCAGGCGGTATTTTCAGAGCTGGAAGGCAGCGCCGCGCCGCCGTGATGACGCTGAATTTTATTCTGATCGGCGAGGTCGTTGAGATCGCGGCGGATGGTTTGCGGGCTTACCTCAAAATGTTCTACCAGCTCTTCGGTACTGACATATCCCTGACGCCGGACCAGATCGATAATGGCGTCATGACGTTGCGTCTGCTTCACATTACTCTCCTGTTTTCTTTTCTTATCCGGCGCTAACGGCGCCGCACTGCACGGGTATCGACAAACGCCATCGCCAGCCCGACCAGTAGACCGGCGACGTGAGCGCCGTTGGCGATAGCGAGCCCGAACGCGCCATACCAGCCGATTACCAGCCACACGATAGCAAAACCAATCAGTCCGCGTTCCAGATAGACGCCGCTTTCAGGGTCGCGCTCGCCGCGCAGCCAGCAGTAGCCCATCAGCGCATAAACCACGCCCGACAAACCGCCGAACCAGATGCCGCTAAATTTCGCCTGTACGAAGCCGCTGAGCAGCGCCGAGATCAGCATAATCACAAACAGCTTGCCGCTGCCGAGCCGCTTCTCTACCGCGCCGCCGAGATACCACCACCACATCAGGTTAAACAGGATATGCAGCAGCGAAAAGTGCAGCAGCGCATGGCTGAACCAGCGCCATACCTGGAGATACTGGCCTGGGCCGTCTGGCCAGCTCAGCCACAGCAGCACCCTTTGATCGCCAAAAATCTGCATCAGGATAAACACCGCGATACAGGCAAAAAGCACGGTCATGGTGAGCGGACCGGCGCGATCGCGAATATTGCCCCACAGGTTGCTACGCTCGTAGCGCAGGCCGCTTTTGGTGCCGCCGGTATGCCAGCTGGCGGCCTGATAGCGAGGATGGTCCGGCTGGCGCACGAACTGCTGAAGTTCGTTTTCGACCATTTCAAGCCGGCTTTCGTCATCGAGCAGGATAACGTAATGGCCATCCTGTTCGATGCGCAGCGCGACGCCGCGCGTCGCCATATAGTCGACGAACGCCTGCGCCATGCGCGGGTTATTAAACTGGGTAATGCGCACCATTAATCACTCTCCTTGTTCATCGCGCGCGGCTCACTCGCCGCCGGCGACAACCTGAGTCGGAAACGCGGCGCGCCAGGCGTCGAAGCCGCCGTCGATGCTGTAGGCGGCGCTAAAGCCCTGGCTCAGCAGATATTGCGCGGCGCCTTTGCTGCTGTTGCCGTGGTAGCACATCACCAGCACCGGCAGCTCGCGGCTGGCGCTGGCCAGAAAGGCGTTAAGGTTGCCGTTGCTCAGGTGCAGGGCGTTTTCCGCATGACCAAGCGCGAAGCTCTGCGGATCGCGAATATCGACCAGCTGCGCGCCTTGCGCCAGATGCTCGCTGGCCTGCTGAACGTTAATGCATTCGAAGGTTTCCATGATTCTCTCGTTAAGACGACACAATTACCGCCTAGTGTAACCCGATAAGCAGCCCCAATAACCTGACAAAGCGTCCGGGTTTGTATTTATTTCTCAACAAGAATGTTAGCTATATCACGCAAAAATGTTTTTACCGCGTTAAACACTGGCATCAATGTTGGTTTGCGATTATGATTATGCTCGAAAACGAACATTAATGAACTATTCCGAACATCGGAGGAGATGACGTGGAAACCAAAGACCTGATCGTGATCGGCGGCGGCATCAACGGTGCCGGCATTGCAGCAGACGCTGCAGGACGCGGCCTGTCAGTGCTAATGCTGGAGGCGCGGGACCTGGCTTGCGCGACCTCTTCCGCCAGTTCAAAGCTGATTCACGGCGGCCTGCGCTACCTCGAACACTATGAATTCCGTCTGGTCAGCGAAGCGCTGGCCGAGCGCGAAGTGCTGCTGAAGATGGCGCCGCATATCGCTTTCCCGATGCGCTTCCGTCTGCCGCATCGCCCGCATCTGCGTCCGGCATGGATGATTCGCGCCGGCCTGTTTTTATACGATCACCTGGGCAAGCGCACCAGCCTGCCGGGCAGTAAAAGCCTGCGTTTTGGCGCGGATTCGGCCCTCAAGCCGGAAATCACGCGCGGATTCGAATATTCCGACTGCTGGGTGGACGACGCCCGTCTGGTGGTGCTGAACGCGCAGGAAGTGGTGAAGCGCGGCGGCGAAGTGCGCACCCGTACCCGCGTGACGCGCGCCTGGCGTGAGAACAACCTGTGGATGGTGGAAGCGGAAGATGTCGACAGCGGCAAAACCTATACCTGGCGCGCCAAAGCGCTGGTGAACGCGGCGGGCCCGTGGGTGAAACAGCTGTTTGACGACGGCTTGAAGCTGAAGTCACCGTACGGCATCCGCCTGATTAAAGGCAGCCATATCGTGGTGCCGCGCGTGCACAACGAGAAGCAGTCCTACATCCTGCAGAACGAAGACAACCGTATCGTGTTCGTTATTCCCTGGATGGATGACTTCTCGATTATCGGCACCACCGACGTCGAGTACAAAGGCGATCCGAAGAACGTCAAAATCGACGACAGCGAGATCGACTATCTGCTTAAAATTTACAACAGCCACTTTAAAAAGCAGCTGGTGCATGACGATGTAGTCTGGAGCTACTCCGGCGTGCGTCCGCTGTGCGATGACGAGTCTGATTCGCCGCAGGCGATTACCCGCGACTATACGCTGGACGTGCGCGACGACAACGGCCAGGCGCCGCTGCTGTCGGTGTTCGGCGGCAAGCTGACCACCTACCGCAAGCTGGCAGAGCATGCGCTGGAGAAGCTGGTGAAATATTTCCCCAATGCCGGACCGGCATGGACGAAAAACTGCGTGCTGCCGGGCGGCGATTTCGCCGGCACGCGTGAAGATTACGCCGCCAGCCTGCGTCGTCGTTATCCGTTTATTACCGAAGGTATGGCGCGTCACTTCGCCCGCACCTACGGCAGCAGCACCGAGACGCTGCTCGACGGCGCGAAGCGCCTTGAGGATCTGGGCGAGAACTTTGGTCACGACTTTTATGAAGCCGAGCTGCGCTATCTGGTGCAGAACGAGTGGGTGCGCGAGCTGGATGACGCTATCTGGCGCCGCACCAAGCAAGGGATGTGGCTGAACGAGGCGCAGCAGGCGCGCGTGGCGGAGTGGCTGGCGACGCACAGCCAGAAGCCCAGCCTGTCGCTGGCGAGTTAAATAAGATCAACGGGGCCTCGGCCCCATTTTTTTGCCTGCTGCGCAGACGGGCGCTGAGCGGGTTCCGCCTGCCAGCGAGTTGGCCTGCTGCGCAGGCGGGCGCTGAGCGGGTTCCGTCCGCTGGCGGGTTGGCCTGCTGCGCAGGCGGCTCTGAGCGGGTCCCCCCGCCAGGCGGCTTAAGTCTGCTACGCGAACAGGCTCTGAGCGGGTTCCGCCCGCCAGGCGGCAGGGAGTTTCAGCAGCGCCGCTGCTGGCGTGCGTGTTAAGGGGCTCGCCAGCCCCTTAACAATCCCGGCTTCCGGCAGCCTCCACGCCGCGCTCCGCGCGCTCCCTTCGTTGCTTACGTCGGCCGCACGGACCGCGCGGATTCGACATCCTGTCTCATGCCACGCTCTCGCCGACGTCCTGTCGGCTCGTCCTGGCCGCCGTGCGCGCCTCAGCGTGTCGGATGCCTCTGACACTGCCCCGCCTGTGAGTTCCCTTGTTTTTTTATTAACGACGACATCGTCTGAGCGCATGATTCATGCTTTCAGCGATGAGGCTGCGCCTTCAATAATCAGGATTTGCAGCGGGGGTTTTGGGGCCATCGCAGCCGCTGAGCGGAGGAAGGATTTCAGGATGAGGCGACAGGACGTCGCCGAAAGCGCGGGCCAGGCCAGGACGGCCTGTCCTGCGCGGTCCGTCAGAAATTCTGACGAAGCGAAGGGACCCGCGCAGCGGGCGGCTGAGCTGGCCCGAGGCGCGGGTGCAGGGCCGGCGCCCACCGGCCCTGCTCGGTCGCCCGCAGCGGGCGAAATGAAACTGCCTCGCTGTCAGGCGAACGAAACCTGCACCGCTGTCAGGCGAACAAACCTGCGCCGCTGTCAGGCGAAATGAAACTCCCTGCCGCCTGGCGGGCGGAATCCGCTCAGGCCCGCCTGCGCAGCAGGCAACCCCGCCAGCGGGCGGGAACCCGCTAAAGCCTCACTGGCTTAATATGCCAAATCTCATCCGCATACTCCTGGATGGTCCGGTCCGAAGAGAAATACCCCATATTGGCAATATTCAACGCCGCGCGGCGCTGCCACTCTTCCGGCTTGCGATAAAGCTCATCCACCTTATCCTGGGTATCCACATAGCTGCGGTAATCCGCCAGCAGCTGATAGTGGTCGCCGAAGTTCACCAGCGAATCGAACAGATTGCGGTAGCGGCCTGGCTCCTGCGGACTGAACACGCCGGAGGCGATCTGCGTCAGTACCTGATGCAGCTCGGCATCCTCTTCGTAATATTTACGCGGGTTGTAGCCGCTGCTGCGCAGGGCTTCCACCTGCGGCGTGGTGTTACCGAAAATAAAGATATTCTCCTCGCCGACGTGCTCCAGCATCTCGACGTTGGCGCCGTCCAGCGTGCCGATGGTCAGCGCGCCGTTGAGCGCGAACTTCATATTGCTGGTGCCCGATGCCTCGGTGCCCGCTGTGGAAATCTGTTCGGAAAGATCCGCCGCCGGAATAATGATCTGCGCCAGACTGACGCTGTAGTTCGGGATAAACACCACCTTCAGCTTGTTCTTCACCTGCGGATCGTTGTTGATCACGCTCGCCACGTCGTTGATCAGGTGAATAATGTGCTTGGCGGTATAGTAGGCCGAAGCCGCCTTGCCGGCGAAGATATTGACGCGCGGCACCCAGTCGGCGCCCGGATCAGCTTTGATGCGGTTATAACGGGTAATCACGTGCAGCACGTTCAGCAGCTGACGTTTATATTCATGGATACGCTTGATCTGCACGTCGAACAGGGCATTGGGATCCAGCACCACATCCATATTCTTCGCCACCCAGTCCGCCAGGCGACGCTTGTTATCGAACTTGGCGTCAGCCACCTTCTCAATAAACGCCGGATAGTCGATCTGCTGGTTAAGTTCGGCAAGCTGGCTAAGATCGGTGCGCCAGGTACGGCCAATCTCTTCATCCAGCAGCTCCGACAGCGCCGGGTTGGCCAGCGCCAGCCAGCGACGCGGCGTTACGCCGTTGGTCTTGTTGCAGAAACGGCCCGGGAAGAGACGCGCGAAATCCGCGAACAGCGACTGCACCATCAGGTTGGAGTGCAGTTCGGAGACGCCGTTGACTTTGTGGCTCACCACCACCGCCAGCCACGCCATGCGAATGCGACGGCCGTTGTTCTCATCGATAATCGAGATGCGCGACAGCAGATCCCAGTCGTCCGGGTAGTACTCCTGAATGGTCTTCAGGAAGTAGTCGTTGATTTCGAAAATAATGCCAAGATGGCGCGGCAGGATCTTGCCGATCATCTCCACCGGCCAGGTTTCCAGCGCCTCGCTCATCAGCGTATGGTTGGTGTAAGAGAAAACCTGGCAGGTCACTTCGAACGCATCGTCCCAGGTGAATTTGTGCTCGTCGATTAACAGACGCATCAGCTCCGGGATCGCCAGCACCGGATGGGTATCGTTCAGGTGGATGGCGATCTTGTCCGCGAGGTTGGACCAGGTTTTGTGCATCTGCCAGTGGCGGTTGAGGATATCCTGCACCGTAGCGGAAACCAGAAAATACTCCTGGCGCAGACGCAGCTCGCGTCCCGAATAGGTGGAATCGTCGGGATAGAGCACGCGGGAGACGTTTTCCGAGTGGTTTTTATCTTCTACCGCCGCAAAGTAATCGCCCTGGTTGAATTTGCCAAGGTTGATTTCGTTGCTCGCCTGCGCGCCCCACAGGCGCAGCGTATTGGTGGCGTCGGTGTCGAAGCCGGGGATGATTTGATCGTACGCCATTGCGACGATCTCTTCAGTTTCCAGCCAGCGCACCTTCGCCCCTTCATGCTGAATGCGGCCGCCGAAACGTATTTTGTAGCGCGTGTTGTAACGCTGGAACTCCCAGGGATTGCCGTACTCCAGCCAGTAGTCGGGCGACTCTTTCTGCTCGCCGTCGATAATATTCTGCCGAAACATGCCGTAATCGTAACGGATGCCATAGCCGCGTCCCGGCAGACCCAGCGTGGCGAGCGAATCGAGAAAACAGGCGGCCAGGCGCCCGAGGCCGCCGTTGCCGAGGCCGGGATCGTTCTCTTCTTCCATCAGATCGGCCAGGTTTAATCCCATCTCGTCCAGCGCCTGATTGAGATCGTCATAAATGCCCATCGCCATCAACGCGTTGCCTAACGTCCGGCCCAGCAGAAACTCCATCGACAGGTAGTAGACCTGACGGACATCCTGCGACAGCTGCGCGCGGCTGGAGCGCAGCCAGCGCTCCACCATGCGGTCGCGCACCGCCAGCAGCGAGGCGTTGAGCCAGTCATGCTGGTTCGCCACGGAGGGATCCTTGCCGATGGTAAACATCAGCTTATAGGCAATCGAGTGTTTCAGCGCTTCGACCGTGAGTGTCGGCGACGTATAGGTGAAAGGAGCATTCATATCAGTTATCCCAGTCTCTGATTACAGCAAACGTTGGTAAAGATCGCGGTAGGCCTGCGCGGCCACTTGCCAACTGAAATCCATCCCCATCGCCTGTCGCTGAACGTAACGCCAGAGAGAAGGCCGCGACCACAATACAAAAGCTCGTCTAATCGCCCGCAGCAGCGACCAGGCGTTGCTGTCTTCAAAGCTGAATCCGCTGGCGATGCCGTCAGCCAGGTTCTCCAGCGAGCTGTCGTTAACCGTATCGGCCAGGCCGCCCGTGCGCCGCACCAGCGGCAGCGTGCCATACTTCAGGCCGTAGAGCTGCGTCAGGCCGCAGGGTTCAAAGCGGCTCGGCACCATGATGACGTCCGCGCCGCCGACGATGCGGTGCGAGAAGGCTTCGTGATAGCCGATCTGCACGCCGACGCTGCCGGGATGCTCCGCCGCCGCCGCGAGAAAGCCCTGCTGCAGCTCCGCGTCGCCCTGTCCGAGCAGCACCAGCTGTCCGCCCTGCGCCAGCAGGCCAGGCAAGGCCTCCAGCACCAGGTCCAGCCCTTTTTGCCGCGTCAGGCGACTGATCACCGCGAACACCGGCACGCTGTCGTCGACCTTCAGGCCCATGGCGATTTGCAGCTGCCGTTTGTTCTCGGCTTTTGCCTCCAGCGTGTCGCGGTTATAGCGCGCGCTCAGCAGCAGATCGTGCGCCGGATCCCAGATGCCGGGATCGACGCCGTTAAGGATGCCGCTCAGACGCCCTTCGCGCAGCCGCTGCTCCAGCAGCGACTCCATGCCGTAGCCAAACTCCGGGCGCGTGATTTCATGCGCATAGGTCGGGCTGACGGCGGTGATGTGATCGGCGAAGAAGAGGCCCGCCTTCAGATAGGAGATCTGTCCGTAGAACTCCAGCCCGTGCATGTCGAAGAAGGATCTCGGCAGCTGGATCTCTTCCAGATGGCGCGCGTCGAACAGCCCCTGATAGGCCAGGTTGTGGACGGTAAACACCGACTTTGCCGGACGCCCGCGCGCCTCCAGATAGGCGCAGGTCAGCCCCGCATGCCAGTCGTGCGCATGAACGATATCGGGCCGCCAGTAGGTGTCCAGCCCGCTGGCGATTTCGCACCCCATCCAGCCAAGCAGCGCGAAGCGCAAATAGTTATCCACATAGGCGAACTGCGACGTATCGTGATACGGGCTGCCGGGTCGATCGTAGAGCGCCGGCACGTCGATCAGATAGATGCCGACGCCGTTGAAATGGCCAAACAGCAGCCGCGTTGGACCGGCGAAAGTCTGCAACTCGGCCACCACCTCCGTTTCGGGGATCCCTTTAAGCAGATCGGGAAAAGCGGGCAGCAGCACCCGCGTATCCGTACCATCCGCAATCTGCGCCTGCGGCAATGCCCCAACAACATCAGCCAACCCGCCGGTTTTTAGCAGCGGAAAAAGTTCTGAACAGACATGTAAAACCTGCATCCTCGGCCTCTTAATAAGTGATCGGGCGCGATCCTCGCGTCGATTATATGGTGCTTTTTATCGTTGCCGTCTACGCGCTGGCCAGCCTGGCAAGCATGGCGCGTGTGACCAGAACGATACCCTCTTCTGAACGGTAAAACCGACGACTATCCTCGTCAGGATTCTCTCCTATCACCATGCCTTCCGGCAGCACGCAGGCGCGATCGATCACGCAGCGACGCAGGCGGCAGGAGCGTCCCACCACCACGTCCGGCAGCAGTACGGCGGAATCGATATTGCAAAACGAGTTAATGCGCACGCGTGGAAACAGTACCGAGTTCACCACGACCGAGCCGGAGATGATGGTGCCGCCGGAGATCAGCGAATTCATCGTCATGCCATGGCTACCCGAGCGGTCCTGCACGAACTTGGCGGGCGGCAACGGCTCCATATGGGTTCGGATCGGCCAGGTATGGTCATACATATCCAGCTCTGGCGTCACCGACGCCAGATCGAGGTTGGCGCGCCAGTAGGCTTCCAGCGTCCCTACATCACGCCAGTAGGGCGGCGAACTTTCATCCTGCTGCACGCAGGAGAGCGTAAACGAATGGGCGTACCCTTCGCCGCTCGCTACCACTTTCGGCAGAATATCTTTGCCGAAATCGTGGTTAGAATTAGGCTCCTGTAAATCTTCCTCCAGCAGCTGATAGAGATAATCGGCGTTAAACACGTAGATCCCCATACTGGCCAGCGCCTGCGTATCGTCGCCGGGCATGGCGGGCGGCTGCGGCGGTTTCTCTACAAAGTCGATCACTTTATTATTTTCATCCACCGCCATCACGCCAAAGGCGGTCGCTTCGTGCAGCGGCACGGGCAGGCAGGCGATGGTGCACTTCGCGTTGGCGTCGACGTGGTCGAGCAGCATGCGCGAATAGTCCATTTTATAAATATGATCCCCGGCCAGAATCACGATGTACTGCGCCTGATAGCGCCGAATAATGTCGAGGTTCTGGGTCACGGCGTCTGCGGTGCCGCGATACCAGTGTTCGGTTAAGGTGCGCTGCTGCGCCGGCAGCAAATCCACAAACTCGTTCATCTCTTCGTTGAAGATAGACCAGCCACGCTGAACGTGCTGCGTTAGCGTGTGCGACTGGTACTGCGTTATCACGCCGATCCGGCGGATACCGGAGTTAATGCAGTTGGAAAGCGCAAAGTCGATGATGCGAAACTTGCCGCCGAAATGCACCGCTGGCTTGGCGCGTTTGGCGGTCAGGTCTTTCAGGCGCGTACCTCTTCCCCCGGCGAGGATCAGCGCAACCGTCTGTGTAGGGAGCTGGCGGGCCAGCATCAGGTGATCGGTTCTGTCTAACTTAACCATGTCTGACTCCTTATGATTGCTTTTGGAACACGCACACGCCGTGTGCGGGACCATGCCAGACAGTCGACAAAATGGGGTTGTCATCCCCGGCGAAAGGAGGAACGGCACGCCATTCTCCGTCTGGTAAGGCGATGTCACTCACCGAATCCGTGGCGTTTATTGTTATTAACCAGCGGCCGGAGAGCAGGATCTGCATTCTGTGCGCCTTCTGCTCCCACTCCTCTCGCTGCAGTGGTCTGCCGCTGGCATTGAACCACTGCACATTGCCGTCGCCCTCTTGCCACCAGCGATCGGCGGTTAACGCCGGGATCTGCTGACGCAAACGAATCAGGGCGGCGGTAAAATCCACCAGACTGCTCTCTTCTTCCTGCCAGTCGAGCCAGGTCAGGATATTATCCTGACAGTAGGCGTTGTTGTTGCCGTGCTGACTGTGGCCGTGCTCGTCGCCGGCGAGCAGCATCGGCGTGCCCTGCGCCAGCAGCAGCGACGTCAGCAGCGCATGCGTGCTCAGGCGACGGCGCTCGATCACGTCGAAGCTGGCGCGCAGCCCTTCTACGCCGTGGTTGTAGCTGAAATTGCCGTTGCTGCCGTCGCGGTTATCCTCGCCGTTAGCCTGGTTATGCTTATGGTTAAAGCTCACCACGTCGCGCAGCGTAAAGCCGTCGTGCGCAGTAATCAGATTAACCGCGGCGTGCGGCAGTCGGCCATCGCGCTGGAACAGATCGCTGGAGGCGGCGAAGCGGCGCGCGAACGCGCCGTTACTGACGTCGCGATGCAGCCAGAAGCGCCGCATATCGTCGCGGAAATGGTCGTTCCACTCGGCGAACAGCGGCGGAAAGTTGCCGACCTGATAGCCGCCTGGCCCGATATCCCAGGGTTCGGCGATCAGCTTGACCTGCGAGAGCAGCGGGCAGGCTTTGATCGCCTCGAACAGCGGCGCGTGCGCTGAGAAATCGGGCGTGCGCCCCAGCACCGGCGCCAGATCGAAACGAAAGCCGTCGACGTGGCAGACGCGCACCCAGTAGCGCAGCGCCTCCAGCGCCCAGTTCATCACCTCGGGATCGCTGAGATTCAGAGTATTGCCGCAGCCGGTCCAGTTTTCATATTCGCCCTGCGGGCTCAGCCAGTAGTAGCTGGCGTTATCGACGCCGCGCTGCGACAGCGTCGGGCCGATCTCCTCCAGCTCGGCGGTGTGGTTGAACACCACGTCCAGCAGCACTTCGATGCCCGCCGCGTGCAGATCCTTCACCGCCTGCTGAAACTCCTGCAGAGGCGACGCGCTCTCCTGCGAGGCGTAGCGCGGATCGACGGCCCAGAGCGCAAAAGGGTTGTAGCCCCAGTAGTTGCTTAATCCGAGGCGTTGCAGGCGCGGCTCGCTGGCGAAATGGGCCACCGGCAGCAGCTCCAGCGCGGTGACGCCGAGATGGCGCAGGTAATTCACCATAACAGGATGGCCGAGGGCGGCGTAAGTCCCGCGCAGCGATTCCGGAATTTCCGGATGTCGCTGCGTTAACCCGCGGACGTGCGCCTCATAAATAACCGTGTTGCCCCAGGGCGTGCGCGGGGCGACGTCGCCTTCCCAGTCGAAGTCCTCCGCCACCACCAGCGATTTAGGCGCCACGGCGGCGCTGTCCTGCTCGTCAGGCTGCTCAATGCCGCCGTAGAGACGCGGGTCGTCTGTGACCTCGCCCTCAACCGCGCGGGCGCAGGGATCGACCAGCAGCTTGGCGGGATTAAAGCGGTGTCCGCGTTCCGGCGCCCAGGGGCCGTGAACGCGGAAGCCGTAGCGCTGGCCCGGTTTTAGCGCGGCCGCGTAGCCGTGCCAGATATCGCCGGTACGCGCCGGAAGATCGAAGCGTCGCTCTTTGCCCTGGTCGAACAGGCAAAGCTCGACGCGCGCGGCATGCCGGGAGAAGAGCGTAAAGTTAACGCCCTTGCCGTCGTAACTGGCGCCTGGCGGCTCAGCACGTCCCGGAAGCAGCGTCATTCCGCCTCCTTCACCAGCCAGATTGTCGCCAGCGGCGGCAGCGTCAGCGACAGCGACTGCGGTCGGTTGTGGCTGGCGATCTCATCGGTATGCACCACCGGGTTACGCGTATCGCTGCCGTGATAGCTGTGCTGATCGGTGTTGATCACCTCACGCCAGTTCCCCGCCTGATTAACGCCGAAGCGGTAGTTGTGGCGCGGCACCGGCGTAAAGTTGCTGGCGACGATAATCTCGTTGCCGTCGCGGTCGCGGCGCACAAAGACGAAGACCGAGTTTTCGCGATCGTCGACCACCAGCCACTCAAAGCCGGCCGGGTCAAAATCGAGCTGATGCATCGGCGCGTAATGCTGATAGGTGTGGTTAAGGTCGCGCACCAGCCGCTGCACGCCGTGGTGCCAGTTATCGGCGCCCTCCAGCAGATGCCAGTCAAGGCTGACGTCGTGGTTCCACTCTTTGCCCTGCGCGAACTCGCCGCCCATAAACATCAGTTTTTTGCCGGGGAAGGCCCACATCCAGCCGTAATAGGCGCGCAGGTTAGCGAACTTCTGCCAGGGATCGCCCGGCATGCGGTCCAGCAGCGACTTTTTGCCGTGCACTACCTCGTCATGAGAGAGCGGCAGCACGAAGTTTTCGGTGTAGTTGTACATCATGCCGAAGCTCATCAGGTCGTGATGATGGCAGCGATAGATCGGGTCGAGCTTCATGTAGTCGAGGGTGTCGTGCATCCAGCCCAGGTTCCACTTGTACCAGAAGCCGAGGCCGCCCGATTCCGGCGGACGCGACACGCCGTCGAAGTCGGTGGACTCTTCGGCGATGGTGACGGTGCCTGGCGCGGCGCGTCCCAGCGTGCGATTGGTGTAACGCAGGAAGGCGATAGCTTCGAGATTTTCCCGACCGCCGTAGTGGTTCGGCACCCATTCGCCTTCGGCGCGGCTGTAGTCGCGATAGATCATCGAGGCCACGGCGTCGACGCGCAAACCGTCGATGCCGTAGCGTTCCAGCCAGTAGAGCGCGTTGCCCGCCAGATAGTTGCTCACTTCGCGGCGGCCAAAGTTATAAATCAGGGTGTTCCAGTCCTGATGATAGCCTTCGCGCGGGTCGCTGTGCTCGTAGAGCTCGGTGCCGTCGAACTTCGCCAGGCCGAAATCGTCGCTGGGGAAGTGGCCCGGCACCCAGTCGAGCAGCACGTTCAGGCCCGCTTCGTGCGCGGCGTTGATGAAATAGAGGAATTCGTCGCGCGTGCCGAAGCGGCGCGTCGGCGCATACATGCCGAGCGGCTGATAGCCCCAGCTGCCGTCGAAGGGATGTTCGTTGATCGGCAGCAGCTCGATATGGGTAAAGCCCATCTCTTTGACGTAGGGCACCAGCTGCTCCGCCAGCTCTTTGTAGCTGAGCCAGAAGTTATTGTCGGTGTGGCGACGCCACGAGCCGAGGTGCACCTCGTAGATAGAGATCGGCGCGTCGAACTCGTTGCGCGCTTTACGCTCTTCGGCCATCTCGACCTTCGGCGGCAGGCCGCAGATCATTGAGGCGGTTTGCGGGCGCATCTGCGCCTCGAAGGCGTAAGGGTCCGCTTTAATACGCAGCTGGCCGCTGTTATCGACGATTTCGAATTTATAGAGCTGGCCGTTGTACGCGCCGGGCACGAACAGCTCCCAGATGCCCATTTCGCGGCGGAAGCGCATCGGATGGCGGCGGCCGTCCCAGAAGTTGAAATCGCCTACCACCGAGACGCGCTGCGCGTTAGGCGCCCAGACGCTAAAGCGCGTGCCGTGCACGTCGTCAATTACCGCGCCGTGCGCGCCCAGGGTTTCGTAGGGGCGCAAATGGGTGCCTTCCGCCAGCAGCCAGGCGTCCATCTCCTGCAGCAGCGGCCCGAAGCGATAGGCGTCGTCGATCAGATTCTGCTGTCCGTGCCAGTTCACCGCCAGCTGGTAGCGAAACATGTTCTTACGGCGCGGTACCACCGCGCTGAAAAAGCCGCGCGAATCGAGACATTTCAGCTGGGCGACTTTGCGCCCGGTGTTGGTTTCTATTACCCATACTTCCGAAGCGTCGGGCAGCAGCGCCCTGACTTCCAGCCCGTTGGCTGTCTGGTGCATCCCCAGCAAGGCGAAGGGATCGGCGTAATTACCCGCAAACAGGGCATTGATCGCCAGGCGATCGGGAAGCTCTGACATGACTTTCTTCCTGTGATTATGTGGCAGGCGAAATGAGCGCGGCGTAAGCCATGCATCAGGTGCGCTGCTCTTCATTGAGCCATGCGTACAACGGCAGAGAAAGGAAACCGCTCCGTGGGAAAATAACTTTGCCGTGTACAACAACTATTCAGTGCGAAATGCAAAACAGTCAACAACCGGCACATCATTGTTAAATCATAGCTTGGGCTTGCAAGTTGCCAGGGCAGAAAACGAAAAATTATTAGCGGGGACGTAAAAAAGGGAAGCCGATCACTTACAGACGGTAAGTTGTTTGACTTATTTCAGAATAATCAGGCAAAAGGCCGGGGAATCCCGGCCTCGCTTAGTTTTTTCTGTTAGTCAACCAACAGACGCAACATGCGGCGCAGCGGCTCGGCCGCGCCCCACAACAGCTGATCGCCGACGGTAAAGGCGGAGAGATACTCCGGGCCCATATTGAGCTTGCGCAGGCGGCCGACCGGCGTGGTCAGCGTGCCGGTTACCGCCGCAGGCGTCAGCTCGCGCATGGTCAGCTCGCGGTCGTTCGGCACCACTTTCACCCACTCGTTGTGGGATGCCAGCAGCTGTTCGATTTCCGCCAGCGGCACATCTTTTTTCAGCTTCAGGGTAAACGCCTGGCTATGGCAGCGCAGCGCGCCGACGCGCACGCAGAGGCCGTCGACAGGAATGGTGTGCGTGGTGCCGAGGATCTTGTTGGTTTCCGCCTGGCCTTTCCACTCTTCGCGGCTCTGGCCGTTGTCGAGCTGCTTGTCGATCCACGGGATCAGGCTGCCGGCCAGCGGCACGCCGAAGTTATCGGTTGGCAGCGTGCCGGAGCGGGTCAGCTCGGTGACGCTGCGCTCGATGTCGAGAATGGCCGACGCCGGATCCTGCAGCGAGGTGGCGACGTGATTATGCAGCATGCCCATCTGGGTCAGCAGTTCGCGCATATGCCGCGCGCCGCCGCCGGACGCCGCCTGATAGGTGGCGACAGAGGCCCACTCCACCAGATCCTGGGCAAACAGGCCGCCCAGCGACATCAGCATCAGGCTCACGGTGCAGTTACCGCCGACGAAGGTGTTGATGCCTTTGTCGAGACCCTGACGAATCACCTGATGGTTGACCGGATCGAGAATAATGATGGCGTCGTCTTTCATGCGCAGCGTTGAGGCCGCGTCAATCCAGTAGCCCTGCCAGCCGCTGGCGCGCAGCTTCGGGTAGACTTCACTGGTATAATCGCCGCCCTGGCAGGTGATAATGATATCCAGCGCCCTGAGCGCCTCGATATCAAACGCATCCTGCAGCGCACCGGTGGACTTGCCGCCAAACGTCGGCGCCGCCTGTCCCAGTTGCGAAGTGGAGAAGAAGACCGGATTGATAACGTCAAAATCACGCTCTTCGCTCATGCGCGACATCAGCACGGAGCCGACCATACCGCGCCAACCAATAAAACCTACATTCTTCATTTTCTGTCCGTCTCAGTCAGCGATAAGGGCCGACCTGCTTACCGAAGGGAAGAACGGAATGGGTTTTCACTCCGCTCTGCGTCATAAATGGATTTACCTGTGACCAACAACTCTACAAAATGCAGCTTTTCTGGCAAGTGAATTAATTCGATTGCGCCAACTTTTTCAGCAGCGCAGCTAATAACCCCGCGTCGGGATGAAAGGAAAAACCAAAAAAATGACTGAAATGATTTCTGCGACCATCTTATTGCTGCTGATTATGGATCCGCTGGGCAACCTGCCGATTTTTATGTCGGTGCTCAAGCATCTGGAGCCGAAGCGGCGGCGCGCGGTGCTGATCCGCGAACTGCTGATTGCGCTGGTACTGATGCTGCTGTTTCTGTTCGCGGGCGAACGCATTCTGACTTTCCTTAATCTGCGCACCGAGACCGTCTCTATTTCCGGCGGCGTGATCCTGTTTCTTATCGCCATCCGCATGATTTTCCCGTCGGACGAAAGCAGCAGCAGCGGCCTGCCTGCGGGCGAAGAGCCCTTTCTGGTGCCGCTGGCGATCCCGCTGGTCGCCGGCCCGTCGCTGCTCGCCACGCTGATGCTGCTGTCGCATCAGTATCCTAACCAGATGGGGCATCTCGTCGGCGCGCTGCTGATCGCCTGGGGCGTCACGGTGACGATTCTGCTGCTGTCGGGGCTGTTTTTACGGCTGCTGGGCGACAAGGGCGTCAACGCGCTGGAGCGCCTGATGGGACTGATTTTGATTATGCTGGCGACGCAGATGTTCCTGGACGGTATTCGCGTCTACCTCAAGCTGTAGCGCCTCGCCGCAAATAGCCTTTATCTTAGTGTGGTTTTGGGTTGATTAATGTTTCGCTGCGTATTATCGCGCCGTTTAACCGTTAATTTCATACCAGGACCACACCATGAAAACCGCTCAACCCACCCAGCCTGCCCGCCGATCCATACTGAAGAAAACGCTGGCGCTCTCAGCGCTCTCCGTAACCGGCGTCGGCGCGCTGGGCCTGCCGACCCTCTCTTTCGCCGCTTCGCTGAGCAAAGAGGAGCGCGACGCCATGACGCCGGACGCAGTCATCGCCCACTTCAAGCAGGGCAACCTGCGCTTTCGCGAAAACCGTCCGGTAAAACATGATTACCTGGCGCAGAAGCGCAACAGTATTGCCGGTCAGTATCCGGCGGCGGTGATCCTGAGCTGCATCGACTCGCGCGCGCCCGCTGAGATTGTGCTGGACGCCGGTATCGGCGAAACCTTCAACGCGCGCGTCGCCGGCAATATCAGCAACCGCGATATGCTGGGCAGCATGGAGTTCGCCTGCGCCGTTGCCGGCGCGAAGGTGGTGCTGGTAATGGGACATACGCGCTGCGGCGCGGTGCGCGGCGCGATCGATAACGCGGAGCTGGGCAACCTGACCGGCCTGCTGGAGGAGATTAAGCCGGCCATCGAGAAAACCGTCTACAGCGGCGAGCGTAGCGGCAGCAACTACGATTTCGTCGACGCGGTGGCGCGGAAAAACGTCGAGCTGACCATCGAAAGCATTCGTAACAACAGCCCGGTGCTGAAGCAGCTGGAAGAGCGGAAAAAAATCAAAATCGTCGGCAGCATGTACCATCTGTCCGGCGGCAAAGTTGAGTTTTTCGAGGTTTAAGCGAGAAGCCGTCACGCAGGCGTGACGGCTTTGATTTACGACAGTAGCTGAAAGGCGATCATACCGACAATGGCGCCCACGGTGCCGAGGATGGTCTCCATCAGCGTCCAGGTCTTCAGGGTTTCTCCTTCGGTGGCGCCGGTAAAGCGGCCGAACAGCCAGAAGCCCGCATCGTTAACGTGGCTGATGATGATGGAGCCGCCGCCGATGCAGATAGAGAGCGCCGCCAGCTGCGCGCCGCTGTAGTGCAGCGGTTCAATCACCGGCATCACCAGTCCGACCGTAGTGAGGCAGGCGACCGTGGCCGACCCCTGAATCACGCGCACCGCGCCGGAAAGAATAAAGCAGGCCAGCGCGACGGGCAGCCCCGCGCCGGTCAGCGCATGGCCCAGCACCGGGCCGACGCCGGAATCGACCAGCACCTGCTTGAACACGCCGCCCGCGCCGATCACCAGCAGAATAATGCCCGCAGGCTGCAGCGCGCTGCCGCACACCTGCATCACCTTCTCTTTATCCATGCCCTGACGGTAGGCCAGCCCGTAAATCGCCACCAGGCAGGCGATGAGGATCGCCGTAAAGGGATGGCCGATAAACTCCAGCCACTCGTACAGCGAGGAGCCCTGCTCGGTAAAGCGCGCGCCGATGGTTTTCAGCCCCACCAGCATCAGCGGAAACAGGATTAGCGCCAGGCTGAAGCCGAACGACGGCAGCTTCGCCGCGTCGACGTCCGGCTGATGATCTTCCGGTGGCGCGCTAAAGGTCACGTGACGCGCAATCAGCGAACCGAACAGTGGACCGGCGATCAGCATACCGGGTATGGCGGCGCACAGGCCGAGCAGGATCATCCAGCCGAAGTCGGCATGCATCTGCGAGGCGAGCAGCATCGGCGCCGGGCCCGGCAGCAGAAAGGCCGCCGAGGCCGCCACGCCGGCGAACAGCGGGATCACCAGCTTCACCAGGTTATCGTGGGTGCGGCGCGCCACGGCGAACGCGATGCTGATCAACAGCACCACCGCCACCTCAAAAAAGAGCGGCAGCGCGCAGATCAGGCCGGCGATGCCCATAGCGTAGTGGGCGCGGCTTTCGCCGAAGGTTTTCAGCATGCGGATGGCGATCTGGTCGACCGCGCCCGTCTCATGCAGGATTTTGCCGAACATCGCGCCCAGCGCGACGACGATAGCCAGGAAGCCCAGCGTGCCGCCCATCCCTTTCTGCATGGTGTCCGCGATCTTGTCTAGCGGCATGCCAGAGCAGACACCTGCGCCAATCGAGACCAGCATCAGCGCGACAAACGCGTGCATCCGCGCTTTCATCACCAAAAAAAGCAGCAGCAGGACAGAGCCTGCTGCAGTTAACACCAGCGTTGCGGTACTCATGACTAACCCTTGTTGATGGCTTTCCCGATAGCCGCAACCGTAGCCGCAACAACTTCGTCAACTGAATGATTGATATCGACCGTCAGCACGTCCGGCTCGTCTGCGCCCGGCTCTTCCAGCGTGGCGAACTGCGTCACCAGCATCTGCGGTTTAAAGAAGTGACCTTTGCGCGCCTTCAGGCGAGATTCGATGGTATCGAAATCGCCCTTGAGGTAGATAAAGCGCAGGTTGTCGTTGCCCTGACGCAGAATATCGCGGTAACGCTTTTTCAGCGCGGAACAGACGATAATGGAGATCGCCTGGGTACGCTGCATGGCAAACGCGGCGTCGTTGAGCGCCTGTAGCCACGGCTGACGATCGTTGTCGTCCAGCGGATGGCCATCAGCCATTTTTAAAATATTGGCGCGCGGATGAAGAAAATCGCCGTCAAGAAACGCGGTATTGAGCTGGTGGGAAACCTGGTTAGCGACAACGGACTTTCCGCTGCCTGAAACGCCCATCAGAATAAAGACGTGATGCGACGAAGATTGAGTAGTCATTTTTCTGCTCCGGCAGGTAAATTCGCCAATGTTACCGATAACAATGCTGGTTGCCATTGTGTTAAGCCCACTTCAGGCTGGCAACCCTGTTTAGCCGGAAAAGCACGAAAGTGTGAACTGACTCATAAAAATGCCAGATTCAGATGCTGCCGCCTTCGCTGATGTCAAAGCCGATATCCAGCGGCGCGGAGACGCTGAAATCGCCGCTGATACGCGCCAGCAGCATGGCGGCCGCTTCGCGTCCCATGCGTTCGCGCGGCGTCAGGACGGTCGCCAGCTGCGGCGTCACAACCTGACTAATATCATGGCCGTGAAAGCCGGCGATCGCCATTTGCGACGGAACTTTTAATCCCTGGCGCTGGCATTCGAACATCGCGCCGACCGCAAGGTCGTCGTTGGTGCAGAACAGACTGTCGGTTTGCGGATAGCGACGCTGCGCCTCGCACAACAGCATGCCGCCCGCGCTGAAGGAAGAGGCCTCTTCCATCATCACGCTGCGCGGCTCCAGCCCCGCTTCGCGCATCGCTTTCTCGTAGCCCTGCTGCTTCTGCAGGGTGCGCTCATCAAGACGCGCGCCCAGATAAACCGTATGGCGATGCCCTTTGCGCAGGATAGCGTGCGTCATCTGGCGCGCCGCCTCGACGTTATCGAAGCCTACCGCCATATCGAGGCACGGCGAGACGCTGTCCATCATCTCAATCACCGGAATGCCCGCCACTTCCAGCATGCGCAGCGTGGCGGGCGTATGGGTGCGCTCGGTGAGAATGACGCCGTCGATGTTCCAGCCCAGCAGCGAACGCAGCTGCAGCTCCTCTTTTTGCGGGCTGTAGCCGAAGTGGGCGACCAGCGTCTGATAGCCCGCCTCGTCGGTTACCGCTTCGATGCCGCGCAGTACGTCGGCGAACACCTGGTTGGTCAGCGAGGGCAGCAGTACGCCGATGGCGCGGCTGGTGGCGTTGGAGAGCATATCCGGCGCGCGGTTGGGGATGTAGCCCAGCTCATCAAGCGCGACGGCAATCTTGTCGCGCAGCGACGCGGAAACCTGCTCAGGATTGCGCAGGTAGCGGCTGACGGTCATTTTCGTTACGCCGACACGATCGGCAACATCCTGTAATACCGGTCTTTTTTTCTTCATCGTATGCGCCCAAGGTCACAATTACGATGAGTCTATCACTATTCAGCGGGAGAATTGTAAACCGGGCGCGACTGTGCGCGCCCCGTCACCGCTTAAACCGGCGGCAGATCGAACAGCAGTACTTCGGCGTCGCTGCTGGCTTCCAGGGTTACGCTCGCCTCATCCCAGACGGCAAACGCGTCGCTGGTACGGGCAGTATCGCCGTTGACGCGAATCTCGCCTTTAACCACCTGCACCCAGACGCGGCGGCCGGTTTCGATAGCGACCTCATCTTTTTCACCTGCGCTGAAGACCCAGCGCGACAGCGTCATATCCTGATAGACCTTCAGCGATCCCTCACGGGCGTCCGGCGTCAGCACAAACTGACGTCCTTTTACGTCCGGGAAGCGGCGCTGGGCGTAACGCGGTTCGATGCCGGTACGCTCTGGAATAATCCAGATCTGATAAAGATGCAGCGGATCGCTGCTGCTGGCATTGTACTCAGAGTGACGCACGCCGGTGCCCGCACTCATGATCTGAAATTCGCCCGCCGGGATCTGCTCTTTATTGCCCATGCTGTCCTGATGCTCGACGGTGCCGGAGAGCACGTAGGTCAGGATCTCCATATCTTTGTGCGGGTGCGTACCGAAGCCCTGCCCGGCCGCAACGATGTCTTCGTTGATGACGCGCAGCGCTGAAAAGCCCATAAAACTGGCGTCGTGATAGCTGGCGAAAGAGAAGGTATGCCAGCTTTCCAGCCAGCCGTGATTCGCGTGGCCGCGTTCTTCTGCTTTGCGTAAGTAAATCATGTTCAGTTCTCCTCAATGTTTTAAAACAGTCTGAACCTGAGGCGAACCTATTGATAGCTGAAAAACTTCACGCCTCTGTTCAAAAAAGGTGAATAAGCGTTTTGCGGATGATGAGCTGGGTTGAATAATGCGGCTGGCAAAAAAAAAGCCAGCACCCGAGCTGGCTAAGTAATACTGGAAGCAATGTGAGCAATGTCGTGCTTTCCGGTTTGTCTGAGGACGCCCCGAGAACGCATCGCAATAATAATCATTATCATTCGCGTCTGTAAAGCCTTTTGTGATCTTTTCTGTTGATTATTAATAAGATTTCCTTGATGTTTGAAAGGGTTTTAATATTGGACAAGCAAACACTCTGAGCGGATTCCGCCCGCCAAGCGGCAGGGAGTTTCAGCCGCTCCGCTGCTGGCGTGCGTGTTAAGGGGCTCGCCAGCCCCTTAACAATCCCGGCTTCCGGCAGCCTCCACGCCGCGCTCCGCGCGGTCCCTTCGTTGCTTACGTCGGCCGCACGGACCCGTCGGGACAGGCCGTCCTGGCCTGGCCCTCCCTCTCGCCGACGTCCTGTCGGCTCGTCCTGCCCGCCGTGCGCGCCTCAGCATGTCGGATGCCTCTGACTGCCCCGCCTGTGAGTTCCCTTATTTCTTATTAACGACGACATCGTCTGAGCGCATTATTCATGCTTTCAGCGATGAGGCTACGTCTTCAAGAGACAGGACGTACAGCGGGGCTGGGGGGCCATCGCAGCCGCTGAGCGGAGGAAGGATTTCAGGACGAGCGGCAGGGATGCCGCGAAGAGGCTGGCATGAGCCAGGGATGGCGAATCCAGCCGGTCCGTCAGAAATCCTGACGAAGCGAAGGGACCCGCGCAGCGGGCGGCTGAGCTGGCCCGGGGCGCGGGTGCAGGGCCGGCGCCTACCGGCCCTGCTCGGTCGCCCGCAGCGGGCGAAATGAAACTGCTCAGTTATCGGGCGAACGAAACCTGCATCCAGTCCCGCCTGCGCAACAGGTCAACATTTTAATATCCCGCGCTCAGATCCCCTGGCGTACGCGGGTCCGATGCGCCGTAAAGCGTGCCGTCCGGCCCAATCATAATGCTCTGCGTGCTGCCCATCGCCGGCAGCACCTTCACATGCTGCCCTTTATTCTCCAGCAAACGCAGCGTGTCCGGGCTGAACCCCTTCTCGACGCGCAGCTGATCCGGTAGCCACTGATGATGGAAGCGCGGCGCATTGGTCGCCTCTGCAACGTTCATCCCGAAATCGACGCTGTTCACCACCATTTGCAGCACGGTGGTGATAATGCGGCTACCGCCCGGACTGCCGGTTACCAGCCAGGTTTTGCCCCCTTTCGCCACAATGGTCGGCGACATGGACGAGAGCGGGCGCTTGGCGGGCTGTACCGCATTCGCTTCGCCACCGACCAGACCGTAGACGTTCGGCGTGCCCGGCTTGGCGGAGAAGTCGTCCATCTCGTTGTTCAGCAGGATGCCGCTGTTGCCCGCGACGATGCCGCTACCGAAATTGGTGTTCAGGGTATAGGTTACCGCGACCGCCGTGCCCTGTTTGTCTACGACCGAAAAGTGCGTGGTCTGGTTGCTCTCATAGGGTTCCAGCTTGCCGGGCTTAATCTCGCTCGACGGACGCGCTTTCGCCACGTCAATCTGCTGCGCGATCGACTTCGCATAGGCTTTGCTGGTGAGCGCCTGCCACGGCACTTTGACAAAATCGGGATCGCCAAGATACTCCGAGCGGTCGGCATAGGCGTATTTCTCCGCTTCGGCGACCACCTGCATCGCGTCGGCGCTGCCGAAGCCCATTTTCGCCAGATCGAAGTTTTCCAGGATATTCAGGATCTGCACGATATGGATCCCGCCGGATGAGGGCGGCGGCATAGAGAAGACCTCATAGCCGCGATAGGTGCCGCTGATTGGCTTACGCTCGACGGCGCGGTAGGCCGCCAGATCCGCTTTGCCGATCAGACCGCCGTGCTGCGCCATCTCGCTGGCGATCTCATCGGCGATTTCGCCTTTATAGAAGGCGTCCGGCCCCTGCTGCGCAATCAGCTGCAGGCTGTGAGCGAGATTCTTCTGCACCAGACGATCGCCCTTCTGCCACGGCGTGCCGTCAGGCTTAAAGAAGATCGCCTTGCTGTTGGGATGCGCCAGCAGCACTTCCTTGCCGTAGGTTTTCAGATCGTCCGCCAGCGCGTCGTTGACCACGTAGCCTTCGCGCGCCAGTTTAATCGCCGGCGCCAGCAGCGTGCTGAGCGGCAGCGTGCCATATTTTTGCGCCGCCAGCGCAAAGCCCGCCACGCTGCCGGGCGTGCCCGAGGCGAGATGCGAGGTCAGCGACAGCTTGCTGTCGGCGTTGCCCTGCTTGTCGAGGAACATATCGCGCGAGGCACGGCCCGGCGCCATTTCGCGGAAGTCGATAGAGGTGGCGCGACCGGACGCGGTGCGCAGCAGCATAAAGCCGCCGCCGCCCAGGTTGCCCGCCTGCGGATGCGTCACCGCCAGCGCGAAGCCGACGGCGACGGCGGCGTCCACCGCGTTGCCGCCCTGGCGCAGAATATCCACGCCAACCTGCGTCGCCAGCGCATCGACCGAAGCGACCATGCCGTTCTGCGCCCTGACGGGATGAAAGGTGTCATCCTCAACGCCATAAGAGACGGGCGGCGCGCTGGCAGGCGCGGCGGCATCAGCGACGCTGACCACCGTTAAACTCATCATCACAGCCCAGCCAAGCTGGCGTATATTTCCTCGCATCATCATCCCTCTACCCTTTTCAGTTGTTTACATTTGTTATCACGCAGGCAAGTGTTTACAAATACAGCAAAAAAATAACATCTAAGTCAAATTCGGTGCGTTCCTGGGGGAGAAGTTTGTGAGGTTGCTAAACTTATAGCTGCGGCCACGGCGCATCACACGCCGGTGAGGCCGCGTTGACGGAGGAAGTCACATGAAAAAATGGTTAATCGTTTTTGCCGCACTGCTGCCGCTAAGCGGCATGGCTAATATGCTGAACAACACGAATCAACCTAATCAGCCGGGCTACAATCCAAGCCAGCAGCGTATGCAGACGCAGATGCAAATTCAGCAGCAGCAGCAGCAGAGCAAACTGCAGCAGGATCAGCAGCAGCAGACGCAGCAGATACAGCGCAAAATGCAGGAACAGCGCAGCAGCGCCCAGCAGCGCGTCATCAACACGCAGCCGGGACAACAGCAGAACCGTAATTAACGGAAGTCGGGGCCGATAATGTCGATGCGATCGGTGCAGATGGCGTCGACGCCCCATTTCAGCAGGGCACGCGCCCGATCCGGGTCGTTCACCGTGTAGACCAGAATATGCAGGCCGGCGGCCTTCAGCGCCGCGACGCGCCCGGCGTCGAGCAGTTTATGGTTAAGGTGAATCGAGACGCACGCCAGCGCGGCGGTTTTGCTTTGCCACGCCTCGTCCCATTCATCAAGCAGCAGGCCGCGCGGCAGATCCGGCTCCGCCTGCATCGCCGACTCCAGCGCCACATAAGAGAACGACGACAGCAGCGGCGCGGTCATGCCCTGCCACAGCATTTTCGCCGCATGGGCGATGGCCCGTCCGGTTTCCGCCTCGCTGCCGGTAGTGGGTTTGATTTCGATATTCGCCATCATGCCGTACCGGCGACAGCGCGCCGCCACGTCGGGAAGCAGCGCCAGCGGTTCGCCGTCGAACGCCTTGCCGAACCAGCCGCCCGCATCCAGCTGCGCCAGTTTATCCCACGGCAGCTCGCCCGCTACGCCCCAGCCGTTGCTGGTGCGATCCAGCGTGTCGTCGTGCAGCAGAAAAATCTGCTTATCCTGCGACAGCTTCGCGTCGAACTCGATCATGGTATGGCCCCACTCCGCGCCGACGTCGATCGCCGCCAGGGTATTTTCCGGGGCCAGTTTGCCGCCGCCGCGATGGGCGACGATATGAGGATAGGGCCAGCTGTATGTGCTCATTCCAGACGCTTTCCGGTAGTTGAATCGAAATAGTGTAACGCATCCGACGGCAGATGCAGCCACAGCGTGCTGCCCGCCTGCGGGCGTTCGCTGTGCGGCAGACGCACCACCAGCGGCGTCTCGCCGATGCGCCCATGCGCCAGGTTGTCTGCGCCGAGCAGCTCCAGCGTCTCTACGCGCAGCGGAATGCCCTCGCGATCGCGCGGGCTGATGCGCACATGTTCGGGGCGGATGCCGAGCGTCACGGCGCGATTCGCCCACTTCGCCTTGATGTCGCCGAGCGGCAGAGAGTATGAGTTGTCGATATTGAAGCGCGTGCCGTCGCTGCCGATCTGGCCGTCAATCAGGTTCATCGCCGGCGCGCCGATAAAGGAAGCGACGAACTGGCTGGCTGGACGCTCGTAAATCTCTACCGGCGTGCCGATCTGCTCGACAAAGCCCTTGTTCAATACCATCACGCGCTGCGCCAGCGTCATCGCTTCGACCTGATCGTGCGTGACGTAAAGGCTGGTGGTTTGCAGGCGACGGTGCAGCTGCTGCAGCTCCAGCCGCATCTGCACGCGCAGCCGCGCGTCCAGGTTGGAGAGCGGCTCGTCGAACAGGAATACCGAGGGCTCGCGCACGATAGCGCGGCCCATCGCCACGCGCTGGCGCTGCCCGCCGGAAAGCTCGCGCGGACGGCGGCTCAGCAGCTGATCCAGCTCCAGGCTGCGTGCCGCCTCCAGCACGCGCAGGCGGATATGTTCTTTGCTCATGCCGCGGATCTTCAGCCCGTAGGCCATATTCTCCTCGACCGTCATATGCGGGTAGAGCGCGTAGTTCTGGAACACCATAGCGATGCCGCGATCTTTCGGCTCCATCTGGGTGACGCGACGATCGTCGATATAGATGTCGCCGGAGGTGACGCGCTCCAGCCCCGCCACCATGCGCAGCAGCGTCGATTTTCCGCAGCCGGAGGGACCGACCATCACCATAAATTCGCCGTCGTTGACGGTGACGTTCAGCGGCTGAATGATTTGATTCTTGCCGTCGTAGGACTTGGTTACCGCCTGAAGGGTTACGCCTGCCATGCTTATTTCTCGCTCTCGACCAGGCCACGCACGAACGCGCGCTGCATGACCAGCACCACCACTACCGGTGGGATCAGGGTTAATAACATTGCCGCCATCACTTCGTTCCACTGCGTCGGCGATCCGCTGGTGGAGATCATGCTTTTGATCCCCGCCACTGCGGTGCTGAGCGAGGCGTCGTTGACGATCAGCAGCGGCCAGAGATACTGGTTCCAGCCGTAGATAAAGGTGATCACGAACAGCGCCGCGAGATTGGTTTTCGACAGCGGCAGCACGATGTCCCAGAAGAAGCGCAGCGCGCTGGCGCCATCGATGCGCGCCGCCTCGATCAGCTCGTCCGGCAGCGACATAAAGAACTGGCGGAAAAGAAAGGTCGCCGTGGCCGATGCCATCAGCGGCAGCGTCAGGCCGCTGTAGCTGTCGAGCATATTGAGATCGGCGATTACCTGCACGGTGGGGAAAATACGCACTTCGACCGGCAGCATCAGCGTAATGAAGATCAGCCAGAAAAAAAGCGTGCGCAGCGGAAAGCGAAACCAGACCAGCGCAAAGGCGGAGAGCATCGACACCGTGATTTTGCCGACGGTAATGCCGAACGCCATAATCAGGCTGTTCAGCAGCATCAGGCTGAACGCCGGGCCGCTGCCGTTAACCCCCTGGGTCCAGATGCGCGAAATGTTCTCCCACAGGTGGGTGCCGGGGATCAGAGTCATCGGCACCTGATAGACCGCCTCGTTATCCAGCGTGGCGGCGACGAAGGCGACATAGAGCGGAAAGAGAATAGTGAGCACGCCCAGCACCAGCAGCGTGTGGCTGAAGATATCCAGCCCGCGACGGTTTTCAATCATTGGTACTGCACCTTACGCTCAACGAAGCGGAACTGAATAACGGTCAGGCCGATCACCAGCAGCATCAGCACTACCGACTGCGCCGCCGAAGAAGAGAGATCCAGCCCGGTAAAGCCTTCGCGATAGATTTTGTAGATCAGCGTGGTGGTAGCCTGCACTGGCCCGCCGCCGGTCGCGGCGTCGATCACCGGGAAGGTGTCGAAGAAGGCGTAGATCAGGTTCACCACCAGCAGAAAGAAGCTCACCGGCGTAATCAGCGGCAGCGACAGATTGAAGAAGCGGCGCACCGGCCCGGCGCCGTCGATCGCCGCGGCTTCCACCAGCGATTTCGGGATCGACTGCAGCGCGGCGAAAAAGAAGAGAAAGTTGTAGCTCATCTGCTGCCAGATCGAGGCGACGACAATCAGGAACATCGCCTGGCCGCTGTTCTGGGCATAGTTCCAGCTATAGCCAAGCTGGTTGAGAAAGTGGCTAATCAGGCCGAGGCCGGGATTGAACAGAAACATCCACATCACCGCCGCAACCACCGGCGCCACCGCGTAGGGCAGCAGCAGCAGCGTCTGATAGAGCTTGCGTAGCCGGATAACGTAATCCACCAGCGCCGCCAGCAGCAGCGACAGCACCATGCCGCACACCGTGACCAGCGTGCTGAACACGATGGTGGTCCAGAAAGCCTCGAGATAGTAGCTGTCCTGAAACAGGCGCCTGAAATTGTCCAGGCCGACAAAGGTGCTGGAGATGCCGAACGGATCAAGGTTTTGCAGCGAATACCACAGGGCTTCGCCCGCAGGCCAGAGGAAAAAGATGGCGGTAATCAGCAGCTGCGGCAGCACCAGCAAATAGGGCAGCAGGCTGGTGCGAAACACCGGACGAGATGAAGACATAGCGTACTCTGTCTGAGAAAGAGAACAGGGCCGGCACGCGCCGACCCTTTTAACGTCACAGGTTATTTCACCTGCTGTTCAAAGCGGCGCAGCAGTTCGTTGCCGCGTTTCACCGCACTATCCAGCGCGGCCTGCGGCGACTGTTTGCCGGTCCAGACGCCTTCCAGCTCTTCGTCGACGATGGTGCGGATCTGCGGCATATTGCCCAGACGCATGCCTTTGGTGAACGGCAGCGGATCTTTATTCAGCATCTGACGCGTCGCGATATCCGCGCCGGGGTTCTTGTCGTAGAAGCCCTGCTTTTTGGTCAGCTCGTAGGCAGCGGTGGTGATCGGCAGGTAGCCGGTTTTCTGATGCCACTCGGCGGCGATTTCCGGCTGCGCCAGGAACTGCATAAACTCCGCGGCGCCCTTGTAGGTGTTGGCGTCTTTGCCTTTCATCACCCACAGGCTGGCGCCGCCGATAATGGCGTTCTGCGGCGCGTTCGGCACGGTCTCGTCATACGGCATCATGCCGACGCCGAAGTTGAATTTGGCGTAGTGTTTGATGTCGGCCAGCGAGCCCGAAGAGGCAGTGGTGATGCCGCAGTCGCCGTTATAGAACTTGGCGGTGGATTCGTCTTTACGGCCGAAGTAGGTGAAGTCGCCTTTCTTGTTCATCTCCTCCAGCATCTGGATATGGCGCACCTGCACCGGCTGGTTGAACTCCAGCACCGCGTCGGTACCGTCGAAGCCGTTGTTTTTGGTAGCGACCGGCAAGGCGTGCCAGGCGCTGAAGTTTTCGATCTGGATCCAGCCCTGCCAGCCGCTGGCGTAGCCGCAGCTCAGGCCCGCTTTACGCAGCGCGTCGGCGTCTTTCGCCAGCTCCTGCCAGGTTTTCGGCGGCTGATCGGGGTTCAGGCCCGCTTTTTTAAAGGCGTCTTTGTTGTAGTAAAGCACCGGCGTGGAGCTGTTGAACGGCTGAGAAATCAGATGGCCGCTGGCGTCGCTGTAGTAGCCCGCCACGGTCGGCACGAACTGTTTTTCATCGAAGGGAATGCCTGCGTCCTGGAAGACCTGATGCACCGGCACGATCGCCTTCGAAGCCATCATGGTGGCAGTGCCGACTTCATACACCTGCAAAATGGCCGGCGCTTTGCCGGTGCGCACCGCTGCGATGCCTGCCGCGAGGCTCTGTTCGTAGTTACCTTTGTAGGTCGGCACGATTTTATAGTCGGGATGCGCCTGGTTGAAACGTTGCGCCAGAGAGTCGACCTCTTTGCCTAACTCGCCCTCCATTGAGTGCCAGAAAGGAATTTCAGTGGCGGCCAGCGCGTTGCCGCTGATGGCCAGGCCCAGAACCACACTCATCAGTCTACTTTGTGTCTTCAACACGGACATAGAATTTTCCTGTGCAGGTAGGTACGCGCGATATCACGCATTTTTTGTTCGCGAAGTAACATGACACGGGAAAATGACGGATTAATAACAGCGAGATGACAGCCGCATGACGGCCAGATGAAGGGCAACCTAAAATATTTTATCGCACAACAGCCAGGGGCCGTCGGTGTCATAGCCAGACATTATCCAATGCCAAAGGCCGTCGGCGGCGCAGCCAGTTCGGCAACGGCCAGCGCGCAGCATCCGGAGCGTACTAAAGTACGTGAGGAATGCGAGCACTGCCCGCTGCCGAAATGGCAAGTAAGCCAGGCCTAGGCGCCTAAGTAAGCGCTGCGGACGGCTTCGTTGGAGAGTAAAGCTTCGCCTGTATCTTCCAGCACCACGTGCCCGTTCTCCAGCACATAGCCGCGATCCGCCAGCTTCAGCGCCTGGTTGGCGTTCTGCTCCACCAGGAAGATGGTCATTCCCTCTTTACGCAGCTGCTCGATGGTGTCGAAGATCTGCTGGATAATGATCGGCGCCAGTCCCAGGGAGGGTTCGTCCAGCAGCAGCAGACGCGGCTGGCTCATCAGCGCGCGGCCGATCGCCAGCATCTGCTGCTCGCCGCCGGACATGGTGCCCGCGCGCTGGATTTTACGCTCCGCCAGACGCGGAAAGAGCTCATAGACGCGCGCGATGCGCGTCTGATACTCCTGACGGCTGGCGAAAAAGCCGCCCATCGCCAGGTTCTCCTCTACCGTCATGCGCGAAAATACCCGGCGCCCTTCCGGCACGATAGCGATCGCCTCGCGCATGATACGCGCGGTTTGCCAGTCGGTAATGGTTTTGCCATCGAAGGTAATGCTGCCCTGGGTGGCGCGCGGCTCGCCGCACAGCGTGCCGAGCAGCGTGGTTTTCCCCGCGCCGTTGGCGCCGATCAGCGTGACGATTTCGCCCTGACTGATATGCAGGCTGACGTTGTGCAGCGCCTGGATCTTGCCGTAGTGCGCGCTGACGTTGTTAACGGATAACATCGGGTTTGCCATGTTACGCCTCTCCTAAATAGGCTCGGATCACATCCGGATTATTACGCACCTCTTCCGGCGTGCCGTTGGCCAGCGGCGTACCCTGGTTCACCACATAGATACGGTCGGAAATGCCCATCACCAGCTTCATATCGTGTTCAATCAGCAGCACGGAGACCTTGTGCTCACCGCGCAGTTCGGCGATAAGCTCATCCAGCTCGTGCGTCTCTTTCGGGTTGAGTCCGGCCGCCGGTTCGTCCAGCATCAGGATCTCCGGCCGCGTCACCATGCAACGCGCGATCTCCAGACGGCGCTGCTGGCCATAGGCCAGATTGCCCGCCTGGCGGTTGGCGAGATCGAGCAGCCCGATGCGCTCCAGCCAGGTGGCGGCGCGATCCAGCGCCTCGCTCTCGCCGCGACGAAAGGCGGGCGTTTTGAACAGGCCCGAAAAGAGGCCGCTTTTCAGATGCTGATGCTGCGCCACCAGCAAGTTCTCGATTACCGTCATCTCACGGAACAGGCGCACGTGCTGAAAGGTGCGCACCACGCCCATGCGGGCGATCTGCTGGCCGGGCAGCCCTTCCAGATGTTGCTCGCGCAGCTTAATGGTGCCGCCGGTCGGCTTGTAGAAGCCGGTCAGGCAGTTAAATACGGTGGTCTTTCCCGCGCCGTTGGGACCGATCAGCGAGACGATCTCCTGCGCGCGCAGCTCCAGCGCCACGTTATTGACCGCCAGCAGGCCGCCGAAGCGCATCATCAGGCCTTCAACGGCTAATAAAGGCTGACTCATGCCTGCTCTCCTTGTTTCTGCTTCAGTTTCAGGTGCGGACGCTTCATCGGCAGCAGCCCCTGCGGACGCCAGATCATCATCAGCACCATCAGGCCGCCCAGCACCAGCATGCTGTATTCGTTCAGGTCACGCATCAGCTCGCGCGACACCACCAGCAGGATAGCGGCGAGAATTACGGCGAACTGCGAGCCCATGCCGCCCAGTACCACGATCGCCAGCACGAAAGCGGATTCGACGAAGGTAAAGGACTCTGGGCTGACGAAGCCCTGGCGCGCGGCGAACAGCGTGCCGGCGAAGCCGGCGAAAGCGGCGCTGATGGTAAAGGCGGTCAGCTTGATGCGCGTCGGGCTGAGGCCGAGCGAGCGACAGGCGATCTCATCTTCGCGCAGCGCTTCCCACGCGCGGCCCAGCGGCATACGCAGCAGGCGGTTAATCACGAACAGCGTCAGCGCCACCAGCAGCAGCGCCACCAGATAGAGGAAAATCACGCGGTCGCTGGGGTCATATTTCAGGCCGAAGAACTCGTGGAAGGTGCTCCAGCCGCCTTCAGAGACTTTGCGGCCGAACTCCAGGCCGAACAGCGACGGCTTAGGGATCTGCGCGATGCCGTTGGGACCGCCGGTCAGCGCGGTGTTATTCAGCAGCAGAATGCGCACGATCTCGCCGAAGCCGAGCGTGACGATCGCCAGATAGTCGCCGCGCAGACGCAGCACCGGAAAGCCGAGCAGCAGCCCGAAGAGCGCCGAGACGATGCCCGCCAGCGGCAGACACTCCCAGAAGCCGAGGCCGAAGTAGTGATTCAGCAGCGCGAAGGTGTAGGCGCCGATAGCGTAGAAGCCGCCGTAGCCGAGCACCAGCAGACCCGAGAGGCCGACCACCACGTTGAGTCCGAGACCGAGCATCACGTAGATCAGCGTCAGCGTCGCGATATCCACCGCGCCGCGCGAGACGAAAAAGGGCCAGGCCACCGCCACGACGATCAGCGCCAGCATAAACAGCTTCTGCTTAGGCGTAGAGCCGTCGATGCCGGGCAGCACCAGCGCCGGACCAGAAATCTTTTTCAGGCCGCGCTGCCAGAACGGACGCAACAGCTGAAAGAGAAAGACCACGCCGCAGCCGACGAAAATCCAGTTCCAGCGCACCTCGCCGGCGCTCTGCACCACCAGACGGGTGCCGTCAAGGCCGAGGCGCATGCCCATAAAGAAGCTGGCCAGCACCAGCAGCATTACAGAGGAGAGCAGCGCATTGATAAAGGAGGATTTCATACTTTCTCGACCTCCGGACGGCCCAGGATGCCAGTCGGCATCACCAGCAGCACCACGATCAGCAGCGCAAAAGAGACCACGTCTTTATATTCGGTGCTGAGATAGGCCGAGGTCAGCGCTTCGGCGATGCCGAGCACCAGGCCGCCAATCATCGCGCCCGGAATGCTGCCGATGCCGCCCAGTACCGCGGCGGTAAAGGCCTTCATGCCGGCCATAAAGCCGATAAAGGGGTTAATCGAGCCGTAGAACTGGCCGAGCAGCACGCCCGCCACCGCCGCCATCGCCGCGCCGATCACGAAGGTCAGCGAAATGACGCGGTCGGTATTGATGCCGAGCAGGCTCGCCATTTTCAGGTCTTCGGCGCAGGCGCGGCAGGCGCGGCCCATGCGCGAATAGCGGATAAACAGCGTCAGCGCCAGCATCGCCAGGAAGGTCACCAGCCAGATCACGATCTGCATGGTAGAGACGGTGGCGGCGAAGCCGTTGCTCTGGCCCAGCGTCCACTGGCCGGTAATCAGGCTCGGCAGCGCGAGGTCGCGCGAGCCCTGCGTCAGGCTAACGTAGTTTTGCAGGAAGATCGACATGCCGATGGCGGAGATCAGCGCGATCAGGCGCTTCGACGATCGCACCGGCTTATAGGCGACGCGCTCGATGCTCCAGCCGTAGGCGCTGGAGATCAGGATCGCCATCACGAAGCCGGCGGCGATCATCAGCCAGCCGGTGTCGATGCCCATCATCATCAGGGCGGCGATCACAATAAAGGAGACATAGCTGCCGATCATATAGACCTCGCCGTGGGCGAAGTTGATCATGCCGATGATGCCGTAAACCATGGTGTAACCGATGGCGATCAGCGCGTAGGTGCTGCCGAGGGTGACCCCGTTAAGCATCTGCTGTGTGAAATAAAGAAACTGCTCGGACATAGTGAAGACCTGCATGAGAACGGGAAAATCCCCTGCCGACGCGGCAAGGGATTGGTCTGCCGATGGAACCATTACTTAACTGCGGTTGAAGAACCGTCTTTGTGCCATTTAAATACGCCGAACTCGAAGCCTTTCAGATCGCCTTTCTGATCCCAGCTCAGGTTGCCCATCACTGTCGGAACCGGCTCGCCGCCCTTCAGGTTTTTCGCAATCTCTTCCGGCTCGTCGCTCTTGCTGCGCTCGATGCCGGCCGCCAGCGACTGGATCGCCGCATAGGTGGTCCAGACGAACGGACCGGTCGGATCTTTGCGGTTCTGCGCGCTGTTGGTCTTGATGGCGTCGACGATCGCCTTGTTCTCCGGCAGCTGGTCGTAGCGCTTCGGCAGCGTCACATAGATGCCTTCCGAGGCGTCGCCCGCGATATTGGAGAGCGAGGCGTTGCCCACCCCTTCCGGCCCCATAAAGCCGGCGTTCAGGCCAGCCGCTTTCGCCTGGCGCAGGATCTGACCCATTTCCGGGTAGTAGCCGCCGTAGTAAACGAAGTCGACGTTCTCTTTCTTCAGGCGCGCAATCAGCGTAGAGAAATCTTTATCGCCTGCGGTGATGCCTTCAAACAGCACCACGTTGCCGCCTTTGGCCTTCAGGGTTTTCTGCACCGACTCCGCCAGGCCCTGGCCGTACTGCTGCTTGTCATGCACCACGGCGATACGTTTAGGCTTGATCTGATCGAGGATATAGCTTGCGGCGGTCGGGCCTTGGTCGGAGTCCAGGCCGGTGGTGCGCATAATGGTTTCGTAACCGCGTGCGGTCAGCTCCGGCGCGGTGGCCGCCGGGGTAATCATCAGCACGCCTTCGTCGTTATAGATGTCGGACGCAGGCTGAGTAGAAGAGGAGCAAAGATGGCCGATAACGTACTTGATGCCGTCGTTGACGACCTTGTTCGCCACCGCCACGGCCTGTTTCGGGTCGCAGGCGTCGTCATACTCTACGCCCACCAGCTTGTTGCCGTTTACGCCGCCTTTGGCGTTGATATCCTTAATCGCCTGCGCGGCGCCGGTGAACTGCATATCGCCATACTGCGCGACCGGGCCGGTTACGGCGCCGACGATGGCGATTTTGATGTCGGCAGCCAGGGCGGCGTGGCTCATCGCCAGCGCAACGCAACCCGCCAGTAATGCGCGGCCTTTACTCATTTTCATGCGGACTTCCCCATCTTGTTGTGTCTGTGATTTGTGGTTTGCTGTTGCTACCGGATAAAGCCGAAAAATGATGTTTATGAACGATTTAGCGTGCTTTTCCGATATTTTTTGGTAATAAGGCTTTATTTTTCAGGTTATTAAACAGGAAGTTTCTTCTGTAAATCAACTGACACATTGGGAAATAGCCGGCTGAAACAGCATAATCATCTGGTTGTTATGCAGGCTTTTACGCCATTTCTCTAGCGCGTTATGCTGGCTTTTACGCCGCTTATTGTTCTTTATCTCCTCTATCCTGGCATCCAGACCATCTTTTGACCTGTTTTCAACTTAAAAAAGTGACGGCGCTCTGACTGTCTAAATTCGCTACACTATGCCCTTTCGACTAGTACAGGTGTTTGTTATGAAACTCACTATTCTGCGCCTGACCACGCTGAGTGCGCAGGACCGCATTGACCTTGCGAAAATCTGGCCGGATGAGGATATCGCTGCGCTGGAAGCCAGCCTGAACGAAAACGTCCGCCTTTACGCCGCGCGTTTCAATGCGCGGCTGCTGGGAGCGTTAAAGCTGACGATTGCGGGGACGCAGGGAGACATTTCGCAGCTGGAAGTGCGCGAGGTGACGCGACGTCGCGGCGTAGGGCGTTATCTGGTGGAAGAGACCATCGCGCAGAACGGTTCGGTCTCAAGCTGGTGGGTGGCGGACGACGGCAGCGCGAATCAGGGCGAGCGCGCGGCGTTTATGCAGGCGTGCGGTTTTCGCGCGCAGGCGGATGGCTGGGTTAAATAGCGGGCAAAAAAAAGGGCGACTCGCGTCGCCCGTTTTTGCGGTTCCGTTATGCTTCGATCGCCATGCGAAGTTTTTTCATGGCGTTCTTTTCCAGCTGCCGCACGCGTTCGGCCGACACGCCGTAGCGATCCGCCAGTTCCTGCAGCGTGGTTTTATTATCTTCGTCCAGCCAGCGGGCGCGGATAATGTGCTGGCTGCGCTCGTCGAGGCCCTGCATCGCATCGCTCAGCTTGTCCGCCGCGTGCGATTCCCAGTTATCCTCTTCGATGCCGTCGGCGAAGTCTGAGGTTTTATCCTGCAGATAGAGCACCGGCGCCATCGCTTTGCCTTCGCCGCTCTCGTCGTCGGCGGACATATCGAAGGTCATATCCTGCGCAGCCATACGCGATTCCATTTCACGCACGTCTTTGCTGCTTACGCCCAGTTCACGCGCCACCATCTCGACTTCGTCCTGATTGAACCAGCCCAGACGCTGCTTGGTTTTACGCAGGTTAAAGAACAGCTTGCGCTGCGCTTTCGTGGTAGCGACCTTCACGATACGCCAGTTGCGCAGCACGTATTCGTGAATCTCGGCTTTAATCCAGTGCACGGCGAAAGAGACCAGACGCACGCCTACTTCAGGATTAAAGCGACGCACCGCCTTCATCAGGCCGATGTTCCCTTCCTGAATCAGGTCCGCCTGAGGCAGGCCGTAACCGGAGTAATTACGAGCGATATGAACTACAAAGCGCAGGTGAGACAGGATCAGCGTCTTAGCCGCATCCAGATCGCCCTGGTAATGCAGCCGTTCAGCCAGCGCTTTTTCCTCTTCTGCCGACAGCATCGGCCAGACGTTGGCGGCCCGAACGTAAGATTCCAGGTTGCCAAGAGGAGCAATAGCTAAAGTTTGCATTTCTTTGGTCATTCAAACCCTCACAATGGTTATTAAGTTGCTGCGTCTTCCCTTTGAGCAGACGTTACATTAAGTCAACGCCGGGGAAAATCCGAAAGCAATCTGTGCTACTTAGAGTAGCCAAGTTATCCACAAGTTCAATTATAGCAGTGAATATTTTACACACAGATGACGAGGCGGGAAGAGAGGGAGGTTCCTCTGCGCCCGGATCGTCGGCAGCAGAGGAACATTATACCAAAAAAACGTTGCAGGCGGTTACTGGGGCGTAAAACGACGTAAATGTTGCACCGTCGCCAGCCAGGCGGCGATCCAGCCGATGATCGCGGCGATCAGCAGCAGCAGCAGTCCTTCATCCCACGAGAAACCTTCCAGCGAAAAAGTGGTGCCGAAGACCTGCGCCACCTGCGCCACGACCGACTGCAGACGCAGCACCAGCACCTCGGAAAGGATCAGCGACAGCACCGCGCCGCTTAAGCCGAGCAGCGCCCCGCCGTAGAGGAACGGGCGCAGAATAAAGCCGTCGGTTGCGCCGATCAGCTTCTGCACGTTAATGGTGTCGCGCCGCGCGAAGATGCTGAGCCGCACGCTGTTGCCGATCACCAGGAACACCGCGACAATCATCAGAATACCGATCATCGACGCGACCTGGCCCACCAGTCCGGTCAGCGCCGCCAGACGGGCGAACCAGCTGTCATCCATGCGCACCTCGTCAACGCCCTGCACTTTCGCGACGCTGTCGCGCAGGTTCTGCATGGTGTCGGAATTCTGGAAGTTAAGCTTCGGCGTAATAATCGCCACCGCCGGCAGCGGGTTCTGCTCCAGCATGTCCATCGCGCCGCCAAAGCCCGACCAGTTGCGGAACTCGTTCAGCGCCTCTTCTCGCGTCAGGTAGTTGACGTTATCCACGCCGTCGACCTGCTTGAGCTGCGCCACCACATTTTCCGCGGCGGTATCGTCCAGCGTTTTCGACAGATAAACCGTCAGCTGCGGCGCGGGATACCACTGCGTCGCGGCCTGGCTGACGTTTTTCCACACCATGTAGCAGACGCTGGGCAGCGTCAGCGAAATGGCGATCACCATCACCGTCAGCAGCGTCGCCAGCGGCTGGCGATACATATCCGACAGGGTGCCGCGCCACGCGTAGCGCCACTGTTCCTGCCAGCCGCCCTTCAGCGCTTTGCTTTTAGAGGGCGCTTTCGCTTTTGGCGCAGCGGGGCGCTTGTTGCGTTTATTGACCATCGTGGCCTCCATGCAGGCGTCCCTGATTGAGCGTCATGACGCGATAGCGTCGCCGCGCGATCAGCCCGCTGTCGTGCGTCGCCATCAGTACGGTGACGCCCACGCGGTTGAACTCTTCGAACAGACGCAGGATATCTTCCGACAGCGCGTCGTCCAGGTTGCCGGTCGGTTCGTCCGCCAGCAGCACGGCGGGCTTGTTCACCACGGCGCGCGCAATGCCAACGCGCTGCTGTTCGCCGCCGGAGAGCTGAATCGGAAAGCTTTTCGCTTTATCGAGCAGACCGACTTTATCCAGCGCCGCCGACACGCGGCGACGAATATCTTCGCCGCTGGCGCCGGAGATGATCAGGGGGATCGCCACGTTGTCGTAGACCGAACGATCCATCAGCAGGTGGTGATCCTGAAAGATCATGCCGATCTGGCGACGCAGGAACGGCACCTCGCTGTGGCGCAGTCGTGAAATATCGTGACCGCTGAACCAGATATGGCCCGCGCTCGGCCGCTCAATGCCACAAATCAGCTTCAGCAGGGTACTCTTACCGGCGCCGGAATGGCCGGTCAGGAACGCCATTTCGCCCGGCCGCAGATGAAAATCTACGCCCTGCAGCGCCTGACGCCCGCCGAGATATGCCTTACTGACCTCTTCAAAGCGAATCATCCCAATTAGTCCTCTCGGGCAAACAGTGCCTCAATAAAATCCTCGGCCTTGAAGGGCCGTAAATCTTCTATGCCTTCCCCGACGCCGATATAGCGAATCGGGATGCCGAACTGATCGGCCACCGAGAAGATCACGCCGCCTTTCGCCGTACCGTCCAGCTTGGTCAGGGTAATGCCGGTCAGGCCGACCGCTTCATGGAAAAGCTTCGCCTGGCTGATGGCGTTCTGGCCGGTGCTGGCGTCGAGGGTAAGCATCACTTCGTGCGGCGCCTCTTCGTCCAGTTTTTTCATCACGCGGGTGATTTTCTTCAGCTCTTCCATCAGGTGCGATTTGTTCTGCAGACGTCCAGCCGTATCGGCGATCAGCACGTCGACGCCGCGCGCTTTCGCCGCCTGAATGGCGTCGAAAATCACCGAGGCGGAATCCGCGCCGGTATGTTGCGCCACCACCGGGATATTGTTGCGTTCGCCCCACACCTGCAGCTGCTCCACGGCTGCCGCACGGAAGGTATCGCCCGCCGCCAGCATCACCGATTTGCCCTGCGCCTGATACTGGCGCGCCAGCTTGCCGATGGTGGTGGTTTTGCCGACGCCGTTGACGCCGACCATAAGGATCACGAACGGCCCTTTGCCGCTGACGTCGAGCGGCGCGTCTACTTTCGCCAGAATGCCCGACATCTCCGCTTTCAGCAGACCGTAGAGCGCTTCCGCGTCGCGCAGCTGTTTGCGGTTCGCCTGCTGCGTCAGGTTAGTAATAATGCGGCGCGTGGTCTCAACGCCGACATCGGCGATCAGCAGCTGCTCTTCCAGCTCTTCGAACAGATCGTCGTCGATTTTTTTGCCGCGGAACAGGCTGATAAAGCCGGAGCCGAGGTTCTGGCGCGTTTTGACCAGGCTGCGCTTCAGGCGTGCGAAGAATCCCTCTTTGGTGGGACGTTCCTGCTCCTGGGAGATAATTGGCGCGGCGGCGAGCGGCAGATCGCTGACCGTATCCTGCGCGTCGCTCTCAACAGCGATCGCTTCCGCTTCCGCGGCGATCTCTTCCGCCGCCTCGTCCTGCGGCGCTTCCGCCAGCGCCAGCGCGGCCAGCTCTTCGTCATCCAGCGGCTGCTCTTCTTCCGGCAGCGTTTCCGGCAATATCTCGTCTGCGACAGGCGTCGGCGCCAGCTCCGGCTCTTCTTCCGGAACGATCTCCTCCAGCGGCGCGATAATTTCCGCGTCCTGCGCTTTCTGGACGATCGCTTCCGGCTCTGCTGCGACCTGTTCTTCCGCAACCACATGCTCTTCCGCGGCCTGCGCAGACGCTTCGCGCTGCGCCTCGGCGACCTGCTCGGTCAGCTCGACGGTATGCGCCGCTTCGGTTTCCGCCTGCGCTAGCGCAGCCTCATCTGGCTGCTGTTCAGGCGTTTCAGCAGGCTGTTGTGTCTCTTCTTCTTTGCCAAATCCCAGCCAGGAAAAAAAGCCACGTTTTTTCTCTTTTGCCATTGTGTGACGACACTCCTCGATGGCTTAATCCCGGTCGCTCGCTGTTCCCAGGGGATAAAAATTAGCTCTGGTTTTTACCGCCGAAAGGGCGAAAAACGGCAGAATTATGTATGACTTCAGCAACTCACTAGTCTAACACTTTCCAGCCAGCGCACCACAGCACCCTTTTTTACCGTTTCTTCTCACTCGTTCGCCCGTTAAACTACGCAACAAATTATGACGAGTTGTGAGCAAGATGAGTAAAACCCCTCGTGGCACAGGCGGTGCCGGACAAATCCGCATCATCGGCGGTCAGTGGCGCGGACGCAAACTGCCGGTGCCCGACAGCGCCGGACTGCGCCCCACTACCGATCGCGTTCGTGAAACCCTGTTTAACTGGCTGGCGCCGGTTCTGCAGCAGGCGCGCTGCCTGGACTGTTTCGCCGGCAGCGGCGCGCTCGGCCTGGAGGCGCTGTCGCGCTTCGCCGGTTCGGTGACGCTGCTGGAGCTGGAACGTGCAGTGGCGCAGCAGCTGGAAAAGAATTTACACACCCTGCGCGCCAGCGATGCGCAGGTGATCAACACTAATACCCTTAACTGGCTGGCCGGCTCCGGCAAGCCATACGATGTGGTGTTCGTCGACCCGCCGTTTCGCAAAGGACTGCTGGAGCAGACGCTGCAGCTGCTGGAGCAGAATGGCTGGCTGGCGGACGAGGCGATGATTTATGTAGAGAGCGAAGTCGAGCACGGCGCGCCGCCCGTGCCCGCTAGCTGGGCGCTGCATCGCGAGAAGATCGCCGGACAAGTGGCGTATCGTTTATATCACCGACAACAAGAGACATCCGATGTTGCTTAATTTAGGCCGCCTGTTAATGCTGTGCGTCTGGGCTTTTTTACTTTTTAACCTGGTCGATCCCTACCCTAAACCGCTGCGCTATTTTATCCACGTCGCGCTGTTCTTTATGATCCTGATGCACGGACTGCAGCTGACGCTGCTGCGCGCTACCCAGCCGAAAGACGCGCCGCCGATCGATCGCTGGACGCAGACCAAAATCTTTCTGTTCGGTGTATTTGAACTGCTGGCCTGGCAGAAGGCTAATTTTCCGAAGAAGAAGTAAAACAGCGGGCTGAACAGCTTACAACGTCTGCAAGCGGGTAAGACGAACCGAAGAGCAAAGCGTCCCGCGACAGGGACAAAAGCGCCGGGAGCGCTTTTGAACAACGTGTAACGTTGGCCCGGTGACGGGCGCGCCTCAGAGATGAGGTGCGTACTCGCGCGGGCCGAGCTGGCAAGGATGCCGCTTTTGCGTCTTTGCGATCGATTCGTCTTACCCGCGCTGGGCACTTTATCAAAATCCGCAGTTTTACTGCGCCGGCGTAAAGCTGACGAAACGCGATCCCTGCATCTTCAGCTCGCCCTTCGCGCCGGTATCCATCTGGTTGTAGTCACGCTCGCCCACAATCGCTTTGATATCGCTGGCGCCGTTCAGAGGATGGAACCAGGCTTCGTAGCGCATCTCTTCCCCCGCGATGACTTCGCGCTGGCGCGAACGCCGGTTGGGCGACGGATACTCCCGCTTGGTCTTGACCTTCACCATCAGCGTGCGCACCGGCGAGGCGTCGTTCACCGCCGTCTCGCGCCGCTGCTTGATAAACTGACGGGTCGCCAGCACGGCGATAACGGCCAGCACGATAAAAAAGAGTAGCGGTGGTTTGCTCATGGTTTTTTCTCGTCTCGTTAAGCTCTGGAAAGCAATGCGGGTGAAGCATACAACCAGAGTTGCCTGATTGTCACATTGCGAGGCCGTAACCTAAACTGAGATCGACTTATTGGGAATTTTCACCATCTGATGGACAGGTTGTCCTTAAGGGAGCAGCAATGCTTTGGTCATTTCTTGCCGTACTTTTCTCCGGTTGGCTCTATGTTGACGCATCCTATCGCGGCCCGCAGTGGCAGCGCTGGCTCTTTAAACCCGTCACGCTGTTGCTGATGGTGGGCTGGGCCTGGCAGGCGCCGGTGCTGAAACCGACCGATTACCTGATTATCGCCGGACTGATCGCGACGCTGGTCGGCGACGCGCTGCTGCTGCTGCCGCGCCAGCAGATGCTCTACGCGCTGGGCGCCTTCTTCCTCTCTCACCTGCTGTACACCATCTGCTTCGCCGCCAGTATGACGATGACCTTTTACTGGCCGATTCCGCTGACGCTGCTGATTATCGGCGCCATCACCATTGCGACCATCTGGAACCGCCTGGAGACGCTGCGCTGGCCGATTTGCACGCTGATCGGCATGACGCTGGTGATGACCTGGCTGGCCGCCGAGCAGTATCTCTTCCGTCCCACCGACGACAGCTTCACGCTGGTGGTGGGCGCGAGTCTGCTGCTGCTGGCGAATATCGTCTGGTTCGTCAGCCACTATCGCCGCCGCTTTCGTGCCGACAGCGCCATCGTCGCCGCCTGCTACTTTGCCGGACACTTTATGATTGTCCGCTCGCTGTGGCTCTTCTGATGTAAAACCAGCCTTGACTCTGGAGTCGACTCCAGAGTGTAGGATGCAGTAGCGGGCGGGATCGCCCGTCCGTTACTGGAGGTTTTATGCAGCAACATCATCACGAACACGCCTGCGGCTGCGGCCGCTCTCGTCATACCCATTCTGCCGCGAAACCGCTGTGCACCCTGCCTGGCGCCGCGCCCGCACGGCTGAACATCAGTGCCGCCTCGCCCGTTCAGCCAGCCTGCGGCGGCGGTTGCTGCGAGGCCGACGACAGCCCAGGCGGCGAAGTGCATTCCGGCGGCAACGACGAAGAGAGCGACAGGCAAGGCGGCTGGCGCTTTAGCTGGCGCGTCAGCGGCATGGACTGTCCGAGCTGCGCCCGCACCGTCGAAACCGCCGTCAGCCAGCTGCCCGAGGTGTTACGCACCCGCGTCGTCTTCGCCAGCGAAAAGCTGCTGGTCGAGGCCAGCGCCGATGTCGCCGCCGCTGTTGAACAGGCGGTCGCGCGCGCCGGCTTCTCGCTGGTCGGCGACAATCCGACGATCCGCCCTGTTTCCCGCTGGCGCGAAAACCGCGCCCTGCTGCTGCTTGCCGCTTTGCTGCTCGCTAGCGTGATGCTGAGCCAGTTTATGCCGCGCTGGGGCGACGGGCTGTTTATCCTTACGACGCTGATCGGCCTGTGGCCGGTGGCGCGCGGCGCATGGCAACGCGCGCGCAGCGGCTCGCCCTTTACTATCGAAACGCTGATGAGCGTCGCCGCCGCCGGCGCGCTGCTGATCGGCGCCTACGCCGAAGCGGCGATGGTGCTGCTGCTGTTTTTGCTGGGCGAACGGCTGGAAGCTTTTGCTGCAGCCCGCGCGCGCAGCGGCGTGACGCAGCTGATGGCGCTGCGCCCGGAAAACGCCACGCGGCTTAATGGCGACAGGCGGGAGACCGTGGCGCTGGCGGCGCTGCGCCCCGGCGACGTTATCGAAGTGGCAGCGGGCGGACGCCTGCCGGTAGACGGCCGCCTGCTGAGCAATGAGGCGAGCCTGGACGAAAGCGCGCTGACCGGCGAATCGCTGCCGGTCACGCGTGAAAAAGGGGATGCGCTGCTGGCGGGCGCCACCAGCGTCGATCGGCTGATTCAGCTTGAAGTGACCTCTGAACCCGGCGCCAGCGCCATCGACCGTATTCTCACCCTGATTGAAGAGGCCGAAAGCCACCGCGCGCCGGTCGAGCGCTTTATCGATCGCTTCAGCCGTCTCTATACGCCGCTGATTATGCTGCTGGCCGCGCTGGTGATGGTGGCGCCGCCGCTGCTTGGCTTCGGCGGTTGGCTGCCGTGGATCTATAAAGGGCTAACGCTGCTGCTGATCGGCTGCCCCTGCGCGCTGGTGATCGCGACGCCCGCCGCCATAACCTCCGGCCTCGCCGCCGCTGCGCGCCAGGGCGCGCTGATTAAAGGCGGCGCGGCGCTGGAGCGTCTCAGCCAGATACGCGCCGTCGCCTTCGACAAAACCGGCACCCTGACGCAGGGCAAACCGCAGGTTACCGCCGTGCTCTGCTTCGCCACAGCGTCGCAGGATGAGCTGCTGGCTCTGGCGGCGGCGGTGGAACAGGGATCGACCCATCCGCTGGCCGCCGCGATCGTCGCGGCTGCCAGCGAGCGGCAGTTGATTCTGCCCTCCGCCAGCCAGCAGATGACGCTGGCGGGCAGCGGCATCGCCGCGCAGGTCGAGGGCGCACAGGTCGAGCTGCTGTCGCCCGGCCGCGTCGACGCGTTGAGCGCCGAGCAGCGCGCGCAGATCCTGCAGCAGGAAGAACAGGGACAAACGCTGGTGGCGATCCTGCGCGACGGCGAACCGCTGGGCGCGCTGGCGCTGCGCGACAACCTGCGCGCCGACGCGCGCGACGCCCTGGCGGAGCTGAAGAGAATGGGCATTGAGAGCCTGATGCTCACCGGCGATAACCCGCGTGCGGCGGCGGCGATCGCCGGCGAACTCGGCATCGACTTTCGCGCCGGCCTGCTGCCTGGTGACAAGGTCGACGCCATTCGCGCGCTGGGCCAGCAGCGCCCGCTGGCGATGGTCGGCGACGGCATCAACGACGCGCCCGCGATGAAAGCGGCCACTATCGGCATCGCCATGGGAAGCGGCAGCGATATCGCGCTAGAGACCGCCGACGCCGCGCTGACGCGCGATGCGTTGCCGCTGCTGCCGTCGCTGGTGGCGCTGGCGCGACGCACGCGCGCCACGCTGCGGCAAAATATCGCCATTGCGCTGGGGCTGAAGGCGCTGTTTCTGGTCACCACGCTGCTGGGCCTGACCGGCCTGTGGCTGGCGGTGGTCGCCGACTCCGGCGCGACGGCGCTGGTGACCGCTAACGCGCTGCGGCTGCTGCGCGCGCGTCGCAGGTAGCAGGCGCGACGATCAGGCGCCGAGGCCCTTCTGGATCAGGTAGTGATAAGGCAGGGTGTCGGTCTGCTGCGCCAGCAGGCGATGTTCCATAAAGCGGCAGAAGCCGGGAATATCGCGCGTGGTGGCCGGATCGTCGGCGATAATCAGCAGCGTTTCCCCATCCTGCATGGTGCGGACCGTTTTACGCACCATCATTACTGGCTCCGGGCAGCGCAGGCCCAGGGCATCCAGCTGATGGTCGGCATGGGAGAAGTTGTCGCTCATAAATCACTCGGTTCTAAACAGGGGGCGCTCATTTTAACGCGGCGCCCCGCAGACGCAAGACGAGAACGATTGCGTTAAAATTAACCATTGCGTAAATAGCACAACGCGGTAAGATGCCGCGGTTTTTAACATCGACACCGTCGCGCTGGCTCAGCTTTGCGCGGCAATGGGTTCCCTCACCCCAATATAAAAAAGGTCCACTATGATCGCATTTTCTCTGCGTCAGCGTCAGCATGCGCTGATCTGGCTTTCTCTGTTTCATCTGCTGGTGATTATCTCCAGTAACTATCTGGTGCAGCTGCCGGTCTCTATTTTCGGCTTCCATACCACCTGGGGCGCATTCAGCTTTCCGTTTATTTTTCTGGCGACCGACCTGACCGTGCGCATTTTCGGCGCGCCGCTGGCACGCCGCATTATCCTCGCGGTGATGATCCCGGCGCTGTTTGTCTCCTATCTGGTCTCCAGTCTGTTTTATCAGGGCCAGTGGCAGGGCCTGGCGGCGCTGCAAAACGTTAACCTGTTCGTCGCACGCATCGCCTGCGCCAGCTTTATGGCCTACGCGCTGGGGCAGATTCTCGACGTTCACGTCTTTAACCGCCTGCGCCAGCTGCCGCAGTGGTGGATCGCGCCGGGCTGCGCAATGTTCCTCGGCAATATCAGCGATACGCTCGCCTTCTTCTTTATCGCCTTCTATAAGAGCACGGACCCCTTTATGGCCGCGCACTGGGTCGAGATCGCGCTGGTGGACTACAGCTTTAAAGTCCTGATCTGCCTGGTCTTCTTCCTGCCCGCCTATGGCGTGCTGCTCAATGCGATGCTGAAGCGTCTGGCGGAGCGCTCGCAGCGCCCGCAGGTAAATTTCGGCTAACCGGCGATAGAGCCTTTCGCCATGACCCGCTAAGATCTTCTGACAATCGGGCGGTTGCTTTTGCCGCCTGATTCGAGTTGTATGAACGCCTTACTGGAATCAAATAAAGGGATTCAGATGCGAAACTTAGTGAAATATGCGGGTATTGGCTTACTGGTGCTGGGCCTGGCGGCCTGCGATCAGAAGAAAGATGACGCGACCGGCAGCAACGGCACCAGCGCCAGCCAGTCGGCGCAGAACGTAACGCTGATGGACGGCAAGCTGAGCTTCTCGCTGCCGGCAGGCATGTCGGACAAGAGCGGCAAGCTGGGCAACCAGACGACCAATATGCACGTTTACGCCGATGAAACCGGCGCGCGCGCCGTAATCGTTATCGCTGGCGAGGCCACTAACGAAGGGCTGGATGTGCTGGCGCAGCGTCTGGAACAGCAGCAGCGCAACCGCGACCCGCAGCTGCAGGTGGTGTCCGACAAAGCGATTACCCTGAAAGATCAGCCTGCGCAGCGTCTCGACAGCGTGGTCTCCGCCAATAACCAGACCTCATGGTCCTCGGTGATTCTGGCGAAGGTCGACAGCAAACTGCTGACGCTGCAGATTACGCTGCCGGGCGACAACCAGCAGCAGGCGCAGAGCGATGCGGACAGCATCGTTCAGAGCATCACGCTGAAATAAGCTATTGAAATGAAAACGACGGGATTGTTCCCGTCGTTGAGATGGCTGTGTTGTACAGACAGCTCAAAAGCTTAAAAAGCGGGAGGCATAAACCGAAGAGCAAAGCGTCCCGCGCCAGGGAAGGCGCGGGCCGAGCGAGCATGGATGCATAAGCGACTTTGCGATCGGTTTATGCCTCACGCGTCAGCACAACTAGCCCGCGACTAACCGCGCGCAGCGCGCCAGTAGCCGATCAGCCGCAGATAGTTGCCCTTCACCTTCTCCACCAGCGCCGTATCATCCAGCTCGCCCTGCAGCCACTGGCGCGACGGCTGGCCGAAAATAGTGCGTCCGACTGCAAAACCTTTCACCCAGGGCGCCTGCGCCGCCGCGGCGAAACCCGCCTTCAGCTTCTCTTCCGGCGCGTCGAGCCCCAGCAGCAAAATGCCGCGACAGTGGGGATCCTGCTGTTCGATCAGGCCGCCGATCGCCTGCCAGCTCTCCGCCGACAGCGGCGGCAGCTTCCACCAGTCAGGCTGAATGCCCAGCTGATAAAAGTGGCTGAGAATGGTGAGATAGTGGGCCTCATCACGATCGTGATTGCTCTCTGGCAGAATCACCTCAAGCAGCAGCTCATGACCGCTCTTGTTGCAGCCTTTCCAGACGTCGAGCACCAGCTCGTCCTGCTCTTTGCGCATCTCGGCGCTGTCATGCGGATGATAGAACACCAGACATTTCACCACGTGCTCGGCGGGCCAGTCGATCAGCTGCGAACCGATATTGCCGTGCTCCAGCCGCAGCGGTCGCGAGCCGGGCAGCTCGATGGGACGGCCAATCCACCAGCCCTTGCCGGTAATGGCGTTCAGCGCCTTCTGGCCATAAGTGGTATCGGCCAGAATGCCGCTCTTGGTCTCCAGGCCCGCCTCGCGCGCCGCCTCTTCAGCGGCCTTCAGCAACAGCACCTTCAGCGCCGGAATTTTGCTCTCGTCGACGCCCGCTTCGCGCGCCATATCGGCCAGCTGTTTGCGATGGTCGAAGGCGAAGACGTTCAGCTCCGGCCAGCGCTGTTTGCGCGTGGTGACGCGATGCAGATGATTAAGACGCGCGTCGAGATCGGGGCGTTTCACCTCGCGGTCGCGGCTGAGGAAATCATCCAGCTCCGCTTTGGTCGGCATCGCTGGCGCGCAGCCGTGACGCGATACCACCAGCGCGCCGCAGGCATTGGCGTAACGGCACGCCTGCTCCCAGCCCTCGTCGTTGAGCCAGCCGCGCAGCAGGCCGGACATAAAAGCGTCGCCCGCGCCCAGCACGTTGAGGACCTCAACCCGCACGCCGCTGTGCAGGCGCGTCTGCTCCCAGCTGTCGGGGATTTCGCCCTCGAACACCACGCAGCCCAGCGGACCGCGCTTGCACACCAGCGTCGCCTGCGTTGCCTGGCGCACGCTTTTTAGCGCCGCCAGCGTATCGGTGCTGCCGCCCGCGATATGGAACTCCTCTTCCGTGCCAACAATCAGGTCGAAATAGTGCAGCACTTCCTGCAGCTGGCGCGTCACCTGCTGCGACTCGATAAAACGCGTTTCGCCGTCGCCGAGCGACGTCAGCCCCCACAATACCGGGCGGTAATCAATATCGAGCGCGGTGCGCAGGCCGTTGCGCTTCGCGATATCGAGCGCTTTCAGCACCGCGGCGCGCGTCTGCGGATGCGACAGATGGGTGCCGGTCACCGCCACCGCGCGTGACGCATTGATAAAGTCTTCGTCGATATCTTCCGGCACCAGCCCCATATCGGCGCAGTTATCGCGGTAGAAAATCAGCGGAAAACTCTCTTCATCTTTGATGCCGAGGATCACCAGCCCGGTCAGACGCTGCTTATCGGTAATCAGTCCGTCGGTATTACACCCCACGCGATTCAGCTCTTCGCGCAGAAAGCGGCCGTTGTGCTCATCGCCCACGCGAGCCAGCATAGCCGACTTCAGCCCCTGAATCGCGGTGCCGTAGGCAACGTTGCCGGAGGAGCCGCCGAGATATTTGGCAAAGGTGCTCATATCCTCCAGCCGCGCGCCAATTTGCTGTCCGTAAAGGTCGACGGCGATGCGTCCAATACAAATCACATCAAGCCGCTTCTGTTGTGTACTCATACCTGTGTTTTCCTTCTGTGATAAGCAGACACGCGGGCCAGAAAGCCGACATCCCGGCGTGCGTCTGGTTTTTGCCCTTGCCAGACTGACGATAAGGCGAGTATGAGGAATAAAAATTCCAAACACAATATGAAATGAAACATCCATCGCGATTTTGTGAACCAGGTAAAACTCTGCCTCGCTCGCGCATTATGTGCGCCATGTTTACGCTGTTTCGCCGCGTTTCAGGACTACGTGGCCTTTAGCGCCAGATACCCCGACCTGCATGGAACCAGCTGAAATAGAATGAAATTATCCATATCCCCCGCTTTTATCGCTTCTTGTTTCACCTGGCCTGCTCCAGCATGCCCTGAATAACGCGTTTCGCGGTTAAATTTGATCTCAATCGCAAAATGAAATGTTTCTTCTGTAATCGTATTTTATGAAAAATATATTTGTTTATAATCGCTTCACGTTTCAGTTACCTGCGGTCGCTTTTGCGATACGCCACGTCGCTGACCTGCTACCAGGTTGCAGCATGTAAAGGAAAAGTATATGGCCACGATCAGAATGACTACCGCTCAGGCGCTGGTTAAGTTTCTTGATAATCAATACATTAATGTCGACGGCGTGGAAACGAAGTTCGTAAAAGGCCTCTTCGCCATCTTCGGTCACGGCAACGTGCTGGGGCTGGGGCAGGCGCTGGAGCAGGATAGCGGCGATCTGATCGTTTATCAGGGCCGCAATGAACAGGGCATGGCGCACGCCGCGATGGGCTTCGCTAAACAGTCTCTGCGCCGTCAGATCATCGCCTGCAGTTCGTCGGTCGGGCCAGGCGCCGCTAATATGATCACTGCAGCGGCCACCGCCACCGCCAACCGCATTCCTTTACTGCTGCTGCCGGGCGACGTCTTCGCGACGCGTCAGCCCGATCCGGTGCTGCAGCAGATTGAGCAGAGCCACGATCTTAGCATCAGCACCAACGACGCCTTCCGCGCCGTCAGCAAATACTGGGATCGCATCAGCCGTCCTGAACAGCTGATGACTGCCTGCATCAACGCGCTGCGCGTGCTGACCGATCCCGCCGAAACCGGCGCGGTGACCCTCGCGCTGCCGCAGGACGTGCAGAGCGAAGCCTGGGATTTCCCGGACTACTTCTTTCAGAAACGCGTACACCGCCTCGATCGTCGCCTGCCGACCGCCGCGCAGCTTAACGACGCGCTGGCGCTGATCGGCCGCAAGCGCAAGCCGATGATCGTGCTGGGCGGCGGCGTGAAATATTCCGAAGCGGGCGAGGCGCTGCGCCAGTTCGCCGAACGCTATCAGATCCCCTTCGCCGAAACCCAGGCGGGCAAAGGCACTATCGTCTCCGATCATCCGCTCAACGTCGGCGGCGTGGGCGAAACCGGCTGCCTGGCCGCCAACCTGCTGGCAAAAGAGGCGGACCTGGTGATTGGCGTCGGCACGCGCTACACCGACTTCACCACCGCATCGAAATGGATCTTCCAGCATCCTGAGGTCAGTTTCCTGAACGTCAACGTCAGCAACTTCGACAGCTACAAGCTCGACGGCGTGCAGTTGCTGGCGGACGCGCGCGAGGCGCTTGTCGCGCTAGAGGCGGGCTGGCGGATAAAAACTACCGCAACGACTGGGGCGATCAGATCGCCCAGGCGCAGAGCAAACTGCTGAAAGAGACGCAGCGCGTCTATCAGGTGGAATACAGCGGCGATGGCTTTATCCCGGAAATTGCCGACCATCTCGATCGCGACGCGGTGTTCGCCGAATTCAATCGCCTGACCCAGTCGGTGCTCACCCAGAGCCGCGTGCTCGGCACGCTAAACGAGCAGCTCCCAAAGGATGCAGTGATTGTCGCGGCAGCGGGCAGTTTGCCGGGCGATCTGCAGCGCGTCTGGCGCACCCGCGACTACAACTCGTACCACGTTGAGTACGGCTATTCCTGCATGGGGTATGAGGTCAACGCCGCGCTGGGCGCGAAGCTGGCGCAGCCGCATCGCGAGGTCTACGCGCTGCTGGGCGACGGCTCTTTTATGATGCTGCACTCCGAACTGGTCACCTCGATTCAGGAGCGCGCCAAGATCAACGTGGTGCTGTTCGACAATATGACCAACGGCTGCATCAACAACCTGCAGATGGAGCACGGCATGGACAGCTTCAGCACCGAGTTCCGCTTCCGCAACCCGGAAGGCGGCAAGCTGGACGGCGGCTTCGTGCCGGTGGACTTCGCCGCCATCGCGGCGGGCTACGGCTGCAAAACTTATCGCGTGACGACGCTGGAGCAGCTTGCTGAGGCGCTGGAAGATGCGCAGAAGCAGAGCGTTTCCACGCTTATCGACATCAAGGTGCTGCCGAAAACCATGGTGCACAAATATTTCAGCTGGTGGCACGTCGGCGTGGCGCAGGCTTCCACCTCCGAACGCACGCAGGCGGTGGCGGAGAAGCTTAATGCCCACCTCGACCAGGCGCGCAAATACTAATATTCCGGCCGGAACATCCGGCCCTTTATTCCTCGCTATGAACCCTACAGGTGTAATTATGACTTTGAAACTTGGCGTTATCGGTGCCGGCGCAATCGGCCAGGAACATATTCGTCGCTGCAATAATGTCCTGCAGGGGGCAAAAGTGGTGGCGGTATCGGATATCAACGTCGACGGCGCGCGCGCCGCGCTGCAGCGCCTGAATATCGAGGCGGAGGTCTACGCCGACGGCCATCAGGTCATCAAATCGCCGGAAGTCGACGCGATTCTGGTGACCTCCTGGGATCCGACCCATGAAGAATTTACGCTGGCAGCCATCGCCGCCGGTAAACCGGTGTTCTGCGAAAAGCCGCTGGCGCTGAGCGCGGAAGGCTGCCGTCGCGTAGTGGACGCAGAGATCCAGCACGGCAAGCGTCTGGTGCAGGTCGGCTTTATGCGTCCGTATGACGCAGGCTATCGCGCGCTGAAAAAAGTCATCGCCGACGGCGGCATCGGCGAGCCGCTGATGCTGCACTGCGCGCACCGCAACCCGTCGGTGCCGGAGAGCTATACCACCGATATGGCGATCACCAATACGCTGATCCACGAGCTGGACGTGCTGCGCTGGCTGACCAACGACGACTATAAAAGCGTGCAGGTGGTCTTCCCGCGCGTGACGTCGAAATCGCATGCGCGCCTGAAGGATCCGCAAATCGTGCTGTTCGAAACGCAAAAAGGGGTGCGCATCGACGTGGAGATCTTCGTTAACTGCGCCTACGGCTACGACATCCAGTGCGAAGTCATCGGCGAAACCGGCATCGCGAAGCTGCCGGAGCCTGCCTCGGTGCAGCTGCGCAGCGAAGCCAAACTCTCCACCACCATCCTGACCGACTGGAAAGATCGTTTTATCGAGGCGTACGACGTTGAACTGCAGGCCTTTATCAACGACGTGAAGGCGGGCGAACTGACCGGCCCGTCCGCCTGGGACGGCTTCGCCGCCTCGGTGGCCGCCGACGCCTGCCTGAAAGCGCAGCAGAGCGGCGCCATCGAGCCGGTGGAAATGCCGCCGCGCCCCGCCTTCTACGATAAGAAATAAACGTTTCCCTTTCCTTGCGGGCGGCTGCGGCCGCCCTGACCCGTCAGGACTAAACAGATGAACAAAGAGAATGTAAAACTGGCCATCGCGCCGATTGGCTGGACCAACGACGATATGCCGGAGCTGGGCAAAGAGAACACTTTTCAGCAGACGGTGAGCGAGATGGCGCTGGCGGGCTTTACCGGCAGCGAGGTCGGCAGCAAATATCCGCGCGATCCGGCGGTTTTAAAGCCGATGCTCGACATTCGCGGCATCGAAATTTGCAACGCCTGGTTCAGCACCTTTTTCGCCAACGGCGAGAAAGCGAAAACCATCGACGAATTCGTTAACCACATGAATTTTTTGTACGCCATGGGTGCGCGCGTTATCGGCTGTTCCGAGCAGAGCAAAAGCATCCAGGGCACTACGCTGCCGGTGCTGGAGCAAAAGCCGATCTTCACTGACGAAGAGTGGCGCCTGACGGCCGAAGGCTATAACGAACTGGCGGAGATCGCCGCGGCGAAAGGGATGCGCGTGACGCTGCACCATCATATGGGCACCGGCATTCAGACCGTGGAAGAGATCGACCGCTTTATGGCGCTGACCAATGATAATGTCGGGCTGCTCTACGATACCGGGCATATCTACTATTCCGAAGGCTCGCAGCAGGCGATGCTCGACGTGCTGCAGAAATATCTGCCGCGTATTTTTCACGTTCATCTGAAAGATGTCCGCGACGAGATTGTCGCCGAAGTACGCGACAACCATCTCTGCTTCCTCGACGGCGTGAAGAAAGGCACCTTCACCGTGCCGGGCGACGGCGTTATCGACTTTAAGCCGGTGTTTAAGATGCTGGATGATTACGGCTATAAGGGCTGGATGGTGGTGGAAGCCGAGCAGGATCCGGCACTGGCCAATCCGTTTGAATATGCGGTGAAAGCGCGCAAATATATTCGCGAGCACGCCGGGCTGTAACGCCGTTCATCGGACCGCCCTGCGCGCTTCGGTGCCGCGCAGAGTGGTCCGTTCCGCTTTTTCGTCTGCTTTTCACCGCTATTCCCACCACATTCCCTGCATTATGTGAGGTAATTCATAAACCGATGAAATAAACCCCGCTGTGGGCGCAAACAAATGAAATTTTCCATCCATCTGGTACTATAGCGCTCATTATCCAGCCATATTTCTTTTTTTGACGGGCCGAAGTAATGACCAATAACCCTACTCAACTCTCCCTGTTACAGGATGATATTCGTCGCCGCTACGAAACGCTGAGCAAGCGCCTGAAGCAGGTGGCTCGTTATATTCTCGATAACAGCAACAGTATCGCTTTCGATACGGTGGCCTCTATCGCCGCGCAGGCTGACGTGCCGCCGTCGACGCTGATTCGCTTCGCCAACGCGTTCGGCTTTAGCGGCTTCAACGAAATGAAACAGGTTTTTCGTCAGCACCTGATGGAAGAGACGGTCAACTATACCGAGCGCGCGCGCCTGTTCCGCCAGACCGCCACCGACGACGCCGCCACCTCGCCAGAAAGCCCGGCGGAGATCCTGAATGTCTTCACTATGGTCAACAGCCAGGCGTTGCAGCAGCTGGCGATGCAGGTCAATCCTGACCAGCTTAACAAAGCGGTGCAGCTGCTGAACGAAGCGGAGAATATCTATGTCATCGGCCTGCGCCGCTCGTTTAGCGTCGCCTCCTATCTGGTCTATGCGCTGCGCCATCTTGAACGTCGCGCTTTCCTGATCGACGGTCTGGGCGGCATGTTCACCGAGCAGCTCAGCCTGGTAAACCCAAAAGATGTGGTTATCGCCATCAGCTACTCTCCGTACGCGCGCGAAGCGGTAGAGCTGGTGGAGATGGGCGCGAAGCGCGGCGCGCATCAAATCGCCATTACCGACAGCCAGGTCAGCCCGCTGGCGGCCTTCAGCGACGTCTGCTTTGTAGTGCGCGAAGCGCAGGTGGACGGGTTCCGTTCGCAGGTCGCCTCGCTCTGCCTGGCGCAGACGCTGGCGGTGTCGCTGGCGTTGAATAACGCCAGCGCGTAAATCCAGTTTGTAGCATTAAAAAGGGCAACTCCAGAGTTGCCCTTTTTTATTTCTGAATGCAGCCGCTGCTAGCCGCGCGGATAGCTATCGCTGTTTACCCAGGCGTGATCTTTCTCCCAGGTGAATTTCCACAGCCGCACCGGGCCGGCCATCACGTTCAGATAGTAGTTGTTGTAGCCGGCAATGGTCGCCACCGGATGGTAGCCGCGCGGCACGGTCACCACGTCGCGGTTATAGGGCGCCATACACTCATCGAGCGAGCGATCGTCGGTGTAGACGCGCTGCATGGCGAAACCCTGCTCGGGCTCGAAACGGTGATAGTAGGTCTCTTCCAGATAGGTTTCGTTTTCGCTGTTTTCTTCGTCGTGCTTATGGCTCGGATAAGAGCTGGTATCGCCTTCGTTGGTATAGACCTCCACCACCAGCAGGCTATCGGCCGGTTTGTCGTCCGGCAGAATATTGTGCACCAGACGCTGATTGCGTCCCTTGCCGCGCTGCTCGACGCCGACATCCGCTGGCGCAATCAGGCGCGCCGGCAAGTTGCCCCGGCCAGGGGCGTTGCAGACCGCCAGCTCCAGATCGCTGTCGGCGACGATTTCCACCTCGTCGTCGTGCGGCACATACACCGAATAAGGCGGCACGCGCTCGAAGGGCGACATGCGCTTGCCAATGCCGGGAAATTCAGCATGGCGCGTTTTCACCGAGGCAAGCCCCGCTACCAGCACTAGGCAAAGCTCTTTATCGCCGCTGCTTAACCGCAGCGTGTCGCCTTTTTTCAACAGATAGGCGTCAAAACCGACATAGCGCCATCCCGCGCTTTCCGGGGTGACGTGCTGGATGCGGCCGCTGGCGTCCGGCTGCTGCGCTTTTGCAAGAAAAGACATCCCACTCTCCTTTTTCAATCTGCAAACAAGCCGCTACAGGCGCGTCGCCGCAGGCCTGTAGCGGTAATAATGCCGTTATGGGTTTAGCTCAGGGTCGGCATGCTGAATTCCGAGACCGTCTGCTGGCCGCTCGGCCAGCGCGCCGTGGCGGTTTTCATGCGGGTATAGAAGCGCACGCCGTCCGGCCCGTGCACGTTGAGCGCGCCGAACACTGAACGCTTCCAGCCGCCGAAGCTATGGAACGCCATCGGCACCGGCACCGGTACGTTGACGCCGACCATGCCCGCTTCCACATCCTGCACGAACTCGCGCGCGGTATTGCCGTTGCTGGTGAAAATGGCGCTGCCGTTGCCGAACTCATGGCTGTTGACCAACTGCAGCGCGCTGGCGTAGTCCGGCGCGCGCATAATGCTCAGCACCGGCCCGAAAATCTCTTCGCGCCAGATCGTCATCTCCGGCGTCACGTTGTCGAACAGCGTGCCGCCGACGTAATAACCTTCCGCATGGCCCGGCACCTGGAAGTTGCGGCCGTCGACCACCAGCTTCGCGCCCTCTTGCTCGCCCTTATCGATATAGCCCAGCACCTTTTTCTGATGCGCAGCGGAGACGACCGGCCCCATCTCATTCTCTTCCGCGCCCTGCTTGATGCCAGGCCCGACGCGCAGCGCGTTGATCAGCGGCGTCAGGCGCGCAATCAGTTTGTCGGCGGTGTCGTCGCCGACCGCGACCACGACCGGCAGCGCCATGCAGCGTTCGCCGGCCGAGCCGAACGCGCCGCCCATAATGGCGTTTACCGTCGCATCAAGATCGGCGTCCGGCATGACGATAGCGTGGTTTTTCGCCGCGCCGAACGCCTGCACGCGTTTACCATGGGCGCTCGCGGTTTTGTAGATATGCTCGGCGACGCCGGACGAGCCGACGAAGCTTACCGCCGCGATGCGCGGATCTTTATAAAGCTGCTCAGCGTCTTCGTTAGAGGAGTGCACCACGTTGAACACGCCGTCCGGCAGACCCGCCTCTTTCAGCAGTTCGGCCATACGCACCGCCGCCGAAGGATCGAGCGCGGGTGGCTTAAGCACGAAAGTGTTGCCGCAGGCCAGCGCGATGGGGAACATCCACAGCGGCACCATCGCCGGGAAGTTAAACGGCGTAATGCCCGCCACCACGCCGACCGGCTGCATCAGCGAGTAGCTGTCGACGCCGGTGCCGACGTTGGCGGAATATTCGCCTTTGATCAGATGAGGAATGCCGCAGGCGAACTCCACCACTTCCAGCCCGCGCGTTAGCTCGCCCTGCGCGTCCGACCACACCTTGCCGTGTTCGGACACAATCAGTTCGGCCAGTTCGTCGCGATGCTGCTCCATCAGCGCCTTGAAGTTAAACAGGACGCGGGCGCGGCGCAGCGGCGAGGTTTTCGACCAGGCGGGAAAGGCCTCATGCGCGACTTTAATCGCCTCGGCGACTTCCGCGCCGGTGCTCTGGGTAAGCTCGCGCGCTACTTTTCCGGTCGCCGGGTCATAGACAGGGATGGTTTCGTTGCTGGCGCTGTAGGTAATCTGACCGCCAATGAAGTTTCCTGTAATGTTCATTTCATAGCCTCTTAAGATGTGTGAGTTCCCTGCAGAGCCTTAGCGTGACGCCACGCTGTCTGACCAGGCAAAACCGAAAGCATGCTATGAAGCTATTACAGTGAAATAAATTTTTCAAATAAAAGTTTTTGAAAAATTCCCTTTTAGCGGCGTGGATCGCATTTTTCCCGCTGGCGTTAAAAACCGCGCGCTGTAAGGGCGCAGAGTGCATGTTGCTATGCCGATCAAGCGCGATTTACCGTTAATCCCCAGGGACGAAAGCGGCACGGCAGAGACGGAAAATGAAATTAATGCGAGGCAGATCTCAACCTTTAAATTTCATAATTCACTATTTATGAAATAAATGTTCTCTTTGCCCTCAGCTTATTCCCTTATCTCTTGCATCGCTACAGGAGCCGCAGCATGGCCATCGATCCGACCCGTTTCTGTATTAACCGTAAAATTGCGCCCAACCTCTCATTAGAAGCCTTTTTCCAGCTGGTTCAGCGCCTGGGCCTGAACAAGGTGGAGCTGCGTAACGACATGCCGAGCGGAAAGGTGTGCGACGACCTGAGCGCGGAGCAGACGCGCGAGCTGATAGCGAAATACAATATCGACGTAGTGACTATTAACGCGCTCTATCCCTTTAACCGCATCGATGAGACGCTGCTGGCCAAAGCCGACGCGCTGCTGCGCGACGCGCAGGCGATCGGCGCCAGAGCGCTGGTGATGTGCCCGCTGAACGAAGGCGTCGAAATTACGCCAGAGGAGACGCTGGCAGCGCTGCGCACGCTGGCGCCGCGCTTTGCGCAGCATGGCGTACAGGGGCTGGTCGAGCCGCTGGGCTTTCCGGTCAGCTCGCTGCGCTCGGCAGTGCAGGCACAGCAGCTGATCCGCGACGCGCAGGCACCGTTTAAACTGGTGATAGACACTTTCCACCACCATCTGTATGAGCATGCCGAGCAGGAGTTTCCGGCGGAAATCGACGTCGAGATGATTGGCCTGGTGCACCTTTCAGGCGTGGAAGACAGGCGCGCCACGGCCGAACTCACCGATGAAGAGCGCATTATGCTGAGCGACCGCGACGTGCTGAACAGCGTGGCGCAGGTGAAGCGGCTGGAGATGCTCGGCTATAAAGGCGTTTACGCCTTCGAGCCCTTCTCGTCCGAGCTTAACGGCTGGACCCCAACTGAGATTGAGCGCCAGATCCGTCACAGCATCGCGCTGCTGCAGGCCTGACTCTCGCGCGGCGGGCTCCTCGTTCGCTGCGTCGCCCTACCCTTATCTGTGTCTTGCGACACTTTTTTGGCCTCGGTCGGAGGCCGCTTTTTTACCCTTCCTTCGCCTCTTCCGCCGCCATTGGCAGCCGACGCGCCAGCCGCAGCGTGCAGAACAGCCCCAGACAGACCAGCAGCGCCGTCAGCAGATAGACCAGCGGCACGCCTGCAAAGCTCATGATAAAGCCCGCGATCGGACCGGTGATCCCCAGCGCTAAATCCATAAAGGCGGTGTAGGTCGCCAGCGCGCTGCCCTGATTCGCCTGCGGCACCGCTTTCACCGCCACCACGCCAAGCGCCGGAAAGACCAGCGAAAAGCCGGCGCCGGTCAGCAGCGCGCCGGTTTTCGCCATCCAGGGCTCGAACGCGCCCGCCACCAGAAACAAACCGACCGCCTCTACCGCCAGGCAGGCAGCCGCGACGCGCAGCCCGCCGAAGCGGTTAATCGCGTTGGGAAAAAGCAGCCGCGCGCCGACAAAGGCGGCGCTAAACAGCGTCAGCGCGAAGGCTGCGCCGTCCCAGCCTTTCGCCTGATAGAAGAGCGTAATAAAGGTGGCGATGACGCCGAACCCCGCCGATCCCATCGCCAGAATCAGACCGAAGCCGTAAATCTTGCCGAGCACGTCGCGAAACGGCAGCGGCCGCGCGCGGCTGCCCTTTACCGCCGGACGCGGCAGCGCCAGCGCTATCGCCAGCGCGCAGATGGCGATAATCACCACAGAGAGCAGCAGCAGCCCGCCCTGCCGATAGATAATGACGCCAAGCGGCGCGCCCAGCGCCATCGCGCCATAGGTGCAGATGCCGTTCCACGAGATGACGCGGCCGATATGCAGCGAGCCGACCCGCGCCACGCCCCATAGCGAGGTGCCGGTACCGGTAAAACTCTGACCGATCCCGAGAATTACGCGTCCTGTGCAGAGCAGCGCCAGGCTGGCGACAGGCGAAGCGGCAAGCCAGGTCGCCAGCAGATAGCAGAGGCCGCTGAGCAGCACGCCCGCCAGCCCCAGCACCACGATGCGCTTCGGTCCCCAGATATCGGCGTAGCGCCCGGCATGCGGACGGCTCAGCAGCGTCGCCACATATTGCAGGCTGATCACGACGCCCGCCCAGAAGGCGCTGTAGCCGAGCTGGTCATGCACCAGACCCGGCAGCACCGCCAGCTGCAGGCCGATGGTGAGGTAACTGGCGAAGTTGTAGATCACGATAGAGATAATCAGCAGGGTTAAGCCGATACCCTTATGAGCCGGTTCCGCTGCAGGTTGATCAGGCATGAAAAAGTGCGCTCGTGGTTGACTGAATTTACTCTACAGCTTGCCACCATAAGCGGAATATTTCGAGCCGCCGCCGCATGCGGGAGGCAGTTTTAGTCATCGGCTGTCATTGACGCTCCTGAGTTTTCAGCTGCGCGTCACCGCTCTTACGCGGAGATCATCAACATCGGCGGGCTTGCCGCCGTCAGAGAAGCGATCGGCAACGACATCCTGACCACGGTGAAAAAGTCTGATTATCGCTGCGCTTTCATAGAAGAATCAGGCGTTTAATTACCGTTCAGCTACACTACTCTCTGCGGTCTGGCTTTTCAGGAGAGGGAATGAGCGAACTACAGCAGGAAAAAATTGGGCAAAATATTCTGACTAAGCTGGCGATGCTGGTGATTATTCTCGCCGGGATCCGCGCCGCCTCGGATATTATGGTGCCCTTCTTACTGGCCGCCTTTTTCGCCATCGTGCTCAATCCTATCGTCACCTTCCTGATGCGGCGCGGCTGGCGGCGCGGGCTGGCGATCACGGTGGTGATTACGGTGATATTTATCGTGATTTTGCTGCTGGTGGCGGTGCTGGCCAGTTCGGTGAGCGAATTCTCTGATATCTACCCGCAGCTGCGCGCCACTCTGGAACAGAAGATGAGCGTAGTGCAGCACCTGGCGTCAGGTATCGGCATTCACGTTTCCACTAATACGCTGGTGCAGCGCTTCGATCCCAATATGCTGATGTCGTTCGCCACCGTCGCGCTGACGCAGTTCTCCGGCATGATGAGCAATTTCGTGCTGCTGATCCTGACCGTGGTCTTTATGCTGTTCGAAGTGCATCACCTGCCCTACAAGATGCGTAACGCCCTGACCAATCCGCAGATCCGTATTGCCGGGCTGCACCGGGCGCTGAAAGGCGTGACGCACTATCTGGCGCTGAAGACGCTGATCAGCCTGATTACCGGCGTGTCGGTATGGGGCTGCCTGTTTCTGCTCGATATCAAATTCGCGCTGCTGTGGGGCGTGGTGGCGTTTATTCTTAACTACATTCCCAATATCGGCCCGATTATCGCCGGCGTGCCGCCGGTGCTGCAGGCGCTGCTGCTCAACAGCCCCTACGACGCGATGCTGGTGGCGGCGCTGTTTACCGCGATTCATATGGTGTTCGGCAATATGCTGGAGCCGCGCGTGATGGGGCGCGGCCTGGGGCTCTCAACGCTGGTGGTGTTTCTGTCGCTGATTTTCTGGGGCTGGCTGCTCGGCCCGGTCGGTATGCTGCTCTCGGTGCCGCTGACCAGCATTACTAAAATCCTGATGGAGACCACGCCTGGCGGCAGCCGACTGGCGATTATGCTCGGCGCCGGCCGCCCTAAACGGCATAAAATCTAGCCCAGCAGCCGCCGCTTCACCTGCGCCAGATGGCTCTCCATCGCGGCGCGCGCGGCAGCGGCGTCGCCTGCGTAGATAGCCGCGGCGATCTGCTGATGGTCGCGGTTCATCTCATCGGTAAAGGCGTTGTCGGCAAAATGACGCTCCAGCCGCCGGAAGCGCGCGCTGTCGCGCTTGTTCCAGAGAAATTCCATCATCTCGCGCAGCACCTCGTTACCGCTCATTTCGCCAATCAGCAGATGAAAGCCTTTGTCCTGCTCGAGAAATTCCGCGTCGTTGGCGCGGTAGCGCAGCAGCGTATCGGCCAGCGCGCGCAGCTGTTCGCGCTGCGTCGGGCTGCCGTGGCGCGCCGCCATCTCCGCCAGCATGCCCTCGAAAGCGAGACGCGCCTGTAACAGATCTTCCAGGCTGTAATCCGCCTCCGTCGCAGGCGTGCTGGCCGACGGCAGCGGCTGCATCACGAAGACGCCGTTGCCGGTGCGAATATCCACCCAGCCGGTCATCTCCAGCGCAATCAGCGCCTCACGCACCGAGGAGCGGCTGACCCCCAGCTGCTTCGCCAGCTCGCGTTCCGGCGGCAGCGCCGCGCCTGGGGCAAACTCGCCGCGTTGAATGCTTTCCACGATCGCGTTGGCGATCTGACGATAAAGACGTTCCGTTTTTAGCACTGGCAGCGCCATATTTTTTCTCCTGTCAGCAGCGGTGCAGCGTAGCACAGGCCGCGCCCCCTTTCCGACAGACGCAATTTACTGCGCTGCGATCGCGATCACGGCCTTTCCCGTCAGGCTAGCATACTCTTGGCCCAGCGGCCTGACCACTGGGCCAAATTTGCGGCTAAGGAGTAAAAATGGAACATACATGGCGCTGGTATGGCCCCAACGATCCGGTTTCGTTAGACGATGCGCGCCAGGCGGGCGCGACCGGCATTGTGACCGCGTTGCACCATATCCCCAACGGCGATGTCTGGCCGGTGGAGGAGATTAAAGCGCGTCAGGCGCTGCTGGCGGAAAAAAATCTGGTCTGGTCGGTGGTAGAAAGCATTCCGGTGCACGAGGCGATCAAAACGCAGCGCGGAGACTATCAGCGCTATATCGCCAACTATCAGCAGTCGATACGCAATCTGGCGGCCTGCGGCGTCGAAACGGTGTGCTACAACTTTATGCCGGTGCTCGACTGGACACGCACCGATCTCGCCTGGACGCTGCCGGACGGCGCTAAAGCGCTGCGCTTCGACGCTGACGCCTTCGCCGCCTTCGAGCTGCATATCTTGCAGCGCCCCGGCGCGCAGCAGGATTATTCAGCGGCAGAGCAAGAGACGGCCGCGCGCTGCTTCGCCGCCATGAGCGACGAGGATAAGGCGCTGTTGACGCGCAATATTATCGCCGGCCTGCCGGGCGCGGAAGAGGGTTATACGCTGGATCAGTTCCGCGCGCAGCTGGCGCAGTACGACGGCATCGACAAAGCGACGCTGCGCGAGCATATGGCGGTCTTTCTGCGCGCCATCGTGCCGGTCGCCGAAGAGGTCGGCATCAAGCTGGCGGTGCATCCGGACGATCCGCCGCGCCCGATCCTCGGCCTGCCGCGCATTATCTCCACGGAAGAGGATATGCAGTGGCTGAAGGAGACGGTAGACAGCCTGCACAACGGCTTCTGCTTCTGCACCGGCTCTTACGGCGTGCGCGCCGACAATAACCTGACGCAGATGGCGGCGCGGTTCGCGGATCGCATCAACTTTATCCACCTGCGCGCCACGCAGCGCGAAGCCAACCCCAACAGCTTTCACGAAGCCGCGCATCTGGCAGGCGATGTCGATATGGTGGGCGTGATCAGGGTCATTCTGGCGGAAGAGCAGCGCCGTCGGCGCGCGGGCGAGAAGCATGCGATCCCGATGCGTCCCGATCACGGTCATCAGATGCTCGACGACCTGCACAAGCGCACCAATCCGGGCTATTCGGCGATAGGTCGCCTGAAAGGACTGGCGGAGCTGCGCGGCGTCGAGCTGGCGCTGCGCCAGACGCTGTTTAACGATTAATACAGGGCAAAACAGGGCATGGGCGACATAGCGCAGCCTTTTGCCCTGTTACTGCGGAAACAGGCTCCGATCGGTGATCGCCGCCACATCCACCTTATTCGGCAGAATGTTCAGCTCGCTGAAGAGATCCGACACCTTCTGCACCTTTTCAATATCTTCAGGCGTGACGGCGCGAATTCCGTGAGAGATGCGTGCGGTGATCTTCTCCGCGTCGGCGGGCGGCAGGCGCGTCAGCTGCGCATATACCTGGTTGTACTCCTCTTTATGGGCCAGCGCCCAGGCGCGCGCTTTCGCCAGCCGCTGGGCGAAATCGGCGATAGCCGCGCGCTTGCCGGGATCGTCCAGCGACTGCTGGGTGGCGGTCACGAACGACAGCGCGGTGGTCAGCCCTTTGCCGTCGCGCAGCAGCCGCGCGCCGTGCTGCTCGGCGATGCCGAGATAGGGATCGAAGGTCGCCCAGGCACCAATCTGGCCGGAATTAAAGGCGGCGCTGGCGTCGGTCGGCAGCACAAAGCGCACCGGCACGCTGTCGCGCGGCACCTGTGCTTCGCCCAGCGCCTCATAGAGCAGATGCTGCGAGATGCTGCCGCGCGCCGAGGAGACCACGACCTCCTTGCCAGCCAGATCCTTTACGCTGCGCACCGGCGAATCAGCGGGCACGATCAGTCCGTTCGACCCGGCGTCGCCGACGTTGGTGGCGATGATTTTCAGCGGCACGCCGCCGGACGCCGCCATCAGCACCGGCAGATCGCCCGCGTAAGAGGTATCGACCGCGCCGGCGCGCTGCGCTTCGAACAACGGCGCCGCGCCCTGAAAGTTAGCCCAGCGATAGCGCCAGGGCGCATCCTTTAGCACGCCGGAGGCCTCCACCAGCGAACGCAGATTGCGCGCCTGGTCGCCCAGCACCAGCGTGACCGCGCTGAGATCGGGCGCCGCCTGCGCCATGGCGCTGGCGCTCAGCAGCAGCGCCGCCGCAAATGCTTTAAGTCTGTTCATGGCGGCTCCTTACAGGGCGTTGCGGTTGAGCTGGCGAATATAGGCATCCCAGTGCAGCTGATACTTTTTGTTGCGGATGCTGTTATCAAACGCCTGCGCCGCCTTTTCCGACACCGCGTCCGGCAGAATAATCAGCTCCGCGCCGCCCGACTGCGCGGCCAGCTGCGCCTGGCAGGCGCGTTCGAGATAATAGAGGTTATAAAAGGCCTCTTCGATGCTGCCGCCAGCGGTCAGCAGACCGTGATTGCGCAGGATCAGTGCGTTCAGGCTGCCGAGATCCTCGACGATGCGCTGCTGCTCGTCGAGATCCAGCGCGATCCCTTCGTAGTCGTGGTAGGCGACGCGATGGTGAAAACGCGTGCTGTGCTGCGAAATCATTAGCAGCCCGCCCTTTTGCGCCGACACGCCGATGCCCGCCGCCGTGTGGGTATGCAGCACCGCATGCGCATCCGGCCGGGCGCGATGAATGGCGCTGTGGATCACGAAGCCGGCCGGGTTGATCCCGAGCCCGGTAGGATCGTCGATGATATTGCCGTCGATATCGATCTTCACCAGGGTTTCCGGCTGGATTTCGTCAAACGTCTGGCCGTATGCGTTAATCAGGAAGTGCGGCCGATCGCCCGGCACGCGCAGCGAGAAATGGGTGTAGATATGGTCGGTCCAGCGCAGCTTCGCCGCCAGATGATAGGCCTGCGCCAGTCTGACGCGCGCCTGCCATTCCGCGTCGGAAATACGCTGTTGAAGAGAAGAAGATGCCAGGGTTGCCGTACTCATAGACGCCTCTTGTTATGCTGTTCAGTGTGGCGTCACTGTTACACAGCGTTTTCGCCGCAGGGAAATGCCAAAAGCGGCAAAACAATGTCAATAAATGCAAAGTGCGGTCGATACTTGATCTGTATCACCTGCCAGCCTGCGCAAAACGCTACCCTGCACGGCCTGAGGGCGTGCTATGCTGCGCTGATTAAATTCGCACCTCCTCACAGACGCTTTAACATTCAGAGGAATTAGCGGTGCCGCCGTTAAAACGAAAACGCGACTACGCAAGAATAATTATTATTTTGTCCGGGGTGCTTCCCTTGCTGCTTGGCATCCTGTTCACAGCTATCGACGCGCGGCACACCGTCCAGCAGCAGCAGATCAACGCTGCCAACACTCTGCTCTCGCAGGCGGAAAAAATGAGCGACAGCGCCTGGGATATGATCACCTGGCTACGTCGTTTTCACTACCAGCCCTGCAGCAAATTCGAAGACGAACTGCAGCGCGCCGGCAACCTCAACGCCTATTTCCGTGCTATCGGCAAGCTGGAAGGCGTGAAAATCACCTGCTCTTCGGCCTACGGCATGAACCCCGGATCGTTAAGCGACATGATGCTGCGTGCGCCGCCGGTGACCGGCAAGGCCTGGTGGAGCCTCTCTCTTGCCGGCACGGCTGGCGTCCCGCAGCGTCCGGCGGTAATTTTCGTGCGGCAGCTGGCGGATGATGAGGGCTTTTGGGCAATTATCGACGGCCAGTATCTGATGGACTTTATGAGCGCTATCGGCGAAACGCGCGGCTATCGGTTCAGCATGCGCTTTAACGACGGCGCGCCGATTTCCATCGGCAAGTCGACGCCGCCCCACGCCAGCCTGTTTAGCGCCCAGATTTATCAGGCGCAATCGCGCCGCTATCCCATCAGCGTAACCATTGAGACGCCCGGCGCGGAGATCATGCACGCCTGGCGCCAGGTGACCTTTATTTTCCTGCCGATGACGGCCATCCTCTCTATTCTGCTGATGGTGCTGACCGCCAACTGGCTGCAGCGTCGTATCTCCTGGCGCGATGAGATCCGCCGCGCCATTAATGCGCGTCGCTTTTCGGTCTGCTACCAGCCGGTTTATAACAATCACACGCAGACTTGTTCCGGTGCCGAAGCCTTGCTGCGCTGGACGCTGCCGAACGGCGACGCGGTTCGGCCCGATATCTTTATCACCGCCGCTGAAGCGGAGGGCATGATTGTGCCGCTGACGCGTCATCTGCTCGATTTGATCGCCGAAGATGTTCAGCAGTGGCAGGTCGAGCCAGGCTTTCATATTGGTATCAACGTCGCCGCAGATCATCTGCAACATCCGGACTTTGTGAAAGATATGCTTAACTTCGCCGATAAAATTAAGCGGACGTCGCTGCAAATTACCCTGGAACTGACCGAACGCAGCCTGATTAAAGACGGCGAAGATGTGGCGAGAAAACTCGATCGTCTGCGCGCCGACGGGATGAAGGTGGCGATCGATGATTTCGGCACCGGGCACTGCTCGCTCAGCTATCTGCAAACCTTCTCGCTGGACTACCTGAAAATCGATCGCGGCTTTATCAACGCCATCGAATCGCTGTCGGGCGAAACGCCGGTGCTGGATGCGATTATCGCCCTCAGCCATAAGCTGAAGTTGGAGGTGCTGGGCGAAGGCGTGGAGACCGAAATGCAGTATCTCTACCTGCGCCAGCGCGGCGTGACCTTTATTCAGGGCTACTATTATGCTTTGCCCCTAAATAACCGCGCGTTCATCGCCTGGCTCGCAGAGCATGCGCATCAGCCGATGCACACAGAGGACGCTGACGATGCTCAACTGCACCCTTCTTGACGACTACCAGAACGTCGCCCTGTCGCTGGCCGACTGGGCGTCGCTGCAGCCCGCTGTGCAAACCCGATCGCTCCATCAGCCTGTCGCCGACGACGACGCGCTGATCGCCGCGCTGGCCGACAGCGATATTATCGTGGCGATGCGCGAGCGTACTCCGCTCACCGCCGCCCGTCTGGCGCGCCTGCCGCGGCTGAAGCTTATTGTGACCTCGGGCATGCGCAATGCCGCCATCGATCTGGACGCCTGCCGCGCGCGCGGTATCGCGGTATGCGGCACCGAGAGCAGCAGCGCGCCGCCGCTGGAGTTGACCTGGGGTTTGCTGCTGGCGCTGGCGCGTCATATCGTGCCGGAGAATCAGGCGCTGCGCAGCGGCGGCCCCTGGCAGCAGCATCTCGGCATCGCACTGGAAGGCAAGACCCTGGGGCTGATCGGCCTGGGCAAAATCGGTGGCGGTATGGCGAAAGTGGCGCAGGCGTTCGGCATGCGGGTTTGTGCCTGGAGTCAGAACCTTACCGGCGAGCGCGCGGCAGCGTGCGGCGCGACGCTGATGCCGTCGCTTCCGGCGCTGCTGGCGGCGAGCGACATCGTGTCGCTTCATCTGGTGTTAAGCGCGCGCACGCGTCATCTGCTGGACGCCGCCGCGCTGGCGCAGATGAAGCCAGGCGCGCTGCTGGTTAACACCGCGCGCGGGGCTGGTGGATCAGCAGGCGATGATCGCCGCGCTGCGCACTGGCCAGCTGGCGGGCGCCGCGCTGGACGTGTTCGACGTCGAACCGCTGCCTGCCGATCATCCGCTGCGGCAGTTGCCGAACGTACTGGCGACGCCCCATCTCGGCTATGTCGCCGACAGCAACTACCGGCGCTATTTCACCCAGGCGGTCGAGGATATCGCCGCCTGGCTGCAGCACCAGCCGCTGCGATCGCTGCTTTAGCCCTGCCTTCTGACGAAACACAGGCGCATTAACCGAAGCGCGGCCGCGACCTTTTCTTTTCTTTGCGCTAAGCGCCGCAAAATTTTGTAAAAATCAGCGGCGTTAAGCCGCTTTTTAACGCCTTTTCAGGCGGCATTTCAATCTGCTATCGTCGGCAAAAAAGGCCGCTATCAGACCAAACATGACAAATATCAATGAAAAACGGTATACTCTGCCACTTGTCGCAATAATTTCAACACTAATTATTGCGCTTCGTAGCCAGTGGAAAATTCTGCCGAACGGCTATGCTTAAATTTTCTCAATGCCGCGGACTGCATCGTTCAACCGGTTCGCGACCTTGAGGACTTTCATGTGCTATTACAGGGTAAATCTATGAAATTACGTAGGAAGCGTGTCAAACCTATTGGGCTGGATGACGTCACGATTATCGATGACGCCCGCTTACGCAAAGCTATTACGGCCGCGTCGCTGGGCAACGCGATGGAGTGGTTTGATTTCGGCGTGTACGGCTTTGTCGCCTATGCGCTGGGTAAAGTCTTTTTCCCCGACGCGTCGCCAGGCGTGCAGATGATCGCCGCGCTCGGTACCTTCTCAGTTCCTTTCCTTATTCGCCCGCTGGGCGGTCTCTTCTTCGGTATGCTGGGCGATAAGTACGGCCGCCAGAAGATTCTCTCTATCACCATTGTGATTATGTCGATCAGTACCTTCTGTATCGGCCTGATCCCTTCCTACGCCTCGATTGGCATCTGGGCGCCGATTCTGCTGCTGCTCGCCAAGATGGCGCAGGGCTTCTCGGTGGGTGGCGAGTATACCGGCGCCTCGATCTTCGTCGCCGAATATTCGCCCGACCGCAAGCGCGGCTTTATGGGCAGCTGGCTCGACTTCGGCTCTATCGCCGGCTTCGTGCTCGGCGCGGGCATCGTGGTGCTGATCTCGGCGATTATCGGCGAAGCGAAATTTATGGAATGGGGCTGGCGCCTGCCGTTCTTCCTCGCGCTGCCGCTCGGCATTATCGGTCTCTACCTGCGCCACGCGCTGGAAGAGACGCCGGCCTTCCAGCAGCACGTTGAGAAGCTGGAGCAAGGCGACCGCGAAGGTCTGCGCGACGGCCCGAAAGTGTCGTTTAAAGAGATCGCCACTAAGCACTGGAAAAGCCTGCTTGCCTGTATCGGTCTGGTGATCGCCACTAACGTCACCTACTACATGCTGCTGACCTATATGCCGAGCTATCTGTCGCATAACCTGCACTACTCGGAAGATCACGGCGTACTGATCATCATCGCCATTATGCTCGGCATGCTGTTTGTACAGCCGGTAATGGGGATGCTCAGCGACCGCTTCGGCCGTCGTCCGTTCGTTATCATTGGCAGTATTGCCCTGCTGATCTTCGCCATTCCGGCCTTTATGCTGATCAACAGCGGCGTGCTGGGGCTGATTTTCGCCGGCTTGCTGCTGATGGCGGTGATCCTCAACGCCTTTACCGGCGTAATGGCGTCGTCGCTGCCGGCGATGTTCCCGACGCATATCCGCTACAGCGCGCTGGCGAGCGCCTTTAACATTTCGGTGCTGATTGCCGGTCTGACCCCAACCCTCGCCGCCTGGCTGGTGGAAACCACCAATAACCTTTATATGCCAGCCTACTACCTGATGGTGGTGGCGGTGATCGGTTTGATTACCGGCATCTATATGAAAGAGACGGCGAACAAACCGCTGCGCGGCGCGACGCCGGCCGCATCCGATCTCGACGAGGCGCGTGAAATCCTGCAGGAGCATCACGACAACATCGAGCAGAAGATCGAAGATATCGACGAGGAGATCGCTCGTCTTGAGGCGAAGCGTAAGAATCTGGTGCAGCAGCATCCCGACATCAACGAGTAATCCGTTTAAAGCCCGCCGCTCGGCGGGCTTTTTTTTACGCCGCACACAATCTTCATACTCGCGCGTTAAAAGGAGTAGACTAACGCTACTTTTTTCACCTGCGTAAGAATGAATATGTCTGACTTTTCTCTGATCCAGCGTCCAAGAAGGCTGCGTTCCAGCCCGGCGATGCGTGAACTCTTCCAGGAAACTTCCCTCAGCCTGAACGATCTGGCGCTGCCGATTTTCGTTGAGGAAGGCGTTGATGACTATAAAGCGATTGAAGCGATGCCGGGCGTGATGCGCATTCCGGAAAAGCGTCTCGCCTATGAAATCGAGCGCATCGCCAAAGCGGGCATCCGCTCGGTGATGACCTTCGGCATCTCGCACCATACCGACGCCACCGGCAGCGATGCCTGGAATGAAAATGGCCTTGTGGCGCGCATGTCGCGCATCTGCAAAGAGACGGTGCCGGAAATGATTGTCATGTCCGATACCTGCTTCTGCGAATACACCAGCCACGGCCACTGCGGCGTGCTGTGCGATCACGGCGTCGACAACGATGCGACCCTGATCAATCTCGGCAAACAGGCGGTAGTGGCGGCAGCAGCGGGCGCGGACTTTATCGCGCCGTCGGCGGCGATGGATGGCCAGGTCAAGGCGATCCGCCAGGCGCTGGACGCGGCGGGCTTTACCCAGACCGCCATTATGTCCTACTCCACCAAGTTCGCCTCGTCCTTCTACGGCCCGTTCCGTGAAGCAGCCGGCACCGCCCTGAAAGGCGATCGCAAAACCTATCAAATGAATCCGATGAACCGCCGCGAAGCGATTCGCGAGTCGCTGATCGACGCGGCCGAAGGCGCGGATTCGCTGATGGTGAAACCGGCCGGCGCCTACCTCGACGTGCTGCGCGAAATCCGCGATCGCACCGAGCTGCCGCTGGCGGCGTACCAGGTCAGCGGCGAGTACGCGATGATCAAATTCGCCGCTCAGGCAGGCGCGATCGACGAGCGTAACGTCGTGCTGGAAAGCCTGGGTGCGATTAAACGCGCTGGCGCCGATCTGATTTTCAGCTACTTCGCCCTCGATCTGGCAGAACAGAAAATCCTCTGATCGCCCAACATCCTGCCGCCGCAACGACGGCAGGATAGCTTTTCGCCTTTGCGCCGTTAGCGCTGCGCTAACGCCTCGATCAGCCTCTGATTGAATTTGGCCGGCGACTCCATCTGCGGCGCGTGACCCATGCCTGGGAACTCAATCAGGCGCGCGCCGGGAATGCGCTTCGCCGCTTCTTTGCCCAGCACCTCATAGTGACCCAGCTTCGCTTTCACCTCCGGCGAGGCGATATCGCTGCCGATCGCGGTAGTATCGGCGGTGCCGATCATCAGCGTGGTCGGCACCTTCAGATCGCCGAACTCGTAAAACACCGGCTGGGTAAAAATCATGTCGTAGATCAGCGCCGAGTTCCACGCCACCTTCTTATGTCCGGGACCGGCGTTCAGGCCCGCCAGCATATCGACCCATTTGTCATACTCCGGCTTCCACTGGCCGCTGTAGTAGGTGTGCTGCTCATACTTTTTGATGCCTGCCGCGTCGAGCTTCAGCTCGCGCTGATACCACTGGTCCACGCTGCGCCAGGGCGCGCCTTTGGCTTTCCAGTCCTCCAGTCCGATCGGGTTCACCAGCACCAGCTGCTGCGTCTCGGCGGGATACATCAGCGCATAGCGCGTGGCGAGCATGCCGCCGGTAGAGTGGCCGACAATCACCGCTTTCTTTATACCGAGATGCGCCAGCAGCTGATGCGTGTTGTCCGCCAGCTGCTGGAAGCTGTACTGATAATTATCAGGTTTACTGGCGCTGCAAAAGCCGATCTGATCCGGCGCGACGACGCGATAGCCCGCCTGGCTCAGGGCGCGTATGCTCTCTTCCCAAGTCGCGCCGCAGAAATTCTTGCCGTGCAGCAGCACCACGGTCTGACCATTGGCGTTGTTTGTCGGTTTTACGTCCATATAGCCCATGCTGAGCGGCTGCTGCTGAGAGGAAAAGTCAAAGCGCTGAAGCGGGAAAGGATAGTGAAAGCCTTCCAGCTGCTCACCATAAGTGGTAGCGGCTAAAGCGGGCGCAGCGCTAAACAGGGTTATCGAGGCGAATAAGGCAAGGAGCGGTTTTTTCAGGCCAGAGGTCGGACGCATGCGGTGATCTCCATATAAGCAAAAGAGCGGCAGTGTGACACGCGCGCAGGAGGCTCGTATTGTTGCGCTGTGTCATGTAAATGATTTTTGTAAAAGAAGCGTAGCGGGCTCTGTATCATTTTGCCTGCCGACCAGCAGCGCAACAGACGCCTGCGCCGATCAATTCCCGCGATAAATATTGCAAAAACTCTAAATATTCCCGGCACGGCCAGGGAAACAAGTTACGTTTATTTATTGCTTTTATTTATTTTTTACAACTAAAAATCAACACCCAGCTCTTTTTGATAAATATTCCATATTTCGCTCCTCTTGCAAAAAAATAAACATGCATTTTCTGATACTTCTTTACCCAAGCCGGGCATAGCGAAAGATTAAAATCCCTACACTATGCGCAACTGTTTGATGAGGTGGATTATGCGTGAGAAAAAATATAATGAAGAAGTGATTGATAGCGTTACCGAGTGGATTAACAACCATCTCGATCAACGGCTCAGCATTGATGATATTGCAGAGAAATCAGGCTATTCCAAATGGTATCTGCAGAAATTATTCGCCCGCTGCCGCAACGAGACGCTGGCGCGCTATATCCGCAAGCGAAAGCTGGCGGCCTGCGTGCATCCCCTGAAAAGTAGCAATACGCCGATTATTACGCTGGCGATGAAATACCATTTTGAAAGCCAGCAGTCGTTTACGCGCTCTTTTAAACAGGTGATGGGCTGTACGCCTTACGTCTGTCGTAAACGTCAGTTAGATCCAGAAACCCAGGCGCTGCTGGAAGGCAATATTAATCCCTGCGAGCTTTGCCGACAGGCGCAGCCCGCCGTCAATAACCACAACCGTTTTACGTCTGCGCGTCTGGATATTCGCAATATCGACACCGCCGAGGCCTGTAATGGCCTGCGCTAAACTCTGCCGTTACCGCAGGAAATAAAGGGCGACTGCCGCGCCCTTTATTTCTCTACTCTTCGTCCGGCGTATAATATTGCACGCCGATCTTAATGCGTTCACGCCCGCTGGCCACGCGATGACGATTGCTGTCGCGCAGCGAATAGATACAGCCGCAATACTCCTGCTGATAAAAACGCTCGCGCTTGCTGATTTCGATCATGCGCGCCGATCCGCCGCCTTTACGCCAGTTAAAATCCCAGTAGATCATATCGGGATAGCGATTTGCGGCGCGCGCGCCGCAGTCGTTGATCTGCTGCATATTCTTCCAGCGCGAGATGCCCAGCGAACTGGTGATCACCGGAAAGCCATGTTCATGGGCATAGAGCGCGGTGCGCTCGAAGCGCATGTCGAAACACATGGTGCAGCGCTCGCCGCGCTCCGGCTCCCACTCCATGCCTTTTGCGCGCTCGAACCAGTTATCGCGATCGTAGTCCGCGTCGACGAAAGGCACGCCGAACTGCTCAGCGAAGCGGATATTCTCCTCTTTGCGCAGCTCGTACTCTTTCAGCGGATGGATATTGGGGTTGTAGAAGAAAATGGTGTAATCGATGCCGGATGCAAGCATCGCCTCCATGACCTCGCCCGAACAGGGCGCGCAGCAGGAGTGCAACAGGACTTTATTGTGGCCGCCAGGCAGCGGCAGCGGCTTACGCTGAAGGGACTGAGACATACTAACTCCTTGTCAGACTATGCCGCGAGTGTAGTGTTTCGCCGATGCAGATGCAAAAAAGGCGCTGGCGCGCCCTGTTTTTACCACTGCAAAAGCTGCCCGGCATAGTCCACGTAGTGATGTCCGCCGCGTCCGCGATAAGCCTCCAGCTGCTGCACCAGTCCTTCGCCGCTCTGCTCGACCGTGACCGGCGCCGAGTCGCCGCCCATATCGGTTTTCACCCAGCCCGGATGCAGCGACAGCAGCGTCGCGTTATGCCGGTTAATCTGCGGCAGCAGCGCGCGGCTCAGCATATTCAGCGCCGACTTGCTGGCGGAGTAGATCGGCATCGCCGCCGTATCGTTCTCGTTCAGACTGCCGAGAATCGAAGTGGTGAAGCCGATGACGCCGTTCTGCTTCGCCAGCAGCGGCAGCAAGGCCTCCGCGCTGCGCACCGGCGCGATGGCGTTGGTCAAAAACAGCTGCGCCAGCTCTTCGTCGCTGCTCTGCAGCAGGTTCTGATGCGACGGGCCGGAAATGCCGGCGTTGATCAGGATCGCATCGAAGGTTTCGTCTTTAAGCCGCTCCGCCAGCTGACGCACCTCGTCCTGATGAGTCATATCCAGCGCGTGCCACTGCGCATCCGCCTCCGGCGCGCTGCTGCGGTAGGTCGCGGTGACCTGCCAGCCTTTTGCCGCCAGCGCCCTGACCACCGCCAGACCGATGCCGCGCGAGGCGCCGATAACTAATGCTTTGCCTGTCATATCCGTTCCTCTCTGATGAAGTGACTTAAACAGTTTATAACCTGACGAGCGGATCAGAAGGCGAGAGAAGAAATTAACCACAGTGAGAGCACGGGGCGTAAAAAAGGCGGCCTGCGCCGCCTTATCTGTTTAGTGCGCCGCCATCTGCTCAGGCAGCTTCAGCAGCTTGCGCTTGCCTGCGACCTCGTCGGCTTTCACCGGCGTCGCGGCGTTGCCCCAGCTGTTGCGGATATAGGTCGATACCGCCGCAACCTGCTCGTCAGAAAGCTTCCAGGCGAAACTCGGCATCGCGCCGCTGGTCGGATTACCCTGCGTGACCGCGCCGCGGCCGCCCTGCAGTACCGTGGTGATGATGGAAGAGGCGTCGTCAGCCAGCAGCCCCGGGTTGTTCGCCAGGCTGGCGGCCAGGTTCGGGATCCCTTTGCCGTCGCTGTTGTGGCAGGCGCTGCAGTTGGCGCTATAGACATTCTCGCCCGTTTTCATCTGCGCGCTGTCGCGGGCCTGCGGCGAAGGCAGCTGCGTCGCAGAGGCGGGCTGCGCTTTCAAATAGGTCGCGATGGCGCGCAGATCGGCGTCGCTCAGATGCTGCGTCGAGTTAGTGACCGCTTCCGCCATCGGGCCGGACGCCACCGCGACGTGATTGCTGCCCAGCTTCAGGTAGTCCACAATCTGCTCTTTGCTCCAGCTGCCGATGCCGACATCGCTGTTCGATGTCAGGTCCGGCGCGTGCCACTCGCTGAGGTTGCTGCCCTGCAAATAGTCGCCGGTGTCGCCGCCGAGCAGATTTTTCGGCGTATGGCAGGCGCCGCAGTGCTCCAGCCCTTCGACCAGATAGGCGCCGCGATTGAACTCGGCGGACTTGCCCGGATCGCTCTCAAAGCCGCTGTTGCGGAAGAAAAGCAGGTTCCAGCCCATCATCGCCAGACGAATATTATACGGGAACCCCAGATTGGTCTCCGGCACCCTGTAGCGCACCGGTTTTACCGAACGCATGTACATCCACAGGTCGTGCATATCCTGGTCGCTGACTTTCACGTAGGCGTTGTACGGCATTGCCGGATAAAGATGTTCGCCCTCTTTGCCTTTGCCGTGCCGCACCGCGCGGTAGAAGTCGCGTTCGGTCCAGCTGCCGATGCCGGTCTCTTTATCCGGCGTAATGTTGCTGGCGAAAATGCCGCCGAACGGCGTACTAATGGAGTAGCCGCCCGCGAAGGCCTCTTTGCTGCCCGGCGCGGTATGGCACGCCACGCAGTCGCCCGCTATTGCTATGTATCTGCCGCGCGCCACCGCCGCGGCATCCGCCGCCGCTGGCGGCTGGCTGGTCAGCGTCTGGTTATCCGCCACGTCATCGGCAGAGGTATCGCCGTTTTGCCACAGCAAACCTGCGGCGATAATGCCTGCGATCACCGCCGCGCCGCCTGCAAGGGTTGTTTTTTTCATATCACACCTTTACCAGTGGGCCGGGATTTTTCAGGTAGCGATCGATAATCGCCTTCGCCGTCCAGAGGCTGAGCGCGCCAATGGTGCCGGTTGGGTTGTAGCCTGCATTGTTGGGAAAAGAGGAGGCGCCAAGCACAAACAGGTTGTGCATATCCCAGCTCTGCTGATAGCGGTTAAGCACGCTGGTTTTCGGATCGACGCCCATTACCGCGCCGCCGATGGTGTGGTCGCTGGCGAAGTTGTAGGGCGAATATTTGCCCGCCGCCGAGTTGGTGCCGATAACGGTTTTCGCCCCCATCGCCTTACCGATCTCGACGCTCTTCTCTTCAATAAACTTCGCCGAACGGCGTTCGTTTTCGTTGTAGTCGAAAGTGACGCGCAGCAGCGGATTGCCGTTGTCGTCTTTGTATTCCGGGTCGAGATCGAGGTAGTAATCTTCGTGCGAGAAGCTGGTGCCCTGGCCGAAAATAAAGGTGGCGTTCTGGAAAGCGTGGGTATACGCCTTTTTCCACGCTTTACCCCAGCGCGGCGTGCCCGGCGGCAGCGCATCGGCGTTGCCGATAGGACGCGCGCCGCGCGCCACCACCAGAATCCCGGCGCCGCCGATAAAATCTTTGTCGCTATGGTCGAAGTTATCGCCGTTCCAGTCATCTACCTGCTGGGAAAGCGCGCCAGCGCCGATGAACTGGTTGAGATATTCATCTTCGAAAAAGAGGCTGGCGCCGGAGACGGTCTGGAAGCTATAAGCGCGCCCTACCGTGCCGGTTTTGCTTTCCGGATCGTAAGGCTGACCGATTTTCGACAGCAGCAGCAGGCGCACGTTCTGCATCTGAAATGCCGACAGAATCACGATATCGGCAGGCTGTACCCACTCTTTCTTGTTCTTGTCGATATAGGTGACGCCAGTGGCGGTTTTGCCGTCTTCCGCCTTATTTACGCGCACCACGGCGGAATCGGTCAGCACGGTAAAGTTCTCACGCTGCATCAATGCCGGGATCACGCAGGCGTTCGGGCTGGATTTGGAGAAGTTGCCGCAGCCGTAATAGAGACAGTAGCCGCAATAGGTGCAAGGCCCCATGCGCACGCCGAGCGGGTTCACGTAGGCGCGCGAAGTTTGCCCGGCGGGCACCATAAAAGGATGCTGGCCAAGAGATTTCGCCGCGTCGCGAAACAGGTCGGTCAGCCGCGTGCTCTCCAGGGGCGGCAGCGGATAGTCGCTGCTGCGGTTGCCTTCGAAGGGGTTGCCGTCAGGCACGATTTCGCCGTTGAGTCTGCCCGCCTTGCCGGAGACGCCGGCGATCTTCTCGAAGCGATCGTAAAACGGCTCCAGCTCATCGTAGGTCACGCCCCAGTCCTGCAGGATCACGCCCTTAGCGATCTTCTCTTTGCCGTAGCGCGCGATCGTCTGGGTGTAAGGCTGAAAATCCCACGGCGTAAAGCGCCAGGCCATACCGGCCCAGTGCGTACCGGAGCCGCCGACGTTATAGCCCAGCTCGTTCAGGTTCCATTCACGCGTCGGCAGCGCGGTTTCTGAGCGATGGTTACGGAAGGTGGTGGTCTCCACCGCTGGCGGCAGAAGCATGCTGCGGCGGGTATCCCAGCGCAGCTCGTCGGTGTCGATAGAGGGCGGAAAATCGGTGGCGGTTTCAAACCACGGGCCGCGTTCAATGGCGACCACATTCAGGCCGGCGCGCGTCAGCTCTTCGGCAATTAACGAGCCGCACCAACCCAGGCCGACGATTACGGCGTCAGCTTTTGGACGAATATTTTGCATGTGTTAACTCACTGCTCAGTCAGACTGAAGAGTCAAAGGGTGTTGTCGATCAGGCTGGTCGGGATGATGTTGAGCTTCTTCCCTTTTTTACCAATCAGGTCGCGGAAGTCGTAGCGCGCGCCGGGAAAACCGATCATTTTCCAGCTCGCCATCTCTTTGTTACCACCGTAGAGGGGATCGGACAAAAAGCCCTCGCGCACGTTTTGCAGCAGCAGTTCGAAGAAGACTTTGGTTTCGACGTCCGGTCCCAGATCGAGCTGGTTCGCCTCCATCTGGCGCAGCAGTTCATCCTGCTGGTCGCCGTTCAGCGCGACAAAGGGCTGCTGGAAGGTTTTTTGCGTGTAGACGTCGAGCGCGGCAAGCCCCTGACGATAGCGCTGCGCGGGGGTCAGCGGCGATTGGGGTCCCTGCTCCGGCGTGCCTTTGACGAAGCGCCCCAGCCGATAGATCGCCGCCGCGCTGCCGTAGTCGCCCGCCAGCTGGCGATCGATAAAAATAGCGCAGCCCGCCTCTTTGCCGCTGATGCTCAGTGCGTCAGCGGGAATAAAGCGTTCGGCGATAGCGCCGACGGTGTCAAACTCGTGCTGCGTCAGGTATTGCAGGCCGCCTTTGCGCGGCGCCGGCGGCGTATTGATTTTTCCGGGTTCCCAGGGTTGACCGCCCTGAACGGTTTCAGCTTTTGCGATGGGCAGCGACGACGCCACGCCCAGGGCAGCCACGGAGGTGAGAAACTCTCTGCGTTTCATATTTTCCCTGCCAACAAATTGATCACATTAACTGCATTCATTATTTAACGGAGAGAAAGCCATGCCAGATAGACTATTTCGGGCATAGTTATCTCCTGCGCGCCTTTTATCTGGCGACAGCGTTATTTTTTTATTATGAGTCCTGCTCAGCGGCGGAAAGCTCTGTTCCGCTCAGAGGTTGATTGTTAATAAGAAAAAGCGCTATCCATTAATTAACAACAAAATAATCATAAATTTTTAACCTACTTTCGGAAAGCGCAGCGTTGATGGAAAGCCATCATAAATGCCCCTAAAAACCTATTTTTCATTAGGTTAAAACCGATATTGCCAGCAACCTTATAAACAAGCATGGTGAATAGCTGCTGAAATAACGTTCGCGACGCGGGTCTTCACGCTTTATTCGCTGCATTTTTCGCCAGAAATAACGCACGTTTTACTGCGACATAAAATTTCATTAAATCAGGCTAGCGCAACGCCTGGCGCACTTATTAAAATGGCGGCCATATTTATCAGACGCCTGCCGGTAAAACGGTGCCCGTTTAAAGCACGCAGCGGTAACGGCATGACGAATAACGTTATGCCTGGAGCAATAATGAAAAAACTCACCCTTGAGATGGTGGCAAAAATAGCGGGCGTCGGCATCGCAACCGTCGATCGGGTATTAAACGAACGCGGCGGCGTATCTCCGGAGACGACGCGCAAGGTATTAAAAGCCGCGCGCGACCTCGGACTCAAGCGGCTGCTGCCGGAGGAGTATCGTCATCCATGGCAAATAGAGGTGTTTCTCAGCAATAACGGCTCGTCGTTTTTCCAGCAGCTGGTGCGCTACTTCAGCGAGGCGGCGGGCGAACTGGGTTATCGGCGTATTACGCTGCACAAAACGCTGGTCGCGGAGTCGCAGCCGGACAAGCTGGCGCAAAGCATTATCGCGCGCAGCAGCACGCGCGACGGCATCATCGTTTTCGGCCATGATTACCCGCCCATCTATCGTGCGCTGGCCCTGTGCCGCAGCCGCGGCGTGCCGGTTATCACTATTGTCACCGACCTGCCCGACGCGGATCGCCTCTGCCATGTCGGTATCGATCAGTATCAGGCGGGCCGCACCGCTGGCTTGCTGATGAGCAAGGTGGTGCATCAACCAGGCGATATTGTGATGGTGAGCGGCCGCTTCGATTACTGGGCACATCGTCAGCGTATCGCAGGATTTCGCGAAGTAATGATGCAGCGCGCGCCGCAGCGTCATCTACGCGAGGTGCTCTTCGGCCTCGATCAGCGCGACACCATCCGCACGCTGCTGGACCAGAGTCTGGCGCAGTCGCAGCACGTGGCGGGCCTGTATAACACTGGGATGGGCAACAGCGAAGTGAGCGAAACGCTGCGCGCCCATCAACTTCTTGGCCGGTGCGGCTATATCACTCACGAACTCTATTCGGTTACGCGTCAGCTGCTGCGTCATAATGAGCTGGACTTTGCGCTGGATCAGAACGCGCAGCAGCACGCGCGTCTGGCGATCGAACTGCTGCTGCGTCATCTGGAGAGCGGCTATCAGCCCGATATCTATCAGGATGGCAACGTCGCCCTACGGCTGTTTACGGCGGAGAATGTGGAGTAAAGGTGCCCTCTACCTCCATCGGCACGCCGTCATGGTGCGTCATCGCCAGCGAACTGGCGCTGGCCGGGTCAAATAGCGACAGGCTCTCAATCTGATCCACCATCAGCACTTTACGGAACGCCATGGCGTTTTTCGGCTCGGAAGTCAGCGTGATACCGTGCTCGGCGTACCAGCGGCTGTAGTTATGTTCAATCGACATGCTAAGCGTTTTGCTGTCGCGATAGCCGCTGAGCATAGGAATAATCACGATATTGGCGGTGTTCTCATACTCGAAAGTGGCGGCATGCACCATCCCGATATAGATACGGCGCGACTTAAGGGTAATCCACGCCAGCTCGCCCTCTTGCATGCACTGGTAAAGCAGTTGCTCAACGCCGTTGGATTTAGAGAGCTGCTGATAGAGATCCTGTCGGCCGCTGCTGTTAAGGCGCGCGCTTTCCGACCAGTTAGAGCGATACATGCAGAACAGCACCGCGAAGGCGAGCATTACCACCACCGGCGCCTGAATGCCGAGAAAGCTCCAGTTCATAAACTCCATCTGCCAGCGCAGATGCTCGCCGGGCACCATCTGTAGCGCATTAGCCGTGCTGGAAACGATCAGCAACAGCAGCCAGACGATAGCCGTCGCTAACATCCCTTGCAGCACGAAGATACAGCCGTAAAGCGCCACCAGAAAATAGACATCCCAGCCGATGCTGCGCCGGACCTTAAAACGACTGGAGAGATCGCGGCTGGTGTACCAGTAGCCGCAGACCATCAGCACCATGAATATCGCCGTACCCATCTTAAACTCCTTTTAGCGTTTCGACGTGACGGGCGAAATCCTCATGCACTTCCTCACTCAGCACGTTTACCGAAGCGTTGCCGTCTTCATCGATAATGATGCGCTCGCCATCGGCGATGGATTCATTCAGATCCTGACGTGACATGCCTCTGATAAAGCTCTCGGGGCTGGAAAACAGGGAACGCATAAAGGTGAGCATTGGGGGCTAATCTCCTCTGTGGTAAATCAGAAGTATGAAATCGGGGCGGCAAACGCGCCAGGCGGATTAGTCTAAAAGTGTTGCGAGTCAGCTAATTAGCGAAGCGGCAGAAGGAGAATAAGTCGGTAAAGCGGCGTTAATGCGGGGCAAAATCGGATTTAAAAAAGGCGTCGACCAGGCCGCGAAACAGTCTGGAATCGACGCCCGACGCGCGTTACAGCGCCTGCGCGCACGCCCAGGCTGAACTCCACGCCCACTGGAAGTTATAGCCGCCCAGCCAGCCGGTCACGTCCACCACCTCGCCGATAAAATAGAGTCCCGACACGTCGCGGGCTTCCATCGTCTTCGACGAGAGCAGCGTGGTATCGACGCCGCCCAGCGTCACCTCGGCGGTGCGATAGCCTTCCGTGCCGTTGGGCTGCACGCGCCACTGGTGCAGCGTCTGCGCCAGTTCGGCCTGCTGCTTGCCGTTAAGCTGCTTCAGCGTGACGTCCGGCACCTGCCCCAGCTCCTGCAACACCTCTACCAGCCGTTTCGGCAGCAGCTTCGCCAGGCTATTTTTCAGGCTCAGGTTCGGATGCGCCTCGCGCTGCGCGTGGATGAATTCCTCTATCGAGGTGGCGGGCGACAGGTTGACGGTAACGTGCTCGCCCGGCTGCCAGTAGCTGGAGATTTGCAGCACCGCCGGACCGGAGAGGCCGCGGTGGGTGAAGAGCATCGCCTCTTTGAATAGCGTGCCGTCCTGCGCCTCGATGGTGGTATCGATCGCGACGCCGGAGAGCGTCTGTAGCCGCTCGAGCAGCGGCTTATGCAGGGTAAAAGGCACCAGCGCAGCGCGGGTCGGATAGACCTTCAGGCCGAACTGCTCGGCAATCTTATAACCGAACGGCGTGGCGCCCAGGCCCGGCATAGAGAGTCCGCCGCTGGCGATCACCAGTTTTTCCGCCTGCACCGTCGCGCCGTTGAGCTGCAGCGTATAGCCAGACGCTTCGCGCGTCACGCTCAGCACCTCGCTGCGCAGACGTAGCGTCACCTGCCCCTTTTCGCACTCCGCTATCAGCATATCGACAATCTGCGCCGCCGAGTCGTCGCAGAAGAGCTGACCCAGCGTCTTTTCGTGGTACGCAATCTTATGGCGGTTAACCAGATCGATAAAATCCCACTGGGTGTAGCGCGCCAGCGCGGATTTGCAGAAGTGCGGATTGTGCGACAGATAGGCGGCCGGCTCGGTATACATATTGGTGAAGTTGCAGCGCCCGCCGCCCGACATCAGGATCTTGCGCCCGGGCTTTTTGCCGTTATCCAGCAACAGCACGCGTCGGCCTCGCTGCCCGGCCTGCGCCGCGCAAAACAGTCCCGCCGCGCCGGCGCCGATAATAATAACGTCAAACTTTTCCACTGCCTTCGTCCCGCCTGTTTTAAGAGGCGCTGATTGTAGAGGTCTGCTCATCATGACGCCAGCGTCAAAAATTTGTCGTAATTATGTCATAATGTAAACGGTTCATTTTAAGGCACTTTTAGGAGAAACCAGGCAACTTTAGACATTCTTAAGTCAAAACAAGGCTATATTTTGCTTTCCCATACCCTGCGTTGTCGCAGATAATGCGCCGCGCTCATGTCCTCAAAATGGCGTAATGTGTATGCTACATTTGTTCGCTGGTCTTGACCTCAGTACCGGCCTGTTATTGGTTCTTGCCCTGCTGTTTGTATTGTTTTATGAAGCAATCAACGGCTTTCACGACACGGCCAACGCAGTTGCCACGGTTATCTATACCCGCGCGATGCGCGCACAGCTTGCCGTGGTGATGGCGGGCGTATTTAACTTCCTTGGCGTCCTGCTTGGTGGCTTAAGCGTTGCTTACGCTATCGTGCATATGCTTCCTACCGATCTTTTATTGAACGTCGGCTCCGCGCACGGGCTGGCCATGGTCTTTTCCATGCTGCTGGCGGCGATTATCTGGAACCTCGGCACCTGGTATCTCGGTTTGCCGGCCTCCAGTTCGCACACGCTGATTGGCGCCATAATCGGCATCGGCCTGACCAACGCGCTGATGACCGGTACCTCGGTGATCGATGCGCTTAATATCCCTAAAGTCATCAATATCTTCCTGTCGCTGATTCTGTCGCCGATTGTCGGTCTGATCATCGCAGGCAGCCTGATTTTCCTGCTGCGTCGCTACTGGAGCAGCACCAAAAAGCGCGCGCGCATCCATATGACGCCCGCTGACCGTGAAAAAATCGACGGCAAGAAAAAGCCGCCGTTTTGGACGCGTATCGCCCTGATCGTCTCGGCAATCGGCGTCAGCTACTCGCACGGCGCCAACGACGGCCAGAAAGGCATCGGCCTGATTATGCTGGTGCTGATTGGCGTCGCGCCGGCGGGTTTCGTGGTCAATATGAACGCCAGCGGCTACGACATCACGCGCACGCGCGACGCGGTCAATCACCTCGAACAGTATTATCAGCAGCACAGCGAGGCGCTGACGCACATCATTCAGATGGCGCCGCCTGCCCTGCCGACGCCGGAAGAGACGCCGTCCGGCCCGAAAGAGTTTCACTGCGATAGCGCTCGTGCGCTGCAGGCGGTGCAGCGCGCGCAGGGCCTGCTGAACACCAATCTGCAAAGCTACGAACAGCTTAGCGTCGAGCAGCGCAGCCAGATGCGTCGTCTGCTGCTGTGCATCGCCGATACCGCCGATAAGGCGGCCAAGCTGCCGGAAACCAGCGCCGACGATAAACGTTTCCTCGGCAAGCTGAAAACCGACCTGCTGGGCACTATCGAGTATGCGCCGGTGTGGATCATCATGGCGGTCGCGCTGGCGCTCGGCATCGGCACCATGATCGGCTGGCGTCGCGTCGCAACCACCATTGGCGAGAAGATTGGTAAAAAAGGCATGACCTACGCGCAGGGCATGTCGGCGCAGGTCACCGCAGCGGTTTCCATCGGCATCGCCAGCTATACGGGCATGCCGGTTTCGACCACGCACATTCTGTCGTCGTCGGTCGCGGGCACCATGCTGGTGGACGGCGGCGGGCTGCAGAGCCGCACCATCAAGAATATCGCCATGGCGTGGGTATTTACGCTGCCGGTCTGTATTGTGCTGTCGGGCAGCCTCTACTGGCTGGCGCTGAAGCTGGTGTAAGCCACGCAAAAATAAAGGGCGACGCAGGTCGCCCTTTTTATTTCTAGTGCCAGATCGCCAGACAAATCAGGCTGAGAATCACTAACCCGCACAAGGCGCTGGTTAAGATGAACTGTCCGCGCACCCGCTCGCAGCGACGAATAAACTCCTCGTCATGATGGTCGAGATAACGTTTTGCCCAGATATAACGCACTAGCCGCACCTGCTTGCTCGGCTGACCGTGCGAGGTAAAAAAGCCTGCCCCGTCGACATACTGATAGAGTAAGGGATCGCAGCCTCGCAGCACCGCCAGCAGCGCGCGCAAAGAAGAAAAGTAGCGCGCCATATTCACAATACACACCACACAAAGAGCCCAGAAAAGCGCGATAGTGCTGATCATATTTCCCTCCCGGCTGGAGCCGCGGAGACGGGATGGAGCGCGGCTGCGCTTCATGCTCCACGGGAAAAGCCGACCACTGAATGACCTGAACAGATCTCTGTTTTTTGACAAGCTTACGCGGCCGGCACCTGAGAAGTACCACCGTTAATTTGTAGTGTAGGAGAAGTTTTTAACTCTTTTCCAGCGATGATTTTCGTTCGCCGCGAGCGAAAAAGGCGCTAAGCCTTGATCTTATTCACAACCGAAGCCTGTACAGCAGCATTTGTTAACCGTCGCCGCTATACTAAAGGCATAACAACTATCTGTCGGGAACGCCGACAGGGCAACTGGTGACAAATATCGCCCGTTCGCGTAAAGGATTGCGCAGGCAATGACGCGAGAGGAAGACAGGTCGCCATCCTGAATCTTGTGAAAGGAGTTATATCATGGCTTATAAACATATCCTGATTGCGGTAGACCTTTCTCCCGAAAGCCAGCTGCTGGTGGATAAAGCCGTCTCGCTGGCGCGCCCCTATGACGCCAAAATTTCGCTGATTCACGTCGACGTGAACTACTCCGATCTCTATACCGGCCTGATTGACGTCAATCTGGGCGATATGCAGAAGCGTATCTCGGAAGAGACGCATACCGCGCTGCGCGGGCTATCGGATGCAGCAGGCTATCCTATCAGTGAGACCCTGAGCGGCAGCGGCGATCTCGGCCAGGTGCTGGTCGATGCGATTAAAAAATATGACGTGGATTTAGTGGTGTGCGGCCACCATCAGGATTTCTGGAGCAAGCTGATGTCGTCGGCGCGCCAGCTGATTAACACCGTGCATATTGATATGCTGATCGTTCCACTGCGCGACGCAGAAGACGAATAACTGCAAAGAAAAAGCCGGCGCGAGTCGGCTTTTTTTGGCCGTTCAGGCGGCGCGCGTCATGTGTCGAATCCGCGCCCTCGGCTTTTTATTGCTTCCTGGTTAGGTAGAATAAAACTATTTTTTTTACGCGTAATTCATCCAGCACGCCTGTTTTAGCTAATTAAAAAAATCAGACAATAATAGCGCACTGTCGTACGACAGCCAGCTTGCACTATTTCTTGACAATATCTGCCAGCTCTGCACAAAGAAACTCACCTGTAATATCAGCAACGTATTAACAGTCGGCTATTTAGTTAATTATTTATGCCAAAAGCGTGATTTTAAATATTTTACTATATGCAAGATGGCTCACGCTCTTTATATTCAACCTGCTTTCGCTGCTGCATACGCGGCGGATAAAGCGCTATTTAATGGCTTAAATACCCAATAAGGATATTGATTATGAGAGAAATTAATCAGACTGAAATTGCCGTCGTTAGCGGCGCTGGCCTGAGCACCTTTATCAGCAACGTGAATGAGGCGCTGTCCCAGGTCTCTACGCTGCTCGACAGCACCGTTAAAACCCTGACCGAGACGACGGTTCTGGAAGAAGAGATCGGCCTGTCTTATAAAGCTTTTGGCCTGAGCATCGCGAAAGGTTTTCTGACCTCTTTTTCAAGCTTTCTGACTAAACTGGCTTCCTGATTTAATTTAATCTTTTCAGCACAGACGCTGAAATTAAATGAGCAGTTAAGCATGGCAGCTTTAAGCGTGCCTGACGTTACGCCAGGCACGCTTTTTATTTATTGCAGTTAGAGAATTATATTTCCCGCCCGAGCGGCGGATAAATATCAAAGCGATGGCTTTTGGTCACCACCGCCGACTGCGTCGCAACGCCCGCCAGCGGCGGCGCATAATCGGGGCGCTTCACCACGATGCGTTTTTTTGCCAGACGGCGCGCCGGCTCCAGCAGCGCATCGGCATCCTCGTCGGCACCGACCAGCGACTGAAACACCCGCATCTCTTTTTTCACCATCGCGCTCTTCTGCCGGTGGGGATACATCGGATCGAGATAGACCACGTCCGGCGCAGGCGTAATATCGCCGAGCGCCTGCGCGCTGGGCGCATGGATAAGAGTCAGTCGCTCGCGCAACCAGCCGCCGATCTCCGCATCCTGATAGCCGCGCTGCAGCCCGTCGTCCAGCAGCGCCGCCACGACCGGATGACGCTCCAGCATGCGCACGCGGCAGCCGATCGCCGCCAGTACGAAGGCGTCGCGCCCTAAACCGGCGGTCGCGTCCACCACGTCCGGCAGATAACCACTCTTTACGCCAACCGCTTTCGCCACCGCCTCGCCGCGTCCGCCGCCGAAGCGGCGACGGTGCGCCATGGCGCCGGAGACAAAGTCGACGAAAATGCCGCCCAGCTTCGGCTCGTCGCGCTTGCGCAGTTCAAGATGCGTCGGCGTCTGCACCAGCGCCAGCACGCAGTCTTCGTCATGCTCCAGCTGCCAGCGCTGCGCCAGATGCGACAAGGCGCCGTTTCCGGCGCCCGATTCATCAATCAAACAGATCTTCACTGCAGCCGTTATCCCTTGATGCCGTAATGATCCAGCATCGCGTCCAGCTGCGGCTCACGGCCGCGGAAGCGTTTGAACAGCTCCATCGGCTCTTCCGAACCGCCGCGCGTCAGGATGTTGTCGAGGAACGACTGGCCGGTCTGGCGATTAAAGATGCCCTCTTCCTCGAAGCGCGAATAGGCGTCTGCCGCCAGCACGTCCGCCCACAGATAGCTGTAGTAGCCCGCCGCATAGCCGCCGGCGAAGATATGGCTAAAGGCGTGCGGGAAACGGCCCCATTCCGGGCTCGGCACCACGGCCACCAGCTTTTTCACTTCGCGCAGGGTTTCGAGGATCTGCGCGCCTTTCGCTGGATCGAACTCGGCATGCAGGCGGAAATCGAACAGGCCGAATTCCAGCTGACGCAGGATAAACAGCGCCGCCTGGTAGTTCTTCGCCGCCAGCATCTTGTCGAGCAGCTCTTTCGGCAGCGGTTCGCCGGTCTCAAAGTGGCCGGAAATAAAGGCCAGCGCCTCCGGCTCCCAGCACCAGTTCTCCATGAACTGACTCGGCAGTTCGACCGCATCCCACGGCACGCCGCTGATGCCGGAAACCCCCGGGGTTTCGATGCGCGTCAGCATATGATGCAGGCCGTGACCGAATTCGTGGAACAGCGTGGTGACTTCGTCGTGAGTAAACAGCGCGGGCTTGCCGTTCACCGGACGGTTGAAGTTGCAGGTGAGATAAGCGACCGGCTTCTGCAGCGTGCCGTCGGCTTTGCGCATCTGGCCGACGCAGTCATCCATCCAGGCGCCGCCGCGCTTGTGCTCGCGCGCGTAGAGGTCGAGATAAAAGCTGCCGCGCAGCTCGCCGCTCTCATCGAACAGGTCGAAGAAACGCACGTCAGGATGGTAAACATCGACATCGGTGCGCTCTTTGGCGGTGATGCCGTAAATGCGTTTAACCACCTCAAACAGGCCGTTGACGGCGCGCGCTTCCGGGAAGTAAGGACGCAGCTGTTCGTCGCTGATGGTGTAGAGATGCTGCTTCTGTTTTTCGCCGTAGTAGGTGAGATCCCACGGATTCAGCTCGCTGACGCCGTACTCTTTTTCAGCGAAGGCGCGCAGCTGGGCCAGCTCTTTTTCCGCCTGCGGGCGGGCGCGCTTCGCCAGATCGTTCAGGAAGTCGAGCACCTGCGCCGGGTTCTCCGCCATTTTGGTGGCCAGCGATTTATCGGCGTAGGAGTCGAAGCCCAGCAGCTGCGCCAGCTCGTGACGCAGCGCCAGCTCTTCCGCCATGATCGGACCGTTGTCCCATTTGCCGGCGTTCGGCCCCTGATCGGAGGCGCGCGTCGAATAGGCGCGATACATCTCTTCGCGCAGCGCGGCGTTGTCGCAATAGGTCATCACCGGCAGGTAGCTCGGGATATCCAGCGTCAGCAGCCAGCCGTCCTGCTCTTTGGCTTCGGCCTGCGCTTTCGCCGCCGCCAGCGCGCTTTCCGGCATGCCGGAGAGTTCGCTTTCGTCGGTGATCAGTTTGCTCCAGCCCATGGTCGCGTCCAGCACGTTGTTGCTGTAAGCCGATCCCAGCTCGGAGAGACGCGCGGCGATCTCGCCGTAGCGCTGCTGCTTCTCTTTATCGAGGCCGATGCCCGAAAGCTCGAAATCGCGCAGCGCGTTATCGACCGCTTTCTGCTGCGCCAGGTCGAGCGCGGCGAAGCTCTCGCCCTCTTTCAGATCGCGATAGGCCTGGTAGAGCCCTTCATGCTGGCCGACCCAGGTGCTGTATTCGGACAGCAGCGGCAGCGTCTGCTCGTAGGCCTGACGCAGCTCCGGGCTGTTTTTCACCGAGTTAAGATGGCTGACCGGCGAAAAGATGCGGCCGAGACGATCGTCGACTTCAGCCAGCGGCTGCACCAGGTTGTCCCAGGTGTAGGGCGCGCCCTGCGCCACCACCTTTTCCACCGCCGCGCGACATTCGTTCAGCGCCTCGGTCACGGCAGGCACCACATGTTCAGGCTGAATGGCGGAGAAAGGCGGCAGCGTAAAAGGCTGGAGTAATGGATTGGTCATAGCGCAGTCCTTGTTCAATGTATGGGGCGCGCGAGGCGCGCAACGCAATCTTACTAACATGCGGTTAAGTGTAGCGAAAATCAATGCCAGCCAGGCTGAGCGGCGAAGAAACGCGTCGGGCGGGCGGGCGACGGAGAATCGGCCAGCATTTTTCGCCTTCAGCAGGTATAATCCCGCTAACTTGCAGTACGCCTTTTTACGCCAACCGCGGAATCCCCACTGTTATGCTGAGCTATCGCCACAGTTTTCACGCCGGCAACCATGCCGACGTGCTGAAACACACCGTACAGAGCCTGATCATCAGCGCGCTGAAAGAGAAAGAAAAGCCGTTCCTCTACCTCGACAGCCATGCCGGCGCAGGCCGTTATCTGCTGAGCGGCGAGCATGCCGAGCGGACCGGCGAATATCTGGAAGGCATCGCCCGCATCTGGCAGCAGCCGGACGCGCCGGAGCTGCTGAAGCCCTACTTCAACGCGATTCGCGACCTGAACCCCAACGGTACGCTGCGCTACTATCCCGGCTCGCCGCTGATCGCGCGCTATCTGCTGCGCGCAGAGGATAAGCTGCAGCTTACCGAGCTGCACTCCAGCGACTACCCGCTGCTGCGCGGCGAGTTTTTGAAAGACAGCCGCGCCCGCGTAGAGCGCGCCGACGGCTATCAGCAGCTGAAGGCGAAACTGCCGCCGCCGACCCGTCGCGGCCTGATCCTGATCGATCCGCCTTACGAGTTGAAAAGCGATTATCAGGCGGTAGTGAAGGCGATCCATGAGGGCCACAAGCGCTTCGCCACCGGCGTTTTCGCGCTCTGGTATCCGGTCGTGCTGCGCCAGCAGATCAAACATATGCTGCGCGATCTGGAAGCGACCGGCATCCGCAATATTCTGCAAATCGAGCTGGCGGTGCGCCCGGACAGCGATCAGCGCGGCATGACCGCTTCGGGCATGATCGTCGTCAACCCGCCGTGGAAGCTGGCACAGCAAATGAACGAGCTGCTGCCCTGGCTGCACCAGAAGCTGGTGCCTGCCGGAACCGGCCACGCCACCGTGACGCAGCTCGTCGCGGAATAAGCTACAGCGTAAACACTGCCAGATCCTGTGCCAGCTCGGTGTCGGGAAATACCGAGCGGCACTCGTCCAGCAAGCGCTGCATGTCGCGCGGCAGATAGCGCGAGCTGAAGTGCGTGGCGATCAGGCGCTTCGCCCCCGCCTCTTTCGCCACCTGCGCCGCCTGCAGCGTCGTAGAGTGGCCGCGCCCGTTGGCCTTCTCCTGCAGAGCCGCCTCCAGCGTCGCTTCATGCACCATCAGATCGACATTGGCCGCCAGCTGCAGCGCCATCGGCGTCGGCGCGGTATCGCCGAAAATCGCCAGGGTTTTGCCTCTGGTCGCCGGACCGAGATAGTCCGCGCCGTTAATCACCCGTCCATCCTCCAGCGTTACACTCTCTCCCGCTTTTAGCTGCTGATACCAAGGCCCGCGCGGCACGCCCTCTTCTTTCAGACGCGCGGCATCGAGAAAGCCCGGCTTATCGTGCTGCTCGATTCGATAGCCGAAGCAGGTTAGCGGATGCACCAGCGGCCAGGCGCTGACGCGGAACTCGCCGTCGTCGAGCACTGGCCCCGCTTCGATCTCGACGATTTCCAGCGGATAGTCGGTATAGGAGCCGCTGAGCGACAGCGCGGTTTCGACAAAGCGTCGGATGCCTTCAGGCCCGTAAATGGTCAGCGGCTCGGTAATGCCGCCCATGGAGCGACTGGTGAGCAAACCGGGCAGGCCGAAAATATGGTCGCCGTGCAAATGAGTGATAAAGATTTTGTTCATGCGTCCCGGCCTGAGCGACGAACGCATGTACTGAAGCTGCGTCCCTTCGCCGCAGTCGAAGAGCCAGGTGTCGCCGCGCGGCGAATACGTAAAAGCAATGGAGGTGACGTTGCGTTGCAGGCTGGGCGCGCCGCCGCCGGTGCCGAGAAATGTAAGCTGCATGCTATGCTTCCCTGTCAGTGAGGAGAGAATTCAACCCTATTACAATCATAGGCGCAATCTTTGCGCCGTCTCGCCTCTCAGCGTTACAATCCTGACCAAACTCTTGCAACCGGATGGACACACCATGACACGACACTATGACTATCTCGCCATTGGCGGCGGCAGCGGCGGCATCGCCTCGATTAACCGTGCCGCCATGTATGGCCAGAAATGCGCCCTGATTGAAGCCAAAGAGCTGGGCGGCACCTGCGTGAACGTGGGTTGTGTTCCGAAGAAAGTGATGTGGCACGCGGCACAAATCGCCGAGGCTATCCATCTCTACGGTCCGGATTACGGCTTCGATACCACGGTAAACCACTTCGACTGGAAGACGCTGGTGAAAAACCGCAGCGCCTACATCGATCGTATTCACACCTCGTACGATAACGTGCTGGGTAAAAACAATGTCGACGTGATTAAGGGCTTTGCCCGTTTCGTCGACGCCCATACCGTAGAAGTGAACGGCGAGCGCATTACCGCCGATCATATTCTGATCGCCACCGGCGGCCGGCCGAGCCATCCCAACGTGCCGGGCGCGGAGTACGGCATCGACTCTGACGGCTTCTTCGAACTGGAGGCGCTGCCGAAGCGTACCGCGGTCATCGGCGCCGGCTATATCGCCGTTGAGCTGGCGGGCGTGGTTAACGCGCTGGGTTCCGACACGCATCTGTTCGTACGCAAGCATGCGCCGCTGCGCAGCTTCGATCCGCTGATCACCGACACGCTGGTGGAAGTGATGAACGCCGAAGGCCCGACGCTGCACACCCACGCCGTGCCGAAAGCGGTGGTGAAGAACGCCGACGGCAGCCTGACGCTGCAGCTGGAAGACGGGCGCGAGCAGACCGTCGACTGTCTGGTATGGGCCATCGGCCGCGAACCGGCGACCGATAACCTGAACCTGGCGGTGACCGGCGTGGCGCTGAATGAAAAAGGCTATATTAACGTCGACAAGTATCAGAACACCAACGTCGACGGCATTTATGCGGTTGGCGACAACACCGGCGCGGTCGAGCTGACGCCGGTCGCGGTCGCGGCGGGTCGTCGTCTCTCAGAGCGCCTTTTCAACAACAAACCGGATGAACATCTGGATTACAGCAACGTGCCGACGGTGGTGTTCAGCCATCCGCCGATCGGCACCGTTGGCCTGACTGAACCGCAGGCGCGCGAGCAATATGGCGACGATCAGGTGAAGGTCTATAAATCTTCGTTTACCGCCATGTACACCGCCGTCACGCAGCACCGCCAGCCGTGCCGCATGAAGCTGGTCTGCGTCGGCGCGGAGGAGAAGATCGTCGGCATTCACGGTATCGGATCGGGTATGGACGAGATGCTGCAAGGCTTTGCGGTGGCGTTGAAGATGGGCGCGACGAAGAAAGATTTCGACAATACCGTGGCGATCCACCCGACGGCGGCGGAAGAGTTTGTGACGATGCGCTGATTTGACGCGGACAGAGGGGCCAGCGGATGCTGGCCCTAATGTCACAGATAATAAAGGGCGAAGGTCCGAAATCGAACCTTCGCCCTGCTGTCAGGCGCGCTCTTTAGCACGCCATGTTCAGGCCTGACGCGCCGGCGCTTTATGCACCATGGTGTAGGCGTAATCGACGCCCATGCCGTATGCGCCGCTGTGTTCGCGCACCAGATCCATCACCGCGTCATAGCTCTCTTTACGTGACCAGTCGCGCTGGTACTCAAGCAGCACCTGCTGCCAGGTCACCGGGATAGCGCCGGCCTGCACCATACGCTGCACCGAGCGCTCATGGGCGTCGACGCTGGTGCCGCCGGAGGTGTCCGTCACCACATAGACTTCGTAGCCCTCTTTCATGGCCATCAGCGCCGGGAATGTCAGACAAACTTCCGTCCAGAGCGCAGAGATAATCAGCTTCTTGCGTCCGGTTTTTTCTACCGCCTCAACGAATTTCGCATCTTCCCAGGAGTTCATCGAGGTACGTTCAATCGGCTTCGACTCCGGATGGACCGCCAGCAATTCCGGCCAGATATAGCCGCTAAAGCTTTCGGTTTCCACCGAGGTATAAATCACCGGCACGTTAAAGATTTTTCCGGCCTTGGCCAGGGCGACGGTATTATTTTTAAGCTGCTGGCGATCGATATTTGCTACGCCGAAAGACATCTGCGGCTGGTGGTCGATGAAAATCAGCGTTGAGTTTTGCGGGTCCAGCAGGTCGAATTTAGACATAATTTTGTTCCTCTCAGGGGGTTTGAATGTTGTGTTTCCGTTGAGATGAACTTTACGCAGCCTGCCTGTTAAGAGATAACGGAAAGAATTTTACAACTTATCAAAATTTATTTTAGATGATTGATATTTATAATCTTTTTAAGATTAAAGCCGGGAAAAGCACGCGAGAATTCGCATTCGCACCGCGGTCGGCGTAGGCTTTACATACAAAAATAACTTCATCACATCGCATTCACTATGATTGTTCGTCCTTACCAACACTGGTTCCGTCGGCTGCTGGGCTGGCACGGTTCGGTGCTGCCGAAAATCGGTTTCCGCCTGTCGTTAAACCTGCTGATGTCGATTATCGCCATCGTCTGCTTTCAGTGGTACGAATCGCTGGGCGTGCATCTCACCACCGCGCCCTTTAGCCTGCTCGGCGTGGCGCTGGCCATCTTCCTCGGCTTCCGCAACAACGCCAGCTATGCGCGTTTTACCGAAGCGCGCACGCTGTGGGGAAGCATGCTTATCACCCATCGTTCGCTGCTGCGTCAGATCAAGAGCGTGCCACTGGAAGCGGAAAAGGCGCATGAGTTCGCGGCGCTGCAGATGGCGTTTAGCTACAGCATGAAGCATCAGCTGCGCGGCAGCGACCCGCGCGACGATCTGACGCGCCTGCTGCCGCTACGCTGGCGCGAGGAAGTGTTGAACAGCCCGATGCCCGCCAGCCGCGCGCTGCTTTGCCTGGGCAAATGGCTGGGCGAGCAGCGCCAGCAGGGAAAAGTGTCCGATATTCTCTGGCAGAGCATGGATGAGAATCTGAACCGGCTGTCGCTGGTGCTGGGCGGCTGCGAACGCATCGCCTCAACGCCGATCCCCTTTGCTTACTCGCTGATCCTGCACCGCACCGTGTCGCTGTTTTGCACGCTGTTGCCGTTTGCGCTGGTCAGCGATCTGCACGGCATGACGCCGCTGGTGTCGATGTTTATCTCCTACACCTTTCTGGCGCTGGAATCAGTGTCGGAAGAGCTGGAGGATCCTTTCGGCGTCGAGGCTAACGACCTGCCGCTGAACGCCATTTGCGTCACTATCGAGCGCAGCCTGCGGGAGATGAACGACGATTTCCCGCTGCCGCCGTCGCTGCAGCCTGACAGCCGCCGGATACTGACCTGATCAGCTGAGGCGGTCGAGCCAGCGCGCGTAGGCCTGATCCCACAGAGCGGCAGGCGTGCCCGCTTTGCCTAGGCCGAAGCCGTGGCCGCCGCGGCTGATCTCGATCAGCTCCACCGGCACGCGGTTGCGTCGACAGGTATCGCGCATCAGTTCAGTGTTGTAAGGATTGGAGACAGGATCATCTTCCGCCTGCGCCAGAAAGGTGGGCGGATAGCTGCGCGTTACATAGTTCTGCACCGACCAGTTCGCCTCTTCTGCCGGCGTCGCGCCGTTGCCCACCAGAATGCGGTGCGTGGTGGTATGGGTATAGGGCGCTTCCAGGGTAATCACCGGATAGATCAAACCGACGCTGTCGACTTTCGGCACCACCTGATCCAGCTCGTCCTGCGGTTCATAGGAGCGAAAATCTGGACGCGCCGCCGCCATGCCGAGCAGATGCCCGCCGGCGGAGAACCCCAGCACGTGCACTTTACGCTCCAGCGAACGCACCAGGCGAATAGCGCGCTGCGCATCCTGCAGCGGCGCAAGATGACCCGCCTGCCACTTCTCTTCCGGCAGGCGATAGCTCAGCACATAGGCGGTATAGCCGTTGCTGTTGAGCCAGCGCGCCACCGGCCAGGCCTCGCGACCCATGCCGATAAACTTATAGCCGCCGCCCGCCGCGATCAGCACCGCTTCGCCGTTGGGATTTTCCGGTTTAAACCGCTGGATGGTCGGGCTGACAATATTGGACCAGGAGCCATGCTTGTTGACGCGCAGCGGCCCAGACGGTCCGCCGCCGCCCGGCGGCTCGTCAGGCCACAGCGGAATGACCTCATCGCGGGCAAAGAGTTTGCCTGCGGTCATGGAAAGAAGGAGGGCTCCGGAACCCAAAAGAAAGTGTCGACGCGTGATCATGATGCCCGTTGAGTCAATGCCAGTAGCTGATTCAGACGCGCCTGTCTGCGGCGGCGCTGTTATTATGTGACGCATATCAATCGCTGGCGATTATGTACGCAATTCGGCACAAAATGCCACAAAAAAACGCGCCCTGAGGCGCGTTTGTGCAGAGTAAATAAGCGGTTTAATCTTCCTGCTGAAACTGCGTCATCACCGTTTGCTCGCACAGCTGTTCGTCGGCGCGGAGTTTGCCGCGTTCCTCTTCGCCCAGCTGCAGCCAGGCGTTCGCCACTTCGTTAGCAATATCTTCATCAAACTCCGGCTGGTTCATCGCGCTGGAGGATTTGCTCATCGCCGTATAGCTCTTCATTTTCTGCACGTAGGAATCCGCCGTGCCGACCTGCGTCTCCCCGCTGACGATATGGCACAGCTTGCTGGCATAGACGTTCTCCTGCGGGATGTTGCTCTCATCGTCAGCGGCCAGCGCGGCAGATGAAGCCAGCATCCCCAGTAAAATCAATAACGACTTTTTCATATCCACTCCTGTTTTAACCTGATGACGGTCTACTCTTCGTTCTGCCGGGCGGAAAGGCGCGCCGAGCGCCAGTTCAGCAGCGGCGTGACCGTCACGCCATGAATGACGATGCTGCACACCACCAGTGTCAGCGCCATATCAACCATTGTTTCGGCCTGTTGTCCCGCCATGCCGTGTACCCAGGCAAAGGCGATGTAGTTAATACTGCCGATACCGCGAATCCCCAGCCAGCCGATCAGCAGACGGCGCACCGGCGGAATGCCGCAGCGCAGCGTCGTCAGCCAGACCGCCAGCGGTCGCACCACGATAAATAATGCCAGTCCCAACAGGATGCCGTCGAGGTTCCAGTGGTGGGCAAGCGTCACGCCCAGCACCACCATCATCGCCGCCGCCAGCAACCGCTCAATGGTATCACCAAACGAAAGCGCATCGCTGACCACCAGCCCGACCGATTTCACCATACCGCCGCTTTCACCCGCGTGCTCCAGACGGTTGTTGGGATTAACCAGCGCTTCGGCAGGCAGCACGCGTTCTTCTTCGCTTAATTCTTCAGGCTGATAGGCTTTAAACACGCGCAGCTCGGCGCGACGCAGCCCGACGCCAGCGGCAAAGGTCGCCAGGAAGCCAGACGCACCAATGGTTTCGGCTGCCGCATAGCTCAATGCAATCAGCGCGAGCGCGAGAAAATCATTGGGCGCCACATCGCCGTGCGCGCTGCGCAGTCGTGCCGCCAGCAAACCCACAAGGCGGCCGAAAAGAAAGCCGAGTCCCAGTCCGGCGCCGATTCCCCAGATGACTTCGACTGCCGTCCAGTGCCCAAAGCTGCTCCAGGTAAGGCTTTCGCCGTTAAACAGCAGCAGCGCCAGCACCAGCAATGGCAGCGCCGATCCGTCATTCATGCCCGCTTCGCTGGAGAGCGCCACGCGCAGCGCATCGTCGTCGCGCGCGTCGTTAACGGAAATCAGGCTCGCCAGCACCGGATCGGTCGGCGCGACGATGGCGCCGAACGCCAGCGCCAGCGGCCAGTCGAAGCCCACCAGCCAGTGCGCCAGCAGCGTCATGCCGCCGACCGTCAGCAGCATCGCCGGAAAGGCGAGCCGCATGCCGAGGCGCCAGCTGTGCGCGCGCAGCGGCAGGCGCAGCTTCAGCCCGGTGATAAACAGCGAGGCCGCCATGGTGATCTCGGTGATATGCGCGGCGGCTTCCGAATGTTTCAGAATATCGATCTGCACGACGTCGAACACCCAGGGTCCGCAGAGGATCCCGGCCAACAGGTAAAGCCCAAACGACGTCACCGGCCCGCGATGGATCCATCCCGACGCCAGCGACATTAATAACAGAAGGCAGCCGGTGGCCGCCATCCAGGCAAGAAAGTTCATAACGCTCCGTTTTCCCTAAAGATTATGTTTAATCCTGGCACAAGAGCGCGAAAGCGGGATCAGTTCTTCAGGTGCCGGCTCGCCAGGCGAAGCGCGAAACTGGCGGCGCCAGCCAGCGTGGCGAGCGTCACGACGCCGTTCCAGCCCCAGCGCGCCAGCGCCAGACTGCCCAGCGCGGCGCCGGTCGCCATGCCGATAAACACCACAGTAAACAGCAGCGCGTTAAGGCGGCTGCGCGCTTCCGGCGCCAGGCTGTAAACCAGCGTCTGATGCGCCACCAGCGTGGCCTGCACGCCTAAGTCGAAGCCGATTGTGCTGAGCACGATCAGCGCCAGCTGGGCAGAGATCGGCAGCGCAGGCAGCAGGAACATCAGCGCGAAGGAGACGGTGACCAGCCCGGCGCCGACGATGGTGACGCGCGCCGGACCGATACGGTCGGCGATGCTGCCCGCCAGCGGCGCGGCCATTGCGCCCGCCGCGCCCGCCAGGCCGAAGGCGCCTGCAACCGCGCTGTCGAGGTGGAAGCGATCGCTAAGCATCAGCGCCAGCGTCGACCAGAAGGCGCTGAAACCGACCGACAACAGGCCCTGCGCCAGCGCCGCGCGACGCAGCGTCTGATGATGCTGCCAGAGATGCGCCAGCGACAGCAGCAGCCGCGGATAGCTTACCGAGGTGCCGGGCGTAAAGCGCGGCAGCGCGCGCCACAGCGTCAGGCTGATGAAAAGCACCAGCGCCGCCGCCAGCCAGTACATGGCGCGCCAGCCGAAATACTCCGCCACGACGCCGCTCACCACCCGCGACAGCAGAATGCCCACCAGCAGGCCGGTCATCACCGTGCCGACCGTCTTGCCGCGGCTGCGCTCGGGCGCCAGTGCGGCGGAGGCTGGCACGATATCCTGCGCCACCGTCGCCGTCAGGCCGGTTGCGAAGCTGGCGATCAGCAGCGCGTTCAGGCCGCCGGAGAAGCCGCACAGCAACAGCGCCGCCACCAGCAGTAGCCCTTTAATCAGGATGATGGCGCGGCGATCGTGACGGTCGCCCAGCGGCGCCAGCAGCAGAATGCCCAGCGCATAGCCCATTTGCGTCAGCATCGGCACCATACCGACCGCGCCGACGCCGACGTTAAACTGTTTGCCGATGATATCCAGCATCGGCTGGCTGTAGTAAATCGAGGCCACGCTCAACCCTGCGCCTGCGGCAAGGGTAAAGACCAGGGGACCAGGCAATCTTTCGGCCGGGCTGGCCGTAATGCTGTTAATCGCTGACATTATCATCATCTCCACAGGGGTATGGCGCTTAGTAAAGCGGATTGCCGCCATACGCGGTAGACTGGTAAAAGGCAAAACTGTTATGCGTGGTGCGTATGAGCAACTTATCCAGTCCCGATCGTATTGAACTGATGCAGACCTTTATCCGCATCGTGGAAAGCGGCAGTCTGTCGGCCGCGGCCGCACAACTCAACACCACCCAGCCCACCATCAGCCGTCGGCTGCAGGCGCTGGAGCAGCGTCTTGGGCTGAAGCTGATCATGCGCACCACCCACGCGCTCAAGCTGACCGACGACGGCGAACGCTGCTACGCCCATGCGCGCCAGCTGCTGGCGACCTGGCACGCGCTGGAGGATGAGCTGACCCACGCCAACGACGAACCGGTCGGCACGCTGCGGGTGCGCGCGCCGCACGCCTTTGGCCAGGATCAGCTGGTCGCGCCGCTGGTGGAATACCTGATGCGCTATCCGCGTCTTAACGTGGAGTGGATGCTCAACGATCGTACGCCCGACTTTATCGCCGAGAATGTCGACTGCGCGATTCAGGTCGGCGCGCTGAGCGATCCCGCTATCGTGGCGATTTTGCTGGCGGAAGTGCCGCGCATCGTGGTGGCCTCGCCCGATCTGCTGGCGCGGCACGCGCCGGTCGACGCCGTGGAGCAGCTGGCGACGCTGCCCTGGCTGGCGCTGACCAGCTTTTACCGTAACGAGATTGCGTTACAACGGGTTGACGACGGCCAGCCGGTCAATATGGCGATTGCGCCGCGCCTGAGCAGCGACAGCCTCTACGCGGTGCGCAAAGCGGCATTAATGGGCATGGGCGCGGCGATTATGTCGTCGTGGGTGGTGCAGGAAGATTTAGCGCGCGGCGAACTGGTGCAGCTGACACCGCAGTGGCAGGCGCCGCCTCTGCCGGTCTGGCTGACCTATCCCTGGGCAAGCTACTATCCGGCGCGCCTGCAGAAGTTTTTCGAGATGGTGCGAGAGGTGATGCCGCAGCTGACCGGCACGCGGCCAGCCGGGACGTTTAAGCGCTAAGAGGCGCAATCGCCTCTTAGTCGTTACGCGGACTTCTTCTCGTTTTTCGACATATTGTCCAGCCAGCCCATCACAAAGGCGGACAGCACAAAGGTCAGATGGATGATCACGTACCACATCAGCTTGTCGTTGGGCACGTTGCGCGCTTCCATAAACACGCGCAGCAGATGAATAGAGGAGATGGCGACGATCGAGGCCGCGACCTTGTTTTTCAGCGAGCCGGAATCCATCTTGCCGAGCCAGCTCAGCTTCTCTTTATGGTCGTCGATATCGAGCTTAGAGACGAAGTTCTCATAGCCCGAGAGCATCACCATCACCAGCAGGCCGCCCACCAGCGTCATATCGACCAGCGACAGCAGCAGCAGGATCAGATCGTTTTCCGCAATGCTGAGAATATTGGGCAGCAGGTGAAAAATTTCTTCGAAAAACTTAATCGTCAGCGCCAGCAAACCCAGCGAAAGTCCAATGTAAACCGGAGCCAGCAACCAGCGCGACGCATACATCAGGTTTTCGGTAAAACGTTCCATAATTTCCCACAGGTAATCAGACAGGTGAGGCAGTATAACCCATCCTCTGTGAAGTTATTTCAGCGCCTCTTCAGAAATTTCAGGCGCGGGCGGCAGCGGCAAAGAGAGACGGAATGCGACGCCGCCCTCGCTGCGGTTCTCCGCCCAGATGCGCCCGCCGTGGCTCTCCACGATGGTTTTGCAGATCGCCAGCCCCAGTCCGACGCCCGGCACCGACGACTCTTTATCGCCGCGCGCGAACTTATCGAAGATACGCGTCAGGTCTTTGTCGGCGATGCCCGGCCCGTTGTCCCATACCGCTATTTCCAGCCGATCGCCGTCGCGCCAGGCGCGAATGCCGCGCTGCGCGCTGTTGCCCGCATATTTCAGGCTGTTCTCGATCAGGTTGGTCAGCACGCGCTCCAGCAGCGCGCTGTCGCCTTTGATCAGCACCAGCTCCGACGGCAGGTCGAGCGTAACGCCGTGCCCTTTCAGCGACGGTGCCATGCTGCTTAGCGCGCCGCCGATCACCTCATCGAGCGCCAGCCACTCTTCGCGCAGGTTCAGACCGCCCGACTGAATGCGCGCCATATCGAGCATATTGCTGACCAGCCGGATAGTGCTTAGCGTCTGCTCGCGGATCTGGTTCGCCTGCGTTACATACTTCGACTCTTCGCTCGCCAGGTCCAGCATCAACATCTCCGCCTGGCCGAACAGCACGGTGAGCGGCGTGCGCAGATCGTGCGACAGCGCGGAGAGCAGCGCGTTGCGCAGCTGTTCGCGCTCCGCCGCCAGCCGCGACGCCGCCTCGCTCTGCGACAGCGCCATCCGCTCCAGCGCGTTGGCGATCAGCACGGTAAAGGTCTCCACCAGCCGCTGCTGCTCCGGGATCATCAGCTGGCGCAGGTTCTGCGGCTCTACTACCAGCAGCCCGCGGCAGTGCGCGCCGCTCTTTAGCGGCAGGATCTGGTAGGGCACGGCGGGTAGCGTATCGGTGCCCGCGCCTGCGGGCTGGCCCTTACTGTAGCTCCACCTGGCGATGGCGCGATCCGGCTCGCTGCCTGGCGTCGCCGCGCCCGTCGCCACCAGCTCGCCCTGTTCGTTCGGCAGCAGCAGCAGACTGCGCGCCTGCAGCGTGACGTCGATAACGCGCTGAGTAGTGGCGGCGATATCTTCAGGCGTCAGCGCGCTGCCCAGCGACTTCGCCATCTCGTAGAGGTGACGTGCGCGCTGCTCGCGGTAGCGCGCCACGCGCGCCTGATAGCGCACGCCGGCGGTCAGGTTGCCGACAATCACGCCGACGGCCAGCATCACCGCGAAGGTCACCAGATACTGCAGGTCGGAGACCGCCACCGTGCCGGTCGGCGCGACGAAAAATAGGTCGAAGGCGAGAATATTCATTACCGTGGCGATCACCGACGGCCAGCGCCCGTAGCGCAGCGCGATAATCACCACCGCCAGCAGGTAGATCATCACGCCGTTGGCGGTATCGAAGCCGTCCAGCAGCCAGCGCCCGGCGGCGGTGACCACAATGCAGAGCAGCAGCGCCATCAGCACGCCGCGCAGCGGCAGGCGCCAGCGGTCACCGCCGACGCGCGCGTCCGCTAACGTCGAGGCCTCGGCGACAGGCTCGTCAAGCGCCACCACCAGCAGATCGAGATCTGGCCCCAGCTTGCCGAGGCGCGTGGCGAAACTGTCGCGATGCCAGCGTCGCAGCGGGCGACGGCCGGTAACGATCTTGCCAAGGTTATGTTCGCGGGCGTAGCGCAGCACCGCCTGCGCCTCGTCGGGATCGGAGAGCGTGGCGGTCTCTGCGCCCAGCTCCTGCGCCAGCTGCAGGGTTTTCAGAACGGCGCGCCGCCGCGCTTCCGGCAGTCGGTTAAGGCGCGGCGTCTCCACATAGACCGCGTGCCACTCGCTGCCGAGCCGCGCCGCCAGCCGTGCGGCGGTGCGCACCAGCTTTTCGCTGCCGGAGTCGTCGCCGATGCAGAGCAGAATGGCGTCGCGCGTGTGCCAGACGCGGTCGCGCCCCTGCTGGTCGCGCCAGGCGCGCATCTGATCGTCCACGCGGTCGGCGGTGCGCCGCAGCGCCAGTTCGCGCAGGGCGAACAGATTGCCCTTGCGAAAGAAGTTTTCAATAGCGCGCTCTGCGCGATCGCCGACGTAGACCTTGCCCTCTTTCAGGCGCTGGCGCAGATCGTCCGGCGGCAGATCCACCAGCACCACTTCATCGGCGCTGTCGAAAAAGGGGTCGGGAACGGTTTCGCGTACGCGAATGCCGGTGACGCCGCCCACCACGTCGTTGAGGCTTTCCAGGTGCTGCACGTTGACGGTGGTGATCACGTCGATGCCCGCATCCAGCAGCTCGTCGATATCCTGCCAGCGCTTGGGATGGCGCGATCCCTGCACGTTGGTGTGCGCCAGCTCGTCCATCAGGATCACCGCCGGGTGGCGCGCCAGCGCCGCGTCAAGGTCGAACTCGGCATGACGCGAGCGGCCGGTGGCGCGCCGCGGCAGCACCGCGAGCCCATCCAGCAGACTAGCGGTCTCTTCCCGCCCGTGCGTCTCTACCACGCCGATCAGCACGTCGAGCCCCTGCGCGCGCAGCCGCTGCGCCTCCTGCAGCATGGCGTAGGTTTTGCCTACGCCCGCGCAGGCGCCGAAGTAGATTTTCAGCTTGCCGCGATGGCTGTCGGCCTGCTGCAACAGCAGCGCGTCGGGATCGGGGCGTTCGCGTTCGTCGTTCATTGCGTCCTTCAGGGTTGAGTCAGCGCGTCCAGCGCCAGATTAAGCCGCAGCACGTTGACGGTGGGATCGCCGCTAAAGGCGAGCAGCGGCCGCTCCGTATTGGCGTCGATTAAATCCTCTACCGTTTTCAGCGGCAGCTGACGCGCGGTGGCGACGCGCGGCGCCTGCCAGTGCGCGGCGGCGGGCGAAATCGCCGGATCCAGGCCGCTGGCCGAGGCGGTCACCAAATCCACCGGCACCGCCTGCGGCGAGAGCGGATTGGCGGCGCGCAGCGCGGCGACGCGTTCCGCCACCGCCTTGTCCAGCGCCGGATTGCTTGCCGCCAGATTGCTGCCGCTCGACGCCAGCGGATTATAGGGCGCGTCGCCGGTTGCCGACGGCCGCCCCCAGAAATAGCCGGGTCGGGTAAAATTCTGGCCAATCAGCGCCGAACCGCGTTCTTCGATCAGCGAGCCGTTGGCCTGCGCCGGAAACAGCCACTGGGCCAGGCCGGTGGTGAGTAAAGGATACCCCACGCCGGTGATCAGGGTGAGCAGCAGTAAAACTAACATTGCCGGACGTAACTGACTCATTTTTTTCTCCTTATACCAGACCCAGCAGCACCAGCAGCAGGTCGATGGCTTTAATGCCGATAAAGGGCACCAGCAGGCCGCCCAGGCCGTAGATCAGCAGGTTGCGGCGCAGCAGCGCCGCGGCGCTCAGCGGCCGGTAGCTCACGCCCTTCAGCGCCAGCGGGATCAGGAAGACGATCACCAGCGCGTTAAAAATCACCGCCGAAAGAATCGCCGACGACGGCGAATGCAGATGCATGACGTTCAGCAGGTTGAGCTGCGGATAGGTCGCCGCGAAGGCCGCCGGGATAATGGCGAAATATTTAGCGACGTCGTTGGCGATGCTGAAGGTAGTGAGCGAGCCGCGCGTCATCAGCATCTGCTTGCCGATATGCACCACCTCCAGCAGCTTGGTGGGGTTGGAGTCGAGATCCACCATGTTGCCCGCCTCTTTCGCCGCCTGGGTGCCGGAGTTCATCGCCACCGCCACGTCAGCCTGCGCCAGCGCCGGGGCGTCGTTGGTGCCGTCGCCGGTCATCGCCACCAGCCGGCCTTCCGCCTGATACTGGCGGATCAGCGCCAGCTTGGCTTCCGGCGTCGCTTCCGACAGGAAGTCGTCGACGCCCGCCTCCGCCGCGATCGCCGCCGCGGTCAGCGGGTTGTCGCCGGTGATCATTACGGTTTTGATGCCCATCTTGCGCAGCTCGGCGAAACGCTCTTTGATGCCGCCTTTCACGATATCTTTTAGCGCCACCACGCCCAGCACCTTCGCCCCTTCCGACACCACCAGCGGCGTGCCGCCGGCGCGCGCCACCTCTTCCACCAGCGCGTTGACCTCCGCCGGGAAGCGGCCGCTGTTGGCTTCGATATGGCGTTTCACCGCGTCCACCGCGCCTTTGCGGATCAGCCGGTCCTGCACGTTGACGCCGCTCATGCGCGTCTGCGCCGAGAAGGGAATAAAGCTCGCGCCCAGACTGTTAAGGTCGCGCTCGCGCAGGTTGAAGCGCTGTTTCGCCAGCACCACGATGCTGCGTCCCTCGGGCGTCTCATCCGCCAGCGAGGCGAGCTGCGCCGCGTCGGCCAGCTGCTCTTCGCTGACGCCCGGCGCGGGCAGAAACTGCGTCGCCTGGCGGTTGCCGAGCGTAATAGTGCCGGTCTTGTCCAGCATCAGCACGTCGACGTCGCCCGCCGCCTCGACCGCGCGACCGCTGGTGGCGATCACGTTGGCGCCCAGCATGCGGCTCATGCCCGCCACGCCGATGGCGGAGAGCAGGCCGCCGATGGTGGTCGGAATCAAACAGACCAGCAGCGCCGCCAGCACCGTGACGCTGACCGGCGCGCCGCCCCACGCCGAGAAAGGCCACAGGGTGGCGGTCGCCAGCAGAAACACGATGGTCAGCGACACCAGCAGAATCGTCAGCGCAATCTCGTTGGGCGTTTTCCGCCGCTTCGCCCCTTCCACCATGGCGATCATGCGATCGAGAAAGGTCTCGCCCGGATTGACGCTGCACTGGATCACCAGCCAGTCGGAAAGAATGCGCGTGCCGCCGGTTACCGAGGCGAAGTCGCCGCCTGATTCGCGGATCACCGGCGCGGATTCGCCGGTGATGGCGCTCTCGTCCACCGAGGCGCCGCCCTCCAGCACTTCGCCGTCGCAGGGAATAATATCGCCCGCCTCCGCCAGCACGATATCCCCTTTGCGCAGGCTGTCGGCAGAGACCTGCTGCCACTGGCCGCCATGGCGCGGCTCAGTCAGTTTTTTCGCAAAGCTGGTTTTCTTGACCCCTTTCAGGCTGCTCGCCTGCGCCTTGCTGCGCCCTTCCGCCAGCGCTTCGGCGAAGTTGGCGAACAGCACGGTGAACCAGAGCCAGAGGGCGATGGCGCCGGTAAAGCTGGCGCGGCCGTCGAGCCAGCCGCCCGCCATGCCCAGCGCCAGCAGCGTAGTGAGCAGGCTGCCGAGCCAGACCACGAACATCACCGGATTGCGGAACTGCACGCGCGGATCCAGCTTTTTCAGCGCGTCGACCAGCGCGACGCGCATCAGTGCGCCGTTCAGCGCCTGTTGTTGACGACTCATGAGTGCGTACCCTGAAGAAGTTGCAGATGCTCGGCGACTGGACCCAGCGCCAGAGCGGGAATAAAGGTCAGCGCGCCCACCAGCAGCACCGCGCCGATCAGCAGCGCGATAAACAGCGGACCGTGCGTCGGCAGCGTGCCGTTGCCCACCGGCTGCGCCTTTTTCACCGCCATGCTGCCCGCCAGCGCCATCACCGGAATGATGATGCCGAAGCGGCCGACCAGCATGCAGAACGCCAGCAGCAGGTTCCAGAACGGCGTGTTGGCGCTCAGCCCCGCGAAGGCGCTGCCGTTGTTATTGGCGGCGGAGGAGACGGCGTAGAGCACTTCGCTGAAGCCGTGAATGCCGGGATTCGCCATGCCAGCGCGGCCCGCGTCGGTCATCATCGCCAGCGCGGTGCCGAGCAGCACCAGCGTCGGCGTCACCAGAATCGCCAGCGCGGTCATCTTCATTTCGCGCACGTCGACCTTTTTGCCCAGATACTCCGGCGTGCGACCAATCATCAGGCCCGCGATAAACACCGCCAGCACCACGAAGAGCAGCATGCCGTACAGGCCCGCGCCGACGCCGCCGAACACCACCTCGCCCAGCTGCATTAGCCACATCGGCACCATGCCGCCCAGCGCGGTGAAGGAGTCGTGCATCGCATTCACCGCGCCGCACGACGCAGCGGTGGTGATCACCGCGAACAGGCTGGAGTTAAGAATGCCGAAGCGCGTCTCTTTGCCTTCCATGTTGAGAGCGCTGTCGGCGCCGAGCGCCAGCAGGTGCGGGTTGCCGCGCGTTTCCGCCCACATCACCGCGACTACCGCTACGACGAACATCAGCGACATCGCCCAGAGCAGCATATGGCCCTGGCGACGGTCGCGCACCGCATAGCCGAAAGCGAAGCAGAGCGCCGCCGGGATGAGAAATATCGCCAGCATCTGCACAAAGTTGGTCAGCGCATTGGGGTTCTCGAACGGATGCGCCGAGTTGACGTTAAAGAAGCCGCCGCCGTTGGTGCCCAGCATCTTGATCGCTTCCTGCGACGCCACCGGCCCCATCGCCAGCGTCTGCTGCGCCCCTTCCAGCGTGGTGACGGCGTGGTACGGCAGGAAGTTCTGAATGCTGCCCTGGCTGACGAACAGCAGCGCCATCAGCAGGCTGATCGGCAGCAGTACGTAGAGCGTGATGCGCGTCAGATCGCGCCACGCGTTGCCGAGCGTATCGGTGGCGCGGCTGGCGAAACCGCGGATGAGCGCGAACGCCACCGCGATGCCGGTCGCTGCCGACACGAAGTTCTGCACCGTCAGGCCGACCATCTGGCTGAAGTAGCTCAGGGTGCTCTCCCCGCCGTAGGACTGCCAGTTGGTATTGGTAACGAAGCTGACCGCGGTATTGAGCGCCAGATGCCAGCTCAGCGCGGGCAGCTGCTGCGGATTGAGCGGCAGCCGATCCTGCAGCAGCAGTATCGCCGTCAGCAGCAGCAGGCCGAGCAGGTTAAACAGCAGGATCGCCAGCAGGTAGTGCGGCCAGCGCATGGTCGGCGCCTCCGCGCCGAGCAGACGCCAGAGCGGGCGCTCGACGCCCGGCAGCACCGGCTTATCGGCGATCAGCACGGCCAGCCCGCGCCCCAGCGGCTGCGCCAGCGCCATTAACGCCGCGAGAAAAACGGCAATCAGTAAAAACGCATTGGCGGCCATCAAAACGCCTCCGCATTCAGCAGGGCATAAATCAGGTAGCCCAGTAACAAAAACACCAGCACGATGCCGGTTATTACGCCCACGCTCACAGCGACCTCCAGAGGGATCAGGGTTTCGCGTTAGCCTGCGCGCATCGGTATAAAGAAGCGGTTAAATTGCAGAGGGCGGGCGTAAAAAAGTTATAAAAATGGCTGAAAAACAGGCAGATGACGGCGCGCTGCCGCCTTTTTTTAGTTATAAAACCCAGCGGCGCAATGCAACGGCCCCGACGCCATTGTGAAGACGATTGATATTCATTATCATTTCGATTTCCTTGCGAAATAATTGTGATGCGTTTTCTTTTTTCTCTGATGCTGCTGCTATGCAGCGCCGGCGCCGTCGCCAAATCGATCGTCGACATCACCGGCCAGCGCGTGACCCTGCCCGATCGTCCCCAGCGCATCATTCTGGGCGAAAGCCGCATGCTTTATACCCTGGCGCTGATCGTGCCCGGCAATCCGGCGGCGCGTATCGCAGGCTGGCCGGCGGATATGGCGAAGTACGATCCGCAAAGCTGGCGCCAGTTCACCACCGCGTTCCCGGCGATCGAGGCAGTGCCGCAGCTCGGCACTGGCGCGCTGCGCGACCTTAACCCTGAACAGGTGATCAGGCTGAAACCCGATCTGATTATCCTGCCGCGCCTGGCGAAAAGCGGCGCGGAAGAGGCGCATTTCCGCCAGCTGATGCAGCAGGTCAATATTCCGGTGATTTATGTCGACCTGCGCGTTGATCTGCTCAACAACACGGTGCCGAGCCTGAAAATTCTGGGCGAGGTGTTCGACCAGCCGCAGCGCGCGCAGGCGTTTATCGATTTCTATCAGCAGCACATGGATAAGGTGCGCGCCCGGCTGGCGAGCTATCAGGGCGCGAAAACCCGCGTGATGCTGCATCTGCATCTGGGCCGCCGCGACACCTGCTGCACCACGGCGGTCAACGGCAATCTCGGCCAGCTGCTCGCCTTTGCCGGCGGCGACAATATCGCCGCCGGCGCGGTAAAAGGGGTGTTCGGCGAGATCAATCCCGAACAGGCGCTGGCGCAGCCGCCGCAGGTCTATATCGCGACCGGCATGGCGGACGCGGACAACGACAACACGCTGCAGCTCGGCCCGGAAATCGACGCCGATCGGGCGACCGCCAGCCTGCAAAGGCTGCTCGCCGCGCAGCCGGTTCTCAGCCAGCTTGAAGCGGTGAAAAACCACCGCGCGTACGGCCTGTGGCACAACTTTTATCTCAGCCCGTGGCACGTGGTGGCGGTAGAGCTCTTCGCAAAAGCGCTCTATCCGCAGCTGTTTGCCGACCTCGATCCGCACCGCACGCTTGAACAACTTTATCAGCGCTTTCTGCCGCTGAATTTATCAGGAACCTTCTGGAGCCAGTTACCGCAATGAAACCCCTCTCTTCTCTCCTGCTGGGCGGCGCGCTGCTCTCTGGCAGCCTGCACGCGCAGGAAACCACGCTGCTGGTCACGCAGGACGCAGCGTCGCAGGAAGATGGCTACCAGCCGCACAGCAGCGTGACCGCCACGCGCGCGCCGGCAAAGATTATCGACACGCCGCAGAACGTCACCGTGGTGCAGCAGCAGGTGCTGCAGGACAGCGCCGCGCAGGATCTCGACAACGCGGTAAAATTCGTCAGCGGCATTACCCAGGCCAATACGCTGGGCGGCACGCAGGATGCGCTGATCAAGCGCGGCTTCGGCGATAACCGCGACGGCTCTATTCTGCGCGACGGCGTGCGCTCGATTCAGGCGCGCAACTTTACCCCCACCAGCGAACGCGTCGAGGTGCTGAAAGGCCCCTCTTCCATGCTCTACGGCATGAACGAGCCGGGCGGCCTGGTCAATATCATCAGCAAGAAGCCGCTGCTGACGCCGCAGACGCATCTGGAGGGCCGCTACAGCAGCTTCGGCGGCGGCGGCGGGCAGCTCGACGTCACCGGCCCGCTCGGCACCAGCGGCTTTGCCGGACGGCTAATCGTCGATCACGATGAGACCGATTACTGGCGTAATTTCGGCCGCACGCGCCAGACGGTGGTTGCGCCGTCGCTGATGTGGTTTGGCGAGAGCACCACCCTGCGCGTCGCCTGGGAACATATGGAGTACCTGGTGCCGTTCGATCGCGGCACGGTAATCAATCCCAAAACCGGCAAGCCGGTGAACACGCCGCGCGAAGAGCGCTTCGACGAGCGTTTCAACGCCACGCGCGGCGATCAGGATACCCTGACGCTGGCTGCCGATCGCATCCTCAACGACAGCTGGACGGCGCATCTCAACTACAGCTTTACGCGCAATACCTACAGCGACCATCAGGCGCGCGCCACCGCGTTCAACGCCGATACCGGCGTGCTGACGCGTCAGGCCGACGCCACCGGCGACGCGCAGAGCCGCTCGCAGATGGTGCAGCTGACGCTCAACGGCGACGTCGACTGGGGCCGCGTCAATCATCAGCTGCTGGCGGGATTCGATTACGAAGCTGACCGCACCTTCCGCGGCGATATGCTGCGCGGCAAGAAAAATAGCCGCTTCAATATCTGGCATCCGGTGTATGACGAGATGTCGTCCAGCTCGACGGTGAGCGCCGCCGATAGCGATCAGCGCGAGAATATCGACAGCCGCGGCCTCTTTTTGCAGGATGCCATCCGCCTGACGCCGAACTGGCTGCTGCTGGGCGGCCTGCGCTACGATAGCTTCGACGTCATGGCGGGCAAAGGCCGTCCGTTCATCGCCCGCACCCGCAGTTCTGACAGCCGGCTGGTGCCGCGCGCCGGCGTGGTTTACAGCCTCAACAGCTGGTCGAGCCTCTACGCGAGCTATACCGAATCTTTTAAGCCTAACTCCTCTATCGCCACCGAGATCGGCGCGCTGCCGCCGGAGCTGGGCAAAGCCTGGGAAGTCGGCGGCAAGATCGATCTGCCCAACGGGGTGACCGGCACGCTGGCGCTGTTTGATATTCAGAAGCGTAACGTGATGGTGGATGAGCTGGTGGATGGCGAGAGCGTAACGCGCACCGCCGGGAAGGTGCGTTCGCAGGGGGTCGAGCTGGATCTGGCGGGCAAGCTGACCGACTCGCTCAGCCTGGTGGGCAGCTACGCCTGGACCGATGCGCGCGTCACCGCCGATCCGGCGAATAACGGCAACGCCATGAGCAATACCGCGCGCCATACCGCCGCGCTGTTCCTGACCAACGACTTCGGCGCCACCGGCCTGCTGGCGGCAGACGATTTGCGCGCCGGCGTCGGCGCGCGCTACGTCGGTCGCCGTCCCGGCGATGCGGCCAACAGCTTTTATCTGGATGATTACACGGTGGCGGACGCTTTTGTCGCCTGGCAAACGCCGCTTAACGGCTACCGCGTGAAGTGGCAGGTCAACGTCAACAACCTGTTCGACAAAACCTATTACCCGTCCAGCGGCAACAATCTGCGCGTCGCGGTGGGCGAGCCGCGCGAGATCGCGCTGCGCGCCAGCGTCGATTTTTAACTCGCCAGCGCCCAGACGCGATTGAGATCGGCATCTTTCCATAGCGGGCTCTCTTCTGCGCCGATAATGCTGTCGGTGCAGAAGCTGTCGCCGAGATCGACGCGTTCGGGCCTGACTTCGCGCTGCGCATGCAGCGACCAGAAGGCGTGCACCACCGGTTTCAGCAGCGATTGCTCGCCCGCCTTTACCACCAGCGCGACGCGTCCCGATGCCAGCCGTACCAGCGACCCCACCGGGTAGATGCCGATGGCGCGCACGAAGAGGTGCAGGAGCTGCTGGTCGAAGTGGCCGCGCCAGTTCAGCATATTGTGCATCGCTTCGGCGGGCGTCCAGCCCTTGCGGTAGACGCGCGTCGACGTGAGCGCGTCATAAACGTCGCACACCGCCGCCATGCGCGAGTAGAGCGAAATCTCGTCACCTTTCAGCCGGTGCGGATAGCCGCTGCCGTCAACCTTTTCATGATGATGCAGGGCGATATCCAGCAGATCGGCGTCAGCGTCCGCCTCCATCAGCATCTGCGCGCCCACCACCGGATGCTGGCGCATCACCTCGAACTCTTCGTCGCTGAGCTTGCCAGGCTTGTTGAGGATCTCCAGCGGCACCGCCGCCTTGCCGACGTCATGCAGCAGCCCGCCCATGCCGACGCGCCGCACCTGTTTGTCATCCAGCCCGAGCTGCTGCGCCAGCGTAATCATCAGCCCGCAAACCGCCATAGAGTGCAGCCAGGTGTAATCGTCATGGTTTTTGAGGCGCGCCACGCTCAGCAGCGCGGTCGGTTCGCGCCGGATAGAGCCGGCGATCTCGTCCACCAGATCCAGCATGCCCGCCAGGTTCAGACGATGGCCGAGGCGCGCCTCATTGAACATCGCCATTACCTGCGTTTTGCCCTGCTGGAAAATCTGCTGCGCCTGGTCCAGCTCCTGAAAAAAGGGCGTGCGTTCGACAGGTTTTTTATCCGCCGACGGCGCGGCAGGCGCCTGCACCGATCGATTCAGATCGATCCAGAGCCGCTGGATCCCTTCGTTGCGCAGCATCGCGATCTGCCGCGGATCGGTTACCAGCATCTGATTGCGAATGCGTTTATCTTTAATCCACCAGACCTCGAGCTTATGGATAAACATCCCTGGCCGCAGCTCGTCGACGGTGATTTGTTTAATCACGATATCTCTCCTAAGGATCGCTCCTGGTAGAGAGGTATCGGCAAGTGAGCAAATTTTCTTCAGTGAGAATGAAGTGGTCGGTGGTCGGCGCAGCGCGCCGACCTGGCGGAAACCTTATATCGCCTTGATGCCGTGCGCCGCTTTTTGCGCCTCGCGCGCCGCTTCCGGCGTCTGCGTTTCGCCGACGCGCACGATCGGTCCCATCACGAACAGGAACAGCAGCGCGGCGACCACGCAGTGCGCGCCGACAAATCCCAGCCCGATGCTGTAGCTGCCGGTCAGCCCGACAATCACGCCGAACAGCAGCGGCGTGACGAAGCCGGCGATATTGCTGACGCCGTTGAAGATGCCGCCTGCAAGGCCGACCGCCTCTTTCGGCGCGGTGTCGCTAATGACCGTCCAGGTTCCTGCGCCCGCTGCTACGCCCTTGCCGAAGAAGGCGAAAGACATAATGGCGATAATGCCGAGGTTGCTCGGGATCACCGCCGCCATTACCAGCGACGCCGCCATCAGCATGCCGATGATAAACGGCGTTTTGCGCGCCCAGGAGAGGCTCCAGCCGCGTTTAATCAGCATGTCGGAGATATAGCCGCCGCTGATGCCGCCGAGAAAGCCGAACAGCGCGGGCGCGATAGTGGCGAAACCGGCGTCCATAATATTCATGCCGCGCGCCTGCACCAGATAGATAGGAAACCAGGTAATGAAAAAGTAGCTGAGCGCGATGGTGCAGTACTGACCGAGATAGGCGCACCAGAGCATGCGGCTGGAGAGCAGGGTTTTGAACATCTTCTTGTTCAGCGCAGGCCGCGCCTTCAGGGTATGGGGCGCATCGATATCCACTAGCGCCCCGCCCTCGACGATATAGTTCAGTTCGCTTTCGGAGACGCCGGGATGCTTGCGCGGCTCGCGCATATAGGCCGCCCAGACAAATACCGCCAGCACGCCGATACCGCCCAGCACGAAGAAGGGCCACTCCCAGCCGAAGCGCGACACCAGCCAGCCGGAAAGCGGCGAGAAAATAGCCACGGCGAAGTACTGCGCCGTGCTAAACAGCGCGGAGGCGCGGCCGCGTTCTGCGCCGGGAAACCACATAATCACCACGCGCGCGTTCGCCGGGAAGGCGGGCGCTTCTATCAGCCCCAGCGCAAAACGCAGCGTAAACATCAGCGCCAGCGCGGCGGTCATACCGCCCGCCATCTCGCCAACGAAGCCCATCGCAATAGTGGAAAGCGACCAGAGCGCCAGCGTGATGCCGTAAACTTTTTTCGCCCCGAAGCGGTCAAGCAGCAGGCCGCCGGGGATCTGGCCGATCACATAGGCCCAGCTAAATGCGGAGAGGATCAGGCCGAGCTGGATCGCCGACAGTCCAAACTCATCTTTTATCGCCGATCCGGAGATCGACAGGATCGAGCGATCGGCGTAGGCCACCACCGAAAGAAACAGGATCAGGCAGAGGATCCAGATACGCACGCGGGTGGGCCGCGCGGCAGAGTGCGCTGTTGTCATCAGGTGAATTCCTTAAAAAGGAGGCGTACCGCCCCGGAAAAAAATGATCAGGAATACCGCGTTGAACGCCCTGTGGAGGAAATATAGGTAGCAGGCGAAGGGTTGGTCATTGGGCGAGTGGTGAAATCATGCGCGCTATCTGGCACTGATTTTGGCAGCCTTCACAACGCAGCTTGCGGCGCCGCACATAAGCGGCAAAAACGTCGGCTGGCGCATGGGGAATGTGCGCCAGCTCCAGGAAATCATGGCGCGCTGCGCTATGAAACGCAGCGGCCTGCATTATTATTGCCCGCCTGGCCGTCGATCAACGCATCGCTGGAAAAGGATTTGGCACCCAGCTGGTGCTGGATGCGCTACGCGTTGCTTACTCTGCGGCGGATGCCGTCGGCATTTACGCCGTTATGGTAGAAGCCAAAGATGATCAGGCCGCCGGTTTTTATCGGGAGGCGATGCGCTTCATTCCGCTCAAAACAGAGGACGGGAAACTGAAATTCTTCTTCCCCGTCGCCAGCATCGCGCCGCTACTGTGAATAACTTTCGCGCAGCATCGCCATCAAAATAATGTCGTGATAGTCGCCGTCGCGCAGGCAGGCCTTGCGGCGCACGCCCTCCTGCTCGAAGCCGAGACGCTCATAGAGTCGCCGCGCGCGCGCGTTGTCGTGAAAAACTTCCAGCTCTACGCGCGTCGCGCCCAGCCAGTTAAAGGCGTAATCCAGGCCAGTGCGAATTAAACGTTCGCCGATGCCGCGTCCGCTGAAAGCGGGATCGACGCCGATGCCGAAGCTCAGACCATGTCGGGTGCGCGGCCGGTTTTCAATGAACAGCGTCAGTTCGCCGACCATCTGTCCGTCCAGCTCCGCGACAAAACCGATGTAGCCTTCACTATCCATTCGTTCGAATTTTTTCTGCCATGTCGCCACGCTGGGAAACGGCAGCTGCGTGGTCCAGCGATAGACCGCAGGCTGGCTGTAAAGACGCTGAAACCCAGCGGCATCGCTGGGTTCACGACCGCGAATGGCTAATTCCATATCGGTAATCCCTTTTAAGTTGCACTAAGCTGTTTACTCTCCCCAGACGTAAAGAGAGACGTTATGTTGTATCGCCGTTTCGAACGTTTTATCAATATTTTCCAGGATGCTCCATCCGATTCGCCGCCAGGCCGCATCGGCGCCTTCTATTTTTACTACCTGCGTCAGGTATGGCCAAGCTTCGCGGCGCTGCTGGTGGTGGGTCTGGGATCGGCGCTGATCGAGGTGGCGCTGTTCAGCTACCTCAGCCGTATTATCGACTTGGTCAACGGCGCGACGCCCGCCACGCTGTTCGCCGAGCACTGGCCTGTTCTGCTGTGGATGGCGTTTGTCGCGCTGATCCTGCGCCCGGTCTTTATCGCGCTACACGACATGCTGGTGCACCAGAGCATTAATCCCGGCATGACCAGCATGATCCAGTGGCAGCAGCATAACTATGTGCTGCGCCAGAGCCTGAACTTCTTTCACAGCGACTTCGCCGGACGCATCGCCCAGCGCATCACCCAGACCGGCAACGCGCTGCGCGACTCCGCGGTGCAGCTGGTCGACGCCATCTGGCACGTGCTGATCTACGCGATCACGTCGCTGGTGCTGTTTGCGGAAGCTGACTGGCGGCTGATGATCCCGCTGGTGATCTGGATCGTCGCCTATATCGCCTCGCTGCGCTTCTTCGTGCCGCGCGTCAAGGCGCGCTCCGTGGTGGCGTCGCAGGCGCGATCGAAGCTGATGGGCACCATCGTCGACGGTTACACCAATATCTCGACGATCAAGCTGTTTGCGCATCACGATCTGGAAAAGCGCTACGCGCGCGAAGCGCTGCAGGAGCAGACCGAAAAGAACCAGCGGTTGAGCCGCATGGTCACCAGCATGGACGTGACGCTCTCCTCGCTTAACGGCCTGCTGATCGTCTCGACCTCTGGCCTGGCGCTCTGGCTGTGGAGCCAGTCGCTGATCAGCGTCGGCGCCATCGCGCTGGCGACCGGTCTGGTGGTGCGCCTGGTCAATATGTCCGGCTGGATCATGTGGGTGGTGAACGGCATTTTCGAGAATATCGGTACCGTGCAGGACGGCATCAACACCATCGCTCAGCCGCTCAGCGTGCAGGATGCGCCGCAGGCGAAAGCGCTGAAGGTGACGCGCGGTCAGATCCGCTATGAGGATATCCGCTTTGACTATGGCGGCGGTCATCAGGTGATTAACCGTCTTAACCTCAATATCAAACCCGGTGAGAAAATCGCCCTGATCGGCCCTTCCGGCGCGGGTAAGTCGACGCTGGTGAATCTGCTGCTGCGTCTCTATGACCTGAACGGCGGCCGCATCACCATTGACGATCAAAATATCGCCGAGGTGACGCAGGCGAGCCTGCGTGGCCAGATCGGCATGATTACGCAGGATACCTCGCTGCTGCACCGCTCAATTCGCGAGAACCTGCTCTACGGTCGTCCCGACGCCACCGAAGAGGAGCTGCAGGCGGCGATTCATCGCGCGCGCGCCGACGAGTTTATTCCGCGCCTTTCCGACGCCGAAGGGCGGACCGGACTGGACGCCCACGTCGGCGAACGCGGCGTGAAGCTCTCCGGCGGTCAGCGCCAGCGCATCGCCATCGCCCGCGTGCTGCTGAAGGATGCGCCGATTCTTATCATGGATGAGGCGACCTCGGCGCTCGACTCCGAGGTGGAAGCGGCGATTCAGGAGAGCCTGGGCACGCTGATGGAGGGCAAAACGGTTATCGCCATTGCGCACCGTTTGTCGACCATCGCCAAAATGGATCGCCTGATCGTGCTGGATAAGGGACATATCGTCGAGATGGGCAACCACAGCGAGCTGCTGGCGCACAACGGCCTCTATGCCCGACTGTGGCGCCATCAGACCAGCGGATTCGTCGGCGACCACTAATCGCCGCGTCGATACGGCAAGGCGTCGCGCGCCTCATCAGCCCAGGCGCGCACGCCTTCTCGCTCTTCCTGCAGAAAATCCGCCACCGCATCGCGCAGGCCGGGATGCGTCAGATAGTGCCAGGAGGTGGTGAGCTGCGGCTCAAAGCCGCGCACCAGCTTGTGTTCGCCCTGCGCGCCGGCGTCGAAACGCTTGAGACCCGTGGCGATGGCGTAGTCCATGCCCTGATAGAAGCAGGTTTCGAAATGCAGGCGATCGAACTCCGCCAGGCAGCCCCAGTAACGCCCGTATAGCGTCTCGCCATCCACCAGGCAGAACGCCATCGCCGCCGGCTGCTGCTGCAGATGCGCGATCGCCACGCGAATGCTGTGCGGCATGCGCGCCGCCAGCAGGCTGAAAAAGTCGCGCGTCAGGTAAGGCCGCTGGCCGCGCACCGCATAGGTGTTGGCGTAGCAGGTATAGACGAAATCCCACTGATCCTGGCGCAGCTCGTCGCCGCGATACCAGTTAAATTCAAAACCGCTCTGCGCCACCAGCTCGCGCTCTTTGCGCAGCTGTTTGCGCTTGCGCGACATCAGCGTGTCGAGAAAGTCCTGAAAATCGCGGTAGCCGCGATTATGCCAGTGATACTGGCAGCCGAGCCGCATCAGCCACTCCGGCTGCTGACGCAGCAGCGCGTCGCCGGGCGCGTCGGTAAAGTTGATATGGGCGCTGCTCAGCCCCTGTTGATGCAGCGTCTCCGGCAGCGCGGCGAGCAGCTGCGCGGCAGCCTGTGCGTCCCCCAGCAGGCGCGCGCCGGTCACCGGGCTAAAGGGGATGGCGCCCAGCCATTTTGGATAGTAGCGAATGCCCGCGCGCTGGCAGGCGTCCGCCCAGGCGTGATCGAAGACATATTCGCCCCATGAGTTGCGCTTGCGGTAGCCGGGCAGCGCCGCGCGCAGCGCGCCCGCTTCCCGCCACAGCAGATGATCCGGCTGCCAGCCGCTTTCGGCGCGTACGCTGCCGCTCTCTTCCAGTGCCAGCAGAAAGGCGTGGCGTAAAAAAGGCTGATCGTCGGGCAGCAGCGCGTCCCATTCAGCGGCGTCAACATCCGCCAGCGAAGCAAGGTGAAGCAGAGACATGCAGAACTCCAGACCAAAACGGGCGAAAAGCTAGTCAAGCAGGTTTTGCCGCACAGCGAAAGGGCGACGGCACCTAATGTGAAGCGACGAAGAGCGCGTTCGGCTGGGCGGGCGGCAGCGCGAAGCCATCACGCAGCCGCCTGGCCTCTTCGCCCGGCGACAGGCCGAACAGCCGGCGGAATTCGCGGCTGAACTGCGAAGGACTTTCATACCCCACCGCCAGGCTGGCCGCGGCGGCGGTCATCTGCTGGCGCACCATCAGCAGCCGCGCCTGATGCAGGCGGATCGACTTCACATACTGCATCGGCGACGTCTGGGTGACGGCGCGAAAGTGGGCGTGAAAGGTCGCATGGCTCATGCCGGCGCGGCGGGCGAGCTGGGCGATATCCAGCGTCTGAGCATAGTGCTGATGAATATGGCGCAGCGCATGGGCGATTTTGCCGAAGGCGCCCTGCTGCGTCAGCGCGGCGCGCAGTTCGCCGCCCTGCTCGCCGTTCAGCACGTGGAAGTAAATTTCCCGTACCAGCGCCGGGCCAAGCAGCGCGGCCTGCAGCGGATCGCTCAGCGCATACAGCAGCCGCGTCACCGAACGCTGCATCGCCTCGTCGAGCGGCGTAGAAACCATCCCGGCCGGCTGATGCGTGACCGTCGCGCCCGCCTGCTCCATCTGCAGCAGCAGCTCCGCCGCTACCGGCAGATCGAGATGCATATAGACCGCCAGCAGCGGCGCCTCGGCGCTGGCGTCGGTCTCCATGATAAAAGGCACCGGCACCGAGACCGCCAGATAGTGCTGCGCGTCGTAGCAATAGACGCGATCGCCGAAATAGCCGCGCTTGCGGCCCTGCAGCACGATCACGATGCCGGGATCGTAGAGCACCGGCGTGCGGCTCAGCGGACGGTTGGATCGCAGCAGCCGCACGTCGGGCAGCGGCATCAGGTTGTAGCCTTCCTGCGGCGCAAGCGCGGCGATCAGGCGGAGGGAGTCGGCGTTCATAAGAGGATTATGCACGCTACGGCGCGGTTTGGCCGCTGTTGAGAATGAAAATCAGCGTTTCAGGCAAGGATGGCAGAGGAACGGGCATCCTCTTTTGCGGGCGACGGGCGCAGGCTTAAGCCTCACCCACAGAGAGGAAAGCAGATGAAACAGATCATGATCACCGGCGTCAGCAGCGGCTTCGGTCAGGCGCTGGCGCAGGCGGCGCTGGCAGCGGGCCACCGCGTTTTCGGCACCGTGCGCAGCCAGCAGGCGCTGGACGCCTTTACGGCGCTGGAGCCGACGCGCGCCCACGGCGCGATACTCGATCTCACCGACGTAGAGCGCATCGCCCCGCTGGTGGCGGCGTTTGAAGAGGCGCACGGCCCGCTCGACGCGCTCATCAACAATGCGGGCTACGGCCATGAGGGTATTTTCGAAGAGGCGACGCTGGCGGAGATGCGGCACCAGTTTGACGTCAACGTCTGGGGAGCGGTCGCGATGATGAAGGCGCTGGTGCCGCGTTTCCGCGCGCGGCGACGCGGGCAGATTATCACTATCACCTCGATGGGAGGCCTGATTACGCTGCCCGGCATCAGCGACTATTGCGCCAGCAAATTCGCGCTGGAAGCCTTTTCGGAAACCCTGAGTCAGGAGCTGGCCGCTTTTAATATCGCCGTGACCGCCGTCGCGCCGGGCTCGTTTCGCACCGACTGGGCAGGCCGCTCCATGGTGCGCAGCCCGCGCGCCATCAGTGATTATGACGCGATCTTCGATCCGGTGCGTGAAGCGCGCCTCGCCAAAAGCGGCCGACAGAACGGCGATCCCCATAAAGCGGCGCAGGCGATCCTCGGGCTGCTGGACCATCCCGCGCCGCCGGCGCATCTGCTGCTGGGCAGCGACGCGCTGCAGCTGGTGCGCGATAAGCTGCGCCGCCTTGAGAGCAGCTTTGCCGAATGGGAGAGCGTCACGCGTTCAACCGACGGCTAAAAGCCTGTACATTGGCGTTTTAATCTGCAGGAACGCCCTATGGATCGGCTTGATTGCGACCGAATGTTCGTCGCCGTACTGGAGCTGGGCAGCTTTGCCGCCGCGGCGGCGCGGCTCGGCGTCAGCAGCGGTCAGGCGTCAAAACTGGTATCGAAGCTGGAGCGGCAGCTCGGCGTGCAGCTGGTTAAGCGCAGCACGCGCGCGCTGTCGCCCACCGACGTCGGCCGCACTTACTACGAACAGGTTAAAACGCTGCTGGACGCCTTTGACGCGCTCGACGTCAGCGTACGCGAAAGCGCCGGCACCCCGAGCGGCCGGCTGAATATCAGCGCGCCCGTGACCTTCGGCAGCGCGGTGCTCTCCCGCGTGCTGGCCGCCTTCGCCAGACGCTATCCGCTGATCGAACTGGACGTCAGCTTTTCCGATCGCCCAGTCAGTATCGTGGACGAAGGCTTCGATATCGCCGTACGCATCGGCAACCTGAGCGACAGCAGCCTGATTGCGCGCCGTCTGGGGGGAATAGCGGTGCGGCTCGCCGCTTCGCCGCGCTATCTGCAGCAGTACGGCACGCCGCAGCACTGGCGCGCCATCAGCGATCATCAGTGCATTACCGACACCAACTTCCGCGATCCCTGGAACTGGCCGTTCGTCAGCGAGACAGGCGAGACGGTGACCGTACCGGTGCGTGGCCGTCTGCGCCTGGCCAATACCGAAGCCTGCCTGCAGGCGGCGCTCGCCGGGCTGGGTATCGCCCGGCTGCCGGACTTTATCGCCGCGCCCGCGCTGCAGCGCGGCGATATCGTGCCAGTGCTGGCGCGCTACGACGTGCCGCCGCTCGGCCTGTTCGCGCTCTATCCCGCCGCGCGCCATCTGCCGCAGCGCACGCGGCTGCTGGTCGATTTTCTGGCGGATCACTTCGATCGTTTTCCGCCCGGCCGATCCCTTCCACAATGGAAAGAATGATTGTCGTTTTGACGTGATTATCAGCCGTCAGGAAGCGTAATAAGCTGCTGCTTATATCAGCATGAGGAGCAGCGCAATGTTAGTCAGAGGTAAATGGAGTGCGGAGTGGCATCCGGTTCAGGCCACGGATAAACAGGGCGGATTTGTTCGCCAGACGTCGAGTTTTCGCCACTGGATCAGCAGCGACGGCAGCACCCCCTTTGCCGCCGAGCCGGATCGCTATCACCTCTATGTGGCGCTGATCTGCCCCTGGGCTTCGCGCGCGCTGATCGCCCGCAAGCTAAAAGGGCTGGAATCGGTTATCAGCGTGTCGGTGGTTGAGCCGCAGCTTGGCGAGCAAGGCTGGCGCTTCGGCGACTTTCCCGGCGCGGATCGCGATACCCTCAACGGCGCGCGCTTCCTGCACGAACTCTATACCCGCGCCGATGCCGACTTTACCGGACGCGCCACCGTGCCGGTGCTGTGGGACAAAAAGACGCAAACCATTGTCAACAACGAGTCGGCGGATATTGTGCGCATGCTTAACAGCGGTTTCGGCGACCTCGCCGATAACCGTATCGATCTCTTTCCCGACGCGCTGCGTGATGAAATCGAAACGCTGAACGCGGCGATCTACCCGCGCCTGAACAACGGCGTCTACCGCGCCGGTTTTGCCACCACCCAGCTCAGCTATCAGCACGCCTACAGCGACGTTTTCGAGCAGTTGAACGAGCTGGAAACGCGGCTGGCCGACGGCCGCACCTTTCTGTTCGGCGAGCGCGTTACTGAAACGGATATTCGCCTTTTCGTGACGCTTATCCGCTTCGACGTCGCCTATTACGGCCTCTTCAAGTGCAATCAGCGTCGGGTGCGCGACTATCCGTTGCTCAACCGCTATCTGAAGAGCATGCTGTGGATTTCCGGCGTGCGCGAGACGGTAAATATCGAGCACATCAAACAGGGCTACTATTCCATTAAGGCGCTCAATCCCAACGGGATCGTGCCGGCAGGCCCGGATATGAGCGAGTATGGTTTTTAAGGAGAAGCGGATGGCGAAAGCATTAGTGATTTTTCTGCATGGCGTCGGCAGCAACGGCGAGGATTTAGCGGCGCTGGGCCGCCACTGGGCGCCGCTGTTGGCGGACGTCATCTTCGCCGCGCCCGATGCGCCCTTCTCTTTTCCCCATGGCGCAGGCTTTGAGTGGTTTAGCCTCGACGGCGTGACGCCGGAGAACCGTCCGGCGCGGGTGCGTGCCGCGCGCGAAACCTTCGACGCCACGCTGGAGCCGATTCTCGCGCGCCACGGGCTGCGCGACCAGTGGGACAAGGTGGTGCTGGTCGGCTTTTCGCAGGGATCGATCATGGCGCTCGACGCGCTGGCGTCAGGACGCTTTCCGCTGGCGGGCGTGGTGGCCTTCTCCGGCCGGCTGGCGTTTGACGAGCCGCTGTCGCCTGCGGTTCAGACCCCCGCGCTGCTGATCCACGGCCACGCCGACGCGGTGATCCCGTGGCGCGAGAGCGAGTCGGCCGCGCAGCGCCTGAAAGCCGCCGGCGTGCCCCTTGAGCTTCAGCTTGAACCCAGGACAGAGCACACCATTTCCGCGCAGGGCGCGATGCGCGCCGCCGCGTTTATCGCGCAGTGCCTGCAGGACTAAGGCCAGAAGCGCCGTAGCGCGGCATACGCCTGCCGCGCCGCCTCATGCGGCGGCAGGCGTTTCAGGTCGTCATTAAACACCTCAATGCCTATCGGTCCCTGATAGTTCGCGCTTTTCAGCTTATCGATAAAGCTGTCGATATCGATCATGCCCGCGCCGGGCAGCTGGCGCCGATGTTTCGCCAGCGCCATGATCGCCTCTTTATCCTGCGGCGAAGGCTGAACCACCATATCGCACAGCTGCACTTCATAAATCCGCTCGGCGGGGATCCCGTCGAGATGCGAGGCGTCGCCGCCCAGCGCGCAGATATGAAACAGATCGACCACCAGACCGATATTGGGCTGATCGAGACGCTGCAGCCGCTCCCAGGCTTTCGGCAGCGTATTATCGACGCTGCACCATGCCATCGGCTCATACATGATGCGCATGTCGAAGCGCGCGGCCTCGGAAGCCAGCCAGCGCAGATCTTCGTCGATTTGCCCGGCAATGCAATCTTCGCGCGTGGTGGCGGGCGCCTGAAGGGTGTCGCAGCCCAACGCCTGCGCCATCTCGATAAACTGGCGCAGCTCGTCCCGCTTTTGCCGACGCAGCTCGCCGGGCGCGCCGGTAAAATCGCGCAGCACCTGCAGGTTGGTGAAGCCGAGCCCCTGCTGCGCCAGATGCGCCGCGCCCTGTTGGGAGGCGTCGACATCTTCACGCCAGATTTCGACCTGATCGAAGCCGGCGTCGCGCGCCGCCTGAAGTTTCTCTTCGGTGTTACCGCTTAACAGCACCAGGTTAAGGAATGCAGGCTGAGTCATGAACGTCCTCCTTAATCGTCCGGAATAATCGGTTGCCGCAGAGGCGAAATGTTTCTGCGGCCGGTATTTGCCCTTAGCCGAGGAAATTCACCAGCGCGAAGCCGGCAAAAGTCATCAGCAGCGATCCGGCAACGTGCGTCAGCACGCTCGTCATCGCCCACAAATACTTACCTGATTGTAGCAACATGAGGATTTCTGCCGAGAAAGTAGAGAAAGTCGTCAGACCGCCGCATAAGCCGGTGACGATCAGCAGCTTCCAGGCTGGGTCGAGCTGGGGATTTTTGACAAACCAGGCCAGCGCGGCGCCGATAATAAAGCCGCCAGCCAGGTTCACCAGCAGCGTGCCGGGCGGCAGGCTGGGAAAAAGCGCGTTAAAGCGCAGCGAGATAAGCCAGCGCAGCGTACAGCCTGCAGCGCCGCCCAGCATCACGGCGAACAGCGACTTCAACATGATTAACTCCTGTAGTCAGCGATCGCGCAGGGAGGTGGCGGAGAGAGCACGAGCCTGACACACCAGCAACGCCTGCGAGAGGATTTGGGTTGATGTCAGGCGTCATCAGCCGCTGGGATCGCCAGCAGGCGGTTGGGGAAGGTGGAACGCCATCACCTTAAGGCGTTGATAATACGATGAGGCACAGGGAGAGACAAGCAGGTCAGACGAGCAGCAGACGGCGAAAAAGCAGATTCTGAAGGCTTTGCCGCGGCGAGTTTGTTAATAAAAAAGATTCTCTTTTCAGCAGCATTTGATAATTTTTATATAGTCTGAGCAGTACTGAATAATCTTTTCATCATTGGTTATTAAGGCTAGTTTTTCTTCTCGAGCCTGAGCGACCAGCAAACGGTCAAAAGGATCTTTATGCATCTTTTCCGGTAAGTTGCGAATGGAGCAGGCATGGCGCGAAGTAATGGGGAGTTCAATATAGCCCGCCTCTTTTAATCCTTCAGTAAGGCTAGCTGGATCAAAGCCAAAATCGGGTTTGCCTAAATCGGCCTTGATAGCGATTTCCTGAATTGAGGCGGGCGAATAATAAAGCCGATTATTGTGGTCGGCGAGAATAGCAATGGTCTCTTTAGCGAGTTTTTCTGGCTGCCAGCCTATCCAGATAAGTGCATGAGTATCAATTAAATATCCGCCTGCTGACAGAACAGGCGCTTTATTCTTCCCTGGCGCCATACTCGCTATTCCCATAAAACAGTTCTTCGATTTTGTCGGCGTGCAGTTCATTGAAGTTGTCTGGCACGCTGGTTTCGCCCTTTTCTTTCATAAATCCGATGCGCGGCGTTTTCTCAGCTGGCGTCAAAGGAACGAGTTTCGCCATAGGCTGACCGTTACGGGCGATAATATATTCCTCACCTGTCGCCGCTACATTCGCTATGAGTTTAGAAAAATTCGTTTTCGCATTGTAAAGGTTCAACTTGTGCATAAAACCTCTGTTAGTTGGTCAAGTTTCTGGCTAATTGGCGTGCTTTGTTAGTCTAAAGGCATCATGTTTCCTGGTCAATTTTTATTCAGAGTGCCCAGAGAATACTGATGTAATCATTCGTAGAGTCCTGATTTAGGGAGAAGTGATGCGCACTTTGATTTTCGATACCGATATCGGCGTAGACGACGCCTTTGCGCTGGCTTATGCGGCGCGCACGCAGCGGCTGCTGGGCATCACCACGGTGTTCGGCAACGTGGCGGTAGGACAGGCGGTAAAGAACGCTCGCCTGTTTTGCGATAAGATGCAGATCGACGCGCCGGTCTACCGCGGCTGTTCGCGCCCGCTGGCGCTGGCGCCCAGCGAGCCGGCGACGCTGCATGGCGCCGACGGCTTAGGCGACGCATTTGACAATACTTACAGCGACGCGGCGCCGGGCGCGGTGCAGTTTATTATCGACAGCGTGCGCGCCCGGCCGCATGAAATTACGCTGGTGGCGATTGGCCCGCTGACCAACATCGCCAGCGCCATCAATCAGGCGCCGGACATTATTCCGCTGGTTAAAGAGCTGGCGATCATGGGCGGCGCATTCGGCACCGACGGCCACAGCGGCAACGTGACGCCTTTCGCCGAGTTCAATATCTGGAAAGATCCGCACGCCGCCGATCAGGTGCTCAGCTCGGCGCTTAACATCGTGGTGCTGCCGCTCGACGTGACGCACAAGGTGTTGATCAGCGGCCAGGAAGTCGAGCAGCTTAACCAGCCGGTGCTGAGCGCCATCGTGCGGCCCTATCTTGCCTATAGTCTGCAAAAAGAGGGGTTCGACGGCATGGCGCTGCACGACACGCTGGCGATCGCCTGGCTCTGCCAGCCCGAGGCGTTTCAGCTAAGCGAAGGTCCGCTGCGCGTGATCACCGAGGGCATCGCGCGCGGGCAAACGGTGCGTAAGCTGAGCGCGCTGGCGTCGCGGGGGGATCCGTTTCGCCACCTGCCTGCCCAGCGCGTGGCGCTGAGCGTGGACGCCGCGCGGGTGCGCGACCACTTCTTCCGCACGCTTAGCGATCGAAGTGAATAACGCCCTTTATCAGCTCGCGGTTGTTGATCACCTGCGGCTCGAAGCTTTCCGCCAGCGTCGAGAAAGCGAAGTGCGCGTTAAGCATCATCGCGGCGCGCAGCTGGCCGCTCGCCATCAAATCGCGCACGCGATCGAAGTCTTCGCGCGTCGCGTTGCGGCTGCCCATGAGCGTGGTCTCTTTCTTGTGGAACTCGCTGTCCGGGATCACCAGATCGCCCTTATGCAGGCCGACATAGACCACGGTGCCGCCGTGCCGCATCAGGTTGACGGCGTTGTTCATCGCCGCCGGGCTGCCGGTGGCGTCGAGCACTTTTAGCGCCAGCCTACCGTTGAACTGCGCGCGCAGCGCGTCGTAAAAATCGTCGCGCGCCGGATCGATTGCCGCCAGACCCAGCTCTTTCGCGACGTGCGCGCGGCGAAACTCGCTGGTGTCCGCCACCACGACGTTAGCGCCCGCTGCCGCAGCGATCGCCGCCACGCCCAGGCCGATCGGCCCTGCGCCCACCACCAGCACATCCTCGTCCGCGCCGACGCTTGCCCGGCGCACCGCATGCGCGCTGATGGCGAACGGCTCAATCAGCGCGGCGGCCTCCGGCGCCACCTCTTCTACCTGCAGCAGATTGCCGGCCGGCACGGCGAGGTATTCGCAAAAGCCGCCATCCTGATGCACGCCGATCACGGAAATCTGTTCGCAGCAATTGGTTTTGCCGCTCTGGCAGGCATCGCAGCGCAGACAGGAGATATAGGGGATCAGCGCCACGCGCTGGCCCGGCTCAACGCCCGTTGCGCCTTCGCCCAGCGCGACCACTTCGCCGCACAGCTCATGTCCCAGCACGCGCGGATAGCTGAAGAACGGCTGATTGCCCGCCCAGGCGTGGATATCGGTGCCGCAGATGCCGGCGGCGATGATTTTAATCAGCGCCTCGCCCGCCGCAGGCACAGGCCGCTCGCGCGTGGCCCAGATCATTTTCTTTGGTTCAGCGATGACCAGGCTTTTCATTGTCGTCATGGGAATTCTCCTGTTGTCCTGCCGCAGTTATGACGAATTGATCACCCACCGGCTGTTTTGCCCGCGCGATCTGTGAGGCACGGCGTTTTTTTTGGGATTTGAATGGGTTTTAATAAATAAAAAACCGGAGAGTCCCCGTGAGCCGCAACCTGAATCTGCGCCAGAACGTCATCAACCAGATGCTGGAAGGGATCGCCCAGCGCCATATTCGTTCGCCGCTGCCTGCCCAGGCCGCGCTGGCGGAGATGTTCAATATCAGCCGCACCACGGTGCGCCATACGCTGCACTATCTGGCGCAGCGCGGCGTGCTGGAAAAAGTGGCCGGAACTTACGTGATCGTGCGGCAGCCGCAGGAAGAGGATGGTTTCAGCGAGCTGACCTCACCGATTGAGCAGCAGGCGAGCCAGTTCGAACAGGCCTTTTTCGAGATGATCAATCAGCGCCAGCTTTCGCCCGGCGACGCCTTTAGCGAGCTACAGCTGGCGCAGCGGGTGAAGGTCAGTCCGGTGGTGGTGCGCGAGTTTCTGCTGCGCTTTATGCGTTACGATCTGCTGGAGCCGGTCAAGCGCGGCCGCTGGCGCATGAAGAAGTTCACCCTGGACTATGCCGACAAGCTGTTCGAGCTGCGCGAGATGCTGGAAACGCACGCGCTGACGCGCTTTCTTAACCTGCCGCCGCAGGATGAGCGCTGGATTCAGGCGCGTGACCTGCTGGATCGCCACCGCGCCCTGCGCGACACCATCGCCAGCGACTACCGCCAGTTCGCCGCGCTGGATAAAGAGCTGCATTCGCTGATCCTCTCCGCCGCCAACAATCCCTTTTTCAACCACTCGCTGGAGATTATTTCCGTTATTTTTCATTCGCACTACCAGTGGGACGAGCGCGATCTCAAGCAGCGCAACATCGTGGCGCTGGAGGAGCATATGGCGCTGCTCTCCGCGCTTATTGGCCGTCAGGACGTCGATGCGCTGCTGGCGCTGCATAACCATCTGGCCACCTCCCGCTCATCGATGGCGCGCTCGATCCGTCAGTACAATTAAAAACCGATTAAAAACCGCAAAGCATTAGCTCCCGCACGAATCAGAAACATCTTCGCAACATCCTGGCTGCATTGCTTCTAGTCTCGACTGCAACTCATGGCGGCCGCCTGGCCGCTATGTCCTTAGCTGTCTGATAACGATAACGACCCCGCTACGGGAGAATGCCATGGAAAATACCTCAACCCGCGACGCTAAAAATCCGGCCGCCGGAACGCCGCCAGAGCAGGAATATGTGCCGGCGCGCAGCGATATCGTGCGCTCGCCGCGCATTCGCAAGATTCAGATCACCGCTATGCTGCTGCTGCTGTTCGCAGCCATCATTAACTATCTCGACCGCAGCTCGCTCTCGGTCGCCAACATGACCATTCGCGAGGAGCTGGGGCTGAACGCCACCGAGATCGGCATGCTGCTCTCCGCCTTTTCGCTGGCGTATGGGCTGGCGCAGCTGCCCTGCGGCGCGCTGCTGGACCGTAAAGGGCCGCGCATTATGCTCGGCCTCGGCATGTTCATCTGGTCGCTGTTTCAGGCGGCGGCCGGGCTGGTGCATAACTTCACCCAGTTTATTCTGGTGCGCATCGGCCTCGGCATCGGCGAAGCGCCGATGAACCCGTGCGGCGTAAAGGTGATCAACGACTGGTTCAACATTAAAGATCGCGGCATGCCGATGGGCTTCTTCAACGCCGCCTCGATGATCGGCCTGTCGGTGGCGCCGCCGGTGCTGGCCGCGATGATGCTGGCGTTCGGCTGGCGCGGCATGTTCATTATCATCGGCGTGCTCGGCATGTTTCTGGCGATTGGCTGGTACCTGATTTATCGCGATCGCGACAACAATAAGCTCAGCGCGGAAGAGATCCACTATTTGCAGGCGGGCAGCGTGGCGTCGCGTAAAGAGCCGCTGAGCTTCGCCGAATGGCGCGGCCTGTTTAAGCAGCGCACCATGTGGGGCATGATGATCGGCTTTAGCGGCATCAACTATACCGCCTGGCTCTATATCGCCTGGCTGCCGGGCTATCTGCAGTCGACCTACCATCTGGATCTGAAGAGTACCGGCCTGCTGGCGGCGATTCCGTTCCTGTTCGGCGCGGCGGGCATGCTGCTGAACGGCTACGCGGTGGATGCGCTGGTGCGCCGCGGCTTCGACGCGGTGAAGACCCGCAAGGTGTGCATTATCTCCGGCATGCTGCTATCGGCGGCCTTTACCGCCTTCGTGACGCGCGCCACCGATACCACCAGCGCCGTCACGCTGATCGGGATGGCGCTGTTCTGCATCCACTTCGCGGGCACCTCCTGCTGGGGCCTGATCCACGCTAACGTGACGGCGCGCATGACCGCGTCGGTCGGCAGCATCCAAAACTTCGCCAGCTTTGTCTTTGCCTCCTTCGCACCGGTCATCACCGGCTGGGTGCTGGATACCACGAAGTCGTTCAGCCTCGCGCTGATGATTTGCGCCGGTATCGCCGTGGTGGGCGCCCTCGCCTATCTGGTGCTGGTGCGTAAGCCGATCACCGACGGCGTATAGCAATAAAGCAGCCGGGCGCTCGCCCGGCTAGCTCAGTTTATGCAGCGTCACGCCGTGGCGCGCGCCGTAGCGCTCGATGCCGGAAATAACTTTTTCCACGCTCAGCGGCGGCGGCGGCGCGAAGAGCGGCGCCCGCGCCCGCAGCGCGGCGTCGAAGTGCGCGAAAGCGGCCAAATCATGCGGATAGCGCTCGGTATCGACCCCGACGAACGCTCCCTCGTTCATCGCGCGGTCGAGCAATCCCTGCCAGCGCTCGAGCGGCGCCAGCCCGATGCTCTCCGTTCCGGTTGAATAGAGCAGCATATCGATATCGCGATAGCGCGGCTGCCGGTCGAGGAAGCGCGTCAGCGAGGCGGCGGAAGGCTCGGCGCCCGACATCAGCCAGAACGGAATGGCGTGCTGACGCATGGCGCACCAGGGATCCATCAGCAGATAGCTGCCCACCGTCAGGCGCGTCGCGTGGATGCCCGCCGCCAGATACCAGTCGCGGTAGATCTCCGCCACCACGAAGCTCAGCGCCTCGGGATCCTGATAGCGTATCTCCATCAGCTGCCAGCCCTGATCCGCCGCCAGCTTTTTCAGCGGCGATTTCAGGTATTCGTCCAGTCCCCACTCCGCTTCCGGCACCCGATCGGTAGGCACGGGCGCCTGCCACTGCTCGCGCTCGCTGCCGTAACGCGCCAGCAGTTCCGCTACGCGTCCGCCGCCCTGCAGGTATTCGTTCTCCGTTGCGCCGCCCAGCGCGCCGAACTGGAAGAAAGAGCGATCGCTTGTGCGCGTCACCGGCCACTGCTGCGTGCAGTGGCTGATGAACAGCGTGCTTTTGCCCGGCAGGCTGCGCATCAGGAACTCATTAAAGGCGAGCGGCAGCGCGCGCAGCTTCAGATGGAAGTAGCGCAGTTTGTCGAGCATCAGCCGGTCCTGATTGGGATCCTGGATTTGATGCACCGCCAGACGCGGCCACGCGGCCAGCAGCGCCGCCGCCACCGCTTTGCCCTGCTCAAAGCTCGCCTGAGCGTCGTCGGGATCGCTGTGCGGCGAACGTACCGGACAGAGAAAGGTTTGCGGCAGCCAGGGCGCGCCCGCCGCTGCCGCCAGATGGGTCAGCGCACCGTTCGATGAGCCGATAAAGGCGGCGGGATAGTCGCGTTCCGGATATTCGCTCACCATCCATTCGGCGATGCCTTCGATATCGAGATCGCCCGCCTGCGATTCGGTGATGCCTTCCGCCATGCCGCCGACGGCATAGCCCCACTCTCTCAGCCGGGTCGGCAGGCGGTCGAGCGACGGCAGCAGGCGATCGCGCATCGGCGACGCGTCGGCGTCGTCGACCGGCTTATCATGCAGCGTGTGGGCCAGCGCCATCAGCATGGCGGTGGCAGAGTCGAAGCGTGCGATGCCTTTGGGCAGTTTACTCATCCTGATTCTCCTGCTGAATGCGCGTCAGAAAGGGACGGATGGCGTGGCGGAAGCTCCACGGATAGACGTAGTGCAGCGTATGGGTGCCGCCGCGCAGCGTCAGCACCTCGCCGCGCGGCATCAGCGCGCCCAGCTCGTCGACCCAGCGCGCGGGCGACACGCTATCGCGCGAGCCGCGCAGCAGCAGCGTCGGCGCGTTGATATAGGGCAGACGATGTTCAATACGGTCCTGCAGTAGCAGACGATGGGTTTTCAGCGCGCGCCACAGGCCAGCTTTGGCGAGGTCGACGTGCATCAGCGACGTGGAGGAGCGATGGCGTTCGAGACGGCTGTTTCGCCAGCCGCGCCACGCCTGACGCAGCAGGCTGCGCGCGTGGCGATCCACCGTCGGGCCCTGGAAAACCAGCGCGGCCACCGCGTCGGGATGCCTGACGGCCAGCGCGGCGAGCACCTGACAGCCGGAGGCGCTGCCGATCCAGATAGCGCGCGTCAGTTGGTTATGCTGCAGCCATTGCCACAGCGCGTCGGCCTGCTCTTCGACCGACAGCACAGGCGCCGATGCCGGCAAGACGCTGGCGCCGAAACCGGGCAGATCGGGCACCAGCACGCGATAGTTATTGCTCAGCGCCAGCGCCAGCTCCTCCATCGAGCGTCCCGACATCACCAGCTCATGTACCAGCACCAGCGGGAGGCCGGGCGCGTCGTGGGGCGTGACGCGCGTAAACATGCGCCACTCGCCAACCTGTTGAAAATAACCGGCCAGTCCGGCGTGATGGCTGCGCGGCGAAACAGGCGGCGTCTGTTTTAACCGCCGCCACTGCTGAACGCCCCACCAGGTTGCCGCTGCGCCCAGCCCCAGACCGGCCAGCAGCGCGCCGCTTTTCCAACGCGTCGGTTGTTCCTTACGCCTCATTACCCGCTCCTGAATATGGTTGTGTCACTTCAGTGTAGGCGGCGAAATCGTGACCAGCAGGCGAGGCGGGAGAAAGTTATTGTCAGGGACGCGCCAGCCGCGCCTCGCACTGCTGCGCGATCTCCCACAGGCGATGGCGGATAACCTGCTTCAGGTGCAGCGTGGACTGCGACTGCGGTCGATCGCGACGGCTGATAAGCATCACCTCAAACGGCAGCGGCTGCGCGACCGGCAGCAACGTCAGCTGATCGGCGTAGCGACAGGCGGTAAAAAGGTCGACCACGCCGACGCCGCCGCCCGCCAGCACCATATCGGCGATAACAGAGTAGGTTTTAATCGAGAGCGAAACGGCCGGATAGAGCCGCTTATCGTAAAGCGCGCGGTGCAGCACGCGGCCAAGCGGATCCTGCGCCTGCATCAGCAGCAGATTATTGGCGCACAACCACTCCAGCGACACCGGCTCTTCGCGGCTGAGATGAGGAGGCAACAGCGCCACCATTGAGGAGTGGAAAAGTGGCTCCGCCAGCAGGTCCGCATCGACCTGCTGACCAAACACCAGCGCAAAATCGAGCTGGTCGTCAAGAATGTTGCGGCACAGCGTGGAAAAATGCTCGGTTACAAGCTCGACGTTGACCGCCGCCGCCTGATGCCGATAGCGCACCAGCGCGGGCGCCATCACCATCTGACCAAAAGCGTGCGCCGCGCCGACGCGCACCGTCTGCCCTTCGCCGCGCCGCAGCTGATCTGCCAGCTGGTTAATCGCCTGAAGGCGATGGTAAAGCGCGTCGATTTCAGGCAGCAGTCGCCGTCCCTCAGCGGTGATCACCAGCCCTTGCGCGCGCCGTTCGAACAGCGCAAAACCCAGCTGCTGCTCGGCATGATTGAGCACGCGGCTGACGTTAGGCTGCGACACGTTTAGCAGCCGCGCCGCGCCGCTGATGCTACCCGCCTGAACGATCGCCTGAAAAACTTCAATATGACGCAGACGCATGGTTATTCGCCCCAGGTCGCTTCCAGCACGCGCAGCCAGTTGCCATAACAGATTTTATGCAGCAGCTCAGCGCTATAGCCGCGCGCCGCCAGCGCGGCGACCAGCCGAGGGAAGCCAGCGACGTCGCGAAAATCGTCCGGCATGGTGGCGCCGTCGAGATCGGAGCCGAAACCCACGCCATCTTCGCCGACCTTGTCGAGAAGATACTCAACGTGGCGAACAATTTCCTCCAGGCTGGTCGGCGCGTCGCGCCTGCCGTCTTCGCGCAAAAAAGGCACGGCGAAATTCACCCCGACAAAGCCGCGCGTCTCGGCGATCGCCGCCAGCTGGCGATCGGTAAGGTTACGCGACTGGGCGCTGAGCGCGTGTGCGTTCGAGTGGCTTGCCACCAGCGGCGCGTCGCTGATGGCGGCAGTGTGCCAGAAGCCTTTTTCATCCATATGGGAGAGATCGACCAGAATGCGGCGCCGGTTACAGTCGCGCACCAGCTGTTTACCCGCGTCGGTCAGCCCGTAGCCGATATCGGGCGACGATGGAAAGCGAAAGGGTACGCCTTCGCCGAACTGGTTAGGGCGGCTCCACAACGGCCCCAGACTGCGCAGGCCGCTGGCGTACAGGATATCGAGCAGTTCCCCATCGACGTCCAGCGCCTCCGCGCCCTCAATATGCATCACCACCGCCAGCCTGCCGCGGGCCATAGCGTCGCGAATATCACGCACGCTGCGGCAGATTTTGATCTGCGCCGGCGCGGCCTGTTCGATGCGCAACAGCAGCGCCAGCATGGCGAAGGTGGCATCGCGCGCGGTGGCGTTCACCTCCTGAGAGAGAGAAACAGGAAGTGGCGCGCTTCTTGCAGCGCTCCCATCGTCCGCGGCGGCGAGCGAGGCCTGCCCTGGCGCCCAGGCGGCGAAAAGGCCGCCCGCCATATTGCCCTGACGCAGGCGCGGAAAATCGAGCTGGCCTGACGCGGTACCCTGCAAAAAGGCGTTAACCGCGTCAGGGCGATGGTGCTGCCACAGCCGACAGAGCACGTCGTTGTGACCGTCGAATACGGGAACGTCCGGCCACGCCTGATGATGATTTTCCGACATTTTTTAGATTCCGTTGGCAAAGGGTATTGCACAAAAGCGGCATGCAGGCGGCGCGGACGCACCAAAACAGAGCAGGCGTTTTATGCGGCGTAAAGAGCAATCATTAATCTCCCGCAGCCGGACACATGTCAAGATAAATAACAGACGAATTTTGTTTTTTACTTTTAATAATCAATAACCTGGAGTGGAAATGGTCACCAGAAGACGCTTTATCGCAGGCTGCGCTGCCGCGCCGGTTTTATCCTCGCTAAGCTTCAACCCCGCCTTCGCCGCCGCGCCAGCCGGCATGCTGGTCATGGCGATGCAGCTCGACAATATGACCAGTCTCGACCCGCATGAAAGCTTTGAAGCGACCGGCGGTCAGATCTGCGGCAATCTTTACCAGAAGCTGGTGCAGCCCGATCCGCAGCAGGCGGATAAGATTGTCGGCATGCTGGCGCAAAGCTGGGAGGCGAACGGCGACAACACGCTATTTACTTTCCGCCTCGATCCGGCGGCCAAATTCGCCGACGGCACGCCGGTGACCGCCGAGGATGCGGCCTTTTCCATCGAGCGCATCGTCAAGCTGGATAAGAGCCCGGCCTTTATCATTAACCAGTTCGGCTTTACCAAAGAAAATGTCGCCAGCAAGGTGACGGCGAAAGACGCCCATACCCTGGAGATGGCGCTGGGCGCGCCCGCCTCAGAATCCTTCCTGCTCTACTGCCTCTCCGCCACGGTCGGCAGCATCGTGTCGAAAAAAGCCTGTCTCGCCAACCAGCAAAACGGCGACCTCGGCAACGCCTGGCTGAAGCAGCACAGCGCCGGCTCCGGCGCCTTCACGCTGCGCAGCTGGAAAGCGAGCGAAACGGTGATTCTGGAGCTGAGCCCGCAGTACGCTGGCCAGAGCGCGATCAAGCGCGTCATCCTCAAGCATATCGCCGACCCCGCCGCGCAGTCGCTGATGCTGCAAAAAGGCGACGTGGACGTCGCCTACGATCTCACCACCGAGCAGTTAAAACCGCTGCAGTCCAGCAGCGAGGTGACGCTGGTGAAGCAGCCGCTTTCCGCCATCATGCTGATGTCATGCAATACCACCCATCCGCTGCTGCAGAAGCCGCAGGTGTGGCAGGCGCTTAAGTGGGCGATCGACTACGACAGCATCCAGAAAAATATTCTGTCGCTGACCTACAACGTTCATCAGAGCTTTTTACCTTCCGGCTTTCCGGCAGCGCTCGACGACACCCCTTTTCATCGCGATGTCGATAAAGCGAAAGCGCTGCTGGCGGAAGCGGGTTACCCGGAGGGTTTCGAGATCACCCTTGACCACTATTCGATGCAGCCCTATCCCGATATCGCCCAGGCGATTCAGACCCAGCTCGGCGCCATTGGCATCAAGGTGTCGCTGATCGCCTCGGAGAACCGTCAGGTGCTGACAAAGATGCGCGCGCGTCAGCATCAGCTGGCGATCACCTCGTGGGGCGCGGACTACTTCGATCCGAACTCCAATACGGAAGCGTTCTGCGTCAATACCGATAACAGCACCAACGCGCGCAACCGCACCCTGGCATGGCGCTGCGGCTGGTCAGACGACGAATTTAACCAGCTCACCACGCAGGCGCTGCACGAAAGCGACCCGGCGCAGCGTCTCGCGCTGTATGAAAAAATTCAGCAGCTGCATCGGGAAAAGAGCCCGTTCATTTTTATGATGCAGCAGATTCAGACCACCGCCTGCGCGAAGAGTCTCTCTGACGTGCATATGACCGTGCTGGAACAATGGCCTTATCAGCAGGTGAAAAAAGCGTGACGGGCGCGGCAAAACGCGGCGCCAGCGCGCTGGGCAGCCTGCTGCTAACGCTGTTCGGCCTGACGGTGCTGACCTTTTTTATTGGTCGGGTAATGCCGACCGATCCGGTGCTGGCGGCGGTTGGCGACAACGCGCCGCAGTCGGTGGTGGAACGCGCGCGCGCGGAGATGGGGCTGGATCAGCCGCTCTACGTGCAGTTCGGCCACTATCTCAACCAGCTGCTGCATGGCGACCTGGGCCGTTCCGTACTGACGTCGAACAGCGTGACCAGCGATATCGCCCGCTTTTTCCCGGCCACCATGGAGCTGGCGACGGCGGCGATCGTCATTGCCGCGCTGATCGGCATTCCCCTCGGCGTCTGGGCGGCGGTGCGCCAGGGCACCTGGATCGATCAGACCATCCGCGTCATCTGCCTGGCGGGCCATTCGCTGCCGGTATTCGTGCTGGCGCTGCTCAGCCTGCTGCTATTCTACGCCGTGCTCGGGATTGCGCCGGGGCCGGGGCGGCAGGACATCATCTGGCAGGATATGATCCCGCAGGTTACCGGATTTCTCACCATCGATTCGCTGCTGGCGGGCGAATATGACGCCTTCCGCGACGCGCTGGCGCATATGGCGCAGCCGGTCTGCATCCTCGCCTACTTCAGCATGGCCTACATCACGCGTATGACCCGCACCTTTATGCTCAACGCGCTCAGCGGCGAGTTTGTGATTACCGCGCGCGCCAAGGGGCTGTCGTCGCGCCGCGTCATCTGGCGTCACGCGTTCCCAACGGTCGCGGTTCAGCTGATTACGGTGCTGGCGCTGACCTATGCCGGGCTGCTGGAGGGCGCGGTGGTGACGGAAAATGTCTTCGCCTGGCCAGGCCTCGGGCAGTATCTCACCACCTCGTTAATGAACGCCGACATGAATCCGGTGGTGGGCGCCACGCTGCTGGTCGGCACGGTTTACGTGCTGCTCAACCAGCTCGCCGACCTTCTCTATCGACTCTGCGATCCACGGATAAAATAATGTTTATTTCACGTAACTGGCTGCTGGCCGATTCGCCGACCAACCGCCGCCAGGCGGTTTGGGGCCGACGCTATCGCCTGTGGCTCAACCTGCGCGGCAATCCGCTGGCGACAGGCGGTATGGCCGTTATTCTGCTGATGCTGCTGCTGGCCATCGCCGCGCCGCTGCTGACGCCTTACGATGCCGGCGCGCAGCATCTGGAAAACCGTCTGGCGGCGCCGTCCGCCGCGCACTGGCTCGGCACGGACGAGCTTGGACGCGATCTCTGGACGCGCATTATTTACGGCGGCCGCACCACGCTCGGCATGGTTATCGCCGTCGTGGCGCTGACCGCCCCGCTCGGCCTGCTGATTGGCTGTATCGCCGGCTATCTCGGCGGCATCGTCGATAAGGCGCTGATGCGCGTCACCGATATTTTTCTCGCCTTCCCGCGCCTGATCCTGGCGCTGGCCTTCGTTGCCGCGCTCAAGCCGGGCGTCGAGAGCGCGGTACTGGCGATCGCCCTTACCGCCTGGCCGCCTTATGCCCGGCTGGCGCGCGCGGAAACGCTGCAGTTTCGCCACAGCGACTTTATCGCCGCCAGCCGCCTGACCGGCGCGTCGCCGCTGCGCATTATTCTGCGCCACATTATGCCGCTCTGCGTGCCGAGCCTGATCGTGCGCGTCACGCTCGATATGAGTTCTATTATCATCACCGCCGCCAGCCTCGGTTTCCTCGGCATGGGCGCGCAGCCGCCGTCGCCGGAATGGGGAACCATGATCGCGACCGCGCGCCGCTTCCTCTTCAGCGAATGGTGGGTGCCGCTGATGCCGTGCATCGCGATTTTTGTCACCTCGCTGGCCTTTAACTTTCTCGGCGACGGCCTGCGCGACGTCCTCGATCCCAGGGAGCGCTAAATGCTGGTGGAAATAGAGAATCTACGCATCGCCTTTCGCAGCCGCGCGGAAAGGTTCGAGGCGGTGCGCGGCGTCAGTTTTAGAGTCGGCAAAGAGAAATTCGCCATCGTCGGCGAGAGCGGCTCCGGCAAATCGCTCACCGCGCGCAGCCTGATGCAGCTGCTGCCGGGCAACGCCGAAGTCAGCGCCGACACGCTACGTTTTGACGGCATCGACCTGCGCGGCGCCAGCGAAAAAACGCTGCGGCAGATCCGCGGCAGACGCGTCGGCTTTATTCTGCAGGATCCGAAATATTCGCTTAACCCGGTCATGACTATCGGCCAGCAGATCGCCGAGGCCTGGCGCGAACACAAAGGCGGCAGCAGAAAAGCGGCGATGCAGGCGGCGATCGGCCTGCTGGAGCAGGTGAAAATTCGCGACGCCGCCGCCGTAGCGCTACGCTATCCGCATGAGGTTTCCGGCGGCATGGGGCAGCGGGTGATGATCGCCATGATGCTGGCGCCCGATCCCGAACTGCTGATCGCCGACGAGCCTACCAGCGCGCTCGACGCGACGGTGCAGGCGGAGATTCTGCGCCTGATCGACGATCTGGTTTCAGCGCGCGGTATGGGACTCATCCTTATCAGTCACGACCTGCCGCTGGTGTCGCACTTCTGCGATCGCGTGGCGGTGATGTACGCCGGACGTATCGTCGAGCAGCTTGACGCCCGGCAGCTGCACCAGGCGCAGCATCCCTACACGCAGGGGCTACTGGCCTGCCTGCCGTCGCTGCGTCACCCGCGCGCGCGCCTGCCGACGCTGCAGCGCGACGACGCATGGCGCGATTAGGAGCAAGCTATGTTTGAAATCAACAATCTGGACGTCAGTTTCGGCGCGCACCGCGCCGTCAAAGCGGTCACTTTCCAGGTAGGCAGCGGCGAGAGTTTCGGCATGGTGGGCGAAAGCGGCTCCGGCAAATCAACGGTGTTGCGCGCGCTGGCGGGACTGAACAACGACTGGCGCGGTGAAATCCGCTTCGGCGGCATGACGCTAAGCGCCCGACGCGGCCGCCCTTTTTTCCGTCAGGTGCAGATGGTATTTCAGGATCCCTACGGTTCGCTGCATCCGCGCCAGACAATCGACCGTATTTTGCATGAGCCGCTGCTGGTGCATCGCCTCGATCGCGCCGAACAGCGCATCAACCAGGCGCTGAGCGATGTCGGCCTGCCCGCCGCCGCGCGCTTCCGCTATCCGCATCAGCTTTCCGGCGGTCAGCGCCAGCGCGTGGCGATCGCTCGCGCGCTGATCGCCGAGCCGGAGGCGCTGCTGCTGGATGAGCCGACCTCCGCGCTGGACGTTTCCGTTCAGGCGGAAATCCTCAATTTGCTTAGCGATCTGCGCAGCGCGCGCAATCTTACCTATATTCTGGTGACGCATAATCTGGCGGTCGTCGCCCATCTTTGCCAGCGTATCGGCGTGATGCAGCATGGCGAAATGGTAGAGCAGTTGAGCGCGGACGACCTGCGCGCGCGGCGAATTCATCATCCGCATACCGCACAGCTGTTCGATTTGAGCATTGGACTGGAGGAGCCGGCATGACGCTGGAGTGGCAACGGGCGGCAGCGGTCGCCGATGAGCTTGTCCAGGGCTGGCGGCAGCCCGGCGCGCCGGGCGGCGCGATAGTGCTGTTTGACGCGCGTCAGGTGCATTCGGCGCACTGCGCCGGAGTGGCCGATTTAGCGCAGCAGACGCCGTTTACCCTCGACAGCGTGGTGCGCTTCGCCTCCATCACCAAACATCTTTTCGCTGCGCTGGCGACCGGGCCGGGACGCCGCTATCTGTCGTCTGACGACAAACTGGCGGATCACCTGCCGCAGCTGCGCGGCGCCAACGGTCAGGTTACCGTGGGACAGGCGCTGGATATGTCGAGCGGGCTGCCGGATCTGCGCGAAACGCTGTCGCTGATCGGGCTGTCGCTCTACAACGCCACCACCGACGCCGACCTGCTGGCGTTTCTCGCCGCGGAGAGCGAGCTGAACTACCCGCCCGGCAGCGAAATTTCTTACACCAATACCGGCTATCGGCTGGTGGAGGAGGCGCTAAAAGCGAAAGGGGTGCGTTTCGACGCCCTGCTGCAGCAGTATATCTGTCAGCCGCTGGATATCAGCCTGACCGCGCCGGAAACCTGGTTCGACGTGGTGCCCGGTCTGGCGCCGGGTTACTGGTTCGACGGCAGCCGCTGGCAGCTCGCCAGCGCCGGCCTTCATCTCTCCGCCTCCGGCAGCGTCGCCGGCAGCCTGCGCCATCTGACGCGCTGGTTGCAGGCGCTGTTGAGCGACAGCGGCCCCGGCGCGGGCGTGCTGCGGCGCCTCAGCGCGCCGCGCCTGCTGGCGGATGGACGCGTCAGCGGCTACGGACTGGGTCTGGCCAGCACGCAGATCGGCACCCAGACGCTGTTTGGCCACGGCGGCTCGCACGCGGGCTATAAAAGTTATTTCCTGCTGCATCCTGAACGCCAGGCGGGCGTGGCGCTGGTGGCGAATCGCGAAGATGTCGCCACCTCTGAAGGCGCGCTGCGCGTGATGGCGGCGCTGCTTAACCGCACGCTGCCGGAGAAAGGGCACGATCTCACGCCCGGCCTCTATGTCGGGGAACAAGAGGCGGAGTGGCTGGAGATCGCTGGCGACGCAGCGACCTGGCTCGGCGCAAGCGAAACGCTGTGGCGCGTTGGCGCCCAGGGCGAGGCGCGTTCGCTCTCCAGCAGTTTTCCGCTGCGGCTGCGCCAGCAAGGCGACGCCATCGTCGGCGAGATCGGCTATGCGCCGCGCCGCTTTGTGCCGGCGCAGCCCGACGGCGCCAGCTTACAGACGATGCAGGGACGCTGGTTCCTGCCGCAGTGGCGCAGCGAACTGGTGATTGAGGGCGAGCGGCTAACGATGGGCATCGGCCCGGCGGCGATTGTCGCCAGCCTGAGATCGCTGAGCGGCGACCGCGTGCTGGCGACCGCGCAGGACGGTCCCTGGCAAAAGCGCTTTATGCTGAAGCGCGATGGCAGCCGGCTGCGTCTGCTGCTTAACCGCAGCCGGGTGGTGCAGTTTACGCGATAACGTTACGCAGCCTGCCGATCTTCTCAATCTCGACTTCCACTACGTCGCCGCTGAACATAAACAGCGGCGGCGTGCGCTTCTTACCGACGCCGCCCGGCGAACCGGTGAAAATGACGTCGCCCGGCGAAAGCGGACTGAACGCGGAGATGTACTCGATAATATTCGCGACGCTGTGCACCATGCTGCCGGTGGTATCATTCTGCACTTCGCGCCCGTTTAGGAAGGTTTTGATCCCCAGCGTCTGCGGGTCGCCAATCGCCTCGGCCGTCGTCATCCAGGGGCCAAAGCCGCCAGTCTGCGGCCAGTTCTTCCCGGCGGTAAACCAGGTAAACTGCATGTCGCGCACTGTCGCATCCATAAAACAGCTGTAGCCTGCCACGTAGCTCAGCGCCTCGTCGGCTTTCACCTTATGCGCCGGTTTGCCGATGATCACCGCCAGTTCGCCTTCGTAGTCGAATTCGCTGGTGGAGGCGGGCTTCATCAGCGGCTGCTCATGGCCGGTCAGGGAGTCCGCGAAGCGGATAAACAGCGTCGGCGCGTTCTGGGTTTCTGAGAACTCTTTCCGCTTATCGGCGTAGTTCATGCCGACGCAAAAAACCTTGCCGGGATTGTCAATCACCGGCAGAAAACGCAGCGCGTCGAAGGCATAGTCGGCAGGTCGATCGCCAAACGCCGCGAGATCCGCCAGCGAGGAGCGCTGCAGGAAGGTTTTCAGATCCGGGCACTGCGCGCCCATGCGCGTGCCGACATCCACCACCCCGTTTTCCTTTACGATGCCGAAACTTTTAATGCCCTGGTCTGGAAGATAAAAACTGCAAAGCTGCATTACTGCCTCGTTGTTATAGATAAATTCGCGCGCAGGTTAGCAAAAGATGAGATGAAAATCGTACAAACTTCCGCTCATCCGATGACATAGCGTTTAATTTTGTGTCGATGCCAGATAAGAGAAGGCGCTGAGCAGGCTGACCAGCGTCGCTATGCGTTCCGCCTGGTAACCGACCGTGACGGCGTCGAGGCGCGCAACGCCGGGTATCAGGCAGAAAAGATCCGCCAACACCGGCCTGCTCGCCTGCAGCGTCAGTCGATAGGGCGCGTTCAGAGAGCCGTCGCATGGGCCAGAGGCGCGCGAAACCGCGCGCGCTGACGCTTCGCGAATGCGCTCCCGCGCCGCCTGCGGGCTGAGCGATTCGGCGCAGGTGTGGGAAATCGCGCGCTTTACGCAGACATATTCCGTCTCGGGGTGGCGTTCGGCGATCCACTGCTGCAGGCAGTCGTCACCGCTTACCAGCCACAGCGGCGTGCCCTGTTCCGCCGCCGCCGCCGCGTAAATATCGCTTTCACCCACCACGCGATCGTTGATCAACATGCGCCAGAAGGCGCGGCCATTGATGGTGTGCGCCAGTACGCCAGGCTCTCCTGCCGCGCTGTGATAGCCGATCAGCATCAGGCCATCGAAGCGCTGCTGTTCCAGCCCTTCCACCATCGAGAGCGCGCGCGGTTTGCCCTGCACCAGGCGTGCGCGCGCATCCATGTTTGCGGCGCGCAGGTTGGTCATTTGCGCATGGCTGTCGGCGACGACGACTTCGGTCGCGCCTGCTGCGAAGGCGCCGTCGATCGCGGCGTTAACCTCCTGCTCCATTAACTCGCGCGCCAGCTGCCATTCGGCGTGGCCGGGCGCGCACTGTTCAGGACGCATTACCCCCGCGACGCCTTCGATATCGGCCGAGATAAAAATTTTCACGGTGTGACTCCTGCAAGGCGGTCCAGCACATCGCTGAGCGCCGGACGATGGTGGCCGCGAAAGCCGGTAACGGGCTGCGCGCTGAGCAGCGCGTCCAGCACCGCATGTTCGGTGGCGTCGGCCGCGGCCGACAGCATCGGCTCTAGCGCGGCGTCCGGTGGCGGTTGCGGCACGGGCCGGGTGGAGAAAGCCACGGCGATGTCGCCGGAGCCGTGCCCCCAGTAGCTGCCAAGCCGTCCCAGACCGGCGCCGGCGCGCTTCGCTATACGCGTCAGCTGGCGCGCGTCGAGCGGCGCGTCGGTCGCCATGACGATAATAATGGAGCCGGCGTCGCGCTGCGGCGTCAGCGATGGCAGCAGCGGCGCGATCTGTTCGCCAAGGCGCACGCCATCCAGCGTCAGCGCCTCCAGCGCGCCGAAGTTCGCCAGCACCAGCATGCCCAGCGTGGCGTTAAGGCCGTCAATGCGGCGCGAGGCGCTGCCGATGCCGCCTTTCAGGCTGAAGCAGCTCATGCCGCGTCCTGCGCCGACGCTGCCGCGCGTGAAGTCGGCGTCGGCGTCGTCGAGAGCGGCCTGCGCCATCGCTTCGGTCACCGCCATCGCCTGAATATCGTTGAGCCAGCCGTCATTGCACTCCAGCGCCAGCGGGTTGACCGTGGGCAGCGCGCGTCCCAGCTCCGGGTTGACGCGGATCGCCGCGCGCGCCAGAGTGGTGAATAGCGTGCCGACCGCCAGCGTATTGCTGAGCAGAATCGGCGTCTGCAGCACGCCCAGCTCGGTGACCTGCACCAGCCCGACCGGCTTCGCAAAACCGTTAAAGACCGCCGCGCCGCACGGCAGCGGCTGGGCGAAAAGGTTCTCTCCCGGCGGCACCACCGCCGTCACGCCGGTTTGCCGCTCGTCGCAGTCCAGCGTGTAGTGCCCGACGCGCACGCCGGGCACGTCGCTGATGCGATTAGTCGGACCACAGACGCCGCGCGGCTGCCCAAGGCGGCGCGTGGCGCGCCAGCGCTGCAGCAACAGCGCACATTGTTGTTGGTTAAAGTCCATCTTTAGCTCTTGAGTTTAGGGTCCAGCGTGTCGCGTAGCGCATCGCCTAACAGGTTGAACGCCAGCACCGTCATAAAAATCGCCAGGCCGGGAAAAACGCTGACGTGCCACAGCCCCGCCATCATCATGCTGCGGCTCATGGCGAGGATATTGCCCCATTCCGGCACGTCGGGCTCCGGGCCGAGGCCGATGAAGCTCAGGCCGGCGGCGGTGAGGATGCTGGTGCCGATGCGCATGGTGAAGTAGACGATCACGTTCGGCAGCGTGCCGGGAAGAATGTGCCGTAGCAGGATCACCCGGTCCGGCGCGCCGACGCAGCGCACCGCTTCGACATAAGCGGCCTGTTTTAACGACAGCGTCGAGGCGCGTACGATGCGCGCGAAAACCGGCACGCTGAACACCGCCACCGCGATGATCACGTTGTTGAGACCGGGACCCAGTATCGCCACCACCGCAATCGCCAGCAGCATGCCGGGAAAGGCGAAGAGCACGTCGGAGCCGCGCATAATCAGCATATCGACCCAGCGCCCATAGTAGCCCGCCAGCAGACCAAGCACGATGCCCGCCAGCATGCCGAGCGTTACCGACACAATACCGACGTAGAGCGAAATACGCGCGCCGTAGATAATCCGGCTCAGCACGTCGCGCCCGAGCTCGTCCGTGCCCATCCAGTGCGCGCCTGACGGCGGCATAGAGAGCGCCGTCCAGTCCGGCTCCATAGGGTTCCAGGGCGCCAGCCAGGGCGCGAAGAGCGCGATCAGCACCAGCAACAGCACGAAACCGCCCGACGCCAGCGCCAGCGGATTGCGCGCAAAAGCGTGCAGGAAGTCGCGCCACGGCGAACGGATCGCTTCGCTGTCGACGGTGGTTAGCGTCTGCTGGCTCATTTGCCCCCCTGACTGAGACGAATTGCCGGATTGACCACTGCATAGAGCAGGTCCACCAGCAGGTTGATTACGATAAATTCAAATACGAACAGCATCACCAGCGCCTGAATCACCGGCTGGTCCTGCGCCTTGATCGATTCAATCAGCAGCCAGCCCAGTCCCGGCCAGTTGAAGACGCTTTCCACCACGATTGAGCCGCCAAGCAGAAACCCGAACTGCAGGCCCAGCATGGTGATCACCGGAATCAGCGCGTTGCGCATCACATGTTTCCAGGTGACGCGCGCAGCCCGCAGCCCTTTGGCGCGCGCGGTGCGCACATAATCTTCCTGCGCCACCTCAAGAAATGCCGAGCGGGTAAAGCGCGCCATTACCGCCGCGACCGACGAACCAAGCGTAATGGCGGGCAGGATGATATCGGCAGGCTGGTTAAAGCCGCTGACCGAGAAGAGGCCGAACGGCATGGCGACGAACTGGATCAACAGCAGCCCAAGCCAGAATGCCGGCATCGAAATGCCGCCGACCGCGGCGCTCATCAGCGTCCAGTCCAGCCAGCCGCCGCGCCGTAGCGCCGCCGTGACGCCCAGCGCCAGTCCCAGCGCCACGGACCAGACGAATCCCGCCAGCGCCAGCCACAGCGTCGGCATAAAGCCTTTGCGAATCACCTCCAGCACCGGCTGCTGGGTGCGGTAGGTGACGCCTAAATCGCCGCGCAGGATACCGCCCAGCCAGTTTACGTACTGCTGCGGCAGCGGATCGTTCAGGCCGAGATGCTGACGCGCCGCCTCAACCGCCTCTATTGGCGCGTCAGGTCCGGCGTAGATACGCGCCGGATCGCCGGGCAGCAGCTTGATAAAGCCGAAGACCAGCAGCGAAACCACCAGCAATACCGGAACCATCTCCAGCAGCCGACGCAGGATGTATGCGAACATAACCTTCCTTTTTTGCAGTGCCGTTCGGCGTTATTTAAAAGCGGCCTGATTAAAGAGCAGATTGCCGTCCGGCAGCATCGACACGCCGCTCAGTTTCGCCGTTTTGCCGACCAGATTGTCCGGCGTGCCGAGATAAGCGACAGGCGCCTCTTTCCACAGCAGCGTCTGCGCGTCGGCGTAGGCGGCCGCGCGTTTCGCCGGTTCGGCGGTCGCCAGACCGCCGGCGATCGCCTTATCCACCGCCGGATTGCTGTAGTAGGAGACGTTGTATGAGGTCGGCACCCAGGATTCGCTGGCGAACAGCGGACGCAGCGCCCAGTCGGCATCGCCGGTCGAGGTAGACCAGCCGCCGTAGTAGAGATCGTACTCGGCCTGTTTCGGATCCTTTACGCCCCACAGCCTGGCGTTGCGCGTGCCGGAATCCATCGGCGTCACGGTGACGCGAATGCCGACGGTCGCCAGCTGCGCCTTAAGGAACTGCGCGGCGCGGACGCTGGCGGTGGCATTGGTGCACCAGAGCTTGAGATCGAGGCCGTTCGGGTAGCCCGCCGCCGCGAGCAGGGCTTTCGCCTCCTCCGGCGCGTAGCGATAGTTCGGCGCGCTCTGTTTTTGATAGAACTGCACCCCGACAGGGATCGCCGAGGTGGCGGGCGTACCCATCCCGGCAAACCCGACTTTCAGCCACAGCTCGCGGTTGATGGCGTAGTTGATCGCCTGACGTACGCGCGTATCCGCTAGCGGCTTGTGCTGAGTGTTGATCGCCATGTAGTAGAGATAGATGCTGGGATCGCGCTGGATCGCCAGTTTGCTGTCGCTCTGTACCGCGCCGATAAGATCGGACGGCAGCGGATAGATCGCGTCCACCTGGCCCGCCTTCAGCGCCGCAACCCGCGTGGCGTCTTCCGGGCTTGGCGAGAAGATCACGCGATCCACCTTCGGCCAGCCCTTGTTCCAGTAGCCGTTGAATTTCGTCAGCGTCACCGCCTTGCCAGGCTGCCACTCCACAAAGGTAAACGGCCCGGTGCCGACCGGATGCAGACGCAGCTGCGCCTCGTCGGGAAAGGCTTTCAGCACCGTCGGGCTCCACATCACCGCCGACGGGTGCGCCAGGGTGTTGATAAAGGCGCCGAAGGATTCGCTGAGGTCGATTTGCACTTTATTGGGCGCCAGCACGGTGACGCTTTTGATCATGCGGTAAAGGCTATTGCGCTTCAGGCCTTTTTTCTGGTCGGCGAGTCGATCGAGGTTAGCCTTCACCGCGTCGGCGTCAAAGGGCGTACCGTCCTGAAAGGTCACGCCGTCGCGCAGGGTCAGCGTGAACTGGGTGGCGTCGTCGTTGCTGGTATAGCCCGTCGCCAGCCAGGGCGTCAGGGTCATTTTGGCGTCGAACTGAAACAGGCGCTCAAAGATCCCGCTCTGCACCGAATAGCTGATGTTATCGGAGGTATCATGCGGGTCGAGTCCGGTGATATCGGCGTACATTGAAATACGCAGATCCTGCGCCTGCGCGACGCTGGCCAGACACGCTGTTAAACCGAGGGCGAGAGAAGTGCGGCGGAAAAATGGCTTCATAAAGGCTCCTGGTAGAAATGACTAGACGCAATTAATGCTCTTCGGCTACCCAGTGATCGGGCGCGACCTGGCGATAACGGTGTTTGCTCACCCTCTCTTTTACGCTGCGCACAGGCGACGGGATCTCCCCGTCGTCGAAACGACGCGCTGGACGATGACGCGGATCGACTACTGGCACCGAGGCCAGCAGGCGCTGCGTGTAGGGATGCTGCGGTTGATTAAACAGCGACTGCCGCGGGCCGATTTCGACAATCTGGCCGAGGTACATCACCGCCACGCGGTTGGCGACGCGCTCTACTACCGCCATGTCATGGGAGATAAAAATCCAGGCGACGCCAATCTGCCGCTGCAAATCCATCATCAGGTTGATGACCTGCGCCTGAACCGACACGTCGAGCGCGGAGACCGCTTCATCGGCAATAATAATTTTGGGTTTGAGCGCCATGGCGCGGGCGATGGCGATACGCTGCCGCTGGCCGCCGGAGAACTCATGAGGATAGCGGCGCGCGTGTTCCGGCAGCAGGCCGACGCTCTTTAATAATGCTTCAACCTGCGGCGTCGCTTCGTCGAGCGAGCGCACCAGGCCGTGCAGCAGCAGCGGCTCCGCAATGGTGAAGCCCACGGTCAGGCGAGGGTTGAGCGACGCGTAGGGATCCTGAAACACCATCTGGATTTCACGCCGCAGCGGCTGAAACTGTGCTTCTTTCAGGCTGGCGATTTCGCGGCCGGCAAACAGAATGCTGTCGGCGTCGCCGTCGACCAGTCGCATCAGGGCGCGGCCGGTGGTCGATTTGCCGCAGCCGCTTTCGCCGACGATCGCCAGGGTTTCTCCCGGCCAGAGGGCGAAGTCGATCTGCTCGACCGCATGCACGCGATGCGTCAGCGCGGAGAAAATGCCGCTGCGCACGGGAAAGCGCACGGTCAGCCCGCGCACGTCGAGCAGCGGTTTCTCTTCGTAACGCGCGGTGATGTGCGCCTCCTCGGCTGGCGCGTCGCCGTGCAGCAGCGGAAAACGCTGCGGCCAGCGCTGGTCGCGCATCTCCCCGGGTTTCGGCACCGCCGCCAGCAGCGCGCGGGTATAGTCATGCTGCGGCGCGGCGAAGATTGCCTCTACCGGTCCCTGCTCGACGACGTTGCCGCGATACATCACCACCACCCGATCCGCCACTTCGGCGACGACGCCCATGTCATGCGTGATGAACAGCACCGCCATTCCTTTTTCTCGCTGCAGCTCGCGCAAAATATGCAGAATGCGCGCCTGTACCGTGACGTCGAGCGCGGTGGTCGGTTCGTCTGCAATCAGCAATTGCGGGTCGCACGCCAGCGCCTGCGCAATCATTACGCGCTGGCGCATGCCGCCGGAGAGCGAGTGCGGAAAGCTTCTCATCACCCGATCGACGTCGGCGATGCGCACCTGACGTAGCAGCGACCGCGCGCGGGCCTGCGCGTCGGCGCCGGAGCAGAGCTGATGGTCGCGCAGCGCTTCGGTGAGCTGATCGCCCACGCGCAGCACCGGGTTGAGCGAAGTCATCGGCTCCTGAAAAATCATCGCCATCTCGCGTCCGCGCAGCCTGCGCCGCTGCTCCGCGCTAAGCCGGCTGAGATCGCGCGTTTCGCCCGTGCGGTCGCGAAAGCGGATCGCGCCGCCGTCAATGCGCGCCGAGGCGGACAGCAGCCCCATAACCGCCAGCGAGGTCACCGATTTTCCCGACCCGCTCTCGCCGACCACCGCGACGATTTCGCCCGGCTGGATGGCGAAAGAGACGTCGTGCAGCGCCTGATGCGCGCCGCTGCGTCCGCGAAAGCTGACGCTGAGATGCTCTATCGCCAGCACCGGCGCGCCGTCCGACCCGGCAACGCTGGCGGCGTCAGTCAGGCGAGAAGTATCCGTCATCGTTGCTCCATATGCGTTTACAGCCAGATGCGGCCTTGTGAATAGGAAAGGAAAGGCGAACTGTCCGCCGCCAGCCAGATGGGGCCATCCAGATCGACATGCTCTGCCTGCGGCGTGACCAGCAGCGCCGCTTCCATCGCCAGCGAAGAACCGAGCATGCAGCCCACCATCAGCCGCATGCCCTGCTTTTTCGCCTCGTCGACCATCGCCAGCGCCTCCGTCAGGCCGCCGCATTTATCGAGCTTGATGTTGATCATCTCGTAGCGATCGCGCAGCGCGGCGATATCGCTGCGCGTGTGGCAGCTTTCGTCAGCGCAAAGCGGAATGGGATGGGCGATATGCTGCAAGACGGCATCTGCGCCCGCCGGCAACGGTTGTTCGATCATTGCGATGCGATAAGGCAGCAGCGCGGCAAACAGCGGCGGCAGATCCAGCCCGCTCCAGGCTTCGTTGGCGTCGACGATCAAAGTAGCGTCAGGCGCGACGGCGCGGATAGCCGCGACTTTTTCCACAATCGCTTCGCGGTCAAGCTTGATCTTGAGGAGCAGCGCGCCGCGTGACACCGCGTCCTGCGCCGCATCAGCCATCTTCTCTACGCTTTCGAGACTGAGGGTTTCAGCGGTGACGACTGACGGCGGCGCGCTCAGCGCGGCCTGCTGCCATAACGTCTTTTTCGCCCGCGCGGCGTCCAGCCGCCACAGGGCGCAATCGAGCGCGTTACGCGCCGCCCCTGCGTTGAGTTCCGTTTGCAGCGCCTGGCGGCTGAGACCCGCTTCGATCGCCTCTTTCATCGCGTTAAGCTGGGCGTGGACGCTCTCGACGGACTCGTTGTAACGCGGCGTCGGCGTGCATTCGCCGTGACCGATAAAGCCGTCCTGCTCCAGAGTGACGCGGATCACCGCCACGGCGGTGCGGGTGCCGCGCGCGATGGCGAAAGGCCGGGCCAGCGGCAGCGTGAGGAGTTCAGTCAGCATGCGGCGCATCTTAGCCTCGCTCTTTTAACAGCGTAGCGATCGCATCAATGCCGAAACGCACCGGATCCGTCGCCGGCACGCCGAAGGTTTCGCTGAGCTGCGTGCAATAGTCGCGCGCTTCTTCTTCGCTGAAGTTAGAGGTATTAATAGCGAAACCGGCTAGCTGCGGGTTGTCGCTGGTAACCTGCGCCGCGCGCAGATTGGCTTCCACACAGTCCGCCAGCCCCACCATCGGCTGATGGGGCAAATGACGCATATGAGGACGCCCCATCTCATGGCACATCACCAGCCAGTGCGGCTGCGCGCCGTGGATTAACCCCATGCTGACGCCTGCATAGGAGGGATGAAACAGCGAGCCCTGTCCTTCGACGATATCCCAGTGATCGTCGTCGTTGGCTGGCGATAACGCCTCCGCGGCGCCGGCGATAAAATCGGCGATGACAGCGTCGATAGCGATACCTTCGCCAGCAACCAGGATGCCGGTCTGGCCGGTGGCGCGAAAGTCCGCCTTCATGCCCTGCGCGCGCATCGCGGCTTCCAGCGCCAGCGACGTGTACATTTTGCCGACCGAGCAGTCGGTTCCGACGGTTAACACCCGTTTTCCGCTGCGCTTTTTGCCGCTGCCGACATTAAGTTTCGGCCGCATATGACGGATATCGAACAGTTCGACGCCGTGCGTCTCCGCCAGCGCCACCAGCTCTGGCTCGTCTGCCAGACGATGATGCAGGCCGCTCGCCACGTTCATGCCTGCTTTGATGGCGGCGATAACGCTTTCCAGCCAGTGCTGAGGCAGATAGCCGCCCGCGTTAGCGGTGCCAAGCACCAGCGTTTTCGCGCCGCGCGCCCTGGCCGTAGCGATGTCCAGCTCTTCAAGGCCAAGGGAAACGGTACAGCCCGGCAAACGAATTTCGCCAACGCACTGTTCGGGCCGCCATACCTGAATGCCGCGCGCGGTTTTAGCAGCCAGCGGATCGGTGACGTCGCCGAGAAATAGCAGATAGGGTTGCGGGATAAGCATGATGCGTTCTCTTTCAGACAGGGTTGAGGGTCTGAAACGAACTATTTCACGCCAGGGAAAGCGGGACGAATGCTTGTTTAGCTGCTGGCTATAACCTGCGGCTATAGCTAAAAGCTGCGCTTATGATAGCGACTGAATTGACGCTTTATAGAGGAAAAGAGGCGTAGAGAGAGAAAGAAAAAGCTATGGCTTGAGGGCATCACGGCACGCTGGCTGCCGTGATTGCCTGAGACGGTATAAAGCGTAAATAATTAGTACATCGCGCCTGGCGGGACATATTTGAAGGTTTCGACATAAGCGCGGAAAACATATTTCACTAAGCGTTTCATAGAGTACCTGATTCAAAATTTGTTGAAGAAATGCAGCGAAAGTATAACTTCCGTGCATTTTTCAGGCAATAAATTTTGAACCAGATCACAAAAACAGCATTAATTTGCTGTTGGCGGCTTTATGAGAAGAGGTTGAGATGCTGGATGAGGATGGTGCAGCCAATCGAAATTAGCACTACGCCGCCAAGCACTTCCGCCCATTTGCCCAGCACCGGTCCGACTAAACGTCCCACCAGCACGCCGGTAGTCGCCATGATGGTGGTCGCCATGCCGATGGTCAGCGCGGTGGCGATAATATTAACCTGCAGGAAAGCCAGCCCCACCCCGACCGCCATGGCATCCAGGCTGGTCGCAACTGCCGTGGCCGCCAGCACCATAAAGCCGTGACGCTGCGGCGCTTCACACGGCTCTGCCGTCGCCGTCTGGCGAAAACCTTCCATCATCATGCGCCCGCCGAGAAACGACAGCAGGAAAAAGGCGACCCAGTGATCCCAGGCCATGACATAGCGGCTGGCGGCAAGACCGGCAGCCCAGCCGATCAGCGGCGTCAGAGCTTCAATCGCGCCAAAAATCAGGCCGGTGCGCAGCGCCTCTTTGAATCCGGGACGATGCAGCGCCGCGCCTTTGCTCAGCGCAGCGGCAAAGGCGTCCATCGACATACCGAAGGCAAGGATCAGAGTTGCGATAAAAGTCATAATGGCTAGTGTCAGGGTAAAATGCGTTCAGACGCCCGCTTTTTGCCGCAATAAAGGTTCAGTCTGGTAAAAGTGCGCGCAGTCTACCACGCATCATGCCTGATAAAAAGACAAGAAAATCATGGGTTTAAGTATAGCAAAGGCTATAACTTTTATCGTTCGCTATCTTTTGCCGCTAAGTTAATGGTACTTAAGCCTTTTCTTAAGGCTTAATGCGCCGTTCAGGCAGGCGGCCGCTGCGGGGATTGAACCCTGGCGGAGATTGCCGGAAAATGGCCGCGCTGATTAATGCGGAACCTGCTAATGAAAAACCCTTTTGAATCTCTGATTATCCCCGGCGGCATCTTGCTGCTCGGCTTTCTCTCTGCGCTGCTGCTGCCCGCGCCCAATTTTGGTCTGACGATGGCCAGAAGCCTGACTCAGCGCCTGCACCTGCAGGATATCAACCAGCTCTACACCCTGATCTTCTGCGTCTGGTTCCTGCTGTTGGGCGTAGTGGAGTTCTATGCGATCCGTTTTATCTATCGCCGCTGGTTTCGCTCATGATGCCGTGCCCGCCGCTGCGGCTATTGCCCTGGCGCGGGCAGACAGGACTCACAAAAATGTAACATTACTTTTACAGAATCGGCTGAAAAGCACTTCGTCGTGAAAAATTCTTTATCGATCTTTTTTAGAATAATCTTTTAAAATCATATCTTTATAAAATAAGGCGATTTCCGCCTCTCTCCATGCCATGCACTGCTTTCGTGCATTTACGCAACATCATGTTCGGTTAACCCGCTGAGTTTTCGGTAAAAAATCCCTTATGCCCGCCGGCCCGAGATGATTAATTCTTATGCTGAATCATTTCTGCATTTAAAAAATAAACAAATGCTTAATTCAGAGGCGAGAATGTTATATTCAATAGACAAAGCATAACGTGCAGTTAACCTGCATCCCGCTTAAACGAACCTGTGTCTTAACCTTTGAGAAATAGCGCAACGCGCTCCCCAGAAGCGCGACTATTTCGCCTGCGAACCTGTTGAGCATTAGGTCAACAGAGAGAGGAGATGTCGCCTCATGAGCAAAACAGCTGTAAACCTTACGCTCGCATCGAGCGCCGTTGGCATGGAAAAACCGCAAATGTCCGAGCGTAAAGACGTTGATGTGCTGCTGATCGGCGCAGGCGTCATGAGCGCGACGCTGGGCGCCTGGCTACAGGATCTGGAGCCGGACTGGACCATTGAAATGGTCGAGCGTCTCGAGAGCGTGGCGGAAGAGTCCTCTAACGGCTGGAATAACGCCGGGACCGGCCATGCCGCGCTGGCGGAGCTGAACTATACGCCGTTAAAGGCGGATGGCAGCATCGACATCAGCAAAGCGCTAACCATTAACGAATCCTTCCAGGTTTCCCGTCAGTTCCTGGCCTGGCAGGTTCAGAAGGGCCGCCTGCACTCGCCCGAACGCTTTATCAACAGTACGCCGCACATGAGTTTTGTCTGGGGCGAAGAGAACGTGGCTTTCCTGCGTAAGCGCTATCAGGCGCTGCAGAAAAGCACGCTGTTCCGCGGCATGGCCTACTCCGAAGATCCGCAGCAGATTGCCGAGTGGATCCCGCTGGTGATGAAAGGACGCGATCGCCGTCAGAAAGTCGCGGCGACCTGGACGGAGATGGGCACAGACGTCAATTTTGGCGAAGTAACGCGTCAGCTGATCGCCTCGCTGGAGAAGCATCATGGTTTCCGCCTGCGCCTGCGTCAGGAAGTGCGCGATCTGAAGCGCCTGAGCGACGGCCGCTGGCAGGTGACGCTGCATTCGCTGGCCACGGGCGAGAGCCGCGTGTTAACGGCGAAAAACGTCTTTATCGGCGCGGGCGGCGCGGCGCTGCCTCTGCTGCAGAAGAGCGGCATTCCGGAAGTCAGCGGCTACGCCGGTTTCCCGGTTGGCGGCTCCTTCCTGGTAACCGAGAACCCGGACGTGGTACGCCAGCATATGGCGAAAGTCTACGGCAAAGCCTCTGTCGGCGCGCCGCCGATGTCGGTGCCACACGTCGACACGCGCGTGCTGGACGGCAAAAGAGTGCTGCTGTTCGGCCCGTTCGCCACCTTCTCTACCAAGTTTCTTAAGCAGGGTTCGCTGCTCGATATGTTCGGTTCGATGAACAGCGGCAACCTGCTGCCGATGATGAATGTCGGACTGAAGAATTTCGATCTGGTGAAATATCTGGTTGATCAGGTGCTGCAGAGCGATGCCGATCGCATGGAAGCGCTGCGCACCTATGTGCCGGATGCGCATCCCGACGACTGGCGTCTGGTGACCGCCGGCCAGCGTGTGCAGATCATTAAAAAAGATGCCAAAGAAGGTGGCGTGCTGCGGCTCGGCACCGAAGTGGTCGCCTCGGAAGATGGCTCGATTTCCGCCCTGCTCGGCGCCTCGCCCGGCGCGTCGACCGCCGCGCCGATTATGCTGGAGCTGATGGCGAAAGCCTGGCCGGAGCAGATGGCGTCGACGGAATGGCAGAACCGCATTCGCGCAGTGGTGCCCACCTGGGGCCGCAAGCTTAACGGCGACGTGACGCTGACGGAGAAAGTGCTGGCGGATACCAGCCGCGTACTGAAACTCGCCTACGCGCCGCCGGTGACGCCGAACGCCGCGAACGACGAAGCACGCGAGACCGCGCACGTTGTCGGCAAGTAATACGGTTTTGCTGATAAAAGCCCCGCTTATGCGGGGCTTTTTTGTTTTTAGCCGCGATACCTGAGCGGGAAGTGTAAACCGATCGCCAGGAGGCGAATACGGCATTCCTGCCAGCCCGTCGCCTGGTCGAGTTACGCATTCTCTATTAGGGTTAATGAAACGCTTTTTTTCCGCTACCTTTCGCTAACCAGGAGAATGCCCGATGTCACAATCGACCGCTGCCAGTGAGTTACGCCTGCTGGATCGCTACTGGCGCGCCGCCAACTACCTTTCCGTCGGGCAGATTTACCTGATGGCGAACCCGCTGCTGCGCGAACCTCTTCAGCCGGAACATATCAAGCCTCGCCTGCTGGGACACTGGGGCACCACGCCCGGCCTCAACTTTATCTACGCGCATCTCAACCGCATTATCCGCCAGCGCGACCTGAATATGATCTATATCTGCGGCCCCGGCCACGGCGGGCCCGGCATGGTGGCCAATACCTGGCTGGAAGGCAGCTACAGCGAAATTTATCCGCACGTCAGTCAGGACGCCGAAGGCATGCAGCGCCTGTTCAAGCAGTTCTCGTTTCCCGGCGGCATTCCAAGCCACGCCGCGCCGGAAACGCCAGGATCGATTAACGAAGGCGGCGAACTCGGCTATTCGCTGTCGCACGCCTTTGGCGCCGCCTTCGATAATCCGGATCTCATCGTGCCCTGCGTTATTGGCGACGGCGAGGCGGAAACCGGCCCGCTGGCGTCGAGCTGGCACGGCATTAAGTTTCTCAATCCCCAGCGCGACGGCGCCGTGCTGCCAATTCTGCATCTTAACGGCTACAAGATCGCTAACCCGACTATCCTGGGGCGCGCCAGCGACGACGATCTGCAGCAGCTGTTCCGCGGTTACGGCTACGAGCCGCTGTTCGTTAGCGGACACGAGCCAGAGAAGATGCATCAGCAGATGGCGGACACGCTGGAGCACGCCTTTGATCGAATCGCCGCTTACCAGCAGGCGGCGCGCGCAGGCGGTGAGCAGGAAGGCATTCCGCGCTGGCCGATGATTATTATGCGTAGCCCTAAAGGCTGGACCGGCCCGCAGGAGGTTGACGGCAAAAAGGTAGAAGATTTCTGGCGCGCTCATCAGGTGCCGGTAGCCGCCTGTCGTGAAGATGCGGGACATCGCCAGATTCTGGAGCAGTGGCTGCGCAGCTATCAGCCGGAGGATCTGTTCGACGAACAGGGTCGGCTGAAGCCGGAGCTGCGCGCGCTGGCGCCGCAGGGCGACAAACGCATGGGCGCGTCGCCCTACGCCAATGGCGGTCTGCTGCGCCGCGAGCTGAATACCCCTGATATCCGCGAATTCGCCTTTGACGTAAAAGAACCTGGCTCGCAGCTGGCGCAGGCTACCGAACAGTTTGGCCGCTATCTGGCGGAGATTTTCGCGCGCAACCAGCATAATTTCCGCCTGTTCGGTCCTGATGAAACCGCCTCGAACCGCCTGACGCCGGTATTCGACGTCACCAGCCGCACCTGGCTGGAGCCGGTGAAGCCCTACGACGAGCAGCTGGCGCGCGACGGCCGCGTGATGGAAATCCTCAGCGAACATCAGTGCCAGGGCTGGCTTGAAGGCTATCTGCTGACCGGCCGTCACGGCCTGTTCAACTGCTACGAAGCCTTTATCCATATCGTCGACTCGATGTTCAATCAGCACGCCAAGTGGCTGAAAGTGACGCGCAAGCTCGGCTGGCGCAAGCCGGTCTCTTCGCTGAACTATCTGCTCTCTTCGCACGTCTGGCGCCAGGATCACAACGGCTACAGCCATCAGGATCCCGGCTTTATGGATCACGTCGCCAATAAAAAAGCGGATATCGTCCGCATCTATCTGCCGCCGGACGCCAATACGCTGCTGTGGGTCGGCGATCACTGCCTGCGCACCTGGGACCGCATCAACGTCATAGTGGCGGGCAAGCAGCCGTCGGCGCAGTGGCTGGATATGGAGAGCGCCATCGCGCACTGTGAGGCAGGCATGGGCGAATGGCGCTGGGCGGGCACCACGCCGCAGGGCGAAGAGCCGGATGTAGTAATGGCGTGCGCCGGCGACGTGCCGACGCTGGAGACGCTGGCGGCGGTGGATCTGCTGCGCGGCTATCTGCCCGACCTGCGGATTCGCGTGGTGAACGTGGTCGATCTGATGGCGCTGCAAACGCAGGATCAACATCCGCACGGCAAAAGCGAGGAGGAGTTCGACGCGCTGTTCACGCTCGACAAGCCGGTGATCTTCGCCTTCCACGGCTATCCGGCGCTGGTGCATCGTCTCGCCTATCAGCGCAACAACCATCGTAATTTCCACGTTCGCGGCTTTAACGAAGAGGGCACCACCACCACGCCGTTCGATATGACGGTGCTGAACGAGCTGGACCGCTATCACCTGGCGCAGGAGGCGATCCTGCGCGTGCCTGGCCTGGCGGACCGCCATCCGGAGCTGCTGGACGATTTGCAGGAGCGCATCGCCGAGCACCATCGCTACGTGCGTGAATATGGCGAGGATGTGCCGGAAGTGCGCGGCTGGAAATGGCCGTCGGAAACCGGCGCCGGCGCGCCCGATTAACGCAGGGCGTCCGCCAGCATCCATAACGTCGTGGCGACCAGCGACAGCGCCATGACGCCGTTGAAGAGACGACGCTTCCACGGCGTTTGCAGATGCAGGCCCAGCCGATCGCCCAGTGCTGCCCAGATTAAAATGCAGGGCAGGTTGACCAGCGCGAAGCCGAGCATCACTGGCAACAGCCCGCTCTGCGCGCTCCACAGCAGCGCCACGTTGGTCGCCATCAGCCAGGCTTTGGGATTGACCGCCTGAAAGCCGACGGCGCCGGCGACGGTCATCGGCTGCGCCTTTTCCCGGTGGGTCGGCGCGCCTGCCCGCCAGAGTTTCCACGACAGCCAGAGCAGATAGGCGCAGCCCGCCAGCGTCAGCGGCAGCCGGACGGCGCTCATCCAGCTCAGCAGCCACTCCAGCGCCAGCACCGCCAGCGCGTTTTGCAGCAGACAGCCCAGCAGTATGCCGGAGATCATCGGCAGCGTGCGCCGCAGGCCGAAATTGACGCCGGAGGTCGCCAGCAGCAGGTTATTGGGGCCAGGGGTGATGGACATCACGGTAACGTAGCTGAAAAAAGAGGGATCGAGCATGGCGGCGTTCTCGTTTAATAAACAGAACCCTATGCTAGGGTGCGGAAAGGATTGGTAACAGAGACACAAAATCACTATTGTCATGGTTACAGTTTGCAATTTTAACTATTGTACCCATGACTCGCGGAGGCTTTTGTGTCCCTTACTCCTTCAGCCGATCAGCCGCTCTATTACCAGCTTGCCGATAGCTTCGCCGAGGCGATCCATCAGGGCACGCTAAAGCCCGGCAAGCGCCTGCCTGCTATTCGTCGCGTGGCGCAGACCCATCAGGTCAGTATCAATACGGTGCTCAATGCCTGGCAGCTGCTGGAGGATCGCGGCCTTATCGAGGCGCGTCCGCAGTCAGGCTACTATGTGCGCAGCGTGCTGCCCGCCCTGACGCAGCCTGTTCCGCATCGCGCCCGCATCAAAGACCCGAGCAGCGAAAAGCTCGATCTCATCGATCAGGTGTTCGCGGCGCAGAACCATCCCGATTACGTCAATATTTCGCTGGCCTGCCCGCAGGACGGCGAGCTTTATCCGTCGGCGCGCCTCGCGCGCATTACCGCCTCGCTACTGCGACGCAATCCCGATTTAATCGGCCGCTATGCGCTTCCGCCTGGTAGTGAGCGCTTACGGGAGGAGATTGCGCGCCGCGCGCTGCATGCGGGCATGTCGCTGACCAGCGACGCGATCACCCTGACCCACGGCTGTATGGAGGCGCTGCAGCTGGCGCTGCGCGCGGTGACGCAGCCAGGAGACTGTGTTGGGCTGGAGTCGCCGACCTACTTTTTCCTCTTTCCGCTGCTGGCGTCGCTGGGGCTGAAGGCGCTGGAGATTCCGACCGACCCGCAGCACGGCCTCTCGCTCGACGCGCTGGAGATGCTGCTGCAGGAGAAGCGCATCCAGGCGCTGATCGCCATGCCGAGCGCGCAGAATCCGCTGGGCTGTTGCATGTCGCGCCAGAACAAGCAGCGCCTGGCAAAGTTGGTGAATACTTACAACGTTCCTCTGCTGGAAGACGGTCTCTATGACGAGCTGCAGTTCGACTGGCCGCTCTCGCCCACCGTTAAATCGTTCGATTCAGCAGGCTGGGTAATTTACTGCACCAGCTTTACCAAGACGGTGGCGCCGGACTTTCGCATCGGCTGGATCGCCGCCGGCCGCTTCCATGAGGCGATTGCGCGCCTGAAGGCGGTCTCCTCTATGGCGGAATCCCGGCTGCTGTCGGAGACGCTGGCGGAATTTCTCGCCAACGGCGGCTACGATCATCATCTGCGCACGCTGCGCCGCCGCTACGCCGCCAATATGGATGAGGCGCGCGGCCTGATCGCCCGCTATTTTCCGCAGGGGACGCGCGCCACGCTGCCGCGCGGCGGGTTTGTTTTTTGGGTCGAACTGCCGGAACAGGTGGATACGGTGGCGATGTTCCATCGGCTGCTGCAAGAGCAGATCTGCGTGACGCCGGGCGCGCTCTATTCGCTGAGCGAACGCTACAATCACGCGCTGCGTCTCTCCTGCTGCTATCCCTTTGACGAGCGCTATAGCTGGGCCCTGAAACGCACCGGCGCGATCGCCTGCGAGCTGGCGGGCCTGGCGCCCGGGCTCGATCAGGGTTTGCCGTTGCGGCCCCAGACCGTGTAGGGATGGCGCTCGGTCAGGCGTTCGTAGTAGTTACGCACCGCTGGCAGGCTGGGATGATCCAGCGGGGTTTCATACCAGCGGTTGACCGCCAGCCCGACGCCGATATCCGCCAGGGTGAAGTTACGGCCCGCCACATAGCGTCCGGTTTTCTCCAGCTGCTGGTTGAGGATGCCCATGGTGTGCGCCCAGCCTTTGCAGGCCGCCGCCAGCAGACGCGGATCCTGATGCGCCGGCGAGTTGCGCACCAGTGACATAAAAGCGTAGCGCCAGGAGGTATTGAGTTCGGTGGACTGCCAGTCCATCCACTGATCGACCGGCGCGCGGGCGCGCGGGTTTTGCGGATAGAGCCAGTCGCCTTCATAGGCGTTGGCCAGATAGCGCAGGATGGCGTTCGACTCCCACAGCACGAAGTCGTCGTCGATCAATACCGGAATCAAGGCGTTAGGATTAAGGGCGAGAAATTCCGGCTTCCGCAGCGAGTCTGGCTCGGCGCCCCACTCTTCGCGTTCGAAGTCGAGATCCAGTTCGTCGCAGAGCCAGAGCACTTTACGCACGTTGATTGACGAGTCGCGCCCAAGAATTTTCAGCATAACGGTCTCCTGCAGGAATTGTTAACATATTGATAACCCTGTCAGGCCATAAACGCAAATGTCGGGCGTGGAAATGCCCTGTTGAGAAAGGAGTAATAATGAACGTCGCGTTTAAACAAGTAGATGTCTTTACCTCGTCCGCGTTTAACGGCAATCCGCTGGCGGTGATTATGGATGCGCAGGGCCTGAGTGACGAGCAGCTCCAGACCATCGCCCGCTGGACGAATTTGTCTGAGACCACGTTCGTGCTGCCGCCGCAGCATCCCGAAGCTGACTATCGCGTGCGCATCTTTACCGTCGAAGGCGAGCTGCCGTTTGCCGGGCATCCGACGCTGGGCACGGCGCATGCGCTGCTGGAGGCGGGCTGGCCGACGAAAAATCCCGGCAGGATGGTGCAGGAGTGCGGCGTCGGCAACGTGACGGTCAGCATCGACGCCGAGGGTTCGCTGGCGTTTGCTGCGCCAGAGGCGACCATCACGCCCTTCACCGACGCGCTGATGGGCAATGCGCTTAACAGCGAAAAGTTCGACACCACGCAAACGCCCGCCGTAGTCGATATGGGTATCCGCTGGCTGCTGATCCCGATGATTAGCGCCGAAGCGGTACTGGCGATTCAGCCCGCCGTCAGCGATCTGCAGCGCCTGATCGCCCACGCGGGCGCTACCGGCGTGATGCCGTTCGGTCCGCTGCCGCACGGCGAGAGCGAGCAGTATGAAGTGCGCGGCCTGCTGGTGGAAAACGGCAGCCTGACGGAAGATCCCATTACCGGCAGCGCCAACGCCTGCCTGGCGCGCTATTTTGCCGCGCAGGGCCAGATGCGGGATTACCGCACCCGTCAGGGCACGGCGATCCAGCGCCAGGGGCGCGTATCAGTGCGCTACGACGGCGACCAGATCTGGATCGGCGGCAAGACCGTCACGGTGATTGACGGTACCATCAGGCTGTAGCCATAACGCTGCCGGGCAAGTGACATGAACCTGTCGCAACGTCCAGGGCGTCTCTGCTCGCCCGGCGCAGAGACGCATTTCATTCCTGAACGGTTTATAACGCCTGGCCGCCCGACGCCTCGATGCGCTGCGCCGTGATCCAGCCGGTTTCCTCGCTGAGGATTGCGCAGATGGCGTCGCCGATATCGTCCGGCTGTCCGACGCGCCCCAGCGCGGTAAGCGCCGCGATAGTGTCGTTAATCTCTTTGTTGTCACGCACGCGCCCGCCGCCGAAGTCGGTCTCGATGGCGCCTGGCGCCAGGATATTGACGCGAATGCGGCGTTCCCCCAGCTCTTTCGCCTGATACCGCGTCAGCACCTCCATCGCGCCTTTGACGGAGGCGTAAGTCGCCGAGCCGGGATAGGTCATGCGCGTCAGGCCGCTGGAGATATTTAAAATGCGCCCGCCGTCGTTAATCAGCGGCAGCAGTTTCTGCGTCAGGAAATAGGGGCCTTTGAAGTGAACGTTAACCAGCGCGTCGAACTCCTCCTCTGTGGTCTCGCTAAATGGCTTATAGTGACCATGTCCGGCGTTGTTGATTAAATAATCAAAGCGCTCGCGCTGCCATACTGTTTCCAGCGTCTGTTTGACCTGCGCGACAAAGCCGCTGAACTGGCTGCTGTCGCCGACATCCAGCCGCAGCGCGGCTGCGCGGCCGCCCAGCGCCTCAATGGCTTTTACCACCGCCTGCGCCTCTTCATCATGGCTGCGGTAAGTAAAAAGGATATCAACGCCCTTTGCGGCCAGTTTTAACGCCGCATTTTTGCCTAAACCGCGGTTGGCGCCCGTAATCAGTGCGATTTTATTACTCATGTTTCGATCCTGTTGCAAAATTGAACACCAAATCAGGATATTCCCCAATAATTGATCTATAAATGCCTGGGAATACGCAGCACTGTTTCGTTTACAACAACAATCGGTGAACAACATGGACAAAATTCACGCAATGCAGGTTTTTGTGCGGGTGGCGGAAATGGGCAGTTTTACCCGCGCGGCGGAGAGCCTGGGCCTGCCGAAAGGCAGCGTGTCGCGCCAGCTGCAGGCGCTGGAAAATCAGATGGGCACGCGGCTGCTGCATCGCACCACGCGCCGCGTGCAGCTTACCCAGGATGGGCTGGTCTACTACGATCGCTGTCTGGATCTGCTGTCGATGATCGACGATATGGACAGCCTGTTTCAGCACGATCCCGCCACGCTGAGCGGCAAACTGCGCGTCGATATGTCGGTAGCGATGGCGACCGGCTTTATCCTGCCGCGACTGCCGGAGTTTTTGCAGCACTACCCCGGCGTTGAAATTGAACTCAGCAGCAGCGACCGCATGGTGGACGTCATCCGCGAAGGCTTTGACTGCGTTATCCGCGTCGGCGAGCTAAAGGATTCCGGCCTGATTGCGCGAAAAATCGGCACCTATACCTTGATCAACTGCGCCAGCCCTGGCTACCTTTCCCGCTTCGGCATGCCGACGCGGCTGGAGGAGCTGTCGTCGCACGCCATGGTGCACTACACGCAGCAGCTCGGTCAGCCTTCGCCCGGCTTTGAGTATTTTGACGGCAAGCAGTGCCACTACGTGCAGACTGGCGGCGTCGTGACGGTCAACAGCACGGAAACCTATCGCGCCGCCTGCCTGGCGGGACTGGGCATTATTCAGGTGCCGGCGATGGGCATCTACCCGCTGCTGGAGTCTGGACAGCTGGTGGAAGTGCTGCACGCCTTCCCGGCGAAGCCGATGCCGATCTCTCTGCTCTACCCTCATCGGCGCAATGTGGCGCGGCGCGTGCGCGTATTTATGGAGTGGCTGAGTCAGGTGTTACAGGAGTATGTCACCTGAGCGGCTATAATTGCCTTTTCAAGTAAAGCAGGATGATAACTGTCTATGACGGACAAACAGGAAAACCCGACCAGTTCCGAGCAACCTAAGCCGCTGATCGATATTCAGACCGGCAATAAAACCGTTGATGGCTCAATTCGTCGCGTATCGCGCTTTGCCGCCTGGTTTCAGGCGATTCCGGCGGTGGCGCACTTTATTCGCGCGCTGGAGCGCTTTAACGATCGTCTGGGCAGCCAGTTCGGCGCGGCTATTACCTACTTCTCGTTTTTGTCGCTGATTCCGATCCTGATGGTCTCTTTCGCCGCCGTGGGGTTCGTGCTGGCGTCGAACCAGGATCTGCTGTCGGAGCTGATCAATAAGATCGTCAACAGCATCAGCGATCCTACGCTCGCCACCACGCTGAAAAATACGGTGAACACCGCTATCCAGCAGCGCGCCACGGTGGGCATCACCGGTTTGCTGCTGGCGCTCTACTCCGGCATTAACTGGATGGGCAATCTGCGCGAAGCGGTGCGCGCCCAGTCGCGCGACGTCTGGGAACGAAAGCCGGACGATCAGGAGAAGTTCTGGAAAAAGTATCTGCGCGATCTGATTTCGCTAATCGGCCTGATGCTGGCGCTGGTGATCACGCTTTCGCTGACCTCTATCGCCGGCGCGGCGCAGGCGGCGATCGTCAACGCGCTGGGGCTGGCGGATATCGAGTGGCTGCGCCCGGCGATGACCGCCATAGCGCTGGCGATTTCGATTATGGCCAACTATCTGCTGTTCCTGTGGATTTTCTGGATCCTGCCGCGCCACAAGCCGCGCAAGAAAGCGCTGTTTCGCGGCACGCTGCTGGCGGCTATCGGCTTTGAGATCATTAAATTCGTGATGACGCTGACGCTGCCGAAGCTCGCTTCGTCGCCTTCCGGCGCAGCCTTCGGCTCTGTGCTCGGGCTGATGGCGTTCTTCTACTTCTTCGCCCGTTTGACGCTCTTCTGCGCCGCCTGGATCGCCACCGCGAAGTATAAGGACGATCCCCAGATGCCGGATTCGCGCCGCGCCTCACGTCATCAGGTGTAAAAAAACGTTAACGGCAGCGAAAAATTTCCCCCTTCGGCTATTTTTTAATCATTCAGCAGGATGAATAGCTGAAGGGTCACTTTTATTTCCCCCTTTTATAGAGATTCCCGCTGCAAAAGGCGGGCTTCTCCCTGCCTTAATCCACGCATTCCATCGCGACACAAATTATTCACTTTTTCGCCAAAAAAGCCCGTTCTGGCGCGGTTTATCAGCGTTGAATGCGGCATGCCAGGTGCGTAATATTCCTGGTCTCTATTTACAATTAAGAAACAGTTATGCAAGCCTCCATCACAGAACCCCTGAAAAAGTCACAAGACGAAACGCCGGTGAATTCGCGCGGCAAGGTCGTGGTGGCCTCGCTGGTCGGCACCGCCATCGAATTCTTCGATTTCTATATCTACGCCACGGCGGCGGTGATTGTCTTTCCACATATTTTCTTCCCGCAGGGCGACAATACCGTGGCGACGCTGCAGTCGCTGGCGACCTTCGCTATCGCCTTCGTGGCGCGCCCGATCGGCTCCGCCCTTTTCGGCCACTTCGGCGACCGCGTGGGCCGTAAGGCGACGCTGGTGGCCTCGCTGCTGACGATGGGCGTCTCTACCGTGATTATCGGCCTGCTTCCGGGCTACCAGTCGATTGGCGTCGCGGCGCCGCTGCTGCTGGCGCTGGCGCGCTTTGGCCAGGGGCTCGGCCTTGGCGGCGAATGGGGCGGCGCGGCGCTGCTGGCGACGGAAAACGCGCCGGCGAAAAAGCGCGCGCTCTACGGCTCTTTTCCGCAGCTCGGCGCGCCGATCGGCTTCTTCTTCGCCAACGGCACCTTTCTCCTGCTCTCCTGGCTGCTGACCGACGAGCAGTTTATGCAGTGGGGCTGGCGCGTGCCCTTTATTCTCTCGGCGGTGCTGGTGATTATCGGCCTCTATGTGCGCGTGTCGCTGCACGAAAGCCCGGTGTTCGCGAAGGTGCAGAAAGAGAAGAAGCAGGTGCGGGTGCCGATCGCTGCGCTGTTGAGCAAGCATCTCACCGCGACCATTCTCGGCACCTTTATCATGCTGGCGACCTATACGCTGTTCTACATTATGACGGTCTACTCGATGAGCTACGGCACCGCGCCGGCGCCTGCGGGTCTCGGCTTCTCGCGTAACAGCTTCCTGTGGATGCTGATGATGGCGGTGATTGGCTTCGGCGTTATGGTGCCGATCGCCGGACTGCTGGCGGATCGCTTTGGTCGCCGTAAGACCATGATCGTCATTACGCTGATGATTATCGCCTTCGCCTTCCTGTTCCCGGCGATGCTGGGTTCCGGCTCGCAGGCGCTGGTGATGGCCTTCCTGCTGCTCGGCCTGAGCGTCATGGGACTGACTTTCGGTCCGATGGGCGCGCTGCTGCCGGAGCTTTTCCCGACCGAAGTGCGCTATACCGGCGCCTCTTTCTCCTACAACCTGTCGTCGATTCTCGGCGCCTCGGTTGCGCCCTATATCGCTACCTGGCTGAACGCCCACTACGGTTTGCAGGCGGTTGGCTACTATCTGGCGTCCATGGCGGCGCTGACGCTGATTGCGCTCATCGCCTGTAAAGAGACGCGTCATCAGACGTTATACGAAGCGGTATAAGCGAAATCAGGAAACCCGGCTAAGGCCGGGTTTTTTGTCATGGTATAGTTCCTGCTGTTTCGGTATGCAGGAAAAGAACCATGGCGACGGCAACGCACCTGATTAACAGTAACCTTCCCAGCGTTAAACAACTTCAGTGCTTTCTCGCCGTCGCGTACGCGCTCAATTTCCGCCAGGCCGCCGAGCGCCTCAACATGACCCAGCCTCCCCTGACGCGTCATATCCAGAGTCTGGAAGCGCTGCTCCACCAGCAGCTCTTTAGCCGCAGCACGCACGCGGTGAGCCTGACCGAGGATGGGCGCGCGCTGGTCGTCAGAGCGGAGAAAATTCTTGCCGATCTTGACGCCCTTAGCGCCGATGCTCTTTCCCGCCCACAGCGTCTGCGCATCGGGCTCACCCGCACGCTGGACTTTACGCGCATACCGCCTGTCGCCGCGCGGCTGGCGCAGCTGGATGCCGGCGACGAGATCGACTCGCCCGATCTGACCTCCGCCCGGCTGCTGCAGTGTCTGGCGCAGAACAGGCTCGATCTGGTGCTGACCGGAGAGAAAGGCGCCGGCGAGCAAGAGAACGTCCGCTATCGCTGGATCTGCCGCGAGCCGCTGCTTATCGCGCTGCCGACCACGCATCCCGCCAGCCGGCAGCAGCAGGTCTCGCTCGACGCGGTCAGCGACCTGCCGCTGTTCTGGTTCGCCAGGCGCGCCAATCCCGCCTTCTTTGATAAGTGCGAACAGGTTTTCGCAAAACTGAAGACGCCGCTGAAAAAAGTCAACGAGCCCGACGACTCGCTGACGATGCTGGCGCATATCGCCCGTGGCAAAGGATTCGCCCTGCTGCCGCAGTCAAAGTGCGCCTTTAATCAGGAAGGATTATGCTACCGGCCGCTGCGTGACGACCAGGCGCAGCGGCTGCATATCGACGTTTACGCCGCCACGCGCCGTGACGACGCGCGTCCGGCGCTCCTGCAGGCGCTGGAGAAGCTAAGCGACGGCGCGCCTTAATACCTTTTCAGCATCACAAAAACGGCAATTCCCTGCTGCCCCGCCCGGTGAAAGAATCAGACCCGGACAACAGGAGGCATGATGAAAACCCGTTACTTAGCAAAAAACTTCGAGGTCAGCGCCATCGGCTATGGCGCGATGGGCCTCAGCGAATTCTACGGCGCGGCGGATGATGCGCAGTCGCTGCGTGTTTTACACAAACTCATCGAGCTGGACCAGACCTTTATCGATACGGCGGATCAGTACGGCCGCGGTCACAATGAGACGCTTATCGGGCAGTTTCTGGCCGGGCTGGATAACGCCACGCGCGACAAAATGAAAGTCGCGACCAAATGCGGCATCGAGCGCGCGGCCGACGAAGCTTACAGCCGCACCATCAACAACCGGCCGGACTATATTACCCGCTGCTGCCACGACTCCCTTAAGCGGCTTGGCGTCGAACGCATCGACCTTTTCTACCTTCATCGCGTCAGCCAGGCGACGCCGATTGAAGAGAGCATGGCGTGCCTGAGCCGCCTGGTGAAAGAGGGAAAGATAAACCATATCGGGCTGTGCGAAGTCTCTGCCGAAACGCTGCGCCGCGCGCACGCCGTTCATCCCGTCGCCGCCCTGCAGACGGAATATTCGCTGTGGACGCGCGACGTCGAGGAGGCGATCCTGTCGACGGTTAAGGCGCTGGATATCGGGCTTGTCGCCTACTCGCCGCTGGGGCGCGGTTTTCTGACCGGCAAATATCTCCGCAACAGCGACTTCACCGAACGCGACTTCCGCAAAAACAACGGGCGCTTTCAGCAGGAGAACCTCGATCATAACGCCGCGCTGCTGAACGCGGTACAGCCGCTGGCGGAGAAGTATGGCTGCACGACAGGCCAGATAGCGCTGGCATGGCTGCTGGCGCAGTACGCTAAGCTGGTGCCGATCCCCGGCACGAAACAGATTGGCTACCTGGTGGAAAACGCGCAGGCGGCGCAGGTGGTGCTGGAGACGGGGGACGTAGCGCTGCTGAACGGCCTCCACCAGCGCGTTCAGGTGCAGGGCGCGCGCTACACGGAAGAAGGCATGAAGGGCGTAAATGCCTGACATGAAAAACCCCGGCAAGCCGGGGTTTTTTAGTGCTGAAAAAGGTGGCGCCTGGCTGAGTTAGCTGGCGACGGCGATACGCTTCATATCGGTCATATAGCCGCGCAGTTTACGGCCAACCGCTTCGATCGGATGCTGGCGAATCGCTTCGTTGACGTCGCGCAGCTGCGCGTTATCAACCTGCGTGCCTTCAATCGCTTTACCCAGGTCGCCCGGCTGCAGCGTGGTCATAAACTCTTTCAGCAGCGGCACCGCAGCGAAGGAGAAAAGATAGTTGCCGTACTCTGCGGTGTCGGAGATAACTACGTTCATTTCATACAGACGCTTACGCGCGATGGTATTGGCGATCAGCGGCAGCTCGTGCAGCGATTCATAGTAGGCGGACTCTTCGATAATACCCGCGTCAACCATGGTTTCGAACGCCAGCTCAACGCCCGCTTTCACCATCGCCACCATCAGAACGCCTTTGTCGTAGTACTCCTGCTCTTCGATTTTGCCGTCGAACTGCGGCGCGGTTTCAAACGCGGTTTTGCCGGTCTCTTCGCGCCAGGTCAGCAGGTTTTTATCGTCGTTGGCCCAGTCCGCCATCATGCCGGATGAGAATTCGCCGGAGATGATGTCGTCCATATGCTTCTGGAACAGCGGCGCCATAATCTCTTTCAGCTGCTCTGACAGCGCGTATGCGCGCAGTTTTGCCGGGTTGGAGAGGCGATCCATCATCAGGGTGATGCCGCCGAACTTCAGGGATTCGGTGATGGTTTCCCAGCCGAACTGGATCAGTTTTTCGGTGTAGGCCGCGTCATGACCTTCCGCCACCAGCTTGTCGAAGCAGAGCAGCGAACCGGCCTGCAGCATGCCGCACAGAATGGTCTGCTCGCCCATCAGATCGGACTTCACTTCCGCAACGAAAGAGGATTCCAGCACGCCTGCGCGGTCGCCGCCGGTGGCCGCGGCCCAGGCTTTGGCGATCGCCATGCCTTCGCCTTTCGGATCGTTTTCCGGATGCACCGCGATCAGCGTTGGCACGCCGAAACCGCGTTTGTACTCTTCGCGCACTTCGGTACCCGGACATTTCGGCGCCACCATCACCACGGTGATGTCTTTACGAATGGTTTCGCCCACTTCAACGATATTAAAGCCATGCGAGTAGCCCAGCGCCGCGCCGTCTTTCATCAGCGGCTGTACCGCCTGCACGACCGCAGAGTGCTGTTTGTCCGGCGTCAGGTTAACCACCAGATCGGCCTGCGGGATCAGCTCTTCATAGGTGCCCACTTTAAAACCGTTTTCGGTGGCCTTGCGCCAGGAGGCGCGCTTCTCGGCGATCGCTTCGGCGCGCAGGGCATAGGAGACGTCCAGACCGGAATCACGCATGTTCAGGCCCTGGTTAAGGCCCTGCGCGCCACAGCCCACGATGACCACTTTTTTCCCTTTCAGGAAGCTGGCGCCGTCGGCGAATTCATCGCGCGCCATAAAGCGACATTTGCCTAACTGCGCTAACTGGTTGCGCAGATTCAGTGTGTTGAAGTAGTTAGCCATGGGGCACTCCGGTCAGATGTTGTGTTTGTTTTTGTCCTGTAACGGCGTGAACAGCAGCGCCGCGAATGACCCCATCATATGACAGGAAATCCGTTGCTTAAATTGATATATTAGCAAGGTCACATTGCAATATTTGCAACACTACTTTAGAGGTTAAGGCGTATGGATTTACGAGATCTGAAGCTGTTTCTCCATCTGGCTGAAAGCTGCCACTTCGGCCGCACCGCGCGCGCCATGCACGTCAGCCCGTCAACGCTCTCGCGTCAGATCCAGCGCCTTGAAGAGGATGTGGGACACGCGCTGTTTCTGCGCGATAACCGCACCGTTGCCCTGACGGAGGCGGGCGAACGCCTGCGCCAGTTCGCGCAGCAGACGCTGCTGCAGTATCAGCAGCTGCGCCACGTGATGGATCTTAACGGTCCGTCGCTGAGCGGCGAGCTACGCCTGTTCTGCTCGGTGACCGCCGCCTATAGTCATCTGCCGCCGATTCTGGATCGCTTCCGCGCCGAGCATCCGCAGGTAGAGATCAAGCTGACCACCGGCGACGCCGCCGACGCCATTGAGATGGTGCAGTCCGGCGAGGCGGATCTGGCCATCGCCGGGCGGCCCGAGTCGCTGCCTGCCAGCATCGACTTTACGCCGCTGGGACTCATCCCGCTGGTGCTGATCGCGCCGGCGCTGCCCTGTCCGGTGCGCAGCCAGGCGACACAGCCGTCGCCCGACTGGGCGCAGATTCCGTTTATCCTGCCCGATCAGGGCCCGGCGCGGCGCGGCATCGATCTCTGGTTTCGGCGTCGTCGCATCCCGAATCCGCAGATTTACGCCACGGTTTCCGGACATGAGGCGATTGTATCGATGGTGGCGCTCGGCTGCGGCATCGCGCTGTTGCCGGACGTGGTGCTGGAGAACAGCCCCGAGCCGGTGCGCAATCGCGTGCTGACGCTGGAGAATGTGGAGTCGGTGGCGCCGCTGGAGCTGGGCGTCTGCGTACAAAAAAAGCGGCTCGGGGAGCCGCTGATTCACGCCTTCTGGCACCTGCTGTAGCTACTGTCCGGCGAGGAAGAAGCGGAACGCCGGGTTATTGGCCTCGTCGTGGCAGTCGTAGCCCAGCTCGTTGAGGTAGGTTTCAAAATGCGGTTCGTTATCGCTGATTTCAAATGCCGCCAGCACGCGGCCGTAGTCGGTGCCGTGGCTGCGGTAGTGGAATAGCGAAATATTCCAGTGCGTACCGAGCGTTTGCAGAAACTTCAGCAGCGCGCCGGGCGCCTCGGGGAATTCGAAGCTGAACAGGCGCTCGCGCAGCGGCTTCGACGGGCGTCCGCCCACCATATAGCGCACATGCAGCTTCGCCATCTCGTCGTCGGAGAGATCCACCACCTGATAGCCGCCCTGAGTGAGCTGGCTGATAATCTCGCTGCGCTCCTCCAGCCCGCGCGTCAGGCGCACGCCGACGAAAATGCAGGCGTTGTCGGCATCGGCGTAGCGATAGTTGAATTCGGTCACCGCGCGTCCGCCCAGCGTCTGGCAGAACTTCAGGAAGCTGCCCTGCTGTTCCGGAATGGTCACCGCCAGCAGCGCTTCGCGCTGCTCGCCCAGTTCGCAGCGCTCGGAGACGTAGCGCAGGCCGTGGAAGTTGACGTTGGCGCCAGAAAGAATATGCGCCAGCCGCTCGCCTTTGATGTCGTGCTGCTGGATATACTTCTTCATGCCCGCCAGCGCCAGCGCGCCTGACGGCTCCGCTATCGCGCGCACGTCTTCAAACAGATCTTTCATCGCCGCGCAGATGGCGTCGCTGTCGACGGTGATGATGTCGTCGAGATACTCCTGACACAGGCGAAAGGTTTCGCTGCCGATGCGCTTTACCGCCACGCCTTCGGCAAACAGCCCGACGCGCGGCAGATCCACCGGCTCGCCCGCATCGAGCGCCGCCTTCAGGCAGGCGGAGTCTTCCGACTCCACCGCAATCACCTTGATTTGCGGCATTAGCTGCTTGATCAGCACCGCCACACCCGCCGCCAGCCCGCCGCCGCCGACCGGCACGAAAACGCGATCGAGATGCGCGTCCTGCTGCAACAGCTCCATCGCCAGCGTGCCCTGACCGGCGATCACCGCCGGATGATCAAACGGCGGCACGAAGGTGTAGCCCTGCTGCTCCGCCAGCTCAATCGCTTTGGCTTTCGCCTCGTCGAAGTTAGCGCCGTAGAGATAAGCCTCACCGCCAAACGCGCGCACCGCATCCACCTTGATGTCCGCCGTGGTCACCGGCATCACAATCAGCGATTTGATGCCGAGCCGGCTGGCGGAGAGCGCCACGCCCTGCGCGTGGTTGCCGGCCGACGCCGTTACCACGCCGCGTGCTTTCTGCTCTTCGTCTAGTCCGGCGATCATCGCGTAGGCGCCGCGCAGCTTGAAGCTGTGCACCGGCTGCCGATCCTCGCGCTTCACCAGAATGGTGTTGCCGAGACGCGATGAAATTTTTTCCATTTTTTGCAGCGGCGTCACCTGTGCGACTTCATACACGGGCGAGCGCAGCACGGCGCGCAGATATTCTGCGCCGCAGGGCGACGCAGGTAGCGGTTGAGCCTCAGCCATCGGTTAGCCTCCCAGCTTGCTCTTGTCGCGCACCGCGCCTTTGTCGGCGCTGGTGGCGAGCGATGCGTAGGCGCGCAGCGCGAAAGAGACCTGACGCACGCGGTCGTGCGGCGTGTAGGCCGCGTCGCCGCGCGCCTCTTCTTCTTCGCGACGCGCATGCAGTTCGTTGTCGGGCACCGCCAGTTTGATGCCGCGGTTCGGGATATCGATCTCGATCATGTCGCCATCTTTAACCAGCGCGATGGTGCCGCCGCTGGCCGCTTCCGGCGAGGCGTGGCCGATCGACAGACCGGAGGTGCCGCCGGAGAAGCGGCCGTCGGTGATCAGCGCGCAGCTTTTGCCGAGGCCCATCGATTTCAGATAGGTAGTCGGATAGAGCATCTCCTGCATGCCCGGTCCGCCTTTCGGCCCTTCGTAGCGGATAACGACCACGTCGCCCGCCACCACTTTGCCGCCGAGAATCGCCTCGACTGCGTCATCCTGGCTTTCGTAGACTTTCGCCGGGCCTTTAAAGGTCAGGATCTCTTTGTCTACGCCGGCCGTTTTGACGATACAGCCATCTTCGGCGAGGTTGCCGTAGAGCACCGCCAGACCGCCATCCTGCGAATAGGCGTGCTCACGGGTGCGAATACATCCCTCGGCGCGGTCGTCGTCCAGCGTGTCCCAGCGGCAATCCTGTGAAAAAGCCTGGGTGGTGCGGATGCCTGCCGGACCGGCGCGGAACATATCCTTCACCGCCTGGTCTTTGGTCAGCATAATGTCGTACTGATCCAGCGTCTCGCGCATCGTCTGCTGCAGGATGTTGCGAGCGCTGGTATCGATCAGTCCGGCGCGGTCCAGTTCGCCGAGAATGCCGATCACGCCGCCTGCGCGATGCACGTCTTCCATATGGTATTTCGGGGTGCTCGGCGCCACTTTGCAGAGCTGAGGCACCTTGCGCGACAGGCGGTCGATGTCAGAAATATTGAAGTCGATTTCGCCCTCTTGTGCGGCGGCCAGCAGGTGCAGCACGGTGTTGGTGGAGCCGCCCATGGCGATATCGAGCGTCATGGCGTTTTCAAACGCCGCTTTGGTGGCGATGTTACGCGGCAGCATGTTCTCGTCATCCTGCTCGTAATAGCGTTTGGTCAGGCTCACGATGCGCTTGCCCGCGTTGATAAACAGCTCTTTGCGGTCGGCGTGGGTTGCCAGCAGCGAGCCGTTGCCCGGCTGCGACAGGCCCAGCGCTTCGGTCAGGCAGTTCATCGAGTTGGCGGTGAACATGCCGGAACAGGAGCCGCAGGTCGGACAGGCAGAGCGTTCGATCTGCTCGCTGTCGGCATCGCTCACGTTCGGGTTGGCGCCCTGAATCATCGCGTCGACCAGGTCAAGCTTGATGATCTTATCGGAGAGCTTGGTTTTCCCCGCTTCCATCGGACCGCCGGAAACGAAGATCACCGGAATATTGAGGCGCAGCGACGCCATCAGCATTCCCGGCGTAATTTTGTCGCAGTTGGAGATGCAGACCATGGCGTCGGCGCAGTGCGCGTTAACCATATATTCCACCGAGTCGGCGATCAGCTCGCGCGACGGCAGCGAATAGAGCATGCCGCCATGGCCCATGGCGATACCGTCATCCACCGCAATGGTGTTGAACTCTTTCGCCACGCCGCCCGCCGCTTCGATCTGCTCGGCGACCAGCTTGCCGAGATCGCGCAGGTGAACGTGGCCCGGCACGAATTGGGTGAATGAGTTGACCACGGCGATAATCGGTTTGCCGAAATCGGCGTCGGTCATTCCTGTGGCGCGCCACAGGGCACGGGCACCCGCCATGTTGCGGCCATGCGTGGTGGTGGCGGAACGGTACTTAGGCATGCTCTGTTTACTCCAGTCTGTAAATGACGCGGGCACAGCTGCGCCCGCGTGACGCTCTTGTTATGGGTTAACCTGATCCAGCCAGCCGTATTTATCTTCGGTTTCGCCAGTGAACAGACCGAAGAAGGCTTTCTGGATTTTTTCGGTTACCGGGCCGCGTTTGCCTTCACCGACCTGAATGCCGTCAACGCTGCGTACCGGCGTGATTTCTGCGGCGGTGCCGGACATGAAGATCTCATCAGCCAGGTAGAGCGATTCGCGCGACAGCACCTGCTCGCGTACTTCAATGCCCATATCCTGCGCCAGCTTGATGATGGCGTCGCGGGTAATGCCCGGCAGCGCGGAAGAGGTAAACGGCGGGGTAAAAAGAATGCCGTCTTTTACTTCGAACAGGTTTTCGCCTGCGCCTTCAGAGATATAGCCGTTGGTATCCAGCGCGATGCCTTCCTGATAGCCGTGACGACGCGCTTCGCTGCCCACCAGCAGCGAGGAGAGATAGTTGCCGCCCGCTTTCGCGGCGGTCGGCAGGGTGTTCGGTGCCACGCGGTTCCATGAGGAAACCATGGCGTTAATGCCGTTTTCCAGCGCCTCGGCGCCCAGGTACGCGCCCCACGGGAAGGCGGCGATGATGACGTCAGTGGTGTAGCCGTCCGGCGGGTTTACGCCCAGGCCGACGTCGCCAACAAAGGCCAGCGGACGGATATAGGCGCTTTTCAGGTTGTTGTCACGCAGCACTTTACGCGTCGCTTCCATCAGCTCTTCTACGCTGTATTTCAACGGGAAACGATAAATTTTCGCCGAGTCGTGCAGACGCTGCATGTGTTCACGGTGGCGGAAGACGACCGGGCCTTTGTGCGAGTCGTAGCAGCGCACGCCTTCAAACACAGAAGTACCATAGTGCAGCGCGTGAGACATGACGCTGACCTTGGCGTCTTCCCACTTAACCATCTCCCCATTGAACCAAATAAAGTCAGCTTTCTTCGTGCTCATTATTATTTCCTTTCACGACCAGGCGTGGATTTGTTGTGATGTTTGTTGCTGGATTTCGACATTAGCGACATCCATTAATTTGCTTAACTGCGAAGACAGTAAATCGACTGAACGCTGGCTGGCAACGGTCATTTCGATATTAATGTTCTCGCTGTTGGCCGCCGCGCCCATGTTCATGGCGCAGACCTGGAAACCGCGATGGCGGACGACGCGTAAAATGCGCTCCAATATTTCAGGGCGAAAGCGAGCTTCGATAGACAATTGGTGCTGGTTCATACGGTTTTCTCCATCATGTTTGCGTTGCTGGCGCCAGGCGGCACCAGTGGCCAGACGTTTTCATGCTCATCAATCGCAACATGCAGGAAGTAAGAACCTTCGCTGTTCAGCAGAGCATCAAGGGCGGCGTCGACCTCGTCTTTACGGCTAATACGCTGGCCTGGTATATCAAAAGCGCTGGCCAGCGTCAGAAAATCGGGGTTGTCGGTCAGAATAGTTTCGCTGTAGCGGCCGTCGAAAAAGAGCTGCTGCCACTGGCGAACCATGCCGAGGCGCTGGTTATCGAGCAGCAGGATTTTCACCGGCAGTTTTTTACGTTTGATGGTGCCCAGCTCCTGGATATTCATCATGATCGAGCCGTCGCCCGATACGCAAATCACGGTGTCGTCGGGACGGGCGACCTGCGCGCCGACTGCGGCGGGCAAGCCGAAGCCCATGGTGCCCAGGCCGCTGGAGGTGATGAAATTTTCCGGCGCGTTGAAGTTCATATGCTGCGCGGTCCACATCTGGTGCTGGCCTACGTCGGTGGTGACGACGGCGCTGGCGGGTTTGCGATCGGAAAGCTGTTTCAGCAGCAGCGGCGCGTAGATCGCTTCGCCGGGATGATCGTAGCGCCAGCTGAATTCCGCTTTCATCGCCTTCACCTCTTCGCGCCAGCCGGCGATCTGCATCGGCATGCTCAGCGCGGGCAGGATCTGATTCATGTCGCCCTGCAGCGAAACGTGCGCGCGGCGCAGTTTATTCAGTTCGGCAGGGTCGATATCGATGTGAATGACGCTGGCGTGCGGCGCGAAAGTGTCGAGTTTGCCGGTGACGCGATCGTCGAAGCGCGCGCCGACGGCAATCAGCAAATCGCAGGACTGCACCGCCAGGTTGGCGGCTTTGGTGCCGTGCATGCCCAGCATGCCGAGATAAACCTCGCTTTCGCTATCGGCGCTGCCGAGACCTTTCAGCGTGGCGACCATGGGAATACCGGTCTCCTGCGCCATGGCGCGCAGCGCAGGCACCGCCTGCGCCATACCGACGCCGCCGCCGATATAGAGCATCGGCTTATGCGACTGCGCCATCAGCGCGCGCGCCGCTTCGATATGCTGCGCTGAATGGGCGAACGTCTCTTCGACCGGCAGCAGATGCGGAGTCAGCTCGCCGCTGGCGATTTGAATATCTTTAGGGATATCGACCAGCACCGGTCCAGGACGGCCTGACTGGGCGATAGCGAAGGCTTCCGCCATGACGGAAGGCAGCTCATCCAGCGACTCAACCAAAAAGCTGTGTTTGGTGCAGGCCAGCGACAGGCCCAGCACGTCGATCTCCTGAAAGGCGTCGGTGCCGATAAACGCCGACGAAACCTGACCGGTAATCGCCACTACCGGCACCGAATCCATCATCGCGTCGGCCAGGCCGGTGATTAAGTTTGTCGCACCAGGGCCCGAGGTCGCAATGCAGACGCCCGTTTTTCCGGTCGCGCGGGCATAGCCGATCGCCGCGACCACTGCGCCTTGTTCATGACGACACAGTAGGTGTTCCACGCCGCCATCGTAGAGCGCATCGTACACTGGCATGATGGCGCCGCCAGGATAACCAAATACGGTGTCGACACCCTGCGCGCGTAAAGCCTGAACTACCCACTGTGCACCTGTCATGGTTATTCTCCTGTATCCTTAGGGGAACAACAGAATTTTATGCTACTGCTCATTGTTTGCTCCTCGGTAATCCGCTGATATTTGCTCTGGTCGAAAAAAAACCCCCGGACCTTTCGGTGCGGGGGTTTTTCGAATTCCAGGCTTGATTTTTAAGCCTTTCTTTCTCCAAGCGTAGCCCCGCACGGTGGGTTAATAATCACCACCACGCTAATCACGACTAGGCTAATCACTTGTAGAAGGGCTTTCATCTGTTGTCTGTTTTTTCGTTTGTTCGAAGTAATACCTACAGAGTTATCACAGTTAGCGGTGCAATGACAACTTTTTCCATCTGTTTTTTTTATGACCCTGGCGTCGATAATCAGATATCAGACTGTAAATAAACGCTTATTTCATTCGTGACAAATATTCATCACGTCCGTGACGCAATAATTAAGCCCGCACTTTGTTAAGCAGCTCCAGAAAAAATGTTTTCGGGTGAATCTCTCGCCGCTTTGCTGCGGACTCTGCCGAAAGATGGATTCCTGGCTCTCGCTGTCGCCTTTCGGCCTCGCCATAATCGCCCCGTTAAGGAGCGGTTATGACATTGTCCAGAGTTCTTACCCGAGCGGCGATAGGCGTAGAAGCACCGCTGGTCACCATAGAAGCGCATATCAGCAGTGGCCTGCCCGCCCTGACGCTGGTCGGTTTGCCTGAAACCACGGTGAAAGAGGCGCGCGAACGGGTGCGCAGCGCCATTATTAATAGCGGCTTCAGCTTTCCAGCAAAGCGCATCACCATCAATCTGGCGCCCGCCGACCTGCCTAAAGAGGGCGGACGTTACGATCTGCCGATGGCGCTCGCGATTCTCGTCGCGTCTGAACAGCTTCCTGAGGCGAAACTGGCGCAGCATGAGTTTGTGGGCGAGCTTGCGCTCAACGGCGCGCTCTGCGGCGTTCAGGGGGCGATTCCGGCCGCAATGGCGGCGATGCGGGCCGGACGGCAGCTGATCCTCTCTCAAGAGAATCAGCAGGATGTCGGCCTGATTCAGCATGGCGATACGCTGGTCGCCGCCCATCTGCTGGAAGTCTGCGCCTGGCTGCAAAATCAGGGCGAGCTGGCGCGCGCCCATTATCAGCAGGATCGGTCTGAAGAACCGACGGAAGACCTGAGCGATATCATTGGTCAGGAACAGGGACGTCGGGCGCTGGAGATTACCGCAGCGGGCGGTCATAACCTGCTGCTGATTGGCCCTCCCGGCACAGGCAAGACCATGCTGGCTACGCGACTGCCCGGCATTATGCCGCCGCTCAGCGACGCAGAAGCGCTGGAGTGCGCCGCTATCGCCAGCCTGGTAGATAAGGTCAGGCTGCAAAAGGCCTGGCGTAAGCGCCCTTTTCGCTCGCCTCATCATAGCGCGTCGCTTTATGCGCTTATCGGCGGCGGGTCGCTGCCCCGGCCTGGAGAGATTTCGCTGGCGCATAACGGCGTACTGTTTCTGGATGAGCTGCCGGAATTTGATCGGCGCGTGCTGGATGCGCTGCGGGAGCCTATCGAATCCGGGGAAATCGCCATTTCCCGCGCCCGCGCGAAAGTGACCTATCCGGCGCGCTTTCAGCTGATTGCCGCCATGAACCCAAGCCCGACCGGCCACTATCAGGGACAGCATAACCGCTGCTCGCCGCAGCAGGTGCTGCGTTATCTGAGCAAACTCTCCGGGCCTTTTCTCGATCGCTTCGACCTGTCGATTGAGGTGCCGCTGCTGCCGAGCGGGACGCTGAGCCAGCGTCCCGAGGCGGGCGAGAGTTCAGCCAGCGTGGGTGAGCGGGTGATGAAGGCGCGTGCGCTGCAAATGGCGCGTGCCGGCAAGATTAATGCGCATATGAGTAACGTCGATATCAAGATGTGGTGCGATATCGCCAGAGAGGATGCGGAATGGCTCGAAGAGGTGCTGAATCAGCTGGGATTATCCGTGCGGGCATGGCAGCGCATTTTAAAGGTAGCGCGGACGATTGCCGATCTGACGGGTGAAGAGAGGATTTTACGAAAACATCTGCAGGAGGCGGTCGCTTATCGCAGCATCGACCGGCTAATGATTCATCTTCACCGCAGCCTGGAATAAAGAAATGGGGCTGATTGCCCCATTTTGTTTAGTCATCGCTGTCGCTGTAGTCTTCAACCGTATCCATCTGCGGCTTGCCGCCTGAGAGCGTATGAAAACGTTTCGGGCGCTTAATGCGAGTGGTGTATTTAGACCATACGCGCTCAGCTTCAGTTTGCGGCTCACGCAGACCACGACATACTTCTAAGAAAAGACGCTCTTCTTCCGTAGTCGGCTCACGCTTTGCTAAATCGAGTTCATTAAAAGCGAAACCATGACGTTCCAGCAATTGGGCTTCTTTAATGGTGAAATCACCATGCCGCGAGAAACCGCGCGGATAATGTTTGTTATCAAAGAAACGATTTGTGGTTGAGAAGCTTTCCGCCATCTTACACGCTCCTGATTCTCTTATGGCCGAGCTATTAATGGCGCGGAGTATTAGATAGGCTTGACAGAGTGTAAAACAAAACATTTAAATCTATACGACAAACATTTTTTGGGAGAAAGCTGTGGATACGGAATTATTGAAAACTTTCCTGGAAGTGAGCAGAACTCGCCATTTTGGGCGGGCTGCGGAAGCACTTTACCTCACACAGTCCGCCGTCAGCTTTCGCATCCGTCAGCTGGAGAATCAGCTGGGCGTTAACCTTTTTACTCGTCATCGCAATAACATACGGCTGACGTCGGCGGGGGAGCGCCTGCTGCCCTATGCAGAAAGCCTGATGAGCACATGGATGATGGCGAAAAAAGAGGTTTCGCATACGCAACAGCACCACGAGCTGTCGATAGGGGCCAGCGCGTCGCTCTGGGAGGCCTACCTGACGCCGTGGCTGCAAACCCTGTATGAGAATCGGGAGAGCCTGCATCTTGAAGCACGCGTGGCGCAGAGGCATCTTCTGGTTAAGCAGCTTCATGAGCGCCAGCTGGATCTGCTGATCACTACCGAAGCGCCGAAAATGGATGAGCTGACCAGCCAGCAGATCGGCCATATCTCTCTGGCGCTGTTTCGGGCGCGTAAAACCGAGAAGCGAGAGAAGTACGATTATATCAAGCTGGAATGGGGTGCGGACTTTCATCAGCATGAAAGCTATTTGTCAGGCGGCGATGATGTTCCGGTGCTAACCACCACCTCGGCGCACGTGACGCGCGAGCTGCTTTATACCACGGGCGCCTGCGCCTTTTTGCCAGACTACTGGCATAGCCTGTACAGCGATCTTATGGTGATCCCCGATACGCCGGTTGCGGTACGTCCTTTATATGCTGTGTGGCTGCAGAACAGCGATCAGCAGGCGCATATTCGACAGCTGCTTAAGTTTCCGGTACTGGCGCGCTGACATAGCAGGCATAAATGACGAAGAGGCTGACGTTGTCGGCCTTTTTTTGATCTTTTTGCCGAATAAAAAGCAAAAAAAATCCTTTGCCGAAGCAAAGGATTCTTTTTTCTGGCAGGGGCGGAGGGACTCGAACCCCCAACACCCGGTTTTGGAGACCGGTGCTCTACCAATTGAACTACGCCCCTAAAGAGGGTGGCGGTGCGGACGGGACTCGAACCCGCGACCCCCGGCGTGACAGGCCGGTATTCTAACCGACTGAACTACCGCACCACCGAATACTGCTGCTACCAGCGGGGTCTCGCTGATAACCGGTGTCACCCTCGCGGGTGGATACCAATTTGGATGCCTGGCAGTTCCCTACTCTCGCATGGGGAGACCCCACACTACCATCGGCGCTACGGCGTTTCACTTCTGAGTTCGGCATGGGGTCAGGTGGGACCGCCGCGCTAAGGCCGCCAGGCAAATTCTGTCTCCGCGCCGCCCGCAGGCCGCGCAGAATTATCCGTCACAAGCTGAAAATCTCGCGTCTCACAAAACGCCTCTGGCGTTGTAAGGTTAAGCCTCACGGGTCATTAGTACCGGTTAGCTCAACGCATCGCTGCGCTTACACACCCGGCCTATCAACGTCGTCGTCTTCAACGTCCCTTCAGGAGCATCAAGTGCTCAGGGAAAACTCATCTCGGGGCAAGTTTCGTGCTTAGATGCTTTCAGCACTTATCTCTTCCGCACTTAGCTACCGGGCAGTGCCATTGGCATGACAACCCGAACACCAGCGGTGCGTTCACTCCGGTCCTCTCGTACTAGGAGCAACCCCCCTCAGTTTTCCAGCGCCCACGGCAGATAGGGACCGAACTGTCTCACGACGTTCTAAACCCAGCTCGCGTACCACTTTAAACGGCGAACAGCCGTACCCTTGGGACCTACTTCAGCCCCAGGATGTGATGAGCCGACATCGAGGTGCCAAACACCGCCGTCGATATGAACTCTTGGGCGGTATCAGCCTGTTATCCCCGGAGTACCTTTTATCCGTTGAGCGATGGCCCTTCCATTCAGAACCACCGGATCACTATGACCTGCTTTCGCACCTGCTCGAGCCGTCACTCTCGCAGTCAAGCTGGCTTATGCCATTGCACTAACCTCCTGATGTCCGACCAGGATTAGCCAACCTTCGTGCTCCTCCGTTACGCTTTGGGAGGAGACCGCCCCAGTCAAACTACCCACCAGACACTGTCCGCAGCCCGGGTAACGGGCCTACGTTAGAACACCAGCCATTAAAGGGTGGTATTTCAAGGATGGCTCCACGCAGACTGGCGTCCACGCTTCAAAGCCTCCCACCTATCCTACACATCAAGGACCAGTGTTCAGTGTCAAGCTGTAGTAAAGGTTCACGGGGTCTTTCCGTCTTGCCGCGGGTACACTGCATCTTCACAGCGATTTCAATTTCACTGAGTCTCGGGTGGAGACAGCCTGGCCATCATTACGCCATTCGTGCAGGTCGGAACTTACCCGACAAGGAATTTCGCTACCTTAGGACCGTTATAGTTACGGCCGCCGTTTACCGGGGCTTCGATCAAGAGCTTCTCCTTGCGGATAACCCCATCAATTAACCTTCCGGCACCGGGCAGGCGTCACACCGTATACGTCCACTTTCGTGTTTGCACAGTGCTGTGTTTTTAATAAACAGTTGCAGCCAGCTGGTATCTTCGACTGGCCTCGGCTCCGGGAGCAAGTCCCTTCACCTACGCGCCAGCGTGCCTTCTCCCGAAGTTACGGCACCATTTTGCCTAGTTCCTTCACCCGAGTTCTCTCAAGCGCCTTGGTATTCTCTACCTGACCACCTGTGTCGGTTTGGGGTACGATTTCGTGTTGCCTGGAGCTTAGAGGCTTTTCCTGGAAGCAGGGCATTTGTTGCTTCAGCACCGTAGTGCCTCGTCGTCACGCCTCAGTGTAAAGTGCACCGGATTTGCCTGGAGCACACACCTACACGCTTAAACCGGGACAACCGTCGCCCGGCCAACATAGCCTTCTCCGTCCCCCCTTCGCAGCAACACCAAGTACAGGAATATTAACCTGTTTCCCATCGACTACGCCTTTCGGCCTCGCCTTAGGGGTCGACTCACCCTGCCCCGATTAACGTTGGACAGGAACCCTTGGTCTTCCGGCGAGCGGGCTTTTCACCCGCTTTATCGTTACTTATGTCAGCATTCGCACTTCTGATACCTCCAGCATGCCTCACAGCACACCTTCGACGGCTTACAGAACGCTCCCCTACCCAACAACGCTTGCGCGTCGCTGCCGCAGCTTCGGTGCATGGTTTAGCCCCGTTACATCTTCCGCGCAGGCCGACTCGACCAGTGAGCTATTACGCTTTCTTTAAATGATGGCTGCTTCTAAGCCAACATCCTGGCTGTCTGGGCCTTCCCACATCGTTTCCCACTTAACCATGACTTTGGGACCTTAGCTGGCGGTCTGGGTTGTTTCCCTCTTCACGACGGACGTTAGCACCCGCCGTGTGTCTCCCGTGATAACATTCCTCGGTATTCGCAGTTTGCATCGGGTTGGTAAGCCGGGATGGCCCCCTAGCCGAAACAGTGCTCTACCCCCGAGGATGAGTTCACGAGGCGCTACCTAAATAGCTTTCGGGGAGAACCAGCTATCTCCCGGTTTGATTGGCCTTTCACCCCCAGCCACAGGTCATCCGCTAATTTTTCAACATTAGTCGGTTCGGTCCTCCAGTTAGTGTTACCCAACCTTCAACCTGCCCATGGCTAGATCACCGGGTTTCGGGTCTATACCCTGCAACTTAACGCCCAGTTAAGACTCGGTTTCCCTGCGGCTCCCCTATACGGTTAACCTTGCTACAGAATATAAGTCGCTGACCCATTATACAAAAGGTACGCAGTCACCCCATAAAGAGGCTCCCACTGCTTGTACGTACACGGTTTCAGGTTCTGTTTCACTCCCCTCGCCGGGGTTCTTTTCGCCTTTCCCTCACGGTACTGGTTCACTATCGGTCAGTCAGGAGTATTTAGCCTTGGAGGATGGTCCCCCCATATTCAGACAGGATACCACGTGTCCCGCCCTACTCATCGAGCTCACAGAATGTGTGTTTTCGTGTACGGGAGTGTCACCCTGTACCCTGCGACTTTCCAGACGCTTCCACTAACACACAAGCTGATTCAGGCTCTGGGCTGCTCCCCGTTCGCTCGCCGCTACTGGGGGAATCTCGGTTGATTTCTTTTCCTCGGGGTACTTAGATGTTTCAGTTCCCCCGGTTCGCCTCGCAACACTATGTATTCATGTTGCGATAGTGTGTCGAAACACACTGGGTTTCCCCATTCGGACATCGCCGGCTGTTGCGGTTCATATCACCTTGCCGGCGCTTTTCGCAGATTAGCACGTCCTTCATCGCCTCTGACTGCCAGGGCATCCACCGTGTACGCTTAGTCGCTTAACCTCACAACCCACAGGCGTCTTGCGACGTCGCGGATGTGATTATTGAGAGACTCGAACGCGCTGCCTTTATTCCTTATTACGGAGGAATAACGCGACGCGTCGTTTCAATTTTCAGCTTGTTCCGGATTGTTAAAGAGCATAATACTTCGCAGCCCGCCGTTGCCGGCGCGCTCTGAAGTATTTCAGAAAACAGTATGGTGGAGCTAAGCGGGATCGAACCGCTGACCTCCTGCGTGCAAGGCAGGCGCTCTCCCAGCTGAGCTATAGCCCCATACAGTTACTGCAGAGACCGTCTACTACCACTCAACCGAGTACACTTCGTGAGAAATGCAATTCGTGCTCAGGCAAGGCATGTCTTCGCGAAGCATAGTGAACTATGCGAGCCGGAGACATAACGCAGCGTGAGTGCGAATTTGGTAGGCCTGAGTGGACTTGAACCACCGACCTCACCCTTATCAGGGGTGCGCTCTAACCACCTGAGCTACAAGCCTGTAGAGGTTTTTCTGCTCGTTACTTTCTATCAGACAATCTGTGTGAGCACTTCGAAAGGCAGTATCTTCAGGTAAGGAGGTGATCCAACCGCAGGTTCCCCTACGGTTACCTTGTTACGACTTCACCCCAGTCATGAATCACAAAGTGGTAAGCGCCCTCCCGAAGGTTAAGCTACCTACTTCTTTTGCAACCCACTCCCATGGTGTGACGGGCGGTGTGTACAAGGCCCGGGAACGTATTCACCGTGGCATTCTGATCCACGATTACTAGCGATTCCGACTTCACGGAGTCGAGTTGCAGACTCCGATCCGGACTACGACGCACTTTATGAGGTCCGCTTGCTCTCGCGAGGTCGCTTCTCTTTGTATGCGCCATTGTAGCACGTGTGTAGCCCTACTCGTAAGGGCCATGATGACTTGACGTCATCCCCACCTTCCTCCGGTTTATCACCGGCAGTCTCCTTTGAGTTCCCGACCGAATCGCTGGCAACAAAGGATAAGGGTTGCGCTCGTTGCGGGACTTAACCCAACATTTCACAACACGAGCTGACGACAGCCATGCAGCACCTGTCTCAGAGTTCCCGAAGGCACCAAGGCATCTCTGCCAAGTTCTCTGGATGTCAAGAGTAGGTAAGGTTCTTCGCGTTGCATCGAATTAAACCACATGCTCCACCGCTTGTGCGGGCCCCCGTCAATTCATTTGAGTTTTAACCTTGCGGCCGTACTCCCCAGGCGGTCGACTTAACGCGTTAGCTCCGGAAGCCACTTCTCAAGGAAACAGCCTCCAAGTCGACATCGTTTACGGCGTGGACTACCAGGGTATCTAATCCTGTTTGCTCCCCACGCTTTCGCACCTGAGCGTCAGTCTTTGTCCAGGGGGCCGCCTTCGCCACCGGTATTCCTCCAGATCTCTACGCATTTCACCGCTACACCTGGAATTCTACCCCCCTCTACAAGACTCTAGCCTGCCAGTTTCGAATGCAGTTCCCAGGTTAAGCCCGGGGATTTCACATCCGACTTGACAGACCGCCTGCGTGCGCTTTACGCCCAGTAATTCCGATTAACGCTTGCACCCTCCGTATTACCGCGGCTGCTGGCACGGAGTTAGCCGGTGCTTCTTCTGCGGGTAACGTCAATCGACGCGGTTATTAACCGCATCGCCTTCCTCCCCGCTGAAAGTACTTTACAACCCGAAGGCCTTCTTCATACACGCGGCATGGCTGCATCAGGCTTGCGCCCATTGTGCAATATTCCCCACTGCTGCCTCCCGTAGGAGTCTGGACCGTGTCTCAGTTCCAGTGTGGCTGGTCATCCTCTCAGACCAGCTAGGGATCGTCGCCTAGGTGAGCCGTTACCCCACCTACTAGCTAATCCCATCTGGGCACATCCGATGGTGTGAGGCCCGAAGGTCCCCCACTTTGGTCTTGCGACGTTATGCGGTATTAGCTACCGTTTCCAGTAGTTATCCCCCTCCATCGGGCAGTTTCCCAGACATTACTCACCCGTCCGCCACTCGCCACCCAAAGAGCAAGCTCTTCTGTGCTGCCGTTCGACTTGCATGTGTTAGGCCTGCCGCCAGCGTTCAATCTGAGCCATGATCAAACTCTTCAATTTAAGTTTGATTTGCTTAAACAAGTTAAGCGGTGCTCATCTGTAAAACGTCATAATGAATGTCATTATGTGTCCACTCGTGAGGCTTGATATTTTTTAAGCCCGAAGGCTTTGATATCTGCTTCCGAGTGCCCACACAGATTGTCTGATAAATTGTTAAAGAGCATGCCGCGATTATTCAGCGGCGCGGGCTGCGTATATTACGCTTTCCGCTTTATCAGTCAAGCATTTATTTTTGCTTTCCTGACGATTCGAACCTTGTCGAATCTTACTTAACACCGCATTCCGTAAGCCGTTGTGCCGTGTCAGTGGAGGCGCATTATAGGGAGTTCTTCCGGGCTGACAAGCGCTAATTTCAAATTAATTTCCGAGTGACTATTTTTTCAGCAAAACCGCCCTAAACTGCCACTTTTTCCAGCGACGGGAAGCCATAACGCTGTAAAACCGGCGACAATTGCAGCGCTTCGCCGTTGAGCTCGGTGCAAAATGCGCAGTTCGCCTGAGAAGAGCGCGCGCCAGGCGATTCATGCTCCAGCAGCCAGGCGGTGCGACGCGCTATCGCCGCGCCCGAATCAATTAATCGCGTGCCTGCGGGCAAGACCTGCTGCAGCTCTTCGCGCAGTAAAGGAAAGTGCGTGCAGCCCAGCACCACCGTGTCCGGCGGTTCGGCCATACGTAGCCAGGGCTGGACGGTACGTCGCACATCCTCCAGCGCAATAGTCTGACCATGCAGCTTCTGTTCGGCCAGCTCCACCAGCTCCGCCGAGCCTAGCATGGCAATCCGGCATGAAGTGGCAAACTGCGCCACCAGATCGTGCGTATAAGGACGCCGCACCGTCGCGCGCGTCGCCAGCAGCCCCACCACGCCGTTGCGCGTCAGGCGCGCCGCAGGCTTAATCGCCGGCACGACGCCCACGACGGGGAAGCCGAAGCGCGCGCGCAGCGCCGGTAAGGAGACCGTACTGGCGGTATTACAGGCGATGATGCAAAGCGAAAGCGGATGTCGGCTGGCAATCGCGCCGACAATATCGACGACGCGTTCGACAATATACTCTTCGCTCTTCTCCCCATAAGGGAAACCGGCGTTGTCGAACGCATAAAGGTAGTGCAGATCCGGCAGGAGCTGCCGGACCTCATCATAGACAGAGAGCCCACCTACGCCGGAGTCAAACACCAGCACGGTGGGGCGCAGATCAGAAGCTGTAGCTGGCGCTGAGGTAATACTCCGTTCCTGGAGTTCGATAGCCATACGCTGTCTCGTAGTCTTTATCAAACAGGTTGGCAATTCTACCACGAACCGTCAGCTGAGATGTGACCGGATACGACGCTGCGAGATCCCACAAACTGACGCCGCCCAGTTTCACGCGACGGGTAGGATAGCTGTTGTAGTCGTTATCAAAGCGATCGCCGAGATAATGATACGTCACCGACCAGTCGAGGTTATAAATCGTCCAGTCGAGCTGATACTTCACCTGCTGTTTAGCGCGGCGCACCAGCTGTTGATCCGTTTCGCCGTCGCGCGCGTCGACGTAGTCATAGGAGATCTGATGACCCAGCGGGCCGGTATCAAATGAAGCGGTCGCCTCGACGCCTTTAATACGCGCCTTGCTGATGTTGTAGTAGCGATAGGTGGTCGGATCGCTGTCAATCAGGTTATCAATGTCGTTGCGATAACCGGATACCCGCCAGTTAACCGGTCCGGTCAGCCCTTCAAAGCCCCCTTCCCACTGCTTGCTCTTTTCGGGATCAAGGTCGGGATTGCCATAGGCAGGACTATAAATCTGCGACAGGTTCGGCGCCTTAAAGGCGGTGCCGTACGAAGCGAAGACGCGATAGCCTGAAATAAACTCCCAAGACGCGGCGCTTTGCCAGGTATTGTGCCAGCCGAACTGGTTATTGTCGTCGCCGCGCAGCGCCCCTTCCAGCGTCACGCTGCCGAACCGCTGCTGCCCGGTGAGATAGAGACCGGTGTTGCGCTGCTCATAACCGTCCGCCAGATAGTTGGTGCCCGGTTCGGTGGTCTCTTTCTGCCAGTCGATGCCGCCGCTAATCGCGCCCTGGCCAACCTGCACAGTGTTACCCCATTGCAGGTTGTACTGAGTGACGTCGTCAAAGGTCGATGCGGCGCCATAGCGCCCATTACGCGGATCGTAGTTGATATCTTTGGTGCGGCTGTAGCTGGCGATCAGCTGCGTCGAATAGATGTCGCGGTTGAAGCGCAGGCCGGTATCCCAGGTCTGGCTATAGAGCTGACGCGTATCCGCCAGGCCGATAACGTTAAAATCCTTGTCGTAGGTCCAGGAGCCATCATAGGCGGTGCGGTTGTCGAAACCGTAGCCGCGCACGAATCCGCTCAGCTCATCGCTGAACTGGTGCTCAAGGTTGCCATAGAGGGTCTTACTCATAAACCCGTCTCTGTCGCCCTGCGCCGGACCATAGTCGTTAGGATAGCCCGCGCCGACGTCGAAGCCGCGGGTATAGGTGTAGTTGCCGGCCAGCGTCAGCTTTGTGGCGTCGCCCAGCATCTGCTGCGTAGAACCGTCGTAAGACTGATAGCCTTTAGAGCCGACGCCTGCGGTGAGCGTGGTGCCGGGCTGCGCACGGCCGGTAATAATATTCACCACGCCGCCGATAGCGTCCGACCCATAAACCGCCGAGCGCGCGCCGCGGATATATTCGATACGCTGCACCAGCGAAAGCGGGATCTGACTGAGGTCGGACGATCCAGAGATACCCGCCTGGTTAAGGCGAATACCGTCGATCAGGATCAGCACGTGGCTGGAATTGGTGCCGCGAATAAACAGCGAACTGCTTTGCCCCAGGCCGCCGTTCTGCGCCACGTCGACGCCAGGCAGACGACGCATCACATCGGTCAGGCTCTTCGCCTGCCAGCGGTCGATCTCGGCGCGCGTCACTACCGTGGTGGGCGCCAGCACCGAGGAGGCCGGCTGGGCGAAGCGGTTGGCGGTAACAACTTGCGTATCATCATTATCCTGAGCGAAACCAGGTTGCGCCCAGAGAGCAAGCGCCGTTGCGCTAAACGCAAACAGCGAAGCGGAATGTTTTTTCATTGTTATGAGCATCCAAAAGACGAGACAGGATGCCGCAGGTATACGATCGATAGCACGCGATGACCGTACGAGTTGCGACGTCACGCCGGCAGGTCTTCGGGCTTGGAACCATAAGTGGCGAAGACTTCCCATCCAGCTGGACAGTGTCTGCAAGGCGATCGCCACGACATTCCTTACCGCTGCGCGTCAGCTCCAGATTCGCACTGGATTCCCTATTAACTCAGGCTGAGGCCGGCGCAGGCAGTCTACAGGAGTGATAATGGAAGTCCAGACTGCCATACCGCCCAGCGCGCGCAGGACTGGACAATGCCAGGTGAATGCCTACAATCGCCCGGCAAGTTTGCTATTAACCAGGATCGAACATGACACCCGAACATCTCCCGACTGAACAGTACGACGCGCAACTGGCCGAGAAAGTCAGCCGTTTACAAACGATGATGACGCCGTTCGCCGCGCCTGAAGCGGAGGTGTTTCGCTCGCCGGTCAGCCACTACCGGATGCGCGCGGAGTTTCGTCTCTGGCACGATGGCGACGATCTCTACCACATCATTTTCGATCAGGCGACGCGCGAGCGTATTCGCGTCGATCGCTTTCCCGCCGCCAGCGAACTGATCAATGCGGTAATGCCGGAAATGATCGCGGCGATCCGCGATAACCGCGTGCTGCGCCATAAGCTGTTTCAGATCGACTATCTCTCGACGATGAGCAATGAGATCGTTATCTCGCTGCTCTACCACCGCAAGCTGGAAGCGGACTGGGTGGAAGCGGCGAGCGCCCTGCGCGACGCGCTGCGCGCGAAGGGTTATAAGGCGCAGCTGATTGGCCGCGCCACAAAAACCAAGATTTGCCTCGATCGCGATTTTATCGACGAGCGCCTGCCGGTGGCGGGCCGCGAGATGATCTACCGTCAGGTAGAGAACAGCTTTACGCAGCCCAACGCGGCGATGAACATTCAGATGCTGGAATGGGCGCTGGACGTCACCAGCGGATCGCGCGGCGACTTGCTGGAGCTCTACTGCGGCAACGGCAACTTTTCGCTGGCGCTTGCGCGCAATTTCCGCCGCGTGCTGGCGACCGAAATCGCCAAGCCGTCGGTGGCGGCGGCGCAGTTCAATATCGAGGCCAACCAGATCGATAACGTGCAGATTATTCGTATGGCGGCAGAAGAGTTTACCCAGGCGATGAACGGCGTGCGCAGCTTCAATCGCTTACAGGGCATCGACCTGAAGAGCTATGAGTGCGAAACCATTTTTGTCGATCCGCCGCGCAGCGGGCTGGATGACGAGACGGTGAAGATGGTGCAGGCCTATCCGCGCATCCTTTACATCTCCTGCAACCCCGAGACGCTGTGCGACAATCTGCAAACGCTGGCGCAGACGCATAAGGTTTCCCGGCTGGCGCTGTTCGATCAGTTCCCCTATACGCACCATATGGAGTGCGGCGTGTGGCTGACGCGTAAGCAGGCCGCAGAATAACCTAAAACGCAGGTGACGTGGACGGAAGAGCAAAGCGTCCCGCGCCAGAAACAAAAACGGGAACCTGAGGTTCCCGTTTTTGTTTATCAGTCGTTGTTCTTACGACGCTTTATCTTCACGCCAATCCAGAACACCAGCGCCACCATCAAAATGGTCGGAATAAAGTTGGAGCCGATATCCGGATACTCGGCGCGCACCAGCGCGCTATACACCAGAATGCCCAGCAGAAAAAACGCCGCCGCCAGACCCGGCATGCCGTCCGGCATATTGCGGTTCAAATAGCGCTGATGCAGGCTCCAGACCGCAAGCCCCAGCGCGATAATCGGGAAGATTGAAAAAGGTACAAAGGCGCTGAACAGCACGGAAAATGAGCCGTTAATCGCTAAACCGGTAATAAAAGCCAGCAGCAGCGTGCCTCTATCGCGGGAAGTCGGTTGTGTCATGGCATTATCCTTATCGTTTACTCTTCGGGTTTTTCCAGGGTGACCGCCAGACGTTCCTGCTCGCGGCGATACCAGTAATAAGCGCCTTTAGCGATCATGCGCAGCTGCAGCACCAGCCGATCTTCAAGCTTGCGACGCTGCTCGATATCCACATCCAGCGCTTCCGCGCCTGCGCTAAAGACAATTGTCACCATCGCTTCCGCCTGCGCTTCGGTAAAGCTACGCGGCATACGGTTTTCGACTTCAAGGTAGTCCGCCAGCTCGGCGATGAAATGCTGGATTTCACGCGCCACGGCGGCGCGAAACGCGGCGGAGGTGCCGGAGCGTTCGCGCAGCAGCAGCCGAAACGCGTTGGGATTATTGCCGATGAACTCCATAAAGGTAGAGACCGACGTTTTGATGATGCTGCCGCCTTTGGCGATGCGCTGACGCGCCTGACGCATCAGCTGACGCAGCATCAGGCCGCTCTCGTCGACCATGGTCAAACCAAGCTCATCAACATCTTTAAAATGACGATAAAAAGAGGTGGGCGCGATACCGGCCTCCCTGGCGACCTCGCGCAAACTCAAACTGGCGAAGCTGCGCTCGGCGCTGAGCTGGCTAAATGCCGCCTCTATCAGCGTACGTCTTGTACGTTCTTTTTGTTGCGCTCTGACGCCCATTCTCTCTGCCTTGTGACGAGTTAAGGGGGCACTATAACAAAATTTTCAGCGTACACAGGTCAAAGTTTGTGACTGCCTGTGAACCTCACGCTTTGTCAAACCGCGGGGAATTTCACTGTTAGAATTCAGATGTGCGCGGCGAGATGTTAGAATCTCGTTGTAAAAATGTATAGAAAATAGGACGTACTGGTATGCAAAAGTCTTACGATTACGATGCCATCGTGATTGGCTCCGGTCCTGGAGGTGAAGGTGCAGCCATGGGCCTGGTGAAGCAGGGAGCGCGCATCGCAGTGATCGAACGCTACCATAACATCGGCGGCGGTTGTACCCACTGGGGCACCATTCCCTCCAAAGCGCTTCGCCATGCAGTCAGTCGCATTATTGAATTCAACCAAAACCCGCTTTACAGCGATCACACTCGCCTGCTGCGCTCCTCGTTCGCCGATATCCTGAACCACACGGAGAACGTCATCAGCCAGCAGACTGCGATGCGCCAGGGCTTTTACGAGCGCAACCGCTGCGAACTGTTTCAGGGCAACGCCCACTTTATCGATGCCAACACCATCGAAGTCGAGCATTACGACGGCACGCGCGAGCGCCTGACGGCGGAAAAATTCGTTATCGCCTGCGGTTCCCGTCCTTACCATCCGGCTGATGTCGATTTTACCCACCCGCGCATTTACGACTCCGACTCCATTCTGAACCTGCACCACGAGCCAGGCCACGTCATTATCTATGGCGCAGGCGTCATCGGCTGCGAGTATGCGTCGATTTTCCGCGGCCTGAACGTCAAGGTCGATCTGATCAACACCCGCGACCGTTTGCTGGCGTTTCTCGATCAGGAGATGTCCGATTCGCTCTCCTATCACTTCTGGAACAGCGGCGTCGTTATTCGCCATAACGAAGAGTTCGAGAAAATCGAAGGCGTTGAAGACGGCGTGATTATGCACCTGAAGTCGGGCAAAAAGGTGAAAGCCGACTGCCTGCTCTACGCCAACGGCCGAACCGGCAACACCGATTCGCTGGCGCTAGAGAACGTCGGGCTGGAGGCGGACGGACGCGGCTTGCTGAAGGTAAACAGCATGTATCAGACCGCGCAGCCGCACATCTATGCGGTGGGCGACGTCATCGGCTATCCGAGCCTGGCATCAGCCGCCTACGATCAGGGCCGCATCGCCGCGCAGGCGATTATCAAAGGCGAAGCCAGCGCGCACCTGGTGGAAGATATCCCGACCGGTATCTATACCATTCCGGAAATCAGCTCAGTGGGCAAAACCGAGCAGCAGCTGACGGCGATGAAGGTGCCTTATGAGGTGGGTCGCGCGCAGTTTAAACATCTGGCGCGCGCGCAGATTGTCGGCATGAACGTGGGCAGCCTGAAGATTCTGTTCCACCGCGAAACCAAAGAGATCCTGGGCATTCACTGCTTTGGCGAGCGCGCGGCGGAAATCATTCATATCGGCCAGGCGATTATGGAGCAGAAAAACGGCGGCAATACCATCGAGTACTTCGTGAATACCACCTTTAACTACCCCACCATGGCCGAAGCCTATCGCGTGGCCGCGCTGAACGGCTTAAACCGCCTGTTTTAACGTGGTGTTGAGATAGCCCTGCATGTGCGTGCGAATCGCTTCTGCCAGCTGCTCATAGCGGCTGCGCAGAGGCGAACCGGGACGATAGACCAGCGCAATGGTGCGCTGCGGCACAGGCTTATAGCACGGCAGATAGCAGACGCCGTCGCGCACGCGCTCCTGCGGCACCGCCAGCGCAGGCAGCAGCGTGATGCCGCTTCCGGCCGCAACCATATTACGCAGCGTCTCCAGACTGGTGGCACGGAAATGTGTATCTTCGTCAGCGCCCGCTTCAAAGCAGAAACCCATCGCCTGATCGCGCAGACAGTGGCCATCTTCCAGCATCAGCAGCTTTTCGCCCGCCAGATCGGACATCGGTACGCGATCGCGATCGCGCCACGGGTGATCCTGATAGACCGCCAGCTTCATCGGCTCGTCAAACAGCGGCACCTCAATAAAGGCTTCGCTCTCTTTCACCAGCGCCAGAATCGCACAGTCGAGTTTGCCGCTGTCGAGCTGCGCCAGCAGCTGCTGCGTCTGCGCCTCGTGCAGATACATCTCAAGCTTGGGAAAGGTGCGATGCAGCATAGGAATAATTTGCGGCAGCAGGTAGGGGCCGGTGGTGGGGATCAGCCCGATATGCAGCGGGCCGGACATCGCTTCGCCCTGCTGGCTCGCCATCTCCTTTAATACTTTAACTTCCCGCAGCACGGTGCGCGCCTGATCGACCAGCAGCATGCCCGCCTGGGTGAACAACACTTTACGGCTGGTTCGCTCCAGCAGCATCACGCCCAGCTCATCCTCTAGCTTGCGGATCTGTCCGCTAAGCGTCGGCTGGCTGACGTGGCACGCGTCCGCCGCCCGGCGGAAGTGGCGATGCTCGGCAAGCGAAACCAGGTATTCAAGATCGCGAATGTTCATTGTTATCCTCCAGACCACGATAGCCCGTGGCGATAGATAGGATAGCAATGAACGATTAGCCCTATCAAGCAATGATCAGAATAATGCACGCATCAAATTCAGGCGATCTGCTCTTACATAGAAAATAAGTTTGTAACTCAGGAAGCTAAGCCAGTTCTGAAGGAGGTATCTCATCGTCCCTGGAACGATCGCCAGGGCGCCAGTCTCGCTGTTTATAAGGCCAGGCTGTCCGTTCTGCAGTAAAGCGAAACAGATGTTGATGAGCACCTGCTGTCAGCCTAAAAGAATCACTGTGTCAGCCGGAGCGCTGGCCCTCTGATGATGTGCCTATAAAAATAGTAATTAAATTCCGAAGCTAGAGGTTAGCGGGCAATTATTGCCCGCCTTTTTTTTGCCTGGCGATCAGCCGAGACGCTTTTTCGCCTCGGCGATGGCAAACGCTACCTGCTGCGGCGCGACGCCGCCTTTGGCATTACGTTTTTCCAGGCAGGAGTGCAACGCCAGAATGGCGTAAACGTCCTCTTCAATCGCCGCGCTGAACTGCTTTAGCTGCGTCAGCGACAGCGCTTCCAGCGCCACGCCCTGCTTGATCGCTTCCACCACCGCTTCGCCGACGATGTGGTGCGCTTCACGGAACGGCAAGCCCTTCGCCACCAGATAGTCAGCCAGCTCGGTAGAGTTGGCGTAGCCCTGCTCCGCCGCTTCCTGGCAGCGCGGGCGTTTCACCTGAATGCCGTCCAGCACCAGCGCCGACATATGCAGACAGTCGAGCCAGGTATCGAGCGCGTCGAACAGCCCCTCTTTGTCTTCCTGCATATCTTTGTTGTAGGCGAGCGGCAGACCTTTCAGCGTCATCATCATGCCGGTCAGCGCGCCCTGCACGCGGCCGCATTTGCCGCGGATCAGCTCCAGCGCGTCCGGATTTTTCTTTTGCGGCATCAGCGACGAGCCGGACGTCACCTTGTCGGACAGCTCGACGAAGCCCGCTTCGCCGGTATTGAAAAAGATTAAGTCTTCGGCAAAGCGCGACAGATGCACCATGCCGATAGAGGCGTCAGCCAGCAGCTCCAGCACATGGTCGCGATCGGACACGGTGTCGAGGCTGTTGCGCGTGGCGGAGGCGAAGCCCAGCCAGCCGGCCAGCTGGTCGCGATCGATGGCGTAGGCGGTGCCCGCCAGCGCGCCGCAGCCGAGCGGGCTGACGTCGAGACGCTTCAGCGTATCCTGCAGACGGCTTTCATCGCGCGCCAGCATTTCCACATAGGCCAGACACCAGTGCGCGAAGGTCACCGGCTGCGCGCGCTGCAGATGGGTATAGCCCGGCATCACCGCATCCTGGTTCGCTTCAGCGGTCGCCGTCAGCGCCTGCTGCAGTTCGCGCGTCGCGCCCAGCAGCGCCTCGACCTGCGTTTTGCACCAGAGTTTAAGATCGGTCGCCACCTGATCGTTGCGGCTGCGGCCGGTATGCAGCTTTTTGCCCAGCGCGCCGACTTTCTCGATCAGCTGGCCTTCAACCCAGCTGTGAATATCTTCGGCGTCGCTTTGCAGAATCTGTTCCGGATCCGCCTGCACCTCGGCCAGCAGCGCATTCAGCGCCTGCTCCAGCTGCTGCTGCTCGTCGGCGCTCAGTACGTTGACCGTCACCAGCGCTTTGGACCAGGCGATGGAGCCGACAATATCCTGCTCCGCCAGACGATAGTCGAAGCGCAGCGAGTCGTTGAACTGTTTGAAACGTTGGTCTGCTGCCTGGGTGAAACGTCCGCCCCAAAGTGCCATGTGAAACTCCTTCAATCCTTAAAGCAGAGGCGGCCCGAAGCCGCCTCTGCGAAATCTGGTTGGGCGAGGCCTGCGCCTCGCCGGTTATTACTTCTTCTGCTCGTTCAGGGCGCGAATGCGCGAAGAGAGCGAGAAGAGACGGATAAAGCCGCCTGCATGACGGTGATCGTAAACCTCGTCTTCACCGAAGGTAGCGAACTCTTCCGAGTAGAGGCTGTTAGCGGAGCGTTTTTCGATTGCCGTCGCCTGACCTTTATAGAGCTGCAGCACCACTTCGCCGTTAACCTCTTCCGCCAGCGACTCGGCGGCGGCCTGGATTGACTTACGCAGCGGCGCGAACCAGCGGCCGTCGTACACCACGTAAGACATCTCGTGGCCCAGCTGCTCGCGCCATTTGAAGCTGTCGCGATCCAGCACCAGCTGTTCGACCGCGCGCAGCGCGTTCACCATAATGGTGCCGCCGGGGGTTTCGTAGCAGCCGCGTGACTTGATGCCGACCAGACGGTTTTCCACGATGTCGATACGGCCCACGCCGTGCTTCGCGCCGATGGCGTTAAGCGCTTCCAGACACTGGAACGGGCTCAGCCTTTCGCCGTTCACGGCGACCACGCGGCCTTTCTCCACGGTGACAGTGACGCTTTCCGGCTGATCCGGCGCTTCCAGCGGATCCACGGTCCATACCCAGCAATCTTTGTTCGGCGCGTTAGCCGGACTTTCCAGCACGCCGCCTTCAGTCGAGATATGCCAGGCGTTCTCGTCGCGGCTGTAGATTTTTTCCAGCGACGCGGTGGTCGGAATATTGCGCTCTTTCAGGTAGTCCAGCAGCGCTTCGCGCGAACGCAGGTTCCATTCGCGCCACGGCGCCACCACTTTCAGCTGCGGCGCCAGCGCGGTGTAGGTGGTTTCGAAACGTACCTGATCGTTGCCCTTGCCGGTCGCGCCGTGGCACAGCGCATCCGCGCCGACTTTCAGCGCCAGTTCAACCTGCGCTTTGGCGATAATCGGACGCGCCATCGAGGTGCCCAGCAGATAGGTGCCCTCATAAAGCGCGCCGGTCTGCAGCACCGGATAAACGTAGTCGCTGATAAACTCTTCACGCAAATCGACCACGTGGCACTCGGAGGCGCCGGACTGCAGCGCTTTCTTCTCCACGCCTTCCAGATCGCTACGCTCCTGGCCGATATCCGCCACGAACGCTACGACTTCGCAGCCGCCGTAGTTCTCTTTCAGCCAGGGAATAATGGCGGAGGTATCCAGGCCGCCGGAATAGGCCAGTACGATTTTTTTGATATTTTGCGTGCTCATGTCGTCATCCTAAATCTAAGTCGTTAAGCGAGGATCCGGGTGCCGATCGACACGCCGTTAAACAGGTCGGGCAGTTGCTCCGCGTGGCGCCAGCTGGCGATATCCACCGGGCGGCCCAGCGTGCGCGCCGCGTCGAGCGCCGCGTGCACTTTTACAATCATGCCATCAGTAATGATGCCTTGCGCGATCAGCTGCTCAGCTTTGGCGGCCGTCATCTCTTCGATGCGCTGGCCTTTGCCATCGAGGATGCCGCTCACGTCGGAGAGCAGCACCAGATCGGCGCCCAGCGTAGCCGCCAGCGCGGTCGCCGCCTGGTCGGCGTTGACATTCATCAGCGCGCCGCCGTCGGTGATGCCGATAGAGCTGACGATCGGCATATAGCCCGCCGCCAGCAGCGTGTTAATCAGCGCCGGATCGCCCGGCTCGGCGTGGCCGACGTGTCCCAACTCTTCATCGAACTGCGCCACCTTCACCAGATCGGCGTCGCCCAGGCTCAGCCCGACCGCCTTGATACCGTGCTTTTTCGCCCAGGCGAGCAGGGTTTTGTTGGCGGTGCCCGCCAGCGCGCCGGTAATAATGTCGATCTGATCGGCAGGCGTGACGCGCAGGCCGTTCTTCTTCTTCACCGGCAGCGACAGCTTTTTCATCAGCTCGTCAACCACACAGCCGCCGCCGTGAACGATCAGCAGCGGACGCTGATGGGCGCTGCGATAAGCCAGCAGCGCGTCGAACAGGCGCGCCAGCGCCTCTTCGCTGTCGAGCAGCACGCCGCCCAGTTTGATAATTAATGGAGTTGTCATGTGCGTCCTTGTCCGTTAAATCAGCGATTGCGTTTCAGGGAAGCCGAAGCGAATATTCATACACTGCACCGCCTGCGACGCGGCGCCTTTCAGCAGATTGTCCTCCGCCGCGACGACGATCAGATGTTCGCCCTGCACCGCGAAGCCGATGTCGCAGAACGGCTGGCCGATAACCGCCTTCAGCGCCGGCACGCCCTGCTCGTAGACGCGCACCAGCGGCTTGTCGTGGTAGGCGCTATGGAACGCCGCCGCCACGTCGTCGTGGCTGACGCCCGGCTTCAGGCGGCAGGTGATAGTCGCCAGAATGCCGCGCGGGAAGTTGCCGAGGTGCGGCGTAAAAATCACCGGCGCGCCGAGGTGCGCGACGATTTCCGGATGATGACGATGATTAAACAGGCCGTAAGGCTGCAGGCTCACTTCGCAGAAGCTGGTGGCGACGCTCGCTTTCCGTCCTGCGCCGCTCACGCCGCTGGTGGCGTTGATCACCGGCCACTGGTCGGCGTTAAGCAGATCGCCTGCGATCAGCGGCTTCAGCGCCAGCTGCGCCGCGGTGGGATAGCAACCCGGCACCGCCACCAGCTGCGCCTCTTTGACCTGCGCGTGATTCCACTCCGCCAGGCCGTAGACCGCTTTATCGAGCCAGTCGCCGTGCTGATGGGTAAAGCCGTAATAGCGCTGATAAAATTCGCCGTCGTTAACGCGGAACGCGCCGGAGAGATCGAACACCACGCAGCCGGCCTTCAGGAATTCCGGCGCCAGATCGTGACTGACTTCGTGCGCCGTCGCCAGAAACACCACGTCCACCTTATCCGCCCACTCGGCCGCGCTGCTCAGCGGCTGCAGCGGCAGATCCACCACGCCTTTCAGCTGCGGATGCAGATCCGACAGAGGCTTTCCGGCATCCGGGCTTTGCGCTGAAACCGCCAAAGCGGTTATGTTCATATGTGGATGGCGATGAATGAAGGTGGCGAGCTCTACGCCAGCGTAACCACTGGCACCAACGATCAGCGTATTCAACATCAGGCTGTAACCCTTTTTACAGTCACACGTTCCGGGTCGCGGCTTTGCCCCGTTGCCCACGATGCCGTTTGCGAAGGATTTCTGCTTCCCAGCCAAGCGGCGTTAATGTATTTTTATTCACTATTAATGCATGAATATTGATACATCCTAACTCAAGGACCGTCAACAGTGAAGACAAAATTACCGCCTTTTATCGAACTCTACCGCCAGCTGATTGCGACTCCGACCATCAGCGCGACCGATGCGGCGCTCGATCAGAGCAATGAAACTTTAATCAATTTGCTGGCAGGCTGGTTTCGCGATCTGGGCTTCAGCGTCGAAGTGCAGCCCGTGCCCGGCACGCGCCATAAATTCAATATGCTGGCGCGCACCGGCGAGGGCGCCGGCGGCCTGCTGCTGGCGGGTCACACCGACACGGTGCCGTTCGACGACGGGCGCTGGACGCGCGATCCCTTTACCCTGACGGAGCATGACAACAAGCTCTACGGCCTGGGCACCGCCGACATGAAAGGCTTCTTCGCCTTTATTCTCGACACGCTGCGCGACGTCGACGTCAGCAAACTGAGCAAGCCGCTCTACATTCTCGCCACCGCCGATGAAGAAACCACCATGGCGGGCGCTAAGTACTTCTCTGAAACAGCGAGCATTCGTCCAGACTGCGCCATTATTGGCGAGCCGACCTCGCTGAAGCCGGTGCGCGCGCACAAAGGCCATCTCTCCCATGTGATTCGCGTGCAGGGCCAGTCGGGCCACTCCAGCGATCCGGCGCGCGGCGTCAACGCCATCGAACTGATGCACGACGCGATCGGTCACCTGATGCAGCTGCGCAACACTCTGAAAGAGCGCTATCACCACGACGGCTTCGCCATTCCCTATCCGACCATGAACTTTGGCCATATTCACGGCGGCGACGCGGCGAACCGCATCTGCGCCTGCTGCGAGCTGCACATGGATATTCGCCCGCTGCCGGGCCTGACGCTGAGCGATCTGGAAGGGCTGCTGAACGAGTCGCTGGCGCCGGTCAGCGCACGCTGGCCGGGTCGTCTTACGGTCGGCGAGCTGCATCCGCCGATTCCGGGCTACGAATGTCCGGCTAACCACGAACTGGTCGCCGTGGTGGAAAAACTGCTCGGCACGCCGACCGAAGTGGTGAACTACTGCACCGAAGCGCCGTTTATTCAGGAGCTGTGCCCGACGCTGGTGTTGGGGCCAGGATCGATCAACCAGGCGCATCAGCCGGATGAATTTATCGATACCGCATTTATTAAGCCGACTCGCGCCTTGATCGCGCAGGTTGTGCAGCACTTTTGCCACTGATTCGCAATAAACAGGGCAATTCACTGTTAAGAAAGTAAATTTCCTGATCTCTGCGCGGGATTTGTTGATAAGAATAACTTATCCCGCTCCTCTCCAGTTAAAATCTTTGAATTTCCAGCAGTTAGCCGCATGTTACCGGGCGCTTATGCGCATTGACGCCGCAGGGTTTACGTGGCTAGATAAAAGACGATGTTATGCCCGGTGGGTGATTACTCATGCAGTTTCGGCTTTGCCGCGAGCTGTGGGTGTAGAAGTTTACAAAGACGATAAGGGTGTCAGGGTCACATGAACGAACAATATTCCGCAATGCGAAGTAATGTCAGTATGCTCGGCAAACTACTCGGGGATACGATCAAGGATGCACTAGGAGAGAACATCCTCGACCGGGTGGAGACCATCCGCAAACTCTCAAAGTCATCCCGCGCAGGAAATGACACTCATCGCAAGGAACTGCTCAACACGCTGCAAAATTTGTCGAACGACGAGCTGCTGCCGGTAGCGCGCGCTTTTAGCCAGTTTCTTAACCTGACCAACGTCGCCGAACAGTATCAGACCATTTCACGCAGCGGCGACGGCGCAAATCACCCCGAACTGCTGAAAACCACCTTCGATCGCCTTAAACAGCAGCCCGACGTCAGCGAAAGCGCCATTCGCGCCGCCATCGAGTCGCTGTCGCTGGAGCTGGTGCTGACGGCGCACCCGACCGAGATCACCCGCCGCACGCTGATCCACAAGCTGGTCGAGGTGAATAGCTGCCTGAAGCAGCTCGATCACAGCGATATCTCCGACTACGAGCGCAACCAGATTATGCGTCGCCTGCGTCAGCTGGTGGCGCAGGCGTGGCACACTGACGAGATCCGCAAATATCGTCCGACGCCGATCGACGAGGCAAAATGGGGCTTCGCCGTGGTGGAGAACAGCCTGTGGGAAGGCGTGCCCGCCTTTCTGCGTGAGCTGAACGAACAGGTTGAAGAGGCGTTCGGCGTGAAGCTGCCGGTCGACTTCGTGCCGGTGAAATTTACCTCCTGGATGGGCGGCGACCGCGACGGCAACCCGAACGTGACCGCCACGGTGACGCGTCACGCCATGCAGCTTAGCCGCTGGAAAGCCGCCGACCTTTTTCTGCGCGATATCGGCGTGCTGATCTCCGAGCTCTCGATGTCCGAATGCAGCGAAGAGGTGCGCGAGCTGTGCGGCGATCCTGAAGCCATTGAGCCTTATCGCGTCATCCTGAAGCGCATGCGCAGCCAGCTGCTGAATACTCAGGCTTATCTCGAGCGCCGCCTGAAGGGCGAGCGTCTGCCGCGTCCCGCCGATCTGCTGGTCTCCAACGATCAGCTCTGGACGCCGCTTTACGCTATCTATCAGTCGCTGCAGCAGTGCGATATGGGCATTATCGCCAACGGTCAGCTGCTGGATACGCTGCGCCGCGTGAAGTGCTTCGGCGTGCCGCTGGTGCGCATCGATCTGCGTCAGGAGAGCACGCGACACACCGAAGCGATCGCCGAAGTAACCCGCTATCTCGGCCTCGGCGACTATGAAAGCTGGTCAGAAGCGGATAAACAGGCCTTTCTGGTGCGCGAGCTGAACTCCAAACGTCCGCTGCTGCCGCGCCACTGGGAGCCGAGCGACGAAACGCGCGAAGTGCTGGAAACCTGCCGCGTCGCTGCCGAAGCACCGCAGGGCTCCATCGCCGCCTACGTAATCTCGATGGCCAAGACGCCGTCCGACGTGCTGGCTGTACATCTGCTGCTGAAAGAGGCGGGCATCACCTTCGCGATGCCGGTGGCGCCGCTGTTTGAAACCCTCGACGACCTCAACAACGCTAACGACGTCATGAGTCAGCTGCTGAGCATCGACTGGTATCGCGGCTTTATTCAGGGCAAGCAGATGGTGATGATCGGTTACTCCGACTCGGCGAAAGACGCCGGCGTGATGGCCGCCAGCTGGGCGCAGTATCAGGCGCAGGACGCGCTGATCAAAACCTGCGAGAAAGCCGGCATCGCTCTGACGCTGTTCCACGGACGCGGCGGCAGCATCGGTCGCGGCGGCGCGCCCGCACACGCGGCGCTGCTCTCTCAGCCGCCGGGCAGCCTGAAAGGCGGCCTGCGCGTGACTGAACAGGGCGAGATGATCCGCTTTAAATATGGCCTGCCGGAAGTCACCATCGCCAGCCTGTCGCTCTACACCGGCGCGATCCTGGAAGCGAACCTGCTGCCGCCGCCGGAACCGAAAAAAGAGTGGCACAGCATTATGGATCAGCTCTCACAGCACTCCTGCGCCATGTATCGCGGCTACGTGCGCGAAAATCCGGACTTCGTACCCTACTTCCGCTCCGCCACGCCGGAACAGGAGCTGGGCAAGCTGCCGCTCGGCTCGCGTCCGGCGAAACGTCGCCCGACCGGCGGCGTCGAGTCGCTACGCGCCATTCCCTGGATCTTCGCCTGGACGCAGAACCGTCTGATGCTGCCAGCCTGGCTCGGCGCGGGCGCGGCGCTGCAAAAGGCGATGGACGAGGGCCATCAGGATCAGCTCGAAGCGATGTGCCGCGACTGGCCGTTCTTCTCGACGCGGCTCGGCATGCTGGAGATGGTATTCGCCAAAGCCGACCTGTGGCTGGCGGAGTATTACGATCAGCGTCTGGTGGACACCGCGCTGTGGCCGCTGGGCAAACAGCTGCGCGACCAGCTTGACGCCGACATCAAAGCGGTGCTGACCATCGCCAACGACGCGCATCTGATGGCGGATCAGCCGTGGATAGCCGAATCGATCGCGCTGCGTAACGTCTACACCGATCCGCTCAACGTACTGCAGGCGGAGCTGCTGCAGCGTTCGCGCGCGCAGGAAGCGCGCGGTGAAGAGGCCGATCCGCGCGTCGAGCAGGCGCTGATGGTGACCATCGCGGGCGTCGCAGCAGGCATGCGTAATACCGGTTAATCCTTTCGACCCTTCCGGGCAGGCGACTGCCCGGATACCTCTCTGCCGCTGCGCGTTTCGCGCTTGCCGGCGTTGTGCCTGAGCGCTACTTTGCTCTATTCTTTAGGACCATTCCTCGGTTATCTACATTCTCATTTACAGGAGTTGCCCTTATGGCATCAGGAATTTCTCGCATCTGGATGCGTACCGGCATGTTGCTCGGCGCCGCGTTACTGGTGCTTAACCTCACCGCGTGCGGCGACAAAGAGGGCGATCAGCGCAAAGCCTTTATCGATTTTCTGCAAAACACCGTCATGCGCAGCGGCGAACATCTGCCGAGCCTGAGCGAAAGCCAGAAGCAGAATTTTGGTAAATATGCGGGCGACTACGCCATCCTTTACGGCTTTTCCCAGCAGGTGAATAAGGCGATCGATCAGGGCATGCGTCCGGTGGTCGATGAGCTGTCGGCGATCCGCGTGCCGCAGGACTATCTGACGCGCCGCGACGCGCTGCGCCAGGCCAACGGCGCGCTGGTGATTGTCACGCAGCAGCTGGAGAGCGCTAAAATGCAGGCGGACAGCAGCAAAGCCTCGCTTAAGCAGGAGGAGGATCTGAAAAAGGTCTACGACGCCGCTTACGACAAAGTCGTCACGCAGCCAGCCACTCAGCTGGTGCCGCTGCTGCCGAAGCTACAGGCGCTGAGCCAGGGCGCGGCGCAGGCGGGCGACTTCCTGCAGCAGCAGGGACCGCGCGTGAGCTTTAACAATAACGCCGTTCAGTTCCCGACTCCCGATCAGGTCACGCAATATAATGCGCTGATGAGCACTATCTCCGCTAACGCGCAGGCGTTAACCCAGGCGCAAACAGCCGTTCAAAACGGCTTGCAGTAATCTCTCTTCCGAGACAAGCCCCGCGCTTGTCTCGGCCTTTCTGCTGTTACTCTCTTTCAGATTATCGCCAGTCAGAGAAACGCGCCGTCGGGAGTGTGATCTGGCGCATTTTCGACCAAAAATACTTTGTGATCGTAGTCACATATATGAAACAAACAGAACAGATCTAAATGTGATATCAGTCACATTTACCCCTGTTTGGCGGCGAAAAAATAGCCTCTGTGCTTTTTTTACACCGTTATTATGTGATCTAACTCACTAAAACAGCCCCTGTCCCCACCTTAATTGAGTGATCTGGATCACACTTAAACCGCCCGCTACGCAGCGTCATATTGGCGTGCTAGAGTCCGCCTGCATACAGTAATAGCGACGGTTCGACGCCGTGCTGGCTTAACAAAAACAAACGCGCTCTCTTATTGCAGCGCGTCTCGATAAGGGGTGGCTTTATGTCCTCATCAGTCAAGGTCAAGGTTCAAAGCTTTGGTCGCTTTCTGAGTAATATGGTGATGCCTAACATCGGTGCGTTTATCGCCTGGGGTATCATCACCGCGCTGTTCATCCCGACCGGATGGATTCCTAACGAGACGCTGGCGAAACTGGTCGGCCCGATGATCACCTACCTGCTGCCGCTGCTGATCGGTTTCACCGGCGGACGTCTGGTTGGCGGCGATCGCGGCGGCGTGGTCGGCGCGATCACCACCATGGGCGTCATTGTCGGCGCCGATATGCCGATGTTCCTTGGCTCGATGATTGCCGGTCCGCTGGGCGGCTGGGCGATCAAATCTTTCGACCGCGCCGTTGACGGTAAAATCAAAAGCGGCTTCGAAATGCTGGTCAACAACTTCTCCGCCGGTATTATCGGCATGTTGCTGGCGCTACTGGCGTTTCTGGCTATCGGTCCGCTGGTGGAAGGTCTGTCGCATATTCTCGCCGCAGGCGTCAACCTGATGGTGCAGAACAACCTGCTGCCGCTGACCTCGATTTTCGTTGAGCCAGCGAAAATCCTGTTCCTTAATAACGCTATTAACCATGGCATCTTCTCGCCGCTGGGCATCCAGCAGGCAAGCGAAGCGGGCAAGTCGATCTTCTTCCTGATCGAAGCGAACCCGGGTCCGGGCATGGGCGTGCTGGTGGCCTATATGATGTTCGGCCGCGGCAGCGCTAAGCAGTCTGCGGGCGGCGCAGCGATCATCCACTTCCTCGGCGGCATTCACGAAATCTACTTCCCGTATGTGCTGATGGCGCCGCGTCTGCTGCTGGCGGTGATTCTGGGCGGCATGACCGGCGTCTTCACCCTGACGCTGCTCAATGGCGGTCTGGTCTCTCCGGCCTCTCCAGGCTCTATCCTGGCGGTGCTGGCGATGACGCCGAAAGGCGCCTACTTTGCCAATATCGCGGCGATTATCGCAGCCTTTGCGGTCTCCTTTGTGGTCTCCTCTATCCTGCTGAAAACCAGCAAAGTCAAAGAAGAAGACGATATCGAAGCGGCGACCAAACGCATGCATGACATGAAAGCCCAGTCAAAAGGCCAGGCCGTAGCGGGCGCGCCGGTCGTCGCCGACGCCAGCAGCGTTGACGTTAGCCACGTGCGTAAAATCATCGTCGCCTGTGACGCCGGCATGGGTTCCAGCGCGATGGGCGCAGGCGTGCTGCGTAAGAAATTGCAGGATGCGGGACTCACGAACGTGTCCGTTACTAACAGCGCGATTAACTCGCTGCCGGGCGACGTCGATCTGGTGATTACCCACCGCGACCTCACCGAGCGCGCGATGCGTCAGGCGCCGCAGGCGCAGCATATCTCGCTGAACAACTTCCTCGACAGCGCGCTCTACAGCAATCTGACCGATCGCCTGGTGGCGGCAAACCGCAGCGAAGCGCACCGCGAAGTGGTACAGACCGCGCTGGCGGACAGCTACGACACCAGCAATCCGCATCTGTTTAAGCTGGGCGCGGACAACGTCTTCCTCGGCCTGAGCGCCAGCAACAAAGAGCAGGCGATCCGCTTCGCCGGCGAGCAGCTGGTGAAAGGCGGCTACGTTCAGCCGGAATATGTTGAAGCGATGCTGGCGCGAGAAAAACTCACCCCGACCTATCTCGGCGAGTCGATTGCCGTGCCGCACGGCACGGTGGAAGCGAAAGATCGCGTATTGAAAACCGGCGTGGTGTTCTGTCAGTATCCGCAGGGCGTGCTGTTCGGCGACGATGCGGATGACGTGGCCCGCCTGGTTATCGGCATCGCGGCGCGCAATAACGAGCACATCCAGGTGATCACCAGCCTGACCAATGCGCTGGACGACGAAAGCGTGATTGAGAAGCTGGCGCACACCACCAGCGTGCAGGAAGTGCTGGATCTGCTGTCGGGCAGCCCGGCGACCGCCTAAACGTCCTGCGTGAATTTCCCTGGGGCGGGTAAGCCCGTCCCGATTTCCGGGGCGGGCGTGCCCGCCCCATCGTCATTTGATATGGGTCAATATTATGAAAGCGTTACATTTTGGAGCAGGTAATATCGGTCGCGGCTTTATTGGCAAGCTGCTGGCGGATGCAGGCATTGAACTGGTGTTCGCCGATGTTAACCAGGTGGTGCTGGATGCACTGAACGCGCGTCATGAATATCCAGTACATGTGGTTGGCGAGCAGGCGAAAGTGGAAATCGTGAAGGGCGTCAGCGCCGTCAACAGCACCAGCGACGACATTATCGCGCTGGTTGCGGAGGTCGATCTGGTGACCACCGCCGTCGGCCCGCAAATTCTGGAGCGCATCGCGGGCAGCGTGGCGAAGGGCCTGGCGCAACGCCATGACCAGGGCAACGATCGTCCGCTGAATATTATCGCCTGCGAAAACATGGTGCGCGGCACCAGCCAGCTGAAACAGCACGTGCTGAAAGCGCTGCCGGAGCAGCATCACGCCTGGGTTGAGCAGCACGTCGGCTTCGTCGACTCCGCCGTAGACCGCATCGTGCCGCCGTCCGAAGCGGGCAGCAACGACCCGCTGGAGGTCACCGTGGAAACCTTTAGCGAGTGGATTGTCGATAAAACCCAGTTCAAAGGCGAGCTGCCCACCATTGCGGGCATGGAGCTTACCGACAATCTGATGGCGTTCGTCGAGCGCAAACTGTTTACCCTTAACACCGGCCACGCCATCACCGCCTATCTCGGCCAGCTCGCCGGGCATCAGACCATACGCGATGCCATCCTGGATGAGAAAATCCGAGCGGTGGTCAAAGGGGCGATGGAAGAGAGCGGCGCAGTATTGATCAAGCGCTACGGTTTCGACGCCCACAAGCACGCCGCCTATATCGAAAAAATCCTCGGCCGCTTCGAGAATCCCTACCTGAAAGATGATGTAGAGCGCGTAGGCCGTCAGCCGCTGCGTAAGCTGAGCGCAGGCGATCGCCTGATCAAACCGACGCTGGGCACGCTGGAGTATCAGCTGCCGAACGTGCATCTGGTGCAGGGTATCGCGGCCGCGATGCACTATCGCAGCGCGCAGGATCCGCAGGCGCAGGAGCTGGAAGCGCTGATTAACGAGAAAGGTCCGCAGGCGACGCTGGCGCAGGTATCCGGTCTGGATGCCGACAGCGAAGTGGTGGCGGCGGCGGTCAGCGCGTACAACGCGATGGTCTGACAGGCGCGTGTCAGTCACGCACAAGCGGTACGGGCGCGGCGACGCGGCGCCCGTTGACGGTATCAGAATTCTGCAGGCGACAATGGAAGAGAAGCAAGCTTTTGAAAACCGGGTGCTTGAGCGCCTGAACGCCGGACGCTCGGTGAGAAGCTTCCTGATCGCCGCCGTCGAGCTGTTGGCCGAAGCGGTCAATTTGCTGGTGCTGCAGGTGTTTCGCAAGGATGACTACGCGGTGAAGTATGCGGTCGAGCCGCTGCTGCTGGGCGACGGCCCGCTCGGCGAGCTGCCGGTGCGCCTTAAGCTGATCTACGGTCTGGGGGTCATCAGCCGCCATGAGTATGAAGATTGCGAGCTGCTGCTGGCGCTGCGCGAAGAGCTGAACCACGATCGAAACGATTACCGTTTTACCGACGATGAGATCCTCGGCCCGTTCGGCGAGCTGCACTGCGTGGCCGCCTGGCCGCCGAAACCGGACTTTCATCCCGACGACGCCGAGCTGCGCGCCATGCAGCAACAGCGCTATCTGCAAATGGTGCGCTCGACCATGGTGCTCTCTCTGACCGAACTGATCTCGCGTATCAGCCTGAAACAGGCGTTCAAACGTCCCGGCGCCTGAGATTCAGGCGCCCTGGTCTCTCGCCGCGCGCGAATTTGCGCCGCTTTTCGTGTATCCTTTGCCTGTTTTCCACAACGAGTTTTCGCCATGAAAGAGCAAGAAAAAGCCGAGATTAAACGTCTGAGCGATCAGCTGGACGCCCTGAATCGTAAAGAGCCGCAGCTGCTGGAAGCGGGCGACGCCGAGAAGCTGGGCGCGCTGCTGAAAGAAAAAGAGAAACTGGTTACCGAGATTGAACGTCTGCGCGACAAGCGTGACGACAAGCTGAGCAAAGAAGCGCAAAAGCTGATGGATCTGCCGTTCAGCCGCGAGATCACCAAAAAAGAGCAGGCTGATATGGGCACGCTGAAGAAAAGCGTGCGCGGTCTGGTGGTCGTGCATCCGATGACCGCGCTGGGCCGCGAAATGGGCCTGAAGGTCATGACCGGCTTCGCGAAGAAGCCGTTCTGAGTTCGGGATCAGGCGGCCGCCTGATCCTCTCCGCGCTGGCCGATGGCAGCTGACACCTGCTGCGCCAGCGCATCCAGCAGTTCATAACGTCGCCGATACTCGGCGCGCTTCTTACTGGCGATCTCCTCCAGCGCCTTACGCGGCAGGCTGAGCGGCAGCTGATAGAGTCCGTCTTTGCACGCTTCGCCGCCCAGCGATGTCCAGAACTCGCTGTAGCTGGCGAAAAAGTAATCACTTTTGCTGTGACGATAGCGCAGGCTGCGGAACACATGCGTGGTATCGCCGACGGCGATAATCTTCTCCGCCGCGCAGCGCTGCGCCAGCATACAGACCACCTCCATAACAAGGCGTTTGGGAAACAACCCGTGCGCCGCTTTCGTCGCCTCGCGGATCACGTCGTTGGAGACATGTTTGCGCGGCCCCTGCAGGCCACCGATCAGCAGAGTACGCAGCCCCGCTTCCTTGATCAGCGAAAACGAGAGCGAAGCGATAGCCTCATTCTGATAGCGCAGCACCAGCGTAATTTCCCCTTCGCGATCGAAACGCCCTGGGCAGGAGAAGAGCTCGAACGTCTCGCCGTTTTTCCCGCTCAGCGTCGCCAGTAAATTATCGCCGGGGCTTTGCAGCAGCTGGCGCAGCCGGCCGTTTTGCAATGCGGCGACCAGCTGATAGTGATCAAGGATCGCCTGAGCGCGCGCCGCCACGCTCAACCCCGCGCGCAAATAGGGGCGATGCGGCTTCGCGGGTAACAGCCCCTGCACGCTCATCACCTGATGCAAATCGGGCAGGTGCGACAGCTGGTGTAAATAACGCAGCGTCGTCACGGGAAACGCCACCGTTCGCAGCGCGAACTTCAGGCGGAATTGTTTACTCAACCACAGTTTATTCGGGATATATTTTCCGCTGATTAACTGAAAAAACAGCGAAGCCGACGACTCGGCGGTCGGCGCAGGCGTAGTTATAATGGACATGATGTAACATTCTCTGGTGGAATGTTATTTAGCCTACCCGCGTGAAATTCAACGGAAGGTTAATGTCCTGAAAGGTTAAAAGCCTACTGTGCGCATGTTTAGCTGCGGTTTACTTAGCGCTGTTTCAGCCAGAAAAAAACCGGCGAATCGCTTCGCCGGTTTTGGCTTTTTTAACGGGTGAACTTATTTTGCAGAGGCGAAACGCGCTGCTGCTTCGTCCCAGTTCACCACGTTCCAGAACGCCTTGATGTAGTCAGGACGTTTGTTCTGATACTTCAGGTAGTAAGCGTGCTCCCAGACGTCCAGGCCCAGAATCGGGTAGCCTGATGCGCCGGAGATCGCTTCGCCCATCAGCGGGTTGTCCTGGTTAGCGGTAGAGACCACGGCCAGTTTGTCGCCTTTTTTCACCAGCCACGCCCAGCCTGAACCAAAGCGGGTAGCGGCGGCTTTCTCAAACTCTTCCTGGAATTTTTCAACGCTGCCGAAATCTTTTTCGATAGCCGCTTTCAGGTCGCCCTGCAGCGTGGTGCCGGTTTTCAGGCCTTTCCAGAACAGGCTGTGGTTAGCGTGGCCGCCAGCGTTGTTGCGCAGCACGGTTTTTTTGTCTGCCGGAACCTGATCCAGTTTGGTGATCAGCTCGTCAACCGGCAGGTCAGCGAATTCGGTTCCTTCCAGCGCTGCGTTAGCGTTGTTAACGTAGGTCTGGTGGTGTTTGGTGTGATGGATTTCCATCGTCTGCTTGTCGAAGTGCGGTTCCAGTGCGTCGTAGGCGTAAGGCAGGGATGGCAGTGAATAACTCATGTTCTTCCTCTCCATTTCATATTTGAGCGGCGCCGCCTGATGGCGTGCCGCGTAAGCAGTCGAACCATTATAGTTAAATTCATGATCCGGAAAAGGGTAATCAATGCCCCATTAAACATAAGGAATTTACAAATTCCTTATAAGCAAACCGTTGTTTTTACAGTCTGCCGCCGCTGAATGCCCTTTAACGCAGGCGCTGCGGATGGGTATAGACCGTGGCGCGTCCCGGCTTGCTAAAGCCAACCAGGGTAAGGTTGCAGCGCTCCGCCACCTCGACCGCCAGACGCGTCGCCGCCGAAACGGCGAACAGGATCTCGACGCCGCACATCGCGGATTTCTGCACCATCTCATAGCTGGCGCGGCTGGAGACCAGCACCGCGCCGTCGCCCCACGCCGCGCCGCTGCGGTAGCCGAGCAGCTTATCCAGCGCGACGTGGCGCCCCACATCCTCGCAGCCGCCTGCCAGCTCGCCGTCTGGACGCAGCCAGGCCGCCGCATGGGTGCAGCCGGTTTGCTGGCCGACCGGCTGAACGCTCTTCAGCTGGCTCAGGCCGCGATCCAGCTGCGCCAGATCGAAGGTCTGCGTAAAAGGCAGCGGCTGCACCGGCTTGCCGATCTGATCCAGCTGCTCGACGCCGCATACGCCGCAGCCGGTGCGTCCCGCCAGCGCGCGACGCTGTTCTTTCAGCGCCATAAAACGTCGGCTGGAGAGTTCGATCTGCACCTCAATGCCGTTACAACCCGGCACCACGTCCAGACCAAAAATATCGCCCGGCGCGTCGATAATGCCTTCCGACAGGGAAAAGCCGATGGCGAACGCCTCCAGATCTTTCGGCGTGGTCATCATCACCACGTGGGAGATGCCGTTATAGGCGAGGGCGACCGGCACTTCATCCGCCAGCCAGTCGGGCTGCGCCACGGTCAGATCGGCACGCTGCCACACCGGCATTTCGCTGGCGCCGGTTTGAGTTGTTAAATTTTCGCCGGGGGTTTGCGGGATAACGTTCAAGGAGTACGACCTGTTATTAACAAGAAATTAAATTTTCTGCGGCCGCGCAGGCGGCCAGCAGTGCGCTTAAGTTTGCCCTGTTGTCACCGGCAGCGCAAAAAAACCGCTATACAAATTATGCGGTGAAAAGATAGCCAATAGCGCTGTGGTGCGCCTCTGCGAGGTAAATGAGAATGATTTTCCACTGCGCTTTAACATCGATTTTAATAAAGGAATGCTATTTTTACCGGCCCCTGAAAAAAGGCGCGCTCCGCTGCCCGCACTCTAAACAAATTTAAACAGAATTTAAAAAAAGCATTACTAAAGACTAACTTATTGACCTTCATCAAATAAGACGCAGACAGGCTTGTTATTTTGCATAGCTTCGCAATGGAGCCAATAAAGAAGAAAGATAAATGCAAATTACCAGACGGAGTTTTTTCAAAATCTGCGCTGGCGGAATGGCGGGAACCAGCGCGGCGCTGCTGGGCTTCGCCCCGGAATCCGCGTTAGCTGGCGTCAGGGAATATAAGCTCGTACGCGCCAGAGAGACGCGCAATAACTGCACCTACTGTTCCGTCGGCTGCGGCATGCTGATCTACAGCCTCGGCGACGGCGCCAAAAACGCCAGCGCCGCTATCTACCATATCGAAGGCGATCCCGATCATCCCGTCAGCCGCGGCTCGCTCTGCCCGAAAGGCGCGGGCGTGCTCGACTATATTCACAGCGACCAGCGGCTGAAATATCCGGAGTATCGCGCGCCGGGCAGCGACAAGTGGCAGCGCATCAGCTGGCAGGAGGCCTTTGAGCGCATCGCCCGACTGATGAAGCAGGATCGCGATGCCCACTTCCAGCAAACCAACGCCGCCGGCGTCACGGTCAACCGCTGGCCTACCACCGCCATGTTCTGTTCGTCGGCCGCCAGCAATGAAACCGGCCTGCTCGACCATAAATTCGCGCGCGCGCTCGGCATCGTCGCGCTGGAGAACCAGGCACGGCTGTGCCACGGCCCGACGGTCGCCGCGCTGGCGCCCAGCTTCGGCCGCGGCGCGATGACCAACAACTGGAACGACATCAAAAACGCCAACGTGGTGCTGATCATGGGCGGCAACCCGGCGGAAGCGCATCCGGTCGGCTTTAAGTGGGTGATCGAGGCGAAGACGCGCAACAACGCGCAGGTCATCGTCGTGGATCCGCGCTTCAACCGCTCGGCGTCGGTGGCGGATCTCTATGCGCCGGTGCGCGCGGGCAGCGACGTGGTGTTTCTGATGGGCGTCATCAACTATCTGCTGCAGCACAATCAGATTCAGCAGCCGTACGTGCGCGCTTTCACCAACGCCGCGCTGATCGTCAGCGAGGGCTATGGCTTCGAAGAGGGAGTGTTCAGCGGCTACGACGCGGAGACGCGCCAGTACGACCGCGCCAGCTGGCGCTATGAGCTGGATGAAAACGGCCATGCGCGCCGCGACGACAGCTTTAGCCATCCGCGCTGCGTGCTGAATCTGCTCAAGGCGCATGCCAGCCGCTACACCCCGGAGATGGTGACGCGCCTGTGCGGCACGCCCCATGAGACCTTTCTCGCTATCTGCCGCCAGCTGGCGACCACCAGCGCGCCCAACCGTACCGCCACCATCCTCTACGCGCTGGGCTGGACGCACCACACCAACGGCTCGCAGATTATCCGCACCGCGGCGATGATCCAGCTGCTGCTGGGCAATATCGGCATGCCGGGCGGCGGTATCAACGCGCTGCGCGGCCACTCCAACGTGCAGGGCTATACCGATCTTGGCCTGCTGTCGCAAAGTTTGCCGGGCTATCTGCCGCTGCCGTCGGAAAAGATGGCGACGCTGGCGGACTACCTGCAAAAAGCGACGCCTGCCGCGTCGCTGCCGGGCCAGGTCAACTACTGGCAAAACACCGATAAGTTCTTTATCAGCCTGATGAAGAGTTTTTACGGCGACGCTGCCACGGCGGACAACCAGTGGGGCTACGACTGGCTGCCCAAGTGGGATAAAAGCTACGACTGCATGGCGCAGGCGGAGATGATGGAGCAGGGCGAAATAAACGGCGCGCTTATTCAGGGCTTTAACCTGCTTGCCGCCTTCCCCGACAAAAACAAAGCCTGTCGCGCGCTTTCACGCCTGAAGTATATGGTGGTGATCGATCCGCTCAGCACCGAAACCGCCAGCTTCTGGCAGCCTCACGGCGAATTCAACGACGTCGATCCCGCGCAGATCGCAACGGAGGTATTCCGTCTGCCCTCTTCCTGCTTCGCCGAAGAGGACGGCTCGGTCGCCAACTCGTCGCGCTGGCTGCAGTGGCACTGGGCGGCGGCCGAGCCGCCGGGCGAGGCGCTGCACGACGGAAAAATCCTCGGCAATCTCTTTTTGCGTCTGCGCGAACTCTACCGTCAGGAAGGCGGCGTCGCGCCGGAGCCGCTGATGGCGATGCGCTGGGACTACAGCAATCCCGCCGATCCGTCGCCGGAAGAGGTGGCGCAGGAGAGCAACGGCCGCGCGCTGCAGGACGTTTACGACGCCAGCGGCAAGCTGCTGCTGAAAAAAGGCCAGCAGCTTAACGCCTTCGCCGAACTGCGCAATGATGGCAGCACCGCTAGCGGCTGCTGGATCTATACGGGCAGCTGGACGCCGCAGGGCAACCAGATGGCGCGCCGCGACAACGCCGATCCCTCCGGGCTGGGCGCAGTTTCCGGCTGGGCCTGGGCGTGGCCGGCCAACCGCCGCATTCTCTATAACCGCGCTTCCGCCGACGAACAGGGCAAAGCCTGGGACCCGAACCGTCGCCTGATCGAGTGGGACGGCCAGCGCTGGCAGGGCATCGACGTGCCGGACTATCCGCTGACGCTGGCGCCGCAGCAGCAGGCGGGCCCTTTTATCATGCAGCCGGACGGCCTGGGGCATCTCTTCGCGCTCGACAAAATGGCAGACGGCCCGTTCCCCGAGCACTACGAGCCGATGGAGAGCCCGCTGGCGGCCAACCCGCTGCATCCGCAGCAGAGCCACAGCCCGGTGGCGCGCCTCTTTGCGCGCGACGCCGCCCAGCTGGGCGAAGCGGCCGAGTATCCCTGCGTCGCCACCACCTACTCCATTACCGAGCTGTTCCGCCACTGGACGAAACACGCTCTGCTAAACGCCATCGCGCAGCCGGAGCAGTTTGTGGAGATTGGCGCGGAGCTGGCGGCGGAGAAAGGCATCAAGGCGGGCGACAGCGTTAAAGTCTCTTCCCGCCGCGGCTATATCAAAGCCAAAGCGGTGGTGACGCGGCGCCTGCAGCGCCTGCACATTGACGGCAAGCCGGTCGATACCGTCGGCATTCCTTGCCACTGGGGCTTCGAAGGCGCGACGCGCAAAGGCTTCCTCGCCAACACGCTGACGCCGTCAGTAGGCGACGCTAATTCGCAAACGCCGGAGTACAAAGGGTTTTTAGTGAAAGTGGAAAAGGCGTAACGGAGAACGAACATGGCTTACCCCACACAGGACATTATTCGTCGCTCCGCGACCAGCTCGCTCACGCCCGCGCCGCAGGCGCGCGATCACCGGCAGCAGGTCGCCAAGCTGATCGACGTTACCACCTGTATCGGCTGTAAAGGCTGTCAGGTCGCCTGCTCGGAGTGGAACGATATTCGCGCCGAGGTTGGACACAATATTGGCGTTTACGACAATCCGACCGATCTCGACGCCAAAGCCTGGACGGTGATGCGCTTCTCGGAGGTTGAGGAGAATGGCAGACTGGAATGGCTAATCCGAAAGGATGGCTGTATGCACTGCGCCGATCCCGGCTGTTTGAAAGCCTGCCCGTCGGCGGGCGCCATCGTGCAGTACGCCAACGGTATTGTCGACTTTCAGTCTGACCACTGCATCGGCTGCGGCTACTGCATCGCGGGATGCCCGTTCAACGTGCCGCGCATCAGCCAGGAGGACAACCGCGCCTATAAGTGCACGCTCTGCGTCGATCGGGTCAATGTCGGACAAGAACCTGCCTGCGTCAAAACCTGTCCGACCGGCGCGATTCACTTCGGCAGCAAAGAGGAGATGCAGCAGCTGGCGGCGGAGCGCGTCGCCGATCTTAAATCGCGCGGCTTCGAAAACGCCGGCCTGTACGATCCGGCAGGCGTTGGCGGCACCCATGTGATGTATGTGCTGCATCACGCCAATAAGCCGCAGCTCTACCACGGGCTGCCGGAAAACCCCGGCATCAGCCCAACCGTGACGTTCTGGAAAGGCGTCTGGAAACCGCTGGCGGCGATAGGCTTCGCCGCCACCTTCGCCGCATCGGTGTTCCACTATGTCGGCGTGGGCCCGAACCGGGTCGACGAGGAGCAGCATAAGGAGGAGGAAGAATGAAAAAAAGCGAGCGCATCATACGCTACCGCGCGGCGGAGCGTATCAATCACTGGATTGTCGCCATCTGTTTCGTGCTGCTGGCGCTGAGCGGGCTGGGCTTTCTGTTCCCCTCGTTCAACTGGCTGATGAATGTGTTGGGCACGCCGCAGCTGGCGCGCATCCTGCATCCCTTTATCGGCGTCACCATGTTCGCTGCCTTTCTGCTGATGTTTTTCCGCTACTGGCATCATAATCTGGTGAATAAAGAGGACCTACTGTGGGCGCGTAATATCAACAAAATTGCCCTTAATGAAGAGGTCGGCGATACGGGCCGCTATAATTTTGGCCAGAAGTGTGTGTTCTGGGCTGCTATCATCAGCTTAGTGCTGCTTCTGCTCAGCGGCGTGGTGATCTGGCGTCCCTGGTTCGCCGGCGCCTTCAGCATTCCGCTGATCCGCGCGGCGCTGCTGGTGCATTCTCTCTCCGCCGTGGGCCTGATCGTGGTGATTATGGTGCACATTTATGCGGCGCTATGGGTCAAAGGCACCATTACGGCGATGGTCGAAGGTTGGGTCAGCCCCGCATGGGCGGAAAAACACCATCCTCGCTGGTATCGCGAGCAGCGTAACCGCTCAACACAACAGGAAAAACGCCCCTGATGAGTATTCGCATCATCCCGCAAGACCAGCTGGAGAAGAGCGAAAAACACACGGCGGATACCATTCCGCCGTTACTTTTTCCACGGCTGAAGAACCTCTATAGCCGCCGCGCCGCGCGGCTGCGCGAGCTGGCGGCTAAAAATCCGCTGGGCGACTATCTGCGTTTCGCCGCCAAGATCGCCCAGGCGCAAGAGATCGTTCTGTACGACCATCCGCTGCACCGCGATCTTTACGATCGTCTGGTGCAGAGCGCCGCCGAGGGCAAACCGCCGCTTGATATTCACAGCCTGCCGCGCGACGCACACTGGCAGCGTCTGCTGCACTCGCTGATCGCCGAGCTGAAACCGGAAATGACCGGCCAGGCGCTGGCGGTGCTGGAAAACCTGGAAAAAACCGCCGCGGGCGAACTGGAAACTCTGGCCAGCGCGCTGCTGGCAGGCGAGTTCGCGCTGGTCAGCAGCGACAAAGCGCCCTTTATCTGGGCGGCGCTGTCGGTTTACTGGGCGCAGATGGCGGCGCTGATCCCCGGCAAAGCGCGCGCCGAATATGGCGAGCAGCGCCAGTTCTGCCCGGTGTGCGCCAGCATGCCGGTAGCGAGCGTGGTGCATCTCGGCACGCAGCAGGGCCTGCGCTATCTGCACTGCAACCTGTGCGAAAGCGAATGGTATGTGGCGCGCAGCAAGTGCAGCAACTGCGAGCAGACACGCGATCTCCACTACTGGTCGCTGGACAGCGAGCAGGCGGCGGTCAAAGCGGAGAGCTGCGGCGACTGCGGCACCTATCTGAAGATGCTCTATCAGGAAAAGGATCCGGCGCTAGAGCCTGTGGCGGACGATCTCGCCTCGCTGGTGCTGGACGCGCGCATGGAGCAGGAAGGCTTCTCACGCAGCAGCCTGAACCCTTTTCTTTTCCCGGATGAGAGCTGACTCAATCCTTTAACAGCGGAGGAGTGCGATGAAACTGATCGGCAGCTATACCAGCCCTTTTGTACGGAAAATATCTGTCATCCTGCTGGAAAAAGGCATCGTGTTCGAATTTGTTAACGATGCGCCCTACAGTCCTGACAGCCACGTCGCGCTCCACAATCCGCTGGGCAAAGTGCCGACGCTGATTGACGATAGCCAGCAGGCCTGGTTCGACTCCTCGATTATCGCGCAGTACCTGGAACTGCGCGGCGACGCGCCCGCGCTGCTGCCGGAGGACGCCTGGCTGGCGCTGCATATTCGGCAGACCGAGCGGCTGGCGGACGGCGTCAGCGACTGCGCCAGTATCATCGTGCGCGAGAAGCTGCGCGCGCCGGAGCAGCAGTCCGCCGAAGTGCTGACGCGTAACCGGGAAAAGATCCTGCGCAGCCTGGATAAGCTGGAAGCGATTGCGGCGGAAGGTCGTTTGCTGAATAACGGCACGCTGAATCTTGCCGATATCGCCGTGGGCTGCACTATCGGCTATATCAACTTTCGTCATGTGGTGCCGAACTGGTGCGTGGATCGCCCGGCGCTGGTGAAGCTGGCGGAGCAGCTGTTTCAGCGCGAGAGCTTTGCGCGCACCGCGCCGCCGGCTGCGTAACGCGTATCGCAAATAGCCATGCTTAGCGCTTAGATTATAAAGCGCGCTCTGAGCGCTGTAGCATGACGGCAAGCGATCCGAGGGAAACAATATTGATTGTGCGCTTTTAGAGAAAGGAAAATGAGATGCACAGCGAAAAACGCTGTTACTTCTTTTAGCTGACAGCGCCTCAACACATAAATATTTCCGGACCTTTATCGGAAATCATATTAATAATGCGCAACACGGCCTGATTCGGTTTACTTTCTCCCCGCTCCCATTTTGACACGCTTTCAACAGACATGCCGGTCGTGCGCGCCAGAACTGACTGAGAAAGCTTCCAGCGCAGGCGGACTGCCTTAATTTCTTCGCCCGTCATCGGACGAACCTCAGGAATATCCGCAGCTTTAATGCGAGCTTCAATCGTTTTGAGGGTTTCGTCTTTCACAACGCCGTGCTTGTTATAACGTTTCGCCATAGCATAGATATTTTTCAAATCATCACTCATCGCAATTAACCTCAAATAGTTCTTTCTCTTCAAGAAGCGCTTTTATTCTGCTCTCATCCATTTCTATAAAATCCGAAGCGATGCTGCAAAAAATGTCTATTTCAGCGTCTTCAATTTCCTTACCTTTCTTTTTAGTAAGCGAGCTTTTCGCGTAAAGGTAAAAAAAGTACAGATGCTCACCGTCATTAAAGAAAATGATTGAGCGTGCGCCATCTCTCTCACTAACTTTCGGCAGGGCCATTCGCCTTTTATAGGTAAATTTCCCCAACTGACTTCCTTTTAGCCCGCTAAAAACCTTTCGGGCGGTTTTACAAAGAATTTTATCAGTAATTCCCAACCGCCTGCGCTCTGCGTCGAACTCAGGCGTTAAATAAACGCCCATATATCCCTCTACATCCTTGTAACCCGTAACGGATACTATAGTCTTCCTTACGGGTTTGATCAATCAGGCTGCCATGCTTCTCTGAAAACAAAAAGGCCGACAATCATGTCGGCCTTTACGTTTATTACTGGCTTAAACCTGGTTACAGGCTTACTGCAGCAGCGAAATATCCGCAACCTGCAGGAACAGCTCGCGCAGCTTCGCCAGCAGCGTCAGGCGGTTGACGCGCACTTCAGCGTCGTCGGCGTTGACCATCACCTTGTCGAAGAAGTTATCGACCGCCTCGCGCAGCTGCGCCAGTTCGATCAGCGCATCCTGATAGCGGCCCTCTGCGAAGTAGGGCTGCAGTTTATCGCCGAGCGCGGTCACGAAGGTCGCCAGCTGGATCTCTTCGTTCTCTTTCAGCAGCGACGCCTGCACGCTGTCGTTCAGCGTTTCGGTCGATTTCGCCAGAATGTTGGAGACGCGCTTGTTCGCCGCTGCCAGCGCCGCCGCTTCGTCGAGCGTGCGGAAGTGCGATACCGCCTTCATACGCGCGTCGAAATCAGCCGGACGGGTCGGACGACGCGCCAGCACCGCCTGCAGCGTATCGACGCTGTGGCCCTCTTCCTGATACCAGCTGCGGAAGCGACCCAGCATAAAGTCGATAACGTCATCGACCACTTTGCCGTTGCTCAGCTTGCTGCCATACAGGCGCACCGCTTCTTCCGTCAGGGTCTGCAGATCGAGCGGCAGGTTCTTCTCAACGATGATGCGCAGCACGCCCAGCGCGGCACGGCGCAGCGCAAACGGATCTTTGTCGCCCTTCGGATGCTGACCGATGCCGAAGATGCCCGCAAGGGTATCCATCTTGTCGGCGATCGCCAGCGCGCAGGCCACCGGGTTAGAAGGCAGATCGTCGCCGGCGTAGCGCGGCTGATACTGCTCGTTAAGCGCGACCGCCACATCTTCGGCTTCGCCATCGTGACGCGCATAGTGCATGCCCATCACGCCCTGGGTGTCGGTAAACTCAAACACCATATTGGTCATCAGGTCGCACTTGGAGAGCAGGCCGGCGCGCGTCGCGTGATTCACGTCTGCGCCAATCTGCGCGGCGATCCAGCCCGCCAGCGCCTGAATGCGATCGGTTTTGTCGCGCAGCGTGCCGAGCTCTTTCTGGAACAGCACGGTTTCAAGGCGCGGCAGATGATCTTCCAGCCGTTTTTTGCGGTCGGTATTAAAGAAGAATTCAGCATCCGCCAGACGCGGACGCACCACCTTTTCGTTACCGGCGATAATCTGCTGCGGATCGCTCGAGGCGATATTGGTGACGAAGATAAAGTTCGGCAGCAGCTTGCCCGCGTCGTCATAGACCGGGAAATATTTCTGATCGCCCTTCATGGTGTAGACCAGCGCTTCCGCCGGCACCTTGAGGAATTTCTCTTCGAAGGTCGCCGTCAGCACCACCGGCCACTCCACCAGCGAGGTGACCTCTTCCAGCAGGCTGTCGCTCAGGTCGGCGTTGCCGCCCAGCTGGCGCGCCGCCGCTTCGGCATCGGCTTTAATCTGCGCCTTGCGCACGGCGTAGTCGGCGATAACTTTACCGCGCGTTTCCAGAATCTCTGGATACTGGTCGGCATGGTCGATGGTGAATTCAGGCTCGCCCATAAAACGGTGACCGCGAATCGTGCGACCTGACTCAATGCCGAGGATGGTCGCCGGGAGCAGCTCGTCGCCCAGCAGCAGCGTCACGGTGTGCACCGGACGGACAAACTGCACGTCGCTCGCGCCCCAGCGCATCAGTTTCGGGATCGGCAGCTTGCCGAGCGCGGTGGCGATCATGCCGGGCAGCAGCGACTGGGAAGATTCGCCTTTCACCTGCGCGCGGTAAACCAGCCATTCGCCTTTGTCGGTGCTCAGGCGCTCGGCCTGATCGACGGTGATGCCATTGCCGCGCGCCCAGCCTTCCGCCGCTTTGGTCGGTTTGCCGTCGGCGTCAAAGGCGGCGGAGACCGCCGGGCCGCGTTTTTCAACTTCGCGATCGGGCTGCGCGGCGCTCAGGCTCGCTACTTTCAGCGCCAGACGGCGCGGCGCGGCGTACCAGCGCACTTCGCCGTGCGCCAGGCCGGCGCTATCCAGCTCGGCGGTAACCTGCGCAGCAAAGGCTTCGGCCAGGCTGCGCAATGCTTTCGGCGGCAGCTCTTCGGTGCCGATTTCCACCAGAAACGTTTTTTCAGTCATGGCTGCCTCTTACTTGTTGTTATTGCACATCGGGAAGCCCAGTGCCTCGCGGGAGGCGTAGTAGGCTTCAGCCACGGCTTTGGTCAGGGTGCGGATGCGCAGAATATAGCGCTGGCGCTCGGTCACGGAGATCGCCTTACGCGCGTCCAGCAGGTTAAAGCTGTGCGCGGCTTTCAGGATGCGCTCATAGGCCGGCAGCGGCAGCGGTTTTTCCAGCGCCAGCAGCTGCTGCGCCTCTTTCTCGTACTGCTCGAAGCAGGTAAAGAGGAAGTCGACGTCGGCGTATTCGAAGTTGTAGGTAGACTGCTCGACTTCGTTCTGATGGAACACGTCGCCATAGGTAGTTTTACCCAGCGGACCGTCGCTCCAGACCAGATCGTAAACGCTGTCGACGCTCTGGATATACATCGCCAGGCGCTCAAGGCCGTAGGTGATCTCGCCGGTCACCGGCTTGCACTCCAGGCCGCCCACCTGCTGGAAGTAGGTGAACTGCGTCACTTCCATGCCGTTGAGCCACACTTCCCAGCCGAGGCCCCACGCGCCAAGCGTCGGGTTTTCCCAGTTATCTTCCACGAAGCGGATATCATGCACGGTGGGATCGATGCCCAACTCTTTCAGCGATCCGAGATACAGCTCCTGAATGTTGTCCGGCGACGGCTTGATGATCACCTGGAACTGGTAGTAGTGCTGTAGGCGGTTCGGGTTTTCGCCGTAGCGCCCGTCGGTCGGACGGCGCGACGGTTGCACGTAGGCTGCGGCAATCGGCTCTGGTCCGAGTGCGCGCAGGCAGGTCATAGGGTGTGAAGTGCCAGCGCCCACTTCCATGTCCAGCGGCTGAACGATGGTGCAGCCCTGACGCGCCCAGTAATCCTGCAATGTCAGGATCAGGCCCTGAAAGGTTTTGGTATCAAACTTTTGCATGATGATTTCGCACGCGATTCGGGTAGATGAAAAAAGAGTGCGCCAGTATACCCTTTGACCGCGCGATGTGCAGCCGGAAATCCTGCCGGGCGCGGGCGTGCCAGACGGCTCCGAATCCTGCCGCGAAAAGTTGTCGCACGCATCGCGACTGTCTACCCTTCTTCGCACTATCGTGATGCGCAAGAGGACCCGATGTCGCACAAGATTTGCTGGATCGACAATTTACGCGCGGTCGCCTGTTTGATGGTGATCGTGATCCATACCACCACCTGGTACATTACCGGCCCGATGGCGGTGACCGGCCACTGGTGGGATATCGCCAACCTGCTTAATTCCGCGTCGCGCGTCTGCGTGCCGCTCTTTTTTATGATCTCCGGCTACCTGTTCTTCGGCGAACGCAGCGCGCAGCCGCGCCATCTGCTGCGGCTGGTGCTCTGTCTGCTGTTTTACAGCGCGGTGGCGCTGGCCTATATCACCTGGCTGACGCCCATCAGCGAAGGGCGCTCGCTGCTGAAGATGCTGCAAAAGCCGGTGTTTTATCATCTGTGGTTTTTCTTCGCGCTGATCGGCATCTATCTGCTGTCGCCGCTGATTCAGGTGAAAGCGGTGCAGGCGCGCTATGTGGCGCTGCTGGTCATTGTGCTTGCGGTGCTGGCGAACCCGAACACGGTGGATCAGGCGGTGGGGCCGTTTCACTGGCTGCCGGTGAATCTCTACGTCAGCGGCGACAGTATCTACTATCTGCTCTATGCCCTGCTGGGGCGCGCCATCGGCACCATGGAGACAGCAAAGCGCGGCGTGACGCCGCTGGCGGCGGGGCTGTTCGCCGCCTGCGTTATCGGCATTACCTTCGGCACGAAACAGGCGCTGATTGCTAACGGCGCCTTTAACGACCGCTGGTATCTTTACTGTGGCCCGCTGGTGTTTATCGCCGCCATCAGCCTGCTGGTGCTGTTCAAGAACGCCCTGAACGCCCGCACACTGCCGGTGCTCGGCACGCTTTCACGCTACTCGCTGCCGATCTACGGCTTTCACGCGCTCTTTATTCACTTCCTGCGTACCCGCCACTATGACGATATGTCGCGACCGTTGCTCGATTTGCCCTGGGTGTTCGGCGTCACGCTGGTGGGCAGCCTGCTACTGGCGATGGGCCTGCAGCGCCTCGACAGGCGTCACTGGGTAAGCTGATCGCGCCAGCGATCGCGGGCGCGCCGCAGCTGGCGCGCCGAAGAAAACCCCGCCGCCAGCGCCGCTTTTTCCGCGCCTTCGCCCTGCTGCTGGCGCTGGCGCGCGATGCCCAGCCGCAGCTGCTCGTGGTAGTCGCGCACGCTGATGCCCAGATGCTGACGAAACAGCCGCGCCAGATGGCGGCCGCTGACGTGGACGCGCGCGGCGAGATCCTCCAGCGACCAGCTGTGCTCGGGATGGGCGATCATGGCGTCCTGCGCGCGGTGTATCGCCGGATGCAGATGATTGCGGTAGCGCAGCCAGGGCGACAGCTGCGGATCGTCGCCGGAGCGGCGGAACCACACCACCATTTCGCGCGCCACTTCCAGCGCCGTCTGCGCGCCGCACAGCCGGTTAATCAGGTGCAGCGAGAGATCGATTCCGGCGGTAATGCCTGCGCTGGTCCAGATATTGTCGTCGTCGACGAAGACGCGGTTTTCCTTTACCAGCGCGGCGGGCGCCGCGGCTTTCAGCCTTGAGAGCACCTCGTGATGGGTCGTGCACTGCACGCCGTCGAGCAACCCGGCCTGCGCCGCCAGCAGCGCGCCGGAACAGACGCAGATCAAGGAGAGCTGCCGCGCGCGCAGCAGCGGCTGCTGACGCTGCAGCCAGCGTCGCGCCACTTCCGCCTGCGGCGTGGCGAACCAGATGGCGGAGTCGCAGACGCCCGGCACCACCAGCAGGCAGTCGGGCGGCAGGCTTTCCGGCAGCGGCTCAATATTGGCGATGGTCATCTGCGTGGAGCTTACAACCGATTCCTGCGGGCCGATATAGCGCAGCGCGAAGCGATCTCCCGCCAGCCGCAGCGTTTCCGCCGGTCCGGTCAGGTCGAGCGCCATCACGCCAGGCAAGGTAAGAAACAGGACGGTTTGCGGCATCGCGCCACTCCTTGTGATCAAACGCGCGCCAGGCACGCTTCCACGCTCACCACCTCGGCAAAGCGGTTAACCAGTACGGTTTCGGTACGGTGAATCAGTTCGGCGCTGCTGAGGGTGACGCCGTTGTGCGTCATCGGGAAGGTCAGCGTCGCCTCAGAGACAAACAGTACCTTAAAACCGAGATCGGACGCCACGCGCGCGGTGGTTTCGCAGCACTGCTCGGTGCGGATGCCGCTAATAATCAGGGTATCGATTGAGCGTTCCTGCAGCCAGGGCAGCAGCCCCGATTCGGTCAGCGCGTTATGCACGTGTTTCTGCACGCTGAACGTCGCCTCGTGCTGCAAAAAGTCCATTCGCTTTACCCAGCCGGACGCCAGCGAGAAGGGGCCCTGCGGCGCGACGTGAAATACGTCCACCACCGGCATCCCTTTCGCCTGACAGCCTTCGATCAGCGCGCTGATATTGCGCTGAAACGCCGGAACATCGGCTTCCTGCCAGAAGTCGCGGTGCAAAAAAGAGTGCTGAACGTCTATTACCAACAGCGCTGCCTGTGCCATTTTCGGCCTCCTGAGAAATGAATTCAGGCCCATCATGACGGGCCTGACGCGCAGGAAGAAGGCCAAATCGGGACAAGATGGCGACAGTGCGGGACAAGCCTACCGCATCAGCGGCGCCAGCTGCGCGTAGAGGCGGGCAAAGGTGTCGCGCAGCGGCTGATAGCGCTGATGGCGCGCCGCATCGGGCTGATGGCGCTGCACCCGCGTCAGCGCGGGCAGCGTGGTCTGCGGGTCGAGCGCCAGCTGCGCCAGACGCGCCGCGCCCAGCGCCGGACCGACCTCGCCGCCCTGACAGTAATCAAGCGTCTGGCCGCTGATATCCGCCAGCATCTGCCGCCACAGCGCGCTGCGCGCGCCGCCGCCGATCAGCATAATGCTGGAGGGCGCGACGCCGCACTCGTGCACCGCGTCCATGCCCTGCGCCAGCGCGTAGCCGACGCCCTCCAGCACCGCGCGCGCCAGCTCCGGCCGACCGTGCTGGTGCGTCAGGCCGAAAAAGACGCCTGTCGCCTGCGGGTTGTTGTGCGGCGTGCGTTCGCCGGAGAGATAGGGCAGAAACCACAGCGGCGCCGCGTTTTCATCGGCGCGTTCCGCTTCCGCCAGCAGCTGCGGCACGTCGGCGCAGCCGGTCAGCGCCGCCGCCCAGTCGAGACAGGCGGCGGCGCTGAGAATAACCGACATCAGATGCCAGCGCTGCGGCAGCGCATGGCAGAAGCTGTGCACCGCGCGCTGCGGATTGCTGAGGTAGCCGTCGCTGACCACGAAATAGACGCCGGAGGTGCCGAGCGACAGCATGCCCTGCCCCGGCTCGGTCATGCCGACGCCCACTGCGCCCGCGGCGTTGTCGCCGCCGCCCGCCACCAGCGGCACCGGCGGCATGCCCCAGCGCGCCGCGATCTCGCCGCTCAGCGAACCGGTAACGCCATTGCCTTCGAACAGCCGCGGCATCTGGTCGCGCGTCAGGCCGCAGGCGTCGAGCATCAGGTCGCTCCAGTCGCGGCGCGCCACGTCGAGCCACATCGTGCCTGCCGCATCGGACATATCGCTGGCGAAGTCGCCGCTCAGCCGCCAGCGCAGGTAGTCTTTCGGCAGCAGCACCTTCGCCACCCGCTGAAAAATATCGGGCTCATGCTGCCGCACCCACAGTAGTTTGGGCGCGGTAAAGCCGGGCATCATCAGGTTGCCGGTGATCTGGCGCGACGCGGGCACGCGCTGCTCCAGCTCGCGGCACTGTTCGCCGCTGCGCCCGTCGTTCCATAAAATGGCCGGACGCAGCACGCGATGCTCGCTGTCCAGCAGCGTCGCGCCGTGCATCTGACCGCTCAGGCCGATGGCCTTCACCTCGCCGAGCGCATGCTGCTGCGCCAGCGCCTGCATCGCCTGGTCGGTCGCCAGCCACCAGCTTTCGGGATCCTGCTCGCTCCAGAGCGCGTGCGGACGCGACACCTGCAGCGGCGCGCTGCTGACCGCCGCCACCTCGCCCTGCGCATTCAGCAGCGCCACCTTGACCCCGGACGTGCCTAAATCGATCCCGATATACATGCCTTACTCCCGGTTGTTTCAGAAATCATAAAGATAGTGGTTCACCAGGTTTTCCAGCTGTTCCTGGCGGCCGCTGTGATGCTGCGGATTGAACTGCTGCTGCTGAGCATGCGCCGCCAGCGAGGCAAGGGAAAACTCCCCTTTCAGGATTTGCTGGCCGAACTCGCCATTCCAGCCGCTGTAGCGCTGCGCCACGCGCTTATCGAGTTCACCCGCTTCCACCATGCGCGCCGCCGCTTTCAGCGCCAGCGCCATGGTATCCATCGCGCCGATATGGCCGTAAAAGAGGTCATATTTGTCAGTGCTCTGGCGACGCACTTTAGCGTCAAAGTTCAGGCCGCCGGTGGTGAAGCCGCCCGCTTTAATAATCTCGTAGAGCACCAGCGCGTTCTCTTCGACGCTGATCGGGAACTGGTCGGTATCCCAGCCGCACTGGACGTCGCCGCGGTTGGCGTCCACCGAACCGAAAATGCCCAGCGCAATAGCGGTGGCGATCTCATGATGAAACGAGTGACCCGCCAGCGTGGCGTGGTTCGCCTCGACGTTAACCTTGATCTCTTTCTCCAGCCCGAACTGCTTCAGGAAGCCGTACACCGTCGCCACGTCATAATCATACTGATGTTTGGTCGGCTCCTGAGGCTTCGGCTCGATCAGCAGCATGCCCTGAAAGCCGATTTTATGCTTATGCTCCACCACCATCTGCATAAAGCGGCCAATCTGCTCGCGCTCCTGACGCAGATCGGTATTCAGCAGGGTTTCATAGCCTTCGCGGCCGCCCCACAGCACGTAATTTTCGCCGCCCAGCGTCTGCGTCGCCTGCATGGCGCTGCACACCTGGCTCGCCGCCCAGGCGAAGATTTCCGGATCGGGGCTGGTCGCCGCGCCGGCGCCGTAGCGCGGATGGGTAAAGCAGTTGGCAGTGCCCCACAGCAGCTTCACGCCGCTTTCCTGCTGTTTTTCCAGCAGCTTGTCGGTCATCACCGCAAAATTTTCCTGATAGCTGCGCAGCGAGTCCCCTTCCGGCGCGACGTCGACGTCGTGAAAGCAGTAGTAAGGCACGTTCAGCTTGTGAAAAAACTCAAACGCCACGTCCGCTTTCAGCTTCGCCAGCTGCAGCGCATCGCCGCTCTTTTGCCACGGGCGGTCGAAGGCGCCGACGCCGAACATATCCGCGCCGTTCCAGCAGAAGGTATGCCAGTAGCAGGCGGCGAAACGCAGATGTTCAGCCATGGTTTTACCGAGGATGACCTCGTCAGGATTGTAATGGCGGAAAGCCAGTGGATTAGTGCTCTTTACCCCTTCAAAACGAACGCGTTCGATCTGGTCGAAATAGGCGTGCATGTTTCGCTCCTCAGCGTGAAAACCCGGACAGTCGGCCGTGAGCCTTTATATTGCTTGCGCCTTTTCCGCCGGCTCAATTACGATATTTCACACCACACTTGAGATAATTAATATTTGTGCGCCCGTTCGCAAATTAATAATCAAGCCGCGCGCATTCGCCCTCCACTGCTCTTAAAAGCGATAAATCTCGATCCCGCTCATAAAAACAGAAATAAACCAAAAAACGTAATCGCCGGATAAAAATCAGTAATTGATGTTGCCGGAAAGCCAGGTCAACAATTCAACCGCCTGGACTCATGCGATAACGACAACAGCCTCAACCTACAGACAGGATGAACATCATGAAAATGAAACTTACGCTGTTAGCCGCCTGCGCCGCGCTGGCGCTCTTCAGCCACGTCGGCGCAGCGAAAGAAGTGAAGATCGGCATGGCGATTGACGACCTCCGCCTTGAGCGCTGGCAAAAAGATCGCGACATCTTCGTTAAGTAGGCGGAATCGCAGGGCGCGAAAGTGTTCGTGCAGTCGGCCAACGGCAATGAAGAGACGCAAATGTCGCAAATAGAAAATATGATCAACCGCGGCGTCGACGTGCTGGTGATCATTCCCTATAACGGCCAGGTATTAAGCAACGTCGTCGCCGAGGCGAAACGCGAAGGCATTAAAGTGCTGGCCTATGACCGTATGATAAATAACGCGGATATCGATTTTTATATTTCGTTTGATAATGAAAAAGTCGGCGAACTTCAGGCGGAAAGTATTGTTAAGCAGGTGCCGAAGGGAAACTATTTTCTGATGGGCGGATCGCCGGTGGATAATAACGCGCATCTGTTTCGCGCCGGTCAGATGAAGGTGTTAAAACCCTATATCGACAACGGCAGCATTAAAGTCGTCGGCGACCAGTGGGTTGACGCCTGGCTGCCGGAAAACGCGCTGAAGATCATGGAAAACGCCCTGACCGCCAACAGCAATCACATCGACGCCGTCGTCGCCTCCAACGACGCCACCGCAGGCGGCGCGATCCAGGCGCTCAGCGCGCAGGGGCTGGCGGGCAAAGTCGCCATCTCCGGCCAGGACGCCGATCTCGCCGCCATCAAGCGCATCATCAACGGCACGCAAACCATGACGGTGTATAAGCCCATTACCCAGCTTGCGACCGAAGCCGCCAACATCGCCATCGAACTCGGCAACGACAAAACACCCGCCAGCAACGGCAAGCTGAATAACGGTCTGAAAGAGGTGCCTTCGCGCCTGCTGACGCCGATCCCGGTCAATAAAGAAAACATCGACAGCACCGTGGTGAAAGACGGTTTCCATAAAAAGAGCGAGCTCTGAGCGCGCGCGGCCGCGAAGAGGAGAGATCGATGCTGCTGGAAATGAACAATATCACCAAGCGTTTCGGCGCGGTGAAGGCGCTGGATAACGTCAGCCTGCGGCTGGACAGCGGCGAAGTGATGTCGCTGTGCGGCGAAAACGGCTCGGGCAAATCCACGCTGATGAAGATTCTGTGCGGGCTCTATCCGCACGGCGAATTCGACGGTGAGATTTATTTCGCCGGAGACAAAATTCAGGCGCAGACCATCCGCGATACCGAACGCAGAGGCATTGTGATTATCCATCAGGAGCTGGCGCTGGTGCGGCAGCTGACGGTCATGGAGAACATCTTTCTCGGCGCGGAGCTGGGCCGCTTCGGCATCGTCGACGACGAAACCATGACGCTGCGCTGCCAGCAGCTGCTGGCGCGGGTCAGGCTCGACGTCTCGCCCAACGCCCGGGTCGGCGATCTGGGCCTGGGGCAGCAGCAGCTGGTCGAGATCGCCCGCGCGCTGAATAAGCAGGTGCGGCTGCTGATCCTTGATGAGCCGACCTCCTCGCTGACCGAACGTGAAACCGAAGTGCTGCTGAGCATTATCAATAACCTGCGTGACCACGGCATCGCCTGCATCTACATTTCCCACAAGCTCAACGAGGTGAAAGCGATCTCCGACACCATCTGTGTTATTCGCGACGGCAAGCCCATCGCCACCCGTCCAGCCGCCGGACTCAGCGAGGATGACATCATTACCATGATGGTGGGCCGCGAGCTGACCGCGCTCTATCCGCATCAGCGGCACGCCATCGGCGACACGGTGCTGCGCGTCGAGCACCTTACCGCCTGGCATCCGGTTAACCGGCAGGTGCGCCGCGTCAACGACGTTTCCTTCACCCTGAAGCGCGGCGAGATCCTCGGCATCGCCGGGCTGGTCGGCGCCGGCCGCACCGAAACGGTCCAGTGCCTGTTCGGCGTCTGGCCGGGACGCTGGCAGGGCGATATCTGGATTAACGATAAGAAGGTTCAGGTTCGCGACTGTCAGCAGGCGATAGCCCAGGGCATCGCCATGGTGCCGGAGGACCGCAAAAAAGATGGCATCGTGCCGCTGATGGGCGTCGGCAAAAATATTACCCTCGCGGCGCTGGATCAGTTCAGCCGCCGCTTCGCGCCGCTGGACGAGACGCGCGAGCAGCACGTCATTAATGACGCTATCGCGCGGCTGCGGGTCAAAACCTCGTCGCCGGAACTGCCCATCGGCCGACTGAGCGGCGGCAACCAGCAGAAGGCGATTATCGCCAAATGTTTACTGCTGAACCCGCAGATCCTGATCCTCGACGAGCCGACGCGCGGCATCGACGTCGGCGCGCGTCAGGAGATCTATCAGCTGATCAACAGCCTGGTGCAGCAGGGGATCGCCGTGATCGTTATCTCGTCCGAACTCCCTGAAGTGCTGGGCCTGAGCGATCGCGTGCTGGTGATGCACGAAGGACGGATCAAAGCCGATCTGATAAACAATAACCTGACTCAGGAGCAAGTGATGGAAGCGGCCCTGCGGAGTGAACATTATGCTTAAAACCGAAAGTCGTCAGGGCGCGCTGCCAGGCGCGCCGTCGCCAGGCAAATTCTCGCTGCCCAACCTGCAGGTGCTGGTGATGCTGGGCGCCATTCTGGCGATCGCCCTGTTCTTTACCTGGACCACCGACGGCGCCTGGCTCAGCCCGCGCAACGTCTCGAACCTGCTGCGGCAAACCGCGATCACCGGCATTCTGGCGGTCGGCATGGTGTTCGTCATTATTTCGGCGGAGATCGATCTATCGGTAGGCTCGATGATGGGCCTGCTGGGCGGCGCGGCGGCGATTTTCGACGTCTGGCTCGGCTGGCCGCTGCCGCTGACGATAGCGGTGACGCTGTTGATGGGGCTGCTGCTGGGCACCTGGAACGGCTGGTGGGTGGCCTACCGCAAAGTGCCGTCGTTTATCGTTACGCTGGCTGGCATGCTGGCGTTCCGCGGCATTCTGGTGGGGATCACCAACGGCACCACGGTCGCGCCGACCACGCCGGCCATGTCGCAGATCGGGCAGAGCTATCTTTCGGACGGCGTCGGCTTCGGTTTCGGCATCGCCGGTCTGGCGCTGTTTATGCTGTGGCAGTGGCGGCTGCGGCTGCGCCGTCAGCAGCTCGGACTGACGCAGTCTGCCGCCGGCGGCACCGTGGCGCGTCAGGCGCTTACCGCAGTGCTGGTGCTGGGCGCGATCTGGCTATTGAATGACTACCGCGGCGTGCCAACGCCGGTGCTGCTGCTGGCGTTGCTGCTGCTGGGCGGCATGTTTATGGCGACGCGCACCGCCTTTGGCCGCCGCATCTACGCCATCGGCGGCAACCTGGACGCCGCGCGGCTGTCGGGCATTAACGTGGCGCGCACCAAGCTGGCGGTATTCGCCATCAACGGCGTGATGGTGGCGATCGCCGGGCTGATCCTCAGCTCGCGCCTCGGCGCCGGCTCGCCGTCGGCGGGCAATATCGCTGAGCTGGACGCCATCGCCGCCTGCGTCATCGGCGGCACCAGCCTGGCGGGCGGCGTGGGGTCGGTCGCGGGCGCGGTCATGGGCGCTTTTATTATGGCCTCGCTGGATAACGGCATGAGCATGATGGACGTGCCCACCTTCTGGCAGTACATCGTCAAAGGGGCGATTCTGCTGCTGGCGGTGTGGATGGATACCGCCACGCGTCGCCGGGTCTAATCGCGTCGGGGATCACAACCTGGCGCAAACAATTTCTGCTGTTCATCCGGCCGTGCTATGCATTGCGCTGGGATTCAGGAGAGCGCGCCACTATGCATGAAAAACGCTATCGCATTACGTTGCTGTTCAATGCCAATAAGGTCTACGACCGTCAGGTGGTAGAGGGTGTCGGCGAGTATTTACAGGCGTCGCAAACCGACTGGGATATTTTTATCGAGGAGGATTTCCGCTGCCGCATCGACAATATCCGCGAATGGCTGGGTGATGGCGTGATCGCCGACTATGACGATAGCTCGATCGAGCAGCTGCTGGCGAACGTCGAGGTGCCGATTGTCGGCGTCGGCGGCTCTTACCATCGCCAGCAGGATTATCCGCCGGTGCACTATATCGCCACCGACAACGCGGCGCTGGTGGAGAGCGCCTTTCTTCATCTCAAAGAGAAGGGTATCAACCGCTTCGCCTTTTATGGGCTGCCCGCCTCCAGCGGCAAGCGCTGGGCGCAGGAGCGCGAACACGCCTTTCGTCAGCTGGTGCAGCGCGAGCGCTATCAGGGCGTGGTCTATCAGGGCATGAATACCGCGCCGGAAAACTGGCAGCATGCGCAGAACCGGCTGGCCGACTGGCTGCAAACCCTGCCGCAGCAGACCGGCATTATCGCGGTCACCGACGCCCGCGCGCGTCATCTGCTGCAGGCGTGCGAATATCTCAAAATTCCGGTGCCGGAAAAGCTGAGCGTGATCGGCATCGACAACGAAGAGCTGACGCGCTATCTGTCGCGCGTCGCGCTCTCGTCGGTAGCGCAAGGCACGCGGCAGATGGGCTATCAGGCTGCCAAACTGCTGCATCGCCTGCTGGACAAACAGCCGCTGCCGCTGCAGCGCATTCTGGTGCCGCCGATGAAAGTGATTGCCCGACGTTCGACCGATTTCCGCTCGCTGCGCGATCCGGCCGTGATTCAGGCCATGCACTATATTCGCTTCAACGCCTGTAAAGGCATCAAAGTAGAACAGGTGCTGGATGCGATCGGCCTGTCGCGCTCTAATCTTGAGAAACGCTTTCGCGATGAAACCGGCGATACGATTCACGCCATGATCCACCGCGAGAAACTGGAAAAAGCGCGCGAGCTGCTGGCCTCTTCCTCGCTGAACATTAATGAGATTTCCCAGATGTGCGGCTATCCTTCGCTGCAATATTTTTATTCGGTATTTAAGAAAAGCTATGCCAGCACGCCAAAAGAGTACCGACAGCATCACGGCGAAAGCCTGATGTAAAATGGCGGCGGCGTGATAAAGCCGCTCTCTTCATCCCTGACGTTGTTCATACTGCTCAACCACCGCCAGCGACAGCCCTACCGCCGGATCGAGACGCGTCTGTAAAAAATGCAGCGTGGTGTTCTGGAAGGTAAAAGCTGGCGTACTGGACGCGATCCGTTTGCGCACCGTGTCGCAAAACATCGGGTGCACATTCCAGGGCGCGTCGATAATAATCGTGGTCGGATTGAGCAGCAGGATAATCTGGCTCATCGCCTTAGCGAGAAAACCACCCGCCTGCTGCATCACCTCATCCACCACCTTCGGCGCCTCGTCGCGCGTCTGCCAGCTTAAGCCGGGACGGCGCTGGGCCAGCTGCTGCTCTATCGCCGGTTTGCTGAGCAGCGCTTCGGCGCATCCCTGGCGTCCGCAGCGACAGCGCGGGCCATCCGGCTGCACGCTGAGATGCCCTGCTTCGCCCGCGGTCCAACTGTTGCCGGTCACTACTTCGCCCTGCTGCACCAGCGCGCCGCCCATGCCTTCGGCAATCCGCAGGTAGAAGTGGCTGCCCGCCGCTCTCAGCCCAAGCTGCTGTACCGCCAGCAGCGCCGAGGCCTTGACGTTATTCATCACGCGCAGCGGTACATCCACCTTTTGTTTGATCGGCGTCAGCAGATCGACATCCTGCCAGCCCAGATGGGTTGAAAGATGCATCCAGCCGCGTTCGGGATCGACGATGCCGGGAAACCCCAGCCCGATGCCCAGCAGCTGCGGATGCTTCTCCGCCAGTTCGCCGCACAGGGTTGCTACCTCATCCAGCAGCTTTTTCGGGTTAGCGGTATCGACGCGGCGCGTCTGCTCCACCATCACCTGCGAAAAGTAGTCGCAGACGCGCCAGTAAATCGCGTTGCGCTCCACCATCACGCCCGCGCTTTTCAACTGTTCCGGGCGCAGGGCGATCTCAATCTTCGGGCGTCCGGCGGCGCCTGCGCTAATCGTCCCCAGCTCCTGAAGCAGCGACCTTTCCAGCAGTTCGTCGACGATCAGCGACACCGTATTTTTGCTGAGCGACAAGATGTGGGCTAAATCCTGACGCGACGTTACGCGCAACCGACGAAGCTGCGTCATCACGCGCTTCTGGTTGTTAAGTCTGAGTAGTGCAGGGCCTTTACCCATATTCATTACAGCGCTCATCTGACGGGCAACATATCTTTCAGTGTAACAGCGCCGGGACGCCTCTTATCTGGCACTTTTGCGCGCTGTTTCACACAAGTCACAGCAGAGGGCGGCGCAAAGGAAAGACGTAAAAAAACCGGGTCGCGCCCGGTTTCTTGCAGGGAAGAGAAAATTAATATTCGTCGCCGCGCACGCGGCTGCGGTAGCTTTCCCAGTCGAAGCGCACCCACATGCTGTTACCGAGACGCATGCGGTCCATCACGCGCTCGCCCAGCAGGGTATTCATACCGGCGGGATCGAGGTTAGAGAGCATCCCGGTCGGACGCTTCGAAGAGGAGCGACGATCGACGATCTGGTTGATAATCACCTTTTCGTAGCGCGACTCGCTCTGCATACCGATCTCGTCAATCACCAGCAGATCGACGCTGCTGAGATCCTGCAGCAGTCGCTCTTCAGTGATGTCGCTACCGCCGCTAAAGGTGCCTTTCATGCTCGACATCAGATCCGCAACGGTGACGATCAGCACACTTTTGCCGCGCAGGATCAGATCGTTGCCGATAGCCGCCGCCAGATGGTTTTTGCCGGTGCCGGGACGGCCGGAAAAGACGAAGCTGGCGATGCTGCCCTCAAAATCGTCCGCATACTGGCGTGCCATCGCCAGTGCTCTGCGCTGACCTTCATTCTCGACGCGATAGTTATCGAACGAGCAGTTCATATGCAGCTCGCGAATGCCGGAGCGTCCCATTACGCGCTGCATTTTCATGGCGCGGTTTTCACGCACGATGGACTCCGAACGCAGGCGGCCCTGCTCCTGGTTCCAGGCCAGCAGCTCTTCACCGCTGGTGAACTTCGGCTGGACGTTGGCGGGCATCATTTTTTTCAGACGGCTGAACAGATCGGTCGGCGTTTTCATTACTCACCTCGAAACCCATCGGGAATGTTGTAATCAGTATTGCTGATTTGCGTAATATCGCGTTTGGGCTGGCCGCCGCTGGCGGCGCGATTCATCTGTACGCTGCGCGCCAGCTTTTGCTGCCACTGCACATGGTGGAACAGACGGCCTTCCGCCTGCCAGTAGGCGACGAAAGCGGCCAGCTCGGCAGGCGTTACCGGCTCGCTCAGGGCCACGCCCCAGATAGCGGCCTGACGCTGAAAATCGGCGTCGGGCTGCCAGCCGGCATACATCGCGAACTTGCCCGCCGGCGTCGGCAGAGAAGCTGGCAGGTCGTCATATAAGCTGTCGTCCAGCGTTACGTCGCTGGGATGCGCCGCCGCCGCCTCCAGCGCCAGCAGATGCGCCAGCCGCTCGGGCGTCACGGCGTAAAACGCCGGCGCGTAATTATCCAGCACCGCCAGCGTGCCGTTTTCCGCCTGCTGCAGCGCCTGATGCGGATCCTGGCGGAAGGCGTCCAGACCAATAAGCGTAGAAGTAAGAATTTTGACTGACATGATGAAACCTGACGTTGACCTGCACGCTGCGCCGGCAGAGCGCCGGCGCACAAGTCTTTATTGTACCTTTTTTAGCGTCCTGGATCGCCAAAAAAGGCGTCGGTCAGGAGGACCAGGAAGCGGACTCTGCGGAAAGAGCGGTCTGAACCGGTTCGGCGGCTTCTGCCCTGACGCGCACCGGGCGGGTTTGCCACAGGTAGCGCGTCGAGGCGAGCCAGCAGATGCTGTAGCCCAGCAGCTCGGTGCCCTCCTCGGCGATGTTTTTCACTACGCGGTTGTAGCCGTCCAGCATCAGGTGCTGCCACAGCTGATGCATGCCGAACAGGCGGGAGAACACCAGCACGATCAGCATGCCGCTGACGGTCATCAGCCAGCAGCGATCCGTCACGAAGGCGACCAGCCCGTCCAGCGTGCTGCGCGGCGACCGCAGCGCCATCGCCAGACTGGCCGCAGCGGTCGCCAGCGCGAACCACACCCAGCTGCCGTGCTCGACGACGTCGAATACGAAGTCGAGCTCGCGGATCAGCATGCAGCTGTAGAAGCCGCCGATCAGGATCAGCGCGCCGCGCTGATCGGGACGCCGATGCGCCGACCAGAAGAACATCGCCGCGACGGAGGCGAGCATCACTTCCTGCAGCGTCTCCGTAATCGACGTTTCATGCATGGCGTCGTTCATCCAGTTTACGTCGATATAGATGCTCGACATCATCAGCACAAGAAACAGTGTTGCAAATAAAAAAGCCGCGCATTCACGGCCGAGGATTGAAATTTGTTCGCGCATATTATTACCACTATTATGATTAGCGCGCTTATTATATGGCGTTACTCACCCGCCCTTTCTCATTTTATGCCCCATGTTAAAAACTGGCGCTAACGCCGAGGCTGTAAATAAACTGCTCGCCGCTGTTTAGCGCATCGTTTTGCGAAAATGCCGCGAATGCCGCAACGTTGTGATTCAGGGGAATATGCGCACCGACGCTGACGTCGACCCAGCCCGCTTCGCGCGCGGCTGGATCGTCCGGTGAACGATCGCGCGACTCACCGGTCAGGCTATCGCCGGGCTGATAGCTATAGCTAAGCTGCGCGTAAGGCGCGATCCCGCCCAGCCGGGTATCGACCCGCCAGCCTAAGCTCGCGACGCCGTCGCGGCTGAAATCGCATTGCGGACAGCTGAGCGGCGCGGTCGCGGGCGCATACTGCGCCACCGGCCCGGTCGTCAGCGATGCGCCCAGCGGCAGCTCCCAGCCGGCGCTGTAGCGCGTGCCGGTCGGCACCGGCTCGGCGCGCAGCGTGAAGGGGGACGGGGACGAATTGAGCGCCGCGTCCAGAAAGTTCATCTGCGCGTCGCTGCCGACGATCAGATGATTTCGGGAAATCTTTTCCGCAAGAATAGTGTCGTAATCGGGCCGATCGCGCAGGCGATCGTCCGGCGATGACAGGGTCTCGCCGCTCCAGGCAAACAGGGGCGTCGCAGAACAAAAAAGCAACGCACTACTCAGCCCCAGCGCCGTAAGGCGCTGGCTGGCACACTGACTTTTCTGCAACATGAAAAACTCCAGACGATGCTGAAGAGAACGATCGGCGCTATTTAAGAAACTGTTTTATCACGCCTGCTGTTTAACTATTAACCGACTAAACGTAAGATCAAGCGCCGTCACAAAATTTTCTCTTTATCAGGATAAAGAACATGCAACGATGCGGCTGGGTCACTCAGGACCCGCTTTACCTGGCCTACCACGATCGTGAGTGGGGCATTGCGCAAAACGAAAAGCAGGCGCTGTTTGAGATGCTCTGTCTGGAAGGTCAGCAGGCGGGGCTCTCCTGGATCACCGTACTGAAGAAGCGAGAGCATTATCGCCATGCCTTTCACGGCTTCGACCCTCAGGCGGTGAGCTTAATGGATGAAGAAGATCTGACGCGCCTGCTGCAAGACAGCGGACTGATACGCCATCGCGGCAAACTCGCCGCCATTATCGGCAACGCGCGCGCTTATCTTGCGATGGAAGCGAAAGGCGAAGATTTCGCGCGCTTCGTATGGAATTTTGTCGATAACCAGCCGGTTGTGCATCGCTTTGCCCACTATAAAGAGGCGCCGACCACCTCACAACAGGCTATCGCGCTGTCGAAGGCCTTAAAGCAGCGTGGTTTTAAATTCGTCGGCCCGACAATTTGCCACTCCTTTATGCAGGCCTGCGGGCTGATTAGCGATCATCAGACAGACTGTTTTTGCCATCCTGACAACCTTTTACGCGCAAACCAGACAAAATAAGAGTTTCCCTCACCCCTTCTCTCTTTTTAAGCGGCATAATCTCGCCGCTTTAAAGACGTAATGTCTTTGTTTGATTTAGGGAATGAGCATGTATAAAAAATCGTTTTCGCTTTGCCTGTTACTGAGCGGCAGTCTGGTACTGTCGGGTTGTACCGTTAATCCATACACCAATGAATCCCAGGCCGGCAAATCCGGCATCGGCGCAGGCCTTGGCGCACTAATGGGCGCCGGGGTCGGCGTTCTCTCCTCATCGAAGAAAGATCGCGGCAAAGGCGCGCTGATTGGCGCGGCATCCGGCGCGGCGCTTGGCGGCGGCATCGGCTACTACATGGATGTGCAGGAAGCCAAGCTGCGCGAAAAAATGCGCGGCACCGGCGTCAGCGTGACGCGTCAGGGCGACAACATCGTGCTGAATATGCCGAATAACGTCACCTTCGACTCCAGCAGCAGTAGCCTGAAAGCGGCGGGCGCCAATACGCTGACCGGCGTGGCTATGGTGCTGAAAGAGTATCCGAAAACCGCGGTAAACGTCGTGGGCTACACCGACAGCACCGGCTCGCGCGCGCTGAATATGCGTCTGTCGCAGCAGCGCGCCGAGAGCGTCGCCGGCGCGCTGATTACCCAGGGCGTCGCGGCGGATCGTCTGCGCACCCAGGGTCTGGGCCCGGACAATCCGGTTGCCACCAACAGCACCGAAGCAGGCAAGGCGCAAAACCGCCGCGTAGAAATTACGCTTAGCCCGATCGGCTGATGCGAAAACGCCCCGAAACGGGGCGTTTTTCGCCAAAATGCGATTTTTTTGGCATTTTTACGCGCTTTTTTCGACAAAACAGGGCGGATGACATGCAACCTGTAGTGCCAAAACAGACTTTATGTTAGCGTGAAAAAAACGTGTTCAGCGAGTCGTCCAGCATGTCACTAAAAGCCATTGCCAGCGAATTAGGGTTGTCCGTTACCACGGTTAGCCGGGCGTTAAACGGCTATGAGGATGTGGCGGAGGAGACCCGTAAACGCGTGGAAGCAGAAGCGCAGCGTCGCGGCTATCGCCCCAACGCCGCCGCGCGCCGTCTGAAAACCGGCCGCGCCAATGCGGTAGGTTTAGTTTTCCCCGTCAGCACCTCGCCCATCAGCGACTGCCGCTTCAGCGAGATGCTGCTGACGCTCGATCAGCGCCTGGCGCAGAGAGAGATCGACCTGATGCTGCTGGTGGATAAGCCCCATGACGGGCCGCGTCCCCTGACGCGTCTGCTGCGCAGCCGAGTGCTGGATGCGCTCATCGTCACCCATACCCTGCCGCAGGATGAACGCCTGCTGAGCCTGCAGCAAAAAAACTTTCGCTTTATCACGCTCGGCCGCAGTGATCTGCCGCAGCCCTATGCCTGGCTCGACGTCGATCACCACCATGGCTCGCGCCTGGCGGTAGAAGCCTGTCTACAGCAGGGAGTGACGCGCATCGCCTGGTTGGGCAGCGACGAAGGCACCACTTTTGTACGCGACCGCCGTCAGGGTTTCCTCGACGCGATGGGCGCCGTCACGCCGGTCGATATCGTCGCCGTGCCGCCGTCGCGTCGCGTCGGCTATCAGCAAACCGCCGCCTGGCTGGCGCAGGATGCGTCACTGCAGGCGATTATCGCCGACAGCAGCGCGCTGGCGGAGGGCGCGGCGCTGGCGATGCAGCAGGCGAACCGGCTGCACGGCAGCAAGGCGATTCGCCTCTATGCCTGGGAAGGCTTGCCGCGCGAAGCGATCGTCGAGGCGCCGGCGATCGCTATCCGTCAGGCCTCGGATAGCGAAACCGGCGATCAGCTTGCCGATCTGGTGGTGCAGATGCTTGACGGCGCGCCGCTGGAAGCGCTTCAGCTGTTGCGCCAGCCCTGGCTGGAGGGCGCGCCGTGCTGATCGCGTTTTTTGCGACAGACCGCGCCTGTGCTAGTCTCTGCCTGTTTCTCTTTTTGCAGGTACCGACATGAAGAACAGACCGCCTCGCGCCACCATTAGCGATGTTGCTCGCAGCGCGCGAACCGGTAAAACCAGCGTGTCTCGCTATCTCAACGGCGAGCAGCATCTTCTTTCCGCCGATCTAAAAGCCCGCATCGAACAGGCGATCGCCGAGCTCGACTATCGCCCCAGCCAGATGGCGCGCGGGCTGAAGCGCGGCCGCACGCGGCTGATCGGACTGATTATCGCAGACATCACCAATCCCTATTCCGTCGACGTGATGTGCGGCATCGAAGCCGCCTGCCGCGAGCGCGGCTTTACGCTGCTGATGTGCAACACCAACAATGAAGTGGATCTGGAGCAGCACTATCTGCAGCTGCTGAGCAGCTATCAGGTAGAAGGGGTAGTGGTGAATGCCGTTGGCATGCGCGAAGAGGCGCTGAGCCGCCTGCAGCAGTCGCTGCTGCCGATGGTGCTGATCGACCGAAAAATTCCCGATTTCGCCTGCGATGTCGTTGGCCTGAACAACGCCGAAGCCACGGAGATCGCCACGCAGCATCTGCTTGATAACGGCTATGAGGCGCTGCTGTTTTTGAGCGAGCCGCTGGGCAGCGTTAACACGCGCCGCGAACGCCTGCAGGCGTTCCGTCAGCGGCTCGCCGCCTGGCCGCAGATTGCGCATGAGAACGCCGAGGTGCCGCTGCATCAGCCTGCGGCGCTGGATGCGCTGCTGCTGGACTATACGCAGCGTCAGCGCGGAAAACGCGCGGCGGTGATGGTGGCGAACGGCGCCATGACGCTGCAGGTTGCGCGCGCGATGCAGCGTGTCGGCCTGCGCTGGGGCGAAAATATCGGCCTGCTCGGCTTCGACGAGCTGGAGTGGGCCGCGCTGGCTGGCGTCGGCATCACCACGCTGCGACAGCCCACCTGGCAAATCGGCTATGCGGCGCTGGAGCGGCTGATCGCCCGCATCGACGGCAGCGCCGGGCCCGCCGCCGAACAGGTTTTCTCCGGCGAGCTGGTGGTGCGCGGCTCTAGTCGGCCCCTCGCCTGATCCCCGCTTGTTTTCCCTCTCTCGTGCTCGCTTCGTGAGCACGATCATAGTTTCAGCCTCTGCCTCTTTGCTTTGGAACCGGTTCCAATTAACGTTTTCCCTGTAACTTTTGCTTAACGCGCATTCCAGGGGTAACGATGAACGCTGAAATTATTGTGGTGACCGCCGCCTACGGACAGCAACAGGTCGCCGCGCTGGGCGGTCAGCAGGCACTGCTGCCGCTGATCCAGCAGGCCGGCGCCGACGGCGTCGAAATCCGCCGCGAACTCTTCGACAATGCGACGCTCGCCAGTCTGCCCGCGCTGGCCCAGGCCATTCAGCAACATCAGCTGCGCGCCAGCTACTCGGTACCCGACACGCTGTTTTGTGACGACGGCGCGTTAAATCCCCAGCTGGAGAACTACCTTAAAGAAGCCCAGCAGCTGAACGCGCAGCGCCTCAAGCTGGCGCTGGGCGGATTTAACGGCGAGCTGCACGGCGCGGCTTTGCGCGCGCTTGCCGAGCGCTACCCGGTAGAGCTGGCGGTGGAAAACGATCAAACCGATAACGGCAAGCTCGCGCCTTCGCTGCGTTTTTTCCAGGCGGCGGAGCAGGCGAACCTGCCGGTGACGATGACATTCGATATGGGCAACTGGCTCTGGACGCAGGAGAACGCGCAGGCGGCGGCGACGCAGCTTGGGCGCTTCGTGCGTTATATTCACGTCAAGGCGGCTGAACCGCACGGCGACAGCTATCGCGCGGTGGCGCTGGACGAGGCGAAAGCGGACTGGCGCGACCTGCTGCGCCAGCTGCCGGATAATGCGCCGCGCGGTATCGAATTCCCGCTGGAAGGCGAGGATCTGCTGGCGGTAACCCGCCGCTACGTGTCGCTGCTGCGCACTCTGTAAGGAGAGAAGATGACTACTCTGCATAACGGCGCGCTGGACGTCGTCACCATCGGCGAAGCGATGGCGATGTTCGTGGCGCGTGAAACCGGCGATCTTGCCGCCGCTGAAACTTTTATCAAGCGCGCGGCGGGCGCGGAGCTTAACGTCGCCATCGGCCTGGCGCGTCTCGGTCTGAAGGTCGGCTGGGTCAGCCGCGTCGGCGACGATAGCTTCGGCCGCTTTATCTGCCAGGTGCTGGAGAGCGAAGGCGTCGATCGCCGCCAGGTGACGAAAGATGCGCGCTACCCCACCGGTTTTCAGCTGAAATCCAAAGTCGACGACGGCTCCGATCCGCTGGTGGAATATTTTCGTAAAGGCTCCGCCGCCAGCCATCTTTCCGTCGAGGATTTCAACAGCGATTACTTCGGCGCCGCGCGCCATCTGCATCTGAGCGGCGTCGCGGCCGCGCTCTCCGCCAGCTCGCTGGCGCTGCTGAAGCACAGCGCGAAAGAGATGCGCGCGCGCGGCAAAACCATCTCTTTCGATCCTAATTTGCGGCCGGTGCTGTGGCGCAGCGAAGAGGAGATGCGCCAGCAGCTCAACCACCTGGCGGAGTACGCTGACTGGGTGCTGCCGGGCGAAAAAGAGGGCTATATCCTGACCGGCTACCGCCAGCCGGAAGCAATCGCCGATTTCTACCTCGATAAAGGGGTGAAAGCGGTGGTGATTAAAACCGGCTGCGACGGCGCCTGGTATAAAACCGCCCAAGGCGAGCAGGGCCAGGTCGAGGCGATCCGCGTTGAGAACGTGGTGGACACCGTCGGCGCGGGCGACGGTTTCGCCGTCGGCGTGATCAGCGCGCTACTGGAAGGTAAAACGCTGCCGCAGGCGATTAAGCGCGGCAACAGAATCGGTTCGCTGGCGATTCAGGTGATCGGCGACAGCGAAGGGCTGCCAACACGCAGCGAGTTAGGCGATTTCTAGCCTGCATCCGAACCGCAATATCAGAGGAGAACCGCATGAAAACGCAGACAATCGCGCCGAAACGCTGGTGGTATATCATGCCCATCGTGTTTATCACCTACAGTCTGGCCTATCTGGATCGCGCAAACTTTAGCTTCGCCTCTGCCGCCGGCATCAACGACGACCTGGGCATCACCAAGGGCATGTCCTCGCTGCTGGGCGCGCTCTTCTTTCTCGGCTACTTCTTTTTCCAGATCCCCGGCGCGGTCTACGCTGAACGCCGCAGCGTGAAAAAACTGATTTTCTGGTGTCTGATTTTATGGGGCGTCTGCGCGTCCCTGACTGGCATAGTCAGCAATATTCCGATGCTGGCGGCGATCCGCTTTGCGCTCGGCGTGGTGGAAGCAGCGGTGATGCCGGCGATGCTGATCTATATCAGCAACTGGTTCACCAAGTCGGAACGCTCGCGCGCCAATACCTTTCTGATCCTCGGCAACCCGGTGACGGTGCTCTGGATGTCAGTGGTGTCGGGCTATCTGATCGACTCTTTTGGCTGGCGCGAGATGTTTATCATCGAAGGGTTTCCGGCGGTGATTTGGGCGATCGCCTGGTGGTTTATGGTGCAGGACAAGCCAGAGCAGTCGCGCTGGATGAGCGCCGAAGAGAAAGCCGCACTGGCTGCCCAGCTGAAAAAAGAGCAGGAGAACATCAAAGCCGTACGCAACTACAGCGAGGCGTTCCGCAACCGCAACGTTATTCTGCTCTGCATGCAATATTTCGCCTGGAGCATCGGCGTGTACGGCTTCGTGCTGTGGCTGCCGTCAATTCTGCGTAACGGCACGCAGATGGGCATGGTGGAAGCGGGCTGGCTGTCGGCGGTGCCCTATCTGGTGGCGACCATCGCAATGATCGTGGTCTCCTGGGCGTCGGACAAGATGCAGAATCGCAAGCTCTTTGTCTGGCCGCTGCTGCTGATCGGCGCGCTGGCCTTCCTGGGGTCATATCTGGTCGGCTCCGACAATTTCTGGCTCTCCTATGGTCTGCTGGTGATTGCGGGCGGCGCGATGTATGCGCCTTATGGTCCCTTCTTCGCCATCATTCCGGAAATGCTGCCGCGCAACGTTTCAGGCGGTGCGATGGCGCTGATCAACAGCATGGGCGCGCTGGGATCGTTCGTCGGTTCCTGGATTGTCGGCTATCTTAATGGAGCGACGGGCAGTCCGGCGGCCTCCTATATCTTTATGGGTGCAGCGCTGCTGGTCTCGGTGTGGCTGACGTTGATCGTCAAGCCCGCCGAAAACAAAACGCCGCCGCTGCACGGCGCGAAACACGCCTGAAAGCGTAAGCGCTGACCCTCTTCTCCGGGCGACCTGCGTGTCGCCCGTCACACGTTTTACAGGGAGCGAACGATGAAACCATCCGTGATTCTGTATAAAAGCCTGCCGGACGATCTGCGCGCCCGGCTCGACGCCCATTTCAGCGTAACCGAAATCAAAGATCTGTCGTCGGAAAGCCAGCAGCAGCACGCTGACGCGCTGGCGCAGGCCGAAGGGCTGATCGGCTCCGGCGGCAAGGTCGACGGCGAACTGCTGGCGAAAATGCCGAAGCTGCGCGCCTGTTCGACCGTATCGGTAGGTTACGACAACTTCGACGTCGAGGCGCTCAACCAGCGCCATGTGCTGCTGATGCATACGCCGACGGTGCTGACCGAAACGGTGGCCGACACCATGATGGCGCTGGTACTGAGCAGCGCGCGCCGCGTGACCGAGTTGGACGCGTGGGTGAAAGCGGGCCAGTGGAACAAAAGCATCGGGCCGGACAAATTCGGCATCGACGTGCACCATAAGACGCTCGGCATTCTCGGCATGGGCCGCATCGGCATGGCGCTGGCGCAGCGCGCGCACCTCGGCTTCGGCATGAAGGTGCTCTACAACGCGCGCCGCGAACATGAAGAGGCGCAGTCGCGCTTTAGCGCGCAGCGCTGCGATCTGGAAACACTGCTGAAAGAGAGCGACTTTGTCTGCATCAGCCTGCCGCTGACCGAGCAGACGCACCATATGATTAGCGCGGCGCAGCTGAAGCTGATGAAGCCGAGCGCCATCCTGATCAACGCCGGACGCGGTCCGGTGGTGGACGAAGAGGCGCTGATCGCCGCGCTGAAAGAGGGCACCATCCATGCGGCGGGCCTGGATGTGTTCGAGCAGGAGCCGCTGACCGCATCGCCGCTCTTCTCGCTGCCTAACGTGGTGGCGCTGCCGCACATCGGATCCGCCACGCACGAGACGCGCTACGGCATGGCGCAGGACGCGGTGGAGAACCTGATCGCCGCGCTGACCGGCAAGGTGGAAAAGAACTGCGTTAATCCAGACATTCTCAAGTAATCCGCCCTTCCCATTGCGCCTGCCGCTGGCGGGCGTTATCGTTGATTCCCCATTCGTCACATGTTTTTAACGTCTATATATGTCTTTTTCTCAGTTCGGCGACAAATTTACTCAGCACACCGGCATTTCACGTCTGATGGAAGATATGGGCGCAGGACTGCGCACGCCCGGCACCATTATGCTCGGCGGCGGCAATCCGGCGCAGATCCCGGCAATGAATGACTATTTTCAACAGCTGCTGCAGCAGATGCATGACGAGGGCAAGCTGAGCGAAGCGCTCTGCAACTATGACGGCCCGCGCGGCAAGGCCACGCTGCTGAACGCGCTGGCGACGCTGCTCAGCAGCGAGCTGGGCTGGCCGGTGACCGCAAAAAATATCGCCCTGACCAACGGCAGCCAGAGCGCTTTTTTCTATCTGTTTAACCTGTTCGCGGGTCGCCGCGCCGACGGCAGTAAAAAGCACGTGCTCTTTCCGCTGGCGCCAGAATACCTGGGCTATGCCGATGCCGGACTGGACGAAGGGCTGTTCGTTTCCGCTAAGCCTAATATCGAGCTGCTGCCGGAAGGCCAGTTTAAGTATCACGTCGATTTCGAACATCTGCCGATGCATGACGACATCGGCCTGATCTGCGTGTCGCGCCCTACCAACCCGACCGGCAACGTGGTGACTGACGACGAACTGATGCAGCTCGACGCGCTGGCGCAGCAGCACGACGTGCCGCTGCTGATCGACAACGCCTACGGCGTGCCTTTCCCCGGCATTATTTTCAGCGACGCGCGTCCGCTGTGGAATCCCAATATTATTCTCTGCATGAGCCTGTCGAAGCTCGGCCTGCCCGGCGCGCGCTGCGGCATTATCGTCGCCGACGAAAAGATTATCGGCGCCATCAGCAATATGAACGGCATTATTAGCCTGGCGCCCGGCAGCATCGGTCCGGCGATCGCCGCCGAGATGATCCAGCGCGGCGATCTGCTGCGGCTGTCGGAAACGGTGATTAAACCTTTCTATCAGGCCAAAGTGACTGAAACCATCGCCATTCTTCGCCGCTATTTGTCGGAGGAGCGCTGCCTGATACATAAGCCGGAAGGCGCGATTTTCCTCTGGCTATGGTTCCGCGATCTGCCGATCAGCACCGAGGCGCTCTACCAGCGGCTTAAGGCGCGCGGCGTTCTGATGGTACCGGGCCACTTTTTCTTCCCTGGCCTGGAGCAGGCGTGGCCGCACACGCACCAGTGCATGCGCATGAACTATGTGCCGGACGCCGAGAACATTGAGCGCGCGGTGCAGATTCTGGCGGAAGAGGTTGAGAAGGCGTTCGCGGAACAGCTTTGATTCGCGGTTTTAGAAGCGCGCCGGTTTGACCGGCGCTCACTCCTCTTTCGCCTCCAGCAGCGACTCCCGACACCACTGCGCCAGCTGACGGATTGCCTGCTCGACCTCTTCATTCCAGCCGAAGCCGGCGTTAAGCCGAAAACAGTGGTCGTAGCGATCGTCGGTGGCGAAAATATGGCCCGGCGCGATGCCGATGCCGGCGTTGCGCGCTTTGAGAAACAGCGCGCGCACGTTGAGCGCCCGGTGCGGCATCTCGACCCACAGCACATAACCGCCTTCCGGATCCGAGACGCGCGTGCCCGCCGGAAACTCGCGCAGCAGCGACTGACGCATCTGCTGAATCTGTCCGGCCAGCTCGCGCCGCAGCTTACGCAGATGGGCGTCATAGCCGCCGCTGCGCAGCAGCTCGGCGATCGCCGCCTGCGACAGCGTCGAGGTGCCCATGGTCGAGGTGTATTTCAGCGACGCGATCTTGCGCATGTAGTTGACGCTGTGCACCCAGCCAATGCGGATGCCGGGCGCAACGGTTTTAGAAAAGCCGCTGCACAGAATGGCGTTGGGACTAAAGGCGCGCATTGGAAAAGGCCGCCGCTCGCCGAACGCGGTATCGCCGAAAATATCGTCTTCGACGATCACCACGTCATTCTCATCGGCCTGACGGGCAATATAGGCCTTCTGTTCGTTGGGGATCGATTTGCCGAGGGGATTGTTGACGTTGCCGATGGTGAGAAAGGCCTGGACTGCCCTGCGGCGGAACAGCGCGGTGAGCTTTTCGACGTCGACATAGCCTTCCGGCCCGGCGTCGACCTCAATCACGCGCAGGTTGAGATTATACAGCATCTGCAGCAGCACGAAGTAGCAGGGCGATTCCACCGCGACCACGTCGCCGGGCCTGAGCGTGGCGCGCAGCGACAGCGACACCGCCTCGATACAGCCGTTGGTGATGAGAATATCGTCGGCGCTGATAGTGCAGCCATACTCCACCGCCCGACGTGCGATTTCATGCTTCAGCGGCAGATAGCCGGTGCCTTTAACGGTGTTGCCCAACAGCGCCGGTTTGCTGTATCCCATCTGACGCATCAGCAGCCCGATCTTTTTCACCGGATAGAGCGAGCTGTCGCCGTTCGCCAGGTCAAGACGAACGCGACACTCCGAGCCGAGGATCGCCAGGTGCATCTCCGTCTGTTCATCCAGCGGCGCCACCAGCCGCGGCTGCGCCAGCGGCGTCGGCCCCGCCTCTTTATTCGCCAGACGCGGCGCGACGAAAAAGCCCGATTTCGGCTTCGCCACCGCAAAGCGCTCATCCTCCAGCGTGCGCAGCGTTTTCAGCGCGGTGGTCAGGCTGACGCTGTACTGCGTCGCCAGCGTGCGCACCGAGGGCAACCGGCTGTCGGGCAGCAGCGATCCGCTGCGGATAGCCTGCTTAATCTGTTCGGCTATCTGGCGGTAACGACTGCTCTGACTCTCCTGCTCGTCCGTTTCACCGGGCATCTGTTCCACCCCATATCGTACTGATCTGTGCGTATTCAAGAGAGTACATTCAAAGTACTTTAGGCTGCATCTCTTAATTATTTATGACGCGCGGCCGCTCCGCTTTCTGCGTCCGGCGCCCTGTCGTCTGCCTTCGTTCCGGCATTCATTGCTACACCGCTTAATGGCCTGTTTTTCATGGAATCAGTAGGTTCCATGCATTTAAACGAATTTATCAGCCAAAGGAAAACGCGAAAAATGAATAATCTGTCCGCCATGATGAGAGAAATCGAAGGCTATCTGACGCCGGCAATCATCGATTCCGCTAAACGGTGCTCTCATCGTCTGCTTGCCGCGCTGCCGGATAGCGAGCAACTGTCGCGCAACCGCGTTCTGCTCGCCTACGGCGGCGGCAAAGACAGCAGCTATATGGTGGCCTATGTGCGTTACATTCAGGGGGTAATCTGGCGGCAGCGCGGCGACACCTTTCTGCTGCGCATCAGCACCAACCGCCACGCCGCCATGAGCGACAGCGTGATGGAGAATATCGACCGCGTTTACCGCGCGCTGGCTATTCACCATGACGCCTTCGTAGAAAGCCTGATTGTCGACGGCCAGCAGATCCGCCCTTTCGAACGTCATCTTCCCCTGCCCGAGTCGGTGCGCCAGCAAAACCGCAGCGACGTGCTGATGAACGGCCACCGCTTTCGCGCCGACGCGCGCTCGACCTTCTGCAACGCCTGCAACCTCAGCATGGTTAACTCGTTCGGCCTGGCGGCGCACTATAACGGCGGCGTGGACATGATTATCACCGGCGATTCGCCGCAGGAGCAGACCGCCTATGTCGCCTGGGCGCGGCATCTTTCGCGCCTGTTCGACGCGCCGACGGCGGAGAAAGATCGAGGCTTTCGCGGCTTTTTGCAGACGCTCGACGGCGTGGCGCATCGCTACTCGGCCGCTATCCACGGCGAGGCGGCGGTCACGCCCGCACGCCGCATCATGCATCAGCTGACGCGCGATCCGCTGTTCTTCAATATTTATCAGGACACCGCCTACGAAGCCGGCGCGCACTGGGCGCTGCTCAACGACTTTATGCGTTTCCGCTTCGATCCGCTGATGTTCAGCTTTTCCGAATCGGACTGCGGCAACCCGACGCTGATGGCGCACATTCGCGGCCTGCGCGCGGAAACCCTGCTGCAGCGCAGCTACGTAGAAGGCATCCGCGAATATGTCCGCTTTGCGCTGGGGCTGATGAAGCAAAAAGATTTTCCGCCTCAGCTGATCGCCGAGATGGCGGCGCGCTATCAGGACGAAGCCGCTATCGAACAGCAGCGCCAGCGCGCGGCGCGCTTCGCCGCCGAGGCGTTCGGCCTCGACGAAACCCAGCTGATTTGCATGATCTATTCGCCCTTTATCGCCCAGGGCAGCCAGCTGCACAGCTGGCTGACGCAGCAGCGGATCGGGCTGGATGAAGCGGCGATTCGACAGCTGCTCGCCGGCGAGCGCGACGACGCGGCGCTGGCGCAGCAGCTCGGTCAGCTTTCCGGGCTGGATATCGATCAGCTGCGCCACTGCTGGCAAAGCCGTCAGGTGAGTTCGCTGCTGGAGGGCAAAAGCGCCGATCCGCTGTCGCGCGTGCTGCGCTTCGATCCGCATAAGGCGGTGATTCAGGTAAACCACGGCGTCCTGCAGGATACCGTGACCGAAGTGATCTCCGGGCGCTGATCCCGGTAAGGCGAAGCGATGAGAAAAATTTTTCTGCAAATAGGCGCAACGCGCGACGGCCAGAACCCCTACTGCGAGGTGGCGAAGCGCGACGGCTACTTTACCGTACTGGCGGAGATGAGCGATTTCGTCGACTACCAGTCGCTCAGCCTGACGCTGCCGTTTGACCTGATCGTTCGCCTGGATCGGCCGGAAAATCCCTGGGAAGTGCTGCAAGCCTGCCTGCACGCCGGGCTGCTGGAGCATCCGCGCGTGGTGCTGGCCGGGTTTGAAGCCTACAACGCCAGCGCCGGCCGGGTGCGGGAAATACTGGCTGGACCCGATGCGCCGCGCACCTTTATCCCGCTGGATAAGTATGCCCAGCGGATGGCGCTGAAAAAAGCCTGGCCACGTTTTCCACAGCCGGAGTTTCGTTTTTTCGCCTCGCCGCTCAGCATTCTCGACGCCCATCAGGCGCTGATCTATCCCTGCGTGATCAAGCCGGTGGACAGCGGCGGCGGCCTGGGCATATGGCTGGTGGAGGCGCCCGAACGGCTGGCGGGCGTGGTGCAAATGCTGGAAGAGACCGTGAACTACGGCGGCCGCAGCTTTAGCGGGTTTATCGTCGAAAGCTGGCTGGACGGCGACGAATATTCGCTGCAGGGCGTGGTGCATGAGGGTCATCCGCACGCCCTGACCTGCTGCCAGAAGGTGATCGAACAACATCGCGACGCCCAGGGCGGCGTCAGTTTTTACGAATCCGGCCACGTCGCCGTCGCCGCCGAGACGCTGCCGCCCGCGTTCGCCAGCCTGATGAAGTTCTGCTGCGAAACCTTCGGCTACCGGCTCGGCGCCTTTCATATCGATTTTATCGTGGTGGATGGCGTGCCGCACTTTCTTGAAATGGGCTTTCGCCTTTCCGGCATGGGCGTGGCCAGCCTGGTCGAAGAGGCGACCGGCATCGACTGGGTAGCCGTCGCGTTTCGGCTTGAAGCCGGCGGCGAAATGCCTGCGCTGCGCTTCGCCGCGCCGTCGCGCGCCGTCGGCCAGCTACGTCTGCGCCAGCCAGCCCAGCTGCGCCAGGCGGAAAGCTGGATTGCCGAACATCGTCAGGGGGCGCTGCTGCCGCCGCTGACCTTTGCCGGCTTACAGGTGTCGCGGCGCTCGTCGCTTTATGCCGATCTGACGCGCCATGCGGGCATACTCGGCACGCTGCGCCTGTCGGCTGGCGGTCGCGACGACATTCTGGCCGTTTTTAACAGCGTGGTGCGCACCGCATCTCGCCTCTCAGAAGGAAATTTATTGTGTGCAGAATGATTCTGGCGCAGGGCGAATTCGACGCGGCGCAGGTGCTGGAGGCGGCGCGCGCCATGAGCTGCGGGGAAACCGCCTGCCATGACGGCCCGATAAAAGAACATCCGAACGGCTGGGGATGTTTGTGGCTGGAGGCGGGCGAGATCCGCACGCTGCGCGGCAGTGGTCCCTTTGCCGACGCGCTGCCCGATATCGATGTCGAACGCATCAAAGGTCGCTTTCTGGCGGTGCATGTACGCCACGCCACGCTGAGTAAAAACCAGGGGCTGGAGTTCGCCCATCCGCTGCTGCGCGACAGTGCAGGCACGCGCTGGTACATGATGCATAACGGTTTTATGCCGAAGGTCTACGCCCGTCTCGGCATGGCGGCCTCTCGCTTCGACTCGGCGGAGTACCTGGAATATCTGGTGGATCGCGTCACGCCAGCCGACTTCACGCGCGACTACCTGCGCGACAAGCTGGCGCAGGTCGAGCCGGGCGGCAGCGCGGGCAACGCGATTTTTGTCACGCGCGACCGGGCATGGGCCTGGCAGTGGCACCCGCAGGATACGCCCTATCCGCACTACTTTACGCTGCACGTTTTGCAGCAGGAGCGCTGCACGTACATTTCGTCTGAACCTGTTCCAACCCTGGGCGACGCCGCCAGCTGGCGACGCATGGCTAACCATGAACTACGCGAAATTCCTTTGGGGGAGTAAACATCATGGCCATTTTTAATCAGATACGCGTGATCAATCCCAACATGTATGTAGAGCGCACCTGGCTGGACGATATCGTCACGGCGCGCGTACCGCTGCTGGTGCTGCGCAACTTCCTCACCGATGAAGATCGCCAGGAGGTGGTGACCGATTTGCAGCGCTGCCGCGAGCAGATCCGCGTGTCGCACTATCCCAACGGCGCGCTCACCACGCTCGGGCCCTACCTGGCGAAACATACCGCCGCGCCGGAAAACTACTTTACCGAATGGCGCGACATCGCGTCATCGCTGCCGCCGTCGCTCGCGGCGCTGCGCCTGCAGATCTATGAGTGGGTGCGCCACGCGCTAAAGCTGGAGAGCCTGCAAACCGCCCATGAGCCAGGGCTGGGCGACTACGCCGGTTCCATCGTGCGTTTTCATGCCGATGGGGTCGCCAATCCGCTGCACAACGACAATATCGTCCGCGACGCGGCCGGAACCGGCCTGGCGGTGACGCAGATCCTGCATCAGCTGAGCTGCGTGGTCTGCCTGCAGGAGTGCAACGCGGGCGGCGGGCTGCGCATTTTCAACAAAAAATGGTCGCCCGACGATGAGCGTTTCAAAACGCCAGGCGAGCTCGGCTACCAGAGCGGCGTGGTGATGCAGAGCGAAACCTGCGAGTTCGCGCCGCGCAGCGGCGATATCTACCTGTTTAATCCCGCCTTTTACCACGAGATCGATCGGGTCGAAGGCGATACCCGCATCACGATGGGCTTCTTTTTTGGCCTGACCGACAAAAAAATGAAACACGCGATTGCGTGGAGCTGACGCCCTGCGCGCAGCCTTGCAAGACGAGGAGAAGAGATGACGACATTTGCAAAGATTACCGAACTGCTGGATCGGCACGACGCGGACTATCGCGTGGTAGAACACGAGGCCATCGGCCAGACCGACGCCATCAGCGCGCTGCGCGGCAATGCGCTTAACCAGGCGGCGAAGGCGATGGTGCTGGAGGTGGCGATGCCGGACGGCGCCGAATCGCGCTTTCTGCTGGCGATCGTGCCGGGCGACTGCAAAATCAATTTTAAAAGCGCCGCGCGCGCCATCGGCGGCAAAAAGTCGAGCTTCGCCGCGCCCGAGATGGCGCAGTCGCTGACCGAGTGCGTGATGGGCGCGGTGCCGCCGTTTAGTTTTGATGACCGGCTGGCGCTGCGCGTCGATGCGCGCCTGCGCGACGTCGGCACGCTGTGGTTCAACGCCGGCGCGCTGGAAAAATCGATCGCTCTTAACGCAGAGGACTATCGCCGTATCGTAGGCGAAGCCTGTTATGCCGATATCGCCACGCCCGTGGCGGTTAGCGCCTGACGGCAGAGGAAAGGTTATGTCAGTCAAAGATATGTTGCTGGCGCTCTGCGTCGTGGTGGCGTGGGGCGTTAATTTCGTGGTGATCAAGCTCGGCTTGCAGGGCATGCCGCCCTTCTTGCTGGCGGGACTGCGCTTTTCCCTGGTGGCGTTTCCGGCGATCTTTTTTGTCTCTCGCCCCGCTATTCCGCTGCGCTGGCTGGTGGTCTACGGCATGACCATCAGCTTTGGCCAGTTCGCCTTTCTGTTTCTCGCCATCAAGCTTGGCATGCCCGCCGGGCTCGCCTCGCTGGTGCTGCAGGCGCAGGCCTTTTTCACGCTGCTGCTGGGCGCGCTGCTGCTGGCGGAAAAGCTGCGCTGGAACCATATCGCCGGCGTGCTGATCGCCACGCTGGGGATGTTTATGCTGGCGACGGCGGGCATGGAGGGCCAGTCGGCCGCAGGCATTACGCTGACGACCATGATGCTGACGCTGGCGGCGGCGCTGTCGTGGGGGCTGGGCAATATCACCAACAAGATCATTCTGCGCAATCGCAAGGTGCCGGTGATGTCGCTGGTGGTGTGGAGCGCGCTGGTGCCGGTGCTGCCCTTCTTCGCCTGTTCCTGGCTGTTTGAAGGAGAAGAGGCGATTGTTTTCAGCCTGACGCACATCTCGCTACAAACGGTGCTGGCGCTGATCTATCTCGCCTTTATCGCCACCATCGTCGGCTACGCCATCTGGGGCAACCTGCTTAGCCGCTATGAAACCTGGCGCATCGCGCCGCTGTCGCTGCTGGTGCCGGTGATCGGCATTCTCAGCGCCGCGCTGGTGCTGGGGGAGCGCCTCTCGTCGCAGCAGATGCTGGGCGCGGCGGTGATTATCTTCGGCCTGCTGGTGAATGTCTTCGGCGGCCTGGTGAGCCAGCGCCTGGCGATGCGCACGCATCCTTAACGGTGCGGCGTGCGGCTCAGACATAAAAAAACGCCGCGAAGGCGGCGTTTTTTTCTCGTTGATTCTGATTAGTTCAGAATTTCAATCCGGCGCGGTTTCGCCTCTTCAGGGACGATGCGTTCCAGATCGATGCTCAACAGGCCATTTTCCAGTCGCGCGTCACGTACCACAATGTGGTCGGCCAGCTGGAATTTGCGCTCGAAGTTGCGTTCGGCAATACCCTGGTAGAGATATTTGCGTTCGGTCTGCTCTTCAGGATGCGCGCCACGCACGATCAGGACGTTATCGTGAGCGGTAATATCCAGTTCGTTCTGGGCAAAGCCCGCCACCGCGATGGTGATGCGATAGTGGTTTTCGCTGACCAGTTCGACGTTATACGGAGGATAGCCGCCATTGCTCTGGTTCTGGTTGGACTCCAGCAGGTTAAACAGGCGATCGAAACCGATAGCAGAGCGATAAAGTGGAGCAAGATCAAAATTACGCATGGAATGACTCCTGATATTCAGCAAGTTTTGGCAACCTTCCACCATGGACAGGTTGTGCGGCGCCCCGATGTCCGAGCGCGTCCGTAGCTTAAAAATGGGTATGCTCAGACCGGTTTCAAGAGGCGAAACGCAATTTTTTTCGCCAATCAGCTGAAGTGGCATACACTCAGGAGACCTTTCGTCTGACATAGCGCACCTCGCCGTAGAGTGAGGACGTAAGCGGACAAGCTAACTCAGCCGGGGCGGTCGCCACAGTTGAAGGGATGATGAAGATGAAATTATTGAAGGCATTTCCTCTGGCAGGCGCGCTGGCCTGCTGCACCTTTACGCTTGCAGGATGTTCCAGCGTTATGTCGCATACCGGCCCGAATCAGGGCTACTATCCGGGCACGCGCGCCAGCGCCGATATCCTGGTGGACGATAACAGCAGCTGGGCGCTTAAGCCGCTGGCGCTGATCGATCTGCCCTTTTCCGCCGTACTGGATACGCTGCTGCTGCCGTGGGACTACGCGCGCAGCGACGACGACAAATCAATCGACTCCCCGCGTGAGCGCATTCTTCAGAGCGAAAAGCTGAACCACACGCAGGAGAATCTGGCGCAGGCCGCGCCTTATCCTTTAGCTACGCCGACACAGTAAAGAGCTGCCGCCAGCCGTCGACCTCTCGCATAAAGGCGATCAGCCGCCCGTCCGGCGACCAGACGACCGCGTCGCCGCTCGGCGGCTGTTCGCTGCGTTCGGTGAGCGGCTGACAGACGCCGCTCTCGATATCGCAGCGCATCACCTGATTGTCGCTGATAAAGGCGACGGCCGTGCCCTGCGGATGCCAGCTAAACGCCGACTGCACCGAATGCGCCAGCCGCGTGACCTGACGCACCGCGCCGCCGTTGGGCGACACCGTCCAGAGCTGCACCACATCCTGCTCGTCCGCCATTAAAAAGGCGATGTCGCTGCCGTCTGGCGCGCTGCGCAGCCAGTGGCGCGGCTGCTGGGCAAGCCCGCGCGTCGTAAAGGTCAGCCGGCGCTGTCGCACGCCGGCAGGCGGCGCAGGCAGGCTGCTCTCCGTCCCCTCCAGCGGTTCCTCGCCCGGCATGGCGTACGCCTCCAGCGCCTCCGGCAGATCGACAACAAAAACTTCCGGCTGCTTTTCGCCAGCGGCGGAGATCGTGTCGCCGATAAAGGCGATAGCCCAGCGCTGCCAGCTGCCGTCCGGCTTCTGGTAGCCGCGCGCGCCGATCCAGCCCTCTTCATACGCGCGGTTAATCTCGTCGCTGCCCGGACGCGGCGCTGCGGTGGTGCGGCTGACCAACACGCAAAAGTGGCTGCCGCTGTATTCGCGCGGATGCTGTTGGATCGGCGCGACCGCGCGCAGCGGCAGCGCGATACCGACGTTGCGCAGATCCTCTTTCGGGTCTCTTTCGTGCATCACATGATCGTTATAGGTGAAGCTGACGCGTGTGCCGTCCGGACTGTAGAGATGCACATGCGAGCCGCCGCGCAGCGCGCCGGGCGTAAAGGGCGGGGTGATGTCGCAGGCGTCGAGGTTTTGCGCGCGGCCGTTTTGCACGATGACGCCGCGCCGGTGATGAAAATCGTAGTGCCAGCTCTCGTCAGGCTGTTCCGGGCCGTGAATGCAGAGATAGCGCGGCGGCAAATCCGGACTGACGGTTACGACGCCCACATGCGCGCCGTCGGTCGCGCGATAGAGCACCTCGACCTCGCCGGTCTGCACATTGACGCGCTCAATGGTGTCGCTGGTAAAAGAGGCGCCCGACGGACGCACGTCGAAGGCCAGCCACTGGCTGTCGGCGGTCCAGACGTTGCTGTTGGTCAGCTGGTGATGCCGCGGGTTAAAGGTGATCTGTTTTTCGCGCATAGGGCAACCTGACTAAAAATGTTGCCCCACACGCTACGCCAAAAGCGTTAAAGATGCAGCTTCGATTTCGGCTGCGGCGCGGCAACGCCCTCGATCGCCCGTTTACGTCCAACTAACAGCCCGAGCGCGCCGCCAAGGATGAGCGCACCTGCCACGATCAGCAGGCCGTCGTTATAGCTGTTGGTCGCGTCTTTGATGCGTCCCATGACCGGCGGAAAAGCCAGCCCGGCGATATTCGCCACCGCATTAATCAGCGCCACCGACGCGGCGCCCGCTACGCCGGAGACCGTTTCGGTGGTCACCGCCCAGAATACCGGCGTGATGGCCCAGTTCAGGCCGACCATCAGCACCAGCAGCAGATAAGCCATCCACTGTTGCGGCGCCGCCAGCGCCGCCAGCAGCAGCAGGCCCGCTGCCATCAGCGGCAAGCCGAGATGGCGCGCCCGCTCGCCGGTGCGATCGGAATGGCGGCCATTAAGGTACATAAAAATGCAGGCGAAGAGAAAAGGCACCGCCGACAGCAGGCTAACCGTCAGGTTGCTGCGCTCCGCCGCAACCGCTTTAACGATCATCGGCAGAAACAGCGTAATGCCGATGGTACCGAAAGCCTGCAACAGCCACAGCAGGCTGAGCATCCAGACGCGCCGGCTTTTTAGCGCCACGCGCCAGTTATGATCGCGTATCGCCGAGTGCTGCTCGTCGCGCGCCAGCGTCTGTTGCAGGTAGCTGCGCTGTTCCGCCGTTAGCCAGCGCGCATTAGCTGGCGCGTCGTCGAGATAGAACCAGGTGACGATGCCCAGCGCGAATGCCGGAATGCCTTCCAGCAGGAAGAGCCAGCGCCAGCCTTCGACGCCCAGCATGCCGTGCAGATTCAGCAGGCTGCCGGAGAGCGGCAGGCCGATCACCGACGCCAGCGCCGCGCCGATATAAAACAGCGACATGGCGCGCGCGCGGTCGCTGCGCGGATACCAGCAGCTCAGGTAGAAAATAATGCCGGGCGTAAAGCCCGCCTCCGCCGCGCCGAGCAAAAAGCGCATTACGTAGAGCTGCGTCGGCGTCTGCACCAGGCTCATGCCCGCGGCGATAATGCCCCAGCTCACCATGATGCGCGCGATCCAGCGCCGCGCGCCGACGCGCGTCAACAGCACGTTGCTCGGCACTTCGAAGATGATGTAGGTGACATAGAAAATACCGGCGGCAATGCCGTACATTTCGGCGGTCATCGCCAGATCGGCGTTCATTTGCAGCGCGGCGACCGAGATATTGGCGCGGTCGATATAGGCAATGAGATAAAGCACCATGATAAAAGGCATGATGCGCAGGTTCATTTTCTTAATGGTGCTGAGGTGAAGAGAGTTGTTCATCGCAAGATCCTCAGTTCGGATAGCGTAGCAGCAATTAACCGTTTGATTCTAAAGTGTTAAATTGTTATGCCGCAGCCTGTGGCGACAGGGCATCGCCTGTACAGCTGCGTTCGATCATCAGCGCTGCGACGCTGCGCGACCGACCTTTACTAGCGAATTGATTTCAACTGATAAGAGTGAGGCTGATTGTAGTACTCATAAATAAATTTGTACTACAATGGAGATCACAAAACAGACAATGCGAGCCAGCTGGCCCGCCTTGAAAGTAAAAAGTGTGAGGCTGGACGGCGGAATGCCATCCAGAAGGGAGTTAAAGCACCAGCTCTTCGATAGCGTGCGCGACACCATCTTCCATATTGGTTTTGGTGACGAACTGCGCTATCTGCTTAACGGAGTCGATAGCGTTGCCCATCGCGACGCCCGTGCCGGCGTACTCGATCATCGCCAGGTCGTTCTCCTGATCGCCAATCGCCATCACCTCGTCGCGCGCCAGACCCAGCTTCTCCGCCAGCATTTTAACGCCCTGCCCTTTGTTGACGCGGCGATCGAGGATCTCCAGGTAATAAGGCGCGCTCTTGAGAATGGTGTAGTTCTGCTGCGCTTTGGCGGGCAGACGCTGAATCGCACTATCCAGCAGATCGGGTTTGTCGATCATCATCAGCTTGGGAAAACGCGTGGCGCGGTCCATCTCTTCCACGGCGCGATAGCGCACTGGAATGCCGGTCAGGCTCGCCTCATGAATGGTGTATTCGCTGAGATCTTTGTTCGGCGTATAGAGCGAGGATTTGTCGAACGCCTGGAAATGGACGCCCAGCTCGCGCGACAGTTGTTCAATGTAGAGATAGTCGTCAAAACCCAGCGTGATTTCCGCCACGCACTCGCCATCTTTCGCCTGCTGCACCAGCGCGCCGTTGTAGCTGATGCAGTACTGACCGTCGTCGACCAGGCCGAGCTCCATCAGGTAGCGCTGGATCCCTACGTATGGACGACCGGTCGCCAGCACCACGGCAACGCCTTTTTTATGCGCGCGATCGATAGCCGATTTAACGCCAGCGGTGATCTCGTGCTGCGGGTTAAGCAGCGTGCCGTCCATATCAATTGCAACCAGTTTAATCGCCATAGCTTCCTCGTTGAGTCAGGGTTTGGCTTAAATGCTAGCGCGATTCAGCTCACTATGACCAGTTTCGCGGCATTTCAGGCATAAAAAAACCCTTCCGGATGGGAAGGGTTTGCAAGCTGGAGCCGGCGTGGGTGACTGGAACCGATCGCAAAGTCGCTGTTCGTCATCCCTGACCGCTCGGCCCGCGCAAATACGCGCCTCTTCCTGAGGCGCGCCCGTAAACGGGCCAACGCGCTGCGTTGTTCAAAAACGCTCCCGGCGTTTTTGTCCTTGTCGCAGGACGCTTTGCTCTTCGGTTCCAGTCACCCACGCTTTAGCTTTAGTCGTCGTCTGTTGGCTTAAATATCGATATTCGCCGCTTTCAGGGCGTTCTCTTCGATAAAGGCGCGGCGCGGCTCAACCGCATCGCCCATCAGCGTGGTGAAGAGCTGATCGGCGGCGATAGCGTCCTTGATGGTGACGCGCAGCATGCGACGGCTGTCCGGATCCATCGTGGTTTCCCACAGCTGCTCGGCGTTCATCTCGCCCAGACCTTTGTAACGCTGTACCGACAGACCGCGACGCGACTCTTTCACCAGCCATTCGATGGCCTGCTCAAAGCTGTCGACCGGCTGACGGCGCTCGCCGCGCTCGATGTAGGCGTCTTCCTCAATCAGGCCGCGCAGCTTCTCGCCCAGCGCGTTGATTTTACGGTACTCCGGTCCCTGAACGAACTCGGCGTCCAGCGTATAATCGGTGTCGACGCCGTGCGTGCGCACGCGCAGAACCGGTTCGAAGATGTTCTGCTCGCGGTTTTCGCGTACCTGAGCGACATAGCTGCTACCGTGCGTTTCGCGCTCGGCCAGGAAAGCCACCAGCGCGTCCAGCCAGGCCTGAACCTCAGCCTCGTTGCTCAGATCGCTCAGCGTTGGGTGATAAACCAGCGCGCGCAGCAGCGCAACCGGATAGCGGCGTTCCATACGCTTGATCATCTTCTGCGTGCTGTTGAACTCCGCGACCAGATTTTCCAGCGGCTCGCCGCCCAGCGCCGGCGCGCTGGCGTTGGTGTGCAGCGTCGCGCCGTCCAGGGCGATGGCGATCTGATACTGATCCATCGCTTCATCGTCTTTGATGTACTGCTCCTGCTTGCCTTTCTTCACCTTGTAGAGCGGCGGCTGCGCGATATAGACGTGGCCGCGCTCGATGATTTCCGGCATCTGACGATAGAAGAAGGTCAACAGCAGCGTACGGATGTGCGAGCCGTCGACGTCCGCATCGGTCATGATGATGATGCTGTGATAGCGCAGCTTGTCCGGGTTGTATTCGTCACGGCCGATGCCGCAGCCCAGCGCGGTGATCAGCGTCGCCACTTCCTGCGAAGAGAGCATCTTGTCGAAACGCGCTTTCTCTACGTTAAGGATTTTACCCTTCAGCGGCAGAATCGCCTGGTTCTTACGGTTACGACCCTGTTTGGCCGAACCGCCTGCGGAGTCACCCTCCACCAGGTAGATTTCAGAGAGCGCCGGATCGCGCTCCTGGCAATCCGCCAGCTTGCCCGGCAGACCCGCCAGGTCGAGCGCGCCCTTACGACGCGTCATTTCGCGAGCGCGACGGGCCGCTTCACGGGCGCGGGCGGCGTCAATGATCTTGCCGACGACAATTTTGGCGTCGCTCGGGTTTTCCAGCAGGTACTCGCTCAGCAGTTCGTTCATCTGCTGTTCCACCGCCGATTTCACCTCGGACGAGACCAGCTTGTCTTTGGTCTGCGAAGAGAACTTCGGATCCGGCACTTTAACCGATACAACGGCGACCAGGCCTTCGCGGGCGTCGTCGCCGGTGGCGCTGACTTTCGCTTTCTTGCTGTAGCCCTCTTTGTCCATATAGGCGTTCAGGGTACGCGTCATCGCCGCGCGGAAGCCCGCGAGGTGCGTACCGCCGTCGCGCTGCGGAATGTTGTTGGTGAAGCAGTAGATGTTCTCCTGGAAGCCGTCATTCCACTGCAGCGCCACTTCCACGCCAATGCCGTCTTTCTCGGTGGAGAAATAGAACACATTCGGATGGATAGGGGTTTTGTTCTTATTCAGGTATTCGACAAACGCCTTAATGCCGCCTTCGTAGTGGAAGTGATCGGCTTTGCCGTCACGCTTGTCTTCCAGACGAATTGATACGCCGGAGTTCAGGAACGAGAGTTCGCGCAGGCGCTTCGCCAGAATGTCGTATTCGAATTCAACGACGTTGGTGAAGGTTTCGTGGCTCGGCCAGAAACGCACGCGGGTGCCGGTCAGATCGGTTTCGCCGGTGACGTTCAGCGGTGCCTCAGGCACGCCGTGCACGTAAGTTTGCTGGTGCACTTTGCCTTCGCGACGAATGGTCAGCTCCAGCTTCTGCGACAGGGCGTTCACGACCGAGACGCCCACGCCGTGCAGACCGCCCGACACTTTATAGGAGTTGTCGTCGAACTTACCGCCTGCGTGCAGCACGGTCATGATCACTTCGGCAGCGGAAACGCCCTCTTCTTCGTGAATGCCGGTGGGAATGCCACGGCCATCATCCTGAACGGAAACGGAATTATCGGCATGAATGGTCACGACGATATCACTACAGTGACCGGCGAGCGCTTCGTCGATTGCGTTATCCACGACCTCGAATACCATGTGGTGCAGACCGGTGCCGTCATCCGTATCGCCGATATACATACCCGGACGTTTGCGTACCGCATCCAGCCCTTTCAGAACTTTGATACTTGAGGAGTCATAAGAATTCGACATCAACGTTTCTCGCTCATTTAATCTTCAGGTTGAACCGCTATTTTACCCTGTTCCACGCGGAACATCTTGCCCTTTTCGTCACTCATATCGATGACATGATCGGTGGCGATAGCGCTGACAAACACCTGAGCCTGCGTGGCTTTCAGTCGTTGCGCCAGCAGGCGCCGACGGCTGTCGTCCAGCTCGGAGGCGAAGTCATCAATCAGGTAAAGACAGCGGCGTCCGCTCTGGCGCGTCAGGAACTCGCCCTGCGCCAGACGCAATGCACACATCAATAGTTTTAACTGGCCGCGCGACAGCAGATCTTCGACCGGCGTGCCGTCGGCGCGAATGCGGAAATCCGCTTTATGCGGGCCGCTGGCGGTGTAGGTCAGCGCGCGGTCGCGCTCGAAATTGCGCTCCAGCAGATCGCCGTAGGCGCTCTCTTTATCCCAGCCGCGCTGGAAAGAGAAATTCAGCGCGAACTCCGGCAAAAACTGCCCGCAGGTGGCGACGATCTCCGCCGAAATGGCTTCGCTGTATTCCGCGCGCCACTGGCTGATCTGTTCCGCCAGCGGCACCAGCTCCTGATCCCAGGCGCGGATTTGGCTGTAGCGCGTGACCTGGCGCAGCGCGGCGTTGCGCTGCTTCAGCAGGCGCCGCAAATTGCTCCAGGCGTTGAAGAAACCGGGCGTGTTGTGAAAACAGCCCCAGTCGACATAGGCTCTACGGTATTTGGGGCCGCCGTTGAGCAAAGTAAACCCCTCGGGGGTAATTAACTGCATCGGCAGCAGCTGCGCCAGCTCTGCGACTTTATGGCCGTCGCTGCCGTCGATACGCACCTTGCTGTCGCCCGCGCGGTTTTTGGTCAGACCGACCGAAATCTCCCGCTCGCTGCCCTCAATGCGGCCGTGCAGCACAAAGGCGGCTTCGTCGTGGCGGATCACGCGCCCCGCCTGCAGGCTGCGAAACGCGCGGCCATGACCAAGCGTGTAGATCGCCTCCAGCACGCTGGTTTTGCCGCTGCCGTTCGCGCCGACCAGGAAATTAAATCCCGGCGCCAGCGCCAGATCGGCCTGCTCGATATTACGAAAGTCTTTGATAAGGAGGCGGGTTAAAGCCATGAATCAGTCCAGCGTGAAGGCATTTAAGAAGTGTCGCTATTAGGCGATCCAGACCGTAAACGGCGACGCCGACAGCCTCACCATCACCAGGCCGTCGGCGTCGCCGCTAATTTGCGTCCGGCCAGCGCGCAGGTCCTGGGAGCATACTGAAGTATGCGACCAGGGACGAGCACTGCCCGGACGTAAAGTAGCAAGTAAGCCAGGCCGATATATTCTACAAGCGCATGGGCATCACGACGTAGGCGGCTGCCGGGCTGGCGAGATCTTCTATCTGCACGCTCGACACCGAATCGGTCAGCAGCAGACGCACATTCTCGCACTTCAGCGCGTTCAGCACGTCCAGCACGTAGCTAACGTTAAAGCCGATCTCCAGCTCGCTGCCGCCATAGGTCACGTCCAGCATCTCTTCCGCCTCTTCTTGTTCAGGGTTGTTAGCGGTGATTTTCAGCTGATTCTCGGTGATATAGAGGCGAACGCCGCGGAATTTCTCATTCGAGAGAATAGCGGCGCGCGCGAAGGCCTGCTTGAGAATATCGCAGCCCGCTTCCAGCGATTTGTCCGGATTTTTCGGCAGGACGCGGCGATAGTCGGGGAAGCGACCGTCCACCAGCTTCGACGTAAAGATAAAGTCGCCGACGTGCGCGCGGATATTGCTGCTGCCGATCTGCAGCTGCAGCGGCGTTTCGCCGCCGTCCAGCAGACGCACCAGCTCAATGACCCCTTTACGCGGCACGATCACCGAATGGTTCGGCAGCGCCTGACCAATCGGCATCGAGCAGACCGCCAGACGGTGGCCGTCGGTGGCGACGGTGCGCAGCTCTTCGCCTTCGGTCTCAAACAGCATGCCGTTGAGGTAGTAGCGCACGTCCTGATGGGCCATCGAGAACTGCGTCGCCTCGATCAGACGCTTCAGCGTCGCCTGCGGCAGCGTAAACTCCACTTCGCTCTGCCAGTCGTCCAGATTAGGAAAGTCGCTGGCCGGCAGGGTCGAGAGCGAAAAGCGGCTGCGCCCGGAGCGCACCAGCATGCGTTCGCCTTCCAGCGTGACGTTAATCTCCGCGCCTTCGGGCAGTCCGCGACAGATGTCGAGGAATTTACGCGCCGGGACGGTGGTGGCGCCCGGCTCGTGCGGCTGGGTCAGCGCGACGCGCGCCACCATCTCCATTTCCAGATCGGTGCCGGTCAGCAACAGCGTGCCGTCGTTGACCTGCATCAGCAGATTTCCCAGGATCGGCAGCGTCGGGCGCCCGCCTAACGGGCCGCTGACTTGCTGCAGCGGCTTTAGCAACTGCTCACGTTCAACAATAAATTTCATAGCGTCAGGAGGATAAAGTTCGGATGAGATTAGAGAAATCTTCTTTTATGTCGTGGCTCTCTTCGCGCAGCTGCTCGATTTTACGGCAGGCGTGAAGCACCGTGGTATGGTCGCGGCCGCCGAACGCGTCGCCGATCTCCGGCAGACTATGGTTCGTTAACTCTTTCGCCATCGCCATCGCCATCTGGCGTGGGCGCGCGACCGAGCGCGAACGGCGCTTGGACAGCAGATCCGCGACCTTAATTTTGTAATACTCGGCCACCGTCTTCTGAATATTGTCGATGGTGACCAGCTTTTCCTGCAGCGCCAGCAGATCGCGCAGCGCTTCGCGCACAAAATCGATAGTGATGGCGCGGCCGGTAAAGTTAGCGTTGGCGATCACGCGGTTCAGCGCCCCTTCCAGCTCACGCACGTTGGAGCGCAGGCGTTTGGCGATAAAAAAGGCGACCTCGCCCGGCAGACGAATATCGTTCTCATCCGCTTTTTTCATCAGAATCGCCACGCGCGTTTCCAGCTCCGGCGGCTCGATGGCGACCGTCAGGCCCCAGCCGAAGCGCGACTTCAGCCGATCTTCCACGCCGTTGATCTCTTTAGGATAACGGTCTGAGGTCAAAATGATCTGCTGATTGCCTTCCAGCAGCGCGTTGAAGGTGTGGAAAAACTCCTCCTGTGAGCGCTCTTTATTGGCGAAGAACTGAATGTCATCGATAAGCAGCGCGTCGACGGAGCGGTAGTAGCGCTTGAACTCTTCAATGGCGTTGTTTTGCAGCGCCTTCACCATATCCTGCACAAAGCGCTCGGAGTGCATATAGACCACTTTGGCATTCGGCTTGCGCGCGATGATGCCGTTGCCGACCGCGTGCAGCAGGTGGGTTTTGCCCAGGCCGGTGCCGCCATAAAGGAAGAGCGGGTTATAGGCGCCGCCGGGATTGTCCGCCACCTGACGCGCCGCCGCGCGTGCCAGCTGGTTGGATTTACCCTCTACGAAGTTATCGAAGTTGTGGCGGTTATTCACATTGGAGCGGTAGGTCACATCGGCCGGCGCCGGGACGTTGTCCCAGCTTGGGCGCAGGATCTGCGCCGGCGCGGGACGGCTCTCGACCGGGGCGGGCGCGCTGACGCTCGCCATCGCCGGCTGGCTCATTGCCGCAGGCTGCTGCTGCACGGAACGCGTCCCGACTTCGAAACGCAGCAAAGGCACGTCTACGCCGCAGAATTCGTTCAGCAGCCCGTTGATGTTATTGATGTATTTATCTCGTACCCAGTCGAGCACAAACCGATTTGGTGCATACAAGGCCAGCGTATTGTCGTTTAACTCCGCCTGCAGCGGTCGAATCCACATGCTGAATTCGGTGGCAGGAAGCTCATCCTGCAAACGGGCAAGACACTGTTGCCAGAGCGTAAGTGACAC